>NZ_KQ955208.1:2268495-2334367 GCF_001546115.1 Paracoccus aminovorans
CGGCCAACCGACTATCAAATCGGACGCCGAACGCAGCTGAGATAGCGGCTAGCGCAGATATACTTGTGAGTTTGAGAGCCCTCTTTGCCCAGGACTGTCAGCTTGTTGCTGTGGGGAATATTGCTAGAGATCACCTGCAAGAGCTGGGTGTGCAGGCTACCGTCCTGCGTCACCCAGCCAACGGTGGCGCAGCAGATTTCAGAGCCCAGTTCCGCCAGTTGGTGGGATTTGCTGATCAGCCAAACTAGCGGCCCAAAGCGGTCATTGATGAACAAGTTCAGCTCTGCGGTGCAGCTTCCTGATATGATCCGTGGGTCACAGCCATCACGATCTCGTCCTCGGCTACCCATTTTTTGGAGATCAGGAACCTGCGGATCGCGTCGGGGGCCTCGGAATAAAGCACGAGTGCGAGGCTCTCTTCGGCCCGTGTGCAGGTGACGTACAGCAAACGGCGGGTGCGCTCGATCGTAGTTTCTTCGCCCTTGTCCGCCTTTTTCTGCGCGTCTGGACCAAGGGGCTTCACGCCAAACAGCGTCTCGTACGAGGCAAGGCCTTTGAAGCGTGTATGGACGTCGTCGGCGATTACCATGACCCGGGGAAATTCGAGACCCTTGACCCCTTGGTGGGTGCCATAGGGGCTGCGGTCTTCGACATAGGCGAGGTAGCGCGCCACCTGGGAAAACGGGGCCTCAAGCGCCTGTGTCCAGGCCTCGGTGATGGTGGTTTCGGTGGGTGGTGTGGCCTCGAGCGTGGTCAGGTCCAGCTCGTCAAAGAGGGGACCAAGCTCGGCAAGGATGTCGACCATGTTCTGGGACACGGGACTGTCGTCAGGCAAACAGGGCCGAAGTTGGTCGGGGATCGGGAACAGCCGGTGCTCGGCCACGACCGCTAACACTTCGGCACAACTCGGATCCCGTTCGTCCTTAAATAGCGTCATCAGCGCTGCGACGCCCGCCCGCGCCGCGTCGAGGCCAGTGGCCTGGCCCCCGCGCCCCGCCCGGATACCTCTCTTATCGACCAGCAGTGAGCCGTCGCGCAGCACCGCCATTGCGGCAAAGGCATCCCCATTCCTTTGTGCCGTCACCAAAGGCAAGACCCGGTGGGTGAAAAGCCGCATCGCGGGCAAGGTGCCATCGCGAAACCCGTCCTTGAGCTTGTCGGGTTTGCTCAGGGGCTCAAACAGCTCACTAAAACTAAGACGCGCGGCAGCCATGTGACGCTCGATTGTGAGGGTCTTGATCGCCTCCGCGTTCTGCCACGCGGGGTCTCCGGTGATGCGGGCCATCTCCGCCCGGGTGGAGGCTTCAAAGGCTGCGCGATCCGTGCCCTCGCTTGGCGCAAGAAAGACGCGCACGGTGCCACCCGGTTTGTCTTCGCGCGCCTGCTGCTGACGGCCATCATCGTCGCGCCGGATCGCATTCGCCAGGTCCACGATCCGCGCGCGGCTGCGGTGGTTCATCTGTTTGGCCGGTTGTTCGAAATCCCCCACCCGTTGGGCGAGATCACGCAAGCCATCTGTGTAAATGCGCTGCATCGTATCCCCGAGCAACCCTAGGGCGATGCGGCCGCGATGGCGCGCTTCGAAGGTTAGAAACGCCTCCATCAATGTTTTCATCGTGTCCTGGCTCTCATCGATCAGGATGAACGGGTAGCGCGCCAGAACGATGTTTTGGAACGTCTCGCTTTCAGTCAGGAAATTCGCGGCAAGCTCAATGACCTCGGTATGTTGCAATGCATCGCGGCCAAAATTGTCCCCCACGGGCGCGTAGGTGAAGGCGCGAATCTCGGCCAGGCGCTCCAGCCGCTTTGCCTTTGAGGCCATCTTCTTGACGCGTTCGTCATGGGCTTTGCCCGCCCGGCCCTTCGCATGGGCTGCCTGGATCTCGGCAATCTCTGTCTGCAAGCGGCTCTCCAGCCAGCCTCTAATATCAGCCGTGCGCCCCTCGATGAGCGACCAAGCGAAGCTGTGGATGGTCTGCACCTGAAACACCGGATCAGCCTTGACACGGCGCGTGATCTCATCTGCGGCAACGTTGGTATAGGTGATCACGGCGATCTTGCGGCTGTGTTTGCGCAAGGTGGTCAAGATCTCTGTGTCCAACCCCTCCAGTGCGTCCTTGAGAGAGCGCGTCTTGCCCGATCCCGCCCCGGCAAAGAGAAAGAAGCTGCGCGGCTGATCGAGGGACAGGCACGCGCGGATCGTCGCGTCAGCGCCAGCGTCGCGGGTGGCGTCGGTCACGTCTGTCACGCCGCGCCCTCCCCGCCCGTCAGTGCGCCCGAAAGCCAGATCAAGCCCTTCTCGATATAGGGAGGCGCGCGCAACACCTTGATGTCTTCGATGTACAGAAGATCCAAGGCAAAGGCGGCCTTATCCGGGTATTTTGCCAACCGATCAAAGAGCGCAGTGGCGAGGTCCTCGGGCGTGGGCTCGTCGGAGATGAATTTCTCAAAAGCACGGGTCATGCCGCAAGCGAACTCCGCCTTTGCGGCGTCCCTCACGGCCTCCGGGTTGGCCAGAGCAAGAGCATCCTCGAACGTGCTGGGCGTGATGGCCTGGGTCTGCGCACCCTGCGTCACCTCTTGCGCGGTCTGATAGGCGACGGCGATGGGGCGGGCCGCATCGGTATGACAGAGTGTATTTGGCGGCGCGGCCATCAGCTTGTCGACCTCCACCATCCCGGGGAGCCAGGTTTTCAGAACCTGGTTCGCGGTGGTCTGAGCGGCCCCCGAGCGCGGCCGGGCCGATTGCGTGACAGTCTTTCCGTCTTTGTCGACCTTCGCCACGGCATCGAGATCGGTGATGATCAGCGTCGGCACTTCCAGCGCCTCGAGCAAGGGACGCATGCGGTGCGCGTGGCTGCCCCCCAGCTCTAGGAAGGATAGATAGGCCACAGCAAGGTCAGGGTAATGATGCTGGATCAGATGCGGCAGCAGGATCCGCTCTGCGGCACCCTCGATCACGATGATGGCGTCGGCGAAGAACAGATCAAAATGTGTGCTCAGCAGATAGCGCGTCACGAAGCGACGAGTTTGTGTGTCCGCGCCAAAGAGCCCCGTCATATTCGCCACAGTGGCCGTGGGCACAACTCCGTGACCTGGCAGATCGCGCTTGAAATAACGCAGCTCCTCAAACGCGGCGGCGTGCGCGATATGGCCCGAATGGGTACTCACGACCAGCTGCGTGGTAAAAGCCGAGTCCTCCTTCTTCAGATCTTTATGGTTGCGCAACACCTTGTGGGCCCTTGCCATGAAGACCTGCTGCACCTGAACATGCAGATGCGCCTCCGGCTCCTCGATCAGCACCAGTTGCAGGGGTTCGATGCCCCTGTCGTCCGGGGTCACCACCTGTGATTTGAACTTGCCCACCTGCATCCAGTCATCCCGGAAGCGCATAAGTTGAAACACCATTGAGATCAGGTTTTGGAAGCCAAGGCCGTTGTAGCTTTCTGGCATCCTCACCCCGGATGCGTCGCCCGAGATATCGTATTGCACAGCTGCTGGGTGATCGAGCCCATCAACGGGTTTGATCTGCGTCGCAATGGAAAGTTTCGGATTGTTGAGCCCGCCGGGGTAGCCAAGTTCTTCCAGTTCCGTGAGGGCATTGGCGAAGCCATTCTTGAGACGGGCATTAAAGGTGGTCTCGGCATCATGAATCGCCATGAGCGCTTTGACGTCGTCGGGCGTAGGGTCCGTTTCGGGGTCAATATGTTTGTGGAAATAGGTCTGTATCTGGCTTGCAATTTTTCGGCTTGCGGCATGAGCGGTATCGCCATCATCGCCTTTCCCGTCACCGGCATCCGAGAACCCACGCTGTGCGTTTATCTCACAAATATGCAGGAGACCGCCAAATGGGTTGGGGCCGATCCCCTCTGATAGTGGTGGCAAGGGCGGCGGCGCAACTGGTCCAGACGCTGTATAGCCTTCAGGGTCCAAAAGATGGGCGTTCAGCTCGAGCAGGTCCTTCATGCGTTTGTCCAGAAACTCCCGAAAATTGCGCGGCCAAAGCGCAAAACCGTTGGCCGTTGTGCCATCTGGATGTAGCACATCGGCGGCTTGGCGCGCGGCAAGGTAGCCTGCCTTGATGTCGACCCCTTTCTTGGGTTCAAGGCGCAGGCGTACGCCGAGCAGGCCGCCAGTCCAGGTAAGTGTGGGGATCAGATGCGCGACATGGTGGAGCTCTGACGTGTCCGCATAGAGCCAGACGTCGAGGAACGGAAGCTGGGCTAAGAGCGGGTTGAGATCCGCCTCGGCCTCCTGTGTCCAGGCGCCCGCGATCTGTTCGATCGCGGCCCAGTTTGAGGCTGTCACATCACGCGTGTCGATACCGCCGCGATCCTTGAGGAATTTGCGCAGCGCCTTCATGGCCGATGTCTTGCCGCTGTTGTTGGCCCCGACGAGCAGAGTCTGCTTATCCGACATGTCCAGACGGGCGCACCGCAGTTTGCGAAAATTGAAGACTTCAATGCGTGTAAGTTTCATAATATCGGTGTCCCCCTCGCAGGAATTGCTGCGCTGGTGTCTGTATATATACTTGTCCTGCGGTTTTGTAGCCGTGCTCAACCGCCAGGGGGCCCTGCCAGTCTTCACATGTCAGGCTATTCGCTTTGCGGTCTCACAGGGGGGGGGGCGGTGGAAATCGCATAGTGGGTGGTGGGCCTCTCACCGGCCTTGAAGTGCAACGCCGGAGGCCTTGGTGCCTAGTTTTTGGTCGCAGCCTGTCTTCCAGAGTGCCGCGCCCTTGGATGCCCGAGTGCTCTCATGCTTTTGCAACGAATTCGGCATCCCGCCCTGCGGGTCTGCCCTGTGGCGGCGGTGCGCATCGTCGCGCGGCACCTACAAACGGCAGCTCCGTCACGGGGCACTACCATCGTGGCCCGGTGCATGCTGCATTGGGAGACGAGCGGCTGCTCTGGAGAATGCCGCAAAGCAGCATACTGTCCGAGCGACCGGCAGCTTTGGGCCGACCATGTTGCTGTCAGCGATGCGCCAGATAGTCCGCTGAAACGTAACCCGAGATACCAGGCCTGTCGGCGAGTGAGACCCTGCACCAGACCTTGCCGTTATTCGTGACGCAGTTCTGGCGGGTGAGGCGCGTTCCGTCAGGCAGGCCGATGATAATGTTGTGGTCAAGGCCAGGGCCTTTGCGCAGCTTCAGCAGATCGCCTGGCCCGACGCCCTTGACCACTGCACCATAACCGACCGCGCATCCGGTGGCGATCATGAGAGCGAGAAGAGCAGCAAAATGAGTTCGCATTGCCTGACCTGAATCGTTTTGCCATCACTACGACACCATCACGCGAAATGACAGCAGGCAGGGCCGGACGCGGACAAGGGGTTGCACAAGACCAGCCATCGAAGGCCCGTTCCGCCCTATAAAGCGGAAATTCTGGTCAGGATTTCGCCGCAGCGCCAGTTGAGCGGCAGCATTCGGAGAATGCGGCCACGCAGCATGGGGTGCGTCCGACGAGCGGTTCTGGGCCGCGCTTTGCCGCCTGCCCCTCTCATGGCAGCACTTGCGCCGGATACAGGGCCTGCAGGATCACCAGCGCTTGCGGCCTGGATCGGCCTGCGCCGGGGCGACATGATCGTCGCCGTCAACCGGACGCCGGTTTCCTCGGTCGCGGATTTGCGTGGCATGCTTGCCGGCCACCGAGCCGTCGCGGCGCTGGAACTGATCCGCGACGGCAGCCGTCTTTTCATCGTCGCAAGGTGAACGACGGCCGTGGCATGGAGAGGACCGGGAAGACGCAGGGTGTCGTCACCGATGCCTGGGCGTCGCTCATCTGACGGAGCCCCGGACCTTGCCGGCTTCAGAACGCCAGCCCGCAAGCCCTGCGGATGGCGATCTGGACGGGCGAGGGCGGCAAGGCCGGGTCGAACTCACCCTTGGGCAGCAAGGGCGGCTGGGCCATGAAGCGGGGTCTTGTCCCCCGGTGCGGTTGCGCCGCATGGACCAGGAACGGATGGCACAGATAGACCGTGCCCGCCGCGCCCGCCGCCAGTGCCTCGGGGCAGGTCTCGGTCGAGGCATAGCCGTTCGCCGACAATTGCCGCAGTGTCGCGCCTGCCGCCCCATGGGGCAGCAACTCGCGGGCAATGGTGGCGTGCGAGCCCTGCCTGATCCGGGTCGGTGCGTCGCCGAGCCCGACATCCGAGAACAGGAACAGCATCAGCAACGCGCGGCCACTGCTTTTGACATTGACCCGCCACTCCATGAAGTCGGGGCTGTCGCCGTAGCTCATGTCCACATGCCAGCCATCGTCGCGGGGGGCGATGGGCGAGGGGAAGCGGATCGGGAAGCTGCCGAGGCCCTGCGGCGCAAGCCAGCGCCCCGGCCCGGCAAGCTGGTCATAGGCCCGGTGCAGCAGCGGGGTGTTGGCGGCCTGGACGAAGGCGGGCGTGGACATCGCTGCGATCCGGATGACGGGTCGCGTCCAGTCCTCGGGCCGGTCAGGCGAGAGGCCCGCAGCTGCCCACAACTCGTCCCGGCATTGCCGGGCGAGGTCGGTGGGGAAGGCGCCGTCGATCCTGACGAAGCCGTCCTCGATGAAGCTCTGGACCTGACGCTCGGTCAGGCCGGTGGGTTCGGGATTGGTCATCACGCATTCTCCGCTTGGCGCCCCAATCGCGGGCGCCGTGTCGATCTGATGGCGCGAATGCGCCGGCGGCAGGGCCGGTCAGATCAGCGGGAAGAATGTGGACATGAACATCATGGTCGCAATTTAGGGCGGGCAGCCGGGGGCTGCAAGCCGTGTCCCCTGATCGCTTGCGACCTGTTTTCCCTGCTCGCGGTTATCGAGGGGCATTCATTGCCCGGCCAGCAGGTACCGCACCCATCGTCAGGACAGATGCCCTGATATCGTCCAGAGCGCCGGATGCTCAGCGCCCGCCCTGATCCTCTGCGCCCTTCAATATTCGTCATGCAGCCTGAGCCAGCTCATGGCGCCGTTTTCATTGCGGCCCTTGGGGGTGAGGTCCAGCCAGTTGAACGCGCCCATCAGCAGTTCCACGCCGCGGTGATAGGTGGAATAGCTGTGGAAGAGGACGCCGTCCTGCCGCACGAAGATGCTGACCCCGAACATGTCCGGGCTGTTCTTGATCACCGTGCCGTAGTTGTAGATCGCCCGGCCGGCGGCGCGGTCCTCCTCGGTGAACGACACGCCGAAATCGTAGTTGAAATCGCCGTCTCCCGACGACAGCCAGGGAAAGCGCCAGCCCATCCGCCGCCGGACCGCCTCGATCTGCGGGACCGGCGCGCGCGAGACGGCGGCGAAGGCCAGGTCGGCCTGCTCGAAATGCTGCCGGGCGGCATCGACATGATCGGCGACGAAGGAACAGCCCGAGCAGAGATGATCGGATCCCGGCGTCAGCATGAAGTGATAGACGGCAAGCTGGCCGCGGCTCCCGAACAGCTCGCCCAGCGTCACCTCGCCGTCGGGACCGTCGAAGCGATAGGGCTTGTCGATGCGGACCCAGGGCATCCGCCGCCGCTCGGCGCGCAGGGCGTCGAGCTGGTGGGTCATGTCGCGTTCGCGGGCCAGCAGCGCCTTGCGGGCCTCCAGCCATGCCTCGCGGGAAACGATGGCTTGGGTCATGGTCAGTCTCCTTTCCGGGTTGGGTCTTGGCCTGCCATCAGCCGCAACCAGGGCGGCAGGTGGAACAGGCTCATCAGCAGATACATCATGGTCATGCCGTACAGCGGCAGCGGACCGGGCCCGGACAGGCAGAGCGCGGGCGAGGCCGCCGTGATCCAGGCCATGACGGCGAAGCAGGGCGCTGCCGCAAGGGCCAGCCAGCCTGCCGGGTCGGGTTTTCCCGTGAGCGTTGTCATTCCGGGCCTCCCGTCCGATGCTTTGCGGGACATGAAGCAGTCTAGGACGGGGCGGCATCCGGGCGTGAGTAACAAGCATGACGGGATTGCGGCGGCGGCGCAGGCGCTGGCGGCGGGGGATGCGCTTTCGGCGCTGAAGCGGGTCGCCCTGCAAGACGACCCGCCGGCGCTGGCGCTGCGCGGCATCGCCATGGCGCAGCTGGGCGATCTTGGCCGGGCGCGGGACCTGCTGCGCCGCGCCGCGCGGGGGTTCGGCGGCGATCCCGTGGCCCGCGCCCGCTGCCGGCTGGCCGCGGCGGAAATCGCGCTGGTGACGCGCGACCTGGGCGGCCTGGAGCAGGCGCTTGGCACGGTGCGATCGGCGCTTGCGGCGCAGGACGACCGAGCGAACGCCGCCCATGCCGCTTGCCTGCAGGCCCGGCTGTTGCTGCTGACCGGGCGTCTCGATCAGGCCGAGGCGGTGCTTGAGGGGCTGGATGCCGCCGCGCTGCCCCCGGCGTCGCGTCCCGGCTGCTGGCTGGTCGCCGCCGGCATCGCCATGCGGCGTATCCGGGCCGGGGATGCGGCGCTGGCGCTGGACCGCGCCGCCCGGGCCGCGCATGAGACGGGCATCGCCGCGCTGGCCACCGAGGTCGCCCAGGCACGCGCGGCCTTCGAGGCCCCGGCCGCGCGGCTGATCGAAAGCGGGTGCGAGGCGCTGCTGGACCTGGCCGGGGTCGAGGCGTTGCTCGGCACGGACATGCTGCTGGTCGATGCCTGCCGCAATTTTCTGCGGTGTGGTGCGACGGTTGTGCCGCTGACCGGGCGGCCGGTGCTGATGGCGCTGCTGCGCGCCCTGGCCGAGGCCTGGCCCGGCGACGTGCCGCGCGAAACCCTGCTTGCGCGTGCCTTTCGCGCCCGCCAGGCCGACGAGTCGCATCGCGCCAGGCTGCGGGTCGAGATCGGGCGGCTGCGCGGGCAGCTCGCCCCGCTGGCCGGGATCAGGGCGACCGGCCGGGGCTTCGTGCTGGAGCCTTGCGGGGGCAGGATCGCCGTGCTGACCCCGCCGGTCGAGGACGATCACGCGGGCCTGCTGGCCCTGCTGGCCGATGGCGAGGCCTGGTCGAGTTCGGCGCTGGCGCTGGCGCTGGATGTCAGCCCGCGCAGCGTGCAGCGTGCGCTGGCGGAACTGCGGCGGGCCGGCAGGGTGGAGTGGTTCGGCCATGGCCGCGCCCGGCGCTGGATCGCGCGGAGCGTGCCGGGTTTCCCGACAAGCTTGTTACTCCCGGCGCCCGTGCCGATGGGCTAGGGTGGAGCCATGAAACGCATGGCTGAAATCATCCGCGAATATGGCCCCTTTCCGGGAATCGAGGAAGTGCATGGCGTCAGTTTCGACGGCCGCCGGGTCTGGTTCGCCAGCGGCGAGCGGCTGAACGCGCTGGACCCCGACAGCGGCGAGCTGCTGGGCGCGCTGGAGATCCCCGCCGATGCCGGCACGGCCTTCGACGGCCGGCATCTGTTCCAGATCGCCGGGCCGGTCATCCGCAAGATCGACCCCGAGAGCGGCGCGGTTCTGGCGACCATTCCCGCGCCCGAGGGCGGCAATTCCGGGCTGGCCTGGGCCGAGGGCTCGCTCTGGGTCGGCCAGCATCGCGGGCGCCGCATCCACCAGGTCGATCCCGAGACCGGCAAGGTGCTGCGCAGCATCGTCTCCGACCGCTTCGTCACCGGCGTCACCTGGGCCGACGGCGCGCTCTGGCACGGCACCTGGCAGGATGAGGAAAGCGACATCCGCCGCATCGACCCCGCCACCGGCGCTGTGCTGGAACGGCTGGAGATGCCGCCGGGCACCGGCGTCTCGGGGCTGGAATCCGATGGCGGCGCGCGGTTCTTCTGCGGCGGTGGCAGCAGCGGCACGCTGAGGGTGGTTCTGCGCAAGGCGGATCAGGAGGCGACTTAGGGCCTGCGGGCGTTGCTGTGCAAACCGGCCCTCGCTCGGAACCTGACAGCGGGGCCTCGGCAGGCTATGCTGTCGGGGGTCCATCAGCCATCGGGAGGCAGCGATGAGCGACGATCACACCGGCAAGGGCGTCCTGCATCTTCCGCCGGGCGAGGGACGGCGCTACGCCCTCGGCCGGATGACGGCGCTGTTCAAGGCCGACGAGGACGAGACGGCTGCACGCTACAGCGTCTCGGAATGGTGGCTGGAGCCCGGCGCCGACGGTCCCGGCGCGCATGCGCATGAAGGCAATGACGAGATCTTCTACGTCATCGCCAGCACGGTCAGCTTCCTTGCCGGGGAGGACTGGCTGGACGCGCCGCAAGGGACCTTCCTGCGCATCCCGGCCGGGGTGACCCATGACTTCAGGAACCGCACCGCCGAGCGCGTCGGTCTGCTGAACGTCTTCATCCCCGGTGGCTTCGAGCGCGACATGCCCGCCATCGTGGATTGGTTCAGGGACAATCCCTAGGGTCATGCACGGCAAGGCCACGATCACGGCGGACCTTCGGCGGCTTGGCCTGCAGCCGGGCGACCTGGTGATGGTCCACGCCTCGCTGAAGGCGCTTGGCCCGGTCGAGGGAGGTGCGGCCGGGGTCGCCCAGGCGCTCATGGATGCGGTGGGGCCGGGCGGCACGGTGATGGGATATGCGTCCTGGGACCGCTCGCCCTATGAGGAGACGCTGAACGGCGCCCGGATGGACGAGGATCTGCGCCGCGACTGGCCCGCCTTCGATCCCCGGACCGCCGGGATCTATCGCGGCTTCGGCCTGCTGAACCAGTTCCTGGCAGAACTGCCCGGTGCCCGGCGCAGCGCCCACCCGGATGCCTCGATGGTCGCGGTCGGCCCGCTGGCCGGCATCCTGGTCGAACCGCACCGGCTGGGCCAGGCCCTGGGCGAGGGCTCGCCGCTGGAACGCTTCGTGCGCCTTGGCGGCAAGATCCTGCTGCTGGGGGCGCCGCTCGATGCGGTGACCGTGCTGCATTACGCCGAGGCCATCGCCGACATCCCCGGCAAGCGCCGCGTCAGCTATGAGATGCCGATGCTGGGCCCGGATGGCCGGACGATCTGGGAAGCGGCCACGGATTTCGACTCGAACGGCATCCTCGATTGCTTCGCGGTCGAGGGCCGGCCGGATGCGGTCGAAACCATCGCCCGCGCCTATGTCGCGACCGGCCGGCACCGCGAGGGCGTGGTCGGCGCCGCGCACTGCCATCTGTTCGACGCGCAGGATATCGTCGCCTTCGGGGTTGAGTGGCTTGAGCGGCAGTTCGGATCGGCGCTGCATCCGCGGTCACGCCGAGACGGCCGAGACATTTGACCGGGCATGGCCCCAATCTGACAGGAGGAACGCATGATGGAAGCTCCGCGCATCTATCCGACCTTCCGCTTCCGCGACGCGGCGGCGATGATCGAATGGCTGGAAAAGGCCTTCGGCTTCACCACCCACGCGAAATACATGGATGGCGACAAGGTCGCCCATGCCGAACTGGCCTTCGGCTCGTCGATGATCATGTGCGGCGACGACAGGGAGGATGCCTATGGCGAGATGGTGGGCCAGCCGTCGGGGCAGGGCGGCAAGTCGCTCTATATCACCGTGGATGACGCTGACGCGATGTTCGCCCGTGCCAAGGCCGCCGGCGCAGCGATCGAGGAAGGGCTGACCGACCGCGACTATGGCAGCCGCGAATTCATCTGCCGCGATCCCGAGGGCAATCTGTGGTGCTTCGGCACCTGGTGGCCGAAGGTGACCGACAAGGGCTGAGCATCATGGTCCAGCGGATTTCGAACCGGATCGCATCCTTCATCGACGCCTTGCCGCTGGCACCGGGCCAGAGGGTGCTGGAGATCGGCTGCGGTCCTGGCGTGGCGGCCCGCGCGGTTTCCCGCCGCGTCGGGAGCGGCTTCGTCCTGGCCATCGACCGCTCGGCCAAGGCGATCGAAAGCGCGGTGGCCGGATCGAAGGCCGAAATCGCCACCGGCCGGCTGCGGTTCCTGCGAGTGGCAATCGAGGATTTCGCATTGCCGCCGGGTGAAGAGCCTTTCGACATCGCCTTTGCGATGCGTGTCGGGGCGCTGGACGGTCGTCACCCGGATATCGAGCAACGCGCCCTTGAACGCTTGCGGGCAGCCCTGAAACCGTCGGGGCGTCTGTTCATCGATACGAGGCATCCGCTCAGGGAGATCTGGCTGCGAGGACGGTGAGCCGCGAACTGCACGCTCCCGAAATGGGGATGAGATTTGCCGTTTGGCACATTGGATTAAACCGGCGTCATAACAACGGGGGACGCCTATGACCGATATCGACCTGAATGCCTTGTCGCTGGCCGAATTGAAGCAGCTGGAAAAGAGCGTGGCCAAGGCCATCGCCTCTTTCGAGGATCGCCGCAAGGCCGAGGCTCGCGCTGCGGCGGAAGCGGTGGCAAAGCAGCACGGTTTCTCGCTGGGTGAACTGGCGGAAATGACCCCGGCGCAAAAGCGCGCCACCGTGGCGCCGAAATACCGCCATCCGGAAAACCCCGAGATCACCTGGAGCGGTCGCGGCCGCAAGCCCGCCTGGATCGCCGGGGCTCTGGAGGCCGGCAAATCCTTCGAAGACTTCGCCATCTGACCGGGGAGGGCAGGGGTGTTCCAGCCTCCGAATGCGGTGCGGCTGCATGTCACCCTGGCCGAGATCGAGCCGGAGATCTGGCGGCGGCTGGTGGTTCCCTGCGACTGGACGCTGGACCGGCTGCATCCGGTCCTGCAGGCGGCCTTCGGCTGGACCGAAAGCCATCTGCACGAGTTCCGCATCGGCGGGTTGCGCTATGGCGATCCGGCTCTGCTGGACGATGGCTTCGGCGGTCCCCGCGTTTTCGACTCTACCGAGGTGCGGCTGCAGGATTTCGTCGGGCATGACGGCAGTTTCACCTATGCCTATGACTTTGGGGACGGTTGGGAGCACCTGATCCGGGTCGAGGAGTGGCTGGCGCTCGATCCGGCGCCGCGCCACGCGCTCTGTCTGGAAGGCGCACGGGCGAGGCCGCCCGAGGATGTCGGCGGGCCGTGGGGCTATGAGGATTTCCTCGGGATCATCCGCGACCCGAAGCACGAAGAGCACCGCTCCACGCTGCGATGGGCGGGCGGGCATTTCGACCCAGAATGGTTCGATCTGGACCTGACCAACAAGGATCTGCGCAATGCCTTTCGCGCGAACGCGCGGCGCCGGCTACATCAGCCGAAGCCGAAGGCGCCGAAGGGTTAGCTGCAGCAGTCCGAGCGCCTCGACGATGACGAAGGCTGGCCGGTTCTGGCGGCGGCTGGGATAGCGGAAGAAACAGCCGTCGCACATCGGCCACCCGTCGTGGAGCACCTGCACCAGAGTGCCACGCGCGGCAAGGCAGCCCGAGTCAGGCTTTTTGTGCCGCGACCAGCATCATCATCGGCCGTTCCAGTTCCTCGGCCAGCGCGGGCATCTCGGCGATCTGCGCGGCTGTCGGTACGAATTCCTCGATGCGCCGCAGCGCAAAGCCTGCGCCGATCAGCGTGTTGAGCGTGGTGGCCAGCGTCCTGTGATGCTTCAGCACGCCCTTGGCGAACCAGTCGGTACGACGCTCGCCTTCTATGGAATAGCCATTGACCGGCCAGGTCTTGCGACCGTCCTCGTCCAAGGTCCAATGCGGATGCGCCGCCGCCATGAAGATCGGATGCTCGATGGTGAAGACCAGATCCCCGCCCGGCACCAGCGCCCTGTGGATCATGCGGATCAGCCTGTCGAAATCCCCGACATAGTGAAAGGCCAGCGCGCTGTAGACCAGATCGAACGCCGCTTCGGGCAGGTCCAGCACCTCCAGATCTGCGATGCGGTAGTCGATGGCCGGATCGGAGGTGTCCGCCCGCGCCCGCTCGATCATGTTGTGCGACAGGTCATATCCCGCGACCGAAGCCGCGCCCTGCTCGCGAAACCAGCGCGAGGCCCAGCCGAAACCGCAGCCCAGATCGGCCACGCGGCGACCGCTCACATCCGGCAGCATGGCGCGGATGGCGGGCCATTCGGGCGCGCCGTCCAGTCCATGCACCTGCCGGGGCAGCTGGCTGTAGCCCGCGAAGAAATCGGGATTGTCGTAGATGTTCTGTGCCATCCTCAGCGAAATACCGGAGCGCGAAGGCAGCGTCGATGTCGTCTGTCCTCCTCCATTTCCCGGCTTCACCGATCCTGCCGCTTATAGTATAGTCCCCCATACCATGTGGAGCCGAGGATCGCCGCCGCCATGTCCCACACCATCCGCGACAAGCAGAAGCTGATCGCCCGGGTCCGCCGCCTCAGAGGCCAGATCGAGGGGATCGAACGCGCGCTGGAAGCCGAAAAGCCCTGCGGCGAGATCCTGCGCCAGTTGGCCTCGGCCCGCGGCGCAATGAGCGGCCTGACCGCCGAGGTGATGGAGGATCACCTGCGCGAGCATGTGCTGCAGGCCGAGACCGCCGCCGACCGCCGGCAGGGCGGTGAGGAACTGATCGGCGTCATCCGCACCTACCTGAAATAGCCGCGCGGCGGCGGGAGCAATGGCCATGTCCGCAATCGACATCTCCGCCCATACCCACGGGCACGACTTCCTCGGGCGGCACCACCGGCGCAACGAACGGCGCGTCTGGCTGGTCATCGCCCTGACGGCCGCGATGATGGTGGCGGAGATCGCCGCCGGCACGCTCTACGGCTCGATGGCGCTGGTGGCCGATGGCTGGCACATGTCCACCCATGCCGGGGCGATGCTGATCACCGCGCTGGCCTATCTCTATGCCCGCCGCCATGTCGGCGATGCCCGCTTCAGCTTCGGCACCGGCAAGCTGGGCGATCTGGGCGGCTTCGCCAGCGCCGTCGTGCTGGCCCTGATCGCGCTGCTGATCGGCTGGGAGAGCCTGATGCGGCTGGCGAATCCGGTCGAGATCCGCTTCGGCCAGGCCATCGCGGTCGCGGTGGTCGGGCTGGTGGTCAACCTCGCCTGCGCCTGGCTGCTCCGGGACGACCATTCCCATCACCACGGGCATGGGCATCATCACCACGATCATGACCACCATGGCCATGCGCGGGACAACAATCTCCGCGCCGCCTACCTGCATGTCTTGGCGGATGCGCTGACCTCGATCCTGGCCATCGTGGCGCTGCTGGCCGGGCGCAGCTATGGCTGGACCTGGGCCGATCCGATCATGGGCGTCGTCGGCGCGCTGGTGATTGCGCGCTGGTCCTGGGGGCTGATCCGCGATTCCGCTGCCGTGCTGCTGGACCGGGTGCCGGAAGACGAGGACCTGCCGGGAGAGATCCGCACGGCGATCGAGTCCGAGACCGACCGGATCGCCGATCTGCATGTCTGGCAGGTCGGGCCGGGCCATCACGCTGCCATCGTCTCGCTGGTGTCGAGCGACCCGCAGGCGCCCTCGCATTACAAATCGCGCCTGGCGCGGATCCATGCGCTTTCCCATGTCACCGTCGAGGTCGAGCGGGTGAGTGCCGCTTCCTGAAAGGAGGCCATGGCGGGTTGGCTAGGCCGCAACCCGTTGCGGCCATTCGCCGGCCTGTGCCGAGCTGGCCCATGCTCCAACCCTTGCCCCGGCTGACCCATGACCGAGATCGCACCGCACCCCCGGATCAAACTGTCGAAGCTGCGCGATATCGGCTGGTCGCTCTGGGATCCCATCGGATTGCTGGACCCGGAAAGCCGGCCGGGCAGGTGGGACGACGAGGCCAACCTGTCCTTCGCGGACGAATATGACAGCTATCTGATCTCGGCGGCCTCGCAGCTGCGCGGGGGAACACCCCGCGACGAGGTCGTCGGGTTTCTGGTCGAGATCCGGCATATGGCGATGGGCGACAACCCGAGTGCCAGGACGAGGGCGGAAGCGGTCGTGGATGCGATCCTCGCCGACGAGACCATCTGGATATGGCCCGATGCGCAGGGGCGGTTTGGTCAGGAGGCGAGATGACCGGGCACAGGATCTTCACGACGAGCTTCGCCAGCGTTTATCCGCATTATGTGGCCAAGGCGGAGAAGAAGGGCCGGACCAGGGCCGAGGTCGATGAGATCATCCTGTGGCTGACCGGTTACAGTCCGGAGGACCTGGCGGCTCGGCTGGAAGACCGGACGGATTTCGAGACCTTCTTTACTGAGGCCCCGCGCGTGAACCCGGCGCGTTCCCTGATCAAGGGCACGGTCTGCGGTGTCCGAGTGGAGGAGGTCGAGGATCCGCTCATGCGGGAGATCCGCTATCTGGACAAGCTGATCGACGAACTGGCCAAAGGCAAGCCGATGGAGAAGATCCTGCGGAGGGGGTGAGGAGTCCGAGCCTCCGCGACAAGCACGCGAGCTGGCGGCTTGTCGCTGATCGGTGACCGTCTTGGGCGCCTATCCGCATCATCTCCTTAGCCTTCCGCCTGTCCGCTTGACCCGACGCCGGGTGTTGGGAATGCTGTCTTTCGCAGCAACGGCGTAGTGAACCCTGGTCGCAGGCTGAGCGCATTATCTTCTGGCAGCCTGTCGTGCACGATTCCCGATCCCCTCGGTCCGGAGGCTTCCATGACCCTGATCCTGCTTGCCGTCATGCTCAGCGCTCTCACCTGCGTCATCGCCTGGTATCTGGCCATCTATGCACTGCCGGTGATGGTCGCGGTCGAGACATTCCGTCTCATTCATGCGACGGAGGCCGGGTTCCTGCTCTCCGCCTTCGCTGCGGCGACCGCTGCGCTGCTCTCGGTGGGGCTGGTGCTCATGGTGCTGTTCAAGGCCGAGAACCCGATCCTCTGCCTGACGGCGCGGGCGATTTTCGTGATCCCGGCGATCATCGCCGGCTATGCCATCGTCCATGGCGTCACCCATGACGCCATCGAGTCAGCCGTCGCCCTGAAGCTGCTTTGCGGCACCGCCGGCCTGATCACCGGCATCGCCGCGCTGATGAACCTGAACGGTTTCGGGGAACTGGCGCCGCAAGCCTGATCCGAGGCTGTTTGGTCGTTGTTGGCGATATTGATCCGCCACGTCCTGCAAGGCAGGGATCACCGGATCGGCGTCGAAGGTCAGCGTGTCCTCGCAACTGCGTTCAGCCACTCCCGCCTGCCGCACCCTGTTCTGTCGCATTGATCCGATGTGATCCGCGCGCCGGGCGCGGATCGCGTTTGCGCGGAAGCCGTGCCGGGGCCTCGACCGGGCCTTGCCCGGCTCACCCCCGACCCGAAGGCTTTCCTGTCTCAAAAGGTTTGTCCGCCACGCATCCGCCTGTCTGGCCGTCAAAGGGCAGGCGCCGCCCGGGGGCGTCGTCGGGGCGCAGGGCCGTGTCCTCGCCTGCGGCTGCGGGCCGCTCCACCCCTGCGCCCCGACCCATGACCGCCAGCCATGCGGCCGCGGGTCGGGCTGCGCCCTCTCCGCTCTGCCTCCGGGGAAACATGCGTTTCCCGAAGTCAGACCGGCGAGGCGCTGCCCATCGGCGGATCAGGGCCAAGGCCATCCGCCCCAAACCCGAAAGGACAGAGACATGACCGCACATGCAAACACCCCTCGCAACCTTGTCATCAATGCCGATTGCATCGAGGCGATGCAGGCTTTCGGCACCGGCTCGGTGGACTTCATCCTGACCGATCCGCCCTATGTGACCCGCTTCCGCGACCGGCAGGGCCGTACCGTTGCCAATGACGACAACGCCCGCTGGCTGCGTCCGGCCTTCGCCCAGATGCACCGGGTTTTGAAGCAGGGCGGTTTCTGCGTCAGCTTCTACGGCTGGAACAAGGTGGATCTGTTCGTCGAGGCCTGGAAGGCGGCGGGTTTCCGCATCGTCGGGCATCTGGTGTTCCGCAAGCGTTATGCTTCATCCGCCCGCTTCCTGCGCTATGAGCACGAGCAGGCTTATCTGCTGGCAAAGGGCGATCCGGTGCTTCCCGCCCGCCCGGTGCCTGACGTGCTGGACTTCCCCTATACCGGCAACAAGCTGCACCCGACGCAGAAGCCGGTTGCCGCGTTGCGCAAGCTGATCGGCGCCTTCACGAAACCGGGCGATCTGGTGCTGGACCCGTTCAGCGGCAGCGGTTCCACGCTGGCGGCGGCGCATCTGCTGGGCCGCGACTGGCTCGGGGTGGAAATGGACGTGGACCATTACCGCACCGCCAGCCGGCGGATGGCGGCCTTGCAGGAGCGCGACCAGAAGGCGGCGGCATAGGCCCCATCCCCTGCGGCCCAAGGGCGTCCGTCCCCGAGGCGGGCGCCACCCCCCACAGATTCACGGAAAGGATTTCGACATGCGCTGGATCGTCACGAAAGACCATCACGGCGGTTGCATCGGACTCGGCGAGGACGCCGACGGAGTTCCCGCGCGAGGCAAGCCCGAAGACGGCGACGCCCTGCCGGTGGAGTTCCGGCTTTACACCGCGCGCGGCAGGCTGCTGTTCGAGGGCCGTTGCGGCGACATCGCGGCCGACTGGTGGCACGGCATGGAGCCGCTGCTTTACGCCTGGGCCACCTTCCGCTGCCGCCGGTTGACCTGGCGCCCAGCCGGGACGGATGAATCTTGGCGCCCGCTGCGCCCGTAGGCTAGACGCCGGCCCAAAGCATCACGGCCGCCGATCCGATGGACCGGCGGCCGTTGCGCGTTTGCGGCGCAGGGCGCGGCTGAAAAAATCGCGCTCGCCGGGCATGGCCCGGCTCGCAAGACAAGGCGAAGACATCGGCAGATGCGCCTATGGCTGACGCGACAGGCGCGAACGGCGCGGCATGATCCGGAGGGGCGGAGACCACCCTATCGGAGCCGGGCCGGATCATGCCGGAGGCGGGGAAGGGGGATGCCGCGAGGAATCCAGAGCGGCCACTGGTCCCAATCAGGGCCAGTGGCTCCCGGGGGGATGCTCAATCGCCCGTCGGAAGCAGGTCCGGATTCCAGACGATTTCCCACAGATGCCCGTCAGGGTCGCGGAAATAGCCGGCATAGCCGCCGTAGAACGTGTCCTGCGCGGGTTTGACGATTTCTGCGCCTGCCCGTTCCGCGGCGTCCATGATTTGATCGACCTCTTCCCGCCGCATGACATTGTGGCCGATGGTGAAGGCGGTCGGACTGACCGGCCGCATCGGCAATCCGGTATCGTGGGCGATGTCGGCCTGCGCCCAGAGCGCGAGTTTCAGACCGCCGGAAAGATCGAAGAACGCCACCGCGCCATGCTCGAATTCCTGGCCGACGATGCCTTTCGTGGGCAGCCCAAGCCCGTCGCGGTAGAAGGAAAGCGATCGTTCGAGATCGGCGACGCCTAGCGTCAAAACGGAAATCCTGGGTTTCATGTCATGCCCTTTCTATCGGCGCCTGCACCGCGCAGGGCCTTGATAGTCTTGGGCCGTTGCCAGCAACGGAAGGACCCGCAGGGCGCGGGGGCCGGGCCAACCTTCCCGAGCCTAACCTGTTTCAGACCGGCAGATGATACGCCGGGTGCTTTGGGCGGTCAACGGCGCCAATGCCCCGCCTTGCGTCCGCGATCCGCCGCGCTCGTGGGAAAACCCGGCGGCTGCAACCGCCGGGCCTTCGGGCCTCCCGCTCGGGCAGGAATCCGTCATCCCGCCAAACCGACCCTCGCCCCCATCGTTCTCGGCCAGACGCTCCCAGCTGCGGAAATCCCACATCGCCGCCAACCCCACCGCCATCCGACGCCCGCCTTCCGCATCCTGCCCTTTCGTGCCGTGGATGCCCGCCGCGATGCGACCCGCTCCCTGCCGGCTCCGCAATACTGCCGGACGATCCAACCCAGCGCCGATGAGTTGGCTGCCATGCCATTCCGCGCCGCCGTCCCGACAGCCTGATCCTTCCCGCCCCGAACGACCCGGATTTCCGACGGCAGCCGCGAGGTTGACCAGCAAGGGGAAGCGAAGCGGCTCCGCCGCGGGTGGTGCCGGTTCCGGGGACTTTCTCTGCCAGGACGGTACCGGCGAGAACGCCGCCGTTCTGCAATATGTCCCCGTCATGCCCCCCGGACGCACCAATCCCTCCGCCTGTCCGATCCCCTAACTCCGTGCGGTTTTCACCGGCAACCCCCCAGGCTCCGGACCGTGTTGCCGCGCCGGGCGCGGCTGCCCGCCCCACTCCGAAGCCTTGCGGGCAAGCTGCCGCCAAGGGGCGTCAGTTGCAGGTGCCTCCCGACGGACTTTCCCGGGTCTCGTCGGAGGGAATGGTCCCTCCGGTGAAGCAACGGAGACAGACAATGCAGAACATCGTCATCCTCGCCGGTACCATCCGTCAGGCCCCCGAAACCCGCACCACCCGCACCGGCACCGATGTCACCCGCTTCAAGTTGGTCACCTCGCGCCCGCGCTATTCGGAAGGCCGGATCGTCCGCGACGAGAAGGGCTATCGGGTCGAGGACGCGGAATGGCACCGCGTCGTCGCCTTCAACGGCCTGGGCCGGACCATCCAGCACTATTGCGAATCCGGCATGAAGGTTCTGGTGCGCGGCCGCATCCACTACACGAAATGGCAGGATGCGGAAGGCCAGGACCGCTACGGCTGCGAGATCGTCGCCGAGACGGTGGATTTCCTCAGCCGGGCGCAGCAGACCGAGACCGACGACGAAGACGAGGGCCGGTTCATCGACGAGGACGACATTCCCTCCTGAGCGGGAGGCCAGAGGCCCGGCGGCACCAGCCGCCGGGTTTTCCCATGTCCGCAGCGGACCGCCCCGAGGCCGCGCCGGCAAGAGAAGGCTTCCCGGCCGGATCGACCGGCCGGGAAGCCTCCGGCGCGGGCCTGCTGCTTTCCCCCGACCTCGTTCTTCTCCCGCGAGGAAGAAACTGGGGCTTGGGACAAGGGGCTGGGGAGCGAGGCAACAGGAGGGCGACATCCGACGTGAGCACCAATCCCGGCCCAGAAGCATGGGTTGAGGCAGGGACGGCGGGCGAAAGGGAGGCTGGAGGCGCGCCTAAGTATCTGAAAATAACGAATAGAAACGCACAATCGGCTTGCGATAGAATATTGTTTTTGCTAGATTATTCGTAAGGCGCGCAGGTGGTCGACACCGGCCGGCGCCATGCTCCCCGCAACGCGGGGTCGGGGTGGTGGAAGGGGTCTGATGGATCGACCCCGGAACGGAAGCCGGAGAGACGTCGATGCATACCGCGACATTCGAGATCAACATTCCCAGCAACCCGCTGGCCAGCCGCATCAACCTCGAGGACATCGAGATGGGCATGGACGCCGATATCGGGGTCAAGGCCCGCGCCAGCCGCCACAGCATGACCCTGACGGTTAGGGTTGCTGCAAGCGATGCCGCCGACGCCGCGAAGTGGCTTCAGAAGATGGGCCTGATCTGACCTCACTGGCGGAAGCGCACAGCCCTTCAGGCGGAAACGCCTGAGGGGTCCGGTCAGCAGAAGCGCCCGGATCGGACCGGGGCGCAGACTGGAGACCAACCATGAACCACCACCCAAGTACCGTGACCGAACTGATGGCCGAAGCCGCCAACGCCCTGATCCGCCGCGACTCGCACCGGCTCGAGGAACTGGAGCGGATCGCCAGAGGATGGATGCAGACCCAAGACGAGGAACTGGCCCAGATCATCCTTCTGCAGGCGATGACCGAAGCCGCCGACCTCCTCCTCGACACCCCGAGCGAGATCGAGAGCGCCTGACCCCACCGGTGCTGACAGCCCGGCCCCGCCATCACGGGGCTTGCGGCAGCAGGAAACCACCCTACCGGGAGAAACTGACATGACCGCAGCCGAACGCACTGCCCGCCGCCTCGCCAATGCCGCGACCCTCGCCACCGCCTTTGCCGAGGGTCGATTCCGCAAGGTGACGGTGAGGGAAGCATGGGGCCTCGGATGGGACGCCGAGGCCGATGAGCCGGAGGTTTTCGCCGAAGGCGGGTTGCACGCGATCCTGAACGCCGATCGTACCGAGATCCAGATGATGGCCGACGACGACGGCGAATGCTGGACCATACAGATCGCGAGCGGAGAGTTTTGCCCCGCCTGACCCTCCACCGGGACCAGAGATCCCGCCGAGACAAATGGACCTGCGAGCTCATGCATCCGGCTTGTGCGGCAGGCAAGTGCCCGCTGGAAACGCAGCGGCGGCGCTCCGGGCTACTTGTCAGGCTTTGGCGGCTCCGCAGATGGCAGCCGGTTGTCTTCCGTAGGCCGCTTAAGCAGGTCGGACGCTTCCATTTCCAGGACCGAGGCCAGACGATTCACGACATCGATGCTGGCGCCGTAAACGCGGCGCTCCAGTGAGCTGATATAGGTTCGATCGATATCCGCACGATGCGCGAGCTCTTCCTGCGACAAGCCCTTGGCTTGCCGCGCGGCCCGCAGATTGTGCGCGAATATCTCCCGAATCTCCATCACCGACAGATCGGTGACTTGATGAGCATTCCACCACGGAGTATTCTCTACAAATGGGATGCCGAGGTTTTTGCCTCCGATGTGCGGGCATTCGGAGTTGTACCAAGTTACTGTGTCTGGTTAACGATGCGGAGCAGGATCCGTCTCGTGGAACACGGCTCGTTGTGGAACGCGGCCCGGCATGGAATAGTGCTGCTGCGGGAAAACATCGCGATCACCGCCCGGACGGGAGAGGGGATGTGACGGAAAAAGACTATCTGGAGGATGTGCCGACCGGCCCGGAACTGACCGATTACGACCGCCGGCACCAGAAGCTCTACATGCGGCTGCACGATTCCGCTGACGACGGAGCCGACTGGCGCGAAGCCGTCCAGATCCTCTTCGGTCTCGATCCCGAGCTTGAGCCGGAACGGGCGCGCAGGATCTACGACAGCCATCTTGCCCGCGCGCGCTGGATGAAAAAAGACGGCTACAAGCTGCTGTTGCGCGACGGCCGCTGATCGCAAGTAGAAATCCGCCGATTTGCCTCTGCCGCACCCTACCTTGCCCGGAAAGGGGTTTTGGCGCAGACAAATGCGCCCGACCCTTGGTTGAACGCGCGAGAAATGGCTTCAACCTTGGGGTATGGACATGAAACCCGACCTGTCGAAGTGGCGATCCTCGCCGAGCTACGATTTCGTTGACGAAGTTGCAGCGCCCGATCTCGCCTGGGAATGGCTGCGGCGCAACGAGGACTATCAGCAGGACTATCGTGCCGTCGCGCGGCAAGAGGCAATGGATGCGCCGGGCATCCTTTGGTTCCGGAATCGCTGGGGGCTTACGTTTCCCGGTCCGGCCGGGGCTTTCCTGCGTGGATACGCCGGTCTACTGGCTGCCGTCCCGCGAGACCAGCAGCCTCGTGCTGGATTCGCTACCCTCCGTTCTGCCTGCTGAGGGCAACCTGGTCGACCTTTTGAGAGCGGCTGATACCCGGGTGAATGCCGACGGAACCTGGTTCCGCTGCGACATCGGTGATGGCCGAAGCCTGCACCTGCTGCGGCTGGCGGGTGTCGAGGAACACGGGCCGCTGGCAATCGTCATCCCGCTCGATGCCGATGGGCTCGACCGGATCGAGGCCGCCACGCGCCTCCTCTGCTTTCTCATGCGGCGGAGCGTGCCGCCGGACCGGCGCTTGACCGAACGCCAGCGCCAACGGGCACGTCAAATGCTGCAGGCCATCGACGGGCGCATGAGCGGGGCGAGCTATCGCGACATCGCCCGCGCGATCTACGGCGCCGACCGGGTCCGCGACGAGCCGTGGAAGACGTCAGCCCTGCGCGATGCCGTCATGGGCTTCGTCAGGGACGCCCGCGCGATGATCGGCGGCGGCTATCGCCGCTTGCTGCGGCGGCGCCGGCGGAAGTAGCTGTCGGGGCTGTCGGGGCTGTCGGGGCTGTCGGGGCTGTCGGGGCTGTCGGGATGGTGGCCTTCCAATCCTTCGCGCAACGTCGCAAGGTCTGCCCCGGGCCATATGCCCGCCTCAATTCCGCTTCCTGAGAACGATCATGACCAATACGCCGGATTTGCTACGACTGATCGCGATGGTCTTCATCGCGGTGACCTGCGTGGTCATCGGCGATACGGCGGGCAAGCTGCTGACCGGCGGCGGCGTGGATCCCTTCATCGTGGCATGGTCGCGGTTCTTCCTGGCCGCGCTGATGCTGCTTCCCTTCAGCGGCTTGACCCGGCGGGAACTGCCGGCATTGCTCGACTGGCGCGTCCTGCTGAGGGCCGGGCTTATCGCCAGCGGCATATGCTGCATCCTGACCGCCCTGAAGACGGAACCGATCGCCAATGTCTTCGGAGCCTTCTTCGTCGGCCCGGTCGTGTCCTATGTCCTGGCGATCCTGTTCCTGGGCGAGCGGCCATCGGCGCCAAGAAGCCTCTTGCTGGGGCTCGGCTTCGCGGGCGTGATGCTGGTGGTCAAGCCCGGTTTCGGCAGTTCCGCCGGCATGGGTTTCGCCCTGGCGGCGGGGACGTTCTACGGCGCCTATCTGGTCATGACCCGCACCCTGGCGGGAAGATTCCGGCCGCGATTCCTGCTGATCTCGCAATTGCTAATCGGGGCCATCGTCCTGACGCCCTTCGGGTTGCAAGCCGATTTTCCCGTGCCGGACGTGCCCTTGCTGGTGCTGCTTCTGATCAGCGCCGTCGGTTCGGCCGTGGGTAACTTCCTGCTGGTCATGGCCAGCAGGAAGGCCGAGGCCAGCCTGATCGCGCCCCTGGTCTACAGCCAGTTGATTTCGGCCACGGCGCTGGGGATCGTCGTCTTCGGCGAATGGCCCGATCTCGTATCACTGGCGGGGCTGGTGTTGATCGCGATCTCGGGGCTGGGCTCGCTGCTGGTTCACCAGCGTGCGGGGAGGGGGCGCCTATCGACCCCGCCTTGCCCGCGCACGCCGTGATGTCGCTGGACGTCTGGAACCGCCCGCATGGAACCTCGGTAATCCTGCGTCGTCGGAAGGACGCGCGGTCCCGACGTCTACCGCGGGCGCCTTCGCGCGATCAATCCGAAACAGTTCGGGCTTGAATGAACCCGCTGGCGGCACTGCCCTGCTCGTTGGGGCGGCTGGGCTTGCCGCTGCCTGTCAGGATCCGAGCAGCCGCATGCCGGCATGGCTCGCGGCGCCGCGGTCGAAGGTCACGGTCTCGCTGCAGCCCTCGAGCCGCCCGCCATGCGCGATCAGCGCATCGGCGAAATCCGCCTTGGTGGCGCGATAGGTGGCCAGCGCCAGATAACCGGCCTCGCTGTGCTCGACGATCAACTCGCGCGACCGCAACAGCACCTCCACGGCATCGGCGATGGCCTCGCGCGTCATCCGATAGGCACGCGTCAGCACCCAGACGGTTTCCACCAGCACCACCTGCGAGACGAAGCCGGGCTCTTCCGGCGTAAAGCCTTCGACGATCTCCGTGGCGATGGCCGCCTGCGCGGCGTCGTCCTGCGCCAGATAGCGCACCAGCACATTGGTATCGATGCCGATCATGCGCTGGTCGCTGCGCCCAGGATCGCCGCCTGCATGTCCTCGAGGCTCACCGGCTTGTCGGGCCGCGGCACGATGCCCTTCAGCGCGCGGATCGAATGCGAGGCCGGCACGACGGCGTAATGGCCGTCGTCCATGCGCACGAAATCCACCCGGTCGCCGGGCGTCAGGCCCATGTCGAGGCGGACCTTCTGCGGGATGGTGATCTGGCCCTTCGAGGTGATGGTTGCCGTCGGCATCGGAGGGGTCCTTTCTGTCGGTAAGGATAAAAGTAAGGGGCGTGCGAGCGTGCGTCAAGTTTCCGGGTCGGATCGCGTCCTGGATCGGCCGGTTCCGATGCTCCGACGCAGGGCAGGGGGTGAGAATTAGGCCCCCTCAACTTCGCACTCCCTGCGGCCGTTTCTTCTCCGTCAACCTGTCCTCCATACGCCGCTGTCCGCCAGCGGCATCGCGAACCGCACGGAGGCCCGACGATGAAGCCCGATCTTACCGACCTGCCGCCGCGCTTCCTGCGCACACCTGAAGCCGCGTATTTCCTCGGCCTCTCCGGCCGGACGTTGGAAAAGCACCGCAGCTTCGGCACCGGTCCGGTGTTCCACAAGCTCGGCGGTCGCGTCGTCTATGCCGTCGACGACCTGCAGGCCTGGGCCGAGCGCGGGGCGGTCACCTCGACTTCCGATCCGCGTGGCACTGTGCTGCCCGCCAAGCGCCATGCCGTCACGCCGCCGGCCCATGCCGGCCGCTACCGGCGCTGAGGGGGCAGGGATGAGAACGCCACGCCGCCCCCGTCTTTCCGGCGAACGCCGCCGCCTCAGCCCCTTCGTGGTGACGGGGGTGGGCGGCGAGGTGCGCCCGCGCGATCAGCGCGACCTGATGGAACGGCCCTTCTTCTCGCTGGCCAAGACCCGGCGGGTGATCCCGATCCTCTACGAGGCGGGGGATGTCCGGGTCGAGGTCTACGGCTTTCCCGAGCACGGTATGGCGACGATCTGGGATGCCGACGTGCTGATCTGGGCGGCGAGCCAGATCGTCAATGCCGAGAACCACGGGCTGCAAACCTCGCGCTTCCTGCGCTTTACACCCTACCAGCTTCTGACCGCCATTGGCCGCCAGACCGGTGCGCGCGACTATCGGCTGCTCAAAGGCGCGCTGGCGCGGCTGCAATCGACGGTGATCCGAACCACGATCCGTCATGGCGAACACTGGCGGCGGCATCAGTTCTCCTGGATCGGCGAATGGGAGGAGATGACTACGGCCGGCGGCCGGGTCGAGGGCATGGAATTCGTTCTGCCCGAATGGTTCTATCGCGGCGTCCTCGACCGCTCGCTGGTCCTGACCATCGATCCGGCCTATTTCCGGCTCAAGGGCGGCATCGAGCGCTGGCTCTACCGCGTCGCCCGGAAACATGCCGGCCGTCAGCCGCAGGGCTGGTGCTTCGATATCCCGCATCTGCATGCGAAGTCGGGCAGCCTCGTGCGCCTGTCGGATTTCGCGCTCCAGATCAGACGGCTTGCCCAACGGCAGTCGCTGCCGGGATACCGCATGCGGATCGAACGCGAAGGCCATGTCGAGATGCTGCGGATCCTGCCCGAAAGTTATCCACATTTTCCTGTGGATAACTCGGTGAACGGTATCGGGACTTCGGACGCACGAAATGTGGACGGTATCGGGACATCACACGCAGGACTATCGGGACTTCGCACGCATGGATCGCAGTTAACCCTTTGGCCTGACGAACGGAATCCGTCCCGTAACTTATCTAACATTAAGGACTCTAACATAGAAGGGGCGCGCCTTGCGGTGGATAACCACCACCCGGACGCCGATCCGGTCCCTCATCCGCGATATCGGCGCGGATCGGAAGGGGACGGCGAATGACCCCGCACGCGCTTCCCCCGTCGCAGCCAGGAGCATACATCCGCTTTTCCCGACGGTATCACGAACCGCTGCGAGCACCTACGATATCCTTCGCTCCGATGCGCTTGTCCGCCGATCGCATGATGCGGTGGCCGTCATGACCGACAGGATCGTCTCATTCGGCGGAAAAGGCGAAGAGCCTGACGAGAAACCGGCCCTCACCGAGGTAGACCTGATCTGGCAAGAGAAGCGGGTCGAGCACTGGCTGCGCTTCGGACGACCCAGCTCCGAACACCGGATCGACAGCCAGCGCCGGACCCTCGGCTTCGCGCCCGGTAGCATCTTCGCGCTGGTGCGCTGGGCGGGCAACGATTACGGCACCGTGGTCTCGCGCCTCGACATCCTGCGCGCCGTTGGGCGCGGAGAGCCGTTCCAGACGCTGCCCTTCATCCGCCCCGGCGCCGAGATCCTGCTGCGGATCAGCGGTTGGCCCAAGGTCGAGCGGGTGCTTCAGGCGGTGGATGCCGTCGAGGCGCTGGGCATCGATTCCTGCGAGATCTCGCCCGAGCACTGGCGGCATGTCCACAACCGGATGACCGCGGGCGAGCCGTTCCGGACCTACACCAGGGCCCAGCACGCCGCCTGGCTGAAGCGCCGGAGGGTGGGGGCATGATGCGCGTGCTCGATCTCTTCAGCGGTGCCGCGGGCGGCTGGTCGCTCGGCCTGCACCGGGCAGGCTTCACCACCATCGCCGCCTGCGAGATCGTCGAGTGGCGGCGCATCCTCTATTCGGAGAATTTCCCCCATGTCAGGCTCTACGCGGATATCCGCGGCCTCACGGCAGCTCGACTTGTTTCCGACCTCGGATGCCTGCCCGACATCGTCGTCGGCTCGCCGCCCTGCCAGGACATCTCGAGCGCCAACACGAAGGGCAAGGGGATCGAGGGCGAACGCTCGGGCCTCTATCTCGAGGCCGTCCGCCTGGTCGGAGACTGCCGGCCTCGCTGGTTCGCTTTTGAGAACAGCAATAATCTCCGAACTCGCGGCGCGGACCGGCTGCTCGACGAGTTGGAAGCGCTCGGCTACGCCTGCTGGCCATGTGTGGTGGGTGCTGCGGATATCGGCGCCAACCATGTCCGCAAGCGGTCCTGGCTCATCGGCTGCGATCCCGAACAGCTTGCCCACGCCCGTGTCGCAATCCCGGCAGGGTGGCCTGCGGTTGGAGGGCGGATCGGGCGCGCGGAAGGCGATGAAGGAGTCGGGACTTTCCGATCCGTTCCGCAATCGTCCCTTGCCGACACCGATGGTCTCGGACGGGATGAGGGATGGCGCCGGCGGCGGTGCGGGCTCGACATATCCGCTGCGCATGATCCTGGCGACGCCGCGCAAGACGGATGCGGATCGCGGCGGCCGGGGCGATCTGCTGAGCCAGTTGCAGGGCCACAACAGCCGCCATGCGGGTATGACCACGAGCAATCCGAAAGCACCGGAAACCCTGCCGACGCCGACCAAGCGCGACAGCCGCATGGACGGCTGGAGCCCGGCCTACGACCGGCGGAAATCCCCGACGATGGATGCGGTAATGGACGGGGCGATGACGGATCGGGCGCCGGACAAATGGGCCGGGGCACGGGCGCTGGCGGCGCTCTTGCGGAGCCATGGCCTGACTGGAACGGCGGCATTGCCCATCACCTACGCATGGATGATGGGATTTCCGCCTGGCTGGCTCGCACGCGCATTGCGCTCGGCAGTCGCAAAGGGACGTCTGCGGCCAGCCTGATCGTCGAGGCCTTCGGCGATGCGGTGGTGCCGCAGGTCCCCGAAGCCATCGGCCGCGCCATCCTGCGCAGCGAAGCCGCGCTGAACGCGGTCCTCGGCGGCGCAGCACCGACAGATGAAACGACAAGCGATGATGCATCCGCAGGCCCCGGTGCAGGTGATGCCGCTGCCGGCGGGGATGCTGCCGACCAGGCGAACGACGGTGCCGACGGCAATGCACCCACCGACGATCCTGCGGACCACGGGGGCGCATCATGACCAGTTGGAAACGCGCCGCCTATCTCGCCGCAACCGGCCTCGGCGTACTGGTCATCGTCGGCGTTTCCGTCGCCGACATCGCGCCGCGGCTGATCTGGAATGCTTCCGCCAGCGTGCCGGTCGGCCTCTATCGCCTTGAGCCGCCGACCCACCTCGCCCTCGGCGATCTGGTGGCGGTCGCACCACCTGAACCGCTGGCGCAGTTCGTCACCACGCGCGGCTATGTCGGCCCCGGCGTGCCGCTGCTGAAGCGCGTCGCCGCCCTTCCCGGCACGCGGGTCTGCCGCACGGGCACCACGATCGCCGTCCAAGGCCAGGCCATCGGCACGGCGCGTGAGCGCGACCGCCGCGGTCGGCCGTTGCCGGTCTGGCAGGGGTGTCGGCTGCTCGCCGAGGGCGAGGTATTCCTCATGAACCGGGAGGTCGGGGACAGTCTCGACGGCCGCTATTTCGGCCCGCTCCCGGTCAGCAGCGTTACCGCCCGCATCGTCCCGCTCTGGACAGAAGCGGAGAACGACGGCCGCTTTCGCCGGCCCGCAACTGGGGCGGAAAGCGGCCTCTGATCCCACCACCAACCATCAAGCGAAGGATATACACGATGCCACAGATCGGAGAATTCACCCGCACGCAAGCTGGCTACGAGGGCCGCATCCGCACCGTCACGCTCGACCTCAACCTGGTCTTCGTGCCGACCCACAATGCCGATGTCGAGAACGCCCCGGATTATCGGGTTCATCTCGACGGCGAGGACGGACCGGAGATCGGCGCCGGCTGGACCCATAGCGGCGAAAAGGCCGGAACCTATATCTCGGTCGCCCTCGACGATCCGGTATTCGTGCAGCCGGTCCGCGCCCGGCTGTTCCAATCCGACGAACAAGGCCGAAGCTGGGGCCTGCACTGGTCGCGCCCGAGAAAGCGCGAAGGCGGGGACTGAGTCATGCCGTTCACCGCACCACACCATGCCGACGGGCAGGCTTGCGCCGCCCGCGGCTTTGCCTTTCTTCTTCTTTCCGGACTGAGCTTCGCCGCCCTCCCGGCTGCCGGCCTGCTGGCGCAGACCGTGCCGCCGGTCGTGCAACAGACCCACGACCCATTCGCGGCCCATGTCGTGGAAGCCTCGCTGCGCTTCGGCATCCCGCCCGACTGGATCCGCGCCGTGCACCATGTCGAGAGCCGGGGCAATCCGCAGGCCGTTTCGCCCAAGGGCGCGATGGGCCTGATGCAGATCATGCCGGAGACATGGGCGGCGCTGCGCGCCCGCCATGCTCTCGGCGACGATCCGTTCGATCCCCGCGACAACATTTTTGCGGGCGCCGCCTATCTGCGCGAGATGCACGACCGCTACGGCACAATCGCCGGCATGCTGGCCGCCTACAATGCCGGACCGGGGCGCTACGACGAGCACCTGGCCTCGGGCCGGACCCTGCCGGCCGAGACGCGTGCCTATGTCGCAACATTGGCGCCGCTGCTCGGCAGCGACCCGCTTCCCGGCGCCGGTTTCGCTGTCGCACCACCACCCGACTGGCGCGAGGCACCGCTCTTTGCGGGCAGCGGGATCACCGCTACGGGCGCAGACCGATAGCGCGCTGGTCACCCCAGCACTGCAGGCAGGCGAACCATTCGATGGCGCTTCTGCCGCGCTCGCGCCGCAATCCGACAGCCTGTTCGTCCACCGAACCCACGCAGGATCAATGCAATGAAAAAACATTCCAAACATTGCGCCACCTGCACAGGCAGGAGCCAGCAGCTATGAGGATCGCCTATGCGGACCCTCCCTATATCGGCTGCGCGCATCTCTACCGCGGCCGCCCCGATTACGCCGGCGAGGTCGATCACGCGGCGCTGATCGAGCGGCTGGAACGCGATTACGACGGCTGGATTCTGCACGCCGCTGCGACACCGTATTCGTTCGCCGTTCTCGCCCCGCTGGTCGAGCCGACCGGCGCAAGATGGATGGCCTGGGTGAAAGGCTTCGCCGCCTTCAAACGCAACGTGCCGGTCGCCTATGCCTGGGAGCCGGTGATCGTGAAGTCCGCCCGCAAGCCCGTGGTCAGCAAGCGCCTGGTGCTGCGCGACTGGGTGCAGGAAAGCATCGCTCTGCGCAGGGGATTGACCGGCGCCAAGCCGGAAGCCGTCTGTCATTGGGCCTTCGAGATGGTCGCCGCGCGGCCCGAGGATACGCTCGACGATCTCTTCCCCGGCACCGGCGCTGTCACCGCGGCGTGGCATTCCTGGCAGCGGAAGTTCACCCTGCCGGAGGATCCGCTGCCGACCCCGCCGCCATCGGACAGCGCCCGCCGGGGGCGATCCCGCCCGGGAGGCGCCCCATGAGCCCCAATCGCAGAAATCGCACTGCAGCGTACAACAGCGAAGGAACGGGCGGCGCGGCCTTTTGGGCCACGCCGCCCTTGGGGCTATGGCAAGGTAAAAGCCCCGGCCCGCCAAAGACCTACACCATTGACATGGCGGGTCTTTTCCGGGGCCGGGCGGTCGGCGGCGGTGCCGCATTTTTGGGGTTTTGCCGCGATTTCAATGCCGATTTCGGCACTGTTGCGCGGATCACGGGGCAGGGAGGTCCGTCATGACCCGCGACGACCGCGAGTTCCGCATCCGTCCGGGCAGGCCGCGCTCGACCCCGGCGCCCCGCAGCGGTAGCTTCGTCAATCAGGTGTTGCGCGCGGCACGGAAGGCGGGGCCGGTCCGAAAGTCGGGACCGGCCGGGGGCTCGTCGTCCTCGGGGCGACCCGTCCGCACCGGTCACTCCACCTTCGGGCGCGGGCTTGCCTGCTTTGGCCGCTCGCGGCTGTTCTCGCCGCAACGCCGGGTGGTGGGGAAGGCGCGGGTGGTCCGGCACAAGGGCCGGTCCTTCCGTTCGGCGCCGATGACGGCGCATCTCGCCTATCTCAAGCGCGAGGGGGTCCGCCGCGACGACAGCGACGGGCTGATGTTCGACGCCCGCACCGACGATGCCGACGATCCCGCCTTCGCGGAACGCTGCCGGGAGGACCGGCACCATTTCCGCTTCATCGTCTCGCCCGAGGATGCCCGCGACATGACCGACCTGCGCGCCTTCACCCGCGATCTGGTGAAGCAGATGGAGGCCGATCTCGACACGAAACTGGACTGGATCGCCGCCGATCACTGGAACACCGACAATCCCCATGTGCATCTGCTGGTCCGCGGCGTGGATGACAGCGGCAAGGATCTGGTCATCTCGCGCGATTACATCGGCTACGGCCTGCGCTCGCGCGCCGAGGATCTGGTCGCCCTCGAACTCGGCCCCAGGCAGGAGCACGAGATCCGCTCCGCCCTGGAACGCGAGGTGACGGCGGAGCGCTGGACCCGGCTCGATGCCGGGATCCGGCGCCAGGCCGACGAGATGGGATTCATCGACCTGCGCCCAGACGCACCGATCCCGGGCGAGCCGACGGGCCGCAATCCGGAATCGCGGCGGTTGATGATCGGGCGGCTGCAGCATCTGGAGAAAATGGGTCTCGCCACCTCGGCCGGTCCCGGCGAATGGATGCTGGGGCTGGAGGCGGAGCGAACCCTGCGCGACCTGGGCAGGCAGGACGACATCGTCAGCCGGATGCACCGCGCCTTCGCCGGGCGCGGCGAGGAACGGGGTGTCCTCGACTTTGTCACCGACAGCGGCCGGGACGGTGCGCCCGTCATCGGCCGGCTGGTCGATAACGGGTTGCATGACGAGTTGACCGGCGAAGCCTATGCGGTGATCGACGGCATCGACGGCCGCGCCCATCATATCCGCCTGCGCGGGATCGAGGCCTTCGACCAGGCTCCGCCGCTCGGCGGCATCGTCGAGTTGCGGCGCTTCGGCGGGCCGGAGGATCCGAACCCGACGCTGCGGCTCGCCAACCGCTCCGATCTCGATCTGCAAGCCCAGATCACGGCGCCGGGCGCCACCTGGCTCGATCACCGGCTGGTCGAGCGCCGGCCGATGCCGCTGGCCATGGGCGGCTTCGGCAGGGAGGTGCACAAGGCGATGGATGCCCGTGCCGAGCATCTGGTCGGGGAAGGCCTGGCCCGGCGCGAAGGGCAACGCATCCTGCTGCGGCGCAATCTGCTCGCCACCCTGCGCCGGCGCGAACTCGATGCCGTCGGCGCCGATCTCGCCCGGAAAACCGGGCTGCGGCATGTGCATACCCGGCCAGGCGATCATGTCGCTGGTATCTGCGGTCGGCAGATGTCCCTCTCTTCCGGCCGCTTCGCCGTCATTGACGACGGCTTGAGCTTTCAGCTGGTGCCCTGGTCGCGGGACCTCGAAGGCCAGCCCGGCCGGCATGTCTCCGGCGTGGCGAAACCGGGTGGCGGCATCGACTGGTCGCTGGGGCGCAGGCGCGACCTCGGGCTGTAACGCAAGAACCCGTGACGAAAGGAGGTATTTCCATGACCGGCACGAAGATCCTCTGGGGCCAGATCACCGTGGTCTTCCTGATCGTGCTCACCTTCATCTGGGCGGCAACGCAATGGACGGCCTGGCGGCTCGGCTTCCAGCCGCAGCTCGGCCCGGCCTGGTTCGAGATCCGGGGCGTTCCGGTCTATTATCCGCCGGCGCTGTTCTGGTGGTGGTACTTTTATGACGCCTATGCCCCGCGTGTCTTCATGGAAGGCGGCATCATCGCCGCCTCGGGCGGGTTTCTCGCCATCGGCATCGCCATCCTGATGTCGGTCTGGCGCGCCCGCGAGGCCGAGGACGTCGAGACCTATGGCTCCGCAAGATGGGCGGGGCGGGCCGAGATCGAGCGGGCCGGGCTGCTCGGCCCCGACGGGGTGATGCTGGGCAAGATCGGCCAGGACTATCTGCGCCACGATGGCCCGGAACATGTGCTCTGCTTCGCGCCGACCCGATCCGGCAAGGGCGTCGGGCTGGTGGTGCCGACGCTGCTGACCTGGCCCGGTTCGGCCATCGTCCACGACATCAAGGGCGAGAACTGGCAGCTGACCGCCGGGTTCAGGGCGAAGCATGGCCGGGTGCTGTTGTTCGATCCGACCAATGCGGCCTCCGCCGCCTACAACCCGCTGCTGGAGGTGCGGCGCGGCGAATGGGAGGTCCGCGACGTCCAGAACATCGCCGACATCCTGGTCGATCCCGAGGGCTCGCTGGAAAAGCGCAACCATTGGGAAAAGACCAGCCATGCCTTGCTGGTCGGGGTCATCCTGCATGTGCTCTATGCCGAGGAGGACAAGACCCTGGCACGCGTCGCCGCCTTCCTCTCCGATCCGCGCCGCTCGATCGAGGCGACGCTGGCCGCGATGATGAAGACCCCGCATCTCGGCGAGGCCGGCCCGCACCCGGTGATCGCCAGCGCCGCGCGGGAACTGCTGAACAAATCCGAGAACGAGCGCTCCGGCGTGCTGTCCACTGCGATGTCCTTCCTCGGTCTCTATCGCGACCCGGTCGTCGCCCAGGTCACCAGCCGCTGCGACTGGCGCATCGCCGACATGGTCACCGGATCCACACCGACCACCCTCTACCTTGTCGTGCCGCCCTCGGACATCTCGCGCACCAAGCCGCTGATCCGGCTGGTGCTGAACCAGATCGGCCGCAGGCTGACCGAGGATCTGCATGCCAAGGACCGCGGGCACCGCGTGCTGATGCTGCTCGACGAGTTCCCGGCATTGGGACGACTGGATTTCTTCGAATCCGCCCTGGCCTTCATGGCCGGCTACGGCATCAAGTCCTTCCTGATCGCCCAGTCGCTCAACCAGATCGAGAAGGCCTATGGTCCGAACAATTCGATCCTCGACAACTGCCATGTCCGGGTCAGCTTCGCCACCAACGACGAGAGGACCGCGAAGCGGGTCTCGGACGCGCTCGGCACCGCCACCGAGATGAAGGCGATGAAGAACTATGCCGGGCACCGCCTCGCGCCCTGGCTCGGCCATATCATGGTCTCGCGCTCCGAGACCGCCCGGCCGCTGCTCACGCCCGGCGAGGTGATGCAGCTGCCGCCCGAGGACGAGATCGTCATGGTGGCGGGCACCCCGCCGATCCGGGCCAGGAAGGCGCGCTACTATGCCGATCCGCGTTTCAGGGAGCGGGTGCTGGCCTCGCCCGATCCGCGTGAGGTGGTGCCGTCGGAGCGGCCGGACGACTGGTCGGCGTTGAGGCCACCGAAGCCGGATGCGGAACAGGCTGCGGCCAGCGAAAAGGCCGAGGCGAAGCGCGGGGACAAGGCCAATTCCGGCCTGCGCCGCGAGCCGGAACTGCCCGGGCATGTCGAGATCGTCCATGAACGAAAGGAACCGTCGCCCGAGGACGAGTTCAGAAACCTGCTCGGCGACGATCAGGAGGATGCGGCGCGCCAGCGGCAGGCGCTGCGCCGCAAGATGGGCGGCATCGCCCGCCAAGCCTCGATGGATCCTGGCGACGACATCCCGATGTGACGACATGCAACCACAAGAAAGGAGTCCGGCCATGCGCCAGCGTCTGAACGTCTATTTCCCGCCCGCCCTGTTGCGGCAGATCTCCGATCTCGCGGACAGCAGGAAGGTCTCGCGCTCGGCCATCGTCGAGGCCGCCGTCGCTTCGTTCCTCTCGCCCGACGATGCCGACCGGCGCGAGGCGGCCTTCGCACGCCGGCTCGACCGCATGTCGCGCCAGATCATGCGGCTCGAACGCGATGTCGGCCTCTGCGCCGAAACCTTGGCGCTCTTCGTCCGCTTCTGGCTGACCGTCACGCCGCCGATCCCGACCGAAGGTTATGCCGCCGCCCAGGCCAAGGGCCGCGAGCGCTTCGAAGGCTTCGTCGAAACCCTCGGCCGCAGGCTGCAATCCGGCGAGAGCTTCCTCAGGGAGATCCCGGAGGATGTGGCCGGGACAGGGGATGAGCCGGCCAGGCCCGACCCTGCTGCCGATGGCGAGGACACCGATTAATGAATAATGGCAGTCCGCCCTGTACGCATATTGTGTATTGCCGTTTGGCATATGAAAACTATATTGATGCCAAACGCAGGAGGCGCAGATGCAGCTTCATCCCATTGCCGCAACCCCGGCCCGTGTCGGCAGCCCGGTCATCACCGACGAGGAGGCCGGCGCGCTGGCGCGCACCACCGTCAATCTGTTCCGCGCCTGGGGCGTGAGCGATGCCGAGGCGAGGACCCTTCTGGGCGGCATGGCGGCCCGGACCTGGGCGCGCTGGAAGGATGGCGAGATCGGCCGGATCGACCGGGACCTGAAGATGCGCATGGCCCATCTCATGGGGATCCATAAGGGGCTGCGCTATCTCTTCAAGGATCCCGCCCGGGGGTATGCGTGGGTGCGCAAACCCAATGCGGCTTTCGGTGGCAGTTCCGCCCTCGACATCATGCTGCGGGGCGAATTGTCCGATCTGGCGCTGATGCGGGAATGGCTCGACGCCGAGCGCGGCGCATGGTGAGCGGCCTTGCCGTGAAGCGGCGGGTGACGTGGGACAGGACCTGGCGCATCATCCGCTCGATCTGGCCGCCGATCGACCTGTTCGAGGACATCGCCGATCCGCGCGACTGGGAGGCGCTGGTCTCGGTCGAGGCCAAGACCAATCACCGCATTCGCAACGAGGTCGGCGATCTGGGCAAGGTGCCTGCCGCGCGCCGGGTCGGAGGGCCGGGCGCCAGCCTGGTCATGGCGCCCTTCGTCCACTGCTCGATCGCGCGACCGGGTCGTTTCACCGATGGCAGCTACGGCATCTACTATGCCGGAGACCGGGAAGAGGTCGCGCTGGCCGAGACCATCCACCACCATGCGAAGTTCATGGCGGCGACCGAAGAGGCACCCGGCTGGACCTCGGATTTCCGCGCCTTGGTCGGTTCGATCGACCGGGAACTGCACGACGTGAACGCCGTGCCGGATGTCCTGCATCCGACGGATTATGCGCCATCGCAGGCGGAAGGGGCGGGGCTTCGCGCGGCCGGCAGCGACGGTCTGCTCTGGAACAGCATCCGCATGCCGGGCGGGCAATGCATGGGCGCCTTCTGGCCCGACGTGGTGAGCATCCCGGTGCAGGGCTCGCATTTCTGCTATCACTGGAACGGTAAGCGGGTGGATTTCGTGAAGCGCCACGATACCGGAGAGATCCTGGAAGTCAGCTGAACACCCACGCGATTCGCCCGGTCTGAACTCGCGGCGTCCGGTTTTCGGAAAAGGCGAAACCGCCGTTTCCCTGTCTTTCTACGCCAGACTACGATGGCAGGTGAATAGCTGTTGCGCGGCTGCGTTTTGACGCTCTTTTAGTCGACCCCATCCGGGGCCTTCCTCTCGCCGCCCCGGAGGAACGGGGGACGGGATGGCAGGTTCGGACCACATCGAGGCAAGGGTGGAGCGCGGCGCCCGCATGCTCCGCACCGCGCTCGGGCCTGCCATCTCCGCCCTCTTGCGGGATCCCGACATCGTCGAGGTGATGCTGAACCCGGACGGCCGGATCTGGGTGGATCGGCTGCGCGACGGGTTGGCGCAGACAGGGCAGACGCTCTCTCCCGCTGACGGCGAGCGCATCGTCCGGCTGGTCGCGCATCACGTCGGTGCCGAAGTCCATGCCCGGTCCCCGCGCGTCTCCGCCGAACTGCCCGAGACGGGCGAGCGCTTCGAGGGGCTGCTTCCGCCGGTGGTCGCGGCGCCCGCCTTCGCCATCCGCAAGCCCGCCGTCGCGGTCTTCACCTTGGATGACTACGTCGGTGCCGGGATCATGAGCCGGATGCAGGCCGAGGCGCTGCGGCTCGGGGTGGCCACGCGCGCCAATATCCTCGTCGCCGGCGGCACCTCGACCGGCAAGACCACGCTGACCAATGCGCTGCTGGCCGAGGTGGCGAAGACGCAGGACCGCGTGGTCATCATTGAGGATACCCGCGAGCTGCAATGCACCGCGCCGAACCTGGTGGCCATGCGCACCAAGGATGGCGTCACCAGCCTGTCCGACCTGGTGCGCTCGTCGCTGCGGCTGCGGCCCGACCGCATCCCGATCGGCGAGGTGCGCGGCGCCGAGGCGCTGGATCTCTTGAAGGCCTGGGGCACCGGCCATCCCGGCGGCATCGGCACCATCCATGCCGGATCGGGCATCGGCGCCCTGCGGCGGCTCGAACAGCTGATCCAGGAAGCCGTGATCACCGTGCCGCGGGCGCTGATCGCCGAGACCGTCGACCTGATTGCCGTTCTGGCCGGACGCGGCAACAATCGCCGCCTCACCGAACTCGTCCGAGTCGACGGGCTCGGTCCGGACGGCAACTACCGCATCGCCCCGGTCATTCCCGACACCGACACCTCAGAAAATACTGGAGAACCAGAATGATCCGTCATGCCCTGCGCATCCGCCATCACGTCGCGATGACCGCGACCTTGGTCCTGAGCAACCTCGTCCTTGCGCCCGCCGCCCATGCCGCCGGTTCGTCGATGCCCTGGGAGGCGCCGCTGCAGTCGATCCTCGATTCCGTCGAGGGGCCGGTGGCCAAGATCGTCGCGGTGATCATCATCATCGTCACCGGACTGACCCTGGCCTTCGGCGATACCGGCGGCGGTTTCCGGCGGCTGATCCAGATCGTCTTCGGCATCTCCATCGCCTTCGCGGCCAGTTCCTTCTTCCTCAGCTTCTTCAGCTTCGGCGGCGGGGCGTTGGTGTAATGTCCGCGGGTTTCGAGCAGCTTGCCGAGGTGCCCGGCTTCTCGGTGCCGGTGCATCGCGCCCTGACCGAGCCGATCCTGCTCGGCGGCGCACCGAGGAGCATCGCCATCCTGAACGGCACGCTGGCCGGGGCGGTCGGTCTCGGGCTGCAGCTCTGGCTCGCCGGCATTTTGATCTGGGCGATCGGCCATCTCGCCGCGGTCTGGGCGGCGAAGCGCGATCCGCTCTTCGTCGAGGTCGGGCGGCGGCATCTGCGCATCCCCGGCTATCTCGCCGTCTGACGGAGCCCTGCCATGATGAACCTCGCCGAATACCGCCGTCATGCTTCCCGTCTCGCCGATTACCTGCCCTGGGCGGCGCTGGTCGCACCGGGCGTGGTGCTGAACAAGGACGGCTCCTTCCAGCGTACGGCGCGGTTTCGCGGTCCCGATCTGGATTCCGCCGTCGCGGCCGAACTGGTCGCGGTGGCCGGCCGGCTCAACAACGCCTTTCGCCGCCTCGGCTCCGGCTGGGCCATCTTCGTCGAGGCGCAGCGTTTGGAGGCTGCGACCTATCCCGACAGCACCTTTCCCGATCCGGCCTCGGCGCTGGTCGATGCCGAGCGGAAAGCCGATTTCGAGCAGGAAGGCAACCATTTCGTCTCGAACTATTTTCTCACCCTGCTCTGGCTACCGCCGGCCGAGGAGGCGGCGCGGGCGGAAAGCTGGCTCTACGAGGGCCGCGAGACATCCAGGGTGAATCCCTGGGAGCAGCTGCGCGGCTTCATCGACCGCAGCGACCGGGTTCTAGCGCTGCTCGACGGCTTCATGCCGGAATGCCGCTGGCTCGACGATCCTGGGACGCTGACCTATCTGCATTCCACCATCTCCACCAACCGGCAGCGCGTGCGCCTGCCCGAGGTGCCGATGCATCTCGATGCGCTGCTGGCCGACCAGCCGCTGACCGGCGGGCTGGAGCCGTGCCTGGGCGAGGCGCATCTGCGGGTGCTGACCATCACCGGCTTTCCCACCGCCACCACGCCCGGGATCCTCGACGATCTGAACCGCATCGCCTTTCCCTATCGTTGGTCTACCCGCGCCATCCTGATCGACAAGGTGGACGCGACACGGCTGCTCACGAAGATCCGCCGCCAGTGGTTCGCCAAGCGCAAGAGCATCGCCGCGATCCTGAAGGAGGTGATGACCAGCGAGCCCTCAGCGCTGGTCGATACCGATGCCGCCAACAAGGCGGCCGACGCCGACCTGGCCCTGCAGGAACTCGGTGCCGATGTCGCCGGCATGGCCTATGTCACGGCGACGATCACGGTCTGGGACCAGAACGCCCGCGTCGCCGACGAGAAGCTGCGACTGGTCGAGAAGATCGTGCAGGGCCGAGACTTCACCGCGATGATCGAGACGGTCAATGCCGTCGACGCCTGGCTGGGCAGCTTGCCCGGCCACGCCTATGCCAATGTCCGCCAGCCGCCGATCAGCACGCTGAATCTCGCCCATATGATCCCGCTTTCGGCACTCTGGGCCGGCGACGAACGGGACGCGCATTTCGACGCGCCGCCGCTCTTCTATGGCAAGACCGAGGGCGCGACGCCGTTCCGCTTCTCGCTGCATGTCGGCGATGTCGGCCATACCCTTGTCGTCGGCCCGACCGGCGCGGGCAAATCCGTGCTGCTGGCGCTGATGGCCTTGCAGTTCCGCCGCTATCCGCGCGCGCAGGTCTTCGCCTTCGATTTCGGCGGCAGCATCCGCGCCGCGGCGCTGGCCATGGGTGGCGACTGGCACGATCTCGGCGGCGGGCTGAGCGAGGGAGAGGAGGCCTTGGTCTCGCTGCAGCCGCTGGCCCGCATCCATGAGACGGCCGAGCGCGCCTGGGCTGCCGACTGGATCTCCGCCATCCTGAGGCGCGAAGGTATCGGCGTCACCCCGGAGGTGAAGGAGCATCTCTGGACGGCACTGACCTCGCTGGCCTCCGCCCCGGTCGGAGAGCGGACCATCACCGGCCTCGCGGTGCTGTTGCAATCCAATGAGCTGAAGCAGGCGTTGCGGCCCTATTGCCTCGGCGGCCCCTATGGACGCCTGCTCGACGCCGAGAGCGAGCATCTCGGCTCGGCTTCGGTGCAGGCCTTCGAGATCGAGGGGCTGGTCGGCACCGGCGCCGCGCCCGCGGTGCTGTCCTACCTGTTCCACCGCATCGGCGACCGGCTGGACGGCCGCCCGACGCTGCTGATCGTCGACGAGGGCTGGCTGGCGCTCGACGACGAGGGGTTTTCCGGCCAGCTGCGCGAATGGCTGAAGACGCTCAGGAAGAAGAACGCCTCCGTCGTCTTCGCCACGCAAAGCCTGTCCGACATCGACAACTCCGCCATCGCGCCGGCGATCATCGAGTCCTGCCCGACCCGGCTTCTGCTGCCGAACGAGCGCGTCATCGAGCCGCAGATCACCGCGATCTATCGCCGCTTCGGCCTCAACGACCGCCAGATCGAGATCCTGGCGCGAGCAACGCCCAAGCGCGACTATTACTGCCAGTCCCGCCGCGGCAACCGCCTGTTCGAGCTGGGCCTGTCGGAAATTGGCCTCGCGCTCTGCGCCGCATCGGCCAAGTCCGATCAGGCCCTGATCGCCAAAACCCTCACAGAACATGGCCGCGATGGCTTCCTCGCCGCTTGGCTCAGGGCGCTCGGCGTCGACTGGGCCGCCGAGCTGATCCCGGATCTCGGCAATCTTGCGCCGGAGAACACCGACATGCCCGCATCTGAACCGACCAGTTCAGAAACGGCGCGTGCTGATCACGAGGCGGGACCGGACGATGCCAGGTTCATCGACGCGGAGACCGGGCCTGCCGGTGACGCGGTCGCGCCCGGCGATGCCGAGGCAGGACCCATCCCCGCAGAGGCAGGACCAGAAACAAGCACAGAAAAAGAGATCGCGCCATGACGCGCAGCACGACCGCTACCTCGCACGCCATCCGCCGCATCGTCAGCACCACCGCATTGGCCGTGGCGCTGGCAACACCGCTGGCACTGGCCCCGGTGCTCACCGTACCGGCCCATGCCTTCTTCGGCGGCTTCGGGCGCATCGTCTACGATCCGACCAACCATGCCGAGAACCTGCTCACCGCAGCCCGGTCGCTGGAGCAGATCAACAACCAGATCGCCTCGCTGCAGAACGAGGCGCAGATGCTGATCAACCAGGCCCGCAATCTCGCCAGCCTCCCGCACAGCTCGCTGCAGCAGCTGCAGCGGAACGTGACCCGCACCCAGCAGTTGCTCGACGAGGCCCAGAACATCGCCTTCGAGGTGCAGGAGGTCGATCAGGCGTTCGAGCGGGAATACGCCGCGCCCGACCTGTCGATGTCCGAGCAGCAACTGCTGGACGATGCCCGCACCCGCTGGAGCAACACCATGGGCGGGTTGCAGGACGCCATGCGCGTCCAGGCCGGCGTCACCAGCAATATCGAGGCGCAGCGGACCGAGATGGCGACGCTGGTCGAACAGAGCCAGGGCGCGACAGGTGCGCTTCAGGCCAGCCAGGCCGGCAACCAGCTGCTGGCCCTGCAATCGCAGCAGCTCTCCGACCTGACCGCGCTCCTTGCCGCCACCGGCCGGGCCGAAGCGCTGGCCGAGGCCGAGCGCGCCGCCGCCGCCGAGCAGGGCCGCATCCAGCGCGAACGCTTCCTGGCGCCCGGCACCGGCTACCAGCCCGGCAATGCCCGGATGTTCAACGATTGACGGCCGAAGGAGGCACAACCATGGAGGGCAAGGCGATGGCCCGGCTCATTGCCATCCTGTTCCTGGCGATCGTCATGACCGTGACCCTGATCCGGATGGAGCGGACCGGCGACCTGCCGCCCCTGCCCGGTCGACCGGGCCAGTCGCAACCGGAGGATCCTCTGCGCACCGATCAGCGCCGCTGCCAGCGCATGGGCGAGGCCGCGGCGGAAGATGCCGAGTGCCTCGCGATCTGGGCCGAGACCCGCGACCGCTTTCTCGGTCGGACGCCGGCGCCGGCTGCACCAGCCGCAACCACCGAAGGAGAATAGGCTGTGGGCGGGTCCGGCGTCATCGACAATTTTTTGGCGGTCTTCACCAGCTATATCGACAGCGGGTTCGGTCTTCTGGGCGGCGAGGTCGCCTTCATCGCTACCACCCTGATCGTCATCGACGTGACCCTGGCCGCCCTGTTCTGGGCCTGGGGCGCCGAGGACGACATCCTCGCCCGGCTGGTCAAAAAAACCATCTTCGTCGGCGTCTTCGCTTACCTGATCACCAACTGGAATACTTTGGCGAGGATCGTCTTCGACAGCTTCGCCGGCCTCGGGCTCATGGCCTCCGGCACCGGCTTCACCGCCGCCGATCTCATGCGGCCGGGCCGCGTCGCCCAGACCGGGCTGGATGCCGGACGGCCGCTGCTGGACTCGATCTCCGACCTGATGGGCTGGGTGGCGGTGTTCGAGAACCTGATCCAGATCCTCTGTCTGTTCTTCGCCTGGGCGCTGGTCATCCTCGCCTTCTTCATCCTCGCCGTGCAGCTCTTCGTCACCCTGATCGAGTTCAAGCTGACCACGCTGGCCGGTTTCGTGCTGATCCCCTTCGGCCTCTTCGGCAAGACCGCCTTCATGGCCGAGCGCGTGCTGGGGAATGTCGTCTCGTCGGGGATCAAGGTGCTCGTGTTGGCCGTCATCATCGGAATCGGCTCGACGCTGTTTGGTGAGTTCACCACCGGCTTCGGTGGCGTCGCCCCCACCGTCGACGACGCCATGGCCATCGTGCTGGCGGCGCTCTCTCTTCTCGGCCTCGGTATCTTCGGGCCCGGCATCGCCACCGGCCTCGTTTCCGGAGGTCCACAGCTTGGTGCGGGTGCGGTGGCCGGCACAGGACTGGCCGTGGGCGGGGCCGCGCTCGCCGCCGGCGGCGCCACGGTGCTGGGCGCGAAGGGCGGCGCGATGGCCGTGCGCGGTGGCGCCGCGACGGCGGGTGCCGCCTCTGCCGCCTATACCCTGAACTCGGCCGGACAATCCGGGCTCGGCGGCGCCCTCTCCGGGGGCGCTGGTGTCGGCAAGGGCGCGGGCATGGCCGCCCTGTCGCCGCTGCGCAAGGCGGCGGCCAGCATCTCCAGGAGCCATGCCGCCGGGGTGAAGACCGCCTTCACCGGCACCGGGGGCAGCACCACGCAGGGCACGCTCGGTGGCCCCGCCGCTGGTGCGGGTGGCGCAAACGCCAGTGCCGGCGGCAATGCCCCCGCCTGGGCGCAGCGCCTGCGCGGGCAGTCCCTTGGCCGGGGCGCGACCGTCGCCGCCCATGCCGTGCGCTCCGGCGACAGCCATGGTCCCGGCGCCTCCGTCTCCCTTTCCGAAAGCGACACGCCATGAATCTGTTCAGACGCCCCGCGACCCATTACGGCAAGACGCCCGAACCCGAGACGCCCTATCAGAGGGCGGCACAGGTCTGGGACGAGCGCATCGGTGCGGCCCGGGTGCAGGCCAAAAACTGGCGCCTCATGGCCTTCGCCTGCCTGTTGCTGGCCGGCGGCTTTGCTGCGGCCCTGGTCTGGCAATCGGCGCGAGGGACCGTCGTCCCTTGGGTGGTGCAGGTCGACGATCTCGGCCAAGCCCAGCCCGTCGCACCAGCCGCCGCCGACTATCGACCCACCGACCCGCAGATCGCCTGGCATCTCGGCCGGTTCATCGAGCAGGTCCGGTCGATTCCGGCCGATCCGGTGATCCTGCGCCAGAACTGGCTCAGGGCCTATGACTGGACCACCGATCGCGGCGCCGCGGCGCTGAACGACCATGCCCGCGGCAGCGATCCCTTCTCGAGGCTGGGCGAGCGGCAGGTCTCGGTCGAGGTTTCTTCCGTCATCCGCGCCTCGCCGGATTCGTTCCGGGTCGCCTGGACGGAAAAGCGCTACGAGAACGGCCAGCTGTCATCCACCGAGCGCTGGACCGCGATCCTGACCGTGGTGATCCAGACACCGCGCAGTGCCGAGGGCCTGCGTGCCAACCCCCTCGGAATCTACGTCAATGCGATCTCATGGTCGCAGGAGATGAGCCAATGATCCTTGTTCTCACCGAAAGAATGGTCAGCACCTCGGCGCGGCGTTTGTCCGGTCCGCTGCTGGCTGCCGTCTTGCTGTCGGCCACCGCACTGGCGGGCTGCGCCACCAGCAAAGCCCCGCAGTTCAGCTATGACGACAACGTGCCGCCGCTGCCGTCGCCGCCAGCGGCTGTTGCAGAACCAGTTCCGAAACCGCTGCATGTGCCGCCGGACTGGACCCCGGCAAAGGGCGGCAATGCGGCGGAGAGTCCGGAAAGCCGGGTGACGAACGCCAATCTCGCCGCCCGGGTCGAACCGCGCCGCGAGGGCTACTACAATGCGATCCAAGTCTATCCATGGTCGGAAGGCGCGCTCTATCAGGTCTATGCCGCGCCGGGACAGATCACCGATATCGCGCTGGAGCCGGGCGAACAGCTGACCGGCACCGGTCCCATCGCCGCCGGCGACACCGCCCGCTGGATCATCGGCGATACCGAAAGCGGTAGTGGCGCCTCCCGCCGCGTGCATGTGCTGGTCAAGCCGACTCGGCCCGCCATCTCCACCAACCTGGTCATCGCCACCGACCGGCGCCGCTACATGCTGGAACTGCGCGCCGGCGAGGAGACCTGGATGCCGGCGGTGTCATGGCACTATCCGGAAAGCGCATCGTCTTCGGCACGCCGTCGGGCGGTTCCTGCGGCTCTGGCGATTCCGGCCAAGACCGCGCGCAACCATCGCTACGGGTTGCAGATCGAGGGTGCGAGCCCGCCCTGGCGGCCGGTCTCGGTCTTCGACGACGGCCGCCGGGTCCATGTGGTCTTCCCGCCTGGCATCGCCCAGGGCGAGATGCCGCCACTCTTCGTCATCGGCCCGGAGGGCGAACCGGAGATCGTCAACAGCCGCGTCCACGGCAACGTCATGATCGTCGACCGGCTCTTCGGTGTCGCGGAACTGCGCCTCGGGTTCGGCAAGCGCCAGCAGGTGGTGCGGATCCATCGCCTGCAGCCGGTGCAGCACGCTGTTGCCACGGCTGCTGCACGCGGCAATGCGGGGTCCGGCAGGGATCGTGCTCATGACCGATAAGGAAAGCACTGCTGCGCAGATGCGCCTGCGCGCCGAGCCGCCCCGCGTGACCCGGCTGTCGCGCAAGGTGCTGGCGGGCATGGCCGCCATCGCCGCGCTCGGCATCGGCGCGGCGCTGATCTTTGCCCTGCAGGGCAAGGACATGATGGAACGAAGCGGCGAGGAGCTGTTCTCCACCGAAAACCGCGCCACAGCCGATGGGCTGGCGGAACTGCCGCGCGACTATACCGGCCCCGCTCTCGGCCCGGCGCTGCCCGGCGATCTCGGCAGGCCGATCCTCGAGGCGCGCAATCGCGGCGAGCCAATACCGGCGCCTGCTACGCCCGCCGTCATCGCACCCGCCATGGACGCGGCGGAGCAGCAGCGGCTGGCGGAGGAAGAGGCGGCGCGGCTCAGCGGCGTGTTCTTTCAGGGCGGGCCACGGCCGGCGGGCGGGTTGGGTGGTGGCGCAAGGAGCGCCGACCAGGCTTCCGGCGCTCTCGGCACCATGGGTCAGTCGGGGGACACAGGTGCCCAGGATCGGCACGCGACGTTCCTGGGCGGCGGCGCCGACCGTATCACGGTGGCCCCAGATCGCGTGGAAGCGCCGGCCTCGCCTTACATCCTGCAGGCCGGCTCGGTGATCCCGGCGGCGCTGGTCACCGGCATCCGCTCCGACCTGCCCGGCCAGATCATCGCCCAGGTCACGCAGCCGGTCTACGACAGCCCGACCGGCTCGATCCTGCTCATCCCGCAGGGCACCCGCATCATCGGCGAATACGATGCCAGCGTCACATTCGGCCAGCGCCGCGTGCTGCTGGTCTGGAACCGGCTGATCTTCCCCGATGGCCGCTCGCTGGTGCTGGAGCGCCTGCCGGGCGCCGATGCCGCCGGTTACGCCGGGCTCGAGGACGGCGTCGATTACCACTGGGGAGAGCTGATGAAGGCCGCCGGGCTGTCGACGCTGCTGGCGGTCGGCACCGAACTCGCCGCCGGCGACGACGACCGGCTGATCCGCGCCATCCGCGACGGCGCCCAGGATGCCGTCGACCAGGCCGGCCAGCAGATCGTCCAGCGCCAGCTGCAGATCGCGCCCACGCTGACCGTCCGGCCGGGATTCCCGGTCAGGATTCTCGTGGGGCGGGATTTGATATTCGAGAATGCCGGAGGATGACACCATGACCAAGCTGAAGCTGGGGCCGATCGCCGACGATACGCCGGTGAAGATGGCCGTCGAATTGCCCGCCGGCCTGCACAGGGATCTGGTACTTTATGGCGAACTGCTCGGCCGCAGTGGTGGGCAGGGGCCGATCGCGCCGCAGAAGCTTGTCGTGCCGATGCTGGAGCGGTTCCTCGCCTCGGATCGCGGGTTTGCGAAGGTGCGGAGAAGCGTCGGTGCCGGGCGTCGACTTGGCGACTGATTCATTTTGCCTTGCTGTCTCGCGCCGACAGGATCCGCGCCAGGCTGAGTAACCGGCGCAGGGCCGGATTGTCGTTGCGCGGCGACCAGACCGCGCAGAAGGGCAGGGGCTCCGTCGCGAGCGGGCGAAAGCTCACGCCGGGGAAAGTCGCGCCGGTGGTCGCCTCGCTGGTCAGAGTCAACCCTTTGCCCAGGGCGACGAGCTGCATCAACGTGTCGCGGGACACCGGGCAGCGTTCGACACTGGGATGATGGCCGAGTTCCGACAGATGCCGGACCAGATAATCGTGGATTTCCGGACCCGGACCGGCTTCGCTGACGACGAAATGCCGGTCGCGCAACTCGGACCAGGCGATTCGCTTCCGCACCGTCAGATCGTCTTCCTTCGGAAGCGCCACGAAAACCCGCTCCTGCCAGAACACCTCCACATCGCATTCCGCGGCATCCGGCGTGCCCGTCAGGAAAGCCACATCCATTCGGTGCTGGCGGATCGCGGCGATGTGATTGGCTGGACAGCCTTCGACAATCACGCTGCGCACACCGGGATGATCGTCATTGTATCGGCGTAATAGCTCGGCGAGAAACCCTGAGGCCAGAGAGGCGAAGATCCCGATCCGCAACACGCCGTGTTCGACCCGGCCGGCGGCACCGACATCCTTGATGGCCAGGTCGAGTTCATCAAGCGCACGCCGGGCGTGCTTCAGGAAACGCCTGCCCGCATCGGTGAGCGTCACGCCGCGTTTGTGGCGGATGAACAGCGCGGCGCCGGTCTCGTCCTCCAGATCGCGGATACGCCGGCTGATCGCGGATTCCCGAACGCCCAGTTCTCCCGCTGCAGCGCTGAAGCTGCCGTGCTCCACCGCTGCGACGACATAGCGGAGGTGGCGAAGTTCTATGATTGTTTGGCGGGATCGCGGTTCCATACACCGGTCTCCTTTTCCGAGGAAATGACCCTCGTGATCTCTAAACCGACAGGCACATGTATTTGATCTCGAGGTAATCCTCGATGCCGTAATGGCTGCCCTCGCGGCCGAGGCCGGATTGCTTGACGCCGCCGAAGGGCGCCACCTCGGTCGAGATCAGGCCGGTGTTCACGCCCACCATGCCGACCTCCAGCGCCTCGGCCACGCGCCAGACGCGGGACAGGTCGCGGGCGTAGAAATAGCCCGCCAGCCCGAATTCGCTGGCATTGGCCAGGGCCACCGCCTCGGCCTCGGTCTCGAAGCGCCAGACCGGGGCGACGGGGCCGAAGGTTTCCTCACGCGCGATCTTCATCGAGGGCGTCATGCCGGACAGCACGGTCGGCTGGAAGAAGCTGCCGCCAAGCGCATGGCGCCCGCCGCCGGTGGCGATGGTCGCGCCGTGGGCGCGGGCGTCGGCGATGTGATCCTCGACCTTGGCCAGGGCCGCGTCGTTGATGAGCGGGCCGATCGCGACACCGTCGGCCTGGCCGTCGCCGACCGCCAGCGCCGCGACGCGGGCCGCGAGCTTCTCGATAAAGGCGTCATGCACACCCGCCTGCGCATAGATGCGGTTGGCGCAGACGCAGGTCTGTCCGGCATTGCGGAACTTGGCGGCCATGGCGCCCTCGACCGCAGCGTCCAGGTCGGCGTCGTCGAAGACGATGAACGGCGCGTTGCCGCCCAGTTCCAGCGACAGCTTCTTGATTGTGTCCGCCCCCTGCCGCATCAGGATCTTGCCGACGCGGGTCGAGCCGGTGAAAGTGATCTTCGCGACCTTGGGATTGGCGCAAAGCTCGGCCCCCATGCCGGCGGCATCGAGGCCGGGCACGATGTTCAGCACCCCCGCCGGAATGCCGGCACGCTCGGCCAGCACGCCCAGCGCCAGGGCCGAAAGCGGCGTGAACTCCGAGGGCCGGGCGACCATGGTGCAGCCCGCCGCCAGGGCCGGGGCGATCTTGCGCGCCAGCATGGCGTTCGGGAAGTTCCAGGGCGTGATGGCGCCGACGACGCCCACCGGCTGCTTCAGCACAATCAGGCGCTTGTCGGGCATGTGGCCGGGAATGGTGTCGCCATAGACGCGCTTGGCCTCTTCGGCGAACCATTCGACATAGGACGCGCCATAGGCGATCTCGCCCCGCGCCTCGGCCAGCGGCTTGCCCATCTCGGCGGTCAGGATGCGGGCCAGGTCCTCCTGGTTGGCCAGGATCAGGTCGTGCCAGCGGCGCAGGATGGCGGCGCGGTCCTTGCCGGTGCGCGCGGCCCAGGGCTTTTGCGCGGCATGGGCGGCGTCGATGGCGGCGCGGATCTCGGTAATGCCCAGATCGGCCACCTGTGCCAGTTCCCCGCCGGTGGCTGGGTTCGTCACGCTGAAAACCCGGCGGCCCGGCACATATGAGCCGTCGATGAGGGCACTGGCGGTCAGGAGAGAGGGATCGTTCAGGTCAAGCATCGCGGTTTCCGCTGCGGGCCGGCGCGCGTCACAATCCGGCGGGTTGGAAGGAATTCTGATCTCGGGCGTCATTCTTTGGTGAAGGCATGGGCATCCTGCGGCTGCCAGCGCACATGAAGCCGGTCCCCACGCGAGACGCTGCCCATCATCGGATGGCCGAAGTTCAGCCGGATATAGAGCGGATCGCCCCAGCCGGTGCGGGCGGTGACAGCGCTATTGTTGCCCAGGAAAGTCACGTCCTCAATGGTGACGGGCAGCGATGCGCCCTGCGGGCCGGCCGCGTCCGAGAGGTCGATCCGTTCCGGGCGAAGCATCAGTTCGGCTTTGCCGCCCCGCGCGCCAACGCCATGCATCGGCACATCGGTCAGCACCGTACCATCCGCGTAACGCAGCGTGGCCCGGCCGTTCTTCACCTCGGCCAGTTCCCCGGTCAGGAAGGCGCTGTCGCCGATGAAATCTGCCACGAAATGCGTGGCGGGACTGGCATAGAGCTCGGGTCCGGTGCCGACCTGCTCGATCCTGCCGCGGTTGAAGACGGCGATGCGGTCGGACAGGCGCAGCGCCTCTTCCTGGTCGTGGGTGACATAAAGGATGGTCACGCCGGTTTGCTGGTGGATGCGGCGGATCTCATACTGGATTTCTTCGCGCAGCTTCTTGTCCAGCGCGGACAGGGGCTCGTCCATCAACAGGACCGGCGGATCGTAGACTAGGGCACGGGCCAGGGCGACACGCTGTTGCTGGCCGCCGGACATGTTGGCGGGCATCCGGTCCTCGAACCCGTCCAGGCGCACCAGCGACAGGGCGCGTTTCACCTTTGTGGCGATCTCGGCTTGCGACGCGCGGCGAACGCGCAGGGGAAAGGCCACGTTCTCGCCCACCGAAAGATGCGGGAACAGCGTGTAGCGCTGGAACACCATGCCGATGTTGCGCTTGTGGGACGGCGTTTGCAGGATGGACTTGCCGCGCAGCCTGATGTCACCAGCCGTCGGATCCTGGAAACCGGCCAGGATGTAGAGCGTCGTCGACTTGCCCGAGCCCGAGGGGCCGAGGAAGGTCATGAACTCGCCTTCGCCGATTTCCAGCTCGACATGGTCGGTGGCAACGACGTCTCCGAAGGTCTTGCGAATTCCGTTGATGTGCAGATAGGGGCTGGTCATCGGGATTTGCCTTTGCGGATCAGGGCGGCCGCGATCATCAGGACCACGGTCAGCAGGACGAGAAGGGTCGAGGCGGCGGCGATCACCGGGGTCAGGTCCTGGCGCAACGTGGTCCAGACCTTGACCGGCAGGGTCTGCAGCGTGGGCGAGGCCATGAAGATTGCCAGCACCACCTCGTCCCAGGAGATCAGGAACGAGAAGATGGCGGCCGAGAACAACCCGTGGCTGATCGCGGGCAGGGTGACGCGGAAGCGCGCCTCCCACGGGCTGGCGCCGCAGAGGATCGCCGCATCCTCGATCGAAGGGTCGAAGGTTTCCAGCGCGCCCGAGATGGTGATGATCGCGAAGGGCAGGGCGACGATCAGATGCGCGATGACAAAGCCCACCAGCGTGCCGTTCAGACCCAGCCGCAGGAAGGCGGCGTAAAGCGCGACGGCGATGATGACCACCGGCAGGACCATCGGGGTCAGGAAGAATCCGCGCAGCACCGCGCGCCCACGGAACCGGCCACGCACCAGCGCCAGCGAGGCCAGCAGACCGATGGCGACGGAGAGCACCATGACGATGGCGGCGATCTTGGCCGAGGTGAAGGCGGCCTGCAGCCAGCGTGGATCGGCGAAGAGCTCGCCATACCATTTCAGTGTCCATCCCGGTGGCGGAAAGATCAGCCAGCGCGAATTGCCGAAGGACAGCGCGACGATGAACAGGATCGGCAACAGCAGGAACAGCGCCATCAGCGCGCAGATGCCCGACAGGATCCAGCGCCAGGCACCCAGCTTGTCGAAATTCATCAGCATCAGCGGGCCCTTCCTTCGAACAGGCGCAGTTGCAAGGCGTAAAGCGCCAGGGTGACGACCAGCAGGATGAAGGCGGCGGCGCCACCCATGCCCCAGTTCAGCAGGCTCTGCACCTGCTGCACGATCAGTTCGGCCACCATCATGTTGGCGGTCCCGCCCAAGAGCGAGGGGGTGACGAAATAGCCCAGCGACATGACGAAGACCATCAGCGCTCCCGAGGCGATGCCGGGCGTGGCCAAGGGCAGCAGCACCCGGCGCAACGCCTGCCCCTTGGTCGCGCCGCAAAGCGCGGCAGCCTGCAGGATCGCGGGGTCGATCTTTTTGATCACGCCGTAAAGCGGCAGGATCATGAAGGGCAGCATGATATAGACCATGCCGATGGTGACGCCGACCAGGTTGTTGGTCAGTTGCACCGGCTGGTCGATGATGCCGGTGGCCATCAGTATCCGATTCACCAGCCCGGTCTGTTGCAGCAGCACCATCCAGGCATAGGTCCGCGCCAGCAGGTTGGTCCACATCGACAGCAGGATGATGGCAAAGACCACGGCCGCGACGCGGGACGGCATGATCGCCAGTGCCCAGGCCACCGGAAAGGCAATGAGCGCGGTGATCAGGGTGACAAGGCCCGAAACCAGGAAGGTGTTGAAGAATATCCTCAGATAGGTGGCCGAGCCGAGCAGCGTTTCATAGTTCTGCAAGCCCGCCACCGGTTCGGTGACCGAGCGGCTGAGCAACCCGGCCACCGGGATCACGAAGAACGCCAGAAGCAGCAGCAGGGCGGGCATGGCCATGCCAAGACCCGATCCTCGCCGGGCGGGTGTCAGGAAGGACAGCATCGGTCACCTCAGCAGAAAGAGACGGGATGGCGCAGCCCGCGAAAGCGGACTGCGGCGAAGCAGTGGATCACTCGGCCTGCCAGGCATACCAGCGGTTGCCGATCTCATCGCGATGCTCGGCCCAATAGGCCATGTCGGCGTTGATCTGGTTGGCGGTCTGCGCGTCGGGCAGGGTGGCGCGCAGATCGGCCTCCATCAGCGAGGGCGAGTCGAGGTTGATCGGGGCATAGCCGGTCTTGGTCGCGAAATCCGCCTGTGCCTTGGCGCTGGTCGCCTCGGCGATGAAGGCCATGGCGGCCTCCTTGTTCCTGGCGCCCTTGGGCACGACCAGGGCGTCGGCGGCGGTGATGTTGTCCTGCCAGCTGATGCCGACCGGCATCCCGTCCGCTTGCAGCGCGGCAAGGCGGCCGTTCCAGAACAGGCCGATCGGCGCTTCGCCCGAGGCCAGCAACTGCTGGCTTTGCGCGCCGCCTTCCCACCAGATGATGCTGGACTTGATCGTGTCCAACTTCTTGAAGGCGCGATCTAGGTCGAGCGGATACAACTGGTTGGCCGGCACGCCGTCGGCCAGCAGCGCCGCCTCGATCACGCCGGGGGCGGACCATTTGTAGAAGGTGCGCTTGCCGGGGAATTTCGCGGTGTCGAACAGGTCGGCCATGGTCTGCGGCTGCGCTTCACCCGAGAAATTCGCCGGATTGAAGCCGATCACGAAGGAATAATAGAACGAGCCCACCGCGTAATCCGACACGAAGCGCGGGTCGAGCTTGGCCTTGTCGATGACGCCGAAATCCAGCGGCTCCAGCAGCCCGGCCTTTCCGGCCTGAAGCGCCCAGTCGAATTCGGTATCGACGACATCCCAGGCGACCGCGCCCGCCTCGACCATGGCCTTGATCTTGCCGTAATCGGTCGGCCCGTCCTGAAGGACGGCGGTGCCGGATTTTTCGGTGAAGGGCGCGGCCCAGAACTCCGTCTGCGCATCCTGCGTGGTGCCGCCCCAGGATGTGAAGACCATCTGCTGGGCGTTGGCTGCGCTGGCCGCCATGGCGACGAATGCGACTGCGAGAAGCGATTTCATTTGCATTGTCAGTCTCCACTGTTGGTTGGTTGCGATTGTTGCCCGGCTTGTCCGGGTTCGTTCAGCGCATCACGAAAGGGTCGGGGATCGGCGCGTCCGAGGTCCGCAGCCACACCGTCTTGACGGTCGTATAGTCCAGCGCCGCCGCCAGCCCGCCCTCGCGGCCGTGTCCGGACAGGCCATGGCCGCCAAAGGGCGCAATGGGCGAGACGGCGCGATAGGTGTTGACCCAGACCACGCCGGCGCGGATGCCGCGGATCATCCGGTGCGCCCGCGTCAGGTCGCGGGTAAAGACGCCCGAGGCCAGGCCATAGGGCGTGCCGTTGGCGATGCGCAGCGCGTCTTCCTCGGTGTCGAAGCCGACGACGGAAAGCACCGGGCCGAACAGCTCTTGGGTTACGCAGGGCGCATCGGGCACGGCGCTGCAATCAAGGATCGTCGGCGGGTAATAGAAGCCCTCGCCCTCTGGCGACTGCCCGCCGGTGACCAGCCTGGCCCCGACGGCGACCGATGCGGCGACGATGTCATCGATCCGGGCGCGCTGGCGCAGGCTGCAAAGCGGCCCGACCTCGGTGGCCATGTCGCCCGGGGCGCCGATGCGCACCGCCTCGGCCTTGGCCTTGAGCCGCGCAAGCATTTCGTCCTTGATGCCGTTCTGCACCAGCAGGCGCGAGCCGGCGACGCAGCTTTGACCCGTCGCGGCGAAGATGCCGGCGACCTGGGCATTGGCGGCGCTGTCCAGATCGGCGTCCTCGAAGACGATAAAGGGCGATTTGCCGCCCAGCTCCAGCGAGGTGCGCGCCAGGTTCTCGGCCGAAGCGCGCACGATATGGCGCGCGGTTTCCGGCCCGCCGGTGAAGGCGATATGGGCAGCCAGAGGATGGGTGGTCAGCGACTTGCCCGCCTCGGGTCCGCCGGTCAGGACGTTGACGACGCCGGGCGGGAAGCCGGTTTGGTGAACCAGCTGCGCGAATGCCAGCAGCGGCGCGGGCCCGTCCTCGCTCGCCTTCAGCACCACGGTGCAGCCGGCGGCCAGGGCCGGCCCCAGCTTGACAGCCGACAGGAACAGCTGGCTGTTCCAAGGCACGATGGCAGCGACGACCCCGATGGGCTCGCGCCGCAGCCATACCTCCATGTCGGGCTTGTCGATGGGCAGGTGCGCGCCCTCGATCTTGTCCGCGAGACCGGCATAATAACGATAATACTCGGCCACATACGCGATCTGCGCGCTGGTCTCGCGGATGATTTTCCCGGTGTCCCGGGTTTCCAGCTCGGCAAGGCGCGGAGCCGCCTCGGCCACTAGGTCGGCCAGCCGCAGCAGCAGCTTGCCGCGCGCGCTGGCGGTCAGCCCCGCCCATTCCGGGTCGTGGAAGGCCCGATGGGCCGCACGAACGGCGCGATCGACATCCGCCGCGCTTGCATCGGGCATTCTGGCCCAAGGCGTGCCGGTGGCAGGATCGAGACTGTCGAAGCCGCCCGCCCCGTCCTCGAAGGCGCCGTCGATATAATGCTGGAACCTTTCCATCACGCGAAGACCGGCATGACGTCGCGGATGAAGCGTTCAAGCGAAGCGCGCTTGCGCTCGAAGCTCATGCCGCTGTCGATCCAGAAGCTGAACTCGTCATAGCCAAGCGCCTCGTAGGATTTGATACGCTCGATGACCTCCGGCGCTTCGCCGACGATCTGGTTCTTGCGCATTGCCTCGGGCGAATAGAGGGGGTGCTTCGCGGCCTCGGCGGGGGTGATCGTCTCGATCAGGCCCATCGAAATCGGCTTCTCGTTTTTGAACCAGGCACCGAAATAGTTGTAGAACATGTTCAGCTCTTCGGCGCCGCGCTGCGCATCCTCCTCGCTGTCGGCGACATAGGTGTGGCGCAGGACCATGATCTTTGGGCGCGGCCGGTCGGAGTGCTTCTCGCAGGCGGCGTTGAAACGCTCCATCAGGCTTACGACTTCCTCGTCGCCCAGATGCAGCGGCGTGACCTGGACGTTGCAGCCGTGTTCGACCGCGAATTCGTGGCTGTTCGGATCGCGTGCCGCGACCCAGATCGGCGGATGCGGCTGCTGCACCGGCAAGGGGGACGAAGTGGTCCGGGGGAATTGCCAGAATTCGCCCTGATGCTCGTAGTCGCCCTGCCAGAGTTTCTGGATCGCAGGAATCAGCTCGCGCATCCGCTGGCCCGCGCCCCAGGCGTCAAGCCCCGGCAGCATCCGCTCATATTCGAAGCCGTAGGCACCGCGGGCGATGCCCAGGTCGAGCCGGCCCCCGGTGATGAGGTCGGTCATCGCTGCCTCGCCGGCCAGCCGGATCGGGTGCCAGAAGGGCGCGATCACCGTTCCGGTGCCCAGACGCACGTTCTTGGTCTGCCGGGCAATGTCGACCAGGTTCAGGAACGGGTTCGGCGAGATGGTGAAGTTCATGCCGTGATGCTCGCCGGTCCAGATGGCATGCATCCCGCCTTCGTCGGCGATCCGGCAAAGCTCCAGCATCTCCTGATAGAGCTTCTTCTGGTCCTCGTCTGGCGAGACGCGCTCCATATGGATGAAGAGTGAGAATTTCATGCCTCTGCTCCCTGCTTATGCGTGACCTGGCCTTCGATGTGCGAGCCGAAATAGACGCCGTAATTGCCAAGCCGTGATTCCGCCGCCAGCCGGTCCAGCATTGATCGTGTAGCCGGATCGCCGACGGATTTCAGATGGTCCGGTTCCAGCGGGACAAAGCGTCCCTGCCGGGCATCGGTCGAGGTTGCCGGGCAGCGGAAGGCGATGTGCTGGCGGCCGGGCGCCGCGCCGTCGTAGACGGCATAGATCTCGCCCGGCGCGGCATCGGGGGCGATATCGCGCAAAAGCTGCGTCAAGGCGGCTTGCACGCCCTCGCGCCCGACCCGAGCCTCGGGCAGCGCAAGCCCGCCCTGTCCGTCCTCGACCAGCAGGACTTCGCCCCAGGCCTCGACGATGGCAGCTATCATCACGTCAGGGCCGGTTGGCAACTGGGCGGCGGTTTGGGCGGGCGTGATATAGGCGCCGCGATAATATCCTAAGCCGGGTTCCTGCGAGGCGGCAAAGCCTTTGATCTCGCCGATCAGGATGGCGTGATCGCCCGCTTCCACCAGTTGCGAAAGCCGGCAGTCGAACCAGGCCGAGACACCTGAGAACACCGGCGATCCTGCCGGGCCGGGCGACCACTTGACCGAGGCAAAGCGATCCTCGACCGGGCGGGCGAAAGTGCCCGACACGTCTTTCTGGCTTTCCGCCAGCACATTGATCGCAAAATGGCCCGCATTCACGAAATGCCCGAAATTGCGCGAGGTCTTGGCGATCGAGACCAGCAGGAGCGGGGGATCCAGCGAAACCGAAGAAAAGGAATTGGCGGTGAAACCCAACGGCACGCCTTCCGACGTAGTGGTCACGACCGTCACGCCGGTCATGAAGCAGCCGAAGGCGTCGCGAAGCGCGCGAGGATCGAATGGCGTCATGTTGGTTTCGTCCCATCTGAGCCAGTTTGTCAGGGCATCGTTCACGATGTAGGGCGCCGTCATGTTCACCATGTGGCGGTGCCCGGCAACGATCAGCGCACGGCCCAAGGGGATCACATTGGCCATCTCGTGGCTCATCTGCGCGCTGGAGTTGCGATCGCCATCACCGGTCAGCACGAGCGTTGGGCAGGCGATTTCGGCCAGCCGGTCGGCATAAACCGAATCGCCCTCGGCGAAGGCGCGGTAAGCCGTGGCGTAACCTTGTGGGTCGATACCTTCCAGCCAGTGCGCCACCTTGTTACGGATGGCGACCTGATTGGCACCGAACCAGCGGATCAGCGGTGCCTCGTTGTCACCCTCACCGCGTGCGATCTCGTCTGCGCGGGCCAGGACGGCGGCGCGAGCTTCGGGCGAGCGGCGGTGAACCGCGTTGAGCAATGCCAGCCGCCTGACCAAGTCGGGGCGCTCGACCACCAGGCCCGCCGCGACCAGCGCGCCCATGGAATGGCCGACCAGGTTGACCGGGCCCAGCTCCAGCGCCTCGACCAGTTGCGCTGCCCAGGCGACGAAATCGGGCAGGCGTGCAGCCGCCGGCAGCGGGGACGAAACGCCATGCCCCGGCATGTCCACCGCGATGACATGGTGATGCGCCGACAGGGCGGCCATCTGCGGCTCCCAGGCCTCGGCCCGCATGCCGACGCCATGGATCAGCAGCAAGGGCTCACCGCGCCCGGCCTCGATCAGCCGGACGGTGGCGCCGTCAGACAGCGGCAGGGTTCGAGACATCATGGCCCAGATCCTTCAGATCCTGATAGCGGTCTCCGATACGGTGATGCGGGCGCCCGCCGATCGAGGCGCCAAGCGCGACGACGATCTCGTCGGCGGCCGGGGCATCCGGGATCGCGAACTGGATCGTCAGATAGTGTGAGCGGCGGCCCTCGTCGTTCTTGTCCATCAGCGGGATCATGATCGGGGCGTTCGCCGGGCCGCGGGTGTTGTTGAAGGCCAGATAGGATTTCGCCCCCACCGCGCTGCGGTAATGGTTGCCGAAGCGCAGCGTGTGGATCAGCGCGCTGGCATGCTCGACCTCGCCATCGAGGCCGACCACGGCGGCCTTGCCATAGGCTTCGACCTTGCCGCCGCCGCCGGCGGCCTCGATCACCATATCGGTCAGCAACTCGCCGAGGATGGGGGCGACGGCGTGGATTTCCGGCTTGAGGTCGTCGACATAACCGCGCCCCGCCCAAGGGTTCTTCAGCACGGCGGCGGCAGTGATCAGCTTCAAAGGCTGCGGTGCGGCGCGGCCGCCTTCAATCAGCGTGGTCTCGATATTCAGCAAGGTCTTGCGGATTTCCGCTGTCATGGCAGCCCCCAGAGCGATTCGATGATCGGAAGATGGTATACCAACATGCCATCTGTCAATATGAGATTGTATTGGCATTCCAGCTGCGCTAGTCTCGCGCCATGACAAACGAACAACCTGCCAGCCTGCGCATCGAGCATGTTCCCCAGACGCTTCGCGAACTCGCCGTCGAGCGTTTGCGCGCCGCGATCATGTCTGGGCGCTTTCCGTCCGGTTACCGGCTTGTCGAACGGACGCTGGTCGATCAGCTGGGCGTCTCGCGATCCGTCATCCGCGAGGCGATCCGCTATCTGGAGGCCGAGGGCCTGGTCGAGATCCAGCCCCGGCAAGGGCCGATCGTCGCGACCCTCGACTGGGACAAGGCCCGGCAGATCTATGACATCCGCCTGCGGCTGGAGGCGGCGGCGGCGGCGGATTGCGCCAGGCTTCTCGACGCGTCCGCCCGTGCCGATCTGCAGGCCGCGCTTCAGCGCCTCAAGGAAGCCTTTCTATCCGACGATCCTCAGGTGCTCTATGATGCGACGACGCGGTTTTACGAGGTCATCTTCGTCACCGCCGGGCATCACATCGCCTGGGAGATCGTCCAGCGCCTCAACGGCCGCATTTCTCGACTTCGGGCGCTGACACTGGCCTCGACCGACCGGCATGTATCGGGGCAGGCCCGGATGCAGCGCATTGCCGAGGCCATTTTCGCGCAAGATCCGGACCGGGCAAGCGTTGCCGTGCGCGAGCATCTGACCGAAGCCGCGGAAATCGCGAGCAAACTGCTGCATGTGGCCAATGAGGGCGCTCGAAGGACGGGGCAATGAGTGCATATTGGATCGCCCACGTGACTGTTCACGACCCGGCGGCCTATGCCGGGTATCAGGCGCTGGCTCCCAAGGCCTTCGCGAAGTTCGGTGCAGAGTTCCTGGCTCGCGGCGGCGCATCCGAGACCTTGGAAGGTCCCGTCCTCCAGCGCCATGTCGTGATCCGGTTTCCCGACCTGGCCCGTGCCCGCGCCTGCTTTTATTCTCGGGAATATCAGGAAGCACGTGCTTGCCGCGATGGCGCATGCGAAGCGCATGTCGTGATCGTGGAAGGCGCTTCGGACCCGTCGTCCTGATGCGGGTTGGCTTGGAAGCCGGTGAAGGACCAAGTGAGAAGGGATAGCGCGATGGCCGAAGATCAGGAACTGTTCGACAAGGGCCTGCCGATCCGGCGCGAGGTGTTGGGCGCGGACTATGTCGACAGTTCGATGCAGCGGGCGGACGACTTCATGATGTCGTTTCAGCGGGCGACCACGGCTTGGGCCTGGGGCTGGGCCTGGGGCGATCCGACCCTGGACCGCAAGACGCGCAGCCTGCTGAACCTTGCGATGCTGACCGCGCTTGGCCGCACCCCCGAGATCAAGCTGCATGTGCGGGGCGCACTGAACAACGGCGTCACCGTGGACGAGATCCGCGCTACATTGCTGCATGCCACCGCTTATTGCGGTATCCCGGCGGGCCTTGATGCCTTCAAGGCGGCGCATGAGGTCCTGTTGGCCGAAGGGGCCGTTCCCAAGCCGGATGCAGGCGAGTAGTATGCTGCTTCATCATGCTTCCCGCCGGCAGCTGAGTATCTCGCCAGTTCCTGGGGATTGATAAAGAATATTTCTTCTGCTCTTCCTTCCTTTGGTGTGTTCATTTTTGATTGTTGGCGATGGGTTTTCGCGCTCCGGCAGTATCGTCGTGTCAAGGTAGGTGTTGACGAAGTCCGAGAAGGCGCGTTCATGATCGAAGGAAGCACGATAGGTTGGGCCTCGGCCTGCAGGCGAATGCATGATCTTTCGTTGATGCAAAGTCGACATCTCCTTGGTTGCAGCCTTTTTAATGCCATTTGCAGCACCGCCCTATCGGTGATCTGCGACCGACACCGGTAATCCCCGATTGGCCTACCGCGGTAAGGCTCTTTTCGGCTTGATCGCCTCAAGCGCGACCTTGGCCTTGAACTCGGCCGTAAACCGTCTGCGTGTCTTCATGCTGGATCGTCCTTTTCATCGGTCGATCCACCTTATGCCCCTGTCTCAGAAACCGGCACCACCTCACTCGCCGAGCGGCGACCTGCGCGTCTACGTTGACCGCCACTTCCCGATACCAACCAACCCGCACCAACTCGGCCAGACCCGGGCGTCGCTCTCGTTGCTCTTGTTCATCTGGACGGACACCCATCTCTACGAATTCAGGGCCGGGGGGGCGGGCTGGGGCGTGCCCGATCCGGACGGATTCTACGACGGCCCGATGCCCGCGAAGAAGGCGACGCTGCAAAAGGTGCTCGAGGATACCGGCGCCAGGACGCTCCAGTATGTCTACGACTTCGGCGATGACTGGGACCACAGCATCCGCATCGAGCGGGTGAGCGAGGCCAGCCCGGGCGTGACCTATCCAAGGCTTCTGAAGGCCAGCGGAGCCTGCCCGCCCGAGGACGTCGGCGGCGCCCCGGGCTACGAAGCGTTCCTTGAAGCCCTCGCAGATCCGGACCACGAACAGCACGACGACATGGTCAGCTGGTCAGGTGCATCCTTCGATCCCAAAGATGCCAGGATCGACAGGATCGTCGAACGCTTTGACCAACTCGCGAAGAAATGGTCCCCGCGGCCCGGCAAGCCCAAAGCACCCAAGCCCACTCCCTGAGCACGGACACCCGTCCGCGGCCTACGCCGGATGGTTACGAACCAGCTTCCATCATTGCCGCCACCATAGTTTGCCCCCATGCAAGAGCACTGACATTCGTGCCCCTGTGCTTCCTGGCACGCCCGCGCGCAGATCTCCTGCTCGCGATAAGGCTGGATGATGTAGACTTTGCCGTGGCGCTGCATCGCCCGATCAACGAAGTCGTTGAACCAGGACTTCGGTAGCTCCCAGTAGGAGTCCGGTTCACCGATCCATTCCGGTGCCGTTCGCCGGCCGTTCTGCAGCCAGTGCCGATTGCCGTCGGAAAATGGCAGGCGCACCCGAAGCTTCTCACCGCGTCCGGTCCGGCGCAGCACGACAGGAACCGACTTCTGGTTCCAAACATAGCTGAGGGAAAGCCGATCCATGGGATTCTATCCAGATTCGCCGGCTTCGCGAAGATGCTCAGCTTGAGCCACGTCAGCCTCCTTCGATCTGAAGTGGCTTGCCGCTGAACACGATCAGGCTGTCAGGTTCAGAGGCGAACCAAGCGTAGCTTCCCCACGCCAGGCTGCTAACTGTCTTACGGAACGTCTGCGAGGCGCGATCAAGGTAGGCGGTGACGAAAGCGACGTGCTGGGTTGCGAAACCCGCTCCTTCAGAGATTTGAAGAAGGGCTATTTTCCGAGCGTCGTTTACTGGGCCATCCGTATGCACAACTTCTACGAAGATTAGCAGTGGATGCGCAGGACCAAGGTCCACAAGGACAATGTCGGGGAGGCTCTTGTCGGCTGGGATAGTAAGGCCGATGGCTTTAGCCAGTTCATCATCCCGTGCGACTACTTTATTGCCGCTTTCGCTAAGAGAGATTACGCCGGGCTTCTGAAGAAATTTGAGTGCGAAGACCTCAATCACTGCTTTCGAAATATCGGCACTCGCCCCTGACGTTATACGGCGAGACTCGCCGTTGGGGAATGTTACAAGCTCATAAGCACCACCGGCGGCTGCTCCTTTGCGCACGATCGCTATGCGTGCGAGAGCGCCTGCATTTAGGTGCTTTTCTCGCCAAGCCGCTGCCTTCGCGATGAAGGTTGCCTCGTCGAGAGTTGGAGCTAGCAACTCCGCGAAATCGGCCTGCAGGGCATAGCGTCCCGCCGGTGAGGTTGTAGAAAGTCCTGGCCTCTCAATGACGGCACCATTCTGAATTAGCGCGTAGCGAATTGTATCGTCGCGGATCGACTCCCGTGTATTGACGGCATACCAGCGACCAGGCACGTCGGCCTTGCCGGGCTTGGTTGATGATGTCGCCCAGGCATCACGCGCGTCATCATCGTCTTGCACGGCCTGATCATCGGTCATGCGAGTGACCTGATCAGGGCGAATCCATCGGCCGGCCCCTTCGACGGCCCCAGTATAGAGCATTACGAAGATAGTCTTGGCTGCGATCTCCCAAATCGAGTGGTCGCGATTGGCTGAGCCTTCAGGAAAGATCTCAGGAAGGCGAGTGTGGATGTCACTCCAGGGAAGAAGAGGAGGCAAGCTCATACTTCAAACCCGTAGAGGTTTCGTAATGCCTTTTCGACGGCTTTGCGGGAAGCACCCTTTGCTATCAGACGCTCGACCGGTGCCATGGCCTCGACAGGTGGCAATGGGATTGCCTCCAACTCAAACGCAGAAACGGCAACGCTGCCGCTGATACATCTGAATAGTTGATCGACCACATCACTATTGAGCACCGCAGCGACAGCTGCCGGTGTAACCTTCGGCGCCTTCGTGGCGCGCACCATGTTCAGATGATTTTCTACAACCACCCCGCCATGCTCGTTGATGAAGGCTTGAGGCAGCTCGGCCGCGATAAGGCGGCGCAACTGCTCCTTGGCTGTCGTGCGCTGAACAAGAACGCACCCCCGGTCGACCACAAGCCAGTTATCTCCAGCCTCCGTCTTGAAGTATGGAGCGTGATTTTTCTTCTCGGCACGGAAGATGAAGCGGCCGTCAGCCGTAACTGCTTCGGCCCAAATCAGCGGGTGCAAGCCGCGCCCGGCGCGGCTCCGCATTTGCGGTTTGAACCTGTTCCACACGAGAGGCCCTGTCGAAACGCTATAGCCCCAATCTGAAAGCCGAGCGGCCATGCCTTCGGCTGCCTTAATCAGGCCAACGTGGCTAGGCTCCCGCGGTGCAAGCCAGGGCGCACCCGGATCTTCTGGCAATCCAACTTTACCATTCTTGGTCAAACGGGCTTCGCGTTCGTTATCTACGTTGAGATAGTGGACTTGGAAACGACCCGGCTCGCCGCCTTTGAGATAGAGAGCAAGCAGCGTTTCCTGCAAAACGCCTTCAAAAACACCGCGTCGTGCGTGAACGAAGTCAATGGCGACGGGCGGCGCTTCTTCGGCCAGCAGCCGCCGCAGAGCTGTATAATATTGACCGCCAAGCACGCTGGTGGGTGTCAGGTACGCAATCAAGCCACCGGGACGCGTCCACCTGAGTGCAATATCTGTAAAGACCCCGTAGAGGTTGGCATGACCATATAGGCCACGTGCGAACCGAAGGCGCTGCGCGGCAGTCAGCGTTATCCGGCCATAGGGGGGATTGCCGGCAACCAGATCGTAGATTGGTATAGGGGTCTCTTCGAGGGTATCGCAGACCTTCACGCACAACGGAATGTCGCGCCCGCTCACGAGGGCGAGATCGGACAGGTAAATATCGAGAGCCGCCTGCGATAGCCACGCCGCATTGGGATCAACCTCAAAGCCTGCGAGCCGGTTACCTATTTGGGCCAGCACGAAAGCAGGTTCGCTTTCCTGCAGTGCATCGCGCATGCGCGATGCAGCCTCAAGAAGGAATGCCCCGCCACCGCTTGCTGGATCTAGCACGCGGGCAGTCGCCCAATTCAAACCACCTTCATCCGCAAGATCGAGCAGCCGCTTCGTCAATGCGGGAGGCGTGTAGAAAGCCCCTAGATCGCTGCGCTCATTCCCGGGGAGCAATGTGGTATAAAGGCTCGTCAGAAAGTGGCAGCCTTCGAGTACGGGAAGCGCAGCAGCTTCATGACCCAGTGAGACTGCGAGTTGGCAGGCAGTTGCATCAAGCTTGTCGCGTGAGCTGGCGAAAGGCGGCCGCAGAGTAAGGTCTGCCGCTTTTTCCGAAGCGAAAGCCGCGATCGCGGCACGCACGAAAAGCGCGGCCTGCTTTGTCCGATCCGACTCCGAAATCGTTTCGGCCCAAGCCCGGGCCATAACGCGCGCGCGCGTCAGTTCGAGGCGTTTGGAATCAAGAGAGACAACCGCTTCGACAGCGGCGACAGGCTTTACGCGCGGCGCTGTTTTCATGCCCCTCATGAATTCCGCTCCCGCTGCGCCCGAATCACTCTCGGCTCGAAGCGAGCAACTTCGATCTCGCTTCCCCGCTTGCGAACCTCAGCAATATCGAAGCTGTTCTGCATTCCCATCAGTTGATCCATAGAGACCCCAAAGGCCTTCTCAATGCGCAACGCCATTTCTGGGGTCAGATGCGATCGGCCGTTGATCAAAGCTGAAAGGGCCGGTCGGGTAACGCCTAGTGCCTCAGCGGCATCCGTCACCGATAGGCCATTGGCCTCAATGACTTTACTCTTGACGAAACCGCCGGGATGGACCGGCTCCGCCGAGCGCATCATAGCTCTCATTTAGGCATCTCCGTCTTGAAGGCTTTGCCGAGATGTGTACACTGTAAAGAGTCACTTTACAAGCGGCTTGTTTCCATTTTGTTCCTATGTCTCTGGTGACAGTCCCTGGATGCCTCGGGAAGTTAGGGATGGTGGTGAGCGAGGATTTTCGCCCTTTGGCTTCTTGCGCGTAGGGGCCAAGGCTACCGCGGATCTGTGTAGGCCATGAGGGCGCTGCACGGGCTGCGGAATCGTAGCGCTCCGGCGGAGACATAGTTCTCAGTTTCATCAACGCTGGGGCGCCAATGGGCAGCTTATCCAGATCCGAAATTCATGAGCGGCCGGTCCGCTTGCGGCCCCCATCCGGTTAATTCCAAGCCCCTCGCCTGAGAGAAGGAGGGGGGAAATTGCTTTTGTTTGTCGTTTGTACCGGTGAAATTCTGATCGATCGTCAGGCGGTTGCTACAAAGAGTGCGCCATCTTGATGGTGCAAGCCCACAGGTGCGAATTGCTGTACCAATTCGGCTATAAAATTTGAATTCATTCGGGATTCAAATTGTTGGCCGGAACCTGCAACCATCTTTGCTTGCTCTGAGCGCAAGTAAAGATGAAATCCTGCCCCCGCAACCAGAAATCTTCGTGTTATCAAGCGCTTAAGCGCCGCCCTCCGGGGCGGCGTTTGCGTTTCTGCCGCCCGTGGAAGCACTATGGAAGCAAGAGGGTGCGAAGTCCTTCGAAACACAGAGAAAACCGTGCGAGCCAGTGTCCGCTCGCTTTGGATCCGCAGGGAATGGTTCGCCGAACCCGGCTGAGCGTTCCATCGCTGTCGGAAGGCCGTGACGAGCGAAGCAGGACTTCGCTTTAACGAAGAGGTGTCGGGACTGTTTACAGCCGCCTTGGTGGTTTCAGCGAAATCGATTAGTCACAACGGGACATCGAAGGAAGTTGCTGTGACACGAAAATCAAAAGGGCGCCTACAGCGCGGCCGACGTAAACTTCCTCGGCCAGAGGAAACCGCTGCCGTCGTGATGACCGGAGGCAAGACGGTCTTTCTAACGAACGACATGCTCATCAAGCAACTTCAACGCGATGGGCCAAGGGTGGCTGGTTCATTCGATACTTTGGCCAGAAACGACATAGTTGAATGCAGTCGGGTTTTCGCCCGCTGCTTTGCTCGTATTATCCACTATCTGCCGCAAGCTGATAAAAATGGCTTCAAGGAAACTACGGCAAGATTGCTCTTCAGCGCGCTAAACGCCTATGCCGCAAGCATCGAAGTCGCGCGACATGGATACC
>NZ_KQ955208.1:2334868-2352278 GCF_001546115.1 Paracoccus aminovorans
TGCCAGGTCATCTGGCGAACCCCATAGAACGGCGTGTCGAGGAACTGCCGGTCGATCAGCCGCATCAGGCCGAGGTTCTGATCCGTCTCTCCAGCCGGCTCGTGGTAGAACGACGAGCGCGAGATCGACAGCAGGCGGCACTGCGCCCCGATGGACAGCGCCGGGTGGTTCCGTTCGATCATCCCACGCCTCACTTTCCGGTCCACGGCTTGAGCTTTCGTGACAAAAAATCGTTGGCGACAGCCAGCTCCCCGATCTTGGCATGCAGTGATCGGACCGTCTCTTCATCCACCTCCGTCGAGGGCTTCTTGCCGCCGCGCTCGAAGATATCCGCAGCTCCGTCGAGCAGCGCCTTCTTCCATTGATGGATCATCGTCGGATGCACGCCGTATTCGCCCGCCAGCTCTGACACAGTGCGCTCGCCCTTAACGGCCTCGAGCGCCACGCGCGCCTTGAAGCCCGCGTCATGGTTTCTGCGTTTCCGCATTCCTGATCTCCTCGTTCTTGGAGACCAGCAAACGTCAGATCGTAGCTTCCGTCACTGTCCGATTTCCGGGGAGCAGCTCAGGTGATGATCAGGCGTGGCTCGACGATGTCTCACTGCGTTGCCGCAATGCGCTGCTGCGCTACGGAATGTCTGCGAAACTAGAGCACAAGGCCATCGGAGTGGCGGCGATGCGGCCGGTGCTGTGCAGCCTCCGGCTATGCAGTCAGGCTGGCTAGCAGCGTGGTGATGGCGCACAGGTAGATCGGGAAGCCAATTGAACGAGGCTCAAGGCAGCCGCCGGTGCTGTAAATAAGGCTGGCCGCCTTAGGGCGGGTATGACACGGCCACGCCACATTGAAAAGTCGTGTGGGGCTGCCTTCGCGGCGGCCGCCCAGCGGATGGCAATTATAAAGAAACTGTGAAACTCTGGGTGCCCCAGGCGCATTTCGCGTCGAGTCGAAGCTTTCGGCGCCCGATCGAACCCAAATGAGAAAGGGACGCATGTCACAGATAAGCCCATTCGAACCGTTGATCGCCGACGCTGGCATCGAGGCCCTGCCGCCGCCTGAGGGCCCGACCCAGATCATCGCGACCGATTACGAGATCGGCCAGGACAATATCGAAGGCGTCAAGCCGGTTGCGTTCGACATCCACAACCCGGTTTTCATGATTTCCGGCGTCGCGGTGGTGGTCTTCACTGCGGCCACGCTGCTATTCCCCTCGGTCCTGGGGCCGTTCTTCGGCGGATTGCGCGACGTCGTCACCAGCAATTTCGACTGGTTCTTCCTGATCGCCGGGAATGTCTTCGTGCTGCTGTGCCTTGGCCTGATCCTGTCGCCGCTGGGCTCGGTCCGGTTGGGCGGTCCCGAGGCCGCGCCGGATTTCTCCCTGACCGGCTGGTTCTCCATGCTCTTTGCCGCCGGCATGGGCATCGGCCTGATGTTTTACGGCGTCAGCGAGCCCCTGGGGCATTTCACCGCCGCCCTGGGGGGGCCGGTGGTCGAGAACGGCGTGCGCACCGACTGGGCGCCGCTGGACGGCGCGCCGGGGGACGAACTGGGCGCGCGGCGTCTGGCGATGGCCGCGACAATCTTTCACTGGGGCCTGCACCCCTGGGCGATCTATGCGGTGGTCGCGCTGGCCCTGGCGCTGTTTGCCTATAACAAGGGGCTGCCGCTGACCCTGCGCTCGGTCTTTTATCCGATCCTGGGGGAACGGGTCTGGGGCTGGCCGGGCCATGTCGTGGATGTGCTGGCGGTGATGGCGACGCTGTTCGGGCTGGCCACCTCGCTGGGAATCGGCGCCGAGCAGGCATCGGCGGGGTTCCATTTCCTGTTCGGCTGGAGCACCGCGCTGACTGCCAAGATCGTGCTGATCGTCATCATCACCGGAGTGGCCACGGCCTCGGTGGTGCTGGGCGTCGAAAAGGGCGTCAAGCGCCTGTCCGAGATCAACATGGTGCTGGCGGTCCTGCTGCTGCTCTTCGTGATCCTCACTGGGCCGACCTGGCAGATCCTGACCGGCTTCTTCGGCAATCTGGCCGCTTACGGCACCAAGATCCTGCCGCTGTCGAACCCCTTCGGCCGCACTGACGACAATTTCCGTCACGGCTGGACGGCCTTCTACTGGGCCTGGTGGATCAGCTGGTCACCCTTTGTCGGCATGTTCATCGCCCGGGTGTCGCGCGGCCGCACCGTGCGGCAATTCCTGACCGCTGTGCTGATCGTGCCCTCGCTGATCTCGGTGCTGTGGATGACGGCCTTCGGCGGCACCGCGATTTCCGAGACGTTGGCGGGCTTCTCGGGTGTGGCCGATGCGGCGCTGGAACTGCAACTGTTCCAGATGCTGTCGCAGCTGCCGCTGACCACGATTTCCAGCTTCATCGGCATCGTGCTGGTGATCGTGTTCTTCGTCACCTCCTCGGATTCCGGTTCGCTGGTGATCGACACCATCGCGGCGGGCGGCAAGATCCATGCGCCGGTGCCGCAGCGCATCTTCTGGTGCAGCTTCGAGGGTCTGGTCGCCATTGCGCTCCTGCTGGGCGGCGGGCTGGCGGCCCTGCAGGCGATGGCGGTTTCGACCGGCCTGCCCTTCACGCTGGTGCTGCTGGGCGCCTGCTGGGCCATCGTGCAGGGCCTGATGGCCGAGAGGCGGGAACTGGCCTGAGACTGGCCGGGCCGGGCGGTCGTGCCCGGCCCGGTTTGTATTTGTCTTCCTAGCCGGGCCATGAAATGCAGGGCAGATCCCAAATCTGGCCCCCTGCTTGCCCGCCCCGCGCGAAGCCTATCGACACAGGATCAGAATACCCATGCTTCGCCCCCGGTTTCGCATCCTCCGACGCTCGCGCGCGCTGATCACGAGCCGGGAGCAATGGCGCGGGCGGATGGTCTTCTGGTGCGGCGCCGTGCTGGTCGGGCTGGTCAGCAGCGCCTTCGCCAGGCTGGCGGATCTGGCAACCGAGGCGTTCCGCCATCTCTCAGCCGGAGGGACCTCGCCTTGGCTGCTTCTGGTGGTCCCGGCGGGCTTCATTTCTTCGGCATGGCTCGCGCAACGATATTTTCCCGGCGCGCAAGGCAGCGGCATCCCCCAAGCCATCGCCGCCCGCGCTCTCGAGGGCGAGGAGCGGAGGCTATACCTGACCCTGAGGATCGCCGTCGGAAAGTTTCTGCTGACGCTGTGGGGCCTGCTCTGCGGCGCCTCGATCGGGCGCGAGGGCCCGACCGTCCAGATCGGCGCGGCCATCATGCTGGCCAGCGCGCGCGTCGGGCACCTAGCCCAGGCCAAGGGGCTGATCCTTGCCGGCTCGGCTGCCGGAATCGCGGCCGCATTCAACACCCCGCTGGCCGGCATCGTCTTCGCCATCGAGGAAATGGCCCGCACCTATCAAAGCCGCACCAATGGCCTGGTGCTTTCGACGGTGGTGATCGCCGGGATCGCGGCGCTGGCGATCTCGGGCAGCTACACCTATTTCGGCGAGGCCGTGGCCTATGGCAATTTCCCGCGCGACTGGCTGCTGGTCGGCGCGGTGGGGATTGCGGGCGGCGCGCTTGGCGCGGGGTTCAGCCGGTCGGTGCTGTCCCTGACCCGGCGCGTCCGGCGCTGGAAGCTGGCGCCCGGGCGCAAGCTTTTCGTCGTCGCGGGGGCCGCGGGGCTGGCGGTGGCGGTGCTGGGGCTCGTCAGCGGCGGAACGACATTCGGCACCAGCTACGCTGAGGCGCGGCTGGCGGTGCAGGGCGAGCAATTGCCCGCCGGGTTTTTCCTGGCCAAGCTGCTGGCGACACTGGCCTCGACCGTATCGGGCATTCCGGGCGGCATGTTCGCGCCGTCGCTTTCGGTCGGCGCGGGGCTGGGCAATGTGATCGGCGGGCTGTTCGCGGCCTCGCTCAGCTTTGCGGCCGTGCTGGGGATGGCGGCCTATTTCGCCGGGGTCGTGCAATCGCCGATGACCGCTTTCGTCATCGTCATGGAGATGACCGCGACGCAGGAACATGCCCTGCCCATCATGGCCGCCGCGATGCTGGGCTTTGGCGTGTCGCGCCTGCTGTCGCCCGAACCGCTGTATCACGGGCTGGCCCGGCTGTGGCTGGCGGACGCCATCAAGCTGCGCCGGCGCGAGGGCGCTGCCTGAACAGGAAATTTCACGTCCTTGGTCCTCTTGCGGCTGGGCAGAACGTCAGGTGGACAGTTTTCGGTCAGCCCATCTTGGTGATCTCGTTTCCGACCATGCGGATCAGCTTGGGACCGAACAGGCTCAGCCCGAAAGAGATCCCGAAGGCGCCGATCAGCATGACCCACAGGGGAATGACCACATCGCCGTTGAAGTTTCCGGTCGTCACGGTCTGCACGATGGCCGCCAGCGGACCGACGGCATTGGCGACGTCATTCGCCCCATGGGCAAAGCTGAGCAGCGCCGCCGAGGCGACCAGGGGAATGCCGAACAGCACCTTCAGCGACTTGTTGCGATTCTCCAGCCCCTCGGACTGGCGGCGGGTGACCGGGATCATCAGCAGCCATGAGCAGAACCCCGCCAGCAGGCCCAGCAACAGCGCCGCGCGCGTCGAGATCTCGACCAGCTGCTTCAGCCCCTTCATCGCCAGATAGGCCGTGAAGGCCCCCGCCATGATGCCCACGAGGATCGGCACCCAGACCCGTGCCGCCGCGATCGGTTGCCGGGACCGACGGGTTTGGCCGGCGCCGGCGCGGCGCGGCCTTCGGGACGTGACGCAACGGCACATTTTCGCCGCCTTGGAGTGGTTGTCATTGTCGGCGGCTCTGGACTAGCCTCGACCCAGACGATCTGGAAAACAGGGAGATGCAGATGAAACTCAGGACATTCCTCGCCGCCATTGCCATCGCCGCCTCGCTCGGCCCAGCCGCTTCGGCGCAAGAGATGTCGTTCTTTCGCATCGGCACCGGCGGCACGGCTGGCACCTATTACCCGATCGGTGGATTGATCGCGAATGCGATTTCCAACGCACCGGGCTCGCGCCCCTGCGAGGATGGCGGTTCTTGCGGAGTGCCGGGGCTGGTTTCGACGGCGGTGGCTTCGAACGGTTCCGTGGGTAATGTCAACGCGATCAACGGCGGCGCCATGGAAGCCGGCTTCAGCCAGTCCGACGTAGCTTATTGGGCGCAGACCGGCACTGGCTTGTGGGAAGGCCAGCCTGCCGTCGAAAAGCTTCGGTTGATCGCCAACCTCTATCCGGAAAGCATCCATCTGGTGGCGCGCAAGGACGCGGGCATCGCTTCGGTCGCCGATCTCAAGGGAAAGCGGGTTTCGCTGGACGAGCCCGGCTCGGGCACGCTGGTCGACGCCAAGATCATCCTTGACGCATACGGCCTGTCCGAAAAGGACATTACCCCGGAATATCTCAAGCCGGACCAGGCGGCGGACCGCATGCGCGACGGCGCGATGGACGCCTTTTTCTTCGTCGGCGGCTACCCGGCAGGCGCGATCGCGGAACTCGCCAGCCAGCATGACGTGACCCTGGTGCCCATCACCGGCCCCGAGGCCGACAAGCTGCGCGAGACCTACAGCTTCTTTGCCGCCGACACCGTTCCAGCCGGGACTTATGACGGGCAGGATGCCGATGCCGCCACCCTCTCGGTCGGGGCGCAGCTTGTGACCAGCGCCGACCAGCCCGAAGAGCTGATCTACGGCATCACCAAGGCCCTTTATAACGAGAACACCCAGAGACTGTTCGCCGCCGGCCATGCCAAGGGCAAACAGATCACCCTGGACAATGCGACTCTGGGTGCCGGTATCCCCTTCCACCCCGGCGCCGAGCGTTTCTACAAAGAGGCCGGCAAGCTGGAATAAGCAGGCACGCAAGCCGACGGGGGATGCGGCCGAGGTTCGGCCGCGTCCCTTGGCCTTTGAACTGCACGGCAGGAATTCCGCATGACCCAGACCACCCCCCAGCTTTCCGAGGATCAGCTTCGCGCGCTGGAAGAGGAATACGACCCCGAGGCCCGCTTTCGCACGGTGACGCGTCCCGTCGCCATTCTGACCGGCGTGATCCTGTTCCTGCTGTCCTGCTATCACTTCTATACGGCGGGCTTCGGCATCCCGCGCGCGACCACGCATCGCGGTCTGCATATGGGCGTGTCGCTGTTCGTCATTTTCCTCAGCTTCTCGGCCCTGGCCCGCAACCGCCACCGGACAGACGGCCTTGCCGTCCTCGGCGTTCCGGTGACGGATTGGATCCTGGCCATCGGAGGCGCCATCAGCGCCTTCTATGTGCCTTGGATCTACGATCAGTTGCAGTTCCGCGTCGGCAACCCGCTGCCCATCGACATCGCCATGGGCACGGTGCTGCTGGTCGTGCTGATGGAGGCCGTGCGCCGCTCGATGGGCTGGCCGCTACCGGTCATTGCGGCCCTCTTCATCGGCTATGCCTATTTCGGAAAGTCGATGCCCGGCATCCTGGTCCATCCCGGCGCGGACTGGAGGACGATCATCAATCACCTCTACCTGACCTCGCAGGGCATTTACGGCACTGCGCTTGGCGTCATCGCCACCTATGTGTTCCATTTCGTGCTCTTCGGTGTCATGGCACAGAAGATCGGACTGGGGCAGCTTTTCATCGACCTGGCGACCGCGCTGGCCGGGCGCTTCGCCGGCGGGCCGGCCAAGGTTTCGGTCATTTCCTCGGCAATGCTGGGCACGATCTCGGGCTCGTCCATCGCCAATACTGTGACCACCGGCGCGCTGACCATCCCGGCCATGATCAAGATCGGCTTCAAGCGCCATTTCGCGGCCGCGGTCGAGGCGGCGTCCTCGACCGGCGGGCAGATCACCCCACCGGTGATGGGGGCAGTCGCCTTCCTGATGGTCGAATACCTGGGCATCCCGCTGCGCACCATCCTGATCGCCGCCGTCGTGCCGGCCTTCATGCATTTCTTCGGCGTGCTGGTTCAGGTGCATCTGGAGGCCAAGCGCCTCGGCATCCGCGGCCTGCGCCAGGAGGAGCTGCCCAAGGCGTGGCACGTCCTGCGCGAGGGCTGGCTGTCGGTGTTTCCGCTGGTGCTGCTCGTGTGGATGCTGATGTCCGGCCGCACACCCTTCCTGTCGGCCTTCTGGGCCATCACCGCCTGCATGGCGGTCTATCTGATCCAGCGGATAATGGCGGCCGGCATACTGGAGGGAATCAGGGAAACCGGCGCCGGCATCTACGACGGTTTCGTCTCTGGCGCACGGCAATCACTGGCGGTAACGGCGGCGGCGGCGCTGGTCGGCGTGGTGATCGGCATCGTCACCCTGACCGGCGTGGGCTTCAAGATCGCCTTCATGGTCACCTCGGTCGCGGCGAACTGGGCCGCCGGGCTGCACGGGCTGCTGGCCGGCCTGCCGTTCGAACTGTTCAGCATCCAGACGCTGACGCTGCTGTTCACCCTGCTGATGACGGCGGTGGTCTGCGTCCTGATGGGCTGCGGCGTGCCGACGACGGCAAACTACATCATCATGGTCGCCGTGGCCGCCCCCGTCCTGGGCATGATGAATGTCGAACCGCTGGTGGCGCATTTCTTTGTCTTCTATTTCGGCGTTCTGGCCGACGTGACGCCGCCAGTGGCGCTGGCGGCCTATGCCGGCGCTGGGATCGCGGGCGCAAACGGCTTCAAGGCCGGCAACACCGCCTTCCGGCTGTCGATGGGCAAGGCCATGGTGCCCTTCGTCTTCGTCTTCTCGCCCTCGTTGCTGCTGGTGACGCAATCCTTCACGCTGCCCGATTTCCTGCTGGCCTTCACCGGCGCGGTACTGGGCATTGTGGCCCTGTCGGCAGCGATCACGAACTGGCTTCTTGGACCGCTGCTGCTGGTCGAGCGAATGCTTCTGCCCATCGCAGCGCTGATGATGATCGCGCCGGAGATGATCTCTACCGCAATCGGTGCGGCAATCCTCGGCCTGGTCGTTTTGCGGCAATATTTCGCGAAACGCACCGGTCCGGGGCAAGCGTCTGCAGCATGACGCGGGGGATTTGAAGCGGCCGGTCCGGGATGCACTCTGCATCGGCCCAAGTAGTGAAATAGCCGCACCTCGAACAACAGCATCAGGCAGTCAATGCCTGTCGTTGATCCGTGCCTTTGCGGACATCTGGTAAGGTGACCCTAGTCATCATGTGCCAGATCCCGGGCTCGCTGATACTTCGTCTTCGGAGAAGCCGCGTCAACAATGATATGTTGCCGCGAATTACTGCTCACTCAGGATTCTTGACTTTCCAGTACGGCCGCTTTCGTCCCCGGCTTGTCGGCAGGCGGAGCAGTAGCCGTGATCCCGGCGCGCGCCTATGCCGACGTTTCGCGGCTGTCGGCGCCCATACCGGGCTGTCCTCCGGAATTGCACGCTACGTTGTCCGCGCACAAACCTCGCTGTGAGAGACAAGCAACAGCCCCCCGCCACAGCCGCGCTGTAGTCGATCATCGAACGGCAGGTGGTCCTCTTGGAAAGGAATATCTGCCTATGTGCGGCGCTAGTTTCCTTGCAGCACGTTCACTCGGCATACCAGGCGCTCGGGTCGGGCTGCCGGACAGGAAACATCCCGACCCGGCCGTCTCCGTTGCGTGGCCGATATCTCGGCTTCCTATGTGAAAGCTTCGCGGACCAGGGCGCCGCGCTGGCGGATCACCTTGCGACTTAGGTCATGGGCACGGCGGATCGCCTCGGGAATGTCCACGCCCACAAGGCGTGCGGCCAAGTAGCCGGCGTTGAAGCTGTCACCCGCCGAGGTTGTGTCCACAGGCACCTCACGCGGCAAGCCGTCGATGACGCCGGCCCCCTCGCGCCCGCCGTAATGCACCGGGCCGCCGCCGGCCTTGACCAGCACCTGCCCGGCGCCATGCGCGAGGTAGCGCGCCACCGTGGCCTGCGGATCGACGTCGGCGAAGAAATCACGCTCGTCGTCGAAACTGGGCAGGACCAGGTCGGCGATGCCGGCAGCGGCTTCGATCTCGCGGCGCATGGTCGTGGCATCGGGCCACAGCCGGGGCCGCAGGTTCGGGTCGAAGACCACCTGCGTGCCATCCTTGCGCGCCGCCGCAAGCGCATGGAGCAGCGCCGTGCGCCCCGCCTCGAGCAGGATGCCCAGCGTGATGCCCGAGAAATAGGCGATGTCAGCGTCCCGCATTGCCTCGGCCAGCGCGGCCGGATCGTCGGCCAGCCGCTTCGCCGCCGAGGTGTCGCGCCAATAGCTGAAGCTGCGTTCGCCGTCCTTCAGCGAGATCGCGTAAAGGGCGATCTCGCGCGTGGGGTCGCGGCTGACATGGCTTGCGTCGATGCCTTCGGTCGCAAGAAAGTCGATCATCCGCTGCGAGAATTCGCCGCGCCCGACCCGGCTGCAATAGGCGACCTGCCAGCTTTCGGGCAGCAGGCGGCGCACATACCAAGCGGTGTTCAGCGTGTCGCCGGCGATGCCCAGCCGCCAGAGGTCGGGCTGGCCCGCGCCCGAAAGCTCGACCATGGCCTCGCCGATTGAGAGGATGCGCCCGCTCATGCCGCCAACTCGGCCTGCATGACGGCGCTCAGCCCCTTGGCCCGAATGCGGGACAGGGTGTCGCGGGCGGTGTCGGCGAAGGCGCCGGCGCGCAAGGCCTCGGGGGCGAGGCCAGGCAGGGCCAGCACGCCCGCGACCAGCGCCGCGTCGTCGCCTTCCGCGCGCCGGGCAAGATCCAGCAGGGCCGCGGCGCGCGGGTCGTCCGGGGCCTCGTCGCGGCTGGCCAGCCCGGCCAGCCAGGCCAGCCAGACCCCGGTGGCGAAGGCGAAGGGGCGGGGATCGCCGCCCCGCGCCAACAACTCGACCGAGGGGGCGAACCAGCGCTGCGGCAGCTTCTCGGTGCCGTCCGTGGCCACCTGGCTGGTCTTGTGCGCAATGGCGGGGTTGGCGAAGCGGGCCATCAGGGCATCGGCATAGGCCGCGACGTCCAGCCCGGCCCCGGGTGGCAGCGTCGCCCCCGCCGCGCGCAAATGGCGCCGCACCAGCGCGGCCAGCATCGGGTCGGCGACCGCCTCGCGGATATGGGGCTGGCCCAGGATCTGCCCGGCATAGGCCATCAGCGAATGGCTGCCGTTCAGCATCCGCAGCTTCATCGCCTCATGCGCGCGCACGTCGCGGACGAACTGGGCGCCGCCGGCCTCCCACGCGGGGCGGCCTTGGGGGAAATGATCCTCGATCACCCATTGGCTGAAGGACTCGGACTCGACGCAGGCGAGGTCGCGGTGGCCGGTCATGGTCTCGACATCGGCCAGCGTGCGCCCGGTCACCGCCGGGGTGATGCGGTCCACCATGGTCGCGGGAAAGGCGACGGTTTCCGCTATCCATTCCGCCAACGCGGGATCCGAGCGGCGGGCGAAGCCCAGCACGCCTGCCCGCAGCAGCGCGCCGTTGTCGGGCAGGTTGTCGCAGCAAAGCACCGTGAAGGGCGCGGTCCCGGCGGCGCGGTGCGCCGCCAACGCCGCGACGAGGATGCCAAGCACGCCCTGCGGCGCTTGCGGGCGGGCCAGGTCGGCGGCGACCGTCGGACGGGCGGTGTCGGCGTCCATCGCGGCCCGGTCGATGCAATGACCGGCTGGACCGCGCTTGGCAACCGCCCGCTGTCCCAGGTCATGCCGCTGGAAACGGCGGAGGGCGAGCGCCTGAGCGTCACGCCGCTGGCTTGGCCCGGCCGGGCTGCGGCCGCGCATGTGCTGCCGCGCTCGCGCGAGGGCAAGGCCATCCCGATCAGCAGCTCGGCCTCGGTCGTGCGCGACCCCGACGGGCAGCCGATCGGCGGCGTCGTGGTGTTCCAGGACGCCACCCAGGCCTATGCCCGCCACCTGGCCCTGCAGGGCGCGGCCGAGACCGATCCGCTGACCGGGCTTCTGAACCGCGCCGGCTTCAACAAGCGGCTGCTGGCCATGCTGGCGGCGCGGGACGGCACGCGCCGCGACCTGGCGCTGCTGTTCGGCGATCTCGACAAGTTCAAGCCCGTCAACGACAATTTCGGCCATGCCGCCGGCGATGTCGTGCTGAAGGAGATCGCCGCCCGGCTGAATCGCTGCGTGCGCGATGCCGATGTCGCCGCCCGTTGGGCCGGGGACGAATTTGCCGTGCTGATGCCCTGCGACGAGATGCGCGAGGCCGAGCAGATAGCCGAGCGCCTGTCCGAGGCGGTGCGCCAGCCCATCGACATCGGCAAGGGCGGCATTGCCGTCTCGGCCGGGATCAGCATCGGCATCTCGATGGCCAGCGCCGCGCATTGGGACCACGGCGAGCTTCTGGAGCAGGCCGACCGGCTGCTTTATCGCAAGAAGGCGCAACGGACCGTTGCAGCGGCGCCGCTGGCGCAGGCCACGCGGTGATCGGGCGCAACGAGGGGATTGCAATCCGGGCAAGCGAGACGCATCTTTGCCCCTCAACCTGAAAGTGTGACCGCATGGCAATCATCACCCTTCGCCAGGGCCAGGGCGCGATCCGCGACATGACGCTGATCGACTGGTCGCAGGTCCTGGGCTTTGCCCGGGCCGGCCGCTCGGCCATGCAGCTGCGCCTGTTCGACGATGCCTCGAACCAGGCGGTGCTGACGGGCAGCGGGCTCGCCTATGGCGGCGGCGGACCCGGCGGCTTGCGGGCCGGCATGGTGCAGGAACTGCGCATCACCCGTGTCGGCCAGACCGTCTTCGAGGCGGCGGGGCTGGTGCTGTCGGCGGCGGCCCTGGCCGATGCCTATGCGCGTTCGGACGACGGGGCGGTGACGCGGCTGCTCATGGCGGGCGCCGACGTGCTGCGCGCCACCGATCTGGCCGAGACGCTGGCCGGCTATGCCGGCGCCGACACGATCCTGGGCATGGGTGGCAGCGACAAGATCTTCGGCGGCGCGGGCGGCGACCGGCTGCTCGGCGGTGCGGGCGACGATACGCTGCTGGGCGAAGCGGGCGACGACCTGCTGTCCGGCGGCATCGGCCATGACACGCTTTACGGCGATGCCGGCAAGGACACCCTGTCGGGCGATGCCGGCAAGGACACCCTGTCGGGCGAGGCCGGCAACGACGCGCTTTATGGCGGCGACGGCAATGACCGGCTGCTGGGCGGTGCGGGTGCCGACAGCCTTTATGCCGGCAATGGCGCCGATCTGGCCTATGGCGGCGACGGCGCCGACAGGCTCTATGGCGAGGCCGGCAACGACAGCCTGTTCGGCGGCAATGGCAATGACTGGAGTGCCCCCACTGAAGTGGTCCACCCACTGGGATAGAAATATCCTGTTCAGGAGGACCATCAGATGGCAGGCAAGCGAGACAAACCGGAAGACATCGTTCTGAAGCTTCGACAGATTGAAGTGCTTCATGGACAGGGAATGGCAATTTCCGACGCGGTGCGGCAGATCGGCGTGACCGAGCCGACGTATTATCGCTGGCGCAAGCAGTATGGCGGCATGAACCGGGATCAGCTGAAGCGTCTCAAGGAGCTTGAGGCGGAGAACCAGCGGTTGCGGCGCGCGGTGTCAGATCTGACCTTGGACAAGATGATCCTGAGCGAGGCTGCACGGGGAAACTTCTAAGCCCTTCGCGCCGTCGCCAGTGCATTGACCATGTGCGGCAGGCGCTCGGCATATCCGAGCGCCGCGCCTGCCGCATCCTCGGGCAGCACCGCTCGACGCAACGCAAGGTTCCTTGCGGCGCCCCGGACGAAGAACGGCTGACGGAAGACATCATCACGCTCGCTCGCACCTACGGGCGATATGGCTATCGGATGATCACCGGATTGCTGAACAACGCCGGTTGGCATGTAAATCATAAACGCGTGGAACGGATATGGCGGCGTGAAGGGCTGAAGGTCCCGCAAAAGCAGGCAAAGAAGGGTCGGCTCTGGTTGAACGACGGGTCCTGCGTCCGTCTCCGGCCGGAGCACCCGAACCACGTCTGGTCCTATGATTTCGTTCAGGACCGGACACATGACGGACGGCTGTTTCGGACGCTCAATATCATCGACGAATTCACGAAGGAGGCGCTGGTGATCCGTGTAAACCGCAGGCTCAATTCCACCGACGTAATCGACGCCCTGACGGATCTGTTCATCTTGCGTGGCCCGCCTGCGTTCATAAGGTCCGACAATGGCGCGGAATTCATTGCCAAGAAGGTGCAGGGCTGGATCGGCGCAGTTGGTGCCAAGACCGCGTTCATCGAGCCGGGTTCACCCTGGGAGAACGGGTATTGCGAGAGCTTCAACGCTCGATTCCGCGACGAACTCCTGGATGCAGAAGTCTTCTATTCGCTCAGGGAGGCCCAGATCCTCATCGAGCGATGGCGCCGCCACTACAACACTGTCAGGCCGCACAGCTCCCTGGGATACCGCCCACCCGCACCGGAAGCCGTCATCCCAATAGACCAGCGGCCGACGATGCACTAACAATCAACCCGGACCACTCGGTGGGGGCAGTCCAGTATTTGCGCCCGCTTGACGTGCGCGGCAACTTGACTCTTTTGATAGGCCGAGAGCTCCTTCGTCAGCGTGTGGAACACCTCGGAGCCGATATTCTCCGCCGTTGAAGATCTTCATTATCGGCACCGGCCAGGGACAACGGGCTGTGAAAGCCGGGACGACCCGTTCAACTGGCCGGGCCGAGCGACCGCTCGTCCTGCGCGTCGGGAATGGTGCGGGCCAGGCCGGCCCTTTTCCGCGCCGACAGGCTGTGGCGCAGGAAAAAGCGGATCATCTCGCGCGAGGCGTCCGGGCCTTTCGTCGGTGAAACGACCCCGGGACGAACCGCCGGACCAGGCATGGCCCGACCCCGCGACGTTCCAATGCTCGACCAGCGAACGGCCCGAGCCGAGGCGATAGACGGTCCGCCGATAGGCGCGGCCATTCGGCACCTGGCCGGCGGTCTCGGTGCCGCGCAGCGTGGGGTAAGGCTCGCGGGCACGCAAGACCACCAACCGTCCGTTGCGGGGATTGACCACGCGGTCATGGCTGCCGTGGAAGACGATCGTCGGCATAGGCAGCATCCGGCGCAAGCCGGGATCGCCGCGCTGCATCGCCACAAGCGCCGAGGCCTGGTCGCGGGCCGCGCCCGCCGGCAATCCGGAATGCACGCCCACGGCCGCGAACAGCTCGGGATAGGCGCGCGCCAACGCCAGCGCCATCGAGGCGCCTGCGGACAGGCCGGCGACATAGACCCGCGCCGGATCGGCGCCGTGCTTCCTGACCAGGTCGCGCGTCAGGCTGGCGAGGATGGCGGCCTCGCCCGCGTCCCGGCGGATGTCCTCGGTCTGGAACCAGTTCCAGCAGCGGGTCGGATGCGCCTCGCGCGGCTGCGCGGGATAGACCACGATCAGGCCGAAGGTCTTGGCCAAGGCATTCATCCCGGTTCCCTTGGCGAAGTCGGCCGGGGTCTGGCCGCAGCCGTGCAGCATGACCAGCAGCGGCGGCGCGGCCGTCGTCATGCCCGGCTTGAAGATCCTGTAGTGGCGCGCGCCATGTTCGCATCGATGCAGGCCGGCGCGGTCGCTCGCGGCCGGCATCGACCGGGTCGCGAGCGGGGGCTTTTCCGGCGCGGCGGCCCTGGCACGCTCCTTGCGCGGCGCCTTGGGCTTCGGGGCCGCGACAAGCGGCACAACCGCCTTCAGCGCCGCCGCCGCGAGCGAGGCGGCCAGATCGACCGCCAGCTTCAGCCCGCCCTTCATCGGCGATGTCGCCTTTCGGGGTCGGCGCTTGCCGGCCCGCGTTCCGCGCTTTTTGCTGCTGGTCATCGGATCCCCCGGATCATGCCTGTTCCCCGCCCGGCACGCCGCTTGCAGCTCATTTCTTCCCCGCGCCCCGTCTCGTCATCCGGCTTGCGGCGCGCAGGGCCAGCGCTGAAGCCAGCAGCAGCTCGCGGCCCGGGGAAACCTCCTCGCGCGCAGCGGGGGCGGCGCGGACCTCGGTGCCCGGCCAGTCCATGCCCGGCGGCGGCGTGTCCGCCTTGACCGCGCCGCGCCGGCCCATGGGCTTCGGCGCGCCGGTCGTGGTGTCGCGGGCGGTCTGCTGCTCGATCTCGGCATTCAACTCGGCTCCGGCCAGGATGACATAGGCCGACAGCCACAGCCAGGTCAGCAGCACGACCACGCCGGCCAGGGTGCCGTAGGTCTCGGTATAGCTGGCGAAATTGCTGACATAGAGCGAAAAACCCAGCGAGGCGGCGATCCAGACGCAGACCGCCAGCGCCGCACCCAGGCTGAGCCAGCGCCATTTCGCCGCCCTGCGCGACGGGCCGAAGCGATAGACCACCGACAGCCCCAGCACCGCGAAGCCCGCCAGGATCGGCCAGGTGATCCACGAGATCGCCGCCTGCATCCCATCGCCCAGGCGCAGGAGCCCGGCGGCCAGGGGCAGCACCACGATCAGCCCGATGGCGAGGATCAGCCCGACCACCAGCCCCAGCGTCAGCGCGAAGCCGGTCAGGTAGAGCCGCAGGTAGCCGCGAGTCTCCTCCTCGTCATAGGCGATGTTCAGCCCCTCGATCAGCGTCATCACCCCCCTGGTCGCGCCGTAAAGGGCGATCGCCAAGCCTGAAGCCGCCACCAGCCCGGTTCCGGTTCCGCTGTCGGTTACCTTCAGAAGCTGGTCGCGGATGATCCCGGCGGCGTCGGGCGGCAGCATCGTGAAGATCCGCTCCATGCTGCTGCCCAGGTCGGCGGGATCCAGGACCAGCCCCGAAATCGCCACCAGCGCCGCGATGGCGGGGAACACGGCGATCAGGCCGTAGAAGGCGATGCCGGCAGCGACGACGCCGACATGATCCTCGACGATCTGGGCCCGGACCCGGCGGAGGATCTGCTTCCAGCCCGAGAGCGGGATGCGGGTGGGCGTCTCGGCACCGTGGCCCAGATCGTCGGCAAGGAGGGAGGCTGTCGGCATGGGGATCCTCGTCCGGTTCGCGGTGACGCAGGCGGAACGCGGCAGGGGGCGGCTCGGGTCCGGGCAAAGATCCACGCGGGGGACAACTCTGTCCGCCGTCGCAGCGTGCCGGAGCAGCCGCGAATGCCTCGAGCGAAGGGGCGGCCTATGGTGGCCTGAGGACCGACCAAGCGCGAGGATGCGGGTGGGCGCGGCACGGTCGTGGTGATGCCCGGATTTCGGAGCCGCTGAAATAATCCTTGTCGGCAATGGCATGCAGGTCGCTGTGGTGGAGGGCCTCCCTGGCTGCGATCTTCGTGAAGTTCCTGTCGCGATTAGTCACCGCCTTGAACGTGCTGCCGTCAATGGCGACGCAATCGCCCTTCAGCAAGCCGATCAGGCGGCACATCTCCACGAATTGCGCGCAGGTCTTGCGGATCGCGGGGCCATTCGTGCGGTTCGAAGAGACCTCGACCATCTCCTGCCCCTAGCGGGCGGCATGATCGCGGCAAGAGCGATCCAGACTGGCCGATCGGATCTCGTTGCCACTTACTGTTTGGCGGCTTTGGGGCCGGCCCAGGTTCAATCAGGCTGCGCGCTACTTATTCTTTCGATCAGCGCAGCCTTTTTCTCTAAGATCCTTTGGTAATGAACCCCTTCATGCCATTCCTCCACGGAATTCTCGGCGCTTCTCGACCAGACAATCCCCTCGCGGAGTTTCCGAGCGGGAATGCCGGCATAGACGCATTCTGCGTCCAAGGTGCCGATGACATGAGACTTCTGTCCCACGACCGCCCCGTCATTTATTCTGGCTCCCTTGCCAATGCTCGCATCACGCGCGATCCAGACCCGATCGCCGATATAGACGTCCCGATCAGGATTTATCCGCTCTCCGGTTGTCTTGTCAAAAATTGCATGGCCGTCGGTGTTTCCGACTTGGATGCGATTGGAGATCATGCAGTGATCTCCAACAATGAAACTTCCCCCGTCTCCCGATTGATTGAGAGTGATACTGCCGATTGTCGTGAATGCGCCAATATAGATCATGTTATTGCTGCCGTTTATTGCGATGTCTCCGCCGCCACGGAAGTGGGCGCCCACGAAAACCACGTTGTCGGAGCCATGGATCCTAAGCCGCAACCTGTCGGCTGAAGCAGAGAAGCCAGAGAACACGACATTGCCGGAACCTCGATTGGACACGACTGCAGGGGGCGCACCTTCACTCCCGGACTGCATGGTGAGGCAGGGCGATTCTTGCACCGCCGCGAAAAGCGAGAGGGGTTCGATCAGGCGCCCTTTGCCTGGCTCTGATAATCTTTCATGAGTGATGCGAGCTAAGTCGGATTCGGTCATGATCACGTCTCGGTGCAGTTGGATTTAGTGACGAAAAGATCGGAACTGACGGCGCTGATATTTTCTGAAGATTGCCTTCGAAAAACAGGCGACGATCTTTTCCGGCAGACGGCCCCCGGCGTTATTCGGACTCGCCCAGCACCCGCAGCAGATATTTGCCATAGGCGTTCTTCGAGAACAGCTTCGCCCGCGCGCGCAGGTCGTCGGCGGTGATCCAGCCGGCCTC
>NZ_KQ955209.1:0-193047 GCF_001546115.1 Paracoccus aminovorans
CAGGCCGACGCTCACGCCGCGATCTGCCGGGCCTTGGCGACCAGCACCTCGGCCTGGCGGATCGAGGCATAGTCGATCAGCCGCCCGTCCAGCGAGACCGCGCCCTTGCCCTCGGCCTCGGCCTGGGCCATGGCGTCGAGGATGCGCTGCGCCCGGTCCACCTCGGCGGCCGAGGGGCTCATCACCTCGTTGGCCAGCGCGATCTGGCTGGGGTGGATGGCCCATTTGCCCTCGCAGCCCAGCACCGCGGCGCGATAGGCGGCGGCCTTGTAGCCGTCGGGATCCGAGAAATCGCCGAAGGGCCCGTCGATGGGACGCAAGCCGTTGGCCCGCGCCGCGACGACCATCTTGGCGATGGCATAATGCCACATGTCGCCCCAGTGGCGCTGGCGGCCGCCATGCTCGTCGGGATCGGTCAGGACGGCGTAATCGGGGTTCACGCCGCCGATGATCGTGGTGCGCGCGCGGGTCGAGGCGGCGTAATCGGCGACGCCGAAATGCAGGCTTTCATTGCGCTTGGACGCGGCGGCGATCTCGTTGATGTTCTGCATCCCCAGCGCCGTCTCGATGATATGCTCGAAACCGATGGGCTTCTTCAGGCCCTTCGCGTCCTCGATCTGCGTGACCAGCATGTCCACCGCATAGACATCGGCGGCGGTGCCGACCTTGGGGATCATGATCAGGTCCAGCCGCTCGCCGGCTTGTTCGACCACGTCCACGACGTCGCGATACATGTAATGCGTATCCAGGCCGTTGATGCGCACCGACATGGTCTTGCTGCCCCAGTCGATCTCGTTCAGCGCCCGGATGATGTTCCGGCGCGCTTCGGCCTTTTCATCCGGGGCGACCGCGTCCTCGAGGTCCAGGAAGATGACGTCGGCCTCGGATTCGGCGGCCTTTTCAAACATGTTCGGTTGGCTGCCGGGCACGGCGAGCTCGCTGCGGTTCAGGCGGGCGGGCGCGGGTTCGATCGGGAAGAAACTCATGGCGGGTTCCTTCTTCCTTCGGTTCCAGCTCGCCGCCCCCTTAGGAGGTCAGCCCTTCCGGTTCGGGCAGGCCATGCGCCCGCGCGCAGGCGGTGACGGTATTGGCCAGCAGGCAGGCGATGGTCATCGGCCCGACCCCGCCCGGCACCGGGGTGATGGCGCCGGCGACTGCCGCGGCGCTGTCGAAATCGACGTCGCCGACCAGCCGGGTCTTGCCCTCTCTCTCGATGCGGTTGATGCCGACATCGATCACGGTGGCGCCGGGCTTGACCCAGGCGCCGGGGATCATCCGCGGCCGGCCCACCGCCGCGATCAGGATGTCGGCGGTGCGGCAGATCTCGGCCAGGTTCCGGGTCCGGCTGTGGGCGATGGTCACCGTGCAGCTGTCGCCCAGCAAAAGCTGCGCCATCGGCTTGCCGACGATGTTCGAGCGGCCTACGATGACCGCGTTCAGCCCCGAGAGCGAGCCGTGATGCTCGCGCAGCATCAGCAGGCAGCCCAGCGGCGTGCAGGGCACCATGCTCTTCTGTCCCGTCCCCAGCAGCCCGACATTCGAGATGTGAAAGCCGTCCACATCCTTCGCCGGGTCGATGGCATTGATGACCACGTCCGGGTCCAGATGCGCCGGCAGCGGCAGCTGCACCAGGATGCCATGCACCTCGGGATCGTTATTCAGCCGCTCGATCAGCGCCAGCAGGTCAGGTTCCGAGGTATCGGCATCCAGCTTGTGCTCCCAGGAGTTCATCCCCGCTTCCAGCGTCGCCTTGCCCTTGGAGCGGACATAGACTTCGGAGGCCGGGTTCTCGCCCACCAGCACGACCGCCAGTCCCGGGGTGATGCCGGCATCCGCCTTCAGCCGTTCCACGGTCCCGGCCACCCGGTCCCGGACCGTCGCCGCAAAAGCCTTGCCGTCGATGATCTTGGCGTTCATTGTCTTCCTTTCCTGATGATGCGTCCGGTCCCGCAGCATGGGCAGGCCCGCTGGTTCGCCTGGCACGGGCAAAGGGTCGGGCGGTCAGAACAGACCTTCGACCTCGCGCGCGCCGTTCAGCCCGATCGCCTCGGCGGCGGGCTGCCGGGGCAGTCCGGGCATGGTCATGATCTCGCCGCAGATGACGACGACGAAGCCGGCGCCGGCGGCCAGCCGCACCTCGCGGATCGGCACGGAATGGCCCTCGGGCGCGCCGCGCCGATCCGGGTCGGTGGTGAAGCTGTATTGGGTCTTGGCCATGCAGATCGGCAGGTGGCCATAGCCCTGGCCTTCCCATTCCTTCAGCTGGTTGCGGATCGCGGTATCGGCCAGCACCGCGTCGGCATGGTAGATGCGCCTGGCGATGGTCTCGATCTTGGCGAACAGCGGCAGGTCGTCGGGATAGAGCGGGGCGAATTCCGCGCCGCCCGCCTCGGCGATCTGCACGACCTTCTGCGCCAGCTCGACCGCGCCTTCCGAGCCCTCGGCCCAATGCCTGCACAGGATCGCCTCGACCCCGCGCGCCCTGGCATAATCCTGCAGCGCCCGGATCTCGGCCTCGGTATCGCCGGCGAAGTGATTGACCGCGACGACCACCGGCACGCCGAAGGATTTCATATTGGCGATGTGACGGCCCAGATTGGCGCAGCCCTTGCGCAGCGCCTCGACATTCTCGGCCGCCAGATCCGCCTTGGCGACGCCGCCGTTCATCTTCAGCGCGCGCACCGTGGCGACGATCACCGCCACGTCCGGCTTCAGCCCGGCCTTGCGGCATTTGATGTCGAAGAATTTCTCGGCCCCCAGGTCGGCGCCGAAGCCGGCCTCGGTCACCACGTAATCGGCCAGCTTTAGCGCCGTGGCGGTGGCGATCACCGAATTGCAGCCATGGGCGATATTGGCGAAGGGCCCGCCATGGACGAAGGCCGGGTTGTTCTCCAGCGTCTGCACCAGGTTGGGCTGCATCGCGTCCTTCAGCAGCACGGTCATCGCGCCGTCCGCCTTGATGTCGCGGCAATAGACCGGCGTCCTGTCGCGCCGATAGGCGACGATCATGTCGCCCAGCCGCCGCCCCAGATCGTCAAGGTCGGTCGCCAGGCACAGGATCGCCATCACCTCGGAGGCGACGGTGATGTCGAAGCCGGTCTCGCGCGGGAAACCGTTGGTCACGCCGCCCAGCGAGCAGGTGATCTGCCGCAGCGCGCGGTCGTTCATGTCCAGCACGCGGCGCCAGACCACGCGGCGCAGGTCGATCTGCTGCTCGTTGCCCCAGTAGATATGATTGTCGATCATCGCCGACAGCAGGTTGTGGGCGCTGGTGATGGCGTGGAAATCGCCGGTGAAATGCAGGTTCATGTCCTCCATCGGGATCACCTGCGCATGACCGCCGCCCGCCGCGCCGCCCTTCATGCCGAAGTTCGGCCCGAGTGAAGCCTCGCGGATGCAGATGCAGGCGCGCCGGCCGATGCGGTTCAGCGCGTCGCCCAGGCCGACGGTGGTGGTGGTCTTGCCCTCGCCGGCCGGGGTCGGGTTGATCGCCGTGACCAGCACCAGCCGGCCCAGCGGCCGGTCGGCCAGCCCGTCGATGAACTGCCGGCTGATCTTGGCCTTGTCGTGGCCATAGGGCAGCATGTCCTCGACCGCGATGCCGAGCTTTGCCGCGACGTCCCGGATCGGCAGCTTGGCCGCCTCCGAGGCGATTTCCGAGTCGCTCTTGTATGCCATGATGATGTTCTTGGTGCTGAAGGTTGTGCCTAAACGATCACCCGCAAGCCGGCTTCATCCGCCGGCCCGGTCGATTCCGTCAGATGCCAGAGATCTGCGGTATGGGGCGCCGCAAAGACATCCGGCCGCGATGCAGCTCACAGCCCTGGTTAGGGTCGCTCATCGAGGCAGGCCGTGGCCCGCCGGGCATCTGGCGCCGCTGGCGGCAGCCCTGCCGGCATGCTGGAATGACGCATCATTTCCTCCCTTCCCCTGACGGCCGGTGCCCGCATGCAGCGTTTCCGACGATGCCCCCAAGTGCAGGAACGCCGTATTGGCTCTGGCTGTCAATATTTTATTGATTTATATCAATGTGTTGATTGGCCACATTGTCCGCCGACCGCGATGCGGCCACCCGATCTTCGGACATTCTGACCATGGAGCAGGCGGGGCGAGCGGCCAAACTGGTACATTCTGTCCGAATGAGCCCTTTTCGGTCTGCGCCATCAACCCGCCGTTGCATCCTGAAAAACGGGTCTGCGCTGCTTGGAAACGGCGAATCAGTTCCGACACACGGCGAGAAAGGCATAGCCGGTCGTCCTGCGCCGGCGCTCGGGCTCGAAGTCCGGGAACAGCTTGGAATCCGCGGACATCGCGACGCCGATCACGACCGGGATTCCGCAGCTGGCGACCACCTGCCTGGAGACGGCAGGCGATTGCTCGGGTCCATGGGCTCCTCGCCGATGGCGCCATGATCGCGACGGCGGAAGAGCCGGGCTTCTCATAGTCCCGGCCGTTCCATGGCAAGGCCCGCCGGATCGGATCCGGCGGGGCCTGGTCTTGCGCGGCGAGGCGGTGTCAGGCTTCTTCTTCCTGGAAGGCCTCTTCGCGCTTCTTGCGGAAGGCCGGGAAGATCATCATCGCCAGCAGCGCCACCGTGGCGATCAGCATCACCAGGCTGATCGGACGCTCCACGAAGATCGAGGGGTCGCCCTGTTCGATCAGCAGCGTGCGGCGCAGGTTCGCCTCCAGCAGCGGGCCAAGCACGAAGCCCAGAAGCAGCGGGCCTGGCTCGCATTTCGCCTTGCGGAAGGCATAGCCCAGCAGCCCGAAGCCCGCGGCCAGCATCACGTCGAAGATGCGGTTGTTCATGCTGTAGACGCCGATGCAGCAAAACAGCAGGATCGCGGGATAGAGCAGGCGGTAGGGCACGTTGAGCAGCTTGACCCACAGCCCGATCATCGGCAGGTTGATGACGACCAGCAGCAGGTTGCCGATCCACATGCTGGCGACAAGGCCCCAGAAGATCTCGGGCTGGTTGGTCAGCACCGAGGGGCCCGGGGTGATGCCGTGGATCATGAAGGCCGACAGCATCATCGCCATCATGTTGTTCGACGGAATGCCCAGCGTCAGCAGCGGGATGAAGGACGATTGCGCGGCGGCGTTGTTGGCGGCCTCGGGGGCGGCGACGCCCTCGACGACGCCCTTGCCGAATTGCTCCGGATGGCGCGAGACGCGCTTTTCCAGCGAATAGGCGCTGAACGAGGCCAGCGTCGCGCCGCCGCCCGGCAGCAGGCCCAGCAGCGTGCCGAGGCCGGTGCCGCGCAGGACGGCGCGCCACGAGCGGCGGAAGTCATCGCGCGTGGGCCAGAGCCGGGTGATCGGTGCGACGGTCACGCCTTCCGAGCCGCTGCGTTCCAGGTTGGCGATGATCTCGGAAAAGCCGAACAGGCCGATGGCGATGACGATAAAGTCGATGCCGTCGAACAGCTCGACCGCGCCGAAGGTCAGCCGCTCGGCCCCGGTGGCCTGGTCGGTGCCGACCATGCCCAGCAGCAGGCCGACCAGGATCATGCCGATGGCCTTGAGAACCGGGCCGCTGGCCAGGATGGTGGCGGCGAGCAGGCCGAAGACCATCAGCGCCACATATTCCGCCGGGCCGAAGGACAGGGCGAATTGCGACAGCATCGGCCCGGCGATGGCGATGGCGAAGGTCGCGACCGTGCCGGCAAAGAACGACCCCAGCGCCGCCACGGCCAGCGCCGCCCCGGCGCGGCCCTGCTGCGCCATCTGGTAGCCGTCGAGCGTGGTGACCACGGCCGAAGCCTCGCCCGGCAGGTTGACCAGGATCGCCGTGGTCGAGCCGCCGTATTGCGCGCCGTAATAGATGCCGGCCAGCATGATGATGCCCGCCAGCGGCGGCAGGAAGAAGGTGATCGGCAGCAGGACCGCGATGGTCGCGGTCGGGCCGATCCCCGGAAGCACCCCGATGAGCGTGCCCAGCAGCGCGCCCAACAGGCAGAAGCTGAGATTCTGCAAGGTCATCGCCTCGCCGAACCCGAGCATGAGCAGGTCGATGAAGTTCATTTTACCCTCCCCAGGCGTGGCTCAGAACGGCCAGAGCGGGACTTGCACGCCCAGCCCGTAGACAAAGACCAGCGCACCGAACAGCGTCAGCCCGGCGGCCAGCAGCAGCGTCGTGCGCCACTTGCCGCCCGGATCGGCCAGCGAGCCCGCGATGATCAGGAACAGCGAGGCCAGGACGAACCCGGCATGGGTCGCGGCATAGGCGAAGACGACGATCGACAGGGTGATGACGATCACCGGCCGCAGCTTGATCGGGTCGATCGCGACCGCCTCGCGCCGCATGGCGTTGAAGCCGACGACCAGGCCGATGGCGATCAGAAGGCCGCAGACGACGCGGGGCAGGTAGCCCGGCCCCATCATCGCCAGCGTGCCGCCATCGAGCGCGCTCGTCTGCCACAGGCCGAGTGCGCCAAGCCCGATGAAAATCGCCGCCGTCAGCAGGTCGGGGCGGTCGCCCTTGTTCGGAACACCCGGCCCGGCCATCACTGGCGGTCCTTGATGAGCTTGAAGATCTCCTGGAACCGCTCAAGCCGCGCCGGCATGGCCGCGGACCAGTCGGCGCCCGACTGATAGGACAGCGCCAGACCTTGCTGCTTGGCCTTTTCCTGGAACTCGGGATTGGTCAGCGCCTTTTCGACCGAAGCCGCCAGCCTGGCCCGGATCTCCTCGGGCACGTCGCAGCGCGTCGCCATGCCGCGCTCGGACGCCATGAGCACGTCGAAGCCCTGCTCCTTGGCGGTCGGCAGGTCGGGCGCCAGGGTCGAGCGCTGCTCGCCGAACTGGCCCAGTGCCTTGATCTGGCCGGGCTCGGTGCTGGCAAATTCGCCGGCGTTCAGGCCGATCAGCGTGACATGACCGCCCAGCAGCGCGGTCCTGGCCTCGTTGGCGCCGCCGAAGGGCACCGCGGTCAGCTTGATCCCGGCCGATTGCTCGAGCTGCAGCATCGCCAGGTGCTCGTCGGTGCCGACGCCGGTGGTGCCCACCGAGACCGCACCGGGATGATCCTTGGCATAGGCCACCACATCGGCCAGCGAGTTGTAGGGCGAATCCGCCTGCACCACGAACATGCCCGGATCCTCGACGATGCGCGCCACCGGGCAGATATCGGCCGGGTCGAAACGCAGCTTGCGGCCGATGCGCATGGTCAGGAAGCCCGGCACGTTCAGCGACGACAGGGTATAGCCGTCGGGACGGGCCTGCGACAGCGCGGTATAGGCGATCTCGCCCGAGGCGCCGGGGCGGTTCAGGACCGGGATCTGCGTGCCCAGGTCGGCCTCGAGATAGGGCGCCAGGGTGCGAAGCATGATGTCGGTGCCGCCGCCGGGCGAATAGGCGACGATCAACTCGATCGGCCGGTCGGTCGGCCAGTCGGCCAGCGCCGTGGTGGCGAAGCCGGCGGAGAGAACTGCCGCGAGCGGCAAGGCAAGCAAGGTCTTCATGATATCCTCCCTTTGGTCGCAGCCTCCCGCCGCGACCCTGTTGAATCGAAGTTATGCCGGGAATTCGCAGCCGAGCCGCTTCAGCGAGGCGTCGACCCAGGCGCGGTCGTTGGTGCCCGCCTCGATCGCGGCCATCTGCTTCTGCTCGGCGTCCTGCTTGGCGGCGGTCTTGGCATAGACCGTCTCGGCATCGGCGAAGGGCACGCAAAGCACGCCGTCGCTGTCTCCCAGGATCAGGTCGCCGGGCTCGATCACCATGCCGTCGATGGCGATGGGCACGTTGATCTCTCCGGGGCCGTCCTTGTAGGGGCCGCGATGCGTCACGCCCGCGGCATAGACCGGCAGATTGGTCTGCACGAAGGCATCGAGGTCACGGATGGCGCCGTTCAGCACGAAGCCCGCGACGCCGCGCTTGACCGCATAGGCCAACATCAGCTCGCCCATCAGCGAGTTGGTCAGGTCGCCCCCGGCGTCGCAGACGATCACGTCGCCGGGCTGGGCCAGGTCGATGGCCTTGTGCAGCATCAGGTTGTCGCCGGGGCGGGACCGGACGGTCAGGGCCGGGCCGGCCAGCACGCCGTCGCGGTGGATCTTGCGAAGGCGGTCGCCGGCGGCGATGGTGCGGTGCATGCTGTCGCTGACATTGGCCACGGGAAGGGCGGCGAAACGGGCGACCAGTTCGGCCGGAACGACGCGCTGGCGGTTCAGGATGCGGAAACCGATGGACATGGCGTGAACCTTCAATTGGCCGCGCGCGCGGGGGCGGCGGCAAGGAGCTGACGGTTGAAGATGCGGTTGCGCGGCAGTTCCTTGCCCGCAAGATAGTCGACGATGGCCTGGGCCGCATCGGTGCCGACGCGCAGGTTGGCAGCGCGGGTGACGCCGCCGATATGGGGCGTCACCACCAGGCGCGGCTCGGCCCAGAACGGATGGTCCGGATCGGCGGGTTCCTTGGCGAAGGTGTCGAGGCCGGCGCCGGCGATGCGGTTCTCGCGCAGCGCCGCGAGCAGCGCCGGCTCGTCGATCAGCCCGCCGCGGGCGGTGTTGACGATGATGGCGTCGGGCTTCATCAGCGCCAGACGCTCGGCATTGATCAGGTTGCGGGTCTCGGGCGTCAGCGGGCTGTGCAGGCTGACGATGTCGCTTTGCGCCAGCAGGGCGTCTAGATCGGTGATCCGGGCCACGCCCTCGGCCTTGAACAGCGCGTCGGGCGCGAAGGGGTCATAGGCGACGACATCGATGCCGAAGGCTTTGGCAAAGCGCGCGGTCTGCTGCGCGATGGCGCCGAAGGCCACCAGGCCCATTGTCGAGCCGGCCAGTTCGCGTCCCAGGAAGCCGGGCTTTTCCCAGCGGCCTTCGCGCAAGCTGCGGTCCAGCGGCAGGATCTTCTTGGCCACCGCGAAGAGCAGCGCCATGGCATGTTCCGCCACCGAGACCGCATTGGCGCCGGTCGCCACCACCACGGGAATATTGCGGGCACTGGCGGCCGCGAGGTCGATGTTGTCGACGCCGACCCCGTGTTTCGAGATCACGCGCAGCTTCGGTGTATGCGCGAACAGCGCCTCGTCGATGCGGCCCATGCGGACCAGGATGCCGACGGGCTGGGCTTCGGCCGCGATCTTCAGCAGACCCTCGCCCTCGGTATAGGGCGGCAGGTAGACCGGGTTGTAGCCGGCGTTCTTCAGCACGGCATCGGCCTCGGGCGCAAGGCTCGGCCCGGTGATCAGGATATTTTCGCTCATCTCCCCCACTCTCCGACAGCGTCAGAATGGAGACAGTTCATAAGAGTTGCCATGCTAAATGAAAGCGGATAATTCTGTTTATCTAATTAAGAAAAACTGGATGAAATGGATACACGCCAGCTCAGGACGCTTCTCGCCATCGTCGAGACCGGCAGCTTTGCCCGCGCGGCCGGGAAGGTCTCGCTGACGCCCTCGGCGGTCAGCCAGCAGATTCAGGCGCTTGAGGCCGAAGTCGGGGTCAGCCTTTTCAATCGCGAAAACCGCCCGCCGACCCTGACCACGGCCGGGCACCAGATGGTCGAGGCCGCGGCCGAGCTGGTGCGGGCGACGGAAAATGCGCTCGATGCCATCTCGGGCCGGCGCATCGTGGGAACGTTCTCGATCGGATCGGTGCGCACCAGCGCCATCGGACTGCTGCCGCAGGCGATCTCGCGCATGGTGGCGTCGCATCCGGGGCTGAAGATCAAGCTGCGAGTCGGCAATTCCGGCGATCTGGTCCAGGACGTGGCCGCCGGGCGGCTGGACGCCGCGATCATCGCCGAGAACAGCGTCTCGCTGCGCGAACTGAGCTGGCAGCCCTTCATCCGCGAGCCGCTTTACCTGATCGCGCCGCCCGGCACGGCGATGATGCCGGTGTCGCAGATGCTGGCCGCGCATCCCTTCGTGCGGTTCCGCAGCAACGTGCCGCTGGCGCTGCTGATCGAGTCCGAACTGGGGCGCATGAACCTGACGCTGAACGACATCGCCGAGATGGACACCATCGCCGCCGTCACCGCCTGCGTCGAGAACGGGCTGGGCGTCTCGGTCGTCCCGCGGATCGCCGCCATCGAGCGCCGGGGGCTGGTCATGCTGCCCTTTGGCGAGCCGCCGGCCTTTCGCCAGATCGGCCTGCTCAAGCGCCCGCTTGGCCCGCGCGCGAAGCTGATCGAGGAGTTGCACGAGCAGCTCGCCGATGTCAGCGGCGCGTTCGGCGTCAAGGCGGCGCCGGCACGGGGGCAGGGCGCATCATGACCGCGTCGCCCGGCCAGCAGCTTTCCGGCGCTTTCCATGGCCGTGGCGCATGAGGATGCCCCGGTTGCTCAGGAGGTCGGTCACATCGGCGGCCTCGGCGGCGGCCATGCTTTCCCGTAGGAGCGATTTTTCCCGCTTTGCCGCGAAACCTCTTGAAGCTCTAGTTGCTAGAGCCCCTAGATTTCCGAATCGATGGAGTTGAGCGGCCCCGGCAACGGCCGGGCAGGAGAGACCGGCGATGGATCAGACGACACGGCGCGAATGGACGGTCAGCGGCATGGATTGTGCCGCCTGCACCCTGAAGGTGACCCGGGCCGTGGAGCGCCTGCCCGGCGTCAGCGGCGTCAGCGTCGCGCTGATGGCCGAGCGGCTGAGCCTTGATCTCGCCCCCGCCGGCTCGGCCGATGCGGTCGAGGAAACCGTGCGCAAGCTTGGCTATCGCATCGCGCCGCGCGGCGCCGAGGCGTCACGACACGGGCCGGGCGCGCAGGAAAGCTGCTGCAGGGGGCACGACCACGACCACGGCGCGCCGCAGGTCGAGACCGGCCATGGCCACAGCCACGACGCCCCGGCCGAGCGCGGCCTGACCTGGTATCGCACCGGCAAGGGCCGGCTGGTGATCCTGACCGGCGCCCTCTTGGCGCTGGCCTGGGCGGTCGAGCTGCTGAGCTCGGCCCGCATCGGTTACTGGGCCTTTCTCGCCGCCTGCCTGATCGGCGTCGCCCCGGTCGCGGCCCGCGCCTTCCAGGCGCTGCGCATGGGCCAGCCCTTCACCATCGAAGGCCTGATGACCATCGCCGCCATCGGCGCCCTGGTCATCGGCGCGGCCGAAGAGGCGGCGCTGGTCGTCTTCCTGTTCGCGGTCGGCGAGCTGCTCGAAGGCGTCGCCGCCGGCAAGGCCCGCGACGGCATCCGGGCTCTCGGCGCGCTGGTGCCCAAGACCGCGCTGCTGGAGCAGGACGGCCGCACCCGCGAGGTGCCGGCCGAAAGCCTGCGCATCGGCCAGACCGTGCTGGTCCGGCCCGGCGACCGCATCCCCGCCGATGGCGAGATCGTCGAAGGCAGCAGCGGCATCGACGAAAGCCCGGTCACCGGCGAAAGCGTGCCGGTGACGCGCGGCCCCGGCGACGCGGTCTTCGCCGGGGCCATCAACACCGAGGCCGCCCTGCGCCTGCGCGTCGGGCGCGAGGCAGCCGATAACACCATCGCCCGCATCATCCGCCTGGTCGAGGAGGCCGAGGAGGCCCGTGCCCCGACCGAGCGTTTCATCGATCGTTTCAGCCGCTGGTACATGCCGGCCATCGTCGCCCTGGCCGGGCTGGTCATGCTGCTGCCGCCGCTGGCCCTGGGCCAGGACTGGGGCACCTGGGTCTATCGCGGCCTGGCGCTGCTGTTGATCGGCTGCCCCTGCGCGCTGGTGATCTCGGTCCCGGCCTCGATCGCCTCGGCGCTGTCGGCGGGGGCGCGCAAGGGGCTGCTGATGAAGGGCGGGGCGGTGATCGAGGCGGCGGCCGGGGTCAGCCGCGTCGCCTTCGACAAGACCGGCACGCTGACCCATGGCAAGCCGCAGGTCACCGACCTGCTGCCGGGCCCTGGCGTTTCGGAGGCCGAGCTGCTCGCGGTCGCGGCCGGGGTCGAGGCGGGCTCAAGCCACCCGTTGGCGCGGGCGATCCTGGCGCGGGCCGAGGCCGCCGGTGTCGCCCCGCCGCCGGCCGCCGAGGCGCGCGCGCTGCCCGGCAAGGGCGCCGAGGCGCGGGTCGGGGGCAGCCTGGCCTGGGTGGCCTCGCCCCGCCACGCGCAGGCGGCGGGCGGCATCGCCCCCGCGCATGCCGCCCGGGCCGCCGCCCTGGAATCGCAGGGCAAGACCGTGGTCGCTGTGTTCCGCGAGGCCGCACCCCTGGGCCTGATCGCGCTGCGCGACGAGCCGCGCGCCGATGCCGCATCGGCCATGGCGCAGCTGCGCGCGCTTGGCATCGCGCCCCTGATGCTGACCGGCGACAATCCCCGCACCGCCGAGGCCATCGCCGACCAGCTGGGCATCGACTTCCGCGCCGAAATGCTGCCCGAGGACAAGCTCGACGCCATCCGCAGCCTGCAGGCGCAGGCGGGCGTGATGATGATCGGCGACGGCATCAACGATGCCCCGGCGCTGAAGCAGGCCGGCGTCGGCGTCGCCATGGGCTCGGGCACCGACGTGGCGCTGGAAACCGCCGATGCGGCGATCCTGCGCGACCGGGTCGAGGACGTGCCGGCGCTGATCCGGCTGGCGCGGGCGGCCATGGGCAATATCCGCCAGAACGTCGGCATCGCGCTGGGGCTGAAGGCGGTGTTCCTGGTCACCTCGATCCTGGGCATCACCGGGCTCTGGATCGCCATCCTGGCCGATACCGGGGCGACGGTGCTGGTGACGCTGAACGCCCTTCGCCTGCTGCGCTTCGACCCGACGCGGCAGGGCTGATCCCGGCCCCCGGGGCGCCGCGTGCCGCCCGTCGGCAGCAGCATCGGCCTGCCCGAGGTCGGGTCGGCGGTGCCGGCTCTCGCGCGCGAAGACCGCACCGTCTCGGCCGTCAGCCTCTCGGCGGGCGGGCCGGTCGGCGACAGCGCAGGCTGCGATGCCCGCGGGTGGCGGGACTGGCGGTCGTCGCCTGTCCGATGCCGCGCGGTTCTGTCGCGGGATATTATCCGGAACCGAATCCGCTTCTGCCGCTTGATTACATTGACCGGATCAGCGGCACGCCCGCCGCGAAATCCATTCCCGTTCGCATCGCCACCCGATCCCCCGGAGGGACAGCCATGCTTGAACATCTGGACGCCGTCGTCCTGGCCCGCGTGCAATTCGCCTTCACGGTCTCGTTCCACTTCGTCTTTCCGGCCTTCTCGATCGGGCTGGCGAGCTATCTCATGGTGCTCGAGGCGCTGTGGCTGCGCACGGGCAGGGGCGTCTATGCCAACCTGTTCCGCTATTGGCTGAAGATCTTTTCGGTGGTGTTCGGCATGGGCGTCGTGTCGGGCGTGGTGATGTCCTATCAGTTCGGCACCAACTGGTCGGTCTTTTCGGAAAAGGCCGGGCCGGTGATCGGCCCGCTGATGGCCTATGAGGTGATGACGGCCTTCTTCCTCGAGGCGGGGTTCCTGGGCGTGATGCTGTTCGGGATGAACAAGGTCGGCAAGGGGCTGCATTTCCTGGCCACCTGCATGGTCGCGCTGGGGACGCTGATCTCGGCCACCTGGATCCTGGCGGCGAACAGCTGGATGCAGACCCCGGCGGGCCATCTGCTTACCGAACAGGGGCAGTTCGTGCCGGGGCCGTCCTGGTGGGCCATCATCTTCACCGCAAGCTTCCCTTACCGGCTGGTGCATACGGTCATCGCCGCCTATCTGACCACGGCGCTGGCGGTGGGCGCGGTCGGGGCCTGGCACCTGCTGCGCGACCGCGCCAATCCCGGTGCGCGCAAGATGTTCTCGATGGCGATGTGGATGGCGGCCATCGTCGCGCCGATCCAGGTCCTGGTCGGCGACGCGCATGGGCTGAACACGCTGGAGCACCAGCCCGCCAAGATCCTGGCCATCGAGGGCCATTACGAGCCCAGCCCCGAGGGCGCCTCGCTGATCCTGTTCGGCCTGCCCGACAGCCAGGCCGCGCGCGTCGATTACGCCGTCGAGGTGCCGAAGCTCGGCTCGCTGATCCTGAAGCACGATCCGAACGCCGCCCTGCCGGGGCTGAGCGATTTCCCGCGCGAGGACTGGCCGCCAGTGGCCATCGTCTTCTGGTCCTTCCGCATCATGGTCGGTCTGGGCTTCGCCATGCTGGGGCTGGGGCTCTGGAGCCTGTTCGCGCGCTGGCGCGGCGGGCTTTACGACTGGCGCTGGCTGCACCGGGCGGCGCTGGTCATGGGGCCTGCGGGCTTCGTCGCCGTGATCGCGGGCTGGATCACCACCGAGGTCGGCCGCCAGCCCTTCACCGTCTATGGCCTGCTGCGCACCGCCGAGTCGCATTCGCCGCTGGCCGCGCCCGCCGTCGCGACCTCGCTGATCGCCTTCGTCGTCGTTTATTTCTTCGCCTTCGGGGCGGGGATCTATTACCTGCTGCGCCTGATGGCCAAGCCGCCGCAACCGGACGAGACCGAGCCACCGCCCCAGCCGCAGCGCGCCGCCGGGATCACCCCCGCGCCCGCCACCGCCAGCATGGAGCGTTGACATGGAAAGCATCGACCTGACCGTCGTCTGGGCGCTGATCATCGGCTTTGCGGTCTTCGCCTATGTGGTCATGGACGGGTTCGACCTGGGCATCGGCATCCTGTTCCCGACGCTGAAGGTCGGCGAAGAGCGCGACCAAGCGATGAACTCCATCGCGCCGGTCTGGGACGGCAACGAGACCTGGCTGGTGCTGGGCGGCGGAGGGCTGATGGCGGCCTTTCCGCTGGCCTATGCCATCATCCTGCCGGCGACCTATCCGCTGATGATCGCCATGCTGCTGGGCCTGATCTTTCGCGGCGTCGCCTTCGAATTCCGCTGGCGCGATCCCCGCCACCGTGCCTTCTGGGATCTGGCCTTCACCGCCGGTTCGGTGGTGGCGGCGCTGTCGCAGGGCATCGCGCTTGGCGCCATCCTGCAGGGCATCCGGGTCCGGGAGGGTGCCTATGCCGGCGGCTGGCTGGACTGGCTCAGCCCGTTCAGCCTGCTGACCGGGGTGGCGCTGCTGACGGGCTATGCGGCGCTCGGCGCGGCCTGGCTCAACTGGAAGACCGAGGGCGGCGCCCAGAGCCACGCCCGTCGCATGGTGCATCTGCTTGTCCCGGCCATGATCGCCATGCTGATCGCGGTCAGCGCCGCGACGCCCTTCCTGAATTACGACTACTGGCGGCGCTGGTTCGACGTCCCGGGCGTGCTGCTGACGGCGCAGGTGCCGCTGCTGGTCGCGATCTGCGCCTTCGTGCTGCTGCGCAGCCTGGCCGCCGGGGCCGAGCGGCTGCCCTTCCTGATGCTCCTTGCCCTGTTCCTGCTGTGCTTCATCGGGCTGGGCATCAGCATCTTTCCCTATGCGGTGCCGCGCTCGGTGACGATCTGGGCCGCGGCCGCGCCGCCGCGCAGCCAGTCCTTCATGCTGGCCGGCGCCGTGTTCATCATCCCGATCATCCTGGCCTATACCGGCTGGGCCTATTGGGTGTTCCGCGGCAAGGTCGGAACGCACGGCTACCATTGATGGCGGGCGAGGCTGCGCTGTGGAAGCGGCTGGCCTGGATGGCCGCGATCTGGACCGCCAGCGTCCTGACCCTTGGCCTTGTGGCCATGGTCATCCGGTGGGTGCTTGCACCGTGAACCTCCGCACCTGACGATTACCGGTCACCTCCGAGCTTCATGCTGACCGGTTTCTCTATCGGGGATATGTGGCGCGAGAGACGGCTCGCCGGAATGTGCCGCCGGTCCTACCGCAAGTCCGGCACGACGACGGAGCCGGCCTATTGCATCCGGCCGGTCACCCTGGCCTTGCGGCGCGCGGCACCATATTGCCGCCACAACCCCAGGGAATACAGCACCAGTGCCGCCCAGATCAGCGGAAAGGCGATCCGCCGCGACTGGTCGAACGGCTCGCCGAAGACCAGCACCGCGCAGAGAAAGATCAGCGTCGGCGCGATATATTGCAGGATGCCGACGGTGGACAGCCGCACCAGCTTGGCGCCATTGGCATAGAGCATCAGCGGCACCGCCGTGACCACGCCGCAGCCCAGCAAGAGCAGCGTGTCGGCGCCCGAACCCACGCCGAAATGCGACTGCCCGGTCAGCGCCAGCCACAGCAGGATGGCCGCCGCAAAGGGACAGAGCACCAGGACCTCGAGCGTGAAGCCCTGGTTGGGGCCGAGCGGCAGGCTCTTCTTGCAATAGGCGTAGATGCCCCAGGACAGGGTCAGCCCCAGCGCCACCAGCGGCAGGCGGCCGGCCTGCACGGTCATGATGACGACCGCGGCCGCCGCCAGCGCGATGGCCATGCGCTGCGTCCGGCCCAGGCGCTCCTTCAGCAGCACCGCCCCCAGGAAGACGCTGAACAGGGGATTGATATAGTAACCCAGCGCCGCCTCCATCGCGTGATCGTTGGCGATGGCCCAGACATAGATCAGCCAGTTGGCCGAGATCAGCATGGCCGTCAGCACCGCCATGGCCAGCAGGCGCGGCGTGCGCAGGGCCGCGATCACCTCGGCCGCGCGCCCTTGCCAGATCAGCACCGCCGCCGCGATGGGCAGCGACCAGATCACCCGATGGGCGACGACCTCGATCGGCGGCACATGCGCCAGCGCCTTCATGTAAAGCGGCAGAAAGCCCCACAGGACATAGGTCAGGATCACCAGGACCAGGCCACGGGGGGAATCGCTGTCGGGATCGGCAGGGCTGCTCATAGCGGTTGCATAGGCTGCAATCCGCGACTGCACCAGAGGCGGCGGCGCGCGGTTCCGCGAAGCGATCTGCGCGCGTGCCCGAAGGGGTCTTCCTGTCTGCCGTCGCTCTCGCCGCAACCGTCATGTTCTGGCTATGACACGTGAACGAGATGCCGTAACGGGGCCTGCGTCGCGACCCGCCCGTTACCGTTGCAAGATTGAGGGCAAGCTGGCGCCATTCCCGTATCGGATCTACATGGAGGACTGCGGGATGAAGCTGTTTGTCGGGCTGGATGTGTCGCTGGAGAAGACCGCGATCTGCGTGATCAGCGAGCATGGGAAGATCGTGAAGGAGGCGCAGGTGGCCAGCGAGCCCAAAGCGCTGTCGTGCTGGATCTGCGACCAGGACGGCGCAATTGCCGCCGTCGGGCTTGAGGCTGGCCCCTTGTCGCAGTGGCTGCATCGCGGGTTGTCAGATGCGGGACTACCTGTCGTTCTAATGGAAACCAGACAGGTAAAAGGCGCCCTGAAGGCCATGCCGATCAAGACGGACCGGCGGGATGCAGAGGGTATTGCACGTCTGATTCATCTTGGTTGGTTCCGACCCGTTCATTGCAAATCGGTGTCTGCACAGGAGGTTAGAGCGGTGCTCAGCGCTCGTAAGGCTGTGCAACAAGGGTTTATCACGCTGGAAATGTCACTGCGCGGGCTGCTGCGGAACTTCGGGCTCAAGGTTGGCACCATATCCCGCGGCAGGTTCGAACAGCGTATCCGCGAACTGGCGGCGGGCAACCCGATGCTGGAAGCGGCAACCGAACCCATGCTTCGCGCGCGCGCGGCGCTGCGGCGAGAGCTGGCGGGTCTTGAACGCAATGTCCGTCAACTCTCCCAGGAAGATCCGGTCTGTCGTCGGCTGATGTCGATGCCCGGGATCGGCGCCGTCGTGGCGTTGACCTATCGATCCGCTGTCGATGATCCCGCCCGCTTCACATCCTCGAAGAAGGTCGGACCATGGGTCGGCCTGACGCCGTCTCGCAACCAGTCGGGCGAGCGCGACATCTCGGGCGGGATCACCAAGGCAGGCGACGTCAACCTTCGACGCGCGCTGTGCCAGGCCGCAACCGTCATGATGCATCGTGGACGGGCGAGCTGGCTGCGAACCTGGGCGGCAAAACTTGCGCGCCGTCGGGGTGCCAAGCGCGCGATGGTTGCGCTGGCCCGCCGCATCGCCGTGATCCTGCACCGGATGTGGAAGGATGACACCGACTTCCGTTTTGACATTCCCGTGCTTCATGCCGGCTGAAGACACAGATTCCAGACTGCTGCCCGCCTGATCGCGGGCCTTCGAGGTCCCCACGGGACGCGGTTCCGGTGATGCCGTGCTCAGGACTGATGCCGATCGTATCGAGCACGCCAATGAGATGGGCACATCGGAATTGCATTGAACCAGCATCATGTTGGCAGCCACAGCGCTGACCACGGACCGAAGCATGCACCCGGGTCGATCTCAGGCGAAGGCTGCCGAACAGGGAAGCAGATCACTTTCTCAAAGAACAAGACCGCGCGCTCCGGCGGCACATCCCGTATGCGCAAAACCGCTTGACTGGGACGACCCCGTTACCGAAGTCCTGACCTAGCGCAAAAAGCTGCGGAACCGGTGCAACGAGAACCGGAACAGCACCAGCCCGATCAGGAACAGCGCCAGGAACTGCGGCCACACCACGCCAAGCCCTGCGCCGCGGAACAGGATCGACTGCGACAGCATCATGAAATGCGTGTTCGGCGCGGCCAGCATGATGGTCTGGATGACCTCGGGCATGCTCTCGCGCGGCGTGACGCCGCCCGACAGCACCTGAAGCGGCAGCAGCACCAGCATCAGCAGCAGCCCGAACTGCGGCATGGACCCGGCGACCGTAGCCAGGAATATCCCCAGGCTGGTCGTGGCGAACAGGTGCAGCGCCGCCCCGGCCAGGAACAGCAGGATCGAGCCCTGTACGGGCACCGCCAGCGCGCCCTTTACGACAAAGACCAGCGCGAAGCCCGAGGCCAGCAGCACCACCAGCGCCATGGACCAGATCTTGCTGACCATGATCTCGGTCGGCGTGACGGGCATCACCAGCAGATGTTCGATGGTGCCATGCTCGCGTTCGCGGATCAGCGCGGCGCCGGTCAGGATGATCGACAGCATGGTGACCGAGGAAATCACGTTCGAGATGGCGCCGAACCAGCCCTTGTTCAGTTCCTGGTTGAAGCGGGCGCGCAGGTTCAGCGCCACCGGCACGGTGGCCTGGCTGCGATGGCGGTCCAGGAATTCGCTGATCTCGCTGGTGACGATGGACTGGACATAGCCGCCGCCGCTGAAGGCCTGGCTCATGCGGGTGGCGTCCACGTTCAGCTGGATGGTGGGCACGCGCCCGGCCAGCAGGTCGCGCTGGAAATCGGGCGGGATGTTCAGCGCGAAAGTGTCGGTTCCCGCGTCCAGCCGGCTGTCCATTTCCTGCGCCGTAATCAGGTGCGGCGGCACGAAATAGGGCGGGTAGAAGGCGGTGATGATGCGGGATGAGACCGGCGACTGGTCCTCGTCCACGATGGCGATGGCGGCCTGGTTCAGCGTTTCCGGCATCGCCTTGGCCGCGGTATAGATCGCCAGCGAGAAGGCATAGACGATCAGCACCAGCAGCACCGGGTCGCGCATCAGCCGGCGCAGCTCCTTGATCCCCAGTTTCAGGACATTGGCCATGCTCATGTCAGCTTGCCTGTTTCTTGAGGAAAAGAACGCCGGCACCCAGCAGGACCGGCACGGCGATCAGCAGCGGCAGGAAGGCCCCGGCCAAGTCGGCAAAGTCCAGCCCCTTGGAGAAGGTGCCGCGGGTGATCGTCACGAAATAGGTTGTCGGATAGATCCGGCCGATGAAGGCCCCCAGCCCCTGCAAGGACGACACCGGGTCGATCAGGCCGGAATACTGCACCGCCGGGATCAGCGTTATCAGCGCGGTGGCGAACAGCGCCGCGATCTGGCTGTCGATGAAGGTCGAGATGACCAGCCCCATGCCGGTGGTGATGAAGGAATACAGCAGCGCCGCCGCCACCAGCGTGGCGAAGCTGCCGGTGAAGGGCACGCGGAAGACGAAGACCGCGAAAGCCGCCAGCATCAGGAAATTCAGGAAGGCCAGCGCGATATAGGGCATCTGCTTGCCCAGCAGGAACTCGGCCCTGGACACCGGCGTGACATAGAAGTTGATGATCGAGCCCAGTTCCTTTTCCCGCACCACGCTCAGCACCGCCAGCATGGCCGGGATCATCAGCAGCAGCAGCGGGATGACGGCGGGCACCATGGCGACAAGGCTTTGCACATCGGGGTTATAGCGATAGCGCAGGGCCAGCTGAAAATTGCCCTGCGTCGCGGCGTCGCCGTAAAGCTCGCGCGATTTCTGGGTCAGCCAGGCGGCGTGCATCCCCTGGACATAGCCGCGGACGGTCTCGGCCCGCGTCGGCATGGCGCCGTCGATCCAGGCGGCGATTTCGACCGCGCGCCCGCGGGTGGCGTCGCGGCCAAAGCCGGGCGGGATCTCGATGGCCAGGCTGATCTCGCCATTGCGCATCCGCCGGTCCATGTCGTCGTAATCGGTGATCGGCGGCTGCTCGGTGAAATAGCGCGAGCCCGAGAGTTGCAGCACATAGTCGCGGCTGACGGTGGTGTCGTCGCGGTCGAGGACGGCAAAGCTGAGATCCTCGACATCCATGTTAACGCCATAGCCGATCACGAACATCAACAGCACGCTGCCGATGATCGCCAGCGTCGCCCGGATCGGGTCGCGGCGCAATTCCAGCGCCTCGCGCCGGGTATAGGCCAGCATGCGCCGCAGGTCGAAAAACCGCCGCGCGGGCGCAGGTGCGGGTGGCGCGCGCCCGGCTGCCGGTCCGGCCGGCGGGGCAGGGGCTGCGGCCGGCGCTTCGGGGGGCGTGCCGATCGCCTCCTCCAGACAGGCGACGAAAGCCTGTTCCAGCGTCCCGGCCCCGCGGCTTTGCACGATGGCGGCAGGCGTGTCGCTGACCAGCACCTTGCCGGCGTGCATCAGCGAAATGCGGTCGCAAAGCTCGGCTTCGTTCATGAAATGGGTCGAGACGAAGATCGTCACATTGTCCTTGCGCGACAGGTCCGAGAGAATCTGCCAGAAGCCGTCGCGCGCCACCGGGTCCACGCCCGAGGTCGGCTCGTCCAGGATCAGGATTTCCGGCGAATGGATCAGCGCCACCGCCAGCGACAGCCGCTGGCGGATGCCCAGCGGCAGCGCGTCGGGCAGCGTATCCATGACCTCGGTCAGGTCGAAGCGCCCGGCCAGTTCCGCGATCCGCGGCCCGATCGCGCCGGCGGCTATGCCGAACAGTTCCGCGTGCAATTGCAGGTTCTGCCGCACCGTCAGTTCCGTATACAGCGAGAACGCCTGGCTCATGTAGCCGACGCGGCGGCGCACGGCGATGTCGTCGGGATCGACCTCGGCCCCGAACAGCCGCGCGGTGCCTTCGCTGGCGGGCAAAAGGCCGGTCAGCACCTTCATCGTGGTGGTCTTGCCGCAGCCGTTCGAGCCCAGGAAGCCGAAGATTTCCCCGCGCGGGATGCGGAAGCTGACATTGTCCACGGCGGTGAAGTCGCCGAAGCGGACGGTGACGCCCCGGGCCTCGATCGCGATGTCCTGGTCGGCGGTGGCGGGGCGGGGCGGGATCACGACCTCGTGGTGGTCCTTGCGCGCGGTCTCGGGCAGCAGGGCGATGAAGGCGGCGTCCAGACTGGCGGCGCCGGTCTGCTGCAACAGCGCGTCGGGCGCGCCGGTCGCCAGCACCTGCCCGTCGTTCATCGCCACCAGCCAGTCGAAGCGCGCGGCTTCCTCCATATAGGCGGTGGCGACGATGACGCTCATCCCCGGCCGGTCGCGGCGGATGTCGTCGATCAGCTGCCAGAACTGGCGGCGGGACAGCGGGTCCACGCCGGTGGTCGGCTCGTCCAGGATCAGCAGGTCCGGGTCGTGGATCAGCGAGCAGCACAGGCTGGTCTTCTGCTTCATCCCGCCCGACAGCTTGCCGGCTGGACGGTCCGAAAAGGCCGACATGCCGGTGCGGGCCAGCAATTCCTGAATGCGGCGTTCGCGCTCGGCCCGGTCATGGCCGAACAGCCGCCCGAAGAAGTCGATGTTCTCGAACACCGAAAGCGTCGGATAAAGGTTCTTGCCCAGACCCTGCGGCATATAGGCGATGCGGGGAAAGGCGGCCTGGCGGTGGCGGGCATCGGCAATGTCGCCGCCCAGCACCGCGACGCGGCCGGACTGCAGCACGCGGGCCCCGGCGATCAGCGACAGCAGGCTGGACTTGCCCACCCCGTCCGGCCCGATCAACCCGACCATGCAGCCGGCGGGCACATCCAGCGTCACGTCCCGCAAAGCGCGGGTCTTGCCATAGGACAGGCCGACGCCCTGAACCCGGACCACCGGCCCCGCTTCCCCCGCCGGGATCATTGCACGGTTTCCGCCAGTTCGGTCGGCCATTCGGCGGCGGGGTCGATCTTGACATAGGCCATGCCGGGCAGCCCGGTCTTGACCTGCTGGACGTGTTTGCCCAGCAATTCGGGCGAAACCTTGGCCTTGATGCGGAACATCAGCTTCTGGCGCTCCTCCTCGGTTTCGACGGTCTTGGGGGTGAACTGGGCCACGTCGGCCACGAAGCTGACGCGGGCGGGGATGACATATTGCGGCGCCGCGTCCAGCACGATGCGGACATCGCTTCCCAGCGCCACCCGTCCCGCCTGCGAGGTCGGCAGGAAGAAGGTCATATGGACATTCCCCACATCGACCAGCGACAGCACCCGGCCGCCGGCGCCCAGAACCTCGCCCGGCTCGGCGACGCGATACTGGATGCGGCCGGCGCGCGGCGCGGTCAGCGTGCTGTCGTCGATGTCCGAGACGATGCTGGCGACCGCGGCCTCGGCGGCGCCGACGGCGGCCTCGGCATCGACCACCTGCGCGCGGGCGGCGTTGATCCCGGCTTCGGTCGCGGCCAGCTGGGCCTTCGCGGCCTCGACTGCTGCCCTGGCGCCCTGCCGGGTGGCGCGGTCGTCGTCCAGCACCTGCTGGCTGGTCGCGTTGCTCCGGGCCAGCTGCTCGCTGCGGGCCAGCCGGCGGTCGGCGGCGTCCAGCTGCGCCTCGCGCTGCGCGACCACGGCCGCGGCTGCCTCGCGCTCGGCCTCGCGTTGCAGGATCTGGATCTTCGCGGTGTCCACGCCGATCCGCGCCCGCTTCAGCTCGGCCTCGGCCTGCAGGCGCTTGCTGTCCAGCTGGACGGTGTCCATCCGGGCCAGCGGCTGGCCGGCCTCGACGAAATCGCCTTCGTCGGCAAGGATTTCCTTCAGCCGGCCCGCCGTCCGGGTCGAGATGTCGATTTCCACCGCCTCGATGCGGCCATTGCCGCCGGCCAGTCCCGAAGGCAGGCCGGCCGCGCCCAGCCGTTGCCAGGCCAGCCAGGCGCCCGCGACGATGATGATGGCAACGGCGGCCAGCAGCCACCTTCTGGAATTGGACTTCATGGCAGCACCCTCTTGGTTCGGAGCCGTTCGTTTCCGGGGCGTTCGATCCGCGGCTGGCTTGCCGCCGCAGCCGCGCCCGCGACCCTTCGATGATTCGCCATGCTCGTCTCCTGCTTGCGATCCCGGCAGAGGTGACATGCCCGCGAAAAATGCGCCGCACCTTGATCCAGGACAACAACGGTTGACTGCGTTCGAGTTTACCAAATGCGGTATTGGCAACCTGATCCCGCGAGTCCCCCGATGCGCCGCGCCCCGGCCCCCGATCTGCACGCAATTCCCGTCCGCGCCCGCATTCTGCAGGCAGCGGTCCAGCGGTTTGCACGGAATTCCTACGAGGAAACCGGCTTGCGCGACATCGCCGCCGATGCCGGTGTCGACGTCGCTTATGCGCACCGCTGCTTCGGGTCCAAGGAACAGCTGTTTGCGCAGGCCGTCCTGGCCTCGACCGGAATGCAGCATGTCCTGGCCGAAGAGCCGCGCGACCTGAGCCGTCACCTGTCCGCGCAGGTGTTCCACCGCGACGGGCAGGCGACGCCCAGGGAAATCGGGCCGCTGGACATCATCATCCATTCCTTGTCCAGCCCGGCGGCGTCCCGCGTGGTGCGCGACTGCATCATGCGCGAATTTGTCGCACCCCTCGGGGCGCGGCTGGACGATCCGGCGGCGATGCGGGCCGCTGTCATCGCCGCGCTGCTGGCCGGTGTCGGCATCTTGCGCAACGTTCTGGAGATCGCGCCGCTGCGCGAGGGCGCGGGCGGCGACCTCGACCACCTGTTGGCAACCACGATCGCCCATATCGGCGGCCTGCCTGCCGGCGCGGCCGCGGGCGCAGAGGAGGACCCGGACAAATGACGAAGAACCTGCCGCAATCCCCGCAGGGACAGGACGGAACCCTTGGCTTCGAAGCGTTCCGCAGCATGGACCGGATGCGCGAGGCGCTGGCCGCGCAGATGACCGGCGGCCTGTCGCCGGCGGCGCTGGCGCTGGCGGTGTTCGACTGGTCCATCCATCTGGCGATGGCGCCGGGCAAGCGCCTGGAACTGGCCTACAAGGCGATGACCAAGCTCCAGCGGCTGGCGACCCATATGGCCGCCGCCCGGCTGTGCCCCGACACCCCGCCCTGCATCGAGCCCTTGCCGGGGGACCACCGCTTCCGGGCCGAGGGCTGGCAAAAGCAGCCATGGCGTTTCTGGTCGCAGGCGTTCCTGCTGAACCAGCAATGGTGGCACAATGCCACGCGCGAGGTGCCCGGCGTCACCCCCCACCATGAGGAGGTGATCTCTTTCGCCGCCCGGCAATGGCTGGACATCTTTTCGCCCTCGAACAATCCCTTCGGCAACCCCGAGGTGATCGGCAAGGCGCTGGCCACCGGCGGCGCCAATTTCGTGCAGGGGTTCCAGAACTGGCTGGAGGATGCCAGTCGGCTGGCGGCGGGCCAGCCGTCCGCCGGGACCGAGGATTTCGTCGTCGGCCGCAACGTCGCCGGCACGCCGGGGCAGGTGGTCTGGCGCAACCACCTGATCGAGCTGATCCAGTATGCCCCCGCGACCGAAACGGTCCGGCCCGAGCCGGTCCTGATCGTCCCGGCCTGGATCATGAAATACTATATCCTCGACCTGTCGCCGCAGAACTCGCTGATCCGCTATCTGGTCGGGCAGGGGCATACGGTGTTCTGCATCTCGTGGCGCAACCCGACCGCCGAGGACCGCGACCTGACCATGGACGACTATCGCCGGCTGGGGGTGATGGCGGCGCTGGATGGGATCAACGCCATCGTGCCGGGACAAAAGGTCCACGCCGCGGGCTACTGCCTGGGCGGCACGCTGCTCTCCATCGCTGCGGCGGCCATGGCGCATGCCGGGGACGACCGGCTGGCCTCGCTCACGCTGCTGGCGGCGCAGACGGATTTCACCGAGCCGGGCGAACTGGCGCTGTTCATCGACCACAGCCAGATGCATTTCCTGGAAAGCATGATGTGGAACCGCGGCTATCTGTCGGCGGACCAGATGGCGGGGGCCTTCCAGCTCTTGCGCAGCAACGACCTGATCTGGTCGCGGCTGGTCCACGACTATCTGATGGGCGAGCGCACGCCGATGTTCGACATCATGGCCTGGAATGCCGATTCGACCCGGATGCCCTACCGGATGCACGCCGAATATCTGCAGCGGCTTTACATCGACAACGAACTGGCCAGCGGCCGGTTCATGGTCGACGGCCGGCCCGCGGCGTTGCAGAACATCCGCGTGCCGCTGTTCGTGGTGGGAACCGAGCGCGACCACATGGCGCCCTGGCCCTCGGTCTACAAGGTCCACCAGCTTTGCGACACCGACATCACCTTCGTGCTGACCGGCGGCGGCCACAATGCCGGCATCCTCAGCGAGCCGGGCACCGGGCACCGGCATTTCCGCGTGGCGCTGAAGCGGATGGCCGATCCCTATCTGGCTCCCGCCGAATGGCTGGAAAGCGCGGCCGAGAAGGAGGGCTCGTGGTGGCTCGAATGGGCGGACTGGTTGGCGGCGCAATCCTCCGGCCCGCAGGTTCCGCCCCCCGGCGCGGGCGCGCCCGAGCGCGGTTATCCGGCGCTGGCCGCTGCGCCCGGCACCTATGTCCTGCAACGATGAGGCGGCCATGGGCGATCCGATCCGCAACCGCGCCTGCGGCCGTCGCTATCGACGTGGTGCGCTCGATGCAGGCTTACGACCACGGCGGCAAGGCGCGAGCGGGCGGCCATGCTGCAAGACATGGCGCGCCGGGCTGGACCTCGCGACCGTCAAGGATGCGCTGCAATCTATCGATTGGGCGGATTGATGACATAAAGCTGAACCCCGGCAAAGCGCATCCCAGCTGTTCAGTCCCGGCATCTGGTGGATCGGGTTTAGGATGAATTTGTCCGGCTCGGATGGATGAATCCCGGTTGTTCGACAATAGAACCGCCGCCCTTCCGCAAGGATTTTCCGATAACCAGAGTTATGTAAAATAAACTGTGCTGCGCATCCTGCCGGCCACGACCTGCCCAAAATGCCAGCTTCACATCCGGCGCCCGGCGCGCGACAAAAGGATCATGTCGGTCAGCGGTGCGCTTGTTGTGGTGGTAAGCGGTCCCAAGTCGTTCCGACGCGAAACGGGCGAAGGTTGTGGTGGCCTTCGCCCGTTCGTCATTCCTGCCGTCAACCGCGGCGCAGCTGCTCCAGCAGCGCGGCCGAGGGCGTGCCGGTCGGCGGCAGCCCGCGCGAGGTCTGATAGGCCCGGATCGCGTTGATGGTGTTCGAGCCGACATTGCCGTCCACGCCTTGGGTGTCGAAACCGCGCGCGGTCAGCAGGCGCTGCATCTCCTTGCGCTGCTCGATGCGCAGGCCGGGGTGGCTGGCCGGCCACGGGTTCGCCAGTCCCGGATAGCCTTTCAGCCGGTCGGCCAGATGCGCCACCGCCAGCGCATAGCTGTCGGCGTTGTTGTAGCGCAGGATGGCGTGGAAGTTGCGGGTGATCAGGAAGGCCGCGCCGTCGGCGCCGCCGGGAATCAGCATCTCGGTCGAGGCACCGGCCGGCGGCAAGGGCCGCGAGGTGGCCTGGCGGATGCCCAGCGACTGCCATTCCGAAACCGAGCGCCGCTTGCCCTTGCCGGCAAGGCCGATGTTAAAGCCGGCGGGCAGCGTCACCTCGACCGCGGCCGGCAGGCCGGGCTGCCAGCCGGATTTCGCCAGGTAATTCGCCGTCGAGGCCAGGGAATCCGACGGGTCGTTCGACCAGATGTCACGGCGGCCATCGCCCGTGAAATCAACGGCATAGGCCAGATAGGTCGTCGGAATGAACTGGGTATGCCCCATGGCGCCGGCCCAGCTGCCGGTCATATGGGCGGGGTCGATATCGCCCGCTTGCAGGATCTTCAGCGAGGCCATCAACTGGCTGCGGAAGAAATCGCCGCGATATCCCTCATAGGACAAGGTGGACAGCGCCTCGATCAGCGGCAGGTCGCCACGCCGCTCGCCATAGGTCGATTCCATGCCCCAGACCGCGGCGACGATCTCCTTGTCGACGCCATAGGTCGCCTCGACGCGGCTCAGCACGCCGCCATATTGCCCCAGCGCGGCGCGGCCGTTGGTCTGGCGCTTTTCCGAGACCGCGTTTTCCAGATATTCCCAAAGGGATTTCTTGAACTCGGCCTGGTTCTGGCTGCGCTTGACCACCTCGGGGTTGTAGACCACGTCGCGGAAGGCGAAATCCAGCGTGCTGTCGCTGATGCCCTGGGCGCGCGCATTGGCCTTGAAGCCGGCGATCCACTGGTTCAGCCCGGCGACCTTGGCCGGCGGCGGGTTCTGGTTGCGGCCCCATTTGATCTCCTGGCTCTGCTGCGGCACGCCACCGCGCGGGGAGTACATCCCGCCGCTGCATCCGCCCAGAACCAAGGCCAAAGCCGTCAAAGTGGCTGTCAGTCGCAATGAAAACCGCATTCCCCTGCCCCTCGCGCATGTGTTTTTTTCAACCTAGCGTTCCCGTGATCGGGCCGAAAGGCGAAATCACGGCGGCGGCAAGGCGTCGCGCATCCGCGGCCGCGCCGCATCTCGAAAAAACATCAACTGTCGCGTGCAACAGGTTGTTATTGCGCCAGTGGCGTCCAGATCACCTCGTCGATGCGTGGCGCGCCGGTGGCCAGCATCACCAGCCGGTCGAATCCCAGCGCGCAGCCCGAGGCCGGCGGCATCTGCGCCAAGGCCGCCAGGAAATCCTCGTCCAGCGGATAACGCTCGCCGTAGATTCGGGCCTTTTCCTGCATCTCAAGTTCAAACCGGCGGCGCTGTTCGGCGGGATCGGTCAACTCACCGAAGCCATTCGCCAGTTCGACGCCGCAGGCGTAAAGCTCGAAGCGTTCGGCCTCGCGCGGCTCGTCGCTTGCCGGCCGGGCCAGTGCGGCCTCGGCGGCGGGATAGCGGTCCAGGATCAGCGGCCGGCCCTGGCCCAGATGCGGCTCGACTTTCTCGACCAGGATCCGTGACAGCATGTCGGACCAGCTATCGTCGGCACCAAGGCGGATGCCCTGCCCCTCGGCCTGGGCGCGCAAGCCGGCGGCATCGGTCTCGGCGCCGTCGCAGGTCGCGAGCAGGTCGATGCCGGCATGTTCGCGAAACGCCTCGGCCACGCTCATCACCTGCGGCGCGGCGAAAGGGTCGCATTCCATATCGTGGAACCGCAGCATTTCGGCCCCGGCAGCCTCGGCGGCCAGCCGCAGATACTGCGCGCAATCCTCGAAAAGCACGCGATAATCCTCTCCGGCGCGATACCATTCCAGCATGCAGAACTCGGGGCTGTGCAGCCGGCCGCGCTCGCGGTTGCGCCAGACATGGCTGAAGGCGAAGATGCGCGCCTCACCCGCCGCCAGCAGCTTCTTCATGGCGAATTCCGGGCTGGTATGCAGATACATCGGCCGGGGCTGGCCGTCGTTGCCGATCTGCCGGGTCTCGAACGCATGCAGATGCGCCTCGTTTCCGGGGCTCACGGCCAGGGCCAGCGGATCGACCTCGGTGAAATCCTGGGCCTCAAGCCAGTCTCGGATGGCGCGCTGGATGCGGTTGCGGGCCAGAAGCAGCGGCCGGCGGCCGGCGTGGCGGTCGCGGTCCCACCAGGGCGTTTCAGGGGCGGTTTTCATCGCAGACCTCGTTTTTCGCCGCTTGCGACTGGCGCAAAGCCGCGCGAGGCGCTAAGGGAAACCATCATCGCCGGCATAGCCGGCGCGTCGGAATTTGAAAAGCAGGCAAGGGAAACCGCCTTGAAAGTTATCGCCTCCAGCCTTCGCAAAGGCAATGTCGTCGAGATCGACGGCAAGCTTCATGTCGTCCTGACGGCGACCAACTTCCACCCCGGCAAGGGCACGCCGACGACGCAGGTCGACCTGCGCCGCATCTCGGACGGCAACAAGGTCTCGGAACGCTGGAAGACCACCGAACAGGTCGAGCGTGCCCATGTCGACGAACGCGCCTACAACTTCCTCTACGAGGACGGCGAGGGCTTCCATTTCATGGAGCCGGAAAGCTATGAGCAGGTCGTCGTCTCGCCCGACGTGGTCGGCGACGACAAGGTGTTCCTGGAGGACGGCATCAGCGTTTTCCTGCAGGTCCATAACGGCGTCGCCATCGCCATCGAACTGCCGCAGAAAGTCACCGTCGAGGTGGTCGAGACCGAGCCGGTGGTCAAGGGCCAGACCGCCTCGTCCAGCTACAAGCCGGCGATGGCGCATAACGGCGTGCGCATCATGGTGCCGCCGCATATCGGCGTCGGCACCAAGGTGATCATCAACACCGCCGACCTGACCTATGTGGAACGCGCCAAGGCCTGAGGTCTTGACGGGCGCATGACGGGCGGGGCCGCGAGGCCCTGCCCTTTTTCATGGCCTCACGGGGTCGTCGCGGCGCCGACGGTGGCCCCGGCCACGGCGCCGACGGGTCCGGCCACCACCGCGCCACCGATGCCGCCGGTCGCGGCGCGTTCGGTGGCATTGTCGCCGCAGGCGGCCAGCGCCAGCACCATGACGGAAGCGGCAGTCGCAAACAGGCTACGCATTCCAGATCCTCCTCTGCTGCGGCGACATGCCGCCGCCGCTCTGGCAACAAGACGCGCAGGGAAGGCCCGGGGTTCCCGGGAAAACGCGGAAGAAAGCGCCGCAGGCCGCTGGGTTCAGGGGAAGATCGGCGCCAGCATCAGCCCTTCGGTCTCGGGCAGGCCCAGCATCAGGTTCGCGTTCTGCACCGCCTGCCCCGAGGAACCCTTGCACAGGTTGTCCAGCGTCGAGACCACCAGCGTGCGGCCCGAAATGCGGTCCCCGGTCACGCCGATATGGCAGAAGTTCGAGCCCTGCACATGCGCCATCGCCGGCAACTGGCCAAAGGGCAGCACCACGACAAAGGGCTCGTCGGCGTAAGCCTGGGCCAACGCGGCATGGACCGCCTGCGGCTCGCCCTTCAGATAGCACGAGGCCAGGATGCCGCGGTTCACCGGCACAAGATGCGGGGTGAACTGGATCTGCACCGGCCGGCCGGCCAGCAGCGAGAATTCCTGATCGAACTCGCCCAGGTGGCGGTGCTTGCCGCCCTGGGAATAGCCGGCCACATCCTCGGAGCGTTCAGCAAACAGCATGTTTTCCTTGAGCGACCGCCCTGCCCCGGACACGCCGTTCTTCAGGTCGCAGATGATGTCGTCGAGGTCGATCAGCCCCGATCCGATCAGCGGCCGCAGCGCGAATTGCACGGTGGCGGCGTTGCAGCCGGTGCCGGCGACCAGCCGCGCACCCTTGATCTGGTCGCGATAGAATTCGGTCAGGCCATAGACCGCCTGCGGCTGGACCTCGGGCGCGGCATGGTCGAGCCCGTACCATTTCTTGTATTCCGCCGGGTCGCGCAGCCGGAAATCGGCGCCCAGGTCGACGATCTTCACATCGCCCGGGATCTGCCCGACCAGCGGCTGGCTGAGCCCATGCGGTAGGGCGCAGAACACCAGGTCAATGGCCGAGAAGTCGATCTCTTCCATCCGGACCAGCGCCGGCAGGTTCAGGTGACGCAGATGCGGAAAGACCGTGTCATAGCCCTGCCCCGCCTTGCGGTCGGCCGACAGCGCCGCGACCTCGATCGAGGGATGCGTGGCGAGGATCCGCACGAGTTCGGCGCCCGTATAGCCCGAGGCGCCCAGGATGGCAGCTTTCAGCGTCATGTCGTGATCCCGAGGAAACTGGCCGCGCAGGCGCGGCGCTGGTTGTCAGGCCCGCGGGGGCCGAAAACCGGCACTAGGCCCGGGCTTCCGGCATGTCAAGCCGCCGGCCAGGTTGCAGGGCACGCCCGTTTGCACGAATGCGCGCGCCGCTCGTTGTCATTTTCTTGAGAAATAGGATAAATAATCAAGTTCAACTAGCGGAAAATGCTATATAAACTTCAGACCTCTTGCAGATGAGGTCGCTGACAGCGCGCCAATGGCAGTCCCGTCGGCACTGCCATGCTCGCTTCGGTCCGTTCGACGAAACTTATCCTGTTGAATTTATTTATTAAAGTTGAGAACTCGGCAGGGCGCATGAAGGACGAGGCTTCTTTTCGTGCGCAGGAATGCTGCATCTGCATCATTTTATTGCGAGACATGGCGGAAGGAATCAAATATTCGGGCAGCGGCCGCCGAGGCCTTGGATAACGGAGGAACTGATGAGCGCGACACCCGAGCGCAAGGCCCGGCTGAGCCCCGGCGACATCCGCGCCCGCGAGGGCATCCAGCCCGTGGTCTGCCTGACCGCCTATACCACGCCCATGGCGCAACTGGTGGACGCGCATTGCGACGTGACCCTGGTCGGCGACAGCCTGGGCATGGTGCTGCACGGCTTGCCCTCGACCCTGGGCGTGACCATGGAGATGATGATCCTGCACGGCAAGGCGGTGATGCGCGGTGCCACGCGCTCTTGCGTGGTCGTGGACATGCCCTTCGGCAGCTACGAGGAAAGCCCCGAGCAGGCGTTCCGCAATGCCGCGCGGCTGCTGGCCGAGACCGGCTGCCAGGCGGTGAAGCTCGAGGGCGGGCGGCACATGGCCGAGACGGTCGGCTTCCTGGTCGCGCGCGGCATCCCGGTCATGGGCCATGTCGGGTTGACGCCGCAATCGGTCAACACGCTGGGCGGCTACAAGGTGCAGGGCCGCAGCCATCACGAGGCCGACCGCATCGCCGTCGATGCCGCGGCACTGGCCGATGCCGGCGCCTTCGCCGTGGTGCTGGAGAAACTGCCGAGCGCGCTTGGCGCCCGCATCAGCGCCGAGATCGCGGTGCCGACCATCGGCATCGGCGCCGGGGTGGATTGCGACGGCCAAGTGCTGGTGGTCGATGACATGCTGGGGCTGTTCTCGGACTTCCGGCCGAAATTCGTCAAGCGCTATGCCGAACTGGGCGAAGCGGCCGGGGCTGCCATCGCCGCCTATGCCGAGGAGGTGCGCGCCCGCGCCTTCCCCGGCCCCGAGCACGGCTTCGCCGAGGGCAAGCCGGAATGACCACGCCCATCATCCGGCCGCTGGCCGAGCTCAGCGCCCTGGTCCGGGGCTGGAAGGCCGCAGGCGAGACCATCGGCGTGGTGCCGACCATGGGCGCCCTGCACGAGGGGCACCTGAGCCTGGTCCGAGCCGCGAAAGCCGGCTGCGACCGGGTGATCGTGACGCTGTTCGTCAACCCGCGCCAGTTCAACAATGCCGAGGATTTCGCCAAATATCCCCGCACCGAACATGCCGATGCCGCGCTGCTGGCGCCGTTGTCGGTCGATGCGCTGTTCGTGCCGGACGCGGCCGAGATCTATCCGCCGGACCACGCCACGGTGGTCTCGGTCTCGGGCGTGACCGCGCCTTTGGAAGGCGCCCATCGGCCCGGGCATTTCGACGGCGTGGCGACGGTGGTGACACTGCTTCTGAACATGACCGGCGCCGACCGGGCCTATTTCGGCGAGAAGGACTGGCAGCAATTGCAGCTGGTGCGCCGGCTGGTCGCCGACCTGAAGCTGCCCTGCGAGATCGTGCCCTGCCCCTGCGTGCGGGCCGAGGACGGGCTGGCCTTGTCCTCGCGCAACCAGCGGCTGGACCCCGAGGCGCGCGCCCGCGCCGCCGCCCTGCCGCAGGCGCTGTTCGCGGCCGCGCGGGCGATCGAGGCGGGCGCCGAGCCAGAGGCGGCTCTGGCCGAGGCGCGCGCCGGGCTGGACGCGGCGGGCATCGGCCCGGTCGATTACCTGGAGCTGCGCGACGGCGAGAGCCTGGGCCCGGCCCGGCCCGGGCAACCGGCGCGGCTGCTGGTCGCGGCCTGGCTGGACGGCGTGCGGCTGATCGACAATGTCGCGGTGGCGACCGGCTGAAGCGTCGCCGGAGTATTTGGAAAACGGTGAAAATCCGGTCAGGGCATGAGGTCGAAGCGCAGCTCGGCCAGGAAACCGGGCTGGGCGTTTTGCAGGCTCAGCTCGCCCTGGGCGGCGTCGGTGATGTCGGCCACCATGGCCAGGCCGATGCCCTGGCCCTGGCCGCTGGGATCGAGGCTGAGGCCGCGCCGGGTCAGGCTGGCAAGCTCGGCCTCGGCGACGCCGGGGCCGTCGTCGCGGATGGCGATGACGAGGCGCGGGGCTTCGGCGCGGACGGTAATCTGCACGCGGCTGCGGGCATGGCGCATGGCGTTCTCCATCAGCGCGCCCATGGCCTCGGTCAGGTCGCCCGGGTCGATGCGGGCGCGCAGCCCGGGCGCGGCGTCGAGCTGCCAGTCGAGTCCGGCGCCCGCCGGCGTGCGGCGCAGCACGCCGATCAGCTTGCCGGCGATCTCGGCCGGGACGGCGCCGCTGGCCGGGCCTGCGGTCTGGATCCGGGCCCGGGCCAGCTCGCGGTCGACGTGGCGGCGCATTTCGGTGGCAATGGTCTCGATGCTGCGCGCGAGTTCCGTTTCGCCCCGGCCGCGCAATTGCGCGGCATCGCCCAGAAGGGCCTGGAGCGGGGTCTTGAAGCCATGCGCCAGATTGGCCGCGCGGTGGCGGGCGCGTTCCAGTTCCTGGTCGCGGGCGTCGAGCAGGCTGTCGATCTGGTTGGCGAGCGGCGTCACCTCGGTCGGCAGGTCCCGGCCCATGCGCGGCCGGGTGCCGGCAACCAGCCCCGCCACCCGGGCGCCGACCTGGGCCAGCGGGCGCAGGCCGATGGTGATCTGCACCCAGCTGGCCAGCAGAAGCGCCAGGCCCAGCAGCGACAGATAGGGCAGCAGATCGCCCAGAAAGCCCTGTTTCGCCAGGGCGAGCCGGCTGCGGTCCTCGGCCACCACGATGCGCAGGGGCAGCGCCGCCGCGCCCTGCCCGACCGCGAGGCTTTGCTCGACCGCCAGGAGCGGCTCGCCGCGCGGGCCGGGCAGGTTCAGCACCCGGCTCTGGCCCGGCGGCAGCGGCCTGCCCTCGAGCGGCAGCGCATAGTCCCAGAGCGAGCGCGAGCGGCGCGTTTCCTCGCCCAGGCTGACCTGCCAGTAATGCCCCGAGAAGGGCTGGTCATAGAGCGGGTCTTCCGGCGGGGCGCGCAGGCTGGCGCCGCGCGGCTCGACCATGGCGGCCAGCGCCAGCGCGCGGTTGCGCAGGTCGGCGGCAGCGACGCGGGCGACATGGCGATCAAAGAGCACCGCGAGGCCCATGCCCGACAGCGCCAGCGCCAGCGCGATGGCGAGCCCGCCCGCCAGCACCAGCCGCCAGCGGATCGAACGCATCATGCCGCCCCCGGGGCCGCGCCGCCCTCCAGGTGATAGCCGAAGCCGCGCCGGGTCGCGATCACGCCGGCGCCGAGCTTGCGGCGCAGCCGGGTGATGACGGCCTCGACGGCATTGGCCTCGCGCGCATCGTCGTCGCCGTAGAGATGTTCCAGCAGCTCGGTCGGCGGCACGGTGCGGTCGCGGTTCAGCGCCAGATAGGCGATCAGCCGGAACTCCAGCGGTGTCAGCGCCACCGGGATGCCGTCGATGGCCGCCGTCATCCGGTTCAGGTCCACGGTCAGCCGGCCGACCTGCTGGGTGGCGGTGCCGCGCCCGCCGGCGCGGCGCACCAGGGCGCGGGCACGGGCGATCAGTTCCTCCATGCGGAAGGGCTTCGGCAGGTAGTCGTCGGCGCCGGCGTCGATGCCCTCGACCCGCTCGGTCCAGCCGCCGCGCGCGGTCAGGATCAGCACCGGGCTTTCGCAGCCCTCGGCCCGCCAGCGCTTCAGCACCGTCAACCCGTCAAGACGCGGCAGGTTCAGGTCCAGCACGATCAGGTCGTAATTCTCGGTCCCGCCGCGAAACCAAGCGGTGTCGCCATCGGCCGCGCCTTCGACCCGGAAGCCTGCCGCGGTCAGCGCGCGTTCCAGATCGGCGGCGATGCGGGCGTCGTCCTCGACCACTAGGGCGCGCATCAGCCGGCGTCCTCGTCGAGGCTGATGATGCGACCGGTGGCCGCGTCGATCTCGACCTCGATCAGCCGGCCGTCGCGCGTCACCAATTCGACCTCGTAGATCAGCATGTCGTCGTCCTGTTCCAGCTCCACATCGACCACCCGGCCGGGATGCGAATCCTGCAACCTGGCGAGCACCTCGGCAAGAGACAGGATCTCGCCGCGCGCGACCGCGTCGCGGGCGAATTCGTAATCGGGCGTCGGGGTGAATTGCGCCCGGGCGGCGACCGGCGGCAGCAACAGGACCAGAAAGAGGGCGATGAGCGGTTTCATGCCTGTCGGATAGCGTGGCGCGACTGACAGCGGCCTGACATTTTGCGACCTGGATCTTCCTGGTCGCGGTGCTGACAGAACGCTGACAGCCCGGGTCAGAGGGCTGTCAGCCAGCCTGTGGCATCAGCAGGATATTCTGATCGCGGCACCCTTGATCGCCGCGAGCCAACCCCGGGCCATCGACGCGCGCAACGCGCCCGCCCGCAACCTGAAAGGACCATGATCATGGTACGCAAGACCGGAACGAATTTCGCCGATGTGCTGCAGGGGACCAACCTGGCCGATTGGCTGTCAGGACTGAACGGCAATGACCGGGTCTACGGGTTTGGCGGCCAGGACAGCCTGTATGGCGGCGGCGGCAACGACAGCCTTTGGGGCGGCGACGGCAATGATTCCATCGCCGGCGGCGACGGCCATGACGACCTGTTCGGCGGCAACGGCTTCGATTCGCTGTGGGGTGGCGTCGGCAATGACGAGTTGGAAGGCGGGCACGGCAATGATTCGCTCTGGGGCGGTGTCGGCAATGACGAGCTGGACGGCGGCCACGGCGCGGATCGGCTGTTCGGCGGCCTCGGCAATGACGATCTCGAGGGCGGCCATGGCAATGACACGCTGCATGGCGAGGCCGGCAATGACGAGATGGACGGCGATGCCGGCAACGACATCCTCTATGGCGGCGCCGGCCGGGACACGCTGGACGGCGGGCGCGGCAATGACGTGCTGTGGGGCGGCGCCGAAGCCGATGTCTTCGAATTCGAACGCGGCCAAGGCGCCGATGTGATCGGCGACTTCCAGAACGGCGTCGACCGGCTCGACTTCGACGATTTCAGCCGCGCCCAGGTGCAACAGGTCATCAATGGCGCCCGCCAGGTCGGCGACGATCTGGTGCTCCGGCTGTCGGCCGATACCACGGTCACGATCCGCGACATGGACCGGGCGCAGCTCGACATGGGCGACTTCACGTTCTGATCCCCTGCCCCGCCGCGCCTTCATGGCGCGCGGGGCTTGTCAAGCGGCCTTGCCGGGTCGATAAGCCGGGTTTTTCAGCCGCCGGAGTCGCCGCTTGTCCACCCGCCCCCTCACCTCGGTTTCCGGCATGGTCGATGCCGGGCTGGTCGATGCGGCCGAGGCCGGGGTGCTGGAGCAGGTCGCGGCCGGCTTTCGCATCCGCGTGACGCCGGCCATGCGCCAGGCTGCGGCCGCCCCCGGGGTGGCCGCGCAATTCGTGCCCGATGCCCGCGAATTGCTGGTGCGCCCCGAGGAGCTGGTCGACCCGATCGGCGATGCGGCGCATAGCCCCGCCCCCGGCCTGACGCATCGCTATCCCGACCGCGTCATCCTGCACATCACCAAGACCTGCGAGGTCTATTGCCGCTTCTGCTTCCGCCGCGAGGTGGTGGGCGAGGACGGCAGCCTGCCCGAATCCGACCTGGCCGCGGCGCTGGATTACATCGCGGCGGTGCCGGCGATCCGCGAGGTCGTCCTGACCGGCGGCGATCCGATGGTGCTGTCGGCGCGGCGCATCGCGGCGCTGCTGGCGCGGCTGGACGCGATCCCGCATCTCGACCTGGTGCGCTTTCATACCCGGGTGCCCGTGGTGGCGCCGCATCGCATCGACGACGCCATGCTGGCGGCGCTGCGTCCCGGGCGGCTGGCGGTCTGGGTGGTGATCCACACCAACCATGCGGCGGAACTGACCGACGCGGCGCGGGCCGCCCTGGCGCGGCTGGCCGATGCCGGGCTGCCGCTGCTGTCGCAGACGGTGCTGTTGCGCGGGGTGAACGCCGATCCCGCGGTGCTGGAGGAACTGTTCCGGGCGCTGCTGCGGAACCGGGTCAAGCCCTATTACCTGCATCACTGCGACCTGGCGCGCGGCACCGGGCATTTCCGCACCAGCATCGCCGAGGGGCTGGCGATCATGGCGAGCATGCGCGGCCGGATCTCGGGCACGGCGCTGCCGCGCTATGTGCTGGACCTGCCGGGCGGCCATGGCAAGGTCGGGCTGGAATCGGGCGATGCGGTGGCCGAGGGCGGCGGCCGCTGGCGCATCCGCGACTGGCGCGGAAACTGGCACGATTATCGCGATCCGCAGGGTTGAGGACCGGGGGCGCTTCGCCCCCCGGACCCCCCGAGGGTATTTGGCAAACAAAGAAGCCTGGCGCGGAGCGTTCGGCCCCGCCCCGGGGCAGGGTCAAGCCGTGGCGGCGCGCAGCGCCTGGCGGCGGGCGACGCGCTGGCGGATCGCCTCGATATCGGCGACCGGGGTCGCGGCGAAAAGCTCGCGGGTATAGGGGTGCGAGGGCGCGGCGAAGACCGCCTCGCGCGTGCCCTGCTCGACCGCCTCGCCCTTGTGCATGACCAGAACGTCGTCGGCGATGTAGCGCACCACCGACAGGTCATGGCTGATGAAGACATAGGCCAGGTCGAATTCGTCCTGAAGATCGGCCAGCAGGTTCAGCACCTGCGCCTGCACCGACAGGTCCAGCGCCGAGACCGGCTCGTCCAGCACCAAGAGCGTCGGGTTCAGCATCAGGGCCCGCGCGATGGCGATGCGCTGGCGCTGCCCGCCCGAGAACATATGCGGATAGCGGTTGAAATGCTCGGCCGGCAGCCCGACCTTGACCAGCATTTCCTCGGCCCGGCGGCGGCGCTCGGCGGCGGGGGTGTCGGTGTTCAGCAGCAGCGGCTCCATCAGCACGTCGCCGATCTTCTGGCGCGGGTTCAGCGAGCCATAGGGGTTCTGGAACACCATCTGCACCTTGGAGCGCATCTCGCGCGTCAGGCCCTTGGTGATGTCGACCGGCTTGCCCTCGATCTTGAGCTCGCCCTCGGTCGCGGGGTCGATCAGCGCGACGATGCGCGCCAGCGTCGACTTGCCCGAGCCGGATTCGCCGACGATGGCCAGGGTCTTGCCGCGATCGACCGAGAAGCTGATGCCCTTGACCGCGCGCACCTCGCGGGCCCGGCGGGTCAACGAGCCGGGGACGTGATAGTCGCGGATGATGTTCTTGCCCTGCACCACGCTCATTTCGCGGCCTCCTCGAGGAACGAGCCCACGGTGGGCAGGCGGTCGCCGGTGGCGTTTTCCGGCAGGGCCGAGAGCAGCGCCCGGGTATAGGGGTGTTTCGGCGCCTCGAACAGCGACAGCACGTCGGCCTCTTCCATCTTCCTGCCCTTGTATTGCACCTGCACCCGGTCGGCGGTTTCCGCGACCACGCCCATGTCATGGGTGATCAGGATCAGCGCCATGCCGGTCTTTTCCTGGAGATCCATCAGCAGGTCCAGGATCTGCTTCTGGATGGTCACGTCCAGCGCCGTCGTCGGCTCGTCGGCGATCAACAGGCGCGGGTTGGTGGCGATGGCCATGGCGATCATCACCCGCTGGCATTGGCCCCCGGACATCTGGTGCGGATAGGATTTCAGCTTTTCCTCGGGGTCGGGAATGCCAACCTGGCGGAACAGGTCCAGCGCGCGGGCGCGGGCGGCGCGTTTCGACATGCCGGCGTTGAAGCGCAGCACCTCCTCGATCTGGTAGCCGGTGGTGAAGCTGGGGTTCAGCGAGGCGATGGGTTCCTGGAAGATCATGGTGATCTCGCGCCCGATGACGCGGCGGCGCTGGCGCGGGGTCATCTTGAGCAGGTCCTTGCCGTCGAAGCTCATCTCGTCGGCAGTCACCATGGCGGTATCGGGCAAGAGCCCCATCGCCGCCAGCATCGAGACCGACTTGCCCGAGCCGGACTCGCCCACGATGGCCAGCACCTCTCCCTTGTCCACGGTCACGTCGATGCCGTCCACGGCGGTGAAGCTGCCGGTCGAGGTGGCGAAGCGCACGGTCAGGTTGCGGATTGTCAGCAAGGCCATGGCTCAGCTCCGCTTCAGTTTCGGGTCGAGCGCGTCGCGCAGACCGTCGCCCATCAGGTTGATCGCCAGCACCGAAATGAGGATGGCGAGGCCGGGGAAGGTGACGACCCACCAGGCGCGCAGGATGAACTCGCGCGCCTCGGCCAGCATGGTGCCCCATTCCGAGGCCGGCGGCTGCGCGCCCATGCCGAGGAAACCCAGCGCCGCGCTGTCGAGCACCGCCGAGCTGAACGAAAGCGTCGCCTGCACGATCAGCGGCGCCAGGCAGTTCGGCAGGATGGTCTTGAACATCAGCCGCAGGTTCGAGGCCCCGGCCACCTTGGCGGCGGCGACATATTCGCGCGCCTTCTCGCCCATCACCGCGGCGCGGGTCAGGCGGGCGAAATGCGGCTGGTAGACGATGGCGATGGCGATCATCGCATTGGTCAGGCCCGGGCCCAGGATGGCGACCAGCACCAGCGCCAGAAGCAGCGAGGGGAAGGCCAGCACCACGTCCATGACCCGCATGATGACGCTGTCGACCCAGCCGCCGTAGAAGCCGGCGATCAGCCCGATGATGATGCCGCCGGTCAGGGCGATGGCGACGACGACGATGCCGATGAACAGCGAATATTGCGCGCCGTAGATCAGCCGCGACAGCATGTCCCGGCCGACGGCGTCGGTGCCCAGCAGGAAACCGGCCCGGCCGCCGTCCTGCCAGATCGGCGGCACCAGCAGCGCGTCGCGGTATTGCTGCGTCGGATCGTGCGGCGCCAGCAGCGGCGCTAGGAACGCGGTCAGCACCAAGAGCACGAAGACCGCGAGCCCGATCACCGCGCCCCGGTTCTGGCTGAAATAGAACCAGAATTCCTTGATCTGCCGGCGCCGGATGGCCGCATCCGAGAGTTTCACGGTGGTATCGGTCATTTGTGCCGGATCCTCGGGTTGATGAGACCATAGGTCAGGTCGACGATCAGGTTCACGATCATCACGATGGCGGCGATCAGCAAGAGGCCGGATTGCACGACCGGATAGTCGCGGCGCGAGATCGAGTCGATCATCCACTTGCCGATGCCGGGCCAGGAAAAGATCGTCTCGGTCAGGATGGCGCCGGCCAGCAGCACGCCGATCTGCAAGCCGATGGTGGTGATGACCGGGATCATCGCATTGCGCAGCGCATGCACGCCGATGACGCGGCGGGGCGACAGGCCCTTGGCGCGGGCGGTGCGGACGTAATCCTCGCCCATCACCTCCAGCATGGCGGAACGGGTCTGGCGCGCGATCACCGCCAGCGGGATCGTCGCCAGCACCACCGAGGGCAGGATCAGGTGGCTCAGCGCCGATCTGAACGCGCCCGCCTGCCCCGAGATCAGGCTGTCGATCAGCATGAAGCCGGTCACCGGCGGGAAGAAATACATCAGGCTGATGCGGCCCGAGACCGGGGTCCATTGCAGGATGCCGGAAAACAGGATGATGAGCAGCAGCCCCCACCAGAAGATCGGCATGGAAAACCCGACCAGCGCCCCGGTCATCGAGATCTGGTCGAACCAGCTGCCGCGCTTGATCGCGGCGATGACGCCGACCGGCACGCCGATCACGGTGGCGATGATGATGGCGACCAGGCCCAGTTCGACCGTGGCCGGGAACAGGGTCAGGAATTCGGCCAGCACCGGCTTTTTCGTCACCAGCGAATTGCCGAGGTCGCCCTGCAGCAGATTGCCGAGGTAATGCAGATATTGCTGCCAGATCGGCTTGTCATAGCCGAGCTGCGCCGCGATCTGGGCGTAGCGCTCGGCCGAGACGCCGCGCTCGCCGGCCATCAGCAGCACGGGATCGCCGGGCAGCAGGCGGATGAACCCGAAAGCCACCAGCGTGATCCCGAGCATGGTCGGGATCAGGTAAAGCAGTTTGGTGAGGATGAATCTCAGCATCGAACCCTGATCCAAAAGGGCCGTGCGGGGCATGTCCCCGCACGGCCGCTGTCATGATCGCCGAAGATTATTCGGTCAGATCGACGTTTTCGAAAGTGTAATCGCCCAGCGGCGATTGCACGAAGCCGGTGACTTCCTTGCGCATCGGCACATATTGCGTCGAATGCGCCAGCGTGGCCCAGGGCTCGTCCTTCTTGAAGATGACCTGCGCCTCTTCATAGAGCTTGACCCGCTCGTCGTGGTCGCTGGTGGCCTTGGCCTTGGCGATCACGTCCGAGAACTCCTGGTTGCACCAGAAGGCGCGGTTGGCGCCGCCGTCCTGGGCCGCGGCGCAGCTCAGCAGCACCGACAGGAAGTTGTCCGGGTCGCCGTTGTCGCCGGTCCAGCCCAGGATCACCGCGCCCTTGCGGCCGGGCTCCATCGACTTCTTCAGGTATTCGCCCCATTCGTAGCTGACGATGTCGACCTTGACGCCGACCTTGGCGAAATCGCTCTGGATCAGCTCGGCGGCGCGGCGGGCGTTGGGCATGTAGGGGCGCTGCACCGGCATGGCCCAGACTTCCATCGACAGATCCTTGACGCCGGCGGCCTCCAGCGCGGCCTTGGCGGCTTCGGGGTCGTATTTGTCGGCCTCGATGGCGTCGTTATAGCCCCACATGGTCGGCGGGATCGGGTTCTTGGCGATTTCCGCGTCGCCCTGATAGACCGCGTCGACCAGCGCCTTCTTGTCGATGGCCATGTTCAGCGCCTTGCGCACCTCGGGCTTGTCGAAGGGTGCGACGGTGGTGTTATAGGCCAGATAGCCGACATTCAGCCCGGCCTGCTCGTCCAGCTTCAGGTTCGGATCGGCCTTGATGTCGGCGATGTCGGCGGGCGAGGGATAGGGCATCAGGTGGCATTCGCCGGCCTTCAGCTTCTGCAGCCGCACCGAGGCGTCGGGGGTGATGGCAAAGACCAGGTCGTCGATCTTGGGCGCCTCGCCCCAGTAATCGGCGTTCTTCTGGTAACGGATCACCGCGTCCTTCTGATAGGCCACGAACTTGAACGGGCCGGTGCCGATCGGGGCGTTGTTCAGGTCCTCGCGCGTGCCGGCTTTTTCCAGCGTGTCGGCATATTCCTTGCTGACGATCGAGACGAAGGGCATGGCGACGTTGGCCAGGAACGGCGCCTCGGGGTGGTTCAGGGTGAACTTGACGGTGTTGTCGTCGACCTTCTCGATGGACTTGATCAGCTTGTCCATCTCCATCGAGGAATAATATTCGTAGGTGATGCCCGAGATGTATTCGTGCCAGGGATTGTCGGCGCTGGCCTGGCGCTCGAAGGTGAAGATCACGTCATCGGCGTTGAAGTCGCGCGAGGGGGTGAACTTGTCGTTCGAGTGGAACTTGACGCCCTTGCGCAAGTGGAAGGTATAGGTCAGCCCGTCCTCGCTGACATCCCAGCTTTCGGCCAGCGCCGGCTCGATTTCCGTGGTGCCGGGCTTGAACTGCACCAGGCGGTTGTAGACCGCGTGACCCGAGGCGTCGAAGGTCGTGCCCGCGGTATAGGGGGCGGGGTCGAAGCCTTCGGGCGAACCCTCGGAGCAATAGACGAAGGTCTTGGCGCTCAAGGGCGTCGCCGCGACCAGCGCCAGCGCGGATGCAGCGAGGAAACGGGTGGAGAAGAACGACATATTGCCTCCCATGTCTGGACTTATTTTGCACTGTCCCTGATGCAAACGAATCTGCCTGACAGGTCAAGTGCTTTGCCGGGATTTATCGTCGTTCTGCTGGAATGACGCGACGAAACGCCGAAAACCGCGTCAGGATTCCGGCGTTATGCTTGCTTGGCGCCCCGACCGGAAGGCCGGCCGCGGTGCCCGAACCATGCGGATCGGCGCCCTTCAGGCGTTGTCGCGCTGCCAGATCCAGTCGTGGTCGGGATGATTCTCATAGCGCCACTTGCGGATCGGCCCGGCCATGACATTGAGGTAATACATCTCGTAGCCATAGGGCACGCCGCAGGGGTGGTGGCCGCGCGGCACCAGCACCACGTCGTGATCGGCGACCGCCATGGTCTCGTCCAGGCTGCCGTCCTCGGTAAAGACGCGCTGGATGCCATAGCCCTGGGCCGGGTTCAGCCGGTGGTAATAGGTCTCCTCCAGATAGGTCATCCGGGGAAAGTCATCCTCATCATGACGATGCGGCGGATAGCTCGACCAGTTTCCAGCCGGGGTGAAGACCTCGGTCACCAGCAGGCTGTCGCAGAAATCCTCGCTTTCCATGGCGATGTTGTTGATGAAGCGGGTGTTCGCGCCCTGGCCGCGCTGGGTCAGCGCGATGCCCTCGGGGCCGATGCGACGGGCGGCATGGCCGCCCTTGCCCGGCGCGCGGCAGACCGCCAGCGTCAGTGGTGTCGTGGCCTCGGCCCGCCAGTCGCTGCCATCGGGCAGATAGAGGCAATGCGGCGGCGTCTTTTCGAAGACGTCGAGCCGCTGGCCGAGCTCGCCCCAGTCGCGGCCGGCGGCGGTGACGCGGGCGCGTCCCTCGACGATGACCAGGATCGCCTCGTCGCCCCCAAGGCTGCCCGAGGCGGACTCGCCCGGCCCGAGCCGCCACAGGTCGAAGCCGACATAGGACCAGCCGGCGTTTTCCGGGGTGACGTGATGGACCAGGCCGGTCTGGCCGTCCGGCTTGCGCAGCAGTTTCATGGCTCCTCCTTGCGGATGATGAACAGCGCCACGACCAGGTAGATCCCCGCCGCCCCGAACAGGATGGCCCAGAACACATTGCCCGAGGTCAGCTCCACCCCCGCCCAGAGAAGCGGCAGGAGCGCGCAGAGGACACGGACCCAGAGGCGGCGGAAGAACGGGTGTTGGGGATCGACCAGCATGGCGGCAGGTTAGTGCAGACCGGCGGCCTGCGCCATGTCCTTCAGCGCCTTCAGGCCCATGGACTGATAGGCGAGCGGGTTGCGGACCTCGGGATCCTGCTCGGCCTCGATGACCAGCCAGCCGTCATAGCCCGCGCCGGCCAGGATCTTCAGCAGCGGCGTGAAGTCGATGGCGCCCTCGGGATCGCCCGGCACGGTAAAGGCCCCGGCCAGCACGCCCTGGAGAAAGGACAGGTTCTCGGCCCGCACCCGCGCGGTCACGGCCGGCCGGATGTTCTTGGCGTGGAAATGCGCGACGCGGCCGACATGGCGCGCCAACACCTCCTCGGGGTTGCCGCCGCCAAAGGTGCAATGCCCGCTGTCGAACAGCAGATGCGTGGCCGGGCCGGTGGCGGCCATGAAGGCGTCGATCTCCTCGGGCGTCTCGACCACGGTGCCCATGTGATGGTGATAGGCCAGCGTGATGCCCTGCCCCGCCAGATAGGCGGCGAATACCTCCATCCTGGCGCCGAATTCCGCCATCTCGGCCGGGGTCAGCCGGGGCCGGTCGTTCACCGCCACGTCGGGGCTGCCATGCACGGTGTTCGAGCATTCGCAGGCGATGCAGACCGTGCAGCCATTGGCCTTGAGCTTGGCCAGGTGCCCTTGCACGGCGGCGATTTCCTCCTCGACCGAGCGGGTCAGCAGCGCCGTCGAATACCAGCCCGAGACGAAGGCCAGCCCATAGCGGCCCAGAAGCGCCTTCAGCGCCTGCGGATCCTCGGGCCAGCGGTGGCCGTTCTCGATGCCGTCGAAGCCGATCACCTCGCCCGCCTCGTGCAGGATCTGTTCGGTCGGGATATGGGCGCCGATCGACGGGTCGTCGTCATTGGCCCAGGCGATGGGATTGGTGCCATAGCGGATCATTCTGTCAGTCCTTCAATTGACGGTTGCCTGGTTGCGGCTGTTTTCGATGTATCTGGCATAGGCTGTGCGCAGCCGGTCGGTGTCGCCGACCTCGGGCACGGCGACGTCCCACCAATGGCCGGCGCCGGTCAGCCCGTCGCCGGGGCCGGGGGCGGCGGTGGTGTCGATGACGATGACCGTGGGGATGTCGCGGGACCGGGCGGCGGCGATCTCGGCCTCCAGATCGGCGATGCCGCCGGCCTTGACGGCATGGGCGCCCATGGATGCGGCATGGGCGACATAGTCGATCTGCGGCTGCGCCTCGACGGCGCAATCGGCATACATGTTGTTGAAGGCCGCGCCGCCGGTGCCGGCCTGCAACCGGTTGATGCAGCCATAGCCGCGGTTGTCGGTCAGCACCACGGTGAAGGGCACGCGCCGCATCACCGCCGTCGCCAGCTCGCTGTTGGCCATCATGTAGCTGCCGTCGCCGACGAAGCAGATCACCTCGCGCTCCGGCCGCGCCAGCTTTAACCCCAGCGCGCCGGCGATCTCGTAGCCCATGCAGGAATAGCCGTATTCCATGTGATAGCCGCCCTGCGCCGGCTGCCAGAGCAACTTCAGCGCACCCGGCATGGTGCCGGCGGCGCACATGGCGATGGCCTCGGGGGCAGCGCGCTGCACGGCGCCGATCACCTGCGCGTCGGTCGGCAGCGCATTGCCCTCGGCCGGGGCGGCGCAATGCGCATCGACCGCCGCCAGCCACTCGGCCCGCGCCGCGCCGTCGAAGGCGGTGCGATGATCGCCCAGGGCCGCCGTCAGCCGCTCCAGCGCCACCCGGGCATCCGCGACCAGGCTCACCGCGCCATGCTTGGCCGCGTCGTAGGGCTGCACGTTGATCGACACCAGCCGGCCCGAGAACAGCGTGCGCGAGCCGGTGGTGAAATCCTGCAAGCGCGTGCCGACGCCGATCACCAGGTCGGCTGCGGCAAGCGCGGCATTCGCCGCCGCCGAGCCGTCGACGCCCGAGGCGCCCAGGTTCAGCGCATGCGACTGCGCCAGGGCCGACTTGCCGGCCTGGGTCTCGGCCACCGGAATGCCGTGACGGTTGGCGAATTCCGCCAGCGCCGCCTCGGCCCCGGAATAGATCACGCCGCCACCGGCCACGATCACCGGCGCCTTCGCCGCCCGGATCAGCGCCGCCACCTCGGCCAGTTCGGCCGCATCGGGCTCGGGCCGGCGGATCTTCCAGACCCGCTCGGCAAAGAAGGCCCCGGGCCAGTCGAACGCCTCGGCCTGCACGTCCTGGCAGAAGGCCAGGCAGACCGGCCCGCAATCGGCCGGATCGGTCATCACCCGCAGGGCGCGCGGCAGCGCGCTCAGCAACTGCTCGGGGCGCTGGATGCGGTCGAAATAGCGCACCACCGGGCGGAAACAGTCATTGGCCGAAACGGTGCCGTCGCCGAAATCCTCGACCTGTTGCAGCACCGGGTCGGGCCGGCGGCTGGCAAAGACGTCGCCGGCGATGAACAGCACCGGCAGCCGGTTCACATGCGCCAGCGCCGCCGCCGTCACCATATTGGTGGCCCCCGGCCCGATGGAGCTGGTCACCGCCTGCGCCCGCCGCCGCGCCTTGCCCTTGGCATAGGCGATGGCGGCATGGGCCATGGTCTGCTCGTTCTGGCCGCGCCAGGTCGGAAAGGCGGTGCCGATGCCGTGCAGCGCCTCGCCGATCCCGGCGACGTTGCCATGGCCGAAGATGGCCCAACAGCCCTCGACGAAGCGCTCGCCCTCTTCCGTCATCTGCACCGAGAGCCAGCGCACCATCGCCTGCGCCGCCGTCAAACGCACCGTTCCGCTCATCTCGCACCTTCCCGGGTCCACGCCCGTGCTTTCTCTTTTGTGTCCAAATATCCCGGGGGGGGACGTCCGGCAGACCCCGTCGAGGGGTCTGCCGGACGTGGGGGGCAGAGCCCCCGGCCCCGCCTCGCCGCTCGCGCCCCACCGCTCAGGCCGCGGCCAGCGCCTTTTCCCGCGCCTGGTCCCAGACCGCGCAGAGTCTCTGGTAGCGGTCGGCCATCTCGGCCACGGCCGCCTCGTCGCCGACCTCGCCCGTCAGCCATTGCCGCGCGACCGTGCCGAAGATCGTGCGGCCAACGGCAAAGCCCTTGACCAGGTCGAAACCGGCGGCGACCTGGAAGCTGGCGCGCAACTCCTCTTCGGGCGCGTCCAGCCCCAGCACCACGATGCCGCGGGTGTGGCGGTCGTTCTCCTTGATGGCGGCGATGGCATTGGCCCAGGCGGCCCGGGTCTGCATCGGCTCCAGCTTCCACCAGTCGGGATAGACGCCGATGGCATAGAACTGCCGGATCAGCGTGGCGGTGGTGTCGTCATCGACCGGCCCGACCTTCGAGGGGATCACCTCCAGCAGGAACTCCAGCCCATTGCGGCGGGCGGCCGCGAACAGCCGCTTGACCGTCGCTTCCTGCGCGGCGCGCGTTTCGGCACCGTCCCCAGGATGGCAGAAGCACAGCACCTTGACCACATTCTCGCGCGCCCATTCGGCCAGCGCGCCGCAATCCGGGCCCAGTTCCGGCTCCAGGTCCAGCGGCCGCGAGCCGGGGGCTTCGCAGGGGCGCCCGATCCACAGCCCCGTCCCCGAGGCCGCATGCAGCGCCCGCCGGCCGATTCGGTTGTCACACAGGATGCCATGGCCGGGCTGGCCGTCGGCGACCTTCAGCGCCGCCTGCAGGCACAGCTCCTTGAAGGCGCCGCCCTTTTCCGGCGTGTAGCCCGGCATCTCCTCGAGCTGGAGGCGATGGTCGAAGGCAAAGACCCGCATGCTGGACCAGTCGCCGCCCATCCGGCCCTGGCGGTTCGTCGACCAGTGGATCTGCTCCAGCTCGGCATCGTTCCTCAAGTCCGGCCGCAGCACGCCGCGCCCGAGGAAGAACTCCAGCTCCGCCAGCGAGGGATAGGCCGGCGTGCAACCGTGGCGGGAAACCGCGAAGGCGCCGCAGGCATTGGCGTATTCCAGCGCCCTGGGCCAGTCCTCGCCGTCGAGCCAGCCCTTCAGCAACCCCGAGAAGAACCCATCGCCCGCGCCCAGCACGTTGAACACCTCGATCGGGAATCCGGGGCCGGTCTCGCCCGCATCGAGGCTGTCCGGGATCGCGCCCTGGAAGGCCACGGCCCCCGCCGCGCCGCGCTTGCAGATCAGCGTGGCCCCCGAGACCGCACGCACCGCGCGCAGCGCCGCGATGGTGTCGGTCGAGCCGCCGGCGATGTGGAATTCCTCCTCGGTGCCGACGATCAGGTCGAAGAGATGCAGCGTCGATTGCAGCTTGGCGGTCACCGCGGCGCTTTCCACGAAGCGGCTCTCGCCCGCGTCATGCCCGGCCACGCCCCAGAGGTTCGGGCGATAGTCGATGTCGAGCGCCGTCTTCGCGCCGTGCTTCCGCGCCAGCTTCAGCGCCTTCAGCACCGCCGCCTCGGTGCGCGGATGGCTCAGATGCGTGCCGGTCGCCAGCACCGAGCGCGCCTCGGCGATGAAGCCCTCGTCGATGTCGGCCTCGGACAGCGCCATGTCGGCGCAATTCTCGCGATAGAAGATCAGCGGGAAACTGTCCTCGTCGCGGATGCCCAGCAGCACCAGCGCTGTCAGCCGCTCGGGGTCGGTGGCGACGCCGCGCACATCGACGCCTTCGCGGACCAGCTGCTCGCGGATGAAGCGGCCCATATGCTCGTCGCCGACCCGGGTGATCACCGCCGAGCGCAGCCCCAGCCGCGCCGTGCCGCAGGCGATATTGGTGGGCGAGCCGCCGATATACTTGGCGAACGACCCCATATCCTCCAGCCGGCCGCCAATCTGCTGGCCATAGAGATCGACCGACGAACGGCCGATCGTGATGACGTCAAGGGATTTCATGGCGCTATGCCTCGGCGGTTTCGACACCGGCGCGCAGCAGCTCCATGCTGGCGCGCAGCGCGGCCTCGATGTCGTCAAGCGCGTGGACCTCGGGCGCGAAGGGCTCGAAGCTGACCGGGCCGTCATAGCCGTCGGCGATCAGCGCGCGCAGCTGCGCCAGGTTCTCCAGCCGGTCGGCGCCGTCCACCAGCACGCGATGCGCGTCGAGCATCCCGGCCACCGGCAGGCCTGGGTCGGTCACGCCCGAGACATGCACCAGCGCGGTGCGGCGCGGATAGACCTGGGTCTCGCCGGCCAGATGGTGGTGGAAGGTGTCGTGCAGCAGGCCGAAGCGGTCGAAGCCGCCGGCCTCGGTGATCGCGGCGATGGCCTCGGCCTTGCGGCGCAGCGAGCTTTGCGGAAAGCCCAGCGGCTCGACCAGGCCGCGCAGGCCGCGCGCGGCCAGGATCTCGCCCAGCCGGTCCAGCGCCTCGACCGTCGCCGAATGGGCGATGGCGGTGCCGTCGTTCAGCGGGCACAGCACCAGCGCCTGCGCCCCGGCGCCCGCGGCGAAATCCGCCAGCCGCTCGGCGCGCGCGGCCAGGTCGGACGACCACTGGTTGAAAGGGTAAAGCGCGTTGACCGACAGGATGGTCTGGCCGGCGTCGCCGGCCATGCGGGCGACCTCGGCCGGGGGCTGGCCGGTCACGTCGGGCAGGTCGTTGCGGATCTCGACCTCATGGCAGCCGAGCCGGCCGGCCAGCGCCAGGAAATCGGCGAGCGGCAGGCGCGGGGCGACGATATGGTTCAGGGCGAAACGCATGGGCACACCTCAGTTGTAAAGCGCGGGACGGGCGGGCAGCGCGATGTCGACCGCCTGCCCTTCGGTTTCCTGCGCGGCCACGCAGGCATCGGCGGTGACGGCGGCGACATAGCCGTCCCAGGCGGTCGGCCCGGCGGCGGTGCCGGCGGCGGCCGCCTTGACGAAATCGGCCAGCTCGACGTCGTAGCTGTCGATGAAGCGGTCCTTCCAGTCCATCAGGATCGGATTGCCCAGGACCGCGCCGGATCGGGTCTGGATCGACATCGGCTCGGGCAGCCTGGCGATGCCGTCCTCGCCCACGATCTCGCATTGGATGTCATAGCCGTAATGGCAGTTCACGAAGACCTCGACGTCGATCACCACGCCCTTGGCGGTTTCCAGCACCACCACCTGCGGATCGCGCAGCTTTTCATGGGCGCGGGGCGACTTGCGCGGGAAGAACACCCGGGCGCTGACATAATCGTCGTCCAGAAGCCAGCGCAGCACGTCGATTTCATGGATCAGCGTGTCGTGGATCGCCATCGGGGTCAGGTAGCTGTCGCCGACGCGCGGGTTGCGATGCGCGGCATGGACCATCAGCGGCGCGCCGGTGACCTCGGCCACGGCGCGCTTCAGCGCAACATAGCCCGGGTCGTAGCGGCGCATGAAGCCGACCTGTACCAGCCGCTTGCCGGCGGCCTCTTCGGCCTCGACGATGCGGCGGGCGCCCTCGGCAGTGGTGGCCAGCGGCTTTTCGCAGAAGCAGGGCTTGCCGGCGGCGATGGCGGCCAGGACATATTCCTCATGCGTCTGGCCCCAGGAACAGACCAGCACCGCATCGACGCCGGGATCGGCGATCAGCGCATGGGCATCGTCGAAGATCCGCGCCTCGGGGGCGAAATCGCGCTGGCAGCTTTCGGCATTGGCGCGGTTCAAGTCGTTCAGCGCCACGACCCTGGCGCCGGCCAGCACCTGGTTGATGCGCCGCGTGTGGTCCTGGCCGATGGCGCCGGTGCCGATGACTCCGATGTTCACTGTCATTTCTTTCCCCAGTATTGGTCGATGTAGCGCTGCATTTCGTTGCGCATGAAGGTTCCGGATTGGTCCGCCTTGTCCTCCCACGCGAAGACGCAGGCGGTCATGATGCCGTCGAAGCCGATCTCGTGGAGCGTGCCGAAGAAATCGTCCCAAGGGACCTCGCCCTGGCCGATGTTCAGGTGCTGGTGTACGCGCGCCTGGGTGCCCGGAGGGTTCAGGATATAGCGCAGGCCCGAGCTGGCCTTGTGGTTGAAGGTGTCGCCGACATGGACATGCGCCAGCACATCGGCGCTTTCGCGCAGCATCGCCTTGGTGTCGTCGCCGAAATAGAAGGTATGCGGCGCGCAATAAAGGAACTTCACCGCCTTGCTGTTTACCGTGCGGATGATGTCGAGCGCCGGCTGCAGCGTCTCGCACCAGTCCTCGGGATGCGGCTCGACGTTCAGCTGGATGCCCTCGCGTTCCAGGATCGGCACCAGCTCTTCGATGCTGCGCCACCAGGCATCCTCGCAGGCCTCGATCATGCTGCCGGTGTGGCAGCAATAGCAGCTGCCCTTGTCGGGATGCGGGCCGCGGCCGAATTCGCTGTTCATGGTGTCCACGCCCAGCTCGACGGCGATCTCGATGGCGCGCTTCCAGTGCTTGACGGCGGCCTGGCGCTCGGCCTCGTCATTGCTGGCCCAGCGATACATCGGCAACAGGCTGGCGATGCCCACCTCGGCGCCCTTCAGTGCCTGCTTCAGCGCCTTGATGCGGTCGGGAAAGACGCGCGGCGCCTTGAACCATTCCAGGAAATCGCCGCGCGGGCTGAGCTCGATCCAGTCGTAGCCGAGTTCCTTGACCTTGGCGGGGATCTGCTCCAGCGGCAGATGGCGGTGCATAAAGGGGTCGATGGCAATTTTCATGGTGGCCTTTACAGGTTGACGGCCTGGCCGGTCTCGGCCGAGCGGGCCATGCCGTGGATGATGCGTTCGATGGTCAGCCCGGCGGTGAAATCGGGCCAGGCGGGGGTGGCGGTCTCGATGGCCTCGCGCAGCATCTGCGCCTCGACCACCTTCTGTTCGTTGAAGCCGAAGTTATGCCCCGGTGCCGGGCAGAAGGCGGCGAAGCCGGGCTGCGCCGGGCCGGTCAGGATGCGGCGGAAGCCGTCCGCCTGCGCCGCGCCGGGCTGATAGAGCCAGAGCTCGTTCATCCGCTCCTGGTCGAAGCGCAGCGTGCCTTCGCTGCCCTGCACCTCCCAGGCCAGGCGGCAGCGATAGCCGCGCGCCACCCGCGAACACGAGAACTCGCCCGAGGCGCCGGAGGCGAAGCGGATCAGCGCCTGGGCCTGGTCCTCGTTCTCGACCCGCGCCGTGCCGCCCTGGTGCGGGCGGGTGGCGATCACGGTATCGGCCTGCGCATAGAGCCGGGCGACCGGACCCATCAGCGCCAGCATGACCGAGACGAGGTGGCAGCCCAGATCGCCAAGCGCGCCAAGGCCGCCGTCCTTGCGGGTCAGCCGCCAGCTCCAGGGCAAAGCCGGGTCGGCCATGTAATCCTCGTCATAGACGCCGCGAAAATGGATCGGCCGGCCGATGGCGCCTTGGGCCACCAGGTCCACGGCGGCGCGGAAGGCGGGCGAGCGGGTGTAGTTGTAGCCCAGCATCGTCACCCGGCCCGAGGCCGTGGCGGCGGCCTGCATGGCCTCGGCATCAGCAAGCGTCAGCGCCATCGGCTTTTCCAGCCAGACATGCTTGCCGGCCGCCAGCGCCGCCTCGGCCATCTCGCGATGCAGGCCGTTCGGCGTGGTGATGGACACCACATCCACCGCCGGGTCCGCCACCGCCGCCCGCCAGTCGCCGCCGGCGCGGGCAAAGCCCCATGACGCGGCCAGGGATTCGGCCTTGTCGGCAGGCGTGTCGGCCAGGATCTCGAGCCGGGGCGGCAGGCCGCCGAAGGCGGTCGCCAGGTTGCGCCAGGCCATCGCGTGGCATTTGCCCATGAAGCCGGTGCCGATCAGGGCGACACCCAGGGAAGCGCGGGTCATGGCTCAGACCTTCTTGCGCTTTTTCTGACGATAGACATCGGCCACCACGGCGGCGACGATGATCACGCCCTTGATCATTTCCTGGTAATAGGCGTCGAGCCGCAGGAAGGTGAAGCCCGAGATGATGACGCCGAAGATCACCATGCCGATCATCGTGCCCAGGATCGAGCCCCTGCCCCCGGTCAGCGACACGCCGCCGATCACCGCCATGGCGATGGCGTCGAGTTCGTACATGGTGCCCATGCCGGCCTGCGCCGTCAGGCCGCGCGCCGCGACCACGATCCCGGCCAGCGCCGACAGAAGCCCGGCCACGGCATAGATCTTGACCAGCTGCCGCTCGACATTGATGCCCGAGACGCGCGCCGCCTGCGGATTGGCGCCGATGGCATAGGTGAACTTGCCATAGCGGGTGTATTTCAGCGCGACATGGAAGATCAGCGCCACCACCAGGAAGATGACGACCGGCATCATGCCCTTGCCGATGGCGGCGAAACTGTCCGAGGGAAAGCTGATCGGCTGGCCCTTGGTATACCATTTGGCAAAGCCGCGCGCCGTCACCATCATGCCCAGCGTGGCGATGAAGGGCGGGATCCTGGTATAGGCGATCAGCGCGCCGTTGATAATGCCGCAGAGCAATCCGAACAGCAGCCCGACCAGCAGCGGCACCAGCACCGGCAGGCCGGTCAGCGCCGGATAGACCGCGCGCTCATAGCCGGCGGCCTGTGCCAGGCTCATCGAGACCATGGCCGTGGCGCCGACGATCGAGCCCGAGGACAGGTCGATGCCGCCCGAGATGATGACCTGCGTCACGCCGATGGCGATGATGCCCACCACCGAGACCTGCAGGATCATGATCGACAGCCGTTGCCAGTTGCCGAGGAAGCTTTGGCCCTGGGTGATCCAGCCCAGGATCTCGAAGGTCAGGCTGATGCCGACCAGGACCAGCAGGATATTGAGTTCCGCCATCATCGGGCGGTGCCGTCGCGGCTGCGCGGCAAGGCTTGCGTCTGACATGGGTATCCCTCTTGGTTACTTGGCGGCCAGAGACATGATCTTGACCTGGGTCGCCTCGTCGCGGTTCAGGAAGCCCGAGACGTGGCCTTCGTGCATGACCATGATGCGGTCGCTCATTCCCAGAACCTCGGGCATTTCCGAGGAGATCATCACGATCGCCACGCCCTGCGCGGCCAGGCCGGTGATCAGGCGGTGGATTTCGGACTTGGCGCCGACGTCGATGCCCCGGGTCGGCTCATCCAGGATCAGGATGCGCGGCTCGGTCAGAAGCCAGCGCGCGATCAAGAGCTTCTGCTGGTTGCCGCCCGACAGGTTCTCGACCCGCTCAAACAGGTTCGGGGTCTTGACGCGCAGCGTCGCGGCCATCTCCTCGGCCTTGGCGGTGATGGTCTTCTGGTCCAGGAAGCCGTTCTTCACATGGCCGCGGGTGATCAGCGCCGACTGGATGTTTTCCAGGCAGTCGAGGATCAGGAAGCAGCCGGTCTCCTTGCGGTCCTCGGTCAGGAAGGCCATGCCATGCGCCATGGCGTCCGAAGGACAGGTGATGCGCGCATGCCGGCCGTCGATCAGGATGTCGCCCAAGGGCGCGGGATGGACGCCGAAGATCGCCTCGGCCACGTTCGAGCGTTTCGAGCCGACCAGCCCGGCGATGCCCAGGATCTCGCCCTTGCGGACGTTGAAGCTGACGTCGTGGAACACGCCCGGCAGGGTCAGGTTGCGGACCTCCAGGATGGTCTCGCCGATCTCGCAGTCGATCTTGGGGAACATCTCGGTGATCTCGCGCCCGACCATCATGCGGATGATGTCGTCGCGGGTGACGCTGCTGGAGGGATGCGTGCCGACATATTTGCCGTCGCGGAAGACGGTGAATTCGTCGGCGATCTCGAACAGCTCGTTCATCTTGTGGGTGATGTAGACGATGCCGATGCCGCGCGATTTCAGGTCGCGGATGATGGCGAAAAGATGCTCGACCTCGGCCTCGGTGATGGCGCTGGTCGGTTCGTCCATGATCAGCACGTCGGAATTGTAGCTGACCGCCTTGGCGATCTCGACCATCTGCTTCTGCGCCACGGTCAGGTCGCTGACCTGGGCGTCGGGGTCCAGCCGGATGTTCAGCCGGCCCAGCAGGTCGGCGGTCATCTGGCGCATGCGGCCGTGATCGACCAGGCCCAGGCGGTTCAGCGGCTCGCGCCGGATCCAGATGTTCTCGGCCACCGTCATCCAGTTCATCAGGTTCAGCTCCTGATGGATCATGGCGATGCCCGAGTTCAGCGCGTCGAGCGGGGTCTTCACGCTCAGCGGCTGGCCGGCAAAGCGCACCTCGCCGCCGTCGGGCGTATAGACCCCGGCGATGATCTTCATCAGCGTCGATTTGCCGGCGCCGTTCTCGCCCATCAGCGCATGGACGGTGCCGGGGCGGATCTTCAGCTGCACCCCGTCGAGCGCCTTCACGCCCGGGAATTCCTTGGTGATATTGTCGACTTCCAGAATGAACTCGCCCTGCCAGGCGCCGGTCCGGTCAAGCATCGCCTTCCCCCTGTCGTGTTCGGGCGGGGCCTTGGGCGGCCCCGCCGCAGGCTTCAGTTCTTGGACAGGAACTGGTCCAGGTTCTGCGGCGTGACCAGCTGGAAGGGCACGAAGACCTTCTGCTCGACCACCTCGCCGCGCGCGAGCTTCAGCGCGGTGTCGACCGCGCCCTTGCCCTGGCCGGCGGCATCCTGGAACACCGTCACGTCCAGCTCGCCCGCCTTCATCGCCGCCAGCGCGTCCTGCGTCGCGTCGACGCCGCCGATGACCACCGAATTCATGTCGCGGCCGGCCGATTTCAGCGCCTGGATGGCGCCGATCGCCATCTCGTCGTTGTTCGAGATAATGGCGTCGAACTCGGTCCCGGCGGAAAGCCAGTTGCTGACCAGGTCGGCGCCCTGGGTGCGCGACCAGTTCGCGGTCTGCTCCTGCACGATGGTGATGAAGCCGCAATCCGGCGTCGCCAGCACGTCCTTGATGTCCTGGGTGCGCATCCGCGCCGCCTGGTTCGACAGCTCGCCCATCAGCACCACGGCCTTGGCCTCGGTCTTGCCCTGCTCCTTCAGCAGCCGGCAGACCTCCTGCGTCTCCAGCGTGCCGGATTCCTTTTCGTCCGAGGCGACGAAGGCCTGTTTCTCGGGCAGGCTGTCCAGATTCACCGGCTGGCGGTTGACATAGACCAGCGGAATGCCCGCGTTCTGCGCGGCGGCGCTCATGGCGACGGTGGCATCGGTATCGACCGGGTTCACGATGATCGCATCGACGCCCGAGGCCACGAAATTCTCGATCTGGTTCAGCTGCTTGCCGACATCGTTCTGCGCGTCCTCGACCTGCAGCGTCACGCCGTCCTGCGCCTTGGCATAATCTTGCATGCCGTTGCGCAGCACGGTCAGGAAATTGTCGTCAAAGAGTGCCATAGAGACGCCGATGGTCTCGGCCGAAGCCGCGCCCGCGAAGGTGGCGGCACAGGCGCTCGCCAGCAGGAATTTCCTCATTACGTTCCTCCCATGATCGTTGCACGCGGGGCGGACCCGCCCGGGTGTCCGGGTTGGCGCGCCGCAAACCCGGCCGCATCCGCCCCGTCGCGGTCCGGCCCCGGGCTCTCCTCTGCCGCGACCGTGTGAAATCATTCGGTCAGAACGCGGCAGCGGTCAAATCATTTGCGAGGCCGTTTCCATCACCGATGATAGAAAAAGATCGCCTGTTGATGGTTTTCCATCATGCGCGTCACAGGCTTTCAGGCGTGATGATCAGCGCATTCACGAAACGCTGGCCCGGGTTTTCGGCCATGCCATGTTCCAGCACATGCCCGACCGAGCCCAAGAGGTCGGCGGCCAGCGGCTGCAGCGGCGTCGCCATCACCACCGAGACCACGCCCTGCATCATCGCCTGCCGCGATTCGGGCGTCAGCTCATGCACGATCAGCGCCACCTTGCCGCCCAGGCCCAGCTCCTGGATCGCGGCGACGGCACCCTCCATGCCGCCGCCGGCGCAATAGACCCCGGCCAGATCGGGATGGCGGGCGGCGATCTCCAGCGTCGTCTCATAGGTCAACTGCCGGGTTTCCAGGTTGATCATCGTGTCCAGGAACGGGATCTGCGGCGCATATTCGCGGAAATAGCTGCGAAAGCCGGCCTCGCGCAGGTCGTGGCCGTGAAAGCGGTGGCCGCCGATGAACAGCGCGATCTTGCCGTCGCGGTTCATGATGCGATGCATCAGCCAGGCGGCGGTGCGCCCGGTTTTCAGGTTGTTGGTGCCCAGATAGGCCTCGCGCACGCCGGGGGCGAAGTCCGACAGCAGCGAGAACACCGGGATGCCGCGCCCGCGCAGCAGCGCCACGGCCGAGGTGACCTCGTGATGGTCGATGCCGGTCGCGGCCACCGCCTGCACCTTGCCGGCGAAACCGGCGATGGTTTCGGCGAAATCGGCGGGCGACTGGCCGGGCGAAAAGCGCACCGACACGCGCCAGCGCCGCAAGGGATCCAGCCGGGCCGCCTCTTCCAGCCGGGCGGCGAAATCCTGATAGAAGGCATGGCGTTCCTTTTGCAGCACCACGCCCAGATGCAGTTCCGGCACATGCGCCAAGGCCCGCGCCCGGATCACCGGGGCGGCGTGATAGCCCACCGCCTCGGCCGCCTGCGAGACCTTGCGCGCGGTTTCCTCGCGCACCTTGCTGCGGCCGTTCAGCACCCGGTCCACCGTCGCCACGCTGACGCCGGCGGCGCGGGCGACATCCTCGATCGTCGGGCGTCCTGCCATGTTCCCCTCATCGCAATGAAGGGAATGCTGATGGAAATCGCGCAGGGATGCAATGGCCCTTAAGTCCGGGGCCGGGGTTCAGCGCTTGCGCACGAACTCGCAGCGCAGGACCAAGCCCTTGATGGTATCGTGGCGGCAGTCGATCTCTTCGGGGTTGTCGGTCAGCCGGATCGACCGGATCACCGTGCCCTGCTTCAGCACCTGGCTGCTGCCGCGCAGCTTCAGGTCCTTGATCAGCACCACCGAATCGCCGTCGGCCAGGGCGTTGCCGGCCGAGTCGCGCACCACGACCGCCGTCTCGGCCGCCAGTTCCGAGGCCGGGCGCCACTCGCCGCTGGCCTCGTCATAGACATAGTCCTCGTCCGCCATGGCAGTGCCCTTTCGTGATATGCGCGGGCTTTCCTAGCCTTTTCCGCCGCTTGCGGCAAGGGCGGCGCGGCCTGCGCGCAATTCACGCCAAGATCACAGGCGCCGGTTACGGCTTGGGGCAATCCAAGGCCCGAAAGGACAACCGCAAGACGATGGAACAACTCTGCCGCCGCAGCCAGGATCTGACCGACAGCTGGCAGCGCCACGACTGGCGCGAAAGCTTCTTTGCCCCCGGGCTGGTCATCCTGCAGGCCCTGACCCATGACGGCCGCACTGCCAGCGGCGCCGGGTTGACCCGCGACGAGGCATTCGACCGCTGCCTTGGCGAGACCGCCGAGATCCTGGCCCTGAACCGCCACCTGCGCCATGGCGGCCGCTTCGACCCCTGGAGCGACGGGCTGGCCGCGCATTCCGACCCGGCGCAGGCCTGTGCTGCCGCCCGGCTCGAGGCCTGCGAACGCGCCGCCGTTGCCGACTGGTGGCTGGGCCGCGCGCCCGCCGCGCCGGTCTCGGAGTCGTGGATCGCCCAAGCGGGGCTCGGCGCGCGGGTCGAGGCGATGCGCCAGGGCGCCGCCCTGCGCCGGCGCAGCGACTGGTGGCAGATCCGCACCGAGGGCCAGCCCTGCGTGATGATCTGCCGCAGCGTCAGCCTGGAAGGGCAAGACCCGGTGCTGGGCTTCGGCTGCGACGAGGAGCCGGTCGCCGCTGCCGAAAAGGCGCTGCGCGAGCTTCTGCTGATGGAGATGAACCTGATGGAACTGCTGGCCGCCCGCGCCACCGGCGACGAGCACGGCCCGAGCGAGGTGCGCGCCCGCATCCGCGGCTATGCGCTGCACGCGCCGCGGCTGTTCCCCGCCGCCGCCGAAAGCCTGCCCGCCGCGCCCTGCGCGCTGGTCAGCGATTTTCGCCCGGCCCCGGAATGCCGCGAGATTTCAGAGCCGCGCGCCGAGATCAGCGTCTGGCTTTCGCCGGGCCAGGCCGCATCGGCTCTTTTCAGCGAGGCCACCGGCCTGCCATATTTGTGATGATTCCAGCGCAGGGGGGCCCGGGACATGGGGGAAGGCGCGGCCATGGACGGCGAGGACGAGCTCCGGCCAGACCTCTCGGGCTGTCCCTTCGGCTGCGTGCCCGGGCGCGGCCACCTGCGCGCGGGGCAGAACCGCGCGGCGCTGGCCGCGCTGGCCATGGCGCCGGACATGGCGGCCGAGGCCTCGCCGCTGGGCGCCAGCGACGACCGGCGCGACATCGACCAGCGCAAGCCGTGGATCCTGCTGCGCAGCGACCCGCAATGGCGCGCCGCCTGCCTGGCGCGGGTGGCGCATATCCCCTCGGGCTATACCTATCTGGCGCAGCTGATGGGCCATGACATGGGCAGCAGCGTCGAGGCGGCCAGCGTGCCCTGGTCGCGCGGCGCGGACGACGAGGATGCCGCCCCGCCGGTGCGCTATAACCTGATCGACAATCCGCTGACGCTGGAGACGGTCTATGGTCCCGGCCCGGCGATGCTGGCGCATGTCTATGACCCGGAGACCTGGCTGTTTCGCCTGACGCCGGGGGCGCGGCTGGCGCGGATCTATGCGCGCGGGCTGAACGCGGTCTCGGACCCCGATCCGCGGCCGATCCGGGCGCTCTACGACGAAAGGAACCGCGACTCGCTGATGCTGCACGAGCTGGTCGTGGCCTGGATGCAGTTCCACAACCGCAATGCCCGGGCGTTGATGGCGGAGGGGCTCACGCCCTATCGCGCCTATGTGCTGGCCCGCACCCATGCGGTGCGCTGCTGGCATCGCATCGTGACCGAGGACCTGCTGCCCCGCTTCCTGCACCCCGAGATCGCCGCCCTGCCCGCCCCGCCCCGCGCCTGCGCGCTGGACGAGACCACGCTGCTGCACGGGCTTTGCCGGGCCTTCCACGCCCTGCCGCTGGCCGCCTATGCGCTGGGCCGGTCGGGGCTGCACAACCTCGGCACGCTGCTGAAGCGCGGCTATGCGGTCAGCGAGGCCGAGACCGACTGGCGCATCGACTGGCCGCTGTTCTTCGGCGCCAGGCCGGGCGGCCCGCGCAGCGGCATGTCGGCCAGCGTGGCGCCGGAATTGCGCGCCCCGGTGACGGCGGCGGCGATCATCGCACTGGACACGCAATCCGCCGCCGAGGCCCGGCCGCTGCGCCTGGGCAATGCCCGTATCGGGGCGGCACGGGCCGCGCTGCCCGGCGACTGGCCGGCGCGGCTGACAGCGGCGCGCCTGGCCGCCGATTTCGCCGCCGCCCATCCCGAAGCGCCGGTCGCGCTGGATGCGGACGCGCTGGAATGGGGGCCGCTCTACCAGTTCCTGATGGCCGAGGCGCAGGTGCACGGCCAGCAGGGCGGCTTCGGGCCTCTGGGCAGCGCGCTGCTCGCCGCCTCGGTCGCGGGCTCGATCCGGCGCGTGGTCATGGCCGCCGAAGGGCCGCGCGAAACCGGCCTGCCCCGCCCGGCCAGCATGCTGGAACTCATCAACCTCGTCCGGGAATGACGGAGAACAAGAATGACAGGGAACAAATACATCATCATCGGGGCCGAGGTCGACCAGGCCGAGGCCTTCCTGCACGACGACGGCAGCATCACCGACAAGAAGGGCGCCGACGGCGTCCCCTTGAACGTCGAATTCATCGGCCGGCTGATGGTCGAGCTGTCGCAGCGCGGCAAGTCGGGCGTGCCCAGGGCCGAGCTGGAAGCGCATGAGGACCGGGTGCGGCGCGCGCTGGTGGTGCAGGATTTCTCGACCCAGAGCGGCGGCGCGGCGCTGAGCGATGCCGAACGCGAGGCGATCCTGGCCGGCACCACCGTGCGCATCGAGTTCGAAAGCCGCAGGCGCGGCAGCAAGAAGCCCGACCGTAACACCCGCATCTTGGTGGTGCCCTCGGACGAGACGCTGGCGATCACCGACGCGATGCTGAAGGCGCAGGGCGAGGCCGAGGGCTTCCGCCCGCCGCTGTCCTATGAGCTGGACCGGGCGCTGATGCTGGCCAGCATGAAGTCCGAGATCCTGGAGATGGTGCGCGAATTCGCGGCCGAGAACCACCCGGACTGGACCTCGGGGCTGCAAGCGGCGCTGGAGGACCACATGGAAAAGGCCATCGCCAGCCGCAGCCAGTTCAAGGACGGCGCCGGCCAGCCGGCCAAGGACGTCAAGAACGAGATCATGCAAAGCCCGTTACGCGCCTTTCACCGCTCGGTCGGGATCTATGCCACGAACATGTGCCGCTAGGCCGGAAAGCGGCTGCGGGCGGCGGCGACCTGTTCCAGGGTCTGGCGCAGATCCTGGCGCCATTCCTCGCGCCGCAGCGGAAACACCGACAGGAACCAGTCCAGCAGCTCGGCATCGCTGGCCTGCGGCGGGCCGTGCCATTGCCGGCGCAGTTCGGCCAGATAGGCGTGATAGCGGCGGGCGGCCGCCTCGGGGCGGCCCAGCTTCCACAGCGCCGCGCTGTGCCAGCCGCCGACGGTCGGCATCAACTCGCCCCGCCCCTCGCATTGGGTCGCCGTCGAGGCATGGTCGCCGCGCAGATAGTCCACCGCCGCCAGATAGATCTGGTGGAAGGGCTCCATGACCTCGGCATGGCTGCGCGCCTCGGCCGCCAGCGTGCCGGCCTTGGCCAGATCGCCCGCAAAGGCGAAGCCAAGCGCGCAGGAGGCCAACGTCAGCGGGCTGTTGCGGTTCAGGTTCAGCGCCTGGTCGAAATGGAACTCGGCCAGGTCGAAATAGCCCAGGTGGCAGAAGCACCAGGCCAGCACGCGATGCGCCCGCGTGTCCAAGGGATCGGCCGAGACCGCGACGATGGCGTGATGCATGGCGTCGCGCTTCAGTTCCTCGGTCTGGAAGGTGCCGGGCAGCAGGACGTGGCGCACGTTCAGCGCCCCGGCCAGTTCGGCATGGGCGGCGCCGAAACGCGGCGCCTCCTCGGTGATCTGGCGCAGGATCGCCAGCGCCTCGGCCTCGGTCTCGGGCGACCAGCGGTCCAGGAGCGCCTGCGCCTTGAGCCAGCTGTCATAGATGCCCGAGCCTGAATCGGCCAGCGCCCGGTCCGAGACCACCACCGACAGCGCATTGGCGATGTTCGACAGCAGGATGCGCACCTTGCCTTCCCAGTCGGTCTGCGGCTGGTCGACCCATTCCGACCAGACCAGCTGGCCGCCGGCGCCGCGCTTGACCTCGACGAAAAGCCGCAGGCTGCCCGCCAGGGAGAAGGCCTGCAGGGTGACGCGGATCTGCGCCGGTTCGGGCCCGTCCTCGATGATCGACCATTCGCGGAACCGCGCCATGCGCATGCGCAGGTCCGAATACAGCACGTTGACCAGGCTTTCCTGCGCCTGCGCCTCGCCCTCGACCGGCGCCAGCGTGACGGAAAGCCCGACCTGCGGCGCCCGCTCACCGGTCTGGGCATGGCGGGTGCCGCCGGCGGGGTCCAGCTTGATCGCGGCCAGAAGCTCGACCGTCTCGGCCTCGGGCTCCTGGTCGAAGGCCTCGTCGAGATGGGCGTAAAGCGTATTGTAGCGCTCGATCGCCCGGGTGGCGTGGCCGGCCTGCCAGTCGAGCCGCATCAGAAGCCGCGTCGCCGCCTCGTTCGAAGGTTCCAGCGCCGTGGCGAATTCCGCCAGCGCGCGCTGCGCCTCGGGCTGGCCGGTGCCCAGTTCCGCCAGCCGGCGGTCCAGCACCTGGCGCACGGCCGCCAGCAGGCCCGCGCGGGTGATGGCAAGCCAGCTGTCGAACGAGGCGCTGGTGCCTTCCAGCTGCACGGTCTGGTCGATCAGCAGCCGGACGCGCGCGACCTCCTCGGCGTTCCAGCCCGGCCCGGACAGCGGCGCGGCCAGCGCCTCGGCCAGCACGAAGCCCGGCGGCAGGCGCAGGGCGATCTCGCCGGCGCTGGTCTCCAGCGACAGGCCCGGGATCTCCTCCATGGCGCGGCGGATGTGCTTGACCGCCTGGCGATAGGAGGCCGAGGCCTTGTGCTCCTCGGATTGCTGCCAGAACAGGTCGGTGACCTTTTCGGTGCGATGCACCGGCGCGCGGTCGGCCAGCAGGAAATACAGCAGCGCCCGGGCCTTGCGCAGGCGCAGGGAGTCCAGAAGCCGCAAGAGATCGTCGAGCCGCATCCGATACCCATGCCAGACAGTCACGCGCTTTCGTCATAGCGCAGGCATCGGCGCGGGTCCATTGCGGCGCGGCGCGCCCGCGCAGGGCGGGCGGCGGATTGCCGTGGATCAGGGCTGCGCCGGGACCGGCCTGCGCGGCGCCCGTGCAAACATCACCACATTGCCCAGCATGGCGAGCCCCAGGCCGACGAAGCCGGTCCAATGCCAAACATAGCCCTCGAACAGCGTCGAAAGGACCAGTGCCACGATCGGGAACAGCACCGTCGCATAGGCGGCGCGGGACGAACCGATGCGCGCCACCATCAAGAGATAGGTGGTGAAGGCCAGCACCGAGCCGGGCAGCGCCAGGTAAAGCAGCGCGCCCAGATAGCGGGCGTCGGGCGGTGCCACCACGGGCGTGCCGGTCAGGGCGATCAGCCCGGCCAGCGCCAGCGCGCCATAGGCCATGCCCCAGGCGGTGGCGATGCTGGGCGGCAGCCCGGCGGCGCTGTTTCTGCGCGAGACCATGTTGCCCAGCGAAAAGAACAGGGTGCCCAGCCCGGCCAGCGCCAGCCCGCGCAGCGTGCCCGCCGCCTCGGCCTGCGCGAGGTCGCCGCCGAAGAGCAGCGCCACCCCGCCCGCGCCCAGCATCGCCGCCAGCACCGTCCGCCCCGAGATCGCGTCGCCGAAGAAGATCCGCGCATTCACCGCGTTGAAGATCGAGGCCAGCGAGAACACCACCGACAAGAGCCCCGACGGGATGTATCGGGCCGAGGCATAGAAGCACAGGAAGTTCAGGCAGAACAGGCACAGCGCCTGCGCCAGGACCCAGGGCTGGTCGCGCCGGCTGGGCAGCCGCAACCGGCCAAGCGCCGCCAGCAGCACCAGATAGACCGCCCCCGCCAGCGCGAAGCGATAGAAGACCGAGACCAGCACCGGCACGGGCCCGACCTGGAAGGCGATGGCGATCCAGGTCGAGCCCCAGATCAGGACGGTGGTGGCGAAAAGCAGCAGGTTCATGGGCGTTCTCATCGGCAGTTCGGTGGCAGTTCGGCGGCAGTTCGGCGCGACACTAGCGCGCCGCCGCCGGGCGGGATTGCACGATCTTGCGGCGATCCGCCGGCCGGCTTCACGGGCCTGCGCATTTCCCGCTTTCCGCGCCGCGCGCCCGGGCCTAGTTTCGCGCCATGACCGACCAGTCGCTGCCCATCTCGGCCTATCTCGCGCGCGCACCGCATGCGCGCAGGCTGGGCCATGTCGAACTGGGCTTCGGTTGTTCGGCCACGGTCTGGCAGAACCGCGATGCCCGCATCCGCTATGACGATCCGCAGGGCCATACGCTGAGCTTCTATACTCGGGGCGGCGGCGGCACGCGCCGGCTGGACCGGGATGGTGACGCGGCGGGACCGGGCTGGCCGGGGGCGGTCTGCCTGATGCCGCAGGGCCAGGCCTCGGAATGGCAGATCGGCGCCAGTTTCGAATTCGTGCACCTGCACTTGCCCGACGAGGCGCTGCGGCGCAGCTTCGCCAGCACCTGCGACCGCGACGCCCGGCTCTTGCAACCGGCCGACCTGACCTATGTCGAGGCCCCGGCGCTCGCCGCGCCGTTTCGCGCGCTGCATGACGCGACCCGCGCCGGCGCCCGGCTGGCGGCCGAGGGCGCCATGCACGACATCCTGGGCCTGGTCTTCACCGACCGCCGTTATGGCGCCGGGCTGCGCCTGCCGCTGACCGGCGGCCTTGCGCCGCGCCGGCGCCGGCTGGTGCTGGACCATATCGAGGCGCACCTGGCCGGACCGCTGCATCTGCACGACCTGGCGGCGCTGGCCGGGCTGAGCCCGTTCCATTTCCAGCGCAGCTTCCGCGCCAGCTGCGGGGTGTCGCCCCATCGCTGGATCGCGGCCCGGCGCATCGAGCGGGCGCGGCGGCTGCTCGGCTCGGGCGCGCCGCTGGCACGCATCGCGCTGGATTGCGGCTTCGACAGCCAGAGCCATTTCACCCGTGTCTTCAAGGCCGCCATGGGCCTGACGCCCGGCGGCTATCGCGCCGCGCTGGGCGGCGCCCGACCGCCGCGCGCGACGTAAATCTGCCACAGGAAAGGCCGGATCCCGTTACCGCAACCGGCTTTCGGTTTGCGGCGCGGCCGGAACTATAGCAAATCTGTCAGGAATCATCCGCGCCCGACGCGCCATCAACCGAGAGGATCGTCCATGACCCGTCCGAACCGCGCGGCGCTGCTTGCCGGAGCCAGCGCCCTGTGCCTGTCGCTGCCCGCGCTGGCGCAAGAGCCCGCCGCCCCCGCGGCCGTGACGCTCGATACCATCACGCTGACCGCGACCACCGACACCTCGGTCCAGGCCGAAGGCTATGTCAGCCCCTACAGCCAGGCCGCGACCAAGTCCGACACGCCGGTGGCCGAGATGCAGCAATCCGTCTCGGTCGTCACCACCCAGCAGATCGAGGACCAGGGCGCGCAGAACCTGGGTCAGGCGCTCGGCTATACCGCCGGGGTCCACGCCGAGCCCTTCGGCAAGGATCCGCGCTTCGACACGCCCTATGTCCGGGGCTTCAAGGCGGAACACGCGCAATATGTGAACGGCCTGCGCCAGGGGCGCTATTTCGGCGCCATCAAGCAGGAACTCTATGGCATGCAGCAGATCGAGGTGCTGCGCGGCCCGTCCTCGTCACTCTATGGCGCGGGCTCGCCGCTGGGCGTCATCAACATGGTGCAGAAACGCGCCCAGGCCTATGACATGGCCGAGGCGGGCATCGGCTATGACAGCAACCACAGCACGCAGCTGTTCTTCGATGTGAACCGCGCGGCAAGCGACACGCTGGCCTGGCGCATCACCGGCATCGGCCGCGACGACAGCACGCAGATCGAAGATCTGACCAACAAGGGCGGCTATCTGGCCGGCGCCCTGCGCTGGACGCCCACCGATGCGACGACCATCGATTTCCTGGCCACTTATACCAACGACGCGCCGATGCCGCCGACGGGCGTGCCTTTCGCGCTGACCGGAACCGGCCATGACGAAGACCTGCGCGAGATCTACACCGGGCAGAAGGACTGGGACGACAGCGACCGCAAGTCCTATAGCTTCGGCGTCGAGTTCAGCCACGAATTCGACAGCGGCTGGACGCTGAGCCAGGGCTTCCGCTACGAAAGCCTCGACTGGAACTATCGCACCACCTATGCGACGGGGGTGACCGGCCCGACGACCTTCGGCCGGGGGTCGAGCGAGCAACTGGAGGACAGTGACACCATCGCCCTCGATACTCGCCTTGCCGGCGAGGTCACGACCGGGCAGATGACGCACAGGCTGCTCTTCGGCGCCGACATGCGCAAATACGACGCCCATGAAAGCAGCCAGTTCTTCACCGCCGCCGATATCGACTGGGCGGATCCCGACTATTATGTCGATGCGCGCACGCCCTATGCCCCGCCGAATGCAGGGCCGTCGCTGCTGCGCCAGGCCGGCGTCTATGCGCAGGACGAGATCGAATACGGCAACTGGCGCGGCTCGCTGGGCCTGCGCTACGACTGGGTCAAGCAGACGGGCGAGCGTTACGGCTCGGTCTCGGAATACAAGGAAAACAAGGTCACCGGCCGCGTGGGCCTCGGCTATCTGATGACGAACGGAGTGATGCCCTATGTCAGCTATTCGACCTCGTTCGACCCGCAGGCCGGGCTGGATATCGACGACAACGTGCTGCGCCCGACCGAGGGCAAGCAATGGGAAGCCGGCGTCAAGTATCAGCCCACGAATTTCGACGGGCTGATCAGCCTGGCGGTCTATGACCTGCGCCAGACCAACGTGAACCGCACGGTCGAGCTGCCCGAAGGTGAAGGGAGCGGCATCCGCCAGATCGGCGAGGTCCGCTCGCGCGGGATCGAGCTCGAGGCCACGGCCGAACTGGCCGAGGGCTGGAAGCTGCGCGGCGCCTATGCCTTCAACAAGACCGAGCAGAAGGCCCCCGCCACCGACCCGCTGAACGGCAAGGAATTGGCCGATGCGCCGCGCCACCTGGCCAGCCTGTGGCTCGACCGCGACTTCGGCATCGGGTTGCGCCTGGGCGGCGGCGTGCGCTACATCGGCTCGCGCTTCATCGACGCGACGAACAGCGCCAAGCTGGACAGCGTGACCCTGGTCGACCTGGGCGGCAGCTATACCTATCGCAACGTCGAGGGCTCGCTCAACATCACCAACCTGACCGACGAGGTCTATGTCGGTGCCTGCGGCTTCTCCTATTGCTCTTATGGCGAGGGCCGGACGATCCAGGCGCGGCTCACCTACAAGTGGTAGCGGCGCGCGACCCGGGCCTCGGCCGGCGCGCCTTTCTTTGCTCCGTCGCCGCGCTCGCGGCGGCGGGGCCTGCGTTTGCGCGGCAGCTCTTGCGCCTCGCCGCCATCGACTGGGCGATGATGGAGACCGCCATCGCGCTGGGACACATGCCCGTCGCGGCCTGCGAGCTGGTGCGCTATCGTCAGGACACCGCCGAGCCGCGGATCCCCGCCTCGGTCACCGACCTGGGCCTGCGCGGGGCGCCGAATTACGAACTCTTGCAGCTGATGCGGCCGGACCTGATCCTCAGCTCGACCTTCTACCCGGCGCATGAGGCGCAGCTCAGCCGCATCGCGCCGGTGCTGTCGCTGCCCTTCTACATCCCGGGCGAGCCGCCGTTGCCCAAGGCGCTGGCGGCGCTCGCGGACCTGGCCGCGCGCATCGGCGACGCGCCGGCGGGCCGCACCGCGCAGGCCGAGGCCGAGGCGCGGCTGGACAGCTTGGCCGCCCGGCTGGCCGGCTTCCGCGACCGGCCGGTGGCGCTGATCAACATCGGCGACGCCCGCCACCTGCGCGCCTTCGGCCATGACAGCATGTTCGGCAATGTGCTGGAACGTCTGGGGCTGCGGAACGCCTGGACCGAGCGCACCGCCTTCAGCTTCCGCGCCCCCCTGCCGCTGGAGCGGCTGGCCGCCATGCCCGAGGCGCGGCTGGTCATCGTCGGCGCGGTCCCGGTCGAGGCCCGCGCCGGGCTCAAGCGCAGCATCCTGTGGCAGGCGCTGCCGCCGGTGGCGCAGGGCCGGCTCTACCGGATCCCCGCGGTCAATGCCTTCGGCGGCACGCCCTCGGCGCTGCATTTCGCCGAACTGCTGGCGCAGGCGTTCGAGACCGGACCCGCCGCGACATGAGCCGCACCGCCCGGATCATCCTGCCCCTTGCCGCCGCGCTGGCACTGGCGCTGTGGCTGGCCGCCGCGCGGCAACTGCTGCCTTGGGCCGACTGGCCGGGCTGGCCGCTCGACCCGCAGGCGATGGATCTGCACCAGATCCTGCTGGGCTTCGGCCTGATGCCGCGCGGTGTGATCGCGCTGGTCGCGGGCGCGGCGCTGGGGCTGTCGGGCGCGATCCTGCAGGCGGTGCTGCGCAATCCGGTGGCCGACCCGACGACGCTGGGCATCTCGGCCGGGGCGCAGCTTGCGCTGGTCCTGGCGACGATCTTCGCCCCCGCGATGCTGGACCAGGGTCGCTGGCCGGTCGCCATGGCGGGCGCGGGCGCAGCCGCCGCGCTGGTCATGGCCATCGGCGCGCGGCGCGCCTTCGCGCCGGTGACCATGGTCATCGCCGGGATGCTGGTCGGCATGACCGCCTCGGCCGTCGCCACGGCGATCACGCTGGCGCGCGGCGAATACCTGCTGTCGCTGGTGATCTGGAACGGCGGCGCGCTGGTGCAGCAGGACTGGGCCGGCACCCGGGCGCTGGCGCTGGTGCTGGTCCTGGGTGCGCTCGGGGCGGCGGCGCTGGCACGCCCGCTGCGGGTCCTGTCGCTGGGCGCCGAGGGCGCGCGCGGCCTGGGGCTGAACATCGCGCTGGTGCGCGGGGCGGCGGTGGCGCTGGCGGTGGCGCTGGCGGGCGCAGTCTCGGCCGAACTGGGGCTGATCGGCTTCGTGGGCCTCGCCGGTCCGGCGCTGGCCCGGACGCTGGGCGCACGCAACATGGCGCAGGTGCTGGCGCTGGCGCCGCTGATCGGGGCGCTGATCCTGTCGGTCTGCGACGGCGTGGTGCTGGCGCTGGCCGGCGCCGGCGGCGAGATGTTCCCGACCGGCGCCGTGACCGGGCTGATCGGCGGGCCGCTGCTGATCTGGCTTCTGCCGCGGCTGCGCGGCTCGACCCCGCCCGGGACCGAGGCGGCCGAGGGTCCGGCGCCGCGCCTTGCCCGCCCCGGCAGGGTGCTGGTCGCGCTGGCGCTGGTGGTCGCGGCCATGGCGCTGCTGCTGGTCTGGATCGGCCGGGTGCCGGGCGGCTGGGCGGTGCTCGACTGGGACAGTTTTCGCGCCTTCCTGCCGTTGCGCCTGCCGCGGCTGGTCGCCGCCGGCGCGGCCGGGGCGGCGCTGGCCATGGCGGGGGCGATCCTGCAGCGGCTGACCGCCAATCCGCTGGCCTCGCCCGAGGTGCTGGGCGTCTCGGGCGGCGCGGCCATCGGCTATGCGGCGACGCTTTTCGCGGTGACGGCACCGGGACAGGGGCCGCTGACGCTGGGCACCATGGCCGGCGCGGCGCTGGCGCTGGCGCTGGTCGCGACCTATGCCCGCCGCCGCGACATGCCGGCCGAGCGCGTGCTGCTGGCCGGCATCGCGGTGTCGGCCATGGCGGCGGCGGTGCTTTCGGCGATCATGGCGACCGGCAGCCCGCAAAGCTGGCAGGTGCTGGCCTGGCTCAGCGGCTCGTCCAGCACGGTCGGCCCGGCGCAGGCGGCGGTGCTGAGCGCCATCGCCGGGGCCGTCGCGGCGGCGGCCTGGCTTGGCCGGCGCTGGCTTGCCACCCTGCCGCTCGGCCCCGAGGTCGCGGCCGGGCTCGGCCTGCCCTTGGTGCGGGCGCGGCTGGCGCTGATCCTGGTCGCGGGGCTGGCCACGGGCGCGGCCAGCGTGCTGGTCGGCCCGCTCAGCTTCACCGGGCTGATGGCGCCGCATCTGGCGCGGCGGCTGGGGCTGGCGCGGGCTTGGGACCATGTGCTGGGCGCGGCGCTGATCGGAGCGCTGCTGATGATCGCCGCCGATTTCGGCGCGCGCATGGCGGGTTTCCCCTATGAACTGCCGCTGGGACTGTTCGCCTCGCTTCTGGGAGCGCCCTGGCTGATCTGGCTGATGATGAGGACAAGACGATGACGGCTGCGCTGTTTTCGATCGAGGGGTTGTCGCTGGACGTTCCGGGCCGGCGGCTGCTGGACGGGCTGACGCTGGCGCTGCCGGCCGGGCAGATGGTGGCGCTGATCGGGCACAACGGCTCGGGCAAGTCGACGCTTTTGAAGGTGCTGGCGCGGCAGGTGGCGGCGACGGCGGGCCGCGTCGCCTTCAACGGCCGCGCGCTGGCCGACTGGCAGGCCCGCGACTATGCCCGGGCGCTGGCCTTTCTGCCCCAGACCACGCCTCCGGCCGAAGGCATGCTGGTGCGCGAACTGGTGGCGCTGGGGCGCTATCCCTGGCATGGCGCGCTGGGGCGTTTCGGCCCCGAGGATCACGCCGCGGTCGAGGCCGCGATGGCCGAATGCGGCGTCGCCGCTTTCGCCGACCGGCTGGTCGATACCCTGTCCGGGGGCGAAAGGCAGCGGGTGTGGCTGGCGATGATGGTGGCGCAGCAGGCGCAGACGCTGCTGCTGGACGAGCCGATCTCGGCCCTCGACATCGCGCATCAGGTCGAGGTGCTTTCCCTCGTGCGCAGAATGTGCCACGCACAGGGCCGCAGCGCGGTGATCGTGCTGCACGAGGTCAACATGACCGCGCGGTTCTGCGATCATGTGGTGGCGCTGAGGGGCGGGCGGCTGGTCATGCAGGGCACGACCGCCGCGCTGATGCGCCCCGAGGTGCTGGCCGAGATCTATGGCCTGCCGATGCAGGTGCTGCGGCGCGAGAATGGCGAGGCCGTCGCCGTTCCCGCCTGAAGAGGGAAGTGGAAGGGATGGCCATGCTGCGCGCGTTCTTCGCCTATTACCGGCCCTGGATGGGGCTTTTCTGGCTGGATTTCGGCTGCGCCGTCGTTTCGGGCCTGCTGGAGCTGGCCTTTCCGCTGGCGATCACCGGCTTCATCGACCACCTGCTGCCGCAGGGCAACTGGACGCTGACCATGGCCGCCGCCGTGGGCCTGCTGCTGCTCTATCTGGTGAATTCGGGGCTGATGGCGGTGGTGGTCTATTGGGGCCACAAGCTGGGCATCAATATCGAGACCGAGATGCGCGCCCGCGCCTTCGACCATCTGACGCGGCTGTCGTGGCGCTGGTACGACCGCGCCCGCACCGGCAAGCTGGTCGCCCGCGTCACCCGCGACCTGGAAGAGATCGGCGAGGTCGCCCATCACGGCCCCGAGGATGCGATCATCGCGATCATGACCTTCGTCGGCGCCTTCGTGCTGATGTTCTGGATCCATCCGCAGCTGGCCTTCATCGTGGCGCTGGTGGTGCCGGCGATGCTGGCGCTGATCGTGATCTATGGCGGCAAGATGACCCAGACCTGGCGCGCGATCTATTCCCGCGTCGGCGATTTCAACGTCCGGCTGGAAGAGGCCCTGGGCGGCGTCCGCGTCGTCCAGGCCTTTGGCAACGAACGCCACGAGAGCGAATTGTTCGCCAGCGACAACCGGAATTACCGCGCGACGAAGCTGGAGGCCTATAAGGTCATGGCCACGGTCTCGGCCCTGCAATACATGGGGCTGCGGCTGGTGCAGGTCGTAGTCATGGTGGTCGGCGCCTGGTTCGTGCTGCGGGGCTCGCTGACGACCGGCGGCTTCGTCGGCTTCCTGGTGCTGGTCGGCGTCTTCTATCGCCCGCTGGAAAAGATCGCCGCGGTGATCGAGACCTATCCGCGCGGCATCGCCGGCTTCCGCCGCTATCAGGAGTTGCTGGCGACCGAGCCCGAGATCGCCGATGCGCCGGGCGCCATCCCGGCGCCGGCGCTGAAGGGCGACATCCGTTTCGAGGGCGTGAGCTTCGCCTATGACGCGACCCGGCCGATCCTGCAGGGGATCGACCTCGACATCCGCGCCGGCGAGACGGTGGCCTTCGTCGGCCCCTCGGGCGCAGGAAAGACCACGCTGCTGGCGCTGCTTCCGCGCTTCTATGAGCCGACCGCCGGGCGGATCACCGTGGACGGGATCGCGCTGGACCGGATGCAGCTGCACAGCCTGCGCCGCCAGATCGGGCTGGTCAGCCAGGACGTGTTCCTGTTCGGCGGCACGTTGCGCGAGAACATCGCCTATGGCCGGCTGGGCGCCACGGATGCCGAGATCCTGGCGGCGGCGCGCCAGGCCCAGCTGGGCCCGATGATCGAGACCCTGCCCGAGGGACTGGACACCGTCGTGGGCGAGCGCGGCGTGATGCTGTCGGGCGGGCAGAAGCAGCGGGTGGCGATCGCGCGGGCGTTTCTGAAGAACCCGCCGATCCTGATCCTGGACGAGGCGACCTCGGCGCTGGACAGCCAGACCGAGCGCGAGATCCAGGCGGCGCTGGATGCGCTGGCCGTCGGGCGCACCACGCTCGTCATCGCGCACCGGCTGGGCACCATCCGCCACGCCGACCGCATCGTCGTGATGGCGGGCGGCCGCATCGTCGAGACCGGGCCGCATGAGGGGCTGATTGCCCGGGGCGGGGTCTATGCCGGGCTGGCGCGCTGACGGCAGCCTTGCGGTTTCGAGTGGGAAACGGTGAAGCGGCAGGCGCATCGCGGGTGGCGGCCTGGCTGAATTGGGTATTTGGGGAGCAAAGAAGCGGCGGGGTTTCGCGCAGAGAAAAGGGAACGGCCAGCCGGGTGGGGCTGGCAGTCGGTCGTTCGGGGCTGGCGGACCCCTAGAAGCTGCGCGAGACCGAGAGCTTGAAGTTGCGGCCGGGCGCCGGGCCGGTGAGCCAGGTCGCGGGCGTATAGTCCCGGTCGGTGACGTTGTCGACGCCCATGTGGACCTCGATGCCTTCGAGCTGGCCGCCCTGCGGTTTCCAGGTCGCGAAGATGTCGTGCACGCCATAGCCCGCGCGGCGATCCCCGTCCGGCTTGTCGCGGCCCGCGGCGAGCGTGCTGCGCAGGCCGATGCGCCAGGCGTCGCTGGCCTGCCAGATCGCCGAAAGCGTCACGCGGTTGTTCGGCAGCGTGTCGAGATCGGCGCCGTCCTGGTCCTCGCCATTCACCACCGAAACCGCGGCGCCCAGTTCCCAGGCCGCGATGGAATAACTGGCCTCGATCTCGCCGCCCCGCAGATAGGCGCGGTCGATGTTGACATAGGCCGGCGTCGGCGCCGGCGCGTTGGTGCGCATGATCATGTCGTCGATATGGTTGCGGAACAGCGTGAGCTTCAGCACCGCCTCGTCGCCGGCAGCGAAAATGCCCGAACCACTATAGGAGATGCCGGCCTCGATGTTCTTGCCCTTCTCGTCCTTGAGGTCGGGCGAAGGCGCGCCGCCCATATAGGTGTCGAACAACTCGTCCGCCGTCGGCATGCGGTTCACCAGCGCGACCGAGCCGAAGACCGACCAGTTGTCGTCCAGCCGATAGATCGCCGCGATCTGCGGTTCGAAGGAATCGGAACTGTAGCGGTCGTCCGTGGCGGTGACGGAACTTTTCGGCTCGATGCGCTGCCTGTCATAGCGCAGGCCGGTGTTCACCGTCAGATCGCCCCAAGTCACCTCGGACAGCGCGAAGGCGGACCAGAACCGGGTAATCCCCTCGGGGTGCGAGGCCGCGGCCACGCGCGAGGAACGGTCCTGCCGCGAAATCTCGGCCCCGGTGGTCAGGTGATGGTCAAAGCCTGCCCCCGAGAGGTCGGCGACGTTCTGCAGCCTGAACTTCCATAGCCGGTAATCGCGCCGACCGAGGAAGCTGTCCATGATCGGCTCGTCCGGGTCGTCGCCCTGCTGCACGTCCTTCATGGTGCTGGTATAGGACAGCGTCGCGGTCAGATCGACATAGCGGTTGTCCTGCGGGTTCCAGCCCCAGATCAGCCGCGCGGTCTGGTCGCGGGTGGTGATGTCGCCCACGCCCCAGGAAAAGCCCGGATAGAACATATCCTTTTGCGACCCGTTGATCTGGTCGAAATCCTGATCCTCGCCCTTGGCCTCGAGATGCTGGTAAGAGAAGGCGACATATTGGTCGCCGAAGGTCTTTTTCGCCTTCAGCAGCAGGTTGGGCGTCCTGGAATTCGCGCGCACCGTGGTGTTGCCGTCGGCGTCCTTGGTGTCGCCCAGCTTGCGCCAGGCGAAGGCGGCCAGGGCCTCGAAATCCTCGGCCGGGCGCCAGCCGAGCGCTATGCTGCCCAGCACGGTGTCCGGGTTCGAGGCATAGCCGAGCTTGGCCTTGCCGCCAAAATTCTTGCCGGGGGCGATCAGGTCGCTGGCCTCGATCGTCTCCATGGCGATCACGCCGCCGAGCGCGCCCGAGCCGTAGAGCGTGGAGGAGCCGGGACCGCGCAGCACCTCGACCTGGCGCAGGAAATCCGGTTCGACGAACAGCGCGCCTTGGCGATAGGATTCGTAGTATTTCTTTTCGCCGTCGATCAGCTGGACGATGCCGGCCTCGGAGGCGGCGGCGCTGGAGGAGCCGAAGCCGCGGATGTTGAAGCCCTGGCCGAAGAAGCTGCCCGAGCCGACGCCGGCGACGCCCGGCACGGTCGAGAGCACCTCGCCGATATGGGTCGCCTCGATGTCGTCGAGCTGCTGGCCGTCCACGACCGAGACGGATTGCGGCACCTCGGAGGCGACCTTGGGCCTGCCGGCGCGCAGCACCAGCTGGTCCAGCACGAAGGTTTGCGGCGCGGCGTCCTGCGCCCAGGTCGGGCCGGCGAGCGTCAGGGTGGTCAGGCAGGTCGAGCCGGCAAGCAGCGCGCCCAGAAACAGGTGGCGTGGCATCATGTCCCCGTGGTCTTGTCAGGAAAGTTACGGCTGGCCACGGGGCTGGCATCTTGCGCTGGGTAAATTAATCCTAGTAAATCTGTCAATGATTCCCTGCCGATCATCCCGGGCGCCGGCCCGGGAGCAATCCAGTGAAAGGCCCGAGCATGAGCCCATATTCCCCCGAAGACCTGCGCCGCCTGGCGGCCGAGGACGCGGGCCGCCCCTTCGACCTGGCCGAGCGCCTGGGCGTGCCCGAAGCGGCGCTGGTCGCGGCCGAGACCGGGCGCGGCACCACCCGCATCGACGCCACGCCCGGCCGGCTGATCCCGATGGTGCAGGCCCTGGGCGAGGTCATGGCCCTGACCCGCAACCGGTCCTGCGTGATCGAGAAGCTCGGCACCTACAACGACTTCCACGACGGCGAACATGCCGCGATGACGGTGGACCACGAGATCGACCTGCGCATGTTCCCGCGCCATTGGCTGCATGGCTTTGCCGTCGAGAAGGCGGGCGATGCCGGCATCCGCCGCTCGATCCAGGTCTTCGACGCGGCCGGCGACGCGATCCACAAGATCCACCTGCGCGAGGGCTCGGACCTGGGCGCCTGGGCCGCGCTGAAGCGGGCGCTGGCGCTGCCGGAGCAGTCCGACAGCATCGAACTGGCCGCGCGCGCGCCGGTCGAGCCGGCCAAGGCCGCGCCCGAGCGGGTCGAGGCGCTGCGCCGCGAGTGGTCCGAGATGACCGACACGCATCAGTTCAACATTCTGATCCGCCGGCTGAAGATGAACCGGCTGGGTGCCTATCGTAGCATCGGCGCGCCCTTCGTGCGGCCGCTTTCGGTCGAGGCGGTGCCGGCGCTGATCGAGCGCGTGCAGGCCGAGGGCTGCGGCGTGATGATGTTCGTCGGCAACCAGGGCTGCATCGAGATCCATTCGGGTCGGTTCGAGACGCTGCGGCCGATGGGGCCCTGGCTGAACGTGATGGACCCGCGCTTCAACCTGCACCTGCGCGGCGACCATGTGGCCGAGGTCTGGGCGGTGGAAAAGCCGACCAAGCGCGGCCCGGCGCTCTCGGTCGAGGCCTTCGACGCCGAGGGGGCGCTGATCTTCCAATGCTTCGGGCTGCGGCCCGAAAAGGGCGGCGACGCAGCGCAATGGGCGGCGCTGGTCGGGGGCCTGCCGGCGCTGGCCGAGGCCGCGGCATGAGGCGGCTGGCGCTGCTCGCGCTGCTGCTAGCCGGGACCGCCCATGCGCAATCCTGGCCCGAGGCCAGGCGCGTGCTGCCGCTGGGCGGTTCGGTCACCGAGATCGTCTATGCCTTGGGTGAACAGGACCGGCTGGTCGGGCGCGACACCACCTCGAACTGGCCGCCCGAGGCGAATGCCCTGCCCGATGTCGGCTATGTGCGGGCGCTGGCGCCGGAGGGGGTGCTGTCGGTCTCGCCCGACCTGATCATCGCCGAGGATGGCGCCGGCCCGCCCGAGGCGGTTTCGGTGCTGAAGGCCGCGGGCGTGCCCTATGTCACGGTGGACGAGAGCTATGACGCCGAGGGGGTGCTGAAAAAGGTCGACGCGGTCGCCGGCGCCCTGGGCGTCGCCGAAAAGGGCCGCGCGCTGCATGAGAAGCTGGCGGCCGACCTGAAGGCGGCGGCAGAACGATCGGCCACCGTCGGCACGCCGAAGAAGGTGCTGTTCGTGCTGTCCCTGCAAGGCGGCCGCGTGATGGCGGGCGGCACCGGCACCGCCGCCGACGGCATCATCCGGCTGGCCGGCGCGGAAAACGCCATGGCGCAGATCCAGGGCTACAAGCCTCTGACCGACGAGGCGGTGATCCAGGCGGCGCCGGACGTGATCCTGATGATGCGGCGCGGCGACGACAAGGCCGATGCAGAGGCCAATGGCGGCAACAGCCACGCGGCGGCCAGGGAGGCGGCGCTGGCCATGCCGGCGCTGGCCCAGACCCCGGCCGGCCGCGACGGCGCGCTGGTGATGATGGACGGGCTGAAACTGCTCGGCTTTGGCCCGCGCACCGGCGAGGCCGCGGTCGAGCTGCACGACCTGATCTATACCGGGTCGTGATGGTGGCCTTGCACCCCGAAGGCGCGCGCATCGAGGGCGACCGCGGCCCGCGCGCCCGCCGGCTGTGCCTGGCGCTGGCGGTGCTGCTGGTGGCGGTGGCGCTGGTCTCGCTGGGCTGGGGCGCTTCGGGCACCTCGCTTACGCGGGCGGTGTCGGACTGGCTGGCCGGGCGCGAGCTGGCGGTGCAGGACCGGGTGGTGCTGATGGACATCCGCCTGCCGCGGGTGCTGATGGGCATGGTCGTCGGCGCCTCGCTCGCGGTCTCGGGCGCGGTGATGCAGGGGCTGTTCCGCAACCCGCTGGCCGATCCGGGCATCGTCGGCGTCAGCGCCGGCGCCTCGCTGGCGGCGATCTGCGCCATCGTGCTGGGCGCGGCACTGCCCGCCGGGATCGCGGCGCTGTTCGGCTGGTATCTGGTGCCGGTCGCGGCCTTTTTCGGCGGCTGGGTCACGACGCTGCTGCTGTACCGCATCGCCACGCGGCGCGGCCGCACCTCGGTCGCGACCATGCTGCTGGCCGGGATCGCGCTCGGGGCGATCATGGGGGCGTTTTCGGGGCTTCTGGTGTTCCGCGCCACCGATGCCGAGCTGCGCGACCTGACCTTCTGGGGCCTGGGCTCGCTGGCCGGGGCGAACTGGCCCAAGCTGATCGCCGGGGCGCCGATCATGATGCTGGCGCTGGTCTTTGCGCCCACGCTGGCGCGCGGCCTGAACGCGCTGGCCCTGGGCGAGGCCGCCGCCGGCCATGTCGGCATCCGCGTGCAGCGGGTCAAGAACCTCGCCATCCTGACCGTCGCCGGCGCCACCGGCGCCGCGGTCGCGGTCTCGGGCGGGATCGGCTTCGTCGGCATCGTGGTGCCGCATCTGTTGCGGCTGATCAGCGGGCCGGACCACCGCTGGCTGCTGGTCAACTCGGCGCTCCTGGGGGCGATCATGCTGCTGGGCGCCGACATGGTCAGCCGCACAGTGGTCGCGCCGGCCGAGCTGCCCATCGGCATCGTCACCGCCATCATGGGCGGGCCGTTCTTCCTGTGGATCCTGTTGCGCAATCGCGGAGTGCTGGACCTGTGAGCCTGATTGCCCGCGACATCAGCGTCAGCCTGGGCCGAAAGCCGGTGCTGCACGGCGTCGACCTGACCGCCCGCGCCGGCGAGGTCACGGCCATCGTCGGCCCGAATGGCTCGGGCAAGACCACGCTGATGCGCTGCCTGACCGGCGAGCTGGCCTGCAAGGGCCGGATCAGCCTGGGTGATCGCGACCTTGCCGCCATGCCGCCCGAGGAACAGGCTCGGCGCCGGGCGGTGCTGCCGCAGGCGGCGGCGCTGTCCTTTCCCTTTACCGTGGCCGAGGTGGTCCGCATCGGGTTGGAAGCGCGCGGCGAGCGGGCCGAGGCGCTGGTCCCGGCCGCGCTGGCTGCGGTGGACCTGCCCGGTTTCTCGGGCCGGCTCTATCAGGAACTGTCGGGTGGCGAGCAACAGCGGGTGCAGTTGGCCCGGGTGCTGGCGCAGGTCTGGCAGCCGGTCGATGAGGCCGGGCCGCGCTGGCTGCTGCTGGACGAGCCGGTCAGCAGCCTCGACATCGCGCATCAGCTGGTGGTGATGCGGCTTGCCGCCGATTACGCCAGGCGCGGCGGCGGCGTGGTCGCGGTGCTGCACGACCTGAACCTGACCGCGCTTTTCGCGCAAAACCTGCTGCTGATGAGCGGCGGGCGCGTGCTGCATCAGGGTCCCGCGGCCGAGGTGCTGACCGACGAGCTGCTGTCGCGGGCCTATGGCTGCCGGCTGCGGGTGAACGCCGTGCCGGACAGCGGCATCTGGGTGCTGCCCCACGCCGCCGCCTAGGGCGCCTCGGCCTCGCGCACGGCGATGCGGGCCATCTCGAGAATGGCCTCGCGCGTCTCGGCCACGGCGATGAAGCGGCCGTTGTGGCAGAAGCGCGCGCCCGGCACGCCCGAGGCGGCTTCCAGCGCCGCATCGGTCAGCCCGGCCCAGGCCTCGGGCAGGTCGGCACGCTGCGCGAAGCCGTCCTCGGCCTTGCGGATCCCGGTCAGCGCCCAGTCGCGCTCGCGCGGGTGGATGACGAACAGCAGGTGATCGGCGCCCGCCTTCTCGATGGCGGCGCGAAACGGCATGCCCTGCGGCAGTTCCAGCACCCGCGCGGTGCCGGCGGCGGCGATGGCGCGCAGCACGACGGCCTCGGCCCGGGCCTTGGCGGCCTTGCGGCGGATGCTGGCCTCGATGAAGGCCTGCGCGATGGCTTGCGCGTCGGCAAAGGCCTGGGTCTCGGCCTGTGGGTCGGGATCGTCAAAGACCGGCTTCAGGCTTTCCAAGAGCATCGGCAGGGTCAGGTCGGCCAGCAGCGGCCCGGCGGTCGAGGGGTCCAGCGCGCCATTGTCCATCAGGTCGATCGGCAGCACGAAGCCCGCGTCGAGATCGGCATGGATCGCCTCGACATCCGGCTCGGGCACCGCCAGGGCACGCAGGTAGCCGCGGCCGAAATGCCGCCAGACCAGCCCGAAGGAGCTGAGCGGCCGGCCATCCTCGCGCAGCGGCGCCGGGCGCTGGTGATGGTCGAAAACCCCGGCCTGCGCGTCATAGGCCCGGCCGACGTCATAGATGAGCCGGTCGGGGGCGGGCGTGATCCAGGCCGCGTCGCGGCTGCGCACCAGCCGGGCGTCCGGGAACAGCCGCGCCAGGATCACCGTCGACAGCAGCTCATCGGCGTGAAAGCCGCCGGAATGGGTCACGAGAAAGGAAATGGTCATGGAATGCGGCCCTTGAAGGTCAGACGCGGCCCGGATGGCGCGCCGCCCGCCCCTTAGCCGAAAAAACCCCGGCGCGGAATGGCCGTCCGCGCGTCACTCGGCCAGCAGTTCCGTGTCCCAGTAAAGATAGTCCATCCAGCTTTCATGCAGGTGGTTCGGCGGAAAGCGCCGGCCGACGGCATGCATTTCCTCGGGGCTGGGCCGGCGCGGCGGCTGGCGCAGCTTCAGCCCCGAATGGCGCAGCGACTTGTTGGCCTTTTTCAGGTTGCAGGGCGAACAGGCCGCCACGACGTTTTCCCAGCTGGTCACCCCCCCGCGCGAGCGCGGGATGACGTGGTCGAAGGTCAGATCGCCCTTGGCGCCGCAATACTGGCAGCAGAATTCGTCCCGCAGAAAAAGATTGAAGCGCGTGAATGCCACGCGCTTCTGGGGTTTGACGAAATCCTTCAGCACCACGACCGAGGGGATGCGTATGCTTTGCCTCTGGCTTCGCACCACCTCGTCATATTCGGCGATGATCTGCACCCTGTCGAGAAACACCGCCTTGATCGCCTCCTGCCAGGGCCAGAGCGACAGGGGGTAATAGCTCAGCGGTCGGAAATCGGCGTTCAGCACCAATGCGGGATGTTGGCGCAGGCTTGAGGGTTCCCGCACGAACTGCGTTCGAAAATCGCCGTGGTCATCCAGCATCGGCACCTCGTTTCGCCTTGCCCGGAACTCGTCGTCTTCTTTGGCCCCGACTATATATCGCGGCGATGGGCTGACAAGTCCCCGAATATATGCCCGGGCATCAATTAAACGCGGGCCGTGACGCGGATATGACAGGGGCTAGTGCGGCGAGGCGATCTTCAACAGCACCAGCCCCGACAGGATCAGCACCGCCGCGACCAGCCGCAGCGGGTCGCTGGATTCGCCCAGCAGGACGATGCCGGCCACGAACGAGCCGACCGCGCCGATGCCGGTCCAGATCACATAGGCCGTGCCCAGCGGCAGCACCTTCATCGACAGCGACAGGAACCAGAAGCTTACCAGCATGGTGCCCAGGGTCACGGCGGTATAGATCGGCCGGCTGAAGCCCTCGGACTGCTTCATGGCATAGGCCCAGACCACCTCCAGCAGCCCCGCAACGATCAGATAGATCCACGCCATGCCGTCCCCTCTTTTCCGCGCCGCTCTGGCCGCCATGGGAAATTACTGGCAAGATGGCGGGCATGATGCAACCGCCTTCCCTGCTCGGCACGCTGGAATCCGCGCTTTACGCCGAGGATCTGGACGCGGCCGCCCGCTTCTGGACCGGGGTGATCGGTCTCCCGGAAATCGCCCGCGTGCCGGGCCGGCATGTGTTCTTTCGCTGCGGCGCGCAGGTGCTGCTGGTGTTCCGGGCCGAGGCCACCCGGCAGCCGCCGAAAGCCGGCGCCCGCCTGCCGGTGCCGCCGCATGGCAGCGACGGCGCGGGGCATTTCTGCATGGCGGCATGCCCCGGCGACCTGGACGCCTGGCGCGCGCATCTGGAAGCGGCGGGGATCGGGATCGAGGCCGATTTCATCTGGCCCCAGGGTGGCCGGTCGCTGTATTTCCGCGACCCGGCCGGGAATTCCATCGAGATCGCCGATCCGGCGATCTGGGACTAGGGCGACGCTCTCAGCGCCGGGCGCGCACGGCCACGCGCTGCGGTTGCGGTGCCAGGAGATGCGAGGCCGCCAGGCCAGCCGGGATCAGGGCAATAGCGGTCATCCAGAACAGGGTCATCGGCTTCTCCTCGTCTTCCTCGATTCGAAGGTAGGGTCTGCGCCCGGTTTCGCAAGTGCGAAATCGCTCAAACCTTCACGACTTGGCAAGCCGCTCTTTCAGGAAGGCCAGCGCCACCGACAACCCGTCGGGCGAGATGCCATGCGGCGTGCCCTTCATGACATGGCCATAGACGGTGAAACCCGCGGCCTGCAGCGCCTCGCCGGCAATCCCCATGCTCTCGAAGGGGACCACCGGATCCTGGTCGCCGTGCAACAGCAGGATCGGCGGCTTGGTCCTGGCCTCGCCCGCCTTCTCGGGCTCCATCAGCCGGCCCGAGAAGCCGACGACGCCGGCAAGCTCCGGCTCGCGCTGCGGCGCCACGGCCAGCGCCATCATCGTGCCCTGCGAAAAGCCGACCAGCGCCAGCCGGTCGGGGCTCACGCCCTCATCTGCCAGCACCTTGTCGAGAAAGGCGTTGATGTCATCGAAGGATTGCGCGGCCGAGGCGCGGGCCTGATCCTCGCTGGAGCCGTCCATCCAGGGGATCGGAAACCACTGATAACCCATGGGATTGTTGACGCAGCGCTCGGGCGCGTTCGGGGCATAGAAGGCGGTCCCGGGCAGATGCGGCGCCAAGGGATCGGCAAGGCCCAGCAGGTCGGCGCCATCGGCGCCATAGCCGTGCAGGAACACCACCACGGAATCGGCCTTTTGCGGCCCCTTGCGTTCGGATTTCAACTCGCGCGGCATGTTTCCCCCTTAGCGGACGCCCTCGCGCCCCTTCGCGACCCGGTAATAGGCCCAGAGCGCGCGGGCCGCAACCGCGCGCCACGGCCGCCAAGGCTCGGCCAAGACGAGCAGCGCCGCCGGGCCGGGGCGTTCCGGCAGGGCGTAGAGCAGCCGCGCCGCCTCGGCCAGGGCAAGGTCGCCGGCGGCGAAGACGTCCGGCCGGCCGAGGGCGAATTTCAGGTAGATCTCGGCGGTCCAGCGGCCGATGCCCGGCAGGGCGGTCAGGCGGGCCACGGCCTCGTCGTCCGGCAGGGCGCGCAGGCCGGGCCAATCCACGCCGGCCGTGGCGATGCCGCGCAGAGTGCGGATCTTGGGCCGCGACAGGCCGGCGGCACGCAGCGCCTCGTCATCGGCGCCCGCGATCGCCGCCTCGCTGTCGAGACCCGCGGCCGCCATCCGGGCCGCGATGGCCGCGGCGGCGGCGGTCGAGATCTGCTGGCCCAGCACCGCATCGCGCAGGGCACCGAAGCCCTCGGGCCAGCGCCGCAGCGGCAGCGGCAGCAGCGCCGGCAATTCCCGCGCCCAGACCGGGCAGACCCGCATCAGATGCGCCGCGCCCTCGTCCAGGTCGGCGGGGCCGCGGATCTCGCGCATCAGATCTGGTCCTCGCCGCTCAGATGCGCCTCCTCCTTGAGCCGGGTCTCGAAAGCCATGGAGATATGGTGCCTAAGCGCCTGTTCCGCAGCACTTTCGTCGCGCCGCCCGATGGAATCGACAATGGCCTGATGCTCCTCCAGCGAGATCGCGTCGCGGCCCTTGGCGGCCAGCGTGGTGCGCGCCATCAGCGCCATGCTGCGATGCACCAAGTCCAGTTGCTGCACCAGATAGCGGTTGTGCGAGGCCAGGTGCAGCTGGTGGTGAAAGCGGCGGTTGGTGCGCGCCAGCTGCTGCGGATCGCCGAGGATCTTGCGGTCGTCCTCGACCATGCCGGCCAGCACGCGGATTTCTTCGGGCGTGGCGTGGCGGGCTGCCAGCCGCGCGGCCAGCGCCTCGAGCTCGGCGCGCACGGTGTAAAGCTCGGCCAGCTGGTTGTGGTCCAAGGTGGCGACGATCAGGCTGCGGCCGTCGCGCTTCAGCATCGACTGGGTCTCCAGCCGCTGCAGCGCCTCGCGCACCGGGGTGCGGGAGACGCCGAAACGCTCGGCCAGTTCGGATTCGACCAGCCGGTCGCCCGGGCGATAGCTGCCGTTGTCGATGGCCGAAAGGATCAGGGAATAGGCGTCTTTCATCCGCGCACGATTCCCCCTTGGCGCGCCGATTGCAAGCGCCATGCCGTGGGTTTAGGCATGGGCCATGGTTTTTCGGCATGTCACCACCTGGATCTTCGATCTGGACCATACGCTTTACGCGCCCGAAGTGCGGCTGTTCGCGCAGATCGAGCGGCGCATGACCGCTTATGTCATGCGCATGCTGGGCGTGGCCGAGGCCGAGGCCAGCCGGTTGCGCGAGCATTACTGGCGCCAGCACGGCACCACGCTGGCCGGGCTGATGGCCGAGCATGGCGTCGAGCCCATGGCCTATCTGCGCGACGTCCACGACATCGACTTCAGCGCGCTCAGCCCCGATCCCGAGCTGGCGGCGCTGATCCGCGCCCTGCCCGGCCGCAAGATCGTGCATACGAACGGCGACACCGCCTATGCCGCCCGCGTGCTGGACCACCGCGGGCTGACCGTCTTCGACGCGATCCACGGCGTCGATACCGTGGATTTCCACCCCAAGCCCGATGCGCGCGCTTATGCCGCAGTCCTGGCGGCGGAGGGGTTCGACCCGGCCGAGGCCGCCATGTTCGAGGACGACGCCCGCAACCTTCTGGTGCCCCACCGGCTGGGAATGCAAACGATTCTGGTCGGTTCTGGTCGGCACGGCCCGGATGCGCTGGCGGCGGATCGCCCGGACGAGCCGCATGTCCGGCACCGCACGCTGGATCTGACCGGCTTCCTGCGGGACTTGTCGCGCGACCGCGTCGCGGTATGATCGTGGCAACCTCCGACATGAATCCAGGAAGCGCGCCATGACCGACAGCCACGCCGACGAACTTGCCGAACGGCGGACCGCCCGATTTCTGTTCAGCTTCGCCCTTGTGCTGGTGCTCGCTTGCGTGGTGGGATTCGCGCTTTGGGGCCTGCCGGCACTGGCGATGATCGGCCTGGCCGCGACCGTGCTGGTCTATGGCATGCTCGCGGCCTACGCGGCCGGATTCTGATACCGAAAGCAGGGCCATGCGCATCGAGGATACCGAAATCCTGGTCTCCGGCGGCGGCATCGCCGGGCTGATCGCGGCGGCGGCCTTCGGCAGCGCCGGCCATGCGGTCACCTGCGTCGATCCCGCCCCGCCGGTGACCGAGGAATCGGCCGAGGGCGCCGACCTGCGCACCACCGCCTTCCTGCATCCCTCGATCGCCGTCCTGTCCGCGGCGGGGCTGTGGGAGCGGCTGGCCCCGCATGCCACGCCCCTGCAGGTCATGCGCATCATCGACGCCGGCGGCAAGCGCGCGCAGGCCCGGCTGACGCGCGACTTCGACGCGGCCGAGATCTCGGACCAGCCCTTCGGCTGGAACCTGCCGAACTGGCTCTTGAAGCGGGAAATCTCGGCCCGGCTGGCCGGGTTGCAGAATGTCCGCGTCCTGTCCGGCACCGGCACGGCGGGCCTGCTGGCCCGCGATACCGAGGCCCTGGCCACGCTGAGCGACGGCAGCCAGCTGCGCGCCCGGCTGGTCATCGGCGCCGACGGCCGCAACTCGGCGGTGCGCCAGGCGCTCGGCATCGGCACGCGCACGCTGCGCTATGGCCAGAAGGCGCTGGCCTTCGCCGTCACCCACGAGCGCCCGCATGAGAATGTCTCGACCGAGATCCACCGCTCGGGCGGCCCCTTCACGCTGGTGCCGCTGCCCGACCGCGACGGCAGGCCCAGCTCGGCCGTGGTCTGGATGGAGCGCGGCACCGAAACCGCCCGGCTGCGCGCCCTGCCCCGCGCGGCGTTCGAGGCCGAGCTGAACCGCCGTTCGGCCGGGGTTCTGGGCCACCTGACCCAGGCCACGCGGCTGACGGAATGGCCGATCATCAGCCAGATCGCCGACCGATTCACCGGCCCGCGCACGGCGCTGATCGCCGAGGCCGCGCATGTCGTCCCGCCCATCGGCGCCCAGGGGCTGAACATGAGCCTCGCCGATATCGCCGCCCTGGTCGCGCTGTCCTCGGACGATCCCGGCAGCGCCCGCTCGCTCGACGCCTATGAGCGCCGCCGCCGCCCCGAGGCGCTGGCCCGGCTGATCGGGATCGACGCGCTGAACCGCGCCAGCATGATCTCGGCCCGTCCCCTGCGCGACCTGCGCGCCGCAGCCCTCGGCGGGCTTTACGCCGTCGCCCCGGTCCGCCGCATCATGATGCGGGCCGGTCTGGGCGTGAACTGATCGGCTTTCTCTGTTTTTCAAATACCCATCTTTTCAACCGAGCCGACGGTCGCAGGGGTATTTTAGAAACAGAGAAAGCCTTTCCGGCGCCCCATGGCATCCGTCGCCGCGATCTGCCACATATCCCGCATGGCCAAACCGATCACCGCCTTCACCTGCACCGCCTGCGGTGCCAGCCACCGGAAATGGTCCGGCAAATGCGACGCCTGCGGCGCCTGGAACACCATCGTCGAGGAGGCTCCGCTCAGCCAGGGGCCGGGGCGCGGCCTCGGCACGCTGAAGGGCAAGAGCATCCCGCTTTCGGGCCTCGACACGCAGGAGGCGCCGCCCGCCCGGGCCGTCTCGGGCATGGCCGAGCTTGACCGCGTGCTGGGCGGCGGGCTGGTGCCGGGCTCGGCCGTGCTGGTCGGGGGCGATCCCGGCATCGGCAAGTCCACCCTGCTGCTGCAGGCCGCCAGCGCCTTTGCCCGTTCGGGGCAGAGCGCGATCTATATCTCGGGCGAGGAGGCGAGCGCCCAGGTCCGCATGCGGGCGCAGCGGCTGGGATTGGGCGATGCGCCGGTGCGGCTGGGCGCCGAAACAGCCTTGCGCGACATCCTGACCACGCTCGACGCCGAGCGGCCCGATGTCGCGGTGATCGATTCGATCCAGACGCTATGGTCGGACCAGATCGAGGCGGCGCCGGGCTCGGTCGGCCAGGTCCGCGCCAGCGCGCATGAACTCGTCACCTTCGCCAAGCGGCGCGGCACCGCCGTGATCCTGGTCGGCCATGTCACCAAGGAGGGCCAGATCGCCGGCCCGCGCGTGGTCGAGCACATGGTCGACACCGTGCTGTATTTCGAGGGCGAGCGCGGCCACCAGTTCCGCATCCTGCGCGCGCACAAGAACCGCTTCGGCCCGGCCGACGAGATCGGCGTCTTCGAGATGACCGGCGGCGGGCTGTCCGAGGTCGCGAACCCCTCGGCGCTGTTTCTGTCGGAGCGTGGCGAGCCCAGCCCAGGCTCGGCGGTCTTCGCCGGCATCGAGGGCACGCGGCCGGTGCTGACCGAGATCCAGGCCCTGGTTGCGCCCTCGACATTGGCGAGTCCCCGCCGAACCGTGGTCGGGCTCGATGGCGGCCGGGTCTCGACGATCCTCGCGGTGCTCGAGGCGCGCTGCGCCATCCCCTTCGCCGGGCTCGACGTTTTCCTGAACGTTGCCGGGGGGATGCGGGTCAACGAGCCCGCCGCAGACCTGGCCATCGCAGCCGCGCTGCTGAGCGCGCGCGAGGATGTCGCCCTGCCCGCGGACACGGTGCTTTTCGGCGAGATCAGCCTGTCGGGCGCGCTGCGGCCGGTCTCCCAGGCGGAAAACAGGTTGAAAGAGGCGCAGAAACTTGGTTTTTCACGGGCGATCCTGCCGTCGGCCACCAAGGTCGAGGGCGTTGCCGGGATGCGGATCGACCGCACCCCGGATCTGACAAGTTTCGTGGGCGAGACATTCGGCGCCGGCTGACGGTGCCGCATCTTTCGCCCCCAAACGCGGGCAATCCCGCGAAAGGGCGTGTAAATGGACGGTTTCACCCTCATCGACGGCATTGTCGCGGCGGTCATCATCCTGTCGGCGATCCTGGCCTATGCGCGCGGCTTCGTGCGCGAATCGCTGGCGATCCTCGGCTGGATCGGCGCGGCGGTGCTGGCCTTCATCTTCGCGCCGACGGTCCGGCCCATGGTGGCGCAGATCCCCGGGCTGAACAAATTCCTGGCCGACAGTTGCGAGCTTGCCACCATCGCCGGCTTTGCCGCGGTCTTCGCCCTGGCGCTGGTGCTGTTCTCGATCATCACGCCGCTGTTCTCCTCGGTGGTGCAGCGCTCGGCGCTCGGCGGGGTCGACCAGGGTATGGGCTTCCTGTTCGGCGTGGCGCGCGGCATCCTCTTGGTCGCCATCGCCTTCATCGTCTATGACCGCGTCATGGCCACGCAGCCGGTCGCCATGGTGGAAAATTCGCGCTCGGCCCAGGTGTTCGAGCGGATGCGCGGCCAGATGGACCAGCAGATCCCGCAGGACGCGCCGAGCTGGGTCGTCAGCCGCTACGAGCAGCTGGTGCGCAGCTGCGGCCCGACCGCCGAGCCGGTCGATGCCGCGACGCCGACGCCGGCTCCGGCCGGTGCTGCGCCGGCGAACTGAGGAAATATGCCGCTTTCGTGACATAAAAAGCGCCCCGTCCTGCCGGCGGGGCGTGACTTCGGCGGCCCGACACCCTAGATTGGCCTCGACCACCCATGCCCAGCCCCCGGAATAGCCCCAAGAGTCGGTGATGATGCAGCCATTCCTTGCCCATCCCTTCGATTCCGACCGCCTGCACGAAGAATGCGGCGTGTTCGGCGTGATCGGAGTCGTGGATGCCGCCAATTTCGTCGCCCTCGGCCTGCACGCGCTGCAGCACCGGGGCCAGGAGGCCGGCGGCATCATCAGCCACGATGCCGAGCAGGGCTTCAACAGCGCCCATCGCTTCGGCTATGTGCGCGACAATTTCACCAAGCAGAGCCTGATGGAGACGCTGCCCGGCGCGCTGGCCATCGGCCATGTGCGCTATTCCACCGCCGGCACCAAGGCGGCGACGGCGATTCGCGACGTGCAGCCGTTTTTCGGCGAATTCGCCATGGGCGGCTGCGCGGTGGCGCATAACGGCAATATCACCAATGCCATGGCGCTGCGGCGCGAACTGATCGAGCGCGGCTCGATCTTTCAGTCCAGCTCGGATTCGGAATGCATCATCCACCTGATGGCACGCTCGATCCAGCGCAACATCCCCGAGCGGATGAAGGACGCGCTGCGCCGGGTCGAGGGTGCCTTCAGCGTCATCGCCATGACCCGCACCAAGCTGATCGGCGTGCGCGACCCCCTGGGCGTGCGGCCGCTGGTGCTGGGCAAGGTCGGCGACGACGGCTTCGTGCTGTCTTCGGAAACCTGCGCGCTCGACATCATCGGCGCCGAGTTCATCCGCGAGATCGAGCCGGGCGAAATGGTGGTAATCTCCAAGGGCGAGGTCGAAAGCTCGCGCCCCTTCGGCCCGTCCAAGGGCCGGTTCTGCATCTTCGAACACGTCTATTTCTCGCGCCCCGATTCGATCATCGGCGGCCGCTCGGTCTATGAGACCCGGCGCCAGATCGGCGTGGAACTGGCGCGCGAGGCCCCGGTCGAGGCCGACCTGGTCTGCCCGGTGCCCGACTCGGGCACCCCCGCCGCCATCGGCTATGCCCATGAAAGCGGCATCCCCTTCGGCATGGGCATCATCCGCAACCAGTACATGGGCCGGACCTTCATCGAGCCGACCGAGCAGATCCGCAACATGGGCGTGCGGCTGAAGCTCAACGTCAACCGGGCGCTGGTCAAGGGCAAGCGCGTGGTGCTGGTCGACGATTCCGTGGTGCGCGGCACGACCTCGCGCAAGATCAAGGACATGATCCTGGACGCCGGCGCGGCCGAGGTGCATTTCCGCATCGCCAGCCCGCCGACCGCCTGGCCCTGCTTCTATGGCGTGGACACCCCCGACCGCGACAAGCTCCTGGCGGCGCAGATGTCCGAGGACGAGATGCGCGACTGGATCGGCGTCGACAGCCTGGCTTTCGTCTCGCTGGACGGGCTCTACCGCGCCGCGGGCGAGGCCAAGGGGCGCGACAAGTCCTGCCCGCAATATTGCGACGCCTGTTTCTCGGGCGACTATCCGGTCGCACCCTTCGACCAGCTCGAGCGCGGCTTCCGCATGAAGCCGAATTCGGAAGGCGCGACCGTCGTGACTGGCCACGCGGCCGAATAGAACCCGCGCAACCATCAGGGCGGCGCCGGGTCGCGAAAAAAGCCGGGGGCTCGATGCCCCCAAAGCCTATGCCCTCGAACGCCAGCAATCGTTGAAAACACCTTGAAATCCAATCCTTAGCCCGTTCTTCTGTCACGAATCCTGTTACAAAATGGGCCGCGTGATGGCTGGTGCACAACGATACCTCTTGAACCGAAACGGCAGGTTCTTCGCCCGGCTGGTGGTGCCAAAGGACCTGCGCACCATCGTCGGCAAGACCGAGCTACGCGCGCCGCTTGGTCCGGATCGCAGGACCGCCATGAAGCTGCTGGCTTCGGCTGTCGCGTCCCTGCAAGTGCAGATCACCCAGGCCGAGCGCAAGGCAGGCATCGCACCGCGCGAGGCATCCCCCATAACAACAGAGGACTTTCCCGCGCGATCTGGCAACGCTATTCCGAGATGCTGGCCGAGGACGAACAGACCCGCGCCCGGTATCCGACGCCCGACCAGATCAAGGCCGCGACCGACCGCGCCATTAAGCGTATCCAGAAAGACGGCATCGACCACCGCGACGAACTGGCGATGTTGGATGCCGCCCTAGAGGTCCATGTCCTAAACGGCGCCCGTGACTTCGACCAGAACGCCCGCATGGTCAGGCTGGACGCGCTGCGCCGGGAACTGACCGCAGGTGAGACGCATCAGGTTGAACATGAGATAGACGCTTACCTTGATCGGCATGGCGTTGCTGCCCCGGCTGGTTCAGCCGAGCGCATCACTCTGGCAAAGCGCCTGATGCGCCGAGATCGAGGCGCTGGAACGCACCCTAGAGCGTGACCGTGGCAATTATGGCGGGAAGCCTGCTGACCCCATCGTGAAGCCGCCAGCGACTGCTACAGAGGCGCCTAAGCCGGTTAGCATCGGCAAGCTATGGACCGACTACATCAAGGCCCGGCAGGTGGTCGGTTCGATGAAGGACGGCGGCAAACGCGGCAAGCCGGTCATTGAAAGTCTGCGCGTTCATCTTGGACACGACGATGCCAGCAAGATCACCAAGAAAGACCTGCTGGCGTGGCGCGACAAGCTGCTGGAAACCCTGGGCGCCAAGACGGTTTCCAGCATCTATCTATCGGCTGTCCGGTCCCTGCTGGAATGGGCCGTGGACGATGACCGCCTGTCCGAGAACCCCGCCGCTACGGTGAAGCAGCCCCGCCCCAAACGCCGGCGCAGCCGCGACCCCGGTTATTCCGACAAGGAAGCAACCGCGATCTTGAAAACGTCCCGATCCTATGAGCCGCCTATCTCGGTTTACGGGCATGTCCATGAGCGACAACCGACCATCAATGCTAAGCGATGGGCGCCGATCCTCTGTGCCTTTTCTGGTGCGCGGATCGGTGAGATTACGCAGCTACGCAAGCAGGACGTTTTCCAAGAGGGCGACCGCTGGATTATGCGGATCACGCCAGAGGCCGGAACCGTGAAAGCTGGCGGCTATCGCGACATACCCCTGCACCGGCAGGTGATCGCAGAAGGCTTCATTAAGTTCGTGGAACAGGCCAAAGATGGCCCGCTATTCTCGACCGCGAAGAACAACGACCCGCCCGCGAAAGCTGTGGAAGCTGCTGCCGGCCAGTTGAAGCGACTTGCCGCATGGCTTCATGAGCTTCAACTAGGTGGTGTTGACAAAAGGGATTCACAGGGTGGCCTGATCGTGATTCAAGCTGGTACCTGCAATGGAGACCAGCTTGGCACGAGACCTGATGTCGGACGAGGAATGGGCGTTTCATGAGCGCTTCATTCTGGCCGTGCGCGCCCCGAACGGGCGCAAGCCCGCAAATCACCGCCTTGTTCTTGATGGGATTTTCTGGATCGCGCGGACCGGCTCTCCTTGGCGCGACCTCCCAGAAGAGTTCGGGAAGTGGTCCAGTGTCTACCGCCAGTTCCGGCGCTGGACCCTGGCGGGGTTGTGGGAGCAGATCCTCGAAGCGCTGAACGAAAGTCGGATCGTGCCGGATGCGCTCCAGATGATCGACAGCACCGTGATCCGCGCCCATCATCAGGCAGCGGGCGCAAAAGGGGGACTCCAAGACAGGGTTTTGGCCGTTCAAGAGGTGGTTTCACGACCAAGGTCCACCTGCGCGTCAATGCTGCCGGGCTGCCAATGAGGTCGGACATCACGCCGGGCCAGACATCGGACTACCTGGGCTTTGATCTGGTCATGGACGACAACCTGCCGGAGCCTTGCATCCTGCTGGCCGATCGCGGCTATGACTCCGACAAGGTTCGCAAAACCATGGAGGCGCGTAGCATCCTGCCGGTGGTCCCGATGCGCAAGTCTCGCAGGCTCCGTGTCGCTGTCGATCGCAGGCTCTACCGGCTGCGGAACCTTGTCGAGCGGTGCTTCAACAAGCTCAAGAACGCTCGCCGTGTCGCCACCCGCTACGACAAGACCGCCGAAAGCTTCCTTGGCTTCATCGATATCACGTCGATCCGCCTCTGGCTCCGCCATTTGTCAACATGACCTAGTGCGCGGGTTCCTCATATTCCCCGAAAACCCCGAGACGGCACGGCGGGCTTACTTCCCCCGCGCGGTGCCGGAACCTACGAAACGAGGAAGGCACAACTTTTAGATTTTTGAGTTATCCACAGGGTTTTTGCCTTATCCACAGGATAACTATCTGAATTTGATCACTAATAAAAATAAAAAAACCCGCATTCATATCACTTGCAATTGTGAGATAACGAGTCACCCAGCGACGAATCATTGCTGGCAGACAGGCCGACTGCATGAGAACGACAAGGGCGGCGCAACTAAGTTTGCAGACCGTGGAAGCCCGCCCCTGTCGAAAGACTACCGACGAAACCCATCAGATTAGAGGATCACTGATGACCGAGACGAATCCGACCAGCAACGAAACCAGCAACCACAAGGAGAACGCCAGTATGGCAAACAATAACACCCCAACCCCCGAGGCGGCAAGCATCACCGACCGCGATGGCTATATCGTCGCCAAGGCGCTGGCTTACGCGATTGCGCGCATCCAATCCCTGCCCGACGACCGGCAGGAACATGGCGACATGCTGGATATGTGCGCCTTGCTGCGCGGACATGACCTGCCGCAATCCATGCTGGATATGATCCTGCTGGATGTGGAGCGCCACGCTCAGCAAGAGGTTGACGTGTATCCCGGCGAGGAACTGCACGACGAACGGCAGGCGATGCGCGAGCGTCTTGATGCCATGAAGGCGGCGCAAGATGAGGCGATGCGCCGCTTCAACGAAATCCAGAAGGAGGTCGCATGATGCAGAAAGCAATCAGCGCCCGCGAGAACTTTCATGTCAAGCTGACGTGGTGGCACCAAATCAATGATGATGAGGAAGGCGCAGAACGCGCCCGCCTCGACCTAATCCAAGCATGTGGCGGCGTATGGAACTATACTGGTCGAATCCCTGAACCTTTGTGGCATGAGGTTCGCGACGCTATCGGCAACTGGAAGAACGCCGACGACTGGCAAACGAAAGGCCGAACCTATTCTGTTGCTGCACGGCTGATCTTGGCGCGCCTGAAAGCGCAGGAGGCCGCATGATGGTGGCACGGTCAATCTACATCCCCCGCCGTAGCACCCTTGACCGGCTGTCCGACGTTGACCGCGTGGCGGTCCTTGATGCCTACATGCGCAAGTTGGAGGAAGAAGAAGAGCGTTGCGTGACCGATGCCAAGCGGGATCGGCAGATGCAGGGCCTGCAAAATTACAAGCGCAGGCTTGTTGAGGTCGCAAACGACTATGGCTTGTGGCTTGATTAGCCCCTGACCCGCGACGCTCACAGCAACCAAAAGCCCCGGCACGACCGGGGCTTTTTCATGTCATGACGCAACGTCACTTAGCCCGTTACAAAGGGCAAATTTGTGTTACAAAACGACTCGCAACTTATTGATTTTATTAGGCGCACCTCGGGCTCGATGCCCCAGGCTTTTTTGACCCGCCCCGTACGGCTGACGGATCATAGGCCGGGATCAGGCGCCGGGGCCGCGCAACCGGCCCCGGCCGATTCACTTCCGACAGTCCAGCGAGACCTCGACCGGATTGGGCACCAGTTCCAGCATCGCGCCGCTGCCGGCATCGACGCCGGCGCCGATGATGCCGCCGAAGACCACGTTCCCCGCCATGGCCGCACCGCCGCCTCCGGCGACGCGGTTCGTCACGCGGATCTGCTGCGGCTGGCAGCGGTCCTTGCTGACCACTACATTCAGTTCGGATTTGCGGGGCAGCTTGAAGGTGCAGGGCGTGCCGGCGCAGGTCTCGCCATTGCTCAGCTTCACCTGCGCGCCTTGCGGGTTGGAGTTCACCACCAGCACGTCCTTGGTGCCGCGGGTGATGGTCGCGCAACCGGCGAGCGAAAAGATGGCCAGGGCCACGGCCAGGAATCGGATCATGTTCAGTCCTCACATCATGTCGAGAACTTTCAATGAACACCGAAATCCCTTACATCCGGTAAACCTGCCCATGATTCCGGCAGATACGCGCAAACCTCAGATCCGGCCGATCTTTTCCGGCAGGATCACGGTGAAGCGGCTGCCCTGGCCGCGGGTGCTTTCGATGCGCAGCCGGCCGCGATGGCGGTTGATGATATGCTTGACGATGGCGAGACCCAGCCCGGTGCCGCCCTGCTCGCGCGAGCGATGGGTGTCGACGCGATAGAAGCGCTCGGTCAGGCGCGGCAGGTGCTGCTGGTCGATCCCCTCGCCGCGGTCGACGACCGAGACCGACCAGGCCGGGCCGCGCAGCACTGGCTCGTGTCCCAGATGCTCCAAGGTGACTGTGACCACGCCGCCGCCGGCGCCGTATTTCAGCGCGTTCTCGACCAGGTTGTGAAACACCTGCACCAGCTGGTCGGCATCGCCCGGAATCATCGCCTTCCCGGCGGCGCCGGTCAGTTCCAGCCGCACCCCGGCCGCGCCCGCCGCAGGGTTCAGCGTCGCCACCACCCCGCGCAGCAAGGCAGCGAGGTCCAGGCTCTGCGCCGGGCGCCGGCGCTCGTCCTGCTCGACCCGGCTCAGCGACAGAAGGTCGGCGACCAGCCGGTTCATCCGCCCGGCCTCGCGCTCCATGATGTCGAGAAAACGGGTGCGCGCGGCCTCGTCGTTGCGGGCCGGGCCGCGCAGCGTCTCGATGAATCCCATCAGCGCGGTCAGCGGCGTGCGCAATTCGTGGCTGACATTGGCGACGAAATCGCGGCGCATCTGCTCGGTTTCCTCGTCGCGCGAGCGGTCCTCGATCGCGACCGTGGCGCCGGCCAGCCCCGGCGCGTCGAGCCGCGTCACCGTCACCGCGCAGAACACCCGCCGTTCGGCGGCGCCAAGCGCCAGGCTCAGCTGTGCCCGGTCCTGCTGCCCGGCCAGCACCCCGTCCAGCGCCGCGTTGACCTCGGGCTGGCGCAGCACGGTGACGAAGGGCCGCCCGCCGGGAACCGGGCCCAGCAGGGCCTCGGCCGGCTCGTTGGCACCCATGATCCGGGCCTGGCGGTCGACGACCAGCATCGCCACCGGCACGCCGCGCAAGAGCGCATGCAGGCGCGCCTCGATCATCCCTCGAAGGCCCGTGTCAGTCCCTTGCGGAAGCGGGCGGCGTTGCGGCGATAGCCCTCGGCCGATTTCAAGAGCTGCGCCCGGGCGATGTCGTCGAGCTGGCGCAGGATCTTGCCCGGCGCCCCCATGACCAGCGAGCCGGGCGGGATCTCCTTGCCCTCAGCGACCAGCGCGCCGGCGCCGATCAGCGAGCCCGCGCCGATGCGGGCGCCGTTCATAATCGTGGCACCCATGCCGATCAGCACGCCGTCCTCGATGGTGCAGCCGTGCAGGATGGCGCGGTGGCCGATGGTGCAATTGGCGCCGATGGTCAGCGGATAGCCCATGTCGGTGTGGCACATGCTCAGGTCCTGCACGTTCGAGCCGCGCCCGACGCGGATCTCCTCGTTGTCGCCGCGCAGCACGGCGCCGAACCAGACGCTGGCCCCCGCCTCCAGCACCACGCGGCCCATCAGCTGCGCGCCGGGCGCCACCCAGGCCTCGGCGTCGAGTTGCGGGGTGATCCCGTCCAGTTCCCAGATCATCGGCTCTCCTCCTCCATCAGGGCGCGAACGAAGGGGCCAAGCCCCACCTGCCGGTCCCGGCGCTGCCGTTCCGCCTTCAGGATGGTGATCAGGCTATCGGTGCTGCGGTCAAGGTCGTCGTTGACGATGACATAGTCATATTCCGCCCAATGGCTGATCTCGGCGCGACTTTTCTGCATCCGGGCCGCGATCACCTCGGCCGCGTCCTGGCCGCGCGACACCAGCCGCCGCTCCAGTTCGACCAGGCTCGGCGGCAGCACGAAGATCGAGACGACATGCTTGCCCAAGCTCGAGGCCCGGATCTGCTGGCCGCCCTGCCAGTCCACGTCGAACAGCGTGTCGCGCCCGGCCAGCATCGTCGCCTCGACCGGGGCGCGCGGCGTGCCGTAGAAATTGCCGAAGACCTCGGCATGTTCCAGCATCTCGCCGGCCTTGACCATGTCCTGGAACTCTTCGGGGCTGCGGAAATAGTAATGGCTGCCCTCGACCTCGCCCGGGCGCGGCTGGCGGGTGGTGGCCGAGACGGAAAAGCGCAGGTCCGGGTCCCAGTCCATCAGCCGGCGCGCCAGCGTCGATTTCCCCGCCCCCGAGGGCGAGGACAGGATCACCAGCAAACCGTTGCGCCCCAGATCCATCCTTCAGCCCCCGACCATTCCCGTATCCTGCCCGCGCCGCCTGAATGGCCCCGGCCGGCAGCGGGGTCAAGACCCGGCCCCGCGGCCCGGCAAAAGCGTCGCTGATTTTAACCATCGCCGGAAAAATTCTCTCGGAAATGGTGAACGAAAGGTTTAGATTCAGACTGTGTGAGTGTTTTTACGAGTGAACAGGTGGGTCGGGGCTGATGATGCAGGACCAGGGAGACGACATTCCGGGGACCGAGGACGAGGTGTCGCGGCGCGCGCGCGGCAAGGGCAAGCTGTTGCGCCTTGCCGATTACGAGCCGGTGCAGGCCGAGCGGATCCTTGGCGAATTGCGCGGCTATTGGGAAGGGCTGCGCCAGGGCCGCGCCATCCCCGCGCGCGGCGACGTGGAACCGCGCGGCATCCGCCGGGCGCTGGACTATGCCTTCATCCTGGAACGCATCGCGCCGGGGGCGGCGCGCTTTCGCCTGGCCGGGCGGCACCTGATCGACCTGATGGGCATGGAGGTGCGTGGCATGCCGGTCTGCGCCTTCCTGAACACCAGTTCGCGCGGGCGGCTGTCGGACGTGCTGGAAAGCGTGTTCCGCGGCCCGCAGATCGCCGAGCTGGTGCTGGATTCGCCGGCCACCTATGGCCGGCCGGCGATGTCGGGGCGCATGCTGCTGCTGCCGCTGCGTTCGGACCTGGGGGATGTCACGCGCGCGCTCGGCTGCATGATCTGCGAGGGCGAGGTCGGCGAAAGCCCGCGCCGCTTCGACCTGGTCTCGGACGAGGAATTCCCGGTCATCCCCGGCGCCAAGGTGCTGGAACCGTCGCCCTCGCGCGCCGGGTTCGAGGAACCGCCGGCGCCCTGGAAACCCAGCTCCCGCGCCGAGCCGGCACCCGCGCCCGAGCCCATCACGCCCGAGGAGCGCCGCGCCCGCTTTCGCCTGATCACCGGCGTCGATCCCACGCCGCGCGGCACCCGCTACTGACGCAAGCCATGAAAAAGGGCGGCCGGGATGATCCCGCCGCCCGTTTCGGTTCCCGCCGCCGCGCTCAGCTGGCCTTGGCCTGCTGGCCGCCGTTCAGGCGCCGGCTGCGTAGTTCCTCGGCCACCAGGAAGGCCAGTTCCAACGACTGGCTGGCATTCAGGCGCGGGTCGCAGGCGGTGTGGTAGCGGTCGGACAGGTTCTCGTCCGTCACCGCCCGCACGCCGCCGGTGCATTCGGTCACGTCCTGGCCGGTCATCTCGAAATGCACGCCGCCGGGGATGGTGCCCTCGGCGCGGTGGATGGCGAAGAATTCGCGCACCTCGCGCAGGATCGAATCGAAGGCCCGGGTCTTGTAGCCGGTCGAGGACTTGATGACATTGCCGTGCATCGGGTCGCAGGACCAGACGACATTGGCGCCCTCGGCCTGGACGGTCTGGATCAGCCGCGGCAGGTGGTCGCCGACCTTGCCGGCGCCGAAGCGGGCGATCAGCGTCAGCCGGCCGGGTTCGTTTTCCGGGTTCAGCCGCTCCATCAGCACCTTCAGGTCCTCGGCCGTGGTCGAGGGGCCGCATTTCAGCCCGATCGGGTTCTGCACGCCGCGGCAGAACTCGACATGCGCGCCGTCGGGCTGCCGGGTGCGGTCGCCGATCCACAGCATATGGCCCGAGCCCGCCACCGGCAGGCCGGTCGTCGAATCGATCCGGGCCAGCGCCTCCTCGTATTCCAGCAGCAGGGCCTCGTGGCTGGTGTAGAAATCCACCTGCCCCAGGTCATGCGCGGTTGCCGAGGTCACGCCGGCGGCGGCCATGAAGGCCATGGCGTCGCTGATGCGGTCGGCGATGTCGCGATAGCGCGCGGCTTCCTCGCCGCCGGTGAAGTCGCTGATCCAGCTCTGCACCCGGTGCATGTCGGCATAGCCGCCGGTCGAGAAGGCGCGCAGCAGGTTCAGCGAGGCCGCGGCCTGGGTATAGGCCGCCAGCATGCGCTGCGGATCGGGAATGCGCGCCGCGGGGGTGAAGTCGAAGCCGTTGATGATGTCGCCGCGATAGCTGGGCAGCTCCTGCCCGTCCAGAACCTCGGTGGGCGCGCTGCGCGGCTTGGCGAACTGGCCCGCCATGCGACCGACCTTGACCACCGGCAGCTGCGCGCCCCAGGTCAACACCACGGCCATCTGCAGCATGACCTTGAAGGTGTCGCGGATATTGTCGGCAGAGAATTCGCTGAAGCTCTCGGCGCAGTCGCCGCCCTGCAACAGGAAGGCGCGGCCCTGCGCCACCGCCGCCAGCGACTGCTTCAGCCGGCGCGCCTCGCCGGCAAAGACCAGCGGCGGGTATTTCGCCAACTGCGCCTCGACCGCGTTCAGCGCCGGCTGGTCGGGATAGTCGGGCATCTGGACGCGCGGATAGGCGCGCCAGCCACGCTTGTCCCATGCCTGTGCCGGGGTCGCGGAACTGGAATTCGTCTGTGCCATGATCCTGTCCTTCATGTAGCCCTTTGCGCCATATAGAGCCTGGCGCGGCGAAGGAAAAGCCTTGCGCGCTCCGCATCCGCCTGATGATCTGCACCCGAAGCAGCGCCGCGACCGACATGCCAGAGCATGATCCAGCAATCCCCCCGGATCCGGGGCCGGGTCCGGCCGCCGTCCCCCGCCCTGCCCGCTATGTCTTCCTGCTTCTGGACCGGTTCACGCTGGCGTCCTTTGCCGCCGCCATCGAGCCGCTGCGGCTGGCGAACCGCATCGCCGGGCGCCCGCTCTACGACTGGCGGCTGGTCGGCGAGGGCGGCGGCTTCGCCCACTGCTCGAACGGCGCCCGCATCATGCTGGACGGGGGCCTCGAGGACGGCAGCCGCGGCGATACCGTGCTGGTCTGCGGCGGGCTCGACGTCGCCCGCGCCGCCGCGCGCCCGGTGCTGGCCTGGCTCAGGCGCGAGGCCCGGCGCGGCGCCCGCATCGGCGCGCTCTGCACCGGCGCCTGGGTGCTGGCCGAGGCCGGGCTGCTCGCCGGCCGGCGCTGCACCATCCATTGGGAAAACCAGGACGCCTTCGCCGAAAAATTCCCCGACACCACCCTGATCCGCACCGTCTTCGTCGAGGACGGCAACCGCCTGACCGCCGCCGGCGGCACCGCGGCCATCGACCTGATGCTGCGCCAGATCGCCCGCGACCACGGCGCGGCGCTGGCCGGGCGGGTGGCCGACCAGATGATCCACACCGCGATCCGCTCCGAGGAGGACCACCAGCGCCAGTCGGTGCCGGTGCGGCTGGGCGCGCGCCACCCGCGCCTGGCGCAGGTGGTGGCGCGGATGGAGGCCAATATCGAGGAGCCGCTGAGCCCGGCGCGGCTGGCGCAGGACGCCGGCCTGTCGCCGCGCCAGCTCGAGCGGCTGTTCGCGCGCTATCTCGGCCACTCGCCCAAGCGGCATTACATGGCGCTGCGGCTGGAGCGGGCGCAGAACCTGCTGGCGCAGACCGAGATGAGCGTGATCGAGATCGCGCTCGCCTGCGGCTTCGCCAGCACCGCGCATTTCTCGAAATGCTACCGCGCCCAGTATGGCGAGACGCCCTATCGCAAAAGGGGCGGCTAAGATCTTCGGGCCGCGACATTTCGCCAAGGCAAACGGCAGATTTGTCCCTTGCCGCCCCGCGCAAGCGGCTTTTCTTTTCGCCGGAGGGCTTATAACCTGTCAGACAGGACAACGATCCACTCAGGGAGACTAGGAATGAAAAAGCTTCTTCTGGCCAGCGCCGCGGGTGCCTTGCTTGCCGGCGCCGCGGGCGCCGAAGAGATCAAGATGGGCATCTCGCTGGGCCTGACCGGGCCGCTGGAATCGATCTCGCCCGCGATGCAGAAGGGCGCCGAGCTGGCGATGAAGGAAGTCAGCGACAGCGGCAAGCTGCTGGACGGCTCGACCGTGACGCCGGTGGTGGCCGACAACACCTGCACCGACGCCGCCGCCTCGGTCGCCGCCGTCACCCGCCTCGTCAGCGCCGAGGGCGTCAAGGGCATCATGGGCGGCATGTGCTCGGGCGAGACCATCGCCTCGGTCGAGCAGGTCGGCGTGCCGCAGGGCGTGGTGATGATCTCGCCCTCGGCCACCTCGCCGGCGCTGTCCACGCTGGACGACAAGGGCTTCTTCTTCCGCACCTCGCCCTCGGATGCGCGCCAGGGCGAAGTCATGGCCGACATCGTGCTGGAGCATGGCATCAAGTCGGTCGCGGTGACCTATACCAACAACGACTACGGCAAGGGCCTGGCCGACAGCTTTGCCGAGGCCTACAAGGCCAAGGGCGGCAATGTCACCGTGGTTTCGGCCCATGACGACGGCAAGGCCGACTATTCGGCCGAGGTCGCGGCGCTGGCCGCCGCCGGCGGCGACGCGCTGGTCGTGGCCGGCTATGCCGACCAGGGCGGCTCGGGCGTGATCCAGGGCGCGCTGGACACCGGCGCCTTCTCGACCTTCGTGCTGCCCGACGGCATGGTGAACAACGTGCTGGTCGAGAAGTTCGGCACCCAGCTGGAAACCTCCTTCGGCCAGAACCCCTCGGCCGAGGGCGAAGGCCACGACAAGTTCGCCGAGCTGGCCAAGACGGCGGGCTTCGACGGCACCTCGGCCTATGCCGGCGAATCCTATGACGCGAGCGCCCTGATGCTGCTGGCCATGCAGGCCGCCAAGTCCTCGGATCCCAAGGTGTACAAGGACAAGGTGATGGAGATCGCCAACGCCCCGGGCGAGAAGATCTATCCGGGCGAGCTGGCCAAGGGGCTGGAGCTGCTCGCGGCCGGCACCGACATCGACTATGTCGGCGCCACCTCGGTCGAGCTGGTCGAGCCGGGCGAGAGCGCCGGCGTCTATCGCGAGGTGGACTTCAAGGGCGGCAAGCTCAACGTGGTCGGCTTCCGCTGAACGGCCCGCAATCATGAAGGGGTCCGGTAAATCCGGGCCCTTTCTTCAATATACAACAATCCCTTAATGGGAATTCTTCATGCAAGGCATGAAGCTGGGGAGCGACATGATCCAGGTCCATGACCTGCACCGGCATTTCGGAGGTTTCCGCGCCGTCGATGGCGCCAGCCTGACCATCGAGCAGGGCTCGATCACCGGGCTCATTGGCCCGAACGGCGCAGGAAAATCCACATTATTCAACGTGATTGCCGGGGTTCTTAAACCCACCTCCGGCCGCGTGACCATGGCGGGCGAGGATATCACCGGCCTTGCCCCGCATGAGCTGTTCCACAAGGGCCTGCTGCGCACCTTCCAGCTGGCGCATGAGTTTTCCTCGATGACGGTGCGCGAGAACCTGATGATGGTCCCCGCCGGCCAGTGCGGGGAAACCCTGGTCAACACCTGGTTCCGCCGCAGCCGCATCCGCGACGAGGAACGCGCGCTGCGCAAGAAGGCCGACGAGGTGCTTGAATTCCTGACGATTTCCCATGTCGCCGATGAAAAGGCCGGCAACCTGTCCGGCGGGCAGAAGAAGCTGCTGGAACTGGGCCGCACCATGATGGTGGACGCCAGGATCGTGTTCCTGGACGAGGTCGGCGCCGGCGTGAACCGCACGCTTCTGGGCACCATCGGCGACGCCATCGTGCGGCTGAACAAGGAGCGCGGCTATACCTTCTGCGTCATCGAACATGACATGGATTTCATCGGCCGGCTCTGCGACCCGGTGATCGTCATGGCGGCGGGCAAGGTGCTGGCGCAGGGCAGCGCCTCCAGCATCATGCAGAACGAGGCGGTGATCGAGGCCTATCTGGGCACCGGGCTGAAGAACAAGGTCGCGGCCGAGGAAGCGGTCGAGCGCGTGACCGGCGAAAGCCATGGCGCCCAGCCCGGCCTTGGCGACGAGGCCGGCGTCTTCGACCAGGAGAAACCCTGATGGCGTCCCCCTATCTTTCCGCGACGGACATGCGCGGCGGCTATGGCAAGGCCGACATCCTGAACGGCTGCACCCTGACCGTGGACAAGGGCCAGATCGCGGTGATCGTTGGCCCGAACGGCGCTGGCAAGTCCACCGCGATGAAGGCGGTCTTCGGCATGCTGAACCTGCGCGAGGGCCGCGTGACGCTGGGTGGCGAGGATATCACCGCGCTGACCCCGCAGGAACGGGTGCGCAAGGGCATGGGCTTCGTGCCGCAGACGCACAATATCTTCCCGACCATGACGGTCGAGGAGAACCTGGAGATGGGCGCCTATATCCGCGAGGACGACTATCGCGACACCATGGCCCAGGTCTATGAGCTGTTCCCGGCCGTGGCCGACAAGCGGCGTCAGAACGCGGGCGAGCTGTCGGGCGGCCAGCGCCAGCAGGTCGCCGTCGGCCGGGCGCTGATGACGCGGCCGAGCCTTCTCATGCTGGACGAGCCCACCGCCGGCGTCTCGCCCATCGTCATGGACGAGCTGTTCGACCGCATCATCGAGGTCGCCCGCACCGGGATTTCCATCCTGATGGTGGAACAGAATGCGCGCCAGGCCCTCGAGATCGCCGACGTCGGCTATGTCCTGGTGCAGGGCGCGAACCGCTATACCGACTCGGGGTCCGCGCTGCTGGCCGATCCCGAGGTTCGCCGCACCTTCCTGGGGGGCTGACGCATGGACATCCTGAACGCCCTGGTGGCCATCCTGAACTTCGTGGTGATCCCCGCCGCCTCATACGGCGCGCAACTGGCGCTTGGCGCGCTGGGGGTGACGCTGATCTATGGCATCCTGCGCTTTTCCAACTTCGCCCATGGCGACACCATGGCTTTCGGCACCGCGCTGGTGATCCTGGTGACCTGGGGCTTGCAGGCCATCGGCATCAGCCTGGGGCCGCTGCCGACCGCGCTTCTGGCGCTGCCCATCGGCATCGCACTGTGCGCGGTCTTCGTGCTGGCCACCGACCGGGTGGTCTATCGGTTCTATCGCCGGAAGCGGTCGGATCCGATCATCCTGGTCATGGCCTCGGTGGGCGTGATGTTCATCATGAACGGGCTGACCCGGATGACGCCGAAGATCGGCGTGAACGAGGTCCGCTTCGACGACGGCGCGCGCTTCCTGATCTCGGTGCAGGAGTTCAAGGCCTGGACCGGGCTCAACGAGGGCCTGGCGCTGCGCGTCAGCCAGGCGCTGACGCTGGTCGTCACCGCGCTGGCCTGCTGGGCGCTGTTCCGCTTCCTGAACCGCTCGCGCGCCGGCAAGGCGATGCGGGCCTATTCCGACAACGAGGATCTGGCGCTGCTGTCGGGCATCGACCCCGAGCGGGTGGTGCGGCTGACCTGGATCATCGCCACGGCGCTGGCGGTGACGGCGGGCACGCTCTACGGGCTCGACAAGTCATTCAAGGCCTTCAACTATTTCCAGATCCTGCTGCCGATCTTTGCCGCGGCCATCGTGGGCGGCCTCGGCAATCCGCTGGGCGCGGTCGCCGGCGGCTTCATCGTCGCCTTTTCCGAGGTGGCGGTTACCTATCCCTGGAAGAAGATCGCCGCCTACCTGGGCTTCCAATCGGATGGCATGCTGCAACTGCTGTCCACCGAATACAAGTTCGCGGTCAGCTTCGTGATCCTGATCGTGGTGCTGTTGTTCCGGCCGACCGGCCTGTTCCGCGGCAAATCCGTCTGAGGAGGGTTACCCATGTCGCATACACGTCAGGCGGAAGCCTCGAATCCATGGCGGGCGCCGCTGCTGTTCCTGGTCCTGGCCGTGCTGTTCGTCCTCGAGGGCAGCTTTCGCAGCGCCCTGTTTTCAGGCAGCTGGAACACGGCGCTGGGGATCCTGAACATGGGGCTGATCTCGGCCATCATGGTTCTGGGCGTCAACATGCAATGGGGCTATGCGGGGCTGTTCAATGCCGGCGTCGTGGGGTTCCTGGCGCTTGGCGGGCTGGCGCCGGTGCTGGTCTCGACCGCGCCGGTGGCCGGAGCCTGGGCCGCGGGCGGGCCGCGGGTGATCCTGGCGCTGGCCGTGGGGCTGGGCACGCTGGCGCTGGCCGCGCTGGCCTGGCGGCGCATCGCCGGGCCGCTGCGGGTGGTGGCGATGATCGCGGTGCTGGTCGCGGGCTTCGTGCTGTATCGTTACCTCTTCGACCCGGCGGTCGCGGCGATCGAGGCGAACAACTCGGCCGCCGCCGGCAATATCGGCGGCCTGGGCTGGACGGTGCTGTTGAGCTGGCCGGTCGGCGCGCTGTTCGCCGCCGCCGCGGCCTGGGGTGTCGGCAAAGTGGCGCTGGGGCTGCGCTCGGACTATCTGGCCATCGCCACGCTGGGCATCGGCGAGATCATCGTCGCGGTGATGCGCAACGAGGAATGGCTGGCGCGCGGGGTCAAGAACATGTCGGGCATCCCGCGCCCGGTGCCCTATGAGCTGGACCTGCAAAGCGATCCGGGCTTCGTCGCCAAGGCCGCCGAATGGGGCATGGACCCCGGCACGGCCTCGGGCATCTGGGTGAAGCTGATGTATGCCGGGCTGTTCGGCGCGGTGCTGCTGGCGCTGATCCTGCTGGCGGAACTGGCGCTGAAATCGCCCTGGGGCCGGATGATGCGGGCGATCCGCGACAACGAGACCGCCGCCGAGGCCATGGGCAAGCATGTCACCCGCCGGCATTTGCAGATCTTCGTCATCGGCTCGGCGGTGATCGGCCTGGCCGGGGCGATGATGGTGACGCTGGACGGGCTTCTGTCGCCCAACAGTTTCAACCCGTTGCGCTATACCTTCCTGATCTGGGTCATGGTGATCGTCGGCGGCTCGGGCAACAACTGGGGCGCGGTGCTGGGCGCGGTGCTGATCTGGTTCCTGTGGATCAAGGCCGAGGTCTGGGGGCCGGAACTGATGCGGCTGATCACCCTGCCCCTGCCCGAAGGCGCTTTCCGCAGCCATATGCTGGGCGGCGCGCCGCATATGCGCTTCATCGCGCTGGGACTGGTGCTGCTTCTGGTCTTGCGCTTTGCGCCGCGGGGGCTGGTGCCGGAGAAGTAGCTGGCGGGGGCTTTGCCCCCACACCCCCAGGATATTTCCACACAAAAGAGAAGGGCCCGTCAGGGCCCTTTCATCATGCGGCGGTCAGGTGGATCGGGTTCGTGTCGCCTTGCGCGAAACGGCGCAGCACCTCGGGGTAGAGGCGATGCTCCTGGGTCAGCACGCGGGCGGCGAGCGTCTCGGCCGTGTCGCCGGGCAGGACCGGGACGCGGGCCTGGCCGAGGATCGGGCCGGCATCGAGTTCCGGCGTGACCAGGTGGACGCTGGCGCCGGCCTCGGCATCGCCGGCCTCGATGGCGCGCTGATGGGTGTGCAGGCCCGGGTATTTCGGCAAGAGCGAGGGGTGGATGTTCAGCATCCGGCCCTGGAAGCGCTGCACGAATGCCGGCGTCAGGATGCGCATGAAGCCAGCGAGGCAGAGGATGTCGGGCTGGGCCGCGAGCAGCGGTTCCAGCAGCGCGGCCTCGAAACCGGCGCGGTCGCCCTTGAAGGCGCGGTGATCGACGGCGAAGGTCGGCACGCCGAGCCCCTCGGCCCGGGCAAGGCCGCTGGCGGCCGGGTCGTTCGATCCGACGATCACGGCGCGGGCCGGGTGGCCGCCGGTCATGGATTCCACCAGCTTGACCATGTTCGAGCCGCCGCCCGAGATCAGGATGGCGACTCGTTTCACCGCAGCCGGCCGGTGTAGCGCACGCCCTCGCCCGGCGTGACATGGCCGAGGCGATGGACGGTTTCGCCCTGGTCCTGCAACAGCGCCTCGATGGCTTCGGCGCGGTCGGGGCCGACCGTCAGGATCATGCCGATGCCGGAGTTGAAGGTCTTGAGCATCTCGGCCTCTGCGATGGCACCGGCCTCGGCCAGCCAGTCGAAGACCGGCGGCAGGCTGAAGCTGTCGAGGTCCACTTCCGCGCCCAGCCCCTGGGGCAGCACGCGCGGCAGGTTCTCGGTGATGCCGCCGCCGGTGATATGGGCGGCCGCATGGACCCCGCCCGCGCGGATCGCGGCCAACACCGGCTTGACGTAAAGCCGGGTCGGAACCAGCAGCGCCTGGCCCAGCGTGCCGGGGCCGAAGGGCGCGGGCGATTCCCACGTCAGGCCGGCATGTTCGGCAACCTTGCGCACCAGCGAGAAGCCGTTGGAATGCACCCCGTCCGAGGCAAGGCCCAAGAGCACGTCGCCGTCGGCGACGCCGGCGGGCAGCGCGGTGCCGCGCTGCATCGCGCCGACCGCGAAGCCGGCGAGGTCGAAATCGCCCTTGGCATACATGCCCGGCATCTCCGCCGTCTCGCCGCCGATCAGCGCGCAGCCGGACCGCCGGCAGCCCTCGGCGATGCCGGTGATGACGCGCGCCGCCTCATCGACCGACAGCTTGCCGGTGGCAAAATAATCCAGGAAGAACAGCGGCTCGGCACCCTGGCAGACCAGGTCGTTCACGCACATCGCCACCAGGTCGATGCCGAGTCCGTCAAGTTCGCCCGTGTCGATGCCGATGCGCAGCTTGGTGCCGACGCCGTCGGTCGCCGCGACCAGGACCGGGTCGGTGAAGCCGGCCGCGCGGGGATCGAACAGCGCGCCGAAGCCGCCCAAGCCCTCCATGACGCCCGAGCGCTGCGTGGCGGCGGCGGCGGGCTTGATCCGCTCGACCAGCGCATTGCCCGCGTCGATATCCACTCCGGCCTCGGCATAGGACAGGCCGCTGTTGCGCTCGGTCATTTCGGTTCCCCTTCGCTTTGACGCCCCGATAGCGCAGGCGCGGCCAAGTGGCAATGATCGCCTGCGTTTCCAGGGCCGCCCGGTGCCTCTTGCGCGTGTTTCTGTTGTTTCGCGGCGCCTGGAGGAATTATGGTTAATAAGACCGGAACGGGGCAATGCGGCGAGTCGAGATGCCTGCCAAGCTGAGCCTGATGGGATCCGTGCGCCTTCGCGGCTCGGGTGGGGATGATCTGACCCCGCGCAGCCAGAAGGCGCGGGGCGCGCTGGTGCTTCTGGGCACGGCGCCGGACCTGCGGCTGAGCCGGGCCCGGCTGCAAGACCTGTTGTGGAGCGAACGCGGCAAGCAGCAGGGCTCGGCCAGCCTGCGCCAGATGCTGCGCGAATTGCGCGGCGCCATGTCCGAGGAGCGCAATATCCTGCAGACCGGGATCGGCTGGGTCGGGCTGGACCCGGACCGGCTGCGCATCGACCTGAGCCCGGTCTATGACGCCGGCGGCGCGCCGATCGAATTCGCCGCCGACATCGACATCCCCGACCCCGAATTCGAAAGCTGGCTGCGCGACATGCGGCTGCGGCTGATGCCGGAAGAGGAAGGCCAGCTGCCCTGCCGGCCCGAGCCGGGCGAGCCGGGCGCCGGCGCCTATGTCGTGGCGCTGGCGCCGGTCCAGGGCAACGATGCCCGCGCGCATCTGGTCGGCGAGATGGTGGTGAACGAGGCCGCGGCGCGCGCCTGCGAGATGATCCCGGCGACGCTGGCCGACCTGCCCGAACCCGGCGCGGCGCTGATCGGCGTGCAGATCCTGCCCTTCTGCTATGCCACCGGCGGCGATTGCGCGCTGCTGACGGTCATGCGCGACCTGGCCACCGGCCGGCGGGTCTGGACGCGGCGCTTCACCATCCGCGCCGCGGACGAGACCGCAACCATGGGCCATGCCGTGGCGCAGATCACGGTGGCGCTGCTCGACCGGGCGCGGCGCACGGCTTCGGCGAAATGGGACAGCTTCCCGATCTGGGACGTGTTCAGCTATTCGCGCGAGCGGCTGGAGGCGGCCGATGCGGTGCTGGCGCAACTGCCCGAGCGGCGGCAGAATGCCGTCAGCCTGGCGCTGCGCTCTTATCTGCGCCACACGCTGGTCTGCGAGCGGCTGGCCGAGGATCCGGCGCGGCTGTCGGACGAGGCCGAGGATTTCGCGTTGCGGGCGCGGGCGCTGGCGCCGAACAATCCGGTGGTGCTGGCGGTGGCCTCGCTGTCGGCCTCCTGGCGGCGGGACGCGGTGGGGGCGCTGGAGCTGGCGCAGGCCGCCTGCCGCACCGACCCGGACAACGAGCTGGCCTGCCACGCCCTGGCCGAGGCGCTGAGCGGCGTCGGCCGCGACCAGGAGGCGCTGGAGGCGATCGAGCGCGGCGCCCGCGGCGCGCTGGCCGAACTGGGCCAGGCCAGCTGGCTGATGCGGCGGGCGCAGGTGCTGGTCCGGCTGGGCCGCTTCGGCGATGCCGAGAATTCCGCCGCCGCCGCCTTCGCCTTTGCCGCCGACCACCGTCCGGCGCTGCGGCTGCTGGCGGCGCTGCGCCACCATCGCGGCGATCGCGCCGGGGCGGCGGATGCGCTGCGCCACCTGCGCCGGATCGAGCCGGATTTCTCGCTCGAGCTGATGGCGCATCCCGATTACCCGGTCCAGGCCCTGCGCAGCGCCGGGCTGATGGGCATCGTCCGGTCCGGGCTGTAGCTCAGGGCGTGACCAGCACCTCGAGCGCGATGGGCGCCTTGCCCGTCTGGCGCAGGTCCAGCACCAGCCGCGCCCGCCCCGGCGCCACGGCGCTGAAGGCCAGCACCCGCAGCGGCCCCGGCGCGGTGTCGGGCGGCTCGGGCCCCGAGAGGATCGGCGCGCCCTCGACATGGGCGGCAGGGGTCGGGCCGTCCAGATGCATTTCAAGCCGGTCGCCGCAGCGCAGGCAGACCGGCGCGCCCAGCTGCGCCTCGTGCAGGATGCAGGTCGTGGCGCGGTGGCGCGGCGCCGGATAGCGCAGCGGCGGCGCGCTGATCGCCAGCGCCCGCTGCATGGCGTCAAGCCAGGCGCCGCGCAGTCGTGCCCCGGTCAGGTCGGCGCGGTCGAGCCTGGCGCCAGTCAGATCGGCGCGCTCCAGCACGGCCTCGCGCAGGTCGGCGCCGCTGAGATCCGCCAGCCCCATGCTGGCGCCCGAGAGATTGGCCTGGAAGAACCGCGCGCCCGCCGCCCGCGCCGACCACAGGCTGGCGCCCGACAGCTGCGCGCCGGTCAGGTCGGCCTCGGTCAGGTCGGCATAGGACAGGTCGGCGCCGACCAGAGTCAGGCCCGCCATGTCGAGCCCGGCGAGATCCGCCCCGGCCAGCTGCAACCGGCCCATCGTCGCGATGCGCCGCACGATTTCGGCGCGGGTGTAATCCGCCATCGCCCACCTCAAACCGGGCCGGGTCCCTGCCCGGCCGCCCTGAATTGTGCCCGGAGACGGCTGCCTCCGTCCCCGGGCTACCGGATCGTCAGTCACCCAGGTCGGACTGGATCCAGTAACGCTTGCGAAAGCCGCGCCGGCATTCGATCTCGATCGCCTTGCGGGCGACGAGACGCGCCGTATTGCTGCGGATTCCGTAGCCGATTTCCTGCGTGCCCGGCAGCACGGTCAGTTCCAGCGGCGCCGCGCCGCGCGCCGCCAGGTCGCGCATCAGCCGCGCCGAATGCTGGGCCAGCATCTGCGGGATCGCCGGCGGCTCGAGCCCGGTTTCGACGCCGGCCGGCGGGGCCGGGTCGTCCGGCAGTCCGTTGCGATGGGCGCGGGCCGGCAGCAGCTCGGCCATGCGGCGCAGGCTCGATTCGATGCGCAGCACGGTGCCGTCCGGGCGCATGGTCAGCCGCAGCTTGCCCGAATCCGGCGTCAGCACCGGAATGCCGGCGAAGCTCTGGCGGAACTGCACCACGATCTCGTCCAGGCTTTCGCGGGCCGGCTCGTCGGGCCGGCAGGGGCTGGCGCTGGCCGACATGGCGAGCAGCACCCGGTCGAAGACCAGCTCGCAGCCCGGTTGCAGAAAGCCGTAGCGGCGCAGCGCGCTGCGGGCGCGGGCGACCAGCGCCCGGCGCTGCAGCGGCATGCGGGCCTGCTGGCCGGGCCGGCTGGGCGCGAAGGCCAGCAGGATGCGGCCGTCGGGGCGCAGGTGGAACAGGCTTCCGCCCTGCTCCAGCCGCAGCCCGTCCTGGCCCTGCCGGCGCAGCAGCCCAGGCTCGCCGCCGATGCGCGACAGAACCTCGCCGGCCAGGGCGTGATCTTCGGCCGGCGGCACCAGCCGCACGGCCGAGAAGGCCTCGGGCGGGGTGGCCAGCCCGGGTTCGCGCGGGCCCAAGGTGGTCGGGACGTGCCAGCGCCAGGCCCACCAGGTCCCGCCGCCCGCCGCCGCGCGAAAGCGCCGTTCGTGAAACAGCCGGTCCAGCGCCTCGTCGCGGCTGTCGCCGCAGGCGGCCACCGCCGGGCTCTGGTCGGTCGAGACATCGCCGCAGCCGTCCAGCCAGGCTTGCGAGAAGCTCTTGCCCAGCCGCCAGTGCCGCCAGAAGTTGCGGCCGTATTGGCCCGAATCCCAGCAGGAACTGTCGAAGCCGAACATCATCCGCAGCCCGGCATTGGCCCGCGCCCAGACCTGCGCCGGCCCCTGGCCCTGGGCCGCGTCGCAGGGCAGCGACTGGCTGGCCGACCAGAACAGATAGCGCAGCCCGCCGCCGCCGAAGCGCATCCGCTCCGAGGTCAGGCAAGGATCGGCGCCGTTCCACAGCGCGCCCATCGGCAGGTGGAAGATGCCGCGCTCATCGGTGCGCCCGTGGCCGGCGTGATAGAAGACCCGCACCGAATCCATGTCGCGGCCGGGGGCGTGCTCGGCCTCGCGCCGGTCGTAGATCCAGGATTTCACGCCGAGGTCGCGGCGCCAGAATTCGGGGGTGGCAAAGCCGTCGACCGCATCGAGAAAGCCTTCGGCATCGCGATGCGCGGCATGCAGCGCGCCCGCGGCGCGATAGGTCTCGACGCTGCAAGCCCCGTAAAGCCGGCTCGCCGCGTTGCCGGCATCCAGCACGCCGCCCGCCACAACCTCCGCGGGATCGGGGTCGTCGTCCGCCTCGGGGACAGGGTGGGCGCGCTGCGGGTGCAGAATGCCGAAACGGGGCGTGTAATCGTCCATCACCAAAGCTCCTTGCGGACAGCGCCGGGGCCGTGGGCCGGTCCCGACGCGACGGCTGCTGCAAGAGGCTAGGCCGGCCCGCGTGAACTGGGCGTGAATCCGCCAATTCACTTAACGAGCGCGCCGGTTTCCCGGTAATTCGGCGCAGTTTTGCGCATTTAGGCTGGTGGGTGACCGAAGAATCACGATTCGGAGCCCGTTCCCCGCGCCGGCGTCATGCCAAAGGACAGCTCGAGCGCCGCCGCGATCACCGCCTTGGACATTGCCTCCAGCCGCGCGTCCGACATGCGCAGCGTCGGTCCCGAGACCGAGATCCCCGCCGCCGCCTCGCCCGACAGATCGAAGATCGGCGCCGCGATGCAGCGCATCCCAGGCGTGCGCTCCTCATTGTCCAGCGAATAGCCGCGGGCGCGGATCCGGGCCAGATCCTGCTCCAGCGCCTGCGCTTCGGTCAGGGTCTTGTCGGTAAAACGCTGCAGCTCCATCCCCTGCAGCATCAGCCGCAGCTGCGCCGGGCGGACATGCGCCAAGAGCGCCTTGCCGATCCCCGAGGCATGCAGCGCCGAGCGGGTGCCGGGCGGAAAAAAGGCGCGGATCGTCTCATGCGTTTCGGCCTGGGACAGGAACAGCACCGCATCGCCGTTCAGGATGCCGAGGTTCGCGGTCTCGCCGGTCTGCTCCATCAGCCGCCGCAACAGCGGCCGCGCGCGTTCCACCAGCCCCGAGCGGCGCATGAAGGCCGAACCGTGGCGAAAGGCGGTCGGCCCGACATGCCAAGCCTGGGTCGCGGGATCGGTCTCGGCCACGCCGCGCGCGGCCAGCGTCACCAGCACCCGATGCACGGTCGAGGGCGCCATGTCGAGCCGCTGCCCGATCTCGCTGAGCGTCAGCCCGCTGGAGCTGGCGATCAGGTCCAGAATGTCCAGCGCCCGGTCCAGCGCGCGGATGCCGCCCGAATCCTCGGCCCCCGCTCCGGCCGTGCGCCCGCGCGGGCGGCCCCTTTTGCGCAATTCTCCCGACATTCAATTATTCCTTGCGATAGATATGCGGGATTATTGAAAATCGTAAATCCCGCATGGAAAAGCCCAACATCCTGTTTCTGCGCCCTTTTACACGGTTTTTCCGCGATTGCGAAATATTTTTCAGAAAAATTGCCCGAATGGACAGCAAGGCCTAGGCTGGGTGACAAGCGCAGGAGGAATTGCCATGACCAGCCAGAACCCGATCTTCATTCCCGGCCCGACCAACATCCCCGAGGAGATGCGCAAGGCCGTCGACATGCCCACCATCGACCACCGCTCGCCGGTGTTCGGCCGCATGCTGCACCCCGCCCTGGAAGGCGTCAAAAAGGTGCTGAAAACCGAGAGCGCGCAGGTTTTCCTGTTCCCCTCGACCGGCACCGGCGGCTGGGAAACCGCCATCAGCAACACGCTGTCGCCCGGCGACAAGGTGCTGGCGGCCCGCAACGGCATGTTCAGCCACCGCTGGATCGACATGTGCCAGCGCCACAGCCTGGACGTCACCTATGTCGAGACGCCCTGGGGCGAAGGCATCCCGGCCGACCGCTTCGAGGAAATCCTGACCGCCGACAAGGGCCACGAGATCCGCGTCGTGCTGGCCACGCATAACGAGACCGCGACCGGCGTCAAATCCGACATCGCCGCCGTCCGCCGCGCGCTGGACGCGGCCCGCCACCCGGCGCTGCTGTTCGTCGATGGCGTCAGCTCCATCGGCTCGATGGACTTCCGCATGGACGAATGGGGCGTCGACATCGCCGTCACCGGCAGCCAGAAGGGCTTCATGCTGCCGCCGGGCCTGGCCATCGTCGGCTTCTCGCCCAAGGCGATGGCGGCGGTCGAGGCCGCCCGCCTGCCGCGCACCTTCTTCGACATCCGCGACATGGCGACCGGCTATGCCCGCAACGGCTATCCCTACACGCCGCCGGTCGGCCTGATCAACGGGCTGAACGTCGCCTGCGAGCGGCTGCTCTCGGAAGGGCTCGAGAACGTCTTTGCCCGCCACAACCGCATCGCCTCCGGCGTGCGCGCCGCGGTCGAGGCCTGGGGGCTGAAGCTTTGCGCCGTCCGCCCCGAGCTCTATTCGGACAGCGTCAGCGCCATCCGCGTGCCCGAGGGTTTCGACGCCAACCGCATCGTCAGCCATGCGCTGGAGACCTATGACATGGCCTTCGGCACCGGCCTGGGCGAAGTCGCGGGCAAGGTGTTCCGCATCGGCCACCTGGGCAGCCTGACCGACGCCATGGCGCTGTCGGGCATCGCCACGGCCGAGATGGTCATGGCCGACCTGGGCCTGCCCATCCGGCTGGGTTCGGGCGTCGCCGCCGCGCAGGAGCACTATCGCCAGTCCACCGCCGCGGCGCTGAAAAAGGCCGCCTGAGGGATGAAGGACGCCATGTATATCCCGACCTATCAGGACATGCTGGACGCGCATGAGCGCATCAAGCCGCATATCCGGCGCACGCCGATCCGCAGCTCGGATTACCTGAACGAGCTTGCCGGCGCGCAGCTGTTCTTCAAATGCGAGAATTTCCAGGAGCCGGGGGCCTTCAAGGTCCGCGGCGCCACGAACGCGGTCTTCGGCCTGGACGACGCGCAGGCGGCCAAGGGCGTCGCCACGCACAGCTCGGGCAACCATGCCTCGTGCCTCAGCTACGCGGCCATGCTGCGCGGCATCCCCTGCAACGTGGTCATGCCCCGCACCGCGCCGCAGGCCAAGAAGGACACCGTGCGCCGCTATGGCGGCAAGATCACCGAATGCGAGCCCTCGACCAGCTCGCGCGAGGAAACCTTCGCCAAGGTGCAGGCCGAGACGGGCGGCGATTTCGTCCACCCCTATAACGACCCGCGCGTGATCGCCGGCCAGGGCACCTGCGCCCGCGAGGTGATGGAGCAGACCGACGGGCTCGACATGATGGTCGCGCCGATCGGCGGCGGCGGCATGATCTCGGGCACCTGTCTGACGCTCTCGACGCTGGCGCCCGAGGTCAAGGTCATCGCGGCCGAACCCGAGCAGGCCGACGACGCCTATCGCAGCTTCAAGGCCGGCCACATCATCGCCGACGATGCGCCGAAGACCATCGCCGACGGCCTCCTGGTGCCGCTGAAGGATCTGACCTGGCATTTCGTCAGCAATCACGTCAGCGAGATCTACACCGCTTCGGACGCCGAGATCGTCGATGCGATGAAGCTGATCTGGAAACACCTGCGCATCGTGATGGAACCCAGCAGCGCCGTGCCGCTGGCCACCATCCTGAAAAACCCCGAAGCCTTCGCCGGCAAGCGCGTCGGCATCATCGTCACCGGCGGCAATGTCGATCTCGACAAGCTGCCCTGGATCTGAGGAGCATTCCCATGAACGCGAAAGCGGATTTCGCCGGCTTCGAAGTCGGCTATGACATTCCCGCCCTGCCCGGCATGGACGAGGCTGACATCCAGACGCCCTGCCTGATCCTGGACCTGGACGCGCTGGAACACAACGTCAAGAAGATGGGCGATTACGCCAAGGCCCATGGCATGCGCCACCGCAGCCACGGCAAGATGCACAAGTCCGTCGACGTGCAGAAGCTGCAGGAATCGCTGGGCGGCGCCGTCGGCGTCTGCTGCCAGAAGGTCAGCGAGGCCGAGGTCTTTGCCCGCGGCGGCATCAAGGACATCCTGGTGTCGAACCAGGTCCGCGACGCAGCCAAGATCGACCGCCTGGCCCGCATGCCGAAACTGGGCGCCACCGTGACGGTCTGCGTCGATGACGTGGCGAACGTGGCCGACCTGTCGGCGGCGGCGCAAAAGCACGGCACCAACCTGGGCGTGTTCATCGAGATCGACTGCGGCGCCGGTCGCTGCGGCGTCAAGACCACCCCGGAGGTGCTGGAAATCGCCCGCGCCGTGGCAGCGGCCCCCGGCCTGACCTTCAAGGGCATCCAGGCCTATCAGGGCGCCATGCAGCACATGGACAGCTATGAGGATCGCAAGGCGAAACTCGATGCCGCCATCGCCCAGGTCAAGGACGCCGTGGATGCGCTGACCGCCGAAGGGCTCAAGCCCGAATTCGTCTCGGGCGGCGGCACCGGCTCGTATTATTTCGAGTCGAACTCGGGCGTCTATAACGAGCTTCAGTGCGGCTCCTATGCCTTCATGGATGCCGACTATGGCCGCATCCACGACAAGGACGGCAAGCGCATCGACCAGGGCGAATGGCGCAACGCGCTGTTCATCCTGACCTCGGTGATGAGCCATGCCAAGCCGCATCTGGCGGTGGTCGATGCCGGCCTGAAGGCGCAGTCGGTCGATAGCGGCCTGCCCTTCATCTATGGCCGCGACGATGTGAAATACATCAAATGCAGCGACGAGCATGGCGTGGTCGAGGATCCGCAGGGCGTGCTGAAGGTCAACGACAAGCTGCGGCTGGTGCCCGGCCACTGCGACCCGACCTGCAACGTCCACGACTGGTATGTCGGCGTCCGGAACGGCAAGGTCGAGTCGGTCTGGCCGGTCTCGGCGCGCGGAAAGGCCTATTGATGTTCATCGTTGCCGAGAAGGAAATTGCGGGTCTGATGACCCCCGAGGCGGCCTTCGAGGCCATCGAGGCGGTCTTCGCCTCGATGGCCCGGCGCAAGGCCTATAACTTCCCGGTGGTCCGCGAGGCCATCGGGCATGAGGATGCGCTCTACGGCTTCAAGGGCGGCTTCGACGGCGCCGCGCTGGTGCTGGGCCTGAAGGCCGGCGGCTATTGGCCGAACAACCAGAAGCACGGGCTGATCAACCACCAGTCCACGGTGTTCCTGTTCGACCCCGATACCGGCCGGGTCTCGGCAGCCATCGGCGGCAACCTGCTGACGGCGCTGCGCACGGCGGCGGCCTCGGCGGTGTCGATCAAGTATCTGGCGCCGAAAGGCGCCAAGGTGCTGGGCATGATCGGCGCCGGCCACCAGTCCGCCTTCCAGATGCGGGCGGCGGCCAATGTGCACCGGTTCGAGAAGGTCATCGGCTGGAACCCGCATCCCGAGATGCTGGGTCGGCTGGCCGAGACCGCGGCCGATCTGGGCCTGCCCTTCGAGACGGTCGAGCTGGACCAGCTGGGCACCGAGGCCGATGTGATCATCTCGATCACCTCGTCCTTCTCGCCCCTCTTGATGGATCAGCACGTCAAGGGCCCGACACATATCGCGGCCATGGGCACCGACACCAAGGGCAAGCAGGAACTGGATCCGGCGCTGGTCGCGCGCGCCCGGGTCTTCACCGACGAGGTCGCGCAGTCGGTGACGATCGGCGAATGCCAGCACGCCATCGCGGCGGGCCTGATCGCGGAGGAGGCGATCGGCGAGCTGGGCGCGGTGGTCTCGGGCGACGATCCGGGCCGCGACGACGCGGAAGTCACCATCTTCGACGGCACCGGCGTGGGCCTGCAAGACCTGGCCGTGGCGCAAAAAGTCCTTGAAATCGCCAAGGAAAAGGGGCTGGCGCAAGACGTCGAGATCTGAATGTAACGTCCTGAAAACTGGGAGGTATGGGACGAATGCAAGCGAACCGAACCCCGCCCGGGTTCGATCCGGTCGAGGAGCGCATCGCCGCTCCTCGGCTGTTGACCCTGGGTCTCCAGCATGTGCTGGTCATGTATGCCGGCGCCATCGCGGTGCCGCTGATCGTCGGCCGCGCCCTGCAGCTTTCGCCGCAGGACGTGGCCTTCCTGATTTCCGCCGACCTGTTCGTCTGCGGCATCGTCACCATCATCCAGAGCTTCGGCGCCACGCAATGGTTCGGCATCAAGCTGCCGGTGATGATGGGCGTGACCTTCGCGGCCGTGGGGCCCATGGTTGCCATCGCCTCGGCCAATCCCGGCCCCGAGGGCGCGCGGATGATGTTCGGCGCCATCATGGCGGCGGGGCTGATCTCGATCCTGTTCGCGCCGCTGGTCAGCCGCATGCTGCGGTTCTTTCCCAGCGTCGTCACCGGCACGGTGATCCTGGTCATCGGCGTGTCGCTGATGCCGGTGGGCATCAACTGGATCTTCGGCCTGCCGGTCGGCCCGACCGCGCCGAAGCTGGTCGATCCCGCCGCCCAGGCCTGGCTTGACACCGCCATCGCCGCCGGCGGCGTGCCCGAGGGCGTCAAGCTGCTGCCGACCGTCGCCAATCCCGACTATGCCTCGCTGCCGCGCATCCTGATCGGCATCACCGTGCTGGCCTCGATCCTGCTGATCGCGCGCTATGCGCGGGGCTTCGTCGCCAATATCGCGGTGCTTCTGGGCATCATCATCGGCGGCATCCTGGCCGCAAGCCTGGGCATGATGCATTTCGGCGGCGTTTCCGGCGCGGCCTGGTTCGCGCCGATAAAGCCTTTGCATTTCGGCGCGCCGATCTTCGATCCGGTGATGATCCTGACCATGCTTCTGGTCATGTTCGTGACCATGATCGAATCGACCGGCATGTTCCTGGCGCTTTCCGACATCTGCGGCCGCCGCATGACGCCCAAGGCGCTGGCCGCGGGCCTGCGCGTGGACGGGCTCGGCACCGCCATCGGCGGGCTGTTCAACACCTTCCCCTATACGTCCTTCAGCCAGAACGTGGGCCTGGTCGGCGTGACCGGCGTGCGCTCGCGCTTCGTCTGCGTGGCGGGCGGCGCAATCATGATCGTGCTGGGGCTGATCCCCAAGATGGGGGCGCTGGTGGAATCGCTGCCGACCACGGTGCTGGGCGGCGCGGGCCTGGTGATGTTCGGCATGGTCGCCGCGACCGGCATCCGCATCCTGTCGACCGTCGATTTCAAGGGCAACAAGCACAACCTGTTCATCGTCGCCGTCTCGCTCGGCCTCGGCATGGTGCCGATGATCGCGCCCGACTTCAACCAGTGGTTGCCGCATTCGCTGCACACGCTGATCCATTCCGGCATCCTGCTGGCCGCGCTGGCCGCTGTCGGACTGAACTGGTTCTTCAACGGTGCGCCGCATACCTCGGACGAGGAAATCGCCGCGGCGGCCCATGCAGCGGAGGCTCATTGATGGTAAAACGCCTGCTCATTCGCGGCGCCGAGGTGGTCGTCACCATGGACGGCGCCCGGCGCGAGATCGCGGGCGGCGACGTGCTGATCGACGGCGGGGTGATCTCCGCCGTCGGCACCGGCCTGGTGGCCGAGGGCGCCGAAGTGGTCGAGGCGCGGGGCTGCGTCGTCACCCCGGGCCTGATCAACACGCATCACCACCTGTTCCAGACCCTGACCCGCGCGGTGCCTGCGGCGCAGGACGCGGCGCTGTTCGGCTGGCTGCGCACGCTCTATCCGATCTGGGGCCGCATGACGCCCGACGACATTCGACTGTCCACCCGGATCGGCCTGGCCGAACTGGCGCTGTCGGGCTGCACCTGCTCCTCGGACCACCTGTATCTGTTCCCGAACGGGTCGCGGCTGGACGACAGCATCGAGGCGGCGGCGGATATCGGCATCCGCTTCACCGCCACCCGCGGCGCCATGTCGATCGGCGAAAGCAAGGGCGGCCTGCCCCCCGACGCGCTGGTCGAATCCGAAGCCGCGATCCTCAAGGACAGCGAGCGCGTCGTCGCCGCCTTCCACGACCCGAACCCCGGCGCCATGGTGCAGGTCGGGCTGGCGCCCTGCTCGCCCTTCTCGGTCAGCCGGGAATTGATGCGCGATGCGGCGATCCTGGCCCGGGACAAGGGCGTGCGGCTGCACACCCACCTGGCCGAGAACGACGAGGACATCGCCTATTCGCTGGAGAATTTCGGCATGCTGCCCGGCGACTACGCCGAAAGCCTGGGCTGGACCGGCGACGACGTCTGGCATGCGCATTGCGTGAAACTGTCCGAGGGCGAGATCGACCTGTTCGCCCGCACCGGCACCAGCGTGGCACATTGCCCCTGTTCGAACGCGCGGCTGGCCTCGGGCATTGCGCCGGTGCGCAAGATGCGCGACGCCGGCGTGCCGGTGGGCTTGGGTGTCGACGGCTCGGCCAGCAACGATTGCTCGCATCTGGGGCTCGAGGCGCGGCAGGCCATGCTGGTCGCGCGGCTGAAGGACGGGCCGGCGGCGCTTGGCGCTCGCGAGGCGCTGGAGATCGCCACCCTGGGCGGCGCGCGGGTGCTGGGCCGCAGCGACATCGGCGCGCTGGAGCCCGGCAAGCGCGCCGACCTGGTGCTGTGGGACGTGTCCGAACTGCCGGCCGCCGGACAATGGGATCCGGTCGCGGCGCTGATCTTCTGCGCGCCGATCCGGCCGCGCGCGGTCTATGTCGAAGGCCGCGCCGTGGTGCAGGATCATCACCTGACCGGCGCCGATACGAATCACCTGAACGAACAGGCCCGCCGTGCCATCGCGCGGCTGGCGGATTGACAAGGAAAGGAAGACTATGCCCGGCTATCTGACCACCCATGTGCTGGACACCGCCAATGGCAGCCCCGCCCAGGGCATGCGGATCGAGCTTTATCGCCTGGACGGCGAGCGCCGGCTGATCGCCGAGACCGTCACCAACCACGACGGCCGCACCGACAAGCACATCCTGCCCGAGGCCGAGTTCCAGGCCGGCGAATACGAGCTGGTGTTCCATGTCGGCGCCTGGCTGGACGGCATCGGCCACCAGGCGGCGCAGCCGCGCTTCCTGGACGTGGTGCCGCTGCGCTTCGGCATGTCGGAACAGGACCATTACCACGTGCCGCTGCTGATCTCGCCCTACGGCTATTCGACCTATCGCGGCAGCTAAGCCACGCCCGGCCGGCCCCCGCGGGCCGGTTCTTCTTTCCGCAAATTCCCCTTGAAACCCGCGCCGCCGGCCCCCGACGGCGGCTGCGACCGGCTGCGTGCCAACCTGCGACTTTCTACCGCAGCTTGGGTTAGCTTAAACCGATCATGCAAAGTCAGCCGGCAGCCATCCCGCTAAATTCCGGTCAACCCCCGCGAGGAGAGAGCGCAGGGTCCGACGAGACGGAGGAGAAAACCGTGCAGACAACCCCAGACATGGCGCCAGCTTCGGCCCCGCCTTCGGCCCCGGCCGCGACCGCCACGCGGCCCGAGGACGAGAAGCTCGGGCTTTTCGCCAATATCGCCTACGGCATCCAGCACATCCTGACCATGTATGGCGGCATCGTCGCCGTGCCGCTGATCGTCGGCCAGGCCGCGGGGCTCACGCCCGCCGACATCGGGCTCTTGATCACCGCCTCGCTGTTCGCGGGCGGGGTGGCCACGATCCTGCAGACCATGGGCCTGCCCTTCTTCGGCTGCCAGCTGCCGCTGGTGCAGGGCGTGTCCTTTGCCGGCGTCGCCACGATGATCACCATCTCGGGCAATGGCGGCATCCAGGCGGTGTTCGGCGCCGTGATCGCAGCCTCTTTCCTGGGGTTGCTGATCACGCCGGTCTTTTCACGCATCACGCGCTTCTTTCCGCCGCTGGTCGCGGGCATCGTCATCACCACCATCGGGCTGACGCTGATGCCGGTCGCCGGCCGCTGGGCCATGGGCGGCAACAGCAAGGCCGAGAATTTCGGCAGCGTGGAGAACATCCTGCTGGCCGGGGTGACGCTGGCCATCGTGCTGCTGCTCAGCAAGGTCGGCAATGCCACCATCTCGCGCCTGTCGATCCTGCTGGCGCTGGTCGCGGGCACGCTGATCGCATGGCTGACCGGCATGACCGACTTTTCCCAGGTCGGCAATGGCGCGGTCTTCGCGCTGCCCGACATCTTCCACTTCGGCTGGCCGACCTTCGGCGTGGCGGCGACCATCTCGATGTTCATCGTGATCCTGGTCACGCTGGTCGAGACCTCGGCCGATATCTTCGCCGTGGGCGAGATCGTCGAGACCAAGGTCGATTCGCGCCGGCTGGGCGACGGTCTGCGCGCCGACATGCTGTCCTCGATGCTGGCGCCGGTCGTGGGGTCGTTCACGCAAAGCGCCTTTGCCCAGAACGTCGGGCTGGTCGCGGTCACCGGCGTGAAAAGCCGCTATGTCGTGGCGACCGGCGGGCTGATCCTGGTGGTCCTGGGCCTGTTGCCGATCATGGGCCGCGTCGTCGCCACCATCCCGATGCCGGTGCTGGGCGGGGCGGGGATCGTGCTGTTCGGGACGGTTGCGGCCAGCGGCATCCGCACGCTCGCCAAGGTCGATTATCACGGCAACATGAACCTGATCATCGTCGCCACCTCGATCGGCTTCGGCACGCTGCCGATCATGCTGCCCGAGTTCTACCACCATTTCCCGACCTGGGTGCAGACCATCTTCCATTCCGGCATCAGCTCCTCGGCCATCATGGCGATCCTGCTGAACCTGATGTTCAACCACTTCACGGCCGGGAATTCGGAAGAGCCCTCGGTCTTCGGCGCCGCGGCCGAACGGGTGATCCGTTACACCGACATCTCGCAGCTCGAGGACGGCGACTATTTCCTGGACGGCAAGCTTTTCGACGCGGCCGGCAACGAGGTGCCGCTGATCCGTCCGGCCGAGCACTAGGCCAGCCCCGCGCCAAAGGCGCGCGCGCTTTCGGCGGTCGCCCCGGCCATGCCGGCGGGGCGACCGTCTGCCATGAGCGGGCCGCCGATCCTTTTCGCCCTGCTAAAGGCCCTGCCCCCTGCGCGAGCCGGATCGCCGGAGCCTTCGCGCTCAGCCGTCCAGCCGGGGCAGGAAACCACCCCGCTGCGCCAGGATGTGATCGTGGACGCGCTGGCCGGCCGGCGACAGCGCCATGTCCTCGCGCCGCATCAGAAACCAGCTGCGCAGGATGGGCAGGCCGGCGGCCCGGATCGCGACCAGTCGGCCGGCGCGCAGTTCCTCGGTCACGGTATGCTGCGAGATCAGCGCAATGCCAAGGCCGGCGATCACCGCCTGCTTGATGGTCTCGTTGGTGCCCATCTCGACCATGCGCCAGGGCGTGCCCTCGCCGAGCCGGTCCAGAAGCCGGGTCATCAGGATGCGGGTGCCCGAGCCGGCCTCGCGCGCCAGGAAGGTCTCGGCCAACAAATCCTGCGGCGTGGCCGGGTCGGCATCGGCCAGCGGATGACCGGCGGGCGCGATGATGACATGGGGATGCGGGCCGATCAGCTCGGCCACCACGGCGGGCGCCCGCGGCGGCCGGCCCATGATCGCCAGGTCCAGCGCCCGCGATTGCAGCCACTGGATCAGCGCGTCGCGGTTGCCGATGCGCAGCGTCACCTCGACCTCGGGCAAGGCGCGGCGCAAATCGGCAACGAGGCGCGGCGCGAAATACTTGCCGGTCGAGATCACCCCCAGCGAGACATTGCCGACATGGCCGCTTTGCAGCGCCGCCACCCGCCGCGCGCAACCGTCAAGCGCGATGGCGATCTGCGCCTCGGCGGCCAGCACCGCCCGGCCCTCGTCCGTGGGCAGGAAGGCGCCGTGCTCGCCGCGGCAGACCAGCGCGGCGCCCATCAGATCCTCCAGCGCGCGCAGCTGACCATGCACCGCCGGCGGCGTCAGCCCCAGCTCGGCCGCGGCCGCGGTCAGCGAACCGCTGCCGGTCACGGCGCGCAGCGCCCGCAGGTGGCGCAGGGTCACGGCGTCGATGCGAGCCATTCAGAATTTCCGAAAACGATTTCTGTATTATTAAATGTTCTGAAAGGCGCCGCCGTGTCAACAAGTCTCCGGACGTTTCGGGGGGAGACGGATGACGGCCGAGAGCATGGAAAGCGCGGAAATCCCGGCGCAATTGCGCCCGGCGATGCAGGCGCTGGCCAGCGGCAGCGTCGCCTTGGCCGGGCTGATCCGCCGCGCCGCGACCGACCCACGCGCGCCCGCGCGGCTGGAGCGCGAGGCCGCCGCCGTCTTCACCCGCGCCCTGCCCGGCGCCGGGCTGCGCTGGCTCGACATGGGCAACGGCCCGGCCGGGCTGGACCCGCAGGGCGGCTTCGCCCTGGCGCTGACGCCGCTCGACGCCAGCGCCAATATCGGCATCGAGCTTGCCACCGGCACGCTGTTTTCGCTGCATGCCGCCGCCGATACCGCGACCGAGAGCTTCCTGCGCCCGCCGGCCGAGCAGCTGGCGGCGGGCTATGTCATTCACGGCCCGCGCTGCATGATGATGGTCAGCTTCGGCGACGGGGTGCAGCATTACCTGCTGGACCCCGACACCCGGGTCTTCCGGCTGGTGAACCGGCGGCTGCGCATGCCGAAATGCGCCTTCGAATTCGCCATCGACGTGGCGCATTACCGGCACTGGCCGCGCCCGGTGCGGGCCTATATCGACGATTGCCTGGCCGGCAGCGACGGGCCGCGGAAAAAGAACTTCGCCATGCGCTGGCTGGCCTCGCTGGTGGCCGAGGCGCATCGCATCCTGATGCATGGCGGCGTGTTCCTGCAACCCGGCGGCGACGTCCGCAACGCGGCAAGCCGGCTGCGGCTGGTCCATGACTGCGCCCCGATCGCGCTGCTGATCGAAGCGGCCGGCGGCAGCGCCACCGACCTGTGCGAGCCGGTTCTGGGCCTGCGCCCGGCCGGGCTGGACCAGCGCATCCCCTTCGCCTTCGGCTCGACCGAGAAGGTCGCGCGCATCGCCGCCTATCACGACCTGCCGGAGCCCGAGGTCTCGGCGCTGTTCGGACATCGCGGCCTGTTCCGGGCCTGAGAGGAGAGCATGAGCAGGAAACACCCGATCATCTCGGTCACAGGCTCGTCGGGGTCCGGGACCACGACGATCAAGAACACCTTCGACCAGATCTTTCGCCGCGAGGGCATCCGCGCCGTCAGCATCGAGGGCGACGCCTTCCACCGCTACGACCGCGCCGCGATGAAGGCGGAACTGGCGCGCCGCACCGAGGCCGGCGACCATACCTTCAGCCATTTCAGCCTGGACGCCAACGACCTGGAAAAGCTGGAGCAGGTGTTTCGCGACTATGGCGCCACCGGCATGGGCGAGAAGCGCCATTACATCCATGACGAGGACGAGGCCAAGGAACGGGGCGTCGCCGCCGGCACCTTCACCCCCTGGGCGAAGTTCGACCCGACTTCGGACCTGCTGTTCTACGAGGGGCTGCATGGCGCCGTCCGCACCGAGACCCTGGACATCGCCGGCCATGCCGACCTGAAGATCGGCGTGGTGCCGGTCATCAACCTGGAATGGATCCAGAAGATCCACCGCGACAAGGCCAGCCGCGGCTATTCGACCGAGGCGGTGACCGATGTGATCCTGCGCCGGATGCATGCCTATGTGCATGTCATCTGCCCGCAATTCACCCAGACCGACATCAACTTCCAGCGCGTGCCGGTGGTCGACACTTCGGACCCGTTCATCGCGCGCTGGATCCCGACCGCCGACGAAAGCCTGGTGGTGATCCGCTTCAAGAACCCGCGCGGCATCGACTTTCCCTATCTGACCTCGATGCTGCAGGGCTCGTGGATGAGCCGGGCCAATTCCATCGTCGTCCCGGGGCCGAAGCTCGACCTCGCCATGCAGCTGATCCTGACGCCGATGATCCTGCGGCTGGTCAGCGAATCGAAACGCGCCTGAAGGAAGGCTTCGCCATGCACGAGATGGCCCGGTCCGAAATCACCGACGAGAAGCAGCGCTATGCCGCGGGCGTGCTGGAATATGCGCAGATGGGCTATTGGGACGGCGACTACCAGCCCAGGGACACCGATGTGCTGGCGCTGTTCCGCATCACCCCGCAGGAGGGCGTGGACCCGATCGAAGCGGCGGCGGCGGCGGCCGGCGAAAGCTCGGCCGCGACCTGGACCGACCGGCTGACCGCCTGCGACCAGTATCGCGCGAAAGCCTACAGGGTCGAGCCGGTGCCGGGCACGCCGGGGCAGTATGTCTGCGACATCGCCCATGATCTGATCCTGTTCGAGGAAGGCGCCGGCGCCAATATGACCGCCTCGATCATCGACAATGTCTTCAGCGTCAAGCCGCTGAAGGCGGCGCGGCTCGAGGACATGTGCTTTCCCATTGCCTATCTGAAGACGTTTGCCGGATCCCCCACCGGCATCGTGGTCGAGCGCGGGCGGCTGGACAAGTTCGGCCGCCCGTTGCTCGGCGCCACAACCAAACCCAAGCTGGGCTGTCGGGCAAGAACGACGGCCGCGTGGTCCATGAGCGGCTGAAGGGCGGGCTCGACTTCATGAAGGACGACGAGAGCATCAACGCGCAGCCCTTCAAGCATTGGCGCGACCGCTTCCTTTACTGCATGGAGGCGGTCAACAAGGCCAAGGCCGCGACCGGCGAGGTCAAGGGCCATTACGGTGCCGGCAGAACGAATTGATCCTGCACATGCAGCGCGCCGGGGCACGGCACCGATACCCGGCAAAAGAACCACGGCGTCAGCTTCCACGTCATCGCGAAATGGCTGCGCATGGCCGGGGTCGACCACCTGCATTGCGGCACCGCCATCGGCAAGCTGGAAGGCGATCCGCTGATGGTGAACGAGGTGGACCTGCCGCGCGGCCTCTTCTTCGCGCAGGACGGGGGCAACCTGAAGAAGGTGAGTCGCCTCGGGCGGCACCCATGCCGGGCAGATGCATCAGCTGCTGGACCTGTTCGGCGACGACGTGGTGCTGCAATTCGGCGGCGGCACCATCGGCCACCCGATGGGCACCCAGGCCGGTGCCAGCTGGTGGCTGCCGGGCCTGGCGGCCCGGCGATGGCGGCGGCTTTCCGCCCCCCTCACCCCCCGAGGGTATTTGGAAAACAGAAAAAACCCGATGGATGGCGATAGGGGCGAGAAGGCCGCCACGGTCGATATGAAGGCCGATTACGGTTCCTCGGGCGTGCGCGAGATCCTGCACGGGCTGGGCCGCGAACTGATCGGGCTGGCGCCGGTCAAGGCGCGCATCGGAGAGACGGCGGCCTTGCTGCTGGTGGAGCGGGCGCGGCGCGACCTGGGCCTGGCGCATGAGGCGCCGACGCGGCACATGAGCTTTACCGGCAATCCCGGCACCGGCAAGACCACGGTGGCGCTGAAGATGGCCGGGCTGTTGCACCGGCTGGGCTATGTGCGCAAGGGACAGCTGGTGAGCGTGACCCGCGACGACCTGGTCGGCAGTATATCGGCCATGCCGGCCCAAGACCGGGGAGGTGCTGAGAAGGCCATGGGGGCCTGTTGTTCATCGACGAGGCCTATGACCTCTACAAGCCCGGCAAGGAGCGCGACTATGGCCAGGAGGCCATCGAGATCCTGTTGCAAGTGATGGAGACAACCGCGACGGCCTGGTGGTCATCATGGCCGGCTATGCTGACCGCATGGACCGGTTCTTTCCGCCAGTCCCGGCTTACATCGAGTTCCCCGATTGCGCGGATGCGGACCTGGCGCGGATCTCGGAGGCGATGCTGCCGGCGCAGGGGTATGGCTTCGACGCCGGCGCCCGCACGGCCATGGCCGAGCCTGCGCCGGGCGCAGCCGCATTTCGCCAATACCCGGTCGATCCGCGATGCGCTGGACCGGGCGCCGCTGCGGCAGGCGAACCGGTTGTTCTCGGCCACGGCCCCGGTCGATGCCGCGGCGCTGTCGACCATGACCGAGGCCGATCTGCGCTCCAGCCGGGTGTTCCCGGGCGGGCTGGATGGCGGTCGGGGCTAGATCCCCAGCCGGTCGCGCAGCCCGTACCACCAGGAGCCGATCATCGAATAGGGCACGCGGAAGGTGCGACCGCCCGGGAACGGGATCCAGGGCACGGCGGCGAAGGTGTCGAAGCGGCTGCTGTCGCCGTGGATCGCCTCGGCCAGGATGCGGCCGAAGGTGTGGCTGCCGGTGACGCCATGGCCCGAGTAGCCGTGCGCGAAATAGGTATTCGCCCCGATCCGGCCCATCTGCGGCACCCGGCTGAAGGACAGCGCGAAATTCCCCGACCAGGCATAATCGATCCGCACCGTCCCGAGCTGCGGGAACACCTTCAGCATATTGCCCCAGAGCTTGGCCTTGATGTCGCTGGGGTCGGCGCCGCCATAGACCGTGCCGCCACCGAACAAGAGCCGCTTGTCCGCCGACATGCGGTAGTAGTCGAGGATGTAGCGCACATCCTCGATGCAGACGTCCGAAGGCATCAGCGCCGCCGCGCGTTCCGCGCCAAGAGGCTCGGTCGCCATGATCTGGGTCGAGACCGGCATGACCCGGTTTTCCAGCGTCGGCACGACATGGCCCAGATAGGCATTGCCGCAAAGCACCAGCACCTGGGCGCGGATCTCGCCCTGCGCCGTCTTCAGCGAGGGGCGCGGCGCCTGGTGATCGACCGAGACGACCGGCGACATCTCGAAGACGGTGCCGCCCAGGCTTTCCAGCGCCGCCGCCTCGCCCAGGGCCAGGTTCAGCGGGTGCATGTGGCCGCCCTTGTGGTCGATCATGCCGCCGACATAGCGGTCGCTTGCGACATGGGCCTGCATCTGGCCGGCATCCAGCATCTGCTGGCTGTCGATGCCGTAGCCGCGCCAGAGCGTCCAGCGTTCTTCCAGCTCGCGCAGATGCGCGCCGGTCAGGGCGGCAAAGACATTGCCGGGCTTGAGGTCGCAGTCGATGCCATAGGTCGCGACGCGCTCGCGGATGATGTCGCCGCCCTCCATCACCAGCCCGGCGACGAAGCGGGCGGTGTCCTGGCCATAGCGGGCTTGGATGGTCTGCAGGCTGGCGTTCAGCCCGTTGACGATCTGGCCGCCATTGCGCCCCGAGGCACCCCAGCCGATGCGCGCGCCCTCGATCACCGTGACCTGGTGGCCCTTTTCGGCCAGGTGCAGCGCGGTCGAAAGCCCGCTGTAGCCGGCGCCCAGCACGCAGATCTCGGTCTCGTGCAGGCCTTGCAGTTGCGGGCGCAGCGGCGCCGGATTGGCCGAGGCGGCGTAATAGCTGCCGGTGTGGTCGCCGTTGCCGGCATAGGACGGGGATTCATGGGACGAGGGCATCAGACGGCCTCCAGGTAGGAGTGATATTCGAATTCGGTGACCTGGCGGGTAAAGCGGCGCAATTCCTGCAACTTGCATTGCACGAACATGCGCCGCAGCCGCTTGCTGTAGATCTGTTCGATCAGCGGCCCCTTGGCGAAGGCGTCAATGGCCGAGGCCCAGTCGGGCGGCAGGGTTTCCAGCTCCAGCGAATAGGCGTCGCCCTCGATGGGCGGCGGCGGCTCCCAGGCGTTCTCGATGCCCAGAAGCGCGCCGCCCAGGATCGAGGCCAGCACCAGATAGGGGTTGGCATCGGCGCCCGCCACGCGATGCTCGATGCGGCGCGCCTTGCGGCTGCCGCCGGGGATGCGGATCGCCGCGGTGCGGTTCTCATAGCCCCAAGCCACGGCCGAGGGGGCATGCGCGCCGGGCAAGAGCCGGCGAAAGCTGTTCTCGTGCGGGGCGAAGACCAGCGCGTTTTCCTGCATGGTGCGCAGCAGGCCGGCGACGGCATGGCGCATCATGTCGGTGCCCTCCTTGCCGCCATTGTCAAAGACGTTGCGGCCCTGGGCGTCCTCGAGCGAGAAATGCACATGCATGCCCGAACCGGCGCGGTCGCCATAGGGCTTGGCCATGAAGGTGGCGGCGAAACCGTGCTTGCGGGCGATGCCGCGCACCAGGCGCTTGAACAGCGCCGCGTCGTCGGCGGCCTCCAGCGGGTCGGCGACATGCAGCAGGTTGATCTCGAACTGGCCGGCGCCGTTTTCCGAAATCGCCGCATCGGCCGGGATGCCCTGGCTGGCGCAGGCGTCATAGACCTCGTTCAGGAAGGCGTCGAAATGCTGCAACTCGTCCAGCGACAGCGCGCCGTCCGAATCCAGCCGCTTGCCGGTGACGGGCGAGCGCGGCGGCTGCGGCACCGTGCCCGAGGGATCGACGACATAGAATTCCAGCTCGGTCGCCACCACCGGGGTCAGGCCAAGCGCCTTGTAGCGGTCGACCACCGCCGCCAGCGCCCGGCGCGGGTCGCCCATGAAGGGCGTGCCGTCCTCTTGCCGCATCCACAAGAGCGCGAAGGCCGCCGGGCGCGAGGTCCAGTCCACCGGGCTTAGCGGCCGGCCGGTGAAATCGCACAGGCCATCGGCGTCGCCGGTGTCCCAGACCAGCTCGTTGCCCTCGATATCCTCGCCCCAGATGTCCATGCCCAGCAAGGACAGCGGCATGCGCAGCGCGCCCGAGGTGATCTTGTCGAGCTGGTCCACCGGCACGCGCTTGCCGCGCATCACCCCGTTCAGGTCGCAGATGCAGGCAAAGATCGTCTCGATGGCGGGACGGTCCGCCAGCCAGGCCATCGGATCGGGTTTGCTCATGTCCGTCTCTCCCCGTTGTCGATCACGTTCGGAATTTTGTGATATCATTTCTTAATATGTGATCGAAATTCGCGCTTGAGTCAACTCGGGCTTCGGGGCATCCTTCACCGTCCCAGCCCCGCAAGGCCCCGCCGATGATCCAACCCGAGCTTCCCGAGATCCCGCGCGACGCGGCGATGACCACGCAGGAATACGCCTATCTGCGGCTCAGGAATGCGGTGATGCTGGGCGCGCTGCGGCCGGGCACGGCGCTGACCTTTCGCGGCCTGGCCGGGCAGTTGGGCCTCAGCCCGACCCCGATCCGCGAGGCGGTGCGGCGGCTGAGTTCCGAAAGCGCCATCGAGGTGCTGGGCAACCGCCGGCTGCGCATCCCCGAGATGACGCCGGGCCGGTTCGAGGAACTGGTGCGCCTGCGCATCGCCTTGGAGATCCATGCCGCCGCGCGCGCCTTTCCCTGGCTTTCGGACGTGGCCATCGCCGGGCTGGCCGGGATCGACGACCAGATGGACGCGGCGCTGGCCGCGCGCGACCTGGACGGGCTGACCCGGCTGAACCAGCAGTTCCACAAGCGGCTTTACGGGCTGAACCCGGACCAGGCGGTGATCCCGCTGATCGAGAGCGTCTGGCTGCAACTGGGACCGTTCCAGCGCCGCGCCATCGAACATCTGGACGCCGGCGCGCCGGACGACCGCCACAAGGAAATGCTGGCCGCGATGCGGGCGCGCGACCTGGACGCGCTGTGCGCAGCCCTGGGCCGCGACGTGCAGGACGGCTCGATCCGCGCCGGGCAGCGGCTGTTGCAGGGCGGCGCGGGGGAATAAGGCGCCGTATCGGCGGCTTGTCGCGCATGGGGCGGGCTAAGCCTGCCGGACAGCTAAAACCCGCCCGAAAGCCGCGTTATGCCATGCGGGAAACCGCCATGGAGCCTGGAATGAATCGCCCCTTCCGCTTTGCCCTGCTGCTTGCGCTGGCCGGCAGCCTCGCCACCCCGGCGCTGGCCGATCGCGACCGCGACCACGACCGTGATCGCGCGTGGCACCGCCATCACAGCCACAAGCACGACGACCACCGCAAGGACCGCCGCGACTGGAAGCGCCACGAGGCACGGCGCGGCTGCCCGGGCGGGCTGGTCTGGTATCGCGGCGAATGCCTGCGCAAGGAGCGGGTGCAGCGCCTGGTCCGCTATCGCCCGGGCATCGGCGACGTGTTCAACCCGGGGCAATATCAGCGCATCGCCGATCCGCGGCTCTATGCGCTGCAACAGGGGCAGAACTGGAACTATTACCGCGACGACAACCAGATCTATCGCGTGGACAGCAAGACCCAGCGCGTGCTGGCGGTCATGCAGCTGCTCCAGGCCCTGTCGAACTGAAGCCGGCCGGGGCGGGCCTTGCGTCCGCCCCTGACAGCCGGGCGTCAGGCGTTGAAAAGAAAGTGCAGCACGTCGCCGTCCTGCACCTCGTAGGACTTGCCCTCGACGCGGAACTTGCCGGCCTCGCGCGCGCCGGCCTCGCCCTTGTAGGTGACGTAATCGTCATAGGCGACGGTTTCGGCGCGGATGAAGCCGCGCTCGAAATCGCCATGGATCACGCCTGCCGCCGCCGGGGCCAGCGTGCCCTTGTGGATGGTCCAGGCGCGGGCTTCCTTCGGCCCGACGGTGAAATAGGTCTCCAGGCCCAGCAGCCTGTAGCCCTCGCGGATCAGCCGGTCGAGCCCGGCCTCGTGCAGGCCCATCTCCTCGAGGAACATGGTCGCCTCTTCTGCGGGCAGCTGGCTGATCTCTTCCTCGATCCTGGCCGAGATCACCACATGGCCGGCACCCTGGGCCCGCGCCATCTCGGCCACGCGCTCGGACTGGCTGTTGCCGGTGGCAGCCTTGTCTTCCTCGACGTTGCAGACGAACAGCACCGGCTTGGCGGTCAGCAGCTGCAACATGCCCCAGGCCTTCTGGTCCTCGTCATCGACCTTGACGGTGCGGGCGGGCTTGCCGGATTCCAGCGCCGCCTGCGCGGCCTTGAGCAGCTTTTCCTGCGCCACGGCCTCCTTGTCGCCGCCCTTCAGCTTGCGGGCGATATTGGCCAGCCGGCGCTCGACCGATTCCAGGTCGGCGATCATCAGCTCGGTCTCGATGGTCTCGGCATCGGCGATGGGATCGACGCGGCCCTCGACATGGGTCACGTCGCCATCCTCGAAGCAGCGCAGCACATGGGCGATGGCATCGACCTCGCGGATATTGGCCAGGAACTGGTTGCCCAGACCCTCGCCCTTGCTGGCGCCCTTCACCAGGCCCGCGATATCGACGAAGGTGATGCGGGTCGGGATGATCTGCTTGCTGCCCGCGATCGCGGCCAGCTTGTCCAGCCGCGGGTCGGGCACGGCGACCTCGCCCACATTGGGCTCGATGGTGCAGAAGGGAAAGTTCGCGGCCTGCGCGGCGGCGGTTTTCGTCAGCGCGTTGAACAGCGTCGATTTGCCCACGTTCGGCAGGCCGACGATCCCCATGCGAAAGCCCATGATCTATCCCTTTCCCCGGATTTCCGCGCTTATTATGGGGCGGTGACGCGCAAGTCCAGTGGCGGGGCGTTGATCTTGCCCACGCCGCGGGCTAGGGCTTGGCCGAACAGGGGAGATCCGGCGCATGAGCAGAATTGACGATACGTTCGCCAAGGCGGCCGAGACCGGCGGCAAGGCTTTCGTCGCCTATATGATGGGCTGCGACCCGGATTACGACCAGTCGCTTGCGATCATGCGCGGCCTGCCCGGCGCCGGGGTGGACATCATCGAGCTGGGCATGCCCTTCACCGACCCGATGGCGGACGGCCCGACCATCCAGGCCGCCGGCCAGCGCGCCCTGGCCGCCGGCGGCAGCGTCAGCCGGGTGCTGGAGATGGTGCGTGCCTTCCGGGCCGGGGATGACGCCACGCCGATCGTGCTGATGGGCTATTACAACCCGATCTACGCGCGCGCGGGCGGCGTCGATCGCTTTCTGACCGAGGCCGCCGAGGCCGGCGTCGACGGGCTGATCGTCGTCGACCTGCCGCCCGAGGAGGATGCCGAGCTGTGCCTGCCCGCCCGGGCCAAGGGCATCAGCTTCATCCGCCTGGCGACCCCCACCACCGACGACCGCCGCCTGCCCGCCGTGGTGCAGAACACCAGCGGCTTCGTCTATTACGTCAGCGTCACCGGCATCACCGGCGGCCCGGCCGCCAATGCCGCCGAGGTCGCGCCCGAGGTCGCCCGCATCCGCGCCGCAGCCGGGCTGCCCGTCGTCGTGGGCTTCGGCATCTCGACCCCCGAGGCGGCGCAGGCGGTGGCGAGGGTGGCCGACGGCTGCGTCGTCGGCAGCGCCATCGTCAAGCAGATCGGCGAGGGTCGTCCGGTGCCCGAGATCCTCGACTTCGTGGCCAGCCTCGCCGCGGGTGCGCATCGCGGCTGACCCGCCGCTCCGTTCGTCCATGCCAAACGCCGCGTTCCGCCCGTTTGCGGTAGGGAACCGGCGCGGCCGGGCTATGTTGGTCCCGAACGAACGGAGGACATCATGCCCAAGCTGCTTTACCACACCGGCGCCTGCTCGCTGGCCCCGCATGTCGCGCTGGAATGGATCGGCGCGCCCTATGAGGAACAGAACGTCGAGTTCGGCTCGGCCGAGCTTCTGGCCGCCAACCCCTCGGGCGCGGTCCCGGCGCTGATCGAGGATGACGGCTGGATCCTGACGCAATGCGGCGCGATCCTGCATTACCTGGCGCGCAAGCACCCCGAGGCCGGGCTGGGCGGCGCGCCGGACATCCGCGGCCAGGCCGAGTTGGAGCGCTGGTCCAGCTTCCTGACCGGCGACCTGCACCCGGCCTTCTTCCCGATCTTCATGCCGCAGCGCTATACCACCGGCGCCGTCCCCGCCGACCGCGAGGCGGCGCAGGAAGCGGGCCGCAAGCTGGTGCGCAGGAAACTCAAGCTGCTGGATGACCACCTGGCCGGGCGCGACTGGATCCTCGACAGCCGCTCGATCATCGACGCCTATGCCTTCCCGATGATCCGCTGGGCCGCGAAGCTGCTGCCCGAAGGCACCGGACCTTGGGCCAATGTCCAGGCCCTGCACGACCGCATCGCGGCGGACCCCGCCGTGCAACGTGTCCTGGCCCGCGAGGCGGGCGAATAAGGAGAGCATCATGCCCACCGGCATCCATCACGTCACCGGCATCACCCGCCGGGTGCAGGCCAATGTCGATTTCTATGCCGGCTTCCTGGGCCTGCGGCTGGTCAAGCGCACGGGCGGTTTCGAGGATGCCGAGCAGTTGCACCTGTTCTATGGCGATGCCCTGGGCTCGCCCGGCTCGCTCATCACCTTCCTGGTGTGGGAAGACGGCGCGCCGGGCCGGGTGGGCCACGGCCAGGTCGCGGAGATTGCCCTGGCCGTGCCGCCCTACAGCATCGGCGAATGGCTGACCCGCGCCATGACCGCGCGCATCCCCGTCGAGGGCCCGGTGCGCGAACATGGCGAGACGGTGCTGCGGCTGAAGGACCCGGACGGGATCATCGTCAAGCTGGTGGGGCTGGACCTGCCGGCCGCCGCGCCCCTGCCCGATCCCATCGCCCCGACCCGGCTGCGGTCGGTGACGCTGCTGACCGAAAAGCCGGCCGAGACCGCGGCTTTCGTCGCCCGCTTCGGCTATCGCCCCGGCCCGGCCGAGGGCGCGGTGCGGCGGCTGGTCTCGGACCGGGACGCGATCGACATCCGCGACGCCACCGGCTTCTTTCCCGGCATCCCCGGCACCGGCATCCTCGATCACGTCGCCTTCCGCGCAGGCGACGCCGATGCGGTGCGGGCGATGCGGCAGGCGCTGCAGGGCACCGACGTGACACATGTGCACGACCGCAAGTATTTCCTGTCGCTCTATGTCCGCGAACCGGCGGGCACGCTGCTGGAATATGCCACCGACGCCCCCGGCCTCACCGTGGACGAGGCGCCGGAGGAGCTGGGCCGAACGCTGTTCGTGCCCCCCCATGACGCGGCGCGCGCCGAAGACCTGCGCGTGATCCTGCCGCAAATCGCCCTGCCGGGCGAGGAAAGGAGCCCGATGCGCAATCTGCATTTCATCCACCGCTTCCACCGGCCGGAAAGCCCCGATGGCAGCACCATCGTGCTGCTGCACGGCACCGGCGGCAATGAGGCCGACCTGATGCCGCTGGCCGCCCGGCTGGCGCCCCGCGCGACGCTGCTGGGCGTGCGCGGCCGCTCGACCGAGGAAGGCATCAACCGCTGGTTTCGCCGCTTCGACGCCGTGACCTACGACCAGGCCGACATCCGCGCCGAATCCGAGGCCTTCGCCGGCTTCATCGCCGAGGCGGCGCGGGCCTACACCCTGGACCCGCAGGCGCTGACCTATCTGGGCTATTCGAACGGCGCCAACCTGCTGGGGGCGCTGCTGCAGCTGCATCCCGGGCTGATCCGCCGGGCGGTGCTGCTGCGCGGCATCCAGGTGCTGGAGGACCCGCCGGCGCTGGTACCCGATGCGCTGGCCGGCAGCCGGGCGCTGCTGCTTCACGGCGCACGCGACCCCTTCGGCCGCATGGCGCCGGCGCTGGAGCAGGCGCTGCGCGCCAGCGGCGCCGATCTGCAGGCCGAGACGCTTGCCGCCGGGCACGAGCTGTCGCCGCTGGACCTGGCGGCGGCCCAGGGCTGGCTGGCGCAGGACTGACCGGCCGGGGCGCGGATTCCATTCCGGGTGTTTCCAAAATCCGAACGCGGCTTTTCCATATGTCCGGCTTGCCGGAAAGCGCCGCCCCCGCCAGATTGCGGGAACAAGGATTTGCGCCCGCGCGCTCGGGCACTATGAAAGCAAGGACAGATCAGATGACCAAACCGAATATCGCCATCATCGTCGGCTCGACCCGCGAGACGCGCTTTGCCGACAAGCCGGCCGCCTGGCTGCTGGAACACGCGCAAAAGCGCGAGGACATGCGCTTCGAACTGGTGGACCTGCGCGACTATGACCTGCCGCTGTTCAACGAGGCCGCCTCGAACCTGTGGATGCCGTCCTCGGACCCGCGCGCGGTGAAATGGCAGCAGAAGCTGGCCGAGTTCGACGGCTATATCTTCCTGACCGCCGAATACAACCACTCGGTCACCGGCTCGTTGAAGAATGCGCTGGACCAGGCCTACAAGGATTGGAACCGCAAGCCGGCCGCGGCCATGGGCTATGGCGGCGTCGGCGCCGCCCGCGCCATCGAGCACCTGCGCGGCATCGCCGTCGAGCTGCAGATGGTGCCGCTGCGCAATGCCGTGCATCTGGGCGGCGGCGATTTCTTCAAGGTCTCGCCGCTGGGCGCCAATGGCCCGATGTCCGAGGTCGAGGGCAACCTGAAGCCCGCGCTCGACGCCATGCTGGACGAGCTGCACTGGTGGGCCGAGGCGACCATGGCGCAGCGCGCCAAGACCGCCTGATTCCCCAAACCACGACTTTTGCAGGGGCGGCCTCCGGGCCGCCCCTTTGCATGTCCGCGGCGCCGCATGAACGAAAAGCGAATTATGGATCAATAAATCTTAAAATTGTGCATACCGATATGGCCTAGACAGAATATTGCCACGATTTATCAAGTGACTATGTTTCACCTTGGCTCGGCCGCAGATTCATTTTGTCCAATTTGCATGGTTTTCCTTGCGCGTCCGGCAGATCTGCACCCATGTTGCGGTCGAATTTACCCCATGGATGAGGATGAAATGCCGACCACCTGGAACGCGCTGTATCTGGGCCGCATGGCCACCGCGATGGATCCGCACGAAGGCGACAACAATGCCGAGAACGCCGGGTCGTCCTCCTATGTCGGCCGCACCTTCGGCAGCAGCACCGATCCGCTTTACGCTCACATCCAGTCGGTCGAGACGGTGGACCGCTACGGTCCGAACGACGGCCGCGGCCAGCCGGTGCTGAACCAGAACAATCGCCTGGGCACCGACCAGTTCCGCACCGACCTGGACGGCGACGGCACGCCCGAGACCTATGATTTCGACGCCGTCGCGACCTATAACGCCACCATCACCTTCGACGACGGCTCGACCCGCAGCGTGGCGGTGAACCTGTTCCAGAGCACGACGGGCGAGCTGTTCCTGGCACCCTCGCAAAATGCGGCGACCAATGCGGTACTGTCCGGCGCGCCGATCACCACGATCCGGCTGAACTCGCTGGTGGCCAGCGGCAGCGAATCCGCCGGCCTGCTGACCGACCGGCCGCAGGTGGATTTCGTCTGCTTCGCCGCCGGCACGCTGATCTGCACCCCCGGGGGCGAGGTCACGGTCGAGACGCTGGCGCCGGGCGCGCTGGTGCTGACCGCCGACCATGGCGCGCAGCCGATCCGCTGGATCGGCCGGGCCGTGATCGACCTGACGCAAAGCCCGCATCTGCGCCCGGTCCGCATTGCCCGCGGCGCGCTTGGCGACGGCTTGCCGCTGACCGACCTGCTGGTCTCGCCCCAGCACCGGGTGCTGGTGCGCTCGAAGATCGCGCAGCGCATGTTCGGCGCGGCCGAGGTGCTGGTCGCTGCCAAGCAGTTGCTGTCGCTTCCGGGCATCGCGCTGGCGAGCGATCTGGATAGCGTGACCTATGTGCATTTCCTGTTCGACCGCCATCAGGTGGTCTGGTCGAACGGCGCGCAGACCGAGTCGCTGTTCACCGGCCCGCAGGCGCTGGAAAGCGTCGGCCCCGCGGCGCGGGCCGAGATCCTGCAGATCTTTCCCGCGCTCGCGGCGCAGGACGCGCCCGCCCCGGCCCGGTTGCTGGTCGCCGGCGCGCCCGGCCGCCGCATGGCCGACCGGCACGCCCGCAACGGCATGGCGCTGCTGAGCTGAGCGCATGGAAAAGGCCGCCGGATCGCTCCGGCGGCCTTGTTGCCTTCTGGGATGGTCAGTCCAGCGGCCGCAGCCCGGCTTCGATCTGCGCCCGGCGCCCTTCCAAGAAGGGCGGCAGCGACAGGCTTTCGCCCAAGCTCTCCAGCGGCTCGTCCACGGCGAAGCCCGGCTCGTCGGTGGCGATCTCGAACAGGTTGCCGCCCGGCTCGCGGAAATAGAGCGAGCGGAAATAATAGCGCTCGACCTCGCCCGAACTCGGCACGCGCATCTGGTTCAGCCGCTCGGCCCATGCGTGGATCGTGGGCTTGTCCGGCACCCGGAAGGCGACGTGATGCACGCCACCCGCGCCCTGGCGCGCCACCGGCAGGCCGGGCTGGACCGCGACGTGAAGCTCGGCCGCGGGGCCGCCCTCGCCCATCTCATAGACATGCACCGTGCCCTGCCCGTCCGGGCTGGCATAGTCGCGCGTCTTGCGCATGGCCATCACATGGGTCAGCACCATGTCGGTCGGCGCCAGGTCCGGCACCGAGATGGTGATCGGTCCCAGCCCGTGGATCTGGTGCTGCGCCGGCACCGGGCTTTTCGCCCAAGGCGCGGCGACGCTGCCGGGCGCATCCTCGGTCAGGCGGAAGCGCTGGCCCTCGGGATCCTCGAAATCGAGGCTGGCGCGGCCGTCCAGCGTCGCGATCTCGCCCCTGGTCAACCCGGCATCGCCAAGCCGCCTGGCCCAGAAGTCGAAACTGTCCCGCGCGATGCGCAGGCCGGTGCGGCTGATCGAATGGGTGCCGCGCCGTTCCCGCGCCGCCGGCCAGTCGAAGAAGGTCAGGTCGGTGCCGGGCTGCGCCAGCCCGTCGGCATAGAACAGGTGATAGGCGCTGGTGTCGTCCTGGTTCACGGTCTTCTTGACCAGGCGCAGACCCAGCGTGTCCGTATAGAAGCGCCGGTTGCCGGGCGCATCGGCGGTGATCGCCGTCAGGTGGTGTATTCCGGTGAGCTGCATGGTGCTCCTCCTTTCGTTGCAGCCAATATCGGCCCTGGCGCGCGTTTCCGCCACCAGACGGGTCGCGAACCTCGCGTTCGACTGGATCGAACGGTTGGGGCTTTCCGCCGGCAGGTCCGCGCCCTATCTTCATGTCATGCGCTATGACCTGAACGACCTCGAAACCTTCCTGACCGTGATGGAGCTTGGCACGGTGACCGCCGCCGCCGCGCGGCTGAACCTGTCGAAATCCGTGGTCAGCAAGCGGATCACCGACCTGGAGGCGACGCTGGGCGCGGCGCTGTTTCGCCGCAACGCCGGCCGCATCACTCCGACCGAAGCCGCGTCGCGCCTGGCCGAACGGCTGCGCCCGGCGCTGTCGGAACTGGTCGCGGCGGCGGAAAGCACCGCCTGGGATATGGACGGCGTGGCGCCGCTGCGTGGCAGCCTGTCCATCGCCGCGCCGATGAGCTTCGGCGTGTTGCACCTGGGCCCGATCATCGCCAGCTTCGCCGAGGCGAACCCCGAACTGGAGATCAGCGTCGATTACGACGACCGCACCCGCGACCTGGCGCGCGAGGGTTTCGACATCGGCATCCGCGTCGGCAAGATGCGCGACAAGGCGCTGATGCAGCGCAAGCTCTGCGAGGACCAAAGCGTCGCCGTCGCCGCCCCCGCCTATCTGGACCGGATGGGCCGGCCGCGAACGCTGGCCGATCTGCGCGACCACCAGGGCATCGGCTACAGCCACGTCCCGAACAGCCAGCTCTGGCAGTTCCAGGAGCGCGACCGCTTCGTCTCGCCCATGATCGGCGGGCGGATCTCGCTGAACAATGGCGAGGCGATCCGCTGCATGGCGATCCAGGGCCTGGGCCTGGCCATCCTGCCCGGCTTCATCGTCGCCCCGGCGCTGGCCGATGGCACGCTGGAGCGCGTGCTGCCCGATTATCCCACCCGCCGGCTGCCCATCGTCGCCGTCTGGCCCCCCGTCTCGCCCATGCCGGCCAAGCTGCGCCGTTTCGTCGACCATCTGGCCGCCGCGCTGAAAACCCCGCCCTGGCAGGCGGAAATCAAGGAAACACCATGAAGAAGATCGGATTCCTGTCCTTTGGCCATTGGTCGGACGAACCGGCCGCCGCCACCCGCAGCGCCCAGGACACGCTGCTGCAATCCATCGACCTTGCCGTCGCGGCCGAGGAGCTGGGCGCGGACGGCGCCTATTTCCGCGTGCACCATTTCGCGCGCCAGCTCGCCTCGCCCTTCCCGCTGCTGGCGGCGGTCGGCGCGCGCACGAAACGGATCGAGATCGGCACCGCCGTCATCGACATGCGCTATGAAAACCCGCTGTATATGGCCGAGGATGCCGGCGCCGCCGACCTGATCGCGCAGGGGCGGCTGCAGCTGGGGATCTCGCGCGGCTCGCCCGAGCAGGTGATCGACGGCTGGAAATATTTCGGCTACCAGCCCGCCGAGGGCGAGAGCGACGCCGACATGGCGCGGCGCCATGCCGAGGTGTTCCTGAACCTGCTCGCGGGCAAGGGCTTCGCCCAGCCGAACCCGCGCCCGATGTTCCCGAACCCGCCGGGCCTTCTGCGGCTGGAACCGCACAGCCCGGGCCTGCGCAACCGCATCTGGTGGGGCGCGGCCTCGAACGCCACGGCGAAATGGGCGGCGCAGCTTGGCATGAACCTGCAAAGCTCGACGCTGAAGGACGACGAGAACGGCAAGCCCTTCCACGTCCAGCAGGCCGAGCAGATCCGCATCTATCGCGAGGCCTGGAAGGATGCCGGGCACGAAGGCACGCCGCGCGTCTCGGTCAGCCGCTCGATCTTTGCGCTGACCGACGAACGCGACTGGATGTATTTCGGCCGCGGCGGGAAAGAGGCCGACCAGATCGGCTTCATCGAGCAGACCCGCTCGATCTTCGGCCGCGGCTATACCGGAGAGCCGGAGCGGCTGATCGAGGAGCTGCGCAAGGACGAAGGCATCGCCGAGGCAGACACCCTGCTTCTGACCGTGCCGAACACGCTGGGCGTCGAATACAACGCCCATGTGATCGAGAATATCCTCAAGCACGTCGCCCCGGCGCTCGGCTGGCGTTGACCTAAGGCGCCGCCGGGGCTTCACAGCTCGGCGGCGCACGCTAAGCTGGCCCTGCGCGAACAGGAGACAGCGATGGCCGTTACAGAAGTCGCAGCCGAGGCCGCCCAGCACGGCGCGCATGGTGCCGATATCGGCCCGGTGGTGGTGCTGCTGGCGGCCGCCGTGATCGCGGTGCCGATCTTTCGCAAGGCGGGCCTGGGCTCGGTGCTGGGCTATCTGGCGGCCGGGCTGGCGGTCGGCCCCTTCGGCCTTGGCTTCTTTCACGACCCCGGCAGCATCATCGCCGTCGCCGAGCTGGGCGTGGTGCTGTTCCTGTTCATCATCGGGCTGGAGATGCAGCCCTCGCGCCTGTGGGCGATGCGGGGCGAGATCTTCGGGCTGGGCCTGACACAGGTGGCGCTGGCCATCGCGCTGCTGACCTGCGTCGGGCTGGCACTGGGGTTCCCGGTCGCCGCCAGCTTCGTTTCCGGCACCGGCTTCGTGCTGACCTCGACCGCCATCGTCATGCAGATGCTCGGCGAGCGAAACCAGATGGCGCTGCCCAAGGGCCGGCGCATCATCTCGATCCTGTTGTTCGAGGATCTGGCCATCGTGCCGCTGCTGGCGCTGGTCGCCTTTCTGGCCCCCGGGGCCGAGACGGTGACGCTGGCGCAGCGGCTGGCCGGGATCGGGCTTGGCCTGGGCTGCATCGCCGCGCTGGTGCTGGCCGGGCGCTATCTGCTGAACCCGATGTTCGGCTTGCTCGCGCGCTTCGGCGGGCGCGAGATCATGACCGCCGCCGCGCTGCTGGTCGTGCTGGGCGCGGCGCTGCTGATGCAATGGGGCGGGCTGTCGATGGCGATGGGGGCCTTCCTGGCCGGGGTGCTGCTGTCCGAATCCAGCTTCCGCCACCAGCTCGAGGCCGATATCGAGCCCTTCCGCGGCTTGCTGCTGGGCCTGTTCTTCCTGGGTGTCGGCATGGCGCTGGACCTTGACGTGATCGCGCGCAACTGGGCGCTGATCGCGATCTGCGTGCCGGCCTATATGGTCCTGAAGATGCTGGTGATCTATGCCGTGGCGCGGCTGTTTCGCACCGGCCATGCCGAGGCGCTGGAGCGCGCCGTGCTGATGGCGCAGGGCGGCGAATTCGCCTTTGTGCTCTATGCCACCGCCATGCAGTTCGACATCATCAGCGGCCAGGAAAACGCCACGCTGACCGCCATCGTCATCGTCTCGATGGTGCTGACGCCCCTGATGATCATCCTGCACGACCGGCTGATGCCGAAGCCCGTGCCCTCGCTCGACGGGGTCGAGGCGGCGGAGGGGCTGAATGCGCGGGTGCTGATGATCGGCTTCGGCCGCATGGGCCAGATCGTCAGCCAGCCGCTGATCGCGCGCGGCCATTCGATCTCGATCATCGAAAGCGACCCGCAGACCATCCGCGACGCCGACGAATTCGGCTTCAAGATCTGGTATGGCGACGGCGCGCGGCTGGACGTGCTGCATGCCGCCGGCGCGGGCGAGGCCAGCCTGATCCTCGCCCTGCCCGGCGACCGGCACGCCACCACCCGCATCGTCGAGCTGGTGAAGCAGGAATTCCCGCTGGTGCCGGTGATCGCCCGCGCCTTCGACCGCGAGCATGCGATGGAACTGGTGCATGCCGGCGCCGATTTCCAGCTCCGCGAGACGCTGGAAAGCGGCTTCGCCATCGGCCGCGAGGCGCTGATGCAGCTGGGCGACAGCCAGGAAGAGGCCGAGGAACTGATGGCCGAGATCCGCGAGCGCGACGCCCAACGCCTTGCCATGGAGGTCGCGGGCGGGCTTTTCGCCGGCCGCGACCTGCTGCTGAGCAACCGCTAGCCGCGCAGGCTGGCGACCGCCGGCTGGCGATAGGCGATGAAGGCCGGCAGCGCCGCCAGCACCGCGCCGACGCCCAGCAGCAGCGCGAAGGCCCCCGCGTCGCCGGCCGCCCACTCCACCGGCAGTTCGAACCCCTGCCGCGCCGCGACCAGCCGCGACAGCTGCACCGCCGCCAGCCAGCCGGCGGCATGGCCCAGCACGATGCCCGCCGCCAGCAGCACCAGCATCTGCGACCAGACCAGCACGAAGATCGCGCCGCGCGGGGCGCCGAAGGCGCGCAGCGCCGCGACCTGGCGCCGGCGCTGGCCGACATGGATCACCGTCACCATGACCAGCGCCACCGCGACCAGGGCCTGCGCGCCGATGGCCACCGCCGCCAGCACCTGCCGCGCGTCGCCCATCAGCCCGTAAAGCCCGGTCAGCACCTCGGCCGGGAACACCGCCAGCGTATCCGGGCGGGCGCGGTATTCCTGGCGCAGCTTGTAGGCGTCGGCGATGCTGGCGGGCTTGACCAGCACCGCCGGCGGGCCCGGCGTCCCGGCCCCATGCCAGCTCTCGTCCAGCGGTGCCGAGGGCTCGACATGCGCATGATCGTGGTCGTCGTGGCCGGGCTGCGCGTCGTGGCCGTGCCCATGCCCGCCGGCCATGCCATGCACCGCCCAGACCGCGCGGATCGGCACCAGGATGGCGCGGTCCCAGGCCGTGCCAGTGGGCTGCAAGCGGCCGACGACGTGATATTCGACATCCTCATGCGCCGCGCCACCATGCGAGACCGCACCATGCGAGGGGGTGATGCGGGCGCCGATCTGCAAGGGCACGCGGGCGCCGACCACCGCCTCGCCGTGGTTCACGAACATGCGGCCGCCGGCAAAGGCGGGCACCATTTCCTCGACCAGCCGGGTGGTGGTGCCGACCAGGGGAATGTCGCCGTAATAGTCGCCGAAACCCACCGGAGCCGCCCAGGCCACGCGCGGGTCGGCTTCCAGTTCGGCCAACACCTCGCCCGGCATCAAGGGCAGCGCCGCCGCTTGCAGGAAGACGGTGGACAGCGCCAGCTGCGTCTCGCTGCCCGGCGCGCCGATCACCAGATCGAAGGCCGAGGCAGCCCGGGCGCTGCCCAGCCGCAGGGCGCGTTCCTGCAGGGTGACACCGGTGCCCAGAGCCACGGCCAGCGCCACCAGCACCACCATGACCAGCGCGCCCGGCCAGATCCGCCGCAGGTCGGCCCAGATGAAGCGGCCCATCACGCGGCCTCGGCCAGGTCGGCGGCCACGACGCTGCCCCGCGCCAGCGCGATGCGGCGCGGCAGGCGCTGGATCAGCGCCGGGTCGTGGGTGACGACGATCAGCGTCGCGCCGCTGTCGCGCGCCAAGCCGATCAGCAGCCCGGCGATGAGTTCGCCGGTGGCGGCGTCGAGGCTGGCGGTCGGCTCATCCGCGACGATGATGCCCGGGCGGCGCAGCAGGGCGCGCGCGATGGCCACGCGCTGCATCTCGCCGCGCGACAGGGTCTCGATGCGCTGGCGCGGCCGGTCCAGCCCCATGCCGGCCAGCAATTCGGCGGCGCGTGCGACCAGCGCCCGGTCGGCGGCCCGCGCCATGCGCGCCGGCAGAAGCACGTTGTCCAGCGCCGAAAGGCCCGGGAACAGGTGGAAATCCTGCATCACCAGCCCGACATGCGCGCCGCGCCAGCGGTCGCGCGCGCCTTCGGACAGGGCGGCGATGTCGGTCCCGCCCCAGCGCACGGTGCCGCGCGCGGGCCGTTCCAGCCCGGTCAGGACATTGACCAGCGTCGATTTCCCCGAACCCGACGGCCCGGCCACCGCGACCATGGCGCCGGCGGCGATGCGCAGATCCGGCACGGCCAGCGCCGGGCTGCCGAGGCCGGGAAACCGCACCTCGACCCCAGACATGAGCAAGGCGGGCGCGGTCATGCTCTGTCGTAGCGCGCGCCGCGCAGCCGCAGCTGGCTGACGAATCCGGTCTCGGGATCGGTCCAGGAGCCGCGCTCCAGCACGCCCCGCGCCTCGATCCGCTGGTTCGGCGGCGTGAAGGTGCGCTTGCGGTCCAGATAGACCACCAGGATATTGTCCGGCCAATCCGCGTCGGTCGAGCAGAACGGGCACAGCGCCATCGGGATCTCGGTCAAGACGAAGAACTGCGCCTCGGCCTTCAGCGGCGGCGCCATGAAGCCCTGCATGCGGATGGGCTGCCCGGTCAGCGCCTTGACCTTGTCGGAATAGACCAGCCCCAGCGCGCTGAACGAGGCGTAAAGCTCATCGAAGCTCAGCGTGGCGGGCGCGGCATGGGCGGGCCGCAAGAGCGACAGCGACAGGCCGCCGGCGAGGCAGGCCCTGCGGGAAAGCGGATAGGTCATGCGCGACCCCTTCTCGTTGGTGGCTGGCCTGTCCCCGCGGGGACAGGCCGAAAGGCGTCAGTTCTGCGCCGCCTGCTGCTTTTGCACCGTGCCCAAGGCAAAGGCGTCGGCCAGGACCTTGTAGACATCGGATTGCTCCATGTAGCCCTTGAAGGCCTCGGCGCCCGGGCCGGTCGCCTGCAGCACGATGTCGTCGACGGCATGGACCGCGGTGTCGTTCTCGCGCGGCAGGTTGCCCTGGCGCAGCACGGCGCCGGGCACGTCCTTGTAGGCCTCGTTCGCGACATAGACGCCGTCCTGCGCCTGGATCGCCGGGGTGAACGGGTTGTCGAGCTTGGGCCCGAAGGTCTCGTAGTAATCCGGATAGTTCGAGGCGAAGATCGCCAGCGGATGCTTGACGTCGACGCTGTCCGGATAGCCGTCCCGGTCGGCGTCGGCATAGTCGGGGAAGCCCGCGTCGTCATAGACCTTGACCCGCTCGCGCATGTCGGAGTCGGGCGCGGTCGAGCGGTCTAAGGTGCCGATCAGCGACACGCCATGGGTATGGTCGCCCGTCACCACGACCAGCGTGTCGGGGTTCCTGGCGGCAAAGTCGCGGGCCAGCGCCACGGCCTGGTCCAGCTCGATGGTCTCGACCACGGCGCGGTCCCAGTCCAGCGGATGCGACATCTTGTCGATGCTGGCGCCCTCGACCATCAGGAAGAAGCCCTCGGGATTCTTCGACAGCTGGTCCAGCGCCGCCTGGGTCATGTCGACCAGGCCCGGCTGGTCGGGGAACTTCTCGACCGTGCCCTTCTTCAGCTGGTTGCGGTCCAGCCAGGTGTCCATGTTGCCGGTGTGGAACAGGCCCAGGATCTTGCCGCTGTTGCTGCCGGCGGCGGCCTTCAGCTCGGCGCCGGTCGAGGCCACGGCATAGCCGGCGTCGCGGAACATCTGGACGTAATCCTTGTCGTCCTTGCGCTTGGAACCCGGCACGTCGGACTTCAGGAAATAGGCCGAGCCGCCGCCCAGGATCACCTCGGGCTGCACGTCGTGGATCATGCCGACGATATCCTCCTTGTCGCCGCGCTTGCGGGTATGGGCGACAAGGGCGGCCGGGGTCGCGTCCTCCAGCTCGGCGGTCGAGACGATGCCGATGGACTTCTCCGTGGTGCGGCGCAGCGCCTCGGCGATGGTCTCGACGCGCGGGTCGTCCTGGCTGTCGGGCGTGCGGTCGGCATAGACGCCAAGCGCGTTCACGCGGGCCTTGTGACCGGTCATATAGGCCGACATGGTATTGGCCGAATCGGTGGCGATGGAATGGGTCGACGAGGTGCCGATGAAGGCCATGTGGTCCAGGTCGTCCATCGCCAGCCGGCCATTGGCCTTGCCGCCGGTCATGCCCTTGGACATGATCCGCGCCGCGGTGCGATGCGCGACCGAAAGCCCGTCGCCGACGATGAAGATCACGTTCCTGGCCTTGGGCGCGGTCGCGGTGCCATAGACCTCCCAGGTGGCGCTGCGGCTCTGGTCGCCGGCCTTGACCTCGACGGTATAGCGGCCCGGCTCGGCCAGGGTGACGCCGCGCAGGATCAGGGCCGAGCCCATGATGGCGCCGTCCTCGTCCTTTTCCTCGGCGACATATTCGGCCGGCTTGCCAAGGGCTTCAGCATAGGGCTTGCCATTGACCAGCACCGAGACCGCATCCTGGGGCGCGACGCCCTCCAGCTCGACCTTGAAGTCGAAGGGCGAGCCGGCCAGGATCGTCGCCCGGTCCAGCGGATAGATTTCCGCAGCCGTGGCCGACAGGGCGAAGCCGGTCAGCATGGTGCTGGCCGCAAGGGCGGCAGAGAGTTTGCGCATGGATGCCTCGTTCTGAATTGGGTCGGGCTTCAAAGCCCCACGCGGGCTGCCTTAGGCGGTTCAGGTGACGAGGATACGGCGGGACGGTGACGTCTGTGTGACGATTGCTCAGGCGCGAAAGATCTCGACCAGCCACAGGTCCGGCGCGGGGGTCAGCGGCAGCGCCGCCTCGGGCCCGTCGCAAAGCACCGCGTCATGCGGCGCCAGCGCCAGCGTCTCGCCGGCAAATTCCAGCGTGGCATGGTCGGTCGCAAGCCACAGCCGCCAGTCGGGCGCCGGGCTTGGGGCCGGGGATGCGTCCGGCGCCGCCAGCCGATGCCGGAAGGCGCCGCGCCGGGTCATCACGTTCAGGTCGGTGATCGGCCCGTCGATCAGCCGCGCCGCGCTTGGCACGTCGGCGGGAAAAGCCAAGGGCTCGGACCGCGGCGTCAGCCGGTGCAGCCCCTGCCCTTGCACCTGCAGCGCGATGCCCGCGCCGGTCAGCACGGCCAGCGTCCGGTCGATGCCGGAAAACACCGAGAAGTCGCCGTCCTTGGTCACGCCGGCCATGCTGACGCGCCAGCCGAAATCGGCAAGGCCGGCGCCCTCTGGGTGGACGGCGACCTCGATGGTCTCGCCGCGGCCGTTCTTCCAGGGCATGCGGCGATGGTCGGGACTGCGCAGGATGCGATGGCTCATGGTTGCTTTCCCGGCTCGGCCGGGCCTCCTTCGGTTGCGGCCCAGCGATAGCCGACGCCGGGCTCGGTCAGGATCAGTTCCGGCCGGGCGGGGTCGCGTTCCAGCTTCTGGCGCAGCTGGCCGATGAAGACCCGCAGATAGGGCACGTCGTCGACATGCGCCGGGCCCCAGACCAGTTGCAACAGCTTGTGATGCGTCATCACCCGGCCGGCATTGCCGACCAGCGCCGCCAGCAGGTCGAATTCCTTGGGCGTCAGCCGCAGCACCTCGCCGTCGCGGCTGACCTGATGCGCGGCCAGGTCGATGACCAGCCCGCCCTGGCGCACCTGCTCGCTGCGGGCGGCGCGGCGCGGGCGCAGGCTGGCGCGCAGCCGGGCCAGCAATTCGCCGATGCCGAAGGGCTTGGCCACGAAATCGTCGGCGCCCAGGTCCAGCGCCATGATCTTTTCCATCTCCTGGTCATGGGCCGAAAGCACGATCACCGGCATGTCCGAGCGCAGGCGCAGCCGCTCGATCACCTCCTTGCCGTTCATGTCGGGCAGGCCCAGGTCCAGGATCATCAGGTCGGGCTCCTGCGCCGCGGCCTGGGCCAGGGCCTCGGCCCCGTTACCGGCCAGGCAGGTGTCGTAACCGGCCGCGACCAGCGCATGGCCCAGGAAACGCTGGATCTGCGGCTCGTCGTCGACGATCAGGATCAGACGGCGGTCTCCCATGGCCGGCCTCAGGCGCGGGGCTTCGGGATCGGCAGGCGGATCGCCAGCGCCGCCCCGCCGGAACTGCCGCGCTGCGCCGTCATCCGCCCGCCAAGCGCCCGGGTGATGCCCTTGCAGATCGGCAGGCCCAGACCGGCGCCCGGCGGCGCGCCCACCGCCTCGTCCGAGGCCAGCCATTCCGCGATGGCCGGCGGCAGGCCGCGGCCGCTGTCCAGCACGGTCAGCACCAGCTCCTGCCCCTCGACCGCGCCGGTGACGCGGATCGGGCCCTGCGAATATTTCACCGCGTTTTCGACCAGGTTGAAGATCGCCTGCTCCAGCAGGCCGGCCTCGGCGCGGATCATCGGCAGGGGGCCGGCTTCGGCGGTGATGCGGGCCTTGGGCCAACTGCGCCGGGCCCGCGCCACCGCCGCCTGCATGGCGTCGCCGGCATCGACCCAGGCCATCTGCGCCGCGATGCCGGCTTGCAGGCGGGTCAGTTGCAGCAGCTTTTCGACATAGCGCGCCAGGCGGCCGGTCTCTTCCTCGATGGCGGCCAGCAGGTCGGCCTGCGCCGCCGGCGGCAGGGTCGCGCCCAGCTCGCGCAGCGTCGTCACCGCGCCGAGGATGGTCGCCAGCGGCGTCCGCAGGTCATGCGACAGCGAGGCGAGCAGCGCGGCGCGGGTTTCCTCGGAGACGGCGCGGCGGCGCTCGGCCTCGGCGGCCTCGGCCAGGGCCAGGCGCTGCAACGCCTGTTCGGACTGGCGCAGCACGACCTCGATCCCGGTCTCGCGCCACTCGCGGTCGCGGCGGTCGGGGTCCAGCCGGGCATGGCCCAGCACCGTGCCGCCGCCATCGGCATGCAGCGGATAGAAGCTCAGCCGCGAGCCAGCCCAGCCCCGCGCGGCGGCGAATTCGGCGCGGCGCCGGCGAAAGGCGATGTCGGCGGCGTCCAGATCGCTCGCCACCGGCGCATAGCCCTGCGGCAGCGCCGCGAGCAGGCGCAGCCCGTCCCGCTCGGGCACCAGCGCCACCGCGGGGCCCTGCGCCAGCTCGTGCAGGTGGCGCAGCGCGATACGGGCCACGTCCTCGGCGCTGGCGGCGCCGGCCAGGTCGCCGCTGACCCGCGACACCACCTCCAGCGCGGCGGCGCGGCCCTTGGCGGCATCGACCTGCTCGCGCAAGCGCCCGGCCAGCAGCCCGGTCAGGCTGGCGGCCAGCAGGAACACCGCCAGCGTGATCAGATCCTGCGGCTGGGCGATATGCAGGGTGAAATGCGGCTCGACGAACAGGAAGTTGAAGGCGGCGATGGCCCCCACCGCACTGGCGATCCCCACCCAGAAGCCGAAGGCCGCCGCGCTGATCAGCACCGCCGTCAGGAACAGCAGGATCGAGACGTTTTCCGGCAGCAGCTCGTGCAGCCGGTCGGCGGCCAGCGTGACCAGCGCCAGCAGCAGCGCCGCGCCCAGGAAGCCGCCGAAGCGGGGCATGGTGCTCCAGCGGCGGTCGTCGGGCGGCAGGCGCGAGGGTTCGAAACGGTCCATATCCCGGATCTGGCGCGATGGCGCCGGCCTTGTCCATGGTCTTTACGATTTCCTTACACCCGTTAACGGAATCCCTGTCGATCCCTTATGCGCGCCCGGCGCAATCTGCCCGCTCGGGCCGGCGCGATTCCGGCGCAGGGGAATGAATACATGGCAAGTCTGGATACCCATATGTCCGACGCCCAGCCGCGCCGCGCGGGACTGCTGTCGCTGTCCCTGGCCGCGATCGGGGTCGTCTATGGCGACATCGGCACCTCGCCGCTTTACGCCTTCCGCGAGGCGATGCATGCCGCCGGCGCCACCCATGGCCAGGTGCTGCGCGAGGACGTGCTGGGGGTGCTGTCGCTGATCGTCTGGGCGCTGGTGCTGATCGTGACGGTGAAATACGTCCTGATCCTCTTGCGCGCCGACAACCAGGGCGAGGGCGGCACGCTGTCGCTGCTGGCCTTGGCACAGCGCGCCATGGGGCGCCCGAACCGGGTCGTGCTGGTCCTGGGCATGATCGGGGCGGCGCTGTTCTATGGCGACGCGGCGATCACCCCGGCGATCTCGGTCCTGTCGGCCATCGAGGGGATGAAGCTCGTCACCCCGCAGGTCGACCCCTATATCGAGCCCATCGCCATCGCCATCATCATCGCCCTGTTCCTGGTCCAGAACCGCGGCACCGAGGCGGTGGCCCGCTTCTTCGGCCCGATCACGCTGATCTGGTTCATGGTCATGGCGGCGGGCGGCATCCACTGGACCCTGCAGGACCCCGAGGTGCTGGCGGCACTGAACCCGATCCATGCCCTGCGCTTCCTGCTCGACAATGGCCGGCTCGGCCTTGTCGTCCTGGGCGCGGTCTTCCTGGCCGTGACCGGGGCCGAGGCGCTTTATGCCGACATGGGCCATTTCGGCCGCAAGCCGATCCAGATGGCCTGGCTGTTCGTGGCCTTCCCGGCGCTGCTGCTGACCTATTTCGGCCAGGGCGCGCTGCTGCTGTCCCGGCCCGAGGCGATGGAGAACCCGTTCTTCCTGATGTTTCCCGACTGGGCGCTGCTGCCGGTCGTCATCCTGGCCACCATGGCCACGATCATCGCGAGCCAGGCCGTCATCACCGGCGCCTATTCGCTGACCCAGCAGGCGGTGCAGCTGCGCATGCTGCCGCGCATGAAGATCCGCCACACCTCGGACGAGCACCAGGGCCAGATCTACATGCCCGGCGTCAACCGCTGGCTGATGCTGGCGGTGCTGGCGCTGGTGATGATCTTCGGCTCGTCCTCGAGCCTGGCTTCGGCCTATGGCATCAGCGTGACCGGGACCATGGTCGTGACCGCGCTGCTGGCGATGATCGTGATCTGGAAGCATTGGAAGCTGCCCCTGTGGCTGGCCGTGGCGATCATGCTGCCCTTCCTGGTGCTGGACCTGACCTTCCTGGGCGCGAACCTGATCAAGCTGCACGAGGGCGGCTATGTCCCCTTGGGCATCGCCGGCGCCATGCTGCTGACCATGGCCAGCTGGATGCGCGGCACCGCCATCGTGCTGGCCAAGGACCGCGAGGCCGAACTGCCGCTGGACGCGCTGCTGGCGCAGATCGAGAAATCCGACCGCATCGCCCCGGTGCCGGGCACGGCGGTGTTCCTGACCTCGACGCCGGATCTGGCGCCCTCGGCCCTGCTGCACAGCCTCAAGCACTTCAAGTCGCTGCACGAGCAGAACGTGATCCTGACCATCACCACGGCCGAGGTGCCGCGTGTGGACCCAGCCGAGCGGGTGCGGATCGAGGACATCAACGACCGCTTCCGCCGCGTCTGGCTGATCTACGGCTATGCCGAAGAGCCGGACGTGCCGCAGGCGCTGGTGCAATGCCGCCGCCAGGGCTGGAAATTCGACATCATGGCCACGAGCTTCATCCTGTCGCGGCGGCGGCTGCGGATCTCGACCCGCTCGCGCATGCCAAGCTGGCAGGGCAAGCTCTATATCGCGCTGTCGCGCAATGCCGCCGCCGCCTCGGACTATTTCCGCATCCCGGCGGGCCGGGTGGTCGAGATCGGGGCGCAGATGAACATCTAGGGCGCGGCCTCTATCCGGGCCAAGGCCGCGCCGAAGGCCAGGGAGGCGCCCTCGTCGGCCAGCCGCTTGAGCCTGCCGGCACGATGCGCCGCGACGCGGGTCTCCATCTTCATCGCCTCGATGACGGCGACGACCTGGCCGGGTTCCACCGCGGCGCCGTCCGCGACCTGCCACAGCGTCAGGGTGCCGGGGACTGGGGCGGTCAGCAGGGCCTCGTCCACCTCGGGCGCGGCTTGCGGGGTCGCCCTGCCCTGCGGCATCTGCGCCAGCAGGTTGCCGGGCAGGCCCAGCTCATGCCGCTTGCCGTCGATCTCGATGGCGACGCGCAGCAGGGGCGCTGCGGGCGCCGGCGCGACGCGGGCATGGGGCGCGACCGCCTCGGCCAGCGCCGCGGCGAAATCGGTCTCGATCCAGCGGGTATGGACGCGAAAATCGCCGTCCTCGGCGCGGAAATCCGGCGCCGCGACCACCGCGCGATGGAAGGGCAGTACCGAGGCAACGCCCTCGATGCAGAACTCGCGCAGCGCACGGGCGGCGCGGGCCAGCGCCTCGGCGCGGGTGGCGCCGGTGACGATCAGCTTGGCCATCAGCGAATCGAAGCTGCCGGGCACCACCGAGCCCTGGGCCACGCCGCTGTCCAGCCGGATGCCCGGCCCCGAGGGCGCATCGAAGACCTCGACCGGCCCGGGCGTGGGCAGGAAGCCGCGCGCCGGATCCTCGGCATTGATGCGGAACTCGATGGCATGGCCGCGCGGCTCGGGCACCGTCTCGTCGGCCAGCCTTGCGCCTTGCGCCACGCGGATCATGGCGCGCACCAGGTCGATGCCGGTGGTTTCCTCGGTCACCGGATGCTCGACCTGCAGCCGGGTGTTCACCTCGAGGAAGGAAATCGTGCCATTGGCCGAGAGCAGGTATTCCACCGTCCCGGCCCCCGAATAGCCGGCATGGGCGCAGATGGCGCGGGCCGAGTCGTGGATGCGGGCGCGCTGCTCGTCGGTCAGGAAGGGCGCCGGCCCCTCCTCGACCAGCTTCTGGTTGCGGCGCTGCAGGGAACAGTCGCGGGTGCCGATCACCTTGACGGTGCCGTGCTTGTCGGCCAGCACCTGCGCCTCGACATGGCGCGGGCGGTCGAGGAATTGCTCGATGAAACACTCGCCACGGCCGAAGGCGGCCAGCGCCTCGCGGATGGCGGATTGGAACAGCTCCTCGACCTCCTCCAGGCGCCAGGCGACCTTCATGCCGCGGCCGCCGCCGCCGAAAGCGGCCTTGATGGCGATGGGCAGGCCGTGCTGCCTGGCGAAAGCCAGCGCCTCGGCCGGGGTTCCGACCGGGCCGGCGGTGCCGGCGACCAGCGGCGCGCCGACGGTCTCGGCGATGCGGCGGGCCTCGATCTTGTCGCCGAGCGCCTCGATCACCTTCGGGTCGGGGCCGATCCAGATCAGCCCGGCATCCTGCACGGCCTGCGCGAATTCGGCGCGTTCCGACAGGAAACCATAGCCCGGATGGATGGCATCGGCGCCGGCCGCCTGGGCGATGGCGATGATCTTGCCGGCGTCGAGATAGGTGTCCGCGGGCTTCTCGCCCACCAACGCATGCGCCTCGTCGGCCATGCGGACGAACAGCGCCTCGCGGTCGCTGTCGGCATAGACGGCGACGGAGCGGATGCCCTCGTCGCGGCAGGCGAGGATCACCCGCACGGCGATTTCGCCGCGATTGGCGATCAGCAGGCGGGTGATCGGCCGGGTCGGGCCGGTGGCAAACAGGGTCATGCGGGCCTCCGTGGCGTGATCGGGGCGAAGTCGTGTTCGGCGGTGAAGCGGATGCGGGCGCCGGGCGGGATCTGGCCGGCGAGGTCCAGCGCCTCGGGGCGCAGCGTGGCGATGACCGGATAGCCGCCGGTCAGCGGATGGTCGGCCAGGAACAGCACCGGCTGGCCGGAATGTGGGATCTGGATGGCGCCGGTCTCGGTGCCTTCCGAGGGCAGTTCGCGCGCATCCTCGCGCGTCACCGCATCGCCCTGCAGGCGGATGCCCACGCGCGAGCTTTGCGGCGTCACCAGCCATTCCTGCGCCAGGAAATGCCGGACCATCTCGGGCGTGAACCAATCCGTGCGCGGGCCGAGGGTCACCGGCAACGCGACCAGATCGCCGGGTTTCGGCAGCGGCGGTTCGGGCTCGGGCGCGGCGACGGCGAAGGCGGGACGGTTCGCACCGGCCAGCACGGCGCCCGCCGTGATCGGCTCGGGCCCGACATGGGCCAGCGTATCGGTCGCGGCCGAGCCCAGGACCGGCGCGACCCGGAACCCGCCGCGCAGGGCGAGATAGCTGCGCATGCCCGCGCCGGGCGGGTCGATGGTGATCTCGTCGCCCGCATCCACCGCGAATGCCGCGCCGCGTGGGATGAGGTGACCGGCGACGCTGGCCTGGGCCGCGCCGGTCAGGGCCAGCGTCATCGGCCGGTCGGCCCGCAGCCGGACCGGGCCCAGCGTGATCTCCAGCACCGGCGCGTCTGAGGGGTTGCCGACGGCGCGATTGGCCCGGCGCGCCGCGCCCATGTCCAGCGCGCCCGAGGCCGAGACACCCTGCCCGCCCTGGCCCGGCCGCCCCTCGTCCTGAAAGACGATGGGAAAGGCGGTGGACAGCACGCGCAGGCCCTGCTCGGGCTGCGGCTGCGGGATGGCGGCCGAGGCGTGGACCTTGGCCTTGCGCGCCACGAAACGGCAGCGCAGACCGGGGCGCAGCAGCGCAGGCGGGTCACGGGACAGATCCCACATCGGCACCGCGGTGCGGCCGATCAGCTGCCAGCCGCCCGGCGTCTCCTGCGGATAGACGCCGCAGAAGCGCCCGGCCAGCGCCACCGAGCCGGCCGGGATGCGCGTGCGCGGCGTCGCCCGACGCGGCAGGTCGAAGCGCGGATCGTCGCAGGTCATATAGGCAAAGCCCGGCGCGAAGCCGCAAAAGGCCACCTGCCAGGTGGTCTTTTGATGGGCGGCGATCACCTCGGCCTCGGTCAGGCCCATATGGGCGGCGACATCGGCCAAGTCCGCGCCGTCATAGGTCACCGGCAGTTCGACCGTCTCGCTGGCGCGGGCAGCGGGCGGCGTGCCGGGGGCTGGCCGGCGGGCCAGGACCGCGCCGGCCAACCGGCCATCGGCGGCGGTGCCGGGCGCGGTGCGGATCATCAGCGTGCGGGCGGCCGGGACGATCTCGGAGACGCCCGGCACCGGATCGGCCAGAAGCGCGTCGAACAGCGCCAGCGTCTGGTCGAGGTCGTCCAGTTCCGCCAGCAGGGTGCGGGGGCCGATGGGCAGGAAGCGCATGGTCACGCCTGCCAATGCGTGTCGGGCACGTCGGTGATGAACATATGCCCCGGTGCATGGGTGATGGCGAAGGGCGGCCTCGACGCCATCAGCGCCGCCTGCGGGGTCACGCCGCAGGCCCAGAACACCGGTACCTCGCCCGGCCGGATCGGCACCGGATCGCCGAAATCGGGGCGCATGAGGTCGGCAATGCCCAGGGCCTCGGGCGTGCCGACATGCACCGGGGCGCCGTGGACCGCCGGCGTGCGGCCCGAGATCATCACCGCCTCGGCCACCCGTCCCGCCGGGATCGGCCGCATCGAGACGACCAGCTTGCCATGCAGCCGCCCCGCCCACCGGCAATCGCGGTCGGTCAGGAACATCGGCACGTTGCAGCCTTGGGCGATGTGGCGCATCTCGATCCCGGCCTGCTGCAAGGGCGCCTCGAAGGTAAACGAGCAGCCGATCAGGAAACTCACCAGGTCGGGATGCTCGGCCCAGGCGGCGGTGGCGTCAGGGGTCTCCTCGGCCAGCACGCCGTCGCGCCAGATGCGATACAGCGGAATGTCGGTCCTCAGGTCGGCCTCCGGCGCCAGCGCGGTGCGGGCACTGCCGGGGTCGGTCACGTCCAGCACCGGGCAGGGCTTGGGGTTGCGCTGCGCGAAAAGCAGGAAATCCCAGGCCCAGTCCCGGGGCAGCGCGATCAGGTTGCATTGCGTGAGCCCCGGCGCCAGCCCCGCCGTGGGGCGCGGGGCGCCGTTGCGGCAGGACAGCCGGGCGGCGCGGGCCGTGGCGATGTCCGGGATCATGCGGCCGCCCCCGCGAAAGCAGCAATGGTCACGCCGCCCGCCAGCAGCACCGCGCGGATGCGGGCGGCCATGGCGACGGCGCCGGGGCTGTCGCCATGCACGCAGATGCTGTCGGCCCGCAGACGCAGCACCGAGCCGTCCGCCGCCTCGACCTCGCCCTCGGTCGCCAGGCGCAGCATGCGGGCGGCGACGGCGTCGGGATCGTGCAGCACCGCACCCGGATCGCGGCGCGAGACCAGCTGGCCGTCGGGACGATAGCCGCGGTCGGCGAAGGCCTCGGCGATGGTGGGCAGGCCGGCCTCGGCCGCCTGGGCCAGGATCTGCGTCCCGGCCAGGCCCATCAGGGCGAGCGCGGGATCGACGGCGCGGATGCCCTCGATCACCGCCGCGCCCTGCTTCGGGTCCACGGCAATGGTGTTGTAAAGCGCGCCATGCGGCTTGACGTAGCTGACGCGGGTGCCGGCGCTGGCGCAGATGCCCTGCAGCGCGCCGATCTGATAGATCACATCCGCGACCAGTTCGGCATGGCTCACCTCCATCGGCCGGCGGCCGAAGCCCACCCGGTCGGGATAGGAGACATGCGCGCCGATGGCGACGCTGCGCGCCGCCGCCTCGCGCACCGTGGCCAGCATGGTCAGCGGGTCGCCGGCGTGAAAGCCGCAGGCGAGATTGGCCGAGCTGACGATGCCCAGCATCGCGGCATCGTCGCCCATGCTCCAGGCGCCATAGCCCTCGCCCAAGTCGCTGTTCAGGTCGATCTTCATCCCGATTCCTCCGACTGCGGCCGCTTTGCGATCCCTGTGGTTGTCGATCAATTCGCAGATGATTCCCATGGCAAAATCTGCGCTTGCCGGACCGCGCGGGCTTGTCACCGGGGCGTCGATGCGACAATTACGCGCATCAGCTGCCCATTTGCAGGGCAGATCGGAAAAGGGGCGCGATGACGAAACCGGCCGGGACCATGCTGCACCGGATCGCCCTGGCGCTGGGGCCGGCGATCGCCCCCGGCTCGCCGCGCGAGGCGCTTAGGGCGGGAATCGGCGCGCTGGTCGGGCTGGGGATCTCGGGGCTGCTCCTACTGTCGCCCTCGGCCGACCTGCGGCTGGGGCTCTACATGATCGCGCCCTTCGGGGCGACCTCGGTGCTGGTCTTTGCGGTGCCGAACAGCCCGCTGGCGCAGCCCTGGTCGGCGGTGATCGGCAATGGCGCGGCGGCGGCCATCGGCGTCCTGGCCTGCCTGCTGGTGCCCGACCCGGGCTGGCGCATCGCGCTGGCGGTCGGCGCGACCATCGCCGCCATGGTGCCGCTGCGCGCGGTGCATCCGCCGGCGGGCGCCGTGGCCATGACCGCCGCCATGAACCCCGAGGCGGTGCGCGAGCTGGGCTTCCGCTTCGTGCTGGCGCCGGTCATGGCCGGCACCCTGGCGCTGGTGGTGATCGCCATGCTCTACGCCCGGGCGACCGGCCGGCGCTATCCGTTCCGGCATTTCGAGGACCCCGGCCCGCATGGCACCGCCGACCACCCGGCCATGGAGCGGCTGGGCCTGTCCGAGGCCGAGCTGACCGAGATCCTGCAACGCTATCGCCAGTCGCTGAACCTGGGCGTCGAGGACCTGGCCCGGCTGATCGGTGCTGCCGAGCTGCAGGCCGCCAGCCACCAGGCCGGGCCGCTGACCGTGGCCGAGGTCATGTCGCGCGATCTGGTGACCGTCGGGCCGCAGACCCGCCTGTCGGTGGTCGCCGACATCTTCCGCGAACATAACTTCACCTCCATCCCGGTGGTCGAGAATGGCGACCAGTTCCGCGGCGTGATCTTCCAGATCCACCTGATCCGCCGCGCGCGCGAGGACGCCTTTCGCCGCAACCGCCGGCTGCTTTCGGCCATGGCGGACCTGCTGGGCCGCTCGGGGCCGGCGGCGCGGGCCGGGCAGATCATGCAGACCGATCCGCCGCATGTCGGCCCGGACAGCCCCATCGCGACGCTGCTGCCGATGCTCGCCTCGGGCGACTGCCATGCCGTGCCGGTGCTGGACGGCGCGCGCATCGTCGGCATCGTCACCCAGACCGACCTGATCTCGGCCCTGGCCCGGCAAAGCCTGCGCCGCGAGCGCGCGGCGCATTGACCACTTGCCCATAACGACAGGCCCCGCCGCATTGCAGAAACGGCCGCCGCGCGGCTAATCTGCCGGCGGTTGCGTCAATCCGGGGGAATCATGCACCGTCCGACGCTGGGTGCGGTGGCCATCGGCCGCAACGAAGGTGACAGGCTGAAGGCCTGCCTGCGCTCGCTGGTGCCGCTATGCGACCGCGTGGTCTATGTCGACAGCGGCTCGCGCGACGATTCCGTGGCTTTCGCCCGCTCGCTCGGCGTCGCGGTGGTGGAACTGGACACCACGATGCCCTTCACCGCCGCCCGTGCCCGCAATGCCGGGGCCGAGGCGCTGCTGGCCGGGGGCGCGCTGGACCTGGTGCAATTCGTCGATGGCGACTGCCGGGTCGAGGCCGGCTGGCTGGACGCGGGCGTCGCCGCCATGCAGGCCGACCCGCAACTCGGCATCGTCACCGGCTGGCGCGGCGAGATCCACCCCACCGCCACCGTCTACAACCAGATGTGCGAGGTCGATTGGCGCCGCCCCGCCGGGCCCATCGTGGCCTGCGGCGGCGACATGATGGTCCGCGTCGCGGCCTTCCGGCAGGTCGGCGGCTTCGACCCCACGGTGATCGCAGCCGAGGACGACGAATTCTGCCTGCGCATCGGCAAGGCCGGCTGGACGCTGGAGCGGCTGCCGGTGCAGATGACCTGGCACGACGCCGCCATGACCCGGTTCGGCCAGTGGTGGCAGCGCACCATCCGCAACGGCCACGGCTTTGCCCAGGTCGGCGCCATGCACCCGCCCTATTTCAAGCGCGAAAAGCTGCGGGTCTGGATCTATGGCCTGGCGCTGCCGCTGCTGTTCCTGCTGGGGCTTTTCACCAGCCCCTGGCTCTCGGCGGCGGTGCTGGCGCTTTACGCGCTGTCCTTCTGGAAGACCTGGCGCGGGCTTTCCGGCAAGCCGATGGCGCTGCACCAGGCGGCTTTGCTGACGCTGGCGAAACTGCCTAACCTTTTCGGGATGTGGACTTATCACCGCCGCCGCCGCAAAGGCGATGCCATGCGGATTATCGAGTATAAATAGGAGTTTTTCATGAGTTCGGACCTGCGCGTCGGCATTATCGGCGCCGGCTATATCGCCTCGTGGCACGCGGATGCGGTGCGCGCGACGCCCGGCGCGCGGCTGGTGGCGGTCTGCGACCCGGCCCGCGAGGCGGCGGAGGCGCTGGCCTCAGGCTATGGCATCGCGGCCTTCACCGATCTCGACCAGATGATCGCGGCCGGGGTTTGCGACGTGGTGCATATCCTGACGCCGCCGAACCTGCACCGCGACCTGGCGGTGAAATGCCTGCAGGCCGGGCTGCATGTGCTGGTCGAAAAGCCGGTCGCCCTGTCGGTCGCCGAGGTCGAGGACATGGCCGAGGCCGCCCGCGCCGCCGGCCGCCAGCTGGGCGCCTGTCACAACTTCCTGGCCCTGCCGTCCTATGAGCGGCTGAAGGCGGCGAAGCAGGCCGGCGATCTGGGCCTGGTCAGCAGCGCGCAGATCAACTGGGCGCTGCCGCTGGTGCCGCTGCGGTCGGGCCCCTACAGCCTGTGGATGCTGCGCGAGACGCGGAACCTGCTCTTGGAGCTTGGCCCGCATCCCTTTTCGCTGGCGACCGACCTGCTGGGGCCGCTGGAGATCGAGCATGTCAGCCTGGGCCAGTGGATCACCCTGCCCGGCGGCGAGCAGCGGCCGCAAAGCTGGCGCATCATCGGCCGCGCCGGTCCGGTGGACGTGACCATCGCCCTGTCGCTGGTCGAGACCTTCGACGACCGTTCGGTCAGCCTGCGCGGCTCATCGGGCATGGCGCGGATGGATTTCGCCGCCGATACGCTGGTGGTCAGGCGCGACAATACCGCCGACCTGGTGCTGAACCCGCTGCTGAAGGAACTGGGCGCCTCGGCCGCGCATCTGCGCGAGGGCGTGCGGAACGCGGTGCGGCAGGCGGCGTCGCTGAACCAGAAAAGCCCCTATGGGCTCAGCTTCCGGGCGACGGTCGCGGCCTTTTACGACGGCATCCGCAAGGGCCAACCCGACCCGCGCTTCGCCCCCGAGGCGGCGCAGGCGGTCATGGCCGGGATCGGGGCCGCGCTGGACCGCCTGTCCGCCCTGCCGCCGGTCCCGGCCCGGCCCATCGGCACGCCGCAGCCGCGCGTCATGGTGATCGGCGGCACCGGCTTCATCGGCCGCAACCTGACCCGCCGGCTGGTCGAGCGCGGGCATGACGTGCGCGTGGTCTCGCGCGGGCGGAACGGCCCCTTCCCCGACCTTGCCGACCGGGTCGAGACCCATGGCGTCTCGATGCGCGACGAGGCCGGGCTGGTTCAGGCCATGACCGGCATGGACGTGGTCTTCAATCTGGCGAAATCCACCGACAAGAGCTGGCAGGCGGCGTTGGAAAACGACGTGGCGACGACCGAGCGCATCGGCCGCGCCGCCATCGCCGCCGGCGTCGGCCGGCTGATCCATACCGGCACCATCGCCTCTTACGACATGGCGGACCCCGGCCGGACCATCACCGAGGCCAGTGATTTCGGCGCGATGGAGACCCGCAACATCTATGCCCGCTCGAAAGCCGAGGGCGAGAAGCGCCTGCTGGCCATGCAGGCGCAGGGGCTGCGGCTGGTCATCGCCCGGCCCGGCATCGTGCTGGGCGACGGCGGGCCCTTGCAGCATTGGGGCATCGGCCGCTGGCACGGCGCCGGTGCGGTGCGGCTGTGGGGCAATGGCCGCAACATCCTGCCCTTCGTGCTGGCCGACGATGTCTCGGACGGGCTGATCGCCATGATGGAGAGCGACGCGGCGCTGGGGGAAAGCTTCAACCTGATCGGGGATCCGATGTTCTCGGGCCGCGATTACTTCGACGCCATCCATGCCCGCACCGGCGCGCGGCTGAAGGTCAGCGGCTCGAACCTGACGGCGCTGTGGCTGTCGGATGCGATGAAGCAGGGGCTGAAACGCCACGCGCTGCGCAAGAAGGGTGCGGCGCCTGCCTCGCTTGCCGACTGGAAATCGCGCGGGCACCTGTCGCCCTTTGACAACGGCAAGCCCAAGCGGCTGCTGGGCTGGGCGCCCGAGGCCGACCGCGATGCCTTCTGGCGCCGCGCCATCGACGAGGCGCATCTGTTCTGGTGATCAGACCAGCCCGTCCAGCAGCAGGAAGCCGGGCAGCCAGCCGGTAAAGATCCCGGCCAGCAGCGTGACCCAGGCGGTCTGCCGCTGGATCGGGCGCCCCAGCGCCAGCAGCAGGAAATACAGGAACCACAGCACGCCCCAGACCAGCCAGTTGCCCGCCAGCCAAAGCTCGGTGCCGCTGGCCGCCTCGGCAAAGGCGCGCAGGGTCACGGGGATGGCGGTGACGGCGACGAACAGGCTGAACCAGCCCAGGCCCCGCCCGTCCGCGCCCGAGAAGCGGTTATAGGCGACCCACAGATAGGTGGTGCAGAACAGCAGGCTCAGCGCGCCGTTGCGGATGCTGGCGGCACCCGCGCCGGCGCCGAAGGCGTCGTGCAGCACCGATGCGCCCGAGACCGTGGCGGCGACCACGTTGATGACCACGATCTCGCGGTCGGCGATGCGGCCCATCAGCCAGAGGCCGTTCAGAAACAGCACCGCGCCGACATAGAACAGCACGAATCCGGTCAGCATGATGCGCTCCGATCTGGCAACTGCCCGCCAAAGAGGCAAAATCGCCGGCGAGTGCAACGGGAATGTTTTCAAGAAATCCGGAATTCAGTCTTCTGATCTAGCGCGGAATGCCGGTCAGCGGCTGGTCACGCACTACCTGCCAGACGATCTCTTGCAGGCGCCGCGCCAGTTCCAGCGAGGGCGCCGCGGCCGGCGTGCCGTCCGCCTTGTCCAGCTGGTTGGGCAGGCCGACCGGGCTGCGGCCGTAAAGCACCGCGTAATGCGTCAGCGCGACGATATAAAGGCCGAGGTCGTTCGGATGGATCGTGTCCAGCGAGCCGTCGGGGTTGCGGGCAAACAGCTGCTCGCGCGCGGTCAGCTCGGCGATGCCCTGCGCCTCGGCCTCGGCCACCACGGCATGCAGCACCTGCCCGGCCGGGATCAGCCAGACCGGCTTGCCGGCGGCGCGGGCGGCGGGCCACAGCAGGTCGGGCTGCCACAGGGTCTCCAGATCCCGCGGCAGGCGGGCCAGCCAATCCTCGGGGTCGTCCAGCGCGTGCCAGCTTTCGTACAGGAAGATCTGGCCCTGCGGGTTGCCGGCGGCTGCCTCGGCCGCCCAATCCGCCACCGCCTTGCGGCTGTCCTTATAGGCGATGGCATCTTTCAGCCGCACCATCTCGGTCATGACGAACGCATCGTAGCGGCCGCTTTTCAGCGCCTCATGCGCCACGCGGTGGCGGGGCGTGGCGTTTTCCTGGGCATAGCCGTTGACCGCATCGGGGCCGCGCCAATGCTCGCTCAGCGCCGCGCCCCAGCCCAGTTGCAGTGCATAGTCGTGCCCGGCCATCTGCGCCAGCATCGCCGGCATGTCGCGCCCGACCAGGCTGTGGCCCAAGTGATAGACCCGCAGCGGCCCTTGCGGCAGCGCGCGGGGCGCCTGATACAGCGCCTGCACATCGGCGCCGCTATCGGGGGTTTTCGCCCGCCACCAAGCGGCGGCGAGCCAGATCAGCGCAAGCAGCACGGCGGCGGCAACGACGGCAACGAGATAACGCAAGGAACGACCTTTCTTTTCCCGGCGATCCTAGCAGGAATCCCGCGCAGCAAAAAGGCCGCCGCCCCTGCGGGCAGCGGCCGTCCGTCATGGCAAAGGGCTTACGCCTCGTGGTTGTGACGGTTCCAGCGGATCGAAGACCAGAGCGAGATGCCGATCAGCGTCGCGCCGCCCAGGCCGGTGACGACCTCGGGGATATGCACCAGCGGCTGCACGAACATGATGACCGACAGCGCGATGATGGCATAGAAGGCGCCATGCTCCAGGAAGCGGTATTCGGCCAGCGTGCCGCGCTCGACCAGCATGATGGTCATCGAGCGCACATACATGGCGCCGATGCCCAGGCCGATGGCGATGACGAAGAGGTTATGCGTCAGCGCAAAGGCGCCGATCACGCCGTCGAAGCTGAAGGAGGCGTCGAGCACCTCGAGATACAGGAACGCGCCCAGCCCGCCCTTGGCGCCGGCCTGCAAGGTCTGCTGGCTGCTGTCCAGAAGCCCGCCCAGCACCTCGACCAGCAGGAAGGTCAGCAGGCCCCAGATCGCCGAGCTGAAGAAGACCTGCGATTCCGCCCCTTCCAGGAAGCGCGAGAAGATCAGCACCGTCACCAGGACGATGGCGACCTCGATGCCGCGGATGGTGGCATAGCGCGACATGCGGTCCTCGAGCCACTTGACCCAATGCACGTCCTTTTCGTGGTCGAAGAAGAAGGACAGGCCCACCATCATCAGGAAGGTGCCGCCGAAGGCCGCGATGGGCAGATGCGCGTCATGCATGATGCGCGAATATTCGTCCGGCTGGCTGGCGGCCAGCACCATGGCTTGCCAAGGCCCGATCTTGGCCGCGATCACCACGATCAGCAGCGGGAAGACGATACGCATGCCGAAGACGGCGATGACGATGCCCCAGGTCAGGAAGCGGCGCTGCCAGACCGGCGTCATGTCCTTGAGCTTGTTGGCGTTGACGATGGCGTTGTCGAAGGACAGCGAGATCTCCAGCACCGCAAGCACGGCGCAGATGAAGAACACCGACAGCGTGCCGCCGACCGTGCCGGTGGTCTGCCAGCCCAGGAAGGCGCCAAGCGCCAGTCCCAGCACGGTGACGATGAAGGCCCACGTGAAATATTGCACGGTCGGGCGACGCGCCCCGTCACCGATGCCGCTCCCCGAAAGAGGATTGCTTCCCTGCGTCATTTTGAAAAATTCCAGGCGGCTGGTCACTGATCGATGCCGACATCACGAACGTGCCGCCACGTCCGCCAGAGGGGCCCGGACATCAAACTGCGTTCACGTTTTCGCGTGAACGCCTCAGCAATGGCGGAAATCGCGTCCGATTGCAAGAAAATCCTTGCGCACGCCCGGCGGCCCGGCGCTTGTCGCAGGGGCCGCGATCCGCTAGGCAGGCGGCGCCCCATGACGATTGACCCGCCGATGCGCCCGATCCCAGACCAGCCGGAGAGCCGTCGCCAGCGCATCGCCGCGCTGGTGGTGACGCACAACCGGCTGGACAAGCTGCGGGTGACGGTCGGCCGGCTGCTGGCCGAGGATCTGGACCATGTGCTGGTCTTCGACAATGCCTCGACGGACGGCACCTCGGATTACCTCGAAACCATCGAGGATGACCGGCTTACGCATATGCGCAGCATGGACAATCTCGGCGGCGCCGGCGGTTTCGCGCGCGGCATGCGCCATCTGGTGGACGGGCTCGACCCGGACTGGATCGTGGTGATGGACGACGACGGCCGGCCGTTTCCCGGCACCATCGCGCAGTTCCGGGCCCTGCCGCTGGACGGCTGGGACGCGCTCGGCGCCGCCGTGCTGACGCCCGGGGGTCAGGTCTGCGAGATGAACCGCCCCTATCGCAACCCGTTCTGGCGCCTGCCCGAGTTCCTGCGCACCCTGACCGGCGGGCGCGGCGGCTTCTACATCGACGACAGCAGCTATGGCGCCGAGGCCGAGCCGGTCGAGATCGACATGAGTTCCTTCGTCGGCCTGTTCCTGTCGCGCGGCTGCTTCTCGCAGGTCGGCTATCCGGACGAGCGGCTGTTCATCTATGGCGACGACCAGCTCTATACGCTGGAGATGCGGCGCAAGGGCCTGCGCATCGGTTTCCTGCCCGAGCTGCGCTTCGAACATGACACCGGCGCGGTGCATACCGGCGGGCATATGGTGCTGCGGCCGCTGTGGAAGGTCTATTACATCCACCGCAATACGCTCCTGGCCTATCGGGTGGCGGCGGGGCCGTGGTTCTGGCCGCTGCTGCCGCTGCTGGCGCTGAAATGGCACCGCCGCGCCCGGCATTACGGCCCGGACGCGGCGCATTACCGGCGCATCATGCGCCGCGCCTTTCGCGACGGGTTGCGCCGCCGGCTGGGGCTGAGCCATGCCGAGGTCGTGGCGCTGGCCGAGCCGGGGGACTGACCCCTACCATAGGTGGCGGCGCAGCGCCTCGCCCTCGACGGCGGTATCGCCGGGACGCAATTCGACCACGCCGATGTCGCGCAGCAGATGCGACGGCAGGTCGGCGATGGCGCGCCGGGTCCGGGGATCGTCCAGCGCCGCCATGCGATCACGGCACAGCGATAGGCCCTGCTTATCCCGAGGCTCCAGGCCGAACAGCCGGAACAGGCGCCGGCCCAGCCAGCCTTGCGGGCGGGGATTTGCAAGATCGTGGGACATTTCAGCCTCCTTGCGATGCTCGTGCTTGATCCACGCAACGACAATGCTACCCTGCGCCGCGAATGACCAACAAAGCCTCGGCAAGCCCGCATAAGGTGGACTTATGGCACTGCCCCCGCTCGCCGCCCTGCGCGCCTTCGAGGCCGTGGCGCGGCATCTGAGCTTCACCCGCGCGGCCGAGGATCTGGGCATGACCCAGGCCGCGGTCAGCTATCAGATCCGGCTGCTCGAGGAACGGCTGGGCACGCCGCTGTTCCTGCGCAAGCCGCGCGGCATCGTGCTGACCGAGACCGGGGCGCTGTTCGCCCGACCGACCATCGACGCCTTCGACATGCTGCGCGAGACCTATGCCGACCCGTCGGCGGATGGGGTCTCGACGCTGTCGATCTCGACCGTGCCGACCTTTGCCGGGGCCTGGCTGTCGCCGCGGCTGGGCAAGTTCCAGATGAACCACCCGAACCTGGCCGTGCGGCTGGAGACCAGCGACAACCTGGTCGATTTCGGGCGCGAGGACATCACCGTCGCCATCCGGGCCGGGGACGGCGACTGGCCGGGCCTGGAAGTGCATGAGCTGATGCCGATCGAATACACGCCGATGCTGTCGCCGGCCCTGGCGCGCAAGCATGCGCTGAACAGCCCCGCGGACCTGCTGAAGCTGCCGCTGCTGGACCGGGTCGATCCGAACTGGGCGCTGTGGATGCGCACGGCGGGCGTGGATTTCTGGGAAACCGCGCCGCGCCCCGGGCTGACGCTGTCGACCGACCTGCACGAGGCGCGGGCGGCGCTGGAGGGCTATGGCGTGGCGCTGCTGACGCCGCGCTTCTTCCGCTTCGAACTGGCGACCGGCAGCCTGATCCAGCCGTTTCCGCTGCTGTCACGCAGCGGGCGCAAGTTCTGGCTGGTCTATCCCAAGGGCCGCCGCAACCGCCCGGCGATTCGCAAGTTCCGCGCCTTCCTGCTGGACGAGATCGCCGCCGACCCCGGCTAGGCCACGGCCGTCCGCGGTCGCGCCGCCGGCAGCGGGAACAGCCGGTCATAGGCGATGTTGAACAGGAAATTATAGACCAGGTAGAAGGCGACGATGAACAGGTCCAGCAGGAAGGTCTGCCACAGCGTCATGCCCAGATACCAGGCCATCGGCGGCAGCAGCATCACCAGAAGGCCGAATTCGAACAGCACCGTATGCAGCAGCCGGTGGCGCAGCGCCTTGCTCGCATCGCCCTTCAGCCAGCGCAGCGCATGGTCGAAGCCCAGGTTGAAGACGAAGGTCCAGACCGTCGCCAGGGTGGCGGCGCCGACGCCCACCACGCCCATGTCGAGCATCGGCTTGTCGTAAAGCCAGGCTGCCGCCGGCGTGATGATCGCGAGGCCGATGGTTTCGAACATCAGCGCGTGCCGCACCCGGTCGGGGAATGTGCGCATGGTCATTTCCGGCTTCCTTTATCCGTCGTTGCCCGCTTTCTATCTTGATTCTGCCAGAGCGAAAGTTAGCATCCATCTGAAAATCAGATAGGCCGATGACCGTATCGCTGGAACAGCTGGAAGCCTTTGTCGCAAGCGCCGAGCATGGCTCGTTCTCGGCCGCCGGCCGGGCCTTGCGCAAGGCGCAGTCGGCCATCAGCACCCAGGTCGCGAACCTGGAAACCGATCTTGGCGTGATGCTCTTCCGCCGCGAGGGCCGGCATCCGGTGCTGACGCCCGCCGGCGACCGGCTGCTGCGCGAGGCGCGGGTGGTGCTGGACCGGCGCGCGCATCTGATCGGCGTCGCCGCCAGCTTCGAGGCCCATGTCGAGAGCCGCCTGGTCGTCGCCATCGACGAGCTCTACCCCGAGGCGGTGCAGGCCGAACTTCTGGCCGAATTCGCCGCACATTTCCCGCATGTCGAGCTGGAGCTGCTGTTTCCGATGATGGAGGACGTCAGCCGCCTGGTGCTGGACGGCAAGGCCGACATCGGCGTGATGTGGCGGCAAGAGGTTCTGCCGCCCGAGATCGGCTTTCACACCCTGGGCTGGGTGCCCTTGCAGCTGGTCTGCGGCAAGGACCATCCGCTGGCCGAGGGCGTGGTCGAATGGGAAGACCTGAAGCGCCACCGCCAGTTGATGGTCGCCGTGCGCAGCGAGGGGCCGGAAAAGCAGCGGCTGCGCACCGCCGCCGAGGTCTGGTGGGTCGAAAGCCACTGGGTGATCCTGCAGCTGGTGCGCCGCGGCATCGGCTGGGCGCTGGTGCCCGATCACATCATCCGCGAATCGACGGTGCGCGAGGATCTGGCGATTCCGCCGCTGCGCTTCGACGGCGCCGACTGGCCGGTGGCGCTGGAGCTGGTCTGGCACAAGCAGCGCCCCAGCGGCCCGGCGGCGCGCTGGCTGCGCGAACGCTTCACCGCCCGGCGGATCAGCGACTGGCCCGACCCCATCGGCGGGTGACCGCGCCCGGATCGGCTCCGGGCGCGGCAGCCGTCACTTGCCGGCGAGCGTTTTCGCCCGTGCGACGATGGCGTCTTTCGTGATGCCGAACTCCTGGTAGAGCCGGTCGATCGGAGCCGAGGCGCCGAAGCCGGTCATGCCGATCACGTCCTCCTCGGAGGCGACATAGCGGGTCCAGCCGAACTTGCCCGCCGCCTCGACCGCGATGCGGGGCGCGTCACCCAGCGTCGCCTTGCGATAGGCATCAGACTGGGCGTCGAACAGCTCCCACGAAGGCATCGAGACCACGGCGACCGACAGCCCGTCCGCATGCAGCGCCTGCGCCGCCTCGACGGCCAGCGCCACCTCGGTGCCGGTGGCGATCAGCGTCACGTCGCGGCCTTCCCCGAACTGGCGCAGCACATAGGCGCCTTTGGCAGTCAGGTTCTCGCTCCCCGCCTCCAGCCGCAGCTGCGGCACGTCCTGCCGCGACAGCGCCAAGAGCGAGGGCACATGGCGGTTGCGGATGGCGATGTCCCAGGCCTCCAGCGTCTCGACCGTGTCGGCCGGGCGCAGCACGGTCAGGTTCGGGATGGCGCGCAAGGACGCCAGGTGCTCGACCGGCTGGTGCGTCGGGCCGTCCTCGCCCAGCCCGATGCTGTCATGGGTCATGACATAGATCGTGCCCACCCCCATCAGCGCCGACAGCCGGATGGCGTTCCTGGCATAGTCGGAAAACACCAGGAACGTCCCGCCATAGGCGATGAAGCCGCCATGCAGGTTGATGCCGTTCATCGCCGCGGCCATGCCGAATTCGCGCACGCCATAGCCGATGTAGCGGCCCGCCGCCTCGCGCGAATACTGGCTGTCCACCGCCGGCACCCGGGTCAGGTTCGAGCCGGTCAGGTCGGCGGAACCCCCGATCATCTCGGGCAGCGCCGGGGCCAGCGCCTCCAGCGCCATCTGGCTGGCCTTGCGGGTCGCGGCCTTCTTCGGCGCGGCGAAAAGCCGGGCACGGGCGTCCTGCAGGGTCGGCTCATAGTCGCCGGGCAAGGTGCCGGCCTGGCGGCGGTCGAACTCGGCCCGGGTCTCGGCCGGCTTCGCGGCCAGGCGCGCTTCCCAGTCGGCGCGGGCCTGCGCGCCGCGCGTGCCGATGGCGCGCCATTCAGCGGCCAGATCCTCGGGGATGGTGAAGGGTTCGGCCGACCAGCCGATGGCCTCCTTGGTCAGCGCCGCCTCGTCCTTGCCCAGGGGCGAGCCGTGGACCGCGTAGCTGCCGGCCTTGTTGGGCGAACCGAAGCCGATCACCGTCTTCATGGCGATCAGCGAGGGTTTGCCGGTTTCCGCCTTGGCGGCGGTGATGGCGGCGTCGAGCGCGCGGCCGTCATGGCCGTCGCAGGACTGCACATGCCAGCCCATCGCCTCGAACCGCGCCGGGATGTTTTCCGAGAAGCTGACCGAGGTCGGCCCGTCGATGGTGATGCTGTTGTCGTCATAGAGCACGACCATCTTGCCCAGGCCCAGGTGGCCGGCCAGGCTGGCGGCCTCCTGCCCGATGCCCTCTTGCAGGCAGCCGTCGCCGACGAAGACATAGGTGTGATGATCGACCAGGTCGGCTCCGAACTCGGCGGCCAGCCGGCGTTCGGCCAAGGCCATGCCGACGGCGGTGGCCAGCCCCTGCCCCAGCGGGCCGGTGGTGGTCTCGATCCCCTTGGCATGGCCGTATTCCGGATGACCCGCCGTGATCGCGCCCCATTGCCGGAAATTGCGGATCTGCTCGATGGTCATGTCCTCGTAGCCGGTCAGGTGCAGCAGGCTGTAGAGCAGCATCGAGGCATGGCCGTTCGACAGCACGAAGCGGTCGCGATCCGGCCAGTCGGGGTGTTTCGCGTCGAATTTCAGGTGCTTGCCGAACAGCACCGCGGCGGCATCGGCCATGCCCATCGGCGCGCCGGGATGGCCGGAATTGGCCGCGTTCACCGCGTCGATGCTGAGCGCGCGGATGCAGTTCGCCAAAGCGAAGTTCTGCGGATCAAGCGCGGCCTTCGCCGCGATCGCGGGGTCCTTGGGCGAATCTAAAGGCATGATCGGTCCTCCTTTTGACGCAATCCCATACACGCGCCACGGCAAAATAACAACGTTAAATCACAACATCACAAAATTCATGTTGAAATTGCGCAGCGGATTGTTAGAAAGGTATCGGGCCGGGCGATTCCCGCCCAAGGAGGGATGTCGTGAAGCGCGAGGAACGCAGGCAAGCCATCATGGATCTGCTGGTCGCGGCGCGTGCCGTCGAGCTTGATGATCTGGCCGAGCGTTTCGCGGTCTCGAAGATGACCATCCACCGCGATCTGGACGACCTGGAACAGGCGGGGCTCTTGCGCAAGGTGCGCGGCGGCGCCACCATCGAGGCCGGCAAGCAGTTCGAAAGCGATTTCCGCATCCGCGAATTGCAGGACAACGAGGCCAAGGCCCGCATGGCCCGTGCCGCGCTGGAGCTGGTCGAGCCGGGGATGAGCGTCATGGTCAACGACGGCTCGATGGCGGCGCTCCTGGGCGCGCAGCTGGTCGAGAAGGCGCCGCTGACCGTCATCACCAACAACGCCGCGGTGATCGAGCCGCTGAAGGAGGTCTCGCGCATCACGCTGATCGCGCTTGGCGGCGTGTTCAGCGCCAAGTTCAACGCCTATTTCGGCCAGCTGACCGAAAACGCGCTGGCGCGGCTGCGGGCCGACCTGGCCTTCATCTCGGCCCCGGCGGTCAGCGGCTTGCAGGCCTTTCACATGGACGATGCGGTGATCCGGGCCAAGCGCGCCATGATGGCCGCGGCCGAGCGCAGCGTGCTGCTGGTCAACCACCGCCGCTTCGGCCAGACCGCGCTGCACAGCCTGGCCGACCTGGCGGAATTCGACGCCATCATCACCGATGCCGCCCCCGCGCCCGAGGATCGCGCCGCGCTGGACCGCGCCGGCATCCCCCTGACCATTGCCAAGCATTCTGACCGTTAGGACGACGACATGACCGAATTCTGGATCGGCACCAGCTGGAAGATGAACAAGACCCTGGCCGAGGCCCGCGGTTTTGCCGAGGGGCTGGCCGCCGCCGATGCCGGCCGCGACCCGCGCATCCAGCGCTTCGTGATCCCACCCTTCACCGCCGTGCGCGAGGTCAAGGCGCTGCTGGCCGACACCTCGGTCAAGGTCGGCGCGCAGAACATGCATTGGGCCGACGCGGGCGCCTGGACCGGCGAGATCTCGCCCCTGATGCTGCGCGACTGCAATCTCGACATCGTCGAACTGGGGCACAGCGAGCGCCGCGAGCATTTCGGCGAAACGGACGAGACCGTGGGTCTCAAGACCGAGGCCGCCGTGCGCCACGGGCTGATCCCGCTGATCTGCATTGGCGAGACCCTGGCCGAACGCGAATCCGGCCGCGCCCGCCAAGTGCTGGAGACCCAGGTGCGCGGCGCGCTGGCCAAGCTCTCGGCCGAGCAGAAATCGGCGCCGATCCTGCTGGCCTATGAGCCGGTCTGGGCCATCGGCGTGAACGGCATCCCCGCGACCTCGGACTATGCCGACGCGCGCCAGGCCGAGATCATCGCGGTGGCGCAGGACGTGCTGTCGCGCCGCATCCCCTGCCTCTACGGCGGCTCGGTCAACCCCGGCAATTGCCAGGAGCTGATCGCCTGCCCGCATATCGACGGGCTCTTCATCGGCCGCTCGGCTTGGAACGTCGAGGGCTATCTGGACATCCTGGCGCGCTGCGCCGCAACCATGGGAGACGTGAAATGAAACTGGCAATCGCAGGCGACAGCGCGGGTGAAGGTCTGGCCAAACTGCTGGCCGACCACCTGAAGGACAGACACGAGGTCTCGGAAATCTCGCGCACCGACGCGGGCGCGGATGCGTTCTACGCCAACCTCTCGGACCGGGTGGCGAGCGAGGTCGCGGCCGGCACCTATGACCGCGCTATCCTGGTCTGCGGCACCGGCATCGGCGTCTGCATCGCCGCGAACAAGGTGCCGGGCATTCGCGCGGCCCTGACCCATGACACCTATTCGGCGACACGCGCCGCGCTGTCGAACAACGCCCAGATCATCACCATGGGCGCCCGCGTCATCGGCACCGAGCTCGCCAAGGCCATCGCCGACGCCTGGCTGGCCGAGACGATGAACTTCGACCCGAACGGCCGCTCGGCCGGCAATGTCTGCGCCATTGACGAAGTGGACGCGAAATACAACAAGGCCGGCTGAGTCTGCCCGCAAAGCCAAAGGCCCGCCATGCTGAAACTGCCGAACGACGGCCCCGCCACCGGCCGCCCGCTTTCCGACGTGCTGGTGGGCGACGGCCCCGCCGCCATCACCCTGGCGATTGCCCAGGCCCAGCCGGCGCTGGCCGCGCGGCTTGCCGCCGGCCGGCTGCATGGCGACCCCGAGGCCGTGGTCGGCACCAATGACAGCGGCGACAAGCAGAAGGCGCTGGATGTCGCCGCCCATCACCACATGCTCAATGCACTGGCCGCCGCCGACGTCGGCCGGGTGCTCTCCGAGGAGGCCGAGGAGGTCGTCACCCTGAACCCGGGCGGCGCCTGGGACGTGGCGATGGACCCGATCGACGGCTCGGGCAGCATCGGCATCGGCGCGCCGCTGGGCATGCTCTATTCCATCCTGCCCGCCGCGCCCGAGGGCTTCCTGCGCAAGGGCCGGGCCGTGGTCGGCGCCGGCTACGCCAGTTTCGGCCATTCGCTGGATTTCGGCTGGTCGCTGGGCGACGGCGCCCATGTCGCCGGCTTCGACGCCGAGGCGGGCCTGTTCCGCCTGACCCGCGAGCGCGTGCAGCTGAAACCCACCGCCTCGACCATCGCCTATAACGCCTCGAACGAACGCCACTGGTCGCCGGGCCTGCAAGCCTGGGTGCAGGACCTGCGCCAAGGCAAGGACGGCCCGCGCGGGCGCGACTTCAACATGCGCTGGCTCGCCGCCGCCGTCGGCGAATTGCACCGCATCCTGCTGAAGGGCGGCGCCTTCCTCTATCCCGCCGACCGCCGCCCGGGCTATGAGAACGGCCGGCTGCGGCTGATCTATGAATGCTGCCCGATCGCCTTCCTGGTCGAGCAGGCCGGCGGCATCGCCTCGGACGGGTGCCAGCCGATCCTCGACCGCCAGCCGCAGGGGCTGCACGAGATGGTGCCGCTGTTCTTCGGCGCCCGCGAGGAAGTCGAAACCATCCTGTCCCATCTCGCCATCAGCAAAGGATAACAGCCCATGGCCATGATCACGCTGCGCCAGCTTCTCGACCATGCGGCCGAGAACGGCTATGCCGTTCCCGCCTTCAACATCAACAACATGGAGCAGGGGCTCGCGGTGATGAACGCCGCCGCGGCGACCGACAGCCCGGTGATCCTGCAAGCCAGCCGCGGCGCGCGCGCCTATGCCAACGACGCCGTGCTGGCCGGGCTGATCCAGGGCCTGTCGCGCGCCTTTCCGGACATTCCGCTGTGCATGCACCTGGACCACGGCAACGGGCTTGCGACCTGCGCCACGGCGATCCAGAACGGCTTCACCAGCGTGATGATGGACGGCTCGCTGCAGGCCGACGGCAAGACGCCCGCCGATTACGCCTATAACCGCGACATCACCGCCCGCGTGGTCGAGATGGCCCATGCCTGCGGCGTCTCGGTCGAGGGCGAGCTGGGCGTGCTCGGCAGCCTGGAAACCGGCATGGGCGACCAGGAGGACGGGCACGGCGCCGAGGGCCGGCTGTCCGAAGACCAGCTGCTGACCGACCCCGACGAGGCGGTGCGCTTCGTGAACGACACTCAGGTCGATGCCTTGGCCATCGCCATGGGCACCAGCCACGGCGCCTACAAGTTCACCCGCAAGCCGGACGGCGCGATCCTCGCCATGCATGTGATCGAGGAGATCCACCGCCGCCTGCCGAACACGCATCTGGTCATGCATGGCTCCAGTTCGGTGCCCGAGGACCTGCAGCAGGTCATCAATGCCTATGGCGGCGACATCAAGCCGACCTGGGGCGTGCCGGTCGAAGAGATCCAGCGCGGCATCAAGTCGGGCGTGCGCAAGGTCAACATCGACACCGACAACCGGCTGGCGATGACCGCCGCGATCCGCAAGAAGCTCAGCGAAGAGCCGGCCGAATTCGACCCGCGCGGCTATCTGAAGCCCGCCATGGCGATGATGTCCGAGGTCTGCAAGGCCCGCTTCGAAGCCTTCGGCACCGCCGGCAATGCTTCGAAGATCCGCCCGCTGCCGCTGGCGGCGATGGCGAAACGCTACGCCGCCTGATCCGGGCGCGCGCGGCGCCAGCCGCGCCACCCCCGGCCCAGCGGCAGCGTCCGGGGCGAGCTCTGCTCGCCCCGCCCTCGTTTTCGGACAGGTCTCACGCCGCCAGCAGCCGCGCCGTCGCCTCGTCGGTGATCAGCCCCGAAAGCCGGCCGCTTCGCAGCACCGCCCGCACCGCGCCGGCCTTCTCGGCGCCGCCGGCAATGGCCACGATGCGGCTGCCTTCCGGGCCGTCCAGGCTGACCGACAGCGTGCGCGCGCTCAGCGTGGTTTCCAGCACCCGGCCCTGCGCGTCGAAGAAATGCCCCAGCATCTCGCCCTCTGCGCCGGCGGCGTTGATCTCGGCGATCTCATGCGGCTCGATCATGCCCGAGGCGACGAGCTGCGCCCCGGCATCCGCCGTGCCGACCCCCACCACCTTCAGGCCGGCGCCGTTCGACAGGTCGAACAGCTCGCGCACCCCGGGCTGGGCCAGCAGCACCGCCAGGTCTGCCTCGGAATTGGCAAAGAACGGCACCGGCAGGACATAGCCCTGCGCCCCGGTCTTCTGCGCCAGGGCATACATCACGTCATGCGGGTTGGTGGCGTAATGCCGGGTAAAGCCGCCCAGCAGCGACACGAAGCGCACGCCATGCGCGTCGAAACGCGGCAATTGCTGCACCGCCGCCGCCAGCGTGCGGCCATGGCCGAGGCCGATCACCGCATCCTCGCCGCGCTCGATCTCGCGGCGCAGGAAGCCGGCGCCGGCCAGGCCCAGGGCGCGCAAGGGCAATCCCTCCTCGCCCAGGTCCGGCGCCACCTCGCAGTAATCCAGCGCGTAGCGGGCGCAGAGCCGGTCCTCGAGCGCGGCGCATTCGACGATCTCGCCGTCGATCGAGACCTTGACCACGCCCTCGGCCACCGCCCGCGCGATCAGCCGATGCGCCTTGACCGAGGGCACGCCCAGGCGCTTGGCCACCGCCGCCTGGGTCAGCCCGCCGGCATAATGCAGCCAGGCCGCGCGGATGGCGAGGCTTTGTTCGGGGTCCATCGCACCGCGCGAGACCATCACGCGATCCAATAGGCGGGGGGCTGGCATCTCATCGCGGGCGTCCTTTGCTATCCGGTTCTAGATATTCAACTTATCCGCGCCGCTGTCGATATGCGGCGCCCAGAAGGCGACGCTTTCGGCGATCTGCGCGATCACCTGGCGGTCGTTCGGCTCGCGTTCCTTGAAGCTCAGCTCCAGGCAGATCTCGTTGTCCTTCGCCCCGCCCTCGGCCAGGGCCGCGAGCAGCGGTCCCGGCTGGATCGCGCCCCTGGCATTGTATTCGGCGGTAAAGGGCCGGTGGCCGGACTTGTCCATCATCGACTGCTTGATGTGGATGATGGGGCTGACCTGCGGCACCGCCCGCGCCCAGGCATAGGGGTCGGTGTCGTCCGGGTTGGGGCTGGTCACGTCGCCGTGGTCGATGTCGGCCATCATCCACATCGGCACCGCCATGTTCGCCGCCGTCAGCCGGTCCTGCAAGGCCATGCAAGCGTCGATGGTTTCCCCGAACTCGCGGCCCACGCTCATCGGTTCCCAGAAGACATAGGCGAGTCCCGCCGCCTTGGCGTGGTCCGCAACCTCGGTCCAGGCGTCGATGGCGGTCTGGATCAGCGCCTCGCGCCGCGCCGGGTCGTCATAGTCGCGATAGGTGAAGATGGCGAATTGCGTGCCGACCGACTGCCCGCCCAAGTCGCCGATGATGTCGGCAAAGGTCTTGAACCAGTCGATGTAATAGCGCCGCACCTCGCGGTCGGGATGGCCGAAGTGGTTCAGCCGCCCATAGGGCCCGGTCATGCCGCTGGTGACGCGCACGCCGGTGCGGGCCAGCGCCGCGCCCATGGTGCGGGTCAGGCGCCGGATCACCGGGGCGGGCCAGCTCGGGTTGATGAACTCATGCGTCAGTTGCAGGTCGCGGATCCGCAACTCGCGCGCCACGGTGTCGATCAGGTCGTCCGGTTCGGCAAAGCGGTTGACCAGCGGATTGGTGTTCAGCGACAGCGTCAGGGCCATGGTGTCCTCAGGCGGCTTGGGCCAGGTCCGAGCCGGCGAACCAGTCGGCAAAGGCGCGGCGCTGGTCCTCGGTCAGGTGCAGGTAATGCTTGGTGCGGCGATAGAGGATGTCCTCGGGCGTTTGCGCCCATTCTCGGGCGACCAGGTAGCGCACCTCGGCCTCGTAGAGAGTGCCGCCGAAATGCCGGCCCAGGTCGGAAAGCGACAGCGCCCCCGCCACCACGTCCCGGGTCCGGGTGCCGTAAAGCCGGCCATAGTGATGCAGCAGCCGGCGCGGCATCCAGGGGTTCAGCTCGCGCAGGAGTTCCGCATAGCTTTCGTAATCCGCGTTGGCCATGTCGCCGCCGGGCAAGGGCGCGCTTTCGGTCCAGTCCGGGCCCATGGCCGGGAATACCTCGCGCAGGCGATGCATGCCGCGCTCGGCCAGTTCGCGGAAGGTGGTGATCTTGCCGCCGAACACGTTCAGCAGCGGCGCGCCGCCGGTATCGTCCAGGTCGAAGACATAGTCCCGCGTCACCGCCGAGGGGTTGCCCTTGCCGTCGTCGAACAGCGGCCGCACGCCCGAGAAGCTGTGCAGCACATCGTCGCGCCGCAGCTTCTGCTTGAAATAGCGGTTCACGGCGGCGATGAGGTATTCGATCTCGGATTCGTCCGCCGTGACGTCCTCGGCCCGGCCTTCATAGGCGATGTCGGTGGTGCCAATCAGCGCCTTGTCGCCTTCGTAGGGGTTGATGAAGATCACCCGCTTGTCGTGGTTCTGCACCAGATAGGCATTGGCGCCCGCCCACCATTTCGGCACGATGATATGGCTGCCCTTGACCAGCCGCACGTTGCGGCTGGACTGCGAGCCCGCCACCCGGCCGATCACCTCCGACACCCACGGCCCGGCGCAGTTCACCACGCAGCGGGCGCGGAAGCTGCGCAGCGCGCCGGTGGCCTCACTGCGGGTCTGCACGGTCCAGGCGCCGTCCTCGCGCCGGGCCGAAACGCAAGGGCTGCGGGTCAGCACCTCGGCGCCGCGCTCGGCGGCATCGACGGCGTTCAGCACCACGAGGCGGGCGTCATCCACCCAGCAATCCGAATATTCGAAGCCCTTGGCGTAGCGATCCAGCAGCGGCGCGCCCTCGGGGTCGCGGCGCAGGTCCAGCGTGCGGGTGCCGGGCAGCTTCTGCCGCCCGCCCAGGTGGTCGTAGAGGAACAGCCCCAGCCGCACCAGCCAGGCGGGCCGGTCCTGCGGCGAATGCGGCAGCACGAAGCGCATCGGCCAGATGATATGCGGAGCGGCGGCCATCAGCACCTCGCGCTCGATCAGCGCCTCGCGCACCAGGCGGAACTCGTAATATTCCAGGTAGCGCAGCCCGCCATGCACCAGCTTGCCCGAGCGCGACGAGGTGCCCTGCGCCAGGTCGTCCTTTTCGCAAAGCACCACCTTCAGGCCCCGGCCGGCGGCGTCGCGGGCGACGCCGGCGCCGTTGATGCCGCCGCCGATGACGAAAAGGTCGATCATGTCTTGGTCTTGGCTCATTTCAATCTCCTTTCGGGGCGCGGGCCAGGGCCAGGGCGTCCCATGCCGGCGGCAGGGCCTGCCGCGCGGCGGAAAATGCCGGGAAGAGCCGCGCATAGGCGGCCACGAGATCGGGATCGGGCGCTTCGGCCGCGCCCAGAAGCGGCGTGACCCATTCGGCGATGCAGGATTCCATGTCGGGATAGGCGCCGATGGCGACGGCGGCCATCATCGCCGCGCCGGCCGCGCCGGCCTCGTCGCGCTCGGACACCCGCACCGGCGCATCCAGCGCCGCCGACAGGATGCCGCGCAAGCCCCGCGAGCGCGCAGCGCCGCCGGTCAGCCGCAGCTCGGCCGGCAGCGGGCCCATGGCGGCGTAGCAGTCGCGCATCGCCATGCCCAGCCCCTCGGCCACGGCGCGGATCAGGTCGGGATAGCGATGCCCGGCTGACAGGCCGACGAAGCCCGCGCGGGCATCGGCGTTGACGAAGGGGCCACGCTCGCCCGCCTCGGAAATATAGGGGTGGTAGACGATCTGGCCGGGCTTCGACTGCGCCAGCCAGCCCTCTATATGCGCCACCAGGTCGCGATGCGTGACCGGCTGGCCAACGTCCGAAAGGATGCCCGCCGCGACGCCCAGGATCCAGTCCAGGTTCAGCGTCGCCGCCATATTGGTCTGCACCTGGGTCACGATGCCGGGGATCGGCAGGCAGATGACATAACCGGTGCCCTGCGCGTTCAGATGCACGTCCTGCGCCCGCACCGCCCGCAGATGCACCCCGGTCGAGCCCACGGTCGAGCAGGCGACATCGCCCGCCCCGCCATAGACCCCGGCACCCAGCGCGGTCATCACCATGTCGACATAGCCAAGGCTGACCGGCGTGCCGGCGCGCAGCCCGGTGGCGGCGGCGGCCTCGGGCGTCAGCGGGTGGGTGAGCTGCGCGCCATCGACGATCTCGGGCAGCAGGGTGCGGCGATGCTCCAGCCCCAGCGCGGCGATCACCGTATCGTCATAGCGCCGGTCGCGGAAATTGCCGAAGGTGAAGCTGGCCTCGGACGGGTCGGTCGCCCGCACCCCGGTCAGGTTCAGATAGAGCCAGTCCTTGCAATGCAGCGCGACCTCGGCCCGGTCCAGCAACTCGGGGCAATGCACGTCCATATGCGCCATCTGGCTGCCCTGCTGGCAGGTGTTGAGCCCGGTGCCGGTCGCCTCGAACCGGGCGCGGTTCGCCGGGCCGGCGGCCAGCCGCGCCACTGTCGGGGCGGCGCGGGCATCAAGCCACAGCCAGGCGTCGCCCACCGGCCCGTCGCGCCCGACCAGCCAGGTGCCGTCGCCCTGCGCCGTGACCGAGAGCGCGGCGGTGCGGCGGGCCAGGTCCGGCACCTTGTCGCCCAGGCCCCGCAGCGCGGCGGCGCAGTCGTCCCAGGTCTGGGCCAAGGGTTGCGTGGCCGAGCCGTCGCCGCCGGCCTGATAGCGATTCGGCACCGAGGCCGCGGCCAGCTGCGCCCCGCGCAGATCGAAGGCCACCGCCTTGATGACCGAGGTGCCGGCGTCGATGCCGATCAGGATGTCAGCCCCGGCCATGGCGCGCCGTCCTGCGGGGGTCGGTGGGGTGGTGATGCATGGTGCCCTCCTCCGCCCGGGCCAAGACCCCGGCGGCAAGCCAGCCCGGACGGGCGTGGCGAACTCCTCGGTCATTTTCATACCGCAGATTTCCCGCCGCAGGAATGCATTTTTTTACGGACACAGCAAAAAATTTCAGTTACTGTTTCGAAGACGGCGGGATTCGGGCAATGCCCCCGCACCCGCCGGCAGGAGGAGACTGCCAGGCATGACCAGCCAGAGGAGGGGCCGGACAATGCAAGGAAATCCCAGACATTCCCCGCGGGATGCCCGCCGCGCGCGCCGTCCGGCCGCCTGATCCGCATCCGCCCCGCCCGCGCAACATTCATCAAATCCGAGGCACGAACATGGTCCAGAGCACTGCCCCGACCGGCCAAGCCCCCAAGGCCCCCGCGGCATCGCGGCGCGGGCTTTTCCTCAGCATCGCCGCGGCGGCCGTCGTGCTGGCCGGCATCGCGCTTGACACCAAGGTCGTGCATATCGGCTCGGAGGCCGATGTGCGCCAGCAGGCCTTCTCGCCCGACGGCTATGGCCAGGCGGAGTTCCCGCGCATCGCCGAATTCGTCAAGGGGAAGGCCGGCAATGCTGCCGAAGTCGCCGCCGCCATCGCCGCCGACAAGGACGCGGCCATCGCGCAATACGGCACCCCGGCCTCGACCGGCGCCATCATGGCGGTGCGCGTGACCGGCACGGCGGGCGAGCCCAAGGCCGGGATCTATCCGCTGGCCGTCGAGGGCCTGCCCGAAAGCGTCGCCGTCCGCGTCCAGACCGGCCCGGCGATCAACGGCACCGACCTGCGCGACGCCCCCGGCGACATCGCCTTCGGCAAGTTCAAGAACCAGATCGAATACCAGAACGCCGGCGCCGGCATCAACCGCGCCATGAAGGCCGAGGTTCTGGACAGGATCGACGCCGCGGCCCTGACCGGCAAGACCGTCGAGGTCGTGGGCGCCTTTCGCCTGATCAACCCCAAGAGCTGGCTGATTACCCCGGTCGAGGTGGTGGTGAAATGACCCGCGCCGCAAGCCATACCGGCGAGGTCGTCCTAGCCGCCCGCAACGTCGCCAAGTCCTATGGCAGCGTGCATGCGCTGAAAGGCGTGAATTTCGATATCCATCGCGGCCAGGTGACGACCTTGTTCGGCGAGAACGGCGCCGGCAAGTCCACGCTGATGAAGATCCTGTCGGGCGTCATCCAGCCCACCACCGGCGAGATCATCCTGGACGGCCGGCCCGTGACCTTTGCCAGCGCCAACGAGGCGCGCGACCGCGGCATCTCGATCATCCACCAGGAGCTGAGCCTGGCCCCGAACCTGTCGGTGCGCGACAATATCTTCATGGGCCGCGAGATCATGGGCCCGACCGGCGTCGACTTCGCCGAAGAGGAACGCCAGGTCCGCCGCCTGATGGAGGAGCTGGAGGAAAACATCGACCCGCTGACCCCGGTCGAGGAGCTGCGCCTGGGCCAGCAGCAGATCGTCGAGATCGCCCGGGCGCTGTCGGTGGACAGCCGCATCCTGATAATGGACGAGCCGACCAGCGCGCTTTCCGCCAGCGAGGTCGAGGTGCTGTTCAAGGTGATCCGCGACCTGACCGCCAAGGACGTCAGCATCGTCTATATCTCGCATCACCTGGAAGAGGCGCTGACCATCACCGACCATGCGGTCGTGCTGCGCGACGGCACCATGACCGCCTATGCGCCGCGCGCCGAGATCGACCTGGAATGGATCGTGCGCAACATGGTCGGCGACAATTACGACCTGGGCGCACCGCCCGCGACCCGCTTCGGCGAGGTGGCGCTGTCGATCCGCAATCTTTCGGTGCCCGACCCGGCCGGCTTCAACCTGGTGGACAAGCTGTCCCTGGACGTGCGCGCGGGCGAGATCGTCTGCATCTATGGCCTCATGGGCGCCGGCCGCACCGAACTGCTGGAGACCTGCGCCGGCCGCCTGACCGCCTCGGGCGGCGAGATCGTGCTGGAGGGCCGCGAGATCTCGCACCTGTCGATCGCCGAGCGCATCGCGCGCGGCCTCGCGCTGGTGCCCGAGGACCGGCAGCGCGACGGGCTGGTGCAAACCATGACCGTGGGCGAAAACCTGTCCCTGGCCTCGATCTCCAGCTTCACCCGGGGACTTTTCACCAGCCGCAGCGCCGAGAAGAAGCTGATCGGCGACAGCATCCGCAATGTCACCGTCAAGACTTCGGGCGGCGGCGCGGCCATCGGCTCGCTCTCGGGCGGCAACCAGCAGAAGGTGGTGATCGGCAAGATGCTGGCCACCAGGCCCCGCGTCATCCTGCTGGACGAACCTTCGCGCGGCATCGACATCGGTGCCAAGGCCGAGGTGTTCAAGCTTCTGGCCCAGGGCGCCGAGCAGGGGCTTGCGGTGGTGTATACCACCTCCGAGGTCAGCGAATGCCTGTCCATCGCGCATCGCATCATCGTCATGCACAAGGGCCGCATCTCGGCCGAATTCGATTCCACCGTCACCAAGGAAAAGATCATGGCCGCCTCGGGCGAGTCCGTGGCTGCCTGACGGATCTCGGGAGGGAGGAAAACCCAATGTCTGCCACGACCGCACCCGCCGCCGCATCCAGGAAACCCGAGTTCAGCATCGGCCGCTTCCTGCTGGAAGGACGGGCGTTCTTCGCGCTGATCGCGATCATCGCCGTCTTTTCGTTCCTGTCGCCGAACTATTTCACCCTGTCGAACTTCCTCATCATGTCCTCGCAGGTGGCGATCTATGGCATCCTGTCCATCGGCATGCTGCTGGTGATCCTGAACGGCGGCATCGACCTGTCGGTGGGCTCGATCCTGGCGCTGTGCGGCGTGGTCGCCGGCGCGATGATGCAGGGGGTCGAACTCGACTGGGCCGGGGTGATCCTTTACCCGCCGGTCTGGGCCGTCGTCATCCTGACCATCGCCGTCGGCGCAGGCGTCGGGGCGCTGAACGGGGTGCTGATCTCGATCTTCAAGGTGCCGCCCTTCGTCGCCACGCTGGGGGTGATGTATGTCGCCCGCGGCGTCGCGCTGCTGATGACCAACGGGCTGACCTACAACAACCTGCGCGGCTCGGCCGAGTTGGGCAACACCGGCTTCAACTGGCTGGGCTTCAACCGCATCGCCGGCATCCCGATCTCGGTCATCGTGCTGGCGACGGTGGCGGTGCTGGCCGGGCTGATGCTGTCGCGCTCGGCCTTCGGACGCTGGCTCTATGCCTCAGGCGGCAACGAACGCGCGGCCGAGCTTTCGGGCGTGCCGACGCGCCGGGTCAAGATCACCGTCTACACCATCTCGGGCGCGCTGGCCGCCATCGCCGGGCTGGTGCTGTCGTCGCAACTGACCTCGGCCGGGCCGACCGCCGGCACCACCTATGAGCTGACCGCCATCGCGGCGGTGGTGATCGGGGGTGCTGCACTGACCGGCGGGCGCGGCACGGTGCGCGGCACCATGCTGGGCGCCTTCGTCATCGGCTTCCTGTCGGCGGGCCTCGTCATCATCGGCGTCAGCTCCTACTGGCAGACCGTGTTCACCGGCGCGGTGATCGTGCTCGCGGTGCTGATGAACTCGATCCAATACGGGCGCGGCGCCCGCAAGGGCTGACCCGGCCAGACCTTCCCGCCGGGCGGAACGGCTGCCCGGCGAAAGCCTGCCGCAAGGCAGGAAACCAACCCCAAGGGAGTGAGAAGAATGTTCAAACTGACCCGTCGCGCGCTGCTGGCCGCCGCTGCTTCGCTGCCCCTGATGGCAGCGGCCGCCTCGGCCGAGGGCCTGATCTCGATCATCGTCAACGACCCGGCGAACCCCTATTGGTTCACCGAGGGCGAGGTCGCCAAGAAGACCGCCGAGGAGATGGGCTATACCGCCAATGTCGGCGCCCATCGCGGCGACACCAATACCGAAAGCACGCTGATCGACACCGCGATCACCAACAAGTCGGTGGCGATCATCCTCGACCCCGCCAACGCGGACGGCTCGGTCGGCGCGGTGCAGAAGGCGGTCGATGCCGGCATCCCGGTGATCCTGGTCAATGCCGAGATCAACCAGGAAGGCCTGGCCAAGGCGCAGCTGGTGTCGAACAACGCGCAAGGCGCGGCGCTGGGGGCCCAGGCCTGGGTCGAGGCCGTGGGCGACAAGGGCAAATATGTCGAACTGTTCGGCGCGCCCTCGGACAACAACGCCCAGACCCGCTCGAACGGCTACGAGACCGTGCTGAGCCAGTATCCGGACCTGGAAAAGGCCGGCCAGGAGGTCGCGAACTGGGACCGCACCCAAGGCTACCAGAAGATGCAGTCGCTGCTGCAGGCCAACCCGGACATCAACGGCGTGATCTCGGGCAATGACGAGATGGCGCTGGGGGCGATCGCGGCGCTGAAAGAGGCCGGCAAGCTGGACGCGGTCAAGGTCGGCGGCTTCGACGGCTCGCCCGATGCGGTGGCGGCGGTCAAGGCCGGCGAGCTGCAATATACCGTGCTGCAACCCGTCGCCATCTTCTCGGCCGAGGCGGTCAAGCAGGCGGATTCGGTGATCAAGACCGGCAAGACCGGCGTGGACACCGAAAAGCAGCTGTTCGACTGCCTGCTGATCGACCAGTCGAACGCCGACAAATACACGGCGCCCTTCGTGCTGGAACAGTAACCGCCGCTGCCGGGTGCGGCGCCGCTCCGCCCCCGGCCCTGCACGCCCCGCGCCCCTTTTCGCGGTGCGGGGCGCAGTTGTGCCCGACGAGGTTCCCGTGCCCCTGCTGCTTGGCATCGACAACGGCCTGACCGTGACCAAGGCGGTGATCTTCGATCAGACCGGCCGGGTGCTGGCCACCGCGCGCCGCCGCGTGCCGCAGATCATGCCGCGCCCGCGCCATGTCGAGCGTGACATGGACGTGCTCTGGGCCCAGACCGCCGCCGCCATCGCCGAGGCCGTCGCCGCCTGCGGCCGCCCGGCCGGCGAGATCGCCGCCGTGGCCGCCACCGCGCATGGCGACGGCGTCTATGTGCTGGACCGCGACGCCCGCCCGCTGGGCCATGGCATCCTGTCGCTGGACAGCCGCGCCGGCGCGGTGGTCGCCGGCTGGCAGGCGGACGGCACCGCCGAACGCGCGCTGGCCCGCACCGGGCAGATGCCGCATGCCTCGGCGCCCTCGGCCCTGCTGGCCTGGATGCGCGACCACGACCCCGAACGCTTTGCCCGCATCGCCCATGTGCTGGCCTGCAAGGACTGGTTGCGCTTCTGCCTGACCGGCCGCATCGCCACCGACCTGACCGAGGCCAGCACCTCCTTCACCGATGTCGCGACCCAGCGCTATGCGCCCGACATCCTGCCGCTGTTCGGGCTGCAGGCGCTGGCCGGGACGCTGCCGTGGATCCTGCTGCCCGGCGCTGTCGCCGGCCATGTCACGCCCGAGGCCGCCGCCCTGACCGGCCTTGTCGCCGGCACGCCGGTCGCGGCCGGTTTGCATGACGTGACCGCCTCGGCGCTTGGCGCGGGCGGCCATGCGCCCGGCACGGTCGCCATCGTCGCCGGCACCTATTCCATCAACGAGACCGTCTCGGACGCCCCCAAGGTCGATCCGCGCTGGTTCTGCCGCAACGGGCTGGAGCCCGGCGCGTGGAATGCCATGTCGATTTCCCCCGCATCGGCAGCGAATTACGACTGGTTCCTCGACACGCTCTGCGGGGCCGAGCGCCGCGAGGCCGAGGCGCAGGGCCGCGCCTTCCACGCCGAGATCATCCCCGAGATCGAGGCCGCCATGGCCCGCCCCTCGACCGCGATCTTCCACCCGTTCCTGTTCGGCTCGCCGCTGGGGCCCACGGCCAGCGCCGGCTTCTTCGGGTTGCGCGGCTGGCAGGACCGCGGCGACATGCTGCGCGCGGTGATCGAGGGCATCGCCTTCAACCACCGCATCCATGTCGATGCCCTGCGCGAGGGGTTTCGGCCCACCAAGGCTCGACTGACCGGAGGAATATCGCGCAGCCCCTTGTTTGCTCAGCTTTTTGCCGACGCGCTGGGAATGCCGGTCTCGGTCAGCGACACCGAGGAGGCCGCGGCCTGGGGTGCGGCGCTTTGCGCGGGTGCGGCGGTCGGGCTTTACCCAAGCCCGCGCCACGATCCGCGCGACATGGCGGCGCTGACCCGCCATTACGCCCCCGATCCCGCCCGCAGCGCGGCGCTGGCCGAACGCTTTGCGCTCTTTACCGAACTGACCCAGGCGCTGGCGCCGATCTGGCCCAAGATCGAGGCGCTGGCAAAGGAAGACCCATGACGGAAGACATCGACGTGCTGATCCTCGGCGCCGGCATCAACGGCGCGGGCCTGTTCCGCGACCTTTGCGAACAGGGCGTGACCTGCGTGATCTCGGACAAGGGCGATTTCGGCGGCGGCACCTCGGCGGCGCCCTCGCGGCTGATCCATGGCGGCATCAAATACCTGGAAACCGGCGAGCTGGGCCTGGTCGCGCAATCGACGCTGGAGCGCAACCTGCTGCTGAAGAACGCCCCGCATCTGGTGCGGCCGCTGCCCACGGTGATCCCGATCTTTTCCTGGCTCAAGGGCATCCCGGCGGCGCTGCGCACGCTGATGGGCTCGACCACGGCGCCGCGCAGCCGGGGTGCGGTGCTGATGAAGCTGGGTCTGGCCATGTATGACTTCTACGGCCGCCGCCACCGGGTGATGCCGCGCCACCAGCTCTGGTCGCGGGCGCGGGCGCTGCGCGAGATCCCGCCCCTGACCCCGCGCATCGTCGCCGCCGGGCAATATTACGATGCCACCGTGACGCAGCCCGAGCGGCTGGTGTGGGAACTGGTCGCCGATGGGCTGCGCGCCAACCGGCAGGCCCGCGCGCTGAACCACACGGCCATTGCGGGCACGGACGGCGACAGCGTGACGCTGGACACGCCCCAGGGCCCGCTGGCGCTGCGCCCGCGCATCGTGGTCAATGCCGGCGGCCCTTGGATCGACCGGATCAATGCCCAGCTTGGCGTGCCCTCGACCCTGATCGGCGGCACCAAGGGCTCGCATATCCTGCTGGATCATCCCGAGCTTCTGGCGGCGCTGAACGGCCGCATGATCTATTTCGAAGCCGACGACGGCCGCATCTGCCTGGTCTTTGACTATCTCGGCCGGGCGCTGGTCGGCTCGACCGACATCCGCGCCGAGGATCCCGACAGCGTGACCTGCACGGAGCCCGAGATCGACTATTTCCTTGCCGCGCTCGGCAGCCTGCTGCCGGGGCTGCGGTTCGACCGCAGCCAGATCGTCTATGCCTATGCCGGCATCCGGCCGCTGCCCAAGTCCGAGGGTGTGGCGCCGGGGCTGATCAGCCGCGACCATTCGGCCCCGGTGGCCGAGCCCGAGGGGAGCCGGCGCTGGCCCGTGGTCTCGCTGGTGGGCGGCAAGTGGACCACGTTCCGCGGCTTTGCCGAGGAGGTCGCGGATAGCCTGCTCGCGCGGCTGGGCCGGGCACGCCGGGTCTCGACCCAGGGCTTGCCCATCGGCGGCGGCCGCGACCTGCCGGACGGTGCGGCGGCGCGCCAGGACTGGATCGCTCGCGCCTGCGCCGAGACCGGCGCCGAGCGGGGACGGGCGGCAGAGCTCCTGGACCGCTACGGCAGCACCGCCCTGCCGATCCTCGCGGCCGAGGGCGCGCGGCCCGGGCGGTTGGCCGATGCGCCGGGTTACAGCCTGGCGGAATTCGACTGGATGATCCGGCACGAGCAGGTCCGCAGCCTGGCCGATGTGGTGATGCGCCGCAGTGCGATCGCCGTCGCCGGCCGGCTCTCGGGCCGCGATCTGGACAGCATCGCCACGCTTTGCGCCCAGGCGCTCGGCTGGGACGAGGCACGCCGGGCAGCGGAGCTGGCCACGACCCGGCAGATGCTGACCGCGCGTCATCGGCTGCGCCTGGGCTGAGCGGGGTTTTCCCGCGGCGCCCGCGACCCTATCTGCCAAGGATGGACGAATTCGACGCCCTCCTGCAGCGGCTTGCCCGGTCGCGGTTTCGCGCCCGCTTTCACTTGGGCACGGCCGAGCGCGCCTATGCCGACAGCAAGGGCCGCGACACCATCGCCCGCCATGCCGGCGATTTCATCGCCACGCGGCTGGCACCGGCCGAACCGCGCAATGACGGCCGGCAGACGCCGATGCGCGGTCATCCGGTCTTCCTGGCCCAGCACGCCACCGCTTGCTGCTGTCGGTCGTGCTTGGCGAAATGGCACGGCCTGCCGCCCGGACGCGCGCTGACCCCCGCCGAACAGGCGCGGCTGGTCACACTGTTGATGCGCTGGATCGACCGCGAGATGGGCTATGCGCCGCCCCAAGCCAGGCATGATGGCGATCCGGCCTGACCGGTAATTCTTTCCTGTTGGAGAAAAGCCGCCGCTTGGGCAGCAATGATAGACCACGGCTAACTTTTCCTGGCTGCCCGAACTTCGCATGCCGCCCGAAATTCTCGGCGCCCACAGCCGGCGATGATCTGCAAATTCTGGCCTTTCTCACCAGTCAGCTTCATCCGCGATCCCATCCCCGCCAAGAATGACGGTTCGGGCTCCTAACAAGTCGCTGAAAAAGTCAGCCCTCGACCTGCCCCGCGGAACATGATTCACCCTGCGCAGGCCGATGGGGGTGATAAAGATGCGCGGGGCGGACGAGGCGAGCGGATCGCTGTTCCGCTACGTCGACCTTGAGGCCCGCATCCTCGCGGGCCACCCGCTGCGGACGATCCGGCAGGTGGTGAACGAGGCGCGCCAGCCTGGATGCTGCGTTCGATGAGCTCTACACCGACTTTGGTCGCCCCTCGATCCCACCCGGAGCGGCTGATCCGGGCGAGCCTGATCCAGCTCCTCTATTCGGTCCGGTCCGAGCGCCAGCTGATGGAGCAGATGAACCACGATCTGCTGTTGCGCTGGCCTCGGCATTGATGATCCCGTGTGGGGTGAAGGGCGCCCGGAAATCCGTCCGGGGGACGGATTTCAGCCCTGAACGGGCGAAGCCCCGAAGGCCGACCGTCTTCGCAAGAACCGCGACCGGCTGCTGAGCACCGACATGTCGCGCAAGATCATGGCCGCGATCCTGGCGCACCGCCAGGCGCCGCCGCTGCTGTCTGACGACCACTTCTCGGTCGACGGCACGCTGGTGAAGGCGTTCGCCATGGGCCTCGAACCGGTGGCGGCCTGATGGCTCACCCTGATGAAGAGCGTCCCAACCGCGGGCGGGCGAGACCCCGCCGGATGATGAAGCCGGCGATCCTCCCGGACTCGGGATCCCCGCCACCGATCCATCCGCCTTGACGGTAGCAGCCAAGACCGATCCGATGCCCCGCAACCAACGCCACAGCCGCCATGCCGAGGTCGATTTCCGGGGTCAGAGGCGCACGAATGCCACCCATGGCCCGCCCCCCGCTCCGGACGCGCGGCTCTACAGGAAATCCCCGGCACCGGGGCGATGCTGTGCTTCATCGGTCATGCCCTGATGGAGAACCGGTCGGGCCTGATCGTGCGGGGCGATCTTGCCCGGGCCGATGGCCGCGCCGAACGGCGCGCGGCGCTCGAGATGATCCACCGCCACCCGCCGGGTTCGACCCGGAGGCTGCCCCCTCCCACTGAGTGCCGAAATGCGAATGTTAGCCACCACATGAGCCAAGAGAGGAGAACTGCCATGTCTGAAGTAGCCGTCATCGGCCTTGATCTGGCCAAGCGGCGTTTCAACTGCACGGGGCGAAGGCCGACTCCGCGCATCGCCATGCCGGCCAGCGGCCATGATCAGCGCCGCATCTTCAGGCCTGACACATGAAAGCATCCGATCGCATGCTCAAGCCGTTCGAAAACGCCTTGCACCGACGGGGGCATCCACACATGAATCACGCTCAGCACACCATGGGTTATCCATTTGTCAACACGGCTTGGGGAAACGTCAAGGCCTCATTGTTCCCTCTTTGTTCTGAACCCGCCCGAACAGGCAATTGCGGAGATGAGGCAGTGATGTGCTATCCTCTTCTTCCTCGTGGCACGGCCCTCGGCCCGCTTCTCACTGTCGCAATGCCGTTACCTCGTCGAGCGTGGCCGAGCCGCCGCCCGCAAGCACCAGCCTTGCTCCGTCCGTCGTCATCTCGGCGCCTGTCACGCGGGTGTAGGCCTCGACTTCTTTGGTTTCGAGGATCGTGCCATCTTTCGAGGCTTCGATGCGGAAGCTGTACAATCCTTCGGGCAAAAGATCGCCATTGGTGCGCTTGCCTTGCCAGTCGACCTCGCCCGAGCCGGTGCCGATGCTTTCACGCAGAACTTCATTCCCCTGCGCATCCAGGGTGACAAGCTCGATCTTGTCCGCATCCGCCACGCTCTCGATTTGCAACGTCATCGGAGATTGGTCGAACCAGACCGGCGCGCTGGTGCGGACCTCGCGTCCGATCCAGCCGGACAACTGGCCCAAGGCGCCGCCGCTACTCCCCTCGAGCAACTGACTGAGCAACTGGTTGGTCTGAACCTGCTGCTCAACCCCCGAAAAGGTTGCCAGTTGCACCGCGAATTCCGTTCCCTCCATCGGGTTGAGCGGATCCTGGTTCTTGATCTGGGTCGTCAGCATCTTGAGGAAGGTTTCGAACTCGCTGTTCGTCCCGCTGCCTTCGGACGCGGTGCCCGTGCTGTTCTGGCTGCTGGAGTAACCCACGCCTGTTGCCGCCGATATGCTTGCCATCGTCTGATCCTAGATTCTGATGTCGATTCGCCGATCCACGGTCGGCCGAGGTCTTGCCGGCACAACGTGCTCGGCGAGACTGTTGTTTAGGTCGCGCTGACCGGAGCCGCGCAGATCGCGCACGGAATCATTGCTGCGATCACGCCCTTCGTTGCCGCCCGAGAACGAGATGTCCGCTCCGAAAATGCCGGCATTGCGCAGTTCCCTGTCCAGCGTCTCAGCGTTGCGGCGCAAGAGATCAAAGGTCTCGGGTCGATCGGCAAAGACGGTCACGGCGGGCTTTTCGCCGGGTGCGATCACCAGCCGAACCTTGCCCAGTTCCTCGGGAGAAAGCGCGATCTCGACCACGCCCTCCGCGCCTTCGGAAAGTTTTTCGCCCAGTTGCCGCAACACATGCCGCGGCTCGGTGAGAGCCTGCGCGCGCATGCTCCCGTGGGCTTCCGGCGGCGCGGTTGCGGCCTTGCCCTCATGCACGGAAATCGCCACGGCGGTCTGGTCCGGCAAGTCGAATGACGCCGTCTTGTCAGGCTTATCGTCGGCTTGATTCGCTGCCGGCTTTTCCGGCTGCGGCGCCCTGGCATCCACGGCTGGGCTCACGCCGCGCGGTGGCGCCGAGTCGGCATATGATACCGACACGGACTGATTCGGCGTGCTCTCACGGACTGTCGCTGTCGGTGCAGGCGACGGGTCTTCGGCGTCAGCCGATTCGCCTGGGCTGCTCTGGGCAACGGCGGTCGTTGCCAGTGAACCAGGCGCCGCCCCTTCCTGACCAGCTGCGCCCAAAGGCGTGTTTGGCAGCACGAAATCCGCCCCGCCGCCGGTAACGACAGGAGGGGCTGCGCGTTCAACCGTGAGCGTGATGGCCTGTGTCTCTTCTTCCGTGGGAAGAAGCGCCGCATCGAGCGAAGGTGAGGCAAGGAGCGGTGCTTCGGGGATCGCGTCGCGTTCCACCTGGCCTTCCGGATCTTGCGCTTCATCAATATCTTCGCCGTTCTCCTCAGGCCCGACATCTTCCTCGGCCGTGACAGCCGATGCCTCGAAAAGCGCCGCAAACGCGGACGCGCCCGGACCTTTGCTGCGCTCGGTCATGACCGGCGCCTGCCCCGGAGCCGCCGCGCCGCCTTGCAAGCTCATGATTTCCATCCGCAGACAACCCTTTCCCAGCCGAACCGACTTGCACGACATTGGCACAGGGTGATTACCAAATATTTACCGATCACCCGTAAAGTCTCAGCTGTCGAAACTTTTATTCATCAGGAGGCTTTCTTGGATGTCAGCCCTATAGCCAGGATCAGCCAGCCGCTGCTGAAAAACGCGCGCGGCATGGCGGATGGCCTGGAGCAAGCGTTCCTCTCGGAAATGTTGAAATACGCCGGCCCACGCGAAGCCAGCGGCGCGTTCGGCGGCGGCATAGGCGAATCGCAATTCGCGAGCATGCTGAATGACGCTTATGCGCAGGCGATCAGCGAAAGGATCGACCTGAAGCTCATCCCGGGGGATGGAGGCGGAAAATGACCGAGGCACTGACCTTTCTTGAACAGGCAAAGCGGCATCTGATCGCGTCGGAACCGGGCATCGCCCTTGAAAAGATGATAGAATTCGAAAAATCTCTGTTGGCCGGACAGGTCCGCAAGGACAGCGTGAATGCCTGTTCACAGGCTCTGCTTGCCGTCCGGACATTGGCCGAGGCGGCACGCGAGGGGGTTGCGGCCGCCCAACGTCAGCTCGCCGAGATCTCGGCCCTGTCGCGCAAGCTGGATACCTATGACCGCGAAGGCCGGCGCATTGGCAGCCAGGTTGCGCCGCCCCGCGAGAAAAGGTTTTGAATAAACTTGTCCCGACATTCGAATTGAAACGATGGCGGAATTCAGGATTTATTCACTCTCGACGGATACACCGGACAACGTGATGCAGATCACCGGGCCCGTCCCGCAGGTCAGAAGGCCGAACCTTGTAAACATGGGTGAAACAGCCCAATGAACGGAGATAAAAATGTCCAGCATTCTGACCAACAACAGCGCGATGGTGGCCCTTCAGACCCTGAAAGGCATCAATTCGAACCTGGCCAAGACTCAAGATGAGATCTCGACCGGCAAGAAGGTCGCCAACGCGCAGGACAACGCCGCCGTCTGGTCGATTTCGAAGGTGATGGAAAGCGACGAATCCGCGTTCAAGACCATCCAGAGCAACCTGAATATGGCAAACTCCATTGTGGCGGCCGGCCGCAGCGGTGCCGAGCAGGTGCAGGTGATCCTGGATAAGATGCACAAGCTTGCCATCAGTGCCTCGAGTGACGGTTTTGACTACTCGACCATCGATGCTCAGATCGCCACGATGAAAGAGGAAATCACCTCTTACATCGATGCGAGCCAGATTAACGGCGTCAACCTGCTCAAGACCAACCCCGTCCCCGGCCAAACCAGCTTCTCGGTGCTGTCGTCGATCGATCGCACCTCGGGAACGGTCGCCACGGTGAACACCTCGATCACGGTCGACTCGGTGAACTTCGAGACTTCGATCGAAGCTGTCACCATTGCACCGATCACCGACCGCACCACCGCGCTGGCCGCGAGAACGCAGATCGAGGGCCTGATCGACGTCGCCAAAAAGGGCGCTGCCGAACTGGGCACCGCCGGCGAGCGGATCACTTCCCAAGCGACTTTCGTGTCGAAACTGGCGGATTCGCTGAAGATGGGTTCCAGTTCGCTGGTCGACGCCGACATGGAAGAAGCCTCGGCGCGTCTGCAGGCGCTTCAGACCCAGCAGCAGCTGGGTGTGCAGGCCCTGTCGATCGCCAACCAGGCGCCGCAGACCATCCTGTCGCTGTTCCGCTGATCTTGAAAGGGGCGCCCTTCCGGGCGCCCCTTGACCTGCCAAAAGCCTAGAATGGGGTTTCCGACGTGACTTTTGCCTCGCTGAAGAATCAATCTGCAAAATTCGGATCGCAGCACATCCGCACGGAGCGCGACCAGGAATACCTGGCATTTTCGCGTATCACCCGACAGTTGCAACAGGCACTCAACACCGGTGAGCGTCGCGCGATGATCCAGGCGGCATATGCGAACAATCAGCTCTGGACCGTTCTGGCCGCCGATCTGGCTCAGCCCGCCAATGCCCTGCCGGAGCAGGTCAAGGCGGGGCTGCTTTCGCTGGCGATATTTTCCATCAAACGGGGACAGAAAGTGCTCTCGGAAAATGCGTCGGCTGAGCCGCTGATCGAAATCAACCTGAAGATCATGAAAGGCCTGCGCGGCGAGGTTCAGCCGTGACCGGGCTCATTCTGAAACTCGCGCCGAACGAGCGCGTCTTGATCAATGGCGCCGTTATCGAGAACGGCGAAAAGCGGGCAAAGATCTCCATTTGCACCCCCAATGCGAATGTCCTGCGCCTCAAGGATGCAATCCACCCGGACCAGGTGAACTCGCCCGTCTCACGCCTGTGCTACATCTGTCAGCTCATCCTCAGCGGTGATGCCGATCATGACGAAGGCCATCGACAACTGCTGCTGGGCATTGAGCAGCTCTCGCATGTCTTTACCGATTCGGACAGCAGATCTGTCCTCGCCATGGCGACCGAGGCTACGGCGGATCAGGATTACTATCGCACGCTCAAGCATATACGGGCACTACTCTCGCGCGAGAAGCGTCTCTTGGCGGTGTATAAGTCATGACATACAATGTCCAGGTCGGGTCTGGCGGCTACGTCGGCTGGAAGATACTCGAGCGCAGCATGGCGCGTCAGAAAGAGGTTTTCTCGCAAACTGTCTCCGAGAAATCGGTCAAGGAATATTTCAC
>NZ_KQ955209.1:193310-432991 GCF_001546115.1 Paracoccus aminovorans
ACCAGCGATAATGCGAAATGGTACCAGATTCTCGGCTCCAAGTCTTTGCGCCAGATATTTGAAGTCGCCTACGGTCTTGGCAGCAGTTTCTCCGCGCTTCCCATCGATCGACAGCTTTCCGAGATCAAGTCGAAGACGGAGCAGTTCACAGGATCCGACTCAGCAGCTCAGTTCGAGTCGTCCACCTCTGTGGATTCGCTTGTTCGAAGGTATCTTTTGCGCAACCAGATCCAGGCCTCCTCCACCGCATCGAGCCATGCAAATGCCCTTACATTGCTAAGGGGGTGATCCAAGGCATCTGGAGCCCAAGGGATATTCGGGATCTGCAGCGGATCGCTTACTTCGAAGCTGCAAGGCAATCGGGGATTGCAGGGACAGAAAGGCAGAAGGGGGCGGCAGAGGAGCGCAGGAGATAGGGCAGGAATGACGCCGCCCGAAAGCAGCGTCAAAGCCTGTCGTCGCCTCGGCGGAATCGCCCCTTATTCGTAAAGATCCTTGAACCTCTCGCGCAGCAGGTTCTTCTGGACCTTGCCCATGGTGTTGCGCGGCAGTTCGTCAACGACGACAACGCGCTTCGGCAGCTTGAAGCGCGCGAGCCGGCCTTCCAGCGCCGCCAATATCTCGGGCTCCGAGGGCGGCGCCGGGCCGACCAGAACTGCGGTGACGCCCTCGCCGAAATCGCGGTGCGGCAGGCCGATCACCGCGCTTTCGGTCACGCCTGGCAGGGCGTCGAGCTCGGCCTCGATCTCCTTCGGATAGACGTTGTAGCCGCCGGTGATGATCAGATCCTTGCCGCGCCCAACGATGTGGACATAGCCGCGCTGGTCGATCTTGCCCAGGTCGCCGGTGATGAAGAAGCCGTTTGCGCGCAGTTCCGCCGCGGTCTTTTCCGGCATCTGCCAGTAGCCCGAAAACACATTTGGGCCGCGCACTTCGATCATGCCGATCTCGTCCCGCGGTAGCTCGGTGCCGGTCTCGGGGTCGGTGACGATGATCTCGACCCCCGGCAGCGGCAGTCCGACGGTGCCGGCGATGCGCTCGCCATCATAGGGATTCGAGGCATTCATGTTGGTTTCCGTCATGCCATAGCGTTCCAGGATCGCGTGGCCGGTCCGGGCCTGCCATTCGCGATGCGTCTCGGCCAGAAGCGGCGCCGAGCCCGAGATGAACAGCCGCATCCCCTTGGTATTCTCGGCCGTCAGCCTGTCGTCCTGCAGCAGCCGCACGTAAAAGGTCGGCACGCCCATCAGCACGGTGGCGCGGGTCATCGCCTCGAAGATACGGTCCACGTCGAAGCGGGGCAGGAAGATCATCGAGGCGCCCGAGAACAGCGTCACATTGGTCGCGACGAACAGCCCATGCGTGTGAAAGATCGGCAGCGCGTGGATCAGCACGTCCTCGGCCGAATAGTGCCAGGCCTCGCGCAGCGCCAAGGTATTCGAGACCAGGTTGCCATGCGTCAGCATCGCCCCCTTCGACCGCCCCGTCGTCCCCGAGGTATAGAGCAGCGCCGCAAGGTCGTCCGCCTGGCGCGGCACGGTGGCGAATGCCGGCGCGGCGGCATCCGCCGCATCGGCAAGCGAGCCCCGCCCGTCGCCGTCCAGCGTCATCAGCCGGGCGCCCGCCGCTTCGGCGATGGGGGCCAGCGCATCGGCGCGCGCCGGATCGCAGGCGAAGACGCGCGGGCGCGCATCGCCGACGAAATAGTCGATCTCGGCCGGGGTGTAGCCGGTGTTCAGCGGCAGGAACACGCCGCCCGCGCGCACGGTGGCGAGGTAGAGCACGATCGCCTCGACCGATTTCTCCACCTGCGCGGCGACGCGGTCGCCAGGCGCCACACCCAGCGATACCAGCGCATTGGCCATCCGACCGGTGCGGGCGACCAGGTCGGCGTAGCGGATGCGCTCGCCTGCCGGGGTTTCGATCGCGGTGGCCTCGGGGTCGGCGATGCCGCGCTCCAGGATGTCGAAAAGGTTCTCGCTCATGCGCCGGTCCTTTCAGGCGTTCGGTTGGGCAAGGGCGCGGCCGACCGCGGCCGAGGCGGCGACATCGCCGCGCTCGGCATAGCCCTCGTGATTGGCCTCGATGCGCTCGAGGTCATAGAGATAGTTCACCATCAGCCCGTGCGATTGCCGCAGCCCGTTGGCCGAGACGTCGCCCAGGTGGTTCAGCCGCTCCAGCCGGGCGCCATTGCCGAGGTGGAAGCGGGCGACCGGGTCGATCACCCGGCCGCGGGTATCGCGGGCGGCCAGGAAATAGCTGGCGGCGGCGGCCAGCAGCGGCGCGCGCAGCGCCTCGGCCACTGCCGGGTCCAGGTGCCAGTCGGGCCGGTCCAGCACCGCGAAAGCCAGCCGCTGGTCGGCGTCGATCAGTTCGGAATTCGCGTCGGCGCGCTGTTCCGCCAGCCAGCCGGCAAAGCCCGGCACGGGCGACAGGGTGACGAAGGTCCGGATGCCGGGCAGCTCGGCCTTCAGCTCCTCGACCACCTGCTTGATCAGGAAATTGCCGAAGCTGACCCCCGCCAGCCCGCGCTGGGTGTTCGAGATGGAATAGAACACCGCCGTATCCGCGCGCTCTGCGGCGATGGGCTTGCGGTCCAGGTCCAGCAGCCCCGCGACATGGCCGGGGATCTCGCGCGTCAGCGCCACCTCGACGAAGATCAGCGGCTCGTCGACCAGTTGCGGGTGGAAGAAGCCGTAGCAGCGCCGGTCGGTCGGCTGCAGGCGGTTCCTCAGGTCGTCCCAGTTCCGGATCGCATGCACCGCCTCGTAGCGGATGATCTTTTCCAGGATGCTCGCCGGCGTGTCCCAGTCGATGTGGCGCAGGCCCAGGAAGCCGCGGTTGAACCAGCTGGCGAAGAGATGCGCGAAATCCGCATCAACCCGGCGCAGGGCGGGCGTATCCTTGAGATGGCGCAGCAATTCCTCGCGCATCCGCACCAGCGCCGCCGTGCCGCCGGGGGCGAGGTTCAGCCGCCGCAGCAGCTCCTGCCGCCGGGGCTCGCTGGCGATATGCAGCGCCTCGACGGCAGCGGGGTCGCGCTGCAGGGTGTCGAGCGCCCGGGTCACGGCCTCGGCATCGGGGCCGAAGCGCTCGGCCAGGGTGACCAGGAAGGCCAGCCGCTCGGCCGGATCGGCGCGCTGGAAGGCGTCGAGCAGCCCCTGCGCCAGCGCCACGCCCGAAGCCTCGCCGCGCCGCGACAACAGCGCCTCGGCCAGTTCGGAAAGCTCGGGCGCTTCCGGCACCGCCCCGCCGTCGCGCCGGCCCAGCAGCCGCCGGGTGCGGTCGGTCAGCGACTCGAACAGCTCGGAAAGAAAGGCGGGGCGCGGTGCAGCGCGGCGGGTCGAGGGTGTCATGTCACGGGCCTCCGTTCGACAGGGCCGCCGGGATCAGCCCGGCAGCAGGACAAAGATCATCCAAAGCACCACCGGCGCAAGCACGGTGACAAGGGCGCCATAGCCCAGCAGCTGGCGGAAGAACGCCTGCCGGTCGACGCCGCGCGCATTGGCCAGCACCAGCGCGCCATTGGTCGAGAACGGGCTGACGTCGACGATGGTCGAGGCGACCGCCATGCCGGCGATGAAGCCGACGGCGCCGACGCCGGTGCCCGCCTGCAGGAACGGCACGGCCAGCGGGATCAGCGAGCCGAGCACCGCCGTGGACGAGGCGAAGGCCGAGACCACCGCGCCGATGAAGAACAGCATCAGGGCCGCCAGCATGGGCGAGGCCATGTTCGCCACGCTTTCGCCGACATAGTCGATGGTGCCCATGTGTTCCAGCACCGCGACATAGGTCGAAACCCCGGTGATCAGCATGATTTCCGGCCAGGCGACCTGGGCCATGGCGCGTTTCTGCATCGTCGGCGCCCAGAGCGCCAGCGCAAGGCCGATGGTCAGCGCGACGAAGCCGATGTCGAGGTTGAAGGCCAGGACCAGCACCGCCAGCGCCACCAGCCCGGCCAGCGTGGCGATCTGATAGGGGGTGCCGTCGGGCTGGTTGCCTTCCTCGGCTTCGGCGACCAGCCGGTTCGACGTGCCGCCGCCTTCCGCGCCGATGCGCCGGCTCAGCGCCTCGGCCTCGCTGTCGCCAAAGATCTGCGGACCGGTGGCGGGGCGGGCGATCTCGACATGCGGCACGGTGACCGGCTCGACGCTGTCGCGCGCCGCCATCAGCTTGCGCCCGCCCAGGACCGCGAAAAGGATCAGCGCCACCGCCGCATTGACCAGGAAGCTGGCGGCAAAGGTGGTCATTTCGGACAGCGGCAGGCCGGCCTTCTGCACCACGCCATTGGTGATGCCGCCATAGATGCTGATCGGCGAAAAGCCACCGGCCTGGGCGCCATGCACCACCATCAGGCCCATCAGCAGCGGCGAGATCTGGTAGCGAAAGGCAAAACCCAGCGCGATGGGCGCGACGATGGCGACGGCGCCGGGACTGACCGCCCCCACCGCCGTCAGCACGGCCGAAATGCCGAACATGATCCATGGAATCGCCGCGATCCGCCCCTTGACCGCGCGCACCGCCATGCGCACCAGCCAGTCGATGGTGCCGTTGTTCTGCGCCAGCGCGAACAGCCAGGTGATGCCCACCAGCGTCAGGAACAACCCGCCCGGAAAGCCCGCGATGATGTCCTTGGTGGTCTGGCCGGCCATCAGCGTGCCGACCAGGAAGGCGCCGACAAAGGCCAGCACGCCCATGTTGATCGGCCAGATCGTCGCGACGACAAACATGGCGACCAGGGCATAGATCGAAATCAGATAGGGGGTCATGCGCGGCTCCTCCTCCTTGCACCCTCCGGGGCGCGCGTGCCCTCCCAAGCCCGCGAATCCCTTCCCGGTGTTATACATCCGGCCTTGGGTTGTTGTATATAACAGACTTGGCCATGGATAAATCTTTGCCGGATGCCTATTCTTGGGGCAAGGGGGGACCATGGCCGCGATTCCGAACACGCTCCGCATCCGCAACGCGCTGGAGAATGCCATCGTCGAAGGCGTCTACCTGCCCGGCGCGCGGCTCGACCCTGAGGCGCTGGAGCGCGAATTCGAGGTCTCGCGCACCCCGATCCGCGAGGCGCTGCACCAGCTCGAGGCCTCGGGCCTGGTGCGCGTGGTGCCCAAGCGCGGCACCTTCGTCACCGAATGGACGCCGAGCGAGCTGGCCGAGCGCTTCGAGGTCATGGCCGAGGTGGAGGCGACCTGCGGCCGCCTGGCCGCCCGCCGCATCACCGAGGCCGAGCTGGCCGCGCTGGAACAGGTCCACCAGGATTGCCGCCGCCATGCCGAGGCCGGCGAGGTCGAGGCCTATTACGCCCGTAACTCGGATTTCCACCATTGCATCTACCGCGCGACCCACAACGCCTTCCTCGAGCGCGAGGCGTCGCGGCTGCATGCCATGCTGCAACCCTATCGGCGCATGCAGCTGAAGGTCAGGAACCGCATGGCGCGTTCGTTCGCCGAGCATGACGCGGTGGTCGCGCATATCCGCGGCGGCGATGCCGAGGCCGCCGCCACCGCCCTGCGCGACCATGTCATCGTCCAGGGCGACCGCTTCCACGACCTGATCGCCGCGACGCGCAAGGGTTAGGGGTCGCGGCAGCCTGCCCTCCGACGGTGAAGCAGTCTTTCAGACGAACAGGCCAAGCCCGGATTGCTTCCCGCAGACGCGCGCGTTCGGCCGGCCCGCACTATGCCTGCCGATTCAGCCCTGACCGGGTTGCAGCCACCCGCCCGCCGCCGCCAGATCGGCTGTGCCGGCCAGCCCGGCCGGGTTGTCGTCCGCTGCCGTCATCACCTGGTTCACGCCGCAAAAGCGGATCGACGGCCGGGCCGAACTGTTCGGCCGCCGCGTCGCCGCCTTGCAGGCTTGCGGAGGTCGGTAATCGAACCGCCCACTGCGCAGGTTGTTGTCCGCGCCCGGCGGGCGACACCGCCTTCTCAAGACCGGACCGAGTTGCTGGGCGATCCCGGTTTCTGCGCCGGAGTCGGCGCGGGATTCCGCCGCATCGACCCGAGCGGCTGGAAGCCTAGGGGCTGATCACGCGCTCCTGCCTGCGGTCGCGACCATGGCATCACCCCCGAAGCCTGGATGCTGTTTCGCCCGCACCGGCCCGGTCCTCAACGCCCACGATTGCGCCGCGCTGGAAACGGCATCGCGGCATCGGCCCAGGAATCCGCAAGCTAGCGGTCCAACCGTTCCAGCGCCCGCAGCAGCGGCGCCGCATCCTCGCCCAGCTCGGCCAGCAGCTCGGCCTGGAACGCATCGGCGATGCGGCCCAGCCGCGCCATCAGCGCCCGGCCGTCCTCGGTCAGCTCCAGCACCACCAGCCGCTGGTCGCTGTCATGGCCGGATTTGCGCAGATGGCCTGCCTGTTCCAGCCGCGTCGCCGCCCGGCTGACCACCGACTTGTCAAGGTTCACCCGCTGCGTGATGTCGCGCACGCTCACCGGGCCGGACTTGCCCAGATGCGCCAGCACCCGCCATTCCGGGATGCTCAGCCCGGCCTCGGCCTCGTAAAGCGCGGCAAAGCGGCGGCTGACCTGCGCCGCGGCCACCGCCAGCCGATAGGGCAGGAATCCATCCAGATCAAAGCTCATCATTCCTCCTGTCGGCGGCAGATCACCAGAAAACCGTTGCTGCCGCAACAAGCCCGTTGACATCGTTGCGCCAGCAACGGTATTTTCGTTGCATCGGCAATGAATCCCGGGGAGGAGGCCGCATGTCCCAGCACGCCCTGCCCGCCGGCATGATCCGCGCCGCCGCCACCACCGGCACGGTCGCGGGCTACATGCCCGGCTTCGGCAATGATTTCGAGACCGAGGCCCTGCCCGGCGCCCTGCCGCAAGGCCAGAACAGCCCTCAGAAATGCAACTACGGGCTTTATGCCGAGCAGCTGTCCGGCACCGCCTTCACCGCGCCGCGCGGCCAGAACGAGCGCACCTGGTGCTATCGCATCCGACCCTCGGTGCATCACACCGGCCGCTTCGCGCCGATCGCCCTGCCCTATTGGAAGACCGCGCCGAACGTCCGCGACGACATCGTCAGCCTGGGGCAATATCGCTGGGATCCGATCCCGCTGCCCGAGCAGGCGCTGACCTGGATCACCGGCATGCGCACCATGACCACCGCCGGCGACGTGAACATCCAGGTCGGCATGGCCAGCCATGTCTACCTGGTCACGCAATCCATGCAGGACGAATATTTCTTCTCGGCCGACGGCGAGCTCTTGGTGGTGCCCCAGGAAGGCAAGCTGCGCTTCTGCACCGAACTCGGCGTGATCGACCTCGAGCCGCGGGAAATCGCCATCCTGCCCCGCGGCCTCGTCTACCGCGTCGAAGTGCTGGACGGCCCCTGCCGCGGCTTCGTTTGCGAGAATTACGGCCAGAAGTTCGACCTGCCCGGCCGCGGCCCGATCGGCGCCAATTGCCTGGCCAATCCGCGAGACTTCAAATGCCCGGTCGCGGCCTATGAGGATCGCGAGACCCGCTCGCGCGTGGTCATCAAGTGGTGCGGCCGGTTCCACGAGACCTGGATCGAGCACTCGCCGCTGGACGTGGTGGCCTGGCACGGCAATTACTGCCCCTATAAATACGACCTGCGGACCTATTCCCCGGTCGGCGCGATCCTGTTCGACCATCCCGACCCGTCGATCTTTACCGTGCTGACCGCGCCCTCGGGACAGGAGGGCACGGCGAATATCGACTTCGTGCTGTTCCGCGAACGCTGGCTGGTGGCCGAGCACAGCTTCCGCCCGCCCTGGTATCACAAGAACATCATGTCCGAGCTGATGGGCAATATCTACGGCGTCTACGACGCCAAGCCGCAGGGCTTCGCGCCGGGCGGCATCAGCCTGCACAATTGCATGCTGCCGCATGGCCCGGACCGCGACGCCTTCGAGCATGCCTCGGCCAGCGCATTGAAGCCCGAGAAGCTGGACAACACCATGTCCTTCATGTTCGAGACCCGCTTTCCCCAGCATCTGACCGAATTCGCCGCCCGCGAGGCGCCGATGCAGCAGGACTATATCGAGGTCTGGGACCGGCTCGAGAAGAAGTTCGACGGCACGCCGGGCGTGAAGTGAGGCCCAAGACGGGGGGCTGTCTGCCCCCCGGCGCCTGCCCGCCCCCTCGATGGGGGCAGGCAGGCGCTCCCCCCGAGGATATTTTCCCAAGAAAGAAGGAGGCTGCGCATGGCCCTGCTGCGGTCGAGAGTCGAAAGCGCCAACCAGCCGGATTGCAGCTTCCCCCTGAACAACCTGCCCTATGGCGTGTTCTCGCGCCCGGGCGAGGCGCCGCGCTGCGGGGTGGCCATCGGCGACCTGATCCTGGATCTGGCGGGATGCGAGGCGCAGGGTCTGATCGATGCCGGCGGCACCTTCGCGCAGCCGCAATTGAACGGCTTCATGGCCCTGGGACGCGCGCGCTGGGGTGCGGTGCGGGCGCGGCTGACCGAACTGCTGGCCGAGGGCGCCGCGGGCGACCTGCCGCTGGTCGCCATGGCGGATGCGACGCTGCACCTGCCGATCCGGGTCACGGAATACACCGATTTCTATGCCTCGCGGCACCATGCCTTCAACGTCGGCATGCTGTTCCGGGGGCCGGAGAATGCGCTGCCGCCGCAATGGACGCATATGCCGATCGGCTATAACGGACGCGCCTCCTCCGTAGTGGTCTCGGGCACGCCGATCCGCCGGCCCATGGGACAGGTGAAGGGCGAGGCCGGCCCGGAATGGGTGCCCTGCCGCCGGCTGGACCTGGAGCTGGAGCTGGGCGCCGTGGTCGGCGCCGACAGCCGGATGGGCGAGCGGGTCGGGGTGGAGCAGGCCGAGGCGATGATCTTCGGCTATGTCCTGCTGAACGACTGGTCGGCGCGCGACGTGCAGGCCTGGGAATACCAGCCGCTGGGTCCGTTCCAGTCCAAGGCGCTCGGAACCACCATCGGCGCCTGGGTGGTGACCCAGGCCGCGCTGGAGCCCTTCCGTTCGCCCGGCGCCGCGCGGCTGAATCCGCTGCTGCCCTATCTGGCCGAGGAACGGCCCGGGCTCTACGACCTGGCGGTCGGCTGGAGCATGAACGGGCAGGTCATGGCGCGCACCAATTTCAACGTCATGTATTACTCCAGCGCCCAGCAACTGGCGCATCACACCAGTTCCGGCTGCCCGATGCGGGTCGGCGACCTCTTGGGCTCGGGCACCATCTCGGGGCCTTCGCGCGACCAGGCCGGGGCGCTGCTGGAGATGACCGAGGGCGGCAAGCTCCCGGTCATGGTCAGGGGCGAGCCGCGCCTTTTCATCGAGGACGGCGACGAGATCGGGCTTTTCGCCGAGGCGCAGGGCGACGGCTATCGCATCGGCTTCGGCCCCTGCCTGGGCCGGGTGCTGCCGGCACGGCCGTGAGCGTTGTGCTGCATGGCTCTTGCCGTGCGTCCATGTCCCGCCGGGTGCGGATGGCGCCGGGGCCGAAGGCCATCGCCTGGGAGCGGGTCCAAGCGCCTTGATTGATTGCATTATTGCATGCAATCAATCATCTTTAAATTTGCCGATCAATTGCCTATATAACGGCCTAGGCGCGGCGAACGCGCCCGCGATTGTTGCAAGGGAAAACGCGCATGACCTCATCGACCCTGCTCGCCCAGGATCCCGGCAATCTCAAGCCGGCGCTGCGGCGGGGTGCCTGCCTGAAATGCCCGCGCTGCGGCGAGGGCAAGCTGTTTCGCGGCTATCTGAAAGTGGCCGCGCAATGCGACGCCTGCGGGCTGGACCTGACGCCGCAGCGCGCCGACGACGGGCCGGCCTATGTCGTCATCCTGCTGGTCGCGCATCTGATCGGCTTCGCGCTGGTGCCGATGTTCAGCCTGCTGGGCGACCATCCGGCGCGGATCGCGCTGCTGCTGGGCCTTGCGGCGGTCGCGCTGTCGCTGGCGCTGCTGCCGCCGGTCAAGGGCATGTTCGTCGCCCTGCAATGGGTCAAGGGCATGCACGGGTTCGAGCCGGTGCGCGCCGCCGTCCCGGTCCGCGCCGCCTAGCCCATCCAGCCGCCGCCAGACAGGCTGTCGGCCAGGAACAGCAGGCCGCTCTGCAATTCGTCGCGGCTGATCGCGCCGCCCAGGCAGATGCGCAGATGCTCGTCGGGCGCGGCGCCCACGGTAAAGGCATCGGCCGGCATCAGCCCGATATGGCGGCCGGCCATGCGGCCCATCAGCTCGGCGCGGCCGGCGCCTTCGGGCAGCTTCAGCCAGATGTTGAAGGCATGCGGATCGGCGCGAAACTGGAAGCCCGACAGCACCGCGGCGGCGATGCGCTGGCGCGCCGCGCTTTCCGCGTTGACGAAATCGCGGATGCGGTCGGCGGTGCCGTCCTCGATCCAGCGCGTCGCCAGCGCCATGCCCAGGGGCGAGGCCATGCCGGAGAAGGCGCGCAGCGCCTGGGCCAGCGCGAAGGCCGCGCGGCCGTCCGGCGCCACCACATAGGCCAGCCGCAGCCCGGCGCCGATGCATTTCGACAGCCCGCCGACATGCCAGGTCTGCGCCGGCGCCAGCACGGCGAAGGGCGGCGGCGGCGCCTGCGGCACGAAACCATAGGCGTCGTCCTCGATCAGCGGCAGGGCGTGGCGGGCGATGATGCGGGCCAGCTCGCGGCGGCGCCATTCCGGCATGGTCAGCGTGGTCGGATTGTGCAGCACCGGGTTCAGGTAAAGCGCCTTGGGCGCATGGTCGCGGATCGCCACCTCGAGCAGTTCCGGGATCATCCCGGCATCGTCGAGCCCGATCCCGACCAGCCGCAATCCCAGCCGGGCGGCCAGGGCGCGCAGGCCGGGATAGGTGATGCGCTCGCACAGCACCGTGTCGCCGGCCTGCGCCAGCGTCGACAGGATCGCGGCCATGGCGGCATGGGCGCCCGGAGCGATGGCGATGCGCTCGGGCGCGGGGGCGATGCCGCGCCGCGCCAGCCAGGTCGCCGCCGCCAGCTTGTCGGGCTCGCCGCCGGTGGTGGGCTGATAGCGCAGAAGCGGCAGCAGGTTCGCCGAGATTTCAGCCACGCCCTCGGCCATGCGGGCGATCAGCGCCGGGTCGGTGACCTCGGGCGGACGGTTCATCGACAGATCCTCGCCGCCCTGCCGCCGGGGGTCGGGGGTCGGGACGGCGGGCGCCGGCGTGCCGCGGATAAAGGTGCCGCGCCCGACATGGCTTTGCACCAGCTGGCGGGCCTGCGCCTCGGCATAGGCGCGGCTGACGGTGGTGAAGTCGATGCCCAGCACCTCGGCCAGCCGACGTTGTGGCGGCAGCCGGTCGCCGGGCCGCAACCCGCCGCTGCGGATATCGGCCTCGATGGCATCGGCGATCTGCAGGTAACGCGGCTTGCCATCCGCAGCCAGCACGGGAATCCAGGAGGTCATGGCGGTCCAATCGGGAAATTGTTGCGGATTGTATGCAGGCAGAGCGGCGCAGGCAAGGCCGGGTCGGCCGGCGGGGTTCGGCAGCGCATCTGGTCTGGCGCGCGGGACGGATCGCGGCATCTCTCGCGTCCATACAAGCAACGGAATTTCCGCTTCTTTGTATGGATCAGGAAAAGATACTCGACACGATTGATCCGGAAAAAGACGTCGACGGATTCCATATTTCAAATGTCGGACGTCTGACAACCGGCCAGAAGGGCATGGTGCCTTGCATTCCGTTGAGCTGCCTCATGCTGTTGCGAGAAAAGCTTGGAGATATTTCGAGGCTCAACGCGATAATCGTCAGCAATCTCGGCCTTGACGGGTGGCCGATGGCTCAGCTTCTGCTTGCCAGAGGCTGCAGTGTCACGATCGCCCATCACCGCTCTCGAAACACGGCAGAGCTATGCCGGATGGGAGATATTGTCATCGCCAACACCGGCCGCCCCAAGGGGATAAAGGGGATTTGGATCAGGCCGGGAGCCACGATCATCGATATTGGCGTGCATAATATCATCGAAAATGGCCGATCACGGTTGGTGGGTGACGTGGACTTCGCCTCCGCGGCCGAAGTTGCAGGTGCAATAACGGTGCCAGGTGGCGTTCATCGAATGGCTACGGTATGCCTTCTGACCAATACGCTGATGTGATGTTGCCGCGCTTATGGCTTTCCTGACCCAGAGGGATTGACAACTTGATAGTTTGTGAAGCACCAGTATAGTGTCGGTTTTTCTGCTTTTCTCACCTTGTTATATTCATGGCTTTGGTGAGCGGTGGCGCAGACCTCCATCGCAATGCCGCACCCGGGCTGCGACAGCATGAACGCGCGAAACTGCCTGCGCGGCAGCGGTGCACATCAGACCGATCAAACGCCAGGTCGGATCTGTGCCGATCACAGCAAGAATGACAACCGCGCCCGCGCAACCCGTTGCCCAACAGCAGATTGACCAAATGCGGAAGCGGTGCCAAATATTCTCAGCCTCGCATGTCATATCCGCCGCCACACGGTGGAGCAGGGCTTGGACCATGATTGCGGCATCCTCATCACCATATGACGTGAGCGCCTGTTGGATATGCTGACATCCAAGCCGATTAATATGTCCTGACCCTTCAACCCTCGGGCATGATAGAATTGGGCAGGCCAAACCTCTCCTCATGCATTCCTTGGACTACTAGCCTGCCAGACGATCAGCCTATTTCCCTTGCCTTTGCGACCTGCCAGATTGGCGTCATGACGCGACCTGTGCCTTTTCTGGAAAGCCCGACAAGGCTGGCCCTTTCCTGGACCGGGGTGCTGCTTCTGCTGCTGACGGCCATGGGGGTCGCGCAGCACCGGGCGCTGACCGCCGAACTGGCGCAGGAGACTGTCGTGCTGCACCGCATCGCTGGACTGCCCCCACCGAGTGGTCCGGGTTGATTGTTAGTGCATCGTCGGCCGCTGGTCTATTGGGATGACGGCTTCCGGTGCGGGTGGGCGGTATCCCAGGGAGCTGTGCGGCCTGACAGTGTTGTAGTGGCTGCGCCATCGCTCGATGAGGATCTGGGCCTCCCTGAGCGAATAGAAGACTTCTGCATCCAGGAGTTCGTCGCGGAATCGAGCGTTGAAGCTCTCGCAATACCCGTTCTCCCAGGGTGAACCCGGCTCGATGAACGCGGTCTTGGCACCAACTGCGCCGATCCAGCCCTGCACCTTCTTGGCAATGAATTCCGCGCCATTGTCGGACCTTATGAACGCAGGCGGGCCACGCAAGATGAACAGATCCGTCAGGGCGTCGATTACGTCGGTGGAATTGAGCCTGCGGTTTACACGGATCACCAGCGCCTCCTTCGTGAATTCGTCGATGATATTGAGCGTCCGAAACAGCCGTCCGTCATGTGTCCGGTCCTGAACGAAATCATAGGACCAGACGTGGTTCGGGTGCTCCGGCCGGAGACGGACGCAGGACCCGTCGTTCAACCAGAGCCGACCCTTCTTTGCCTGCTTTTGCGGGACCTTCAGCCCTTCACGCCGCCATATCCGTTCCACGCGTTTATGATTTACATGCCAACCGGCGTTGTTCAGCAATCCGGTGATCATCCGATAGCCATATCGCCCGTAGGTGCGAGCGAGCGTGATGATGTCTTCCGTCAGCCGTTCTTCGTCCGGGGCGCCGCAAGGAACCTTGCGTTGCGTCGAGCGGTGCTGCCCGAGGATGCGGCAGGCGCGGCGCTCGGATATGCCGAGCGCCTGCCGCACATGGTCAATGCACTGGCGACGGCGCGAAGGGCTTAGAAGTTTCCCCGTGCAGCCTCGCTCAGGATCATCTTGTCCAAGGTCAGATCTGACACCGCGCGCCGCAACCGCTGGTTCTCCGCCTCAAGCTCCTTGAGACGCTTCAGCTGATCCCGGTTCATGCCGCCATACTGCTTGCGCCAGCGATAATACGTCGGCTCGGTCACGCCGATCTGCCGCACCGCGTCGGAAATTGCCATTCCCTGTCCATGAAGCACTTCAATCTGTCGAAGCTTCAGAACGATGTCTTCCGGTTTGTCTCGCTTGCCTGCCATCTGATGGTCCTCCTGAACAGGATATTTCTATCCCAGTGGGTGGACCACTTCAGTGGGGGCACTCCAGAATGCTCCAGATTGTGGGCCCGCAGAAACGCAGCCCAATCCATGCTGGTGAACTGACTTCCCTGATCCGAGTGGATCAGCACCTTGGTCTTCGGTTTTCGCCGCCAGACCGCCATGAGCAGGGCCTGTAGGACGACATCTGTCGTCTGCCTGCTTTGCATCGACCAACCGACCACGCGCCGGGAATAGAGGTCAATGATCACCGCGAGGTAAGCGAAGCCCTCCTGCGTCCGGATGTAGGTGATATCGGTCACCCAGACCTTATCCGGGGCCTCGACATCGAACTGCCGGTCGAGGGTGTTGTCGACCACGACCGACGGCTTGCCACCATAACTTCCGGGGCGGCGCTTGTAGCCGATCTGTGCCTTGATCCCCGCAAGCTGCGTCAATCGGGCGACCCGGTTCGGACAGATGCTTTCACCCTGTTCCACCAGATCATCATGCAGCTTGCGGTAACCGTAGACCTTGCCGCTCTCAACCCAGGCCTCCTGCAGCAACTCGGTCTGGCGCCTGTCTTCCTGGGCTCGCGCGCTCACCGGCGCCTGCAGCCAGGCATAGAACCCGCTCGGCTGGATGCGCAGGCACCGGCACATCGCACGGATGGAAAACTGACCCCGATGCTCGGCCACGAACGCGTATCTCACTTTGCATCCCTGGCGAAATACGCGGTGGCTTTTTTTAGGATGTCACGTTCCTCCGACACCCGGACCAGCTCTCGCTTCAGTCGTCGGATCTCGGCATCCTTTGCCGTCTCACCCGACACCGCCTTCGCGAACTTGCGCTTCCAGGCATAGAGCGAGTGCGTGCTCACCCCGAGCCGCTCAGAGACCTCCTTGGCCGGGTAGCCCCGCTCCGTGATCTGCGCCACCGCATCGCGCTTGAAATCGTCAGTGAAATTACCTGTGCCCATCATGGCCTCCTTGCCTCAAAGTTAGCGAAGAAGGCGTCCACGAAACATGGGGCTATTCACCGGCTCAGTGAAGCGTCGGCCCCTGTTCCAGATCGGCAGCACGTTGCAGCATGCGGATGGCGGTCCGCAGACTGGGCCGATGCTGTTGCAAGGAGGGATGGGCCAGAACCTCGCAGATCGCTTCGATGGAACTCGCGAACAGGTTGCGCCTCACACCCTCGCGACGCACGAAGGCCAGCAATTCTGCGAGGGTCAGATGACGAAGCCGGATCGGCGGGCAGCGGCTGAGCAATGGTTCCGGCAGCCGCCGGCAGTCGTTCGAGGTCAGCACCCAGATCACCCAGCTCATGTCAAACCTCACCTGGTAATAGGGGCAGCTCCAGCGCTTGGCGGTCAGTGGCTCCAGCAGCGGCAGCAGCGCCTCTGCCAGGCCGAAGGCGTGCCCGTTCGTTGATGTTGCCCGACCGGCCTTTTCGATCTCGTCCACAATCATGACCGGATTGGCGATGCGGCTTTGCAGGACGGTTTCGATCAGTCGACCGGGGTAGGACCCACCCCAGCCACGTTGCGAACCGACAATGCCGAATGAGGCATTCTCGCCGGTGGCCTCGATCACCGTGGTTGACGTGGCCAGAAGTTCGCCAAGACGGCGGGCATAGCGGCTTTTGCCAATGCCGGGCGGGCCGTCGAGCAGGAGCGGCGGCATCCGAAACGCCGGCCAACCCTCGCGCACCGAGCGGCGCATCGCGTGCCAGACCACCTCGGTGGCCGGGGCCATCCAGGGCATATCCCCGTGCAAGCCCGCGGCCAGTTCGTCGGCGTGATGTTCACTGTGGATCCGGATCAGCCGGACGCCGTCCTTCAGCACCTCGAGCCGCTCGCGATCATCGCGCTTCAGATGTTCGAGACCGGAGGCTGCCTTGCGACATTCCAGGATCCGCTTGACCCGACGCTTGATGCGGGCCTCGTCGTCATCGCTGAACCTGATGATCCCCATCAGATCCGCGTCCGATATCTCGCCTGGCGCGTCGATCTCGTCGGGCGGGGCCGGAACGTCCGGGGGGATCCTCCTGCAGCGCAGCTTGCGCAGATGCCGCATGAAGCGGGTTTCGAGTTCGATGCGGCCCTCTTTCGGGTCGAAGAAGCGGGCTTCTATGAAGGGGATGGTGGACATGGGAATACTCCGGGCATGAGGGGGCCGTCTGCCGGGGGAGGCCCGGCCGGGAAAGATGGGTTGGGGGGAATGGCGATCAGGCGCCGGGGAAGATCAGGCCGCGCAGCAGAAGCTCGGCCTGACCGCCCTCTGGCACCTCGTCGGGAGTGCCGAGCGAGACGTTGACAACCGGCGCGCCGCGGATGCGGGTCGAGAGCGGCCGGTGGGTATGGCCGAAGAACCAGTAGTCGGGCCGGTGTGCGTCGATCCAGCCGTCAAGATCCGAGGCGAAGGCCGGGCTGACGCTGGAAATCGGACCGGAGACCGCCGCGCTTGGGGCGTGATGGGTGACGACAATGGTCTGCCCTTTCCAGGGTTTGGCGATCTCCCGCGTCAGCCAGTCGAGGTGATCGCGGTGAATCTCGGCGGTGTCCCCGGGGCGGATCAGCCCGCCCTCAGCCCGGCGGATTCGGGCGTAATCCGGCATTACTGCTGCAGCCCGCGCCATGGCCACCTCCGGATCACCCGTCAGCGCGAAATCGGTCCAGAGCGTGCAGCACAGCAGGCGACAGGTGCCGAAGGTCAGAACCCGCTTCTGGGCAAGGCTCACACCCGCACCTGAGGCGATCCGGGCCAGAACGCCATCGTCGAGCGTGGCGCCATAATAGTCATGGTTGCCGGGAATGACCCAGATCCGGGCGGGCGAGACCAGCCGCGCGAGCCGGGACAACGCCCAGGGCCAGTTCCGCTTTGGATCATCGGCGAGGTCGCCCGCGATGATCAGCGCGTCGAGGTCACGCAGCACCGGCACGATCCCGGCGAACGGATCGCGCCCGGCGCGGGTCCAGAGGTCGAGATGCAGGTCGGCGGTGATCAGGATGGTCATTGACCGCGTGCCCCTGCGGCCAGCCGGGGTGGACACCCTCATCCTGCTGGGAGCGAGACCGGCTTTGGCCTGTGGAGTGATGGAGAGCGGAGCGACGGCTTGGTTGTGCAAATGTTCGGACAGCATGGAAATACCCTTTGAAAGCAGGCATGATGGATCGGAGCCGTGGCACGACATGCCCGGCGCTGCGCGGGTGAAAGCCGGAAGGAAGCTTCCGGTCCGCGGATTGGTCAGAGGAATGAGGGTTTGCGCACCGAGGCCGCCGTCACGGCCTGCCAGTCGATCCCCTCGAACAGCGCATCGAACTGCACCTTGCTCAGCACCACCGGCCCGGCCTGCGGTTTCGGCCAGGTGAACCGCCCGCCGTTCAGGCGCTTCATGGTCAGCACCAGGCCGGTGCCGTCCCAGACCAGCAGCTTCAGCCGGTCCGCGCGGCGGGAGCGGAACACGTAGATGGCGCCATCGAAGGGATCGAGGTCGAAATGGTTGGCGACATGCGCCACCAGCCCGTCCATGCCCTTGCGGAAATCGATCGGCTCAGATGCCAGAAAGATGCGGAAGCTGCCGGCCGGGGAAATCACAGCGAGGCCCTCACCGCGCGCAGCACCTCGGCCAGGTGATCGGCCGGGTAGCCGGGCGGTATCGCGATATCAGCGTCGCCGATGCTGATCCGGCAGTTCGGGGCCGCATCTTCCGGGGCAACCGTCACGCGCGGCTTACAGCCAGGCTTGACCTCGGTCGGCGGCACGACCTCGAAGAACGCCGGCGCGGAATCTTTGCGCCGCGCGTTCTTGACCCAGATCGCCACCAGGGACTTGTTGGCCCCGATCTCCTCGGCGATCTCCCGGATCCCTTCGCCGGCCGCGATACGCTCCACCACCATGGCGCGAAGTTCCTCAGGCCATTGCCGCCGCCCACCGCTACGGGTCGGGACCGCAAAGCCCCAGACCATTTCAACCTTCTCGGGGACCTCTCCGTCCAGCATGTGTCACCTCCTTCATCAGGTGGTGACAGTATCGCTAAGTCATTGATTCATTGCCACATGGGGTCGTTGCACCGGTTACACAATCTCGGCTGGACGGCCTTGATGGAGGCGGTGGTGCTCGGCGACGGGAAAAGGGATTTCCAGGAGGTCGTGAAGCTTCTGGTCGATGCCGGCGCCGACAAAGCGAACGGCGATCGCGACGGCGTGACGCCGCTTGAGCATGCCCGAGCGCGCGGCTACGCTGAGATCGTCATCCTGCTTGAACCGGCTTCGTGACCGGACTGTCGATTTGAGCAAAGGCTGAGAACCATGCGCAATCTATTTCTTCTGGGAGCGATCCTGATGTCCACCGGTCACGCAAACGCCGCCGTCCTCGAAGCCGTCCAGAACAGGGACGTTGCCGCGCTTGAACAGGCGCTGAGCGCTGGCACCTTTGTCGATGAACGCAATGCCCAAGGCCAGACCGCCCTTCTCGTCGCGGTCTGGAGCGACGATGTCGAGACCGCGCGCCGCCTGATCGCCGCCGGTGCCGACGTGAATGCAAAGGACCAGATCAGCGACAGCCCCTACCTTGTCGCGGGAGCGCATGGCCGCGTCGAGATTCTGCGCCTGATCCTGGACAACGGCGCGGACCTGCAGAGCACCAACCGCTTCGGCGGCACTGCGCTGATCCCTGCCGCTGAAAAAGGCCAAAGCCGCTTCGTCCGACGCGCCACGCAAGCACCATAGTGTCCACCATCGATAGTGGGCACTATCCGGCACTCTCAGACCGCGGCAGGGCGGTCAGACCGGACAGTTACTGGAATAAGGGCTCTGACGCAGATTGTGTGATGTCCGTATGCGCCAGCTCTACATTTAGCGTGTTTGCTCAAGGAGGTGGACATCATGCAGGCAGGCTACGATACCAAGCTCTTGCCTGAGGGGATGCGCGCAACCGGATACGGGTGGACGGCGCTTTGATTTCGGTTGATGCGGAGATGATCCGGTCCGAAGCGTTCTGTCCGGAGTGCGGCTTCCGGTCGGCGCACCGACATGGGCGCTATGTCCGCAGTCTCGCAGATCTGCCCGCCCACGGCCGAACTGTTCAGCTGCGCCTTTCGGTGCGACGGTTCCGATGTCTGATTGCGCAATGCCCGGTCAAGACGTTTAGCGAGGCAGTCCCGGTCTCTCTCGCGCAGCCGCATGGTCGGCGAACGGGCCGCTTCCGCGACCGCGTGTCGTCGGCATTGACGACTGGGCGTGGCGCAAGGGGCAGCGCTACGGCACCCTGGTCTGTGATCTCGAGCGCCGTGCTGTCATCGACCTCCTGCCGGATCGGGAGCCCGCGACTGTGGCCGCCTGGCTGCGACGTCATCCGCAGATCGAGATTGTCGCGCGGGGTCGGCATGGCGGGTATGCCCGCCCGACGCCCACCGGGCGAGACATCCTCGTTGAAGTCCGCGCCATTTCGGTCAACCCTGTGGACACCAAGGCGCGCGGCTCGGCACGCCCCGAGCCCGGGCACTGGAAGGTTCTGGGCTGGGATGCCGCCGGTGTGGTCGTCGCGGCCGGCCCCGATGCGACATTGTTCAAGCCAGGCGACGAGGTATTTTATGCTGGCGCCATCAACCGCACCGGCACCAATGCCGAATTCCACCTGGTGGATGAGCGCATCGTCGGCAAGAAGCCCGCTACGCTCGATTTCGCAGCCGCGGCCGCACTGCCCCTGACGTCGATCACCGCTTGGGAGATGCTTTTCGACCGGTTGCGGGTGACCGATCCAGTGCCGGGTGCTGCCAGGGCAATCGTGATCATCGGTGGCGCGGGAGGTGTCGGCTCGATCGCGATCCAGATCGCCCGAGCGCTAACCGACCTGACCGTCATTGCCACCGCTTCCCGACCAGAAACTCAAGATTGGGCGAAGTCGCTTGGTGCCCATCACGTCATTGACCACCGCCAGCCCATCGCCGCTCAGATCGAGGCCTTGGGCCTTGGCCAGCCCGCCTTTGTCTTTTCGACCACGAATACCGCTGATCACTACGCCCAGATCGTCGAACTCATTGCGCCGCAGGGCCGCTTCGGCCTGATCGACGACCCGAAAGAGCTCAGTGCTCTGCCGCTGAAGCGCAAGTCGATCTCCCTGCACTGGGAACTGATGTTCACACGCTCGCTGTTCGGCACAGCTGATATCGACAAGCAGCATGACCTGCTGACCCGGGTCAGTGCCCTGGTCGATGAAGGCCGGATCAAAACCACGGCGACCGAGAATTTTGGCAAGATCAATGCCGAAAACCTCAAGCGCGCCCACGCCTTGCTTGAATCAGGCAAGTCAAAGGGCAAGATCGTCCTCGGAGGGTTCTGACCCTGCTGAGGGGCGGCGCCATTCCCCGCCGCCCAAACTGCACCGGTCAACACAGGCCAGTGCAGTTACACAGTAGCTCCGCAGGTCGATCCCAGCTGGTGTGCTGCTGCATCCCCCGAGCCAACGATGATTTTAAACGCGAAGTGCCGCAGCAACTGCGGCGCAGATCTTCGAGCTCGCCGATATCAAGGGGAATGCCCGGAAAGGCAAACCCGCCCATGACATCTCCCCCGTCGCGCTGGAGGCCATCGCCCGGATCGACGCGATCTTCGACATCGAGCGCGGCATCAATGGGCTGACCGTCGCAGAACGGCAGGCAGCCAGGCACCAACGGTCCAAGCCTCTGGTCGAGGAGCTTCATGGCTGGCTGCGTGCCGAGCGTGGCCGGATGTCGAAGCACAACCCGGTCGCCAAGGCGATCGACTACATGTTCAAGGCGCAGCGCTGGCTTGCCTTCACCCGGTTCATCGAGGACGGCAGAGTCTGCCTGACGAACAATGCCGCGGAGCGGGCGCTGCGTGGCATCGCGCTTGCCCGGAAGTCCTGGCTCTTCGCCGGCTCCGAGCGCGGTGGGGACCGCGCGGCTTTCATGTATTCCCTGATCGTCACCGCGAAGATGAACGATGTCGATCCTCAGGCCTGGCTCGCCGATATCCTGGCCCGGCTGCCTGACACGAAGGCTTCTCGGGTGCCGGATCTGCTGCCATGGAATTGGAAGGCCTCCGAACTTCGCCGAGCGGCCTAAACCGCGGCCCACGCCGGATGGTTACCTGCAATCGGTCGCTGGATCACCTTCTACAACCACCAACGGCCTCACACCGCCCATGGCGGGCAGCCGCCCGCCGTGTTCTACTTCAACAGCATAGAAACCGATCAGCAGGCGCAGACAGTAGCTTAGACGCGCCGGAAATCTGTCCAAGGATCGGGGAAGCAGCTCACTCGGCATGTCCGCGCACATGGACGCGCAAATCGTGTGTTGTGAGCTACTCCCCGATCCTTGGACAGTTTTCGGGGATATTTAAGCTACTGCCTGCGCTTGCTGATCGATTTCGATATTGTTGAAGTAAACCACGGCGGGTGGCCGTCCACCATGGGCGGTGTGGGGCCTCTGGTGGTTGTAGAAGGTGATCCATCGGCCAATGGCAGCCTTGGCCTGTGACCCCGTTTCCCAGGCATGCAGGTAGACGCATTCGTATTTCAGGGACCGCCACAGGCGCTCGATGAAGACATTGTCGATGCACCGCCCCTTGCCGTCCATCGAGATGCGGGTGCCGACGCGCTTTAGCCGATCTGTCCAGGCGAAGGACGTGAACTGGCTGCCCTGGTCAGTGTTCATGATCCCCGGCGCGCCGAAGCGGTGGATGGCCTCCTTCAGCGCCTCAACGCAGAAGTCGGCCTCCAGCGTGTTCGAGATGCGCCAGGCCAGAACCTTGCGTGTGAACCAGTCCATGATGGCCACCAGATACAGGAAGCCGCGCCGCATCGGCAGGTAGGTGATATCGGCGCACCAGACCTGGCCGGGACGATCCACCCGCAGCCCGCCCAGCAGGTAGGGCCAGGTCTTGTGGCCCTTTCTCGGCTTGCTGGTGTTGGGCTTCTGGTAGATCGGCATCAGGCGCATGAGCCGCATCAGCCGCCGGATGCGCTTCTGGTTCACGCCATGGCCTTCGTTCTGCAGATGCCAGGTCATCTGGCGAACCCCATAGAACGGCGTGTCGAGGAACTGCCGGTCGATCAGCCGCATCAGGCCGAGGTTCTGATCCGTCTCTCCAGCCGGCTCGTGGTAGAACGACGAGCGCGAGATCGACAGCAGGCGGCACTGCGCCCCGATGGACAGCGCCGGGTGGTTCCGTTCGATCATCCCACGCCTCACTTTCCGGTCCACGGCTTGAGCTTTCGTGACAAAAAATCGTTGGCGACAGCCAGCTCCCCGATCTTGGCATGCAGTGATCGGACCGTCTCTTCATCCACCTCCGTCGAGGGCTTCTTGCCGCCGCGCTCGAAGATATCCGCAGCTCCGTCGAGCAGCGCCTTCTTCCATTGATGGATCATCGTCGGATGCACGCCGTATTCGCCCGCCAGCTCTGACACAGTGCGCTCGCCCTTAACGGCCTCGAGCGCCACGCGCGCCTTGAAGCCCGCGTCATGGTTTCTGCGTTTCCGCATTCCTGATCTCCTCGTTCTTGGAGACCAGCAAACGTCAGATCGTAGCTTCCGTCACTGTCCGATTTCCGGGGAGCAGCTCAAGCAACCAGAGCGAGTACTGGTCATAGCAGGTCGGATTTTTTCGCCAATCCAGGGCATTAGCGTCTGGAGCTGCGGTGAAATTCACCTGGCGCACCGCGCCGCTCGCTCAGCCAGAAGATAAAATAGGTTAAGAACCGGCGGAGATTACCGAGAGTGGACAACCGCGCAGGCAGGAAGGCAAAAGATGTCCGAGCGTGCCCCCCGCTGGCCATGCCAAGCCGACGCGACAGGATGAATGGCAGCGAAACCAACCGCCGCCCGGTCTTTGCGAACGGCAGCCGGCAGTTGGTTATCCCTTCAGCATCAGGGCCGCGCCGCTGACGATCGAGAAGATCAGCACCGCCAGGCGCAAGGCGGGGCCATTGATGCGGGAATGGACGCTGCGGGACAGCGCGCTGCCGATCAGCACCGCCGGGATCAGGGAAAGCGCCGCCAGCATCTGGTCCTGTCCGATGCGCCCGGCGATCAGCAGGATCACCAGCGAGATCGCCTCGCCCACCAGAAAGCAGGTGGCGACGGTCGACCGCAGGATCGGGCCCGGCGCGTGCTGGTAGAGAAGCGCAAGCGGCGGGCCGCCGATCCCCGTCGCGGTTTCCGTCACCCCCGTGAACAGGCCGACGCCCAGGGATGCCTGCGGGCGGGGGGCGAAGGGCGGCGACAGCAGCGCCACGACGGCGGCCAGCACGGTCAGAAGGCCGACCGCGATCTCCAGCTGGCGGACGGACAGCGCGATCAGCACCGCCATGCCCAGGAAGGTGCCGAAGAACCGCCCGAGCGTGATCCAGCCGGCGCCGCGCCGGTCGATCATGTGCCGCTCGCGCCAGGCGACGAGGAAATTCAGCGGCAGCATCAGGACCAGCAGCGTCACCGGAAGATAGCTCGCGTCGATGAAGCCGAAGACCGGCGCCATGATCAGGGCAAAGCCGATGCCGACGGCGCCCTGCACGAAGGCAGAGGCAGCAACCAGAAGCGAGAGGGTCAGGAAGATCGTCAAGGTCACGCCAACCTCCCGGGGAACAGGCTGTCTGCCGTTGCATGAATCCGCTGGATCGGGGCCTTGGCAATGGCCGGCGCGGCAAGGCCGCGGATCTCGGCCAGCAGGGCGCGAGCGTCCCAATCGACCGGCCAGCCCTGCACCATGCGCAACCGGCCATCCGTGAACACCGCGTCGATCTGGTCGCGGTTGCCATAGCGCACCAGTTCCCAGGTCAGGTCATGGGACGGGGTGAACTCGGGCCGGTCCAGATCGACCAGCAAGAAGTCGGCGGCGAGGCCCGGCGCGATGCGGCCGGTGACGGCCGCCAGACCGCTGGCCTCGGCCGCCATCCGCGTGGCGGCATCCAGCCACAGCCAGCCGCCGCCGCAGGAACTGTCGCCCGAGGCCAGGCCATAGGCGGTGCGCTGCATGGCTTCCGCCGCATCCATCAGCCGGAAGCCGTCGGCGCGGGTGCCATCGGTGCCCAGGCCGAAGCGGATGCCAAGCGCCTGCATCTGCAAGGCGGGCGCCACCGCGTTCCCCTTCCAGACCGAGGCCACGGGGTTATAGGCGACAGCCGCGCCGGTATCGCGCAGCAGGTTCATCTCGGACGGCGTGATCAGCGTCGAATGCGCGATCAGGGTTTGCGGACCAAGCGCGCCGACATGGGCCAAATGCTCCAGCGGGCGACGGCCATGGGCGACCAGCGAGCGTTCGACCGCCACCAGATGCTCGTTCACATGCGTCTGGAACGTCGCGCCCGCCGCCGCCGCCATCGCCGCGATGGCGCGCAGCATCGCGTCGCTGGCCACTTCGGGGATCGAGATCGCCAGCGACGGATGGATCAGCGGATCGCCCTGATAGGCAGTCAGGTGCGCTTCGGCCAAGCGCAGGATCGCGGCGCGGTCGGGAACCACCGCCGCCCCGCCCAGATCGTTGCAGATCTGCGCCACGACCAGGCGCAACCCCGTCTCGCGCGCGGCCTCGACCAGCTTGCCGATATGCCCGGCGGACCGGGTGCCGGCATCGACGGCCGTGGTGAAGCCGCCACGCAAACATTCCAGGGCCGCCAGTTTCGAGGACAGATAGACCATGTGCTCGTCCAGGCTGCCCTCCAGCGGCACCCAGATCCGGCGAAAGATCTCGGAGGGTTCGCCGAAGACCAGCGACTTGCCCAGCGACTGCGTCAGATGGGTATGGGTGTCGATGAAGCCCGGCATCATCAGGTGATCGGGCAGCTCGGCGACCCTTGCATCGGGATGGCGGGCGCGCAGCGCGGCGGCCGTGCCGATATCGGCAAAGCGCCCGCCCTGCAGCAGCACGGCCATGCCCGGCTGCGGCCCGTCATCCGCCAGCAGCCGGCCGGGCGCGACGATCAGGTTGTCGGTCCGGGCAAAGGTCGGGCGCAGGTCGATCATTGGGCATGCTCCGTGTTTTCGAGGGGTTTTGGGGCGTTGAACTGGAAGAAGGCATTGACGAGCGCCGCCGTGATTGTGCCCATCGCCAGGCCATTGCCCAGGATCATCTGCGACCATTGCGGGAACTGGCTATAGACCCCGGGCACCAGGATCGGCATCAGCCCCATGGCCAGGCCCGAGGCCAGCGTGAACATCGCGCCGTGTTCGCGCAGGTCCACGCGGGACAGGACATGGATGCCGATCACGCCGATGATGGAAAACACGATGATCGCCGTGCCGCCCACGACCGGACCGGGCAGGACGCTCGCCAGCCGCGAGACCGGCGCGATCAGCGCGATCACGACCAGGATCACCCCCGCCATCGCCGTGACATAGCGTGAGCGGACACCCGTGGCGCGCACGATGCCCACGTTCTCGCCCGAGGTGATGATCAGCGAGGTTCCGAACATGCTGCCCACGATCGAGGCCACCGCATCGCCGCGGATGGTGCGCGGCACGATGGCATGGGCGTCGCCCTTGCGGTCCACGATCTCGGCCGTGGCGATGGTCTGGCCGGTCGCCTCGGCCATCGAGATGATCGAGAAGATGATCAGCGGCAGCGCCGCAACGATATCGAACTTGGGCATCCCGAAGGGGAACAACTGCGGCACCGCGATCAGCGGACCCTGCATCACGCCCGACACATCCAGCCTGCCCAGGGCGGCCGCCAGCAGCGTGCCCGCGATCAGCCCCAGCATGACCGAGATGCGCTGCAACGTGCCGGTGAACACGCGCGAAAAGATCACGGTCAGCGCGATGGTCGCCAGCGCCAGTCCGACATTGACCGGATCGGCGAAATGCGCCTCGCCCGAGCGCCCGGTGATGGTGCCGCCATAGATCTTGACCAGGTTCACCGCGACCAGCAGCAGCATGGTGCCGACCACGATCGGCGGAAAGAACCGCAGCAGGCGCCGAAAGACCGGCAGGGCCAGGAAATAGAAGACGCCGGTCATCAGCACCGCACCGACGGCGGTCTGCACGTCGGTCTGTGTGGCGATGGCGAGAAAGATCGCAATCGGCGCGCCACCCGGGACCATGATGAAGGGCAGCCTTGCGCCGAAGCCGGCAGGCCCGAAGCTTTGCAGGATCGAGCCGAGGCCGCAGACCAGGAAGGTGGCGCTGATGATCGAGACGGTCAGGCCCGCATCGAAGCCCAGCGTCTGCGCGACCAGGAACACCGCCGTGATCGGCGAGGCGGCCATCACCAGCACATGCTGGAACCCGTAAAGGATCAGATCCTTGAGCGGCAGCCTTTCGTCCACGGGATCGGTTGGCGGAACGGAATCTATCGCAGTCGGCATGTTGGATTTCCCCTGTTGAGATGCGTTCGTCTGCTTATGCAAATCGTTTTGCTACCACGCCGAATAGCACGGAAACCGATTCGTGCAAATCGTTTTGTTGCGATGGCGGCCGATGCTGGTAATGTGACGGCGGGGATCAGATGAATGAGCAAAGAGTGAACAAACCCACCATCTCGGATCTGGCGAAGGCCGCGGGGGTATCGGTTACGACCGTGTCCCATGCCTTCAGCGGCCGCCGCCATGTGGATCCCGAAACCGCTAAGCGGATCCAGGCGCTTGCGGACCAGATGGGCTATCATCCAAGCTCGATGGCACGGGCGCTGCGCAGCGGGCGGACAGGCGTGATCGCGCTTGCCTCGTCGATGCCCTTTGCGGTCGCGGCCGGGCCGTCGCGGCTGGGCTTCCTGATGGAGATTGCGGCTTCCGCCGCGATGTCGGCCCTGACGCGCGACCTTGCCCTGTGCCTGATCCCGCCGCATCCCGCGGCGCAGGGCAAGGGGTCGGTCGGTTTCGACGGCGTGATCCTGGTCGAGCCGATGCGCGACGATCCGCTGGTCGCCTATTTCGAGCAGCGCAAGACGCCGATCGTCTCCATCGGGACGGTGCCCGATCGTCCCGACATCCCGGCGGTGAACATCCGTTCGCGCGAAACCGCCGCCCTGTTGCTGGATCATCTGGCACAGCAGGGATGCCATCGCGTTGCTGCGCTGATCGGCTCGGCCCCCCGGACCAGTCAGATCGAAAGCGCCGCAGCCTATGAGGCTTTTGTCACGCGATTTGGCGGGTCGTCCCTGCTCGTCCGCATGGGCGAGGAAGAAGCCGAGGACACCGCGTATCAGGAGACGTTGCAGCTGCTGCGCGCGAACCCGTCGATCGACGGCATCTTCGCGGCCATCGACGCCTTCGCCAGCGGCGCGATGCGTGCGGCGCAGGAACTCGGATGGACGGTGCCGGATCGCCTGCGCCTGGTCACCCGCTATGACGGGGTCAGGGCCAAGCTGTCCCAGCCTCCCCTGACAGCGGTCGATCTGCACCTGCCGGCAATCGCAGAAAAAGCCGTCCATCTGCTGCTGGACCAGATCGAGGGCTCCAGCCGAATGATCGAGGCCGACCTTCCCGAGCTGATCGTCAGGCGTTCATCGCAGAGGCGAAGCTGAGGCCGAACGCCTTCAGCTTCGCGGCCATTTCCTTCCTTCACGAAATGCGCGACTTTTGGTCAGTTTGCCGCGTCCTGCGGCGAAGGCGCAAACAGCCGGTCACCATCAGGACTAGGCGGATTCTCGCGCTCCATACAAGCATAACACAGTTTTCGAAAGTATATCGAAGCTTATGCGCCGCATATTGCAGTCAAATTGAACCAATAAAAGCCTTGTCCCGCGCAAGCTGTCATCTAAAATTCAATTTGTTCACGCATTAACCAATTGACGGCTCTGCGGTTCCGGCCTATTTGCAGCCTGGCGTTGAGTGATCGTTTCACGGCTCGATCGCACCGGGGCGGTTCGGCACGACTCCTGCCCGCAAGGATGCACAATTTGTATGGGTAAGGTGCATCCGTAATTTCTTGGTATTCATATAATCTCTTCGAGACGCCATCTGTCTCTGTTCGGAGGTCGTACTATAATGCGCGCGGTCGTGCTGGTCCAAAACGGGCTCAAGAGCCTTGTTGAGGAAGTAATTCGTTCCTGTTCAATATCCTGCATGGAAATCGGCAGCCGAAGTGCAAATGAGTTTCTACCGCCGGGGCAGCGGCCCCTGGCCATAGTCCTGAAAAACGCGGCGGCCCGGAAAACCGTCAAGCTGCCGGAGTTCCTGAATGACGTGCCCCGATTCCTGTTCGATCCCGGGAACAAGGAGAAGCTTTTTCTCGATATTATCGAGCTGCTTCTGACCCAGCTCAATGCCAGCGAGGAAGACGCCGGATGCGCACGGCTTTCCGCCGCGATATTACGCGCGGAAAATCAAGCCCTTGAGCAGAACCTGAAGTCCGTCGAGGATTTCCTTTATACGCTGGGCAATCCGCGATTCATGCGCGCCCTGTCCTGGGATCCCATTGGCGTGATGGTCAGCCTTAACCCGGGCGCGGCGCTGACGCAGCGCCTGCCGACGGGCGCCGCTTCGATCGCCGCGGTCGACCTCTGGGTGCCGGCGGCACTGCAAGAGGATATCGCGCGGCTCGAATGCCGCATCCTCTGCGCCTCGGGCAACAGCATCGCCCTGGCGCCCGCGCCGGCCCTGGCCGGGGTCGAGGCGGGCTGGCTGCGCTTTGCGCTGTCGACGCCGCTTCGCGGACCCGAACAGGATTGCGCCCTGCAATTGTCCTGGCGGGGCGAAAGCCCCTGCGTGCTGGGGCTGGGCCATGCGGTGCCCGATCCCGCCTTCGCCGCCCGGGCCGAGGGAGAGGCCGCGCAGGACCATGTCCTAGCGCTGCGGGTCTGGAAATCGCTGCCCGGCGTCCATCTGCCCGAGGTTGCCGCGGTCGGATCGGGCAAGGACAGCCTTGGCGCCGGGGACGCGAATTTCATCACGCCCTCGGAATTGCCGCGTCCCGAACTGTTCTCGACGCCGCCGCTGGCCAGAGACCACATCTCGGCCGCCTTCTGGGAGAACGAGGATGCCATCCTGGTGCATCCCTCGCGCCACGGGCCGGTCTGCGCGGTGATCCGCGACGTCGAACTGCCGGCGCTGTCGCATATCTCGGCGCTGGTGAACGTGGGCCATCCCCGCGCGCCCAGCCTGAACTTCAGCGTCGGCGTGGCGCCGCATGGCCAGGTGGACGAGGACGGCTATTGGCAGCGCCGCATGGGCCCCTGGGTGCATGGCCTGCCGCCGCATGGCTGGTCGCAGGCGCATTGCATCCCGGTCGAGCCCATCGTCGGGCGCGCCGATATCCTGCTGGCCGTCTCGCTGGCCACGGACCAGCCGAACGATCTGAGCTGGGGGCTGTTCCGCGGCTTCCGCATCGCCCGTCGCAACAACGTGCCGCAGGCGCTGCAATGACCACAACGGAGCAGATCTCGATTATCATCCCGACCAAGGGTCACCCGGTCCTGCTGGACGATGCCATCGCCGCCGTGCATCGCGAGATGGCCACGGGCGCGATCCGCCGGCTGGTGGTGATCGACGACGGCTGCGAGCACGCCGAGACCCGCGCCAGCCTTGCCAGCTGGCAGGCGATCATGGGCGATTCCATGCTGGCGCTGCATTTCCCGAATGCCGGCCTCAGCGCGGCGCGCAACCGGGGCATCAGGGCGGCGCTGGCGGCGGACCCGGACATCGAGGCGCTGTTCCTGCTGGACGCCGACAACACGCTGGTCGAGGGCGCAGCCGCCGCCTGCCAGCGCGCCCTGGCGCAGCACCCCGACCAGGACTGGTTCTATCCCGAGTTCGACTTCTTCGGGCAGAGGGCGCATTACATCGCCGACCACGACCCCAGCCTGCTGTTTCACGCCCATGTCAACCTGTGCGAGGCCGGCAGCCTGATCCGGCGCCGGGTCTTCGATGCCGGCATCCGTTTCGACGAGACGATGAAAAAGGGCTACGAGGACTGGGATTTCTGGCTTTCGGCGGCGCGGGCCGGGTTCCGGGGCCGGCCGCTGGCCGCGCCGGTGCTGCTGTATCGCAAGCGCCCGGCCAGCATGCTGTCGCATTCGCACGACCTCGACGGCGAGCTGCGGCGATTCCTGGAAAACAAGCACCGCTGGCTGTTCTCGGCCCCGGCGCTGCTGGCGCTCGAGGCGCAGCGTTTCCCGCGCTATGCCATCATCGAAGGCGACAGCGCGATCCTGTGCACCGATCCCGACCACAGCGAGACGGTGACGCTGGCCGATCTCGAGCGGCGCTTCTTCGCGCATTTCGCCGATCCCTATGCCCATCACGCGCCGGCGCTGCTGATCGTGCTGCGCGAGGGCGTCAGCGCGCGGCTGAAGCAGGCCCGGCTGATGCGCAACTTCCTGTGGCTCTGCGAAAGGCGGCAGGCACGGCAGGGCGGCGCGGCGGATCTGGACCTGTTCTTCGTCGAGGCCTCGGAATCCGGCCACCAGGTGCATACCGACCTGGGCAATCCGGCGACCATGCCCGACGGGGTTGCCGTCGGCCTGGAACGGCTGCGCGAGATCGTCATGCGCGACGACGCCGGCTGGATCCGCGAGGTCGAGCGCGCGCCGAACCCGCATGCCGTCACCGGCTGGGGCATGGAGATCGACGGCATGTCGCCCCTGCGCCCGCAGGCCGAGGCCGCGACCGAACTGCTGCGCGGCTTCCTGATGCAGCTGCATCGCAGCCGCTTCCGGCCCGCGCTGGCGCAAAGCTGGCAATGGCGCGCCCCGGGCGGCGCCGCCAGCCGCGCCATGGCGGTCGAGATCCCGCGCGGCGCCGCCTCGGGCGGGGTGATCTTCCCGCTGCTGAAACAGCCCGGGCGCAAGGACATCGGCCTGGTGCTGCCGATCTTCGACTTCGGCGGCGTGGAAAAGGTCGCGGCCAGCCTGGCGCGCGAACTGGCCGCCGCCGGGCACCGGCTGCACCTGTTCATCGCCAGCGACCGGCCGCTCTATGGTGACGGCTGGGCGCTGGAGGCCTTCTCGACGGTGAACTGGCTGCCCGATGCGTCGACGCTGGACTGGTCCGGCCCCGAATACATGGGCACCGCCGAGCCGCGCTGGGGCGAGGGCATGGAGCGCGCCGACCTGGTCGGGCTGCTCTGCTCGATGGATGCGGTCATCAACGCCCATTCCGCCGCGCTGCACAAGGTCGCCGACCGGCTGAAGCGGCAGGGTGTCCTGATGATCGACCACGAGCACCTGGTCGAGCGCAGCGTCTATGGCCGCAACTACGGCCCGCCGAAGCTGGCGCTGGCCTATGAGCATGCCTATGACCTGTTCATCAGCTGCTCGCAGACGCTGTCGCGCTGGCTGAACGCCCAGGGGATTCCGCGCAGCAAGCTGATGCCGGTGGTCAATGCGCCGGGCTATCCGCTGGCGCCGGCCCGCGTCGCGGCGCTGCTCGAACGGCGCGAGGCCCTGGCCCGCGATACGGCCCCGCTGCGGGTGCTGTTCATGGGGCGGCTCGATCCGCAAAAGGGCGTCGGCCGGCTTGCGACGATCTATGCGGCCCTGGCGCGGCACCTGCCCGGCGTCCAGCTGTCGATCGCCGGGCAGTCTGTGGTCGATGCCGCAGGCGAGCTCAGCTTTCCCCGGCAGACGCGGATGCTGGGCGCCATGCGCGGCCCCGAGGCGCTGACCGAACTGCTGGCCGCGACCGACGTCATGGTCCTGCCCTCGCATTACGAGGGGCTGCCGCTGTCGGTGCTCGAGGCGCAGCGGCTGGGGGTGGCGGTGCTCGCGACCGAAGTCGGCGCCATGCACGAGGCCATCGAGGACGGCGTGACCGGCTTCGTGATCCCCGAAGAGAATTGCGAGGCGGGATTCGTGCACCGCATCCTGGCGCTCGACGGCGACCGCGACCAGCTGCGGCGAATTTCCCGCGCCGCCTCGGACGGCGCGCGCGACTGGGCAATGGCGGCGGCCCCGCTGCTCGCCTGGCTCGCAACGAAATGGGAGGAGCCGATCTGCGGTGAAAAGCAGATGCATGCTCAGGAAAGGACGAGTAATTGACGACCATCTATGCTGCTGCCCTACGCAATTACGAAGCGGCGGCCTCGGTTCTGACGGCCCTGCAGTCCAGCCGCATCGACCTTTTGGCCGAGGCACGCTCGGCCCTGGTCGGCCGGCCCAAGCTGGCGCTGACCGGCGGCTACAACACCGTGACGCCGGCCCTGGGCATCTGCCTGCCGAACGGGACGCGCTGTGACGTCATGGCCACGCCGGATGATCTGCGCGCGGTCGAGCTGCGCGGCGCCGGCCAGCAATGGATGACGCTGGAAACGCCGCTGCCGGATTCCTCGAAGCTGGCCTCGAAATGCTTCATCGAATGCAACCTCGCCGCCGAGACGCCGCTGGTCGCCGACGTGTTCCTGCGCAGCTTCGACGAGGACGGCTCGACCGAGGACAGCGGCCATGTCGAATGGCGCATCATGCGCGATTCCCTGTCGCTGTGCAGCCTGCCGCTGCCCCAGGTCTCGGACGGCAATACGGCGCGGCGGATCATCATCCACCTGCGACAGCCGGCCTCGCGCCTGATCCTGGGCGGCCTGGCGGCCACGCTGGTCTGAGCAATCCCCGCGGTCGTGCCGGCGCGGCACGACCCCCCTGCCGACAAAGGAAACGGTCTTGGCCCTGAACATGGATTTCTGCTTTGGCGATGGCGAAGCGATGCTGGTTGTCGCCGGCTGGAGCAGCGATCACTGGCTCGATCTGGAACTCTACATCGACGAGACGCGGCTTGCCCCCCGTCTGGTGACCCGGCATGCGCGGCGCGACCTGCGCACCGCCGAGCGGTTCGGCGTGCTCGCGGTCTTCGATCTGGCCGGCATCGACATGGCCGGCAATGCCACGGTGCATGTGAAATCCGGCCAGGAATTCACCGAGATCCAGCCCGAACGCCTGGTCACCGACCAGCAGCGCCTGGTCGAGATCGGCGTGGACGAGCTGTTCTTCGCCTGGCTGCGCCTGCTGGCGGCGGGCGAACTGACCATGCCGACCGGCGAGGTGGCGCAGGCCGCGGTGACGCGCCTGCGTTTCGCGCCGCTGCTGCCGCGCGAGAGCGACGAGTTCGGCCTGGGCGTCGACCGCTGCCTGACCGATCCGGCGGGACAGGGCCTGGTCTCGGGCTGGTTCCTGCCGGCGATGGGACAGGTCCAGCCGCTGACGGCGCTGGCGCTGGACGACCAGCAGCTGTGCCGGGTCGCGCTTTTCGCCGGCGCCCTGTCGCGCACGGACCTGGAACCCTATGGCGGCCGCTATCTGTTTACCGGCAGCGACGGCTTTGCCGGCGCTTTCCTCATGCCGCAGCCGGTCCGCGGCCAGGTGCAGGTGCTGTTCGTGATCCCCGGCCAGGAAAACGCCGCCGGGGTGCTGGCTCCGGCCGGGCCGCGGCCGCCGACCGATTTCGCGGCCGAGCTGTGCCAGGTCCAGATCGACCTGCCCGATCCGGCGCACAAGACCGGGCTGCGCGCCGCCATGCTGCCGCCGATGCCGGCCTGGCAGCCGCCGGCCGCCGCCGCACCCTGGCCGCGCAGCGGCCCGGTGCTGCTGCTTCTGGACCATGACCTGCCCGACATCGACCTGCGCGACGTGCTGCGCCGCACCGGCCAGAGGCTGGGCCGCCCGGTCGAGCTGTTCCTGCTGCGCGACCGGCTCGGCAGTGTCCTGGTCGAGGCCATCGAGGGCGCCGCCCGCGAACTGCCGCAGGGGCTGCGGCTTGCCGGCTCGGGCATGGCGCTGGACCTGCAGGCCGCCCTGCCCGAGACGCTGCTCTTCGGCCGCAGCTCGACCCTGTTCCAGATCGATGCCGGCGCCGGCGTCTTTGCCCGCGGCACCGCGCAGATGCCCTTTCACCTGACGCTGCTCGACCCGATCGGCGCCATCGGCCGCGACGGCGGCGCAGCTGCCGGCGATCCGGCCGCGCGCTTCCAGCGCGACCTGCTGCCCTTTGCCCTGAGCGGCCCGACCGCCGGCCTGAAACCCATGCTGGCCCGCGCGCCCCAGGCCTTCCTGACCCAGGAAGCCCGGCTGCGCCACATCGCCGAGCGCCTGCTGCGCGCCGATCTGGCCGGTGCCGAGATCCTGGGCGGCATGCCGTATTTCGCCGGCCGCGCCGGACCCTCTGCCCGCACCCTGCCCGGCGGTCTGGACCTGCATCTCTACGATGCCGAAAGCCGCAAGCTGATGGAGGCCGCCGCATGAGCCGCATCGTCATCGTCTCGCATTCCCATCCGAACCTGCGCTACGGCGGCGGCGAGGTCGCGGCCTATCGCCAGTTCCAGCACCTGCTCTCGCTGGGCGAGGACGCGCATTTCGTCGGCTCGACCATCGGCCCCGAGGACAGCGACAAGTTCTTCGGCCGCAGCCAGCAGGTCATCGCCTTCGGCCCGCGCGACTATTGCCTGCAGGGCCGCGGCATGGACGGTTTCCAGATGGAGCACGCCCGCATCGCGGACGAGGACTGGCTGGTCGAGTTCCTGCTGTCCTTCGGCGCCGACATCTATCACTTCCACCATTTCTGGAACATCGGCGCCGGCACGATCCGGCGGCTGCGGGCGGCGCTGCCCGAGGCGCGCTTCCTCTGCACCCTGCACGAAATGACCGCGATCTGCGCCAACCACGGCCAGATGGTGAAACGCTCGGGCGAGCTCTGCCATGCCGCAAGCGAGGTCGCCTGCGCCGCCTGCCTGCAACGCCCGCCCGCCGATTTCGTGCTGCGCCGGGCGCGCATGCAAGAGATGCTGGGGGTCTTCGACCAGCTGCTGTCGCCCAGCGAATTCCTGCGCGACCGGTTCGAGGACTGGGGCATCGCCCCCGGCCGCATCGCGGTGATCGAGAACGGCCTCGACCATGCCGCGGACCCGCTGCCCGAGACCGAGGATGACCTGCTGCGCAAGAGCGGCCGCTTCGCCTTCTTCGGCCAGGCGACGCCGACCAAGGGTCTGGACGTGCTGATCCGCGCCGCCGCGCTGATCGAGGCGCAGGGCCATGACAGCGACCAGCCGCTGGCGATCGAGATCCACGGCCTCGACGAGGCCGGTTTCCGCCGCATGTGGCCGGACCTGAAGGTGCCAGAATGCGTGCGCTTCTGCGGCCGCTATCGCCCGCAGGACGGCGTCCAGATCATGCGCGGCTATGGCTGGATCATCATCCCCTCGGTCTGGTGGGAAAATTCGCCGGTGGTGATCCAGGAGGCGCGCGCGGCCGGCACGCCGATGATCGCCTCGGACATCGGCGGCATGGCGGAAAAGACCGCCGGCTGGGGCATCCCGTTCCGCACCGCCGACGCCACCGCGCTGGCCGCGGCGATCCTGTCGGTGCACGGCGACGCGCAGGCACTGGCAGAGCACAAGGCCCGGATCACCCCGCCGCTGGACCTGGCCGGGTTCCATCAGGAGTGGCTGCGGGCCTGCACGGGCCCGGCCAAGGGCAGCCTGCAAAAGGCCGGCTAAGTCAAATCTTCTATCGGACGATGTCCATTACAAGGGAATGCATCATGAAAATCGGCCTTCTTTGGGAAAGCGAAAATTGCGGGCTTTACTCGAACTCCGACTTCGACGCGCTGTATCGCAAGGTCGGCCATAACAACGGCAACCTTGCCTTCGTGCATGCCGTCCGCAGCCAGATCGATGCCGAGGTGAAATATTTCCCGTGGCACGCCCGGCCCGCGCTGCTGAATGAAAGCGTGGACTGCGTCGTCATCCCCTGCGCCAACCAGCTGGGCAAGCACACCGACCTGGGTGGCCTGGCGAAGAACCTGGCGCAAGTGACCAAGCCCATCGTCGCCATCGGCCTGGGCGCCCAGGCCAAGGAATTCGGCGCGGATGTCGAGCTGACCGAAGGCACCCGCGCCTGGCTCGACGTGCTGATCGAGAACGGTCGCCGGCATGGCATCCAGAACATCTATACCCGCGGCCCCTATACGTCCGAGCAGATCGAAAAGCTGACCGGGGCCCAGACCATCGCGAATGGCTGCCCGTCGCATTTCATCAACCCCCGGCCCGACCTGGGCCTGCGGATCCAGGCGAACTGGGAAAGCAACCCGCTGCCGCGGCGCATCGCCGTGGCGGGCGGGCACGAAGCCTGGCGCGACACCCGCGAGATCGAGCAGCAGCTCATCGCCATGATGATGGATCCGCAATTCCCCGGCGTCTACATCGTCCAGTCGATGGGCAACATGATCAAGCTGTCGCGCGGCGCCTTCGACGAGATCGAGCCCGATGCGATGGAGCGGCTGCACCGCCACACCGTTCCGCATTACACGCCCGAGCAGTTCAAGGACTGGGCGCTGAACTATGCGCGGTCCTATTACGACGTGCCCGCCTGGATGGACGAGCTGCGCCGCCACGACCTGCTGATCGGGCCGCGCTTCCACGGCGCGCAGCTGGCGATCCAGGCCGAGCGCATGGCCTGCACCATCACCATCGACACCCGGACCGAGGAAATGTGCCGCGAAACCGGCGTGCCCTTCCTGCGCGCCAAGGACCTGAAGCAGCCGCTGACCCGCGCCCGCCTGCGCGAGCTTCTGCCCTTCGACGGCGCGGCCTACGACCGCTTCCGGGCGCAGAAATGCGCGCGCTATATCGACTTCCTGCGCGGCACCGGGCTGACCCCGGCCCCCTATCTGGCGCAGATCGCGGCCGGAGCCGAGGCCGCGGACGCCGAGCAGCAGGTCGCCTGACCCCCAACCTCGCCCCCGGCACGCCTGCCGGGGGCAAAGGATACCACGATGGCCCTGATCCTGCCTAAGCAACGCATCGCCTATTTCCCGGTGCCGAAAGCCGCCTGCACCTCGATCAAGACGATGTTCTTCGAGATCGAGAACGGCGTGCCCTTCAAGCCGATGCAGCGGCATGGGCAGATGTTCCATATCCACAACTTCTATGGCACCCAGCCCTTCAACCGCCAGAACACCGGGCAATTGCAGGACTTCTGGCGGTTCGCGGTCTATCGCGATCCGATCGCCCGCTTCCTGTCCTGCTATTCGAACCGCGTGCTGCATTTCAGGGAGCTGTCGTCGGGAATGCTTTCGCAGCAGGCGCAGGCGGCGGGGGCCCTGCCCGATCCGGATCTGGATACTTTCGTCGAACGGATCGAGCTCTATCGCGAATTCTCGCCCTCGATCCGGCATCATGTCGCGCCACAGGTCAGTTTCCTGGGGCGCGAACCGGGCTATTTCCAGCGGATCTATCTCATGTCCGAGCTGCCGCAGCTTGTGCGCGACATGGAGGCGCGGACCGGCCGCACCCTGCACCTGCCCCATGAACAGCGCGGCGGTCCCAAGCTGGCGCCCGGCGATCTCGGCGCGAATGCGCGCGAGAGCCTGCTCCAGCTTTACCGGGCGGATTTTCGCTGGGCCGAAAAGGCCGGGCTGAGCCAATAGCGCAGGGCCGGTCATGGAGGTGCGAAGGATGAAGCCTTTCGACCGACGACGACTCGAACGGCCGGTTCCACCAACTGCGGAAATCTACAGCAGAAAATCGGAACCCGTCAGGTCGATGGACTTGCCGATGACGATCGCCAGATCGGCCACGGCCGTACGCAGCCAGCGCAGCTCTCCAGCCGTGCCACCGAAACTCTGCTCGCTGGTATAGGTGAACGCTGGCCCGATAGCGCGGCGCGGCCCCGCCGAGCTGGGCGGCCGGCACCAATCCGCGTGCCGCCTGCGCCAAGGCCCCGGCCGAAATGTCGCTGGCGAAGATGCGGCTGCGGGGCAGAAGCCCGGCCTCGTCCAGCAGGATCGCCATGGAATAGGCCTCTTGCCCGGCCGCGCAGCCGGCATGCCAGACGGTGATGGCCGGAAAGCTGCTCAGCGCGGGAAAGACCAGCCGGCGCAGCTCGCCCAGCGTGCCGGGCTCGCGGAACAGCTGGCTGACCGGGACGCAGAGCTGATCGACGACATAGTCGATGCGCCGCGGATCGCTGGACAGCCAGTCGATGCTGTCGGTATGGGCCCGCAGGCGCAGGATCTCGACGGGCTGGATGTCGCGGGCGGAATAGATCACGACCGGCACGGCACGGCCCGTCTGCGCCAGCCGCTCGAGCAGGTCGAAGCCGGAAAGGCCCGGCAGGCCGATGTCCAGGATCACGCAGTCGAAATCCCGGCTCCGGCACAGCGCCAGCGCCTCTTCGGCGGTGAGGGCCGAGCGCGCCTCGATCGCCGCGCGCGCCATCAGCTGCAGCAGCGCCTTTTGCGTGCCCTCGTCATCCTCGACCACCAGCACCCGCCGGCCGCGCCCTTGCCGCGGAACCGGAGCCGGAGCCGGCGGCAGCGGCCGCACAGCCTCGGCGGGCATGCCGGCCTCGGCCGCGACCGGGATCGTCAGCCGGAAGACCGAGCCCTGGCCCAACGTGCTTTCCACCGCCAGATCGCCGCCCAGAAGCATCGCCAGCTGGCGCGAGATCGCAAGCCCCAGCCCGGTGCCGCCGAACTGGCGATGCGTGCTGCCATCGACCTGCTCGAAGGGCTGGAAGATCGCCTCGAGCTTCTCGGCCGGAATGCCGATGCCGGTGTCCGAGACGACCATCGACAGGCTGCGGCCGCCATCCTCGGGCGCCAGCCGCACCCGGACCTGGCCGGCGCGGGTGAATTTCAGCGCATTGCCGATCAGGTTGTTGGCGATCTGCTCCAGCCGCCCGGCATCGGTGTGCAGGATCTCGGGCAGGCCTTCGGCGCAGGTGATGGTGAAATCCACGCCCTTCTGCGCGGCCAGCGGGCGGAAGCCGTGCTCCAGCGTCTGGACCAGCTGGCGCGAGGCCATGGGCTCGCGATGGACCTCGATCTTGCCGGCCTCGATCTTGGACAGGTCCAGGATCTCGTTGATCAGCCGCAGCAGGCTGATGCCGCTGGCATGGATGACCTCCGCCGCCTCGATCTGGTCGGCTTGCAGGTTTTTCCCGGCATTCGCGGCCAGATCCTGGGCCAGGATCAGCATGCTGTTCAGCGGCGTGCGCAGTTCGTGGGACATATTGGTCAGGAAGCGCGACTTGAACTGGCTGGTGCGCTCCAGCTCCTCGGCCCGGGCCAGCGCCTCCTTCTGGGTCTCTTCCAGCTGGTTGGTGCGGCAGGCCAGCTCGGCGTTGGTGGCCTGCAATTCCTCCTGCTGCGCCAGAAGCTCCTCCTCGGCGGCTTGCAGCTCCTCGGTCTGGCGCAGGCTCTGAGTCAGCAGCTCCCTGGTCTCCAGTGCGCGCTCCAGATTTTCCAGCGGCCGCGCCACGATCTCGATGGCCTCTTGCAGGATGCGGCCATAGATGCTGGCAAGGGGCTGCAACGCTGCGAATTCCATCACCCCGATCAGCCGGTCGCGCAGCAGCACCGGGGTCAGCAGCACCAGCTGCGGGCGGCCCTCGCCGGTGCCGGAATGCACCTTGACGTAATCGTCCGGCAGGCCCGAGAGGATGCGCACCCGGCGGTCGCGCGCGACCTGGCCGATCAGTCCCTCGCCCATGGCATAGGCGTTGGGCGTGCCCGCCTCGGCGCGATAGCCATAGGTGGCAAAGCGCCACAGCTTGTCGCGCGCCGCGTCATAGGAAAAGAACACCGCCACCTCGGCGCCAAGCTCGCGCGCCAGCGCGCTGAGCGCCGCCTGGGCAAAGCCGCGCAGGTCGTCCTGGGCCTGCACGGCGGCCGAGAGCCGGGTCAGCGCGCCCCGGATCTCCAGGTCCTCGGCGCGCGCCGCGGCGAGGTTGCGAAAGATCAGCAGCGAGCGGCCCATGGCGCCGATCTCGTCCTGGCGGTCCTGGAAGGGGATCGGCACATCGCGATCGTCCTGCGCCAGCCGCCCCATCGCCATGGCCAGCTGGCGCAAGGGATGGCTGATGCGCCGGTGCAGGATCACGAAGGCCGCCAGCGCCGCCACCACCACGACCAGCGCGGCGACGGCGCCCATGTTGTGCATCCGCCGCAACGCCTGGTCGCGGTCCAGCCGGGCCTGCCGGAGCATGTCCTCGACCAGGCTCTTGAGCCGCGAAATCGACTCGGCGGCGATCTGCGTACTGCCGCCCAGCGGCGACTGCGCCAGATAGCCGGCCAGCAGCGTCCCCGGCCTGACGCCCTTTTCCGCGGCGCGCGCCAGCAGCGGCAGCGCCTGCCGGTTCAGCCATTGCGTGCTGGCGGTCTGCACGGCGATGACGTCGGTCAGCGCCTGGGCATTGGGCGCCGGCAGCGACAGCAGCGTCTGCAGCGCCCGGTCCGCGTCGCGGTTGGCCTTGTCGAAGCTGGCGCGCCCCTCCGGCGTGCGGACGATCAGGGCCTGGACCAGCGCGATCTCGCGCGCCAGCATGGCGCGCTCGGTCGTCTCGATGGCGGTCAGGCCGATGGCCACGTCGCGCACCCGGTCCTGGGCCGAGGTCAGGGTGCGGACGGCGCCATAGCCGAAGGCGCTGATCGTGCCCACGATCAGCACGAAGCACAGCATCACCAGGGCGAATTGCAGGCTGAGGGACAGGCTTGGGCGCCGCCGGTTCACGATGTCTTCTCCGTCCGTGGACCCGGCAGGCCGGACGGGCCCGGGCCGGGAAATGCATGCGAAACCGGGATACGAGGAAAACAACAGGGCGCCGGCGGCGCGCGGGGTCAGTTCCCCGCCGCCGCCCGCAGGCCGCGCCGGGTCTCGGCGGTGGAAAGCTCGCTGTTCAGGCGGCGGAACTCGGCCAGGGCGCGGGGCTGGTTGCCGGCGTTCAGATAGGCATAGGCGCGCAGGATGCCCAGATTGCGGCGCAGCGAGCCGGTGACCTGCTCGATCGCGTCGAAATAGCGGATGGCATCGCGAAAGCGGCGGGCCTTGTAGGCGGCGACGCCGCGCTGGTCCAGGATCTGGCGCTCGACGTCGACGCGCTGGCGGCGGTCGAAATCGGCGGTGGCGGCGATCTGCGAGGCCGGCTCGCTCATCCCCAGCTTCAGATAGGACAGCGCCAGGCCGTATTGCGCATCGCGGCGCTGCTGGGCGTTCAGCCGCCCCGTCAGCGCCGCCTTGAAGTCGGCCATGGCGTCCATGGTCCGGTCCAGGTTGTAGACGCACCAGGCCCGCTCCAGCACCGTGCCGGCGGTCCGCGCCCCGGCGGTGCGGACCGCGCATTGCGCCGGGCTTTCGCCGCGCCGCGCGCGCGGCCAGCAGCCGTTGCAGCACGGCATCGAAGCGCCCCGCCTCGGCCGGGAAGCGGCTCGAGACCTGGGCGGCCATGCTGCGCAGCCTGGCCCTCGGCGATGCGCCAAGCGTTGTTGATGCGGTCGCAGCGCAACAGCCCCGGCGTCCGCGCCGCCACGCTGCGCGCCGCCGCGACATCGCCGCCGGTCAGGGCGCTGTCCAGCGCGCGCTGCCCCTCGGCCGTCTCCAGCTGCGCGACCATGTCGGGCGGCGGGGTCCAGCCGGGATTGTCGCGCCGGGCGCGAGCCAGGGTCTCGCGCGCCTCGTCGGCCTGGCCCGCCGCGATCTGGCGATAGAACTGGTCGATCTCGGCCTGCGGCACCGGCTCGGCCACCAGCTTGCCGGGCTCGACCGGGGGCACCCATTGCGGATATTTCAGCCGCAGCCGGCGCAGCTCGGCCTGGGCCGCGGCATCGTCGCCCTGCTGGACATAGATGTTCAGCGCCAGCAGCTCTTCGGGCGGCGGCGCGGATTGGTTGATGATGGGGCATCCATTTGCGCCGACGCGGTGGTCACCTCGAAGGGAGCGGGTTCCGGTCCGCGCTGCTGCCGCGGGTCAACCGTCCTTGCCCATCTCGTCCAGGATCAGGGCGTCGGGCTGCAGGATGCGCAGGTATTTCCGCCCGGATTCGATGATGCCCGCGCGGCTGAGCTTGGCCAGCACGCGGCTGACCGCCTCGCGATTGGCGCCGATCATATTGGCCATTTCCGCATGGGTCGGCGGATCGGGCATCCGGTGCCCCGGCTCGAGCCCGCCGTCCTCCAGCGAGACGCGCAGCAGATAGGCACGCAGCCGCTCCTCGACATCCAGCGAGGTCAGCTCGTGCACCCGCTCGGTCAGGTCGTGGATCCGCCGGACCAGCCCCTGGATCACCGCCTGCCGGACCAGCGGCTGCGTCTCCATCAGCCCGGTCAGCAGCGGACCCGGCATCTCCAGCAGCACGCAGGCCGTGCGCGCGTAGAGCGACAGCGAGCGCGGTGTCCCGGACAGCACCGAGAGCTCGCCGAAGGCGCTGCCCGCGGCGATCTCGCTATAGACGATCTCGCGCCCGCTCGGCGTCCATTGCACGGCCAGGACGCGCCCCGACAGGACGAAAAGCACGGAATTTCCGGGGTCGCCCCGTTCGAGGATCAGCTGGCCACGGGCGACATGGCGGCGGCGCGAACCGGCCTCGATTCCGGCCAGAACCTCGCCCGGCAGTCCGACGAACCACGGCAGCTCGGCCAAATCCAGAATCCGCTTCATGCTTTCCCCTTACTCTTCAATCTTTTACCCAAGAAGGCCAGGCTTTGTGCGCCCGCGCACAGAACCGCGGCGGCGGTTGTGCCAGGATCGGGGCCAAATCCAGCAACCAGAGGGCGTGTTTCATGTCGACCGGACATTCCGCACCATGTTTTGCCAAGGACCCGTTGGCTGCGATCACCGGCCTGCTGCGTCAATTGACCATGGCTGCCCTGCATGTGCAGGTGCGCGCCCGTTTTCAGGGCGATCTGCCGCAGATCCTCGCCGGCGGGGCCGGGGTCATGGCCCACGCGGCTGTCGATGGTCAGGCCAGCCTGCGCGCGATGTCGCATTATTGCCTCGAGCAATTGCTGCCGCGCGTCCAGTCGGTGATGACCCATGTCGAGGACGCGGCCGATCTGGCCGCCACGCTGGCCGAGGCGCCGCGGGCCGATCCCGCGCCGCTTTTGAACGGCGTCGCCGCCAATCTGGATCACGCGCGCGCATCACTGCGCGGCCGCAGCCGTTCGCCGCACAACAGGGCGGGGGTGATCCGGATGAGCGAGCAGCGGCTCTGGGGCGCGCTGGCGGTCGAATTGCAGCGCCTGGAAGGCGCCGACGGCCCGATGATCCGCGCCTGCGCCCGGATCGAACCGGCCGCCTTCGCGCTTGCCGCGGCGATCGAGGCGTTCGTCGAGCGCGGCGACGGCATGGCGGTGACAGAGCGCCAGGACCTGGCGCAGGTGCTGGTCCGGCTGGAAAGCCAGGCGGCCGCGACCCTGCTGTCGCGTGACGAGATCGCCCGCCAGCTTGGCCCGACGGCCGGCCGCCTGCAGCACCTGGTCGGGCTGCTTGCCGGACTGTCCGAGGAATACCGGCCGCTGCGCGAAGCTGCGCCGCAGATTGCCATGGCCCTGTCCGTTGCGACCCAGACCGCCAGCCAGTCCCGCGTGACCCAGCGGCTGGAACAGGCCATGCAGGATCTGGAGCGGCTGCTGGGCGGGCTTGTCGCCGATTACCGGGTCCTGGCCCGATCCGCCCAGCGCCCGCAGGGCAAGGCTGCCGCGCGGCAGCTGATCGCCGCCGAAGCGCCGCTGTGGCAGGCGGCGGCAAGGGTGCTGGCCGATCCGCCGGCCCTGGTTCCGGACAGCCCGGCGGCCTGTCCCGCCGCCCGGATCGGGGGCCGCACCGGCGGGGAAGTCGGGGCAATGGTCCGGGCCTGATGCGCCCTTTGCAGAAATTTCAGAGTATTTAACCATTTCCCTGTTTTAACGTATCTCTGAGAGAAGGGTCAGGATCATGCCGATCCTGACCCGCATTCCCCCGGATTGTCCAGCCGCCGCGGAAAAGGGCGGCGGCCGTGGGCGTGGCTAGTCCTCCTTGCCGTCGCTGCGGGCGCTCATGCCCTGCACGCTCATGCCGTGGACGCTCATCCCGCGATCCGGCCCACCGCGCGGGTCCAGCAGCAATTGCTCGAACATGCCCGAATGCACGTCCAGGCGGATGGTGTAATCGGCCTTGTCATAGGACCAGACCATCAGGTCGTCGGGCTGGGGAAGCCCGCGCCCGCCGCCAGTGCGCTCGGTCTTGTCGGTCGGGGCGGCCTGCGGCAGGCGCAGCTGCGACATCGCCTCGCCGGCATCCAGCCCCGGCCCGTGCACCAGAAACAGCGCCGGGCGCGGCAGGACGTGATACAGCCCCTCGAAGGCAAAGCCGTAAATGCGGGCGAAATTCGCGTCCTCGGCCTGCAATTGCCGTTCCAGCTGGCCGGGCGTGCCGCCGCGGGGCTGGGGGAACGGTCCGTGCCGCGGATCGTCGTGCTTGCCCTGCGCCGAGGGCGGGCGGATCTGCAAATCCTCGACCACGCGACCGAAGAGCAGCAGGTTCGAGGGGCTCAGCAAGGTCTCGGGCATCGGAACCTCCGCCAGGAAGGGATTTTTTCCGCCGCCGCGCAGGGCAAGGCCTGCGGGCCCGGAGCTTCAGGTTACGGTGCCGGGCGGCCGCTGTCGATGGGTTTGTCGCCCGGCACCCGCATCGTCAGCCGGCGGCTGCCCGTCTTGCAGCCACAGCGCATGGTCCCGCGCCAGCGCGGCATGGAAATGCCCGAGATCACGGAAACCGAGGCTGCGGGCATGGTCCTCCAGGTCCTCCGGCAGGTCGCGGCCAAGGCGGGTGCGGAAATACCAGGCCAGCAGCACGGGCAGCGGCGGCGGATCGGGATCGGCGCAGCCGGCGATACGCTCGCGCAGGGCGGCATAGCCGCCGTCCAGCCGAAGCTGGTCCAGGATCGCCGGCCCCAGCGCCGCGTCGCGGTCCTGCGCCATCGCCTCGACCGTCGCCAGCCGGGCCATCAGCCGGTCGAACCCTGCGCGGTCCAGGCCGTTTTCGACCGCCCAGCGCTCGATGTCCTGGCCGCGCAGCAAGCCGCGCGGCAGGCGAAACTCCAGCGCGGCCTGGGCGATGCGCGCCGGATCCGGCCCGCGCTGCGCGCGCGCGGCAGTCTCGGCGGCGAGGTGCTGCAGCAGGGCGGCGCGGCGCAACTCCAGATAGGGCTCGCCCCGCAGGCGCAGCGCATCGAGCAGCAGCGCATCCGTCGCCCCGGCGCCCTGCTCATGCGCCGCGAGCCAGGGCGCATTGGCCCAGGCCTCGGTCCATTCGAAGGCGAAATCCGGTGCCGGGGCCAGCTCGCCGCGCGCGGCATGCGCCTGGATCTCGTGCAACAACTCCAGCGCGTCGGCGCGTTTCTGGTCGATGCGGCCGCCCGGCAGCCAGGACGCAAGGCGGTCACGCATGGCGGGGGACAGCCGGGCCGCGGCCGCCAGGACGCCGGGCCAGTCGCGTTGCTGATAGAACTGCGCCTTGGCGGTGGCGAGCAGATGCGCGGCACCCGCATCGTCGACGATGCCCGCCGCCCGCGCCGCGGCGACGGTGGCGCGGATATTGACCATCGGCTCGCTCAGCGCGGCATGGCCGGTCTCGGCCGGCCCGTGCAGCAGCGCCACCTCGTCGTCGTCGGTCAGCAGGCCGTCGCGGAAATCCCGGAAGATCCGTCCGACGCCGCGCATGCCGAAGGGGGCAAGCTCGGCGGCGCGCAGGGCGCCCATGCTGGCGGCGCCGAAAACGGCGATGCGCTGCGAGATCGCCCAGAGCACCTCCTTGTGCCAGACCGCGGGCACGCCGTCGAAACGGCCGTCGATCAGGCCGATCGCCACCGGCCGCCCCCGCGCGGCGCGGTAAAGGTCGCCCTGCTGCGCGGGCGGCAGGAAGCGGATCTGCGGAAAGGCGGCACGGTCGCGCGCGCTGAGCGAGGGGCCGGAAAAGACGATCACGCTCATGGCGCGGCCTGCCCGGCGGCGCGGGGGCCGGGCCGCCAGCCGGGATGGTCGTGGGGCGCCTCCAGCCCCGGCACCACCAGGCGGACGACCGGCAGGTCCAGCCCCGGCTTGCGCAGGTCCACGGCCACCGCCTCGTCGATGCCGACCGCGCGCAGGCGCGACAGCAGCCAGTCCAGGTCTTCGGCGAAATCCAGCGAGAGGAACTCCTCCACCGCCGCGAAATCCGTCGCCGGCCGGTGGTTGGCGCGCATCTCGGCGGCCCGCCGCGCCTTGCGGGACAGTTCATGCGGGCTGAAGTCCTCCGGGCGCAGATCGTCCCGCGCCCCCGAGATATAGGTGCAGCGCACCTGCGCCGCCTCGGTCAGGGCGCGCAGCAGCGCGATGGCGCGCGCGGGATGCGCGCCGGCGCCGATGCCGTGATGCGATCCGGGCTCGCGCCGGTCCGAGAGCAGGCAGTAGAAGGCCGGCACCGCCATGTCGCCGGCCAGCTGCCAGACATGCACGTCGAAGCCCGCCCCCCGCATTCGGTCCAGCACGGCGCGGCAGGCGGGGTCGTCGACGCTGGCGAGGTCCAGCCCGGTCGCGGCCCGGCGCTCGGGCGGCAGCAGGTGCCACAGCGTGGTGGCGTCGCGCTCGACCAGTTCGCAGAGGGCGTGACAGGTCGCCTCGGCCATGGTATTGCCCGAGGCAAGGCCGTTGCTGCCGCAGGGAAAGCAGCCGCTGCCGGGCGGCGGCGGCAGGGTGAAGTTCGCCCGCACGCATTCGAAGGGCAGCCAGCGCGACCGCCCCGAAAGCAGGTCCCGCCCCTCGATCCACAGCATCGGCAGGTCGCGGTGGAAGCGGTCCGAGATCCGGGCCAGCCGGTCCACGTCGATCATGGCATGAGAATGCGCGAGCTCGTTCAGGCTGCCCAGCTTCAGCGGCGCCTCGATGTGCTCGGCGTGGTAAAGCTCGGCCGCCTCCATCAGGCCCGAGGCGGTGGCGGCATCCAGGTCCAGCCCCTTGCCCTGCGACACCGCCAGCGAGCGGGCGTTCGGCCGGCAGACCATCACCACCGGCACGCCAATCCGGTCCAGCCCGGTCACGTCGGCGATGCGGGTGATGCCCATCCGCGCCATCAGCGGCCGGACCCGCGCCACGGTCTGCGCAGGGGCGACGCCGCGGTGGCAGCCGCGGCGATAGGCCTTGGTCGCGGCCTCGGGCGTCAGCGCCGCAATCCTTCGGGCGTCCAGACCATGTCCAGGATCGGCGTCGCGTCTGGGTCGATCATGCGAAAGCCCAGCCGCAGGTAAAGCCCGATGGCGCGGTTGGTCCGCACCACCGACAGCGAGACGGTCCTGCCCTCGGCCGCGGCCCGGTGCAGCAGGTCGCGCAGGATGCGCGAGCCGATGCCCCGGCCGCAGTAGTCCGGCAGCAGTTGCAGCTGCGCCAGGTTGTAGTCGGCATCGCGCTCGGTGACCTGCATCCAGCCGATGTCCCTGCCCTCGAGGGTGATGATGCGGGAATCCGCCGCCTTGAACGAGCGCCGGATCGCCGCCCGGCGCATCGGCTCGTCCCAGGCGTCCAGCTGCTGCATCAGGGGCCGCATCGCGTCGATATGGATCGCCTCGGCAAAGGGAAACTCCTCGGGATGCGCCGGACGCAGGCCGAATTGCGGAATAGGGTGCCGGTCATAGGTCATGGCGGCATTATAGACCCGTGCCGGCGGCTGTCACGGGGCCGCTTGACTTGACGCGGCGGCGCGATCCGGGCTTGACAGGCCGGGCGCCTGCGCCTTTCTCGGTGCCATCGAAAGGAGCCTTGGACAAGCCATGACCGAACAGCCCGGTTTGACCGGCCCCCGGCTTCAGGCGGTGCTTTATGCCGATATCCACGGCTATACCCGGCTGATCGAGCAGGACGAGGCGGGAACCATCCTGCGGCTGACGCGCTCGCTGGCGCTGATCCGCAATCTGGTCGGCGATTACGGCGGCACCGTGGTCAATACCGCCGGGGACGGGCTGGTCGCCGTGTTCGAGGACGTCCACCAGGCGCTGCATTTCGCCATCGAGATGCAGCGCGAACTGTCCTGCGAATCCGCCTGGGCCGAGGCGCGCGAGCCGATCGCCTGGCGCGTCGGCATCTCGCTGGGCGAGACATTCGAGGGCCGGGACGGGGTCTATGGCCACAGCGTCAACCTGGCGGCGCGGATCCAGAGCTTCGCCGATCCCGGCGGCATCTGCGTCACCGAGACGGTCTACCGCATGGTGCGCGACAATGCCGAACTGGCGCTGCGCTCGCTGGGGCGGCGGCGGCTGAAGAACATCTCGGCCCCGGTCGAGGTCTATGCCGTGCTGCCTCCGGCCCCCGCCGCCGCACCCGCGACCCCCCTGCCCCGCGACCTGCTGCGGCGCACCGATCCCAGCCAGCCCGACGCCTCGCTGGCGATCCTGCCGATGGAGAATCTCTCGGCCGATCCCCGCGACCGGCATCTGTGCCAGGGCATCGTCGCCGACCTGATCACCAATCTCAGCCGGTTCCGGCAGCTGATGGTGATCGCGCGGCATTCCTCGGTCCTGGCCGCGGCGCAGACCACCTCGCTGCGCGAGATCGGCCGCCGGCTGGGCGTGCGCTATCTGCTGACCGGCGGGTTCCGCCGGGCCGGCAACCGGCTGCGCATCACCGTCGATCTGGCCGAGGCGGAATCCGAGAACGTCATCTGGTCCGAACGCTATGACGGCGTGATGCAGGACATCTTCGACTTCCAGGACGACGTGACCGCGATGACCGCGGCGCGGGTGGCGATCCAGCTCGACACCGCCGAGCGGCGCCGGCTGGCCGAACAGGCGCATCCGGCGCTTTACGCCTATGGGCTGGTGCTGCGCGGACAGGACATGGGCCTGCGCTTCCTGCCCGATGCCAACCTGCACGCCCGGCGCCTGTTCGAAGAGGCGCGTGATCTCGACCCCAGCTATGGCCGCAGCTATGCGGCGATGTCGCGCACCTTCAACGTCGAATGGCGCTACAACTGGACCAGCGACCCGGATGCGGCGCTGAACCAGGCGCTGGTCCTGGCCAAGCGGGCAGTGCAATGCGACAGCCTCGATTCGCGCGGCTTTTCCGAGATGGGCCTGGCGCATCTCTACAAGAAGCAGCATGACGAGGCGCTGGCCGCCTATGAGCATGCGCTGGACCTGAACCCCAACGACGCCGACCTGCTGGCCTATACCGGCGACTGCCTGGCCTATGTCCGGCAGGGCGACCGCGCGGTGAAACTGCTGGAACGGGCGATGCGGCTGAACCCCTATTACCCGGACGCCTATCTGTGGTTCCTGGGCGATGCCTATTTCCACCATGGCGACTATGCCAGGACCATCGAGACGCTCTACAAGATGCGCGACCAGTCCGAGGCGCACCGGCTGCTGGCGGCCAGCCACGCGCTGCTGGGCCAGATGGACGAGGCGCGCCGCCATGCCCGCGCGGTGATGCAGGTGCATCCGAACTTCACCATCGCGCATTGGCGCAAGGTGCCGCCGCTGAAACATGCCGATGACCTGGAGCTTTACGTCGAGGGGCTGCGCAAGGCGGGCCTGACCTGACTGCCGGCCGCGATCAACCAGGCCGGGCCGCGCAGGACGGTGCCGGCGCGAGATCGGCGGCCAGTTGCGCCAGCGCATCCGCGTCCGGCGAGATGGCGACCAGCCGGTTCGCGACCATGCCTTCGGACGGCGCGGCCGGGTCCAGCGACAAGACTCCCCCGGCCAGCTGCAGCAGCTGCGGACCGTCCGAGCCGGGCAGCAGGACATAGCCCTTGAGCCGGTGGACCGCCCGCCGATGCCGGTCGATGATCGCGACGAGTTGCTGGCGATCCGGGGGCGGGACAAGGCCGATCGTGCGGCTGGCGAACAGCCGGCCATGGTCGGGGTTTGGGGCCAGGGCCGCAAGGCTGCGGCCGTCATGGGGCGCCGCCAATGCCTGCGTGAAGCCGCCGTCCGGCGCCAGATGCTGGCTGGCCAGCGGGTTGAGCCGGGCGACGAGCCGCGCCGCACGGCGCAGCGCCGCGCGGCCGGCGATGTCAGCGCGCGACAGGAACACGGCATCGGCGCCGCGGATCTGGCTTTCCGCAACCCTGCCGATGCGGGGGTCGGTCAGCCGCTCGGCCAGGCTTTGCGGATCGGCCACCGCCACCACCGCCCGGCAGTCCAGCTCGGGCTCGGCCAGGGCGAAGCTGGCCAGCCGACGCGGCTCGGCGACGCCGCTGGCCTCGATCACCAGCCGGTCCACCCGGTCGCGCAGGCTCAGCGCCCGCTCGAAGGCGTCGAACAGCCCGCCGCCCATCGAGCAGCAGATGCAGCCGTTGCTGAGCTGGATCGTGTCGGCCGAGCGGCCGGCGATCAGCGCCGCATCGACCGCAATGTCGCCGAAATCGTTGACCATGACCAGGATGCGCTCGCCCTGCCGGTCCAGCAGCCGGTTCAGCAGCGTGGTCTTGCCCGCGCCCAGATAGCCGCAAAGCAGGTTGACGGGCAGCGCCGCGGCCATGGTCAGAACGACCCGGCCGCGACCGGGGTGCCGCCGAAGACGGTTCCCCAGACCCGGACCTCGCGCAGGTGCTCGGGGCCGAGGGCATGCGGATCGTCCTCGAGCACGGCGAAATCGGCGCGCTTGCCGACCTCGACCGAGCCGAGCTCGGCGTCCAGTTTCAGCGTATGGGCGGCGCCCAGGGTGATGGCGTAAAGCGCCGCGTCCAGCGGGATGCGTTCCGAGGTGCCCAGCTGCCGGCCGCTGTCGGTCAGCCGGTTGACCGCGCACCAGGCGGTGACCAGCGGCGCCAGCGGCGTGATCGGCGCGTCGGAGTGGATCGCCAGCGGAATGCCCATCTCCAGCGCGCTGGCGCAGGGGTTCATGCGGCAGGCGCGCTCGGGGCCGATGGTGATCTCGTAATGCTTGTCGCCGAAATAATACAGGTGGTTGGCGAACAGGTTCACGCAGCATTGCAACGCGGCGATGCGGCGCAGTTGCGCCCGGTCGGCCATCTGGCAATGTTGCAGCACATGGCGGTGGTCGGGGCGGAAATGCCCGGCCAGCGCCGCTTCCAGCGCCTCGATGGCGGCCAGGCTGGCGCCGTCACCGTTGACATGGATATGCATCTGGATGCCCTGGCGGTTCAGGTCGTCCACCAGGACGTTCAGCGCTTCGGGGGCGATATTCCAGATGCCGTTGTCGGTGCCGCGGTGATAGCCCGGCGCCAGCAGCTGCGCGGTAAAGCCCTGGATCGAGCCGTCGGTGACGATCTTGACCCCGCCCAGCCGCACCCGGTCGGTCGATTGCGCCCGCAGTTCCTTCGCCCGCGCGGCCACCGCCTCGGGCGGCAGCGCCAGCGCCGAAAGCATCGGCACCAGCCGCAAGGGATAGCCGGCGTCGGCCGTGGTGGCGAACAGGTCGGCCAGCACCTCGTCGCCCAGCTCGTTCAGCAGGTCGGTCGAGGTGGTGACCCCCGCCCGGCAGGCCGAGCGCGCGAAGTTCCAGATCGCCTCGGGATCGCCGCCCATGGCGCGGAAGCTGGCGCCGACCCGGCGCATGACCGGGAACATGGCGCCCATCTCGTGCAGCTCGCCGTGCAATTCGCCGTCCTCGGTGTGGATGACGCCGGGCACGTCGGTGTTCTCGTCATAGCCGGCCAGGTCCAGCGCCACGCTGTTGGCGGTCAGCAGGTGCATGTTGGAATGCAGCACCACCACCGGCCGCGTGGTCGAGACCCGGTCGAGGTCCAGCCGCGACAGCCGGTCGCCCGGCACGAAAAGCGGATCGAAGCCCCAGCCGACGACGGGCCCGTCGCCCAGTTCCGCGGCGCGATCGCGCAGGCGCTGGACCAGCGCGTTGGTGCTGGTGATGCCCTGCCACCGCCGCCCGTCCGGGGCCACGCGGTCGTAATGCCCCAGATAGGTGAAGCGCCAGACCGAGCCCTCCATCATATGGGCATGACCCTCGACGAAACCGGGCATCAGCACCTTGTCGGCGAATCGGTCGTCATGGTGCAGCTCGCCCCGGTCCTGCATGTCCTCGGGGCCGCCGACGGCAAGGATGCGCCCGTCATGGGACACCATCACATGCGTCGCCTCGGGCCGCGACGGGTCCATGGTGATGATGCGGCGTGCTGAAAAAACGGTCGGGATCATGCAATTTCTCCGTCGGATCCGGCGTTGCGGGCAGATTAGCCGTGACAAACATCCTGCGTGAAATGCATAATTGCGCGGGATTTCCGCTATTTTCCTGAGGGTCGGATGCATTACACCCTGAAGCACCTGCGCTATATCGAGGCGGCCGAACGGCACCAGTCGATCACCGCCGCCGCCGAGGCGCTGGCGGTCTCGCCCTCCTCCATCGCCGCCGCCATCGACCATATCGAGGCGCAGCTGGGCCAGCCGGTCTTTGCCCGCGTGCCATCGCGCGGGATCGGGGCGACCAGCTTCGGGCGCAAGATCATCGACGAGATCCGGCTGCTGCTGGTGGCGCAGGCGCGCTTCGACGGCAAGATCGCCGACCTGGAGCAGCGCATCGACGGCACCGCCCGCATCGCCTGCTTCACGCCGCTGGCGCCGATCCTGCTGCCGACGATCCTGTGCGAGGTGCGCGAACGCTATCCCAACCTGATGATCGAGGTGGTCGAGGGCAACTGGGAGGAGGTGGTGCGCGCCGTCGATACCGGCGACGCCGATTTCGCCTTCTGCTACGGGCTGATCAACGAGCTGGCCTATCGCTTCCTGCCGCTTTTCGTCGGCCACCCCCATGCCGCGTTGCCGGCGACGCATCCGCTGGCCAGCGGCCGCTTCGTCACGCTGGAGCAATTGGCACCCGAGCCGCTGGTGGTGCTGGACCTGGACCTGTCGCGGCGCTACCTGATGGACCTGTTCGCCACGCGGGGCCTCAAGCCGAACGTGGCCTATTCGGCGCGCTCGACCGACATGATGCGGGCGCTGATCGCGGCCGGCATGTGCTATGGCATCTTCAACATCCGCCCGATGAGCAAGCAGACCTATGCCCGCGGCGACTTGGTGCGCTTGCCGCTGGCCGGCGAACACGACGCGCCGCGCGCCGGGGTGCTGACCCGGCGCGACGTGCAGCTGACCCCGGTTTGCGAAGCGATCATCGCCACTTGCGAGATGCAGGCGATGCGCGGCGAATTCGACCGCGCCTTCGTGCGTCCCTATCTTCCACAGGATTTCTGAGGAATTCGGGCGCAAAAATGCATTTGCCGCAAAGCCTGCCAATGACCGATCCATAAGGACGCAGCGTCAACACAGAATTCGGCGCGCGCCCAACACGGAGAACCAGATGACCCTTGCCCCCGCCTTCTCGCGTCGTTTCCTGCTGGCCGGTGCCGTGGCGCTGACCGCGCTTGCCACCGCCCCCGCGCTTTCCGCCCAGGAGGCGCAAAAGGGCGGGACGCTGGTGCTGGCCTCGGTGCACAAGCCGCGCCACCTGAACTCGGCCGTGCAGTCGGGCGTCGCGACCGCCGTGCCGGCGGCGCAGATCTTCGCCACGCTGCTGCGCTATGGCGAGGATTTCACCCCGCAGCCCTACCTGGCCGAAAGCTGGGAATTCAGCGAGGACAGCAAGGTGCTGACCCTGAAGCTGCGCCAGGGCGCGACCTTCCACGACGGCTCGCCCATCACCGCCGAGGACGTGATCTGGTCGCTGGGCGTGGTCAAGGACAACCACCCATTCTCGAGCATGCTCGCGCCGGTCGAGGCCTTCGAGGCGCCCGATCCGCAGACCGTGGTGATCCGCATGAAGCAGCCGCATCCGGCGATCCTGCTGGTGCTGTCCGCCTCGCTGACGCCGATCCTGCCCAAGCACGTCTTCGACGACGGCCAGGACATCAAGTCGAACCCCAAGAACAACCTGCCGGTCGGCTCGGGCCCCTTCAAGGTGGTCGCATTTGAGCCCGGCCAGCACATCATCCTGGAACGCTATGACGGCTTCTTCCTGGAAGGGAAGCCCTATCTGGACCGCATCGTGATCCGGCAATACCAGGACGCCAACTCGGGCGTGCTGGCGCTGGAATCGGGCGAGGCGCAGATGTTCCCGCTGCTCGACGGCACCCGCCTGATCCGGCGGCTGGAGAAATCCGGCAACCTGACCGTGACCGACAAGGGCTATGCCGGCATCGGCCCGCTGAACTGGCTGGCCTTCAACACCAAGCATCCGGCGCTGTCGGACGTGCGGGTGCGCCGGGCCATCGCCCATGCCATCGACCGCGACTTCGTCACCAAGGCGCTGCATTCGGGCCTGTCCAAGCCCTCGATCGAGCCGGTCGCGCAGGGCAGCCCCTTCCATACCGAGGACGTCGCGCGCTACGACTTCGACCTGGACACGTCCAAGGCGCTGCTGGCCGAGGCGGGCTATGGCGAGGGCGGCAAACCGCTGGAACTGCGCATCGACTACATGCCCGATGTCGAGGAACAGCAGCGCGCCGTCGCCGAATATGTCAAGGCGGCGCTGGCCAAGGTCGGGATCGCGGTTACCGTGCGTTCCTCGCCCGACTTCCCGACCTGGTCGCAGCGCGTGTCGTCCTATGATTTCGACATGACCATGGACCAGGTCTTCAACTGGGGCGACCCGGTGATCGGGGTGAACCGGACCTATCTCTGCTCGAACATCCGCCAGGGGATCATCTGGTCCAACACCCAGCAATATTGCAACGAAGAGGTGGACAAGCTGATGAACGCCGCCGGGGTCGAGCCGGACCTGGCCAAGCGCCAGCAGCTTTACGCCCAGGCGTTCAAGCAGATCACCACCGACATCCCGATCCATTTCATCAACGAAGTGCCCTATCATACGGTCTATTCGCAGGCCGTGCAGAACCCGCCCGTCTCGATCTGGGGCACGATGGGGCCGATGGATGAGGTCTGGCTGAAGCAGTAACCGGCGGAGGCAATCCCGATGTTTCGACGTATCCTGCGGCAGCTGCTCTATGCGGCCGCCCTGATCCTTGCTGTCCTTGTCCTGAACTTCCTGCTGATCCAGCTCGCCCCCGGCGACCCGGCCGAGGTCATCGCCGGCGAGATGGGCGGCGCCAGCGCCGAGGTCATGGCCGCGATCCGCCAGCAATACGGGCTGGACAAGCCGCTGCTGACCCAGCTGGGCTTGTATCTGGGCCGCGCGCTGCAGGGCGACCTGGGCATGTCCTATTTCTACAACCGCCCGGTGGTCGACCTGATCCTGTCGCGGCTGGGGCCGACCATGCTCTTGGTGGCGACCGCGCTGGGTTTCGCGCTGATCGTCGGCACGCGGCTGGGGATGCTCGCCTCGCGCAATCCGCGCGGCATCGCCTCGGCGCTGGTCACGGTGCTGTCGCTGGTGGGCTATTCGGCGCCGGTGTTCTGGACCGGGCTGATGCTGGTGATCCTGTTCGGCGCCACCATCCCGCTGTTCCCCATCGCCGGCATGATCGACGTGGTGAAACAGGGCGGCTTGCTGAGCCGGGTGCTGGACATCGCCCACCACCTGGTGCTGCCGGCGCTGACGCTGGGGCTGGTCTATCTGGCGCAATACAGCCGGCTGACCCGCGCCTCGATGCTGGAGGTGCTGGGTGCCGACTATATCCGCACCGCCCGCGCCAAGGGCGTCAGCGAGCGGCAGGTCTTCGGCCGCCACGCCTTCCGCAACGCCCTGCTGCCGGTGGTGACCGTCGCCGGGATGCAGTTCGGCGCCATCATCTCGGGCGCCGTGCTGGTCGAGACGGTGTTCAGCTGGCCCGGGCTTGGCACGCTGGCCTTCCAGTCGATCCTGGCGCGCGACTATCCGACCGTGCTGGGCATCCTGTTCTTCTCCACCCTGATCGTCATCATCGCGAACCTGCTGACCGACTTCGTGTCGCGCTTGCTGGACCCGCGCCTTGCCGGAGGACGCTAGAGACATGACCGCGCCCGCCAGAACCACGGTTCCAGCCGCCCGCGGTCCCATGGCCGAAGCCTGGGACATCTTCCGCCGCAGCCCCTCGGCCATGCTGGGCCTGGCGCTGCTGATCCTGGTGATGGGAATGACCTTCGCCGGACCCCATCTCTACCAAGTCGATCCGTTCGAGATCGTCTGGGCGCCGCTGACGCCGCCCGGCGAAGAGGCGACCATTCCGCTGGGCACCGACAACCTGGGCCGCGACATCCTGGCCGGGCTGATCGCGGGCGGCCGCGCCACGCTGGCCGTGGGCTTTGCCGCCGCAGCGATCACCATGCTGATCGGGGTGCTGATCGGCGCCTATGCCGGCTTCTACGGCGGCATCGTCGACGACATGCTGATGCGCGTGACCGAGTTCTTCCAGGTGCTGCCGCCCTTGCTGTTCGCCATGGTCGTGGTGACGCTGTTCCAACCGACGCTGGTGAACGTGGCGCTGGCCATCGGCATCGTCAGCTGGCCGCAGACCGCCCGCCTGACCCGGTCCGAGTTCCGCCGCATCCGCACGCTGGAATATGTCAGCGCCATGCGCGCGATCGGCGCCGGCGACGGCAACATCATCTGGCGCGTGATCCTGCCCAATGCCCTGCCGCCGCTGATCGTCTCGGCCACGCTGACCATCGGCATGGCGATCCTGTTCGAGGCCGGGCTCAGCTTCCTTGGCCTCTCGGACCCGAACGTCATGTCCTGGGGGCTGATGATCGGCTCGGGCCGGGAATACCTGCTGGACGCCTGGTGGGTGGTGACGCTGCCCGGGGCGATGATCTTCCTGACCGTGCTGGGCGTCAGCCTGGTCGGCGACGGGCTGAACGACGCCTTCAACCCCCGGATGAGGGAGCGCTGAGCCATGACCGACCCCGTTCTGGACATCCGCAACCTCAAGGTCGATTTCGCCACAAGGCGCGGCACGGCCCATGTGCTGGACGACGTGTCCTTCAGCGTCGCCCCGGGCGAGCTCTTGGCCATCGTCGGCGAATCCGGCTGCGGCAAGAGCATGACCGCGCTGTCGGTGCTGGGCCTGATCCCCTCGCCCCCCGGCAAGGTGGTCGGCGGCAGCATCCTGTTCCAGGGCCGCGACCTGACGAAGCTGCGTCCCTCCGAGATGCGCAAAATCCGCGGCGGCGACATCGCCATGATCTTCCAGGAGCCGATGACCTCGCTGAACCCGGTGTTCACCTGCGGCGAGCAGATCGCCGAGGCGGTGCGTCTGCACCAGAAGGTCAGCCCCCGGGCCGCCTTCGCCCGCGCCGTGGACATGCTGCGCGCCGTCGGCATCCCCGAGCCGGAACTGCGCGCCCGCGCCTATCCGCACCAGCTTTCCGGCGGCATGCGCCAGCGGGTGATGATCGCCATGGCGCTGTCCTGCGAGCCGAAGCTCTTGATCGCGGACGAGCCGACGACGGCGCTGGACGTGACCGTGCAGGCGCAGATCTTCGGCCTGCTGGACGAGCTGCGGCAAAAGACCGGCACCGCCATCGTCCTGATCACCCACGACATGGGCGCGGTGGCGGAAATGGCCGACAAGGTGGCGGTCATGTATGCCGGCCGCGTCATTGAGCGCGGCCCGGCCGACGCGGTGCTGGATGATCCCGGCCATCCCTATACCCGGGGCCTCTTGGCCAGCATCCCGCGCGTCGATGCCGACCCGGATACCGACCTGCCGGAAATCCCCGGCATCGTGCCGGCGCTGACCGACCTCGGCCGCGGCTGCGCCTTCGCGCCGCGCTGCCCGCTGGCCGTCGATGCCTGCCACGCCGCCCAGCCCCGCCACGTCGCCATGACCGGCGACCATTCGGCCGCCTGCATCCAGCTTGAACCCCGCGAGGTCCCGGCATGACCCAGCTTCTTTCCGTCCGCGACCTCAAGGTGCATTTCCCCACCGCGAAGGGCGGCACCGTCCATGCGGTGGACGGGGTCAGCTTCGACATCCAACGCGGCCAGACGCTGGGCATCGTCGGCGAATCCGGCTCGGGCAAGACCACCACGGCGCTGGCGGTGATGCGCCTTGCGCCGATCACCGGTGGCGAGATCGCCCTGGACGGCACGCCCATCAGCCGCATCGAGGGCGAGGAGCTGCGCCGCGCCCGGCCGCGCTTCCAGATGGTGTTCCAAGACCCGTTCTCGTCGCTGAACCCGCGCGACCGGGTCGGGCGGATCATCCGCCAGCCCATGGACCTGCTGGGCTTGGGCGAACCCTCCGGCCGCGACGCGCGGGTCGAGGAGCTGCTGACCCAGGTGGGCTTGCGCCCCGAGCTGAAGTCGCTTTACCCGCACCAGTTTTCCGGCGGGCAGCGGCAGCGCATCGGATTGGCGCGGGCGCTGGCGACCAAGCCCGACCTGATCGTCTTCGACGAGCCGGTCTCGGCGCTGGACGTGGCGGTGCAGGCGCAGGTGCTGAACCTGATCCGCCGCCTGCAGCGCGAGACCGGGCTGACCTATCTGTTCATCAGCCACGACCTGGGCGTCGTGCGCCATATCTGCGACGAGATCGCGGTGATGTATCTGGGCCAGATCGTGGAAAAGGCGCCGGCGGCGCAGATCTTCGCCGCGCCGCGCCATCCCTATACCCAGGCGCTGATCGCGGCGGCGCCTTCGCTTGCGCCCGAGCATCGGCGGCGGGGCGGCGGCGCGCGGCTGCAGGGCGACCCGCCCAGCCCGGTGAACCTGCCCAAGGGCTGCCGCTTCGCCTCGCGTTGCCCGATCGCGGTCGAGGATTGCCGGCAGCGGATGCCGGCCCTGCGCCAGCTTGCCCCCGGACAGGCGGTCGCCTGCCATCTGGCCTGACGACCGATCGGTGAAAGCGGCCCGACTGCCGGTCGGGCCTCTTTCGCGATGGCCGCGGCCTGCAGCATCCGCCAAGGGCTCCCTGCTCTCCGCGAATCCATCCGGCACCACAGCGGCGCCACCCGCCCGCCTGCGCCTGAAAACAGCGACCGGCCGTTTCCATCCTTGGTCTCGTCCGTGTCGAGAAGTTTCCGCCGAGGCCGAATTTGTAACGAAACGTTTCCCCTCTCCGCCTGGAAACAATTCCTTACAAATCATCGCGTGCGCCGGGGCGATTGTCGGGCATCATGATCGCGGGCGGCGGCAGAACCGCCCCCGGGACAGACAGGACGCGCGATCATGACCAGCCTCACCCTTGCCGAAGCCCGCCGGCGCATGGCGCTTTGCGTGCCGCGCGGCGACCTGGCCGGCGCCGGCGCGCGACGGATGGAGCCGGTGTCGTTCAGCCTGGTCGAGTTCGGCGGCGAAGGGCTGGTCTTTCGGCTGATCGATGCACGGGGCGGCCTGCTCGACCTGGTGCTGAACCCGGTCGTCGCCGGCGCCCTGCGCGACAGTATCGCCCTGGTCGAAATCCTTGCCAAGCCGCCGGGTCCGGCGGCAGCACCAGGCGAGGGACAGATCGGGTGATCCCGGGAGCACGACCACGACCGGCTGGCACGGCTCAGCGCGCTGATCTGGTGCAAAGCCTGCGCATTGATCGGCCGTGCCGAACGCGCTGCCGGGATCGGCGCGCTGTTGAACGGGCCGGTCCGGCTTCGGACATTCGGGGGCGGCGCAGGATAAAGCCTCTCGTCAAGCAGCAACCTGTGGCAGACTGAACCGCGCCGTCCGTTTTCGACCAAGGATTATCCCATGACCTATCGATCTTTTCTTCGGTTTGCCCGGCTGGGCATCGCCCTGGCTGTCCTGTCCGTTGCGGGACCGGCCGTCGCGCAGCAGCCTCCGGCGACCGGGCCGAAGCAGGTCGGGGTCGTCGCGGTCAAGGCCGAATCCGTGCCGCTGGTCAGCACCCTGCCCGGCCGGGCCGTGGCGCGGGACGCGGTGGATATCCGCCCGCGCGTGGACGGTTTCGTGACCGAGGTGCTCTACAAGCCCGGCCAGCCGATCAAGGCGGGCGCGCCGATGTTCCAGATCGACCCGACCACCTATGAGGCTGCGGTCGAAGAGGCGCGCGCCAATCTCGCCTCGGCCAATGCCGCCGTGCCGCAGGCCGAGGCGGCCTATGAACGCTCGCGCAAGCTGCAGGGATCGGGCTCGACCCAGGCGGCGCTGGAACAGGCCCAGGCCACGATGGAGCAGGCGCGCGCCGCCGTCACCGCCGCCGAGGCGGCGCTGAAGCTGGCCGAGACGCGGCTTTCCTGGACCACGATCGCCAGCCCGCTGGACGGGCTGCCCTCGGTCGCCGTCGTCTCGCCGGGCGACCTGGTCACCTCGGGGCAGAGCGATGCGCTGGCGACCGTCACCCAGCTCGATCCGATCGACGTGGACATGTACGAGCCCTCGGCCCGGCTGCAGCGCATCCGCGACCGCATCGAGTCGGGCCGGATCGAGATGAGCCAGGCGCTGAAGGCGCAGCTGACGCTGGAGAACGGCGTGACCTATGCCGCCACCGGCGAGATGGTGGCGCCCGGCTATACCGTCTCGACCTCGACCGGGGCCATCGACTTCCGCTTCCGCTTCGACAACCCCGAGCGCCGCATCCTGCCCGGCATGTTCGTGCGCGGCACCATCGAGATCGGCCGGATCCAGGCCTTCCTGGTGCCGCAGATGGCCACGACGCGCAACCGCGACGGCACGCTTTCGGCCTGGGTGGCTGCGGACGGCAAGGCCGCGAAGCGCGTGCTGACCGAGGAGGGCGTGCATCAGAACAGCTGGATCGTCACCGCGGGGCTGAAGGACGGCGATGCGCTGATCGTGAACGGCGCGACCGGCCTGGCCGAGGGCGCCGAGGTCGCGCCGGTCACGGTCGAGATCGACGAGAACGGCGTGGTCCGCGACCTGCCGGCGACGCAGGCGGAGTGACCCGGCATGGCACGCTTCTTCATTCGCCGGCCGGTCTTTGCCTGGGTGCTGGCTATCATCACCATGCTGGCCGGGGTGGCCGGCCTGACCGGCCTGCCCATCGCGCAATATCCCGACATCGCGCCGACCACCGTGCGCATCAGCGCCACCTATACCGGCGCCTCGCCCGACATCGTGGAAAACTCGGTGACCTCGATCATCGAGGATGGCATGACCGGCCTTGACGGGCTGACCTACATGACCTCGACCTCGTCGCAGGGGTCGAGCTCGATCCAGCTGACCTTCGACGACAGTGTGGACCCCGATATCGCCCAGGTGCAGGTGCAGAACAAGCTGCAGCTGGTGACCTCGCAATTGCCCGACGCGGTGCAAAGCCAGGGCGTTTCGGTCACGCGCTCGACCTCGTCGATCCTGCTGGTGGGGGCGCTGACCTCGACCGATGGCAGCTACAGCTCGCTGGAACTGGGCGATCTGGTGGCGCAGGTGATCGAGGATCCGGTCAAGCGCACCGTCGGGGTCGGATCGGTGCAAAGCTTCGGTTCGGGCTATGCGATGCGCATCTGGCTGGACCCGGACCGGATGCTGCAATACCAGGTCACGCCCTCGGACGTGGTCTCGGCGGTCAGCGAACAGAACACCAATGTCACCGTGGGCAGCCTGGGCAGCCAGCCCACGGTCAAGGGCCAGCAGCTGAACGTCGGGCTTTCGGCGCAATCGCAGCTGACCTCGGTGCGCGAGTTCGAGCGTATCCTGCTGCGCACCGACAGCGACGGCGCCACGGTCTTCCTGGGCGATGTGGCCGATATCGAGATCGGGCAAGAGGATTACGGCAGCGCCTCGCGCTACAACGGCCAGCCGGCGGCGGGCTTCGGCGTGAACCTGGCCACGGGCGCGAATGCGGTGGACACGGCCGAGGCGGTGCGCAACGTGCTGGACGGGCTGCAATCCTCGCTGCCGGCGGGCGTCAAGATCGTCTATCCCTACGACACCTCGCCCTTTGTCGAGGAATCCATCAACCAGGTCTATCACACGCTGATCGAGGCGGTGGTGCTGGTCTTCCTGGTGATCCTGGTCTTCCTGCAAAGCTGGCGCGCGACGCTGATCCCGACGCTGGCGATCCCGGTGGTGCTGCTGGGCACCTTCGGCGTACTGTCATTCGCCGGTATGTCGATCAACACGCTGACCATGTTCGCCATGGTGCTGGCCATCGGCCTGCTGGTCGATGACGCCATCGTCGTGGTCGAAAACGTCGAGCGGGTGATGGAGGAGGAAGGCATCGGCCCGGTCGAGGCGACCGAGAAGAGCATGGACGAGATTTCCTCGGCGCTGGTCGGCATCGTGCTGGTGCTGTCGGCGGTGTTCCTGCCCATGGCCTTCATGTCCGGCTCGACCGGGGTGATCTATCGCCAGTTCTCGGTCACCATCATCTCGGCCATGGTGCTGTCGCTGGCGGTGGCGCTGATCCTGACCCCGGCCATGTGCGCCACCTTGCTGAAGCCGCGCGGCCATGGCGACGGCATCGCGCCCGCGCGCTGGTTCAACCGCAACCTGGACCGCGCCACCAACGGCTATGCCGGGGCGGTCGGCGCCTTCGTGCGCCGGCCCTTCCGCTTCCTGGTCGTGTTGCTGGCCTTCGGCGCCGGGGCCTACATGCTTTACCAGAAGCTGCCCGGCTCGTTCCTGCCGTCCGAGGACCAGGGCGTGCTGATGGTCATGGTGGAAACGCCCGAAGGCTCGACCGCCGCGCGCACCCAGGCCCTGGTCGAAGAGGTCGAGCAATTCGTCCTGGCCGAGGAAACCGACACCGCCGAAAGCGTCTTCGCCGCGCTTGGCTTCGGCTTCGGCGGCACCGGACAGCGCAATGCGATGATCTTCATCAAGCTGAAGGATTTCGAGCAGCGCGAGGGTTTCGACGCCGCCTCGATGGCGACGCGCGGCAACATGCGCTTCATGTCGAACCGCAACGGGCAGGTGTTCTTCATGCAGCCGCCCGCGATCCAGGGCATGGGCAATACCGCCGGCTTCACCATGCAGCTGATCGACCAGGCCGGAGGCGGCCAGGCGGCCCTGGCGAATGCCGCCGACGAACTGGTCCGGAAGGCCACGGCGGACGGCCGCGTCACCAGCCTGCAGGGCAATGACGCGCCCTTCGAGACCTCGCGCCGCATCGACATCGACCAGCAGAAGGCGGCGGCCTATGGCCTGTCGATCTCGGACCTGAACACCACGCTGTCCATCATCTTCGCCAGCGCGAACGTGAACGATTTCTCGCTGGGGACCGAGCTGCGCCCGGTGATCGTCCAGGGCGCGGCCGAGGCGCGCATGCAGTCCGACGACATCGAGAAATGGTATGTCAAGAACAGCGACGGCGACATGGTGTCCTTCGCCGCCTTCACCAGCCAGGAATGGGCCGAGCAGGCGCAGAGCCTGTCGCGTTATGGCGGCACGCGCTCGATGGAGATCTCGGGCGCGGCGGCGCAGGTCATATCCTCGGGCACGGCGATGGAGGTGATGGAGGAACTGGTCGCCGGCATGGATGGCGGCTATGGCACCGCCTGGACGGGGCTGTCCTATCAGGAGCGGCTGTCGGGCAACCAGGCGCCGATGCTGTTCGCGCTGTCGGCCCTGGTGGTGTTCCTGGCGCTGGCGGCGCTTTACGAAAGCTGGTCGGTGCCGCTTTCGGTGATGATGACCGTGCCCATCGGCGTCGTCGGCGCCATGGCGGCGGCGCTGGTCTTCGGCCAGTCGAACGACGTCTATTTCAAGGTCGGCCTGCTGACCACCATCGGGCTTGCCGCGCGCAATGCCATCCTGATCGTGGAATTCGCCGAGATGCTGCACAAGCAGGGCAAGCCGCTGCTCGAGGCGGCGGTCGAGGCCTCGCGCATGCGGCTGCGGCCGATCCTGATGACGACGCTGGCCTTCATGCTGGGCGTCATGCCCCTGGCGCTGGCCAGCGGCGCGGGCGCGGCGGCGCAGCAGTCCATCGGCATCGGCGTGCTGGGCGGCATCGCGGCCTCGGCCGTGGTCGGCATCTTCCTGGTCGCCGTCTTCTACGTCGCGGTCCTGAGGACCGTGCAGCATTTCACCAGAAAGAGAACCAAGACGTGATTTCTCCCTGCCGTTTCCTCGGCCCGGCGCTGCTGCTTCTGGCGGCGGGCTGCGCGGCCGTCGGACCCGATCCCGACGACCGCCCCGCGATCCCCCTGCCCGCCACCTTTGCCGCGGACGGGACGACCCCGGCCGGCAAGGTTGCCAACCGCGCCTTCTGGGCCGAATATCGCGACCCGGTGCTGAACGAGCTGATCGCCCGCGGCCTGAAGCAGAACCTGGACGAGGCGGCCGCGCGCGAACGCATCCGCGCCGCCGCCGCCGACCTGCGCGGCACCGGGGTGCTTGCCGCCCAGACCTCCGGTTCGGCCGAGGCGGCGCGCGAACGCGGCTCGACCGCGGGCGCGGCGGTGCGGAACGTCGGCACCTCCAGCCTTGGCGCGAATTTCGTCTTCGACCTGTTCGGCGGCGCCCGGCGCGAAAGGCAGGGCGCGGCGGCCAGCCTCGAGGCCGCCAAGGCGGATCTGGGCACGGCGCGGCTGGCCTGGATCGCCGAGCTGATCGACGCCTATAGCGACGCGCGCTATTACCAGCAGGCGCTGGCATTGACGCGGCAGACCGTCTCGAGCCGCGAGGAGACCGTCCGCATCACCCGCGAGCAGCGCGAATTCGGCGTGGTCAGCGAATTCGACATGGCCCAGGCCGAGGCGCTGCTGGCGGCCGCCCGGGCCGAGATCCCGGGCTATCAGGCACAGTTCGACGCGCAGCTGTTCAGCATCGCGACGCTGCTCAATGAACCCGCCAGCTCGGTGCAGGCGCAGATGCGGCGCGGCGCGGGTCAGCCCCGCATTCCTGGCAGCGCCCGCGCCGGTGTGCCGGCGGACCTGCTGCGCAACCGGCCCGATGTGCGGTCGGCCGAATACGACCTGGCCGCGGCGCTGGCGGCGGTGGGGGTGGCGACGGCCGACCTGCTGCCTTCGCTGACGCTGACGGGCTCGGTCAGCGAAAGCGGCGGGGCGAAGTCCTGGGGCTTCGGCCCGGCGATCTCGTTCCCGGTACTGAACCAGGGCGCGCTGCAGGCCACCCGCGCGCGGCGCATCGCCGAGGGGCGCGAGGCCGAGATCGCCTGGCGCGCCAGCGTGTCGCAGGCGGTCGAGGACGTGCAGGTCGCGCAATCGAACCTGCGCCGCTATCGCCAGCAGGTCACGGCGCTGGAAGGCGCGGCAGCGGCCTATGACCGCGCCTATCGGCTGGCCCGGACCAGCTTTGCCGAGGGCGGGCTGGCGCTTCTGGACCTGCTGGATTCCGACCGTTCGACGGCCAGCGCCCGGCTCTCGGCCGCCTCGGCCCGCAACCAGGCGGCCAAGGAATGGGCAGCGCTGCAGATCGCCACGGGCGCCGGCGCCGGCGAGGTGGTGCTGGTCAGCCGCTAGCGCCGGCGCCAGGGGACGCTTGCAGGCGGGGCCCGGCCTGATTCACGATGGCCAGCACCGTGCGGATGGTGCGGTTCCAGTCCCAGCCGGATGCTTCTTGCGCGCGGATCTGGGCACGGCGCCGCTGCATGGCAGGGCCATCGCCCGCGCGGGGACCGCCTGATGGTGCAGGTCGTGCTGATGCGCAGATCCAGCGATTCCTGCATGGCTAAACTCCGTCAAGGCCGCGAGGGGCTGGTGCTGTCGATTCCGCTGGCCGTTGCGGCAGCGGTCTCGGCCGGGCCGGACGAATTGGCCCCCTGCCTGTCGCGGCCGTTTTCCGGCCCCGCGGCTGCGCGGGCTTGATCCATGCCGGGTTCGGCACGGCGCGCTGCCGCGGGCAAATGCGGCGTCCCGTTCAGCCTTGCGACGTCGTGAACACCGCCCATTGCGCCTCGAAGGCGCGCTGATAGGCGGGACGCGCCTTGCCGCGGGCGACATAGGCGCAGAGGTTCGGAAACGTCTCCAATATACCGCTGCCCTCCAGCCTGCGCAGCACCGTCACCATCAGCAGGTCGTGGACTGCCCCCACCGAGTGGTCCGGGTTGATTGTTAGTGCATCGTCGGCCGCTGGTCTATTGGGATGACGGCTTCCGGTGCGGGTGGGCGGTATCCCAGGGAGCTGTGCGGCCTGACAGTGTTGTAGTGGCTGCGCCATCGCTCGACGAGGATCTGGGCCTCCCTGAGCGAATAGAAGACTGCTGCATCCAGGAGTTCGTCGCGGAATCGAGCGTTGAAGCTCTCGCAATACCCGTTCTCCCAGGGTGAACCCGGCTCGATGAACGCGGTCTTGGCACCAACTGCGCCGATCCAGCCCTGCACCGTCTTGGCAATGAATTCCGCGCCATTGTCGGACCTTATGAACGCAGGCGGGCCACGCAAGATGAACAGATCCGTCAGGGCGTCGATTACGTCGGTGGAATTGAGCCTGCGGTTTACACGGATCACCAGCGCCTCCTTCGTGAATTCGTCGATGATATTGAGCGTCCGAAACAGCCGTCCGTCATGTGTCCGGTCCTGAACGAAATCATAGGACCAGACGTGGTTCGGGTGCTCCGGCCGGAGACGGACGCAGGACCCGTCGTTCAACCAGAGCCGACCCTTCTTTGCCTGCTTTTGCGGGACCTTCAGCCCTTCACGCCGCCATATCCGTTCCACGCGTTTATGATTTACATGCCAACCGGCGTTGTTCAGCAATCCGGTGATCATCCGATAGCCATATCGCCCGTAGGTGCGAGCGAGCGTGATGATGTCTTCCGTCAGCCGTTCTTCGTCCGGGGCGCCGCAAGGAACCTTGCGTTGCGTCGAGCGGTGCTGCCCGAGGATGCGGCAGGCGCGGCGCTCGGATATGCCGAGCGCCTGCCGCACATGGTCAATGCACTGGCGACGGCGCGAAGGGCTTAGAAGTTTCCCCGTGCAGCCTCGCTCAGGATCATCTTGTCCAAGGTCAGATCTGACACCGCGCGCCGCAACCGCTGGTTCTCCGCCTCAAGCTCCTTGAGACGCTTCAGCTGAGCCCGGTTCATGCCGCCATACTGCTTGCGCCAGCGATAATACGTCGGCTCGGTCACGCCGATCTGCCGCACCGCGTCGGAAATTGCCATTCCCTGTCCATGAAGCACTTCAATCTGTCGAAGCTTCAGAACGATGTCTTCCGGTTTGTCTCGCTTGCCTGCCATCTGATGGTCCTCCTGAACAGGATATTTCTATCCCAGTGGGTGGACCACTTCAGTGGGGGCACTCCAGTCGCTGGCGCTGAAGGTGCCCTCGAGCCAGTCGGCATTGCTGAGCCGGCCGGACAATTGTTCCAGTCGGCCACGGATGCGTTTCTCGAGGATGGGGAGGCGCGCTTCATGCCAGGGCTCGTCGCGCTCATGATAGCGGGCCTGCTGCGAAGGCGGTGATGATGGGGGTCATCGGAAGGCTCCTGCGCCTATTGGTTGATCTCGGGCTCGACCAGTTTCGCCAGCTTGTGCAGCGAATCCTGCCAGCCGAGATAGCAGGCCTCGGCCGGGATCATATCCGGCACGCCCCGCTGCTCGATGCTGATCTCGGTGCCCACCGACACCGGTTTCAGGTCCACCGTGACCGTCATCTCGCCCGGCAGGTTGGGGTCGTCGAACCGGTCAGTATAGACGAGGCGCTGGCCCGGGATCAATTCCAGGTAGCTGCCGCCGAAGGCATGGCTGTCGCCGGTGGTGAAGTTGCGAAACGACATCCGGTGCCGGCCGCCCACCTTCGCCTCCAACTCGTGGACGGTGCAGAGAAAGCCCCAGGGCGGCAGCCAGCTTGCCACCGCGTCGGGCTCGATGAAGGCGCGATAGAGCTTTTCGGGTTTCGCGGCGATGACGCGATGCAGTCGGATCGTCTGTGGCATGGTGTCCTCCGTGTCTGGTTTGATGGCTCCCACATCGGTGGTGCTTGCACCGTAACGCGCGGCGGTCGGGCAAAGGTCCGGACCAGAGCCTCGACGGGCTCGGCCCGAACGGCAGGCCGGAGAGTTCCAGCACCGCATGGCGACGCAGCCGCGCATCGCCGAGGCCCCGGGCGATTGCCCAACCCACGCCGACCGGCGTGAACGTGCTCTGCCCCCTCGAAACTGGATCGTTTAGAGCTGGAGTTTTCGGCTAACCTTCCCCGGCTGGGACAGGAGCTGAAAACGATGAAGGCATCGAAGTTCACGGAAGCGCAGAAGGCGTTCATTCTGAAGCAAGGCGAGGAAGGCACGTCGGTTGCCGAGATCTGTCGGAAGGCTGGGATCGGCCAGTCGACCTATTTTGCCTGGAAGAAGAAGTATGGCGGGCTGCTGCCCGACGAGATGCGGCGGTTGAAGCAGCTTGAGGACGAGAACGCGCGGCTAAAGCGGATCGTGGCGGACCTGACGCTCGACCGGCAGATGTTGCAGGATGTTGTGCGGCGAAAGCTCTGAAGCCGGCGCGGTCGCGTGAACTGGTTCGCGGGATGTGTGCAGACTGGGCGGTTTCGATCCGTAGGGCATGTGGGGCCTTGCGATTTGACTGCTCGAGCTACCACTACAAATCCCGCCGCACCGATCCGGCAGAGCTGAAACGGCGGATCCGGGAGATCTGTGAGACGCGTGTGCGCTATGGCTATCGCCGCGTTTACGTTGTCCTAGACCGGGAGGGCTGGGAGGTCAGCATTAAGATGGTCTATAACGTTTACAAAGCCTTGGGACTGCAGCTGCGGAACAAGACCCCAAAACGGCGGGTGAAGGCCAAGTTGCGTGACGACCGTGCGGAAGCCGTCGGGCCGAATGATGTATGGGCCATGGATTTTGTCCATGACCAACTGGCCTTGGGTAAAAAGCTGCGGATCCTAACCATTGGCGACACCCATTCCCGCTATTGCCCCGCCACGGACGTGCGGTTCCAATATCGCGGCGAGGACGTGGTCACGACGCTGGAACGGATCTGCACAAAAGTCGGCTACCCGCAGACAATCCGGGTCGACAACGGCAGCGAATTCATCTCGCGCGACCTGGATCTCTGGGCCTACGCCAAGGGCGTGACGCTCGACTTTTCACGCCCCGGCAAGCCGACAGACAACGGCTTCATCGAGGCTTTCAATAGTAAGCTCAGGTCCGAATGCCTGAACGCGCACTGGTTCATGAGCCTTGCGGACGCGGCCGAAAAGCTGGAGGATTGGCGCAGACACTACAACGATGATCGACCCCACAGCGCCATCGGATACAACGTCCCGAGCGCGCTGCACTTTCCCGACGGCGTCACCAGCCCGCCGCCGTGACAAAGGCCGGAAACTCCGGCTTTAGATGGTCCAAAATTGGTAGGCAGGGCAAAAGGCCGGAAACTCCGGCCGCAGCTGGACGAAAGACCCGTGGCAGGATGGCAGCCGGGCCGGTCCACGCCCCGCGCCGCCCCACCGGGCGCACGAACCGGCGACCAATTGTCCGAAACCCGCCGCTCTCTGCGCAAATCGCAAAAATTGCTGCGCAACGGGTCAACCTGACGCGGAACTCTCGGCTATCCTTTCCGCAGGGCTGACCCTGGCGGATCGGCTGGACCAACAACGGAGGAGAGAAAATGAAGCGCAAGATCGCCGTCGCAGTCCTGGCCTCGCTGGCTGCGCTGCCCAGGGCCGAGGCCGCAGAGCCCGCCGCCTGCCATTCCCCCAGCTTCTCGGACGTGGGCTGGACCGACATCTCGGTCACCACCGCCATGTCGGCCATGGTGTTGCAGGCCCTGGGCTATACGCCCGAGGTGCAGATCCTGTCCGTCGCCGTCACCTTCGAATCGCTGAAACAGGGCGATACCGACATCTTCCTGGGCAACTGGATGCCGCTTCAGGAGCCGATCCAGAAGCCGCTGGTCGATGCCGGCCAGATCGAGGTGGTGCGCCCGAATCTGGAAGGCGCGCTGATCGGCTTCGCCGTGCCCGCCTACACGCACGAGGCCGGGCTCAAGACCTATGCCGACATTGCCAAGTTCAAGGACCAGCTCGGCGGCAAGATCTACAGCATCGAGGCCGGCAGCAGCGCCAACAGCACGATCCTGCAGGCGATTTCGGACAATGCCTTCGACCTAGGCGGGTTCGAGCTGGTCGAATCCAGCGAGCAGGGCATGCTGGCCCAGGTGCAGCGCGCCATCCAGGCCGAACAGCCGATCCTGTTCTTCGGCTGGCGGCCGCATCCGATGAACGTGCGCTATGAACTGGCCTATCTGACCGACGGCAACGACACGTTCGGGCCCGATGACGGCGCCGCGAGCGTGCTAACCAATACCCGCGCCGGCCTGTCCGGGGAATGCCCCAACCTGGGCAAGTTCCTGTCGAACCTCGCCTTCACGGTCGAGGCCGAGGACGTGATGATGTCCTATGTCCTTGACGAGGGGCTGGAGCCAAAGGCCGCGGCCGAACGCTGGCTCAAGGAGAACCCGGCCGCGCTGGACGCCTGGCTTGCCGATGTCACCACCGTCGCGGGTGAGCCTGGCCTGCCCGCGGCCAAGGCGGCGCTAGGTCTTTGAACCGCGTCTGGCGGCGGTCGGCGGATGGCCGAACCGCCGCCGGAAGGCGCGCGACAGCGAAGCGATCGAAGCGAATCCGGTCCTGACCGCGATCTCGGCCATGCCGAGGTCGGTGTCTGTGATCAGCCGCCGCGCCGCCTGCAGCCGCAGCGACTGGTAATAGGCGGCGGGCGAGGTCTGGACGATGTCGCGAAACAGCCCCTCCAGCGTTCGGCTGGAACATTTCACCTGCGCGGCGATGCGGGCGATGCGCAGCGGGCTGTCCAGATGCGCCTCCATGATGCCGATGGCCTGGGCGACGCGGCTCTCCATCCGCCCGGCCCGGCCCAGCGAGACCAGCGGCTGCGCGTCCGAGGGCAGGCGCATCTCTTCATAGACGTAAAGGCTGGCCACGTTCAGCGCCGCGTCGAAGCCCTGGCGGGCGCGGACCAGCGCCAGCATGAAGTCCAGCGTGGGCGCGGCGCCGCCGGTGGTAAAGACCGGGCCGTCGATCACCCAGCGGTCGGGGATGGCGCGCACCTGCGGGAAGCGGGCGGCGAAATCCTCGAGATCCTCCCAATGCGTGGTGGCCTTGCGCTGGTCCAGCAGGCCGGCGCGGGCCAGCACCCAGCTACCGGCCTCGACGCCGCCGACCAGCCGCGCCCGCCGCGCGCCCTGCCGCACGGCGGCCAGCACCGCCGGGGCGACATGGCGGGCGACATTGAAGGCCGCGACTACGACCAGAAGATCGCAAGCCTGCTGCGGCCGGAAGGGGCCGTCGACCTGCACCGGCAGGCCCGAGCTGGTCGTCACCGGCTTGCCGTCGACCGAGACCACCTGCCAGCGATAGCATTCCGCCCCCATGACGCGGTTCGCCGCGCGCAGCGGGTCCAGCGTGGCCGCCAGACTCATCAGCGATGCCTCCGGCAGCACCAGGGTCGTGGCGCACAGGGGTTGGTCGGAGCGCTGGAACAGCGTCACGTCACCCGTGCCACCCATGCCTCAGGGCCGGGGCTGGCCGATGAAGCGGCCGGCGCCTTCGGCCGGCATGGCGGCATGGCGGCCGGCCCAATCGGCCAGTGCCGCCGCCACGGCGGGCGCGGGCGCGCTGGTGCGGCGGGTGGCAAGGTCGGTATGCAGCAGCAGCGTCTCGACCGTGGCGGCCAGCACCTCGCCGCGCCAGAGCCGGTGGAACAGGTGCAGCCTCTTGCCCTGCCCCGCCAGCACCTGCGTCGTCACCACCAGCCGGTCGCCGGCGTGGATCTCGTCCAGATAGCGGATGTGGTTCTCGACCGTGAAATAGCTCTGGCCCGCGGCGACGTAATCGGCATCGGCGCCGATCATCTCCATGAAGCGGTCGGTGGCCAGCGAGGCGGCTTCCAGGTAATGCGTCTCGTTCATGTGGCCGTTGTAGTCGGTCCAGGTCACCGGCACCTGGCGCGCGGCGGTGATCGGCAGCCCGTCGCGCTCGCCCTCCAGGGCCAGCCCCGTTTCATGCGCGCGCAGGACGCCGCCGGCACCGCTGCCCGAGCGGCGCAGCGCCCGCATCATGCCGACCAGGTTGTCGTCGCGCAGCCGCTCCAGCTCGCGGATCGAGCGGTGGCCGGATTGCGCGTCGGACTGGCTGGCGATCAGGTCGACCAGTTCGTCGTTGAACTCGGGCACGTCCATCAGCTTGGTCCAGGGCCAGGACAGCGCCGGACCGAATTGGGCCATGAAATGCTTCATCCCGGCCTCGCCGCCGGCGATGCGATAGGTCTCGAACAGGCCCATCTGCGCCCAGCGGATGCCGAAAGCCATGCGGATCGATTCGTCGATCTCCTCGGTGGTGGCGATGCCGTCCTTGACCAGCCACAGCGCCTCGCGCCACACCGCCTCGAGCAAGCGGTCGGCGATATGGGCGTCGATCTCTTTCCGCACGATCAGGGGGAACATGCCGATGCCGCGCAGGATGTCGGCGGCCCGCGCGCAGGTGGCGCCGTCGCCCACCAGCTCGACCAGCGGCAGCAGGTAGACGGGGTTGAAGGGATGCGCCACCACCGCATTGGTGCCCGCCGCGTTCAGCTCGGACGGCTTGAAGCCCGAGGTGGATGAGCCGATCACCGCATCCGGCCCGGCCGCCGCCGCAATGGCGGGCAGGATCTTGTGCTTCAGCGCCAGCACCTCGGGGACGCTTTCCTGGATCCAGGCGGCGCCCGCCACGGCCTCGGCCATGTCGGCGTGGAAGCTCAGCCGGCCCTCGGGCGGCAGCGCGCAGTCGTAAAGCGCGGGCAGCGCCCGGCGGGCATTCGCCAGCACCTCGCCGATCTTGCGCTCGGCCTGCGGGTCGGGGTCGAAGACCGCCACATCCCAGCCGTTCAGCAGGAAACGCGCGGCCCAGCCGCCGCCGATGACGCCGCCGCCGATGATCGCCGCCTTGCTCATGCCGCGGCTCCTTTCGGCGCGCGCTTCACCAGCCCAAGGCGTTCGCGCACCTCGGCAGGACCGATCACCCGGGCGCCCAGGTTCTCGATGATGGTCGCGGCGCGCTCGACCAGCTGCGCATTGGTGGCAAGCTGGCCCTTGCCCAGCCACAGGTTGTCTTCCAGCCCCACGCGCACGTTGCCGCCCGCCAGCACCGAGGCGCCGACGAAAGGCATCTGGTCGCGGCCCAGGCTGAAGGCCGACCAGGTCCAGTCCGAGGGCACCGCGTTCACCATCGCCAGGAAGGTGTTCAGGTCGTTCGGCGCGCCCCAGGGCACGCCCATGCACAGCTGCACCAGCGCCGGGCCGGCCAGCGTGCCTTCCTCGACCAGTTGCTTGGCGAACCACAGATGGCCGGTGTCGAAGGCCTCGATCTCGGGCTTGACGCCCAGGGCGGTCATCATGCCGCCCATCGCCCGCAACATGCCGGGCGTGTTGGTCATCACGTAATCGGCCTCGGCGAAATTCATCGTGCCGCAATCGAGGGTGCAGATCTCGGGCAGGCATTCGGCGACATGGGCCATGCGCTCGGTCGCGCCGACCATGTCGGTCGCGGCTGCGTTCAGCGGAAACGGCGCCTCGGTATTGCCGAAGACCATGTCGCCGCCCATGCCGGCGGTCAGGTTCAGCACCACGTCCACCTCGGCCGCGCGGATGCGGTCGGTCACCTCGCGGTAATAGTCCAGCTTGCGCGAGGGCGCGCCGGTCTCGGGGTCGCGGACGTGGCAATGGACCACCGCCGCGCCGGCCTTGGCCGCCGCGATGGCGCTTTCGGCGATCTGTTTCGGACTGCGCGGCACGTGCGGCGAGCGGTCCTGCGTGCCGCCCGATCCGGTCACGGCGCAGGTGATGAAGACGTCCCGATTCATGGCAAGGGGCATGGCGAACTCATGGTTGGCATGCCCGATGCTAGGGGGTTGCACGGCTTCTGGATTGTCCTATCCTGTCACCGGATTATCCAAACAGGTCAGCATTTCATGGTCCGCGTCGGCTTCCTGCTTTTCGACGGCTTCTCGAACATGGTCCTGTCCTGCCTGCTGGAACCCCTGCGGGCGGTCCGCGACCAGGCCGGGATCGACATCCGCTGGCAGGTCATGACCCCCGACGGCGGCCCGGTGCGGTCCTCCAGCGGGCTGTCCGTCGCGCCCGACGAGGCTGCGGTGGCAGAGTTCGAGCTGCTGGTGGTGGTCGCGGGCTATGGCTATCGCGACCACGCCGGCGGGGCCGGGCCGCGCCGCATCCTGGCGCTGGCGCGGCAAAGCCGCATCGTGATCGGCGCCGACAGCGGGCCGTGGCTTCTGGCGGCGGCGGGCCTGCTGCGCGGGCGACGCGCCACCCTGCACTGGTCGCTGCTCGGCGAATTCGCCGAGGCCTTTCCCGAGGTGCAGGCCGACCCCGCGCCCTATGTGATGGCGGACCGCTTCTGGTCCTGTGGCGGCGCGGCCGGTGCGCTGGACCTGATCCTGGCCTTCATCGCCCGGCGGTTCGGCCAGGCCAATGCCTTCGTCGCCTCGTCGATGTTTCTGCATGACGCCGGCCGGGGCGAGGCCGGCCCGGCCCTGCCCGGCCTGCCCCGCAAGGGCACGGCGCGGCTGCGGCAGGCGATGAACCTGATGATCGGGTCGATCGAGACGCCGATGCCGCTGCCCGAGATCGCCGCGCGCTGCGGCGTTTCGCTCAGCAAGCTGGACCGGCTGTTCCGGGCCGAGACCGGCATGGCGCCGGGCCGCTATTTCCAGATGCTGCGGCTGTCGCAGGCGCGCGAGCTGGCCGCCAGCACCGGGCTTGGCCTGCGCGAAATCGCCCTGCGCTGCGGCTATTGCGACGCGGCTTCGCTGAGCAAGGCCTATCGCCGCGCCCACGGCCACCCGATCAGGCAGTCGACCGGCCGAGCCGGTGAATGCGTCCACGACCCTCTTGTCTCGGAGCGTGCCTAGGGGCGTCTGTCGATCAACGCCATTGCGCAGGCGAGCTTGACGCGCCGTGAAGGCGCCGAAACAACAGGGCATGGCCAACCGGCCGGGTCACGGGGACCTTCTCCGGGGTTTTCAGGGCCGGCCGCCCCGGCGGCGCAGCAGCATGCGGCCAGCCGGAGGCAACGGCCCGAGGATCACCACGCCGAAACATGCGGACGGTCTGCAGGCTCATCACGAAGGCCACGTCGGCGCCGGTACCAAGGGCCAGGATGGCGACTCTCCAAGGCGACGCGCAGACTCAGCCCGGCGGGGCATAGACCGCGAGGAAGCGCGCGACGCGGCGCTGGACGAAGCCGTCGATCTGCGCCGGCTCCAGCGGGTCCATCATCAGCAGCGCCCGGCGCTGCAACCCGGCCAGCACCAGGTCGACGAATTCCGCCCCGGCTTCGGTGCAATCGGGAATCGCCAGGTCGCCGCGCGCCACGCGGCCCTGGAAATATTCGGCCAGGGTCTCGATCGAGTGCATCGGTCCGGCGCGATAGATGCGGCGCGCGAGGTCGGGGAACTTCTCGCCCGCGCCGATCATCATGCGCATCGCGGCCAGAACCTCGCCCTGCAGCAGCGTGTCGATCATGGTGCGGGCGATCTGGCGCAGCTCGTCCTCGACCGCGCCCTTGCCGCTGCCAAGCTCGCGGATCGTGCGCTGCAACCGGCCGCATTCATGCAGGACCAGCGCCTCGAACATCGCCTCCTTGCTGTCGAAATAGACGTAGAGCGTGCCTTTGGAGACCCCCGCCGCCCGGGCGACATCCTGCATCGAGGCGCCTTCGAACCCCTGCGACAGGAACATCCGCCGCGCGCCGTCCAGGATCTGGCGACGCTTGGGGTTGTCCTCGACGTCCGCGCGCGGGTCGCAGTCGCAGCCGGTGCTGACGGGATCGTTCAAGCCTGCCTCCTTGCGGGTTGCGCGGCAGATTACGCCGCCGCCGGCAGCGCGGTCCAGCCCGCCGACGGCCCCGGATACCATTGACCGAACCGTTCGGTCAATGGTATGGAGCCGCAACCACCGACCCGACTCGCCAAAGGCCGGGTTCGCGCGCAACGGCGGCTTGCGTTCTGAAAGGCCCAGTGATGACTTCGACCCCCGACGCCCCCCAGGCCCCCGGCACCCCCGCGAGCAAGCCGAAATCCGGCAAGGCCAAGCGCATCCTGGGCATCGTCGCCCTGCTGCTGCTGGCCGTGATCGGCTATGAGGGCTTTCGCTGGTTCACCCACGGCCGCTTTCACCAGGAAACCGACGATGCCTATCTGCAGGCCGACCTGGTGATGCTGCAGGCCCGCGACACCGGCTATATCGCCGAGATCCTGGTCGCGCCCAACGCCCCGGTGGCCAAGGGCCAGGTGATCGCCCGCATCGACCCGCAGGACTACCAGCTGGCGCTGGAAAACGCCGCCAATACGCTGGCGAGTGCCGAAAGCGCGACCCGCCAGCTCGAGGCGCAGATCACCGCGGGCCGGGCCGGCATCCAGCAGGCCGAGGCGGCGCTGACCGCCACCCAGGCCACCAACGACGGCGCGCAAAAGGCCTATCGCCGGGCGCGCGAGCTGAAGACCACCTCGGTCGGCACCCAGGCCTCGCTGGATTCGGCCGAGGCCAGCGCCAAATCCGCCGCCGCCCAGGTCGAGAGCGCCAAGGCGGCGCTGGCGCAGGCCGAGGCGCAGCTGGCGGTGCTGAACGCAGAAGCCGACAGCGCGAAACTCCAGGTCCGCGCCGCCCGCACCGGGTTGCGCCAGGCGCAGCGCGATCTGGACTTTACCCAGATCCGCGCGCCCTTCGCCGGCATCCTGACCGAGCGCCAGATCGAGGTCGGCTCCTATGTCGCGCCGGGCTCGCGCATCGGCACGCTGGTCCCGGTCGAGAACCTTTATGTCGGCGCGAACTTCAAGGAGACGCAGATCGCCGGCATCCGCCCGGGCGGCAGCGTGCAGATCCGCGTCGACGCCTGGCCCGACGAGTTGCTGCACGGCACGGTCGAAAGCCTGACCGCCGGCACCGGCCAGGTGTTCAGCCTGCTGCCCTCGTCGAATGCCACCGGCAATTTCACCAAGGTCGTGCAGCGCGTGCCGGTGCGCATCCGCATCGACGACCAGGACCGCAGCCGCCTGCCGCTGCGCCCCGGCATGTCCGTCGTGGTCGAGGTCGACACCCGCACCGGCGAGGATCGGCCGCTGATGCCCGCCCCCGCCGCCAACCCGGCCCGGGCCGAACCCGGCGCGGCCGCGACCAGCGCGCTGGACTCGGGCGCCCCCGGCATGCGGGGCTAGGCCATGGCTGCCGCCAGCCCGGCCGCGACCCAACCGGGCGCCCTGCCCGCGCCGGATCCCGACCGCATCGATCCGCGCCGCCTGGTCACCTTCATGCTGATGGTGCTGGGCATGTTCATGGCGATCCTGGACATCCAGATCGTCTCGGCCTCGCTGTCGGAAATCCAGGCCGGGCTGGCCGCATCCAGCGACGAGATCCCGTGGATCCAGACCTCCTACCTGATCGCCGAGGTCATCATGATCCCGCTGTCGGGCTATCTGTCGCGGATGCTGTCCACGCGCTGGGTCTTCACCATCTCGGCCGGCGGCTTCACGCTGATGAGCCTGCTGTGCGGGCTGTCGAATTCGATGTCCGAGATGATCGTCTGGCGTGCCTTGCAGGGCTTCGTCGGCGGGGCGATGATCCCGACGGTCTTTGCCTGCGCCTATACGATCTTTCCGCGTTCCAAGATGCATATCGTCTCGCCCATGATCGGGCTGGTGGCGACGCTGGCGCCGACCATCGGGCCGACGCTGGGCGGCTATCTGACCGAATATCTCAGTTGGCACTGGCTGTTCTTCATCAACGTAGTGCCGGGCATCATCGTCACCACGGCAGCCTTCCTGCTGATCGACTTCGACAAGCCGGATCTGAGCCTGTTCCAGCGCTTCGACTGGTGGGGCTTCCTGGGGCTGGCGCTGCTGCTGGGCGCGATGGAATACGTGCTCGAGGAGGGCGCCGGCGACGACTGGTTCGCGGATGAGGGCATCGTCGCCATGACCGGGGTGATGCTGGCCGGGGGCTTCCTGTTCTTCTGGCGCGCCTTCACCGCCGACGAGCCCATCGTGCGGCTGGACGCCTTTGCCGACCGCAACTTCGCCATGGGCTCGGTGTTTTCCTTCGGCCTCGGCATTGGGCTTTACGGGCTGATCTACATCTTCCCGGTCTATCTGTCGGGGATCCGCGGCTACAACTCGCTGCAGATCGGCGAAGCGATGATGGTCTCGGGCATCTCGATGTTTTTGACCGCGCCCGTCGCCGGCCGACTGTCGCAGAAGCTGGACCCGCGGCTGATGATGGGGGCGGGTTTCGCGCTGTTCTCGCTCAGCTGCTGGATGATGGCCGGGCTGACCGAGGACTGGGATTATTGGGAAATCTTCCTGCCGCAGATCCTGCGCGGGATCTCGCTGATGATCTGCATGGTGCCGGTGTCGAACATCGCGCTTGGCATGCTGCCGCCCGAGAAGGTCAAGAACGCTTCGGGCCTGTTCAACCTGACCCGCAACCTGGGCGGCGCGGTCGGGCTGGCGCTGATCAACACGATCCTGCGCAATCGCGAGGATTTCCACTATGCCCGCATCGCCGAAAGCGTGCATCCCGGCAACCAGGCCGCGACCGGCGCCATCGGCATGCTGGAGCAGGCCTATTCCTCGCTGGGCGAGGCGGCCGAGACCGCGGCGCTGGCCAGCATCTCGGGCATGGCGCAGTTGCAGGCGGTGGTGATGTCGCTGGCCGACATCTTCGTGCTGCTGACCGGGCTTTTCGCCGCGCTGGCGCTGCTGCTGCTGTTCGTGGAAAAGCCGCAAGCCGGCGCGGGCGGCGGCGGCGGTCACTGAGCCCGCGTCACGGGGCCGTCAGCGCCGACAGGCTTTGGCGCTGGCCGCCCGTGTCGTCGAAGTTCCCCGGCGCGAGCCAATCCGCATGCGCCCGCGCCAAGCGCGGCCAGTCGCGGTCGATGATGGCAAACCAGGCGGTGTCGCGGTTGCGGCCTTTATAGATCATGTGCTGGCGGAAGATGCCCTCGAAGCTGAAGCCATAGCGCAGGGCAGCGCGGCGCGACGGCGCGTTCAGCGCGTCGCATTTCCACTCGACCCGGCGATAGCCGACGCCGAAGGCCCAGCCGATCATCAGCGAAATCGCCTCGGTCGCGGCGGGGGTCTGCTGCATCGCCGGCGCGATCTCGATATGGCCGATCTCGATCACGCCATTGCGCGGATCGATGCGCAGGAACGAGGCGAGCCCGCCCACCGTGCCGCTCGCCCGGTCGCGCAGGGCATAGAAGAACGGGTCGCGGCTTTCGGCCATGCCCGCCTGCCAGGTGCGATAGACCTCCAGGTCGGCGAAGGGGCCATAGCCGAGATAGTCCCAGACCCAATCCTGGCCCTGGTTGGCCGCGAACAGGTCCTCGGCATGGCGCGCCGGGTCCAGCCGTTCCAGGGTGACGAACCGGCCCTCGATCCGCTCCGGACCGGGGGCGGGCGGCGGGACGAAGCCGGTGACGACGGGGCCGGTCGGACGCTCTGCCATGCTGCTCTCCCTGAAGGCTCAGGCGAGCATCTTCGGATCGCCGCCAAGGTCAAGCCCCGGAAACACCGCGCGCTCCAGCACCCCCGGTTCCAGCCCGAAGAGCCCGCGCATGGCCCAGGCGGCATAGGCGCGAATGTCGCGCAGGGGCATCAGGTCGCGGCCGGCGTAAAGCTGGCCCTCGCCCAGGCCCGGCCAGTCGCCATAGGCGCGGCCGCCCTTGATCGCGCCGCCGGCCATGATCAGTGCGCCGCCGGTGCCGTGGTCAGTGCCGCCCGAGCCGTTCTCGCGCACGGTGCGGCCGAATTCGGTCATGGCCAGCACGGTGGTGCGCTGCCAGTTCGCACCCAGGCCGTCGCGCAGCGCCAGGATCGCGGCGGCGAGCCGGTCGAAGCCGCGCCCGATCACCGGCGCCTGATTGGCGTGGCTGTCCCAGCCCGGGATCGAGAAAGCGGCGATGCGGCTTTCCCCGTTCAGCCGGTTGGCGGCAAAGGCGGCCAGAGACTGCGCATCGCCGGTCGGGCCGGTGGTCTTTTCCATGGCCGGGCTCTCGGCGCCGATCTGCACCGCATCGCGGGCGGCGTCGCGGAACAGCGGGTCGTCGTGATAGACATGCTCCAGCAGCAGCTGCGCCTGCGGCGACAGGCTCAGCGCGGCGCGCGGCGCCCAGGCCATATGCGCGGCCTCGCCTTCCAGGATCTTCATCTGCTCGATCCCGACCGCATAGGCGGTTTCCGAACTCGCACCCGGCACCGCCTGCAGCAGCCGGTTCAGCCAGCCGCCCAGCCGTCGGTCCACCGGCAGGTCGTTGCCGGTCCCGGCCTCCAGCACGTCCTGGCCGTCGAAATGGCTGCGCTTGTCGCGATAGGGGGTCGAGACGGCATGGGCAAAGGCCAGCTCGCCCTTTTGCCACAGGGGCAGCAGCGGCCCCAGTCGCGGGTGCAGGGCATAGAAGCCGTCGAGGTCCAGCGCCCCGGCATCGGGCCCCAGCGACAGGTCGCGGCGCAGCTTGCGCAGCATCGGGTCGCCATAGGGCTGGATCGCGTCCAGCCCGTCCATGGCGCCGCGCAGGATGATCACCACCAGCCGGTTGTCCGAGGGCAGCGCGGCAAAGGTCATGCTGTTCATCAGGGGATGCGCCGCGGCCGAGCAGCCGAGCAGCGCCGCGCTTTTCAGAAACAGCCTGCGGTCCAGTTGCAGCATCGCCTACCTCCGGTTGAAGTCGCTCGAGGCGAGGATCAGCACCACGCCCTCGGCCGCGCTTTCGGCCTTGGGCACCGCCCAGGAAAGCTGCTCGGATTGCGTGCCGCCGAAGGCCGAGACCAGCATCTCGCGCGGGTCGGGCAGTTCCGGCAGCAGCAGGCGCGGCATGCGCAGCGCCCAGTTGATGCGCGCGGCCATGGTCTGCGGCGCGATCCAGGCCCCGGCCTCTTCGGGCCAGCCGTCCGGGCCTTTCGGCTGGTTCCAGGGCTGGCCCATCACCGGCAGGTGGTTCCAGACCGCGCGGCGGAACATCTGCTCGTCCAGCGCCGCGATCTGCTGTCCCGTCACCCCCAGCGCGCGCAACCCCGTCACCGTCAGGTCGAAGGGCTGGCGCACCTTGGCGCGCAGGTTCCGGGCCAGCGCCGGATGCGTCACCAGCACGCGATAGACCTGCGGCAGGTCGCCGTGGCTTTCGCGCCAGACATCGGCCATGGCCTGCACCAGATCCTGCGGCGGATTGTCCGAGACGAAATGCACCGCCAGCTTCCTCGAGACGTAAAGCGCGGTCTCGGGCCGGCGGGCGAGGTCGCGAAACGCGGCGCGGATGTCGTCGAGCCCGCCGCGCCGGTTGCCGCCATAGCTCTTGCCCAGCACCGTCTCGGCCCCCGGCTCGGCGAGCGCCGGCTTGAAGGTGAAGCCCTCGTCATGCGAAAAGCCCAGACCCGTCAGCAGTTCGGCCAGCTGGCGCACGTCCTTCTGGCTGTATTTGGCGCCGGCGCCCAGCGTATGCAGCTCCATCGCCTCGCGCGCCAGGTTCTCGTTCAGGCCGAAATGGCGGTCAGGCCGGCGCTTGACGAAGGGCGAGTTCGGCCCCCGGCTCGACACCTGGTCGAGATAGATCAGCATCATCGGATGCGTCTCGGCGGCGAAGAGCATGTCCTCGAAGCGGCCGTTCACATGCGGGCGGATCGCCTCGTCCTGATAGGCCAGCCCAAGGCCGGTATTGACCTTGTTGATGGCGCGCGCGGTGAAATGGTCGCACCAGAACTGCACCAGCCTTTCGCCGAAGCCGATGGGGTCGTCCACGGCGCGGATCACCCGGCGGCGCAGGTCATCGACCTGCAGGGTGCCCAGCTGGCGATTGGCCGCGATCGACTCGGGCGGCTCGGGCCGGCCCTCGCGGCGGGCCTTGATCCCCTCGCGGAAGGTGCGGGCGATGCGGCTGGCCTCGGCGGTGGTCATGGCCTCGGGGCCCGGGCCGGCATTGGCGGGGCCAGTAAGCACCGCCGCCGCGTCGGCCGGCGGCGGCATCAGCGGCGACAGGCCGAAGCCCAGCCGGATCGCCGCCATCTCGGGAAAACCAATGCTCATGCGTGCCTTCCATCGCCGGGGATCGCGCGTCCCCGAAGGGGTTATGGCACGGTCGGCGGCAAAGGTCAGTTCACGCTTTCTTCAAGTGCCGCAATGCGGCAAAGGCCCGCGCATGGCGCGGGCCGCAGCCGTCATTCCTTCGGCAGCACGCGCAGCCGCAATTCGCGCAGCTGCTCGTTCGTGGGCTCGCTGGGCGCGCCCATCATCAGGTCCTCGGCGCGCTGGTTCATCGGGAACATGATGACCTCGCGGATGTTCTGCTCATCCGCCAGCAGCATGACGATGCGGTCGATGCCGGCCGCGCAGCCGCCGTGCGGCGGCGCGCCATAGCGGAAGGCCTTGACCATGCCGCCAAAGCGCTTTTCCACCTCGTCATGGCCATAGCCGGCCAGTTCGAAGGCCTTGAACATGATCTCGGGCTTGTGGTTCCTGATCGCGCCCGAGATCAGCTCGTAGCCATTGCAGGCCAGGTCATACTGATAGCCCTTGACCGCCAGCGGGTCGCCCGACAGCGCCTCGAGCCCGCCCTGCGGCATCGAGAACGGGTTGTGCGAGAAGTCGATCTTGCCGTCGTCGCCCTTTTCATACATCGGGAAATCGACGATCCAGGCGAATTTGAACTGGTGCTCGTCGGTCAGGCCCAGCTCGCGGCCGATCTCGTTGCGGGCCCGGCCGGCGACGGCCTCGAAGGCCTCGGGCTTGCCGCCCAGGAAGAAGGCGGCGTCGCCCTCGCCCAGACCCAATTGCAGGCGGATCGCCTCGGTCTTTTCCGGGCCGAGCGCCTTGGCGATGGGACCGGCAGCCTCGGTCGAGCCGTCCTCAGCCTTGCGCCAGAAGATATAGCCCATGCCCGGCAGGCCCTGCTGTTGCGCAAAGGCGTTCATGCGGTCGGCGAACTTGCGCGAGCCGCCGGTGGGCGCGGGAATGGCGCGGACCTCGGTGCCGTCCTGTTCCAGGAGTTTCGCGAAGATCGCGAAGCCCGAGCCGCGGAAATGGTCGCTGACCACCTGCATCTCGATCGGGTTGCGCAGGTCGGGCTTGTCGCTGCCGTATTTCAGCATCGCCTCGGCATAGGGGATGCGCGGCCAGTCGGCATCGACCGGGCGGCCGCCGCCGAATTCCTCGAACAGGCCCTGGATCACCGGCTGGATGGCGGCGAACACATCCTCCTGCTCGACGAAGGACATTTCAAGGTCGAGCTGGTAGAAGTCGGTGGGCGAGCGGTCGGCGCGAGGGTCCTCGTCGCGGAAGCAGGGCGCGATCTGGAAATACTTGTCGAAGCCCGCGACCATGATCAGCTGCTTGAACTGCTGCGGCGCCTGCGGCAGGGCATAGAACTTGCCCGGATGCAGCCGCGAGGGCACCAGGAAGTCGCGCGCACCCTCGGGGCTGGACGCGGTGATGATCGGGGTCTGGAATTCGGTAAAACCCTGGTCCCACATCCGGTTGCGGATCGAGCGGACCACCTGGCTGCGCAGCATGATGTTGTTATGCAGCGACTCGCGGCGCAGGTCGAGGAAGCGATAGGCGAGGCGGGTTTCCTCGGGATAGTCCTGGTCGCCGAAGACCGGCAGCGGCAGGTCGTCCGAGGGGCCGAGGATCTCGACATCGGTGGCATAGACCTCGATCGCGCCGGTGGGCAGCTTGGGGTTCACCAGGCTCGCGTCGCGCAGCTTGACCTTGCCGTCGATGCGGATCACCGTCTCGGCGCGCAGCTTTTCCAGGGCGACAAAGGCCGGGCTGTCGCTGTCGGCGATGACCTGGGTGATGCCGTAATGGTCGCGCAGGTCGATGAACAGCACGCCGCCATGATCTCGGACCCGGTGGACCCAGCCCGACAGGCGGATGGTTTCACCGGCATTGGCGGCCGTCAGCTGGCCGCAGGTGTGGCTGCGATAGGCGCTCATCGATTTTCCCCTTGCGTATTCGGTCACGCATGAACCGCCTGCGCCGGGGGAAGTCAAGCGATCAGAACGGCCGTACCACGTTGCCGGAATAGAAATAGACCCCCATGCCGACGGTGAACAGCGCGTTCCCGGCCACGGCATGCAGGGCCCAGGCCGCCGGAAAGCCGAACTTCAGATAGGCGCGGGCGAAGAACCAGCCGCCGACCAGCGTCAGCGCCGCGACGATCCAGGACCAGTACATCAGATGCGCAAAGGAAAACACCGCCGCGTTCAGCGCGATGGCCGCCTGCCCGCGCGGCAGGATGGCGCCGTAGCGGTGAAAGAACAGCGGCCGGAAGATCAGCTCTTGCGGCAGGGCGGACAGGATCGGGTAGAAGCTCCAGATCACCAGCAGGAACTCGGGCCGCTGCCGCGCCATGCTGAAGATGGCGCCGGGGCGCGAGAACCACAGGATCGCGGCGCCCAGCGCGGTGGTGATCAGGATCATGCCCAGGATTTCCAGCCAGGGCAGCCGGCCCCAGCCATAGACCAGCCCGCGCCAGTCGAAGCCGCCGGTGAACCACAGAAGCGCCAGCCCCGCCAGGCTGAACAGGGCCAGCGCCTCGAACAGCATATGCCCGGGCATGAACAGCGCAATGGCCAGCGGCGCCCCGATATAGAGCGCCGCGAACTCGGCCCGGAGCAGGGCGCGGTTTACTGAAGCCGCCGGTTCAGCCATGCCCGCCACTGGGCGGGAGAACCCGCAAACACGTTCAGGTCCACGTTACCGCCGACGCCCGGCACCACGCCGGTCCCGGTATATTGCCAGAAGCTGTAGGGCTGGCCGGGGTAGACGATGCGCGGGTGACCCGCGACCGAGCGCAGCCAGAATTCCTCGGGCCAGCGCGACAGGTTGTTGTCGCGGTAGAAGTCCACCGTGGTATAGATGATCGGGCGCTGGCCGTAGTATTGGTGCAGGATGTCCTTGAAGATCTTGGCTTCCCGCAGCACCTCGTCGGCCGGCGGCCGGCGCGGGCAGGTTTTCGAGGGCGTCCATTCCAGGTCCACCACCGGCGGCATGGCGCCGCGTTCGCGCGGCACGTTCTGGATGAACCAGGCCGCCTGCTGCGTGCCCGAGCGGCAGAAGTAGAAATAGTGATAGGCGCCGCGCGGGATACGGGCCTGCGCCGCCTCGGCCCAGTAGCGGCGGAAGTTCGGGTCGACCCAGTCGCCGCCCTCGGTCGCCTTGATGAAGGCGAAGCTGATGCCGGATCCGCGCACCGTGCCCCAGTCGATATTCCCCTGATAGCGAGAGATATCAATGCCATGCACCGGATGGTCATAGGGATGGCCGCCGACCCAGGCATGGGGGGCGCTGTCGCCGAACTTCGGTCCCAGCCCCTGTCCCGCCATCACCGCGCGGCTTTGCGACGGGCCGCGCCCGCAGGCCGCCACGGCGACCAGCAACAAGACCGTCAATATCCTGCCGAGAATTCTCATCTTGCCCTCTGCCCCATGCGCCTGTCCTCGGCGCTTTCGCCCCTTATCGCAAAGGTGGGGCGCCATGTCACGATGGCGTGACGCTCACGAGTTTGTGCGGCGTGCGGGGTCGGCAGGGCGCGGCCGGCAAGCCGCTGGAAAGGTGCGGATTTCGGCTGTGACACGGGTGCAGCGGGCGTACACCGCGCGTGCACAGGCCGTACACCGGCTGCGCGCCGCGGGGGTGAGGGTTACCGCTGACAGCCTGTCCCTGTCGAAAGCGCCGGCGGCACCTCTGTCCGGGTGTGGGACGAGAATGACTGGTCCGGCGACAGCCCTTGCGGAAATCGGCCGGTTCGGCAAGATGCTCGCATAACGATCACCGGGTTTTCGCCTTGCTAACCAGAATCTTGGCCGCGCCGCTTGCGGTCTTCATCATGGCCTGCAGTCTCTATCTGTGGCGCGAGATCTACCGCGACAGCGACTGGGCGCTGGCCTGCCTGTTGCCGCTGGGCGTGTTGTTGCTGGTGGCGCAAATCGCCATCCTGCGGGAAGACTACCGGGCGCGGATGCTGCTGACGCTGCGGCCCGGCTCGCGGCTGACCCGGATCCTGACCGGGCGGCTGAGTTCGCTGGCGGGCGCCGTGGGCTTTATCGCGCTGTCGCTGCCGGTTATGGCGTGGCAGGCGCTGAACCTGACCCTGCCCGAGACCGGGCTGGTGATTGCGGTCTGCGTGATCTCGGGCTGGGTGTTTCTGCTGATCGAGAACCGGCTGGCGCGATCCTTCAACCATCCGTTCGGGCGCGCCTACTCGATGCGGCTGTCGAGCTGGCTTTGCGCGGCGCTCGCCTGTCCGGTGATCGTGTGGCTTTCCTGGAAATTCACCACATACCCCGATGAGTTCCTGCGGGCAGGTTTTGGCGAAGCTATGCAGCTTGGCATGGATGCGCTGCCCGAGCGTCGGGGCGTTCTGGCCGAAATCATGGCACTGCCTTATGCCCTGCAAGGCGCCAAGATCTGGTTCATCGTCCAGCATCGGGAACACGGCTGGCTGACCCTGTGGCCAAGCCTCGACGCCGCTCTGTTCGGCTTCGTCGCGACCCGCGCCAGCATCCTGCTGACCGACCTCACCGAGCACCTGCTGCTGGCGCATCCCCCTGCTTCGACCGGAGAAACCGCGTGACCGGCACCCCCGAGGGACAGAAACCGGCGCCGCAGCGCCGCCGGCATGGCCGAGGCGTCAGCTTCTTCTTCTGGCTGACCATCGGGGTGCTGGTCATCGGCACCGGCGCCCTGGCGGTGCTTGGCGCGATGCGGCAACCTGATCCCGCCGCCGCGCCAGTCGCGGTGCCGGAAAACAGTCAGGCGAGCAAACGCACCCGGTTCGAGGAGATGCTCGCCGTATTGCCGCAGAAAGTCCGGGAAGAGATCCAGAAACACCTTGATGAGGCGCTGGACCGCATCTTTCAGCCAGCCTTTGACGGTATTCCTCGCTATGCCAAATTTCACTATTCGCTGCGCGGTGAGTATAGCGAGCTTCTTGGCGCGGCCCTGCCGAAATCCGAAACCGCCTTGCAACAGTATGTGTTCAACGGAATGGACCAGCGCCTGAAAGACGAGACGGCGAAGCTCAATCAGAAGTTCGGAGATCTCTACATACGGCAGCTTCAGGATGTCGTCGCCAAGATTGAGAACGGCAAGCAGGATCCCGGTTTCGACCATATCGTGCAGACTATCAAAACCGACCTGATGCAACGCGTCAGCGTGACCGCACCGGTGGCCTCGGCGGCATCGACCGTTGCGGCGTTGGCCGCCACCAAGGTGGCGTCCAAGACCGTGGCCAAGAAACTGGGTGCGACCATCGCCAAGAAGGTGGCTGCAAAGGGCACGACCAAGGTCGGTGGTGTCCTGACCGGCGCTGGCTCGGGTGCGGCCGCATGTTCCTGGAGCGGGCCGATCGCGGCGGCCTGCGGCGCCGGCGGTGCGGTGATCGCCTGGGTGGCCATCGACAAGGCGATCATCGAACTGGACGAATATTTCAACCGGGAAGAGTTCGAGGACGAGTTGCGCGCGGATATCGTGGAACAGAAGCAGGCCGTCCGTGCGGCTCTTGAGAAAGCACTGACGGATAAAAGCAAGGAAATGGAGGGGCAGGGCAAGCGTGTCGCGCACGGCAAATTCACCGCATATGAGCTTACGCAAGGCGGCTCGGCCGCGATGTGCGAAAAGGCAAAGGAACTGCTGGACCGATATGACGCGCTCCGCAGCAATGCCGCGCTGCGGCAGGGCACGGCGGTCAACGATCTGCGCGATGAGGTCGAAGGTCTGCAGACCCTTCCCGCGCTGAAGGAGATCGCCAACGAAATGCTGCCGGTGCTGACGAACGAAGCCGCCACCGTGGAGCTTTACGGCATGGGAATCAGTGGCTATCTGCCCCCGGATCTGCGCGAAAACCGCGACCTGTCCGGGACCGCGACGGTGAACGATGTCGCGAGGGAGATCGAGCGCTTCGAGGCCAGCGAGGACGTGGCATTTCGCGCGCCGGTGCGCGTCTCGGGGCAGGGGCTGCGTCCGGGCGAGATGCTGCGCGTGAAGCTGACGCTGGAGCAGCATCGCCGATTTTTCTCCAACCGCCATTTTGCCGGCGAAACCGAGCTTCCGGTCGATGATCTGATCGCGGATATGGGGCCAGAAAGCGACACCCCGCATCAGGTCTCGCGCAATATGGCGCTTGCGCTGGACGAAGACGGTGATGGAAAGGCCGAGCCGGGCGCGCCCTGGAACGAGATCGAAGTGTGGCTGGCGTTGCGTGCGCAGAGCCTGCCCCCGATCACCTCCAAGGGCTGTCCCGCGCCCTGATGGCTCAGCCCGCCCCCGGCACCAGCTTGCCCGGGTTCATGATGCCCTGCGGGTCCAGCGCCTGCTTGATCGCGGCCATGACCGCGACCGCCTCGCCGTGCTGGGCGCGCATCAAGGGCAGCTTGCCGATGCCCACGCCATGCTCGCCGGTGATGGTGCCGCCGACGGCCAGCGCGCGCTCGGCCATGCGGGTGGCGACGCGCTTGGCGGCGGCCAGTTCCGCCGCGTCGCCGGGCATCACCAGGATCTGGGCGTGGAAATTGCCGTCGCCGACATGGCCGACCATCGGGCCCAGCAGGCCCTCGGCGCGGATGTCGGCCGCGGCTTCGGCCACCGCCGCCGGCAGGTGCGACATGGGCACGCAGACATCGGTGACGACCGCCGTGCAGCCCGGCCGCAGCGCCAGGCAGGAGCGATAGGCGTTGTGGCGCATCTTCCACAGCGCGGCGCGGGCCTCGGGCGTGGTGGCCCAGTCGAAGCCGGTGCCGCCGAAGTCCGCGGCCAGCGCGCCGAAGGCCTCGGCATCGCCCCGGACCGAGGCGGGGGCGCCGTGGAACTCGACCATCAGATGCGGGCCCTCGTGCATCTGGGTGCCCGAGAAGCGGTTGAAGGCGCGCACCACGTCGGCGTCGATGAACTCGATCCGCGCCATGGGGATGCCGGACTGGATGGTCGCGGTCACGCATTCCACCGCCTGCTCCAGCGTCGGAAAGCCGCAGACCGCGGCGGCGGTCTCCTCGGGCTGGCCGTGCAGGCGCAGGGTCAGCTCGGTGATGATGCCGAGCGTGCCCTCGGCGCCGACGAAGAGCCCGGTCAGGTCGTAGCCGGCCGAGGATTTCGCGGCGCGGGTGCCGGTGCGGATCACGCGGCCGTCGGCCAGCACGACCTCGAGCGCCAGCACATTGTCACGCATGGTGCCGTAGCGCACCGCCGTGGTGCCCGAGGCGCGGGTCGAGGCCATGCCGCCGAGGCTGGCGTTGGCGCCGGGATCGACCGGGAAGAACAGGCCGGTGGCGCGCAGCTCCTGGTTCAGCGCCTCGCGCGTGCAGCCGGGCTGGACGGTCGCCTGCAGGTCATCGGCGCGGATCTCGAGCACCCGGTCCATGCGCAGCATGTCGAGGACCAGCCCGCCCTGCGTGGCCAGCGCCTGCGCCTCGAGCGAGGTGCCGGTGCCCCAGCCGATCAGCGGCACGCGGTGGGCATGGCAGATGGCGGCGACCTGCGCGACCTCGCCGGTGGTCTCGGGCCAGGCCACGGCATCGGGCGGCGGCGCGCGGTGCCAGGATTCGGACTGGCCATGCAGCTCGCGGTCGGCGCCGCTGGTCGAGAAGCGGGGGCCAAGCAGCGCGGCAAGCGCCTCGGCGGCGGCGGCGGGAATCGGCATGGGCTCCTCCTGGCTGGGCATGGCCGTTCTTAAAGCCGACCGCGCGCCGCCCGCAAGGTCAGGCCCGCGCGCCGAACAGCCCCTTCACCGCGCCGATGGCGGGCGAGACGACATAATGCGCGACCGGGATCAGGATCATGCCCAGGATCACCCCGAAGATGCCGTCGAAGAAGGCGGTGGTCACCCAGGCGGCGGCGCCGGGCGCGGCGGGCATGGCCTGGGCGGCCGCCTCGGCCATGTGGTGGATCCATTCATAGGGCTGGTGCTGGCCCAGCACGTGCAGCCCGTGCACGACGATCTGGCCGCCGACCCAGATCATCGCCGCGGTGCCGACCACGGTCAGCACCTTCATGAAGCCCGGCATGACATGCACGATGCCGCGCCCCAGCGCCGCGGTGGGGCCGCCGCGCTCGTGCAGGTGCAGGCCGAAGTCGTCGGCCTTCACGATCAGCGCCACGAAACCGTAGACCGCGACGGTGATGCCCACCGCCACCACAGCGAGGATCAGCGCCTTCATCCAGATCGCGTCGCCGTTCGGGATCGCGGCGAGCGCGATGGTCATGATCTCGGCCGAGAGGATGAAATCGGTCTTGATCGCGCCCCTGACGCGCTCTTCCTCGAGGCCCGCGGCGCCCCCGGGCGTCACGGTCAGGTGCGGGTCGTTGCCGTGGTCGTGGGCGAGCGCGTGAAAGATCTTCTCGGCGCCCTCGAAGCACAGATAGGCGCCGCCGATCATCAGCAAGGGCGTGATGAGCCAGGGCGCGAAGGCCGAGAGCAGCAGCGCGATCGGCAGCAGGATCACCAGCTTGTTGAAGATCGAGCCGCGGGCGATCTTCAGGACGATCGGCACCTCGCGCGCGGCGGAAAAGCCATGCACGTATTTCGGCGTCACCGCCGCGTCGTCGATCACCGCGCCCGCCGCCTTGGCCCCGGCCTTGGCCGCCTGTCCGGCCACGTCGTCGACCGAGGCGGCCGCGATCTTGGCGATCCCCGCCACGTCGTCCAGCAGCGCCAGAAGTCCGCTCATCCGTTTTCCCCTTTGATCCTGCCTGCCGAAACTGCGGGGATAATCCGGCAAGGACAAGGCCGGTTCCGCATGTTCGCTTGCTTATGCCCGGCGAATGCGCAATCTAGGCGCCGTTGCGATGAAAGGGCCGAGACCATGCTGGACGTGAACGCGAAACCGACCGAGGAAATCGACCTGCGCGAGGTCTTCGGCCTTGACAGCGACATGAAGGTCAAGGGCTTTGCCGAGCGCACCGACCGCGTGCCCGAGATCGACACCACCTACAAGTTCGACCCGGACACCACGCTGGCGATCCTGGCCGGCTTTGCCTACAACCGCCGGGTGATGATCCAGGGCTATCACGGCACCGGCAAGTCGACCCATATCGAGCAGGTCGCCGCGCGGCTGAACTGGCCCTGCGTGCGGGTGAACCTGGACAGCCACGTCAGCCGCATCGACCTGATCGGCAAGGACGCGATCAAGCTGGTGGACGGCAAGCAGGTCACGGTGTTCCACGAAGGCATCCTGCCCTGGGCGCTGCGCAACCCGACCGCCATCGTCTTCGACGAATACGACGCCGGCCGCGCCGACGTGATGTTCGTGATCCAGCGCGTGCTGGAGGCCGACGGCAAGCTGACGCTCTTGGACCAGAATGAGGTCATCACGCCGAATCCCTATTTCCGCCTGTTCGCGACCGCGAACACCGTGGGCCTGGGCGACACCACCGGCCTTTACCACGGCACGCAGCAGATCAACCAGGGCCAGATGGACCGCTGGTCGCTGGTCTCGACGCTGAATTACCTGTCGCATGACGCCGAGGCCGCCATCGTCCTGGCCAAGAACCCGACCTACAACACCGAGAAGGGCCGCAAGATCATCAACCAGATGGTGACACTGGCCGACCTGACCCGCACCGCTTTCATGCAGGGCGACCTGTCCACGGTGATGAGCCCGCGCACGGTGATCGCCTGGGCGCAGAACGCGCGGATCTTCGGCGACAACGTGGGCTATGCGTTCCGGCTGACCTTCCTGAACAAATGCGACGAGCTGGAGCGCCAGACGGTGGCCGAGTTCTATCAGCGCCTGTTCGACGAGGAACTGCCGGAAAGCGCGGCGGTCAAGGCGGGCTAATGCCCGCCCTTGATCTCGTTCAGGGCCGCCATCGCCAGAAAACCTGATCGGGTCAGCCCCAACTGACCCGCCGCCGTATCAATCGCCTCCAGCGTCCCGGCATCCAGGCTGACATTCACCCGGCGCTGCCGCGTGCTGCGCCTGACATGCGGCACGGCGATCAGAAATGCCCCTGCCGCCAGCTCCTCGGCGCATTCCGCGGCGATATCGCGCAAGGACCCCGGTGCCGTGATGGGCTGGTCCTCGAACCACAATTCAATGGCCTCGACCGCATTGGGCAGGATGTCGTTTTCGGCATCCGCAGCCGAAAAGCAGCCCGGCAGGTCCGGAAAACGGATGCCGAAGGCGCTGTCCTCATCCTTTTCCACCAGCGCAAGATAGGTTTTCATTCGCCCTCCAGCCAGCCTGCCATGCGCGCGATGCTGCGCGCGGTTCCAATCGGCAGATCCTTTTTCGGATGCGGCACGATGACCGTCCGCGCATCCTTGCGGAATTTGTGATGCGAGCCCCTGATCGAGATCAGGGCCCACCCCTCGGCCTCCAGCCGTCTCACAATGTCCCGGCTGCTTCGCAGGATCTCCATATGTGTATTTATATGCGCACGCCACTTTCCGTCAAGACCTCTCGACAGAGGCGACAATCTGTCCCAGAAACGAGTCATGAAAAAATCCGACAACCCCGCCGATCCGTTCAAGAAGGCCCTGACCGAGGCCACCCGCGCCATGGCCGAGGAGCACGAGCTGAACGTGACCTTCAGCGCCGATCCCTCGGGCGTCTCGGGCGACACCATGCGCCTGCCGCAGGTCAGCCGCCGCATGACCCGCGACGAGGTGCTGATGGCGCGCGGCACGGCGGATGCGCTGGCGATGCGGATGCGCCACCACGACGCCTCGACCCATGCGAAATACGTCCCCGCCGGGCCGATGGCGCGCGACCTCTACGAGGCGATGGAGACGGCGCGCTGCGAGGCCCTGGGTGCGCGCGACATGCCCGGCGCGCTGTCGAACATCGACGCCAAGCTGGGCCAGGAGGCCGAGCGCAAGGGCTATGGCCAGATCAAGGCCCCGGCCGATGCGCCGCTGGCCGTCGCCGCGGGCTATCTGGTGCGGCAGGCGGCGACGGGCCGCACCCTGCCCGGCCCAGCACAGCATGTCGCCGACCTGTGGCGCCCCTTCGTCGAGGAACAGGCCGGCGCCGATCTGGACCAGGTGCGCGAGGTGCTGGCCGACCAGGCCGCCTTCGCGCGGCTGGCGCGCAAGGTGATCTCGGATCTCGGCTATGGCGACCAGCTGGGCGAGGACCCGGACGAGCCGCAAGAGGACGAATCCGACGAGAGTGCCGAACAGGACGAGGAGGCCGGCGACAACCAGTCCCGCGACCAGAACCCCGACGACGAGGCCGAGGCCAGCCCCGAGCGCAGCCAGGACCAGACGCAGGAAGAGCGTCAGGCCCAGGTCAGCATGGACGACCAATCGGACGAGGAAATGGCCGACGAGGCCGAGATGTCCGAGGCCGACACGCCGCCCGACCTGCCGCCTCCGGTCAGCGACGCGAGCCCCGACTACAAGGTCTATACCCAGGAATTCGACGAGGAGATCCGGGCCGAGGACCTGGCCGACCCGGCCGAGCTGGAGCGGCTGCGCGCCTATCTCGACAAGCAGCTGGAGCCGCTGCGCGGCGCGGTCTCGCGGCTGGCGAACAAGCTGCAGCGCCGCCTGCAGGCGCAGCAGAGCCGCAGCTGGGAGTTCGACAAGGAAGAGGGCGTGCTGGATGCCGGGCGCTTGGCGCGCGTGGTGGCGAACCCGACCACGCCGCTGAGCTTCAAGGTCGAGAAGGATACCGAATTCCGCGACACGGTGGTGACGCTGCTTCTGGACAACTCGGGCTCGATGCGCGGCCGGCCGATCAGCATCGCCGCGATCTGCGCCGACGTGCTGGCGCGGACGCTGGAGCGCAGCCAGGTCAAGGTCGAGATCCTGGGTTTCACCACACGGGCCTGGAAGGGCGGGCAGAGCCGCGAGAAATGGCTGGCGGCCGGGCGGCCGGCGCAGCCGGGGCGGCTGAACGACCTGCGCCATATCATCTACAAGGGCGCCGATGCGCCCTGGCGGCGGGTGCGGCCGAACCTGGGCCTGATGATGAAAGAGGGGCTCCTGAAGGAAAACATCGACGGCGAGGCGCTGGAATGGGCGCATCGCCGGCTGGTGCGGCGGCCCGAGCAGCGCCGGATCCTGATGGTGATCTCGGACGGGGCGCCGGTGGACGATTCGACGCTGTCGGTCAACCCGGCGAACTTCCTGGAAAAGCACCTGCGCGACGTGATCGCCATGATCGAGAAGAAGAAGCATGTGGAACTCTTGGCCATCGGCATCGGCCATGACGTGACGCGCTATTACCAGCGCGCCGTCACCATCACCGATGCCGAGCAGCTGGCCGGCGCCATGACCGAGCAGTTGGCCGCGCTGTTCGAAAGCGACCCGCGCAAGCGCGCCCGGGCCATGAACCTGCGCCGCGCCGGCTGAGCCTGTCCTTTCCGCCTGCTTGATTGCGGCCCCGTCCCGTGCGACCACTCCTCCGGGACGGGTATTGTTGCGGGTTTCAGGTGCTCAAGATTGGTTTCTTCATCCCCGAGTTTCCGGGCCAGACGCATATCTTCCTGTGGCGCGAGCGGCAGGCGCTGGCCGAACTGGGGATCGAGGCCGACCTGGTCTCGACCCGGCCGCCGCCGCGCAAGGTCGCCTCGCATGCCTGGGCTGCCGAGGCGCAGGGGCGGACGCGCTATCTGATGCCGCTGCAGGGCGGCGCGCTGGGAATCGTGACGGAGTTCCTGCGCTCGGGGCCCGGCGGCTGGGCGCGTGGCTTCGGCGCGGCGCTGACGGCCGAGGCGCCGGGGCTGAAGGGCCGGGCGCGGATGCTGGCGCTGCTCGCCATGGGCGCGCGGCTGAAGCGCATCGCGCGCGAGCAGGGCTGGCGCCATGTCCATGTCCACAGCTGCGCCGACAGCCTGAACATCGCCATGTTCGCCGAGCGCCTGGGCGGCCCCAGCTACAGCCTGACGCTGCACGGCCCGACCTTGGAGGGCTACGGCCCGAACCAGCGCCAGAAATGGCGCCATGCGCGGTTTGCGACCATCATCTCGCGCCTGCTGATGGGCGTGGCGCAGCGCGACATCGGCCCGGACCTGCCGGCGGTGGTGAATATCGCGCCGATGGGGGTGGACCTGTCGCAGATCCGCCGCGCCGCGCCCTGGCAGCCGCCGGCACCGGGCGAGGCCCTGCGCCTTTTCTCTTGCGGCCGGCTGAACGCGGTCAAGGGCCACGATCACCTGATCCGCACGGTCGAGATCTTGCGCGCGCAAGGCATCGACGCGCGGCTCGAGATCGCCGGCGAGGATGAACAGGGCGGCTCGGGCTATCACCGCCATCTCGACGCGCTGATCGCCGAAAAGGGCCTTGGCGATGCCGTCACGCTTCTGGGCGCGGTCAGCGAGGACCGGGTGCGCGCGGGGCTGGAGCGCGCGCATGTCTTTGCGCTCGCCAGCCTGAACGAGGGCATCTCGGTCGCGATCATGGAAGCGATGGCGATGGAAATGCCGGTGGTCGTCACCGATGTCGGCGGCAATCACGAGCTGATCGCCTCGGGGCAGGACGCGATCCTGGTGCCGGCCGAGGCGCCCGAGGTGATGGCCGAGGCGATCGCCGGGCTTTACGCCGACCCCGAGGACGCGCGCCGGCTGGCGCAAGCCTCGCGCGCCAAGGTCGCGGCCGCGTTCCACCACCGCCGCAGCGCCGAAGCGGTGGCCGATGGGCTGGCCCGCACCATGCCGGGCGCGCGCGAGGCGCTGGAACGCAGCCCCGCGCGGGGGTAAGACGGGCGGGCCAAGACGACAGGACAGCCCCAGGACAACCCCATGTTTCAGACCTATGACAGCGATTCCAACCCGGCCCTGCATCCCCCCCGGCTGGAGGCGCTGCGGCGCGAACTGGCGGCGCGCGCGCTCGACGGCTTCCTGGTGCCGCGCGCCGATGCGCATCAGGGCGAATATGTCGCGGCCCGGGACGCGCGGCTGGCCTGGCTGACCGGCTTCACCGGCAGCGCCGGCTTCTGCATCGTCACCCCGGACCGCGCCGGCGTCTTCATCGACGGCCGCTACCGCGTGCAGGTCAAGGCCGAGGTCGACGCCGCCGCCTTCACCCCGGTGCCCTGGCCCGAGACGAAGCCCGCCGCCTGGCTGCGCGATGCCCTGCCCGAGGGTGGCCGCATCGGCTACGACCCCTGGCTGCATACGCGGGCCGAGATCCGCACGCTGGAACAGGGCCTGACCGGCTCGGGCATCGCGCTGATCGCAGTCGAGCACAATCCGGTCGATGCGATCTGGCAGGGCCAGCCCGAGCCGCCGGTGGGCGCGGTGCGGCTGTGGCCCGATGCCGTGGCGGGCGAGACGGCGGCTGACAAGCGCGCCCGCATCGCCGCCGGCCTGCGCGCGGCGGGCCAGCGCGCGGCGGTGCTGACCCTGCCCGATTCGCTGAGCTGGCTTCTGAACATCCGCGGCGCCGACGTGCCCAGGAACCCGGTGGTGCAGGGCTTTGCCATCATCGAGGACAACGGCCATGTCGCGGTCTTCGCCAATCCGGCGAAATTCGGCGCCGAGGTGCGGGCGGCGCTTGGCAACGCGGTCTCGGTCCTGCCGCCCGAGGCGCTGATCCCGGCGCTGACCAATCTCTCCGGCCCCGTCCGGGTCGATCCGGCCAGCGCGCCGGACCAGGTCTTCACGCTGATCGAAAGCATGAACACCCCCATCGCCGAAGGCCCCGACCCGGTGATCCTGCCGAAGGCGCAGAAGAACCCGGCCGAGATCGCCGGCATGCGCGAGGCGCATCTGCTGGACGGCGCGGCGGTGACCGAACTGCTGCACTGGCTCGACAGCCGCGCCCCGCAGCTGGACGAGCAGCCGCTGACCGAGATCGGCGTCGCGGAAAAGCTCGAGGCGCTGCGCCGGGCGGGCGGCATCCTCGACATCAGCTTCGACACCATCGCGGCCACCGGGCCGCATGCCGCGATCCCGCATTACCATGTCAGCCGCGCCAGCGACCTGCGCATCCTGCCCGGCCAGGTGCTGCTGGTCGATTCCGGCGGCCAATATGCCATGGGCACCACCGACATCACCCGCACCCTGGCGATGGGCCCGGTCGATGCCGATGTGCGCCGGCCCTATACACGGGTGCTGCAAGGCATGATCGCGGTGTCGCGGGTGCAATTCCCGCAAGGGGTCGCGGGCGCGCATATCGACGCGCTGGCGCGGGCGCCGCTCTGGTCCGAGGGCATGGACTACGACCACGGCACCGGCCACGGCGTCGGTGCGGGCCTGTCGGTGCACGAAGGGCCGGTGCGGATCTCGCGCATCTCCGAGATCCCGCTGGCCGCCGGCATGATCCTGTCGAACGAGCCCGGCTATTACCGCGAGGGCGCATTCGGCATCCGCATCGAGAACCTGATCGTGGTCGAGCCGCGCGAAAGCGCCGACGGCCGCGCCATGCTGGGCTTCGAGACCCTGACCTTTGCCCCGATCGACCGCCGGTTGATCGACCCCGCGCTGCTGTCGCAGGACGAGCGCGCTTGGCTCGACGCCTATCACGCCGAGGTCTTCGACAAGATCGCGCCGCTGGTCCCGGACGCCACCCGCGACTGGCTCTATCTGGCAACCCGGCCGCTGGGCGCCAGCGCCTGACGGCCGCCCGGCCTGGCGCTTTCACCGTTTTCCAAATACTCCGCCGGCGCCGAGGTCGGATGGCACGATTTCTTTGCTCCTGAAATACCCCTGCGACAGCGCATCCGGGCGCGGCCACAGGAGTATTTGGAAAACGGTGAAGCGGCAGGGGCTAACCCGGCGCCGCCCGGCGGGTGGCGCGGTTGCCGGGGTATTTGGGGGAGCAAAGAAGGCCGAGGTGGGGTGCTGGACCCCTCGGCTCAGTCTTCGTCGAGGCTTTCCCGGGCGGCCTGCGGGTGGCGGCGGCGCCAGGCCACCGAGCTGATGAAGGCCATGCCGATGAAGCAGGCGCCCAGAAGGCCGGTCACGGCCTCGGGGATCGGGCGCAGGGTCTGGACGAACATCAGCACCGAGAGCACCAGGATCGACCAGAAGGCGCCGTGCTCGAGATAGCGAAAGGCGGCCAGCGTGCCGCGCTCGACCAGCATCACCGTCATCGAGCGCACATACATCGCGCCGATACCCAGGCCGATGGCGATCAGGAACAGGTTCTGCGTCAGGGCGAAGGCGCCGATCACGCCGTCGAAGCTGAAGGAGGCATCCAGCACCTCGAGATAGAGGAAGGCGCCGAGGCCGCCGCGCGCCATGTCGCCCGAGGACGGTCCGCCGCCCCAGCGGTCCAGCACATGGCCCAGCATGTCGACGCCGAGATAGGTGATCACGCCCCAGATCGCCGCGATGATGAAGGTATGTTCGCTGGCATCGGGCAGCCAGTGCAGGATCGCCAGCATGCAGATCAGCACGAAGCCGATCTCCATGCCGCGGATCTCGCCCAGGCGGCGCAGGAAGGATTCGACGCCCTTGATCCAGTCGACATCCTTTGCCTCGTCGAAGAAATAGTTCAGCGCCACCAGCATCAGGAAGGCGCCGCCGAAGGCCGCGATGGGCAGGTGCGCCTCGTGGATGATCCGCGAATATTCCTGCGGCCGGGTCGCGGCCAGGCGAAGCGCCTGCCATGGCGCGAGGCGGGCGGCGATGACCACCACCAGCAGCGGAAAGATCACCCGCATGCCGAAGACCGCGATGACGATGCCCCAGGTCAGGAAGCGGTGCTGCCATTTCGGCGTCATCTGCTTCAGCTTCTGCGCGTTCACGATGGCATTGTCGAAGGACAGCGAGATTTCCAGCACCGCGAGGATGGCCGCGATCAGGAAGAAGCCCAGCGCGCCCGTGCCGGTACCGCTGTATTGCCAGCCCAAGGCCGCGGCCAGCGCCAGGCCGATGCCGGTCACGATGAAGGGCCAGGTCATGTAGCTGAGGGTCGATCTCATCCGGGCTGTCCTTGTGCGGCGGTTGGCCAGGTCATAGACTCTGCCACAACGGCGGGCAAGGCAAGGCCCGCTTTGGAGGTGCTCGATGCGGTTCCGGCGCTATGCGGTCTATCACCTGCCCGGCGGTGCGCTTGGCGATTTCGGCAGCGCCTGGCTGGGCTGGGATGCGCGCCACGGCCTGGTGCATCTGCGCCCGGACGGCCTGCCGCCCGAGGCCGAGACCCTGACCGAGGTACCGCGCCGCTATGGCTTTCACGCCACGCTGAAGGCGCCGTTCCGGCTGGCCGAAGGCCGCAGGCCCGAGGAGCTGGCCCTGGCCCTGCGGCTGGCCTGCGACCACCTGGCGCCCTTTGCGCTGGAGCTGGAGCCGCGCATCGACTGGGGCTTCCTGGCGCTGCGCCCGCGCCTCCAGCCGCCCGAACTGCTGGCGCTAGAATCGGCGCTGGTGACGCGGCTCGATGCGTTTCGCGCGCCCCTGACCGGGGCCGAGCGCGACCGCCGCAACCCGGACGCCCTGCCGCCGCAAGCCCGCGCGCATCTGGACCATTGGGGCTATCCCTTCGTGCTGGACATGTTCCAGTACCACCTGACGCTCTCGAACCAACTGGCCCCGCCCTTGGCCGAGGCGCTGCGCCTGGCCTTGGCGCCGCATCTGGCGCCACTGATCGCCCGGCCCATGCCGGTCGAGGCGGTGGCGCTGATGGGCGAGGCCGAGGACGGCTTCTTCCACCTGGTCGAGGACCTGCCCCTGCGCGGCTAGAGCCAGTTCTTCCACTTCAGCACCAGGAAGGTGACGACGGCCGAGCCGACCATCAGCCCCAGCGCCATGGGAAAACCCCAGTCGAGCTCCAGCTCGGGCATATGGGTAAAATTCATGCCGTAGATGCTGGCGATCAGCGTCGGCGGCAGGAACAGCGCCGCCACCACCGACAGGATTCGCACCCGGTCGTTCTGCTGCAAGCCGATCATGCCCATGGTGGCGTCCACCGTCATGGCGATGCGCGAGCCCAGGAAATCGGCATGCACCTCCAGCGCCTGGATATCGCGTTGCAGCGCGGCATGCTGCGGCCGCAGCCGGGCGCTTTCCGGCTGATGCGCCGAATTCGCCGCGTGATAGGCCAGGATCCGGTCCATCGACAGCAGACCCATGCGCACCCGGCTCATCAGCTCGGCCTGCTGGCCCACCGTCACCAGCGAGCCCTGCAGCGACGCCGCATCGCCGGCCGCGGTCATGGTCAGCACCTTGGCCGCCGTCGCGTCGAGCGCGCGCGCCACGCCTTCGGACAGGTCGGCGAGCCGGCCGATGATTTCCTCGATCAGCCCCAGGAAGACCCGCGCCGGCGAGCCGCAGCCGCTGCTGGAGCGGTCGGCGCGGGTCGGGAAGGTCTCGAAGGGGCGCGGGGCGTGGTGGCGCACGGTGACCAGCCGGTGCGCGTCGACGATGAAGCTGATCGGCATGGCGACCTGGGTGCCGTCCGGCAATTGCCCCGGCAGCACGGCGGTCATGTAGATGGTGCCGTTGTCGGTATAGAGCCGGTTCGAGATCTCGATCTCTTCCATGTCGGCCAGGGTCGGGATCTCGTATCCCAGCGCCGCGACGGCGCGGACCTGGGAATCGAGCGGCCGGTAGAGGTCGATCCACAGCGCCTCGTCCAGGGGCGCGCCCTCGGGCAGCGGCAAAAGCCCGGCGCCCCGGCTGATATGGCTGTAAAGCATCCGTCGAACCCCCTCGCGCCCAGGGTGAAAGCGCCGGCCGGCCGGGTCAGTTCACCCGGTCGGGTAGCGCCCTGCCCTCGTCGAAGGCCAGCAGGTTGTTCATCGCCCGCATGGCCATGGCGGTGCGCACCTCTTCGGCGGCGGTGCCCAGATGCGGCAGCAGGGTGACGTTCTCCATGGTGCAAAGTTCGGGCGCCACCTTCGGCTCGAATTCATAGACGTCGAGCCCGGCGCCACCGATGCGCCCCGCCGCCAGCGCCTCGACCAGCGCCGCTTCATGGACCACGTCGCCGCGGGCGATATTGACCAGGATGCCGCGCGGCCCCAGCCGCTCGAGCTGGGCCGCGCCGATCAGATGCCGCGTGCCGGCGCCGCCCGGCACCGCCACCACGGCGAAATCCGACAGCGCCAGCAACTCGTCCAGGTCGCCGACCTGCCGCGCCGGGAAATCCAGCGCGGAGACGGCCGAGCGGTTGTGGAACACCACCTCCATGCCAAAGCCGAAATGGCAGCGCCGGGCGATGGCCTTGCCGATCCGGCCCATGCCGATGATGCCCACGGTCTTGCCCGAGACATGCCGGCCCAGAAGCTGCGTCGGCTGCCAGCCGGTCCAGGCGCCGCGCCGCAACAGCCGCTCGCCCTCGCCGGCGCGGCGGGCGGTCATCAGGATCAGCGTCAGGGCGATGTCGGCTGTGGCCTCGGTCACCGCGTCGGGCGTGTTGGTCACGGCGACCCCGGCCGCGGCGGCGGCGGCCACGTCGATGTGGTTGTAGCCGGCGCCGAAATTCGCCAGCAGGCGGCAGCGCGGCGCCTGGACGAAGGCCTCGGCGATGAAGCGGTCGCCCAGCGTCGGCACGATCGCGTCGTAATCAACCAGCGCCTGCGCCGCCTCCTCGGGCGAGAAGCCGGTGTCGCGGTCCAGGATCGTGGTTTCGAACCGCGCCTTCAGCGCCTGTTCCGCCGCGTCGGTCATGCGGCGCGTCACCAGAAGTTTCATCGGCCCGTCCCCCTTTATTTCCCCAGTTCGCGGCCGCGCGCCGCGGCGGCGGCCACGGTGCGGCGCATCAGCGGCGGCAGGCCGGTCTCGGCGTCCATCAGTTCGCGCAAGCCCGCCGCCGTGGTGCCGCCGGGCGAGGTGACGTTCTCGCGCAGCTTGGCGGGATCCTGGTCCTCGGCCACGGCCAGGGCGCCGGCACCGGCGACGGTGGCGCGCGCCAGGGCCAGCGACAGCTCGGGCGACAGGCCCTCGGCCGCGCCGGCCGCCGCCATGGCCTCGATCATGTGAAAGACATAGGCCGGGCCCGAGCCCGACAGCGCCGTCACCGCATCCATCTGCGATTCGTCCCGAAGCCGCACGACGCGGCCAACCGCGCCCATCAGCGCCTCGGCCAGGTCCATCTGCGCCGGACCGGCCTTGGCGTTGCCGATGATCGCGGTGATGCCCTGGCCGATGGCCGCCGGGGTGTTCGGCATCGCCCGCACCACGGTTGATGCCGGAAACGCCGCCTCATAGGCGGCGATCGTCACCCCCGCCGCGACCGAGACGACCAGCGTATCGGCCCCGACCGCCAAGCGCGGTAGCACATCCGCCATCATCTGCGGCTTCACGGCGATCACCAGCACGGCGGGGTGCTCCGGCAACTTTCCGTTTACGGAAATACCCAGATCCGACAGTTCCGCCCGGGGATTCGGGTCCAGCACATGCACCGAACCCGCCGCAAGCCCGTTCTTCAGCCAGCCGTCCAGCAGCGCGCCGCCCATGCGGCCGCAGCCGACCAGCACCAGCCCGCGCGCTTTCACATCCGAAAAATCCATGCCCTGGCCCCCTGCCTGCCCCGCGCCCCGCGGCGAAAATCAGGCGCGACCGTAGGCCTCGGACAGGGCGATGTCCATGGCCGCCTCGGGCGAGGCATCGCCCCAGCAGGCCAGCTGGAAACAGGGATAGAAGCGCTCGGCATTCTCGACCGCGTTGCGGATCATCTGGTCGATCTGCGACGGCAGCGCGATGGCCTCGCCGGCCAGCACCAGACCGTAGCGCCAGACCATCAGCTTCTGCGGCGCCCAGAAGGTGAAGCCGCCGTCCCAGACCTGGTCGTTGGCCAGGTTCAGCACCTCATAGAGCGCCGGCAGCTTCTCGGCCGGCGGATCCATGTCGAAGGTGCAGATCAGCCGCAGCACCTCGTCGCGGCCCGACCAGGCCAGGGTGATGGAATAGCTGCGCCATTGCCCCTCGACCGCCATGGCGATCTGATCCTCGGCCAGCCGGTCGAAATCCCATTCGTGATGGGCGGCGACCGTCTCGACGATATCGATGGGATGGATGTCCTCGCTGTGGATGAAATCCAACTGTGCCATGTCCTGTCCCCTGCCTGACTGCGGGTTGGAGTTATCCCCAACCCTTTGTGGCCCGGACTACACCCGGCGTGCCTTGCCCGGTGCGCCTACCATATATCGTGGTGCGGTTCCATGAGGGTGTAAAGCGAAAATTCCGTTACCGGCGCCGGTCCGGCGCTTGACCGCAGCACGCGGCCGGGCTTCAACCGGCGCCGGAAACGGCGGGAGGGCGACGGATGCGGGACCATGGCGGCGACATCGACCGGGCGGCGGGCCGCTTTGGCACCGGGGATTGGATCGACCTCTCGACCGGGATCAACCGCCGGCCCTGGCCGGCCGGGCCGCTCTCCGCCCATGCCCTGACGGCGCTGCCGACCGAGGCCGACAGGACCGCGTTGCACGCAGCGGCCGCCGCCCGATTCGGCTGCCCGGCGGATCAGGTGCTAGCGCTCGCCGGCGCCTCGGCGGCGATCCAGCTTCTGCCGCATGTGCTGATGGGCCATCGCGCGGCGGTGCTGTCGCCGACCTATAACGAGCACGCGGCCAGCCTTTCCGCCGCCGGCTGGCAGGTGCAGCAGGTCACCGATCCGCTGCGGCTGGCCGCCGCCGATCTCGCGGTGATCGTGAACCCGAACAACCCGGACGGGCGCAGCTTCACCCCCGCCGAGATCGCCGAGATCGCCGGCATGGTCACGCATCTGGTGGTGGACGAAAGCTTTGCCGATGCCCGGCCCGACCTCTCGGTCGCAGGCCGACGGCCGGCGAATGTGACCGTGCTGCGCTCCTTCGGCAAGTTCTGGGGCCTGGCGGGGCTGCGGCTGGGCTTTGCCCTGGGCGAGCCCGAGCTGCTGGCCCGGCTGGCGCAGCGTGCCGGACCCTGGAGCGTCTCGGGCCCGGCGATCCAGATCGGCACCCAGGCGCTGGCGGACGACGCCTGGCACGCCGACACCGTGACCTGGCTCTCCGAGGCGGCGCTGCATCTCGACCAGATCGTGACGCCGCATTGGCCGCTGGTCGGCGGCACGCATCTGTTCCGGCTCTACCAGACGCCCGACGCCACCGCGGCGCAGGGCCGGCTGGCCCGCGCCGGGATCTGGAGCCGGATCTTTCCCTGGCATCCGCACTGGATCCGCCTCGGCATCCCCGGCAGCCGCGAGGAGTTCGACCGCGTGGCGGCGGCGCTTTAGCGCAGCCGGTTGACGTGGCCCATCTTGCGGCCGGGGCGCGCCTCGCCCTTGCCGTAAAGATGCAGCTGCGTGCGCGGGCGACGCAAAAGCTCGGGCAGGCGCAGGATGTCGTCGCCGATCAGGTTCTCCATCTCGACATCGGCATAGCGTTGGCCGTCGCCCAGCGGCAGGCCGGCAACGGCGCGGATATGCTGCTCGAACTGGTCCACGGCGCAGCCCGCCTGGGTCCAATGCCCCGAGTTGTGCACCCGCGGCGCGATCTCGTTCACCACCAACCCTTGCGGCGTCACGAACAGCTCGACCCCCATGACGCCGACATAATCCAGCGCATTGACGATCTTCGCCGCCATCAGCACCGCATCGGTCAACAGGCTCGCCGGCAGGCCGCAGGGCACGGTGGTGGTGCGCAGGATGCCCTCGCGATGCACGTTCAGGCCCGGATCATAGGCCGCGACCTGGCCGTCGGCGCCGCGCGCGACGATGACGCTGATCTCGGCCGAGAACTCCACGAACCCCTCCAGCACCGAAGGCGCGCCCGTCCAGTCGCGCTGGCCGGCATCCGAAAACCGGATCTGGCCCTTGCCGTCATAGCCCATGCGCCGGGTCTTCAGGATCGCCGGCACCCCCAGCGCCGCCAGCGCGGCAGGCAGATCGGCCTCGGTTTCCACGTTGCGATAGGGCGCGGTGCGCAGCCCGATGCCCGACAGGAAATCCTTCTCGGTCAGCCGGTCCTGCGACACCGCCAGCGCCCGGCGATTGGGCCGGATTGGGCGCAGCGATTCCAGCAGGTCCAGCGCCGAGGTCGGCACGTTCTCGAATTCATAGGTGATGACATCGACCGCGTCGGCGAATGCCCGCAGCGCCGCCTCGTCCTCATAGGGCGCATTCGTCACCCGATGCGCCACGTCGCCGGCGGGGGCCGCGCCCGGCTCGTAGACATGGCAGCGGTAGCCGAGGCGACTGGCGGCGACGGACAGCATCCGCCCCAGCTGGCCGCCGCCCAGGATGCCGATCACCGATCCTTGCGGCAGTTCACTCATCTTTCGGCTCCTCGGGAATGGAATCGCTCAGCGCCTGGCGCCAGGCCTCCAGCCGCGCCGCCAGATCGGGATCCGCAATCGCCAGGATGCCCGCCGCCATCAGCCCGGCATTGGCCGCGCCGGCGGCGCCGATCGCCATGGTCGCGACCGGATAGCCCTTGGGCATCTGCAGGATGGAATAAAGCGAATCGACGCCGGACAGCGCCTTGGTCTGAACCGGCACGCCGATCACCGGCACCCGGGTCTTGCTGGCCATCATGCCCGGCAGATGCGCCGCCCCGCCGGCGCCGGCGATGATGACCCGCAGGCCCCGCGCCACCGCCGTCTTGCCGTAATCCCACAGCCGGTCGGGCGTGCGATGGGCGCTGACGATGCGCGTCTCATAGCCGATGCCCAGCTCGTCCAGGATCGCGGCCGCCTCGCGCATGGTGGGCCAGTCGGACTGGCTGCCCATGATGATTCCGACGGGTTTTTCCATCATCGCCCCCTTTTTTCCCGCCCTAGCGCGGGCGGTCCCCGGATGCAATCAGGCGATGATGTCGGGGGTCAGCTCGTCCTCGAGCCGGGCGATGCGGTCCTTCAGCACCAGCTTCTGCTTCTTCAGCCGCTGCAGCGTCAGCGAATGGGTCAGCGACTGGTTGACCAGCGCGGCAATGGCCTCGTCCAGGTCGCGATGTTCGCGACGAAGCACCTCGAGCCGGGCGCGCGCGATCTCTTCGTGGGACATCTCGTGTTGGGCGTTCATGTCGGGCCTCGGGCTGGACTCGATTGGTTATAACGCACCGATACCGCGGTGTTAATGGCTTTGCCAATCGGGGTTAACGCGGGCGCCGCCCCTTGCGGAGCGCCGGCCGCGTTCACATATTGGTCCTGCCGGATCGCCGTTCCGGGGTCCGGCCGACAGTCGCTTTGATGTAAAGGGCTTGGCGAATGACCAAGATCAGTCTGGCCGCTCATCCGTTCCTGCTGGGGTTCGACCAGTTGGAGCGCTTGGCCGAACGCGCCGCCAAGGGCGCCGAGGGCTATCCGCCCTACAATATCGAACACCAGGGGCCGAACGGCTTCCGCATCACCCTGGCCGTCGCCGGTTTTTCCGAGGACGACCTGGCCATCACGCTCGAGGATCGCCAGCTGGTGATTCGCGGCCGCCAGGCCGAACCCGAGGATGAGCGGGTGTTCCTGCACCGCGGCATCGCCGCCCGCGCCTTCCAGCGCAGCTTCGTGCTGGCCGATGGCGTCGAGGTGGTGGCGGCTCGGCTGGAAAACGGGCTCCTGGACATAGACCTGCGCCGCGCGGTGCCCGACAGCATCGTCCAGACCATACCGATCAGCCGCAAGTGAAAGGGGATCGCCCATGAACGAGAAATTCGATTTCGGATCGGCGCTGAACGACAGCACCGGCAACACCGTCTACATCCGCCGCGTGGCCATGGACACGCTGCCCGACGAGGTGCGCCGCCAGGTGCCCGGCGTCGATGCGCTCTATGCCGTGCATGGCATCGACGGCGAGCGGCTGGCCCTGGTCAAGGACCGCAGCTTGGCCTTCATGCTGGCGCGCCAGAACGAGCTGACGCCGGTGAGCGTCCACTGACCCCCTTGCGGTGCGGAGAAATTGACGACCGATGAATTTTTCCGCAGCGAATGTCCGGTAGGTGACACAATTCCGGCTGAAATCCGCTAAATCAGAAGACACGTCTGGGGATCCATTATCGTTTGCGTCGGGTCATGAGTGCGGATCCCCTGGCGCGTAGACCGGCCTGCCCGCAATGTTGCGGGTTTTTTGTTCCTTTCAGGCCGGTCTTGTGCGATCTATCCCTACCATCACGACAGGCTGGTTCGGGAGGCGCCGTTTTGCAGAAGACGACAGGCGAGACCTCGCGCGGCCGAACCGCGCGCGACCCGCATCACGGCCTGCCCTGGTTTCCCTATGCGCGCTGGGACAACCTGCTGCCCGACCTGCTGGACGGCCTGTCCCCGGAACGCCGCCGCGCCTTTTACGCCGAATGCACGCCGCGCGCCTATCCGCAGGGGGCCGAGATCCTGCGCCAGGGCGAAGAAGCCTATGCCGCCTATCTGATCGTCGAGGGCCGGGTCGAGGTGACCTTCGTCGACGTGAACGGCAATACCGTGCTCGCCCATGTCGCGGGCCCAGGCGAGGTGATGGGCGAGGTCGAGCTGTTCTCGGGCAAGACCTGCGCCGCGAGCTGCCGCGCGCTGCCGGACAGCAAGCTGCTGATCTTCAACGAGGCGCTGCTGATGAAATATGTCTCGGCCCAGCGGCTGCTGAAGAATTTCGCCGCCATCCTGCATGGCCGGCTGGTGCGCGACAACCGGTTGCACGCCATCGCCCAGTTCTATCCGGCCGAGGCGCGCATCTGCCTGCACCTCTTGCGGCTCAGCAGCGACCGGGCCGTGATCCACATCAGCCAGTCGCAGATCGCGCTGCTCGCCGGCTGCACGCGCCAGACGGTGAACCGCACGCTGGCGCAGCTGCGCGACCAGCGCATCATCGAGATGGGGCGCGGCATGATCCGGGTGCTGGATCCGGGCCGGCTGACCCACAAGCAGCTGGTCTAGGCGGCCTCAGCCCGGAAAGCCGTAATGCGCCAGCATCGCCGCCACGGCACGGTCGTTGCCGTCGCCCGCCAGGTTGCCGGCGCGCAGGTTCTGCGCCTGCGAGCCCGGCCATTCGATGATGCGATAGCGCCCGCCGATCTTTTCCGGCCGCGAGCCCCGCAGCCGGTGCATCCAGTACAGCCACACATCGTCGGCCGAGGGCGCCAGCCGCTGGAACAGTTCGGCATCGGTCACGTCGGGATGGAACACGCCCGGCGCATAGAGCACGCCGCCGACCCCGGTCGGAAACACCAGCGGCCCGGCCTCGGGCGCGCCGATATTGCGCTGCCAGTCGCCATAGGGGGCCGGGCGGCCGTCCCGCAGCAGCACCCGATGCGCGCGGTGGCAGACCACCCCCGCCGCGGCCCGGGCGACCAGCCCCGCCAGCCAGTCGGCGCGGTAATGGACATCGTCGTCGGCGGTGACGACATAGGCCTCGGGCGCCTCGGCCAGGGTCGGCACGATCTTCTTGTAGCTGCGCCAGTTCGGGCAGACCCGCACCTCGACCCCCAGGGCGCGGACGCCGGGCGGCAGCCGGTCCTCGTCGCCCGCGTCCAGCCACAGGATGACCCGATCCGCCGCCACGCTTTGCGTCAGGATCGAGCGCAGCACCAGTTCCAGCGCCGCGAAACGCGCGGGATAGCTGGTCAGGCTGACCACCAGCGGCGCGTCCAGCCCGTGCGGCCGCGGAGCGATGCGCCGGGCCAGGATCTCGGCCTCGGCCGTCCTGATGCGCCGGGCCTGCTTCAGGCGCCGGAAGGCATCCGCGATCATCCCTGCCAGGCCTTTCGCAGCCAGTCGATATTGCCGATGCGGCGATACCATTTATGCCCGCGCCCGGCAAAGACGTCCTCCATCTTCGGCGCGCCGGCGAACAGCACGATCTTCGCCCCCGCGGGCAGCTTCGGATCCGACAGATAGCTCAGCAGGTTGCGCGGCACGCAGTCGTTCTTGAAGCTGACGCACCAGCCCTGCGGCCAGTAATGCAGGTTGCCATGCGCCGCCAGCTGCGCGCTCTGGAACTGCTGGCTGATCTCGTAATTCGCGGTCGCCGCCCCCGGATCGGCCAGATAGGCGTCGAGGATATAGCCATGCGCCCCCACCTCATAGCGAAAGACCGAGGAATTGCCCACCGAATGCAGGAAGCGGTCGCGCGCCGGGTTCACCTTGCGCAGCGGCTTCGGCCGGAACAGGTCGTCGTCGCGAATGATGAAGAAATCGCCCGGCAGATCGAAGAACGGCGCCAGATCGTCGACGACCACCAGGTCCAGGTCCAGAAACAGCGCCGTGGCACCGGCAAAGCCGCCCAAGTCGCGACGGAACAGCGCCAGCTTGCGCCAGCGCGTGTCGCCATGGCCGGGCGGCAGGCCCAGCTCCGGCAGGGGCAGCGCCTCGACGCCCGGGTCGATGCCCTGCGCATCATCGGTGAAGCAGATGAAGCGATGCGGCCGCGCCAGGTGGCGGCGCACCTGCCGCGCCAGCCGGTTCACGTCCTCGGCCCCATAGAGGGTGCCCCATTTCATGGTCAGGATCAGGACGGGCTCGGTCATCGGCGCTCTCATGTTGCTGGCCCAGCGATAGGCGATGCCCCCGTTCCGGTCAACGCGCGGCTAGGCGGCTTCAAGCCCGACCTCGGCCGCGAGCCGCCGCAGCGCCGCGTCGCCGCCGGTCGCCAGATGCGTGGCGCCATGGTTGCGCGCCGCAATGGCCTGCCAGGCGGCCGCGCCGGTGACCGGCAGCACCACAGCCTCGCCCGCATCGGGACGCAGCACCACGCCCTCGCCCAGCTCCGCCACCACCCGGCCCGCGCCAAGGTCGCGGAACCGCGCCCGCAGCGCATTGGGCGTCAGCGCGCCGTCGCGTCCCGGCACCGGCGCCAGCCCCTTGACGCGCCCGCCCAGCCGCACCGGCCCCGCACCCCAGCGGTCGGTCACCGACATCATCGCCAGCACCGCCCCGTCCGGGCCGCAGAGCGCGATATCCTCGCCGGTCTCCAGGTCATGGGCGAAACCGTCCGAGACCTCCAGCACCAGCGCCAGCGGCCAGAACGCCCCCGAGGCCAGCCGCCCCTCCGCCAGCACCGCCGCGTGATCCGCCTCGCCCAGATAGCCGCGCAGGGGCAGCATGGCGCCGTCCATCAGCAGGCCCAGATCGCGCATCTGCCCGGGCGTCAGCCGCCATTGCAACCGCCGGGTGGCCTCATTGCGCAAGCCCTCGGCGGCGGCCTCGGTGACGTAAAGCTCGGGCAGCGGGGCAAAGCCGCTCACGCCGGGATCTCGGCCGCGTGCGGGTTCGGCGCGCCGGCCATGTCATGCTCGGCCAGCCAGCGCTCGGCATCCAGCGCCGCCATGCAGCCCATGCCGGCGCTGGTCACCGCCTGGCGATAGATGTGATCGGTCAGGTCGCCCGCCGCGAACACGCCGGGGATCGAGGTCCGGGTCGTGCCCGGCTCGACCTTCACATAGCCGCCGTTGTGCAGCTCCAGCTGCGCCGCGACCAGCTCGGACGCCGGCGCATGGCCGATGGCGATGAAGACCCCGTCCGCCGGGATCACCTGCTCGGTCCCCAACGTGACATGACGCACCCGCACCCCGGTGACGCCCAGCGGCGCCTCGGTGCCTTCGACCTCGGCCAGCGCGTGGTCCCACAGGACCGAGACCTTGGGATGGCGGAACAGCCGCTCCTGCAGGATCTTCTCGGCCCGCAGGCTGTCGCGGCGATGCACCAGCGTCACCTTGCTGGCGAAATTGGTCAGGAACAGCGCCTCTTCGACCGCGGTATTGCCGCCGCCGATCACCACCACCTCGCGGCCGCGATAGAAGAAGCCGTCGCAAGTGGCGCAGGCCGAGACGCCGAAGCCCTTGAACTTCTCCTCGCTCGGCAGGCCCAGCCAGCGCGCCTGGGCGCCGGTGGCCAGGATCACGGCATCGGCGGTCAGGCGCGCGCCGGAATCCAGCGTCGCGACAAAGGGCCGCACCTGCAGGTCCAGCCTGGTCACCGTGTCGATGAAGATGCGCGAGCCCATGGCGCGGGCGTGGGCCTCCATCTTCACCATCAGGTCGGGGCCCTGGATCTCGGTCTCGCCGGGCCAGTTCTCGACCTCGGTGGTGATGGTCAGCTGGCCGCCGGGCTGCATGCCCTGGATCAGCACCGGGCTCAGCATGGCGCGCGCGGCATAGACGGCGGCGGTATATCCCGCCGGGCCCGAACCCACGATCAGCACCCGGGTATGGGCGGGCAGCACGGCATCGGGGCTTTCGGCGGCATGTGACATGGGATGTGGACCTTTCGCGTTGCGCCGCCTAGGTAATCACCCCCGCCGCCTCATGCAATCCGTCCCGGGGCGCAGGACGATGGCGGAAAGAATATTGCGCAAACCTGCCCATCGGGGTAGCTTCCCGCATGATTTTGGCCGGAAGACGGCCCAAGAGGAAAAGATGAGCGGCGCCAGACTTGACGAGATCGACCGAAAAATCCTGGCAGAGCTTCAGGGCGACGGTCGAATGACCAATGTCGAGCTGGCGCGGCGCGTGGGCATTTCGGCCCCGCCCTGCCTGCGCCGGGTCCGCGCGCTGGAGGAGATGGGCTATATCCGCGGCTATCACGCCGAGATCGACGCCCGCGAACTGGGCTTCGAGGTGCAGGTCTTTGCCATGGTCCGCCTGCAGAGCCAGTCCGAGCGCGACCTCTCGGCCTTCGAGGCCCTGGCCCGCGACTGGCCCCTGGTGCGCGAGTGCCACATGCTGAACGGCGAGATCGACTTCATCCTGAAATGCGTCTCGCCCGACCTGCCGAGCTTCCAGCGTTTCCTGACCGAAAGCCTGACCGCGGCGCCGAACGTGGCCTCGGTCAAGACCTCGCTGGTGATCCGCTGCGCCAAGGACGAGCCGGGCGTGCCCTTCACCGTGGTCGAGGAGCGCGCGGCGGCGGTGGGGTGAGGGGTGCCCGAGGAGCCGCTCTTCCTTGCTCTTTGCTGGGAACTGGATTGTGCTGTCGGCGCCGACTATGCCGAAGCCAACCGCGCCCTTGGTTTCCAGTTTTTCTGCCCGGTGCCGGACTGTCTCGCACCCGTTCACCCGCGCAGGGAAAAGAATGTCTGGTTCGTTGCCAATAAACGCCATGTGCCGGGTTGCCCGAATGACAAGTCGGGCGACGGATCATCCCGGACCGGTGCTCGGCAGCATTACGACCGCGCGGAACCGCCAAGCCACACCCCGAACCTGCTGGGGCCGATGCACAGGATCAATCGGGGCCGCCCGTCAGCCGAGCAATTGCGCCTGCTGGCAAGGCGAAATCTGGATGGATTCCCGATGTGTCCCGGAACGCTTGCCGAGGTGGTAAGAGCCTATACCGACATGCCGCCCCGTGACCGCCGGCAACACCCGCTGACGATCGAAAACCAAATCCTCGACTATCAGACGGCATTTCAAACTGCGGCCTTGCACGAACCGGTTCAACTGGCAGATGCGATCCATCAGCCCACCATCCGTTTCTGCAATGCGAAGGTCAGGAAATACGGCAGGCTGTTCAGCATATGGACAAGAAAACACTTCACGCATGAGGGAGCCGTCAAGCCTCTCGTCTTCGCGATGCGCCCGGACGATCCCTCGGAGAGCCGGCTGGAACGTTTGACAGATCAGGAGGTCACCGTCTTCTGGCGGAAATTGCCTTTGCCCGCGATCAGGGAAAAGGGCTTCTGGTCCCCTGCCTTCCTGGACACCACGTCAGGGATCGTATGGCATCACCGCGAATAGGCCGGGGACATACCCCCGGTGCACGCCCCGTGTACGCACGGTGTACGGCTGTCACACCCGGTTTTCCAGCAAAACCAAACCTTTGACACGGGCGTTGCGCAAGCTGCGCACGCCCGTTGCGTCACAGCGCGATGACCGAGATCAGCCGCCCGTAATCCGCCTCGTTCTGATGCGTGCTGCGGCGATAGGAAAAGAACCGCTCGGGGTCGGCATAGGTGCAGTGCCGGGTCCATTCCGCCTCGACCCCGGCCTCGCGCAGCCGCATCAGGCCAAAGCCCGGCAGGTCGAACATCGGCCGGCCGTTCGGGCCGCCGGCGAAGAAGCGCTGGTGGCCGGGATCCTCGGCCAGCACCTCGTCCATGAACTCGGGGCCGACCTCATAGGCGCGCTGGCTGATCGTCGGGCCGATCACGGCGCGGATGCGGGTCGCGCCCAGGTCCTGCATTGCGGCGACGGCGGCCTCGATCACCCCCGAAAGCGCGCCGCGCCAGCCGGCATGGACGGCGCCGATCACCCCCGCCTGCGGGTCGGCCAGCAGGATCGGCTGGCAATCGGCGGTCAGCACCGCCAGCGCCACGCCGGGCTGATCGGTGACGATGCCATCGGCACGAATCCCCGAGAAATCAGCGGCTTCGTCTCCGGCGCGCAGCACCGCTACCTCGGCCGAATGCACCTGATGCACGGTCGCCAACCGCCCGGGCGCGACGCCCATGGCCTCGGCGACGCGGGCGCGGTTGATGGCCACGATCTCGGCCTGGTCGCTGGAGCCGAAGCCGCAGTTCAGCCCGGAAAACAGCCCCGAGGACGCGCCGCCGCGCCGGGTGAAGAAGCCGTGCCGCACCGTGTCGAGCAGCGGATGGGTCAGGATTTCCAGCGTGGTCTGCATCACTTGTCCAAGGGTTCGAAACCGGGCGGCACCGGCGCGCCGGGTTGCCAGAAGGCCAGCGCCTTGAACAGGTGACCCATTTCCCCGGGCGCGGTCAAGCGATGAAGCGCGGCCGTGGCGCCGGCATCTCCGGCCGCCGCCAACCGCTCGGCCCGCGCGGCGATGCCCAGCCGCGACAGCCATTCGCCTTGCGTGACCATGCGCGAGGGACAAAGCCCCCCGGCGGCCGCCAGATCGGCCAAGCTGCGAAAATCGACATGCGCGGTCAGGTCGGCCTCGCCGGGATGGGCCAGCACCGGCTCGGGGCGGTGGCGGCGCAGGGCCTGGAAGGTGTCGCCCTGCCCGTCCCAATCGCCATAGTCGATGACCAGCGCCATACCGCCATGCCGGGCGATGCGGGCGGCGATGGCGGCGACGACCGGCGCGGCCTCGGGGCAGGTTTCGCGGATCTGGCCTTCGGGCGCGGCGGGACCGGGCGCGGTGGGGCCGAGGCCTAGAGCCAGCGCGCCCGTGTCGTCCAGCGTGACCATGCGTTCCGCCCAGCCGTCGGACGTGCGCTGGAACTGCCGGATCGGCAGGGCGTCGAAGAACTCATTCGCGACCAGGAACAGCGGCATTTCAGGCAGTTGCGCGGCGTCATCCAGATGCGTGACCGCGCCCAGCCGCTCGCGCTGCACCTGGCGCAGATGGGCCGAGGCCTCGACCAGATGCACCTGCGCCGCCTCGGCCATGCCGGGCAGGATGCGGATGGCGCGCAGGATGTCGGCCATCAGCGTGCCGCGGCCCGGCCCGATCTCGGCCAGGGCAAAGGGCGCGGGGCGCCCCTGGTCCAGCCAGGCCTGCGCCAGCGCCAGCCCGATCATCTCGCCGAACATCTGGCTGATCTCGGGCGCGGTCGTGAAGTCGCCCCGCGCGCCGAACGGGTCGCGCGTCGCGTAATAGCCGTGCTGCGGATGCAGCAGGCACAGCCGCATGTAATCGTCCAGCCGCATCGGCCCCGACAGCCGGATCTGCGCCGCGATCAGGCGCGCGAGCGGGGTCATGGCGCGGCTGCGGGCACCGTGGGGCGCATCCGCGCGCGCATCAGGAACGCCAGCCCGACCAGCACCATCGGCAGCGATAGCAGCTGTCCCATGGTCAGGCCCCAGACCGGCCCGCCCAGCACATGGCCCAGCGGATTGTCGGGCGTGATGAATTGCGCGTCGGCCTGGCGGAAGAACTCGACCACGAAGCGCGACAGGCCATAGCCCATCAGGAAAACCCCCAGCGCCTGCCCGGGCCGGCGCAACCCGCCCAGGCGGACCAGCAGGAACAGCAGGGCTGCCAGCACCACGCCCTCGAGCCCGGCTTCGTAGAGCTGGCTCGGGTGGCGGGCGCAGAGGCCAGCCACGCCGGGGCAGGTCTGCGCCGCCTCGCCCGGGAAGACCACGCCCCAAGGCGCATCGGTCGGCCGGCCCCACAGTTCGGCATTGATGAAATTCGCCACCCGGCCCAGGCCCAGCCCGATCGGCGTCGCCACCGCCAGCGCGTCGGCCAGCCGCAGCGCCGGGATGCCGTGGCGCCGGCAGAACCACCAAGAGGCCAGCACCACGCCCAGGAACCCGCCGTGAAAGGACATGCCGCCCTGCCACAGCAGCGGGATCTGCGCGGGGTTGGCCAGGTAATAGGCCGGCTCGTAGAACAGCACGAAGCCCAGCCGCCCGCCCAGCACCACGCCCAGGATCACCCAGGTCAGCAGCTCCTCGACCTGGCCCGGCCACATCGGCGCGCGGTCGCCCCAAAGCGCCGGCCGGCGCATCAGCGCCACCATGATCCGCCAGCCGACCAGCAGCCCCACCAGATAGGCCAGCGCATACCAGCGCAGCGAAAACTCCATGCCGAACAGGTGGATGGTGAAGATCTCGGGCGAGATCCAGGGAATGTCGGTCATAGGATCCTCATCTGGCGCCGGCGCAGGCTACGCGGGGGGCGGCGGGTGTCAACCGATTGAACAGCCGCGCCCCCGGGGCCATATAGGGGGCAACATGGAATCGAAAGGCCCGCCATGACCGCCAACAACCGCTTCTTCGACGATCTCTCGAAATTGATGACCAATGCCATGGGCGTGGCCCAAGGCGCCAAGGACGAGGCGCAGACCGCCTTCAACGGCTGGATCGACCGCTGGCTGGCCGACCGCGACTTCGTCACCCGCGAGGAATTCGAGGCGGTGCGCGAGATGGCGATCAAGGCCCGGGCCGAAAACGCCGAGCTGCGCGCCGAGATCGAGGCGCTGAAGGCTCAGGGCTGAAGCCGCTCGCGCAGCTTGCCCTGGCGGTCGTAAAGCAGCACCTCGCCGGCTTCGGTGACCACGACCAGCCAGTCGCGGGCGAAGGTCACGGCGGCGGGCTTGGCGCCGTGCGGCAGGGCGACGCTTTCCGGCAGGTCCGGCAGCGGCGCCTCGGAGAGCCGCAGCCACAGCAGCGCCGCGATCACCAGCACGCCGAGGCCCATCACCACCGCCAGCGAGGTCACCAGCAGGCGCAGCCAGCGCAGCATCGGCAGCGCTTCCTCTGGCCCCGCATCCGCCCTATCATCCCGCGCCATGGCCGAAATCCTCATCACCATTCCCGAAGGTCTTTCCGACCGGCTTGATAAGGCGCTTGCGCTTTGCGCGCCAGAGCAGGCGGCGCTGTCGCGCTCGCGCTTGGCGAAACTGATCGCCGAAGGCGCGGTGCGCGGCCCTTCGGGGCCGGTGACGGACGGCAAGGCCCGGGCCGAGACCGGCGACTACCGCATCGAGATCGGCGCCCCCGAGGCCCTGGACGCGCTGCCCGAGGCGATCCCGCTGAGCATCGCCTATGAGGACACGGACCTGATCGTGGTCGACAAGCCCGCCGGCATGGTGGTGCATCCGGCGCCGGGCAGCCCCTCGGGCACGCTGGTCAATGCGCTGCTGCACCATTGCGCGGACAGCCTCTCGGGCATCGGCGGCGCGGCCCGGCCCGGGATCGTGCACCGCATCGACAAGGAAACCTCGGGCCTCCTGGTCGTGGCCAAGACCGACCGCGCGCATCAGGGCCTGGCGCGGCAATTCGCCGACCATTCGGCGCATCGGCGCTATTTGGCGCTGGCGCATGGCGCGATCGACCCGGCCGATGCGCGGCTGCGCGGCCTGCCCGGCATTGCCTTCGAACCGGGCGGCGTGTTGCGCATCACCACGCTGCTGGGCCGGCACCCGACCGACCGGCAGCGCCAGGCGGTCAGCTTCCAGAACGGCCGCCATGCGGTGACGCGGGCGCGGCTGATCGAGACCTTCGGCACGCCGCCCGCGGTGATGCTGGTGGAATGCCGGCTGGAGACCGGCCGCACCCATCAAATCCGCGTGCATATGGCGCATGCCGGGCTGGGGCTGGTCGGCGATCCGGTCTATGGTGGCGCGAGACGCGCCTCGGCCCGGGCGCTCGGGCCCGACCTTGCCGCGGCCGTCGCGGCCTTTCCCCGCCAGGCGCTGCATGCGGCCGAGCTGGGCTTCGACCATCCGGTCAGCGGCGAATCGCTGGCCTTCTCCAGCCCGGTGCCGCCCGACATGGCCGGCCTTCTGGAAAAACTGCGCGGGCGGACCGCATGACGGAACCCGCCCCGGGATGATAGCGTTCACAAAGGCCCGCGACCGCGCGGGACAGGGAATTTTCAGATGGCGAACTATACCCAGCTTCCGGCACCCAGCCCCGAACAGGGCCTGAACCGCTACCTGCAGGAGATCCGCAAGTTTCCCCTGCTGGAGCCGGAGGAGGAATACATGCTGGCCAAGCGCTGGACGGATCACGAGGATCCCGAGGCGGCGCAGAAGCTGGTCACCTCACACCTGCGGCTGGCCGCCAAGATCGCCATGGGCTATCGCGGCTATGGCCTGCCCCAGGCCGAGGTGATTTCCGAGGCGAACGTTGGCCTGATGCAGGCGGTCAAGCGATTCGACCCGGAAAAGGGTTTCCGACTGGCCACTTACGCGATGTGGTGGATCCGCGCCTCGATCCAGGAATATATCCTGCGGTCCTGGTCGCTGGTGAAGATGGGCACGACGAGCGCGCAGAAGAAGCTGTTCTTCAACCTGCGCAAGGCCAAGTCCAAGCTGGGCGCGCTGGAAGAGGGCGACCTCCGGCCGGAAAACGTCGCCCAGATCGCGCATGACCTGAACGTGTCGGAACAGGAAGTCATCGACATGAACCGCCGGCTGTCGGGGGGCGATGCCTCGCTGAACGCGACGGTGGGTTCGGGCGACGGCGAATCGACGGCGCAATGGCAGGACTGGCTCGAGGATGACAGCGCCAACCAGGCCGAGGCCTTTGCCGAGGCCGACGAGATGTCGGCGCGGCGCGAGATGCTGATCGCCGCCATGGACGTCCTGAACGACCGCGAGAAGGACATCCTGATGGAGCGGCGCCTGCGCGACGACCCGATGACGCTCGAGGATCTGTCGACGCGCTACGACGTCTCGCGCGAGCGGATCCGCCAGATCGAGGTGCGGGCCTTCGAAAAGCTGCAAAATCGCATCCGCGAACTGGCGCGCGAGCGGGGCATGGCGGTGCCTTCCGCGCTCTGATGGCCCTCGGGGCTGCGCCGGGCCCGGCGCGGACCGCCGGATCGCCGCTGCCAAGGCGGGGTTGGTTTTCGTCGCAAGCCGACCTCGGCCCTTCCGCGCATTCCCCCTCTGGCGCCGGGCGGGAATTTCCTTGAAAAGCGGGGCCGTTGACCGGCGCCGGGCTTGGCTTATGGTCGGGACAGGGCAGCGGAGGCCGATGGCGCAGGAATGACAGCGCTGAACCAATATCAACGGCTCGAGGCCGCCGGCATCTGGCGCGAAACGCCCAAGGCGCAATTGCGTGATGTCATCGTCTCGTTCGGCGACGCGACGCTGGTGCTGACCGATCCGCGGTCCGAGGTGCCGCTGACGCATTGGTCGCTGCCGGCGGTGACCCGGCTCAACCCGGGCAAGATGCCGGCGCGCTATGCGCCCGGCGGGCCCGAGGCCGGCGAGGAGCTGGAGATCGAGGACGAGCTGATGATCTCGGCTATCTCGAAGGTGCATCGCGCCATCGAGGCCAGCAAGCCGCATCCCGGGCGCCTGCGCGGCGGGCTGATGCTGGGCGCGGCGGCGGTGATGGCGGTCCTGGCCTTGTTCTGGGTGCCGCCGGCGCTGGTGCGCCACGCCGCCGACATCGCGCCCCCGGCGCAGCGCGCCGAGATCGGGCGGCTGATCCTGGCCGAGATCGCCAAGACCACCGGCAGCCCCTGCTCGCGCCCCGCCGGCGACATGGTGCGCCAGAAGCTGGCGACGCGGCTGATCGGCCCGGATGCCGAGATTGCCGTGGTTCCCGCCACGCTGCGCGGCGCCCTGCGCCTGCCGGGCCCGATCACGGTGATCGGCGAAGACCTGATCGAGGGCCAGCTGTCGCCCGAGGTCGCCGCCGGCCATGTCCTGGCCGCCCAGGCGGCGGCGGTCACGAACGACCCGATGCTGGCGGCGCTGCGCTATGCCGGGCCACGCGCCACCTTCCACCTGCTGACCGCGGGGACGCTGCCGGGCAAGGCGCTGTCCGGCTATGGCGAGAAGCTGCTGGCCGATGCCGTGCCGCGGCCCGACGACGAGCAGCTTCTGGCCTATTTCACCCGCGCCGGCATTTCCAGCGAGCCCTATGCCCGGTCGCTGGACCCGACCGGCGAGGCGGTGCTGGGGCTGATCGAAGCCGACCCGTTCCGCACCGCGATCCCGAAGCCGGTGCTGAGCGACCGCGAATGGATCGCCCTGCAAGAGATCTGCGACCAATGACGACTCAGCGCGGGAAGGCATCGCGATAGCCGGCGCGGCGGATGGCGTTCAGCGCGCGCACGATGCCCTCGCGGTCGTCGAAGGGGCCGGCCATGATGAATTGCACCTCGCGCCCGTTCACGCGGTCCTTGCCGCGCAGGACCGGATAGCCCAGGCCCGCCACGCGCTGCACCGCCCGATCCGCATTGCCGGGATCGGCGAAGGTGCCAAGCTGCACATAGCGGGCGCCGGCCGGGATCGTGCCGAGCGCGGGCGCGGCGGCTTTGTCGGGTGTCGCGACCGGCCCCTGGGGCTTGGCAACCGCCGGCTTGCCGGGCACGGCAACAGGTCCAGCAGCGGGTCTTGCCGTCTGCGGAGTCCTTGGCTTCGGCGAGACGGCAGCGATGCTTTCGGCCGCCACGGCTTTCTCGGTCGCCGGCTTTGCGCCCGGGACAGGCGCGGCGGCGGGCTTCGTATCCGCGGCCTTGCCGTCTGCGGCGGGCGTGTCGCCGGCGCTGCTGCCGATCGGGCGCGCAAAGCTTAGCCGCGACAGATCCGCCGGCGGCAGCGAGCCGCAATAGCCTTGCGACGGATCGCTGCCCAGCCCCGTCGCGCCGGCCTTGCCGTCATAGCCCAGCAGTTCGCACAGGCGCAGGTTCGGCTTCAGCCCGCCACCCATGTCCTGGCGCAGCGCCGGTGCGGCCGCGACCGCGGCCTGCAACGCATCGGCCGGGCCCGAGGCTGCGGGCTCCAGCCCCAGGTCGGGCAGCTTTTCCATCGGCTGCGGATCGCCCGCAAGCTCACCGGGGCGCATATTGGTCAGCACGGTCTGCGACAGCGCCTCGGACAGCAGCTCGGCCCGGCTGCGCCCGGCATTGGGATCCAGCGCCCGCAGCCGGGGCTTGCCGTCCAAGCCCCGCGCGGACAGCGTCGGCGGATAGCCGCAGATCGGCGTGCCATCGCGCGAGACGCGCGCCTGCCAGCCGCCATCCTCGCCCCGCAGGAAGACGCAGCCCTTGCTGTCGATATATTGCCGGGCAAAGAAATCGGCCGGAGGCGTCTCGGCCGGGCGCGGATCCTGCGCCAAGGCCAGCCCAGGGGCCAAGACCAGCATCACCCGCAGCATCCAAAGCATCGTCCCATCCCCGAATCGGCCCTTTGGGACGGTGATAGGACGAAAGCCTTGAACAACCGGTTAACGCCGGCCTATTTCGTGCCGAACATGCGGTCGCCGGCGTCGCCCAGGCCGGGGACGATATAGCCGTGATCGTCCAGCCGCTCGTCCAGCGCCGCGGTAAAGATCGGCACGTCGGGATGGGCGCCGCGCATCCGCTCCACCCCCTCGGGCGCGGCCAGAAGGCATAGGAATCGCAGGTTTTTCGCCCCGCGCTCCTTGAGCATGTCGATGGCCGCGACCGAGCTGTTTCCGGTGGCCAGCATCGGGTCGACGACGATGGTCATGCGCGCGTCGAGTTCCTTCGGGACCTTGCAGTAATATTCGACCGGGCGCAGCGTCTCGGGGTCGCGGTAGAGGCCGACGAAGCCGACGCGGGCGCCCGGGATCAGCTCGAGGATGCCGTCCAGAAGCCCGTTCCCGGCCCGCAGGATCGAGATCAGCGCCAGCTTCTTGCCCTCGAGCGTGGGCGCCCGCATCTCGCAGAGCGGCGTCTCGATGGTGATCTCGGTCAGTTCCAGTTCGCGCGTGACCTCATAGGCCAGCAGCAGGCTGATCTCGCGCAGCAGGCGACGGAAGCCGGCGGTCGAGACGTCCTTCTGGCGCATGATGGTCAGCTTGTGCTGGACCAGGGGGTGATCCACGATGGTCAGATGCTGGCTCATGTCAGTTCCTTTCGCAGGCGTGTCTTGGTGGTCTCGTCACAAAAGGCCGCGTCCACGGCCCAGAGGTTCATCTGGCGGAATTCGGCCTCGGCCCAGCCGAAAGCATCGGCAAGCCGCTGATATTCATGGGACAAGCTGGTGTGGAAGAACGGCGGATCGTCGGTCGAGACGGTGACGCGCACGCCCGCATCGGCCAGCCGGGCGATGGGATGCGCCGACCAGGACGGCACCAGGCCAAGCGCGACATTCGAGCCGGGGCAGATCTCCAGCGTCACGCCGCCTTCGGCCAGGTCGCGGACCAGAGCCGCGTCCTCGACGGCGCGGATGCCGTGGCCGATGCGGCTGACGCCAAGGCTCAGCGCATCGCGCACCGACTGCGGGCCGCGCCATTCGCCGGCATGCGCGGTCAGGCCCAGCCCGGCCTCGCGCGCGCAGTCGAAGGACCAGGCGAAATCCGGCAGTTCGCCCGCATCCTCGGCGCCGCCGATGCCGAAACCGGTGACCCAGCCGCCCGAAGTCTCGGCCGCGCAAAGCGCGGTCTTGCGCGCACGCTCGGGGCCGAAATGCCGGATCGCGGTCAGGATGGCGCGGCTGGAGATGCCGCCCTGTTCGGCGCTTTCCGCGACCTCCTGCATCGCCGCCAGATAGTCGCGCCAGGCCGAAAGCTCGGCCCCGCCGCAGAACGCGGGCGAGACGAAAAGCTCGACATGGATCGCGCCCTGCTCGGCGCATTCCGCCAGCACCTCGGCGAGCAGCCGGGCATAGTCGCGCGGGCTGGTCAGGACCGAGGTCGCGGCCTCATAGACGCGCAGGAACTCCCTGAAATCGCGATAGGCATAGGCGCCGCGCTCGTCAAAGATGCCGCCGATGTCCTGGTGCTTTTCCGCAGCCAGCGCGCGGATGAAGGCCGGCGGCGCGGCGCCCTCCAGATGCAGATGCAGTTCGATCTTCTTCAGCGACCTCACAGGAACGACCTCCCCGGCCCGACCGACCCCAGGCCCAGATGCGCGGCGACCGAGGCGCCGATGTCGGTGAAACCCACCTGCCCCACGGCGCGCGGGCCGTAGCCCCAGCCCAGCACCGGCACGCGCTCGCGCGTGTGGTCGGTGCCGCGCCAGGTCGGGTCGTTGCCATGGTCGGCGGTGAAGATCGCCAGATCCCCCGGTTGCAGCCGCGCGATCAGGGCGCCGGCCACGCCGTCGAACCATTCCAGCGCCCGGGCATAGCCCTCGACATCGCGGCGATGGCCGTAATTCGTGTCGAATTCGACGAAATTGGCGAAGGTCAGGCTGCCCGGCTCGGCCTCCTCGCCCAGACGCAGAAGCTGGCCGGCCAGGTCGGCGTCGGATTTGCCCTTGTGCAGATGCGCGATGCCGCGATGCGAGAAGATGTCGCCGATCTTGCCCACGGCATGGGTGACGCGGCCCGCCTCATGCGCCGCGTCCAGGATGGTCCGGCCGGGGGGCGCGATGGCGAAGTCGCGGCGGTTGGGGGTGCGGGCAAAGCTGCCCTCGGCGCCCAGGAAAGGCCGGGCGATGACCCGGCCGACACGCATCGGATGCGCCATCTCGGCCACGTCCTGGCAGAGCCGCAGCAGCCGGTCGAGGCCGAAGGCCTGTTCATGCGCGGCGATCTGGATCACGCTGTCGACCGAGGTATAGCAGATCGGCCAGCCGGTCCGCAGATGCTCGGCCCCGAGCCGGGCGATGATCTCGGTCCCCGAGGCATGTTCGTCGCCAAGGATGCCCTCGGTGCCCGCAGCCTGGGCGAGGCGGGCGCTGAGTTCCGGCGGAAAGGCCGGGCGGGTATCGGGGAAATAATGCCAGTCCCAGGGCACCGGCACGCCGGCGATCTCCCAATGGCCCGAGGGCGTGTCCTTGCCGCGCGACACCTCGGTCGCCGCCCCCCAGAGCCCCTGCGGCTCGGCCCCGAGCCCCGGCGCCTCGAGCCCCGAGGCCAGCCGGATCGCCGCCCCCAGCCCCAGCGCGTCCAGATGCGGCATGGCAAGGCCCCGCGCCTGGGCGATATGGCCGATGGTATTGGCGCCGGTATCGGGCAGTTTCTCGTTGAAATACTGCGCGGCATCGGGGGCGCCGCCGATGCCGGCGGAATCCATCACGATCAGAAAGGCGCGCCGCTGGTCTTGCCGGCTCATGGGACCTCGCATCGGATCAGGGGGCCGGGGTCGGGTCCGTCGCCCAGCAGATAGGCCGATTGCACCGTGGCGATGGCGGCCTCGGCCGCGGCCTCGGTCGCAGCGTGCACCAGCGCCAGCGGGCGGTCGGGACCGGCCTCCTGCCCGATCCGCAAGAGCTGCGCAAGCCCCACGCGCGGGTCGATGCGGTCGCGCGCATGCAGCCGCCCGCCGCCCAGGGCGACGACGACATGCCCCAGCGCCTCGGTGTCGATGGCGGCGACGCGGCCACGGCCGGGCACCGGGCGGATGACCGGCGCCGGCGGCAGGTGGCGGTCGGGGGCTTCCAGCAGATCCACCGGCCCGCCCTGCGCCGCGACCATGCGGGCGAAACGCTCGGCCGCCGCGCCGCTGTCCAGGGCCGCCGCGGCACCCGCGCGCCCCGCCAGGCCCAGGCAGGCCTCGGAGAGCGCCAGCGACAGGTCGCGCAAGGGGCCCGGGGCGCCCTTCAGCACGGCGATGGCTTCGCGCAGCTCCAGCGCGTTGCCGGCGGCGGGGGCCAGCGGCTGGTCCATGTCGGTGACATAGGCCCGGACCGCGCAACCCGCGCCGCGCGCCACTTCGACCAGCGCGCGCGCCAGCCCCAAGGCCGCCTCGGGGCTGTGCAGGAAGGCGCCCGAGCCCTGCTTGACGTCCAGCACCAGCCCGTCGAGCCCCGCCGCCAGCTTCTTGGACAGGATCGAGGCCACGATCAGATCGACCGAGCCCACCGTCGCGCTTTCGTCGCGGATCGCGTAAAGCCGCGCGTCGGCCGGCGCCAGGTCGGGCCCCGCCGCGACGATGGCGCAGCCCACCTGCCCGACCACGGCGCGGAAATCGGCTTCATCTAGGGCACAGCGAAAGCCGGGGATCGCCTCCAGCTTGTCCAGCGTGCCGCCGGTATGGCCCAGGCCCCGCCCCGAGATCATCGGCACATAGCCGCCGCAGGCCGCGACCAGCGGCGCCAGCACCAGGCTGACCGTGTCGCCGATGCCGCCGGTCGAATGCTTGTCCAGCACCGGCCCCGGCAGATCCCAGCGCAGGACGTGGCCGGAATCGCGCATGGCGCGGGTGAGCGCCACCCGGCCCGCGCCGTCGAGCCCACGCAGCAACACCGCCATGGCGAATGCCGCCGCCTGCGCGTCGCTGACCGATCCGTCGGCCAGACCCTGCGCCATCAGCGTGGCGCCGGCCGGGTCCAGCCCCTGGCCGTCGCGGACCCGGGCAATCACCGGACGCGGATCGGCTGGCGTCATTCGTTGCCCGACATATGCGAGATGTCGAAGCGGCCGGGCAGCAATTCGCCGATGGTGGTGGCCAGCGTCCGGCCCGCGGTGGTCGCCAGCAGCACCGGCGTGTCGGCGCGGCCGAACTCGGCCAGTTTCTGCCGACAGCCGCCGCAAGGCGGCACCGGGCTGGGACTGTCGGCGATGACGGCGACCTCGACCAGCTCGGTTTCGCCGCTGGCGACCATCAGCGCGATGGCGCCGGCCTCGGCGCAGGTGCCCTCGGGATAGGCCACGTTTTCCACGTTGCAGCCGTGATAGACCGTGCCCGAGGCGCCCCGCACCGCCGCGCCCACCTTGAAATGCGAATAGGGCGCATAGGCGCGTTCTCGCACCGCCCGCGCCGCGTCCAGAAGCGTCATCTGCCCCGCCTTTCGCCCAGTCCTCATTGCCTGCCGACACATTGCGCCCGCCCCCGGCACGATGCAAGTCCGCCGCGAAACACGGACCCCCTGTTCGGGGACGAAAAAATAGTTTAACGCTGAACCATCTTGAGAGGAGGGTCTGGCCATGGAAGAACGCCGGCAGGACAACGCCAGACAGGCGGCACTGGATTATCACGAATTTCCGCGTCCCGGTAAGCTGGAGGTGCGGGCGACCAAGCCGCTGGCCAACGGCCGCGACCTGAGCCGCGCCTATTCCCCCGGCGTGGCCGAGGCCTGCCTGGAGATCAAGGCCGATCCCGCCACCGCCGCCCGCTATACCGCGCGCGGCAATCTCGTCGCCGTGGTCTCGAACGGCACGGCCGTGCTGGGGCTTGGGAATATCGGCGCGCTGGCCTCGAAGCCGGTGATGGAGGGCAAGGCGGTCCTGTTCAAGAAATTCGCCAATATCGACTGTTTCGACATCGAGCTGGACCAGCCCGACCCGGAAAAGCTGGCCGAGATCGTCTGCGCGCTGGAGCCGAGCTTCGGCGCCATCAACCTCGAGGACATCAAGGCCCCCGACTGCTTCATCGTCGAGAAGATCTGCCGCGAGCGGATGAACATCCCGGTCTTCCACGACGACCAGCACGGCACCGCCATCGTTGTCGGCGCCGCCGCCACCAACGCGCTGCACATCGCCGGCAAGCGGTTCCAGGACATCAAGGTGGTCTCGACCGGCGGCGGCGCGGCCGGCATCGCCTGCCTGAACATGCTGCTGAAACTGGGCGTGAAGCGGGAAAACGTCTGGCTCTGCGACATCGCCGGCCTGGTCTACGAAGGCCGGACCGAGCAGATGACGCCGCAAAAGGCCGATTACGCCCAAGTCTCGGACCTGCGCACCCTGGACGAGGTCATCGGCGGCGCCGACCTGTTCCTGGGCCTGTCGGGCCCCGGGGTGCTGACGCCCGAGATGGTGTCGAAGATGGCGCCGCGCCCCATCGTCTTCGCCCTGGCCAACCCGACGCCCGAGATCCTGCCCGAGGCGGTGCGCGCCGTGGCCCCGGACGCGATCATCGCCACCGGCCGTTCGGATTATCCGAACCAGGTCAACAATGTGCTGTGCTTCCCCTTCATCTTCCGCGGCGCGCTGGACGTGGGCGCGACCACGATCAATGACGAGATGCAGCTGGCCTGCATCGAGGGCATCGCCGCGCTGGCCCGCGCCACCACCTCGGCCGAGGCCGCCATGGCCTATCGCGGCGAGACGCTGACCTTCGGCGCCGAATACCTGATCCCGAAGCCCTTCGACCCGCGGCTGATCGGCGTCGTCTCGACCGCCGTCGCCAAGGCCGCGATGGAGACCGGCGTCGCCACCCGGCCGCTCGAGGACATCGCCGCCTACAAGCGCAAGCTGGACGGCTCGGTCTTCCGCTCGGCCATGATCATGCGCCCGGTCTTCGAGGCCGCCGCGACCGCCAACCGCCGCATCGTCTTCGCCGAGGGCGAGGATGAGCGCGTGCTGCGCGCCGCCAACGCCATGCTCGAGGAAACCACCGACGCGCCGATCCTGATCGGCCGCCCCGAGGTGATCGAGATGCGCGCCGAGCGCGCCGGCCTGCCGATCCGCCCCGGCCGCGATTTCGAGATCGTGAACCCCGAAAACGACCCGCGCTATCGCGACTACTGGGGCACCTATCACGAGCTGATGGCCCGCCAGGGCGTTACCCCCGACATCGCCCGGGCGATCATGCGCACCAATACCACCGCCATCGGCGCGGTCATGGTGCACCGGGGCGAGGCCGACAGCCTGATCTGCGGCACCTTCGGCCAATACAGCTGGCACCTGAACTACATCACCCAGATCCTGGCCCGCGACGGGCTGCGCCCGCAAGGCGCGCTGTCGCTGATGATCCTGGAAGACGGGCCGCTGTTCATCGCCGACACCCAGGTCCATCACGCACCCAGCCCCGAACAGGTGGCGGATGCCGCCATCGGCGCCGCGCGCCACGTCCGCCGCTTTGGCGTGACGCCCAAGGTAGCGCTGTGCAGCCATTCGCAATTCGGCAATCTCGACACCGACTCGGGCCGCAAGATGCGCGCCGCCCTGCGCATCCTGGAAGAGCGCGGCGTCGATTTCATCTTCGACGGCGAAATGCATGTGGACTCGGCCCTGGACCCGACCATCCGCGAACGCCTGCTGCCGAATTCGCGCATCGAGGGCGCAGCCAACGTGCTGGTCTTCTCGGGTACCGACTCGGCCTCGGGGGTGCGCAACGCGCTGAAACTCAAGGCGAACGGGCTCGAAGTCGGGCCGATCCTGATGGGGATGGGCAACCGCGCCCATATCGTGACGCCCTCGATCACCACGCGGGGCCTGTTGAACATGAGCGCCATCGCCGGCACCCCGGTCGGCCATTACCGCTGATTCGGGCCTGACCCGACCCACCGCGCGGCGATTTTGCAAAACGCCGCGCGGTTTTCCATCCCATGCAAAGCCCGCCTGCATTTGCAAACTTCTGTCCGAATGTGAGACAGGATCTGCAAAATTCTGCATCCCCGCGGCCGAGTTTGGCCGTTAACAGCCTTGCCGCCCCGCCCTGCCCGCGCCTAGATCTCGGCTGTCTGTGAGGAGGAAGAGTGATGGGGTATCGCGAGATCTATGCCGCGTGGCAGGCCGATCCCGAAGGGTTCTGGATGCAGGGCGCCGAGGCGATCGACTGGCAGCAGAAGCCCTCGAAGGCGCTCGATGACCGCAACGCGCCGATCTACGAATGGTTCTCGGACGGCATGGTCAACACCTGCTGGAACGCAGTCGACCGCCATGTGCTGGCCGGGCGCGGCGACCAGATCGCCATCATGCATGAAAGCCCGATCACCCATTCCACCAAGGGCATCACCTACAAGCAGTTGCAGGATCGCGTCGCCTCGCTGGCCGGCGCGCTGCGGATGCGCGGCGTCGAAAAGGGCGACCGTGTCATCATCTACATGCCGATGATCCCCGAGGCGCTGGAGGCGATGCTGGCCTGCGCCCGGCTCGGCGCCATCCACTCGGTCGTCTTCGGCGGCTTCGCGGCGAACGAGCTGGCGGTGCGCATCGACGATTGCCAGCCCAAGGCGATCATCGCCGCCTCCTGCGGGCTCGAGCCGAACCGGGTGGTGCATTACAAGCCGTTGCTCGACGCCGCCATCGACATGGCCGAGCACAAGCCCGAGTTCTGCGTGATCTTCCAGCGCGAGCAAGAGGTCGCCAAGCTGGTCGAGGGCCGCGACTTCAGCTGGCACGGCTTCCAATATGGCGTGAAACCCGCCGATTGCGTGCCGGTCGAGGGCAACCACCCAGCCTATATCCTCTACACCTCGGGCACCACCGGCCAGCCCAAGGGCGTGGTGCGCCATACCGCCGGCCATCTGGTGGCGCTGCAATGGTCGATGAGCAATATCTACAACATCGGCCCCGGCGACCGCTTCTGGGCCGCCTCGGACGTCGGCTGGGTCGTCGGGCATTCCTATATCTGCTACGGTCCGCTGATCGCCGGCGCGACCACCGTGGTCTTCGAGGGCAAGCCGGTCGGTACGCCGCATCCGGGCGTCTTCTGGCGCATCATCCAGAACCACCGCATCAAGAGCTTCTTCACCGCGCCCACCGCCCTGCGCGCCATCCGTCGCGAGGATCCGAACGGCGAATGGATCCGCCGCTACAAGCTGCACGACCTGCAGGCGCTGTTCCTGGCCGGCGAGCGCGCCGACCCCGACACGGTGAAATGGGCGCAGGAACACCTGGGCGTGCCGGTGGTCGACCACTGGTGGCAGACCGAGACCGGCTGGGCCATCGCCGCCAATCCCATCGGCATCGAGACCCTGCCCACCAAGCCCGGCAGCCCCTCGGTGCCGATGCCGGGCTATGACGTGCAGGTGCTGGACGAGAGCGGCAATCCGGTCCCCGCCGGCACGCTCGGCGCCATCGCGATCAAGCTGCCGCTGCCGCCCGGCACGCTGCCGACGCTGTGGAATGCGGAAGACCGCTTCCGCAAGAGCTATCTTGAGCATTTCCCCGGCTATTACGAGACCGGCGACGCCGGCTATGTCGACGAGGACGGCTATCTCTACATCATGGCCCGCACCGACGACGTCATCAACGTCGCCGGCCATCGCCTGTCCACCGGCGCCATGGAGGAAGTGCTGGCCAGCCATCCCGACGTCGCCGAATGCGCGGTGATCGGCGTGGCCGACAGCCTCAAGGGCCAGTCGCCGGTCGGCTTCCTGTGCCTGAAGGCCGGCGTCAGCACGCCGCATGCGCAGGTGGTCAAGGAGGTGGTGAAGCTGGTGCGCGATCGCATCGGCCCCGTCGCGGCCTTCAAATCGGCCTGCGTGGTCGAGCGGCTGCCCAAGACCCGCTCGGGCAAGATCCTGCGCGCCACCATGGCCAAGATCGCCGACGGCCAGCCCTTCAAGGCCCCCGCCACCATCGACGACCCGGCTATCCTGGACGAGATCCGCGAAGCGCTCGCGGGCCTGGGCTATCCCGAAGCCGCGAACGCCGGCTGAGACGCCGCAGGGGTATTTGAAAAACGGAAAAGACGCGGCGCGGACTTGTTCCTGTCGCCGCGCCCTGTTTTCTCTTTTGTGGGAAAATATCTTCGGGGGTCCGGGGGCAGACAGCCCCCGGCGCTAACTTAGCCGATCGCGGCGCCCAGCCTCTGCATCAGCGGCAGGAAATCCGGGAAGGACGTGGCGATCGGGCTGCCGTCATCGACGCTGATCGGCTGGTCCGAGGCGAGCCCCGCCACCAGGAAGGACATGGCGATGCGGTGGTCAAGATGCGTCACCACGCTGGCGCCGCCACCCGCGAGCCCGCCGCTGCCTTCGACCGTCATGCTGTCCTCGGTGGATGTCACGCGGGCGCCATTGGCGATCAGCCCGGCCTCCATCGCCGCGATGCGGTCGCTTTCCTTGACGCGCAGCTCATGCACGCCCCGCATCACGGTCGGGCCCTCGGCAAAGCAGGCCACGACCGACAGGATCGGGAATTCGTCGATCATGCTGGCGGCGCGCTCGGGCGGCACGGTCACGCCCTTCAGCGCGGAATGGCGCACCAGCAGGTCGGCGACCGGCTCGCCGCCTTCCTCGCGCGCGTTCTCGAAGCGGATGTCGGCGCCCATTTCCAGCAGCGTGACATAGAGCCCGTCGCGGGTCGGGTTGCGGCTGACGCCCGGCACCCGGATCTCGGAGCCCGGCACGATCAACGCCGCCGCCACCGGGAAAGCCGCGCTGGAGGGGTCGCGCGGCACGGCGACGGGCTGCGGCTTCAGCTCGGGCCGGCCGGTCAGGGTGATGACCCGGCCTTCCTCGGTCACCTCGGTGGTGATGCTGGCGCCGAAACCGGCCAGCATGCGCTCGGTGTGATCGCGGGTCGGCTCGGATTCGATGACCACGGTCTGGCCCGGCGCGTTCAGACCCGCCAGCAGCACCGCCGACTTGATCTGCGCCGAGGCGACCGGGGTCTTGTAGCGCACCGGCACCGGCTCGGCCGCGCCCTTGATGGTGACCGGCAGCCGCTTGCCCTCGCGCGCCGTCACTTCGCAGCCGAACAGCTCCAGCGGGTCGGTGACGCGGCCCATCGGCCGGCGCGACAGGCTGGCGTCACCGGTGAAGGTGGCGGTGACCGGCGTCGTCGCCATGGCGCCCATGATCAGCCGCACGCCGGTGCCCGAGTTGCCGCAGTCGATCACGGCCTCGGGCTCGGCAAAGCCGCCGACGCCGACGCCGTGGACCTTCCATTCGCCCTCGCCCAGTCGCTCGACCCGGGCGCCGAAGGCCTGCATCGCCGATGCCGTGTCCAGCACGTCCTGGCCTTCCAGCAGGCCGGTGATATGCGTCTCGCCGACCGCAAGCGCGCCCAGGATCAGGGCGCGGTGGCTGATCGACTTGTCGCCGGGCACCTGGGCCTCGCCCTTCAGCGGGCCCGAGCGGCGCGCGGTCATCGGAAGCGGTTCGGCGGAATGTGACATCGGGGCCCCCTGGTGCTTGTCGCGCAAGGTGATAGCGGTCACGGGCGCAAGGCGCAATCAGCCCGCCCGAAATTCATCCTTGCCGGCGGAAGGTCACGTAATGCGGCACGCGCCCCTCGCGCAGCGCCTTCTGCTCGTAGCGGGTCGAGAGCCAGTCGTCCCAGGGCTCCGGCCCCTCATGCAGCAGCTCGAAGCCGGCGCCGGGCACTTCTTCCAGCGTCTGGCGCACATAGTCGGGAATGTCGGTCGCGACGCGGAACTCTGCGCCGGGACGCATGACGCGCGCCAGCGGGATCAGATGCTCGGGCGTGACGAAACGCCGGCGGTGGTGGCGCGCCTTGGGCCAGGGGTCGGGATAGTTCAGGAAAGCGCGCGCGATCGAGGCATCGGGCAGCACGTCCATCAGGTCGCGGGCATCGCCCGGATGCACGCTGACATTCGTCACCCCGGCGTTGCGGATCTTGCCCAGCAGCATGGCGACGCCGTTGATGAAGGGCTCGCAGCCGATGATGCCGATCTGCGGATAGCGGGCGGCCATATGCACCATGTGCTCGCCGCCGCCAAAGCCGACCTCCAGCCAGACCGGACGGTCATCGCCAAAGATCCTGGCCGGCGCCACCGGCTTGCGCTCTGGGTTTTCGGCATGGGTGATGCCGCGCGGGCGCAATTCGCCCAGATCCTCGGACAGATAGCCCTTCTGCGACTGGCGCAGGGTCTTGCCGTGGCGGCGGCCATAGAAATTGCGGCGCGGAGGGTTCGGGTCGAATTCGCTCATGCCGCGCCCATGCCCCGGGCGCGGCGCGAGGTCAAGTCATTCCCCGATCATTCCGCGGCCAGGCGCGAGATCACCACCGTCACCTCGGGCTTCTTGCCGATCTCTTCCATCGAGACCTGGCGGGTGATCCTGCGAATCCCCTCCTCCAGCCGGTCGTCGTCCATCACCGTGCGGTCGTCGGCACGCTCCAGGAAAGCGGCCAGTTCCGATTCGATGTTGCGGGCCAGCGGCACGCCGGCGCGTCCGGTCTCGGGCAGGCCCGAAAGCTCGACCCAGGCGTCGGGCAGCGGGCTGTCGTCCTCGTCGATGATGATCGAGACCATGGCATGGCCGTTCAGCGCCATGCGGATGCGGTCGCGGACCACGCCGTCCATGGCGCCGATCAGCCTGGTGCCGTCCAGATAGACCCGGCCGGTGTCGATCTGGTCCACGATCCGCGGCGTGTCGCCGGTCAGGTCCAGCATGGTGCCGTTGGTGGCGATGGCCGCTGGTATGCCGCGGGCCTGCGCCAGCTTCACATGCTCGCGCAGGTGCATGTGCTCGCCATGCATCGGGATCACCATCTGCGGCTTCAAGAGTTCATGCACCGCCTCGATGTCCGGCCGGTTGGCGTGACCCGAGACGTGATAGACCCCGTCGTCGGCATCGAACAGGTCGACGCCCATCTCGGACAGCTGGTTCTGGATGCGGATCACCCCGCGCTCATTGCCGGGGATGGTGCGCGAGCTGAACAGGAAGCTGTCACCCTCGCGCAGCTGGATGCCCAGGTAGCGGCCGCGCGACAGCTGGGCGCTGGCGGCGCGGCGCTCGCCCTGGCTGCCGGTGACGATCAGCATCACCTTGTCGCGCGGCAGTTCCGAGGCGTCCTCGGGGCTGACGGTGGCGGGGAAACTGGTCAGGATGCCGGTCTCGATGCCGACGGTGACCATGCGGCGCATGGCACGGCCCAGAAGGCAGATCTTGCGGCCCGAGGCGGTGCCGGCCTCGGCCAGCGTCTTGAGCCGGGCGATGTTGCTGGCAAAGGTCGTCGCCACCACCATCTGCTTTTGCGAGGTCACGAAATCCAGCAGCGGATTGGCCAGGATCGCCTCGGACCGGCCGGGATGCGGCACGAAGATATTGGTCGAATCGCAGGCCAGCGCCTTGACGCCGTTGCCTTCGCCCGCGATCTCGTGCCACAGGATCGGGTCGAAGGCCTCGCCCACCACCGGGGTGCCGTCCAGCTTGAAGTCGCCGGTATGCACGATGCGGCCGGCCGGCGTGTCGATGATCAGCGCCGAGCTTTCCGGGATGGAATGGCTGACCGGCACGAATTGCACCTGGAACGGACCGGCCGTCACCACCTCGGGGCGGGGCGCATGGATATGCAGCTGATCGACCGGCTGGCCGGCCTCCTCCAGCTTCAGCCGGGCCAGCGCGCCGGTGAAGCGGCGGCAATGCACCGGCTTCTGGATGCGGCCCCACAGCAGGCCAAGCGCGCCGACGTGATCCTCGTGCCCATGGGTGATGAAGATCGCCTCGATGCGGTCGCGGTTGGCTTCCAGCCAGCCGACATCGGCCATGATCAGGTCGATGCCCGGCGCCGTGTCCATGTCGCCGAAGGTCACGCCCAGGTCGACGACGATCAGCCGCTCGCGCCCCGGCCGGCCGTAGCCGTAGACATAGGCGTTCATGCCGATTTCGCCCGCGCCGCCCAGCGGCAGATAGATCAGGCGCTCAGACATTGCCCATCTCCTTGTTGTAATCATGGATCAGACGCAGACCATGCATGGTCAGATCGTCCTCGATCGCGTCGAAAAGATCAAAGCCCTGATCGAACAGCGGCGCAAGCCCGCCGGTGGCAATCACCTGCATCGGCCGGCCGCGCTCGTCGCGGATCTTGTCCACCACGCCCTGCACGAGGCCGATATAGCCCCAGAAAATCCCCGACTGGATGCAGGCCACGGTATTGGTGCCGATCACCCGGGCCGGCATGGTCACATCGACATGCGGCAGGCTGGCCGCGCCCATGTGCAGCGCCTCGAGCGACAGGTTCACCCCCGGCGCGATGACGCCGCCGACATAGGCGCCGTCGGTGTCGACCACGTCGAAGGTGGTGGCGGTGCCGAAATCGACCACGATCAGGTCCGGCCCATGCCGGTCAAAGGCGCCCACGGTGTTCACCAGCCGGTCGGGGCCGACCACGGTGCCGAAATCGACGCGCGGCGCAACCGGCAGCAGGCAGTCGGGCTTGCCCACCACCAGCGGGCGCGTGTCGAAATAGCGGTTGCAGAGCACGCGCAGGTTGAAGACCACCCGCGGCGCGGTCGAGCTGATGATGCAGTCGGTGATGTTCAGATCCAGCTTCTGCAGCTGGATCAGCGTCGAGAGCCAGACGAAATATTCATCCGCCGTCCGGCGATGGTCGGTCGAGATCCGCCACAGGCCGGCGAATTTCTCGCCGTCCCAGACCGAGAAGACGGTGTTGGTGTTGCCGGTGTCGATGCAGAGCAGCATGGTCCTCAGCCCCCGAAGAACACGTCGGCGGCGGGGATCATCTGCGGGCCGGCGGGCGTGCGCAGGATCAGCGCGCCGCTGTCGTCGATGCCCTCGAAGATGCCGCGCCGCTCGGTCGCGCCGGTGCGGGCCAGGATCGGCTCGCCCAGCCGGGCGGCGCGGGCCAGCCAGGCGTGGCGGATCGGCGCGAAACCATAGGTCTGCATCTGCGCCAGCCAGCGCGCGAAGGCCGGCGCCAGCAGGTCCAGGAAATCCTCGGGTGCGACGGCATGGCCGGTCTCGGCCAGGACCGAAACGGGGGTGACGGCGCCGGGCTCGACCTGGCCGCTGCCGGGCGCGGCCGCCAGGTTGACGCCGATGCCCACCGCGACGGCGCCCATGCCCTGTCCGGAGCCGGCGCTTTCCAGCAGGATGCCGGCGACCTTGCCGCCGTTCAGCAGCACGTCGTTCGGCCATTTGATCGCCATGCGCGCGGCGGGGCCGCAGGCATCGGCCAGCGCGTCGTAAAGCGCCAGCGCCGCGACAAAGGACAGCTGCGCCGCCGCGACGCCGCCCGGGCTGCGCAGGACCAGCGTGCCGGCGAAGTTCCCCGCCGGCATCGCCCAGTCGCGGCCGCGGCGGCCGCGTCCGGCGAATTGCTCACGCGCCATGATCCAGGCCGGAGCGGACAGGCTGGGCGCCAGCCTCAGCGCCTCGGCGTTGGTGCTGTCGGTGCGGGCCAGCACATGCCGGCCCACGCCTTCGGGCCAGGCCTCACTCAACGGGTTCGGGCTCGGCGGCCGGGGCGGCGGCATCGGCCGGGGCCTCGGAGGCCAGCACCGGCGCGACCAGCGTCTCGGCCGCGCGGCCGGCGGCGGCATCGACGCCCATCATGTTGATCGCGCCCAGCAGCATGGCCAGCGCCGGCAGCATCAGGCCCAGGTATTGCACCGTCCCCATGCGCGAGGTCACGCCCTGCCCCTCGGCCCCGAAATACATGTAGTAGACGATGCGCAGGTAATAGAAGGCGCCGATGACCGAGGCGATCACGCCCGCCACCGCCAGCCAGCCCAGGCCGGCATCGACCGCGGCGGTCAGCACGCCGAACTTGGCGAAGAAGCCCAGCGTCGGCGGCACGCCGGCAAGGCTGAACAGCAGCACCAGCATGGCCAGCGCCTTGACCGGCTCGCTCCAGGCCAGGCGGTTCAGCGAGGCGAGGTCGGTGACCGGCACGCCGTCGCGCTCCATCGACAGGATGAAGGCGAAGGTGCCGACGTTCATCACCGCATAGATGGTCATGTAGATCAGCATCGCCTGCACGCCCAGGCTGGTGCCGGCGGCAAGGCCGACCAGCGCGAAGCCCATATGCGCGATCGAGGAATAGGCCATCAGCCGCTTGATGTCGGTCTGGCCGATCCCGGCGACCGAGCCCAGGAACATCGACATGACCGCCAACGCCGCGACGATCTGGCTCCAGTCGCCGATGACATGGCCGAAGGCGTCGAAGACCAGCCGCGCGATCAGCGCCATGGCCGCGACCTTGGGCGCGGTGGCGAAGAAGGCGGTGACCGGCGTCGGCGCGCCCTCATAGACGTCGGGCGTCCACATGTGGAAGGGCACGGCCGAGACCTTGAAGGACAGGCCGACCAGCATGAACACCAGGCCGAAGAGCACGCCCAGCGACAGGTGGCCGCCCTCGATCACGGTGACGATGCCCGCGAAGCTGGTGGTGCCGGCAAAGCCGTAGACCAGCGAGGCGCCATAGAGCAGCAGCCCCGAGGACAGCGAGCCCAGCACGAAATACTTCAGCCCCGCCTCGGACGAGCGCACCGAGCCGCGCCGCATCGCGGCCACGACGTAAAGCGCCAGCGATTGCAGCTCGAGCCCCATATAGAGCGTCAAGAGGTCGCCGGCCGAGACCATGAACATCATGCCGATGACCGCCAGCGCCACGATGATCGGGAACTCGAAGCGCAGCATGTTGCGCCGCGCCATGTAATCGGCGCTCATCGCCAGCACGGCTGCGGCGGCGACCAGCATCACCACCTTGGCAAAGCGCGAGAAGCCGTCATCGATGAACATGCCGTAGAAGGCGGTCTGGTCGGCCCGGTTGCCCAGGCCCAGCATGGCGGCGACGACCAGGAAGGCCGCGACCGTGGTCCAGAGCAGCGTCCGGGCCAGCCCGTCCTTGCCGAGGTAGGCGCCGGCCATCAGCGCGGCAAGAGCATAAGCGGCCAGCACCACCTCGGGCAGAATGGTCGAGAAGTCGAGCGAGGTCATGTCTGTCCCCTAGTGGCTGGTCGTCGCCGCGGCGGTTTCGACCACCGGCTGGCTTTGGTGATAATGGGTAAGCAGGCCTTCCACCGCCGGTCCGGTCACATCGGTGACGAGCCGCGGATAGACGCCCAGGATCAGCGTCATGGCGATCAGCGGCACGAAGATCCAGCGCTCGCGCGGGGTCATGTCGGTGATCGACTTCAGGCTCTCCTTGATCATCTGGCCCAGCGTGACGCGGCGATAGAGCCACAGCGCATAGGCCGCCGACAGGATCACGCCCGAGGTCGCGACCAGCGCCACCCAGGTGTTTTCGCGGAACACCCCCATTAGCGTCAGGAACTCACCCACGAAGCCCGAGGTGCCGGGCAGGCCGACATTGGCCATGGTGAAGAACATGAACACCATGGCGTATTTCGGCATCCGGTTCACCAGGCCGCCATAGGCGTCGATCTCGCGCGTATGCATGCGGTCGTAGATCACGCCGACGCACAGGAACAGCGCGCCCGAGATGAAGCCGTGCGACAGCATCTGGAAGATCGCGCCGTCGACGCCGATCTGGTTCGCCGCGAAGATGCCCATGGTGACATAGCCCATATGCGCGACCGAGGAATAGGCGATGACCTTCTTCATGTCCGACTGCGCCAGCGCCACCAGCGAGGTATAGACGATGGCAATGGCCGAGAGCCAGAAGACATAAGGCTGGGCCACGTCGCTGGCGACCGGGAACATCGGCAGGCTGAAGCGCAGGAAGCCATAGCCGCCCATCTTCAAGAGCACCGCCGCCAGCAGGACCGAACCGGCGGTCGGCGCCTGGACGTGCGCGTCGGGCAGCCAGGTATGGACCGGCCACATCGGCATCTTGACCGCGAAGCTGGCGAAGAACGCGACGAACAGCAGCATCTGCGTGCCGCCGACCACCGTGACGCCCAGCAGGCGATAGGTCTCGGACGGGAAGTCGAAAGTCAGCAGCGTCGGGATGTCGGTGGTGCCCGCCATGCGATACATGGCGATCATCGCGACCAGCATCAGCACCGAGCCGAGGAAGGTGTAGAGGAAGAACTTGAAGCTGGCATAGATACGGTCCTTGCCGCCCCAGATGCCGATGATCAGGAACATCGGGATCAGCCCGGCCTCGAAGAACAGGTAGAACAGCACCAGGTCCAGCGCGGTGAAGACGCCGATCATCAGCCCTTCCAGAACCAGGAAGGCGATCATGTATTCCTTGACCTTCACCTCGACATCCCAGGTCGAGAGAATGGTCAGCGGCATCATGAAGGTGGTCAGCAGCACGAACAGCACCGAGATGCCATCCACGCCCATCTTGTAGCGCAGGCCCATGATCCAGGCGTGGTCTTCCACGAACTGGAAGCCGGTGTTGGCCGGGTCGAAGCGGAACAGCACGAAAAGCGAGATCACGAAGGTCGCCGTCGTGGTCAGCAGCGCCAGCCACTTGGCATTGCGCGCCGCCGCCGAATCCTGGCCGCGCAGGAACAGCGCCATGATGATCGCAGCGACGATCGGCAGGAAGGTGATGATGGAAAGTAGGTTCGTCATGTCAGTGCGCGCCCCGCATCATCACCCAGATCAGCAAGCCTACGATGCCGAGGACCATCGCGAAGGCATAGTGGAACAGATAGCCCGACTGCACGCGGACCGCCGCGCGCGTCAGCTTGGGGATCAGCCCCATGGCGACCCCGTTGATCGTGCCGTCGATCACCTCGCCATCGCCCTTCTTCCACAGGAAGCGGCCGATCCACAGCGCGGGACGCACGAAGATGAAATTATAGATCTCGTCGAAATACCACTTGTTGAGCAGGAACCGATACAGCGCCGGCTGCTGCGCCGCCAGACGCTTGGGCAGCGTCGGGTTGACGATATAGAACAGCCAGGCGGTGATCAGCCCCAGCACCATGGCGATGAAGGGCGAGACCTTGACCCAGACCGGGGCGTGGTGCGCCTCGTCCATGATGTGGTTGTCGGGATGCATGTAGACCGCGCCGCCGACCGGCGCGGCGACCGCGGCATGCGCCTCGGCTTCGGGGGCAGGTTCGCCCTCGGCGGCCGTTGCATCAGCGCCGACATGCTCGACCGGGGCCTCGGCCGTGGCATGGCCCTCGGCGGCTTCGCCCTCGGCCTCATGCGCGCCGGCGATGTGGAAGAACTCGGTCACCTTGTGGTGGTCGCCGAAGAAGGGACCATACCAGACCATGCCCGAGAAGATCGCGCCGATGGCCAGCACCCCCAGCGGAATGGTCATCACCAGCGGGCTTTCATGCGCATGGTCATGGGCATGATGGTCGCCGCGCGGCCTGCCGTAGAAGGTCAGGAAGATCAGCCGCCAGGAATAGAAGCTGGTGAAGCAGGCGGCGATGACCAGCATGGCGAAGGCATAGCTGCTGCCGGCCCAGGCGCTTTCGATCACCGCGTCCTTGGACAGGTAGCCGGCAAAGCCGATATGGGTCAGCGGGATGCCGACGCCGGTGATGGCGAAGGTGCCGATCATCATCGCCCAGAAGGTCAGCGGGATCTTCTTCCGCAGCCCGCCATAGTTCCGCATGTCCTGTTCGTGATGCATGGCATGGATGACCGAGCCGGCGCCCAGGAACAGCATGGCCTTGAAGAAGGCATGCGTCAGCAGGTGGAACATGGCGACCGAATAGACGCCGACGCCGGCCGCCACGAACATGTAGCCCAGTTGCGAGCAGGTCGAATAGGCGATGACGCGCTTGATGTCGTTCTGCACCAGGCCCACGGTCGCGGCGAAGAAGGCCGTCGTGGCGCCGATGATGACGATGAAGTTCTTGGTGTCCGGCGCGAATTCGTAAAGCGGCGACATGCGGCAGACCAGGAATACCCCGGCGGTCACCATGGTCGCGGCGTGGATCAGGGCCGAGACCGGGGTCGGGCCCTCCATCGCGTCGGGCAGCCAGGTGTGCAGAAAGAGCTGCGCCGACTTGCCCATGGCGCCGACGAACAGCAGGAAGGCCAGCAGGTTCGCGGCATTCCAGTCGCGCCACAGGAAGTGCAGGTTGGTCTGCGCGATCTCGGGCACCTGGCGGAAGATCTCGTCGAACTGGATCGTGCCGGTCAGCCAGTAAAGGCCGAAGATGCCCAGCAGAAAACCGAAGTCGCCGACGCGGTTGACGATGAAGGCCTTCATCGCCGCCGCGTTCGCGCTGGGTTTCTTGTAGTAGAAGCCGATCAGCAGATAGGAGGCGACGCCCACGCCCTCCCAGCCGAAGAACATCTGCAACAGGTTGTCGGCGGTCACCAGCATCAGCATGGCGAAGGTGAAGAACGACAGATAGGCGAAGAAGCGCGCCTTGTAATGCTCGTCATGCGTCCAGTTGTCGTCATGGGCCATGTAGCCCATCGAATACATATGCACGAGCGCCGAGACCGTGTTCACCACGATCAGCATGATCGCGGTCAGCCGGTCCAGCCGGATGCCCCATTCGGCGTGGAAGTCGCCGGCGACGACCCAGTCCAGCACCGGAATGTGCCGTGGCGTGCCGTCGAAGCTGAGGAACAGGTACCAGCTGAGCAGGCAGCACAGGAACAGGATGCCGGTGGTCAGGTATTGCGCGGCCTTCTCGCCGATCAGGCGCCAGCCGAAACCGGCGATCAGCGACCCCAGCAGGGGCGCAAAGAGGACGATCTTTTCCATGCCGCCTTAACCCTTCATCACGTTCACGTCTTCCACCGCGATGGTGCCGCGGTTGCGGAAGAAGACCACCAGGATCGCCAGGCCGATGGCGGCCTCGGCCGCGGCCACGGTCAGCACGAACATGGTGAAGACCTGCCCCGCCAGGTCGCCCAGATGGGTCGAGAAGGCGACGAAATTGATGTTGACCGAAAGCAGGATCAGCTCGATCGACATCAGGATGACGATGACGTTCTTTCGGTTCACGAAGATGCCGAAAATGCCGGTGACGAACAGTATCGCCCCCACGACAAGGTAATGTGTCAATCCGATCATCGTCCTGGTCCCTCCGGGTCGTTCACCCGTTGAATATCCGTTCGCTACTTATGGGCCGCACAGGCAGCGGCCCGCATTGGCTGTGGCGGGGCCTAAAGCCCCTGCCCCGGCTTCACGTCCTTCAGCTCCATCGCCTTGGCCGGGTCGCGCCACATCTGCTCCAGCACGTTCTGGCGCTTGATGTCGCGGCGGTGGCGCATGGTCAGCACGATGGCGCCGATCATCGCGACCAGCAGGATCAGGCCGGCCAGCTGGAACATCAGCGCATAGCGGTCATAGAGCACCATGCCCAGGCCCCGCGTGTTCTGCACGCCCTCGACGATCGGCGCGGCGCGCAGCGACTGCGCATGTTCGGATGGCGTCCAGCCCGAGAAGGCGATGCCGAGCTGCGCCAGCAGCACCAGCCCGATCAGCAGCGCCAGGGGCAGGTAGCGCGCCAGTTCGCCCTTGAGCTCGGCGAAATCCACGTCGAGCATCATGACCACGAACAGGAACAGCACCGCCACGGCGCCGACATAGACCACGACCAGCAGCATGGCGACGAATTCCGCGCCCTGCAGCACGAAAAGCCCGGCGGACGAGAAGAAGGCAAGGATCAGCCACAGCACCGAATGCACCGGGTTGCGGCTGAGCACGACCATGAAGCCCGCGACGCAGGCGCAGATCGCGAACAGGTAGAAAGCGAAGGTCATCATTCCTCGTCCTCCTCGGCATAGACGCTCTGGGCGATCTCGAGCGCCTTCTGCATCGCAGGCAGCCCGCCGAACATGCTCATCTGAAAGATCGTCTCGGCGATCTCGCGTTTCGTGGCGCCGGCCGCCAGCGCCTGGCGGATGGTCATGCGCAGCTGCGGCTCGGCCAGCGCGCCCTGGACGGTGATCGCGCCGATGGTCAGCAGCAGGCGCGTCTTGGCGTCCAGCCCCTCGCGGTTGAAGGTCTTGCCGAACCACATCTCCAGCATGTCCGACGGCATGGTCGGCACCAGCTTTTCCATGGCGCGCATGTCGAAATGTTCCAGCGCCGGATTGAAGGCGCGGGCCATCTCCTGGCCGGAAGCCATCATCTGCGCGAAAAGCTTGGTGAACGCATCGGTCATCGGTAGGGCGCATCCATCTGGAGGTTGCGGGCGATCTCGGCCTCCCAGCGTTCGCCGTTCGCAAGCAGCTTCTGCTTGTCGTAGAACAGCTCCTCGCGGGTCTCGGTGGCGTATTCGAAATTCGGCCCCTCGACGATGGCATCGACCGGGCAGGCCTCCTGGCAGAAGCCGCAATAGATGCATTTCGTCATGTCGATATCGTAGCGCGTGGTGCGGCGGCTGCCGTCCTCGCGCGGTTCGGCGTCGATGGTGATGGCCTGGGCCGGGCAGATCGCCTCGCAGAGCTTGCAGGCGATGCAGCGTTCCTCGCCGTTCGGATAGCGGCGCAGCGCATGCTCGCCGCGGAAGCGCGGCGACAGCGGGCCCTTCTCATGCGGATAGTTCAGCGTCGGCTTGGGCGACACGAAATAGCGCATGCCCAGGCCGAAGCCCTTGATGAAGTCCCACATCAGGAAATATTTGGTCGCCCGCGCGAAATCGAAGGCCATCAGAAACGCTCCCCTTCCCGCGGCGCCGCGAAACGGTCGAACGCGGCGACATAGTCCCGCACCCGGGCGCTGTCATGCGCATGTTCCGCGGTGTCGAGATTGTTGGCGAGGAAATGCGCCAGCTCCACCTTGTCGGTCTCACTGGCTTTGGCAAAGGCCTCGGCTAGCTTGTTGGAATACATGGCTTATCCTCCGACCGCAAAACGGGCCCAGAAACCGCCCAGCACTTCGTAGCGGGCAAGGATGGCGACCAGGACGACCCAGCCCAGCGACAGGGGCAGGAACACCTTCCAGCCGATCCGCATGAGCTGGTCGTAGCGATAGCGGGGCACGATCGCCTTGACCATGGCGAACATGTAGAACCAGAACCACATCTTGATGACCATCCACCACCAGCCGTCGGCGATGAACGGCACCGGCGACAGCCAGCCGCCGAAGAACAAGAGCGACAGCAGCGCGCACATCAGATAGATGGCGATATATTCGCCGGCCATGAACAGCAGATAGGGCGTGGACGAATATTCGACCATGTGGCCGGCGACCAGTTCCGACTCGGCCTCGGCCAGATCGAAGGGCGGGCGGTTGGTCTCGGCCAGCGCCGAGACGAAGAACAGCACCACCATCGGCAGGTGCGGCAGCCAGTACCAGTTCAACAGGCCATAGCTGCCCTTCTGCGCCAGCACGATCTCGGTCAGGTTCATCGAGCCCGAGGAGATGATGATGCCGATGATGATCAGCCCCATCGACACCTCGTAGGAGATCATCTGCGAGGCGGAGCGCAGCGAGGCCAGGAACGGATATTTCGAGTTCGAGGCCCAGCCGCCCATGATCGAGCCGTAGACCTCGAGCGAGGACGCCGCGAAGACGAACAGGATGCCGACGTTGATGTTCGCCATGACCCAGCCCTCGTCGAAGGGGATCACGACAAAGGCGAACAGCGCCAGCATCATCGACAGGAAGGGCGCCAGGAAGAAGATGAACTTGTCGGCGCCGGCCGGGATGACGATTTCCTTGACGATGTATTTCAGCGCATCGGCAAAGGTCTGCAGCAGGCCCCAGGGACCGACGACGTTCGGGCCGCGGCGCATCTGCACCGCCGCCCAGATCTTGCGGTCGCCATAGACCATGAAGATCAGCGAGCCCATGACAAAGGCGATGACCGCCAGACCCTGCAAGAGCAGGCTGAGCGCGAAACCATAGGGCGAGGCCCAGAATTCAGCCATGATCAGTCGTCCCTCTCATCACGCCGCGGGAATGCCGCGCGCCTTGCATTCCTGCAAGGTCTCTTTCGTTGTCATCACCGTCAGGCCCATCGGTTTCTTCTCGGACAAGGTAAAGACCGAGCCGACGATCATCTTGCCATCACGCTTGTCGCTGAGCGTGCGGATGTGGCGGGCATAGGGTGTCCCTTTCGATTCCGCCCAACTGGCCAGCGCGCATGTGGCATAGGCGAAGGCGGTATCGGCGTCCACCCCACCCCGCAGGTTCGCGCTGACTTCGACCAGGCTGTCGGCGCCCTTGCGCGAGTTCGCGAGGCCGGTGATGCGCGCGCCCAGGAAATCCTTGGGCTCGGCTTCGAAGCTTTTCGGCAGGTTCAGCCGCATCGGCTGGGTGCGGGCGGCGAAATCGGCCAGCGCCTTTTCCTGCGCCGTCGGCGCGCGCTTCTTCACCGGACCCAGATTCGGCATGCCCGACAGGTCCAGGTCCAGGTTGGCGTTCAGCGCCATCAGGTCGGCCTCGGTCACGGCAAAGGCGTCGCGGCCCGCGGCGCTGTCCAGCTGCATCTCGCTGATCGAGCCGTCGGGCTCCAGGATCAGGATATCGCCGGATTTGGTCGAGATGCGGCCGCGCGACAGCACCTTCTTGTCGGGCGCACCGGCATCGCTTTGCAGCACGCTGACCGCCAGTTCGGCGGGCTTCGGCTGCGGCCGCGAATCGCGCGCGGTCTCGTCGCCGCAGCCGGCGAGCAGGGCCGAGGCTCCCAGTCCGATCAGAAGGGCAAGACGAGGCCGCATGCTGTTCACTCCGCTGCCAGGGCCGGCGCCTTGCGCGCCGCCGCCATCGCCGAAAGCTCGCCCATCAGCGGCGAGGAGCGCGCGATGGGGTTGGTCAGGTAGAAATCCTTGATGGCATAGCGGAAGGCGGCCCGGCCCATGTCGAGCCGTTCCAGCGGCTGCCATGCGTTTTCCGGCACCTGGTCGATCTGCGCCAGATGCGGCACCGCCTCGACCAGCTGGCGGCGCAGGCCGGCCAGGCTGTCCCAGGGCTGGGTCTTGCCCAGTTCGGCCGAAAGCGCGCGCAGGATCGCCCAGTTCTCCTTGCCCTCGCCCGGCGCGAAATTCGCGCGCATGGCCAGTTGCGGCCGGCCCTCGGTGTTGACGAACAGCCCGCTTTCCTCGGTGTAGCAGGCGCCGGGCAGGATGATATCGGCGCGATGCGCGCCGCGGTCGCCGTGGCTGCCCTGATAGATCACCACCGGGCCGGGGGCGACATCGACCTCGTCGGCGCCGAGGTTATAGACCACCTCCGCGCCCTCGATGGCGGCAAGCAGGCCGCCCTCGGTCACCGCGCCCACGTCCATGGCGCCGACGCGGCTGGCGGCGCTGTGCAGCACCAGCAGCTTGCAGTCGCCCAGCTCGCAGATGCGCATGGCATTGGCCAGAACCGCCTCGCCATCCGCCTCGCGCAGCGCGCCCTGGCCGACGATGACGATGCCGGGCAGCTCGGTGCCCTCGGAGATCTTGGGATCGGCGACCAGCGCCGACAGCGCCGCCCGGTCACTGCCGAGGTGGTGGTAGTCATAGGTCAGGTCCACCCCCTCGCCCAGCAGCGCAACCTGCGCGCCATGCGCCCAGGCCTTGCGGATGCGGGCGTTCAGCACCGGCGCCTCGTCGCGCGGGTTGGTGCCGATCAGCAGGATGCGCTTGGCGCTGTCGATGTTCTCGATCCGCGCCGTGCCGACATAGGCCGAGCGGTTGCCGGCCGGCAGCCGCGCGCCATCGGTGCGGCATTCCACCTTGCCGCCCAAGCCCTCGACCAGCTGCTTGAGGCTGAAGGCCGCCTCGGTCGGAACCAGGTCGCCGATCAACCCGGCCACCTTCTTGCCCTGCATCGCACGGGCGGCGGCCTCCAGCGCCTCGGGCCAGGAGGCCGGGCGCAGCTTGCCGTTCTCGCGGATATAGGGCCGGTCCAGGCGCTGGCGGCGCAGCCCGTCCCAGACGAACCGGGTCTTGTCGCTGATCCATTCCTCGTTCACGCCGTCATGGTTGCGCGGCAGGATGCGCATGACCTCGCGGCCCTTGGTATCGACGCGGATATTGCTGCCCAGAGCGTCCATCACGTCGATGGATTCGGTCTTGGTCAGTTCCCAGGGCCGGGCGGTGAAGGCATAGGGTTTCGACACCAGCGCACCGACCGGGCACAGGTCGATGATATTGCCCTGCAGGTTCGAGGCCAGCGTCTCGTTCAGATAGCTGGTGATCTCGCTGTCCTCGCCGCGGCCGGTCTGGCCCATCTGGGTGATGCCGGCGACCTCGGTGGTGAAGCGCACGCAGCGGGTGCAGGAGATGCAGCGCGTCATGTGGGTTTCGACCAGCGGGCCCAGGTTCAGGTCCTCGCTGGCGCGCTTCGGCTCGCGGTAGCGGCTGAAATCGACGCCATAGGCCACGGCCTGGTCCTGCAGGTCGCATTCGCCGCCCTGGTCGCAGATCGGGCAGTCGAGCGGGTGGTTGATGAGCAGGAACTCCATCACCCCCTCGCGGGCCTTCTTGACCATGGGGCTGTTGGTCTTGATCTCGGAGGGCGCGCCGTCGGGGCCCGGACGCAAATCCTTGACCTGCATGGCGCAGGAGGCGGCGGGCTTGGGCGGGCCGCCCACGACCTCGACCAGGCACATGCGGCAGTTGCCGGCGATGGACAGCCGCTCGTGATAGCAGAAGCGCGGCACCTCGATGCCGGCCTGTTCGCAGGCCTGGATCAGGGTCAGGTTCGGATCGACCTCGATCACAACATCGTCGATCTTGATCTTGCGAAGATCTGCCATCTTTCGTCTTCCCTCATGCCCCGCGGCGGCCGGCGGCCGATGCGGGTTTCAAATGCTGGCCCAAGGCTGGCCCGGTTTCGTGCGCCGTCATTCCTGCACCCTCACGAAGGCGCGGGGATAGACGGTCGGCACCAATCTGTCGCTTTCGCCGTCGCGCCGGACCAGGACGCTGCCGGTATCCTGTCCGGGCTGAAAGGTCACGGTCGCCCGGATCGCACCGGCGGTATTATAGGGCAGCGTCCGGTTCAGGTCGGTGGTGTAGCGGCTGCCGTCGGGGCGCGAGCACAGGATCACCGCCTGGTCGGCATTGCCGGTGATGCGCAGAAGCGGCGCCCCGGTGATCCCGCGCGACAGCTTGGTGCGCACGCCCGGCCCGGTCGCGTCGCAGGTCAGGTCGCCCGGCGCGAAGATCGAGAATTGCAGATAGAATTTTTGCGCCGTCGGCTCCCAGCCCTGCGAGGGCTCGCCGGCCATGGCGTCGGCGGCGATCATCGAGGCCGCGGCCGCCGCCATCAGTCCCAGGCCGATCCAGTTCAACCACTTTCTCATTTCGCCACCAGAAGGCTGCCGATGATGGTCTTGTTCGCGATCTCCTGCCGGCCGATGGCGCAGAAGCTTTGCGGGTCGCCCGGTTTGGCGCCCTTGCGCTTCAGATAGTCCTCGGCCACGGCATAGATGCGGGTCTTGTCGTCCTTGCTGTCCAGGAAGGCGTCGATCTGGGCGTTGGAATAACCCTTGTTACGCGCATAGGTCTTGAGCTTGCGCGCCTCGCCATAGGCGTAAAGGATGCGCCCGTCGATGCTTGGGCAGGTGCGGCGGATGCGGTCGGCAATGCGCGCCGCGATCAGCCGGTCGTTGATGTATTTTTCCCTGGAGAGCGATTCCAGCGCGGCGGCGGGGGTCGCCAGCAGCGCCCCGATCAGGGCAAGCGGCAGAAGTTTCATGGCTTTGGCCTTTCCGTCATGACACCCGGTCATAACACGGCCGCGCCCCATGGGTTCGACACCTTGTCTTGAGCGCCGCCCGGACATGCGGCCGCGATCCCCCGGGGGGGTCCGTCCTGCCGCGCTGTGCCGGGCCTGCGTCATGCGCCTTACTCCGCCGCCATGGCGCCCATGCGCCCGGTGCGTTTCGCCTTGATGCGGTCCTCGATCTCTTCGCGGAAATTGCGGATCAGGCCCTGGATCGGCCAGGCGGCCGCGTCGCCGAGCGCGCAGATGGTGTGGCCTTCGACCTGCTTGGTCACGTCGAAGAGCATGTCGATTTCCTCGACCTCGGCCTCGCCGCGCACCAGCCGGTCCATGACCCGCATCATCCAGCCGGTGCCTTCGCGGCAGGGCGTGCACTGGCCGCAGCTTTCATGCTTGAAGAAGGCCGAGAGCCGCCAGATCGCCTTGATGATGTCGGTGGACTGGTCCATGACGATCATGCAGGCGGTCCCGAAGGACGAGCGCAGCTCGCGCATGCCGTCATAGTCCATGATGGCGTTTTCGCACTGCTCTGCCGTCAGCACCGGGCAGGAGGCACCGCCGGGGATCACCGCCTTGAGGTTCTTCCAGCCGCCGCGCACGCCGCCGCCATGCTTCTCGATCAGCTCGCGCATCGGGATCGACATGGCCTCTTCGACCACGCAGGGGGTGTTGATGTGGCCGGTCATGCCGAAGAGCTTGACCCCGGCGTTGTTCGGACGGCCGAAGCCCGCGAACCACTCGGCGCCGCGGCGCAGGATGGTCGGGACCACGGCGATCGACTCGACGTTGTTCACCGTGGTCGGGCAGCCGTAAAGACCCGCGCCGGCCGGGAACGGCGGCTTCATCCGGGGCATGCCCTTCTTGCCTTCCAGGCTTTCCAGCAGCGCGGTTTCCTCGCCGCAGATATAGGCGCCGGCGCCGTGGTGCAGGTAAAGGTCGAAGTCCCAGCCCGAGCCCGCCGCATTGCGACCCAGCAGCCCGGCGTCATAGCATTCGTCGATGGCGGCCTGCAGCGCCTCGCGTTCGCGGATGAATTCGCCGCGGATGTAGATATAGGCGGCATGGGCGCCCATGGCGAAGCTGGCGATCAGCGCGCCCTCGATCAGCGTATGCGGATCGTGGCGCATGATCTCGCGGTCCTTGCAGGTCGCGGGCTCGGATTCGTCGGCGTTGATGACCAGATAGGAGGGGCGGCCGTCGGATTCCTTGGGCATGAAAGACCATTTCATGCCGGTGGGGAAGCCTGCGCCGCCGCGGCCGCGCAGGCCCGAGGCCTTCATCTCGTTCACGATGCCGTCGCGGCCCTTGGCGATGATCGCGGCGGTGCCGTCCCAGCAGCCGCGCTTCTTCGCGCCGGCCAGGCTGCGGTCGCCCATGCCGTAGATATTGGTAAAGATCCGGTCCTGATCGTTCAGCATCGTCTTATCCTTGTCCCTGCGACAGCGCCTTGCGCCGCCGCCAGATCCGAAAGGTCACCATCAGCGACCAGATCAAGGCCCCAATCGCCATCAGATCGGCGAGAAAGGCGTATTTCGCGGGCCAGCCCTGCTGGCCCCCCAGCCATTGCAGCCCGAGCCATGCCACCATGGTCAGGGCGATCACCACCGCGACCAGGCGCATCTGCCGGGCGTCCGCCGCCGCGGCCATCGCCGCCTGCGCCGGGTCCTGTTTCACCGGGCGGGCCATCAGCCCGGCTCGCCCTTGTCGACGCGGCGGGAATGCTCGGTCTCGCCGCCCGCCGCCAATACCTTCGCCTGGCCGACCCAGTCGTCGGCCTCGATCCGGCTGCCCATGCGCCCCATGCGCTGGACGAAATCCGCGACCGCCGCCGCATCCCAGCCGGCGATCTGGTCATAGCGCGTCACGCCGTTGGCGTTCAGCCAGTCCGAGATCTTGGGCCCGATGCCCTTGATCCGGCGCAGGTCGTCCACGGCATCCCGGGCCCGCAGCGGCATCTGCACCGGCGCCGGGGTCTCGGGCAGGCTGGCCGAGACCAGCAGCGCCTCGGGCTGGCTTTCGGCCTGGCGCCGGCGCCAATCCTCGGGCGGCGTGGCCTCCAGCGGCGGCACCGGCAGCGGCATGTCGTGGCAGACCAGCCAGACCATCAGCGACCCGAACAGCACGAAGGTCACGAAGCCCAGGAACAGCCCGCCCAGCCAGTTCAGCTCGCCCAGGCCCGAGACGAACAGCAAGACCACGGTCCCGGCGATGGCCGCCGAGATCCAGCAGTTCCTGTTGCACTCTGCCCGTTCCATGGCGATCCGAACTCTTTACCCCTGGGATTAAGCCTGCTTTTCCGCGGCAAGCCAAGGCGTGGTGATCGGAACCTCGGTCCCGTCGATACGCTTGATCGTGTCGCGGATCTGCACCGCGCGCGCGACGCTGCCGTTATACTGCTCGCCGCCCTTCAGCCCGGCCAGCGCGGTCGGCCCCCCCAGCGCCTCGGCCGAGAAGCGGCCGTTCTGCGGCCCGGGCAGCGGCACCTCGCCGGCGGCGAAGCTGTCGATCAGCGCCGAAAGCTTCTCGACCGTCAGGTCCTCGTAGAAATCCTTGCCGATCTGGACCATGGGCGCGTTGGTGCAGGCGCCCAGGCATTCGACCTCTTCCCAGCTGAAGCGGCCGTCGGCCGAGACCTCATGCGCATGCGGCGCGATCTTTTCCTTGCAGAGGCGGATCAGGTCCTCGGCGCCGCAGATCATGCAGGTCGTGGTGCCGCAGATCTGGATATGCGCCACGCTGCCGACGGGTTGCAGCTGGAACATGAAGTAGAAGGTCGCGACCTCGAGCACGCGGATATAGGGCATGCCCAGCAGGTTGCCGACATATTCGATGGCCGGCCGGCTCAGCCAGCCCTCCTGCTCCTGCGCCCGCCACAGGATCGGGATCACCGCCGATTGCTGGCGCCCTTCCGGGTATTTGGTCATCTGGGCGCGGGCCCATTCCAGGTTGGCCGCGGTGAACTCGAACGATTCAGGCTGGATGGGGGACAGACGGCGCAGCATCAGCGGTCAACCTCTCCGAAAACGATATCAAGGGTGGCGATGATGGCCGGAACGTCGGCCAGCATGTGACCCTTGGACATCCAGTCGATGGATTGCAGATGCGTGAAGCCCGGTGCCCGCAGCTTGGCGCGCCACGGCTTGTTGGTGCCGTCCGCGACCATGTAGACGCCGAATTCGCCCTTGGGCGCCTCGACGGCGGCATAGACCTCGCCGGCCGGGACGTGGAAACCCTCGGTGTAGAGCTTGAAGTGATGGATCAGGCTTTCCATGTCGCGCTTCATGTCGGCGCGCCTGGGCGGCGTCAATTTGCCGCGCGCCAGCACGTCGCCGGCAGGCTCGGCGCGCAGCTTCTGGATCGCCTGCTTCATGATCCTGGTCGACTCGCGCATCTCCTGCATGCGGCAGAGATAGCGGTCATAGCAGTCGCCATTGGTGCCGACGGGGATCTGGAAGTCGAATTCGTTATAGCACTCATAGGGTTGCGCGCGGCGCAAGTCCCAGGCCAGGCCCGAGCCGCGCACCATGACGCCGGTATAGCCCCAGTTCAGCGCGTCTTCCTCGGTCACCACGCCGATGCCGACCAGGCGCTGCTTGAAGATGCGGTTTTCGGTCAGCAGCGTGTCGAGGTCGTCGACCAGCCGCGGGAAGCGCTCGCACCATTCCTCGATGTCGTCCAAGAGGTCGGGCGGCAGATCCTGGTGCACCCCGCCCGGGCGGAAATAGGCAGCGTGCAGCCGCGCCCCGCAGGCACGTTCGTAGAAGATCATCAACTCTTCGCGCGCCTCGAAACCCCAGAGCGGCGGGGTCAGCGCGCCCACGTCCATGGCGCCGGTGGTCAGGCCCATCAGGTGGTTCAGGATGCGGCCGATTTCGGAATAGAGCACGCGGATCAGGCTGGCCCGGCGCGGAATCGTGGTGCCGGTCAGCCGCTCGATCGCCAGGCACCAGGCATGTTCCTGGTTCATCGGCGCGACGTAATCCAGCCGGTCGAGATAGGGCAGGTTCTGCAGATAGGTCCGGCTTTCCATCAGCTTCTCGGTGCCGCGATGCAGCAGGCCGATATGCGGGTCGGCGCGTTCGACGATCTCGCCGTCCAGTTCCAGCACCATGCGCAGCACGCCGTGCGCGGCCGGGTGCTGCGGGCCGAAGTTGATGTTGAAGTTGCGGATGCTCTGCTCGCCGGTCAGGGCGTCGACCGAGCCGTCGTCATAGCTGTTCTTGCGGATGTCGCCGTCCATGGTCATCCCTCCAGCCCGGCCGTGGCGCGCTTGGCGGCCAGCCGGTCGTTGAATTTCGCCGTCTGGATCAGCGCGCGGCGGTGCCGTCCTGCGCCGATCCGGTCGATGCCGTCATGCGCCTCGACCCGGAACCAGATGAAGCGGCCGTCGATCTCTTCGATCTCGGTCTCGACCGTCACCACCTGCCCGGGCAGGGTCGGCGCGGTATGGTCCACGTCGACATGCACGCCCAGCGAATCCTCGCCCGGCTCGTAATGCGGGCGCAGCTGCTCGACGCAGGCCCATTCCATCAGCCCGATCATCTTGGCGGTGGCAAAGACGGCCGGCATCTCGGGGAAGGCGCTGCGATCCGCGAACAGCGCGCGCACGGTATCCTGCCCCTGCACCGCCATGCTGAAGCGGGCGCGGTCGCCGGGTTTCAGTCCGGGCTTCACTTCTTGGCCTCCGGCGCCTTCTCGTCGCCGGGCAGCACGTATTTCGCGCCCTCCCACGGCGAGAGGAAGTCGAACTGGCGGTATTCCTGGACCAGCGCCACCGGCTCGTAGACCACGCGCTTCTCGACGTCGTTCCAGCGCACCTCAGTATAGCCGGTGGTGGGGAAGTCCTTGCGCAGCGGGTGACCGCGGAAGCCATAGTCGGTCAGGATGCGGCGCAGGTCCGGGTGGCCCGAGAACAGGATCCCGAACATGTCGAAGACCTCGCGCTCATACCAGTTGGCGCCGGGGAAGATGCCGATCAGGCTGGGCACCAGCTCGTCCTCGCGCACGTTGACCTTCACCCGGATGCGCTGGTTGCGATACATCGACAGCAGGTGATAGACCATGTCGAAGCGCGCCGGGCGGGCCGGGTGGTCCACGGCGGTGATGTCGATCAGCGTGGCGAAGCGGCAGTTCGCGTCGCTGCGCAGGAATTCGATCAGCCCGGTCAGTCCGGTCAGCGTCGCGGTCAGCGTCAACTCGCCAAAGGCCACCTCGGTCGCCACCAGGTCGCCCTCGCGGCGCAGGGTGATGTGTTCGGCCAGTTCCAGCAGGGATTCGTCGGACATGGCCTTACCTCACCAGCGTGCCGGTGCGCCGGATGCGGCGCTGAAGTTGCAGGATGCCGTAAAGCAGCGCCTCGGCCGTGGGCGGGCAGCCCGGGACATAGATGTCGACCGGCACGATGCGGTCGCAGCCGCGCACCACGGAATAGGAATAGTGGTAATAGCCGCCGCCATTGGCGCAGCTGCCCATCGAGATGACATAGCGCGGCTCGGGCATCTGGTCATAGACCTTGCGCAGCGCCGGCGCCATCTTGTTGGTCAGCGTGCCCGCGACGATCATCAGGTCCGACTGGCGCGGCGAGGCGCGCGGCGCGGTGCCGAAGCGTTCCAGGTCATAGCGCGGCATCGAGGTCTGCATCATCTCGACCGCGCAGCAGGCGAGGCCGAAGGTCATCCAGTGCAGCGAGCCGTTGCGGGCCCAGTTGATGATGTCCTCGGTCGTGGTCAGCAGGAAGCCCTTGTCCTGCAGCTCGCGGTTCAGCTCGGCCGTGGCGAATTCGCGGTCGGGGCCGGCGGTGTTCAATCCGGTCATCACGCCCATTCCAGCGCCCCCTTCTTCCATTCATAGGCAAAGCCCACGGTCAGCACGCCCAGGAACAGGATCATGCCCCAGAAGGCCACGTCCGTCAGCCCGGCGAAGCTGACCGCCCAGGGGAACAGGAAGGCGACTTCCAGGTCGAAGATGATGAACAGGATCGACACCAGGTAGAAGCGCACGTCGAACTTCATCCGCGCGTCGTCGAAGGCGTTGAAGCCGCATTCATAGGCGCTGACCTTTTCCGGGTCCGGATTGCGGACGGCCACGATCACGGCGGCCAGAATCAGCACGATGGCCAGAGCCGAGGCCATTCCCAGAAAGACCAGGATGGGCAGGTATTCTTGCAGCAGGTATTCCACTGGGTTGGGCTCCCTTTCGCTCGCAGGAACCCGACTGGCGCCCCGCGATGGGTTTGGCTTCCGTCCGTTTATCCCCGGTCGCCGGCAGGGTCAACGGCCCGCCCCCGCGTCACTTGGGCTTTCGGATGGTCTGCGGGCAAGAAAACCGCCGTTTTTCGCGGCGCATTTCCGTGGTGTTTTACTCAGTTTCTCCGCACCCAGCCGGATGACCCGAGGAAAGCCCGCAACCGATTTCGGCCCGAAACGCCGGGCCGGTCAATCCCTCGCGGGCGTGAAGCCGGGCATGCAGTCTTTGTCCCCACAATACCGCCCGGCAGGTCTGCCGCTTGGGTATTTACAGAGCAAAGAAGCCGCCGAGGCCGCGCCGGCGAGGGGCTCCGTCTGTTTCACCGTTTTCCAAATACCCTGTCATGGCGCGCCAGGGTCACTCCGCTGCCCGCGCGGCGGCAGCGTCCAGCATCGGCGCCAGATAGCGGCCGGTATGGCTTTCCGCCACCTTGGCCACCTGTTCCGGCGTGCCGGTGGCGACAATGCGGCCGCCGCCGTCGCCGCCCTCGGGGCCGATGTCGATGATCCAGTCGGCGGTCTTGATGACGTCGAGGTTATGCTCGATCACCACCACGGTATTGCCTTGGTCGACCAGGGAATGCAGCACTTCCAGGAGCTTGCGCACATCCTCGAAATGCAGGCCGGTGGTCGGCTCGTCCAGGATATAGAGCGTCTTGCCGGTGGCGCGGCGGCTGAGCTCCTTGGACAGCTTGACCCGCTGCGCCTCGCCGCCCGACAGCGTCGTGGCCTGCTGGCCGACCTTGATATAGCCCAGGCCGACCTCGACCAGCGCATCCATCTTGTCGCGGATCGAGGGCACCGCCTTGAAGAATTCCTGCGCGTCCTCGACGGTCATGTCCAGCACGTCGGCGATGGATTTGCCCTTGAAGGTGACCTCCAGCGTCTCGCGGTTGTAGCGCTTGCCCTTGCAGGTCTCGCAGGTGACATAGACGTCGGGCAGGAAATGCATTTCGATCTTGATGACGCCGTCGCCCTGGCAGGCCTCGCAGCGGCCGCCCTTGACGTTGAAGCTGAAGCGGCCGGGCTTGTAGCCGCGGGCCTTCGACTCGGGCAGGCCGGCATACCAGTCGCGGATATGGGTATAGGCGCCGGTATAGGTCGCCGGGTTGGAACGCGGCGTCCGCCCGATGGGGCGCTGGTCGATGTCGATCACCTTGTCCAGCAGCTCCAGCCCCTTGATCGTCTCGCAGGGCGCCGGGGTCTGGCGTGCGCCATTCAGCCGCAGGCTGGCGGTCTTGAACAGGGTTTCGATGGTCAGCGTGGACTTGCCGCCGCCCGAGACGCCGGTGACGCAGACGAACTTGCCCAGCGGGAACTCGGCGGTGACGTTCTTGAGGTTGTTGCCGGTGGCGCCGACCACCTTGATCGCCTTGCCATTGCCCTTGCGGCGCTGGTCGGGAACGTGGATCTCGCGCTGACCCGAAAGATACTGCCCGGTCAGGCTATCGGCATTGGCGGCGATCTCGGCCGGCGTGCCCTTGGCGACGACCGCGCCACCGTGCACCCCCGCCCCCGGCCCCATGTCGAAGACATAGTCGGCATGGCGGATCGCATCCTCGTCATGCTCGACGACGATGACCGAATTGCCCTGGTCGCGCAGGCCCTTGAGCGTGCCCAACAGCCGGTCGTTGTCACGCTGGTGCAGGCCGATGCTGGGCTCGTCCAGCACATAGAGCACCCCGGTCAGGCCCGAGCCGATCTGGCTTGCCAGCCGGATGCGCTGGCTTTCACCACCCGACAGCGTGCCCGCCGCGCGGCTCAGCGTCAGGTAATCCAGGCCCACGTTGACCAGAAAGCCCAGCCGCTCGCGAATCTCCTTGAGGATGGCGGCGGCGATCTCGTTCTTCTGCTTGGTCAGGTGCTTCGGCGCGGCCTCGACCCAGGCCAGCGCCTCGCGGATCGAAAGCTGCGTGACCTCGCCGATATGGTTGCCGGCGATCTTGACCGCCAGCGCCTCGGGCTTCAGGCGATAGCCGTGGCAGGCGCCGCAAGGGCGGTTGTTCTGGTATTTCTCGAACTCCTCGCGCACCCAGGCGCTGTCGCTTTCGCGCAGCCGGCGCTGCATGTTCGGGATGATGCCCTCGAAGCTGCGGGCGATCTCGTAGACCCGGCCGGCATCGTCGAAGCGAAAGGGGATCTCCTCGCGCCCCGAGCCATGCAGGAACATCTGCCGCACTTCCTCGGGCAGGTCCTTCCAGGGCGTCTTCTTGTCAAAGACATAATGCTTGGCCAGCGCGTTCACGGTCTGGGTCAGATAGGCCGATTTCGACTTGGCCCAGGGCGCCAGCGCCCCCTGCGCGATCGACAGCGCCTGGTCCGGCACGATCAGCCGTTCGTCGAAGAACAGCTCGACCCCCAGCCCGTCGCATTCCGGGCAGGCGCCGAAGGGCGCGTTGAAGGAGAACAGCCGCGGCTCGATCTCGGGGATGGTGAAGCCGCTGACCGGACAGGCGAAATTCTCGGAAAAGGTGATCCGCTCGGCATCCCCCTCGCCCCCCGCGGTTTCCAGCAGCGCGATGCCGTCGGCCAGGTCCAGCGCGGTGCGCAAACTATCGGCCAGCCGGGTCTCCATGCCCTCGCGCACGACGATGCGGTCCACCACCACGTCGATATTGTGGCGGAATTTCTTGTCGAGCGTGGGCGGCTCGTCCAGCTCGTAGAACGCGCCGTTCACCTTGACGCGCTGGAAGCCCTGCTTGCGCAGCTCGAGGAATTCCTTCTTGTACTCGCCCTTGCGGTCGCGGACGATGGGCGCCAGCAGATAGGCGCGCGTGCCCTCGGGCAGGTCCATCACCCGGTCGACCATGTCCTGCACCTGCTGCGCCTCGATGGGCAGGCCGGTCGCCGGCGAATAGGGCGTGCCGGCGCGGGCGAACAGCAGCCGCAGGTAGTCATAGATCTCGGTCACCGTGCCGACGGTCGAGCGCGGGTTCTTCGAGGTGGTCTTCTGCTCGATGGAAATCGCCGGCGACAGGCCGGTGATATGGTCCACGTCCGGCTTGCCCATCATGTCGAGGAACTGCCGGGCATAGGCCGACAGGCTTTCGACATAGCGCCGCTGGCCCTCGGCATAGATGGTGTCGAAGGCGAGGCTGGACTTGCCACTGCCCGACAGGCCGGTGATCACCACCAGCTGGTCGCGCGGAATGTCCATATCCACGTTCTTCAGATTGTGCTCGCGCGCGCCGCGAACCTCGATGAACTTCTGTTCCATCGTGCCGTCCTGATTCCGCCAAGCGCATCAGATAGGCATGATCGCGGAAATGACAACCGTTAACGGAACATCAAGGGAACATTTCCCTTGCGCCCGCGGCCGCCCTGCCCCACCATGGCCGAAAACCCGGAGGAAGGCATGGCGAGACACCATTACAAGGGAAGCTGCCAATGCGGCGCCGTCGCCTATGAGGTCGAGGCCGATCTAGACCAGACCGTGACCTGCAACTGCTCGCGCTGCAAGCGGCTGGGGTCGGTGCTGACCTTCGTGCCGGCCACCGACTTCCGGCTGACCGCCGACGGGCCGGTGACGGAATACCTGTTCAATCGCAAGGCGATCCAGCACCTGTTCTGCCCGACCTGCGGCATCGAATCCTATGCCCGCGGCACCAGTCCGGACGGGACCGAGGTGGTCGCGGTCAATGTCAATTGCCTGGAAGGTGTCGATGCCCGCGCCCTGCCCAGCCAGGCGGTGGACGGCGCCGGCTTCTAGCCGCCGGTATGGCTCATGAAGCGGGTCACCTGGCCCGCGACATGCTGGCGGGAATAATCGAAATCGTGCCCCTTGGGCTTGCGCGAGATCGCCTCGCGGATCGCCTGCCGCACCGGTTCATCCTCGGCACTGGCGCGCAGCGGCGCGCGCAGGTCGGCGCGGTCCTCCTGCCCCAGGCACATGAACAGCTCGCCCGTGCAGGTCAGGCGGACGCGGTTGCAGCTTTCGCAGAAATTATGCGTCAGCGGCGTGATGAAGCCGATCTTCTGCCCGGTTTCCTCGATGCGGACATAGCGGGCGGGACCGCCGGTGCGCTCGGTCAGGGGCGTCAGGGTCAGCCGGCTTTCCAGCCGCCGGCGCAGGTCCGACAGCGCCCAATACTGGTCCAGGCGCTGCTCCTCGCCCATCTCGCCCATGGGCATGACCTCGATGAAGGTCAGGTCGTGGCCTTCGCCCGCGCACCAGTCGAGCAGCGGGAAAAGCTCGTCCTCGTTGAAGCACTTCAGGGCGACGGTGTTGATCTTGACCCGCATGCCGGCGCGTTTCGCGGCCGCGATCCCCTCCAGCACCTGCGGCAGCCGGCCCCAGCGGGTGATCTGCGCGAAACGGTCGGCGTCCAGCGTGTCCAGCGAGACATTGACCCGCCGCACCCCGCAATCGGCCAGTTCACCCGCAAAGCGGGCCAGCTGGCTGCCGTTGGTGGTCAGGGTCAGCTCGTCCAGGCCTGCGTCCAAATGCCGCGACATGGCGCGGAAGAATTCCATGATATTGCGCCGCACCAGCGGCTCGCCCCCGGTGATGCGCAGCTTGCGCACGCCCAGGTCGACGAAGGCGGAACACAGCCGGTCCAGTTCCTCCAGCGTCAGCAGATCCTTCTTGGGCAGGAACTGCATGTGCTCGGCCATGCAATAGGTGCAGCGGAAATCGCAGCGGTCCGTCACCGAGACCCGCAGGTAGCTGATCGGCCGGGCAAAGGGATCGACAAGGGGCGCGCGCGTGTCCATGCCGTCAAAATAGGGGCGCGCCGGCATCGGCGCAAGCTGGCCGATCCGTTGATGGTCTCGTAACCAAGAAAGCGGGTAGCGGTGGACAGGGTCGCGGCCCCGGGTCTAGCCTTGCGGGGATTTCCGAAGCACGAGGGGGTTTCATGACCGATCCATTCCGCCGCCTGCTGGGCGTGCTGCTGCTTTTGGCGCTGGCCGCCTGCGCCCAGACCGACAGGGCCGCGCAGCGAGCCCAGGCGGAGCCCGGCGCGCCGCTGGACACGATGACCGATCCGGCGACCGGCCAGCCGGTGATCCGCGGCCCGGTGCTGACCGGGACCGCGCCGCGCACCCCGGGCAAGACCAGCGGCATCTCCTCGATCGGCGCGCCGGCGTCGCAGGGGGCCGAGGCGCTGAACACCACGACCCGCAGCGAACGCCAGCAGGCCGCCGCCGCGCCCTCGGGGGGCGAGCGCCGGCTGGGCACCACCATCGCCTCGCTGGGCGATCCGTCGCAGCCGGGCTTCTGGGTCAAGACGCCGCTGGTGCAGTCGGAAACCCAGGGCCGGATCGTGAATCCGGCCAATGGCAAATCCGCCAAGGTGCGGCTGATCCCGCTGGGCGGCGCGGCGGGCGGCGGCAGCCAGGTCTCGCTGCCGGCCCTGCAGCTGCTGGGCGTCAGCCTGACCGACCTGCCGGCCATCGAGGTGTTCGCCGGCTGATGAGGACTGTTTTCCGCTCCTGCGATGCGCGGCGGGAACATCGCCCGGCGCTGCCGGTTGATCCCATCATCCTGGAGGCGGACATGACCAAGAAGCCAGACCGGACGACCTATCCCGCAGAGATGGAGGAGGAGCGCAAGGAGCCTGATGGACCGGGCCACGACAAGCCGAAGCCGTCGGATGCGCCGCCCTCGAGCATTCCCACGGATGTGGGGAAAACCAACAGGGTGAAGCCCAAGGATTGACGCCACCGGCGGCCGCCAGTGCGGCGCTCGGGATGGGATTGCGCCTTCTGCAAAAGCCCCGGGCAAGAGGCTGGGACGGCTGGAGCGAGGGGATCTCGCGAGCTTGGCGTGACTGTTCCGGGCAGTCCCGAGGGGCCAGGGTTGTTACTGAAGCGCAGGCCGGGGCAGGCAGTCCCCGAGAGAGAAGCACGTAGCTCTCGTTCCCGGCGATTGGCCGGACCCTGCGACTGGCCAGGCCATGCGACCGGCCAAGCGTTGCGACTGACCAGGCCGCCTGATCCGAAGCGGACGGCTCGGCCCATTTCCGAACCCGGCGCGGCTGGACAGCAAAGGCACGGATGCGAAGCCTATACCGGAGCAGCCGCCGCCTTCGCTGCGACCCGAACGGCCCTCGATAGCTGCCGGTTTCCCCGGATTGAAAGCCGACACATGAACCGTGGCGACGGACGAACCGCCATGTCCGCAAACCGCGCCTTCGCCGTGCCCCGGCACAGGAAAAGGGCCGCGTCGCCGCGGCCCTTCCCGTTTTCCATCGCAATCGTTCAGAAATGCACCGACCGCGCCAAGCCGGGGTTTTCCAACGGCGGGGCAAAGCGGGTCAGCTCGATCCCCTCGACGGCGGTCTTGTATTCCTCGGCGCTCGGCGTGCGCCCCAGGATCGCCGACAGCACCACCACCGGCGTCGAGGCTAGCAGCGATTCGCCCTTCTTCTCGGCGGTGTCCTCGACCACGCGGCCCTGGAACAGCCGGGTCGAGGTGGCCAGCACCGTGTCGCCCTTCTCGGCCTTTTCCTGGTTGCCCATGCACAGGTTGCAGCCCGGGCGTTCCAGATACAGGATGTTCTCGTATTCGGTGCGGGCCTTGCTCTTGGGCGCCAGGTCGTCGAATTCGAAGCCCGAGTATTTCTGCAGGATCTCCCAGTCGCCCTCGGCCTTCAGCTCGTCGATGATGTTGTAGGTCGGGGCGGCGACGACCAGCGGCGCCTTGAACTCGACCTTGCCCTGGGCTTTCTCGATGTTCTTCAGCATCTGGGCCACGATCTTCATGTCGCCCTTGTGCACCATGCAGGAGCCGACGAAGCCCAGGTCGACCTTTTTCGTGCCGCCGTAATAGGATACCGGGCGGATGGTGTCATGGGTGTAGCGCTTGGACACGTCGGCGTTGTTCACGTCCGGGTCGGCGATCATCGGCTCGTCGATCAGGTCCAGGTCCACGACGACCTCGGCGAAGTATTTCGCATTGGCATCGGGCGCCAGCGCCGGCCGCGCGCCCGAGCGGATCTCGGCGATGCGCGCATCCGCCTTGGCGATCAGGCCGCGCAGCGTGCCGGCCGGGTTCTCCATGCCCTTGTCGATCATGATCTGGATGCGCGACTTGGCGATCTCCAGCGATTCGATCAGCGTCTCGTCCTGCGAGATGCAGATCGAGGCCTTGGCCTTCATCTCGGCCGTCCAGTCGGTGAAGGTGAAGGCCTGGTCGGCCAGCAGCGTGCCGATATGGACCTCGATCACCCGGCCCTGGAACACGTTGTCGCCGCATTGCTTCAGCATCTGCGCCTGGGTCGCATGGACCACGTCGCGGAAGTCCATATGCGGCTGCATGCGGCCCTTGAACGTCACCTTGACCGAGTCCGGGATCGGCATGGTCGCCTCGCCCGTGGCAAGCGCCAGCGCCACCGTGCCCGAGTCGGCGCCGAAGGCCACGCCCTTGGACATGCGGGTGTGGCTGTCGCCGCCGATGATGATCGCCCAGTCGTCCACGGTGATGTCGTTCAGCACCTTGTGGATCACGTCGGTCATGGCGTGATAGACGCCCTTGGGGTCGCGCGCGGTAATCAGGCCGAAATTGTTCATGAAGGCCATGAGCTTCGGGATGTTCTCCTGCGCCTTGCGATCCCAGACCGAGGCGGTGTGGCAGCCCGACTGATAGGCGCCGTCGACCAGGGGCGAGATGACGGTCGCCGCCATCGCCTCGAGTTCCTGCGCGGTCATCAGACCGGTGGTGTCCTGCGAGCCGACGATGTTCACCCGCACCCGCACGTCGGAACCGGCATGCAGCACCTTGCCGGGGGTGACGCCCACGGCATTGGCGTTGAAGATCTTCTCGACCGCGGTCAGGCCCTGGTCCGGGATGCTGATCTCCTTGTTCGGGGCGAAGACCGGCAGCGCCTCGACGCCCAGGGTCTGCGCGGCAAAGGTCTGCAGCTTCTTGCCGAAGACGATGGCATAAGAGCCGCCGGCCCGCTGGAACTCCAGCCGCTGCGGCGTGAACGAGGCGGCGATGTCGACCAGTTCCTTGCCGGTCTCGTCGCGCAGCTTCCTGTTCTTCGCGTCGATGGTCAGGACGGTGCCGGTTTCGACCGAATAGGCCTGCTCCAGGATCGGATTGCCGTCATTGTTCAGGATCGGCTTGCCGTCCGGGCCGGTCTTCTTGACCCAGTTCTTCAGGTTGATGCCGATGCCGCCGGTCACGTCCACCGTGGTCAGGAAGATCGGCGAGATGCCGTTCGTGCCCGCGACCACCGGGGCGATGTTGACGAAGGGCACATAGGGGCTGGCGCGCCGGCCGGTCCAGAGCGCGACGTTGTTCACCCCCGACATGCGCGAGGAGCCGACGCCCATGGTGCCCTTTTCGGCGATCAGCATCACCCGCTTGTCGGGGTGCCGGGCCTGCAGCGCGACGATCTCGGCCTGCGCCTCGGGCGAGATCATGCATTGCCCGTGCAATTCGCGGTCCGAGCGCGAATGCGCCTGGTTGCCGGGCGACAGCAGGTCGGTCGAGATATCACCTTCGGCGGCGATATAGGTCACGACCTTGATCTCGTCCGGGGCCGGGGGCAGCTTGGTGAAGAATTCGGCCTTGGCATAGCTGTCCAGGATGTCGCGGGCGACCGGGTTGCCGGCCTTGAAGGCCTCGGCCAGCCGGCCCATGTCCGCGTCGTAGAGGAACACCTGGGTCTTGAGCACCTCGGCGGCCTGCCGGGCGATGGCTTCGTCGGTTCCCAGCGCCAGGTCCAGCAGCACCCCGACCGAGGGCCCGCCCTTCATGTGCGACAAGAGTTCGAAGGCAAAGGCCACCGTGATCTCCGGCACCACCGCCTCGCTCAGGATGATGCGCTTGAGAAAGCGCGCCTTGACCGCCGCCGCGCTGGTCGTGCCGGGCAGGGTATTGTAGATGAAGAATTGCAGAGAATCGGCCCGATACGGGTTGCCGGGCTGTTCGATCTGCGCGATCAGCTCCTGCACCAGGGCGCCGTCGTCGATGGGCTTGGGGTGCAGCCCGGTGGTCTTGCGCGTTTCGATCTCGGTTAGGTAGTCGGTGTACAAGCTCATGACGATCCCTACGATGCAATGCCGATTGAGCAGGAACACCGGGTCGCGGTCAGGTCTGGCGGGCGGCGGCAAGCTCATTGTATGCCGAGGTATACTAAACCGCCCCGCCTCGCAAGAGGCTCGGCGCCGCTGATCGCGCCGCCGGGGCGGGAAAATCACGGATAAGCGCCGTTTCGGCGGCAGCGCGCCGGTCCCTGGCCCCGTGGCTCGGAAGGTGACGCCGATGCGCGCCGGCCCGGCTGCCCGTAAGACCGCGTCGCCCTGACCACCCGCCTCAGCCCGGACTGACACCCCACCAATGCTGCGTGCGTTCGCAGTGATAGGCGATAGCCTCGGTGGTCGCGGCGCTGTCGCGGCGCTCCAGGGCAGCGATGATCGCCAGATGCTCCTCCATCGCCGAGCGGACGCGCTCCTGCACGAAGGGCCGGACGCGCTGGAAGATCGCGATGCGGATGCGGTTGCTTTCGTAATCGGCGCGCAGCATCGGGTTGCCCAGCCCGCGCGCCAGGAAGTCATGCAGCGACAGGTCGACCTGGATCGCCTGCGCCGACAACTCGGGCGTGCCGGCGCCGCGCGCGGTCTCGCGCATCCGCTCATGCGCCTGGCGCAGCGCGGCCAGCTCGCCGGCATCGAGGCCGCCGCGGATCCAGCGCCGCGCCCCCTCCTGGTCCAGCACCATGCGCAGGTCGAGGCTGTCGCGGATCGTCGCCGGCTCGGCCTCGAGGATCTGCACGCCGCGCTTGGGGATCACGTCCAGCCAGCCCGAGACCTGGCCGTGGCGCGTCGCCTCGCGCACGGCGGCGATGGGCACGCGCAGGATCTCGACCAGCTGCGGCATGGACAGGAACTGCCCGGCCCGCAACGCGCCCGAGCGCAGCGCCTCGGTCAGCGCCAGCAGCGCGCGCGTGTTCAGCATCTCTTCCTCGCCCATGCTCCCGCCCAATCCTTCCCGCCAGATTCGCACCAGTCTAGCGCCTTTATTTTCAATTTATGCAGTAAGGTTATACCAGGAATTCTATATAGACGCTTTCATAGAATAATATGTAACATTTTAGTTGCAAGCTCAGATATCGGGCTGCTCCGCCGCACTCCGGCGGCTGCCATCGGAACGGGAGGTAACCATGGCACCTGAGAATATGACGGCGCGCTGCCCCGCATATGGCGCGCGCAACCCCGCGGCGACAAGGGGATGACGATGGACCAGAACATCCTGCGCGACAAGCAAGCGCATCATCACGGCGCCGCCCTGGATGAGGCGGTCCCGCCCGGGGTCTCGGCCAATCTTTACAACCGCGACCTGGCCCCGACCCTGAAGCAGGGCCGAACCTGGAGCGCCTACAACATCTTCGCCCTCTGGGCCAATGACGTGCACAGCCTGGGCAATTATTCCTTTGCCATCGGGCTTTTCGCGCTGGGACTCGGCGGATGGCAGATCCTGGCCGCGCTGCTGTTCGGCGCGGCCTTCCTGTTCGTGCTGCTGAACCTGTCGGGCTTCATGGGCATCAAGACCGGCGTGCCCTTCCCGGTAATGAGCCGCATCAGCTTCGGCACCCGCGGCGCCCAGATCCCGGCGCTGATCCGGGGCGGCGTGGCCATCGTCTGGTTCGGCATCCAGACCTATCTGGCCTCGATGGTGCTCGACGTGCTGCTGATCGCGCTGATGCCCGGGCTTGCGCCGCTGGCGCAGCAGATGGTGCTGGGCCTGTCGGTGCTGGGCTGGATCAGCTTCACCCTGCTCTGGATCGTCCAGGTCGTCATCGCCTGCTACGGCATGGAAAGCATCCGCAAATACGAGGCCTTCGCCGGCCCGGTGATCCTGGTCACCTTCGTCGCGCTGGCGGGCTGGATGCTCTACAGCGCCGGCGGCCGGCTGCAATGGAGCCCGCCGAACCCGCTCTCCGGCGGCGCGATGTGGGCGCAGATCCTGGGCGGCGCCTCGCTCTGGGTGGCGATCTATGGCACCTTCGTGCTGAACTTCTGCGACTTCACCCGCGGCGCCACCTCGCGCCAGGCGGTGGTGCGCGGCAATTTCTGGGGCATCCCGATCAACATGCTGATCTTTGGCCTGATCGTGGTGATCCTGACCGGCGGCCAGCTGTCGATCGACGGCACGCTGATCCAAAGCCCGACCGACGTGGTGCAGAGCATTCCCAGCAAGCCGCTGCTGGTGCTGGCCAGCCTGTCGCTGCTGATCCTGACCATCGCCGTGAACCTGATGGCGAATTTCGTGGCCCCGGCCTTCGCGCTGGCGAACCTGTTCCCGCGTCACCTCGACTTCCGCCGGGCGGCGGTGGTCAGCGCGCTGATCGGCTTCGTCATCCTGCCCTGGAACCTCTACAACTCGCCCATCGTCATCGTCTATTTCCTGGGCGCGCTCGGGGCTTTCCTGGGACCGCTGTTCGGAATCGTGATGGCCGACTACTGGCTGATCCGCAAGCAGCAGGTCGACGTGCCGGCGCTCTACAGCGACAGCGCCGCCGGTCCCTATCACTATGTCAACGGCATCAACCCCAAGGCGATCCAGGCGCTGATCCCCTCGGCCGCGATCTCGCTTCTGTTCGCCTTCCTGCCGGCGCTGCATTCGCTGTCGCAATTCTCGTGGTTCATCGCCGCGGGCCTGGGGGCGCTGCTCTACACCCTGATCGCGCCCAAGGGCCTGACCTATGCCGACCGCGATGGCGAATCCATCGCCGTCGCCACCAGCCACTGAACGGAGACCGTCGCAATGCGTATCCTTGTCGTGAACGTCAACACGACCGAAACCATGACCCATGGCATCGCGGAGTCGGCTCGCAAGGCCGCCGCCCCGGGCACCGAGATCGTGGCTCTGACCCCGCGCTTCGGCGCCGAATCGGTCGAGGGCAATTTCGAGAGCTATCTCGCGGCGGTGGGGGTGATGGACGCGGTCATGCGCTATGACCAGCCCTTCGACGCGGTGATCCAGGCCGGCTATGGCGAGCATGGGCGCGAGGGGTTGCAGGAGCTGCTCGAGGTGCCGGTGGTCGACATCACCGAGGCCGCCGCCTCGACCGCGATGTTCCTCGGCCACAAGTATTCGGTGGTGACCACGCTCGACCGCGCCGTGCCGATGATCGAGGACCGGCTGAAGCTCGCCGGGCTTTACGACCGCTGCGCCTCGGTCCGGGCCAGCGGCATGGCGGTGCTCGAGCTGGAAACCCAGCCCGAGCGCGCGGTCGAGACCATCGTCGAGCAGGCCGCCGCCGCCGTCACCCAGGACCATGCCGAGGTGATCTGCCTGGGCTGCGGCGGCATGGCCGAGCTTGAGGCCAAGGTCCGCGCCCGCACCGGCGTGCCGGTGGTGGACGGGGTCGCGGCCGCCGTCACCATCGCCGAGTCGCTGGTGCGGCTGGGGCTGAAGACCTCGAAGGTGCGCACCTATGCCCCGCCGCGGCCGAAACGCATCACCGGCTTCCCGCTGGCCGGGCTCTGACAGCGGCCTGTCCTGACCGGCGCCGGGCGGGGAACCCCCCGTGCGGCGTCGCGATTCCGCCCGGGGTTTCGGCTGCCGTGGGCTCAGCCCAATCCCGGCTCGGTGATCGTCAGGATGGCCCGCGCCAGCGCCAGCGCCTGTTCCAGCGGCAAGGCGAACTGATGCACCTGCGCCGCCGACAGCCGCGCGCCGGGCGGCAGGTCTTGCTGGCCATCGAAACGCAACAGCACGCAACGCTGATCCTGCATCCTGGCCTCGACGGCGACGCTGCCGTGGGAAACAAGCGCCACCGGCTGCTCATCCTCGCAGTCGACGACGAATCCCTGGCTGTTGATGCGGAACATGTCGGTGCCTTTCCTTCGGACGCAGGACGGCAAGACCGCCGAACCGCCTATCTCCGGTTTCCCTGTTGATGCAACGCAGGATAAGCCCGCCGCGCCTGAATATCACATCGGTCGAAGGAAAAAAAACAGGGGATAGATGTCGTTAGGCCACGGCGGCGCCACGCGCACAGGTGGCGGAAATGGCAAAGGCAGCCCCGGGGGGCTGCCTGCATCGGGCCGGAACGGCTGCCTGGCTGCCGCTTATTCGGCGGCGAACTGGGTCGCGAATTCCCCGCACCAGTCGTTCGAACTGACCACCGGCCAGAAGCCGCGGCTGTCGGCATCCTTCTGGGTCACGGGCGGCTTGGCGCGGCACAGGCCGGCGTCGGCGAGCTGGCTGTCGGAATTGGCTGCATGGTTTTCGAAGAACGCGCATGCGCTGCACGAAGAATGGGCCATGGGGCTTCCTTTGCTTGCTGGTCCTGGATGGCTGGCTGGCGAAATGCTGGCTGGCTGTCTCTTGACCGCGATATAGGCGGCCCCCGCAGAAGCGTCAATAGAAAATCGAACGATTTCATATAGTTGACAGTTTATATCGGGCGCTTTCCCCTGACAGAAACAGTCGGATCGCCCGCGGCGGTCCGGCAACTCGGATCGGGATGAAAAACCGCGGCCGGATGACGCCCGGCCGCGCACCACTGACCAGCGGCAGGGCCCGCGCACAGAACCTATTTCGTGGTATAGCCGCCGTTCACCAGGATGGTCTGGCCGGTCATCCACCAGCCCTCGGTCACCAGGAAGCGGATCCAGGGCACGATGTCCTCGATGTCGGTCAGCCCGGTCTTGCTGAAGGGCGACAGCGCCGCGGCGGATTTGTGATAGGCCTGCGCCTCGGGCGATTCCTGGCCATAGAAAAAGGGCGTATCCATCGGACCGGGGCCGATGGCGGTGACGGAGATCCCCCGCTCGCCCAGTTCCTTGGACGCGGCGCGGGTGAAATGCTCGACCGGCGCCTTGGTGCCGGCATAGCTGGCATAGAAGGGCGTATAGGCGCCCAGCAGCGAGGTCACCAGCGTGCAGATCGCGCCATTGTCGTTGACCGCCCGGCCGGCCTCTTTCAGGAAGAAAAAGGCGGATTTGGCGTTCACCGCGCTCATCTCGTCATATTCCGCCTCCGAGATTTCGGCCATGGGCTTCTTCAGCACCTTGCCCACGGTGTTGATGGCGATGTCGGGCCGGCCGAAGGCGGCGACGGCCTCGGCGAACAGCGTCTCGACCGCGCCGGCCGTGGTCAGGTCGGCCTGGATCGCCAGCGCCTCGGCGCCCGCCGCCTTGACCGCCGCCACGGTGTCCTGCGCGTCGCCGGCGCTGGCGTCGCTGTTGTAATGCACGACCACCGCGCGGGCGCCCTGCGCGGCGAAGTCGCGCGCGATCAGCCCGCCCAGGTTCTTGGCCCCGCCGGCAATCAGAATGACCTTGTCCTTGATGTTGCGCTCCGTCATGGCCGTTCTCCTTGTCGAAATCCGTGGCGGCACTCTATGTTCGGAAAATCGGATATAAATCCGCTTGCTCTGACTTCACCTGTCAAGGATCGCGAACAATGGACCGGCTCGACCTCTATCGCATCCTGATCCGCGTCATCGAAACCCGCAGCTTCACCCGCGCGGCGGACGGGTTGCAGATGCCGCGCTCCTCGGTCTCGGCCGCGGTGGCCGAGCTCGAGGCGCGGCTGGGCGCGCGGCTGCTGAACCGCACCACGCGCAGCGTCACCCCGACCCCCGAGGGCGAGGAGTTCCGCGACCGCTGCCTGGCGTTCCTGGCCGAGGCCGAGGAGATCGAGGCGATGTTCCGCACCGGCGCCCGGCGGGTCGCGGGCCGGGTGCGCATCGACGTGCCCGGGCGCATCGGCCGGCTGATCCTGGCCCCGGCGCTGCCGGAGTTCCTGGCCGCCTGGCCCGGCATCGCGGTCGAGCTCGGCGCCAGCGACCGGGCGGTGGACCTGGTGGGCGAACAGGTGGACCTGGCGCTGCGCGTGGGACGCTTGCCCGATTCCGGCCTGCGCGCCCGCCGCATCGGCGAGATCGCCCAGATCAATGTCGCCAGTCCCGCCTATCTGGCCCGCCGCGGCACCCCCGCCGACCCGGCCGATCTGGGCGCGCATCTCCAGGTCGGCTATGCCTCGCCGCAAAGCGGCCGGGTCGCGGATTGGGAGTGGCAGGAGGGCGGGCGCAGCCACGGCCGCGCCCTGCCCTGGCAGGTCAGCGCCAACAGCGCCGAGACCTATATCGCCGCCGCGCTGGCCGGGCTGGGGCTGATCCAGATCCCGGCCTATGACGTGGCCGGGCACCTGGCGGCGGGCGCGCTGGTCGAGGTCATGCCGCGCCACCGCCCGGCGCCGATGCCGATGCACCTGGTCCTGGCGCATCCGCGCCCGCCGCGGCGCGTGCAGGTGCTGGCCGACTGGCTGGAGCCGCTGCTGCGCCGCCGGCTCGCGCCCCCGGGCTGAGGCTCAGTCCCTGCCGCCCCTTTTGCGATAGGGCGTCTCGCCATACTGGGCGCGGTAGCATTTCGAGAAATGCGCGGTGCTGGCGAAGCCGCAGGCGAGCGCGATCTCGATCACGCTCATCTCGGTCTGCGCCAGCAGGTTCTGCGCCCGCTCCAGCCGCAGCGCCATGTAATGCCGCTTGGGCGAGTGGCCGAGATAGCGCGCGAACAGCCGCTCGAGCTGGCGCGGCGACAGGCCGGCGTCCTGCGCCAGCCGCGCCGGGCTCAGCGGCTCCTCGATATTGGCCTCCATCCGCGCCACCACCTGCGCCAGGCGCGGGTGGCGCGCGCCCAGCCGCACCGGCACCGACTGGCGCTGGTGGTCCTCCTCGGAGCGGATCGCGGTGTGGATCATCTGGTCGGCCACCCGCCCGGCCAGCGCCGCGCCGTGGTCGCGGGCGATCTGGCGCAGCATCAGGTCGATGGCCGCGGTGCCGCCGGCGGCGGTCAGGCGGTTGCCGTCCTCGACGAAGACGGTGCGGATCAGGGTGGTGTCGGGGAATTTTTCGGCGAAGGCGTCCTGGTTTTCCCAATGGATGGTGCAGCGCCGGCCGGCGAGCAGCCCGGCCTCGGCCAGCACCCAGGCGCCGGTGCAGAGCGCGCCGATGCGGGCGCCGCGCCGGGCCTCGCGCCTGAGCCAGGCCAGCACCGGGCGCGCGGCGGCGCGGGCGACGTCGAGCCCGCCGCAGACCAGCACGGTATCGCCGCGGCTGCCGTCCTCGAGGCCCCCGTCCAGCATGATGCGGGCGCCGTTCGAGCAGTGGGCGAAGCCGCCGCCCTCGCCGACCAGCCGCCAGTCGTAGAGCGGGCGCCCGGCGATGCGGTTCGCCAGCCGCAGCGGCTCGATGGCGGCGGCAAAGGACGCCAGCGTGAACCGGTCCAGAAGCAGGAAGACGTAGCGGGCGGGGCGGGGGTCTGGCGCGATCTCGGTCATGGCTTGGACAAGGTGGTTGCGGCCTGCCGCGCCGGAACGCCGCGGCAGGCCGGTTTCGTCAATGCAGGCGATCCTTCAGCCCGCCGGTATGCGGGTCGATCTCCTCGAAATGGCCATGCACCTCGATATCGTCCAGAAGCCCCTTCCACAGCGAGCCGCAAAGCCCGACCATGACCAGCAGGAAAGGCGCGGCCGCGATGATCGAGGCGGTCTGCAGCCCGTCGAGCCCGCCCATCACCAGGAGCACCGAGGCGGCGGCGGCGGCAAGCACGCCCCACAGCACCACGATGCCGGCCCTGGGCTGGGGCGTCCCGCGCGAGGACAGCATGCCCATCACCACCGAGGCCGCATCGGCGCCCGAGACGAAGAAGATCGCCACCAGGAACATCGCCACCACCGAGGTCAGCGAGGCCAGCGGGTATTGCTCCAGCAGCGCAAAGAGCGAGACCGGCGCGCCCTTGTCGGCGATGGCCTCGACCAGCCCGCCCGGGCCCATCAGCTCGGAATGCAGGGCGCTGCCGCCCATGACGGTGAACCAGACGAAGGTCACGGCGCTGGGGATCACCAGCACGCCCACGACGAATTCGCGGATGGTGCGCCCGCGCGAGATGCGGGCGATGAACACGCCGACGAAGGGCGCCCAGGAAATCCACCAGGCCCAGTAGAAGATGGTCCAGCTGGCCAGCCACTTGCTGTCGCTGAAAGCCGAGGTGCGGAAGGACATCGACACCAGGTCGCCGAAATAATAGCCCATCGCCTCGATCAGCGTGTCGAGCATGAAGACCGTCGGCCCCAGCGCTGCCAGGAACAGCAGGAGCAGCAGCGCGATCAGCATGTTCATGTTGCTGAGGAACTGGATGCCCTTGCCCACGCCCGAGACCGCCGACAGGATGAACAGAATCGAGAGCACGGCAATGATGCTCAGCGCGATGCCCGCGCTTTCGCCGGTGCCCCACAGGTAGTTCATGCCGCTGTTGATCTGCTGCGCGCCCAGGCCCAGCGAGGTCGCGGTGCCGAACAGCGTCGCGATGATCGCCAGCACGTCGATGGTGCGCCCGATCGGCCCGTGGATGCGGTCGCCCAACAGCGGGTGGAAGGCGCTCGACACCAGCGTCGGCAGGTCGCGGCGATAGCTGAAATAGGCCATCGCCAGCCCGGCCATGGCATAGATCGCCCAGGGGTGCAGCGCCCAGTGGAAATAGGCGTATTGCATGGCGACCAGCGCCGCCTCGCGCGTCTGCGGCTGCGCCAGGCCATGCGGCGGCGTGCCGAAATGGCTGACCGGCTCGGCCACGCCCCAGAACATCAGGCCGATGCCCATGCCGACGCTGAACATCATGCAGATCCAGGACCGGGTCGAGAATTCCGGCACCTCGTCGTCATGGCCCAGCTTGATGCGGCCGAAGCGGCTGAAGGCCAGGAAGACCGCGAAAGCCAGGAAGAAGGCCGTCGAGATGACGAAACTCCAGCCGAAGACCCGGATGATCCAGGCCAGCACGGCGCCGGCGATGCCGGCCAGGCTGTCGGGGGCGGCGACGCCCCACAGGACAAATCCCAGGGCGATGGCGATGGCGGGCCAGAACACGCCCGCGTCCAGCCCCCTGCCGGGTGTTTCCTTCATGCGAAATCCTCCCTCTGTCGATGATCTGCTCAAGAAATGTCAGGCCCGGCCGGGCGCCTCCCCGCCCAGCCAGCCGGCGTCGACCTGGCGCCGATGCGCGGTCAGCGCGTTGCGCATCAGCATGGCGACGGTGACCGGGCCGACGCCGCCTGGGACCGGGGTGATCCAGCCCGCGACCTCGCGCACGCGGTCGGTGTCCACGTCGCCCAGGACGCGGATGCCGCCCTCCGCATCGGCGACCTGGTTGATGCCGATGTCGATCACCGCCGCGCCGGGCTTGATCATCTCGGGGCCGATCAGATGCGGCTTGCCCACCGCCACGACCACCGCATCGGCGCGGCGCGAATGCATCGCGACCGAGCGGGTCATGTGGTGGCAGACGGTGACGGTGGCGCCTTCGGCCATCAGCATGAAGGCGGCGGGCTTGCCGACGATCTCGGAATGGCCGATCATCACCACCTCGAGCCCCTGCAGGGGCAGGCCGGTCTGGCGCAACAGCTCGACCGCGGCGGCCGCGGTGCAGGGCGCCAAGGCGATGTCGTTATAGACGATGTTGCCGATCGAGGCCGGGTTCATGCCCTCGACGTCCTTCAGCGGATGGATCGCCGATTGCAGCGAGCGGACATGGATATGCGCCGGCACCGGGCGCTGCAGGATGATGCCCAGCACGGCGCCGTCGTCGTTCAGCGCCAGGATGCGGCGCTTGGCCTCCTCGGGCGCGATCCCGGCGGGCCAGACCTGCTGCTCGAAGGGCAGGCCGGCGCGTTCGGCGCCGCGCGCCTGGTTGCGGACATAGACCTGAACCTCGGGCGAGGGCCCGATCGAGACCGAGACCAGCCGCCCCACCGGCCGCAGCTGCCGTTCGCGGGCAAAGGCCTCGTTCAGCTCGGACAGGATGCGGCGCTGCACGGCCCGGCCGTCGATCAGGCGGTGGTCGGTCTGGCTTCGGTCGGGCTGGGTCGGCATGCCGGGCGATCCTTCCTGCTGTGGCGTCTGGGTCCGTGGCGGGTCGCGGCGCATCGGCCGGGCAGGCGCCGTCGGCCGCGACCATGCGGCACCGCCGGCCGCATCTGCGGCAATCAACCGACATGTCAGGGGAAAAAACCGTCACGCCGCCGGCATTGGCGGGTGGTCGCGGATCAGGGGCTGGCCAGCGCCTCGACCGGGCTCAGCCTTACGGCGCGGATCGCCGGCACCAGGCCGAATCCCGCGCCCATCAGCGTGGCGCCGGCCGGCGCGCCAAGCGCGACCGTGACCGAAAACACCACCGGCATGCCGAAGCCCCAGGCCGCGGTCGCGGCGACGCCGCCGGCCAGAGCCAGCCCGGCGATGCCGCCAAGCGCCGAGAGCAGCACCGTCTCGGTCAGGAACTGGGTCGGATTTCGCGCATCGAGGCGCCAGTCGCGGCGCGGATGCCGATCTCGCACGTGCGCACGCGCACGGCGATAAACATGATGTTCATCGCCCCCGATGCCGCCGACGAAGATCGAGATCGCCGCGATGGCGCCCAGCAGCAGATTCTGCGTGGCGCGCTCGGCCTCGGCCTGGCGAAAGGCGCCAGTGGCGTCGGTCAGCCAGAAATCCTCGGCGCCGTGGCGCTGGATCATCACCTCGCGCAAGAGCGCGTAGGTTTCCGCCAGCCGCGCCATGTCGTGCAGGGCGACGACGATCACCGACAGCTCGTCCGGCCCATAGACCCGGCTTTCCAGGCTGCTGAAGCGGCATCAGGACCAGCTTGTCGCGGTCGCTGCCCTCGTCGTCCAGCCCCTTGGATTCGAGCACGCCGCCGACCAGGAAGGGCGACATGTTGACCATGACGAATTCGCCGGTCGGGTCGCGCCCGCCCGGAAACAGCGTGCCGGCCACGGTGGCGCCCAGCAGGACCACCGGGCTGCACGCGCAAAAGGCAATGACGGTCTGGCTGTGCGAGACGGCCGCCCCGGAAAGGGGCCGCGGATCCTGGCCCAGGGAAAGCCAGGCGCAGCCGGGCGGATGGCGGGACCGCGCGCCCCGCCATCCGGGCCCGGCTCAGAACTGGCCGCGCAGGGTCAGGGTGGCGTTCCTGGGCTCGCCATACCAGTTGCCACCGCTGGGCGTGCCGAGCGTGGCGTAATAGGTCTTGTCGAAGACATTGGTCACGTTCAGCGCCAGGCTCCAGCGGTCGTCGATCTGGTAATTCACATGCGCGTCCCAGACCGCATAGCCGCCCTGCCGGATCGCGAACTCCGGCTGCGTCCAGCCGGCATCGGTCATGACCCAATAGGTGCCGGTGTTGGCATGCCGGCTTTTCACCGTCACGCCACCGCCCACGGTCCATTTGGAATAGGCGCCCGGCAGGTTGTAGTCGGTCCACAGCTTGAAGATGTGCTTGGGCGTCAGCGCGCTATAGACCACGTTTTCCTTTTCGTTCCTGTTCTGGTTCCAGGTATAGCCGGCAAAGACCTGCCAGCCCGGCGAGACCTCGCCCGAGACCTCCAGCTCCAGCCCCTGGCTGACGATCTCGCCCAGCGGCAGGTAGAAGCGGCTGTTCTCGCCATAGGCCAGGTCCTGAATCGCCTCACCCTTGCGCTCGATGCGATAGAGCGCGGCCGAGACGTTCAGCGCCCCGTCCAGCACCGCGCCCTTGGCCCCCAGCTCGAAGTTGCGGCCGGTGATCGGGTCCAGCTGGGTCGGGTTCTCGGGCGGGCCGGCAAACATGTTGCCCTGCGGCTTGTAGATCTCGGTCAGGCTGGCATAGGCGGTCCAGTCCGGCGTCACGTCATAGGTGACGGCGGCATAGGGCGTGAAGATGCCGGTTTCCTGCCAGTGGTAGCTGGTGTCGCGCTCGACGAGATCGCCGTTGTCGTCGTAAAGCTCGTAGATGTCGCGATGCTTGTAGTTGCCGTTGCGGCCGCCGACGATGACATGCGCCTTGTCGGTCACGGCCATGTCCAGCCGGGCATAGATGCCCTGCTGCTTGCCGCCCCAGGCCGGCCAGCCGTGGTCGCGCCGCAGGAAGGTCGGTTCCGGCAGCACCACGCCGGGGAAATCGTCCAGGCCAAGCTCGCCGTCGGGGAAGGCCGTGCTGTAGCGGTTGCGGATCTGCTTGCCCTCGCTCATCCGCCAGTCGGCGCCGGCGGTCAGCTTGTAATCCACGCCCCAGGCGCGGAAGCGGCCGGTGACGCTCAGGTCCACGCCCTTGGAGTGGTTGCCGTCATCCTCGGACGAGACGCTCGGCGCGCCGAACAGCCCCGTTTCCGGGTCGACCGGGCCGCCGACGTTCAGCTTGAGATAGTCGAAATCGTATTTCTGCTGCATGGCGTTCAGCTTCACCGACCAGTCGTCGTTGAAGCGGTGTTCGGCGGTGAAGAAGGTCTCGCGGATGGTGGTGTCGCGCCTGGCCCAGTCCGGATTCAGCGCCAGGTCGCGCGGCAGGCCCAGCTGGCTGCCGTCGAGGAAGGTCGGCAGGCCCGCTTGCCAATGCGTGCCGTATTGGTGCTGATAGGTCACACCGCCGCTGATCGTGGTGTCGGGCGTCAGGTCGTATTCCAGGATGCCGTAAAGGACCTGCTTCTCCTCGTCCGCCGGCGCATAGAAATACTCGCGGTCCTGCCAGACGCCGACCACCCGGCCGCGCAGCCGGCCATCGAAACCGATGGGGCCGCCGATATCGGCCTCGAGCCGGCGGTTGTTCCAGCTGCCATAGGCCAGCGACACCGATGAACGCACCTCGTCCGTCGGCCGCTTGCGCGCCAGGTTGATGGTGCCGCCCGGCTCGCCCGCGGCCGAGAACAGCCCCTCGGCGCCGCGCAGCACCTCGACCCGGTCATAGATCGCCAGGTCGAAATCCGGCCGGAAGGTCGAGGTATACGAGGTTCCCATATTGTCGATCTGGTAATTGTCGATGACGAACCCGCGCGAACGGAACTCGGGGTTGCCCATGCCATCCGTGGTGGCGACGATGCCCGGCGCCTTGGCCATGGCTTCGGACATCATGGTCAGGTTCTGGTCCTCGAGCGCCTGGTCGGTCAGCACGGTGACAGATTGCGGCACCTCCCGCAGCGACTCGGCGCCGCGCGCGATGCTGGCCGCCTCGGTCGCATAGCTGCCGCTGCCCTCGGTGGTGGCGCCGGCGCCATGCAGGGTCACGGTTTCCAGCACCACCTCGCCCGCGGCGCCCGGTGCGGCGCTGCCCTGGGCTTGCGGCCCGACCAGCACATAGCGGCCGGCGCCGGCCGATTGCAGCCGGAAGCCGCTGCCGGCAAGCAGCCGGGCAAAGCCCTGCTCGACCGTATAGCTGCCGCTGATCCCGGCGCTTTGCCGCCCGGCCAGGTCCGAGGGCTGATAGACCAGCTGCACGCCCGAGGCGGCGGCATAGCGGGCCAGCACGTCGCTGAGCCGCCCGGGCCCGATGGCATAGTCGCGCGCCTGGGCCGTGGCGGGGGCGGCGATGATGGTGCCCAGTGCCGTGCCGAGCAGCAGCGCCCGGGCGACAGTCAGGCCGGCGGAAACGGCAAGCGCACGCGCGGCGGCCGCCGGGGCGCAGGTCAGGTGGTTCATGCGATGTGGTCCTTGGCTCAGAGGGTCGCGGCGGGCTGGCGCTCGGGCTGGCGGCCTTTCCTCATTCACCGGACGAGCGGCGAAATGTGATCACCCCCGCGCGAAAAATCTTCAGCCGCGCGGCACGACCACCACCCACCAGGGTGTGCGGCGCTGGATGCGCACCGGCAGGGTCCGGGCCAGCAGGTCCAGCGCGCCCTCGGTATCGGCTAGCGAGATCGCGCCCGAAACCCGGATCGCCGCTACTTGGCGGTCGCAGCGCAGGATGCCGTGGCGATAGCGCGCCATCTCGGCCAGCACCTCGGCCAGCGGCATGTCCTGCGCAAGCAGCATGCCCTGTTCCCAGATCGCGGCGCTGTCGTCCACCGGGCGCGGGGGCCAGACCCCCGTTTCCGAGAATTCCGCCTGCGCCCCGGCCCCGAGCCGCTGCGGCGCGCCCCGGCTGGGCCGGATCTCGACCGCGTCGCGGAACACCGCCACCCGCACCCGCCCGTCGAGTTCGCGCAGGCCGAAGCGCGTGCCCAGCGCCCGCACCTCGCCGAAGGCGGTCCCGACCAGCAGCGGGCGGGCGACCGGGGCCGGGTCGGGGCTGGTGGTGACCAGGATCTCGCCGCCGCGCAGCTCGATGCGGCGCTCGGCTGCGGTAAAGGCGATGTCGGCGGCGCTGTCGGTGTTCAGCACCAGCGCCGAGGCATCGGGCAGCGCCAGCCTGCGCCGCTCGCCCACCGCGGTCGCGGCGTCGGCGCGCCATTTCTGCCAAGGCTGCTGCCCGGCCAGGGCGCCGGCCGCGCCGGTCGCGGCCAGCCCCGCCAGCAGGACCAGCGCCCGGCGCCGGCCGGGCTGCGGGTCGACCTGGCCAAGCACCTGCCGGCCCAGGCCCGGCGGCAGGCGCTCGAAGCTCTGGAACACTGCCTGCGCCCGCTGCCAGGCAGCGGCGTGCTGCGGCCCCTGCGCCAGCCAGTCGCGAAAGGCGGCGCGCTGGGCCGGGTCCGGGTCGCCATAGCGCAGGGCCAGCGCCCAGTCTGCGGCCTGTTCCAGCAATTCGGCGGGCGGCTGCGGCGGCATCAGCAGGCCAGCGCCATGCAGGCCAGAAGCGCCTTGCGGATGTGCCGGCGCACGGTGATGACCGGCATCTGCACCCGGTCCGCGATCTGTTGCAGCGTCAGCCCGTCCAGCTGCGCCAGCAGAAAGACCTCGCGCGTCGGCGCCGGCAGCCGCGCCAGCAGGGCGTCGATGCGGGAAAGCGTCTCGATCACCACCAGCTGCTCTTCGGCCGGGGGCGCGGCGGCGGCGGGCAGATGCGCCAGCGCGTCCAGATAGGCGCGCTCGACCCGCTTGCGGCGCCAATGGTCGACCAGCAGGCCCTTGGCGATATGGGTCAAGAGCGCGCGCGGCCGCGCGCCCAGGCGCAAAGGCTCGCGCCGCGCCGCGATCAGCCGCAGGAAGGTGTCCTGCGCCAGGTCGGCCGCCAAGTCGCCGCCGTCGCCCAGTTGCCCGCGCAGCCAGCCCTGAAGCCAGCCGTGATGATCGGCATAAAGCGCATGGAATTCGCATTTCGGATGCCCGCCGACCGCCACCCTGCCTCCCGTATTCCCTCAGCCCAAGCCGCCCGGGCGCGGCCATCGCGCCGGACAGGAATTCCTTACTGTATTAGGCGGATATTTCCACGCCCGCGCCGGGCAGCGGGCGACGGCGCATGGCGGCTGTCGATTTCATGTCACAATCGCGCAAAAGGCGAAAACCCGGCGCCGGGGCTCGCAAACCTGCCCTTTTCAATATCTTGACGGGATTCCGATTCCTCACGGAAACTTTATCCATTCCCGAGTGCAAGAGGTTTCCCATGACACGCCTGTCGAAACGGCTTGCCACGCCGCTGCTGTGCCTGTCCTTGTGCCTGCCGGCCCAGGCCGACGATGCGGCCAGGATCGTCGGCGGCATCCTGGGCGCCATCGTGCAGGAACAGTCGCGCCAGCAGCAGCAGCGCGACCTGCAGCGCCAGCAGCAATACCAGCAGCAGCAGTATCAGCAACAGCCGCAGCGCCGCCAGCAGAACGCCCAGCGCCAGGCCCCCGCCGCGCCGCAGCCGAAGCAGCCGCGGATGTCGCTGGCCGAGCGCAAGGCCGTGCAGCGCGCCCTGCGCGAGGCCGGCTTCTATGGCGGCGCGATCGACGGGGCCCTTGGCCCGGGCAGCCGCAAGGCCATCGCGGCCTGGCAGGAATCGGTCGGGGCGACGCCCTCGGGCTATCTCGCGCCGCGCCAGGCCAGCACGCTGGTGGCCCAGGCCCCGGCGCCCGACCCGGAACCCGCGCAAGACCATGCCGGGACGGCGCAGCCCGCCGATCAGCCCCTCGATTCGGGCGCGGCCTTCCCCGAGGCGGCCGAGACCGCGCTGTTTCCCGAAACCCCCGCCGAGGGCGCGGCGCCGACCGCCGCCAGCGCAGCGGAGTTCGACCCGGCCGGCGCCGAGGTGATCCGCGACGGCGACCATCTGCATGCCGCCTATCTGTTCTGGGCCCTCAGCCGCGCGCCCGAACAGATCTGGACGCCCACCATCGCCCGCAATTACGGCAAGCTGCCGATGGCCGACGGCAACCCGCCGCCCTATGGCCTGCAGCAGGCGCAGCTGCGCCCGCTGGTCGAGGCCGCCGTGACGCATTACGGCCAGCATCCGCCCCGGCTGGCGGTGCTGGACCTGCCCTTGCAGAAAGGCACCAACAACAAGGACGAGAACGGGCTCGACCAGCGCGCCACGCATTGGTTCCCCGAGATGCGCGGCAACCTGACCGACATCAGCGGCGTGCCGGCCATCACCGCCCTGCAGCTGCGCGGCGCGAGCGGCGGGCTGGAACTGCACCTGGCGTCCGAGAAGCCCTTCTTCCTGGCCGTGCCCGCCGATTATCGCACCGCCTGGGCGCAGCCCGTCAATGGCAGCGGCCGCCCGGTCCTGCGGGTCGAGATGGAACTCTCCGGGCTGGAACCCTCGACCGACCTGACCGCCTGGCCGATGGGCAAGGCCCGCATCGCCATCCAGCGCGCGACGCTGCTGGTCGCCTCGGCCGAAGATCGCGCGACCGGCGCCCGGGACGAACGGGTGCTGCATGTCTGGACCGGCGCCGCGCCCGAGGCGCAAAAGATCGACCGCCCGGCCGATGCCGCCGCCATTGCCGCGATCTACGGCATCCCCGAACAGGCCGGCCGCATCCTGACCACGCCCGAGCGCGACACCCAGACCCGCCGCGTCCAGCGCAAGGACCAGCCCCGCGCCCTGCTGCAGGAGGACGGCTATGGGTCGGGCCAGAACGGGCTGCAACTGCTCGAACTGGCGATGCGGCTCGGGGCGCTGATCGACGCCGGCCCGGACCGTGTGCTGGACCCGCGGCTGGCGCAGCAGGCCGCGAATGCGCTTCTGTCCAGGCGCGAGCGGGTCGAGCTTTTGCCGACCGCGCTGGCCATGGACGGCGCCAGCGGCTATGCCAACGGCCTCAGCGAGCTTTCGGTGCGCAAGGCGATGAACCAGGCCGAGCCGCAGCTGCGCCAGCTGATCTCGGGCCGGGCGCCGCAATTCCCGGTGCCGCTGCGCGCCATCATGCCGGTGCAGCTGGGCGAATACGATTTCGACGCCGGCGGCTTTCCCCTGACCATCCAGCGCGAATATGCGGCCTGGCTGCCGGACCTGGTCTCGGGCCAGCCGCCGGCGGTGCCGCAGTTCTTCCGCATCGACGTGGACAATGCCGAAAAGCTGCTGGCGCATCTGAACAAGGCCGGCAGCATGGGCCAGCGCACCGTCTATCTGGTCGCCGATTACGCCGTGGCCGCGATGCGGGTGCGCCCGGCCGGCAGCGACCCGATCGGCGCGGCCGAGCTCGAGACCGTGGCGCCGCAGGTCCATGTCGAGGCCCTGGCGCTGTTCGCCGATCCCGGCGCCCGCACCCGCATTCGCGACCTCGAGGTGCCGGCGGCGCTGGCCGCGCAGGCGCCGGACCAGGCGCAGGCGCAGGCGGGCGCCGTGCCGGACGAGATCTTCGCCACCTCGGGCAAGTCGCTGATGGCGGCGGTCGCGGTGCGCCATCCCGGCGCGCTCGAGGCGGGCATGCTCGACCCCTACGAGATCGCCAACCTGCCCGCCGACCGGCGCGGCAACCGGGCCGCGGACTATCGCGCCGAACTGCCCGGCCTGGCGCTGGACAGCTATTGGATCGCCGCGGTGATGCTGATCGACGCCTACGACCCCGAGCTGGGCGGCTTTCCGACCCGGCAGGTCAACTTCCAGGCGGTGCCCTATGACAAGGATCTGTCCGGGGTGACGCCGCCGAACCTCGCCGCCGCGAGCCGGACGGATTACGAGCTGCTGCGCGTGCCGGCGGACCAGGCCGTGGCCGTGGCGGGCATGGCGGACGCCAATGGCGCGCTGCACATGTTCCTGAAGGTGCCCATCGTCGATGCCACCGCGCGCGAGGAGGAGCATCCCGCGCTGAAGCTCGGCGCCCCGACCGAGGCGATCTTCGGCCGCGGCAATCAGTTCCCCTGGCCCGATGCGCCTGAACTGCGGCTGGCGCTGGCCGCGCCCGACCGGCTGGCCTGGGTGCTGGCCGATCCCGCCAAGCCCTCGGCCGTGCCCAAGGCGCTGATGCTCGACCCCGAGGGGCTGGACCTTCTGGCGCTGGCCGTGCAGCCCGATCTTTATGACGACGCCGGCTATCGCCGCATGCTGCTGCAACGCATGGCCAAGGAACGCGCGGCCGCGGACGGCACAATGGCGCTGGATTGGGACCGCTTCTTCCGCGACCCGGCCAGGACGATGGAGCCGTCCGAGATCGACGCCATGCTGCCGGCCTTCCGCGACTGGTCCCGGGCCCGGGTGGCGCTGCTGCCGCAGCAGGTGCTGCTGCCGGTGGCGTCGGGCAACACCCATCCGCTGACCGGCTGCCTGGGCGCCAGCGAGCTGGGCCGCATCGGCCAGGAGAACGAGGACAAGCTGTTCAGCGCCAATGCCCAGGGGTTGCTGGGCCAGCCGCTGCCCCGGGTGGAAAAGCTGCTGGCGATGAACGGCAACCGCGCGCGTCCCGGGCCGGCGCGGCTGTGGACGCTGGGCATGGCGGGCCAGGGGCCGGCGTCGAACTGCCAGTATCTGCGCAGCGGCAATGACGGCACCGCCAGCGGCAGCTATGCCGATCTGCTGTTGCAGGTCGATGCCCAGCCGGACCTGGGCCGGCTGGCCGAGACATCGCTGGCCGCCGCCAGCTATGAGCTGACCCTGACCGAGCGCCGCCTGATCCCCGCCGACCAGCTCAGCGCGGCGCCCGAGGGGCTGCGCGGCATGCTGGTGCTGAAGGCCGCCGTGCAGGGAGTGCAGCTTTTCGGCAGCAAGCCCGGCAGCGGCGCCGTCGTCCAGGTCGGCCACCTGCAACCCGGCGACTGGCAGGCGGTGACCGGCACGCCGCCCAAGGCGCAGGACGTGCTGGGCATGACGCTGGGCATGGCGCTGGCCGATTTCGACAAGGCGGCGCGGGCGCATCTGCCGCAGGCCGATGTCTTCGCCACCGTCAAGCCCGGCACGGGCCCGTTCGGCACCGCCACGGGCTATGTCGACCCCGCGACGGGCGAGGCGCTGGCGGCGGTCTATGCCCCGCAATCGCCCGACAAGACCGTGGTCGCGATCATGCGCCAGCTGGAACTCCCCGAAGCCGAGATCTCGGTGGACGGGCTCAAGGCCAGCCTGGTCGAGAAATACGGCCCGGCGATCAGCGAATACCGCGACACCGCATGGGCCTGGGGCACCCTGCCGCCGGACGAAGACGCCTATGGCTTCTGCGGCGGCCCGTCCACGCTCAACCCGCAAAGCGCCGAGGGCCAGCCGGAACTGGGCAGCGACGACCCGGCCGTGCAGCAGCGCGCCCAGGCCAGCCGGCGCGGCGACGCCGGCTTCTGGCGTTCCTTCGGCTGGCCGATGGTGGTGCTGGGCGGCACCGGCACCGGCACCGGCGCCGAGCCGGAACTGGCGCGCTGCGGCCCCGTCGTCACCGTCCGGATCGAGCGTTACGCCAAGCCCGACACGGTGATCCTGCGGCTGTGGCTTCTGAATCGCAAGCTGGCCGAGGACCTGGCCGCCGCAGCGGCACCGGCCGAGCCGCCGAAACCTAAGGTCAAGTTCTAGGGCCGGCCGCCGCCTCGGCGCGGCGGCGGGCTGTCCTTCAGGGTTTCCTTCTGGGTGATCAGCCGGGCCGAGTTCTGCCCGGACAGGAACACCCAGAGCCAGCTCAGCGCCACGAACAGCCGCGAGCGGGTGCCGATCAGGAAATAGATATGGGCGATGCCCCAGACCCACCAGGCGAACCAGCCGGTCATCTTGAAGCGGCCGAATTCGATCACCGCCGCATTGCGCCCGATGGTGGCCAGGTTGCCCATGTCGCGATAGCGGAAATCGCCCGGGGCCGCCGCGCCGCGCAGCCGCGCCCGGATCGCCCTGGCGGCGAACTTGCCCTGCTGCTTGGCGGCCGGCGCCACGCCCGGCACCATGCGGCCGCCCGATTGCACATGCGCCGTGTCGCCCAGAACGAAGACCGCCGGATCGCCGGGCAGCGTCAGCTGCGGCGTGACCAGGACGCGCCCGGCCCGGTCGCCCTCGGCCCCCAGCCATTCGGCGGCGCGCGAGGCCTGCACCCCCGCCGCCCAGATCACCGTGCGCGCCGGGATCTGCTGGCCCGCCAGCATGATGCCCGCGTCCGACAAATCGGTGACCGGGGCGCCGGTCAGAACCTCGACCCCACGCCGTTCCAGCGCCGTGCGGGCGTAATCCGACAGCGTCTCGCTGAAGGCCGGCAGGATGCGCGGCCCGGCCTCGACCAGCAGCACCCGCGCCTGGCGGGTGTCGATGCGGCGGAACTCCGGCGGCAGGATGCGATGCGCCAGCTCGGCGATGATGCCGACCAGCTCGACCCCGGTCGGGCCGGCGCCGATCACGGCGAAGGTCAGCAGCGCCTGGCGCTCGGCCTCGTCCGCGCAGGTCTCGGCCCGCTCGAAGGCCAGAAGCAGCCGGCGCCGGATCGTGGTCGCATCCTCCAGCGTCTTCAGCCCGGGCGCGTCGGCCTCCCAGGCGTCCTTGCCGAAATAGGCGTGGCGGGCGCCGGTGGCGATGACCAGCGTGTCATAGGGCAGCCGCGCGCCGCCGCGCAGGATCACCTCGCGCGCGGCGCGGTCCACGCCCTCGACCGTGGCCAGAAGCGTGGTGACGTCCCTGCGCTCGCGCATCAGCGCCCGGATCGGCCAGGCGATGTCCGAGGTCGCCAGCAGCGTCGTCGCCACCTGATAAAGCAAGGGCTGGAACAGGTGATGGTTGCGCTGGTCGACCAGCGTGATCTGGCATCCGGCGCCCCGCAGCCCCAAGACCACCTGCAAACCGGCGAATCCCGCGCCGATGACCACGACCCGATGTGTCATGCCCCGTTTCCCCGCTGTCCTGTCGCGGGGGTCAGGCTGGCGCATCCGGCGGCAGGGGTCAACGCCGCCCGCGCCGGCATCAGACGAAACGCCCCTCCGGGATGACCGAGGGCGCGAAGGTCTCGGCCGAGGCGCGGCCCCAGCGCTTGTGCCAGTCGCGCAGCTCCTCGGTTTCGCGGTCCGCGACCAGGAAGCCCTGCGGCAGATAGGGGAATGCCTCGTTCCCGTCCGAGAAGGTGCCGTCCTTGTGGCGGAACATGAAGTGATAGGGCAGGAAGTCGCCGGGCGCGCTCAGCCCCGCCGCGCCCGCGATCTCGGCCAGCGCATGCAGGGTGTTCTTGTGGAACCGCGCCACACGCAGCGCCTTGGTCCCGACCTCCAGCCCGCGCTGGCGCAGCTTGTCCTGGGTGGCGATGCCGACCGGGCATGCGTTGGTATGGCAGGACTGCGACTGGATGCAGCCGATGGCGAACATGAAGCCGCGGGCCGAGTTGCACCAATCCGCCCCGAGCGCCAGCGCCCGGGCGATGTCGAAGGCGCTGACGATCTTGCCGGCCGCGCCGATGCGGATGCGCTGCCGCAGCCCGGCGCCGCGCAGGGTATTGTGGACAAAGGCCAGCCCCTCCAGCATCGGCATGCCGACGCGGTTGGTGAACTCCAGGGGCGCCGAGCCGGTGCCGCCCTCTTTCCCGTCGACGACGATGAAGTCGGGCGTGATGCCGGTCTTCAGCATCGCCTTGACGATGCACATGAATTCGCGCCGGTGCCCGATGCACAGCTTGAAGCCCACCGGCTTGCCATCCGACAGTTCGCGCAATTGCGCCACGAACGCCATCAGCCCGACCGGCGTGGAGAAGCTGCTGTGCGAGGGCGGCGAAATGCAGTCCACGCCCATCGGCACGCCGCGCGCCTCGGCGATCTCGGGGCTGATCTTGCGCGCGGGCAGCATGCCGCCATGGCCGGGCTTGGCGCCTTGGCTCAGCTTGATCTCGATCATGCGGATCTGCGGGTCCAGCGCCTGGCTGCGGAATTTCTCGGCCGAGAAGCGGCCCTCTTCGTCCCGGCAGCCGAAATAGCCCGAGGCCACCTGATAGATCAGGTCGCCGCCGTGCTGGCGGTGATAGCGGCTGATGCCGCCCTCGCCCGTGTCATGGGCAAAGCCGCCCAGCTTCGCGCCCTGGTTCAGCGCCATGATCGCATTGGCCGACAGCGCGCCGAAGCTCATGGCCGAGATGTTGTGGAGGCTGGCGGAATAGGGCTGGCGACAGTCCGGCCCGCCGACCAGGACGCGGAAATCGCTGTCGGTGATGACCTTGGGCGCCACGGAATGCGTGACCCAGGCGTAGCCGGCCTCATAGACCTTTTCCGAGGTGCCGAAGGGCTTCTTGTCCTCGACCCCCTTGGCGCGCTGATAGACCAGGCTGCGCGCCTCGCGCGAGAAGGGCAGCTCGTCGCTGTCGCTCTCGATCAGGTATTGCCGGATCTCGGGGCGGATGTCCTCGAGCAGGAAGCGCATGTGGCCGATGATCGGATAGTTGCGCAGCACGGCATGGCGCTTCTGGATCAGGTCGCGGATCCCCAGCAGCACCAGCGCCCCCAGCAGGACCGCCGGTAGCAGCGGCCAGCGCCAGCCCGCCGCGAGCAGCGCCAGCATGACGGACGCGCCAAAGCCGCACAGCGCCAGCACCGAATATCGTTTGAACGCGGGAAGAAATCTCATGCCTTGGCAACCCTGGGTCCGGTTCTTGCCCCGCGCGGCCGCTTGACCCCGGGGGCATCGCCCGCCAGTTTACGCCTGCTCTCGAGCGGTTTGGCAAGGCAGGGGATGCAGCGTAATTTCAGCGAATTGATGCGAAAGCGGCGCTCGGTGCGGGCCTATCTGGACCGCCCGGTGCCGCGAGCCACGGTCGAAGAGATCTGCCGCCTGGCCCGCAGCGCCCCCAGCGGCGCCAACCTGCAGCCGGGGCATTTCCACGTTCTGGCCGGCGGCGCCCTGGCGGATCTGGTGGCGGGCCTGCAGGCCGCGATCGACGCCGGCGCCCCGCAGGCGCGCGAATATTCCTATTTCCCCGAGCCGATGCCGCCCGGGCTGAAGGCCCGGCAGCGCGCGGCGGGCTATGCGCTCTATCAGGCCCTGGGGATCGAGCGGCGCGATCTCGACGGCCGCCGCCGGCAGTTCCGGCGCAACTACGATTTCTTCGGCGCGCCGGTGGGCGTGGTCGTCACCATCGACCGGACCATGGGCAAGGGCTGTTTCATGGACCTGGGGATGAGCCTGATGGGCTTCCTGCTCGCGGCCGAGGCGCATGGCCTGGGCGCGACCGGGATCGGCGCGCTGGCGAATTACGGGCCCCAGGCGCATCGCCTGCTGGCCTTGCCCCCGGATCAGATGGTGGTCTGCGGCCTGGCACTTGGCTGGCCCGACCCGGACGCGCCCGAGAACCGCTTCCGCACCGAACGCGCCGACCTGGCCGAGTTCACCAGCTTCCGCGGCTTCTAGCCCTCGCGCCGCAGCAGGATCGCCGTGCCGAGCCCGCCGGCGGCGGCGATGGCGGCAAGCCCGGCCTGGCCGGGCTCCATATCGTGGAACAGGCGCACGAGGTTGATCGCGCCCGAGGCGCCGATGGGATGCCCCCGCGCCAGGCCGCCGCCGCCGGGGTTGATGCGATCCATGGGCAGGCCGGTTTCGCGGGCGCAGGCGATGGCCTGAACGGCGAAGGCCTCCATCAGTTCCACGATGTGGAGTTCGCTCGCCGTCAGCCCCGCCGCGGCCAGCACCGCGCGGATCGCCGGCACCGGCGCGAGGCCGGGCAATTCGGGATCGGCGCCCAGCGTCGCGCCCGCCAGGATGCGCAGCCGGGGCGTTGCCAGCCGCCGCGCGACGGCATCAGAGACCAGCAGGCAGAACCCCGCCCCATCCGCCGCGACGGCGGTGTTGGCGGCGGTGACGCTGCCCGACAGCGCCTTGGCCCGGGCGCAAAGCGCGGGCGTCAGGCGCCGGGCATAGGGGTCGGCAGCAACGCCGGCGATGGCGGTGATTTCCTGCGCCATGCGGGGCGCCGCGGCCAGCGCGCGGGCGTGGCTGGCGATGGTCCAGGCGTCCTGGTCCGCGCGGGTGATGCGCAGCAGGCGGGCAACGGCCCCGGCGGCCTCGGCCATGTCAGGATCGCGCTCGGGCCAGGGGGTGAAGGGCGGCTGGTCATAGGGCTCGGCTGGGCCGCCCGCGGGGTCGGTGCGCAGGCGCAGGGGGCGGCGGGAATAGCTCTCGGCGCCGCCGGCGATCACCACCTGCGCCCGGCCGGCGCGGATCAGCGCCTCGGCCAGCAGCGCCGCATCCATGCCGCCGCAGCATTGCCGGTCGAGCGTAAGCCCGGCGACCGGCAGGCCGGCGGCCAGCGCCGTGACCCGTGCCGGATTGCCGCCGCTGCCCAGCGCATTGGCCAGGATCAGCTCGTCCACGTCGCCGGGCGCCAGCCCCGCGTCGCGCAGCAGGTCGGCGATCACCGGGGCGGCAAGCTGATGGATCTCCAGGCCGGCGAAGGCCGCACCGCGCGGCACCACGGCGCTGCGGCGGGCGGCGACCACGACCGCCCCGGTCATGGCGCGACCAGCCGGGCCAGCGCCGCCAGATCCGGCTTGTCCGAGCCGAGCAGCGGCAGGCGCGGCAGGAACACCACCCGGCGCGGCGCGGCGTGATCGCCCAGCGCCTCGCGGCAGGCGCGGCGCAGGCGGGCGGCCAGCGCATCGTCGGGCGCACCCTCGACCACCGCAACCACGGCATGGCCGCGCAGCGCGTCGGGCAGCGCCAGCGCGGCGCTGGGGGCGGGGACCAGACCGGCCAGCACCGCCTCGACATCCTCGAGGAACAGGTTGCGGTCCGCGACCGTCACCATGCGGCTTTCGCGACCGCGCAGGAACAGGTTGCCCTGCGCGTCGAGCCAGCCGATGTCGCCGGGTTGCAGATAGCCTTCGGGGCGCGGCGGCGGCGGCAGGTCCGGCTCGGCATAGCCGTCGAAGAGATAGGGGCTGGCGACCCCGATGCGGCCCGCCGCATCCAGCCGCAGATCGACCCCGGGATAGGCGCGGCCGACCGAGCCCTGCGGCGTGGCTGCATCGGCGATGGCGATGAAGCTGGTCTCCGAGGCGCCGTAGAATTCGCGGATCGCCGCATTCGGGCACAGGCCTGCGATGCCGGCGCGGCAGGCCGGGTCCAGCTTGCCGCCGCCGCAGAAGACATGCGTGACGCCGGCCAAGCAACCCGGCCCGGCCAGGAGCAGCCGACGCAATTGCGCGGGCGTGGCATAGAGCACCGTCGCCTGCGCCAGCGCGGCCCGCTGCCGGCGCGGGCTGTCGCCGGCCAGCACCATGAGGCCGGCGCCGAGTTGCAACGCCTCGATGCTGGCGTAAAGCGCCAGCGAATGGCCAAGCTGGCCCAGCACGGCATAGCGGTCGGCGGCCGACAGGCCATAGTGATCGCGGTTGACCCGGAAGCTGGCGAGCCATGAGGCGTGGCTGCGCCGGATGGTCTTGACCCGGCCGCCCGAGCCCGAGCTTTGGCAGCACAGCCAGGCGCCGGGCGCATCGCCCTCGGGGCGGATGCCCTCGAGGCTGGCGTGGATCGGCAGGCCGCGGGCCAGGCAGTCGAGCAGCGCCGCGAGGGCCGCCGCATTCTGCCCGGCGCCGCCGCAGTCCAGCACCGCGCCGGGCCGGGCCGGGGCGAATGCCCCCTGGCTCACAGCCGGGTCTGGGCCGAGCCGGCCGGGCGATGCCAGGCCAGCGTCTGCGGCCGGGCGCGGGCCAGCGCCTGCACCAGCATGCCGGTGATCGCGGCCTTCAAGAGATCGCCCGGGATGAAGACCGCGACCAGGCGGAAGGCCTCGGCCAAGGGCTTGCCGGTGACGATGGCCAGCCCGCCGGCGCCCAGGATATACAGCACGACGATGCCGCCCAGCACCGCGCCGATGCCGGCGACAAGGCCGGCCGGGCGCAGCGCGACGCGCTCGACGAACAGCCCGGTGACAAAGGCCGCGACCGGGAAGCCCAGCGCAAAGCCCGCCGTGGGCGAGGCGAAGACGCCAAGGCCGCCGCGCCCGCCGGCCAGCAGCGGCAGGCCCAGCGCGACCAGCAGCAGGAACAGCCCCGCCGCCGCCGCGCCGCGCCGGGCGCCCAGCACGGCACCGGCCAGCATCACCCCCAGGGTCTGGGCGGTGATCGGCACGCCGAAGCCCAGCGTGATCTGCGGCACCAGCCCCAGCGCCGCGATCATCGCGGCAAACAGCGCGACCTGCGCGATATTGCGTTCCATGGCCTAATCCTCCGTGTCCAGGGATATGGGGGCGCCACCCCGCGCCCGCAAAGCTTCGCCGACATGATCGGCGTCGTCCAGTGCCTGCAAGGTCAGGGGCAGGACCAGCTGCCAGCCGGGGCGGCGGCGCGAGCGCGCGCGCCAGGCTTCGGCCAGGGTCTCGGCCCGGGCGACCAGCACCGGGGTGAAGCGGATGACCAGCGGGATCGCCAGCTCCAGCGCGGCGGTGCGCAGGCCCAGCCGGCGCAGCGGCGCGGTCAGGCGGTGGATCAGCGCCACCATGTCCTCGAGCGGCGTGGTCATGGTCACCAGGTTCGCCAGCGCCACCAGCGCCACCATGCGCAGCGTGATCGCGACGCCCTGGGGCAGGTCGCCGGTCAGCGCGTGCCAGGCCAGCAGGATGGCGACGAAGGGCAGCACCACCCGCAGGCTGGCCAGTCCCGCGCGCAGGAAGACCGGCCCCGGCAGAGCATAGAGCCCCAGCACCAGCGCCAGCGCGGCGGCGTTCCAGCCGATGCCGGGCAGCCCGAACAGCCCGGTCGAGCACAGGCACAGCGCCCCCAGCTTCAGCCCGGCGGGCCAGCGATGGGCGCGCGTCTCAACCGGCGAGGTCAGCGAGATCATCGAGATCCCCCAGCCGGATCATCTCGGCGGTAAAAGTGTCCAGCAGCTCGGGCCCGCCCTGGGCGACGATGCCGCCGCGGTCGAGCCAGAACAGCGCCTCGCAGGCTTCCAGATCGGCGGGCTCGTGCGAGATATGCAGCAGCCGGGTGTCGGCGCGGTGCAGGTGGCGGGCAAGCTGGCGCCGCGTCGGGATGTCGAGCCCGGCATAGGGCTCGTCCAGGATCAGCAGTTTCGGCCGCATCGCCAGCACCGCCATCATGCAGACCAGGTGCTTCTGGCCCTGCGACAGGGCCGAGATCGGCGCGTCGTGCCAATGCGGCTTGTCGAAGGCCGCCAGCACCGCCCGCACACGCTGGGCCGCGGCCGATTTGTCCAGGCCCTGCTGGCGCAGGCCGAAGGCGATTTCCTCGGCGACGCGGGGAAAGATGATCTGGTGTTCCGGGTTCTGGAACAGGATGCCCACGGTCTGCAGCGCCGCGCGGCGGTCGCGGTAAAGATCGTGGCCGCCGATGCGGACCTGGCCGCTGGTCGGCGCCAGCAACCCGGCCAGCAGCCGCGCCAGCGTGCTTTTGCCCGAGCCGTTGCGCCCGACCACGCCGATGCGCCGGGCCGAGGAATGCAGCGTCACGTCCGAGAGCACCGGCCGGCCGCCGGCCTCATAGCCCAGGCCGTCCAGCCGGATGGCGAAATCGGCCGGGGCGGCCTGCGGCGCGGGCGAAATCATCGGCAATCCCATCCTGCTTTCGCCGCGGCGCGGCGCGAGTCGCGCCTGTGTAACCGCAGATCGGCGCCGCGAGAACCCCGCGCCATTGCGCCGCGCCCGGCTTGCTGCCAGATTTCCCGCATGGAGATGCCGCTTTCCCATTCCCGGCGCGCCGGCTGGCGCGCGGCGCCGCTTTGGGCGCTGGCGCTGCTGGCGCTGGCGGCGACCGTCTGGCTGGGCGCCCGGCTGGCCGAGCGGCAGGCCATGGCGCGCGGCTATGCCCGGGCCGAGACCACGCTGCGGCTGACCGTCAACGCGCTGGAGGCCGACCTCGCCCGCTACGAGATGGTGCCGCAGCTTCTGGGCGACCTGGACCTGATCCGGCAGCTGGTCGCCGATCCGACCGACTCGGACCTGCTCGCCGCCACGAACCGCTGGCTGGAGCGGCAGAACGCGGCGCTGCAGGCCTCGGACATCTACCTGATGCTGCCGGACGGGCTGACCATCGCCGCCTCGAACCACGGCCAGCGGCTCAGCTTCGTGGGGCAGAACTTCAGCTATCGGCCCTATTTCATCGACGCGATGCGCGGGAAGCCGGCGCGGTTTTACGGCGTCGGCACCACCTCGGGGGTGCGGGGCTATTTCTTCTCGGCCCCGGTCAGGGACGCGGGCGGGCGCATCGTCGCGGTGACGGCGGTCAAGATCGGCGTCGACCGGATCGAGGCCGGCTGGCAGGGCGGCGCCAGCCGCGTGCTGGTGACCGACCCCGAGGGCACGGTGTTCCTGTCCTCGCAGCCGGCCTGGCTTTATCACGCCTTGCAGCCGCTGACGCCGGACCGGCTGGCGCGCACCGCCGCCTCGCGCCGCTATGCCGAGACGCCGCTGGCCGATCTGCCGCTGGAACGCATCGCGCGCGGCGGCACCGAGCTTCTGCGCCTGCCCGACCGGCCCGGCGACCCCGCCTCGCCCCGGCGCGACTATATCGCCGCGGCCGAGCCCATGCCCGAGGCGGGCTGGACCGTGCATGTGCTGCTGGACAGCGCCGAGTTGCAGGCCGAGGCGCGGCTGACGGTGGCAAGCCTGGTGCTGCTCTTGTCGGCCGCGGTCTTCGGCGCGCTGATGCTGCGCCAGCGCCGCGCCCGCCTGCGCGAGCGCCTGGCCGCGACCGCAGAGCTGGAGCGGCGGGTGATCGCCCGCACCGCCGACCTGGCGCGGGTGAACGAGCAGCTGGGCCAGGAGATCGCCGAGCGCCGCGCCACCGAGGCCGAGCTGCGCGCCGCCCAGGTGAGCCTGGTGCAGGTCGGCAAGCTGGCGGCCTTGGGGCAGATGTCGGCCTCGCTGTCGCATGAGATCAACCAGCCCCTGGCGGCGGCGCGCAACTACGCCGACAGCGCCGGCATCCTGATCGAGCGCGGCGACTATGCCCGTGCGCGCGAGAACATCGCCGAGATCCTGGCGCTGGTCGATCGCATGGCCGCCATCGGCAAGCACCTGCGCCAGGCCGCGCGCCAGCCCGACGCCAACCCCGGCGCGGTGACGCTGGCCGCGCTGCTGCCCGAGACGCAGACCATCGTCGCCGGCCGCCTGGCCGGCAGCGGCGCCACGCTGGAGCTGGACCTGCCCCCCGACCTGCCGCCCCTGCGCGCAGGGGCGACGCGGCTGCAGCAGGTGCTGGTCAACCTGATCTCGAACGCCGCCGACGCCGCGCTGGAGGCCGCGGACCGCCGCATCACGCTTTCGGCCCGGGCCGAGGGCGGTCGCGTCCGGATCAGCATCCGCGACCGCGGCCCGGGCGTGTCTGATGCCATCGCGCCGCGCATCTTCGACCCGTTCTTCACCACCAAGGGCATCGGCGCGGGCCTGGGCCTGGGCCTGTCGATCACCGCCAATATCCTGCGCGACCTCGGCGGTGAGATCAGCGTCCACGACGCGAACCCCGGGGCCGAGTTCCGCGTCGCCCTGCCCGCCGCCACGCAGGAGGCCGCCGCATGAGCGCGCGCGTCCTGCTGATCGACGACGATGCGCAGATGCGCGGCTCGACCGCGCAGGCGCTGGAGCTGGCGGGCTTCGCGGTCGAAGCGCTGGCCTCGGGCGAGGAGGCACTGGCGTTGGCGGGTCCCGGCTTTGCCGGCGCCGTGGTCAGCGACATCCGCATGCCCGGCATGGACGGCATGACCCTGCTGGGCCGGCTGCACGCGATCGACGCCGAGATCCCGGTGATCCTGGTCACCGGCCATGCCGAGGTGCCGCTGGCGGTCGAGGCCATCCGCGGCGGCGCCTATGACTTCATCGAAAAGCCCTTCGTGGTGCAGGAACTGGCGACGGTGATCCGCCGCGCCGCCGAGCATCGCGCGCTGGTGCTGGAAAACCGCCGGCTGCGCGCCGTGGCCGGCAAGCGAGACGATATCGAGGCCCGCCTGCCCGGCCGCAGCCAAGCCATGGTCGACCTGCGCTATCGCCTGCGCGCCATCGGCGCCTCGGACGCGGATGCGCTTATCATCGGCCCGACCGGCAGCGGCAAGGAGGTCGTGGCCCATGCGCTGCACGACATCTCGCCCCGCGCCGGCCGGCCCTTCATCGCCATCATGTGCGCCGCCCTGCCCGAGGCGCTGATCGAATCCGAGCTGTTCGGCCATGAGGCCGGCGCCTTTCCCGGCGCGCTGCGGCCGCGCTATGGCAAGTTCGAGCACGCGCGCGGCGGCACGGTGCTGCTGGACGAGATCGGCTCGATGCCGCTGGAATTGCAGGCGAAACTGCTGCGCGTCCTGCAGGAACGGGTCATCACCCGGCTGGGCTCGAACGACGCGGTGCCCTTGGACGTGCGCTTCATCGCCACCTCCAAGACCGACTTGGCCGAACTGGTGGCGCGCGGCGCCTTCCGCGAGGACCTGTATTGGCGGCTGAACGTCGCGGTGCTGCATGTGCCGCCGCTTGCCGCCCGGCGCGAGGACGTGGCGCTGCTGTTCCTGCAACTGGTCCGCGAATCCGCCGCCCGCCACAACCTGCCCGAGCGCGCGCTGTCGCCGGCCTTGCTGTCCGACCTCGCCGCCCGCGACTGGCCGGGCAATGTCCGCGAATTGCGCAACCTGGCCGAGCGCTTCGTCCTGGGGCTGGAACCGGGCCGGCCCGAGCCGGCCCCGGGCGCGACCCGGCTGGCCGAGCGCGTCGCCGAATACGAGCGCAGCTTGATCGCCAGCGCCATCGCCGCCCATGGCGGCCGCCTGCGCGCGGTCTATGAGGGCCTGGGGATTTCCCGCAAGACGCTTTACGAGAAGATGCAGAAATACGGGCTGGACCGCCGACTGATCCTCGACGCCGCCGAGGATGACGGCTGAGGGGTGGATTTCCACCCATGCGATGGCGGCAATGTCCCCTTTCCCACCCATTTTCTGGCCCGGCGGCGGCGATTTCCGCCCGGGGCACGGATTAGCGTTTGGCGCATCGCCCGGGCCGCGCGCAACCTGACCGCATCGGCCGCAGGGAGGCGCGGCCCAACAGGGGAGGAATCACGGATGGCATATCCGAAACTGGCCGCCGCGCTGGCGGCCGTGATGGCGTTCGGCTCGGGCGCCTGGGCGCAGGATTATCCGACGCGGCAGATCACCATGGTCGTGCCCTTCTCGGCCGGCGGACCGACCGATACCGTGGCGCGGCTGGTGGCGGAAAAGATGTCCTCGGACCTGGGCCAGCAGATCGTGGTGGAAAACGTCGGCGGCGCCGGCGGCACCCTGGGCGCGGGCAATGTCGCCAAGGCCGATCCGGACGGCTATACCGTGCTTCTGCACCATATCGGCATGGCGACCTCGGCCACGCTCTATCGCAAGCTGGCCTATGACCCGCTGAACGCCTTCGACTATGTCGGCCTGGTGACCGAGGTGCCGATGGTCGTCGTCGCCCGCAAGGATTTCGAGCCGGCGGATTTCGCGGGCTTCACCGAATACGTCAAGGCCAATGCCGACAAGCTGACCCTGGCCAATGCCGGCATCGGCTCGGCCAGCCACCTGTGCGGCATGCTGCTGATGCAGGCGCTGGAGGCGCCGCTGGTGACCGTTCCCTACAAGGGCACCGGCCCGGCGATGACCGACCTGCTGGGCGGGCAGACCGACATCATGTGCGACCAGACCACCAACACCACCCAGCAGATCAAGGGCGGCACGATCAAGGCCTATGCCACCACCACAGCCGAGCGCCTTCCACTGTTCCCCGACCTGCCGACCGCGACCGAGGCCGGGCTGCCGGCGCTGCAGGTCGGCATCTGGCACGGCATCTATACCCCCAAGGGCACCGCGCCCGAGATCAACGAGCGCCTGTCGCAATCGCTGCAAAAGGCGCTGGCCGACGAGGGCGTCGTCAAGGCCATGGCGGATCTCGGCACCGCGCCCGAGCCGGCCGAGAACGCCACCCCCGCCGCGCTGAAGGCCAAGCTGGAATCCGAGATCGCGCGCTGGAAGCCGGTCATCGAATCCGCCGGCGTCTATGCCGACTGATCCCATCCGGCCCCGCCTGTCCGCGGGCGGGGCCCCTGAAAGGGCGAACGCATGACGACGAAACCCAAGGACAAGACCGACCTCGCCGCCGGCCTGCTGCTGATGGCAGCAGCCGCCTTCTTCGGCTGGCAGACGCTGGAGCTGGAAATCGGCACCTCGCTGCGCATGGGGCCGGGCTATTTCCCCATGGTGCTGTCGGGGCTGTTGTTCCTGCTCGGCGCGCTGGTGGCGCTGAAATCGCTCGGCCGCGAGGGCGAGCCCTTCGGCCCGATCGCCTGGCGCGGGCTGATCTTCATCCTGCCGGCGCCGGTGTTCTTCGGCCTGACGGTGCGCGGCCTCGGCTTCGTGCCGGCGCTGTTCGTGACCACGCTGATCGCGGCCCAGGCCTCGCGCCGGATGCGGCCGCTGCCGGCGCTGGCCCTGGCGGTCGCGGTCACCATCCTGTCGACGCTGATCTTCAGCTATGGCCTCGGGCTGCCGTTCCGGCGCTTCGGCCCCTGGCTGCCGCTGTAGGGGGCGCGCATGGACCTGCTTTCCAACCTTGCCATGGGTTTTTCGGTCGCCTCGTCGCTGGCGAACCTGGCCTTCTGCCTGATCGGCGTCATCCTCGGCACGCTGATCGGCGTGCTGCCCGGCATCGGCGCCACCGCAACCATCGCCATGCTGCTGCCGATCACCTTCCAGCTGGAGCCGGTCAGCGCGCTGATCATGCTGGCCGGCATCTATTACGGCGCGCAATATGGCGGCTCGACCACGGCGATCCTGATCAACATGCCGGGCGAAAGCTCCTCGGCCGTGACCGCCATCGACGGCTACCAGATGGCGCGCAAGGGCCGGGCGGGCACGGCGCTGTCGGTGGCGGCGCTGGGGTCGTTCTTCGCCGGCACGGTCTCGACCTTCCTGGTGGCGATCTTCGCCCCGCCGCTGACCGAGATCGCGCTGAAATTCGGCGCGGCCGAGTATTTCAGCCTGATGGTGCTGGGTCTGGTGATGTCGGTGGCGCTGGCGCATGGCTCGGTCTTGAAGGCGCTGGCCATGGTGGTGCTGGGCCTGCTTCTGGGCATGGTCGGCACCGACATCTATACCGGCACGCCGCGGTTCACCCTGGGCATCACGCAATATGCCGACGGGCTGAACTTCGTCGCGCTCGCCGTGGGCGTCTTCGGCATCGCCGAGATCCTGCGCAACCTCGAGGACGAGCACGACCGCGAGGTGATGACCAAGAACATCAACCGCCTGTTCCCGACCGGCGCGGAGCTGAAGCAGATGATCGGCCCGGTGCTGCGCGGCACCGGCGTCGGCTCGGTGCTGGGCATCCTGCCCGGCGGCGGCGCCATCCTCGCCAGCTTCGCCAGCTACACGGTCGAGAAGAAGCTGTCGAAAAACCCCGAGGAATTCGGCAAGGGCGCGCTGGCCGGCGTCGCCGGGCCGGAAAGCGCCAACAACGCGGGCGCGCAGACCTCGTTCATTCCGCTGCTGACCCTGGGCATCCCGGCGAACCCGGTGATGGCGCTGATGATCGGCGCGATGATCATCCAGGGCATCGTGCCGGGGCCGAACGTGGTCAGCGAACAGCCGCAGCTTTTCTGGGGCATCATCGCGTCGATGTGGATCGGCAACCTGATGCTGGTGGTGCTGAACCTGCCCCTGATCGGGCTGTGGGTAAAGCTGCTGACCGTGCCCTATTACGTGCTGTTCCCGATCATCATGGCGATGTGCTCGATCGGCGTCTATTCGGTGGCGACGAACACCTATGACCTGTTCGCGGTCGCCTTCTTCGGGCTTCTGGGCTATGTCATGACCAAGCTGCGCTGCGAGCCGGCGCCCCTGCTGCTGGGCTTCGTGCTGGGTCCGCTGCTGGAGGAAAACCTGCGCCGCGCCATGATCCTGTCGCGCGGCGATCCCTCGACCTTCGTGACCCGTCCGATCAGCCTGGTGCTGCTCTTGATGGCGGCGGCCGTGCTGGTGCTGGTCTTCACGCCGCAGATCCGCAAGCGGCGGGACGAGGTCTTTACCGAAAGCGATGCATAGGAGGAAACGCATGACCGCATCCATCACCCGCCGCCTGCTGTTGGGCGCCGCCATGGCGCTGGGGCTGGCCGGCGCCGCCCGCGCCGAATTCCCCGACCGCCAGATCACCCTGGTCATCCCCTTTGCCGCCGGCGGCTCGACCGACGTGGTCGGGCGCATCGTCGCCGACAAGATGGGCGCCGCCCTGGGCCAGCAGGTGATCGTGCAGAACGTCGGCGGTGCCGGCGGGTCCCTGGGCGCGGCCCAGGTCGCCAAGGCCGATCCCGACGGCTATACGATCCTGATGGCCACCGTCGCCACCCATGCGCTGAACCCGCTGATCCTGAAGCAGAAACCCTATGACCCGGTGGCGGATTTCGCCCCGATCTCGCTGCTGGTGCTGGTGCCGAACGTGCTGGCGGTGAATCCCGAACTGCCGGTCAACAGCGTGCAGGAGCTGATCGACCTGGCCAAGAAAGAGCCCGGCACGCTGGCCTATGCCTCGTCCGGGAACGGCACGCCGCTGCACCTGTCGGGCGAGCTCTTCAAGTCCATGGCAGGCGTCGACATCACCCATATCCCCTACAAGGGCTCGGGCCCGGCACTGACCGACGTGCTGGGCAACCAGGTGCCGATCATCTTCGACAACCTGCCCTCGGCCTCGGGGCACATCGCCTCGGGCAAGCTGCGGGCACTGGGGGTGACGACGGCGGAGCGCGCGCCCAGCTTCCCCGACGTGCCGGCCATCGCCGAGACCCTGCCGGGATACGAGACCTATACTTGGAACGCGCTTTTCGCCCCGGCCGGCACTCCGCCCGAGGTGGTCGCGGCGCTGAACAAGGCGGCGCTCACGGCCATGGCCGACCCGGCCGTGGCCGAGCGGATGAAGGAATTCTCGGCCAGCATCGTCGCCTCGACTCCCGAGGCGCTGGCCGAACACGTCAAGGCCGAGATGGCGAAATGGGAACCCGTGGTCCGCGACGCGAACGTCAGCCTGGACTGACGCGGCGGCAAGCGTTCCAAGGGGGCCGGGTCCGCGCGACCCGGCCCCTTTCATTCCCGCATGGTTTCATGGCAGGAAAGGCCGCAGAACCAATGCGGTGGGGGGAAGGGCATGACGGCGACGACGGCGGTGCGGTTGACCCGTGCGGGGCTGGTCGGGACCGCCCGCGCCCTGCTCAGCCTGCGGGCGATCGACCTGCCGCCGCCCTCGGGCGCGCCGCGCATCCTGGTGGCGAACCACGTCAGCCATGCCGATTTCGTGGCGCTGTGGTCGGTGCTGCCGCCCGCGGCTCGCGCCCGCACCCGGCCCGTCGCCGGCGCCGATTACTGGGAACGCTCGGACCTGCGGGCCTGGATCGCGAACGAGGTGTTCCGCGCCGTGCTGATCGACCGCGACCCGGCCAGCCGCCGCGGCGACCCGGTCGGCACCGTGGCGGCGGTGTTGCAGGGCGGCGAGGACGTGATCTTCTTCCCCGAGGGCACCCGCAACCTGACCGATGCCCGGCTCTTGCCGCTGAAATCCGGCATCTTCCACCTGGCCCGCGCCGTGCCGCAGGCCGAGATCGTGCCGGCCTGGATCCTGAACCTGGACCGCATCCTGCCGAAAGGCGCCTTCCTGCCCGTGCCGCTGAACTGCGCCGTGCGCTTCGGCCAGCCCATGCGCCCCGAGACCGGCGAAAGCCGCGACGATTTCCTGTCCCGCCTCGGCGCCGCCATGCTGGCGCTGAGCCAGGCGAAAGGCTGAGCCATGGACCGTTTCCATTCCCCCTCGGCCTTTTTCTTCTACGGGCTCTTCGTCTTCCTGCTGCTCGCCTCGCTCGTCGCGCGGCTGCTGATCCGCTCGGGCCGCGTCCGGGGCGAGATGGCCGGCAACCTCGCCGACCGCATCCGGGCCTGGTGGGTGATGATCGGCGTGCTGGCGCTGATCTTTACCCTGGGCGCCGGGGCGATCACGCTGTTCTTCGCGCTCTGTTCCATGGCGGCGCTGCGCGAATTCGCCACCATCACCCATACCCGGCGCGACGACCACGACGGGCTCGCCATCGCCTTCTATGTCGTCTTGCCGCTGCAATACCTGCTGGTCTATTTCGAGGTCCCGGTCTTTGCCGCGCTGCTGATCCCGGTCTATTGCTTCCTGCTGCTGCCGGTCGTCACCGTCCTGAAGGGCGAGGTGCAGGGCTTCCTGACCCGGGTGTCGGAAACGCAATGGGCGCTGATGGTCTGCGTCTATTGCGTCTCGCATATCCCGGCGATCCTGACGCTGGACATTCCCGGGTATCGCTACAGCGCCTTCACGCTGGTCGCCTGGCTGATCCTGGTCGTGCAGGCCTCGGACGTGCTGCAATATGTCTGGGGCAAGGCACTGGGGCGGCACCTGCTGGCGCCGCGCGTCTCGCCCTCGAAGACGGTCGAGGGGCTGGTCGGCGGCGTGCTCAGCGCCAGCGCGCTGGGGGTGGCGCTGGCGCCCTTCACGCCCTTCGGCTGGTGGCGGGCCGGGCTGGTCGCGCTGACCGTGACCATGTTCGGCTTCCTGGGCGGGCTCATCATGTCCGCCATCAAGCGCGACCGCGGCGTCAAGGACTGGGGCACGCTGGTGCAGGGCCATGGCGGCATCCTGGACCGGCTGGACAGCCTGGTGTTCTCGGCCCCGGTCTTCCTGCATATTCTCGCATGGGGGTGGTTATGACCGAGGATTTCAGCCGGCGGCCGATCGCCAGCCGCAACACGAAATGGGCCGCGCATGTGACGCGGCGGCTGGTCGCCCGGGGCGTGGCGCCGAACCGCATCTCGGCCGGCTCGGTCGTGGCGGCGGCACTGGCGGGTGGCGCCTTCGCCACGGCGGGCGCGGTCGGGCCGCTGTGGGGGATCGGGCTGCTCTTGGTCCTGGGTGCGGCGTTCACCCAGCTGCGGCTGCTCTGCAACCTCTTCGACGGGCTGGTCGCGGTCGAGGGCGGCATGGCCAGCCCCGACGGCGCCTTCTGGAACGAGGTGCCGGACCGGCTGTCCGACCTGCTGATCCTGGCGGGCTTCGGCATGGCCTCGGGGCAGCTCGATCTGGGCCTCTTGGCCGGGGCGCTGGCGATCCTGACCGCCTATCTGCGCGAATTCGGCCGCGCGGCGGGCCTCGGCTCGGATTTCCGCGGGCCGGGGGCCAAGTCGCATCGCATGGCGGTGGTCACGCTGGGCGCGCTGGCGCAGGTCGCGGCCCTGATCGCCGGCTGGGGCTGGCCGATCCTGGCCTGGGCGCTGTGGCTGGTTCTGGCGCTGACGGCGGCGACCGTGATCCGCCGCAGCCTGCGCATCCTGCGCCGGATGCGGGGCTAGGCCCTTGCCCCGCGGGCGGGCCGGCACCAGATTTGTCAAAGAATCGCGTCAGGGGGGCTGAACTCGGCCGGCCTGCCGTGCTAACAGGCGCCCCAGCCCGGACAACAGACCAGAGAACCGAAGCCATGCCCGCATATCGTTCCCGCACCACCACCCATGGCCGCAATATGGCAGGGGCCCGCGGCCTCTGGCGCGCCACCGGGGTCAAGAACAGCGATTTCGGCAAGCCCATCATCGCCATCGTCAACAGCTTCACCCAATTCGTGCCCGGCCACGTCCACCTGAAGGATCTGGGCCAGATGGTGGCGCGCGAGGTCGAGGCGGCCGGCGGCATCGCCAAGGAATTCAACACCATCGCCGTGGACGACGGCATCGCCATGGGCCATGACGGGATGCTGTATTCCCTGCCCTCGCGCGAGCTGATCGCCGACTCGGTGGAATATATGGTCAACGCGCATTGCGCCGACGCCATGGTCTGCATCTCGAACTGCGACAAGATCACCCCCGGCATGCTGCTGGCGGCGATGCGGCTGAACATCCCGGCGATCTTCGTCTCGGGCGGGCCGATGGAGGCGGGCAAGGTCACGCTGGGCGACGGGCGCACCGTGGCGCTGGACCTGGTGGACGCCATGGTCGCGGCGGCCGACGACACCGTTTCGGACGCCGACCTGGCCGCCATCGAGGAAGCCGCCTGCCCGACCTGCGGCTCCTGTTCGGGCATGTTCACCGCGAACTCGATGAACTGCCTGACCGAGGCGCTGGGTCTGTCGCTGCCCGGCAACGGCTCGACGCTCGCCACCCACGCCTTGCGCAAGGGGCTGTTCCTGGAGGCCGGGCGCCGCGCGGTCGAGATCGCGAAGCGCTATTACGAACAGGACGACGATTCGGTGCTGCCGCGCAATATCGCCCGGAAATCGGCCTATGAGAACGCCATGGCGCTGGACATCGCCATGGGCGGCTCGACCAATACCGTGCTGCACCTGTTGGCGGTGGCGCAGGAAGGCGGCGTCGATTTCACCATGGACGACATCGACCGGCTGTCGCGCAAGGTGCCGTGCCTCTGCAAGGTCGCGCCGAACAAGGCCGACGTGCATATGGAGGACGTCCACCGCGCCGGCGGCATCATGGCCATCCTGGGCGAACTGGACCGCGCCGGGCTGATCGACCGCGACTGCACCACGGTCCACGCCCCCACCATCGGCGCCGCCATCGACCAATGGGACATCGCGAAATCGAACGACCCGGCGGCGCGCGAACTGTTCCTGGCCGCCCCGGGCGGCGTGCCGACGCAGACCGCCTTCAGCCAGGCGACGCTGTGGCCGGACCTGGACACCGACCGGGAAAAGGGCGTGATCCGCTCGGCCAGGACGCCGTTCTCTAAGGACGGCGGGCTAGCGGTGCTGCGCGGCAATATCGCGGTGGACGGCTGCATCGTGAAGACGGCGGGCGTGGACGAATCGATCCTGGTCTTCACCGGCACGGCCAAGGTCTATGAAAGCCAGGACGCGGCCGTCTCGGGCATCCTGACCGGCAAGGTCGAGGCCGGCGACGTGGTCGTCATCCGCTACGAAGGCCCGAAAGGCGGGCCAGGCATGCAAGAGATGCTGTATCCGACCAGCTATCTGAAGTCGAAGGGCCTGGGCAAGGCCTGCGCGCTGATCACCGACGGCCGCTTCTCGGGCGGCACCTCGGGCCTGTCGATCGGCCATGCCTCGCCCGAGGCGGCGGCAGGCGGCACCATCGGCCTGGCCCGCGACGGCGACCGGATTGAGATCGACATCCCGAACCGCACCATCCACCTGGCCGTCCCGGACGAGGAACTGGCCGCCCGCCGGGCCGAGCAGGACGCCAAGGGCTGGAAACCGGCGCAGAAACGCCAGCGCCAGGTTTCGGACGCGCTGCGGGTCTATGCGCAATTCGCCAGCTCCGCCGACAAGGGCGCGGTGCGGGTGCTGCCGGAATAAGGCCCGGCGGCAGGACATGAAAAAGGGGCGCCGCGCGGGCGCCCCTTTTGCGTCTCGGGCCGGGATCAGTCCAGCTTGGACAGGTCCACGCGCAGCACCGAATCCACCGCGTCCTTGCGGAAATCCGGGTGCTCGTCGCCATGCGGCACCTTGACGGTCACGAACAGCAGCTTGCCGTCCTGGCTGACCTCCAGGCTGTTCGGATGCGTCGGCAGCGACAGTTCATGCTTGACCGCCAAGGCCTTGGCGTCGATCACCACCAGCTTGCCGGTGCCCTTGGGCTCCTCCTTGCTGACGCCGCGGGTGGTGGCATAGACCTCGTCGCGATCCGCGTTATAGACCACGTCCAGCGTGCCCGTGCCGGCCGGGACCGTGCCGATCAGCTTGCCGTCCTCGGTGCCGAAGACATAGATCTGGCCGGAGTTGGCATCGGCCGCGAAGAGCCGCCCGCCCTGCGCGTCCAGCGCCAGGTTGACGAAGAAATGCTTGGAATCGTCCTTGGCCGTGCCTTTGGTGTCGCCGGTCGAGAAGCCGCCGACCCGCTCGCCCGAGGCAGCGTCATAGACTGCGACCTCGTCGATGCCGCCGCCGCCGACATAGACCCGGCCCTTGTCGCTGTCGACGGCGAGCCCCGCCGACCACAGGCCCGAACCGTCGACGCGCTTGACCAGCTCGGCCTTTTCGCCGTCCACGATCCACAGCGCGCCCTTTTCGGTCGGGCTGGTGACATAGACGCGGTGGGTCTTTTCATCGACCGCGACCATGCGGGTATGCTCATAGCCCTCGCCGTCCTTCTGGCCCAGTTGCACCGTGCCGGTCACCACGCCGCTTTGCGCATCGAGGATGCTCAGCTTGCCGCTCATGGTATTGCCGACGTAAAGCCGGCCCAGGTCGCGGTCCATCGCCAGGGCGAAGGCGCCGTCGGGCAGCTGGATGCGGCGCTTGACGGAAAGGTCGTCGCGGTCGAGCAGCCAGACATAACCGGCGCTCGGCCCCTCGAAGCTGGGGTTCGAGGCGACGAAAAGCACGCCCTGGTCGGCATCGTCCAGCAGCTCATAGGCGCCGGGGATGATGTCCTGGCGCATCACCGCATCGGCATAGCCCGCGGGCTGAACCAAGGCGGCCGAGTCCTGCGCCAAGGCCGGGGCGGCCAGCGTCATCGCCAGCAGCAGGGGCAGGATCGCGCGTTTGGCAAATGTTTTCCTCATTCCGTGTCCTTCTTCTGTCCTTGCGTCGAAAACCTCGGAAGCGCGAGACCCGCGTTTCGCGGCGCGCCAGCTTGCGCCCCCTGCGCCGGACAGGCGCCGCCCGGCGCGGGAGAGCCGAAAAGGGTCGAATGCGTGTCACCGGGGGGCCGCCTGCCAGCTTTGTCCGCCTGTCTAGGCAGATTTCCGCGATCGCGCAATGTCCGATGCAAACAGTCGGAAATCATCCGCTCCTTCACGCGGAACCCATCCGGTGCCGGCGTCGTTCGTCGCAGGCACCAGAAAGGCACCGGCGCAATGCAGCATCTGACATGCCCGCACTGCGGGCAGAAGGTCTATTTCCAGAACACGATCTGCGCCTGCGGCGCGGCCCTGACCTTCGACCCCGAAGCCGGCGGCTTCGTCCCGAACGGCATCCCCTGCGCGCAGGCGCAGGACATCGGCTGCAACTGGATGGCCGAGGCGGAAACCGGGCTCTGCCGCTCCTGCCGGGCGGTCGTGACGATCCCGGACCTCTCGGTCGCGGAGAACCGCGCGCTCTGGGCGAAAAGCGCGGCGGCGCTGCGCTGGGTGCTGGCGAATCTTGCCCGCTGGGAGTGGTTCACCGATGCCGACCCCGGCCCGCGCCCGGTCTTCGAGATGCTCTCGGAGCGCATCGGCGAGGCCTCGGTGCCGGTCAGCATGGGCCATGCCGACGGCGTCATCACCATCAACGTGGTCGAGGCCGACCCGGCGCTGCGCCTGGCGCGCCAGCAGCAGCTGGGCGAGCTCTACCGCTCGATGATCGGCCACATGCGCCACGAGATCGCGCATTTCCTGTTCCAGCGGCTCTCGGCGTTGCCCGGTTTCCTGGTGGCCTTCCGCGCCATGTTCGGCGACGAGCGCGCCGATTACGCCGTCGCGCGCGCGCGGCATTACGCCCATCCCCAACCCCCGGGCGAGCGCTACGTCACCGCCTATGCCACCATGCACCCGCATGAGGACTGGGCCGAGACCGCGGCGCATGTGCTGCATCTGGTCGACATGACCGACAGCCTGGTGGCGGCCGGGCTGACCGGGCCGGCGATCCCGCCGCCCGGCTATGACGCCTATGCCGATGCCGACGGCGACCACCTGCTGCAGGTCGCGGGTGCCGTGGCGCTGGCGGTAAACGAGATCAACCGGGCGCTGGACAATCCTGACGTCTATCCCTTCGTGCTGACCGACACCACGCGCGAAAAGCTGAAATTCGCGCTGCACTGGCTGTCCTTCGGCGCGACCGTGGCGCCGGAAGACGCGCGCTAACTGAGCTACTCGCCGAGCTTTGGACAGGATCTGGCGGAATTTTCAGGGTCCGCCGCAGTCTCTCGATAAAATGTTGTCGGGCTTCCGCTATCTTTCCAAAAAAGAGTTGGCCGCCGCCAGCTTCCCGATCTGGACGTCGAGTTCCTTCACCTGCGCCTCGTCAATCTCGGACTTCTTGCGGCCCTCGCGTTCGAACACGCCCGACGCACCGTCGAGCAGCACGCCGAACCGGCTCGCCAGTTCGGCCGCTGTTTCCTCTCCAGAAAATCATCCGACTGCAAACCATAGCTTATGTCAGCCGATGGCCGCCCGTCTTCCAGACCTCAACTCGCCTGCTTCAGCCCCAGCATCCGGGAATCGAAAGCGCAACTGTAGATGTGATGCATTGCGTCAACGCGACCGGGAACAAGAGCGATATCCTCCCTGATCCAGCTCCAAGGATATCTCGACAATGTTCCTTCGAACCTGCTGGAAGCGGTCGCCGACCAGAATGCGGCCACCCCGCCCGGGGTCAGCGCCTCGGCCACATCGGCAATGCCACGGTCTTGGTACAGGCTTTCGTTTTCGGGCCTGACCACGAAATCCGGCCCGTTGTCCGTATCAAGCAGGATAAGATCATAACGTCCTTTCGACGAAGCCAGATGATCGCGCACGTCGCCGACCACCAGCCTGCTGCGCGGATCGTGCAGCGGGCTTCCCGCCAGATGGGCAAGCTGCCCGCGGTTCCAGGCGACCACCTCGGGAATGATCTCGCAGACCGTGACCTCGGCATCCGAGGCGGCAAGATCCAGCAGCGCGCGCAGGCTGTAGCCAAGGCCAAGACCGCCGATCAGCACCCGGTTCGCCTGGAAATTCAGGCGCCACATCGACCGCATGGCCAGCTGCATTTCCGATTGGTGGTTCAGGTTGGACATCAGCTCGATGCCGTTATAGCGGATTTCATAGATTTCCCCGCGCTGCCGAAGCACGATTTCGTCACCCGACGCGGTGCGCGCGCGGGCCAAGGTTTCCCACAATGACATGACATTTCCCATGGATTTCAGGCCGCAGCCAGAGGCACGGCAAAGAACTGGATCAGCGGTATTCTTGGGGTTGCCGGCCCTTAAAGACCAAGCAACCCAAGGACATTGTTGGCCCTGAGTCCGGTCAGAAGGGGAAAGATGGCCGAAGGGTTGAACAAGCCTGGCGGCTCCTGCCATGTCGCGCTGGAATGGCCGCAAAAGCAGCCGACGGCACTATGGCCCCGGCCGCGCCGGCTTGCAAGCCGAGGACTGAATCACGCGCCAACCACGCCGATTCCATGCAGAACCCAGGCTCCGCCACCGATCACGGTGATGGACACCAAGGAGCATTTCGGCAATTGGGGATGCAGCGGTGGACCACGGTCGACTTTGTTTCCGATGTAGTTCTTTCCGGCCTGAATTGGCGTGAGGCCGAAAACGGCGCTGAACGATAATGGGGGAAGGAGCGGGACCGGGACCTGCTCTCCGCTGTCGGGCTCGCGTGCTTGCCCCAGCGATAGTCGTGCAGCGCGCAGGCGTGCCGCTCCATGCCACCTCGATCCAGCGACTCAGCCGGGTTCGGCCATGGTTGCCGGCGTGACGGGTTTCGATTCACGTCCCCATACACGCAGCTATCCAGCCCCGCCTCGGCCCGCCAACCCGCCGGATTTCAGGCGCGCGCGGATGCACCAGATATTGCCGCGTGGTCAGGGGACAGATCCCACAAGTTCCTCGACCTTGGCCGCGTTGAACAGGTCCAATGCATGGGCGCGGCCAGCGAAGCCAGCGTCTTGCCGCCGGTGGGCGGCCGCGTGCCCTTCAGCCCGGCACAGAGGGACTCGGTATCGCGAACCAAGATCAGGAACGTGCTCAGGCGCTGAGGATGACCTTCATCGCCTTTTCGCGCGCGGCATTGGCGAAGACGTCATAGGCCTGCAGGATCTCGTCCAGCTTGAAGCGATGCGTCACCAGCTTGCCGGGATCCACCCGTCCCGACCGCAGCGTCTTCAGCAGCATCGGCGTGGTATTGGTGCAGACCAGACCCATGGCGATGTTGATGTTCTTGATCCACAGCTCCTCGATGTGAAGCTGCACCGGCTTGCCGTGCACGCCGACATTGGCGATATTGCCCCCGGCCGAGACGATCTTCTGGCAGATGTCGAAGGTTGCCGGGATACCCACCGCCTCGATCGCGACATCGACGCCCTGCCCGCCGGTCAGCGCCATGACGCTGGCGACCGCATCGCCGTCGCCGACCCGGATCACGTCGGTCGCGCCGAATTGCCGCGCCAGTTCCAGCCGGGCCGCGTCCATGTCGATCATGATGATGCGTTCCGGAGCGTAGAATTGCGCGGTCAGCAGCACCGACATGCCGACAGGACCGGCGCCGACGATGGCGATGGTATCGCCCGGCTTCACGCGGCCGGCCTGAACGCCGATCTCCATGCCGGTGGGCATGATGTCGGACAGCATCACCAGCGCCTCTTCGTCCACCCCTTCGGGAATCGGATAAAGCGAATTGTCGCCATGCGGGATGCGGACGTATTCGGCCTGGGTGCCGTCGATCCTGTGTCCAAGGATCCAGCCGCCATCGGCGCAATGCGCGTAAAGCTGGCGCTTGCAATTGGCGCAGCGCCCGCAGGAGGTGACACAGGAAATCAGCACCGCATCGCCGGGTTTGAAATTGGCGACGGCTTCGCCCACGTCCTCGACGATGCCGACCCCCTCATGGCCCAGCGTGCGACCCGGGGTCACCGCAGGCACGTCGCCCTTGAGGATATGCAGGTCGGTGCCGCAGATCGTGGTTTTCGTCACCCGCACGATCACATCGGTGGGCTTTTGGATGTCGGGCCTTGGTTTCTCGACCCATTCCTTGCGACCAGGACCTTGATAAACCAGAGCTTTCATTTGATGCTCTCCTGCTAGACATGGCTGGAACAAGACTTACCCGGTTTCGCCGCGCCTTGCCTGTCCGATTTTCGGACATTGCCGGGGGCGGCCATGTCGCCATGGCCACCCCCCTTGCGGATCGGGAAGCGACCGCTCAGGCGCGTTCCGGGACCGGCAGCCCCAGCCAGTCCTTGTAGAACGCCTCGATGTCGGGCTCGAAGTCGTGGATCACCGGATACCACGGCGTCGGCGCCTCGACATCCAGCAGGTCGCCCGAGATCGGACAGAAATACTCGCGGATCACCTGCCATTCCGGCGAGGGCGCCATCAGCCGGGGATAAAGCTCCTCCATCTGCGCGGCGGTCTCGCGCACGCGGACACGGGCGTGCAGTTTCCAGTTCTGGTCCCATTCGCAGAAATCGTGCCCGGCCTGGCTGCGAATGATCCATTTCCTGTCGGATTTGCGCTGCACGATATAGAGCTTGGGCCCCAGCGGCAGGATGATCGGGTCGTCCCATTCGACCTGTTCTTGCAGGATCTCCAGATAGATCTGGAAACGTTCCTTGTCCTTGGGGGTCGAAAGCATGGTGTGCAGGGTGTCGCGGTCGATCTTGCCGTCCACCAGGTCTTTGATCTTGGCTTTGGTATAGGCCATCGGTTCCTCCATTGGATGGGCCTTGAAAGGATCGGCTGCGCCCAAGGGGGACGGGCGCAGCCGGGGCACGGTCATTCCTCGACGAATTGCACCGTCTTCACATCGGGAAGCTCGGAGATATCCATCGAGTATTCGCGCCCGTAGGAGGGGATCGGCAGATCCGCTTCCATCAGCCGCCAGTCGGCCGGCAGGTCCCAGAAGCTGCGGAACTGCTGCTCGAAGCGCGGGCCGAGCTTGAACGAGGCGGCAAACATCTGCTGGACATGCACGCCCGCATCCTTGGCCAGGATGCGCTTGCGCTCGTCCGCCATCCAGTCCCGGGTCGGCACCGATTCCTCCAGCCGCTGCTTGCGGATCCGCTTGCGCAGGGCCGTGGTCGCGGCCTGATCGACGCCTTGCAGCCCGTCTCCGGCGGCCGCCAGCACCACGCCATAGACGCTTTCGGCAAAGCGGGGCAGCAGATAGCCGCCGTTCACGTCATCGGCCACCTTCTGCGGCTCGCGGTCCAAGGGATCGCCGAAGCCCGGACCGCCGCGCATGTAGTTCAGGTAAAGGTCATAGTCCTTGAACATGGCCTCGGTGGTGATGGCCTGCTTGTCGCGCTTGATGCGCGCATCGGGCAGCATCGCCTCCCAGACCGGATGCTCGGGGTCGGTGTCGCCGCCATGCGGGATCGCGCCGCCCTCGGCGATGATCTGCTGAAGCCGGGTATCATGCGCCTCGAAGCGATAGCCCGAGGCGGCGGGATACCCGCCCATCAGCCCCCAGTCGGAACTGATATGGCCGTTGCCCATGAAGAACATCGTCCAGTCCTTGGCATTCCAGACCATGCGCAGGCTTTCGAAGCCGCAGCCGCCGCGATACTTGCCGGCGCCGCCGGAACTGGCCTTGATCTGCCGGCCCAGATAGACCAGCGGCTCGGCCAGTTCCCAGATCTCCATGTCGCCCATGTCGCCTTCCGGGTTCCAGACCGCGGCGGCATGGCTGATGCCGTCCATGTGGGCGGTGGCGCCGACGCCGTTCGCCGCGCATTCGAACGAGTTGACGGCATGGATCTCGTCATACTGGTTGAAGCCGCCGCCTTGCAGCCAGTTCGAGGTATTGGCGTTGCCGGCGTTGACCTCTTCCAGGTAGCCGCGGCCGAAATAGGCCCGGCTGAGGCCACGCCACAGCGCCGTCCAGGAACTGACCAGGAAGTGCCAGCTATAGCTGAACGCCACGCGGCGATCGTCGGGGTTCATCCAGGTGCCTTTCGGCAGCCGGAACTCGGTGCCGTAGGCGGCGCCGTCGTTGATCATCTCGGTCGGGATCAGCGATTGCGTCATCATCACCCAGATGCCGCTGGTGAAGCTGACCTGATGGGCGTTGTAGGTGTGCCAGCCCCAGCGGGACGAGCCCTCGAAGTCCAGCCGCCAGGTGCCGTCCGGACGGATGGTGATCTCGGAGGGCGTATGCATGATCGTGTCGACCTTGGCGAAGTCGGAGGGAACCCGCACGTCCTCATGCGCATAGGGCACGTCCACGAAGCCCACTTGCCGGTATTTGCCGGGAATGGTCATCGCCTTGATGCGGGCCTGCAGGCCGACGCGGCCATGCTCGACCGATTCATAGGCGAATTTCCAATAGGCCTCGATGCCCTCGTCCGCGATCACCTCCTCGACCAGCTTGCGGATCATGTGGCAGCCGGCGACGCGGGTGCGTTCGTCCAGCATCCAGTAACGGGTGGTGCGCACCATGCGCTGGCTTTCATGCAGCCAGTCGCGCTTCAGCTCGTCGTTCTCGCCGATCTTGCGGCAGGTGATGGAATAGCCGTCGCCGAAACGCTGCACCTGGCCGGTGGACATCGAGCCCGGCCCGACCGAGCCGGTGTCGATCACATGGGTCACGCCGCCGACCCAGCCGATCAGCTCGCCCTCGTGAAAGATCGGCACGATGGTGTGGATGTCGCAGGGATGGACATTGCCGATCAGGCTGTCGTTGTTGCAGAAGATGTCCTTGTCCTTGATGCCGGGGTTCTGCTCCCAGCCGTTCTCGATCATGTATTTGATCGCCGCGCCCATGGTGCCGACATGGATGATGATGCCGGTCGAGGTCAGGATCGAATCGCCCGCCGCGTTGTAGAGGGTGAAGCACAGCTCGCCCTCCTGCTCGACGATGGGCGAGGCGGCGATCTTCTTGGCGGTCTCGCGCGCGTCCACCACCCCGGCGCGAAGCCGCGAGAACAGCTTGTTGTATTTGATCGGGTCGCTGTCGCGCAGCTCCATCCGCTCCAAGCCGGCATAGTGCCGTGTCCGCTTGGTGGCCTCCATCAGCCGGTCGCGGTGCTGCTTCAGGGTCTCGCCGCCGCGGACGATGCCGCGCGTCTCGACTTTGGATTGCATGTTCATGATGTTTCCTCCCCGGGAAATCAGACTTCTTTCAGGTGGAACAGGCGGTGGCCGTCCAGGAACGTCTCGAAACCGCCCGGCACCACGAAGGTCGTCGCGTCGGATTCGATCACGGCGGGGCCGGTGATGCGGTTGCCGGGCTTCAAGGCTTCCATCCGGTAAAGCTGGGCATCGACCCATTGCTTGTGGCGATAGAACTTGCGCGTGCCGAGCTTGGCCTCCTCGGGCGGGGTCGGGCCGGCCTCGGCTTCCTTCGGGATCTTCGGCTTCGGGATCGGCACCGTGCCGCGCATGATCGCGCCGGTCACCGAATAGCCCAATTCGGGCGAGCGGGCCGAGGCGGCATAGACCCGGCCATAGGTGTCGTTGAAGGCCTCGACCAGGCGGTCCCAATCCCCGGCGGAATGGGCGTGCATGATCGGGCTTTCGATTTCCAGGTCGTTCAGCTGGCCGCGATACTGCATCCGGAAACCCGGCTGCAGTTGCACGCGGTCGGCGGCATAGCCGTTGATCTCGAATTCCTCGAGCACGCGCTCCTTCAGTTCCTCCCAGGCGGCTTGCAGGGTTTCGGCCTGCGCGACCTTCAGGTCGGCCGAGGCATCCTCGGCGATATTGATGTCCAGCGACTTGTCATAGCGATATTCGAAATCCGCCGCCGCGCAGCCGAAGGCGGAAAAGCCCGCCGCCCAGGCCGGCACGATCACGTCCTCGAAGCCCAGCCCCTCGGTATAGCCGTAGGTATGGACCGGACCGGCGCCGCCATAGCTGAAGCAGACGAAGTTGCCCGGCGTCGAGCCCTTGCCCGAGATCATCGAGCGCAGATAGTCGCGCAGGTCGCTGTCCAGCAGTTCGATGACGCCCGCCGCCGCATCCTCGACCGACAGGCCCAGCGGATCGGCGATCTGCTCCTTCATCGCGTTCCAGGCGCGTTCGCGGTCCAGCTTGACCTGCCCGCCCAGGAAATTGTCGGGGTTCAGATAGCCCAGGATGACATGGCAATCCGAGATGGTGACGGTCTCGATCCCCGACTCGGACCAGCAGACGCCGACGCGATAGCCGGCGCTGTCCGGACCCAGCTTGATCGCCTTGGTATAGGGGTCAAGCCGGATGAACGAACCGGCGCCCGCGCCGACCGAATCCATCGCCACCAGCGGCAGCGACAGCACCAGCCGCGCCATGTCGGGGTCGTTGCGGATCGTCAGTTCGTTCTGGGTGATCAGCGCCACGTCGAACGAGGTGCCGCCGATATCCGAACAGGCGATGTTGGAATAGCCCAGCACCTCGCCCAGGTATTTGGCGCCGATCACGCCGCCGATCGGACCCGAGACGATGGTGCGCGCCAGTTCCTTGGCCTTCCACGAGATGGTTCCGCCATGCGTCGCCATCACCCGGAAATCGAATTTCGAGCCGTTCTCCTTGAAGGCCGAGGTGATCTTGCTCAGCGTCTGGCGCGAGGGCTCGGCGGCATAGGCTTCCAGGATCGTGGTATTGGTGCGGTGGGTTTCCTTGCGCACCGGATAATAATCGGTCGAGGCAAAGACCGGGATGTTCTTGCCCGACGCATCCACTTCCTCCTGCACGATATCGCGCACCCGGCGCTCATGGCCCGGGTTGCGATAGCTGTGCAGCAGCGAGATCACGATGCCCTCGACATCCTGGGCGATCAGGTCGCGGGCGGCCTGGCGGGCGGTGTCCTCGCGCAGCGGGATGACCACGGTGCCGGACATGTCCACCCGCTCCATGACGCCGCGCGTCAGGTGGCGCGGCACCAGCGGCTCGTCGTAGTAATGCGTGTTCAGGTGGATGCGGTCCTCATAGGCAAAGCCCAGATAGGCCTGGATGGCGCGGCCCATGCGGTGGAAATCCTCCATCCCGGCATTGACGATCAGGCCGCAACGCAGGCCCTTGCGCTGCACGACGCGGTTCAGCATCGCGGTGCCGGAATAGACGCCGGTCTGGATTTCGGACAGCGCATCCTTCAGCGACAGCCCCCAGTGATCCAGCCCCTCCCTGGCGCTGGCGATCAGGCCGAGCGCCTCGTTCTGCGGCGTCGATTGCGCCTTGCCGACGACGAAATCGCCGTCGCTGTCCACGAAGAACGTGTCGGTCATGGTGCCGCCGGCGTCGATGCCCAGCACCTGCACTTTTCGATTGTTGGATTTGTCCAATGGCACGGTTTGCTCCTCCCATTGCGCCACCTCCCCGTGGCGTAGGGTCAGGATGTCGTGCCGGCCGGGACCCGTGTTGTCCGGTTTTCGGACAGTGCGTCGGACATGCTGCGGACGCAGCGCCGCAGCGCGGAAGGCTCAGCCGCGACGGCTGCGCGGCACGCCGTATTGTTCCAGCTTGAGATACAGCGTCGAGCGCGAGATCCCCAGCCGCCGCGCCGTCTCGGTCATGTTGCCGCCGCATTGCGCCAGGGCATCCAGGATCTCGGCCCGCTCGCGATCGCGCAGGGTGTCGTCGCGCGCCTTGCCCGGCCCCTGCGCGATGGCCTGCGGCAGGTCGGCCACGTCGATCAGCCGGCTGAAGGAGGTGGCCGACAGCGCCTCGATCAGATTGCGCAATTCGCGCAGGTTTCCCGGCCAGCCATGGGTCTGCAGGCGCAGCATGGCGGCGGGGGTAAAGCGCAGGACGCTGCCCTTGCGCCGGTCCGAATACAGGTCCGAGAACCGCCTTGCCAGCGGCTCCAGATCGGCCCGGCGCTCGGCCAAGGCCGGCAGGCGCAGGACGGCGCCGGACAGGCGGAAATGCAGATCCGCCCGCAGCGCGCCGGACGCCAGGCGCTCGGACAGCGGGACCGAGGACAGGCTGATGAACTGCACCGGCACCCCGGATTCGCGGCCCAGATGTGCCAGCGCCTGGGCCAGCAGCGCCTGCACCCCGAGCGGCGTCTCGGCCGGCTCGTCCAGAACCAGCGTGCCGCCGGTTTCGGCCAGCCGGGCCAGCATGCCGCCCGCCGCACCGGCAAGACCGCCCTGCGCTGCGCGCAGGCCCTCGGCATCCAGCAGGCTGCAATCCACCACCTCCAGCGGCAGTTGCGCCAGCGGACCCGCGGCATGCAGCGCGCGGGCCAGGGTTTCCTTGCCGCTGCCGACTGCGCCCTTGATCAGCAGGGGCACCCCGCTTTTCACCAGCTCCAGCGCCTCGGCGCAGATCGCGGCCAGCGCCGGGCCGGTTTCGGCGATGGCGGCAAGCCCGGCCTGCGCCGCGGCCTGGCGCGGACGCTGGCTGGCAAAGGCCAGCATCAGCCCCAGGGCCTCGCCGTTTTCCGAGATCAGGTTCACGTCGGCCTCGGGCAGCGCCTCGCGCATCCGCCCGGCCAGCGCGCGAGGGTCGCTTTCATCGCCCGGGGCGGGGCTGGCGGCAAGCTCATCCAGCACGCGCCCGCCGGCGCTGATGCGCTCTTCGATGCGGGCGAAGTTCTCGCTGGCCCAGACCCGGTTGCCGTAGCGATCCAGAAGCAGCAGTTCCTCGCCGCCGCGCCCGCGCCGCGCCAGCAGGCGGTCGATCAGGATCTGGTGCTCCTGCAGGCCCAGCAGACGCAGCGCCTCCTCGATCTGCATGGCCAGGCTGACCGACAGCGCCGCACCCTGGCGCAGGTTTTCATCCGAAGGCGCCGAGATATCGACCGCGCCCAGGATATGGTTGGTCATGGGGTCGCGAACCGGAGCCGCGGCACAGGACCAGCGCTGGATCTCTTCGCAGAAATGCTCGACCCCGGCGATGCTGACGGGCTGGCCCAGATGCAGCGCGGTGCCGATCGCATTGGTGCCGATGGCGCGCTCGTCCCAGCGCCCGCCCGGATGCAGGTGGTTTTCCGCGCCGCGGGACCGGACATAGGCGTCGCCGGTGGCGTCCAAGACCATGCCCGACCGGTCGCAAAGCAGCAGCATCGCCCCGGCGCCGTCCAGCATGTAGCCCGCCCGCGCCACCGCATCCCGCGCCGCCCGCCGCAGCCGGTCGTTGCGCAGCCGGATGGCGCGCAATTCGTCCTCCGCGACCGAAGGCGCGCGCTTCAGCCCCCTCAGCCCGACGCTGTCCCGTGATCTGACCCAAGACCTGAGCACGATTTCGCGAATGCTTGGGGGCACGCTCCCCAAGGCGCGAAAGCGTTCCCAGTCCTCCTTCTGGATGCTCTCAGCCATGTCCGGCCTCTTGTGAGGTGGGGAATATAAGGCAACCTCGGACCTCTCATGTCAAGAAACGGATCGGAATCGTGCGGTCGCCGGGCAAGCATCATCCCGCCGACCGCCCCTGTATTTCCCCAAGCGCCACAGAGGGCACCGCGGTCATCCAGTCGCCGGGCAACGGCATCGAACAATCCGGCGGCGCACCAGTTTTCAGCACCAGCGGCGCGGTCGTGCCTTTCTCCAGCGCCAGACCGGATCGCATGATCATTGCTCCTATCGCGGCCATGAATCGCCTGCGCTAGCATTGCCCCAGCATCCAGCGCCGCGAGGTGGGCGGCGCCTTCTTCTTGCACAGGTTGCAGCCGCAGCTCGGCAGGTGGCCGCGCTTGACCACGCGCGGCTCGGCAGAGCTCGCCTCGGCGCGGTGCTCGGCCCGGCGCAGCCCGCTCGAAAGCGTGCTGATCAGCGGCAGGGCCGGCAGCACCGCGGCGGGCGCGCCGCAATGCGGACAGGGCGCGCCGGCCAGGCTGGCCTCATAGCTCATGCGCTCGGTGAAAAGGCCGTGTTCGGCGCAGGCGAAATCATAGATCGGCATGGCATGACCCTCACATCAATCCGTCGAGCAGCAGGAAACCCGGCAGCCAGCCGGTCACGATCCCGGCCAGCAGCGTCACCCAGGCGGTGGCGCGCAGGATCGGCCGTCCCAGCGCCAGCAGCAGGAAATACATGAACCAGAGCACGCCCCAGACCAGCCAGTTGCCCGCCAGCCAAAGCTCGGTCGGCGAGCCGGCGGCGGCGAGCGCGCGCAGAAAGACCGGAACCGTGGTGATGGCCACGAACAGGCTGAACCAGCCCAGGCCCCGGCCATCGACCGCAACGACGCGGTTGTGGGCGACCCAGAAATAGGTGGTGCTGAACATCAGCGTCAGCGCCGCCGCCCGGACCGTCTGCAGGTCCGCCCCCGCACCGAAGGCGCCCTGCACCACCACGCCCGCGGCGACCAGGCCCGAGACCAGGTTGATCACCACGATCTCGCGATCCTCGATCCGGCCCATGAGCCACAGCCCGTTGAGAAACAGCACCGCGCCCACGTAGAACAATAGAAAACCAAGCAGCATGGACCTCTCCTCCCTGGTGAAGCCGCGCGCCCCGAAAGCCGGGACGCGGGCGCGTGGCCTCAGCTGGTCTTGGCGACCGGAATGTCCGGGACCGAGCGTTTCGGCCCGTCGCCATTGGGCCGGATGTCGAAGTCGAAGATGCCGGTCGGGATCGCCAGCGTCGCGCAGACATTGGGGATGTCGACGATGCCGGCGATGCGGCCCTCGACCGGGGCGGTGCCCAGGATCATGTAGCCCTGCTCGCCCGAATAGCCGAATTTCTTCAGGTATTCGATGGCGTTGAGGCAGGCCCGGCGATAGGCGACATGGGCGTCGAGATAATATTGCTCGCCCGTGTGCTCGTCGACCGAGATGCCCTCGAAAATCAGGTAGTCGTCGAAATGCGGGTCGATGGGCGAGGGCCGGAAGATCGGGTTGATGACGCCGTATTTCGCCATGCCGCCCTTGATGATCTCGACCTTGATCTCGATCCAGCCGGCCATCTCGATGGCGCCGCAGAAGGTGATCTCGCCGTCGCCCTGGCTGAAATGGATGTCGCCCATCGAAAGCCCGCCGCCCTTTACATAGACGGGGAAATAGACCTTGGAGCCGCGCGACAGGTTCTTGATGTCGCAATTGCCGCCATGTTCGCGCGGCGGCACGGTGCGCCAGGCCTCCTCGGCGGCGCTTTGCGCGGCGCTGCCGGTCATCTGCCCCATCAGCGCGGTCGCGGCATGGGGTGGTGCGGCCAGCGGCGGGACGCGGTTCGGATCGGTGGCGATCAGCGCCGCCTCGCGCCGGTTCGCCTCGGCCAGCAGCTTGTGGTCGGGCAGGCAGCCGATCAGGCCGGGATGGATCAGGCCGGGATAGCGCACGCCTGGGATATGGCGCGAGGTGGTATAGATGCCCTCGAAATCCCAGATCGACTTGGTGGCCTGCGGGTAATGTTCGGTCAGGAAGCCGCCGCCGTTCTCCTTGGCGAAGAGCCCGTTGAAGCCCCAGCGCGACTCGGGCAGCGCGCCGATGTCGAGAATGTCGACCACCAGCAGGTCGCCCGGCTCGGCGCCCTCGAAGCCGAAGGGACCGGACAGGTAATGCACCCGCGTCAGGTCCACGTCGCGGATGTCGTTGGCGCTGTCGTTGTTGCCGATCTGGCCGCCGGTCCAGTCGTAGCATTCGACGCGCAGCACCTCGCCGGGCTTGAAGGTCTCGACCATCGGGATGTCGGGATGCCAGCGGTTGTGCGGCTTTTGCGTGGCCTGTTCGGGGGCCGTGTTGAGATCCACCTTGAATACGGTTTTCGACATGTTCTCCTCCCTCCTTGCGGGCCGGCGGGCAGGCCGGTCCCGCCGCCAGCCTGGGTCGGGCATGTAATCGCCATGCATGCCGCAAGCCGGGGAAATGTAATTTCTTGTAACCGGCGCTTGCGCGGCGCGGGGTTTCGCGGCGCCATGCAGGCAAGGGCAATTCCCAGCCCGGGCAAAGCCCGCTAGGCTGGCGGCGGCGGCCGCAGGAGGAGCGGCCCCGGAGGGAGCGATGAACAGGCACAGCGCCATCGCGGAAGCCGACCTGCCGCCGCGGGACGCAAGCGGCTTTCCCGGCCTGGAGCCCGCGCCGCGCAGCTATCAGTCCTGGGTCGCGGACGAGACCATCGAGGATTACGCGCTGCGCTACGCCCCCGCCAGCCACCGGCGCTGGAGCCCCGCCACCATCACCCATACCGCGCTGGGGGGCATCTCGTTCCTGGCGCTCGAGGCGATCGGGGCGGCGCTGACCCTGTCCTGGGGCGTGCATGTGACGGTGGTGGCGGTGCTGATCGCCTCGGCCTTCATCTTCGTCACCAGCCTGCCCATCGCCTATCACGTGGCGCGCGCCAACGTGGACATGGACCTGCTGACCCGGGGCGCGGGCTTCGGCTATATCGGCTCGGCCATCACCTCGTTGATCTATGCCACCTATACCGTCATCTTCTTTGCGCTCGAGGGGGTGATCATCGGCCAGGCGCTGCTGGTCTGCTTCGGCCTGCCGCTGCCCTTGGGCTATCTGCTGTCGGCCTTGGCGATCCTGCCGGTGGCCTCGCGCGGGATGACCGCGATCTCGCGCTTCCAGGTGGCGACGCAGCTGCCCTGGATCGTGCTGGCCCTGCTGCCCTTTGCCGCCATCGCCTGGGCCGAGCCCGATGCGGCGGCGCGCTGGCTGGCCGCGCCCGGTCCCGCCTTCAGCCTGCTGTCGCTGGGCGGCGCCATCGGCGTGCTCTGCGCCCTGACGCTGCAGATCGGCGAACAGGTGGACTATCTGCGCTTCCTGCCCCCGCGCGAGGCCACAACGCGGCTGCGCTGGTGGGGCGCGCTGATCCTGGCCGGGCCGGGCTGGATCCTGATCGGCGGCGCCAAGGTGCTGATGGGCAGCTTCCTGGTCTGGCTGGCCATCGGCGACGGCATGGCGCCGGAATTCGCGGTCGAGCCCATCGGCATGTTCTGGCACGCCTACGAATACCTGTTCGGGCCGCGCATGGCGCTGCTGGTGGCGACGGCCTATATCCTGCTTGCGCAGGTCAAGATCAACGTCACCAACGCCTATGCCGGCTCGCTGGCGCAGTCGAATTTCTTCCTGCGCGTGGCGCGCTATCATCCCGGGCGGCTGATCTGGCTGCTGATCCATGTCGCGATCAGCTGCGCGCTGATGCTGATGGGGGTGTTTGCCACGCTCGAGGCGGTGCTGGCGATCTATGCCAACCTGGCGCTGGCCTGGCTGGGGGCGATCTTCGCCGACCTGGCGGTGCTGAAGCCGCTGGGGCTGAGCCCGGCGCGGATCGAGTTCCGGCGCGCGCATCTGCCGGATTTCAACCCGGTCGGCTGCGGCGGCATGGCGTTGGGGGCGCTGGCGGGGCTGGCGCTTTACGCCGGCCTTGGCGGGCCGATGGCGCAGGCCTGGTCGGCGCCCATCGCCTTTGCCCTGTCGCTGGTCGCGGCGACCGGCCTGGGCCTGATGCGGCAGGGCCGCGGCTTCATCGCGCGCGAACCGCATGTCTTCCGCCGCCGCAGCCGCTGCGACTGCGCCATCTGCAGCCATGGCTACGAGACGCGCGACATGGCCTATTGCACCTTCTACGAACGGCCGATCTGCTCGCTCTGCTGCAGCCTCGAGCCGCATTGCCGCGACTTCTGCAAGCGCGGCCGCACGCCGGGCGCGGTCGATCCCGCCGCGCCTGCCCTGCGGCTGCACCGCATGCCGCCGCGGCTGGGCCGGCGGACCTGGCAGGTCGCGGCGGTCTTCGCGCTGCTGATGGCCGGGCTCGGGATGCTCTACCTGCTCGCGCGGCACCTGTCGGCCAGCCTGCGCGACATGCAGGTCGTGGCGCATGTCTTCCTGGGCTCGGCACCGCTGCTGGCCCTGCTGGCCTTCTGGGCGGTGATGGCGAACGAGCGCCGCCGCCTGACCGAGGAGGATCTGATCGACGCGCTGCGCCGGCTGGGCTCGACCCAGCGCGAGCTTGCCATCCGCCAGCGCCTTGCCGCGGTGGGCGAGGTCGCGGCCACGATCAGCCACGAACTGCGCAACCCCCTGGGCACCATCACCAGCTCGGTCGAGGTGCTGTCGCGCAGCCCCGGCCTGGGCCCCGATGCCGAAGAGGACGTGCAGCGCATCCGCCGCAACATCGCCCGTTGCAGCCGGATCATCGACATCCTGCTGGATTTCGCCCGCCAGGGCGCGCATGAGACGGTGCCGGTCGATCTGCGCGACTGGCTTTCGGCCCTGGTGGCCGAACATCCGGCCGCGCCCCATGTCACGCTGGAGGTGCCCGAGGGGATGCGCCTGCGCTGCGACCCGGCGCGGCTACAATTCGCCATCCGCAACCTGATCGAGAACGGCTGGCAGGCGGCGGAATCGGTGCCCGGCCGGGTGCCCCGGGTGATCCTGCGCGCCTTTCGCGACGGGGGCCGCAGCATCGTCGAGATCGAGGACAACGGCCCCGGCCTCGCGCCCGAGATCCGCGCCCGCGCCTTCGACCCGCTGGTCACCACCAAGGATTCCGGCGTGGGGCTGGGCCTGTCGCTGGTGCGCCGCGTCGCCGAACTGCATGGCGGCGACGCCTGGATCGCGCGCACCGGCCCCGAGGGCACGGTCATGCGCCTGAGCATTGCCGAGCCGCCATGACCCGGCGGCTGCTGATCCTGGACGACGACAGCGACTTCGCCGTCTCGACCTCGCGCGCGCTGGCGCTCGAGGGCGTGGAATGCCGCATCGCGCCGGACGGGGCCTCGGCCTTTGCGCTCCTCGAGACCGAGCCGGTCGAGGTGGTGCTGATCGACATCCGGCTGCGGCACGAGGACGGGACCGAGCTTGCCGCGCGGCTGCACGCCCGCCATCCCGGCCTGGTCATGGTGATCATGACCGCCTATGCCTCGGTGGACAGCGCCGTCGCCGCGCTGAAGGCGGGCGCCTACGACTATCTGCGCAAGCCCTTCTTCCTGGACGAGCTGATGGGGGCGCTGGAGCGCTGTTTCCAGCTGGTCGAGCTGCGCGCGGCCAAGGCGCGGGCCGAGCGCGAACTGGCGCTGATGCGCCAGATCGAGGCGACCTCGCAGCTGGCCGCCGGCCTGTCGCATGATTTCAAGAACATGCTGGCCGTCATCCGGGCCAATCTGGCGGTGATCGCCGAACGGCTGCCGGCGCAGGACGGGCTGAAACCCTATGCCGGCGATGCGCTGGACGCCGCCGTGACGGCGGGCGATCTGGTCACCCGGCTGATGGGCTTCGCCCGCCAGCCGGCCCTGTCGCCCGAGCCCAGGGACCTGCGCCTGCCGGTCCGGACCACCGCCTCCATGCTGGCGCGCACGCTTTGCGCCGGGATGCGGATCGAATGCGACCTGCCCGACCACCCGCTGCTGGCGCCGGTCGATGCGGGCCAGATCGGCACCGCGCTGGTCAACCTGCTGATCAACGCGCGCGATGCGACCGAGGGCCGGGGCCGGGCGCGGATCGCGCTGCGCCATGTCTGGCGCGGCGGCGATTACGCGCGGCTGACGGTCGAGGACGACGGGCCGGGCTTCGACGCCGGCGGGCTCGACCATGCGCTAGAGCCGCTTTTCACCACCAAGCCCGAGGGGACCGGGCTGGGCCTGTCGATGATCCAGCAGCTGGCGCTGGTCAGCGGCGGCGATTTCCGCATCGGCAATGCCGAGACCGGCGGCGCGCGGGCGGTGCTGGACCTGCCCTGCCTGCGCCCCGGCCCCGCGCCGGATCAGGGCTCGGGCGAGAACATGTAGCCGGCGCCGCGGATGGTGCGGATCCGGCGCGGCTCGGGTCCGACATCGCCGATCTTGCGGCGGATCTTGCCGATCATCACGTCGACCGAGCGGTCATAGGGCGCCCAGTTGCGGCTGACGGTCAGGTCCAGCAGCTGGTCCCGGCTCAGCACCCGGCCGGGCCGCTGCGCCAGCACGCTGAGCAGGTTGAACTCCTGCGTGGTCAGGTTCTGCACCCTGCCCTGCACGTCCCGCAGCACGCGGGCGTCAAGATCCAGCAGCCAGCCATCGAAGCCGATCCGGCGCACCGTGCCGTCCCGCGACTGGCTCGCGGCTGCGGGCAGGCGGCGCAGGATGGCGCGGATGCGGGCCAGAAGCTCGCGCGGCTCGAAGGGCTTGACCAGGAAGTCGTCGGCGCCGATCTCCAGCCCGACGATGCGGTCCAGCGCCTCCTGCCGGGCCGAGAGAAACAGGATGCCGATGTCGCGCTGCTTCTTCAGCTCGCGGGCCAGGGCATAGCCGTCCTCGCGCCCCGGCAGGCCGACATCCAGCACCACCAAGTCGAATCCCCTGTCCGACAACGCCCGCCGCATCGCCGCCCCGTCATGCGCCGCCTCGACCAGGTAGCCCTGTTCGGCGAAATAGCGGCACAGGAAAGCACTGAGCTTGCGGTCATCCTCGACGAAGAGAATGCGCTGCGGCGGTTCCGTCTCGGGCGTCTGGACCGGCGCGCCGGTCGGGCTGGGCATCATGGCGGGGCATTCCGTCGGACATGGATGCGGCTGGTTCAAGCGTCGGGAGTTCTGGAGATTTCCTGAACATAGCCGAGCAAAATCGGCCTTCATAGCCCCTCGCAGAGCCGTTTGAGCCTCCGCCCGTTCAGCCGGCCCGACTTCGCCGGGTCGTCCTGCCTTCGCACCGTCTGGCAGGCAGCTGCTCATCCACCGGCAGGCCCAGCCGCGACCGCGCACTCGACGCCTGTGCCGCCTTCTGGCCTAACGATCCGGCAGCGGGATGAATTCGTCGCGGTCGGTCGGCGGCAGGTCGAACAGCCCCTGCCCCCAGTCGGCCGCGCGCCATTCCGCCTTGGCATGCTCGATGCGCTCGCGCGACGAGGCCACGAAATTCCACCAGATATAGCGCGGCCCGTTCATCGTCGCGCCGCCCAGCGCCAGCAGCCGTGCGCCCGCGGGTCCGGCGGCGACGGTGATGCGGTCGCCGGGACGGAACACCATCATCCGCCCGGCCTCGAACTCCTGCCCGGCGATGCGGACCGAGCCTTCGGTGATGTAAAGCCCGCGGTCCTCGTGATCGTCCGGCAGCGGGAAGCGCGCGCCGGGTTGCAGCACCACGTCCAGATAGAAGGTGTCCGAATACAGCGTCACCGGCGCCCGCTCGCCATAGGCATGGCCCAGGATCAGCCTGGCCTCGACGCCCTCGGCCTCGATTCGGGGCAGCGTGTCCTTGCCGTGATGCTCGAAGGACGGGTCCATGTCCTCGCGGTCCTCGGGCAGCGCGATCCAGGTCTGGATGCCGTAAAGGCTGTGCGGACCGGACCGCCCTTCGGCCGAGGTGCGCTCGGAATGGCTGACGCCCTTGCCCGCCACCATCCAGTTCACCGCGCCGGGCAGGATCACCTGGTCGCTGCCGATGCTGTCGCGGTGGTGGAAATCGCCGCGATACAGATAGGTGACGGTGCCCAGCCCGATATGCGGATGCGGGCGGATGTCGATGCCCTGCCCGGTCAGGAACTCGGCCGGACCGGCCTGGTCGAAAAAGATGAACGGCCCGACCATCTGGCGGCGCGGCGCGGGCAGCGCGCGGCGCACCTCGAAACCGCCCAGGTCGCGCGAACGCGGCACGATCAGGGTCTCGATCTCGTCGATGCCGATCGCATCGGGGCAACCTGGCTCAAGCGCGGGGTTCCAGCTCATCTCGGCTCTCCTCGTGGTGACATGGCCCAACGCGGCGCGGGCCATGCCGGGTCCATCACGCCGCCTGCGACGTCAGCCCCAGCAGACGCAAGGCCAGCGCCACCTGCTCCTCGACCGGCAGCGCCATGTCCACGACGACGCCGTCCTCGTCCGGGCCCAGCATCTCCAGCGTCGCAAGCTGCGAATCGAGCAGCTTGGCCGGAAAGAAATGCCCCTCGCGATGCGCCAGCCGCTCTTCCAGGATGGCCCGCGTGCCATGCACGTGCAGGAACCGCACCCGGGGCGCGCCGCTGCGCAGGATGTCGCGATAGCTGCGCTTCAGCGCCGAACAGCCCATGACCGAGCTTTCTCCCGCCGCCTCGTTGCGGGCGAACTCCGCCGCCAGCGCCTGCAGCCAGGGCGCGCGGTCCGCGTCGGTCAGGGGGGTTCCGGCCGCCATCTTCTCGACATTGGCGCGCGGGTGAAAGCTGTCGCCCTCGATGAAGCGCCAGCCCAGCACTTCGGCCAGCGCGCCGCCGGTGGTGCTTTTCCCGCTGCCGGACACGCCCATGACGACGATATGCATCGGCGCGCTCACAGCAGCCACCAGCCCAGCAGGGCAAAGCCGAAGGCGATGCCGCCGAGCAGCGTCTCCATCACCGTCCAGGTCTTCAGCGTGGTCTTTTCGTCCATGTTCAGAAAGCGCCCGACCAGCCAGAAGCCCGAATCGTTGAAATGGCTCAGCACGGTCGCGCCGCCGGCAATGGCGATGACCAGGAAGCAGCGGTCCAGCTCGGACAGGCCGGTGGTCGCGGCGACGGTGGGCGCGATCAGCCCGGCGGTGGTGGTCAGCGCCACCGTGGCCGAGCCCTGCGCCACCCGCAGCGCGGTCGCGATCACGAAGGCCGCGACGATCAGCGGCATGCCGACGCTGTCGAGGCTGCCGGCCAGGGCCTGGCCGATGCCGCTGGCACGCAAGACGCCGCCGAACATGCCGCCGGCGCCGGTCACCAGGATGATGGCGCAGATCGGACCCAGGGCGCCGTCCATCAGCTTCTCGACCTCGGCCGCGCTGCGGCCCTTGCCCAGCAGCGCCATGGCGGCGATGACGGTAATCAGCAGCGCGACCGGGGTCTGGCCGACCAGCCGCAGCACCGTGACCCAGCCCGCATCGGCGTCGATCGCACCCATGGTCGCCAGCGTGTTCAGCCCGGTGTTCAGGAAGATCAGCGCCAGCGGCAGCAGCAGCACGAACAGCACCGTGCCGAAACTGGGCGGCCGGCGGTCGTGCTTTTCCTCGGTCGCGCCCAGGATCTGGGGCACCGGCAGCACGAAGCGGTGCCCGGCCCATTTGCTGAACAGATAGCTGCCCAGGAACCAGGTCGGGATCGCCACCACCAGCCCGACGACCAGCAAAAGCCCGATATCGGCGCCCAGCAGGTCGCCGGCCGCGACCGGGCCGGGATGCGGCGGCACCAAGGCATGCATGACCGCGAAGGCCCCGGCCGCCGGCAGCGCGTAAAGCAGCACCGAGCCGCCGAAGCGCAGCGCCACGCTGAAGATGATCGGCAGCATCACCACCAGCCCGGCGTCGAAGAAGATCGGAAAGCCGAACAGCAGCGAGGCCACGCCCAGGGCCAGCGGCGCGCGCTCGGCGCCGAACTGGTTGATCAGCCGGTCGGCCAGCACCTGCGCGCCGCCGGTGACCTCCAGCAGCCGGCCGATCATGGCGCCGAAGCCCACGAGCAGCGCCACCGTCGCCAGCGTCGAGCCGAAGCCCTCGAGCAGCGTCGGAATGACCTTGCCCATCGGGATGCCGGCGATCATGGCGGTAATCAGGCTGACCAGCACCAGCGCCACGAAGGCATGCAGCCGGAAGCGCATGATCAGAACCAGCAGCAGCAGGACCGCGCCCGCCGCGATCATGAGCAGCACCGGGGTGCCATAGACGGGTTCAACCGCGTTCATCAAATCTCCTCCCAAGCAAAATCCCTTGCGTCACCGCGCCGGCCAGCCGGCATGTTAGCGGTAACGTTCGCCGCAATACGCGATGCGAGGCGAAAAGTTAATATGTTTTTGTCTCCTGCCCGCTCGTCTCCTGCGCGGTGGTCAGGGCGCCATGGATCAGCCGCATCTCGTCCGACAGCGCCAGCTCCAGCGCCGCGCCCTCGGGGTCCAGCGCGCCGGGGTCTTCCTGCCCGTCCGGCATGATCTCGCGATCCTCCAGCCATTCCAGCAGCGCCGCGCGCAAGCCCGGCGGCGACAGCGCCAGAAGCTGCGCCAGCAGCCGGCGATGCGCGATCAGCCGGCCTTCGAGCGCATCGAGCCGGGCGTCGAGCCTGTCCATCCGCGTTCCCTCCCTGATTGCAGGGCCATCATGGCATGGAAGCGGCGCCCGGCAAAGCGGCTCAGCGCGGGGTCAGGCTGCCGCCCTCGATCCGGCGCAGCGACACATCCAGCCGCGCCTCGGCGGCGGCGATCTCGGCCAGCGCCTGGCGGGTATAGCGCATATGCGCCTCGGCCGCGGCCGAGGCCGCCAGCGGGTCGCGCGCCATCACGCCGTCATGGATGGCGCGGTGCTGGCGCCGCAGCACCTCGCGCACCTCGGGCCGGGCATAGAGCGTGTCGCGGTTGTGGAACACGCCGCGACGCAGCATGCCCGACAGCGCCCGCATGATCTGCAGCAGCACGACATTGTGGCTGGCCTCGTAAAGCGCGACATGCAGATCGACGTCCGCCTCGGCCTCGGCGTGCGGGTCGGCGGCATCGTGGGCGGCCTCGATGCGCCGCATGCAGCCGGCCAGGGTCTCGCGGTCCAGGTCGCTGGCGCGGCGCGCGGCCAGGCCCGCCGCCATGCCCTCCAGCGTGGCGCGCAGTTCCAGGTAATCCTCGACCACCTCGGCGCGCGAGGCCATCAGCGCCACCAGCGGATCGGTGAAGCTGGTCGCAAGCGGCGCCACCCGCCGCCCGCCGCCGGCCTCCGCGACCAAGAGGCCGCGCTGCTCCAGCAGCTTCAGCCCCTGGCGCAGCGTCGGGCGCGAGACCTTGAGCCGCAGCGCCAGTTCGCGCTCGGCCAGCAGCGGATCGCCCGGCCGCAGCGAGCCTTCGAGGATCAGGTCCTCGATATGGCGCGCCGTAGCCTCGGCCGCCGTCCGGTTCTCGTCGCCCATGCCGCGCCCCCTGCCCCGGCCCCGCGCCGGCAGGACAAACTAGCCGCGGCATCGGCCGCGGTGCAATCGGTTTTCCCGATTGACGGCGCTGGTCAATTGATTTTACCACGAACCGGCGACGACCCGGAGCCAGACCCATGACCGCACCCGTCCACACCGCGCGCGCCGCCCTGCTGGAGCGGCTGCGCCAGATCGTCGGGCCGGCGCATGTGCTGACCGCGGCCCGCGCCACACGCCGCTTCACCCGCGGCTTCCGCTATGGCGGCGGGCCGGTCGCCTGCGTGGTGCGCCCGGGCTCGCTGGTCGAGATGTGGCGCGTGCTCAACGCCGCCGTCGCCGCCGGCCGGGCGGTGATCCTGCAGGCCGCGAATACCGGGCTGACCGGCGGCTCGACCCCCTGGGGCGACGATTACGACCGCGAGATCGTGCTGATCTCGGTCATGCGGCTGAAGGGCATCCACCTGATCGACGGTGGCGCGCAGGTGCTGTGCCTGCCCGGCGCCACGCTCGACGCGCTGGAAAAGCGCCTGCGCCCGCTGGGACGCGAGCCGCATTCGGTCATCGGCTCCAGCTGCATCGGCGCCTCGGTGCTGGGCGGCATCTGCAACAATTCCGGCGGCGCCCTGATCCAGCGCGGCCCGGCCTATACCGAACTGACGCTTTATGCCGAGGTGCGCGCCGACGGCTCGGTCGCGCTGGTCAACCACCTGGGCCTCGACCTGGGCGACACGCCGGAACAGATCCTGTCCCGCGTCGAATCGGGCGACCTGCCCCGGCCCGCGCCGACCGAGGCCTGGGCCTCGGACCGCGACTATGCCGAGCATGTCCGCGACATCGCGGCCCCGACCCCGGCCCGCTTCAACGCCGATCCGCGCCGGTTGCGCGAAAGCGCCGGCTGCGCCGGCAAGCTCGCGGTCTTTGCCGTGCGGCTGGATACATTCGCGGCCGAGACGGACAGCGCCGTCTTCTATATCGGCAGCAACGACCCGGGCGAGCTGACCGCGCTGCGCCGCCACATGCTGGCGCATTTCGCCAACCTGCCGATCGCCGGCGAATACATCCACCGCGATGCCTATGATATCGCGGCGAAATACGGCAAGGACACCTTCCTGTTCATCCGCCATGCCGGCACCGACCGCATGCCCGCGCTTTTCGCCGCCAAGGCGCGGATCGACGCGCTGACCGAGCGGCTGGGCCTGGGCAGCACGCTGTCGGACCGGCTGGCGCAGGGCATCGCGGCGCTGATGCCGCAGCACCTGCCGGCGCGGATGAACCACTTTCGCGACCGCTACGAGCATCACCTGCTCTTGCGCATGGGCGGCGCCGGCATCGCCGAGGCGCGCGACCATCTTGGCGCGGTCTTCCCCTCGGCCAGCGGCGCCATGTTCGAATGCACGGCCGACGAGGGCCGGGCCGCCTTCCTGCACCGTTTCGCCGTGGCCGGCGCCGCGGTGCGCTACCGCGCCATCCATGCCCGCGAGGTCGAGGATATCGTGGCGCTGGACATCGCCCTGCCCCGCAACAGCCGCGACTGGCTGGAACGGCTGCCGCCCGAACTGGACGCGAAGCTCGCCAGGAAGCTGTATTACGGGCATTTCTTCTGCCACGTCTTCCACCAGGATTACGCGGTGAAGAAGGGCGAGGACTGCCTGGCGGTCGAGCATGCGATGTGGCGGCTGCTGGACGCGCGCGGCGCCGAATACCCGGCCGAACACAATGTCGGCCATCTCTACCGGGCCAAGCCTGCGCTCGCGGATTTCTATCGCCGGCTCGACCCGACGAACAGCCTGAACCCGGGCCTGGGCCAGACCGCGAAATGCGCGCATTGGCAGTCGACGGAAGCGTGATTCCCGACGGCACGCGCGCGGCCGGGGGCGCTGCCCCCGGACCCCCGGGATATTTGGACAAGAAAGAAAGGCACGGCGCAGTGCTAGCGTTTGTTCTGGTTATGTTCTAATATTGAAGGCCAGCCAGAGAGGAATCGCCATGTTCATGGACAAGTCGCAGCCCCTTCCGCAGGCCGGTCCCGCGCACAAGATCTTCTTCGCCGCCGTGCCGCCCGAGCCGGTGGCGGCGCGCATGGCCGAGGTCTGGCGTCTTGGCGGCTTTTCCGCGCCCTTGCGGCACCGGGTGCTGCACATGACCATCCAGATGGTCGCCGAGGCCGAGATCGTCGATGCGGCGCTGGCCGGGTTCCTGAACCGGCCGATGCAGGATTTCCGCTTTCCCGCCTTCGACATCACCTTCGACCGCATCGCCAATTTCGGCAACCGCGCGGCGCGGCGCCGGCCGCTGGTCTTTACCACCCGGGGCCAGGAGGCGACGCCGAACGCGCTGGCCCGTGCCATCCGCCGCCGCTTTGCGCCCTCCGGCTGGCCCTTGCCGGCAATGTATGTCACCCCCCATGTCACCGCCGCCTATGGCCGGGCGCTGCCGGAATCGCTGCGGCTGGTGCCGCCGATCCATTGGCATGTCGACGAATTGGTGCTGATCGACAGCCTGCAGGGCCTGACCACGCACCTGCCCCTGGGCCGCTGGCGGCTGGACGAGGCCTGAGCGGCTCACGGCCCCAGCACGCGCACCTTGGCGATGCGGCCGTCGCAGCGGCGCACGGCAATGCGCAGCCGCTCGATCAGATGCGTCTCGACATAGCTGGCGTGAAACCGGCTAGGAGCGAACAGCGTCAGGCAATCGCCGGCGACGCCCGCCTCGGCCAGGCCGGCGAACCAGGCGTCGAACAGCGCGCGGTCCTCTTCGGCGAGCCGCGCCCGGGCCTCGCCCCAGAGGCTGCCGGGCTCGACCGGCAGGGCGGGCTCGGCGCGGTGCAGCGGCACGACATTGCTGGCGGAAGGCGCGCTCTCGCCGCCGATGCGAGCGACGAAATCGGGACCGATATTGGCCCATTCCGGCTTGGTGTCCAGCAGGATGCGGTCGAGGTTCAGCCCCAGCACCGAGACGCGGCCGCGCGCGCCCTGCTGCTTGATCTCGAGCCAGCCGAGGGCGCGCAGCTTGGCCATTTCGCGTTTCACCGTGCGTTCGTCGACGCACCACAGCCGGGCGATCTCGCGCTGGCCGATGGTCAGCTCGTCGCGCTGCCAGTTGTAGCGGGTGGTGATGAGGGCCATCAGGCGCAGGATCAGCCGCTGGCGATGCTTGTCGCCGGCGAGCCCATGCGCCATCATCGCGCTGAGCAAATCATATTTCTTGGCCGCGGCCTCCCGACCGACGGCGCGGATCACCTGCATGGATCGTCCTGTCCCCGGCTGGCGCCGGATGCCTTCATTCACTGCTCGAAGAGGCCCCGCCTTTTGACGGTGACCCCGGGATGGCGTCGACGATCTGCTGCCGTCTGAAACGCTTTTCGCCATCTGGAGCTCATTTGCGTCCTGTTTCCCGATTCTGTCAAGCGCTTTGCCGGCAGAGCGATATTGCAGCCCCGATCATCAAAGAAAAAACGGTATCAACGGTATAGGGGGACTCGCTGGGCGTCCCCTTATATGGGGCTTTTGTCCCCCAATCGGGCGGCGAAGCGGACGATGTGTCCCCCTTTTCGTCCGCGGGATCGGCGTGCTGCGCGGCGCCGGAGGCTTGGGCGATTCGGCCGGCAGGGGCTGGAAATCGCGGGTTTTCCGAGCTTTGACGCTTTCAGTTAAAACGACTTTTGCCAAAAGCGCAAATCCGGCGTAAAAGCGGATTGGAACGAAATCTGCGTCCTAATAAATACAGGCATCCTATGTATACGCATGAAGACCTCGCCAAGCTGCAGGCGCAATCGCTGAAGATGCAGGGCTGGATCCGGCGCCAGACCTTCAGCCCGGCCAATGAGAAGACCCTGCGGCGGTTCTCGAGCTGGGAGGTGGCCGAGCTGATCTTTCGCATCAACCAGTCGACCTTTCGCGGCAAGCTAGCTGCGGACCCGAACCTTCCCCTCGGGGAAGTCGAGGAGGACGGCCGCCAGCGCTGGTTCTCGCTTGACGAGATCAACGAGCTGCGCCGGCGGGTGCGGATCAACCGCAAGACGCTGATGCCCTATCGCCCGGAGGGCAAGCGCGCCTTTCGCGCCGCCATCGCCAACTTCAAGGGCGGCGCCGGCAAGTCCACGGTGGCGCTGCATTTCGCCCATGCCGCGGCGCTGGACGGCTATCGCGTGCTGCTGGTGGACTTCGACCCGCAGGCGACGCTGAGCCATTCCATGGGCCTGACCGACGTCGGCGAGGACCACACCGTCTGGGGCATCATGGCCCGCGACCTGGAGCGCGAGACGGACCGCATGAACAATGCCGCCGCCGGCGCCGAGTCGGGGACCGCCCTGCCCCGCCGCAAGCTGCCGACCTCGATCCGCGCCATGGGCCTGGGCAGCCTGCGCCCGGCCGATTTCATCAAGCCGACCGCCTGGTCCACCATCGACATCATCCCCAGCTGCGCCAATGCCGCCTTCGTCGAGTTCGCCAGCGCGCAATACCGGCACCTGAATCCGGAATGGACCTTCTTCGGCGCGGTGTCGCGCTTCCTGGATAGCCTGGCGGACGATGCCTATGACCTGATCCTGTTCGATTGCCCGCCGGCCATCGGTTACCAGTCGATGAACGCGGTCTTTGCCGCCGACATGCTCTATATCCCCTCGGGGCCCGGCTATTGGGAATACGACTCAACCACCAGCTTCATCGGCCAGTTGTCCGAGGCGCTGGAGGACCTGGCGCATGGCTTCGACAACTTCCCCACGGGGAAGATCAAGCTGCCCAAGGCCTTTGCCGACATCCGTTTCCTGATGACGCGCTATGAGCCCTCGAACGAGCTGCACCAGGCGATGTTCGGCGCCTTCAAGCAGGTGTTCGGCGAGCATATGGCCGAGCATCCGATCGAGCTGACCCGGGCGGTGGAGCAGTCGGGCCGCTTCCTGTCCTCGATCTACGAGATCGACTATCGCGAGATGACGCGCGGCACCTGGCGCCGGGCGCGCGCCACCTTCGACCAGGCCTATGAGGAATTCCGGACGCGCCTGGTCGCGGCCTGGGACAAGCTGGAGGGTGAGGCATGAGCCGCAAGCGTCGCGTCTTTGAAATCGACATGCCGGACGAGCCGGCGGCGGAACCGCCCGCCGACTTCCCCGCGGGGAAGGATGAGCGCGAGCAGCGCCGCGGTCCGATGGCGACCGCGATCAACGAAACCGCCGAGTCGACGCGCGACCGTGCCCGGCTGGAGGCGCAGATCCGGGCCGAGAACGACGCCCTGGCGCAGGAGCATGTGCGGCTGAAACGCGCCGGGCTGATCACCGACATGATCCCGCTGGACGCGATCGACACCCGCAAGCTGATCCGCGACCGCGCGCCGGGTGCCGATTACGAGCTGGCCGAACTGGTCGAGTCGATCCGCGACATCGGGTTGTCGAACCCGATCCGGGTCGAGCCGGCGGGCGACGGCCGCTATGAGCTGATCCAGGGCTGGCGCCGGCTGTCGGCCTATCGCCAGCTGCTGGAGGAGACCGGCGATGCCGAGGCCTGGGGCCGGATCCCGGCCGGGATCGCGGCGCGGGGCGACGAGCTGGAGAGCCTCTATCGCCGCATGGTCGACGAGAACCTGGTGCGCAAGGACATCTCGTTTGCCGAGATGGCGCAGCTGGCCCTGCATTACGCCATGGACCCGATGACCGAGGAGCACGACCCGGAAAAGGCGGTGGCGATCCTGTTCAAGTCGGCCGGCTATCAGAAGCGCAGCTATATCCGCAGCTTCATCCGGCTGATGGAAAGCCTGGGCGAGACGCTGATGTATGCGCCCGAGATCCCGCGCGCGCTGGGGCTGGCGCTGTCGCAGCGGCTGGACGAGGTGCCGGGCACGGCGGCGGCGATCCGGGCCGAGCTGAAGGACTGGGACACGCGCAGCATCAAGGACGAGCTGGAGATCCTGCGCCGCTATGCGGGGCAGGGCGGCGACGAGGATGCGGCCAAGCCCGCGCCGCGCGCCCATGCCCCGACCGTCCCCGCGGGGAAGGCGCGCACCACCTTCCAGATCGAGCGGCCGCAGGGCAGCGCGAAATGCACCGCCGCAAACGGCCGGCTGGAGATCCGGCTGCCGCGCGACTTCACCGCCGTGGACCGGCGGCGGCTGGAGGCGGCAGTGCGCGCCATGTTGGAGAGCCTCGACTAGCCATGCTTGGCGGGCCTTCCCCACGGGGAAGGCCGCGCCGTCTTCCCCGCGGGAAGCTTGCGAGGCGGGAATGCGCGTGGTAATACTGGCGGTAATACCAAGGAGAATCGCCATGCGCATCACCATCAAGGGCCAGGTTACCATCCCGCAGGAAGTCCGCGATTTCGCCGGCTTCCAGCCCGGGACCGAGGTCGAATTCCTGATCGGCGACGATGGCGTGGTGCGCGTGGTCGCTGCCGATAGCGCGGGCGACAGCCGCGGCCGCCGGCTGGAGACGGCGCTGGCCGGATTGCGCGGCAGCGCCGACACCGGGCTGTCCACCGACCAGATCATGGCGCTGACCCGGGAATGACCCCGGTCCTGGTGGATGCGAATATCCTGATCGACGTTGCGACCGACGATCCGCGCTGGGGCGGCTGGTCGGCGCGGATGCTGTCGATGCTGGGGCAGGGCGCGCGGCTGGTCATCAACCCGCTGATCTATGCCGAGGTCTCGGTCGCGCATAGCCGCATCGAGACGCTGGACGCCGTGCTGCCCGAGGACGTGTTCCACCGCGAGCCGCTGCCTTGGCCGGCGGCTTTCCTTGCCGGCAAGGCCTATCTGGCCTATCGTCGGCGCGGCGGCAGCCGGCAGGCGCCGCTGCCCGACTTCTATATCGGCGCCCATGCCGCGATCCGGGGCTATCGGCTGCTGACCCGGGATCGGGGCCGCTACCAGAGCTATTTCCCCGGCGTGGCGGTGATCTGCCCCGACAGCTGAATGAGGGCTTCCGGTCATCCGCGGGATCGGCTTATTCTGCGGATATGAAGCATTGCGAGGCAGCAGGCGTGCCGTCCGATCCTGACCCATCCTATCACGGCAAAGCGGCCCCTGGTCAGCTTTTCAACGCGGCTGCCTGGGGCGCGGCGCAGGCGGGGCTGGCCGAGGCGCTGGCGCGCGCGAGCCTGGCGCTGGGGCGGCTGGACGGCATGCTGGCGGCGCTGCCGGCCGAGGCGCGGGCGGGTGCCGTGACCCGGCTGGCGCTGATCGAGCTTGAGGCGATGCTCTGGGCGCAGGGCACGCCCTTGCAGCGCGAGGAGATCGGCCGCGATCTTATGGAGGCGCGGGCCGGCGCCGACCTGGAGGCGATGCGGCTGGCGCGCTGGGGCTTGCGGCGGCTGGAGGGGCAGGGCAATCCGGCCGACCTGCGCGGCTTTTTGGGGCTGCATCGGGCCGAGGTCTCGGGGCTGGACGAGATGCTGGCGACGCGGCCCACGGGCGGCAGTTTCGATGCGGCGGCGGCGGAGTTCCACGACATGGCGGCGGGGTTGGCTGCGGTGGCGCCGCTGGCGCGGGGGCCGGCGCTGCGTATGGCCTGGCGCATCTGCGGGCTGTCGGCGCCCGAGGTGCTGGCCGAGCCGGCGGTCTGGACCGCGCGCGACATGGCGGCGGGCTGCGAGGCGCTGCGCTTCGTGCCCTTCGGCCGGCACGGGCGCGGGGTCTGGGTCGACGGCGGCCCGGTACCCGAGCGCATGGGGCGGCACCTGGCGGCGGTGACGGCGGGGCTGGTCGAGGCGCGGCAGGAGCTGGTGCGGGTCGCCGACTGGCAGGCGCGGGCGCTGGCCGCCGTGGCGCGGATCAAGGGCGAGAACCCCGCGCGCGTCGTCGCGGCGCTGGCGGCGCATCCGATCCTGAGTGCTTCGATGCTGGAGGGGCTGGCCGGCATCAGCCGCGACACCGCCGAGCGGCTGCTGCTTCGGCTGCAATCGCTGGGCCTTGCGCGCGAGATCACCGGGGCGCGGCGCTTTCGGCTGTGGGTGCTGGCGGGCTGAGCCGGCGGAAGGCGCCGGGCGGGATGCCGGCCTGTTTCAGGAAGGCGCGGTGGAAGGCGCTGGGTTCGCCGTAGCCCAGCCGATGCGCGATCTCGGCCACGCTGAGGGGCGTGTCGCGCAACAGCTGGCGGGCGGCGCGCAGGCGGATCTCGGCCCGGATGGCGCCGTAGCCCTGGCCCTCGGCGCGCAAGCGGCGGCGCAGGGTGGCGGGCGACAGGCGCAGATCGGCGGCGAGGCGGTTGAAATCGGGCCAGTCGGCGGCGGGCGTCGCCTGCAAGCGGGCGCGGATGCGGGCCGTCAGCCCCTGGTCGTGGCGATAGCGGATCAGGATATTGGCCGGCGCGCCGCGCAGGAAGCCTTGCAGCGCCCTTTCCTGGCGGATGATCGGCAAGGACAGGTAGCTCGCGGCAAAGCGCAGCCGGCTGGCGGGCTGGTCGAAATGCACCGGCGCGCCGAAGAACTGCAGGTAGTCGCCGCGATCCTCGGGCGCGGCGCAGGCGAAATCGACCCGCATCAGCGGGATGCGCCGGCCGATCAGCCAGCACATCAGCCCGAGCAGGATCAGCCAATAGGTGCGATAGGCGAAGGCGCGGCGGGGGGCGGCGCGGTCGGTCAGGCGGATCTCGGCCATGCCGTCCTGCACGGCCAGCGCGCCCGTCGGGTCGTCGAGCAGCACGGCAAGGAAGCTCAGCGCCCGGCGCAGGGCGTTTTCCAGCGTGCCGGCATGGACCGTCGCCTGGCACAGGAGCTTGAAGCTGCCCGGGCGCATCGGCCGCGCGCCCTCGGCGAAGAACTCGTCGCCGACCGCATCGGCGATGGCAAGCCAGAGCCGGCCGTATTGCACATTCGAGACCGGCTGGCCGCGGTCGTGGATGCCGGCCGCGGCCAGGAGCGGCCCCGGATCGATGCGGCGGCGATAGAGGCAACCCAGCGCGTCCTCGACGAAGCCGGGCGAGATCATGCGGCGTTCCACGGGCGGTCCATCTTGCAAAACCGATCAGATAATCTGGCCGGGAATGACATTGTTTGCAATGCCGAGCGCGCTAAGCTGGCCGGGAACTCGGAGGAGCCGCGCCAAGCTTGGGTTGGGCGGTGAGTGGGAGAAACACATGATGGCGAAGGATCTCGCCCGGTCGCGGCCGGGTTATGAGCAGGCCGTGGCGCGGTTCAGCATCGCGGCGGCGATGGACGGCTTGCAGGGCGATCTGCAAGGCGGGCTGAATGCTTGCGTCGAATGCTGCGACCGGCATTGCGGTGCGGGACGGGTGGCGCTGCGCTGCGTCTTGGCCGAAGGCGCGTTGCGGGACTATACGTTCGAGGAGCTGCGCGACCTGTCGGCGCGGGCTGCGAACCTGTTTCGCGACAAGGGCGTCAAGCCGGGCGACGTGGTGGCCGGGCTTTTGCCGCGCACGGTCGAGCTGGTCGCGGTTGTGCTGGGCGCCTGGCGGCTGGGGGCGGTCTATCAGCCGCTGTTCACCGCCTTCGGGCCCAAGGCGATCGAGCACCGGCTGGCGACCAGCGGCGCCAGGCTGGTGGTGACGAATTCCGCCCAGCGGCCGAAGCTGGACGAGATCCCCGACCATCCGCTGGTCGCCACGGTGGGCGAGGCGGTGCCGGCGAGCGACGTGGATTTCCGCGCCGGGCTCGACGCGGCCTCGGACCGGTTCGAGCCGGTGATGCGGCGGGGCGACGATCTGTTCATGATGATGTCGACCTCGGGGACGACCGGCCTGCCCAAGGGGGTGCCGGTGCCGCTGCGGGCGCTCCTGGCCTTTGGCGCCTATATGCGCGAGGCGGTGGACCTGCGCGAGGGCGACGTGTTCTGGAACATCGCCGATCCGGGCTGGGCCTATGGGCTTTATTATGCGCTGACCGGCCCCTTGCTGCTGGGGCAGGCGACGATCCTTTACGAGGGCGGGTTCACGCCGGAGTCGACCTATGGGCTGATCGCGCGGCTGGGGGTGACGAACCTGGCCGGCTCGCCCACCGCTTACCGGATGCTGATCGCGGCCGGGCCGGAGGCGGCCGCCGCGGTCAAGGGCCGGTTGCGCGTGGTCAGTTCCGCCGGCGAGCCGCTGAACCCCGAGATCATGCGCTGGTTCGCCGAGCATCTGGCGGTGCCGATCCATGACCATTACGGCCAGACCGAGATGGGCATGTGCGTGAACAACCACCACGGGCTGGAGCATCCGGTGCGTCCGGGCTCGGCCGGGCTGGCCATGCCCGGCTATCGCGTGGTGGTGCTGGACGAGGCGGGGCGCGAGCTGGGGCCGAACCAGCCCGGCGTGCTGGCCATCGACCTGGAGCAATCGCCGCTGATGTGGTTTTCCGGCTATCTGAACCAGCCGAAACTGGCGGGGCGCTATTATTCCACCGGCGATTCCGTCGAATTCGAGCCCGACGGCTCGGTCAGCTTCATCGGCCGGGCGGATGACGTGATCACAAGCTCGGGCTATCGCATCGGGCCCTTCGACGTGGAAAGCGCGCTGATCGAGCATCCGGCGGTGATCGAGGCGGCGGTGGTCGGCGTGCCCGACCCCGAGCGGACCGAGATCGTGAAAGCCTTCGTCATCCTGGCGAACGGGGTCGAGGGGACGGATGCGCTGCGCGAGGAATTGCAGGGCCATGTCAAGCGCCGGCTTTCGGCCCATGCCTGGCCGAAACTGCTGGATTTCGTGAGCGAGCTGCCGAAGACGCCCTCGGGCAAGATCCAGCGCTTCATCCTGCGCAGGGCGGAAGTCGAGAAACAGGCGAAGGCGTAAGACATGGATATTCGGGACAAGGTGTTTCTGGTCAGCGGCGCGGGCTCGGGCCTGGGGGCGGCGGTGGCGCGGATGGCGGCCGGCGCCGGCGCGCGGGTCGCGGTGCTGGACGTGAATGCCGAGGCCGGCGAAGCGGTCGCGGCGGAACTGGGCGCGGCGGCGCGCTTCCTGCGCTGCGACGTGACCAGCGCCGAGGACGGCGCGGCGGCGGTGGCGGCGGCGGTCGCGGATTTCGGCCGCATCGACGTGGCGGTGAACTGCGCCGGCGTGGCGCCGGGCGAGAAGATCGTCGGCCGCGACGGGCCGCACCGGCTGGAGAGCTTTGCCCGCGCCATCCAGATCAACCTGGTCGGCACCTTCAACATGCTGCGGCTGGCGGCCGATGCCATGGCCAAGAATGCGCCGAATGCCGGGGGCGAGCGCGGGGTGGTGGTGAACACCGCCTCGGTTGCCGCCTATGACGGGCAGATCGGGCAGGCGGCCTATGCCGCCTCGAAGGGCGGTGTCGCGGCGCTGACCCTGCCCGCCGCGCGCGAGCTGGCGCGGCACGGCATCCGCGTCGTCACCATCGCGCCCGGCATCTTTGCCACGCCGATGATGGCCGGGCTGCCGCAAGAGGTGCAGGAGTCCTTGGGCGGCACGGTGCCTTTCCCCTCGCGGCTGGGGGATCCGGGCGAATATGCGGCGCTGGTGCGCCATATCGTCGAGAATGCCTATCTGAATGGCGAGGTCATCCGGCTGGATGGCGCGCTGCGCATGGCGCCGAAGTGATGGCGCCCCGAAATCAGGAGATCCGACAATGAGCAGCGATCCGATTGTCATCACCGGCGCGGCCCGCACGCCGATGGGCGGCTTCCAGGGCGATTTCGCCGGGGTCGAGGCCGCCGCGCTGGGCGCGACCGCGATCCGGGCTGCCCTGGCCGGGCTCGACCCGCAGGCGGTGGACGAGATCATCATGGGCTGCGTGTTGCCCGCCGGCCAGGGCCAGGCGCCGGCGCGCCAGGCGGGCTTGGGCGCGGGCCTGCCGCTGGGGGCCGGGGCCACCACCGTCAACAAGATGTGCGGATCCGGCATGAAGGCCGCGATGCTGGGCCATGACCTGCTGCTGGCGGGCTCGGCCGATGTCGTGGTCGCGGGGGGCATGGAGAGCATGTCGAACGCGCCCTATCTGCTGCCCAAAGCGCGCGGCGGCTATCGCATGGGGCATGGCCAGGTGCTGGACCACATGTTCCTGGACGGGCTCGAGGATGCCTATGACAAGGGCCGGCTGATGGGCACCTTTGCCGAGGATTGCGCCGAGGCCTATCAGTTCACCCGCGAGGCGCAGGACGAATTCGCGATCAGCTCGCTGACCCGGGCGCAGAAGGCGATCGCCGAGGGGCGTTTCGCGGCGGAAATCGCGCCGGTGACGGTCAAGGGGCGCGGCGGCGACACGCTGGTCGCGATCGACGAACAGCCGGGCAAGGCGCGGCTCGACAAGATTCCCGGCCTGAGGCCGGCGTTCCGCAAGGACGGCACGGTGACGGCGGCGAACAGCAGCTCGATCTCGGACGGGGCGGCGGCGCTGGTGCTGATGCGTCAGTCGCAGGCCGAGCGGCGCGGGCTGACCCCGCGGGCGCGGATCATCGGCCACGCGACATTCGCCGACAAGCCGAACCTGTTCCCGACCGCGCCCATCGGTGCGGTGCGCCGGCTGCTGGAGCGGACCGGCACGGATCTGGGCGATTACGACCTGTTCGAGGTCAACGAGGCTTTCGCCGTGGTCGCCATGGCGGCGATGCGCGATCTGGGCCTGGCGCATGACGTGGTGAACGTGAACGGCGGCGCCTGCGCGCTGGGCCATCCCATCGGCGCCTCGGGCGCGCGGGTGCTGGTGACGCTGCTGGCCGCCTTGCAGGCGCAGGGCGGCGGGCGCGGCATCGCCACGCTCTGCATCGGCGGCGGCGAGGCGACGGCCATGGCGGTGGAGGTGCTGCCATGATCCTGACCGAGGAACAGGAGGCGATCCGCGACGCCGCCCGCGATTTCGCGCAAGAGCGGCTGGCGCCCGGCGCCGCCGCCCGCGACCGCGCGCATCAGTTCCCGCGCGAGGAGCTGACCGAGATGGGGGCCCTGGGTTTCCTGGGCATGCTGGTGCCCGAGGCGCATGGCGGCTCGGAAACCGGCATGGTGGCCTATGCCCTGGCGCTGGAGGAGATCGCCGCGGCGGACGGGGCGTGCTCGACCATCATGTCGGTGCATAGTTCCGTCGGCTGCGTGCCGATTCTGCGCTTCGGCACGGATGCGCAAAAGGAACGGTTCCTGCCCAGGATGGCCAGCGGCGAATGGATCGGGGGCTTTGCCCTGACCGAGCCTGGGGCGGGGTCGGATGCCTCGGCGCTGAAGACGCGGGCGCGGCGCGAGGGCGAGGATTACGTCATCGATGGCGCCAAGCAGTTCATCACCTCCGGCAAGAACGGCAAGGTGGTGATCGTCTTCGCGGTGACCGATCCCGAGGCCGGCAAGAAGGGCATCTCCGCCTTCATCGTGCCGACCGGGACGCCGGGCTATCAGGTGGTCTCGGTCGAGCACAAACTGGGGCAGCACAGCTCGGACACCTGCGCGCTGGCGTTCTCGGCCATGCGGGTGCCGGCCGAGAACCGGCTCGGCGCCGAGGGCGAGGGCTACAGGATCGCGCTGTCGAACCTGGAAGGCGGGCGAATCGGCATCGCGGCGCAGGCGGTCGGCATGGCGCGCGGCGCCTATGAGGCGGCGCTGGCCTATGCGCGCGAGCGGGTGACCTTCGGCCGGCCGATTGCCGAGCACCAGGCGGTGGCCTTCAAGCTGGCCGACATGGCGACGCAGATCGACGCGGCCCGGCTGATGGTGCTGCGCGCGGCGAGCCTGCGCGAGGCGGGCAAGCCCTGCCTGCGCGAGGCCTCGATGGCCAAGCTCTTCGCCTCGGAAATGGCCGAAAAGGTCTGCTCGGCCGCGATCCAGATCCATGGCGGCTATGGCTACCTGGCCGATTACCCGGTCGAGCGCATCTATCGCGACGTGCGGGTCTGCCAGATCTACGAGGGCACCAGCGAGGTGCAGCGCATGGTGATCGCGCGCGGGCTGTGATTCCGCGGCCCGCCGATTCCCGTGTCGGAATCGGCGGGCCTGGCGATTCCCCCGGCGTTTGCTGGGGTTCCGGGCGGGCAGGGGGCGATGAGGACCCCGTGTCGGGCGGGCAGATGTTCCGCGGCGGAACAAATCCTTTCCTGAATTTTCCTTTCTGTTTCATATGTTTGCTGGAAAATTTCATGGTTCCGTCACTTTCCCTCTTGCGGGTGTTTGTGCCGCGGCCTAAATACCCGCTCACCGAACGACGGCAGCGTCGGACGGGACGGGGAAGCGGGAGCGGAACCGAGACAATCTGGGACTTGATGGCTTGGACGGCGCCAGTAAGGAAGTGGCGCGGTTTGGGTTGTTTTGTTTCCTTTGCTTTTTGACATTGCTGTATGAATGAAGGGATATGCGGGCGGTCTGGTCGTTTTCGACTGGGAAGTTTGCATATCGGCTCTCTAGGGTAACCGATGATGAGAGTGTCAGCTTCACTGTTTGACGGTTCACGGAAGTGGAACGACAAGCAGAGATGATCTCCTGCTAGGCGCAGGAGACAGATGTGCAAGGTTCTTACGTCAAGGATACGGCTCATGCCGTTTCAACTTGAGAGTTTGATCCTGGCTCAGAACGAACGCTGGCGGCAGGCCTAACACATGCAAGTCGAGCGAACCCTTCGGGGTTAGCGGCGGACGGGTGAGTAACGCGTGGGAACGTGCCCTTCTCTACGGAATAGCCCTGGGAAACTGGGAGTAATACCGTATACGCCCCTTGGGGGAAAGATTTATCGGAGAAGGATCGGCCCGCGTTGGATTAGGTAGTTGGTGGGGTAATGGCCTACCAAGCCTACGATCCATAGCTGGTTTGAGAGGATGATCAGCCACACTGGGACTGAGACACGGCCCAGACTCCTACGGGAGGCAGCAGTGGGGAATCTTAGACAATGGGGGCAACCCTGATCTAGCCATGCCGCGTGAGTGATGAAGGCCTTAGGGTTGTAAAGCTCTTTCAGCTGGGAAGATAATGACGGTACCAGCAGAAGAAGCCCCGGCTAACTCCGTGCCAGCAGCCGCGGTAATACGGAGGGGGCTAGCGTTGTTCGGAATTA
>NZ_KQ955209.1:435810-483372 GCF_001546115.1 Paracoccus aminovorans
TCTGAGCAGGGTAAGCCGGCCCCTAAGGCGAGGCCGAAAGGCGTAGTCGATGGGAACCAGGTTAATATTCCTGGGCCAGGAGATGGTGACGGATCGCAGAGCTAGTTCTTCCTTATCGGATTGGAAGGGCTGGTGAGCGGTTCCTGGAAATAGCCCTCCACAAGACCGTACCCTAAACCGACACAGGTGGACTGGTAGAGAATACCAAGGCGCTTGAGAGAACCACATTTAAGGAACTCGGCAAAATACCTCCGTAAGTTCGCGAGAAGGAGGCCCGGTTGCTGCGCAAGCAGTGGCTGGGGGCACAAACCAGGGGGTGGCGACTGTTTACTAAAAACACAGGGCTCTGCGAAGCCGTAAGGCGACGTATAGGGTCTGACGCCTGCCCGGTGCCGGAAGGTTAAAAGGAGAGGTGCAAGCCTTGAATTGAAGCCCCGGTAAACGGCGGCCGTAACTATAACGGTCCTAAGGTAGCGAAATTCCTTGTCGGGTAAGTTCCGACCTGCACGAATGGCGTAACGACTTCCCCGCTGTCTCAAATGTGGACTCAGCGAAATTGAATTGTCTGTGAAGATGCAGACTTCCCGCGGTTAGACGGAAAGACCCCATGCACCTTTACTATAGCTTCGCACTGGCATCAGGATTGTGATGTGCAGGATAGGTGGTAGGCATTGAAACCGGGACGCCAGTTCCGGTGGAGCCATCCTTGAGATACCACCCTTCGCACTCTTGATGTCTAACCGCGGCCCGTTATCCGGGTCCGGGACCCTGCGTGGTGGGTAGTTTGACTGGGGCGGTCGCCTCCCAAAGAGTAACGGAGGCGCGCGAAGGTTGGCTCAGAGCGGTCGGAAATCGCTCGTTGAGTGCAATGGCAGAAGCCAGCCTGACTGCAAGACTGACAAGTCGAGCAGAGACGAAAGTCGGCCATAGTGATCCGGTGGTCCCGAGTGGAAGGGCCATCGCTCAACGGATAAAAGGTACGCTGGGGATAACAGGCTGATGATGCCCAAGAGTCCATATCGACGGCATCGTTTGGCACCTCGATGTCGGCTCATCTCATCCTGGGGCTGGAGCAGGTCCCAAGGGTATGGCTGTTCGCCATTTAAAGAGGTACGTGAGCTGGGTTTAGAACGTCGTGAGACAGTTCGGTCCCTATCTGCCGTGGGTGTAGGATACTTGAGAGGAGTTGCCCCTAGTACGAGAGGACCGGGGTGAACGTTCCACTGGTGGACCAGTTGTCGTGCCAACGGCAGTGCTGGGTAGCTATGAACGGACAGGATAAACGCTGAAGGCATCTAAGCGTGAAGCCCCCCTCAAAACAAGGTATCCCTTGAGAGCCGTGGAAGACCACCACGTCGATAGGCCGGAGATGTAAGCGCAGCAATGCGTTCAGTTGACCGGTACTAATGGCTCGATTGGCTTGATTTGATCCGGAAGAAGACAGACCTCGTCTTCCTCCAAAAGCATCCTTGGACAACCAGATCCCGCAGGGGATAACGCCGATCTCGCTTCTTTTCCGGTCTGGTGGCCAAAGCACGAGCAAAACACCCGATCCCATCCCGAACTCGGCCGTTAAGTGCCGTCGCGCCAATGGTACTGCGTCAATAGACGTGGGAGAGTAGGTCACCGCCAGACCTGAAAAGCAGCGAGACATCTCTCGAAACGATAACGCGCCAACACAAAGCGCAAATGGCGCGGGGTAGAGCAGCCCGGTAGCTCGTCAGGCTCATAACCTGAAGGCCGCAGGTTCAAATCCTGCCCCCGCAACCAGAAATCTTCGCGTTATCAAGCGCTTAAGCGCCGCCCTCCGGGGCGGCGTTTGCGTTTCTGCCGCCCGTGGAAGCACTGTGGAAGCAAGAGGGCGCGAAGTCCTTCATACCGCTTCGCAAATCGGCACGGTCCGAAATGAGTGCAGCATGAGCGGCTCCCCTCAAGGGAAGATCCTCTCGCAGGCTGACCGATGTGCCCGCGACAGCGCCTCTGGATCGATCCCAAGCCGATCAGCGTACTGGATGCTCATGCCGTCCATCACATCGGTGATCGACGCCGCGAGCAATTCGTCCTTCGTGAGGTGCGTCCTGCGATAGACTTGGTCCATCAGGGGAAGGATGTGGCGCTGTATCTTGGTGCGTTCGCCTGGTGAGAGCCGTGCGCACAGGCAGGCATGCATGCACCAGAAGCAGGTGGCCCAGCATTCGAGCAAGTCGGCAGGAAGTTGGTCGTAGACGCTGTCGAGCTTCAAGCTTCGTATCGCGGGCTTTGACCCGCCGAAGACTCTGAAGATCAGCCGTCCGAGAACGTAGGGCCAACTGTTGGCATCGCCCTCCACGGGCAGAACCTGCAAGCTTGTCCGATCTTTCGGCTTTTCGCCTGCCTTGTCTGTGCCTCTCCAGGAGGCGGCACAGATGATCATCAGTAGGGCGCGAAGCCGCAGAAAATCGCGGGACGAAAGGCTGCCGCTCTCCTGCTTGAGCTCGATGCGCTTGGCGAAGTCCGCGGCCGCCTTCACAAGCTGATCCTTTGTTGCCTTCGCCCGACGAGCGTTGCGACGCTGCTCTTCCTCGCCTTCGTCTTGAACTGGCCGCGAAGTCGGTTTGGCCGCGAACTCCTCCCCTGCCGCCATCGCGGCTTCGGCATTCTGCGTCTCGTCCCCGAGATCGAAGGCATCCTTCAGAGCGTCCTCGTCGTTTTCATCGACCGGCATAACGAGCGAGTTCAACCCGACGATCCGGTTCAGGAAGCCGCGGACGATAGATACGTCGCTGCCGCCGAGGCTGTTGTGTTGAACATGCCCCGATTGGTGTGGCCGACGACCAGCGATGAAGTCGTCGTAGCTGAGCTGGCGGTGCTTCTGGCCGCCTTCATCCGTTTCCTTTCGAGCCTTCGGGATGGAGACGCCTTCGCCGTGCCCGTCGGCATCGCGATCTTCGATCTTCTCGAGCAAGTCCTGCACTTCGAGCAAAGCGAGGGTGGCTTCTGTTTCGCCGTCCAGCTGAGCGAGCGCATTCTCCGTTTGTCGTGAGTGTGTTTCCCGAATTTCGATCTGCAGGGCATCGATGTGCGTGATGATCCCTGGCGTGAAATCCTGCGGTCCGATCAGTCGTGCGAAGGCCGGAAGGTCATCGGTTGCCTCAATCTGGAAGCGGATTCTCCGATGATCAGCACCTTCGAGTCGTGTCGGGTTGCTGACCAGCAGCGCGCCGGAAGCAGCCATCAATTCGACTTCATATGCCTCGGGTGCGCCGATTTGCGCAGCTGGTCGCCAGCTCAGCGTGTCGCCGTGAACCGCGAAAATGCCCGGGTGACTCTGCGAGAGGGCGTCGAACGGGATGTCGTCTTCGACGTGCAGCGGCGGCAGCTTCTCAGCCTCAATTCGCCTCTCGGGCGTGAGTACCTTCTCCAGCCCCAATTCCGAGACAGCCCGACCTGGCGGCAGCTGCCGGTATAGGCTTGCCTCGCTGTTGGAGCCTGATGTGTTCCCAGTGCCAAGAGCTGCAACCGTGCAGTTCGCGCTGCCGATCAAGAGGTGGTCCGCCGTATCGGTTTGCGCGATCAGAGCTTTGGCATGGATAAAGCGACTGCCCCCAAAGCCGTCCCGGCGATAGAGTGTGATGCCGGAAATGCTCCCTGTCGCATCCCGCGGGAACAACCCGGTTTCTGTGTCGATGAGCGCAGCGATTGCCCGTGGGCGAAGCCGCTCAGCAAGAGCCGACAAGGCTCCGAGCCGCTCATCCCAATAGGGGCTGATCACGATCAGGCGTTTCACTTCGCCGTCGATCTCGCGGGCGAAGCGTGCGCCTATGCCCTCGGCTGAGTTTGAAAATAGGAGCGCTGCCCGTGTTCCATCGCCAAGCTCGACAGGTCCCTCGGCAGGGACTGCAGAACGCAACCAGGCAGCGCGGGCGAGCATCCACTCGAACTGCGTCGGAAGCATCGGGTCAGCCGGATCGATAAGGCTGGAGAGGTAGCGATAGGCTTGGGCGATCAGACGCTGCGCGCCGTCATCTTCAACTCCAGAGGTGAGAAGCGAGACGAGTTCTAGATTTCCAGCGAGGCCGGCTGCCGTCAGGTTGGCAGACCCGATAAACAGGCGACCACCCTGACGTCCGATCTGCAAGAACAGCTTTGGGTGAAAGAGGCCCGCAACTTGCGCTCCAGAGGCGGTGTAGAGTCTTCCCGCTTGCCTTGGCAGCGGGGAGGCTCCGCCAAGTGCATGAGTCAGCATGCGTGCGTCAGCGAGGACCATGTTGTTGCGGCAACCGGCCCCCCGGATGCGTGGCAGCACGATGTTCTCGTAGGCATCGAAGTCGATACCGAAGGTCGTGGCGATGCTGCTGTGATAGCCCTTGTCGGCGAAGCGTTCGTACAGCCTCATGAATAGATAGCCTCTCGCCCCGCCTCGGTGAGGCCGGTGTTGCCCAGCAGTCCAATATCCTTGAGGAAGGTAATGGCGGGGCCCAGCCGCGGATTAGTGAAGACCGGACCGTCCTTCTCCCGGAGCCGCAGCTTGCCGTCATCGGACTCGATCAGGAACGTATAGTCTCCTTGGTGGCGCAGCTTTCGCAAGGCAACCCACAGATGCCGACGGATCACCCGCTCTTCCAGGACGCGCTCGATCGTCTGCCCAAATGGGGCCTCGCGATGCCGATCGAGGAATCGCGTTTCACTTAGCAGCGACCGGAAGGCGTCTGGATTGAAGCCGCCGAGTGGTTCCGTCAGGTCCGCCCCCACCAGGTCAATCCGCCGATGCAGTATGGCAAGCAGGCGAACGGCCTTTGCTGCCGTTTCCGGCGTACATATCCGCGCGTCGTCACGGCCGGCCCGAATGATCTCATTGGTTAGCGAAACCTCGGAGTCGGGATCGCTTGCATCGAAGGCGTTCGAAGCGGGCTCCAACTCATCAAGTAGGGCCGACCAAGTTTCCGGCACAGGTGATATTTCTGTTAGAATGTGTTGCGCACAGCGCCCGATCAGTCGCTCCATTCCCAGACCAGAGGGATAATCACCCAACGTATCGAGCGTGAACTTCAGCAGCGCCTCATGCGCGATGTGGCACAGATCATTTGCGTGATACACCCACCATCGCGACCGCTGCGCTTCGAGCGATGGATCGTCGAGGCTCAGGATGTTTCCTTGCTGATCGTGACCCGCGTAAAGCACCCATCGAACTTCATCGGCTCGGGGCTCCCGCTCCAGGAAGTCCGCCACCTTGAGGATCAGTAGGATGCTCAGCTTGCGCGCCAGCGCCCCGCTCGACGGAGCACTGGCGCGTGACAGGAGGATTGCTTCGTAGAATTTCTGCTCCGTGCTCTCGCGGGCAATCCGTGAAGGCAGCAAGGGAGCGAGTTCGTCGAGCTCGTCGTGAGTGACCGATCCAAGCTTGATCAGCCTGAAATAGAGCTCAGCCCGTGAACCGAGCGAGTGTTCGAAGGCCTGCGCAAGTCCCTCGCCAAGGTCCTTGCTGGGCAGCGGAATCTCATGGTCGTCGGAGCGGTCGAAGATGCCGATTTCAAAGAGCTGACTGCGATAGGCTGCGCCGAAGGCGCCCCAGGCCTGTTTCAGGTAGTAGGCCTCGCTGCCAGGCTCGGCAGCCTCCTTGAAATCGATGGTGTCGTCGGGCGCCTCTTCGAGCGTTCTCGTGGCCCAGTCCGTTCCGGCGACGCCGGGCTCACCTCCATGGTGCGTTGCGACGAGCGCATAAAGCGCTTCAGCACGCCTTACGTGCCGCTTCCAGTTGTTCGGGTCGGTATCACCGATCTCCTTGGCATAACGCTGCGCCAGCCAAGCATAGAGCCCATAGTAGCGCATCCGCAGTGTCACGTTCGATATGCCGGGCAAAAGCGACTGGTAGAGATTTACGCTACTGTTTTGCATCCCGAGCGGGTCCAGACCGTTCTTCTTGCGGTACTCGGTCCACTCGGGAAAGGCGATGAGATCCTGATTTTCGGCCGGCTCGTTCAACGTTCTTAATTCCTGTTCCGAAATTTGCTCGTTCCCGATGCTTTTCCCACGTTCCTTCTCCGCACGACCGGCTTCGGCAGCTCTCTGAATCACAGGGGCTCTGTTCCCCGGCTGAGTATGCTCAAGTAGTCGCTGTAGACATACATCCGGCCACGCTGCTTGCCCGTCACCTCCCGCACGATGCCGAGATCCTCCAGATGCTGGATCGACTTCGCAATTGTCGGGGGCGAGATGCTCAGCCGCTGCGCCGCCGCGGGAATGCCGATGATCGGCTTCTGCTGAAGCAGCTGGTGAACCCGGAGGGCGGATGCGGCCGGGCGTCCGAGATCCTCGATCCGGTGCCGATCGGCTTCGAACAGAGCGAGGATCTCGCGCGCCGCCTCGGACGCCTGCAAAGATGTCTCGGCGATGCCGTCGAGGAAGAACTCCAGCCATGTCTCCCAGTCGCCATTCTCGCGGACCTGTTGCAGCAGGTCGTAATACTGGCGGCGATGTGTCTTGAAGTAGAGGCTGAGATAGAGGATCGGCTCCTTCAGGATCCCCTGCGTACAGAGCAGGAAGGTGATCAGCAGGCGGCCGAGGCGTCCGTTTCCGTCGAGGAACGGGTGGATGGTCTCGAACTGCACATGGACCAGCCCTGCCTTGATGAGGGTCGGCATCTCCGGCGTGTCGGTATGGATGAACGCCTCCAGGTCCGACATGAGGTCGAGGACGTTCTCGGGGGGCGGCGGGACGAAGAGCGCATTGCCCGGCCGCGTTCCGCCGATCCAGTTCTGCGAATGTCGGAACTCTCCCGGCTGCTTCGTGCTCCCGCGTCCCTTTTCGAGAAGGATGGCGTGGATTTCCCGGATCAGGCGCAAAGAGAGCGGAAAGCCCCCCCGGATCCTGTCAAGTCCGTAGTTCATCGCGGCGACGTAGTTTGACACCTCCTGGACGTCGTCAAGTGGGACGCCTGGCGCATCCTCGATCTCGAACAGCAACAAGTCTGAGAGCGACGACTGCGTACCCTCGATCTGCGACGACAGCAGCGCCTCCTTCCGGACGTACATGTAGAGGAAGAGCGGGGTGTCGGGGAGGATCGAGGTTACACCATCGAGACGGCCGATCGCCCGGTTCGCACGCTCGAGCGGTCGGTGGAGCCGATCCATGGCAACAGGCGGCGCTGGTGGCAGTGAAGGAGGAACGAATGCCTCGGCTCGCTCGCCTGCAGTCGAGATGGTGACGCGCTGACCCAACCGTGATGGCTCTGGTGCTAACGCCATGGTTGAAAAAGGATCCTTTCCTTGGCAGGGTGTGTGAGAAAGGATATCGCGCATTCCTTTCTTTACCACAGTTCTAGCGGAAGGTTCCTTGTCTTGTCGAGCGCACTTTACCTCTGTCAGCACCAGGCCGGGGTCGGCCTAGTCCTCTGAACCGGTGGCGCGATGGGACATCAGCGCCTCGGAAAACTCCCCACCCACCGATACCTGCCGGACATTGTCAGGTATCTGGTGAAGGGCGGCACGCCCACCGCGCACTTGGTGGAACAGATCACCGAAGTGGGACGGGATGCACTGAAGCGTGCCCTGAAGGATCCTGTCTTCGTAGAAGCGTTGTGGCTGCTCATCAGGTTGCCGCAGGCGGCCGCGTCGAGGGACTTCGGGGCGGCTCTCGCCGAGATCGGCATGGGCGCACAGCGGCCGACATCAGTCGCGGAACTGATGGTTGCCTTCGACAATGCGCTCGAGCGCGTGCAGCGGCGCGAACATCGGGATGCTGGAGTGCCCCCACTGAAGTGGTCCACCCACTGGGATAGAAATATCCTGTTCAGGAGGACCATCAGATGGCAGGCAAGCGAGACAAACCGGAAGACATCGTTCTGAAGCTTCGACAGATTGAAGTGCTTCATGGACAGGGAATGGCAATTTCCGACGCGGTGCGGCAGATCGGCGTGACCGAGCCGACGTATTATCGCTGGCGCAAGCAGTATGGCGGCATGAACCGGGATCAGCTGAAGCGTCTCAAGGAGCTTGAGGCGGAGAACCAGCGGTTGCGGCGCGCGGTGTCAGATCTGACCTTGGACAAGATGATCCTGAGCGAGGCTGCACGGGGAAACTTCTAAGCCCTTCGCGCCGTCGCCAGTGCATTGACCATGTGCGGCAGGCGCTCGGCATATCCGAGCGCCGCGCCTGCCGCATCCTCGGGCAGCACCGCTCGACGCAACGCAAGGTTCCTTGCGGCGCCCCGGACGAAGAACGGCTGACGGAAGACATCATCACGCTCGCTCGCACCTACGGGCGATATGGCTATCGGATGATCACCGGATTGCTGAACAACGCCGGTTGGCATGTAAATCATAAACGCGTGGAACGGATATGGCGGCGTGAAGGGCTGAAGGTCCCGCAAAAGCAGGCAAAGAAGGGTCGGCTCTGGTTGAACGACGGGTCCTGCGTCCGTCTCCGGCCGGAGCACCCGAACCACGTCTGGTCCTATGATTTCGTTCAGGACCGGACACATGACGGACGGCTGTTTCGGACGCTCAATATCATCGACGAATTCACGAAGGAGGCGCTGGTGATCCGTGTAAACCGCAGGCTCAATTCCACCGACGTAATCGACGCCCTGACGGATCTGTTCATCTTGCGTGGCCCGCCTGCGTTCATAAGGTCCGACAATGGCGCGGAATTCATTGCCAAGAAGGTGCAGGGCTGGATCGGCGCAGTTGGTGCCAAGACCGCGTTCATCGAGCCGGGTTCACCCTGGGAGAACGGGTATTGCGAGAGCTTCAACGCTCGATTCCGCGACGAACTCCTGGATGCAGAAGTCTTCTATTCGCTCAGGGAGGCCCAGATCCTCATCGAGCGATGGCGCCGCCACTACAACACTGTCAGGCCGCACAGCTCCCTGGGATACCGCCCACCCGCACCGGAAGCCGTCATCCCAATAGACCAGCGGCCGACGATGCACTAACAATCAACCCGGACCACTCGGTGGGGGCAGTCCAGCCCGCGGGCCGATGCTGCTTTGACAGGTTTTTGACGCATGTCCCTCTGGTCCCGTCTCTTCGGCGCGCGTGACAGCGCGGCGCCCGCTGGTGCCGTGCATCTGCCGCAGCCGGACCTGCACCCGCAGGCGTCCCTGGGATCGATGGGCGGCACGGTGGTGCACACCTCGGCCGAGCTGGAGCAGGTCCTCCGCGGCGGTTCGGCCACGGCGGCCGGGGTGAGCGTCTCGCCCGAGACCGCTCTCACAGTGGCCGCCGTCCACGCCTGCGTGCGCATCATCGCGGGTGCAGTTGCGACGCTGCCGCTGCAGTTGCGCCGTCGCATCGACGACCGCACACGGGAGGACGCCTCGAACGATCCGCTCTGGCACCTGCTGCGGCGCCGGCCCAACCGCTGGCAGACACCCTCGCAGTTCCGCCGCATGATGCAGACGCATCTGCTGCTGCGTGGCAATGCCTATGCGATGATCGTCCGTTCGCGCGGACAGGTCCGGGAGCTGATCCCGTTGCAGCCCGATCGGGTGGCCTGTCGTCAGAGGGACGATCTGGCGCTCGAGTATATCTACACCCGCCGCGACGGGCTGCGCGTGGAACTCGGGCAGGCCGAGATGTTCCATCTCGTCGGCATGTCGCTCGATGGCGTCACCGGCGTGTCGGTCATCACCCATGCCCGGGAGACGATCGGGCTGTCGCTGGCGATGGAGGAGCACGGCGCCTCGACCTTCCGCAATGGTGCCCGGGTCTCGGGCGTGCTGCGCCACCCCGGACGGCTCGGGCCAGAGGCGGTGGCCAACCTCAAGGCGGGCCTCGACGAGTTCCGTTCGGGCGGCGAGCAGGAAGGCCGGCACCTGATCCTCGAGGAAGGCATGGACTACGCCCGCATGGCGATGACCGCCGAGGACGCGCAATGGATCGAGAGCCGCCGCTTCACCCGCGCCGACATAGCCATGTTCTTCGGGGTGCCGCCGCACATGATCGGCGACACCGAGAAGTCGACCAGCTGGGGCACCGGCATCGAGCAGCAGTCGATCGGCTTTGTCGCCTACACGCTCGAGGATCACCTCACGACCTGGGAGGAGACCATTGCCCGCGACCTGATCGATCCCACCCGCACCGATCTCTATGCCCGCTTCAACCGGGCGGCCCTCGTCAAGGGCGACATCAAGGCCCGCTGGGAGGCCTACGTGAAGGGACTGCAATGGGGCGTCTGGAGCCCCAACGAAATCCGAACGCTGGAGGACGAGAACCCGCGTGCGGGCGGCGACGTCTATTACCCGCCGCCCAACATGACGGCACCACCGGAGACGGACCAGGAGGGCGACGGACCGCCGCCGGAGACAGAGGAGCGAGAGCCATGACGCTGCGCAGCGCACCCCCGATCGACCTGTCGCGTCCGCCAAAGGTGCAGGCCTGGGACCCCGATCCGGCGCTGCTGGAGAAGTGGACCCCCGGACTTCGCGCCGGTCCCGGCCGGGAGTCGGTGACCGGCAGCCGCACGATCAGCATCCTCGACGTCATCGGCGCCGATGGCCTGACCGGCGAGGGCGTCACCGCCCGGCGCGTCGCTGCAGCGCTGCGCGCGATCACCGCCGACAATATCACCGTCGACATCAACAGTCCCGGCGGCGACTTCTTCGAGGGCGTGGCAATCTACAACCTGCTGCGCGCCGATCCGCGCCGGGTCACCGTCCGCATCCTCGGGCTTGCCGCCTCGGCGGCCTCGGTGATCGCCATGGCCGGCGACGAGGTTCGGATCGCGCGCTCGGGCTTCCTGATGGTCCACAATGCCTGGGCGGTGTCGGTCGGCAACCGCCACGATCTCGCCGAGGCGGCGCGGCTCATGGCGCCGTTCGATACAGCCATGGCGGAGGTCTACGCCGCCAAGGCGGACGTCGATCCCGAGATCGCAGCAGAGTGGATGGACAGCGAACGCTGGTTCACGGGCGCGGAAGCCGTCGAGGCCGGGCTCGCTGACGGGTTCCTGGCCGCCGATGTGACCCGTGATGGGGGCATGCAGCCCGAAGCCCCGAGCGCCCTGCGCCGGATCGACACGCTGCTCGCCCGCCAGAACATTCCCCGGTCGGAACGCCGCGCGGATCGGACCGAACTCCGCGGCACGCAGGACGCTGCCGCTCCCGTCACGCCGCGCGCTGACGACGACTGGGCCGCCCTCGCGCGGTCCCTCATCCAGACGCTCACCTGAGAGGTAATCCCATGACCATGATGTCCCACCCTGCGCTGACGCGCGGGATCGTCGCCCTGCGCGCTGATGCCAGCGGCGATCCAAAGCAGATCTTCGCCGAGTTGCAGAAGAGCTTCGAGGCCTTCAAGGCCGAGCACGCCGCCCAACTGACCGACCTGCGCAAGGGCCAGGAGGATGTGGTCCGGGCCGAGAAGGTCGACCGCATCAATGCGGCGGTGGGCGATCTGCAGGCCGCGATGGACGCGCAGGCCGCGCAGATTGCGGCCCTGCGCATCGGCGGTGCTGGTGGCGCAACCGGGCCGGCCGATGCGGCCTATACCGACGCCTTCCGCGCTCACTTCCGCAAGGGCGAGGTCTCGGCCGCGCTGAACAAGGGCGCCGATGCCGAGGGCGGCTACCTGGCGCCGATCGAATGGGACCGCACCATCACCGACAAGCTGGTCGAGGTCTCGCCCATGCGCCAGATCGCCTCGGTGCAGACGATCTCCGGTGCAGGCTTCCGCAAGCTCTTCTCGGCGCAGGGCTTCGGCTCGGGCTGGGTCGGCGAGACCGCCCCGCGGCCGCAGACCAGCACCCCGACCTTCGGGCATCTCGACTACACCCCGGGCGAGATCTACGCCAACCCGGGCGCCACCCAGCAGATGCTCGATGATGCCGCGATCAACCTCGAGCAGTGGATCGCCAGCGAGATCGAGGCGGAGTTCGCCTACCAGGAGGGCATCGCCTTCGTGGCCGGTGACGGCGTCAACAAGCCCTCGGGGGTCCTGACCTATGCCGAGGGTGGATCGAAGGCGACTGCCCACCCTTGGGGGGCGATCCCGACCATCACCGCCGAGAGTGCGACGGCGATCACCGCCGACGAGCTGATCGACCTGGTCTATTCGCTGCCCGGACAGGCGGCGCAGAATGCCCGTCTGGTCGCCAACCGCAACACGCTCGCAAGCATCCGCAAGCTCAAGGACGGCCAGGGCAACTACCTCTGGCAGCCCTCCTTCACCGAAGGGCAGCCGCAGAACGTGCTGGCCTATCCCGTGACCGAGATGGCGGCCATGCCGGACGTCGCACCCGGAGCCATGCCACTGGCCTTCGGCGACTTCCGCCGCGGCTACCTGATCGTCGATCGCACCGGTGTGCGGGTGCTGCGCGATCCCTTCACCAACAAGCCCTATGTCCACTTCTACACCACCAAGCGCGTGGGCGGAGGCCTGCTCAATCCCGAGATGCTGCGGGTCCTCAGGATGGCCGCAGCCTGACCCAGCGGCCCGGCGAGGAACGCCGGGCTTCCACCCTTGTCCGAATGGAGGCCATCATGGCTGTGAAGAAGACTGATGCCGCATTGAAAGCCGATGCGGCTGCGATCGAGAACGGCACCCACGGTGTCGCTGATCCTGCGCCGGCGGCAGCGCTGGAGGACGCCTCGGGCGCGATCATCGAACCCGCAATCACCGACGCCGTCGACGTGAGCCACGAGAGCGTCGACGCCAATCCGCGCGAGGGCACCACCGCTGCGCAGAACGCCATTGACTGGAAAGACCCCAACCGGGTGCGCCCTGATGAGGCCGACTTCACCGGACAGGGTATCGACCGCGCCGTCTATGGGAAGGCCCAAGACTGATGCGGCTGGTCCTCGTCACCCCACCGGCCGCACCGCCGATCATGCTGGCCGAGGTCAAGGCGCAGGCCCGCGTCTCGCATGATGACGAGGATCTGCTGCTCCAGCACTACATCGACGCAGCCACCGCCTGGCTCGACGGCCCGGCCGGGATCCTCGGCCGCTGCCTCGTCACCCAGACCTGGCGTGCGGAGCTGGGCACGCTGACTGGTCCGGTCCGGCTGCCGTTTCCAGACAGCACCATCGACAGTGCGGTGTTCATCGATCCTGCAGGGGGCGAGATGGAGCATGAACTCGCCCGGCAGGATCAGCGCCTGTTGCTGCGGCCGAGCTTCGGCCTCGGCCGCCCCGCGGCGATCACCTTCACCGCAGGCTATGGCGCGCCGTCAGACGTCCCCGCCGCCATCCGACAGACCATGCTGCTGCTCGTTACCCAGTGGTACGAGCATCGGCAGGTGACGGGCACAGGCACCGCCTTGCCCTTCGCCGTCGAGGCGCTGCTGGCGCCGTATCGCAGGATCCGGCTGTGAACATGGACGCGGGGCAGCTCGATCGGCATGTCACCTTCCAGCAGGCGGTAATAATCCGCGATCCCGACGGCATGCTGATCCAGGGATGGGAGGACCGCTTCACCCTCTGGGCACATGTCCGCTATCTGCGCGGCTCTGAAGCCGTCATGCAGGCGAGACTCGTATCGAAGGCACCGGTCATCATCACCGTGCGGCGGTCCGCGCAGAGCGAGGGGATCACCTCGGAATGGCGCGCCGTCATCGGCGGCGTGGCGTTCGATCTCAAGGAAGACCCAAGGCCGAGCGAGGATGGCGGGTTTTTCGAAATGCTGGCGGAGGCGTGATCAGACTACGCTAGTCGGCGAGCCGGAACGTCGTCCCGTCGGACGGACCGGCGACTTCGCAAGCTTGCTTGGCCGATCCGGCGTGGCAAAGGACGGCTCGATCGCTCCTGAGTTCAGATACTTCCTGATCGTATTGCGCGACAGTCCGGTGCGCCGCGCGATCTCGCGGACCGACAGCTTCTGCCGCAAATGCATGCGTCGAATGATGTTCAAAAGCCCCATGTGGATCACTCCCGTTACCCCCGCCGCTCATCGCTTTGGGGAAAGGTTCACATGGCTCAATTCTCAGTGGAAATTACGTGCCTATCCGGCTCAGTTCTGGGTGGAAATCAACATTCATGTGAGTTCAAAAGGTCCCTCATCCCACTGGGAACCAGTGAACGCGTTGATCTGGATGCCTAGTCGCCCCGGATCCTCTACCAGCAGGTACCTCCATTCACCGTGCTCACCGAGGCGATTGACGGCTTCGACCCACCGCTCAGCCGCCTTCGCCTTGGCATCGGCATCGTCAGTGACCTGACCCTTGATCTCGACAATGACGTTCTCGTCCCGATCCGTGACAACGAGGAAATCGGGGATGTAGCGCGACAGCAGGCCACGATGCCGGTAGGGGATCGTGAACCCCAGCCGGTCGTTCTTGACCCATCTCTTCACGCCCGGATGGCTGTCGAGAAGGAAGGCGGCACTTTGCTCCCACTTCTTCGTGTCAGCCACCATCGCGTTCAGATGACACCTCGTGACCGGGTAGATCGGTTTCGTCGTGTGAAAGTCGACGTAGAGCGTGCTTCCCCTACCGGCTGCACCTTGGGGAATGATGGCAACCTCGCCGCCGCCTGTTGCTGATCCCTTCTTGATGGCTTCGAGCAGGGAGCCGATGGCAGCCTGCATGTATTCGCCGACCAGCAGCACGTCGCACGGCCGGCTATCACCCTTTCGATCAAGCTTTTCTGCAAGGAAGCGCTTCGCCGCGAATGCGACCTTCGGGAAGAGCTGCTGGACTGGAACTGCTTCGGCGCCGTTGTCCGAGAGCCAGCGGTCGCAGATCTCACATCCGCGCTGGTGCTGTCGCCGCAGATCAGGCGGTGCGACCCGAGCTGCCACAGATCGCCCGGCACCGACACCGGCGTCACCGGCAATTCGGGCACATTGTCCTCGCCCTCGACCGGGCCATCGCCGCCCAGCGCCTCGGGATCCCGCAGGAGTGCGTCGAGGTCTTCGTCGCTGATACCGAGTAGCGTCAGGTCGAAATCATCGGCCAAAAGCCCCGCGATCTCATCGCGTAGCAGCGCCTCGTCCCATTCGCCCAGTTCCGTCAGCTTGTTGTCGGCGATCCGGTAGGCGCGGCGTTCCGCCTCGTCGAGGTGACTGAGCCGGATCACCGGCACCTCGGTCAGCCCGAGCATCGTGGCGGCCAGCACCCTGCCATGGCCCGCGATCAGCTCGCCGTCGTCGGCAACCATGCAGGGAACGGTCCAGCCGAACTTGGCCATGCTGGCGGCGATCTTCGCCACCTGGTCGTCGCCGTGCATCTTGGCATTGCGGGCATAGGGGCGCAGCCGGGCAATAGGCCAAGATTCAACCTGGCTCGGCGCGAAGACGAGGTCCATTGGGCAGGGCTCTGGATGTGGGGGAGGAGAATGAAAAGCGCCCGCGAGGGGGTTCCTCCGGGCGCAATTCTTCGATGATCAAGGGTTAGGTCAATGGGGGCAGGTCTGTCAACCGGAAAAGTGAAGCGGATTCAACAGCTTCTGACGAATTGGCTTCCAGGGGTGGCTTCTGGCCACCTGGCTTCCCAAGAGGTGGCTTCCTTGGCTTCCCGCCGGGAATCCACCCCGGCCAGATCGTGATTCCGCAAGCCGCTGATCTGACTCAGGAATTCCGGCATCAGGGCGCAAGGTGGCTTCCGCCTGGCTTCCCCGGTGAAAACGCCTCACGCTAGCGAACCGCCGCGCTGCGCCCCCCCGCATACGTTAGGGGCCGGGGAGGAACCAGAGGAGGGGGGAGGGGTGCAGGCTATGACTCGCCGAACCCCTGATCTTTCATGCGCCCGAGCGCATCGAGGGCATGTCGGGCCTGCAGGTCTGAGGGAACCCGGCGCGGCATGGATGCGCAGACTTCGAGGATCTGCATGTCCTTGGGCGTGAGACGTTTGCGTTCGCGCCCCCAAGCCAACACCTCTTTCCAGAAATCTGCACCCAAGGTCACCACCTCCGATTGGGCATTGATGCCCTCGGTCATTGCCTTCTTCGCCTTCTCTTCGCGCTTTGCCGCCTTGGCGGTATCCACAAGGGTCAGGCAGGTCTCGAAGTCATCGTCATAGTTCAGCGTTCGACCCTTCATCCCGTTCCAGCATGCCTGCTGTTTTGCCCATTCCGACATATTGCGAACACCTGCCGGAGGGTGAGTGATTACGTCGTTTGCCTCCGCGGCCGCCAGAAGTAGCGCTCGCTGGAGGGCATCGGGAACAGACTGCCGCCTCCAGATCGCGTCAAGGTCGAGGACCTGCTTCTCGCCATTGGCATCGTGGAACACCTTTGCCATGGCGTATGTAACAATATTGGCGCGATAGCCACCCTCGTACCACGGCTGCTTCGGAACCTCGGTCTCGAGCCAGCGAAACACGATCGCCTTCGAGATCAGCCGCTTGTACCAGAGCTCGTCATACCGGGCGTCGCTCCTGGACCATGCTTCGCCGATGTCCTTGGCGAATTCCGCGAAGTTCTTCTGGGCGCCACGGGAAACGATGTGCGGCTGGCCGACTGCCGAAAACTCGAACTTGGCGAGATCGGTCTTGCTGAAGAGCTGCGTTTTCGGGAACTCCAGATCGAACTTCTTCAGCTGGGCGGGTGTCAGTTTGGCGCGGGCGTTGATGAACTGCCCGCGCGAACGCTCGTAGAACCACTTGGTGTCGTGACGCTCGCCAGCACGCGCCGGGAAGAGGACGCTGCGCGAGAACTGTTCCATCCGGATGTGGAAGGGATGGTTCGAGAAGAAATCAGCAGCGTTCACCTTGTTCTGGGTGTTCGCGTATTCCGAGATCTTCGGCACGATGTCCTCGGACCTGTCGGGAGGAACGACGGTCAGTTTCATCTGCACGAAGACTTGCGGGAGCTGTTCCTTTGCGGACTTCAGCCCGGCGTGGATCGACCCGGTTGTCTGGGCGCCGTTGACGATCTGCAGGTTGCTGATCGAGGCGACAGCTAACCCGTCATCCGTTCTTACGCAGGACACGGCATCGGCAGTGGCTGACAGGCCGTTATTGTAAGGGAAGAAGAGCTCGGGTTCCTCCTTGATGGTCTTCTGGATGCCCTTGTTGGTCTTGGCCCTCGCCTGAAGGAAAGAACGGACGTTGGCTTCGAGAAGCCTAGCGCCCCACTTGTCATAGATCGCGGCCAACTGCTCCCCTGGCACGATTAGCAGATAGCTTTCGAGGGCAGCGCCAGACTGTGATGCCTTGAGCGCAGGAAGGGGCGCCCCGAAATCCTTGGCAAAGTCGATGACCATGTCCTCGCGGGCCTGTCCCGAGCGGTCGAACCGCTCGAAGCGTGCCAGATCCCAGACTGACCACGTAATCGGCACCTCGCCGATTTCTGCCAGTTTCACGGCATCGTCGCGGCCGATGTACTCCCGGTTGGAAATGAGGATCAATTTGACTTTCGTGACCTGCGACCAGGTCGTGATGATCAGGTCCGAGACTTGGAAGGCGGGGTTGGCCTCGTTCAAAGAGTCGCGGAATTCTTCGGTCTTTGCCTTCTTCAGAAAGCGGATCAGTGGGTTCAGGATCGGGGGCACATCCCCCTTGCCGAAGGTTTGGACAGAGTCACTGTCGGCAAAGTCACAGACGATCAGCCCAAGCACACCGTCGCCATCGCGTCCACCGCCGCTCGAGGCGGGTTTATCCAGAGCATAGCCTCTCGGATCACCCGCGTATCCGTCGATCCTTAGCCTTTGACCGCCATCGCCACTTTGGAAATAAGCTCGGTCAGCGGTTTCAAGTTCGCCAGCTTCGATCAACCGCTGGGTCATCTGGTCAAAGAAGGCCTCGACAGGAAAAATGCCACTGGCATCCGCTTCGCGGCGGATATCGGCCATCAGGTTCTGATGATACTCGTCGAGTTCGCTCATGTCTGGTCTGCTTCGTTCAGCTTTTCCCGCACCGTTCCCCACTCCGTCCGGAATGGCGTGCAGGCAGAAAGGGCGAGGGCGTAGGAAACAACCGAGACTCCGAGGGGCACGGGGGCGGCAATCCGGGGGAAGTCCTCGGTCACGGCATGAAAGTCGGGGGACGACACGATCCAGCGCCAGGATGAATAGTCGTGAAGGATGTCAAAACCGACGTCCGCCAGGTGCAGATCCCAATCCATGATGGCCGAAGGTTCGGTCCGTTCAAGAAGCTCGGTGACCTCCGAGACATACTCGGTCAGCGTCCGGCCGTGCGGCGGCTGCACCTTGTCGACGGCCAGCACTGCCAGCCATAGGCGCCGTTCCGGCACATCTGCCAGCTGGAACTCGTTCGTGATCTTCACGAAGGGCTGCGAGGCCCCGCGCCTAGCCTTGACCTCGATGCAGTTGGCCTTCAGCTCGAAATCCTTTGGTGCGCCAGAAGGCCCCGTCCAGGCGGTCAACGCCGGTTTGGCACCGAGCGTGGAAATCAGCAGCTTCAGGACTTCGATCTCGCCGATCAGGCCCTTCTGTGCTTCCTCCGAAAGCACTTCGAGTTTTCCGCCGCGAAGCAGGTAGTGCCAGCGGAAGGTGCGGCCGATAGCGCGTTCGAGGGCTTCAGCCTCGGTATCGGCAAGCTCGCCCGCCGCCATCACATCGCGGCACAGGGTCTCGAACAGTTCAAGCTGGGCGCTGTCCTTGAGCCGGATGTAGAGGATCGGGCCACCGGGCAGCGTCTGGAACCGGATTTCGAGGTTACGCAGCTTTGGCAGGTCTGGGGCGGGTTTCGGCAGGTTGGACAATTGCAGGACAAGGGCCACATCGGCCCGCGGCATCACTGCCCAGAACCAGTTCCACCGTGCCGATGCCGAAACCCGGCGCGTGTCCACCTTTCCGGCCTCGAGGCCGGACCATGGCGTGTCAGTCGGTATCACCGAGCGCCTCCTCCTCGATTTCGTCCTCGCCGAACATCTCGCGCATCCGGATGGTGTTGACGATGTATTCCACGGTGCCGCCCTGAACGTCGGATGGCGGGAAGCAGATGCTCCATGCCAGAACCAGTCCAGGCGATTTGGCCTTCAGTTCGTCAGGGACCACGGGTTCGACGAAACGGAGGATGATCAACGGGCGGCGCCCCCGGACCTCGCAGAAGATGCGGGGCGGAAGGGTTTCCGGAACAGGCTTGCCGTCCCGAATCCGCTCTTCACGAAAGGTATTGGTGGCCGCGTCGATCTGTTCCTTGGTCAGCCCGACACGCTCGTCGCCGGGCGAACCGACGCGCCTGCTGGTGCCGCTGATTGCGAGGACACCTTGGCGCAAATCCGGCTCACCGACTGATCGACCGAAGGCCCGCATGTCGATCCCGGACAGATCGGCGGGTGTCGCATCTGCCTTCTGTGCACTGGCGAAGAGGACGTCCCACTCCCTGAGCTCGGTGTCGGCGCGCGCATCTATGTAATCTGCCATCAGCCTCGGATCGGTGAGGGGATCAGAGGCATCGGCGCGGAATGCACGCAGGAAATCGCGGATCAGATCGACAGAGACGCCGCTGAAAAGGGTGCCGCGGGAAGGGTGTTGCGGTGCCAGCCCACTGGCCTTGATTGCCGCCGCCAGCGCCTGCCCGGCCTGTCGGTTGCGGTCCAGCTGATCGCGATCCGTACGGATGCGTGTCGTCTCGACCAGCTTGCCTGCGAGGCCGACCTTCATCGGGAACTCGCGCCCCGTGCCCATCTTGTTCCGTGCTGTCACGATAAGCGATTCCGGATGGCTGCGGACGGCCAGACCGAACTGCTCGGGCGTGGCCTTGGCCAGTTCCATGCGCTTCAGCTGGGTCTGCAGGTCGTCCATCGCCTCGTGGATATGGGCATACCAGCCAACGCCATCGGCAGGGATCCAGATCCGGCAAAGGTCCTCGTATCCGGGCCGGTAGCCGAACCAGCGGCCCATCTGCATCAGCGTGTCATACATCATCGAGTTCCGCAGGAAGTAGCTGATGGTCAGCCCTTCCAGCGTCAGTCCGCGCGAGAGGGAGAAGCCGCCGACGGCAATCACCGTCACGCCATGTTCCCCGCCCTGGTCGTAGTCGAGCGGCTGCGACCGCTTTGAGGCGTTGACCTCGACAACACGCGCGGCAACCAGCGCCTCATGCAGGCGAGCCTGGACGGTGGGCCAGTCCGCGCCCTCGGCCTCGGCGAACTCGGCCTCCCAGACCGCATGCAGGGCAGCAATCTCGGGGTTGCGTAGCGCTGCCTTGCCCTTGGCACCATCAACCGCGACCGCGTCTCGCATCCTGTCGACGACATCAGCCACCCGGGACCGCAACCGCCCTTGGACATCGGTAAAGCGTGAGGCGTTGATCAGCATCGAGGCATGCGCGCCCTGTTGGCCCCGGGCATTCCGGATCGCCCGCGCGACGATGAATGCGCGCACGGCACGGATGAGGCTTTCCGGCAGCACATCGACCGGATGGTCGATCTTGTGCTTCATCGGCAGGATGTCCTCATTGTCGCCGATCAGGCGGACATGCCGTTCTCGGGCATCAAGGAACACCTTCTGCGCCCCGAAGTAGTTCGACGGCGCGTCGAGGCCGATGATGAAGTGCCGCGGGAACAGGTCCTGCTTCAACGTCTCGTCATCGGTATCCGGGTCGATGAAGATGTTGGCGAAGGGCGTGGCCGTATAGCCGACGTAGCAACTGCGGTGGAACAGCGAAAGGAGCTCGCGGATCTGGCCATTGATGCGGGTCACCTCATCACGAGCATAGGCCGTGTTGATTGAGGCATTGTCGGCCTCGTCGTCGATTAGCAGCATGGGCTGGCTGACCATCTGGGTGCCCTGGTGGACGGAGTGTTCCTTCAGCCATTCCAGCAGGTTCTTCAGCGTGCTGGAGTTCTTCTTGATCACCAGCACGACGGGCACGTTGTATTGCCCGATCTGGCTGGTATTCGTTGTCGCCGTGGCCTTGTTGAAGTCGCGCAGTGTGTTGGTGAGCGACACTGGAAATTCGCGCTGATCGAACTGGCCGACACCGATGATCTTCTGGCGCTGCGCCTTGTTGGCATGGGCCAGCCGACCTGTGTCCCGGCCAATGAACCCCTCGTCGATGCGGGCCTGGGTCTGGTTCCGCAGGTTGTTGTGAATGCCCGCAATTACGACGATCAGGCGATAGCCCGCATCCGCCGCCTTGCAGATGAGCCCGGTGTAGTTTGCGGTCTTGCCGCTTTGCACATGGCCAACGACCATACCGCGGCGGCTCCATGGGCTCAGGTTGCGCGGATCGCCCAGACGATCCAGCACCCGATCCGTAACCTCGTCCGTCGCGTCGATCACCGACTTCGGCAGTCCCTTCAGGTTCAGGAGCTTGCGATACCTGCCCCAGTAGAAATCCCCGATCTCGCCGTTGATCCGGGCGTCATGCAGCCAAGGGCGGAAGTCCTCGGCATCGACGATGGCGCCGAAGCCCATGCTGATCCCGTATTTCTCCTCGATCAGGCGTGCGAGTTCCTCTGCGTCACCATCTTCGACCTGGTCCGCGAACATCGGCATGACACGCAGTTGGGCGATGATCTCCCGGATCGACTGGGCTGTGTGGGGGCCGGGCTGCGACGCCATGTACATGGACGTCATGCCCTCGAGGCTGCTCAGGATCTGCTTCACTTGTCTTCCTTCGTCTCGATCGTCGCCTCGATGATGCGTTCCGTATCTTCCCAAGCCGATCTGAACGGATCGACGTCCTTCATCAGTGCCTTGATTTCTTTGATGTCCTTGCGCGCGCCCAGAAGGACGGAGAGGGTTGCCTGCACGGCTTGGGCAAGCGCGTCTTCGTCCACCCGATCCGGAACGATCTGTTCGGCCGTGCCTGCCATGTCTGCGTGCAACGTTTCGATGGGCAATGACGCCCCGACCAGAGCAATGCAGTTGAAGAAGCCGCGCCTGAGGTCCGGGGGCAGGCTTTCGGCGAAATCGGCAAACGCTGGGTGTTCGATGTTCGGGCGGTAGCGTATCTGCCCATCTGCCTGAATCCTATGCCACATGGGCAGCCGTTCATGATCGACGAGCTTCTGTCCCCGCTTGCTGTAGGTGCGCTTCGAACCGGCGAGAATGCGTTCGATGATCTTTTTCAGCCGATCGCGCACGACTGGCGGAAGCTGTGCCGAGGATTTCTTGACGTCGATCTTCCAGTCAGCGTCCATGCTGTTGGGAATGTCGATTCTGACCCGAGACAGTTTTGTCAATTCCGATTGGCGGCACAGACTGAACCAGGTTCCGTACAGGATCAGACGCTTGCCGCGATAGAGATAGAAGCCCTGCGATTTCAGGTGACCTTCCGGCCCGCCGATATCCTCCCAGTCCGCCTTGGACATCTGCTTGTGATGGGGAAGCGTGAAGCTCTGGATCTCCACATCTCCCCTGATAAGGGTCAGCTTTTCTTCCGGGTCTGAAATGGTCGCGGGGTTCTTTCGGGCAAACGGATCAAGGGGACGAAGGAGTCGCCCGTTCAGGAGAATGCGCAGCGGTTTGGCATCCTCCATGAACCGATGAAACACGAGGCGCAGGTGACGCTCGGTTTCCGCGATCCTCTGGTTGATGACCTCCGCGCGTTTGGCGGCATTGTGGGAATAGCCGCCAGTCAGTCGGTCAAGTTTCTGCCATAGCACGAGAGTACCCTGCTGCCCCATCTTCTCGATGCCAGGGATGAGATCGAAATGATCGGGCAGTTGCACAGCCCATTCGTTCCGCTCGGCGACGTCATCAAGATCCCAGATCGCTGCGCTGGTCTGCCCGGCACGCCGGGAAACGATCGTCAGCCGACGGCACTGGGAGAAGCTGGCGCTCTTCAGGCCGAGGCCGAACCGACCGAGGTCCGGTTCATCACGTGTGGCCAGAGGGTTCCTGCTGCCGGGTCGCATTGCTGCGACAAGTTCGTCTTCGGTCATGCCCATGCCATCGTCGATGATCGCGATGTAGGGTTCGTCCGAATAGGTCTCTGTGACGATCTCGATCCGATGGGCGCCCGCGGTGATGGAATTGTCGATGATGTCTGAAATGGCCGTTTCGAGAGAATAACCGATATCCCTCAGACCCTCGATCAATGCCGCGGCGTGAGGAGTGGCATCTGCCCGTCTTGAAACAACAATTTCCTGCATGCGAACCCTTGGCAGTACGATCTCGATCTACTCTTGCGCGAACGGATCGTCGTTACAAGGTGCGCGAAGTGCTTCAGAGGTTGAAGGTGTCCGGTTTTGTCAGGGATGCGTGGATGAGCGCTGCAATCTGTCTTGCTAGGAATGGTGGGACCGCATTTCCGACCTGGACATACTGCTGTGTCCGGTTACCGAGGAAGAGATAGTCGTCCGGGAAGGTCTGCAGCCGCGCTGCCTCGCGCACCGTCAGGCTGCGGCATTGCAGCGGGTCCGGGTGGATGAAATAGTGCCCGTCCTTCGAGATGTGGCTGGTAACCGTCGTCGAAGGCTCGTGTGCAAGCTGGACGCGAAAGCGGTCGTTGAAGACACCGCTGTGCCAGTTACGGTGATCCGGGCTTAGGGCTAGCGGGAAGTCGGCCGCCTTCGGGCTGTAACCACGCACCTTGCCGAAGACTGCGGCAAACAGGTAGCGGCCGAGGTCCGAGGCCATATGACCCCTGGTTTCGTGCTGGGCCAGTGCGTGCAAGCCGGGACGCTCCAGCCAGCGCATCATGTCGTCATTCGAAGTTCCATAGGCGGCAGGAAGCATGGAGGAGGAGCGGCAGGTTTCGGCGCCGTGCTTCAGGACTTCCCTGATCTCGCGGAATTCCGATGCGATGGTACCGTCTTCGTCGCCCTTGGAAATCTTCGCGAGCAGTTTGGCGAACCCTTCGACCTCCTTTCTCCATGCCTCGGCGGTGTCTGACGCGCGGCTGATGCCGCTGCGCAGAGGCGGCATGTTGCCGATGGTCTCATCGACCGTGCGGGTAGTGCCCGACACCGCGATGCTTGCGCCGGATGCTCGGGTTGCCAAATCCGACCTGATGCCGACGATGATGACGCGATGGCGGCGCTGCGGAACACCGAATTGTTCGGCACGCACGATGAAGTCGGATGGCTGTGCCGCCTCTTGCAGGGTGGCCATACCGTCCGCAAGGCGGATCGCCCGAAGCTCGTAGTGATGGCCGTGACCCGTGCCCAGGGAAGCCAGGTCTTCCATCAGCATCTCGAAGACCAGTCGGCTTTCGACGGTCGAGGACAGCATGCCCTTGACGTTTTCCATGACGAAAGCGGCCGGGCGAAGTTCTTTCAGCACCCGGATGTATTCGCGGAAAAGGTAATGCCGGTGGTCTTCCTCTGGGACGTAGTCCGTCTTGCCGCGCGAACGGGCCCGCCCGACCAGCGAATAGGCCTGACAGGGTGGACCGCCGATCAGGATCGTGTCGTCGAAGCTCTGTCGCAGCCGACCGATAGCCTCATCGATGGCTGTTGCGGCTGCATCACTGCCAAGCTCAAGACAGCGAGCTTCTGTCGTCGCCTCTGTCCATGCTGCGGCGTCTACCTCTGACCAGTCCGGTTCGTCCGTCACACCGGCATGAAACTTCACGAAGGCTTCCGGAAGGGCGTCGTGTCGCGAAACATGGTCACGCAGAAAGGCGCGCAGCCGCAGCGTCCGATGTGCCGATGCCTCTTTCTCTACCGAAATCCCGATGTGGAATGGGTGCTGCCCGCCAACATCAAGCGAGGCGAATCCCTCTCCAAGGCCGCCTGGACCTGCAAACAGATCGACAATGCCGAAAGTGGCTGGCAAATCAGAGACCTCTCGAATTCGGATCACTGGCTGTATACCAGGTCCATCGGCCGAGGCCAGGAGGCAAATGACCGACATCGTCGACAGCCAGACCCGTTCCCGGATGATGGCTGGCATCCGCGGAAAGGATACGAAGCCGGAACTGGTGCTCCGGCGGTCCCTGCACGCGCTGGGCTTCCGCTACCGCCTCCATGCGAAAGGCATACCCGGCAAGCCGGATCTTGTGCTGCCGAAATACAAGGCCGTCATTTTCGTGCACGGGTGCTTCTGGCACCGGCACCCGGGCTGCCGTTACGCAAGCACTCCGGCAACACGCCCGGAGTTCTGGGCATCGAAGTTCATCGCGAATGTGATGCGGGACGGGGCAGTTCGATCGGCTTTGTTGCTGGCCGGTTGGAGGGTTGCGACAATCTGGGAATGCGCCTTGCGAACCGAGGCTGGTGTTGCAGCAGTCCGGGACGTCGTTTCGGGATGGCTTCATGGTGATGGTCGAGAGCTTGAAGTCGGAGAGGCGGATATTGGGGCGCCCAAACACAGGAGAAGCGGCCCGGTAGGGTCTGAACGGACATGAAAGGTCCGAGCGTGGGTCGGACAGTCCGGAGCTGCGATATGACGGTCCGTCTGACATGTCACCGGCTCCCCTCCCACGGCCGCGGCTTCGGCATCGCCCCTGTCACCTCAACCTCCCGCAACATCCCGCCCGCAATCAGCCCGTCCCGAACCCAGCTCAGCGCCTGCCACCAGTCGTCATAGCCACGCCGGGCGGCCCTGATCTGCTGCGGGTGGGGGGAGAAGGTGACCGGACAGGCCAGGATGTCGATGGTCTTCCATGTGGCACGGGCGCCCGGACCACGAACCCGGATGCGCTCCGTGCCTACGACGATGGCGCCCGCATGCGTGCCATGCTGGTTCTGCTTCACGATGCTGGGCACGCAGCGCGGCACGGCGCCGGGCATCCAGTCGGGCGTCAGCCCGGCGCGGGCCAGTTCGGCGACGCGGATCGCCATGCGCTTGCCGCCGAGGCTGTCGGGGATCCCGGCGACAGTGGCGGCGATGACCTCAGCGTCCTCGTGGGTGTAGCCGCCGATCTTGTGCTGGCCACCGTCGATCTTGCAGCCCAGCACGGCGCGCTGGAGCAGGACGTATTCCAGGCCGAAGCCGAAGCCTTCCTCGGTGATGTCCGCGGGCAGCGGCAGTTCCAGCTGCGCCTGTTCGATCCGGAACGCCCATTCCAGCGCCGCCTGCACGCCCAACGCACGTTGAATGGCTCGACTGCCCGCACGGCCGATCGGTCGTTGCAGTGTCATCGAACACCTCGCTCGCGCATGCGTTCGGCCGTCACCAACCCACGTGCCAGCATGGCATCGCGCATCGTGTTGCTGATCGCGCTGACCGGCAGGTAGCGGTCGGAGTTGACCAGTTCGGCGTAGAAGGCGGGGAGGTCGGTGATCGGCTTCGCGGCCGGGGCAGGGGCCGTTTTGGGCTTGCGCTGTTTCCGCCCTGCATCCTCGACCTTGCGCTGGGCCGCCCTTTGCATCACCCGGTCCAGCGCCTTCGGCCCATCGGGCGGTTCAGGATGTTCCTGGCGGCTTGCCTCGGCCGCGGCGATGATCTCCGCCTCGGTCAGCCCCAGTTCGTCGCGCCAGCGCTGGACGTGCAGCCGGGGCGGCCAGCCTTGCCACCAGCCGGGCAGGGCGTCGGTGTCGAGGCCCAGCGCTGTCAGCAGGTCCCCGAAAACCTCATCGGACACGCCTTCGCGCGCCTGCGCGCCCTCCTCCTCCTTTACTGGTTTACTTAGAGGTTCCCTTACAGGGTTAGTGTCCGGATTTCGGACACGGCTTTCGGCATTTTCCGGACACGGGTCGGCCGGAAAATCGGACACGGCTTGCGCGCCAAACCCGTGTCCGAAAGCCGGACACGGCAGGGCATCGGCCATGCCGCCGACGTCGCAACCATAGGCACCGTCGAAGCTTTCCGCACCGTCGTCGTCCCCGTGTCCGATTTCCGGACACGGCACCACAGCCACGGGTGTGAAGCCCGGCTCAAACCCCAGGATGTAGCGGGTGGGCAGCTGGCGCTTGGTCACGGGATCGAGCCGCGGCACCCGCCGCAGCAGGCCTACGGCCTCGAGCTGGCCGAGGTGGTCGTTCAGCGTCGACCGGCTGATCTCGCAGTCATGCGCCAGGCGGTCCTGCGAGGGGAAACAGCCGTAGTCCGGGTTGAAGCGGTCGCAAAGATGCCAGAGCACGATCTTCGTCGTGGGCTTCAACCCGCGCTGCTTGATGGCCCAGTTGGTGGCCTCGTGGCTCATGGCGCGGGCCTCCGCGGGGCAGGCGCGATGCGCGTTGTGAAGCCGTGATCCGCCAGCGCGCCCAGCGCGTCGTCGAGACTGCGCACCAGCGCCCAGCCGAACCCCTGCGCCTGCACCGCATCGCGGAACGCCTCCTGCTCCGGCCGCAGCCGCCCCTTCGGTGCCTTCAGTTCGAGGAACAGTACGCGGCCGTCGCTCAGGACCATCAGGTCCGCGAACCCGGCATGCACGCCCATGCCGACGAGGATCGCCTGGCGCTTGGCCCCACGGGGCCCGGCCTCGGTCACCTCGTTGGCGCAGTGATGGATGATGGCGGTGCGGGGCAGGGCGATGCGCAGCGCCTGCACGACGGAACGCTGCAGATCGGCCTCGGGGGTGCCGCGGCGCTTCATCGGCGGACCTCTGGGTCGAGGGCCTGAGCGCGGCGATGGCGAGCCGGGCATCGGGCCTCGATCGCGAAGAGCAGGGCCCGCGCATCGCGGCGTTCGCGCTCCGACTGGCCGTGGGTGGTCAGCACCTGACAGGCAAGGCGGACGAGGTGATCGGAATGGCGCGCGACATTGGCGACGACGGTGCGCGCCTCAGCCAAGCGCTGCGCGCGCCAGGCGGGATCGACAGCAGGGCGCCGGGCGGGGCGATGCGGGGCAACCATCAGCGCCGGCCCCGGGTCTTCGGCGCGGGGCGGACCTGCTCCTGCGCGCGGATCCACGCCTCGACCGAGGTGCGCCGATAGAACACCTTGCGCCCGATGCGGGTGCAGGGCGGGCCTTCGTGGCGGGCTTCCCACCTAGCGAGGGTGTCGCTGGCAACGCCCAACTCACCCGCAAGCTGGTCGCGGCTGATCCATTCCGCGAGGAGGTTCAGGGGCTGGCCCTCGGGGGCAGCGGTCGTGGTCTGCATCTCGTACTCCCATCCAGTTCCCGGTCGATGCCGGAGACGGGACGAGGCAAGCAGAGCAGTGGGACCGGAACCTAGGCGGAGACCGGAACGGACAGGCAAAGAGCCATTCCGGCCCAAGTTTCATTGGAGATTTGCGGCCTGACCGGAATCCGGAATTGCAGATGCGCCCAGTGCCATTCCGCCATTTCCGGTGATGTTGGGCGCGTTGATTCTGCGGATCGGCGCGGATCGCCGCCTCGATCTGCATTCATCGGCAGAAGGCAGGGAATCTGGTCCGGAAGCGGACATCGGCCGTTCCGGCGCGTCCTGCGGTATGGTGTCAGGGCAGGGCGGGGAAATCGGCGCGACGGTGCGCCTCGACCATGGCGCGCAGTTCTGGTGGCGAGATCACCTCGACAGCGTCGCCCCACTTGTAGAGGTGCCATGCCATCTCCAGCCACCCTCCGGCGGTGAAGCGGACGGTCAGGCTGCCGTCGGCCTCGGTCGTCACCTCCTGGTCGGGATGAAACAGGAAATCCCGCGCAACAGGCGCCGCCGCAGGCGAGAACCGCCATTCGACCGGGGCAAGCTCTGCCTCGGAATGGAACGACCCAAAGGCTCGGGCAGCATGAGCCCGCAGGTCGAAATCCGGGTCGCGCTTGAAGGAGGACGGCATCAGCTGGGCCTTGCGGATCCGGTCCAGTCGGAAATGGCGATAGGTCGTTCCGTTCCCGATCTCGCGGGCGATCAGGTATCCGCGCATGCCGAACAGCACGCCATAGGGCTCGATCTGCCTCGACCGCGGGCTGGCATCCTGTGCCCCGGCATAATCGATCTGCATCGTAAACGGGCCCTTGAGCGCCGTTTCGATGGCTCCGAGGATCAGAGGGTCGTATTTGGCCCGAGGGCCAGGGCGGCAAGCATGGCCACGGGCTTCCAGCACCGCCTCAGCATCCGCCTCGGCGCGGCGTGCGTGGGAAGACGGCATGGTGGCCAGAAGCCGGTCCCGCAGCGAGGTCAGCGCCGAAACCTCGGTCGCGGCGCCGTCCCGCTCGGCGCGGCGAATGCCCATCTCCAGCGCCGACAATTCGCTGTCCCGAATGCCCTGCCCATGGAGCAGTTTCTGTTCGTTCAGCTTCCACCATTTGCGCCGGTCCTTGTCGATGCGGATCTCGACCATGGGAAAGGCCGCCTCCAGCGCCTTGGACATGCGCTGCGCGGTACGAAGGTTCACGCCAAAGGTTTCGGTGATCTGCACCAGGCTGATTCCGTCCGCCTGCGCCGCCGCCACTTCTGCCAGCCGCATGATGTCGATGGCCTTGCCCAGACGCTTGTTCACACTTCTTGATCCCTGACCGAACCTGTCAGGGTGAGATAGTGCAAATTCGCGCGAAAGGCGAGTAGCCTGAACCTGTCAGATCAAGGCGATTCCCATGATCCCCGACGGCCAATGACGGGCAATCAGCCCGAACAATAACGCACGCCTGCGGGAGGGGCGGGGAAATGGTGCCGACATCCAGATACGCGCCGACAAGTCTCTGTTTGCAAACAGCATCCCTGCCGCATGCCTTTCTGACCTGGGTTTTATCGATTGCAGAAAGGAGACCGCCGCGATGAACCTGCCGCCCCGCCCGTTCTATTCCCTGACCGAGATTTCTGCTCGCTGGGGTTGCACTGCTGCCGATGTCGCCGGGTGGTCCGCGACCGGCCTTCTCTCGCTGAACACCAGCATCGCTTCGGTCATCTGCGGCAGGCAGCCCGTGGCGGGAATCGTCCAGGTGAGCGCGGCCGACATGATGCGGATGTTCCGTCGTCATGGGCCGAGCGACGAGGAATGCCGCGTCTACCGGATCCGGCTGCCGGGAACCACCGAGTGGCAATTCATCACCGATCCGACCGATGGGGTTCTGGTGAAGATCACCGACCTGCTGCTGCTGGCCGACGAGGTCCACAAGTTCGAGGACGAGCGCGATCTGCTGCGGCGCCCGGCATCGCCGCCGGGATCCGCGCCGCGCTACGATTGGGATGGGGTAAACCTGATGCTGTTCCGCCGCATCAACGAACGCGGCCTTCCCGCGACGCAAGGCGAACTAATCAACGAGGTGCAGGATTGGTTCGCCCAGAACTCGCCCAACGGGGACATCCCCGAGGAAAGCACCACCCGCAAGAAGATCGCGCCGATCTGGCGGGTGCTGCGCGAGCGGGATTGACCGGCGGCGCGGCGTGATCAGGCGCTTTTCTGTTCCTGGTCGGCGTCATGGACGAGCTGCGGCCGCGGCCGGAAGATGCTGGCGACGACATTCACCCCATGTCGGAGGGGCGAGTCCATCAGATGCGCGTACCGCTGGGTCGTCGTCATCTGCGAATGGCCCAGCAGCTTGCCGATCATCTCCAGCGAGGCCCCGCCACTGACAAGGAGTGACGCGAAGGTGTGGCGCAGGTCGTGGATCCGGACACCGGGCAGGTTGGCCTGCTTCTGGATCCCGACCCAGAACCGGCGGATTTCCTTGACCGGCTGGCCGGGCGTGTCGCCGGGAAAGAGCCACGGATTGCCCCGCGGCACCAGCAGGCTGCGCTGGCGGACGATGGCGGCGACATCGTCGGAAATCGGGATGCGGTGGATCTTGCGCTGCTTGGTTGTGCTGGCGGGTTTCGACCAGCTCAGCAGGTCGAGGTTGAACTGCTCAAACCGCGCCTGCCGAACCTCGCCCACCCGGGCGCCGGTCAACATGCAAAGCCGGATGATCCCGGCCGCGCGCTGGTCCTCTGCCGCGTCCAGCACCTTGGCCAGACGGGCGATCTCCTCGGGCGACAGGAACCGTTCGCGCTCCGTCTCGATCCGGCGGCGAAAGCCACTGGCCGGGTTGTCCGTGCGCATGCCCCATTCGATTGCGAGCGAGAACATCTTGCGCAGCACCTCGCCCACCCGGTTGGCGCGCACTGGCGTGGGCTTCGGCCCCTGCAGCTTGCGCGCCCGGTTGTTGGGCTTCGCCTTCGAGGGCCGGGCCCGGCCCGCGGCGATCTTGTTCAAGAGCTTCTCGACGTCGGCCTTGGTGATCTCCGTCACCAGCTTCTTGTTCCAGTCGGGGCCGACCAGCTTGTGCATGATGGTGTGGTGGTCGGCGGCGCTGCGGGGCGCAAGGTTGGGTGTGTGTTCCGCCAGATACCGTTCAATCAGGTCGCTCATCCGAGGCGCCGCCCGCGCCGCCTGGCGCTGGCTGAGGGGATCGCCGCCCTCGTCGATCTCACGCCGCAGCTGTTTGGCCCGTTCGCGGGCGGCCGTCGTGGTCCATTCCGGCCAGCGCCCGATCGTCATCCGCCGCTGGCGCCCGGCAACGCGATAGTCCAGCGTGAACGCCCGGTTTCCGGAAGGGTAGATGGTGACCGAGAACCCCCGGACATCCGTGTCGAAGATCTGGTAGTCCCGCCCCAGGTTGGCCGCCTCGCGGACGGTTTTTTCATTGAGTTTCAGTCTCTTGACCATGCATCGCTCCGTCTTTCTCGTCCCGACATGAGGCGTGGATTCGCGCCCGGATCAAGGCAAGCATGGCGGGAGGACCGGAAAGGAGGCGGAGACCGGAAGTGGGGCGGGGAGAGGCGTTCCGCTTGAGTCGCAAAGACCTACAAAACCTCAAAATCAATGAATGCTGCCGCCAACCGCCTGCTGACATTCAAGTTCAACTGTCGAAAGGTTCCTTTTGAAAGCTCATCGTTGAGCACTCGCTCGAAGCAAGGCGCTCTGTACCCCAAACCCGAACAAACGACCGGGGCGCGACACCCGCAGGGTTGCACTCAATGAGATGCCGTAACGGGGCCTGCGTCGCGACCCGCCCGTTACCGTTGCAAGATTGAGGGCAAGCTGGCGCCATTCCCGTATCGGATCTACATGGAGGACTGCGGGATGAAGCTGTTTGTCGGGCTGGATGTGTCGCTGGAGAAGACCGCGATCTGCGTGATCAGCGAGCATGGGAAGATCGTGAAGGAGGCGCAGGTGGCCAGCGAGCCCAAAGCGCTGTCGTGCTGGATCTGCGACCAGGACGGCGCAATTGCCGCCGTCGGGCTTGAGGCTGGCCCCTTGTCGCAGTGGCTGCATCGCGGGTTGTCAGATGCGGGACTACCTGTCGTTCTAATGGAAACCAGACAGGTAAAAGGCGCCCTGAAGGCCATGCCGATCAAGACGGACCGGCGGGATGCAGAGGGTATTGCACGTCTGATTCATCTTGGTTGGTTCCGACCCGTTCATTGCAAATCGGTGTCTGCACAGGAGGTTAGAGCGGTGCTCAGCGCTCGTAAGGCTGTGCAACAAGGGTTTATCACGCTGGAAATGTCACTGCGCGGGCTGCTGCGGAACTTCGGGCTCAAGGTTGGCACCATATCCCGCGGCAGGTTCGAACAGCGTATCCGCGAACTGGCGGCGGGCAACCCGATGCTGGAAGCGGCAACCGAACCCATGCTTCGCGCGCGCGCGGCGCTGCGGCGAGAGCTGGCGGGTCTTGAACGCAATGTCCGTCAACTCTCCCAGGAAGATCCGGTCTGTCGTCGGCTGATGTCGATGCCCGGGATCGGCGCCGTCGTGGCGTTGACCTATCGATCCGCTGTCGATGATCCCGCCCGCTTCACATCCTCGAAGAAGGTCGGACCATGGGTCGGCCTGACGCCGTCTCGCAACCAGTCGGGCGAGCGCGACATCTCGGGCGGGATCACCAAGGCAGGCGACGTCAACCTTCGACGCGCGCTGTGCCAGGCCGCAACCGTCATGATGCATCGTGGACGGGCGAGCTGGCTGCGAACCTGGGCGGCAAAACTTGCGCGCCGTCGGGGTGCCAAGCGCGCGATGGTTGCGCTGGCCCGCCGCATCGCCGTGATCCTGCACCGGATGTGGAAGGATGACACCGACTTCCCGTTTTGACATTCCCGTGCTTCATGCCGGCTGAAGACACAGATTCCAGACTGCTGCCCGCCTGATCGCGGGCCTTCGAGGTCCCCACGGGACGCGGTTCCGGTGATGCCGTGCTCAGGACTGATGCCGATCGTATCGAGCACGCCAATGAGATGGGCACATCGGAATTGCATTGAACCAGCATCATGTTGGCAGCCACAGCGCTGACCACGGACCGAAGCATGCACCCGGGTCGATCTCAGGCGAAGGCTGCCGAACAGGGAAGCAGATCACTTTCTCAAAGAACAAGACCGCGCGCTCCGGCGGCACATCCCGTATGCGCAAAACCGCTTGACTGGGACGACCCCGTTACCGAAGTCCTGACAACCACTTGTTGCCGCCGATGGAATCGTGCAGTTTCCTCATAAGTATGACCGCTTACCCGAGCAGTCACTCATCGTGGAGCTGCAATGGACGTTACGATTGTTCACCTTAGGTGGTGTTGACAAAAGGGATTCACAGGGTGGCCTGATCGTGATTCAAGCTGGTACCTGCAATGGAGACCAGCTTGGCACGAGACCTGATGTCGGACGAGGAATGGGCGTTTCATGAGCGCTTCATTCTGGCCGTGCGCGCCCCGAACGGGCGCAAGCCCGCAAATCACCGCCTTGTTCTTGATGGGATTTTCTGGATCGCGCGGACCGGCTCTCCTTGGCGCGACCTCCCAGAAGAGTTCGGGAAGTGGTCCAGTGTCTACCGCCAGTTCCGGCGCTGGACCCTGGCGGGGTTGTGGGAGCAGATCCTCGAAGCGCTGAACGAAAGTCGGATCGTGCCGGATGCGCTCCAGATGATCGACAGCACCGTGATCCGCGCCCATCATCAGGCAGCGGGCGCAAAAGGGGGACTCCAAGACAGGGTTTTGGCCGTTCAAGAGGTGGTTTCACGACCAAGGTCCACCTGCGCGTCAATGCTGCCGGGCTGCCAATGAGGTCGGACATCACGCCGGGCCAGACATCGGACTACCTGGGCTTTGATCTGGTCATGGACGACAACCTGCCGGAGCCTTGCATCCTGCTGGCCGATCGCGGCTATGACTCCGACAAGGTTCGCAAAACCATGGAGGCGCGTAGCATCCTGCCGGTGGTCCCGATGCGCAAGTCTCGCAGGCTCCGTGTCGCTGTCGATCGCAGGCTCTACCGGCTGCGGAACCTTGTCGAGCGGTGCTTCAACAAGCTCAAGAACGCTCGCCGTGTCGCCACCCGCTACGACAAGACCGCCGAAAGCTTCCTTGGCTTCATCGATATCACGTCGATCCGCCTCTGGCTCCGCCATTTGTCAACATGACCTAGCTGCTGGACGTAGGAGGGAGCAAAGGGACTTCATCGAGAGTATAATTGATGAGATTGCGAAAGATCGTCGTTTGGCTGGAAAGACTGATTTTTCGAGGTTGAAGAGGGCGAGAATGGTTCAGGACATGCGGGAAAGGGCTGCGTCGAAGGATTAGACTTGGAACCTGTACAAGGATGGCAATGCTGTCCACCTCAACGCCACCTCAACCGTCGCGTGAAGTTTTGCGCCGATTGATGCGACTGGAGAGCGGTGAAAACCGTTTAATGCCGACAGGAATAGTGCGTGGCTCTAATGGCATGCGCGTTTTCATGTTGATTTTATTGAGCTTTTCTTCGATTGCTGCCTGGGCTCATAACCTGAAGGCCGCAGGTTCAAATCCTGCCCCCGCAACCAAAAAATCCAGTCTTATCAAAGACTTCAAGGCCAAGAAAAACGCTCGGATTTTGCCATTCTAAATTCTTGTCAACACCTGGTCAACGTTTTGCGAGGCCCCCTTCGACGGGGGCCTTTTGCGTGCCGTGCGCTGCCGATCAGACGCCACGATCATCCCGGAACCGAGCAATCACGTCAGCTGCGCTCAATGGCCGATAGCTTTCCTCCGGTGCGGCGAAGGCAAGCATGAGTTCGGCTTTCAGACGATCAAACGCCTCCTGCTCCGTCCGTTCTTTGTCGTGGCGGATCAAATCGTGCACGTACTCGCTGACATTCTCGTACGTTCCGTTGTCGCCCACGTTCGCTGCCACGAACTCGCTCAGCTCATTGCTGATGCGGACTCCCATCGTCTTGGTCTGGGACATGTTGTCCTCCACTTTCGTGTGTTCACGATCACCAAAAATGATCCAGATCACGGCACGGAACGCCCGCCTATGCGCAGATGCGCATGAAGTGGAGCGCCGCCGATGATCTTAGCCGTTCTGTCTGCCCTTGCGGAACCGACCCGTCTTGAAGCCATGCGCTTGCTGGCGGATGGGTCGGAACACTGTGTCTGCGAGCTGATGCGAAAGCTGGGAGCCACCCAAAGCCGGATGTCGCGGCACATGCAGGTGCTGAAGCAGGCGGGGCTGGTTCTGGACCGGCGCGATGCGCAGTGGGTGCGCTACCGGATCAACCTCGAGCTGCCGCGGTCCCTTACATGCCTGGTCGAAGCTGCCCTCGAGCGGCCGATCATGGTCAGAGAGCGGGCGGCATGAGCGTGTTCGGCTGGCTGAACGATCAACTGCTGCGGATGACCTGGCTCAACGATCTGGTAGGAGCGGGCGTGGCGGCCGTCGGGCTGGACCCTGCATCGCGGATCGGCGGGTCCGTGCAGTTCTTCGTCTATGACGTGATCAAGATCTTCATCCTCTTGTCGGTGCTGATCTTTGCCATCTCCTATGTGCAAAGCCATTTCCCGCCCGAACGGACGCGCGCCATGCTGGGCGGGCGGTCCGGTCTGGGCGCCAACACGCTCGCGGCCCTTCTGGGCACGTTGACGCCGTTCTGTTCCTGTTCGTCGATCCCGCTCTTCATCGGCTTCACCGCCGCTGGCCTGCCGCTGGCGGTGACATTCTCGTTTCTGATCTCTTCTCCCCTCGTGGACCTGGCCTCGGTCATCTTGCTGGCCTCGATCTTCAGCTGGCCGATTGCCCTTGCCTATGTGACAGTCGGGCTGGTGGTGGCTATCGTGGGCGGGACGATCATCGGGCGCATGGGGATGGAGAGTCAGGTTGCGGAATTCGTCCGCACCGTCCCCGTCTCGGGCGAGGCGGCGACCATGACACGGGGCGAGCGGCTGGCTTATGCACGAGACCAGGTGATGGAGATTGTCCACCGCGTTTGGCCCTACGTGCTGATCGGTGTCGGCATCGGGGCTGCGATCCACAACTGGGTGCCCGCCGACGTCATTTCGGCCATGCTCGGGCAGGACAAGTGGTGGTCGATCCCCGTAGCGGTGCTGGTGGGGATCCCGATGTATGCCGACATCTTCGGCACCCTGCCGATTGCAGAGGCGCTGGTCGGCAAGGGCGTGGGCCTCGGCACTGTGCTGGCCTTCATGATGGCGGTGACCGCCCTGTCGTTGCCCTCGCTGATCATGCTCAAGCGTGTGGTGAAGATGCCGCTCCTCGTTACCTTCACCGGCGTCGTGACGCTTGGCATCCTGTCCATCGGGCTGATCTTCAACGCGATTTCCAACTGGTTCATCTGAGAAGGGACCGCATCATGATCATCAAGATCCTCGGCTCGGGCTGCAAGAAATGCGTAACGCTTGGCGAAAACGCCAAGGCCGCTGCCGCGGCGGCGGGCAAGCAGGCCGAGATCATCAAGGTCACTGACTTTGCCGAAATCGCCGCCTATGGGGTGATGTCGACGCCGGGGCTGGTGGTGAACGAAAAGGTCGTCTCGACCGGCAAGGTGCTGACGGCGGAAGAAATCGGAAGGCTCATCTGATGGAGTATCGCGTCCACGCCCGCCGCATCGACGCCCATGGCAGCCTCGCCGTGGCGAAAGAGGCCGAAGTCACGCTCGACACCGATCTGGCCGGGCGGCGCGATGCGATGAACCCGGTGGAACTGCTGCTGGCGGCCCTCGCCGCTTGCATGCTCAAGGGGATCGAGCGGGTGACGCCGATGCTGCATTTCCAAGTCGACGGGGCCGAGGTGGCGCTGGAGGCAGTGCGCCAGGACGCGCCACCCAAACTGACGCTAATCCGCTACGAGATCATCGTGAACAGCGCCGAGACGGACCAGCGCCTTGATCTGCTGCACCGCAACATCCTGAAATACGGAACGATCTCGAACACGCTGTCTGGTGCTCTGCCGCTGGAAGGCACGCTCCGCCGTGCCTCAGGTTGCGGCTGACAGGTTCACGCGCTTCATCAGGGCCTCGGCGCTTTCCTTGCGTTCGGAATAGCGGTCCACGAGGTAATCGGCCCGGTCGCGCGTCAGCAGGGTGAATTTTATCAGTTCTTCCATCACATCCACGATCCGGTCGTAGAGCGGCGACGGTCGCATGCGCCCGGACTCGTCGAACTCCTGGAACGCCTTTGGGATCGAGGATTGGTTGGGGATCGTCAGCATCCGCATCCAGCGGCCGAGGACGCGCATCTGGTTCACCGCGTTAAAGCTCTGCGATCCGCCCGAGACTTGCATGACGGCCAGCGTCTTGCCCTGCGTCGGCCGCACGGCGCCGTCGGAGAGCGGGATCCAGTCGATCTGCGTTTTCATCAGCCCGGTCATGGCGCCGTGCCGCTCAGGGCTGGACCAGACCATGCCTTCGCACCAGGCCGCCAGATCGCGCAACTCGCGCACCTTGGGCTGGGTGGCATCCACGCCGTCATCGACCAGCGGCAGGCCGGAAGGACTGAAGAACCGGACCTCGGCCCCAAGCCGGGTCAGGATGCGCCCCGCTTCCTCGGCCGCCAGCCGCGAAAAGCTGCGGGCGCGCAAAGAGCCGTAGAGGATCAGGATGCGCGGCGGATGCGCAGAGGTAGAGCCACCGAACAGCCGGTCGCGGTCGATGCCTGGGAACAGCGCATCGTCGATGTTGGGCGTATCAGACAAGACGATTTCCTTCCGCGTCGATGATCATCTGCCCGTCCTCCTTGGCCAGCGGGCCGGGGGGCAGGCGGTCGAGCAGGTCCAGCACCACCTCGGACGGGCGGCACAGGCGCACTCCCTTGGGCGTGCAGACGATGGGGCGGTTCACGAGGATCGGATGCGCGACCATCGCATCCAGAAGCCGATCGTCCGTCACGTCCGCGGCGGTCAGGCCCAATTCTTCGGCCGGGGAGCGGGCCACGCGCAGCGCCTGGCGCGGGCTGATTCCGGCGGCCGCGAATAGCGCCAGAAGCTGCGGGCGGGTCCAGCCTGCGGTGAGATAGTCGATCACCACGGGCTCGTATCCGGCGGCTCGGATGATCCCGAGGACATTGCGCGAGGTGCCGCATCCCGGGTTATGGTGGATGACGACGGGAAAGCTCATGCTGGAAACCTGCCGCGCGTGCGGTTGGCGAAGGCGACGAGCGACAGCATAACCGGCACCTCCACCAGAACGCCGACGACCGTGGCCAGCGCTGCGCCCGAGTTCAGCCCGAACAGCCCGATGGCGACCGCCACGGCCAGTTCGAAGAAGTTCGACGTTCCGATAAGCGCGCAGGGCGCGGCCACCTTGTGCGGCAACCTCCACGCATAGGCCCAGGCATAGCCAAGCGCGAAGATGCCGTAGGATTGCAGGATGATCGGCACCGCGATCAGGGCGATCAGCAGCGGTTGGGCAATGATGACCTGCCCCTGGAAGCCGAACAGCAGCACCACGGTCAGCAGCAGGCCAAGGACCGAGGTGGGCTTGATCCTCGCGGTGAAATCCTCGACCGACCGGCCCCGCGCGATCAAGGTGCGTCGTGTCAGCCAGCCTGCGATCAACGGAATGACGATGTAGAGGACGACCGACAGGATCAGCGTTTCCCACGGCACGCTGATGTCCGTCACGCCCAGCAGGAAGGCTACGATGGGGGCGAAGGCCACGACCATGATCAGGTCATTCACGCTGACCTGCACCAGCGTGTAGTTGGGATCCCCCTTCGTCAGTTGCGACCAGACGAACACCATCGCCGTGCAGGGCGCAGCACCCAGCAGGATCAGCCCCGCGATATACTCGGGCGCCTTGGCCGGGTCGATCAGCCCGGCGAAGACGTGGTTGAAGAACAGCACCGCCAGCGCGGCCATGGTGAAGGGTTTGATCAGCCAGTTGATCGCCAGCGTGATGATCAGCCCCTTGGGGCGTCGTCCGACATCCTTCAGCGAGCCGAAGTCGATGGCGATCATCATCGGATAGACCATCGCCCAGATCAGCACGGCCACCACAAGGTTGACCGAGGCGTATTCCAGCCCGGCCAGCACACCGAACAGGCCCGGCGCGAGGTTGCCCAGCACAAGGCCCGCCAGGATGCAGAGGGCGACCCATAGGGTCAGCCAGCGTTCGAACAGACTCATGTGGTTTCCTTCCGGGTGGGAACGCAGCAGGCATCGCCGGGGGGCGGTGTCAGGCTGGCGATGAACTCCGCCAGCGGGGCCAGCGCATCTGGGTTCAGCGCATAGCACACGCGCGGCCCGTCGATCTCGCCCGAGATGATCCCCGCCGCCTTGAGGATGCGCAGGTGCTCTGACACCGTGGACTGTGCCAGGCCGACAGCATCCACGATGTCACCGCCGATGCAGCCGGGGGTGGCCAGCAAAAGCCGAAGGATGCGAAGACGGGCCGGATGAGCCAGCGCCTTTGCCAGATCTGCAAGGTGATCGTTCTGAGGCACGCGTGATTCCAATAGATTCGTTAATCGTCGATAAACGATATAACTGTCGTTGTGATAGGACAACCCTGAGAGAGGCAATGCTGCGTGACCTTTCGTGCGGTCATCACCGACACGCGCGCGCCTGGTCGCGCGACACAGCGTAGTCGATCAGCATCCGGACGACGACGGTGGACTGCCCCCACCGAGTGGTCCGGGTTGATTGTTAGTGCATCGTCGGCCGCTGGTCTATTGGGATGACGGCTTCCGGTGCGGGTGGGCGGTATCCCAGGGAGCTGTGCGGCCTGACAGTGTTGTAGTGGCGGCGCCATCGCTCGATGAGGATCTGGGCCTCCCTGAGCGAATAGAAGACTTCTGCATCCAGGAGTTCGTCGCGGAATCGAGCGTTGAAGCTCTCGCAATACCCGTTCTCCCAGGGTGAACCCGGCTCGATGAACGCGGTCTTGGCACCAACTGCGCCTGGACTGCCCCCACCGAGTGGTCCGGGTTGATTGTTAGTGCATCGTCGGCCGCTGGTCTATTGGGATGACGGCTTCCGGTGCGGGTGGGCGGTATCCCAGGGAGCTGTGCGGCCTGACAGTGTTGTAGTGGCGGCGCCATCGCTCGATGAGGATCTGGGCCTCCCTGAGCGAATAGAAGACTTCTGCATCCAGGAGTTCGTCGCGGAATCGAGCGTTGAAGCTCTCGCAATACCCGTTCTCCCAGGGTGAACCCGGCTCGATGAACGCGGTCTTGGCACCAACTGCGCCGATCCAGCCCTGCACCTTCTTGGCAATGAATTCCGCGCCATTGTCGGACCTTATGAACGCAGGCGGGCCACGCAAGATGAACAGATCCGTCAGGGCGTCGATTACGTCGGTGGAATTGAGCCTGCGGTTTACACGGATCACCAGCGCCTCCTTCGTGAATTCGTCGATGATATTGAGCGTCCGAAACAGCCGTCCGTCATGTGTCCGGTCCTGAACGAAATCATAGGACCAGACGTGGTTCGGGTGCTCCGGCCGGAGACGGACGCAGGACCCGTCGTTCAACCAGAGCCGACCCTTCTTTGCCTGCTTTTGCGGGACCTTCAGCCCTTCACGCCGCCATATCCGTTCCACGCGTTTATGATTTACATGCCAACCGGCGTTGTTCAGCAATCCGGTGATCATCCGATAGCCATATCGCCCGTAGGTGCGAGCGAGCGTGATGATGTCTTCCGTCAGCCGTTCTTCGTCCGGGGCGCCGCAAGGAACCTTGCGTTGCGTCGAGCGGTGCTGCCCGAGGATGCGGCAGGCGCGGCGCTCGGATATGCCGAGCGCCTGCCGCACATGGTCAATGCACTGGCGACGGCGCGAAGGGCTTAGAAGTTTCCCCGTGCAGCCTCGCTCAGGATCATCTTGTCCAAGGTCAGATCTGACACCGCGCGCCGCAACCGCTGGTTCTCCGCCTCAAGCTCCTTGAGACGCTTCAGCTGATCCCGGTTCATGCCGCCATACTGCTTGCGCCAGCGATAATACGTCGGCTCGGTCACGCCGATCTGCCGCACCGCGTCGGAAATTGCCATTCCCTGTCCATGAAGCACTTCAATCTGTCGAAGCTTCAGAACGATGTCTTCCGGTTTGTCTCGCTTGCCTGCCATCTGATGGTCCTCCTGAACAGGATATTTCTATCCCAGTGGGTGGACCACTTCAGTGGGGGCACTCCAGGTCACCACACGGCCGATCGCCGTCCTGTCGGTGTTGAAGCCTTGGAAGTGAGGACCGAAGACTTCCTTGTAGCGGGCGCCATTGTCGAAGTCGCGGCGGCTGTCTAGCCAGTCCGCATATTCCCACAGGCGCCGCGCCATGTCGGCCTGCGTGTCCTCTCGCCGACCTCCGAGAACATTCGTATAGGTATTTCGCGCCGCCTTGTAGGCAGAGCCCATCCTGCCGAAGAAGCCGGCGCCGTCGATGGCGGCTGCGGCATTTCTGAGTTCGCCCGGGTTGTGGGAACCTTCGGCTGATGGCAGCGCTTGCCGGATGCGACCAATCTCGGTCGAGAGACGCGAGACCGTGTTATCGATCTCGATTGCCACGGCCTCGACCGAGGCCATCGGGTCGCCGCGACGGAGGGAGAGGACATCCGGGGACTGCTCGGCGATGCGCCTTGCCCCATCGCGTATGTCCCTCAGTGTCCGGCCGGAGGATGTCCAGCTTCGGGGGAGCAGGGACGCGGCGCAAATTACCTCGCGAGCATCGGTGACCGCTCCTTCGATCTCGGCGAGCCTGACGCGATGCTGCTCGGAATCGAGCCGCCTGCCCCGTGCCCGTGCGAAGTCTGCGGCCGCTGCAAGGCGCTTCCCGACATTCCAGCCCTCGGCATCGCGCAGGCTGTGGCCGAGCTGGGCCACGAGTGTCTTTCTTTCGCTGAGCTGGCCGCAGAGATCCCGGGCTGCCCGGCGGGCGACTGGATCGGTGAGTCTTTCGAGCAGCTCCGGGTCGATCCGTCCACCTTCGCGTGCTGCGGCCGAGAACAGATCGCAGATCGCCTTCATGTCGATCACGAAGGGATTCGCGGTCATGAAGACGGCGATGGAGGAGGCTGCGACGTCCTTCTCGAAGATCTCCAGAGACTCTGCCAAGCTGGCGGCAGTCTCGGCATGATCCTCGGCCATGTCATGCGACGTGATCGGTGCGGTCGAGGCGCGCCAGAGGACTGGCATGCGGGCGATCCGCCCGAGCCGGGTGCCGAAGGCATCGGCTTCCGAAACCAAGGCCTCGACCTCGATCGCGCCCATCGTCCCGGCGTTCGGGATAGCCAGCCGGCGGATCTCCCGCGGCAAGGCCTCGCGGGTCTCGGCCGTGGCGATGGCGTGGCCAATGACCTGGTGCACCGTCAACCCAGTAGAGCCAAGCATCGCGCCCAGCGCATCAAGGTAGCCCTGGAGGATGGCGCGGTCGCGCTCGAGGGCGCGCTGGCGCGAATCGAAGCTGTGCCGACCGGGCCCCGGGGACCGGCTCATCTCGAGGCGGGTTTCGATGCTCTCGTAGACGGTCTCGGCAGTGCCACGGCCAGCCTGAAGCGGCAGGATGAAGTTGCCGAGGCCAGCGGCATCGAGGCGATTCTTCACCACGTCGAGGGCGGTCAGCTTCTCGGCGACGAAGAGCACCTTCTTTCCGTCTGCGAGCGCCGATGCGATAAGGTTGACGATGGTCTGCGACTTGCCAGAGCCCGGCGGGCCTTCGATCGCCAGGTTCTTCTGGTCGGCAACATCGACGAGGGCGGAGTACTGCGACGCATCCGCATCCATCACCACGTATGGCACCTTGCTGGCGACCTCGGGATCGTCGGTGCCGTAGGTCTCGGCATATGCACCATCCCCGACGCCGGTCGTGGCGAGGAGGCGCACCACCGTCTCTTCCTCGGCCAGCGGGCGTTTTTCCGGGTCGAGGTCGTGGTACATTGCGATCTTCGAAGACGGAAAGATCCCGACGCAGACCTCGCGGCGGACCTTCCAGTGCCAGCCCGAGGGCGTGGCTTCTTCGATCGTCTTGAAGTAGTCCTCGACGCTCCCGCCCCCGTAGTCCGGTAGGGCAAGCTTCTTCTCGTTCTGGAGCTTCAGCGCGAGGTTGGTGTTGACCATGACCTGGTCGACGCCGTGAAGGTAGAATTCGGCGCCCTGAGGGGACTGCTTCCGATCGATCCGGATCTCGAGAAGCAGGAGCGGAGAGACGAAGCGATCATTCTCGTCGGGGCTCTTCCACTCGAGGAGGCCGAAGGCGACATGGAGCACGTTGACGCCGGTCTCGCGCTCGAAGGACCGGCCTTTCTCGAGGATGGACTTTGCTGAGCGTTGCAGGCGGTCCGGCAGAAGCAGCGTCTGAATGTCGTCGTCGCTGTGCCGGCCGTCGTTGTGTTCATCTCCGGGGAGCGGCAGGATATGGCTCGGCTCGACACCGTGGAGACGAGCGTGGTCGGCCAGCGACGGCGCGTCCTTGGTCTGGCGCGGTGGCAATCCGAGGCCTTCGCGTAACCGGTCCTTCAGGGATCGCTCGGCCTTCATCAGCTTTTCTTCGGCCTTGGCCCCGTCGGGATCGATTTTCGCGATGTCGGCGAGGTAGCCCTCGTCCTCCTGCCGGGCGACGAAGAGTGCATCCCGGAATTCGTCCGTCTGCTCATCCGGAAGCTCGTCCTCGAGAGCTGGCAAAGCCGCCAGCCGCATCTGGCGCCCCTGGGAAAGGTTGTGGCGCAAGATGTCCGGCAGCTCGTCCACGACGCGGATGAACGAAGTCGACGTAGGGGTGAAGCGGATGTTGATCAGCGGGTTGCGGCGGGTCGAGTCGAGAAGTCGGAGCCGGAGTTCCTGTAGCTTGGCCGCGACAAGCTCGATGTTCTCGTCGGTCAGCAGGGGGCTGGATGCCTCTTGATCATGATGCAAAACGCGCACGGCATCTCCTGACTTGCGACCGATTGGACTTCACTCGCGGTCCGTATAGGCTTGAACCTAATCTATAAATTGATATGGGACAACAATGGCCAAGCTGAGACTAATCGGCGGTTTGGTCTACTTTCTTCCGGCTTCTCAGCATGCTTCAGTCTATGATTGGGAATGGAGATGCTCTATCGCTTTTGATGAACCTCGCTTGTCAACGTCTGGTCAACCGGCGAATGCGTTCGCGAGAGCACATCGATCCGCCCAAATCCGGCGAAGGGCGTCGAGAGCCCGCGAAAGAGTCCGCCATTCCAAAGGCTTGTCCGCTAAGTTGTTGAAATCAAAATAATCATAAAAAACAATAGGTTCGGCTCATAACCTGAAGGCCGCAGGTTCAAATCCTGCCCCCGCAACCAGAAATCCTGCACTTTCTTCAACCTCCTGTAACAGGGAGGTTTTTTGTTGTCCGGACAACTGGTCTGCACCCAGGCTCAGCGCCAGAATCCCGGCCAGATCGCCGTAGAGCGTCAGTTCGAGCGCCATCCGCTTACCCTTGGTCGGCACCGGCGTTGCCACGATCTTCTCGATCAGGCCCCGGATCGCGTCGCGCGCCTCGCCGTCCCGGTCTGGTTCCGTCAGCCCCGCGATCAGCGCACGGATCCGCTCCTGCCAGTTCTCCGCCATCTTCGGGTGGATCCGGGTCGCGTTCGCGGCAGGGGCGGTGGCGAGGTCTTTGTCGATCTGCTTCTGGCGGGCTTCCAGCTGTTCCATCTTCGCCTTGATGCGCTCGGGCGGCAGGCCGGAGAGCAGCGCGTTCACCAGCGCATCCTGTTCCTTGATGAGTTTTGCCAGTTCCTTCTCCTTGACGGCCCGGTCATCGACATGGGCGGCGGCGAGGCGGTTGCGCTCGGCGATGTATTCGGCGGCGAAGACCTTCACCAGTTCCGGGTCCATCAGCCGGTCCGAGAGGATGGTCAGGATTCGCCCTTCCAGATCCTGGCGGGTAATGCCGGTGCGGTTGGTGCAGACCGAGGTCCCCTTGTTGCGAGAGTTCGAGCAGCCGAAGCGGTCCTTGCCCACGGTCGAGAAGCCGCCACCACAGCAGCCGCACTTGACTAGGCCGGTGAGCAGGAAGCGCGGCTTGCGGCGTTCCCAGGCTTCCTTGTCGGTCTGTTCGATCTTGCGGCCCTCCTGGCGGGTCTTGACCCGGTCCCAGAGGGACTGGTCGATGATGCGGAGTTCCGGCACCTCGGTGATGATCCATTCGGATTCCGGGTTTGGGCGGGCCTGGCGCTTGCCGGTGGCCGGATCCTTCACGAAGGACTGCCGGTTCCAGACCAGCCGCCCGATATAGATCTCGTTGTTGAGCACGCCGGTGCCGCGTTTGGGATTGCCGTGGATGGTGGATTTGTCCCAGGCCCGGCCGCGTGGGCCGGGGATGCCTTCGCGGTTCAATTGATCGGCGATGCGGTTGGGCGACATCCCATCGGCATAGGCGGTGAAAATCCGCCGCACGATGGCGGCTTCGTCCTCATTGATCTGTCGGTCGCCGCGCCTGATCTCGCCGTCCTCGCCCATGTGGCGCAGCACCGTATAGCCGAAGGCATTGCCGCCGCCGGATTTGCCGGCCTCGACGCGGCCGCGCAGGCCCCGGCGGGTCTTGGCGGCGAGGTCCTTCAGGAACAGCGCGTTCATCGTGCCCTTCAACCCGATATGCATCTCGTCGATGCGGCCCTCGGCTAGGGTCTCGATGACCACGCCGGCAAAGGTGAGGTTCTGGTAGAGCGCGGCGATGTCGGCTTGGTTACGCGACAGGCGGTCGAGGGCTTCCGAGATCACGACGTCGAAGCGCCGCTCGCGGGCATCCTGCTGCAGACGCTGGATGCCGGGACGCATCAGCGAGGCGCCCGAGGTGGCGGCGTCTTCGTAGCTGCCGGTGATCTGCCAGCCGGCGCGGGCGGCGCGCTCGCGGCAGAGCCGGATCTGGTCCTCGATGGACGAGGCCGATTGCAGGTCGGAGGAATAGCGGGCGTAGATGACGGCGCGCAGGGTCATGGGCGGATCTCCGTGCGGAGGGGAAGGTCAATCGTCAGGGGCGCCGCGTTCGGCGGCGTGATCGGCGCGGGCGGCATCGCGGGCCAGGGCCCGGACGAAGGCAAGCAGGTGCTCGGGATGCTGCGCGGATTGCCGATTCCCGGCAAGGGTTTTGTCGGCCGGAGGCGCCGGAACGGAGTCCGCCGTCCGCGCGGCATCTTCCCTGTCGGCAATATCTCTCCGGTCTCGTGCCATGGGCCGAGTTGCTCCCTGCGCCGGAGGGCATGGCCCTTTGGCGTTCGATGATGATGATCCTGGGCGGGAACGGCCCCGCTGCTGTTCGGATGATCATAGGGCATGGGAACGCCTCTCTAAGCTGAAAACAGGGTTCTCGGGTCGCATGAATGTGGATAACGACCTGAAAATGCGGAAATCTCACTCTCAAGAGGGGTGAGGCGGAGAAGAAGGTGACAGGCCGAGATGCGCGACGGTCGCATCCCGATCAGTCGAAGGGCTGGCCTTCGCTCTCAACAGACGTCGGGCGCGAGTTATCCGGATTTTAGGCGCTGGCGGGACAACAATGCCCGCCAGCGCACCGTGCCAAAGGACAGCACTTCAGGCACCTTTGTCCTTCTCGCTCCTGCTGCGACCTTGCCGAAACCTCGGATGTATTACCCGGGGTCTTTTGATTTTTGGTTCCTGGTCTTTACGTTCTTTCTTTTTTATCCCGTGGGAATGGGCGGCGGGCAGAGCCCGCCGCAGGAAGCGCCGTTTCTGGTTTTTGGCTTTTTGATTGGCGGCGTTGCCATTCTCTTTGATTTTTTTGTCTTATGTTTGCGGGGGAGTGCGCTTTGATGAGGCGCGATCGTGTGGGGCGGGTGGAGTGCCCCCACTGAAGTGGTCCACCCACTGGGATAGAAATATCCTGTTCAGGAGGACCATCAGATGGCAGGCAAGCGAGACAAACCGGAAGACATCGTTCTGAAGCTTCGACAGATTGAAGTGCTTCATGGACAGGGAATGGCAATTTCCGACGCGGTGCGGCAGATCGGCGTGACCGAGCCGACGTATTATCGCTGGCGCAAGCAGTATGGCGGCATGAACCGGGATCAGCTGAAGCGTCTCAAGGAGCTTGAGGCGGAGAACCAGCGGTTGCGGCGCGCGGTGTCAGATCTGACCTTGGACAAGATGATCCTGAGCGAGGCTGCACGGGGAAACTTCTAAGCCCTTCGCGCCGTCGCCAGTGCATTGACCATGTGCGGCAGGCGCTCGGCATATCCGAGCGCCGCGCCTGCCGCATCCTCGGGCAGCACCGCTCGACGCAACGCAAGGTTCCTTGCGGCGCCCCGGACGAAGAACGGCTGACGGAAGACATCATCACGCTCGCTCGCACCTACGGGCGATATGGCTATCGGATGATCACCGGATTGCTGAACAACGCCGGTTGGCATGTAAATCATAAACGCGTGGAACGGATATGGCGGCGTGAAGGGCTGAAGGTCCCGCAAAAGCAGGCAAAGAAGGGTCGGCTCTGGTTGAACGACGGGTCCTGCGTCCGTCTCCGGCCGGAGCACCCGAACCACGTCTGGTCCTATGATTTCGTTCAGGACCGGACACATGACGGACGGCTGTTTCGGACGCTCAATATCATCGACGAATTCACGAAGGAGGCGCTGGTGATCCGTGTAAACCGCAGGCTCAATTCCACCGACGTAATCGACGCCCTGACGGATCTGTTCATCTTGCGTGGCCCGCCTGCGTTCATAAGGTCCGACAATGGCGCGGAATTCATTGCCAAGAAGGTGCAGGGCTGGATCGGCGCAGTTGGTGCCAAGACCGCGTTCATCGAGCCGGGTTCACCCTGGGAGAACGGGTATTGCGAGAG
>NZ_KQ955209.1:483948-620429 GCF_001546115.1 Paracoccus aminovorans
GACCACCCCCCCGGTGTTGGGGGCAGTGCCCTTCCTGATGGTCGAATACCTGGGCATCCTCGGCATCCGCGGCCTGCGCCAGGAGGAGCTGCCCAAGGCGTGGCACGTCCTGCGCGAGGGCTGGCTGTCGGTGTTTCCGCTGGTGCTGCTCGTGTGGATGCTGATGTCCGGCCGCACACCCTTCCTGTCGGCCTTCTGGGCCATCACCGCCTGCATGGCGGTCTATCTGATCCAGCGGATAATGGCGGCCGGCATACTGGAGGGAATCAGGGAAACCGGCGCCGGCATCTACGACGGTTTCGTCTCTGGCGCACGGCAATCACTGGCGGTAACGGCGGCGGCGGCGCTGGTCGGCGTGGTGATCGGCATCGTCACCCTGACCGGCGTGGGCTTCAAGATCGCCTTCATGGTCACCTCGGTCGCGGCGAACTGGGCCGCCGGGCTGCACGGGCTGCTGGCCGGCCTGCCGTTCGAGCTGTTCAGCATCCAGACGCTGACGCTGCTGTTCACCCTGCTGATGACGGCGGTGGTCTGCGTCCTGATGGGCTGCGGCGTGCCGACGACGGCAAACTACATCATCATGGTCGCCGTGGCCGCCCCCGTCCTGGGCATGATGAATGTCGAACCGCTGGTGGCGCATTTCTTTGTCTTCTATTTCGGCGTTCTGGCCGACGTGACGCCGCCAGTGGCGCTGGCGGCCTATGCCGGCGCTGGGATCGCGGGCGCAAACGGCTTCAAGGCCGGCAACACCGCCTTCCGGCTGTCGATGGGCAAGGCCATGGTGCCCTTCGTCTTCGTCTTCTCGCCCTCGTTGCTGCTGGTGACGCAATCCTTCACGCTGCCCGATTTCCTGCTGGCCTTCACCGGCGCGGTACTGGGCATTGTGGCCCTGTCGGCAGCGATCACGAACTGGCTTCTTGGACCGCTGCTGCTGGTCGAGCGAATGCTTCTGCCCATCGCAGCGCTGATGATGATCGCGCCGGAGATGATCTCTACCGCAATCGGTGCGGCAATCCTCGGCCTGGTCGTTTTGCGGCAATATTTCGCGGAACGCACCGGTCCGGGGCAAGCGTCTGCAGCATGACGCGGGGGATTTGAAGCGGCCGGTCCGGGATGCACTCTGCATCGGCCCAAGTAGTGAAATAGCCGCACCTCGAACAACAGCATCAGGCAGGCAATGCCTGTCGTTGATCCGTGCCTTTGCGGACATCTGGTAAGGTGACCCTAGTCATCATGTGCCAGATCCCGGGCTCGCTGATACTTCGTCTTCGGAGAAGCCGCGTCAACAATGATATGTTGCCGCGAATTACTGCTCACTCAGGATTCTTGACTTTCCAGTACGGCCGCTTTCGTCCCCGGCTTGTCGGCAGGCGGAGCAGTAGCCGTGATCCCGGCGCGCGCCTATCCCGACGTTTCGCGGCTGTCGGCGCCCATACCGGGCTGTCCTCCGGAATTGCACGCTACGTTGTCCGCGCCACAAACCTCGCTGTGAGAGACAAGCAACAGCCCCCCGCCACAGCCGCGCTGTAGTCGATCATCGAACGGCAGGTGGTCCTCTTGGAAAGGAATATCTGCCTATGTGCGGCGCTAGTTTCCTTGCAGCACGTTCACTCGGCATACCAGGCGCTCGGGTCGGGCTGCCGGACAGGAAACATCCCGACCCGGCCGTCTCCGTTGCGTGGCCGATATCTCGGCCTTCCTATGTGAAAGCTTCGCGGACCAGGGCGCCGCGCTGGCGGATCACCTTGCGACTTAGGTCATGGGCACGGCGGATCGCCTCGGGAATGTCCACGCCCACAAGGCGTGCGGCCAAGTAGCCGGCGTTGAAGCTGTCACCCGCCGAGGTTGTGTCCACAGGCACCTCACGCGGCAAGCCGTCGATGACGCCGGCCCCCTCGCGCCCGCCGTAATGCACCGGGCCGCCGCCGGCCTTGACCAGCACCTGCCCGGCGCCATGCGCGAGGTAGCGCGCCACCGTGGCCTGCGGATCGACGTCGGCGAAGAAATCACGCTCGTCGTCGAAACTGGGCAGGACCAGGTCGGCGATGCCGGCAGCGGCTTCGATCTCGCGGCGCATGGTCGTGGCATCGGGCCACAGCCGGGGCCGCAGGTTCGGGTCGAAGACCACCTGCGTGCCATCCTTGCGCGCCGCCGCAAGCGCATGGAGCAGCGCCGTGCGCCCCGCCTCGGGCAGGATGCCCAGCGTGATGCCCGAGAAATAGGCGATGTCAGCGTCCCGCATTGCCTCGGCCAGCGCGGCCGGATCGTCGGCCAGCCGCTTCGCCGCCGAGGTGTCGCGCCAATAGCTGAAGCTGCGTTCGCCGTCCTTCAGCGAGATCGCGTAAAGGGCGATCTCGCGCGTGGGATCGCGGCTGACATGGCTTGCGTCGATGCCTTCGGTCGCAAGAAAGTCGATCATCCGCTGCGAGAATTCGCCGCGCCCGACCCGGCTGCAATAGGCGACCTGCCAGCTTTCGGGCAGCAGGCGGCGCACATACCAAGCGGTGTTCAGCGTGTCGCCGGCGATGCCCAGCCGCCAGAGGTCGGGCTGGCCCGCGCCCGAAAGCTCGACCATGGCCTCGCCGATTGAGAGGATGCGCCCGCTCATGCCGCCAACTCGGCCTGCATGACGGCGCTCAGCCCCTTGGCCCGAATGCGGGACAGGGTGTCGCGGGCGGTGTCGGCGAAGGCGCCGGCGCGCAAGGCCTCGGGGGCGAGGCCAGGCAGGGCCAGCACGCCCGCGACCAGCGCCGCGTCGTCGCCTTCCGCGCGCCGGGCAAGATCCAGCAGGGCCGCGGCGCGCGGGTCGTCCGGGGCCTCGTCGCGGCTGGCCAGCCCGGCCAGCCAGGCCAGCCAGACCCCGGTGGCGAAGGCGAAGGGGCGGGGATCGCCGCCCCGCGCCAACAACTCGACCGAGGGGGCGAACCAGCGCTGCGGCAGCTTCTCGGTGCCGTCCGTGGCCACCTGGCTGGTCTTGTGCGCAATGGCGGGGTTGGCGAAGCGGGCCATCAGGGCATCGGCATAGGCCGCGACGTCCAGCCCGGCCCCGGGTGGCAGCGTCGCCCCCGCCGCGCGCAAATGGCGCCGCACCAGCGCGGCCAGCATCGGGTCGGCGACCGCCTCGCGGATATGGGGCTGGCCCAGGATCTGCCCGGCATAGGCCATCAGCGAATGGCTGCCGTTCAGCATCCGCAGCTTCATCGCCTCATGCGCGCGCACGTCGCGGACGAACTGGGCGCCGCCGGCCTCCCACGCGGGGCGGCCTTGGGGGAAATGATCCTCGATCACCCATTGGCTGAAGGACTCGGACTCGACGCAGGCGAGGTCGCGGTGGCCGGTCATGGTCTCGACATCGGCCAGCGTGCGCCCGGTCACCGCCGGGGTGATGCGGTCCACCATGGTCGCGGGAAAGGCGACGGTTTCCGCTATCCATTCCGCCAACGCGGGATCCGAGCGGCGGGCGAAGCCCAGCACGCCTGCCCGCAGCAGCGCGCCGTTGTCGGGCAGGTTGTCGCAGCAAAGCACCGTGAAGGGCGCGGTCCCGGCGGCGCGGTGCGCGGCCAACGCCGCGACGAGGATGCCAAGCACGCCCTGCGGCGCTTGCGTGCAGGCCAAGTCGGCGGCGACCGCCGGATGGGCGATGTCGGCGTCCATCGCGGCCCGGTCGATGCCATAGGCCTTTTCCGACACGGTCAGCGAGACGATGCGAATGCCCGGATCGCAGGCCGTGCGCAGGATCGCTGCCGCATCGCCGCCGATGGCCGGGCCATGCGCGCCGATCACCCGCGCCCGGTCCTGTTCCGATCGTTCCAGCACCGTGTAAAGCCCGTTCTGCGCATTCATCGCATCGGGCAGGTCGCGGCTGCGCAGGTTCGCGCCAAGGATGCGCCAGTCGCCGCCCTCGGCGGCCAGCGCGTCGTCGGTATAGATCGCCTGGTGGGCGCGGTGGAACGCGCCAAGACCCAGGTGCAGGATGCCGAAACCATGCGCCGCGCGGTCATAGCCGGGGCGCCGCACGGCAGAGGGCAGACCGGAAAGCCCGGTCAGGCGCGGGCTCATATCCGGGCCCCGTGGTTCAGCGCCATCTCGACCCCGCGCAACTCGGCCAACCCCTTCAGGCGGCCGATGGCGGGATAGCCGGGCTGGCCGCCCCGGCCGATGTCGTCGAGGATGTCCTGCCCGTGGTCGGGCCGCATCGGGATGTTCCAGTCGGCCCGGCCGGATTCGCGGCGGCGCCTTTCCTCGCGCAGCGCGGCGGCGACCAGCGCCACCATGTCGGTCTGGCCGCCCAGGTGCTCGTCCTCGAAGAAGGATCCCCGGATCGCGTCGCTGTCGCGGCGGACGTTGCGCAGGTGCAGGAAATGCACGCGCTCGCCCAGCCGCTCCATCATGCCGGGCAAGTCGTTGTCGGGCCGCGCGCCCAGCGAGCCGGAACACAGCGTGATCCCGTTCGCGGGCAGGTCCACGGCGGCCATGCGCTCAACATAATCGGCCTCGGTGGACATGACGCGCGAAAGGCCAAGAAGGCCGAAGGGCGGGTCGTCGGGATGGCAGCAGAGCCGCATCCCGATGTCCTGCGCGACGGGGGCGACCTGTTCGAGGAAGGCGTTGAAATTCGCCCGCAGCACGGCATCCGTCACCGGGGCATAGGTCTCCAGCAGGTCGCGCACGTCTTGCAGGCTGAAATTCTCGGCCGCTCCCGGCAGGCCGAAGACCACGTTGCCGGCCAACTGCTCGCGCCGCGCGTCGTCCATGGCGGCGAAGCGACGGGCGGCTTCCTCGCGGATTTCCTCGGGGAAGTCGTCGGCAGCACCCTTGCGTTTCAGGATATGGATGTCGAAAGTCGCGAAATCGGTGAAATCGAAGCGCATGCAGCGCGCGCCGTTCGGCCGCCGCCAGGCCAGGTCGGTGCGGGTCCAGTCCAGCACCGGCATGAAGTTGTAGCATAGCACCTCGATGCCCGCGTTGCGCAGGTTCTTCATCGAGGCGATCCAGTTCTGGACATGCGCGCGCCAGTCGCCGGTCTGGGTCTTGATCGCCTCGGTGACGGGCAGGCTTTCGACCACCTCCCATTTCAGGCCCGAGGGCGCGCCGTCGGCCATCACCGCCAGAAGGTCCTGCCGCTTGCGGATCTCCTCGGGCGTCCAGACGATGCCGGTGGGGACGTGGTGGAGCGCGGTGACCACGCCCTGAACCCCCGCCTGCATCATGTCGTCGATCGAAACGCGGTCCTTGGGACCGAACCAGCGCCAAGTGTGTCGCATGTCGTTTTCCTTTATGTCGAGGCGGGAGCGCCGAGGTTGTCGGACCACAGGCAGCCGGGGCCGAAGTCCTTGATGTCGTTGACGCCGCACAGCGCCATCGTGATGTCCATATCGCGGCGGATGATGGCCAGCGCGGCTTCCACGCCCTTTTCGCCCATTGCACCCAGGCCATAGGTGAAGGCGCGGCCGATGAAGACCCCATCCGCACCCGTGGCGATGGCCTTCAGCGCTTCTTGCCCCGACTGGATGCCACTGTCGAGGTAGAGCGGGAAGTCCGGCCCGACCGTGCGGCGGATCGCCGGCAGCGCGCGTATGGTCGATGGTGCCCCGTCAAGCTGGCGCCCGCCGTGGTTCGAGACCAGGATCGCCTGCGCGCCGGTGTCCAGGGCGCGGCGGGCGTCCTCGGGGTCGTTGATGCCCTTGAGGATCACCGGCCCGCCCCATTTGCGGATGATCTGCTCGACCCGCCCCCAGTCGAGGCGCTGGTCGAACTGGCGCGAGGTCCAATCCATCAGGTCGCCCAGGCTGTCCACGCCGCGGGCGTGCCCGACGATATTGCCGAAGCTGCGCCGCTTCGTCCCCAGCATTCCCAAGGCCCAGCGTGGATGCAGCGCGATATTGATGAAGTTCGCGGCCGTCATCTTCGGCGGTGCGGTCATGCGGTTCTTGAGGTCCTTGTGCCGCTGGCCCTGAATGGTCAGATCCAGCGTCAGCACCAGAACCGTGACCCCCGCCCGACGGGCGCGGTCAAGGATGGCGTCCAGGAACTCTTCGTCCCGCAGGGTATAGAGCTGGAACCAGAAGGGGGCGCGGGTTGCCTCGGCAATGTCTTCCAGCGAACACATCGACATGGTGGACAGCGTGAAGGGCACGCCCGCCGCCTGTGCCGCGCGGGCGGCGTGGATTTCGCCGTCCGGGTGCTGCATTCCCAAAAGCCCGACCGGCGCCAGCGCGACCGGCATCGAGACCGGCTGGCCCATCATCGTGCAGGCCAGATTGCGCGCCTCGATGTTCTTCGCGACACGCTGGCGGAACAGGATCGCCTCGAAATCGGCGCGGTTGGCGCGATAGGTGGCTCCCGTCCAGGCCCCGACGTCGACATAATCGTAGAACATGCGCGGGACGCGCCGCTGGTGAAGGCGGCGCAGGTCCTCGATCTCGGTGATGACCGGCATCGGTTCAGGCCCCGAAATCCAGCTGCACCTTGACCGCCTGCGCGCGGTCGGCCGCCAGGTCGAAGGCGCGCTGTGCCTCGGCCGCCGGGATGACCTGCGTGACCATGGGCGCAAGGTCGATCTCGCCCGCGCCGATCATCCGCACGGCCTCGGCGAATTCGATGTCGAAGCGGTGGGTGCCGACGAAGCGCAACTCCTTGCTGACGATCAGGTTCAGCGGCAAGGGCAGGGTGCCACCCACGCCGATCTGGACGACCGTGCCTTGCGGACGCGTCACGCCGATGGCCTGTGCGATGGCATGGGGATTGGCCGAACATTCCAGCACCACGTCGATGCGGCCCTTGCCGGTGGCGTAGTCGGCCAGCCCCTCGGGATCATCGGCGACATTGATCGCGCGGTCCGCGCCAATGCGGCGAGCGACGTCCAGCGTGAAATCCTGCACATCCGTCACCACGATCTCGGCCGCGCCGCGCAGCCGGGCCAGCGCGGTGCAGATCGCGCCGATGGGACCGGTGCCCGTGATCAGCACGCGCTGTCCCGCAAGGTCTGGCCCCATGTTCAGCGCATGAAGGCAGACCGATAGCGGCTCGGCCCCGGCGGCGGCTTCGGCGGTTGCGCCTTCGGGCAGAGGCAGGCATTGGCTGGCCGGATGATAAAGCCGGGTGCGGAAGAAGCCGTTCTCATGCGGGAATCGATAGGCCGAGCCGTTGAAGCGCATGTTCAGGCAGTGCCGTTCCTGCCCGGCAAGACAGTATTCGCATTTCCCGCAGGGACGCGAGGGCGACAGCGACACCATTTGCCCGGCGCGCAGCCCCGAACCGTCTGGCGCGGCTTCCACCACACCAGCGGCCTCGTGGCCCAGGATAATCGGCTCGCGCACGCGTATCGGGCCGAAGCCGCCGTCATGGTAGTAGTGCAGGTCCGACCCGCAGATACCGCCGCGCAGGACGCGGACCAGGGCGGCGTCCTCTTGCGGCTGGGGCTGGGACAGGGGCTCGACCCGCAGATCATGGGCCGCGTGAAGGCGGCAACAGATTTCTTGCGTCATCCTATTTGTCCATCAGCGAAGGAAGCCAGGTGCTAATCGCCGGAATATAGGACACCAGCAGCAGCACGATGATGTTGGTCAGGATATAGGGCACCAGCGCGCGGATCACCGGACCCAGCGGCAGCCGGGCGATATTGGCGCAGATGAACATGCATATCCCCACCGGCGGCGTGGTCAGGCCGATCATCAGGTTCAACACCATGAAGACCGCGAAGTGCAGCGGCTCGATCCCCACGCCCTGCGCCAGCGTCAGCAGCGGCACGAACAGGATGATGAGCGCGGCGATCGTTTCCATGAACATGCCGACCAGCAGCAGGACGATGTTGATCAGCAGGATCACCAGGAACTTGTTGGTGGTGATCGACAGCACCGAATCCGCTATCATCTGCGGAATATGCTCGCTGACCAGGATCCAGCCGAAAACGTTCGCGGTGCCGACCAGGCACAGGATGCCGGCCGAGCCGACGGCGCTGTCCACGACGATCTTGGGCACGCTGGACAGCGGCAGTTCGCGATAGACGAAGGCGCCGACGATGATGGCGTAGATCGAGGCGACGACCGCCGTTTCAGTGGGCGTGACGAAACCCGTCAGCATCCCGCCGACGATCAGCGCTGTCATGGCCAGCGCCCAGAACGCGCCCAGGAAGGACGAGCCCAGTTCCCCCCAGCCCTGCCAGGCCTGGCGCGGGAAGTCGCGGCGCACGGCGATGATATAGGTCGTCACCATCATGGCGACCCCCATCAGCACGCCCGGGATGGCGCCGGCGATGAACATCTTGCCGACCGAGATCCCCGACAGCGAGCCGACGATGATCATCGGCACCGAGGGCGGGATGATCGGCCCGACCGTGGACGAGGCCGCCGTGACCGCGGCCGAGAAATCGGCCGGGTAACCCGCCTTCTTCATGCCGGGAATCATCATGCCGCCGATCGAAGCCGCATCCGCCACCGCAGTGCCGGAAATACCGCCGAACAGCATGGACGAGGCCACGTTGGTCTGCGCCAGCCCGCCCCGGATCCAGCCGACCATGGCCTGCGCGAAGCGGATGATGCGGCCGGTGATACCGCCGCCGTTCATCAGGTTGCCGGCCAGGATGAAGCCCGGGATGCACAGCAGCACGAAGCTGTCCATGCCCGCGAACATCTTTTGCGGGACCACGACCAGCGGGATGCCCTGCATCAGCAGATAGGCCAGCGACGACAGGCCCAGCGTGACCGCCACCGGCATGCCGATGATCAGTCCAAGGACGAAGGTGATACCTAGGATTGCAAGGCTCATTCGCTTTCTCCCACCAGATGTTCGGGTTTGCCGTCGGTGGCGCCGGTCAGCATTCCGACGATGCGCAGCGCTGCGGCGACGGCCAACATGACCAGCAGCAGGAAGACGCTGCCGTGGACGTAGTTCATCGGGAGGCCCATTGCCGGCGAGGTCTGGATCGCGCCGATCTGCGTGAAGCGCCACGCCGGCCCGATCAGCGGCACGCAGAAGGCCAGCACCAGCGCCGCCGAGACCAGCCGCAGCACCCAGGGCCAGCGCCCGGGCGTCGCCTCGCTGACCAGGTCCACGTTCACCAGGTCGCCGGTGAACAGCGCCAGCCCGGTGCCGAAGCCGGCCAGATAGAGCAGCGCGAAGCGGGTCAGCTCCTCGGTCCATACCGGAGAACTGCCAACGAAGCTGCGTCCAACCACCTGCACCGTGACCGCGCCGATCAGCACCAGGAACGACAGCCCGGTGCCGATGCGCAGCACGATGCGCAATGTTTGCATGATCGCGGTCATGTCCTCCTCCTTGGCATATAGCCTCGCTGCCGGTGCCGCCGCGAGCCGGCCCGGGGGAAATGGATGCGGCCGGGACTGTCCCGGCCGCCCGTCGTGGAAGGGCTCAGCCCTGGGCGGCGAAGAGTTGTTCGACCACCGACTTGATCTCGGGCGCGACATTGGCCAGGACCGCGTCGCGCGAGGCGGCGGCAAAGGCTGCCTTGTCGCTGTCGACGAAGGTCATGCCCTTCTCCTGAAGCACCTTGGCCAGCCGCTCCTCGTCGGCCAGGAACAGCTCGCGCTCATGGGCCTGCGCGGTCTTGGCGGCCTCCAGCACGGCCTGCTGGTCGGCTTCCGACAGCTTGGCCCAACTCAGCTCCGAAATGGTCAGGTAGATCCAGGACCGGACATGCTCGGTCTTGTTCAGGAACTTCTGCACCTCGTTGAAATTCGCCGATTCGATCAGCGCCAGCGGGTTTTCCTGCGCGTCGATGGTGCCGTTCTGCAATGAGGTGAAGACCTCGCCGAAGGCCATCGGCGTGGGTGCGGCGCCAAGCGCCTCCCAGGTCTTGACGAAAAGCGGCACGTTCGGAACCCGCAGCTTCAACCCCTTGAGGTCGGCTGGTGACTTGATCTCGCGGTTGGACGTGACATTGCGCGGGCCGCGGGCGAAATAGCCGATGGGCCGGATCTGCGCCTTGGCGAGGATGTCGGCCTCGATTTGCTTGCCGATCTCGCCCGAGGCGACCTGGTCCATCTTTTCCAGCGTGGGATAGGCATAGGGCACGGCCAGCAGCGCCGCCATCGGCGACCAGTTTTGCAGGCTTTCGCCGGTGATGGTCATGTCGGCGGTGCCGAGTTGCATCCCGTTGATCAGGTCGATTTCCTTGCCCAGCGATTCGTTGGCAAAGACCTGGACTTGGACGCGGCCTTCCGTCAGCCGGGCCAGCTCCTCGCCGAATTTCACGGACGCCTTGTGCCAACTGTTCTGTTCGTTGGCGAGGTGCCCGAGCTTCAGCGTGACCTCGGCACCGGCGGCGGAGGCGCGTAGGGCAGGGGCGGCGATCAGGCCGGCGGCGGCCAAAGCCGTGAATTGGCGGCGATTCAGTCTGGTCATATTCTCCTCCAGGTTGTGTCAGGGTATGAAAAGTTCGGGACGGCTGCGCGCGATCTCGGGCAGGTCGTTCAGAAGCTCGCGGAGATGATGGCGCATGGCCTGTTCCGCCAGGGCCGGGTCGCGCCGGCGCAGGCCCTCGACGATGTCGGCGTGCTGGCCGATCAGTTTCTGGATGTCGAAGGTGCGGGCGGTGATATAGCGCAGCCGGTTCATCTGCGACTTCAACCCCTCCAGCACGACCCAGACGGCCTCTTGCTGGGCCAAGGCAGCGAGCAGGTTATGGAATCTGTCGTCGAGCTGGACGAAAGTGTCGGAATCCCCCGCCTCGACGGCTTGGCGCTGCGCCGCCATCTCCTGATCCAGACGCGCCAGGGCGTCGTCGCCGAGTTCGGGCGCGACCATGCGCACCAAGTCGCTTTCGACCGCCTCGCGGATCAATCGCGCCGACAGGACCGCCGAAAGCGAAATCCGGCTGATATAGGTGCCGCGCTGCGGGCGCACCTCGGCCAGACCCTCGGTAGTCAGGCGGATGAAGGCCTCTCGCACCGGCTGGCGGCTGACGCCAATGCGCTTGCCGATCTCGACCTCGCTGAGCCGAGCGCCGGGCGCCAGTTCCCCGCGCAGGATCGCGTCCCGCAGCCAGTCATAGACCTGCGGCGCCGTCGCGGTAGTGAAGTCGAGGTTCGGCTGCGCTGTCATGATTCTCTCCCTTGCGTGGTTATATAGCATACTTGCATACTAGTAAATATTTCGCCGGCGTTTGATGCCCCGAACCATGCCGAGGTTGTTGGAAACTGCGTCACGCCGATCGTGCGAACCGCTTCGCCAACCGAGCGGCCTTGTGACAGCAGAACATCGACCTGGCGCAGCTTCGCGACGATCTCCTCGGGCTTGTGCATGCAAACGCCCTCTCTCAGGCCAAATAGCCTACTTCAGGGAGGGCCACTTTTCAGGGGGAAGACCAGTCGATCACATCCACGGTCCGGAACCTGTTCAGCTTCGTTGAAGATGCGATCGACACGCTTTTCACTGCGCGGCGCAAAACGATGCAGCCGCGCAAGCGCCAGTTCGTCCTCAAGTTTGAAGATGCGTCCGCAGAGCTGCCGGTTTTCCGCCCGCAGCGCGGCTATTTGCGCCATCAACTCTTCAGCGATCGGGTTGCCTGGTCGATTCATCCCATGCTTGAATCCGGCCCCTGACGCTGTGTCAACAGCCGGGGTCTCAGCCGGCAAGCCGATACTGCCGCACCGGATGGCGGACCATCGCATCGATATCGATGCCGTCCAATATCCAGTGGCGTTGCAGCGCCTCGACCAGCAGGGTGAAGACGGACGAGGCATGGCGGCGGTGCGGGTAATAGGGGTGATGGCCCGGCAGGTCGGAAGTAAATCGGCTCAGCACGCGAACCAGGCGGCCCTCGTCCAGATCGTGCTGCACCTGATCCAGCGGCAGATAGGCCAGCCCGTGCCTTTCCAGCGCGGCATCGCGGATCAGGTCGATGCTGATGATGGCCAGGCATGGAAGCCGGACCGCGAGACCTCTAGAACCTCGCAGAGCCAGCTGACCGGCCAGATGTGGCGGTGTTTGGCGATGAAGGCGAATCTCATATCGCCTCGCGCGCGAAAAAAGCCGCAGCTTTCTTCAGATGTCACGCTCCGCACGCAGCCGCGCGACCTCTTTCTTCAAAGCTGCAATCTCGGACAGATCGGCCCGCATCTGCCCGTTCCCGGGGAATGCTGCGGCAGGGTTGCGGTCAGTTCCCGCATCCAGCGGCGCAGCACGCTCTGCGCAACATCGAGATCACGGGCCGCCTGCGCTACCGCAACGCCACGGTCCGTTACCAGCCTGACCGCCTCGACTTTGAACTCACGGCTGAACTTCCGTCTTGTCATATCTGCACTCCAGGTCCTTGGTCACCATCTTATCTTCGTGACCACAAAACCGGCAGCAGGCCAAACGGGAGAAGCCCGAGGAACTGGCCGTGCCGGAGGCGCCGAACCTGGTCTGGTTGATGGACTTCATGGCGGACCGGCTGGTCGATGGGCGGCAGTTCCGACTGCTGAACGTGCTGGACGATTTCAACCGCGAAGGCCTGGGCATCGAGGTCGATTTTTCATTGCCAGCTGAGCGGGTCGTCCGGTCCCTGAACCATATCATCCAATGGCGCGGCAAGCCTCTGGCGATCAGAGTCGACAACGGCCCCGAATACGTCAGTTCCACGCTGATGACCTGGGCCGAGAAGCAGGGCATCGCCCTGACCTATGTCCAGCCCGGCAAGCCCCAGCAGGACGCTTACGTCGAGCGTTATAACAGGACGGTTCGCCATGAATGGCTGGGCCTCTACATCTTTGAAACCATCGAGGAGGTGCAGCAGATCGCCACCGAATGGCTATGGACCTACAACAATGAACGCCCCAACATGGGCATCGGCGGGGTTACACCCGCCATGAAGCTGAAAATGGCCGCGTGAGTTCTACGATCAAGCCCCGTTAAAACGGGGAGGATTACCCCACGCCGCACCAGGAGCCATCCCCAGCGCTCCGAGCGTCTTTCATGCTAAAAAAATGCGTGCCCCGAACCCGCACACCGGCAGGTTCGCAGATTTGCCAGCGCGCTCGGGACGCGCCGGCTCTATCAGCCTTTATATCCGCCCGGTCGACGCGAGGGTGATGGTGTCCCTTGGAACTGGCGGCAAGCCTCTCCGGCTGCGCCAAATCAGCAACTATCGGCTGACAAGCGGCAGCCGATGCGCGGACCGGGTTGCCTTCGCCGATGATTGACGCACAATCTCTGCGCGAAATCGTGTCCTGTTAACAATTCCCACATCGTGCCCGAAGTGAACGGCAGGCTCCGCGCGGGCCATGCCAAGGAATGTTAATGAAAGCTGCCCCGATCCTGACCAGAATGTTGCGTTGTGCGCGCAGGCCCATGGGCCTGGGCGCGCTGCTTGTGGCCATGGCGGGCGCGGGCTGCGTGTCGGACATGCGCGATCTGTCGCTGACGCCCCAGCAGATTCGCGAGCGCACGCCCTTTGCCAGCCTCTCGCCCGCGCAGGCCTGGATCAACGCACCTGACATGCGCAGCGTCCTGCAGCGCGACCTGGGCAACGGGCTTGAACAGCGCATCGGCCTGGCGAATGCGACCGCGGTTCCGGGGGATAACCTGGTCATGCTGCGCACTCGCAATGTCGTTTCGGGCTTTGGCCGGCTGCGGTTCGAAAGCCTGGTGGACAGCTTCGGCGGCTTGCCGCAGCCGTTCGCGGATCTCTCCTCGGGGGATCTGGTGCAGGGCGACGACGGCGTCGGCGCGTATTTCTGGGCGACGCGCACGGTCGGGGGTGCGACCTGCGTGCTGGGGATGCGGCGGCTGAACGCGGGCATGCGGCAATTGCCCGGCGATGCGGGGGTGATGGACATCCTGCTGCGTAATTGCGTGCCCGGCGACCAGCAGCAGGCGCTGGCGCCGCTTCTGGCCGACAGCATCGGCGTCGCGCCCATCGCGCGCGATCCGCAGGGCAGCAGCCGGCTGCTGTCGCCCCTGGCCGCGCCCTCGGCCAGCGTGGTGGCGTTGCCCAGGGGCCGGCCATGACGCGCCGCAAGCTGCCTGCGACGCTGCTGCTGGTCCTGTGGCTGGCGCTGCTGATCCCGGTCTTCGTGCTGAGCGCGATCCCGGTCTCGGACGCGGCGCAGGCGATGCTGGGCCTGTTCGCGGTGGCGCTGGTCGTGCTGCTGAAGCCCTTTGCGCGCAGCATCGTGCCGCGCATGGCGCTGGTCGGCGTCGCCAGCATCGTGGTGCTGCGCTACTGGTTCTGGCGCGTCAGCGCGACGCTGCCCGATCCGGGGCTGAATGCCTCGTTCCTCTGTGCCGTCCTGCTGCTGGCGGTCGAGACCTATTCGATCCTGGTCTTCTTCCTGGGGGGCTTCATCACCGCCGACCCGCTGGACCGCGGCCTGCCGCCCAAGGTTGATCTCGAGCATCTGCCGACCGTCGACATCCTGGTGCCGTCCTATAACGAGCCGGTCGAGATGCTCAGCATCACGCTTTCGGCCGCCAAGAACATGATCTACCCGGCCTCGAAACGGCGGGTCGTGCTTTGCGACGATGGCGGCACCGACCAGCGGTGCAATGCGCCCGACCCCGAACTGGCGGCCAGGGCGCGGGCGCGGCGGGCGGAATTGCAGGCGCTCTGCGCCGATCTGGGGGTGATCTATTCGACCCGCGCCCGGAACGAGCACGCGAAAGCCGGCAACATGAGCGCGGCCCTGGCGCGGCTGGACGGCGATCTGGTCGTGGTGTTCGACGCCGACCATGTGCCCTCGCGCGATTTCCTGGCCCGCACCGTCGGCTATTTCACCCAGGATCCCAAGCTGTTCCTGGTGCAGACCCCGCATCACTTCATCAACCCCGATCCGATCCAGCGCAACCTGGGCCTGAAATCCCCGCCCGAGAACGAGATGTTCTACGGCATGATCCATCGCGGCCTCGACCGCTGGGGCGGGGCCTTCTTCTGCGGCTCGGCCGCGGTGATCCGCAGGAAGGCGCTGGACAGCGTCGGCGGCTTTGCCGGCGAGACCATCACCGAGGATGCCGAGACCGCGCTGGAGATCCATTCGCAGGGCTGGCGCAGCCTTTACCTTGACCGCGCCATGATCGCCGGGCTGCAGCCCGAGACCTTCGTGTCCTTCATCCAGCAGCGCGGCCGCTGGGCCTCGGGCATGGTGCAGATGCTGGTGCTGAAGAACCCGCTGTTCCGGCGCGGCCTGCGGCCCTTGCAGCGGCTGTGCTACATCAACTCGATGTCCTTCTGGTTCTTTCCGCTGATCCGGCTGGTCTATATCCTGGCGCCGCTGACCTATCTGTTCTTTGGGGTCGAGATCGTCGTCACCACCTTCCAGGAGGCGATGGCCTATGTGCTCAGCTACATGGCCGTGGTCCTGCTGGTGCAGAACGCCATCTTCTCGCGCTATCGCTGGCCGCTGATCTCCGAGGTCTACGAGATCGCCCAGGCGCCCTATCTCGCCACCTCGATCTTCCGCACCCTGCTGAAGCCGCGCGGCGCCAAGTTCAACGTCACCGCCAAGGACGAGACGCTGGCCGAGGATTACATCTCGCCGATCTACAAGCCCTTGCTGGGGCTGTTCCTGCTGACCCTGGCCGGGGTGGCGGCGCTGCTGATCCGCTGGATCGCCTTTCCGGGCGACCGCAGCGTCTTGTCGGTGGTCGGGGTCTGGGCGGTCATCAACCTGCTGATGGTGTCGCTGTCGCTGCGCGCCGTTTCGGAAAAGCAGCAGCGCCGCGCGGCGCCGCGCGTGTTCCTGAGCCTGCCGGCGACGGCCAGCTGGGCCGGCTCGGGCGCGACGCCGGTCAAGGCGACGGTGCAGGACGTCTCGACCAGCGGCGCCAGCCTGCGGCTGGATCACGCCCCGCGCGGCGTGGGCGCGGTCATGGTGCGCCAGGGCGACGAGATCGCCTTTCGCCCGGTTTTCGCCAATGCCCCGCATCTGGAGCAAGAGGTGCGGGCGGTGGTGCTGGCGCTATCCAGCAGCGCGGGCGAGGGCACCGTCCTGGGCCTGCGCCTGGTCGGCGACCAGCCCGTCGCCGTGCAGGAGGCGGTGGCGCAGATGATCTTCGGCGACAGCGAGGTCTGGCGCGCGCAGCGTGAGGAAACCCGAGGCGGCAAGGGGCTGATCGCCGGTCTGGGCTATATCCTGGGGCTGATGCTGACCTCGATCCCGCGCACCCTGGGGGATTTCCTGCGCGAGCCGGCCCGCCGCCGCCGCGTCGCGCAAAGCGCGCATCGCACGGCCCGGCCGGCGCATCTGATGGCCTTTGGCGCCGATTTCGACACGGTCGAGCATCGCAGCCAGTCCATGCCCGCCCCGATCGAGGATTTCATCGAGATCGAGGCCCGGCGATGAGCATGGCGCGCCTTACCGCGCTGCTTTCGGTGCTGGTGCTCTCGGGTCCGGCCCTGGCGCAGGACATCGTCTTGCCCGAGCCCGCATCCGAAGCCGGTCCCGAAGCCCCCGCAGGCAGCAACCCGCCGGAAGTGGCCGCCATCGAGGTCGCGCCGGCGATCCGCGATGGGGTCGTCCAGAAGGCCGAGCAATCCGGGGCCGCGCCGGCGCCCGCGCATGTCTCGGGCCTGGCGCCGGTTTCCGCCTTGCCCGACCAGATCCGCATGGGGGCCAGCCTGCCGCAGCCCGGCATCCTGCGCCTGACCGGAGAGGTGGCCGCGATCACCCTGGCGCTGGAGCTGCCCGCGGATGCGGCGCCCGCGCAAGGGCTGCGGCTGGACCTGCGCTCGGCCATCAACATCCTGCCCGATACGGCCGCGATGCAGGTCACGGTGAACGATGCCGCGCCGGTGGACCTGCCGCTGCGGAACTTCGGCGATTTCCAGGCCGTGGACCTGCCCGCCGCAGCGCTGAAGCCGGGGGCCAACCGCATCGGCATCGCGCTGCGCCAGCCGCATCGCGTCTTTTGTGGTCCCGACGCCAGTTTCGCCGTCTGGACCGAGCTGAACCTGGCCCGCAGCGGCGCGGTGCTGACCGGCGCGGCGGCGGCGCCCTCGGCGCAGGATTTCGCGCGGGCGCTGCAGCAGCAGGTCCGCGCCGGCCTGCCGCTGACCGTGCTGGCGCCGGAAGGCACCGACCCGGCCGTGCTGCGCCTGCTGACCGATGCCCTGGGCAGTGCGATGCAGGGGCAGGCCTTCATCCAGATCCGCACCCCCTATGACATGGCGCCGCGCCCCGGCGCCTCGGTCCTGCTGGTGCAGGCCGATGCGCCGCAACTGGACTATCGCCTGGATGGCAGCGGCGCGCCGGTGATGACCGTCGCCTATCGCGACGCCACCCTGCCGGACATGGCCGAGGTCTTGCAGGCCCTGGCATCCGCGACGCCGCAGGCGGATGCGGAGCTGCTGTCCCCCGGCCAGCCGGTGACGCTGGCCCAGCTGGGGCAGGGCGACATCGTCGGCAATACCCGCTATTTCCGGCAGGACATCCCGTTCCGCCTGCCCGACGACTGGCTGCTTCTGGCCAATCAGAAGGCGCGGCTGGACCTGCATTACGGCCATGCCGACAACCTGCCGCAGGGTGCGATCCTGCTGGTCAAGGTGAACGACGAGACCGTGCGCCTGCTGCCGCTGGACCGCGATGGCGGCAAGCTGCTGGCGCCCCTGCCGGTGGGTTTTGCCGCCCGGCTGCTGCATGCCGGGGTGAACCGGCTCAGCTTCGAGATGATGGTGCCGGGCAACCCGCCCGATATCGCCTGCCCGCCGCGCCAGACCGACATGCTGGTGATCGCCCGGGACAGCAGCCTGACGGTGCCGCGCTCGCCCGCGATGCGTCTGCCGGGGCTGGCGGCGACGCTGTCGGGCCTGTCCGCGCCAAGCGTCACGGCCGATCCGCAGGCGGCCGATCCCGCGCGGATGCAGCTTGCCGCCGCCCAGCTGGCCGCCAGCCTGCGCCCGGCAGCGCAACCCGATCCCGCCGCCTCGCTGGTGGTGATGGATTTCAGCACCCTGCCGAACGCGCTGGCCGACGTGTCGCTGCGCGCCCTGCAAGAGGCGCTGTTTCCCGCGCCGCCCCCCGCCGCCACCCCCGCCCAGCCCGCCCCCACCTTCCGGCTGAGCGAGGCCGAGCCAGCCGCGCCCGAGCCCGCCGCCCAGCCGACGAGATCCTGGTCGCCCTTGGCCTGGCTGGCACGGCTGGGCGACCGGATCGGGAAATCGGCCTTTATGGCTTCGGGCGAAAACCTGTCGGACTGGCTGGACGGCCGGCGCGGCGATGCGCTGCTGATTGCGCTGGACCCGGACCAGCCGCAGGCGCTGGGGCTGATCCTGGGCCCGGATGCGCAGATCCGCGGCATCGGCCGGGCGCTCGACGCGCTGCGCAGCAGCGGGCAGGGCCATGGCGGCGCGGCGCTGTTGTCCAACGACGGCAGCTGGCAGCTCTGGTCCCCGGTGGCGCTGCCGCGCCTGCAAGAGCGGGTGACGGCGGCGAACCTGTTCCCGATCCTGGGTAATTACGCCTCGTGGTCGCCGTTCCTGTTCGCCTGCGCGCTTTTGGGGCTGGGTCTGCTTTCGGTTCTGCCGGCGCTGGCCATCGTGATCGTTTACCGCAAGCGGAGGCTGCGCTGATGAACCGACGGACGCTTCTGCTGGGCCTTGGCGCCGCCGCATTGGCCGGCGCGCCCCCGACGCAGGGCGCGGCCCCGCCCGCGCATCCGCTGGACGCCTCGTGGCAGGCCTGGAAATCGCTTTGCCTGTCGCAGGACGGGCGGGTGGTGGACGGATTCCAGAACGCCGCCAGCCATTCCGAGGGACAGGGCTATGGCCTGGCCATGGCCGCGATGCTGGACGACCGGCCGGCCTTCGACGCGATCCTGGACTGGACCCAGCGCAACCTTGCCATCCGCGACGACGCGCTGATGGCTTGGCGCTGGCAGCCCGATGCAACGCCGCAGGTACAGGACCGCAACAATGCCTCGGACGGCGACCTGTTCCTGGCCTGGGGGCTGGCGATCGCCGCCACGCGCCAGCAGCGCCCCGAACTGACCGAGCGGGCCGGCGCGATCGCGCGCGACCTGCTGCGGCTTTGCACCGCGCCGCATCCGGGCGACGATGGCCGGCTGCTGTTCCTGCCCGCCGCCGCCGGCTTTCGCAGCGACGCGCGGGTGGTGGTGAACCCGTCCTATTACATGCCGCGGGCGATGCGCGAGCTGGCGCAGGCGACCGGCACGCCGCAGCTCGCCCAGCTTGCCGACGACGGCGTGCGGCTGATCGACGGGCTAGCGGGCGCCGGGCTGGTGCCCGACTGGGTGGCCTTCGGCCCGGCTGGGCAGGTGCCGCCGCCCTCGGGCTTTTCGCAGAACGCGGGCTACGAATCGATCCGCGTGCCGCTGTTCGCGCTGTGGTCGGGCGAGGCCGCGTCGCCGGCCGTGCGCGGCTTTGCGCAGGCGGCGGGCGAGGCGCCGCCGGGCGGCCCCTATCCGGTCGTCCTCGTCCCCGACAGCCGCGCGGTGATCGAGAGCAGCACCCATGCCGGCTATGGCGCCGTGGCGGCGCTGGCGGCCTGCGCCGCGGCCGGTTCTGGCCCGGGCGGGGTCGGCTCGGCCATGCGGCCCTTTGCCAAGGACCAGCCCTATTACCCGGCGACGCTGCACATGATGGCGCTGCTGGCCCAGGTTTCCCACTATCCGACATGCGTGCCGCTATGATCCGATCCGCCCTTTTCGCCGCCCTGCTGATCGCCGCCCCGGCGGGCGCGGCTCTGGCGCAATCCGCGCCGCCGCCTGAAGAGCTGCTGGCGCTGAACATTTATGTCCAGCAGGGCGACGATGCCGCGGCCCAGGCCGAGCTGCGCCGGCTGCGGCTGAAATATCCGCAATGGGTGCCCCCGGCCGAGCCCGGCAAGGTGGTGGCCGACCCGGTGCCGCAGGCCGAGATCGACCAGTTCTATCGCCAGATCGCGGCGGGCCAGGCCGACGAGGCGCGCGAGACCCTGGCCCGCGCCCGGCGCGACAATCCCGGCTGGACCCCGCCGCCCGACATGGCCGCGCAGCTGGAGACGGCCGAGGGCCAGCGCGCGCTGGACAGCGCCCTGACCGGCGGCGATGTCGCGGCGGCGCGCAGCGTGGCGGCGCGGACGCCGGGGCTCTTGCGCTGCGACCGCATCAACAACGCCTGGCGCATCGCCGAGAGCCAGGCGGCAGCGGGGGCCAAGGCCGATGCTTTGGCGACCTATCGCGCCGTGCTGGGCGCCTGCACCGCGCCGGGCGATCTGGTCGCGACCCTGGAAAAGGCCGATGCGGTGGCGAGCGAGGCGGAGCTGCGCAGCCTGGCCGCCCAGGTCTCGAGCCGCTTCCCGGCCGAGGCCGGGCGCTTCGATGCCGTGCTGCAACGGCTGCTGGCCGGGCGCGGCGCGGCGCCCGCGCCCTCGGCCGCCCAGCCCAAGGCCGAGGTAGCGGCGGAGAAGCCTGCCAGCAAACCCGCGCCCCAGCCCGCCGCCCGCCGCAGCGCACGGGCCGAGACCGATGCCGTCCCGCGCGCGCGGCGCGGCGAAAGCCCGGCGCAATGCGCGGCCCGCACCGCCGGGGCGCGGGCCGCCGGCACGGTGCTGGAGCGGGCCTGGTGCGTCTACAACCTGGACCGGACCATGGACGCCATGGCCGATTTCAAGGCGGCGCTGGCGGGGCGGCTGAACGCCCAGCAGCGCCGCGATGCGCAATATGGCCTGGCGCTGTCCTATCTGAAGCTGGGGATGAGCGAGCCGGCCTCGCAGATCGCCGCTACCGCCGATTTCGACCGCCGCCAGCGCGTCGACGTCGAGCGCCAGATCCTGGACCAGCGCGGCGTCGCCGCCTACAAGGCCCGCCGCTTTCGCGATGCCATCCGCTATTTCGACGCGATCGAGCAGGTCACCGGCTCGCTGCGCCGCGATCTCGGTATCCTGCGCGCCTATGCCTATCTGAACGCCGGCAACCAGCCCCGCGCCCTGGCCGAGTTCCGCCGCCTGAACAGCGAGCTTTCCACCGCCGAGACCCGGCGCGGCTTGCGGGCGGCGGCGGGGAACTGACCCCGCGCGCCGCCGGCGCCCTGTTGTTTTCCTCGTATCCCGGTTTCGCATGCATTCCCGGCCCGGGCCCGTCCCGGCATGCCGGGTCCACGGACGGAGAAGACATCGTGAACCGGCGGCGCCCAAGCCTGTCCCTCAGCCTGCAATTCGCCCTGGTGATGCTGTGCTTCGTGCTGATCGTGGGCACGATCAGCGCCTTCGGCTATGGCGCCGTCCGCACCCTGACCTCGGCCCAGGACCGGGTGCGCGACGTGACCACCGGCCTGACCGCCATCGAGACGACCGAACGCGCCATGCTGGCGCGCGAGATCGCGCTGGTCCAGGCCCTGATCATCCGCACGCCCGAGGGGCGCGCCAACTTCGACAAGGCCAACCGCGATGCGGACCGGGCGCTGCAGACGCTGCTGTCGCTGCCGGCGCCCAATGCCCAGGCGCTGACCGACGTCATCGCCGTGCAGACCGCCAGCACGCAATGGCTGAACCGGCAGGCGCTGCCGCTGCTGGCGCGCGCCGCGGAAAAGGGCGTCAGGCCGGGGACGCTGCTGGCCGGCTATCTGGCGCAGTCGCCGCTGGGCGGCAGCACGCAGATCGCCTCCGAGTCGATTTCGCGGCTCAAGAACCTGGTCGAGGACATGCTCCGGCAGGCCCGGCTGGACCGCGACCAGGCGTTGCGGCGGATGCACAACATGGGCGCCGTCGCCGCGCTGGTCGTGGTGGTGGCGGCGCTGGCGGCCTTCGTGATCCTGCACCGGCGCATCAGCCATCCCTTGCGCCAGCTGGCCATGGCGATGGGGCGGCTGGCGCAGGACGGCCGCGATGTGCCGATCCCCTTCCAGGATCGCCAGGACGAGATCGGCGCCATGGGCCGCTCGCTGCTGATCTTTCGCAACCTCGCCGCGGCGCGCGCCGAGGACCTGGAGGTCAGGGGCGCGCTGACCCGGCTCTCGGCCGCCGTGCAGGCCCAGGACGATCTGCGCGGCTTTGCCCAGGCGGCGCTCAGCGCGCTGGCGCGCGAGCTTGGCGCCGAGGTGGCGGTGTTCTTTTCCTATGACGCGGCGCGCGACAAGCTGTGGCGCTTTGCCACCTATGGCTATCGCGCCGAGGCGGGCACGCCCAACGCCTATGCCATGGGCGAGGGGCTGATCGGCCAGGTCGCGCGCGACCGCCGGGTGCGCATCCTCTCGGGGCTGCCGGAGGATTACGTCAAGGTGCATTCCGGCACCGGCGAGGGCCGCCCGCAGCTGGTGCTGCTGACGCCGGTGCTGCTGCGCGACCGGCTGATCGGCGTGATGGAATTCGCTGCCTTGCAGCCCTTTGCCAGCATCTATGGCCGCATCCTGCAAGAGGCCATCGAGATCGTGGCGCGGCCGCTGGAAAACCTGGAGCGCGCGCTGGAGACCAGGGAGCTGCTGACCCAGAGCCTGCGCCAGACCGAGGAGCTGCAAGCCGCCGAGGAGGAGCTTCTGGCGCAGCAGGAGGAATTGCAGGCCACCAATGCCGAGCTGGCTTGCCGCACCAACCAGCTGGAAGAGACCCAGAAGGAGGCGCTGGCCCGGGCCGAGGAACTGGAGCGCACCAGCCAGTTCAAGTCGCGCTTCCTGGCCAATATGTCCCATGAGCTGCGCACGCCGCTGAACAGCATGCTGATCCTGGCCCAGGACCTGGCCGCGAATGCCGGGAAAAACCTGCAAGCCGACCAGATCGAGGCGGCGGAGGTCATCCATGCCAGCGGCATCAGCCTGCTGCGGCTGATCAACGAGATCTTGGACCTGTCCAAGATCGAGGCCGGCAAGATCGAGGTCCATCGCGAGCCCATGGCCTCGCGCCAGCTGGTCCAGACGCTGGAGCACGGCTTCCGCCCGCTGGCCGCGCAGAAGGGCGTGGATTTCACCATCACCTGCGCCGAAGGCCTGCCCGAGATCCTGCACACCGATGCCGGGCGGCTGGAGCAGATCGCCAACAACCTGATCGGCAATGCGCTGAAATTCACCCGCGCCGGCCAAGTCCGGGTGCGGCTGGCGCCCGCGGATGGCGGCCGCAGCCTGTCGCTGGTCGTCTCGGACACCGGCATCGGCATTCCGGCCGAGAAGCTCGAGGCGATCTTCCAGCCCTTCGAGCAGGTCGATGGCAGCACGCATCGCCAGTTCGGCGGCACCGGGCTGGGGCTTGCGATCTCGCGCCAGCTGGCGATGCTTCTGGGCGGCGATCTGGCGGTGGAAAGCACGTTGGGCCAGGGCTCGGTCTTCCGGCTGACGATCCCGGTCGCGGCCGAGGCCGGCACGCCTGCCGAAGCCCTGCGGCCGCTGCCGCCGGCTCCGGCTCCGGTGCCGCGGCAAGGGCGCGGCCGGCGGGTGCTGGTGGTCGAGGATGACGAGGGCACGCAAAAGGCGCTGCTGCAGCTGATGGCGCGCGCGGCGATCGAGGCGCGCTCGGCCCTGACCGCCGAAGAGGCGCTGGAGTTGTGCCGGAGCCGGGATTTCGACTGCGTGATCCTGGACATCGGCCTGCCGGGCCTTTCCGGCTTCGACCTGCTCGAGCGGTTGGCGCAGACCGGCCGTGCCGTGCCGGTCGTGATCTATTCCGCCCGCGACATCCAGCCCGACGAGATCCTGCGCCTGCGGGCCCATACCGACAGCATCGTGCTGAAGGGCGAGCATTCCGAGAAGCGGCTGCTGGACGAGGTCGAGGCCTTCCTGGCCCCGCCACCGACGCAGGCGGCCGCGGCCGAAGCCGAGAGCGTTTCGGAACCCGCGCCGGCGAGCGCTTCTGCCGCGGCTGACGACGGCGCGCCGCTGGGCTGCAAGCTGCTGCTGGCCGACGACGACATGCGCAATATCTATGCCCTGGCCAAGGTGCTGCGGGCGCGCGGCTGCGAGGTGGTGCTGGCCCAGGACGGCCAAAAGGCCCTGGCCGAACTGAAGGCCCATCCCGACATCCAGATCGTGCTGATGGACATGATGATGCCGAACATGGACGGATACGAGGCGACGCAGGCCATCCGCGCCGCCGGCGGCGCCTGGGAAAGGCTGCCGATCATCGCGCTGACCGCCCGGGCGATGAAGGACGACCGCGACCGCTGCCTTGCGGCCGGCGCCTCGGACTACATGACCAAGCCGGTGGACATGCCGCAGCTCATCGCCAAGATCCGGACCCAGCTTGACCATGCCGCATGACGCCGCCGATTTCGCCGCCTGGGTCTATCGCGACTTCGGCCATGATTTCCGCCAGTATCGGCTGGGAACCCTGGGCCGGCGGCTGCGCCATCTCTGCGCCGGGCTGCATCTGGACGGCCTGGCCGCGCTGCGCGACTGGCTGTCCAGCGACCCGCGGCGCATCGACTATGTCGTCGACCAGATCTGCGTCCCGGTCAGCCAGCTGTTCCGCGAGCCCGGCACGCTGGGCGAGCTGCGCCGGCTGGTCTTTCCCGCGCTGAGCAGCTTTCCGGCCATCACCGTCTGGCATGCCGGCTGCGCCGCCGGGCAAGAGGCCTATTCCATGGCGATCCTGCTGGACGAGGCCGGGCTTCTGCCGCGCAGCCGCATCTTCGCCAGCGACATTTCGGCCGGGGCCTTGGCGCAGGCGGCCCGCGGGCTGGTGCCGGCCGCCCAGCTCGGCGCGGCCGCGCCGCGCTATCGGGCCAGCGGCGGCACTGGCGACCTCGCCCGGCATTTCACGGCCCAGGGCGACCAGATGCGGCTCTCGCGCCGCCTGATGTCGCACATCAGCTTCGTGCGCCACAATCTCGCGACCGATGCCGTCTTCTGCGAGGCGAACCTGATCCTGTGCTGCAACGTGCTGATCTATTTCGAACGCCCGCTGCAATGCCGTGCGCTGGAGCTGTTCTCGGATTCGCTGGTCCGCGGCGGGCATCTTTGCCTCGGCCAGCGCGAAACGCCCATCGGCGCGGGCGGGCGCTTCGCGCCGATGCCCGGCAGCCGGTGGATCTATCGCCCGACGGCGCAGCCGCGGCCGCCGCTTGTCCTTCCCTTCCTGCCACCAGACGAAAGGATCCCATGACCCAGCCCATCCCGCCCGATCCGGACGCCGGGGCCGAGCGTCCCCGCATCCTGATCGTCGATGACATCGCCGCCAACCTGATCGCGATGCGCGTCCTGCTGCGCCATTTGGATGCCGAGATCATGACCGCCCAATCGGGCAACGAGGCCCTGTCGCTGGCGCTGGACCACCGTTTCGCGCTGGTGCTGCTGGACGTGCAGATGCCCGGCATGGACGGGTTCGAGGTCGCCACGCTGCTGCGCGACGGCCCGTTCTCGGCCGAGACGCCGATCATCTTCATGACCGCCTCGAACGCGGATGAATTCAGCCAGCTGCGGGGCTACGATTCCGGGGCCATCGACTATATCGGCAAGCCGATCAACGAGCGCATCCTGCTGTCCAAGGTCGGCCTGTTCCTGGAGCTTTACCGCAGCCGGCAGCAGCTGATGCAGGCCCTGGCGCAGGTGCATCGCCAGGGCCAGATCCTGCGCGCCACCTTCGACGCGGTCGGCGACGGCATCATTGCCACCGACAATCAGGACCATGTCTCGTGGATGAACCCGGCGGCCGAGCGCATGACCGGCTGGACCGCGCTTGGCAACCGCCCGCTGTCCCAGGTCATGCCGCTGGAAACGGCCGAGGGCCAGCCCCTGAGCGTCACGCCGCTGGCCTGGCCCGGCCGGGCTGCGGCCGCGCATGTGCTGCTGCGCTCGCGCGAGGGCAAGGTCATCCCGATCAGCAGCTCGGCCTCGGTCGTGCGCGACCCCGACGGGCAGCCGATCGGTGGCGTCGTGGTGTTCCAGGACGCCACCCAGGCCTATGCCCGCCACCTGGCCCTGCAGGGCGCGGCCGAGACCGATCCGCTGACCGGGCTTCTGAACCGCGCCGGCTTCAACAAGCGGCTGCTGGCCATGCTGGCGGCGCGGGACGGCACGCGCCGCGACCTGGCGCTGCTGTTCGGCGATCTCGACAAGTTCAAGCCGGTCAACGACAATTTCGGCCATGCCGCCGGCGATGTCGTGCTGAAGGAGATCGCCGCCCGGCTGAACCGCTGCGTGCGCGATGCCGATGTCGCCGCCCGCTGGGCCGGGGACGAATTCGCCGTGCTGATGCCCTGCGACGAGATGCGCGAGGCCGAGCAGATGGCCGAGCGCCTGTCCGAGGCGGTGCGCCAGCCCATCGACATCGGCAAGGGCGGCATCGCCGTCTCGGTCGGGATCAGCATCGGCATCTCGATGGCCAGCGCCGCGCATTGGGACCACGGCGAGCTTCTGGAGCAGGCCGACCGGCTGCTCTATCGCAAGAAGGCGCAACGGACCGTTGCAGCGGCGCCGCTGGCGCAGGCCACGCGGTGATCGGGCGCAACGAGGGGATTGCAATCCGGGCAAGCGAGACGCATCTTTGCCCCTCAACCTGAAAGTGTGACCGCATGGCAATCATCACCCTTCGCCAGGGCCAGGGTGCGATCCGCGACATGACGCTGATCGACTGGTCGCAGGTCCTGGGCTTTACCCGGGCCAGCCGCTCGGCCACGCAACTGCGCCTGTTCGACGATGCCTCGAACCAGGCGGTGCTGACGGGCAGCGGGCTGGCCTATGGCGGCGGCGGTCCCGGCGGCCTGCGGGCCGGCACCGTGCAGGAGCTGCGCATCACCCGCGCCGGCCAGACCGTCTTCGAAGCGGCAGGTCTGGCGCTGTCGGCGGCGGCCCTGGCCGATGCCTATGCGCGTTCGGACGACGGGGCGGTGACGCGGCTGCTCATGGCGGGCGCCGATGTGCTGCGCGCCACCGACCTGGCCGAGACGCTGGCCGGCTATGCCGGCGCCGACACGATCCTGGGCATGGGTGGCAGCGACAAGATCTTCGGCGGCGCGGGCGGCGACCGGCTGCTCGGCGGTGCGGGCGACGATACGCTGCTGGGCGAGGCGGGCGACGACCTGCTGTCCGGCGGCATCGGCCATGACACGCTTTACGGCGATGCCGGCACGGACACCCTGTCGGGCGATGTCGGCAACGACGCGCTTTATGGCGGCGACGGCAATGACCGGCTGTTGGGCGGTGCGGGTGCCGACAGCCTTTATGCCGGCAATGGCGCCGACCTGGCCTATGGCGGCGACGGCGCCGACAGGCTCTATGGCGAGGCCGGCAACGATAGCCTGTTCGGCGGCAATGGCAATGACACGCTGTATGGCGGCATCGGCAACGACGCGCTGGACGGCGGCGTCGGCAATGACACGCTTTATGGCGAGATGGGCGACGACCTGCTGGGCGGCGGCCTGGGCGATGACTGGCTGGGCGGCGGCGCCGGCGCCGACAGGCTGCTGGGCGGCCCCGGCAATGACCGGCTGTTCGGAGAGGCGGGGTCGGACCTGCTGAACGGCGGGCTGGGCAATGACCAGCTGTTCGGCGGCGCGGGCAACGACCGGCTGGTGGGCTTGGCCGGCGCGGACAGCCTGTATGGCGGCGCTGGCGCCGATGTGTTCGTCTTTGCCAGCCTTTCGGATTCGACGCCGCGCGCGCGGGATTATATCGACGATTTCACGCATGCCGAGGGCGACCGGATCGACCTGGCGGCGATTGACGCCAACAGCCTGGCGAATGGCAACCAGGCGTTCACCTCTATCGGCGAGCAGAGTTTCAGCGGCACGGCTGGAGAACTGCGCTGGCTGCGCACGGCCGACGCAACCTATGTCCAGGCCGATGTGGACGGGGATCGCGTGGCCGATCTGGCGATCGTCATCGGCAAGTCCGTCGATTTTCACGCCTCGGACTTCCTGCTGTAGAAAGATCCGATCGCTTTCACATTCTTTTTCCAATCGGTAAGGTTAGACACAACGTGATGCGGTGTCCAGCAAGGCCAAACTTACGGATGTTCAACGGAAGAAGCGGTAGCAGTTCATCGCGAGGCTCCGAGTTGAAGTTCTTGCAATAGCCGCTTTCCCACGGGCTACCCGGCATGATGTCGGCGGTTTTGGACTCCACCGCCGGAATCCACTCCCGAAGCGTCTTGGCGATGAAGCGAGCCTGGTGCTGGGGCGGGGCCGGGTCCGGGGGCGACGTTGCGCTTCGTCGCGCGGCACCTGCAAAACGGCAGCTAGGTCGCGCATAGCTGCCACTAGGTGGTGTTGACAAAAGGGATTCACAGGGTGGCCTGATCGTGATTCAAGCTGGTACCTGCAATGGAGACCAGCTTGGCACGAGACCTGATGTCGGACGAGGAATGGGCGTTTCATGAGCGCTTCATTCTGGCCGTGCGCGCCCCGAACGGGCGCAAGCCCGCAAATCACCGCCTTGTTCTTGATGGGATTTTCTGGATCGCGCGGACCGGCTCTCCTTGGCGCGACCTCCCAGAAGAGTTCGGGAAGTGGTCCAGTGTCTACCGCCAGTTCCGGCGCTGGACCCTGGCGGGGTTGTGGGAGCAGATCCTCGAAGCGCTGAACGAAAGTCGGATCGTGCCGGATGCGCTCCAGATGATCGACAGCACCGTGATCCGCGCCCATCATCAGGCAGCGGGCGCAAAAGGGGGACTCCAAGACAGGGTTTTGGCCGTTCAAGAGGTGGTTTCACGACCAAGGTCCACCTGCGCGTCAATGCTGCCGGGCTGCCAATGAGGTCGGACATCACGCCGGGCCAGACATCGGACTACCTGGGCTTTGATCTGGTCATGGACGACAACCTGCCGGAGCCTTGCATCCTGCTGGCCGATCGCGGCTATGACTCCGACAAGGTTCGCAAAACCATGGAGGCGCGTAGCATCCTGCCGGTGGTCCCGATGCGCAAGTCTCGCAGGCTCCGTGTCGCTGTCGATCGCAGGCTCTACCGGCTGCGGAACCTTGTCGAGCGGTGCTTCAACAAGCTCAAGAACGCTCGCCGTGTCGCCACCCGCTACGACAAGACCGCCGAAAGCTTCCTTGGCTTCATCGATATCACGTCGATCCGCCTCTGGCTCCGCCATTTGTCAACATGACCTAACACCTCAGAAATGATTGACAGACACTCCCCCAATAGAGAAGGCCGCCCCACCATGATGCGGGGCAGCTTTCTTCTTCGTTCCCCCCTGAACAATTGTCATCCTGTTGATTTCGTGCTGAACCGAGGCGGTTGCTCTCGCGCTTGCCTGCAGGGTTTCGCATGATTCCAGCCGAAACCCTGCAATTTCGGTCTGCCCATGAAGCATTGCTCGCGCCCTCCCGAACAGGATGACCTTCTGCGTCCGCAACTGGTCGACACGGCACGAGTTGGTGAAGCTGGCGGCGCTGATCGACTGGGAGGTGTTCGATCGGGAATGGGCATGGTTCTTTCCATCGGCCACGGGGCGTCCGGCAACACCGCCGCGCCTGGTGGCGGGGTTGCTCTATCTGCAGCATGCCTATCGGCTGTCGGACGAGGCTGTCGTCGACCGCTGGGTCGAGAACCCCTACTACCAGCACTTCACCGGCGAGACCTTCTTCCAGCACCGCTCGCCCATCGACCCGTCCTCGCTGACCCGCTGGCGCAAGCGGATTGGCGAAGAGGGCGTAGAGTGGCTGCTGACCCAGACGATCCAGGCCGGGCAGAAAACCGGCGCCATCGATGAGGCCAGCATGAAGCGCGTGGCGTTCGATACGACCGTGATGGAAAAGAACATCGCCCATCCCACGGATTCCTGGCTTTACGAGCGGGCGCGGGCGCAACTGGCGGGACTGGCGCAGGAGGCCGGGGTGGAGCTGCGGCAATCCTATGCCCGCCTTGCCCCGCGGCTGGCGGCTGCAGGTCGGGCGCCACGCCCACGCCAAACAGTTCAAGCGCATGCGCAAAGCATTGAAAAAACTGAAGGGCTATACCGGCCGTGTGATGCGTGACCTGCGCCGTCACCTGCAGGATATCCCCGAAGGCAGCCTGCGCGACCAGGTGATCGCGAAGCTCGCCCTCGTGTCCCGGCTGCTGCATCAGCAGCCCAAGGGCAGCGACAAGATCTATGCTTTGCATGAGCCCGAGTCGATTGCATCTCCAAGGGCAAGGCCAGGATGCGCTATGAGTTCGGCTGCAAGGTCAGCGTGAAAAGCACATCCGGTCCGCCAGCCTGTCGTATCGGATCCGCGACGATATCGGCCTGTCGATCTACGGTGCAAAGACCGACAGCAACATCGCATTCCATGACGACAGCCAGATCGGCTTGAACATCGACTGGCGGTTCGGGGTTCGGTGAGCACATATGAAAAGCTGAGGCTATCCATGAAATGATCCCCGAAAATCTGAAAACAGGATCCGGCAATGCTCGTCCCCGGCGAGGCGGGCCGAGCAGGCTTCTGGTCATGGCCGGAGAGATGAGGGATATCCCCATGATCGATCTGGAAACGGGGGTGTCGCGGGCATCCCCTGACCGAACATGTGATTTGTAGTCCCGGGCCCAGCCCAGGATTGCAACATCATGAGCGGGAATCCTCGCCTGACGCGGGCTCGAGGCCTTCCTGTATTCTGGTCCGTTGGACCAGTTGGATCGTTGGACACTTGGGCTGCTGCCGCAGCCTTCAACCCGCACTGCCTCGTACTGCCCAACCCGGTCCAATGGTCCAACAGATCCAACGGACTGCTACGGGTGACTTCTCCGGATTTTCTGCATTCGCGGTGACCGCCGCTTCCTTCTGCCATCGGGTCATCATCATTGCCCATGCGGGTTATCCCCAAAATTCGGGCATCTGGTGCCGTTGTCCACAATATCCCGCATCCCGGCCGCTGACTTGCATATCAGCCCGGCACATCATGGTGGGGATGGCGCAGTCCCGCGCCTTACACGGAAAAACTCATGCCGGACAACAATCTTATCGACGCACACCACAGTGCTTTCGCCGAAACCCCGCCTCCGCCGACCGAGGCCGGGCAAACCCTCCTGCCGGATGATGTCGCTGAGGAGACGACCGAGGCCGGGCTGCCCGTTCCTCTTCATCATGACCCGGAAATCGCCGCCTTCCTGGCCGACATGCGCCAGGATCTTCCGCCGTTCTGGACCCATCTTCCCCGAGAGCAGATGCTCGGCTACGGCGGCATCGACGACGAATGGGTGCCGATGTGCGGGCCGCTGCGTGTCGAGGCCCTGACGCGCGATGGCAGCGGCAGGAACTGGAGCCGCCGCATCCGCTTTCTCGATCGCGACGGGTGCTTGCGCCGGGAAACCGTCCCCGAGGCCGATATTCTCGAAAAGCCGCGCAGCGTCTGTGCGCAGCTGATCTCGGCGGGACTTGCCATCGAGGGCAACCGGCATGACATCATCGACCTGATCCGCCGCTGGCCAGTGGAGGCCCGGATCCTGTCGGTCTCGCGTCCCGGCTGGATGGCAGGGACGGATGCGGAACCCGCCTACCTGCTGCCGGACGGCACGCTGCTCTCGGCGGATCCGCAGCCTGATGACCAGATCGAACTGGTCCATGCCCGCAGTGCGGTGCCGCCCTCGGGTTCGCTGGAAGGGTGGAAAGACACCGTTGGTCGTCTGGCCGCAGGCAATCCGGCGCTGATCTGCGCCATTTCCGCAGTCCTGGCCGGACCGCTCTTGAAACATGCGGGGATCGAGACGCTGGGGGTGAATTTCCACGCCCCGACCAGTTTTGGAAAGACCACCGCCCTGAGCCTTGCGCAGAGCTGCATGGGTCCGCCGGAACTTGACCGATGGAACGCCACCAACACTGCGCTGGAGCTGGCCTGCCGGCGGGCGCATGACGGCGTCCTGATGCTCGACGAATTCCCGGCCCAGCCCTCGCCCGCGATCATCGAGGCCCTCTACATGATTGGCAACGGCACGGGGCGGGGGCGCGGCAACCGCAAGCTTACCCTTGAAGAGACGGCGCGCTGGCGGACGGTGCTGCTCTCGACCTCGGAGCAACCGATCGAGCGGATCCTGGCTGCTGCCGGGATCCAGATGCCCGAAGGGATCGGCGTCCGACTGATCGATGTTCCTGCACGGTCATGGGAGTTCGGCCTCTTCAAGACATTGCATGGACATGGCTCGGGCCACGCCTTCGCCGAAGCGCTCCAGAGTGCTGCGAGAGAGCATTACGGACATGTCATGCCGGCGTTCGTGCAAAGGATCATCGCGCAACACGACCTGATGAAGGAGATCCTGCGCCCGATGATCACGCGCCTGCGCAACGTGATGCTGGCGGCGATTGGCCTGCCCCCGGATGCGAAAGAGGGTCCGGTGCTGCGGGTTCTGAACCGTCTGGCCCTGATCGCCGCGGCTGGCGAAATCGGCAGCCGGCTCGGCATCCTGCCCTGGCGGAAAGGCACGGCGACCAGTGCCCTCGTCGAGACCGCGGTGATCTGGCACAAAGCCCATGCGGCGCGTCCGCCCTCGACCGCCGAGGCTATGGCCGCGCGCCTGGCCGGATATCTGCGCCACAACCGCCACCGCCTGTGCCCGCCGGGAGCCGAGCCGGATCCGGATGCCATTGGCTGGTGCGATGCCCGCTGGATCTATCTCGGCATCGAGGCCTTCCGGACGGACATCGCCGCGGGCATGCCGGCCGGCCTCGCGGTGAAGCTTCTGGCCGATGCGGGTCTGCTGATCCCTGGTGGTGAGCAGAGGTCGTATCAGTATCGCCTTCCCCGCTGCGTCGATCCGGACAGGGCACGGGTCTATCGCCTCGACCGGCAGAGGATCGAGGGCGGATAGCCTGGCAGGCGCTGCACCCCGGCGGGGGGCAGACGTTTATCATGGCGGTTTCCGAGCCGCCCCAGACAGGCTTTCCGGCATCATTCGGTATCGGAATAAAGACCGTCTGTCTGCTCTCGGTCTCTCAGGCGGCAGGACCTCCGATAACGCCCTTTCAATCATTTCCCCGCCTGGCGGGCTTCACAGGAGGAACAGAAGCATTTTACAAAGCTCGATAATATGGGGGGAGCGGCGTTTCGCCATGTTGTCGGGCAATACGAGCAGTTCGTGCCCCGGTCGGATCGCCGAGGACGGCAGGGGGTATCCAGCGCCCGTCACGGGCAAAGCACCGTCCTGCTTCCATTCGAAAACCCTGGTTTGCTCCGCCTCTTTGAAAATCGATGCGCAAGGGATCGCCGGCTTCCTGCATGGCGCCGCGTTGGAATCCTGCGTCAGGGCGCGGATCGCTATGGCCGGGCCTTGGCAGCGATCCGCGTCGAAGGTCACGATGTCGTGACGGGTTTAGGCTGGAGAGAGGCTTCCGCCATCCGTCGCGGAGTATGCCCCATGACCCTATCCCGCATGGCCGTCTTCGCTCTCATCGGCGAATTGTCGCGGCAAGTGCTGCCCCGGCTGCACCATGCCCAGAGGCTGCCCCTGCGCATCTCCTGCATTGGCACCGCCCACTATGATGGTCTCGGTGATGCCGACGGCTTCGACCGCTCGGTCATCATCGGCGAGTGCCCGTCCGGAGACGCCGTCGATCTTTGCCAGCCAGCACTTCGCCTGCGGCGAGGCACTGTTGCAGATGTTCGGATTGAGGCGTGACTTCCCCTTCTCCCTTCAGGTTCAGACCATGCGGACCCATGGGGCTGCCCGCGCCGTTTCAGGGTCGCCGCATCTTTCGCATCACCATGAAGAACCAAGCTGTTCGCGAACTGGCGGCCGGCTTCGCTCCCGACTTTCGGGATGGGAGCGAAGCCGGTGGCTGGCCAGTCATGCCGGCCAGCGGCACCCTCACTCAGCCTTGCCGAACAGGGCGATCAGCCCATCCGCCAGCGCCCCGCGCCAGACCAGGTAATCGTGGCCACCGGCATATTCCCGCCATGCGACCTCATATCCCTGAAGCCGCAGCACGTCGCGTAGTTGCCGCGAGGTCTCCAGAATGCCGGCGGTGCCTGCGCGCCCGGTCTCGAACAGCCCTGCGCTCAGGAAGAACCGGATGGGCAGCCTCTCGCGACCGGCATAGGCGGCAGCGACATGGGGGATGCCGTCCGCCACCGTGCCATCGGGCGCCCACCAGAACGAGCCGGACATCGAGATCGCGTTGCCGAAGGTATCGGGCCGGGCCAGCGCCACCGTGGCGGCGGCAAGACCGCCATAGCTCGCGCCGGCCAGGACGGTCCGGGCCGGATCGGGGGGGATGCCGGTTTCCGCCGCGACGCGCGGCAGCAGTTCCTCGGCCAGGGCCTGCGCAAAGCGCGGATTGCCGGGCAGTTCCTTTCCCCGCGTCCGGCCGTCGATCGAGGGGATCAGCACCGCCACCACCGGCGGCAACGCCCCCTGGCGCGTCAGCGTATCCAGCATGCGCGGGGCGTCGATCCGGTTCATGGCCTGCTCGCCGTCGAAGATCAGCGCCAGCACGATATCCGGGTCGGCGGGGTCCAGGCCGCGCGGGAAAGACAGGGTGATCTCGCGGCTGTTGCCCAGAAGCCGGCTGTCGAAGGTGAAGCGCTTGAGTTCGGGGTCCGCCTCGGCCGCAGGCGGCGTGCCGGGCTGGGCGGGCACATTCTGCAACACGACCGTCGCGTCCTGATTGAAGCGGTCCGGCGCCTCGACGGGCCAGGGATGGCGGTTCAACGGGTCCATCTGCGCCGTGGCCAGGATCGCCACCCGGCGCGCGCGGGCATCGCCCGGGATGTCGGGCACATCCGGCGCCAGCTTGTAGGAGAGCCGCAGGCTGTCCGGCACGCGAAAGCTCTTGAACCAGATATCCGTGCCCTGCAGCCGCTCCAGCCATTCATGGTCGCCCGACGGGCCGCCGAACAGCCGCACGTTGCGGCTGGCCCCGCGCCACAGGAAGGTGACGATGGCCTCGCCCTTGCCGGCAGCCTCGACCATGGGCGTGCCCTCCGCGGCGACCTCGCGCCAGAAGGCAAAGGCATCGCCACCGGCCGCCAGCGCCGCGATGCGCGGGCTGAGATACTCCGGCGCGGGCGGGTGCTGGTCGGCGGGCGGGACCGGTTGTTCCAGCGCCACCCCGATGCGGCCCGCCTGTGGCGAGGACAGTTGCAGCAGCGTCCTGTCCTGCTCGGCCACGGCATGAAAGCCGATGCTGCCGCGCCCGTCATGCGACAGACGGCGCAGATGGCGGCCCTGCGCATCCAGCAGATCGGCGTCGACGGGCAAGGCGCCCGCCTCGATCCGCCCGGCCAGATAGCTGCCGGGCGGCGCCTCGATCGCCAGGCGCAGGGGCGCGCCCGCAGCCAGTTCGACCGTTTCGGCCGGGCCCGGAACCAGCGCGTCCTGCGCCAGCACCGGACCGGCCAGCACGGCCAGCAGCAGCGCGAGCCTTACCACGTGTAGTCGACCGAAAGCCGCGCCTGGCGCTCGCTTCCGACCCAGCAGGCATAGGCGCTGGCGCAGGAGGCGGTGTAGAACTCGTCGGTCAGGTTCGTGACATTCAGCTGGGCATGCACGCCTTCGTAGCGGCGGTCGAGCGCACCGAAGTCATAGCCGACCGCCGCATCGACCAGCGTCACGCCCGGCACGGTGAAGGCGTTGCCGCGCGCCCAGCTCTTGCCGATATAGCGCACACCCAGCGCTGCATCCCAGCCATTGCCGAAGTCGTATTTGCCCCAGATCGAGGCCTGGTGCCGCGGCACGCGGTCGTTATGGGTGCCGACCTCGTCCGGGTCGTTCGACTTCGACACTTTCGAGTCGTTGTAGGAATAGCCCGCGACCAGCGAGAAGGCGTCCGTCACCCGGCCCTGCGCCTCCAGTTCGAAACCGCGCGACTTGATCTCGCCGATCTGGCGATAGGTCGCGGTGGCATCGTCGTATTTCAGGATATTGGTCTGGCGCAGGTCATAGGCCGCGGCGGTGACCATCAGCGTCTCGGCGCTGTTGGCCCATTTCACGCCGATCTCAACCTGCCGGCCCTCGGTCGGGTCGAAGGGGTCCTGGCCGGTGGCGGGCGTCTGCGTCACCGGCTCGAACGAGGTCGAATAGCTGACATAGGGCGAGAAGCCGTTCCCCATCTCGTAAAGCAAACCGATGCGGCCGGTCAGGGCCTCGCTGTCATAGGTTTCGCGGTCGCCGGTCAGCAGGTCCCGGGAGTCGTTCGTGGCCCAGTCGTAGCGCAGCCCGGCCTGAACATGCAGATTGCCGAACTTTGCCTGGTCCTGCATATAGATGCCGGTCTGGCGCAGGCGCGAGATGCCGTCGGACTGGCCGCGCGGCGCGCCAACCGTTCCGACCGCATGGTTCGGATCGGTCCAGTCGATGGAATTGGCCGCAGCGCCATAGCTCGACGTGCTGTCGTTGCGCGTATATTGCAGGTCGATCCCGCCCAACAGCACATGCTCAGCCCCGCCGGCGTTCAGCCGGTATTCGACCTGATTGTCCAGCAGGGCCTGTTTCGTCTTGCTGTAGCTTTCCGTGACCGTGCGGCTGATCGTGCGCTCATCCGCGGCCAGCGCGCCCCAGACCAGCGTGCGCTGGTCCCAGTCGCCGATCGAATACCGGGCCTTCTGGCGCAAGGTCAGCGCGTCGCCGATCTTGTGCTCGACCGTCCAGCCGAAGCTTTTCGAGGTCCGCTCCGAACGCTCGAAATCCGGGTCTCCGACCAGGAAATCGCCGGGGATATAGCCGTAGGAGGTCGGGTTCAGCGTCCCCAGCGCCTCGCGGAAGTTGCGGTAGCCGGCATCGGGCTCGCGCTGATACATCGCGTAGGCCGTCACGGTCGTGGCATCCGTCGGCGCCCAACGCAGCGAGGGCAGCAGCGTCAGCCGCCGGGTTTCCAGCCCGTCTTCCTGCGTGTCGGCCTTTTCGGCCAGGCCCACCAGCCGCCAGGACAGCGTATCGTCCAGCCGCCGGGCCATGTCCAGGCGGACGCCGGCGCGCGCATCGGTGCCGGTGTCGAAGCCCAGCCTGTTATGCTCCGTGCCGTCGGCCTTTTTCAGTTCCATGTCGATCAGGCCGCCGGGGCTGGCTTGGCCGTAAAGCAGCGAGGCCGGACCCTTGACCGTCGCCACCGATTCCAGGATCCAGGGGTCGATCTGCTGGCCCGAGCCCTCGATGGCCAAGCCGTCCAGATAGCGCGGCACGTAGCCGAAGCCGCGGATATAGGTCTCGTCCGAGATGTTCGAGCTGCCGCGATATTCCGAGGCGACGCCCGGCGTATAGCGCAGCGCCTGCGCGACCGAGGTGACGCCCTGGTCCTGCATCTGCCGATCCGTCACCACCGAGACCGAGGCCGGCGTTTCATCGAGCGGCGTATCGGTCTTGGTTCCGGCGGTCGAGCGCTGCGCGGCATAACCCTGCGCCTGCCCGGCGGTGATGGTCACCTGGTCCAGCACCACGGCGCCCTCTTGCGCCTGGGCAAGGGCCGGCACGGCTGCGGCAAGCACGGTCGATGTCAAAAGTGCCGCATGCAGGCGCATACGGTGCGAAATCCCTGATTTCATGTTCCAGCTCCGTGAGGAAGCGGACTGGCTACTCGGGATTGGCGCCGCGATGGTGGCTGCTTCCTAATCCCTTGCCCCTTGCTTGTCCACCATGCGTGACGAGGGGTTTCGCCTTTGCCGCAACGGCAATGGAGCTTGGGTCGCGGCCTTGCCGGGCGGCAAAGCGTCCGGCGGAGATCTCTTGCGCCAAGGTCCAGCAACAAAATCGCATGTTGACGATCACAATCCTGTTTGCAGCAGAGGCTGGATGCAGGCGAACAGCGGAGTTCCCATCCTTACAGTCGGCGTACATCGCTCGTGAAGCCAATAAGCGTTGATGCGGGGGTTCTCGCGCAGCCCGATCGGAGCCGCGCGAGGGAGAAGGCACCGTGGACACGGCGGTAGATCGGATCAGGTCGTAACCGCGGGGTTACGCCTCGACAGCCGGACATAGGCCATGTCCAGCGCCAGCATGACCAGCAGCGAGGCACCGACCAGCGGGAAGATCACGCCGCCGACTGCAAGAATGGCGATCAGGCCGCGAAACACCCGCCGATCAGTGGGAAGGGGCGGCACGCCGAGCGAACCCGAGGGACGGCGCTTCCACCACATCACCGCCGCCGAGACGGCCAGCAGCACGATGGCCGCACAGGCTGCCAGCAGGATGATCTGGTTCAGCACGCCGAAGGTCTGGCCCATATGCGTGTTGATGCCCCATTCCAGCCATTTCCCCAGCGGGCCGTAATCGGCATAGCCCATGTCCAGCAGCGGCTGCCCGCCATACTGGTCCAGATGCACCACGCGCTGCCGGCTCAGGTCGTCGGGATAGACCGAACCGCTGAACACGCCCTCGGGCTTTTGCGGCAGGCCGACGGCATAGCCGCGATGCAGGCCCAGCCGGTCGAAGGCCGCGACCGCATCGTCCAGCGTGATCGGGGTGCCGTGCCCGACGCTTTCGGGGATCCGGGCCTGCTCCAGCGACCAGGCGGCCTTGGCGACCTCGTCCAGCTTCTGCCCGGACATCGGCACGTTCACCCGCACCCCGTCGGGATAGCCGAAATTGTTGCCATTGGCCCATTCGTTCACCTTGCCGCCCCAGACCCCCGACCAGGGCATGCCGGTCACGGCCAGGAAGACGATGAAGAAGCCCACGAACAACCCCGTCACCGCATGCAGGTCTCGCCAGAACACCCGGCGCTGTGGCCGGCCCCGAACCGAGACGATGCCGCCCTTTTGCCCGCGCGGCCACCACAGCCAGATGCCGGTGCCGACCAGCAGGATCGACCAGCCCGCCGCGATCTCGATGAGATAGCGCGTCCAGGTGCCGAAATACTTGAAGCTGTGCAGCGTGCGGACCGTCCACATGATCGTCGAACGATCCGGCATCGCGCCCAGCACCAGGCCGTTATAGGGGTTCACATAGACCGCCATCTTGCCGCGATCCGTGCTGACGGTGATCTCGGTCGAGGCGCCGGGGTCGGCCGGATCGGTGTATTTGACCGCCGTGCCCGGAACCGCATCCAGGGCCGAGGCGACCTGCGCGGTCGGTGCCAGCCTTTGGCTGTCCTGCACCTGCACGCGCTTGAGGTCGGCGTGATACCAGTTGTCGATCTCGTCGCGGAAGACATACATCGCGCCGGTGATCGACAGCGTGATCATGAAGGGCAGCACCAGCAGCCCGGCATAGAAATGCCAGCGCCAGACGGCGCGATAAAGGTTGCCCACGCTTTGGCGGGCAGTATCGGGAATTGCAGACATGGAATCCTCGCACATGCGGCGGCCCGCCGGGGCAAGGGCCGGTATTGGCTGGGAACGGGCGCTCAATGGCCCGAATGATCCGAAGCATGGCCCTGGTGGGCGGCGGGTGCGGCATGCATGGCGCGCACCGCGAACGGCAGGGCGACTTCGCCCGCCTTCTCGAAGACCAGCGTCGTCTCGACGGTCTCGCCCTCGGCAAAGGGGGTCGGCACCTGCATGAACATCAGGTGATAGCCGCCGGGCTTCAATTCGACCGAGCCGCCCGCCGGGACCGGCAGGCCATCGGGCAGTTCGCGCATCTTCATCACGTCGCCGTTCATGGTCATCTCGTGGATCTGCACCGCGCCCGCCCGCGGCGAACGGGCCGCGACCAGGCGGTCGTCCTGGCTGCCCTTGTTGGCAATGGTGACATAGCCGCCTGCCACCGGGGCGTCGGGCGGCATGGCGCGGACATAGCCGTCCGAAAGCAGCAGATCGCCATGCGTTACGGCATCGGCCGAGGCCGAGGCGGCAAGGAGGCCAAGGAAAAGCACGCCCAGCATCGGGGCGGCCAGAGTTCTGGATTTCATGGTTCTATCTCGTGTCTGGAACTGCGTTCACCGCCCCGATGGGCGATGGCGAGGATCAGACAGCGGGCGGTCCCCGGGCCGAGGGCACAAGCACCTGCGCGCGCAGGATGCGCAAGTCATGGGCCGGTGCCGCTTCGGCGGGACGGGATGCATCCAGCCTGGCCGATTGCACCGTGGACGCCGTCTCCAGAACCGGCTGGGCATGGGCCGACCAGTCGCAGGGCGGCTTTGGCGTCTTGGGGACGGGCGCATCCTGCCGGGCGCGATATTCATCGGCCGTGATGACGCTGCCGTCATCGTCCAGCACCATCTCGACAGGCAGATGATCGGCGCACAGCACCACCATGAAGCTTTGCGGCGTCGGCCCGGCCGCGACCATCGTGCCCTGGGCCATCAGCGACAACAGCAGGAAAGGCAGCACCATGAGCAGCGCCAGCACCCGGCCGCAGGCCGGGCGGATGCTTGCGGATGATGGCGCGATTCTGCTCACCGGAAACCCTTTCCCCCCGTCCCTATAGCGCGCGATGCGGCACACGCGCCAGATGTCCGAGTTCTCCTCGCGATATTCCCGCTGGCTTTGCCGGAGCATGGACCGAAGCCGAATGTCGTTGCCTCGCAGGCTCGCAGCGGCTACCAAGTCGCCGCATCGGTTTCCGCAAGGAATGAAAAGGGAATCCAGCGCGCCCGAGTGGGCGCGAAACGGAACTGCCCCCGCAACTGTAGGCGGCGAGCGCGATCTGACAGGCCACTGGGCATGATGTCCGGGAAGGCAGGATCCGCGCGACGACCCGCCAGTCAGGAGACCTACCGGCGCGCATTCACCAGACCGGACGGGGATGTCCGGGAAAGGATCGGCATGACCAGAGCCCGGCCTTGCGGCCTGACCGCGGATGATGCGCGCCCTTTTCCAGGGCCGCGCTGTCCGGTGAGCGTTTTTCCCCTCATCGGAGACAGAGAATGACCCTCAGAAGCCTTTTCGGCGCCGTTGCGATCTGCGGCCTTGCGGCGGGCATGGCGCAGGCGACCGACTATCCGCTGTCCATCGAGAATTGCGGCCAGCCCCTCGTGTTCGACAGCGCGCCCGAACGCGTGGTGACCATCGGCCAGTCCACCACCGAGATGCTTTATGCGCTGGGGCTGGGCGAGCAGGTGCAGGGCACATCGGTCTGGTTCAACGACGTGCTGCCCGAGTTCGCAGAGGTCAACGCCAAGATCGAGCGTCTGGCCGACAACCATCCGGGGTTCGAATCCGTGATGGCGAAGGAGCCGCAGCTGGTCACCACCCAGTTCGAGTTCCACGTCGGTCCGCAGGGCGCGGTCGGCACGCGCGCGCAATTCAATGAACTGGGTGCGCAGGTCTATGCCATGCCGGCCGATTGCGTGGGCAAGGACAACCTGGTCGGCGGCGACGGCGCGCGCACCAGCGAATTCTCGATCGAGTCGATGTATCGGGCCGTGCGCGAACTGGCGCAGATCTTCGACGTCGAGGAGCGCGGCGCCGTGCTTGAGGCGGAACTGCGCGGCCGGGTCGACGCCGCCGTCGCCAAGGCCGGGGGACTGGGCGCCGAGGGCAAGACGGCGGTGGTGTGGTTCTCCAGCCCCGACCTGGCGCTGGACCCGTTCGTGGCCGGACAGAACGGCATCGCGGGCTATGTGCTCAAGACCATCGGATTGCGCAACGTGGTGGAATCCGACGAGGAATGGCCTTCGGTCGGCTGGGAGACCATCGCCAGCGCCGATCCCGACTATATCATCATCGCCCGGATGGACCGCCGCCGCTTCGCCGCCGACGATTACGAGGTCAAGCTGGACTATCTGAAGACCGACCCGGTCACCAGCAGGATGGCTGCGGTCCGGGACGGGCGCATCATCATCGTCGATGCCCATCAGATCCATGCCGGGATCCGGATCCCTTCTGGGATCGAGACGGTGGTTGCGGGCATCGAGGCCGGCGGCGCGCAGGAATGACCGTTTGCGCGACAGTCCCCGTCCGGCGACGCTCCCTGGGCCTGTCGCGGCTGATCCTTGGGCTGGCGGCGCTGATCGCGGCGCTGGCCTTCGGGGTTTCCGTGGGCGAGACCGTCATTGCGCCCGAGGTCATCTGGAAGACGTTGTCGAACCAACTCTTCGGCACCGACTATCCCCTGCGCCCCATCCAGGAAGGCATCGTCTGGAACTATAGGCTGACGCGGGCCATCGTCGCGGCGGCCTGCGGGGCGGGGCTGGCGGTCTCGGGCGTGGTCTTGCAGGCGCTTTTGCGCAATGCGCTGGCCGATCCCTATATCCTGGGGATTTCGGCCGGGGCCTCGACCGGGGCGGTGCTGGTCATGGTGCTGGGCATCGGTGCGGGCGCGCTGTCGCTGTCGGTCGGCGCCTTCGCGGGCGGCATCCTGGCCTTCACGCTGGTTATCGGGCTGGCGCGCGCGGCGGGCAGCGGCATCGGCCTGCCGCAAGCGGGGCTGATCATCCTGTCGGGCATCGCGGGGACGCAGCTTTTCAACGCGCTGACCTCTTTCGTGATCGCGCAATCGGCCAATGCCGAGCAGGTGCGCGGCGTCACGTTCTGGATGATGGGCAACATGAGCGGGGTGCGCTGGCCCGACGTGCGGCTGGCGGTGCCGATCTCGACGCTGGGAGTGCTGGTCTGCATGGCGCATGCGCGGGCATTGGACGCCTTCACCTTCGGGGCGGAATCGGCCGTCACCATGGGCATCGCGGTGCGCCGCACGCAGGCGGTGCTGATCGGGGTGGTGACGATGATCACCGCCACGATGGTCAGCATCACCGGCGCCATCGGCTTCGTCGGCTTGGTGATCCCCCATGCCGCGCGCTTCCTGGTGGGCGTCAGGCACGACCGGCTGTTGCCGGCCTCGGCGCTGATCGGCGCGGTGTTCCTGGTCATGGCCGATGTCGTCTCGCGCGTGATCGTGCCGGGGCAGGTGCTGCCCATCGGGGTGATCACCGCGCTGGTCGGGGCGCCGGGCTTCGCCGTCATCCTGATCCGGGGACGGAGGCAGCGCGCATGATCCGGCTGGAGAATGTCGCCTGGCGCGCCGGCCCGGCCGTCATCGTCCGGGACATCGCCCTGCATGTGCGCAAGGGCGAGACCTTCGGCCTTGTCGGTCCCAACGGCTCGGGCAAGTCGACGGTGCTGCGGCTGGTCGCGGGGGTGCTCACGCCTTCGGCGGGCAGGGTCCGGCTTGACGGGATCGACCAGACCCGCCTGTCGCGGCGCCGGGCCGCGCGGATGGTGGCCTTCGTCGCGCAGCAGGCCGATACCGCCGAGCGCGTGACGGTGCGCGATGCGGTCGAGCTGGGCCGCACGCCTTGGCTCTCCATGCTGTGCCCCTTCGGCCCCGGGGATGACCGGATCGTGGCCCATGCCCTGGTCCGCGTCGGCATGTCGGACAAGGCCGAACGCTACTGGGAGGGGCTTTCGGGAGGCGAGCGCCAGCGCGTCCATCTGGCCCGCGCGCTGGCGCAGGAGCCGCGCATCCTGCTGCTGGACGAGCCGACAAACCACCTCGACATCCACCAGCAACTGTCGATCCTGCGGCTGGTGCGCAAGCTGGGGGTGACGGCGCTGGTCGCGCTGCACGATCTCAACCAGGCGCTGGAATGCGACCGCGTCGGCGTCATGCAGGCCGGGCGGCTTGTGGCCTGCGGTCCGCCGGCCGAAATCCTGACGCCCGATCTTATCGCCCGCGTGTTTGCTGTGCGGGCCAATTACCTTACCGATCCGGCCGATGGTCATCGGCTGATCCGCTTTGCTTTATCGGAGGACTGAATGCGCCTGTTCCCCATCGCCTTGTTGGCTGCCCTGGCGGCTCCGCCCGCGCTGGCCGAGACCCATCTGGTCAAGATGCTGAACGGCAACCATCTGGGCGGCATGGTCTATGAGCCCGAATTCCTGAGCGTCTCTCCGGGCGACAGCGTCAAGTTCCTGGCCACGCAGCGCGGCCACAACGCCGCCAGCATCGGCGGCTTCCTGCCCGAAGGCGCCGAGACCTTCCTCGGCCGCATCAACGAGGAGATCGAGATCAGCCTGGCCCATGAAGGCTTCTACGGTATCAAATGCTCGCCGCATTTCGACATGGGCATGGTCATGCTGATCCGGGTCGGCGATGCGCCACTGGAAGGGGTAAAACTACCCGAGGACATGCCGCAGGGCGCGAAGGACCGCTTCGCGAAGATCATCGCGCGCGCCGGAGCGGCCGAATGAGCGTCGCGCCGCAGACCGCTGCCACCATGGCGGGGCATTGGGACGGGCGGGCGCATCGCTTCGAGGGGGCCGCCTCGCATAACCGCGACCGGGATGCGTGGCGGGACGTGCTGGCGGCGGCGGTCGGGCAGGGCGCGCAACGCGTCGTGGATCTGGGCTGCGGGACCGGAGCCTGCGCGGTGCTGCTGGCGGGCATGGGGCATCATGTCACGGGCGTCGATGGCTCGTCCGCCATGTTGGCGGAAGCACGCCGTGCCGCCGCCCGTGACGGTGTTCATGTGGATTTCATCCATGCCGACATGGACCAGTGTGGGCTTGCCGAAGGCGCGGCAGACGTGGTCACTTTGCGCAATGTGCTCTGGACGCTAGAAAATCCAGCCGATGCCCTGCACTTGGCGGCCCGTCTGCTGCGCCCCGGCGGCAAGGTTCTGGTCTCGGACGGGCTCTGGCGGCGTAACCCCGACCCGACGATGGCGGATCTTGCCGCCCATCTTCCCAACGCCTGCGGTGTCAGCGAAGTCGAAGCGCGTGACTGGCTTTGCGGGGCGGGCTTCGGGGGCATCACCGTATGGCATGACCGCTTCGTCCACCACCCCTATGGCGGGCTTTACGACGAACCCGAGACACCGATTCCCTTCTTCGTCCTGACGGCGATCAAGGTGGAACGCATCACGCCCTGATCGGGATCGGTCTTACGCCGAAGATCGGGGCTCTCTCGCTGGTCGTTTCCATGCCTGCGGGCGCAAGAAGGGCGGGCTGTGGCGTCGTAATGTTATCTCGTCACATAATGGACAGGTTGGCGCTCTAGGAAGGGGCCGCGGTCCTTTTGCTGTCACGGGCCGCGCCACCCGCCAGGAGCATTATATGACCGAGCAACATCCGTCCCGCCATGTCTTCCGCACCAGCCAGTTGGAGGAGGCTGACGGACCGGGCCACAACCCGACCGACAACCGCACCATGGGCGAGATCATCGCCGCCCGCTTTTCGCGCCGCGGCTTCCTGAAGGGCTCGATGGCCGCGACCGCCATCTCGGCCACCGTCAGCCCCTTCGCCCTGCTGGCCGCCGACGAGGCGCGCGCCCAGGATGCCGTCGAGGGCTCTGCCTTCAGCTTTCCCGAGGTGACGGCCGGCGTCGATGCCGACCATCACGTGGCCCAGGGCTATGACGCCGACATCCTGCTGCGCTGGGGCGACAAGGTTTTTACCGACGCGCCGGAATTCGACCCGCTGAACCAGTCCGAAGCCGCGCAGGAACGCCAGTTCGGCTATAACAACGATTTCGTCGGCTTCATCCCGCTGGAGGGCGCCGATGACCGCGGCCTGCTGGTGGTGAACCACGAATATACCAACGAACACCTGATGTTCCCCGGCATCGTCACCGTCCAGGACGGCAAGATCGCCGTCGCCGACGCGACCGAGGCGCGCGTGGACATCGAAATGGCCGCGCATGGCGGCACGGTGATCGAAATCCGCAAGCAGGGCGGCAAATGGCAGCCGGTGCTGGAGGGCGCGCTGAACCGCCGCATCACCGCCAAGACGCCGATGGAGATCCGCGGCCCGGCCGCCGGGCATGCGCGGATGCAGACCGCCGCCGATCCCGCCGGCACCAAGGTGCTGGGCACCATCAACAATTGCGCCGGCGGCGTCACGCCTTGGGGCACCTACATTATGGCCGAAGAGAACATCCACGGCTATTTCACCGGCACGCTGCCCGAAGGTCACCGTGAGGCCGAAAACTACAAGCGCATGGGCATCCCTGAGGACAGCTATGCCTGGGGCAAGTTCCACGACCGCTTCGACATCGGCAAGGAACCGAACGAGCCCAACCGCTTCGGCTGGATCGTCGAGGTCGATGTCATGGACCCCACCTCGACCCCCAGGAAGCGCACCGCTCTCGGCCGCTTCAAGCACGAGGGCGCGGCGAGCGCCTTGGCCAAGGACGGGCGCGTCGTCTTCTATCTCGGCGACGACGAGCGTTTCGACTATGTCTACAAGTTCGTGACCGCCGGCCGCTACAACCCGGACGACCGCGCCGCGAACCTGGACCTGCTGGACGAGGGCACGCTTTACGTCGCGCGCTTCGACGAGGATGGCAGCTTCGTCTGGCTGCCGCTGGTGCACGGGCAGGGACCGCTGACTGCCGAGAACGGCTTCGAGAGCCAGGCCGACGTGCTGATCGAGACCCGCCGCGCCGCCGACCTGCTGGGTGCGACGCCGATGGACCGGCCCGAGGATATCGAGCCCAATGCCGAGACCGGTCGGGCCTATGTCATGCTGACCAACAACACCAAGCGTGAAGAGGCGAATGCCGCCAACCCGCGCGTGGACAATGCCTTCGGCCATATCATCGAGATTCTCGAGGACGGGGGCGATCTGGCGGCGACCAAGGGCAGCTGGGAAATCCTGCTGCAATGCGGCGATCCTTCGGTGGCCGAGGTCGGCGCGACCTTCTCGACCGCAACCACGGCGAATGGCTGGTTCGGCATGCCCGACAATTGCGCCATCGACAGCGACGGGCGGCTCTGGGTCTCGACCGACGGCAATTCGCCTTCGGATACCGGACGCACGGACGGGCTGTGGGCGGTGGATGTCGAGGGCGCGGCGCGCGGCACCTCGCGGCTGTTCTATCGCGTGCCCGTGGGGGCCGAGATGTGCGGCCCCTGTCCGACGCCGGACCTGACCACCTTCTTCGTGGCTGTGCAGCATCCGGGCGACGGCGGCGAGGATTGGGAGGGCCACGGCCGCCCGTCCTATTACGAGGACCTGTCGACCCGCTGGCCGGATTTCCACGACGACATGCCGGTGCGCCCGGCGGTGGTGGCGATCACGAAACAGGGCGGCGGTCGGATCGGCTGATACGTCCTGCCCGAACTAAAGAAGGGGGCGGAAAACCGCCCCCTTTCGTGTCGTGCCTGCGTCAGTGCGTGACGCCGCTGCCGCCGGTCACGGCGATGTTGTAGGGCTTGCCTTCGACCGGCAGGGTGCCGCGCTCCGACAGGTCCTCGGTCGCGATGCGGCGCACCAGACCCGCATTGGGGTCGGTGACGACAATTTCGTCCCCGGCCATGGCGATGCGCGGGCGCGGGTCGTTCCAATGCCCGTCCATCGAATAGGGCTCGGTCACCTTGGCGCTGTCGGCGATCTCGGCGTTCAGCAGGTCGATGCGGTGCAGGCTGCCGTCCTCGGTCAGCACGTAGCCGGTCGAGGGCTTGGCCGGGTCGAGCGCGAAATCCACCCGGCGGAAGGGCAGCTTGATGTAGCGGTAATGCGGCTCGTCCACCGGGTCGATGACCACCAACCCGTCGGGGCCGTAATTGCCTAGGAAGACCTGGATGCCGGTCGAGCCCAGCAGGGTGCCGGTGGTGACGCCCTGCGGCAGCTCGGCGGGATAGGGCAGGAGCTTGTATTCCGGGCCGTTCGCGCCTGCCTTGACGGTCAGCACGCCCTCCTTGCAGCCCGCGGCCAGATAGGCGCCCGAGAAGGCCTCGCCATGGATCGCGGTGCAACTAGCCAGGTCGCCTGCCGGCTTGCCCTCGGCGTCGAAGGCCTGCAGGCCGAGGCGCGGCACCGAGGCGTCGCCCTCGACCTTCTCGTCCGAGGCGATGGTGGACAGCCAGCTGTCGCCCAGGGGCGCGACGAAGCCGTGATGGGCGCGGGCCTGCGGGAACCTGACCGGCTCGACCTTGCCTTCGGCCAGCGCGTGGCCGTCGAGGATCTCGGCATAGCCGCCCTGGTCGTAGTTCAGCACCACCTTGCCGTCGTGCTCGACCAGATGGAACGGGCGCGGCCCGGTCAGGCTGGCGTCGATGGCCGCGGGATCGCCGACCTCGATGTCGCGGTGGTCGCCGTGGTCGTGGAACGCGATGCCGCTGCGGATGAACTGCACCGTGTCGGCATCGGACTGCACCGCGGCCACCACCGCGCCGCCCGCCACCGGGAACAGCTTGACCTGGCCGGTGGTCGGGAAGGTCCAGCGATGATCGGGTTCGGACAGGTCGAACGCCGTGACCTGGCCCTTTTCATGGTCGCCGACGAAGACGCGGTAAAGCGTGACGTCCTCATGGTCGTGGTCGTGATCCTGGGCGACGGCGCCGCCGGCCAGGACCAGCGCCAGGGCGCTGGCGCCCGCGAGATGTCTGAGCATGGATGGTCTCCTTGGATGGTGGATCGGGATGAAGGCGCCGGGACGGGGCAATGGCTGGCCCCAGCGGAAATCTGGTCAGCGGGCGGCCAGCGCCGCGGCGATGGCGCCGGCATTGTGGCGCATCATCGCGATGTAGTCGGGCGCCGGACCGTCCGGCCCGGACAGCGCGTCGGAATAGAGCGTGCCTGCCAGCGGCAGTCCGGCCTCGCGCGCGATCTGCTCCAGCAGCTTGGTGTCGCTGATGTTCTCGGCGAAGATGGCCGCGGCCTTGCGGTCGCGGACCTCGCGGATCAGGCCCGCCACATCGGCCGCAGCGGCCTCGGATTCGGTCGAGACGCCCTGCGGCGACAGGAAATGCACGCCATAGGTGGCCTCGAAATAGCGGAATGCGTTATGGGCCACGACCACGGTGCGGCGGTCCTCGGGCAGGGCGGCGATGGCGGCGCGGATTTCCGTATCAAGCGCGTCCAGTTCGCCGGCATAGCGGGCCGCATTCGCCTGATAGGCGGCGCAGCCTTCGGCATCGGCGGCGCAGAAGGCTGCGGCGATGTTCTGCACATAGACCTTGGCATTCGGCACCGATTGCCAGGCATGGGGATCATGCGCGCCGGCGTGGAAGACCGCCTTGCCGTCGACATAGTGGTAATGGCCGCCGCCCGGCTCCTCCATCGTCTCGACCCCGTCGGTCAGGGTGGCGATGGCGGCGTCTGTCCCGCTGGCGGCGATCAGGCGGGTCAGGAAACCCTCGAATTCCAGCCCGTTGGTCAGCACCACATCGGCGCCGGCCAGCGCGATCGCATCGGCCGGGCGCGGCTCATAGACATGCGTGTCGGAATCCGGGCCGACCAGCACGTTCAGCCTGATCCGGTCGCCGCCGACCTCTGCCGCGAAATCCCCGATGATCGAGAAGGTCGCGACCACGTCCAGCGGTTCCGCCTGCGCAGCCGCAAGGGATGAAAACGTGATTGCCGAACAGGCGGCGATGCGGAAGAGCCAGTCTTTCATGGGATATCCTTTCATGGCGTCAGGCCGTCCGGTGGTGGCGGCGGGGCAGGGCGGGCCGCAGCACGCCGCGCGGCCCCGCCAGAAGCGAGAGGAGATAGACCACCCCGGCCGAGAGGATGATCGCCGGACCCGAGGGCAGGCTGGCGTGATAGGACAGCAAGAGCCCGCCCAGCGAGGAGACGATGCCGATCCCGACCGAGACGACGCACATCGCGAGGGTATTGTTCACCCAGAACCGTGCCGCGGCGCCCGGCAGGATCATCAGCCCGACCGACAGGAGCGTGCCAAGCGCCTGGAACCCGGCGACCAGGTTCAGCACCACCAGCCCCAGGAAGGCGAAATGCACCACCCCGCCCAGGCCCGAGACCGAACGCAGGAACAGCGGGTCGAGGCATTCCGCCACCAGCGCGCGCCACAGCAGCACCGTGGTCGCCAGCGTGACGGCGGCGACAAGCCCGATCAGCCGCAATGCATCGTCGTTCAGCGCCAGCACCGTGCCGAACAGAACATGCATCAGATCGACGCTGGAACCGCGCAGCGAGACCATGACGACCCCGATGGCCAGCGAAACCAGGTAGAAGGCCGCCATCGAGGCGTCCTCCTTTTGCACCGTCAGCCGTGCGACGGCGCCGGCGCCAAGCGCCACGATGGCCCCGGCGACCAGCCCGCCGATGGTCATCGGCACGATCTCCAGCCCGTAAAGCAGGAAGCCCGCCGCCGCGCCCGGCAGGATGGCATGGGACATGGCGTCGCCGGTCAGGCTCATCCGGCGCAGCATCAGGAACACCCCGACCGGGCAGGCCGAGAGCGACAGCAGAAGCGCCCCCGCCAGCGCGCGCTGCATGAAGGCGAATTCGAGAAAAGGCGCCACGACCCAGTCGGCCATCACGCCACGCCTCTGGCCGGGGCGGGCGACGGTTCGCACCAAGGCGCCTGGTCGTCCCAGGCTTCCTGGAACTGCCGGGCGCGCTGCATGTTCTCGGGCGTCACCACCTCGGCGCTTGGCCCCCAGGCGATGGGGCGGCGGGCAAGCAACAGCGCCTGCGGGAAATGCGTCCGCACCAGGTCGAGGTCATGGACGACCACGACCACCGTGCGGCCTTCGCCATGCCAATGCAGGATCAGGCCGATCAGATCGCGGATGGTCTTTTCGTCGATGGCGTTGAAGGGCTCGTCGAGCAGGATCAGATCGGCATCCTGAACCAGAACCCTGGCGAACAGGGCGCGCTGCAACTGCCCACCCGAAAGCGAATCGAGGGGCCGGGCGTCGAAACCCTCCAGCCCGACCGCGCGCAGGGCCGCAACGATCGCCTGCCTGTCTGCGGGGCGGTGGCGGCCCAGCAGGCCCCGCTTCTGCCACAGGCCGAGCGCGACGAGATCCTTAACCCGGGCAGGAAAACTGCGGTCGAGTTCCGACAGTTGCGGCAGATAGGCGGTGCTGAGGCCAGGCGCGACCCGGCAGATCCCGCTCATGGGCCTGAGCAGGCCGGCCACGCTCTTGATCAGCGTCGACTTGCCGGACCCGTTAGGTCCCACAATGGCCGTCAGACTGCCGCGTGCAATGACCCCGTTCAGGTGATGAACCGCGGCATGGCTGTTATAGCCCACCGTCAGGTCGCGAAAGGCGATGCAGGTATCGGCCGGGTCAGGGTTCATGTCTGGACGGATTTCGGACATCGGGAGGAGGGACTCAAGATTTCGGTAATGTTATTACATTGCTTTTCTGTAACGGCAAGACGTGGCGTTCGGAAAAGACAAGATGGCACGAGAGCCCGGCCCCCGGATGGGATCGCGCGCCGCGCCGCTATCCCGGGAAACGGGAAGGAGCAGCCCGGGCGACGGGAGAAGCCGTCGGCGTTTCTCCGCCAGCGCGCCGCCTTTGTGATTTGTCGAAGGGCGGCCTGCGGCCTAAAGCCTGCCCCATGCGCTGTCTCCGGCCCGCCCTGCTGTCCCTGCTATCGGTCCTTGCCCTTGCAAGGGCCGAGGCACATCCGCATGTCTTCATCGACACCGGGCTGACGTTCCGCTTCGACGGCGAGGGCAAGCTGGGTGGCGTCAGCGTCGTTTGGGCCTTCGACGATTTCTCGTCGATGCTCATGGTCGAGGACATGGAGATGGACAAGGACGGCGATGGCGTGCTGACCGATGACGAGATCGCCCGCCTCACCGCCATGTTCAGCGACTGGCCCGAGGATTTCGCCGGCGATCTCTACCTGACCCGCGACGGTAAGCCGGTCGCGCTGTCGGGACCACTGGACGTTGTCGTCCGCTATCAGCAGGGCAGGATCGTCGTGACCCATATCCGCGCGCTTCTGGACCGGATCAACCCCGGGAAGGACGGGATCGAGGCGCAGGTCTACGATCCGACCTATTACACCTTCTATGACCTGGCCGGATCGCCCCGGATCAACGGCCGGGACGACTGCCGGATCGAGATCGAAAAGGCGGATATTGCCGCCGCGCAACGCAAATATGGCGACGAGCTGGCCAAGCTGACCAATGACGAGATCATGGATCAGGGCAAATACCCCGATGTGGGCGGCGATTTCGCCGACGACATGAGGCTGGAATGCGCAAGGTGATCCCCATCGTCCTGCTGGCTCTTGCGGTGGCCGCCGGTCTGGTCTTCTGGACCGGGCTGGATGATCGCGTCGCCCGGATGGCCTTGGGCTGGCAGCGCGACTATCAGAACGCGCTGGCGCGTGCCTTGCGGGCATTACGGGGCGGCGACGCCGGGGCGGTCACGGCATTCCTGGGCATCTGCTTCGCTTATGGCTTCCTGCACGCGCTGGGGCCAGGCCACGGCAAGGCGCTGATCGGCGCCTATGGTGTTGCGACCGACGTGCCGATGAAGCGTATGGTCGGTCTTGCCGCGATAACCAGCCTTGCGCAGGCGACGGTGGCAGTGATCGTGGTCTATCTGGGCATCTGGATCTTCGGCGGCGCGCGTGATCGTGTCGAGGGCGCCGCGGCCGGTCTCGAGCCGTTCTCGGCCGCGGCCATCGCCCTGCTGGGGGTGATCCTGTGTTGGCGCGGATTGCGCAGGCTGGCCGCCGGCCGGCACCGGTATGGTCACGCGCATTCCGAAACCTGCGGCTGCGGCCATGCCCATGTCCCCGATGTCCAGGAGGTTCGGGCAATCCGGTCCTGGCGCGAAGCCGCGGCGCTGGTCGCCGGGGTAGCCCTGCGACCCTGCACCGGGGCGCTGTTCCTGCTGATCCTGACTTGGCGGTTCGGCCTGGACGCGGTCGGGATCGCCGGCGCCTATGCCATGGGGATCGGCACCATGATGGTGACGGGACTTGCCGCGGTCGTCGCGGTCGGATTGCGCCGCGGGGTGCAGGTCTCGCTGCCGGCCCTCGGCCGCGCCTCGGTCCTCGCCAGCCTGGTCGAGATCGCCTTCGGCGGTCTGGTGGCGATCTTCGCCTTCGCAACGGCGTTTCGCCTGGTCCAGACGCCGTTCTGAACTGCGCCGATCCCGGCGCGGCTACCCGACAAGACCAGAGGAATTGCCAATCAAGCTGGTTGCGGCCTGCGCCGTCCGCCTTGATCCGGGCCGCGGGCCATTCATGCCGGTGCGTCTTGCGTCCGATTTGGTAACGTAATAACATTACACCCAATCATCGGCGAGGCGATTGCATGTCGGGATCCGGTCCTAGTCCTGCTTACACCCTGAGCATCGAATCGGTCGAGCGCATCTGCGCCGAGCGCGGCGTCCGGTTCACGGCGCTGCGCCGCCTCGCCCTGGAGGCGCTGCTGGAGTTCAACGGTCCGGTCGGCGCCTATGACCTGCTCCGTGCCCTGGAACGCAAGCTTGGCAAATCCGTAGGTCCGCCTACGGCCTATCGGGCGTTGGAATTTCTCCAGGAGCATGGTTTCGTGACCCGGATCGAGACCCGAAACGCTTTCGTGCCGTCGTCGCACCCGGACGACCCCGGCGTCGGCGCCTTTTTTCTGTGCAACCACTGCGGTGCGACATTTGAAGTGGACCTACCCGGCCTGGAAGCCGAGTTCGCGCGCCGGGCCGAAACATTCGGATTCCGTGTCGGCCGGCGCGTCGTCGAGTTGCAGGGGATCTGCGCCGATTGTCAGCATACCGCGGCGGCTGTCGAGGGACAGGGTCAGGCGGCAAAGGCCATGACAACGAAAGGGAGCCGCGGATGATCGATCTTCCATCCGCGCCCGTCCCGCTCACCTTGTTGACCGGGTTTCTGGGCAGCGGCAAGACCACGGTGCTGAACGGGCTGTTGCGCCATCCCGATTTCGGACGCACGGCCGTCATTATCAACGAATTCGGCGAGATCGGGCTGGACCACGAACTGGTGGTTTCGACGACCGAGACCATGGTTTTGCTGCAATCGGGCTGCATGTGCTGTGCCTTGCGGGGCGATCTGCTGGACACGCTGATCGAACTTGCGGAGCGGCGCGAGGCGGGCGAGCTGGTTTTCGACCGGGTGATGATCGAGACCACCGGGCTGGCCGATCCGGCGCCGATCCTGCACACGCTGCTGACCAGCATTGACCTGTCAGAGCGTTTCGTGACCGATGGGGTCGTGGCGACGGTCGACGCCGCGACGGGGGCGGGCACGCTGCTGCGGCATGAAGAGGCGCTACGCCAGGTCGCCATGGCCGATCTTGTCCTGCTGACCAAGACCGACCAGCCCGAGGCCGACGAGCCTGCCGTCCGCCGCGAAATCGCGGCGCTGAACGCCGGTGCGCCGGTCGATGTGGCGCTGCATGGCCGGATCGACCCCCGGCGGCTGACCGTGCTGGGGCATTTCGATCCGGCAATGAAGTCGTCGCAGGTCCGGGACTGGCTGCGGCAGGAGACGGTGCCCGCCCCGCATCTTGCCGACGTGGAAGCGCTGAAGCATCTGGACGCGATCCGCTCGATCTCCTGGGTGATCGACGAGCCGATTTCGGCCAATGCCTTCGACCTCTGGATGGAGATGCTGATGGCGCAACGCGGCGCCGATCTGCTGCGCTTCAAGGGGCTGATCCACCTGCAGGGCGTGCCGCATCCTTTCGTGGTCCACGGGGTCCAGCACATCTTTCATCCGCCGGTCCTGCTGACCGACTGGCAGGGCGAGGATCGCCGCTCGAAGCTGGTGCTGATCCTGCGCGACTTCACCGATCCCGAGCTGCGGGATCTGTTCTCTGCCCTGAATTCCATTGCCGTGACCGAGCATGTGCTGCCCGTCGGCTATCTTTCCGCCGAGGTGGTATCATGAACCTGTCCCAAGATCGTCACATCCCCGATCACGTGACCGTGGCCATCGTCGGGGCGGGGCCGGCGGGCTTGGGCGTGGCGCGGGTGCTGCGCGACCTGGCGATCCCGGATGTCTGGGTGCTGGAGCGTGGCCGGATCGGGCAGAGCTTCCTGCGCTGGCCTGCGGGCACGCGCCTGCTGACGCCGTCCTTTCCCGGCAATGTCTTCGGGCTGACCGACCTGAACGCGATCAGCTATGACAGCTCGCCCGGCTGGTCTTTGAAGCGCGAACACCCCGACGGCGGCGCCTATGCGCGCTATCTGGAGCAGGCGTCGCTGGCTTTCGGGCTGAATGTCGCATGCGGCATTGAGGTGCGGGAATTGGAGCCGGCGGATGACGGATTCATCCTGCACGCGGATGGCGGCGAAATCAGCGCGGCTTTTGTGATCTGGGCCTGCGTGCAGTTCGGAACCCCTTCGGATGGCGGCTGATCGGTGCGGAACATGCCCGCCACTACGCCACGGTCGGCCGTTGGCAGGATGTGCCGGGCGACGAGGTCTTCGTCATCGGCGGCTATGAAAGCGGCATCGACGCGGCGATCGGGCTAGCCCGCCCGGGCCGGCGGGTCACGGTGCTGGAGCGTGGTGCAGCGCCGTGGCTTGACGGCGACAAGGACCCCAGTGTTGAGCGGCGTGGAATAAGGACCCCGCTTCTGGGGTGATCGGCGTCCAAAAGGGACCCCACCGACCGGGGGTTGGGTCCATTGTGCTTCCGAGGATTATCGGAGGCCGAGCGCGGGATGCTGATCGTGGAGACAATCGCAAAAATCAGGCGGCTGCATTTTACCGAGGGCAAGGGGATCAAGACGATCTGCCGCGACCTGAAGCTGTCGAAGAAGGTGGTGCGCAAGGTGATCCGCACCGGGATAACGGAGTTCACCTACACCCGGACGGTTCAGCCACGCCCGAAGCTGGGCGCCTGGCTTGAGGAACTGAGCCGGCTGTTGGCGATCAACGCGGCTCGTGGGCGCCGGGAACGCCTGACGCTGATCCAGATCTACGAGGAACTGCGCGGCCTTGGCTATGAAGGCGGGTATGATGCGGTCCGCCGCTACGCCTCGGTCTGGGCGCGCACTCAAAGCTCCGGTGCCTCGTCCGCCTTCGTGCCGCTGAGTTTTGCCCCCGGCGAAGCCTATCAGTTCGACTGGAGCCACGAGGTTGTCCTGATCGATGGGGCGACCACCACGATCAAGGTGGCCCATGTTCGCCTGTGCCACAGCCGGATGTTCTTCGTGCGGGCCTATCCGCGCGAGACGCAGGAGATGGTGTTCGATGCCCATGATCGGGCTTTCGCCTTCTTCAAGGGCACCTGCACCCGCGGGATCTACGACAACATGAAGACGGCGGTGGAGACCATCTTTGTCGGCAAGGAGCGCCTCTACAATCGTCGGTTCCTGCAGATGGCCAGCCACTATCTGGTCGAGCCCGTCGCCTGCACCCCGGCCTCGGGCTGGGAGAAGGGTCAGGTGGAGAGCCAGGTCGGCACGGTTCGCCAACGGTTCTTCTCACCCCGGGTCAGGGTCAAGAGCTACGAGGAACTGAATGCCTGGCTGCTGGACAAGTGCATCGCCTCGGCCAGGAGCAGCAAGCATCCGGAGTTGACGGACAAGACCATCTGGGAAGTCTTTCAGGAAGAACGCCCGCACCTCGTCCCTTATGCCGGGCGCTTCGACGGCTTCCACTCGCTGCCTGCGGCGGTATCGAAGACCTGCCTCGTGCGGTTCGACAACAACAAATACTCTGTCGCGGCAACGGCTGTCGGGCGGCCGGTCGAGATCAGGGCCTATGCGGAACGGATCGAGATCCGGCAGGAAGGGCGGCTGGTCGGGGACCATCCCCGTCACTTCGGGCGGGACCGGACAATCTACAATCCCTGGCACTATGTGCCTGTCCTGCTTCGCAAACCCGGGGCGCAGCGCAATGGCGCACCGTTCAAGGACTGGGTTCTGCCCGGCGCCCTCGAGCAGATCCGTCGCAAGCTGCAGGGCTCCTCGGACGGTGACCGCCAGATGGTGAAGATCCTCGGCGCCGTGCTGACGGAGGGAGTTCCCGCCGTGCAGAAGGCCTGCGCCGAAGCGCTCTCGCAGGGCGTCCACTCCGCCGATGTGATCCTCAACATCCTGTCCCGCAGGTGCGACCCGGAGCCGCCACCCTTGCTGCTCACCTCTCCGGCCTTGCGCCTGACCCATGAACCGGTGGCCGACTGTGCCCGCTATGACCTGCTGCGGAGGGCCGGCTGATGGATCGTGCAGAGATCATGGCAGCGATGGGCGAGCTGAAGCTCTACGGCATGCGCGCCGCTTACGACGAACTCATGGCGGTGGCTGTGCGCCGCCAGCACGAACCCCGCCAGATCGTCGGAGATCTTCTGGCCGCCGAGATCAACGAGAAGAAGGCGCGCTCGGTCAAATACCAGATCACCACCGCCAAGCTGCCCTATGCCCGGGAGATCGAGGAGTTCACCTTCGATGATACGCCGATCAACGAGACGCTGGTGCGCGACCTGGCCAGCGGGGAATTCCTCAGCCAGCAGCGCAATGTCGTGCTGGTCGGCGGCACCGGGACCGGCAAGACCCATATCTCCGTGGCGATCGCGCGCGCCGTCATCCGCAACGGCGCTCGCGGCCGCTTCTTCAACGTTGTGGACCTCGTGAACAGGCTGGAGGCCGAGGGCCGTGCAGGGCGGGCCGGCCGGCTGGCCGAGCATCTCATGCGGCTCGACTTCGTCATTCTCGATGAACTCGGATATCTGCCATTCGCGCAGTCCGGCGGCCAGTTGTTGTTCCATCTGATCAGCAAGCTCTACGAGCAGACTTCCGTCATCGTCACCACCAACCTCGCATTCGGAGAGTGGCCGACCGTCTTCGGAGACGCGAAGATGACCACCGCGCTGCTCGATCGTCTCACCCACCACTGCGACATCGTCGAAACCGGCAACGACAGCTGGCGCATCAAAACAAGAGCCTGACCGCCCTCCAAAACGCAGGCCCGCGTCGGCTGCGCCAGCTGAAAAGCTACGCCGCCACGGGCCTGCTCACCACATCGCCAGAGGGGTCCCTTTTGGACGCCGATAAGGGGGCACCATTCAACGCCGATTGACAGCCAAACTCCACGGAATTCACGCGGATGTCGGACTATGGAGACTGCCCGGAGCAGATCTGACGCCCTCCCGATCAGATGACTTCCCGAATTGACCTTTCCCGTGCGAAAGCGCCGCAGGGTCGAAGCTGTTCAAGGCAAATCGCAGACCAGGACGCCCGGCAAATCCATGCGGTCCCGCGCGACCGCCGTCCCCCCTGCACGACTGTTTCCCCACCGACGTCCGATTTCGAAGGCAGTTCAACTTGAGGAGTCGGAAGTCATGACCACCGCCAGAACCATTCCAGCCCCGGACATCATCTATCACGATGAGCCTGAAGTCTTGCGACAGGCTGCGGCGGAAGATTTCTCCCTGCATATCGTGCCGCCCACTTGGCGAAGTTCCCGGTTTTCGCTCTCGATGGCCTGGTTCGGCCTGATGAGCGCCATGTTCTGGGTCGTAGTCGGCAGCACCGTCGCCCTGACCGTCGGCACAATCAACACGCTGATCGGCATCGCGCTTTCGACGGTCGTCTACGGGATCCTGTGCAGTATCGCGGCGCGCTTCGCCGCGCGCAGCGGCACCAGCGTGGCGCTGTTTTCCCGCGCGGTCTTCGGGCAGGTCGGCGCCACCTTCGCCGCCCTGCTGTTCGGCGTGACGATCACCTACTACGCCATTGCCGAAGGCTCTATCGTGGCCATCGCGCTGCAGGACTATTTCGGCGGGCCGATGAGCCTGTGGTATTTCGTCGTCTGCCTCTACAGCGCGCCGCTGGTGATGCGGGGCGTGCGGACCTGGCTGGACCGGATCAACGGCATCCTGTTGCCGCTCTACGTCTTCGGCCTGATGGCCTGCGTCATCTGGGCGATCTCGAAGCACGGCTACTCGGGCGCCTGGCTGACGCAGCTTCCGGCGGGCCACGCCGACCTCGGCGTGCCCGGCTGGTGGTTCGCCTTCACCGTCTACATGGGCGTCTGGGTCGTGGTGATGATGACCTGGGACGTCGCGCGTTTCGGGCGCAAGGAGGATTCCCGCTACAACGGCAACTTCACCTTCGGCATTCCCTTTTATGTCGTCACTCTGCTGATCAACGGTGCCGTGGGGATGTTCATCGCGCACACCATCCCGATCGAGGGGCAATTGTCCGAAACCTCGGCCATCATCGGCATCGTCGCGCTGATGGGACCGTTCGGCGTGCTGCTGGTCTGGGCCAGCCAGACGCGGATCAACACGATCAACTTCTATCTTTCCTCGACGAACATGCAGAACTTCTTCGCCCGCGCGTTCAAGATCTCATGGCCGCGCACGGTCTGGGTGGTCATCATGACGGTGATCATCTTCCTGATCATGCTCACCAACGTCTTCGGCTACCTGCTGCTGACGCTGCAGTTCCAGGGCGTGATCATCGTGGCCTGGGTGGGCGTCGCCATGACCCATATCGGCTGGTGCTCCCTGCGCGGCATCAGGGCCGATATGCTTGAGTTCCGGCCCGGCCGGGTGCCGCTGGTCAATCCGGGCGGCCTGGGCGCGTGGATCATCGCCTCGGCGGTGGGCTGTTTCCTGATGGTCTTCGGCGGCAGCTTTGGCGGCATCTGGGCACCTCCGATCACCCTTGCCATCGCTGTGGTCATCTATGCCGCCGCTCTCGGGGTGGCCCGCCGCAACTGGTATGTCGAGGATCGCCCCCACGATCCCCGTAAGGAGGTCGACGATCCCTGGACGGCAAGAATCCGGTGCCATCACTGCGGCCAAGCCTATATCGCGCATGAAATGGACCGAGATCCGTCATCGGATCACGAGCCGATCTGTCTGGCCTGCGCCTCGGATCGCAGCGAGTTCCTGGTCGCAGCCCGGGCCGAGGCACGGGCCCATAACGACACCGCCGGGCAGATCGGTCTGGCCACCCAATAAAGCCAACGCCTGACGGGCTGCACGCGCATTCGTGCAGCTCTTTCTATGCCGGTATTATCTCCCTATTCCTCCCGCATGAGATTTTCCTCACCCTCCCGCCAATTCAATCCCGAGAGGATCTGGCTGGACACAACGTCGACCGTTGTCCGCCGCTTCATTGCAAGGTGGCGCAATATGCGATAGGCTTCCTTCTCGGAATGACTGTCGGTCAACATGACAGCCAGCTTGGCCCGCTCGACGGTCCGGCAGGATTCGAGCTTGGCCTGCAAGCGATCGAGATTCATACGCAGCCGCAACTCACGTCGATGGTTGTTCACTGCCGCCAGGAGGTTGGTCAGGATTCCAAAAGGCCTAATCGGCAGGCCAATAACGGCATTCACGCGCATATGAAGCAGGCGGTCGATCGACAGCGGACTTTCATAGTCGATAACCGCGATCAGAACGGCGGAAGGTTCCTCCGCCTGCCAATGGAATGTCAGCTTGCTTTCGGTCACCCGGTCGACCATGACGAATACAATATCGATATCATCGGAATAGGAGGATGGGGGCGGCCAGCATTCCTCGACCTGACAACCGATCCGCTCCAAGTGTGACCGCAATGCCAAGCTGTCATTGTTCTGGGGTTGTACAAGCAAAACCCTCAATGACCGGAGATCCTTGATCAAGAAGGGCTGGCCTTTTTCACTGGCAAAGGGCTCGCTTCTTCCAGGTCGCATTGCAGATCCTTTTGCGGAAAGACTTATCACCCCATGGTGATTCCGGCTCTACCTGTAAACCCTCAGGCTCCGAGGCCAATGGAAATCGGGCGGATTGGCTTCCGGCGGCAGTTCACCCTCGCCGAAAAGGGAGTAGGTGGTTCGATAGGGGTCGGGTCGGATGGCTTGATTGGTCTCCGCAATGATATCGAATTGCCCGTCCTTGCGCGCCACACCGATCTTGGGCCAGACGTGACAATGCGCATTCAACGGGTCGATCATGATCCTGCCTTGCGGCGCGTCAAAGGCGGTGCCCAGAATTTCAGAGCGGATCGAATTGATGTTCTCAGGGTCGCAATGGCGCATCGCCTGCGCGACCACATGCGCCTGCGTATAGGCGGCATCCCAGCACATGTTCGCGTCGGGCTGCTCGCCTCGAAAGGCTTTATACCGCTCGAGACAAGCCAGGTTGCTGGGATTGGACTGCGATGCGAAATAGGTGGCTGCGGTGATGTGTCCTGCGGTTGCCGCGGCGCCGATTTCACGAATGTCCGCCTCGCTGGTGGTCAGGCTCGCCACCACGATCTGTTCATTATCCAAACTATTTTCGGCAAGCGCTTCGTAAAATTTTATATTTGAACGGCCAACGAAATTGTTGAAAATAATGTTCGCACTGCATGCCTTTATATTCTTGATCAGCGCATCAAAATCCGTAGCCGAGGCGTCATCTCCAAGGTAAGATTGTCCTAACACCTCCCCTCCGCCGGATGCGAGCAAGTCGGCCATTATTCTTCCCGATTCTCGCGGCCATACATAGTCCGATCCAACAATATATACGCGCGGAGAAAAATTTTCGAGAAGATGGAGCGCCAAGAAAAGACTGTTCTGGTTTGGCACGGCGCCAAAGTATATGATATTATCCGAATATTCAAACCCTTCATATTGCGCGGGATAACAAAGAAGTCCTGCCTCTTTGCCGAGAACGCTCAGGACGGCCTTGCGTTGTCTGGACGTGTAGCAGCCGAGTATAATCTTGACCTTGCTTTCGATGAGCAGATCTTCTGCCAATTTCTGGTAGGATTCCGGATCTCCCATAGGATCGCGATAGACAGGAACAAGCTCGCGACCACCTATTCCGCCGGCCATGTTAATTTCATCAATGGCAAACTCCGTGGCGGACAGCATGCTCCGTTCTGTAACGGCAGTCCAGCCGGATTTTGAAAATAAAACCCCAATATAAATTGGTTGATCGCTTTTCATTTCACGTAACCTTTCCACGAAGGCTCGAACTATGGGGCGATACCAAGATCGCCTGGTGTTAATTCAAGCTCGCCCATCTGAAGGTTATGCGAATTCGATGATGCGGTCAATGTTTGTCCGTAGTGCTTTTGGGCGCATTTCTGCTTGGCAGATAGCAAATAATAGCGGCCGGTCCGCTTTACCTCGATCGGCCGCTGCTCATAGCGCAGAACAGCACAATTGTGACGAGCGCGACGTCAGAGAGGGAACTTTGAGAGTGCCTCCCGTCCAGGTTGCGACTCTGCGGCCCGACAAGGGCGACGCCACGGCGCTGCGCGAAAGCGAGGAGCGGCTCGCGAATTCGGCCAAGCCTCGCAGGACATGTTGTGGATTCGCGATGCCGAGACCCAGCAATGGCAATACCTGCCTCGGCCTTCGAGACGATCTATGCCCTTTCGCGCGACGAGGCGCTGTAGGGCAACAATTTCCGCAACTGCCGGAGGACCGGCAGCACCCGAGCGCCATGATACAGAGGACACGCGACGGCGAAAGGGCGTCCTCCGAATACCGGATGCGCCGGCTCGCGACAGCCAAGTCCGCTGGCTGCGCGATACCGATTTTCCATCCGCGACGTGCGGGGTCGGACGGTCCGCATCGGGGGCATTGGTCAGAGCTTTACCGAGGAAAAGGAGCCGGCCGGCCGCATGGCGGTCCAGGTCGCCGGATCGCAGCATCGCACCAGGAGTCTTATCGGCGTGGTGCGCGTCATGGCCGACCGCACCGGCGAGACCAGTCGCGACGTCGCCGATTTCCAGGGGCGTTTCGGCCACCGGCTGGCGGCGCCGGCGCGCGTGTCCCGCCTGGGGGGCGCCGAAAAGGTGCTCCTCGAAGGTCTGCGTGGCATCGGCCTGTGGTCGAGCATGGTGCAGAGGCTTGCCATGGCGCTGCATGAACTGGCAACGAACGCCGCCCGCTGGCTGAGGCGGTGGCCGAGGCCACTGACGGCTGGTGCGCCGACGTGGTCTTTGAATGCTCGGGCGTCGCGCCGGCGATCCTGTCGATGCACCAGCTTGCCCGGCCCGGCGGCGCCATCGTGCTGGTCGGCATGCCGGTCGATCCGGTGCCGGTCGATATCGTCGGGCTGCAAGCCAAGGAACTGCGGGTCGAGAGCGTGTTCCGCTATGCCAATGTCTACGACCGCGCCATCGCACTGATCGCCTCGGGCACGGTGGACCTGAAGCCACTGATCTCGGCCTCGATCCCCATCGAGGACAGCATCGCCGGCTTCGCGCCGCCCTGGCCCGCGAGACCGACGTGAAGCTGCAGATCGTCATGCGCGAATAGCTGCCGGCCGGTCTGGGGCGCGGCTTGGGCTTCCCATGCCCGCCGCGTTCCCGCTCGGCGGATCGGCGCTGTCCCTGGCCGAAGCGATTGACAGGTTCCGGCGCGGCGGGCGTAGTGGAGTCTCATTCTTCTGGGGGTGCGACATGGCTCGGATAGAAGGAACCAACAATTCGGAAGCCCTGGTCGGGACATTCCTGTCCGACGACATTTCCGGCCTTGGCGGTAATGATACGCTGCACGGGGGCTTCGGCGACGACTGGCTTTACGGCGATGCCGGCAATGACGTGCTGTTCGGCGGCTATCAGGACGACCGGCTTTATGGCGGGACCGGCGCCGACACGCTTTGGGGAGATACCGGAGACGACCATTTCGTCGGCGGCGCGGGCGGCGATCTGATGCGCGGCGGCGCGGGCAACGACACCTTCGACCAGACCAACCTGATCGACGCCCCCGGCGACCGTATCTTCGGCGGTGATGGCATCGACCTGTTGCGGCTGGATTTCGGCGCCGTCGCCGGTCCGGTTCGCTTCGCCCTCCAGGATCCCACGGTCACCGTGACGCTGCGCTTCGGCTCGGCCCCCGCCTTTACCTTCCGCGAGATCGAGTCCTTCGATATCGCGGGCAGCGACTATGCCGACCGGCTGGCCGGGTGGATCCATGATGACACGCTGGACGGCGGCCTGGGCAACGATACGCTGCTGGGCGGCCTGGGATCGGATGCGCTGTCCGGCGAGGAAGGCAACGACCAGATCCGCGGCGGCGGCGATGCCGATCGCCTCTATGGCGACGCCGGAAACGACTCCCTTTGGGGCGATGCCGGCGATGATGCGCTGCGGGGCGGCAGCGGCAACGACTGGATGGATGGCAGCGGTGGAAACGACGATCTGGAAGGCGGATCAGGCAGCGACCGCCTGATCGGCGGCGACGGCAATGACGAGTTGCGAAGCGATAGCTATTATTCGGATACCGGCCGCGAGCGCGATATCCTGATCGGCAATCTCGGCAATGACAGCCTGTCGATCGGGATCAATGACCATGCCGATGGCGGCGTGGGCTTCGACCGCATTCATGTCGATTTCACGCAGGTCACGGCGCAGATCGTCTGGTCCTTCTCTGCGGCTGCGAAGCAATTCGCCAACGGCACCCGCGTTGCGAACGCCGAGATCCTGGATTACGAGGGCGGCAGCGCCCGCGATGTCATCACCGGCTGGAACCTTGCCGACCGCATCGAAGGCAATGGTGGCCATGACGTGCTGGCTGGCGCCGGCGGCAACGACACGCTGGATGGCGGGCGCGGCAACGATATGCTGCGCGGCGGCGTCGGCAACGACGTGCTTTACCACGAATCCGGCAATGACACCCTGTGGGGCGAGGCGGGGAACGACCAGTTCTTCATCGGCTTCGACGAGGACGTGAACCTGCCCTATCGGGCGGTGATCGACGGCGGACTCGGCTGGGACAAGGTCGTCTTTACCAGTTCCGAGCTGGGCGCGGTGGTCGATCTTGAGAACCAGGCGCGCAATACCGGGCTGGCCTATGGCAAGACCCTGCGCAATATCGAGGTGCTGGAGGGCACCTATATGGACGATCATTTCATGGGTGGCGCGGGCAACAACACCTTCATCGGGGGCCGGGGTGGCGACATCCTGAATGGCCGGGCCGGCAACGACACGCTGACAGGCGGCGCGGGTGCGGACATCCTGACGGGCGGCGTGGGCCGCGATGTGTTCGACTTCACGGACTTTTCCGGCCATGAATGGGAGGGCGACCTGATCACCGATTTTCGGCGTGGCCAGGACGTGATCCGCCTGGATCGCTCGGATTTCGGTGCCGGGCTGCGCTTGGTGAATGCCACGGATCCGGTGGTCGCTGGCCTGGCCCCGGCGCTGGTCTTCGAGACGGACGCTCGGCGGCTCTGGTATGATGCCGACGGCAGCGGAGGCGGCTCGAGCCCGATCCTGCTTGCGACGCTGAACGGCGTGGGCCAGTTGGCCATGTCGGATTTCGTTTTCGTCTAGAGTCCATGGCGACACGCTGATGATCGACAGCACTTTCATGAAGGCGCTGATCAGCCCCAGCCGAGTGGTGCGGCTTAAAAGTTCGTGCCTGACCGGCCTTTGGTCCAGCGGGACGATACTTTCCGGGGCAAGTGGGGCGATATTTCGATGACAAGGAAGCGCGATCAGCGTCTCATCAACTTGCCCCTTACGCCGTCTCACACCACGCCGCGCAGCAGCATCTCCGCTCCCAGTAGGGCGAGCATGATCAGGAACCAGCGCCGGAAGGTGGCGGAGCTGACGGCGCGGCGCAGGATCTGTCCCGCCCACATGCCGATCAGCGCCGGAACCACGGCCAATGCGGAAAGCGCAAGCTGGTCGACCTGCCAAGCCTGATGCGAGGCCAGGCCGATTGCCAGGGCAATGGTCGAGGTCGTGAAGGACATGCCGAGCGCCTGGACCAGGTCGTCCTTCTCCAGCCCGAGCGCCTGCATGTAGGGAACGGCGGGTATCACGAACACGCCGGTCGCCCCTGCAATCACCCCGGTGATCAGCCCGACCAGCGGCGAGAGCCAGCGCTCTTGGGCAGCCGCGACCCGGAAGGGCGGGGCGATGAGGGTATAAAGCGCATAGGCGACCAGCGTGGCGCCGAGGACCGTTGTCGTCGCCCCGCCATTCCCGCTGGCCAGCAGCGGGGCGGCGGCCAATGTCCCCGCCATGCTCGCCGCCATCATCGGCCAAAGCCGCCGCGCCAAGGCGCCGATGCGCGGACCGGCCAGCAGCTGCCAGAGATTGGTGACCATGGACGGGACGATCAGCAGGCTCGCCGCCGCCAAGGGGGAGAGCAGCGCGCCCAGGACGCCCATGGCGAGCGTGGGCAGGCCCATGCCGGTGACGCCCTTGACGATCCCGGCGGCAAGGAAGGTGACGGCGACCAGAGGAATGGTGAGATCGTTCATGGTCCCTGCATAGCGGTGGGACGGCAGCCGGCAATGCGGATTTGCCGCAGCCAGGCTTCGGCTGGACCGAAGGCTGGTTCTGGCCTATGCTGCCGGAATGCGCTTCGACCTGACCGACCTTCGCCTGTTCCTTGCCGTGGCCGAAGCCGGCAGCATCACCCATGGCGCCGCCGATGCCGGGCTTTCGCTGCCCGCCGCCAGCGAGCGGCTGCGGGACATGGAGCTGTCCGGCGGCGTCAGGCTGCTGGAGCGCGGGCGGCGCGGGGTGACGCTGACCGAGGCGGGCGAGGCGCTGGCCCATCACGCGCGGCTGATCAGCCGCCAGATGGCGATGATGCGCGGGGAACTGGGCGAATATGCCACGGGGCTGCGCTCGACCCTGCGGGTCCTGGCCAACACCGCCGCCATGGCCGAGCTGCTGCCGCCTCGGCTTGCCGACTGGATGGCCGCCAATCCGCGCATCGACCTCGACCTGAAGGAACGTCAGAGCATCGAGATCGCGCGCAGCGTGGCGGCGGGCTTTGCCGATCTCGGCATTCTCTCGGCGGCGGCGGCGCAGGACGGGTTGGTGCTGCGCCCCTTTGCCGAGGACCGGCTGGTCGTCGTCGTGGCGCGTCAGGACGACTTGACCCGGATGCGGCAGGTCCGCCTCGCCGACCTCGCCGGGCGCTATTTCATTGGCCTGTCCGGCAGCGCGCTGCAGGATCACATCGCGGCGCAGGCCGCGGCGATGGGGATGGCGTTGCGCTATCGCGTCAGACTGCGGAGCTTCGAGGCGATCTGCCACATGGCCGGAGCGGGTGCCGGCATCGGCATCGTTCCTGAAACTGCCGCCCGGCGCATGAAGCGGCTGTCGGGCATCGCGATCATCCGGCTCGCCGACGGTTGGGCGCTGCGGCGCCTGTCGGTCTGCATCCGGGCCGGCACCGAGCTCTCCGCGCCGGCGCAGAGCCTGCTTCGCCACTTGGCGCAGGATCCGCCCGCAGCGTGATGCGCTGCGGCCACGGGTTTCGCCCGTCCCGCAGCCAGAGCGGCGTCTCACGCCAGAAACCGTCCGCATGGCGATCATGGAACAGGTCGGAGTGGCCGATGGCCCGTTGCGCGCTGTTGCTGAGGTAAAGATAAGCGGCGGAAAGATTGAGTCGATAGGGCAGCACCAAGCCCGCGCCGATCGGATGCTAGCGTGACGGCCAGGTGCTGCCTCGGCACACCCTTGGCCATCACCGAGAAAGATCGCGGCCACAGCGGTTTCTCATCGGACAACCTGTTGAAGACCGACCCGCGCTTCCAGAAGAGAATGAGACTGATCCTTGTCGGCGCGATCTCCTGTCGGTTCCCCTATGTGGGTTCCCGCGGGATCGCCACCTATGACGTCGGGGCAACTGGTAATTTTTTGCGCAAAAGGAACATCCGAGAACATTGCTAAACCAATAGGTTTAGTTCTGAATGCAAAGTAAAATCTTAGGGTGAACGCCGGGCGGTCTCGTCACTGGTCGGAGAGGACGGTTCCGCCGACACAACCTTGGCCGGAGGGAAACTCGGAAACACAGCACACAAACCCTCCGGCCATGTGTGGTATTTGCACCGGCTTGACGTGCACGTCAACTTGACTCTTTGATAGGCCGGTGCCCCTAGCGCCAGGTGCGCTCAGGGCGCTGGGAACTGCGACGTTGAGACGCCACGCAACCGGTCGGATTTCGGGGTGGTCCGTTCCTCGGCTTCACATAAAGCAACGCGCCGGTTTGCCCTCCTTGACCAGGCCATCCAGGTCAGAGCGCGTCGACAGCGACCTTCTGGGTAGCGCCGCCTCGGCGCATTTCACCTTCTGCGCGGCAGACGCGGTTTGCCGTGTCGTCGGTGATGCCAGAGGGGCGCGCGGTCGCGCGGTCCCAGAGAACCGCCTTCTCAGTATAGAGCTGGCACGTCACCGGTCCTTGATCCGTGTTCACCGTAACGGGCGTGCTCTCCCAGGGCTGCTTGGCGTCGGCACAAGCAGCGACCACCAGAACGGCCATCAGCATCGTCAGCAATTTCATCAAATAATCTCCGTGGTTCTCAAGGGATGGGAGGGTGCGGACGGCCAGCCGAACATGCTGACCGTCGCAACATCGCACTCGTAACGGTTGCAGGGTGCGACGGTGGGCGCGGCATTGGAACCTGCCTTTTCCGGCAATCGCTGGATAAGATTGAGAGAACATCCCGGAACATTACTAAACCTATTGGTTTAGTTCCGCGAACAAAGACAATCCCAAAGGTGAACGCGCGTTAGTTCAGATCGTCGCAGGATGTTCGCCCACAGTGCGCGCAGCGAAAGGGCGGCGGAACAAAGCCCGCCGCCCACGTTAAGCCTGTCTGGAAGGAGGCAAAGTCAGCTGCGCTGATCGCGCTGCTGCCCCTCTTGGTCGCCCTTCTGCCCGCCCTGTTCCTTCGAACGATCATCGTCGCGCTGCTGCGACGGGTTCTGATCCCTCTGTTCCTGCTGGCGGGTCTTGTCGTCTTGCGGCGACTGCTTGTTGTCTTGTCCGGCGCTCATGTCGAGCCCTCCCAATGCCCCCGGATGATACCGAGGATCTAGTGCATATGGGCCGCCCGCGACCCGGCGCCACCAGCCTTAAACAAACATCAACCTGCCCCGCCCCGGCGGGTTTTTCCATGTGAGGAACCTATGACGAATCCTATTGCCGCGCTTTGCGCGTGGCTCTCCAACGTGTTCGGCTCCAAGTCCAAGGCGAAGAAGGCGGCCGGCGCGACCGGCGCGGCCGGGGTCATCGCCGCCGCTGCCATCTTCATTGGCCGTGGGAAGGCGAGCGCACCGAGGCTTACCTCGACCGCATCGCCAAGCCCCCGGTCTGGACCGTCTGCTACGGCGAGACGCGCGGCGTGAAGGTCGGCGACCGCTACACCAGCGCGCAATGCACCGACATGCTGATGAAGGCGCTTGCGACCTATCGCGACGGCCTGACCCGGTGCGTCCCGGCGCTGCCGCAGCAGCCCGAGGGGTGCAGGTGGCGCTGGTGTCCTGGTCCTACAACGTCGGGACGAGCGCGGCCTGCGGCTCGACGCTCGCGAAGAAAGCCAATGCCGGCGACTGGCAGGGCGCCTGCAACCAGCTCCGGCGCTGGGACAAGGCCGGCGGCAAGCCCGTCAAGGGCCTGACCAACCGGCGCGCGGCCGAAACGAAACTCTGCCTCAATGCACTGAAAGGACAGTGACCATGCTCAAGGGAGCCCTCGCGCTAGTGCTGCGCCAAGTTCTGCTCGTCTTTGCCGGGATGCTGGCATCGGCCGGCATCATCACCGCGACCGCCGATCTCGGCTATTACTGCTTCGACACCCGCTTTGTCGCCGATGCGACGGCCACGGCACTCATGCTGTTCCTAGGCGGGGGTGCCTCGGCCGGCGCAAGCATGCTCTGGCGGATCTGGGCCAAGAAGGGCGGCGGCGTCACCTGACCGCTGGAACGACATCGGGCGGGCCGCACCACACAGCCCTCCCGATCAGGTCGGGGCAACCACAAACCAATTACCACCACGAAAAAGGACTACTCGCCACCGACCCCTGCAATCTGCACGAGAGCTTCCGCGAGGTGAAGTTGCCTTTTTGGTCAACCTCGCTCGGACCCGTTTAGGTTGTGCAGTTGCGTCTCGCCTCATGCTGTGGTTATATCGGGTCGGCAGCCGAACGCGCGCTGCCTCTTGTGCTACTGTTAAACCCACCACGAAGACCGCCCCTCGGCTCACACCGGGGGGCGGCTTTTTTGCGTTTCAAAGGTTTGATCGAGCCTGTGCCTCAGATCGGGTCCGGATGGAGTGCCCCCACTGAAGTGGTCCACCCACTGGGATAGAAATATCCTGTTCAGGAGGACCATCAGATGGCAGGCAAGCGAGACAAACCGGAAGACATCGTTCTGAAGCTTCGACAGATTGAAGTGCTTCATGGACAGGGAATGGCAATTTCCGACGCGGTGCGGCAGATCGGCGTGACCGAGCCGACGTATTATCGCTGGCGCAAGCAGTATGGCGGCATGAACCGGGATCAGCTGAAGCGTCTCAAGGAGCTTGAGGCGGAGAACCAGCGGTTGCGGCGCGCGGTGTCAGATCTGACCTTGGACAAGATGATCCTGAGCGAGGCTGCACGGGGAAACTTCTAAGCCCTTCGCGCCGTCGCCAGTGCATTGACCATGTGCGGCAGGCGCTCGGCATATCCGAGCGCCGCGCCTGCCGCATCCTCGGGCAGCACCGCTCGACGCAACGCAAGGTTCCTTGCGGCGCCCCGGACGAAGAACGGCTGACGGAAGACATCATCACGCTCGCTCGCACCTACGGGCGATATGGCTATCGGATGATCACCGGATTGCTGAACAACGCCGGTTGGCATGTAAATCATAAACGCGTGGAACGGATATGGCGGCGTGAAGGGCTGAAGGTCCCGCAAAAGCAGGCAAAGAAGGGTCGGCTCTGGTTGAACGACGGGTCCTGCGTCCGTCTCCGGCCGGAGCACCCGAACCACGTCTGGTCCTATGATTTCGTTCAGGACCGGACACATGACGGACGGCTGTTTCGGACGCTCAATATCATCGACGAATTCACGAAGGAGGCGCTGGTGATCCGTGTAAACCGCAGGCTCAATTCCACCGACGTAATCGACGCCCTGACGGATCTGTTCATCTTGCGTGGCCCGCCTGCGTTCATAAGGTCCGACAATGGCGCGGAATTCATTGCCAAGAAGGTGCAGGGCTGGATCGGCGCAGTTGGTGCCAAGACCGCGTTCATCGAGCCGGGTTCACCCTGGGAGAACGGGTATTGCGAGAGCTTCAACGCTCGATTCCGCGACGAACTCCTGGATGCAGAAGTCTTCTATTCGCTCAGGGAGGCCCAGATCCTCATCGAGCGATGGCGCCGCCACTACAACACTGTCAGGCCGCACAGCTCCCTGGGATACCGCCCACCCGCACCGGAAGCCGTCATCCCAATAGACCAGCGGCCGACGATGCACTAACAATCAACCCGGACCACTCGGTGGGGGCAGTCCACTAGTGGCAGGCCCGGCAGCGGTTTTTGCATTTCTCAACACAGACGTAGGCGGAGCTTACGTGGAAGGGTTGACAGGCCGTTCCCCATCTGAGTGGGCAAAATCATTCGGGGAGTATCACCGCACCTTGATTGAGGGCGCGTCGGAGGAGACCACGGAACCAGACGAAGAGAATACGCGCGTTGAAGTGATCGAAGGATCGCCGGAAGCACCGACAATGAGCGAGAGTGATACCTGTAAGGAAGAGTTGATGCCCGCGCTGATTTCTATACTGCCTGTATCGAAGACTGGAGTGCCCCCACTGAAGTGGTCCACCCACTGGGATAGAAATATCCTGTTCAGGAGGACCATCAGATGGCAGGCAAGCGAGACAAACCGGAAGACATCGTTCTGAAGCTTCGACAGATTGAAGTGCTTCATGGACAGGGAATGGCAATTTCCGACGCGGTGCGGCAGATCGGCGTGACCGAGCCGACGTATTATCGCTGGCGCAAGCAGTATGGCGGCATGAACCGGGATCAGCTGAAGCGTCTCAAGGAGCTTGAGGCGGAGAACCAGCGGTTGCGGCGCGCGGTGTCAGATCTGACCTTGGACAAGATGATCCTGAGCGAGGCTGCACGGGGAAACTTCTAAGCCCTTCGCGCCGTCGCCAGTGCATTGACCATGTGCGGCAGGCGCTCGGCATATCCGAGCGCCGCGCCTGCCGCATCCTCGGGCAGCACCGCTCGACGCAACGCAAGGTTCCTTGCGGCGCCCCGGACGAAGAACGGCTGACGGAAGACATCATCACGCTCGCTCGCACCTACGGGCGATATGGCTATCGGATGATCACCGGATTGCTGAACAACGCCGGTTGGCATGTAAATCATAAACGCGTGGAACGGATATGGCGGCGTGAAGGGCTGAAGGTCCCGCAAAAGCAGGCAAAGAAGGGTCGGCTCTGGTTGAACGACGGGTCCTGCGTCCGTCTCCGGCCGGAGCACCCGAACCACGTCTGGTCCTATGATTTCGTTCAGGACCGGACACATGACGGACGGCTGTTTCGGACGCTCAATATCATCGACGAATTCACGAAGGAGGCGCTGGTGATCCGTGTAAACCGCAGGCTCAATTCCACCGACGTAATCGACGCCCTGACGGATCTGTTCATCTTGCGTGGCCCGCCTGCGTTCATAAGGTCCGACAATGGCGCGGAATTCATTGCCAAGAAGGTGCAGGGCTGGATCGGCGCAGTTGGTGCCAAGACCGCGTTCATCGAGCCGGGTTCACCCTGGGAGAACGGGTATTGCGAGAGATTCAACGCTCGATTCCGCGACGAACTCCTGGATGCAGAAGTCTTCTATTCGCTCAGGGAGGCCCAGATCCTCATCGAGCGATGGCGCAGCCACTACAACACTGTCAGGCCGCACAGCTCCCTGGGATACCGCCCACCCGCACCGGAAGCCGTCATCCCAATAGACCAGCGGCCGACGATGCACTAACAATCAACCCGGACCACTCGGTGGGGGCAGTCCAGGGCTTCACACCGGATGACGATTTCCCCATTCCTCGCAACTCCTTTCCAGAGCGTGCTCAGAAACCCGCGAGGAAGCCGAAAGATGAAGAGCCGCCTGAATGGTCTGTGTCAATCGAAAGCATCTATGTCACTTCACCGAATTGGGACAGGGAAGACCAGAAGACGCGACAGTGGAAGGGAAAGGACCAGATCAGGCGAGACTGCTACTTCATCATCGAAGATACCGAATTCTGGTATAAGGTGAAGAACAAGGCGCTTCACGTGGAAGTGCTGGACAACCTCAAGGTGCAGTGGGCATTCCAGAATACGGACGGACGTCCCAAAAACCGGCGAGTGTTACGCGTCTTGGAATTCAATGGTGATAAGTTGGCTGATCCATTTCCGCCGGAAGCGGTCCGGGCGATACTCGGTCAGTATTCAGAGTATGAAGCGAATATCGGGCAACAGTCACTTTTTGATCAGTAAGGCCAGACCGATCTACGCGCAGACTATTCGTCGCACCGAGCCATTTACTTCGTCAGCGGAACCGCGCGATGCTCTACCTCCGGCTCTAGCGTCGCCTGGATATTGGCATCTCTCCTTAGAATTATTTTGTGAGCGGGCATCTGCTAGATGGTCTGAGCGATCAGCGTATTGATCGCGTTATGGCCACCCCAAGCCCGTTTGCAGGTCTTCTTCTCCACTACTGTCAGATACTTCGGAGAATATAGGATAGCACTGCGGACATAATCGGAGGGTTCGTCTTCATATGAGGTGCGCACTGTCCGCTTCTGCTGTGCCACACCGTGCTTTGCCGCGAAGATCGCCGCTATGGCGCGCGTTTCCTTTGCTACGGTCCGGTTCTGGAGCCATTGAAGGGCCGAATTCACCGTGGCCCGTGCAACAGTTTCGGCGCGAAGCAGCGCGGCCAGCTTCCTGTCGCGCGCACGGTGGTCGACTTCCTGGTCCAGGAGGACGCGACGAGCGCGCAACTGTCCGCATCCCCCATGCCGGCACGCTAGGCAGCGCTTCCCCGGACCCTGGGACAGAAGATTTCAGCACCAGCAATGCGGGCGCACCCGATCGGGCCACCAGGCCCGGCGGCACGATCTTTGTCCTGCACCCCGTGATACGGCATCAAATGGCGAAGGACAGCGGGCATACTGCCCAGGGAATAGTCTTGAAGCGGGGCAACATGGGCCAGAACGAAGCGGGCTTGGCGGCAGGCGATCGCAACCTCCTGCCGCATTTGCGCATCGACGCTTATGATGCCAGCGCCAAACCCTTGCGCATGGCGCAGCGGCAGTTGCTGCACGAGTTGACGGTGGGCGTGCTGTGGCCGCACCGTCCCCGCGACCTGGAGCTGTTCCTGTCGCTGGGACAGGGCTACCTGGCGGTCGACGAGATCGGCCGTCCCCTTGGATCGGCCATGTATTTCCACACGGGCGACGATTTCGCCATGCTGGGGATGATGGTCACGGTGCCGCGGTTGCAGGCGCGGGGGGCGGGCAAGTGGCTGCTGCAGCGGGTGATGGCCGATTGCGCGGGCCGGGATCTGCGGCTCAGCGCGACGCATTCGGGGTATCGCCTTTATACGGCGGCGGGGTTCCGGCCGGTGGGCATCATCCGCCAGCAGCAGGGCATGGCGCGGGATATCGGGCCCGTTGACGCGCTCGGCATCCTGGTCCGCGATCTGCGGGCAGAGGATGACGCGGGCCTTCGGGCCCTGGATGCGAACGCCTATGGCGCAAAGCGAACGCGGGTGCTGGATGCGCTGCTGCCCTTGTCGAGCGGCACGGTCGCGCTGCGCGACGGTGCCGTTTGCGGCTTTGCGCTACAGCGCGATTTCGGCAAAGGCACGGTGATCGGTCCCGTCGTGGCAGAGGGGGACGCCATGGCAAAAGCCCTGATCGCCCCGCTGATCCGGGCGAATGCCGGACGTTTCACGCGCCTCGATACGCCGGTGGACAGCGAGGGCTTCTTGTCCTTCCTGACCGATGCCGGGCTGTTGGCCTTCGACACGGTTACGGAAATGTGCATCGGCCCCCACCGTCGTGCCACGGAAGGGGCGGTCACCTATGGCCTGGCGTCGCATTCGCTGGGGTAGCCTTTCCATCCCCGCGCGATCAGGACAGCCGGTCTTTCAGCCCGAACCACAACCCCACCAGCGGCAGGAACCAGGGCTTGCCGCTATGCGCCGGGATCGCGGGCCAGGCGAGGCCCTCCAGCGGGTTCGTGCCGCGCTGGCCCAGGGCGATGTCCGCCAAGACCTGCCCGATCAGCGTGGACATCTGCGCGCCATGGCCGGAGTAGCCCATGCCATAGATCATGCCGTCCACCTCTCCGGCACGGGGGAAGCGGTCTTTGGTCATGTCCACCAGCCCGCCCCAGCAATAATCGATGGGAATATCCGCCAGATGCGGAAAGATCGCGGCCATGGACCGGCGCAGGATCGTCCCCGATTTCGCGTCCGAGGTCTGGTCCGACCGGGCCGAGAACCGTGCCCGCCCGCCAAAGATCAGCCGCCGGTCGGGCGACAGGCGGAAATAGTTGCCGATGTTCATCGAGGTCACGCAGGTCCGGTCGCCGGGCAAGGTGGTGGCGACCTCTGCCTTGGTGAGGGGCCGCGTGGCAATGATGAACGACCCGACCGAGATGATACGCCGCCGGAAATGCCGCAAGGGCGCCGTCGTGCCATAGGCCCCGGTCGCCACGATCACGCGGTCCGCGGTCAGGCTGCCGCGCGGCGTCTGCACCTGCCAGCCATCGGCCAGCTTTGTCCTGCCGGTCACGGGCGCGCCTTCCCAGATCCGCGCGCCGTGGCGGTGCGCCGCTGTGGCAAGCCCCTGGGCATAGCGGCCCATATGCATCATCGCGGATTTCTCATAAAGCATCGCGCCGTGGAAGCTGTCGGACCCGACCTCGCTTCGCACCTCGTCGCGGTCCAGCCAGCGGGTGTCGGGATCGACCTCGGCATGGATCAGGTCGAAATTCGCCCGCAGCCCCGCGACATGGCTGGGCTTGGAGGCCAGCTTGAGCTTGCCGGACCGACGGAAATCGCAGGCGATGCCTTCCTCGGCCACGATCTGCTCGATCATGTCGATGGACCGGTCATAGGCGCGATACAGGGCATGGGCGCACTCTGCCCCCAGATGCGCCTTGGCATCGGCATAGCCATGCGCGATGCCGTTGTTCAGATGCCCGCCATTGCGGCCCGACGCGCCCCAGCCGACATGCTCGGCCTCCAGCAGCGCCACGCGCACCCCGGCTTTCGCCAGGCTGCGGGCGGCGTTCAGCCCGGTGAAGCCGCCGCCGATCACGGCCACGTCGAAGCGGCCCTCGACCGGGCCGGCCTCGGCGCCCGCAAAGGGGGGCACGCCATCGTGCCAATAGGATGCGTATTTCGTCACAGCCCCACCACCTCGGCCAGGCCCGAGATGTCCCTGACCTCGATATAGCCGTAATGGGGATTGGCCGGCTCATGGCCGCGATTGACCCAGACCTTGTTGCGGATGCCCAGGTCATGCGCGGTCATCAGGTCATAGCGGAAGGATGACGACACATGCAGCACGTCCTCGGGGCTGCAGCCAAGCTGGTCGAACATATATTCGAAGGCCCGCATCTGCGGCTTGTAGGCGCCCGCGCTTTCGGCGGTGAAAACATGGTCGATGGGCGCGCCCAGCTTGGCGATGTTGTGCGGGATCTGGTCGTTCATCGAATTGGTCAGCGCGACAAGCGGGATCTTCCCGGCAATGCGCGTGAGCCCCGCGGGCACGTCAAGGTTCGGCCCCCAGGTCGGCACGCGGGCATAGATGTCTTCGGCCACCGCGGGATCGAAGGCGATGCCGTTGCGCTTGCAGGTGCGTTCCAGCGCGTTGTGGACCACCTCGGCATAGGGTTTCCAGGCGCCCAGCACCTCGTCCAGGCGGTAGGCCGCGAAATTGGCGATGAATTTCTCCATCTGCGGGCCGCTGAGCTGCGCGCCGTAATGGTCGCGCGCGGCGCCCGCCATGTCGAAGAAGATCATCGTGCCGTGGCAGTCGAAGGTAATGAATTTCGGGCGCAGCGCCATGGGGGCCTCCTGTTGGTCCGTTTGATCCATCATTGGCGCGGTCTTGCGACAGCGCATGCGGCAGTCGGGCGCCTGACGGCAGGAGATTGCGAAATTCCGGCAATGGACGGCAGGCCCTGCCGCCCATGACCCGACAACGGTGCCCGACCCTGCGCGGATCGGGCCAGGCTGGCGGCGTAACGGAAAGGAACCCCATGACCCTGCTGACCCCCATCGACACCGCCCCGGCCTTTGCCCCGCGCGAGGACGTGGCCGCCCCAGAGAAACTGATCGAGGGCACCCCCGCCTTCAAGACCTGGGCCCTGGACGAGGTGCCCCTGGGCAACTGGTCGAAGATCCGCACCGGCATCTGGGAAGCGACGCCCGGCACCACCCGTTCCGCCAAGGGCGAGGCGCTGGAATTCTGCCATATCCTCTCCGGGGTGGTCGATCTGACCGAGGACGGGGGCGAGACAAGCCGCTTCACCGCAGGCGACAGCTTCCTGATGAAGCCCGGCTTCAAAGGTATCTGGAAAACCATCGAAACCGTGCGCAAGATCTATGTCTTCGCCGACTGATCTTCTGGCCCGGCTGGTCGGGTTTCCCAGTGTCGTGGGCGGCCCGAACGGCGACATCATCGGCTTCGTGGCGGATTATCTGCGCGGGCACGGGATCGAGCCCACGCTGGTCCCCGGACCCGAGGGCGACCGCTGGAACCTGTTCGCCAGCATCGGCGACGCCTCGCGCCCCGGCCATGTCCTGTCGGGCCATCTGGACGTGGTGCCGGCGGGCGAACCGGATTGGCGGGCCGATCCTTTCGTCTTGCGCCGCGACGGCGACCGGCTGATCGGGCGCGGGGCCTGCGACATGAAGGGCTTTGTCGCCGCCGCCCTGGCGATGGTGCCCGAACTGGTCGCGATGCCGCTGTCCGCGCCGGTCCATATCGCGCTTTCCTATGACGAGGAGGCGGGCTGCCGGGGCGTGCCGCATCTGCTGGCGGCCCTGCCCGGGCTTTGCGCGCCGCCGCTGGGGGCGATCATCGGCGAGCCGTCCGGCCTGGTGCCGGTGCTGGCGCACAAGGGCAAGGCGGCGCTGCGGCTGGTGGCGACGGGGATGGCGGGGCATTCCTCGCGCCCCGACCTGGGCGCGAACGCGATCCACGCGCTGCTGCCGGCGCTGAACGCAGCCGCGGCGCAGGCCGTGGCGCTGCAATCCGGGCCGCAGGACCCGCGCTTCGCGCCGCCCTGGTCCAGCCTGCAGATCGGCACCGTCGCGGGCGGGCAGGCCGTCAACATCATCCCCGACCGCGCCGAGGCGCAGATCGAGGCCCGCGCGATCCACGGCGTCGATCCCCGGGCGGTCCTGGAGCCGGTGGTCGCGGCGGCAGGGGGGTTGGCCGTGGACTGGCTGTCCTCCTATCCGGCGCTTGCGCTTGACGGCGCTCACCCGCTGGCGCGGCTGTTGGCCGAGCTGACGGGCGCGACGCCCTTGGGCGCGGTCAGCTATGGCACCGAGGCCGGGCTTTACCAGCAGGCCGGGATCTCCGCGATCATCTGCGGCCCCGGCGACATCGCCCGCGCGCACCGCCCCGAGGAATACCTGACGATGGCCGAATTGCAGGACGCCTGCGCCCTGATCCGTCGCCTGGGGCGGCGGCTCTGCCCATGACAGCATTTTCTGCGGCGGCAGTCCTGCGATCCGCAGGACATGCCGCGCGCCCTTGCCAGATCGGCAATCCTGCGGGCGCGCCCGTGGCAGGATGGTGCCAAGAAGGACAAACCGCATGACCACGACCATCACCCCTGCACTTGCCGCCTTTACCCCCGCCCATCTGCCGCAGGCGCTGCGCCTGTCGCAGCAGGCCGGCTGGCCCCACCGGGCAGAGGACTGGGCGCTGACCCTGTCCGTATCGCAGGGCGTCGTGGCGCTGGACGAAGGCCGCGTGGTCGGCACCGCGCTGTGTTCGCCCTTCAGCGCAGTCGCCACGCTGAACATGATCATCGTCGACGCGGCGATGCGCGGGCGTGGCCTGGGCCGCGCGCTGATGGAGGCGATCATCGCCCTGGCCGGCGACCGCGAAATGCGCCTGATCGCCACCACGGACGGGCTGCCGCTTTACGAAAAACTCGGCTTCCGGGCCAGCGGCCAGATCGTTCAGCATCAGGGCCTTGCTGTCGCAACCGCGCCGGAACGGCCCGTCGCCACCGGCCGTCCCGCCGATATCGACCGGCTCGCCGATGCCGACCGCGCCGCCAGCGGCATGGACCGCGCATCCCTGTTGCGCGACATCGCCGGCGGCGGCGAGGTCCTGACCTGCGATGCCGGCTTTGCCCTGCTGCGCGATTTCGGGCGGGGCCGCGTGGTCGGGCCGATTGTCGCCCCCGACACCGCCACCGCCCGCGCATTGCTGGCCGAGGCCGCGCGCCGCTGCGAAGGCAGCTTCCTGCGTGTCGATCTGCGCGCGGAACAGGGTCTTGGCGGCTTCGCGGCGACGCTGGGCCTGGCCCATGCCGGCGGCGGCACCGCCATGACCCGCAACCTGCGCACCCCCGCACCCACGACCCAGGCCCTGATCTCGCAAGCCCTGGGCTGAACCCGGAGACCCCCATGCTAAGCAATTCCCTGGCCGAGCTTGACCGCCGGCACCTGATCCACCCGGTTTCGTCCTTTCGCGGGCACGAACAGCGCGGCGTGCGCATCCTGACCGGCGGGCAGGGCGCGACCGTCACCGACAGCGAGGGGCGCACCCTGATCGACGGCTTCGCGGGCCTGTGGTGCGTGAACGCGGGCTATGGCCACGAAAGCATCGTCGAGGCCGCCGCCGAGCAGATGCGCAAGCTGCCCTATGCCACCGGCTATTTCGACCTGGGCGCCGAGGCGCCGATCCGCCTGGCCGCCGCCCTGGCCGAACGCGCCCCGGGCGATCTGAACCACGTCTATTTCACGCTGGGCGGATCGGACGCGGTGGACAGCACTATCCGCTTCATCCGCTATTACTGGCACGCCAAGGGCCAGCCGGGCCGCGACCAGTTCATCTCGGTCGCCAACGGCTATCACGGCTCGACGACCATGGGGGCGGGGCTGACGGCGCTGCCGGGTTTCCACGACGGCTTCGGGGTGCCCTATGATTGGCAGCACAAGATTTCGTCGCATGACCTGTATCGCAACCCGGCGGGCCGCGATCCGCAGGCCGTGACCGAGGCCTCGGTCGCGGAACTGCGGGCGAAGATCGAATCGCTCGGTCCCGACCGCGTCGCCGCCTTCTATGTCGAGCCGATCCAGGGCTCGGGCGGCGTGCTGGTGCCGCCCAAGGGCTGGATCAGGGCAATGCGCGATCTGTGCGCCGAATACGGCGTGCTGTTCGTCGCCGACGAGGTGATCACCGGCTTTGGCCGCACCGGCCCGCTGTTCGCCTGCGAGGACGAGGGCATCGTTCCCGACCTGATGACCACGGCCAAGGGGCTGACCTCGGGCTATGTGCCGATGGGCGCGGTCTTCATGCGCGACCATGTCTATGAGACCATCGCCGACGGTGCGGGGGCCAAGGCCGTGGGCCATGGCTTCACCTATTCCGCGCATCCGGTCAGCGCCGCCGTGGCGCTGGAGGTGCTGGCGCTCTACGAAGGCGGGTTGCTGGAAAACGGCCGCCGCGCAGGTGCGCGGTTGCAGGCCGGGCTGGAAAGCCTGCGCGATCATCCGCTGGTGGGCGATGTGCGGGGCAGGGGGATGCTGGCGGCGGTCGAGCTGGTCGTGGACAAGGAGGCCAGGACCCCTCTGCCGCCCGAGGTCCAGCCCGCCACGCGGCTGTTCGACCGGGCCTGGGAACAGGGGCTGATCGTGCGGTCCTTTGCGCAGGGCATCTTCGGCTATGCGCCGCCCCTGTGCTGCACCGAGGACCAGATCGACCAGATCGTCGCCCGCACCCGCAAGGTGCTGGATCTGACGCTGGAAGACCCGGAAATCCGCGCGGTCCTGCGCTGATGGCGCTGCTGCTGCATTCCACCCCCGAACGCGGCCCTGTCTGGGGGCGCATCTTCGCCGAGGCGGGCGAGGGCTTCATCCCCAACGAGGCCAGCGTGACAGACCCCGCGCAGGTCACGCATCTGGCCTGCTGGACGCCGCCCGCCGATCTGGCGCGCTATCCGAACCTGCGCACGGTGATCTGCGTCGGGGCGGGCACCGACCATTTCCCGGCCTTGCCGGAGGGCGTGGCGCTGTCGCGCACCATCGCGCCGGGGATCGAGGCGATGGTGCGCGACTGGGTGGTCATGGCCACGCTGGCGCTGCACCGGGATCTGCCGTTCTATCTGGATCATGCCGCGCGCGGCGAATGGCAGCCCCGCCCGGCGCGGCTGGCGCGCACGCGGCGCGTGGGCATCATGGGCATGGGCCGGATCGGGCGTCTGGCCGCCGCAAGCCTGCAAGCCCTGGGCTTTGCCGTTTCGGGATACAGCCGCTCGGGCAGGCCGGTCGAAGAGGTCGAGATCTTCGGCGCGAATCGGCTGGACGCCTTTCTGGCCGGGGCCGATATCCTGGTCTGCCTGCTGCCGCTGACGGACGAAACCCGCGGCCTGATGGGCAGCGGCTTCTTCGACCGGCTGCCGCAGGGCGCGGAACTGGTCCATGCCGGGCGCGGCGCGCAGCTGGACATGGCGGCGCTGCGCCGGGCGCTGGACGGCGGGCGGCTTTCTGCCGCCATGCTGGACGTGACCGACCCCGAACCCTTGCCCGCCGATCACTGGGCCTGGCGCGATCCGCGCGTGCTGATCACCCCGCATATAGCCGCCCATACCGATGCCGAGGAAGGCGCGCGCCACGCCCTGGCCGTCATCCGCGCCGACCGTGACGGACAGCCGGTGCCGGGGCTGGTGGACCGCAGCCGGGGATACTAGGGCGCTCGCGATATGCCGCGCCCCCGCCCAATACGAAAGAATCTGCTGCGCCGGCCGCCCGTTTCGGCGTTTTGCAGCCCCGGAATGGCGCAATCTGGATGTGAGGGGATGTGACGACCCGCGCGTCCGCCGATCTGACCGCCGCGGCCCGCGGCATCTGCGAAAGGAAGCTCACCCCATGGCCACCCTGACGGCGGCAAGACCCCTGGACCGCTTTTCCTATGTCACCTTCGATGTGGTCGGCACGCTGATCGACTTCGAGGGTGCGATCACCGGCGCGCTGGCGACGATCACGGCCGATGCCGGCATGACCGTCGACGGCGAGGAGGCGCTGGCGGTTTACCGCAACGCCCGCTATCAGCCGGACGCGCTGCGCTTCCCGGACGACCTGGGCCGCTGCTACGGTCGGATCGCGGCAGCGACCGGCCTGCCCGACACGCCGGAAAACCGCCGGTTCATGATCGACGCCGTGGGCGAGGCGCAGCCCTTTCCCGACAGCGTCCAGGCGATGGCCCGGCTGAAGGCGCGCTACAAGCTGATCGCCATGACCAATGCCCGCCGCTGGGCCTTCGAGAAATACGAGGAAAAGCTGGGCAATCCCTTCTGGGCCAGCTTCACCACCGACGATACCGGCACCGAAAAGCCCGATCCGGCCTTCTTCCGGCAGGTGTTCGACTTCGTCGGCAAGAATGGCGGGACCAAGGACGACATCCTGCATACCGCGCAAAGCCAGCACCACGACATCGGCATTTCGCGCGCCTTGGGCATGACGAATGCCTGGATCCAGCGCCGGCATGCCCAGAAAGGCTATGGCGGGACCATCGAACCCGCGGAATTCACCGAACCCGACTACCACTTCCACGCACTGATCGACCTGGCCGAGGCCGCCGACAAGGCCTTCGACAACTGACTTCACCCGCCCGAGCGGACACGAGAGCCGCCGGGCAAGCAACAGGGATGACGACATGAAAGACCTCAAGCCGAACAACTGGACGGGCCGCGACGACGCGATGGTCGAGGCCGCAATCCGCCGCGGCGCCTCGCGCCGGGACCTGCTCAAGATGCTGATGGCGTCGGGCGTGGCGCTGTCGGCGGGCGGGTCGCTGCTGCTGCGCGCCGGTCAGGCCGTTGCGCAAACCCCGGTCACCGGCGGGCACCTGAAGGCCGCGGGCTGGTCGGCCTCGACCGCCGACACGCTGGACCCGGCCAAGGCGTCCCTGTCCACCGACTACACCCGCTGCTGCGCCTTCTATAACCGGCTGACCTTCCTCGAGGAGGGCAGCGAGGTGAAGATGGAACTGGCCGAGTCCATCGAGACGACGGACGGCAAGACCTGGCAGATCAGGCTGAAGCCCGACGTGACCTTCCACGACGGCAAGACCTTGACGGCGTCGGACGTGGTCTGGTCGCTCAAGCGCCATCAGGATCCGGCCGTGGGGTCCAAGGCCGCCGCCATCGCCGAACAGATGGCCGAGATCACCGCCGTGGACGACCGCACCGTCAGCATCGTGCTGGCGGCGGCCAATGCCGACCTGCCCACGATCCTGTCGCTGCACCATTTCATGATCCTGGCCGAAGGCACCAGCGATTTCAGCAAGGCCAACGGCACCGGCGCCTTCCTCTGCGAAACCTTCGAGCCCGGCGTGCGGTCCATCGGCACGCGCAATCCGAACTACTTCAAGGGCACCGGCCCCTATCTGGACAGCTTCGAATATTTCGCCATCTCGGACAACAATGCGCGCGTCAACGCCGTGCTGTCGGGCGATATCCACCTGGCCGCCGCGATCAACCCGCGGTCGATGCGCATGATCGAGGGGCAGGGCCATGTCGTCAGCTCGATCTCGACGGCGGGCAACTATACCAACCTCAACATCCGGCTGGACATGGCGCCGGGCGACAAGGCCGACTTCATCGAGGGCATGAAATACCTGATGAACCGCGAGGCCATCGTGAACGGCGTGCTGCGCGGATTGGGCGAGGTCGCCAACGACCAGCCCGTCTCGGCCATGGACCGCTATCACAACCCGAACCTGAAGCCGCGCGAATTCGACCCCGAGCGCGCCAAGGCGCTGTTCGAAAAGGCCGGTGTGCTGGGCCAGGCGATCCCCATCGTCACCTCGGACGCGGCGAACTCGGCCATCGACTATGCCATGGTCGTCCAGCAGGCCGGCGCCCAGGCCGGCATGCCCTTCAAGATCGAGCGCGTGCCGTCCGACGGATACTGGTCGAACTACTGGCTGAAGGCACCGATCCATTTCGGCAACATCAACCCGCGCCCGACGCCGGATATCCTGTTCTCGCTGCTCTACGCCTCCGACGCGCCCTGGAACGAAAGCCATTACAAGTCCGAGAAGTTCGACGCCATGCTGGTCGAAGCGCGCGGCTTGCTGGACGAGGAAAAGCGCAAGGCGATCTATTGGGAGATGCAGGAAATGATCGCGGCCGAGGCAGGCACCATCATTCCCGCCTATATTTCCAACGTCGATGCGCATTCGTCGAAGATGAAGGGCATGCGCCCCAATCCCCTGGGCGGCCAGATGGGCTATGCCTTCGCCGAATATGTCTGGCTGGAGGGCTGACATCCCCACGCCCCGCGCCCCTGCGCAATGCGCGCAGGGGCATCCCCATTGATGGAGGTGTGACATGCTGCGTTCCGCAACCACCTGGATCCTGGTCGGCCAGCGCCTGGGCATCGCGCTCATCACGCTGCTGATCGTGTCCTTCGCGGTCTTCTTCGCGACCGAACTGCTGCCCGGCGACGTGGCCGAGGTGCTGCTGGGTCAGGCCGCAACCCCCGAGGCCGTGGCCGGGCTGCGCACCGCCATGGGCCTGGACGAGCCGGCGATCTGGCGCTTCCTGTCCTGGCTGGGCGGACTTGCTACGGGTGATCTGGGGATGTCCTATGTCAACAAGATGGCCGTGGCCGACCTGCTGTCGGGGCGGCTGATGAACACGCTGCGCCTGGCGGGCATCGTCACGCTGGTCTGCGTGCCCGTGGCGCTGACCCTGGGCATCGCCGCCGCCATGTGGCGCGGATCCTGGCTGGACCGCCTGGTCTCGGTGCTGACCATCTCCGTCATCTCGGTGCCCGAATTCATGGTGGCGACGCTGGCGGTGCTGGTCTTCGCCGTCTGGCTGGACTGGCTGCCCGCGCTGTCCTTCGGGGTCAATGTGAACAGCATCGGTGACATGCTGCGCGCCTATGCGATGCCCGTCATCTCGCTGTCCTTCGTCGTCTCGGCCCAGATGATCCGCATGACGCGGGCCGCGGTGATCGAGACGATCAACACCCCCTATGTGGAGATGGCGCTGCTGAAGGGTGCGTCGCGGACGCGGATGGTCCTGCGCCACGCCCTGCCGAACGCGCTTGGCCCCATTGCCAACGCGGTGGCGCTGTCCTTGTCCTATCTGGTCGGCGGCGTTATCATCGTCGAGACCGTCTTCAACTATCCCGGTGTCGCCAAGCTGATGGTCGACGCGGTGTCCACCCGGGACCTGCCCCTGATCCAGAGCTGCGCGATGATCTTCTGCATCAGCTATCTGCTGCTGATCACGCTGGCCGATATGATCGCCATTCTCTCCAACCCGAGGTTGCGCCGTTGATGTCCCTTGCTTTGCGCCTTCCGACCCCGGCCCGGCTGGGATATTCCTTCAACTGGGTGGGCCGCATCGGCCTGGCCGTGATCCTGTTCTGGGCGGTGATCGCCATCATCGGCCCCTGGATCGCGCCCTATCCCCCCGGCGACATGGTCGATTTCGACTATTTCGGCCCGATGAGCAGCCAGTTCTGGATGGGCAGCGACTATCTGGGCCGCGACATCCTGTCCCGCATCATCATGGGGACGCGCTATACCGTCGGCATCGCGCTGGCCGCGGTGATGCTGGCCTGCGCGGGCGGCGTGCTTCTGGGCATGATCGCGGCCGTGGTCGGCGGCTGGTTCGACACGCTGCTGTCGCGCTTCCTGGACGCCTTCAACGGCATTCCGCACCTGCTGTTCGGCCTGGTCGTGGTGGCTGCCGTCGGATCCTCGATCCCGATCCTGATCGTGACGCTGGCGGCCATGTACCTGCCGGGCTCCTATCGCTTTGCCCGCGCGCTGGCGGTCAACGTCAATACCATGGATTTCGTCACCGTGGCCCGCGCCCGGGGCGAGGGCTTCGGCCATATCATCCTGCGCGAGATCTTTCCCAACATCCTGGGCCCCGTTCTGGCCGATCTGGGCCTGCGCTTCGTCTTCATCGTGCTGGTGCTGTCGGGCCTGTCCTTCCTGGGACTTGGCGTGCAGCCGCCCAATGCCGACTGGGGCGCCCTGGTGCGCGAGAACATCGAGGGCCTCAGCCTAGGGGCGCCGGCGGTGATCTTTCCCTCGATCGCCATCGCCTCGCTGACCATCTCGGTCAACATGTTCATCGACAACCTGCCCACCCGCATCCGCGACAGGAGCGAATGATGGATCAGCCGCTTGTTTCCGTGCGCGACCTGAAGATCGGCGCCAGGACCGACTCGGGCCGCGAGGTCGAGATCATCAAGGGCGTCAGCTTCGACATCGCCCCGGGCGAGATCGTGGCCCTGATCGGCGAAAGCGGGTCGGGCAAGACCACCATCGCCCTGTCGCTGATGGGCCATGCGCGGCCCGGCTGCGCCATCCAGGGCGGCAGCATCCGCGTGGGCCGCCGCGACGTGACGGCGATGCCCGAGCGCCAGCGCGCCGCCATGCGGGGGACCGAGGTGTCCTATGTCCCGCAATCGGCGGCGGCGGCCTTCAACCCGGCCAAGCGCATCATGGACCAGGTGGTCGAGATCACCGCCATCCACCAGCTGATGCCGCGCGAGCAGGCCGAGGCCAAGGCACGGCAGCTGTTCCGCGCCTTGGCGCTGCCCGATCCCGACACCATCGGCAGCCGCTATCCGCACCAGGTCTCGGGCGGGCAGTTGCAGCGCCTGTCGGCGGCCATGGCGCTGATCGGCGATCCGGCGCTGGTGATCTTCGACGAACCGACGACCGCGCTGGACGTGACCACCCAGATCGAGGTACTGCGCGCCTTCAAGTCGGTCATGGACAAGGGCGCCATGGCGGGGGTCTATGTCAGCCACGACCTGGCCGTGGTGGCGCAGATCGCCGACCGCATCATCGTGCTGAAGAACGGCGTGGTGCAGGAGGAAGGCCCGACCGAGCAGATCCTGCACGCGCCGAAGCACCCCTATACCCGCCAGCTGCTGGATGCCTTCGAGCCGGTGCCGCATGTCCCCATGGCCCGGCCCGACGCGGCCGAGCCGATCCTTGCGGTGCAGGACCTCTGCGCGGGCTATGGCGTGATCCGCGGCGGCGTGCCGGCGGCGAAGATCCTGCAGGATGTCAGCTTCCGGCTGGAACGCGGCCGCAACCTGGGCGTGATCGGCGAATCCGGGTCGGGCAAGTCGACGCTCGCCCGCGCCATCGCCGGCATTCTGCCCGCCTATCGCGGCAACCTGCTGCTGGACGGCAAGGAACTGGCGCCCTCGCTGCAACAGCGCAGCAAGGACGAATTGCGCCGCGTCCAGATCGTCTTCCAGCTGGCCGATACCGCGCTGAACCCCGCGCAGTCGATCGAGACGATCCTGGCCCGGCCCCTGACCTTCTATCACGGCATGACCGGGGCCGCGCGCAATGCCCGGGTGATCGAGCTTCTGGACATGGTGCGCCTGCCCGGCCACCTGCGCCACCGCCTGCCCTCGGAATTGTCGGGCGGGCAGAAGCAGCGGGTGAATCTGGCCCGCGCCCTGGCCGCCGAGCCCGAGCTGATCCTGTGCGACGAGATCACCTCGGCGCTGGACACCGTCGTCGCGGCGGCCATCCTGGACCTGCTGAAGGAACTGCAGCGAGAGCTGAACCTGTCCTACATGTTCATCAGCCACGACCTGTCCACGGTCGAGGCGATCTGCGACGAGGTCCTGGTGATGCTGAAGGGCCGGGTGGTCGAGGCGCTGCCCGCCGCGCGCATGTCGACCGAGGCCGCGCATCCCTATTCGCGCCTGCTGATCGGCTCGATCCCCCAGCTGGATACCGGCTGGCTGAAGGGGCTGGAACAGGACCCCGCCCTGATGGCGCAGTTCGCGGGACGGTAGCTGCGACGGGCAAGGGCCCAAGCCTTCGCGACCAGCTGTCCTGTCCACGGATGCCGCCGGACCGCACAGGCCCGGCGGGCGCCGCCTGTCTCGTCCGGCCGGGCGTCAGGACCGTTCCGCGAATAGTCGGGTCAGCGGGATCTGCGTCTTGACGAAGGGCGTCTTGATCACCACGAAGCTGAAATACTTGTCCACGCCGACGTCGCGGTCGATCAGCGATTCGATGATGTTCTGGTAGTCCACGATCCCCGAGGTCACGAATTTCGCCAGATAGTCGTATCCGCCCGACACCAGATGGCATTCGATGCAGCTGTCGATCTTTTCCAGCGCCTCCTGGAAGCGCGCGAAGTCCGGCGGGCGGTGGTTCTTCAGGGTGAATTCGGTAAAGACGGTCAGCGTCTCGCCCAGCTTCGCCACGTTGATCTGGGCGCTGTAGCCGGTGATGTATCCGGCCTGCTGCAGCTTCTTGACCCGCATCAGGCAGGGCGAGGGGGACAGCGCGACCAGATCGGCCAGCTCGACATTGGTGATGCGGCCGTTCTTCTGCAGTTCGGCCAGGATCTTCACATCGATGCGGTCCAGTTTCAGCGGCGGTGCCATTCGATCTTCCTTCCCGTTCCGGGTCCCTTCTGCTGCAATTCGGCCTCGCTGCCAACCGGCTGCGATTCGACAGGAAATGCCGCTGCCGCCGCGAGATGCGGCAGATGCGGCTGGCCACCCGCCGCTAGCCTGCGGTGACACGACCGGAGAACCCCATGCCCGCACCGCTTTTGTCCATCGAGACCGCCGGAGACCTGCCCGCCCGCGCCGATTGCGTCGTGATCGGCGGCGGCGTTGTCGGTGTCTCGGCCGCCTATTGGCTGGCCCGTGCCGGGCAAAGCGTGGTGCTGCTGGAAAAGGGACGCATCGGGGCGGAACAGTCCAGCCGCAACTGGGGCTGGTGCCGGCAGCAGAATCGCGATGCCCGCGAATTGCCCTTGTCCACGCGCAGCCTGGACCTGTGGGAGCAGATGGCCGCCGACCTGGGCCCCGGCATCGGCTTTCGCCGCTGCGGGCTCTTGTATCTGACCGATGACCCCGCCGAGCTGGAAGGCTGGGCCGCCTGGGGCCGCTTCGCGCAAGGCGAAGGCATCGACACGCGGATGCTGTCGGGCCCCGAGGCTGCCGAGCGCGGCCGCGCCACCGGCAAATCCTGGCTGGGCGGCGTCTGGTCGCCCACGGACGGCATTGCCGACCCCGCCAGCGCCGCGCCGCTGATCGCGCAGGGCATCGTCAAGCATGGCGGCCATGTGATCCAGTCCTGCGCCGCCCGCGGGCTGGAGCTTGAGGCCGGCCGCGTCGCGGGCGTCGTGACCGAGCGCGGCACGATCCGCACCGGCACGGTGGTGATGGCCGGCGGGGCCTGGGCCGGCAGTTTCCTGCACCAGCTGGGGATCGGCTTCCCGCAAGCCTCGGTGCGCAGTTCGATCCTGTCGGTGATGCCGGGCGCCGAGGGGCTGCCCGATGCCCTGCATACCGCTGCCGTATCGGCCACGCGCCGGGGCGACGGCGGCTATACGCTGGCGATCTCGGGCCGGGCCAATGTGGATCCGACGCCGCGGATGATCGCCGGCGCCAGGCATTTCCTGCCGATGTTCGCGAAACGCTGGCGCGCCCTGCGCCCCGGCGGGCTGCAGGGCTGGGCTGCGGGGTTCGAGACCCGCGCCCGCTGGTCCCTGGATCGCGAAACGCCCATGGAGCGGGTGCGGATTCTCGACCCGCATCCGTCGAAGGCCCTGGTCAGGGAAACGCTGGCCCGCGCCCGCCGCCTGCTGCCCGCGTTGCGGGACATTCCCGTGCAGGCCAGCTGGGCGGGCTTCATCGACAGCACGCCCGACGGGGTGCCGGTCATTGACGCGGATTGCGGCCTGCCGGGCCTGGTCCTGGCGGCGGGCCTGTCGGGCCATGGCTTCGGGATCGGGCCGGGGGTCGGGCATCTGGTGGCCGACATGATCCTGGGCCGGACGCCGATCACCGAGATCGCGCAATACCGGCTGGACCGCTTCAAGGGCAGCCAATGGGGCAAGGTGGCGAAGTTCTGAGCTCATGCCGCAAAACGCCCGATGTGGAAATCCTCCAGCGGCGTTTCGCAGCGGCCTGTTGCGACCAGTTCCGCCATCGCATCGCCCACGCCGGGGCCCAGCTGGAAGCCGTGGCCGCAGAAACCGAAGGCATGGAACAGCCCCGCCGTGGTCCCCGAGGCGCCCATGACCGGCAAGCCGTCGCGGACATAGCCCTCGGCCCCCGACCATTGCCGGATCACCGCAACATGGCGCAGGGCCGGGCACAGGCGCACCACCGCGCGCAATTGCGCGGGCAGGCGGGCGGGGTCGGCATGGGCGCGGCCATCCGCGCCGACCGTCCCCCGGTCCACCGCGCCGCCAAAGACCACGTTGCCGCGTTCGACCTGCCGCAGATAGGCGCCGTGATCCGCCGACCAGACCCCGACAACCGGCAGGATGCGGTGCGGCAGCGGCTCGGTCACGGCCATCTGCGGGCCGCGAACCTCGATTGGCACGGGTTCGCCGAACTGCGCCGCCAGAGCCGCGCCGTGATGGCCCGTGCAGTTGACCAACCGATCAGCATGGAACGTCCCGCGCGCGGTTTCGACGGTAAAGCCGGGCTGGACGGACAGCACCTGCGCCTGGTCCACCACCTGCACGCCCGCCCGCGCCGCGGCATCGGCAAAGGCCGGCGCGATCAGCCGCGGGTTGGCCGACCCGTCGCGGGGCGAGAACGACGCGGCGATGGCCTCCGGCCCAAGCCCCGGAAAGCGCCGTCGGATCTGGTCCGGGCCCAGCTCCTCAAGCTCCAATCCCCAGGGTCGGGCGTCTTCGGCAAAGCGGCGCATCAGCGCCAGGCCCTCGGCGTTGAAGATCAGCCGCAGGTGGCCGGCCGCGCGGAATTCCACGTCGCGGCCCAGCAGCGCTTCCAGCCGGTGCCACAGGGCAAGCGAGCGATGCGCCAGCGGCAATTGCGGCAGGTAGCGCCCGCTGCGCCGGATGTTGCCGAAAGATGCGACGGTCGCCCCGGCGCCGATGCGGCCGCTGTCGATCAGGGTCGTGGCGATGCCCCGGCGCGCCAGGAAGAACGCCGTTGCACTGCCCATCAAGCCGCCGCCCAGAACGATCACCGACATCCGCGTTCCCCCGAAAACCTTGCCCAAGGGAACGCCGGGGGGCATGAAGGGTCAAGGACGAGTTCTTGGGTGAACCATAAGTCGAACCTATGGGGGCATGATGCGGGCCAGGCAGCTTGAGGTGTTCGTGGCGGTGATGCGCGCAGGCTCGATCACCGCTGCGGCGCGGATGCTGAACATCTCGCAACCCGCCCTCAGCCAGGTGCTGCTGCATGCCGAGGACGAGTTGGGCTTTCCCCTGTTCACCCGCGAAAAGGGCCGCCTGCACCCCACGCCCGAGGCGCTGGAGCTGCTGCCCGATGCCGAGCGGCTGTTCGGCGGGCTGGAAGGGTTGCGCCGCAAGACCGCCGACCTGCGGCAGGGGCGGGCGGGGCTGGTGCGCATCGCGGCCTCGCCCCCGCCGGCGATGTCCTTCCTGCCGGGGGTGCTGGCCGCCTATCGCAAGGCGCATCCCGACATCCTGGTGCGCGCCCATGTCGCCCCGGTCGCCTCGCTGATCACCATGCTGCGCGCAGGGGATGCCATGCTGGCGCTGGCGCTGGACGACACGATGCCGCCCGATATCGACGTCGAGCCGCTGGGGGGCACGCGGTTTACCTGTCTTTTGCCGCCGGACCATCCGTTCGTGGACCGCGACGGGCTGAGACTTGCCGATCTGCAGGATCAGGCATTGATCTCCTATCGCGCGGCGACCCGCCCACATCATGAATTGTCCCAGGCGGCCCGCGTCCAGGGCCTGCGGTTCGAGCCGATCCTGGAGATCGACATGTCGATCACCGCCGTGGGCTTCGTGCAGGCGGGGCTGGGGATTGCGGTGGTCGATTCCCTGCTGCCCTGGGCGCAGTTCGCGGGCATCCGGCAATGCCCGCTGCTGGACGATGCGGCGCTGCCCCTGTCGCTGCTGACGCTGAAGGGCCGCGTGCTGTCGCGCGCGGAAAGCCTGATGCGGGACACGATCCGAAGGCATAAGCCCGACTTATAGCCCGCGCCGCTTTGCGTCTTGGACGCGGATCGCCGCTTCTGGTTCCATCGCCTCGACCAATGATGGAGTGGCGGAATGGACGGGACCGTAGCGGACTGGAAGATCGGCGTCGATATCGGCGGCACCTTCATGGATTTCTGCGCGCTGGAGGCGACCTCGGGCCGCGTCGCATCGCTGAAGGTGCTGACCACGCCCGACGATCCCGGCGCCGAACTGCTGGAAGGGCTTCGGCTGCTGGCTGAACGCGAAGGGCTGGATCCGGCGACGGTCAGCCGCTTCGTGCACGGCACCACGGTCGGCATCAACACCATCATCCAGCGCAAGGGCGCGCGCCTGGCGCTGATCACCAATGCGGGCTTCGAGGATGTGATCGAGCTCGCCCGGTTGCGGATGCCCGAGATGTATTCGCTGTTCTGCCACCGGCCCGACCCGCTGGTCTCGCGCGACATGATCTTCGGCATCCCAGCCCGGATGCGCGCCGACGGCCGCCAGACCCTCGCCCCCGATGGGGTCGCCATCGCCGATGCCGTGGCCCGCGCCAAGGCCGCAGGCGCCGAGGGGGTGATCGTGGCGCTGCTGCATTCCTGGCGCGACGGCTCGCAGGAGGCCGCCGTCAAGGCGCAGATCGAGGCGCAGGCGCCCGATCTGTTCGTCTTCACCTCGGCGGAGGTCTGGCCGGTGATCCGCGAATACGAGCGCAGCTCGACCGCGATCCTGAACGGCTATGTCCATCCGCGCGTCGCGGGCTATCTGACGGCGCTGGAATCGCGGCTGGCGGGGCAGGGGGTTCCGGCCCGCGCCATGCTGACCAAGTCGAACGGCGGGCTGATGACCGCGGCCGAGGGGCGGCGCGACTGCGTGTCGATGCTGCTGTCGGGCACGGCATCCGGCGTGATCGGCGCAAGCTGGCTGGCCCGCCAGGCCGGCGAGGATCGCATCCTGACGCTGGACATCGGCGGCACCTCGGCCGATTTCGCGCTGATCGTGGACGGGCAGGTGCAGTTCGGATCGGACGAGCTGATCGGCGAGTTTCCGTTGCACATCCCTTCGGTCTCGGTCAGTTCCATCGGCATCGGCGGCGGCTCCATCGCCAGCGTGGACGCGCAGGGGGTGCTGCGCGTCGGGCCGGAATCGGCGGGATCGAACCCCGGTCCGGCCTGCTACGCACGCGGCGGGACACAGGCCACGGTGACGGATGCGATGGCGGTCTGCGGCTGGCTGGGCCACAGCCAGATGGCCTACGGCCAGTTGCAGATGGACGTGGCGCTGGCCCGGCAGGCCGTTGCTGCCTTGGCCGAGCAGCTTGGCCGCGGCCCCGAGGAAACCGCGCAGGCGATCCTCGACATCGCGATTTCCGAGATGTTCGTCGAGGTCGAGAAGCTGTCCTCGCGCGCCGGCGTCGATCTGCGGGATTTCGCGCTGATGCCGTTTGGTGGCGGCGGGCCGATGCTGGGGGCGTTCCTGGCGCGCGAGCTGGGGATCTCGCGCGTCATCGCCCCGCGCCGTCCGGGCGTGGTCTCTGCGCTTGGCGGTCTGGTAGCCGATCTGCGCGGCGACTTCATCCGCACGGTCTTTGCCGATCTGGGCGCGGATCTGACCGCGCCGTTCCGGGCGCTGACCGATGACGGTCGCGCCTGGCTGGCCGCCCAGGGCCATCACGGCGCCGCCGACCTGCACCTGTCCGCCGACATGCGCTATGCCGGCCAGAGCTACGAGATCGAGGTCGGTCTGGAACCCGCTTGGCTGAACGATCCCGCCCGCATCGCGCAGGCCTTCCACGCCACGCATCTGCGTCTTTACGATTTCGACGACCCCGAGGGCCGGATCGAGATCGTGAACCTGCGCCTGTCCGCCATCGGTGCCGGGCCGAAGCCCGAATTCCCGGTAGAGACGGGCGATCCCGCCCCCCCCCGGCCCGCGCGCCATGTGCCGGTGCATCTGGGGGCCTGGCAGGAGATCCCGCTCTATGACCGCGCGGACCTGACGGGGGGTGCGCGTTTCCACGGCCCCGCAATCGTCACGCAGGAAGACACCACTTTCGCCATCCCCGAAGGCGCGACGGCCCAGGTGGACGACCACCTGAACATCCACCTGAGCTTTGCGGAGTAAGCCCATGTTCGACAAGATGACGCTTCAGGTCCTGGCCAACCACGCCCGCGCGGCGGCCGAGAACATGGCGCATACGCTGCACCGCACGGCGCATTCGGCCTTCGTCAAGGAAACGCAGGACTTCACCGTCATGCTGATGGACAAGGGCGGCGACACCTTCGCGGTGCCGATGGACCTGGGCGCGACCTGGTATCCGGGCCTGACCTATGGCCGGGCTATCGCCATGGTGGAGGATTACCGCCCCGGCGACGTGGCCTTCACCAACGACCCCTATTCCGGCCATGTCGCGACCCATGCCCCCGACACCCACCTGTGGAAGCCGGTCTTCGCGGATGGCGAGATCGTCGCCTGGACCGGCGGGCATATCCACAACACCGACATGGGCGGCGCGGTGCCGGCGTCCCTGTCCCGGTCCCTGACCGAGATCCACCAGGAAGGCATCCGCTTTCCGCCGATGAAGCTGGTGAACGAAGGCGTCTTCGACGAGCAGATCCTGCGGATCATGCAGACCAATGTCCGCAAGCCCGCGCTGAACATCGGCGACATCAAGGCGCTGGTCGGCGCGCTGAACACCGGCGAGCGCAAGGTGCACCAGATGATCGCCCGGTTCGGCAAGCAGGGCTTCGTCCAGGGCGTCGCGGCGCTGAAGGACCAGGCCGAGGCGCAGGCCCGCGACATCCTGCGCGCGATCCCGGACGGGGATTACCATTTCGCCGATTACGCCGACGAGGACAGCGACCAGGCCAATCCCTGCCGGTTGAACCTGACCCTGAAGATCCGGGGCGACAGCGCGGTGCTGGATTTCACCGGATCGGACCCGCAGCTTGGCAGTTCGCTGAACGTGCCCTCGGGCGGGGATCCGCGGCATACCATGCTGCTGGTGGGGGTCTATTACGTCCTCTATACGCTGAACCCGCGCATCCTGCTGAACACCGGGCTGACGCGGCCCTTCACCTGCATCGCGCCGGAAGGCACGGTGCTGAACCCGGTCGCGCCCGCTGCGGTGGGGATGCGGTCGCTGACCTGCGCGCGGTTGCGGTCGGTGATCTTCGGGGCATTCTCGCAGGCCATTCCCGACCGGATGCCCGCCGCGCCCGCCGGCAACAACTGCATCATCAACGTGATGACGCGGGACGAGCGCACGCAGAAGACGGTCATCGCTGCCGTGAACCCGGTGGTGGGCGGCGGCGGCGGCATGCCCTGGCGCGACGGCACCAACGGCTCGGGCGCGGACGCGGCCTATCTGAAGAACACCCCCATCGAGATCACCGAGACCGAGGTGCCGGTGGAATTCGTCCGCTACGGCCTTGCGCAGGACAGCGGCGGGGCCGGTCGCTGGCGGGGCGGGCTGGCCACCGAGATGGCCTTCCGCGTCTTCGCCCCCGACAGCAGCATCACCGCGCGCAACCGCGACCGCAGCGTCTTCCGCCCCTGGGGGATCCTGGGCGGCAAGGCGGCGGGCCTGGCCGAGATGATCGTGAACCCCGGAACGCCCGACGAACGGCGCACCGGGTCCGCCGACACCGCGATCCTTGGCCCCGGCGATGTGCTGATGATCCGTTCCGCCGGGGGCGGCGGGCGCGGCAACCCCTTCGAGCGCGAGGTCTGGCGCGTCGAGCAGGATGTGGCGCGGGGCTATGTCTCGGTCGATGCGGCGCGGCGCGATTACGGCGTGGTCGTCGGCGATGCCGATGCCACGGCGGCGCTGCGGGCGCAGGCGACGGAACATCAGGGGCATTTCCATTTCGGCCCCGAACGCGACGGCTTCGAGGCGCGCTGGACCAGCGCCGCCTATGAGGCCCTGACGGCGATCCTGACGGCGCTGCCGATCCACTGGCGCTTCTTCGCCAAGACCGAGATCTTCCGCCGCATGGAGGGCAATGGCCCCGAGGCCGTGCACCGCGCCTTCGATGCCGTCTGCGCGCGTTTCCCCGACCTGCCGCGCCCGGCCCTTGCGCAGGCCGCGGAATGACCGGGCAACTGGTCCGGCTGGCCGAGACGGGGCGCGCGCCGGTCGCCTTCCGTTTCGACGGGCGGGACATGACCGGGCTGATGGGCGACACGGTGCTGACCGCGATCCTGACCGGCGCCGGATCGCTGCGCCCGGCCGAGTTCGGGCCGGAGCGGCGTGCGGGCTTCTGCCTGATGGGCGCCTGCCAGGATTGCTGGATCTGGGCCGAGGACGGCTCGCGCCTGCGCGCCTGCTCGACGCCCCTTGCGGCGGGGATGCGGCTGCTTTCCGAGGCGCCGCAAGGGTGGCCCGCATGACGCGGGTGCTGGTCGTCGGCGCCGGGCCTGCGGGCATCCGCGCGGCAGAGCGGCTGGTCCGCGCGGGCCTGCGCCCGGTCGTGGTGGACGAAGCCGCGCGGGCCGGCGGCCAGATCTATCGCCGCCCGCCCGAGGGCTTCACCCGCCCGCCGGAAAAGCTCTACGGCTCCGAGGCCGGGAAGGCGCGGGCGCTGCACGCGCTGTTCGACGGAATGGTGGCGGCGGGGCAGGTGGACTATCGCCCGCACTCCGCGGTCCATGCGATCCGCGACGGGGTGGCGCATGTCGGCGCGGCACGCATTCCCCATGACCGGCTGATCCTGGCGACGGGGGCCACCGACCGCCTGGTCCCGGTGGATGGCTGGCAGCGTGCCGGGGTCTATTCCCTGGGCGCGGCGCAGATCGCGCTGAAGGCGCAGGGCGTGGCCATCGGGCGGCAGATCGTGCTGGCAGGATCGGGGCCGCTGCTGACCCTGGTGGCGGCGCAGCTGCTGGCGGCGGGGGCAGGGGTCGCGGCGGTGCTGGACACCTCGTCCCTGGCGACGCAGATGCGGGGCGGCATCGGCATGGCCCTGACCCGCCCGGCGGTGACGGCGCGGGGGCTGGCGATGCGGGCGCGGCTTGGGCGGCTGTATCACGCCGGCGTCCGGCTGGAACGGATCGCCGCGGATGCGGTCCATTGGTGCGATGGCTGGGGCCGGGCGCAGGTCACGGAATGCGACGCGGTGGCGCTTGGCTGGCACCTGCGGGCGGAAACGCAACTGGCCGACCTGGCGGGCGCGCGCTTTGCATGGTCCGACACCTGGGCGCAATGGCTGCCGGTCGCGGATGAGATGGGCCGGGCGGGGCCGGGCCTCTATCTGGCCGGAGACGGGCTGCGCATCCTGGGCGCGGACGGCGCCGAGGTCGCGGGTGCCCTGGCCGCCAATGCCTGCCTGACCGACCTGGGGATCGCCACGCCCGGCACGCGCGCGCTGCTGCGCCGCGCCCGGCGGCTGCACTGCTTCGCCGCCGCGATGGCACACGCCTTTCCCTGGCCCTCGGGCCAACTGGATGCGCTGCCCGATGCGGCTGTCCTGTGCCGCTGCGAGGGGATCACCCTGGGGCAGATGCGCGATGCTGCAGGCCTGGGCGGGGCCGAGGCCAATCGCGTGAAGTCCCTGGGGCGCATCGGCATGGGCCGCTGTCAGGGCCGCTATTGCCAGCTTGCCGCCGCCGCGCTGATCGCCCGCCACGCCGGTCTTGCCCCGCAGGAGGCGGGCCGGCTGCGCGGCCAGCCCCCGGTGCGCCCGGTGCCCGTCGGCGCGTTGCTGGAGGACTGACAGCATAATCTTCCGTGCCTCGGTGCGGCACGGTGATTTCTGCTGCCCGACGCGCCCCTTCGGCAGCTTTCGCCGACCGCCCCGCGCCACCCTTGTCCCAACAGCCGAGGATGCCATGACCCTTGCCTTCGATCCCCTGTCCCTGACCCTGCCCGCAGGCCATTTCATCGACGGCGCCTATGTCGAGGACGAGGCGCGGCTCGAGGTGCGCGCGCCTTCCAGCGGCCGGGTGGTCGGCCATGTCCCGGTGGCCGATGCGGCCATGGTGGACCGCGCGGTGGCGGCGGCGCGGCGGGCGCTTGCCGTGTCGGGATGGGCGACCCTGCATCCCCGCGACCGTCTGCGCGCGCTGCATGCCTGGGCCGACCTGATCGAGGCCGAGGCCCCGGTGCTCGCCCGGCTGGAGGCGGTCTGCTCGTCCCGCCCCGTCGCGCATGTGGCCGCAGGCGACGTGCCGGTGACGGCAGAACAGATCCGTTTCTTCGCCGAATTCGCCGACAAGGAAGGCGGCGACCTGGTGCCCACGGGCGCGGGCAGCCTGGGCTTCATCGCCGCCGAACCCTATGGCGTGGTCGGCGCCATCGCGCCCTGGAACTTCCCGATCTCGATGGCGGGCTGGAAGCTGGCCCCGGCCTTGGCCGCAGGCAATGCCGTGGTGCTGAAACCGTCCGAGATGACGCCCTGGTCCACGCTCTACATGGCCGAACTGTCGGTGCGCGCAGGCATTCCCGCGGGGCTGGTCAATGTCGTCCTTGGCGACGGGCCGGTCACCGGAGCGGCGATCACCGGGCATCCCGGCATCGACAAGGTCAGCTTCACCGGCTCGACCTGCGCGGGCGCGGCGATCATGGAGAATATCGCGCGCACCGGCATCAAGCCGATGACCCTGGAACTGGGCGGAAAAAGCCCGATGCTGGTGTTCGACGATGCCGATATCGACCTGGCCGCCACCTGCCTGGAACGCGGCATCCTGCCCAATGCGGGCCAGTTCTGCATCGCCGGATCGCGCATCATCGTGCAGCGCGGCATCGCCGATGCGCTGGCCGCGCGGCTGGCCGACCGCTTCGCCAGGCCGCGGCCTGCGCCGACCTGGGCGGAAAGGCCCGGCTTCTCGCCCATCATCTCGGACCCGCAGCTGCGGCGGATCGACGGCATCGTGCAGGCGGCGCGGGCGCAGGGCGGCGAGATCCTGTGCGGCGGCACCCGCTTCGATCACGAGGGCAGCTTCTACCGGCCGACCCTGATCGGCGGCGTTTCGGCCGACAATCCCGCCGTGACCGAGGAAATCTTTGGGCCGGTCGCCACCTTCCAGACCTTCGACACCGAGGAGGAGGGGCTGGCCCTGGCCCAGCACCCGACCTATGGCCTTTGCGCCGGGCTGTTCACCCGCGACCTGTCCCGCGCGCTGCGCCTGACCCGGCGGCTGGAAGCGGGGACGGTCTGGGTCAACCGCTATGGCCGGTCGCGTGACCATATCCTGCCGACCGGCGGCTGGAAGGCCTCAGGGCTTGGCAAGGATCTGGGGCGCGAGGCATTCGCCGCGAACCGCCGCACGAAATCGGTGCTGATCGACATCTGAAGGAGAAGACCATGACCGCCCACAAGATCGCGCTGATCCCCGGCGACGGCATCGGCGTGGATGTGACCGACGCCGCGATGCAGGTGCTGGGCGCCGCCGCCGCGCGCTTCGGCTTCACGCTGGAACCGACCCGCTTCGACTGGTCCTGCGAGACCTGTCTGGCGACCGGCCGCATGATGCCCGAGGACGGGATCGAGCAGCTGCGCCCCTTCGACGCGATCTATCTGGGCGCGGTCGGCTGGCCCGCCACGGTACCGGATTCGGTGTCGCTGCACGGGCTGCTGCTGCCGATCCGCAAGGCCTTCGACCAATATGCCAATATCCGCCCGCACCGGCTGCTGCCCGGCGTGGAAGGCCCGCTGAGGGCGGAAGGCTTCGATATCCTCTGCATCCGCGAGAATACCGAGGGCGAATATTCCGGCGCCGGCGGCCGCGTCCACCAGGGCCGCGACAACGAGGTCGCCACCGAAACCGCGATCTTCACCCGCAAGGGGGTCGAGCGCATCATTCGCTTCGGCTTCGAACAGGCGCGGGCGCGGCGGGGGCACCTGACCTCGGTCACGAAATCCAATGCGCAGAAATATTCGATGGTGTTCTGGGACGAGGTGACGCAGCAGGTTGCCGCCGAATACCCGGACGTGACCGTCAGCCCCATGCATATCGACGCCATGGCCGCCAAGATGGTGATGGCGCCGCAGGATCTGGACGTGATCGTGGCCTCGAACCTGTTCGGCGACATCCTGACCGACCTGGGTGCGGCGATCCAGGGCGGCCTGGGCTTCGCGGCCTCGGCCAATATCTGCCCCGACCGCAGCGGCCCGTCGATGTTCGAACCCGTCCACGGATCGGCCCCCGACATCGCGGGGAAAAATGTCGCCAACCCCATCGCCGCCATCTGGTCGGGCGCGATGATGCTGGAGCACCTGGGCGAGAAGCCCGCCGCCGATGCGGTGCTGGCCGCCATCGAATCCGCCACCGCCCGGGGTATCGGCATCCGCCCCGGCTTGCACGGCACCGATGCCATTACCGCAGCCGTCCTGGCTGCGCTGGAGAAGCAAGCATGAACCACATGACCGATTTCGGCCCGCAGCTGAACGATCCCGGCCTGTTCCGCCAAGCCGCGCTGATCGACGGCCAATGGATCGCCCGCCCCGACATGGAGGTGACGAACCCCGCCACCGGCCGCGCCATGGGCACGATGCCCGACTGCACGGCGGATGAAACCGCGCAGGGCATCGCCGCCGCGGAACGGGCCATGGTGGACTGGCGCAAGCGCACCCATGCCGAGCGCGCCGACCTGCTGATGGCCTGGTATCAGCTGATGCTGGACCACGCGGACGACCTGGCGCAGATCCTGACCGCAGAACAGGGCAAGCCCCTGGCAGAGGCGCGGGGCGAAGTGCTTTATGGCGCCTCCTTCCTGCGCTGGTTTGCCGAGGAAGCGCGGCGGATCAACGGCAAGATCATCCCCTCGCCGGTGCCGGGCAAGAAGGTCTTTGCCATGAAGGAGCCGGTGGGCGTCTGCGCGATCATCACGCCTTGGAACTTCCCCATCGCGATGATCACCCGCAAGGTCGCCCCTGGCCTGGCGGCGGGCTGCACGATGGTGGTGAAACCTTCGGACTTCACCCCCTATTCGGCGCTGGCGCTTGGCGTCCTGGCCGAACGTGCCGGGATTCCCGCGGGCGTGATCAACATCCTGACCGGCCGCCCCGCGGCGATCGGCGCCACACTGACTGCCAGCCCGGTGGTGCGCAAGCTGTCCTTCACCGGCTCGACCCGCGTGGGCGCGCTGCTGGCCGAGCAATGCGCGCCGACGCTGAAGCGCATGTCGCTGGAGTTGGGCGGCAACGCGCCTTTCATCGTCTTCGACGATGCCGATCTGGATGCGGCGGTGGAAGGCGCGATGCTGTCCAAGTTCCGCAACGGCGGGCAGACTTGCGTCTGCGCGAACCGGATCCTGGTGCAATCGGGCATCCACGACGCCTTTGTCGCGGCGCTGGCGAAGCGCGTCGATGCGCTGCAGGTCGGCCCCGGCACGGCCGAGGGCACGACCATCGGCCCGATGATCAACGGCGCCGCCATCGCCAAGATCCGCGCCCATGTCGAGGACGCGCTGTCCAAGGGCGCGACCCGCGCGACAGCCCTGCGCGATCTGCCTGATGCCTATGCCGATCCGGTGGTTCTGATCGGCGCCACGACCGAGATGCAACTGGCCGCCGAGGAAACCTTCGGCCCGGTCGCCCCGATCTTCCGCTTCGAGACCGAGGAGGAGGCGCTTGCCATCGCCAACGGCACGCCCTTCGGCCTGGCCGCCTATTTCTTCACCCGCGACATCGCGCGCGCCTTCCGCCTGGGCGAAGCGCTGGAGTTCGGCCTTGTCGGCCTGAACACCGGCGCGGTCAGCCATGCCGAAACCCCCTTCGGCGGCGTCAAGGCATCGGGCCTTGGCCGCGAGGGAGCGCAGGACGGGATCGAGGAGTATCTGGAAACCAAGGCGTTCCATTTCGGCGGGCTGTAACGCCCGCCGCCTCTCAAAACCCTGTCACAGTCCCAGGCAGAGCCGATAGGCATCCAGGATCGAGGCATGCAGGTCGCGGCTGGCGACCGCATCGCCGATCCGGTGCAGCGCGAACCTCTCGCTTGAGGCGCGCAATTCGGTGAACAGATCGTCCATCGGCAGCGTGCCGTGTTCGACGATCACCTGCGCGGTATCCAGGCTGCGTTCCGCCCCGGACATTTCATTGCGGAAAGTGGCGCGTAGCCGGTTTCCCTGGCGCTCGACCCGGATGAGGGCATGATCGGTCAGGGTGGCGATGCCCGCCTGGTAGAAGCGTTTGCGGAAGCTGGTCGCATCCTGATAGGGCATCTCGGCTGCAGGGACCGCGTCGGGGGTGGCAAGGATGACGCTGCGGTCCCCCTCGGCCAGCTTCAGCGCGCAGGACGGCGCGGCCTGCCGCCCGGTGCCGTCATAAACCAGCACGTCGCCTTGAGCCGCGACCTCGCCGTTCAGCAGATCCCAGGTGCTGTGGCAATGCCCGGCCCCCTCCAGCCAGTCCAGGTCGGGAATGCCGCCGGTCGCCACGACGACGATGCCTGGGGCCTCGGCCAGGATGTCTGCGGCCTCGGCCCAGGTGTTCAGGCGGACATCCACCCCCAGCCGCTCCAACTCGCTGCGCCGCCACTCGATGATGCCCAGCAGGTCGCGGCGCCCCGGAGCCTTGGCCGCCACCAGGATCTGCCCGCCAAGGCGCGCGGCTGCCTCGATCAGGGTGACGCGGTGGCCGCGTTCGGCCAGCACGCGCGCGGCCTCCATCCCCGCCGGGCCGCCGCCCACGACAATGGCGCGGCGCGGTGCGGGGGACCGGGGAATGGCATGGCCCAGGGTGGTTTCGCGCGCGGTTGCGGGGTTATGGACGCAATGCGCCTTGCGATACAGGCAATAGGAGGCGCCGACGCAAGGGCGGATGCGATCCTCGACCCCGGCCGCGATCTTGGCGACCAGATGCGGGTCGGCGATATGGGCGCGCGTCATGCCGACCAGATCCGCGATCCCGTCGCGCAGCACATGGCGCGCGGTGGCCACGTCGCGGATGCCGCCCGCGTGCAGGACCGGCAGCGACACGGCCTGCCGGAAGGCGCGGATATGCGCCAGGTAAGGGGCGGAGGGCTGGAACATGCCGGGCATGTTGTCCTCGGTCAGCAGCAGGTCGCTGTCCATGCGGCCATAGATGCAGTCGAACAGGTCCACATGCCCCTCGGCCTGGATCATCCGGGCGATGTCCAGAGCGTCGCCGGCGGTCAGCCCGTCCGTGCCGCCTTCGTCGACGACATAGCGGATGCCCACCACGAAATCGTCGCCCACGGCACGGCGGATCGCCTCGTGCACCATCAGCGCGAAGCGGGCGCGGTTGGCAGGCGATCCGCCGAAGCCGTCGCTGCGACGGTTGGTGCGCGGCGACAGGAACTGGCCGATCAGGTGCCCGCCGGTCAGCGTCTCGACCCCGTCCAGTCCCGCCTCCTGGCAGCGCCGGGCGGCGGCGGCGAAATCCGCGATCACCCGGTCGATATCGGCGCGGTCCATCTCTTTCGGGAAGCTGCGGGTCCGGGTCTCGCGCACCCGCGACGGCGCAATAGCGGGCAGCCAGGCCCCGCCAAGCGCCGTGGCCCGCCGCCCCAGATGCGAGATCTGGCAGATGATCGCCGCGCCATGGCCATGGATCCGCTCCGCCGTCGCCGCCAGATGCGGGATAACCGCGTCACCTGCAAGGTTCAGCTGCCCCCCGCCCCAGCTGGAATCGCGCGAAATCATGGCCGAGCCGCCGATCATCGTCATGGCGACGCCTCCGCGCGCCTTCTCCTCGTGATAGGCCTGGTAGCGTTCGCCCGGCATTCCGCCATCGTCCAGCAGCGAGGCATGGCTGGTGCTGACGATGCGGTTGCGCAGCTCCAGCCCCCGCAGGCGGAACGGGCGAAGAAGCGGGTCGGCGGAACGGGTGTCGGGGGCGATCATCTGCATCTCGTGGTCCTGTCTGCAGCGGCACCTTTGGGGTGCAAGCTGTCTTCCAACCTGCGCGAGGACAGGCGTGGCAGGAAGCTTGATAATCCTGACGGGGGGTATACGCTGCAGGCATGACCTCTCCGCTCCGACTGGGCGCAGCCACGCGCGCGCTGTTCGTTTTCGAAGCCGCCGCGCGCACCGGCAGCTTCTCGGCCGCTGCGCGCGAATTCAACGTAACCCAACCGGCGATCAGCCGTGCCATCGCCCAGCTTGAAGCCGAGTTGGGCCTGCGCCTGTTCGACCGCAGCCCGACGGGCGTTGCCTTGACCGCAGACGGGCAGCGCATCTTCGACGCCGTCTCCCAAGGTTTTGCCGGCATCGCCGCGGCCGTTGCAGAGGCGCAGGACCGCTTTGCCCGGACCAGGGTGACATTGTCCTTTTCCAGTTCCTTTGCGACCCACTGGCTGCTGCCCCGGCTGGGCAGCTTCAAAGCCGCCTTTCCTGGCATCGAGTTGCGCTTGGATCTGGCCCAGGGAATGCTGGGCGAGCCACCCGCCCATGCAGACATCGCCACCCGAATCGTGCGCGACGATGACCCGCGCTACCATGTCTGGTCCTTCGCGCCCGAGGTCATCCTGCCCGTCTGCAGCCCCGACTATCTGACCGAGCGGGGACCGTTGAAGAACGATCCGTCAGGCCATGTCTTTCTGAACCTTGATGACGCGCACGGGGTCCATTGGCAAAAGCTGCTGGGCCCTGGCTTCGCCCGGTCGGGACAGTGGCACAGCTTTTCCGACTACTCCGTGGTCTTGCAGGCGGCCGAGCGGGGCGAGGGTATCGCGCTTGGCTGGATCAGCGTCGTCTCGCGCGCATTGCGCGAGGGAAGGATGGTCGAAGCGTCGGACAAGAGGTTGCGCACGGGCCGCGATCACTCGCTGATCGCACCCCGGTCGAAGCCTTTGCCGCCGGTGGTTCCGCAGATCTGCGAATGGCTCGCAGGCAGGATGGCTGAGGATCTGGCGGCGATCGGGCTGGGCGAGAGATAGCCGGCAGAGCCCGCCGCGCCGGAAAAGGTCCGGCGTCAATGGCGTGAGCAGCGGATCGCCGGCGGCGGTTGATCAGCACCGGATGCGCCATCATCATCGCGTCGATCAGTGCCGCATCGGTCAGGGCGGGCCGTCCAGCCCGAGTTCGCCATAGGGCGTGCCCTTCTGGCGCAGCAACGCGCGCAGCGTGATGCCCATGTGGGCGATCAGTTGCTCCAGCATCGCGCGCGAGGGCGTCTTGAGATATTCCACCACATGCGGCCCCATCCCGGCTTTGCGGATTATGGCCAGCACGTTGTGCGAGGTGCCGCAATCCGGGTTGTGATAGATCACGACATCCATGCCGTCCGCTGCTCCGCTTGCGCCTGCGGAGAGTCCGATCTCGTGCAGCCTGGAGACGAGGCTTGCGCGATCCAGGGTGCCGATCGGCAAGGCGGCAAAGGCCTGGCAGGGCGTCCATTCGCCGATATGATCCTCAACATCCTGTCCCCGTAGACGCGACCCGGAGCCGCCACCCTTGGCTCGCTCACCTCTCCGGCCCTGCGCCTGACCCATGAACCGAAGGCGGACTGTGCTCGCTAAACCCGGCTCGCGGAGGGCTGGCTGCGCGAGGGCGTGGTTGTCTTCAAGGTTGACGATGGCGCGCGGGAGGTTCTCATCTGTGCCGTCATCTACGGTGGGCCGGCTGGATCAAGCGAAGCCGATCCAGGGATAGTGCTGATGCCCGCTATATCGCGAATCCGGTCGCCGGGGTGTTTCGGGTGCGATCTTGGGGTAGTATTTCCCACAAGTAATGCTCATGCGGCCAGGGATCCTGCCGGCTGCCAGCCGCCTTGATGCAAAGGCAAGTATTTCTGGAATCGCGCCCCCGCAACCACTGAAACCAACACTCCCGAGCGGTTCCCGCCGGGAGTTTTGCTTTTCGTGCCGGTCTGTCTGTCCTGACGCGCCACCCATTCCAGGATCGTCGCCAGATCGCCATGCAGGCGGGCGAAAACTTCGCCGCGCTTCGGTCCCGGCGTGAGGACGATCTTCTCGATCAATACGCGGAGCTGGTCGGCGGATTCGGCTCGGGTCTCGGGGTGGTTCAGGGCTTCGCTCAGTTCGGCGACCCGTCGGGCGTAGATCTGCGCCGCCGCCGGCAGGATGTCCGGCGTGTCCTGCGGAGTGTTGTCGAGCAGCTCGGTCAACTCGGCCTTGCGCGCCTCCAGCTTGTCCATCTCGCCCTTCATGCTCGGATGGAACATGCCGGCCTTGATGGCCTCGATAACGCCGCGAATGTCCTTCTCGACCTTGGCCAGGTCGCTGCGCCAGGCATTGCCGCTGCTGCGGCGCTCGCGGTTGAGCCGGTTCATCTCCTCGGCATAGGCCTTCATCGCGTCGGCGGCGATTTCCGGGGCCATCAGTTTCGTCTGGATGCCGGCCAGTACGCGGCTTTCCAGTTCCTGCTGGCGGATGGTCACCTTGTTGGCGCAGGTGCCCTTGCTGATATGGTTCGAGCAGGCGAAGCGGCCGGCGCCGCGCAGCGCGTAGGGGCCGCCACAGCAGCCGCAGAACACCAGCCCCGACAGCAGCGATTTTGGGCGATGCGTTGCGTTGAGCCGGTTGTCGCGATGGTGCCTGCGAACCGCCTCGGTGACGTTGACATACTTTTCGGCGATCTCTGCCTGCCGGGTCTTCACCGCGTTCCAGAGTTCTTGATCTACGATGCGCAACTCGGGCACCTCGGTGATCACCCATTCGGATTCCGGGTTCATGCGCGAGACCCGCTTGCCGGTGCGCGGATCCTTGACGTAGCGCATGCGGTTCCAGACCAGGCGGCCGATATAGATCTCGTTGTTGACCAGCCCAGTGCCGCGCTTGACGTGGCCGCGAATGGTGGTGTCGCCCCAGGGCTTGCCGCCGGGGCCGGGGACGCCTTCGTCGTTCAGGGTCTTGGCGATGGTCTTGGGGCCGATGCCGGCGGCGAAGTCCCGGAAGATACGGCGAACGATCTCGGCTTCCCGCGGTTCGATCTCGCGGTCGCCGCGGATCGGGTCGCCGCGGGCATCGAGTTGCTTGACCACCCGGTAGCCGAAGGAGATGCCGCCGCCGGATTTGCCGTCCTCGACCCGGCCGCGCAGCCCGCGATGAGTCTTGGCGGCGAGATCCTTCAGGAACAGTGCATTCATCGTGCCTTTGAGCCCGACATGTAACTCGCTGATCTCGCCTTCGGCGAGGGTAAAGATCGGCACCCCGGCGAATTGCAGATGTTTGAACAGGGTCGCGACATCGGCCTGGTCGCGGCTGATCCGGTCCAGCGCTTCGGCCAGCACCATGTCGAAGCGACCCGCCTGCGCGTCCTGCAGCAACGACTGGATGCCGGGGCGCAGGATCATGCTGGAGCCGGAGATGCCCGCGTCCTGATACATGTCGACGATCCGCCAGCCTTCCTTCTTCGCCCGGTCGCGGCAGATGCGGAACTGGTCCTCGATCGAGGCCTCGCGCTGCTGGTCGGAGGAATAGCGGGCGTAAAGGGCAATGCGGGTCATGGCTGGGCTCCCGGATGCGATCTGCGACGATGGCGGCACCTGCCGCCGCGTTGGTGTTCTGTGCCCGGCTACCGGGCTGGTCATGAAGCCAAGTCGCACCGCAATTCCGCGGCGGAGGCTCCTGATCTGGTAAAACACCCGTCGCGGGTCCCGTACTGGACCTGCGGAAATAGGCGTCGAGCGCGGCTCCGCAGGTCGTCGCTTCAATACTGGCTGCGATCCGTGCCGCATGTCCAGAAGTAATTGTCGGTTGCTGAAGGCGGCGGTGCGCTCCTTGCCACTGCTGTGCGCGAAGTTTTCCGTGAATGGCAAGGATCATGGTTCTTTCAGATCAGGAGCTCGCTGGGCGCGCCGAGCTTCCCGGTCGCGGGGTTCGGGAGACGTCTCCTGCTGGTTCCTGAACTGCTCCCTGGCGATCTGACGGCCGATGATCTGCGCCAATGCGCGCACCGCTTGCTTGGCTGCTTGGCCGGAGGCTGGCTTCCGACCGGGCGAAACAACCTCGACGATCAGCTTCTGTGGAACTGGTGCGGCCATCCCGACACCCCGCTTCAGTTGCGTTTCCTTGAGCGAAGCAGGGATCGAGGCTTCAGGGAAGGCGCTTCTGCCGGATGGCGTAGCGGGGGATAGACAGGGGTAGAAATCGGACAACTTCAGACCCTCCAGAAGCACGTTTTTGCTAACACCTCCAGAGAGCTCTAACGATGGCGTCCATTACTAATGTCAACTTTAAGATTGTTGACATTAAGACAAAGAATCCGCACCCTTCGAATCAGCGGAGCATTCGGAGGGAGGAGCCGAAAATGCTTGCACTATCGTTGGTCCTGAACGGTATCGTTCTGGGCTCGGTACTGCTCTTGTTCAGCCTTGGGCTGACCTTGATCTACGGTGTTGGCCGTATCGTAAATTTTGCTCATGGCGCTTTGTTCAGCGCCGGAGCCATGGCCGGCGTCTGGCTGGTCGCATCTGGCGTTCCGTTCGGCCTCGCGCTGGTCGTCGCGCCGGTGGGGGTGGGACTGATCGGCGTGCTGATCGACTGGGCGATCCTTGCCCGGATCCGCGATCGTCCGATGGTGGACAGCCTGCTTCTGACCTTCGGCCTGGCGCTGCTCATCACCGGGATTCTCTATGAACTTGGCGGTCGCAATGTCCAGATCATGCCCATCCCCCAGGTCTTGGGCGGCGTGATCTCGATGGGTGGCATCAGCCTGCCGGCCTACCGCATCTTCGTCTCGATCTTGGCGGTGGCACTGACGGTTGCGCTGATCCTGTTCCTGAAGAACTCGAAATGGGGCTTGCGCGTGCGCGCCGCCAACGACGACCCCGAAATGGGCGCATGTATCGGCATCGACCGCGAGCGGCTGATGCACTCGGTCGTGGGGGTCAGCGCAGCACTGGCCGCTGCGTCCGGAGTCGCGGCCGCGCCGATCTTCACCGCCCATGCGGTGGTCGGCGACAAGATCCTGATCCTGGCCTTCATGACGGTCATTCTCGGTGGTCTCGGCAGCTTGCGTGGGGCGGTGGTCGCCGCCTACGTCGTCGGCCTGATCCTTGTCTTCGGCGAGGGCTATTTCGGCGGCCAGTTGGCGCTGATGCTGCTGTTCATCATGGTCATGGCGATGCTGATCAACTGGCCGCGCGGATTTTTCGGCGAAGGGAGAACGGAATGACCGGAGCAACCCTATCAGAGCGCCGCACGCGCAGCCGGGGCGGGCTGATCGGCTTGGCCATCGTCGCGCTGGCCGGCATCGTCCTGCCTTTTGCGAGTGCGGGCCAGCCGTTTCTGCTGATGCTGGCATCGCATGCCCTGATCGCGGCAATCCTCGCGCTCAGCCTAGACATGCTGACCGGCAATACCGGATTGCTGTCTTTCGGACATGCCGCCTGGTTCGGCTTCGGCTCATACGTCGCGGGGCTGCTGTCGAAAAGCGCCAGTTCCGACATTGTCGTGCTGAGCCTGCTGACGCTGGCAGCCACGGTCCTGGTTGCCGGGGTCATCGGGGCGGTTCTGGTGCGCCAGATCGGCAAGACCTTCGCCATCCTGACCCTTGCGCTCAGCCAGATCATGTTTGCCATCGTCTTCGTCTTCTCCGACATCACCGGGGGCGAGGACGGGCTGCAGGGCATTCCCATGGCCACGTTCCTCGGGATGCAGATCGTCAGCCCGACCACCTGGTATGCAATTCTGCTGGTTGCGCTGCTGCTAGCGCTGGCGGGGGCGTTGCATCTGCGCCGCTCGCCGCTCGGCCGGGCCTGGCTGGCCATCCGTGAGAACGGTGAGCGGGCACGCTTCATCGGCATGAACGTCAACAAGCTGAAGCTGATGTCCTATGTTATCTCGGCCGGGCTCGCCTCTCTTGCCGGTGTTTTGTTCGTGCTGTTCAACGGTGCTACCTCGCCCGATCTGCTGCACTGGCTCGAGTCGGGCAAGGTGCTGATGTATGTCGTCCTCGGCGGCGTCGGCACCATCTTCGGCCCGGTGATCGGTGCGGTGGTCTTCACGCTGGCCGAACATTACGTCAGCACCTTTACCGATGCCTGGCTGATCTATTTCGGCGCGCTTTTCGTGCTGATCGTCATCGTCGCGCCGGGCGGGCTGTTCGGTGGCGCGGCGCGGATCGCCGAACGCCTGTCGGCCCGTAAGTCGGGACGGAGGACCGCGCAATGATCATCCTGGAAGTCAGTGAACTGACCAAGCATTTCGGTGGGTTGAAGGCGGTGAACGGGGTGAACCTGCGGGTGCAGCGGGGATCGATCCACTCGATCATCGGGCCGAATGGCGCGGGCAAGACCACGTTGTTCAACCTCATCACCGGCTCGATCCGTCCCATGTCCGGCACCGTCCTGTTCGAAGGGCAGGACATCACCGGCTGGCCGCCCGAGCGGCTGGCGCGCGGCGGGGTTGCCCGCACGTTCCAGCGCACCAGCATCTTCATGGACCTGCCGGTGCTGGAGAACGTCATGCTGGCGATCCGGTCGCGCGAAGGGCGCTCTGCCGCGCTATGGCAGTCGCACCAGCACGAGGACGAGGACGCCGACGAGGCGCGGGGTATCCTTGCCAGCGTCGGGCTGCGCGGGCGCGAGGATGCGAAGGCCGGAATGCTGGCGCATGGCTATCAGCGCGCGCTGGACATCGCCATCGGCCTTGCGCTGAAGCCGCGGCTGATCCTGATGGACGAACCACTGGCCGGCATGTCGCGCGGCGACCGCGAGACCATCGCCTCGCTGATCACCCTGCTGCGCGATACCATGGGCCTGACCATCATCGTGGTCGAGCATGACGTGGGCATGATCATGCGGCTGTCCGACCGGATCACCGTCATGCAGCACGGCACCGTCATCGCCGATGCCCCGCCCGAGGAAATCCGCGGCAACGAGGCCGTCCGTCAAGCCTATCTGCATGGGAGTTTCGCGGAATGAACGCCGTGCTTCGCTACGACAACCTGTCGGCTTTCTATGGCGTCAGCCAGATCCTGCACGGGCTCAGCTTCGACGTGCCGGCCGCTTCGGTGACCTGCCTTCTGGGCCTGAACGGCATGGGCAAGACCACGACGCTGCGCGCCACCATGGGGCTGGTTGACCGGACCGAGGGCCGGATCACCCTGAACGGCCGGGAAGTGACCGGCCCGACCTTTCGCCGCGCCCAGATGGGGGTGACGCTGGTGCCCGAGGATCGCAAGGTCTTTGCCAATCTGACGGTCGAGGAAAACCTGGAAGTCGCGCGCCGGCCGACCGGATCGGGGCAGGACTTCACCATTGCCGAGGCGGTCGAGATCTTTCCCCGCCTGGGCGAGCGGATGGGCCAGAAGGCCGGCACGATGAGCGGCGGCGAGCAGCAGATGCTGGTCGTGGCCCGCGCCATGCTGGCCAACCCGGCCTACATGATGCTGGACGAGCCGACCGAGGGCCTGTCGCCCAGCTATGTCGGCGCCATCGCCCAATCCATCGAAGAGGCGCGCAAGCGCGGCATCGGGGTCATCCTGGTCGAACAGAGCATCCCGCTGGCGCTTTCGGTCGGGGATGCCTTCCACATTGTCGAGAACGGCCAGATCAGCCGCAGCTACACGCGCGATGAGGCGCTGGCGGATCGGGAAGGGCTGGAGCGGATGCTGACGGTCGAGTGATCCGCACGGGCAAATATAAACGGGTTGAAACGGCGGCTGCCGCCATCGGGCACGGCTGCGCTTCACGGAACAATATTCAGGAACGAGATGAAAACCGAAATCGAATCCAAGGAACTTCTGGCGCGCTACGGGATCGAGACCACGCTGCCGGAACTGGCGGCCTCGCCGGAGGAGGCGCATGCCATCGTCGCGCGGATCGGCGCGCCCTGCGCGCTGAAGGTCGTCTCGGCCGATATCGTCCACAAGGTCGATGCTGGCGGTGTCCGCCTGTCGGTCACGGCGGAAGGGGCGGCGGATGCCTGGCGGTCGATCATGGACGCCTGCAGGGCCTCGTACCCTTCGGCGCGCATCGACGGCGTGCTGGTCGAGGAAATGGTGTCGGCGGGGCTTGAAGTCTTCATCGGCGGGCGGATCGATCCGGATTACGGGCCGGTAGTGCTGTTCGGCGCCGGCGGCAGCGGGGTAGAGCAACGCGGTAAGCCTGTTGCCGCGCTTGCGCCGCTGACGGAGACGGAGGCCCGGTCGATGATCGATGCGGCCTTCCCGGCCCCCTTCGCGGCCGAGGATGCGGTCGGCCGTGTCGCGCTGGTCCGCTGCCTGATGGCGGTGGGCGGGCCGGAGGGCATGCTGCTGAACGAGGACATCGCCGAGCTTGACATCAACCCGATCATCCTTTCCGGCGCCCGCGCGGTCGCGGTCGATGCGGTGGCGGGCGGCGAACGCCCTGCCGCCACTCCGCGCGGCGCGGCCGAGACCGCCGCCGCGCTTGACGCCCGCCGTGCCAAGCTGTCCGGGATGGGGGCGCTGTTCAATCCCAAGGCCATCGCTTTCGTTGGCGCCTCGACCTCGCCCGACAAGTTGGGCCATCACATGATCCGCAACCTGGTCGATTTCGGCTTCACCGGCCCGATCTATCCGATCCACCCCAGCGCCGACGAGATCTGCGGCCTCAAGGCCTATCCGACGATCACCGATGCGCCGGACGGGATCGACCGCGCGCTGGTCGCCGTCGCCAGCCATCGCGTGCCCGACGTGCTGGCCGAATGCCGCGCCAAGGGGGTCAAGCTGGCGCAGGTGCTGACGGCGGGCTTCGCCGAGTTTTCCAGCGACAGCGCCGACCTGGAATGCCGGATGCTGGAACAGGTCGCGGACGGGGCGATGCGCATGGTCGGGCCGAACTGCATCGGCACCTTTTCGGCCAGCTCGCGCATGGCGATCGGGGCGGCGCGCTACAACCCGACCGAGGGCGGCGGCATCACTTTCTTCTCGCAAAGCGGCACCTTTGCCGGCGACGTGGTGCGCAGGGCGCAGGTCTGGGGTCTGCCGCTTGGGCGGGCCTTGTCCTGCGGCAACTGCTCGGACGTGGACATGGTCGATCTGCTGCTGCAGGCCGCGCAGGATCCCGAGACGAAGATCATCGCCTTCTACATGGAATCCCTGCGTGATCCGGGGCTGTTCTTCCGCGCGGCGGCGGCGCTGGAGAAGCCGGTGGTAATCCTGCGCGGGGCCCAGACCGAGCAGGGTCAGGTCGCGGCCTCCAGCCACACGGCGGCGATGGCGACCGACAGCCTGTTGTGGGCCGCGGCGCTGGCGCAGTCCGGGGTCATCCAGGTCTCGAATGTGGACGACCTGATGGACACGCTGCTGGCGCTGACCGCGCATGGGCGGGGACCGGGCGCGCGGCTGGCGATCTTCGGCTCGGGCGGCGGGGTCAGCGTCACCGCCTCGGATGCGGCGGCGCGGGCGGGGCTGGTGGTGCCTGCGCTCGACCCGGCCACCGAGGAAGGGCTGAGGCGCTTCGGTATTCCCGGCACCAGCGTCGCCAATCCCATCGACATCCCGGTCTGGGGCCTGCGCGACGGCGAGCGCTACATCTTTGAGGAAATCATCAACCTGCTGAAGGTGTCGCCGGTCATCGACCGGGTGGTGGTCTTCGTGGAGATGGGCTGGGTGCTCGATTTCATGGACAGCGACGAGGCCGGTCTGGTCGCCCTGGAACGGATCTGCGATTCCATTGCCCGTGCGCGTCCTGACGGCGCGGCGATGTCGCTGGCATTGCGCAGTTCGGGCGACAAGTACCAGGACGATTTCGTCCGCGACCAGCGCGTGAAGTTCCTGAAACAAGGAATTTCGGTGTATCAATCGACATCACGGGCCGTTCGTGCTCAGGCAAGACTGGTTCACGGCAAAGGGATGTAGAATTGACCAATCGCGCTTCCAGCAATCCACAAACCCCGACATTCGGCACTCATGTCGATCTGGCCAGGACATTCCGGACCGATCCGGCCGAGGGTATGCAAACCCTGCCCGAGCAACTCAGCGCCCGGATCATGGCATTGATCATCAACGGCGAGTTCGAGCCGGGTCAGAGATTGCAGGAAAGCGCATTGGCCGAACGGTTCGAGGTCAGTCGCGGTCCGATCAGGGAAGCGCTACGGATTCTGGAGCGTGAGGGGCTGGTGACCATGGCCTCGCGCCGCGGCGCCAGCGTCACCCGGCTGACCGCCGCGCGGTTGCGTGACATCTTCAATGTGCGCGCGGCATTGATGGGCATATGCGCCGAGGAACTTGCCGAACGTCGGGACCCCGAGGTTCAGTCGATTGTGGACGAAGGAACCAGAAGCCTTCTGGCGGCCAACAAGGCTGGTGATGAGGAGGAGTTCATCGCCATCGTCTATCAACTCAGCATGTATGTCGCCGAGGCGGCCGGAAACGAGATCGCGCGCTCGATCCTGTTCTCGCTGGGCCGGCAGACCCTACCGCTGACGCGACGCCTGTTCCAGGACGAGGCCGAACGCCTGACCTGGGCCGGCAACTGGCAGGCGATCAGCGAGGCGATCCGCGCGGGCGATCCCGTCCGGGCGCGTCAGGCCGTGCGAAAGCTGATGGCCGATATCACCGTAGGCGATCTGGCCATACACGAGCGGCTCGAAAAGGAGCGACGTTCGGCCGGAGCATAATCAACGGGTTCACAACGCGGGAACGAACCCGGTCGTCGGCGCCTCGGGGAGGGGGCGCCGGGAGGTATCTTATGCCCGCATTGCGAGAGTGGAGGAGAAAATGGGAAAGTTTCGGTTCAGCGGGATGGCGGTGTGTGCTCTTGCGGCTTGCGCGGTGCTGTCGGGCGGCCCGGCGACGGCCGAGGTCGCCATCGGGGTCTTCGTGCCCACCACCGGGGTGTTGGCGCCCCTCGGCAATGACATGCGCAATGGCTTCCTGCTGGCTGCGAAGGGTGCCACCGTCAAGGGCGAGCCGGTCAGGCTGATCGTCGAGGACACCGGCGGCAATCCCGCGAATGGGCTGCGCAAGGCGCAAAAGCTGGTGCTGGAGGACAAGGTCTCGCTGCTGTTGGGCGGAGCAAGCAGCGCGGTCACGCTGGGCATCAACGCCCAGGCGCCACGCCTCAACGTGCCGATCATCACCACCAACGCTCAGGCGGTACCGATCACTGGCGAACAGTGCAGCCGCTTCATGTTCCGCACCGTGCCCCATGACGGCAATACGGCCAAGGCCAGCGCGGCGATGTTCGCCGAGCGGCCCGACATGATCGGACGGAAATGGTTCGTGGTCTATCACGACTATGCCTACGGCCTGTCGAATAAGGCCGAATTCGCGCATATCCCCGGCATCCAGATCGCCGGCGAGGCCGGCCGCCCCGTCGGCACGGCGGATTGGTCCAGCGCCATTGCGCAGATCCAGTCCAGTGATGCGGACGGTATCTATCTGGCGCTCGCCGTGGGGGACGACCTGACCGCCTTCGTCAATCAGGCGCGCGGCTACGGGCTGGACTTTCCGATCATGACCCCGGCCGGCATTCCCGACACGATGCTGCAGGCGCTTGGCAAGAACGGCGTCGGCATGATCGCGAACGGGCTGACCGCTTCCTGGATGCAGGAGGACGAGAACCCGCAGATCGCGGAACTGGTCAAGGCCTATCACGACGAATACGGCATCGTGCCGGGCTATCAGGCGATTCAGGCCTATGCGGGGATGCAATTCGTTCTCGCCGCGCTGGAGGCGGCGGACGAGATCTCGACCGATGCGATCATCAAGGCGCTCGAAGACACGGTGGCGGAAACCGTCGTGGGACCGATCGACATCCGTGCCGAGGATCATCAAGGCATGCAGGGCACCTTCGTTGCTGAGGCGGTGGCGGTGGATCCGCCCCGGCATGGCGCCTCCATCGGCTGGAAGCCCGTGACCCCGATGACTTGGGACCAGATCAACCTTCTGCCCGAGGAAACCGGGTGCAAGGGCTTCTGATCCCTTTGCCTGCCACGCTTTGACAGGGAAGAGCTGCCATGACCGATAAAGCCCGCTCCATCGGATTGATCCTGTTCTGTCAGGTCGCGGCAATGACGCTGTGGTTCTCGGCCACGGCGGCAGCGGTGGCGCTGGTGGCGGATGGCACACTCTCGGGCCAGCAGGCGGGCCTGTTGACCGGCGCGGTGCAGCTTGGCTTCGTCGCCGGGACCCTGCTCAGTGCGCTGACCGGTATGGCCGATCGTTTTGACCCGAGGCGGCTCTTCGCTGCCTCGGCCTTGTGCGGGGCCTTGGCCAACCTGCTGCTTCTGGTCACCGGCTTCGACAATGCGGCGACGGTGATGCTGCGCTTCCTGACCGGCATGACGCTGGCCGGGGTCTATCCAGTCGGCATGAAGATGGCGGCGGGCTGGTCGCAGAAGGGTATGGGGTTGATGATCGGCGTGCTGGTGGGCGCGCTGACGCTGGGCTCGTCGCTGCCGCATCTGTTCAATGCGATGGTCGGGCTGGACTGGCGCACGACGATCCTCGTCTCCAGTCTCTGCGCGACCTCAGCGGCCGGGGCGATCCTGTTCTCCGACCTCGGGCCATACCTGCGCCGCGCCGCCCGCTTCCGCTTTTCCGAGGCGCGGCGGGCGCTTCTGCAGAAGCCCGTGCTGCTGGCGAATGCCGGCTACCTCGGCCACATGTGGGAGCTTTATGCCATGTGGGCGTGGATCGGCGTTTTCCTCGAATGGGCGCTGACGAGGGCGGGAAGCCCGCTGGCGGCGCAATCCGGGCTCGTCACCTTCGCGGTGATCGCCACCGGCGCGCTCGGCTGCGTCGTCGCGGGCGTGCTGGCCGACCGTTTCGGCCGCACCACCGTCACCATGGCGGCCATGGCGGTCAGCGGATCCTGCGCGCTGCTGATCGGCCTGACGCCGGCTCTGGGGGCGGGCGTCGTGATCGCGGTCGCCTTGATCTGGGGCATCAGCGTGATTGCGGATTCGGCACAGTTCTCGGCGAGTGTCGCTGAATTGTCCGAGCCCGAACTGGTCGGCACCATGCTGACGCTGCAGACCAGCATGGGTTTCCTGCTGACCTTCATCATCATCCAGTCGATGCCGCTGATCGTCGCGGCCTGCGGCTGGGCCTTTGCCTTTGCTGCGCTGGCCATCGGGCCCTGGCTGGGTGTGCTGGCCATGGGGCGGCTGCGCCGGCTGCCCGAGGCCCTGCGGCTGGCCAATGGCCGGCGCTGAAACCGAAACCTCAACGACGGAGTCTCAGATGGAATGGGAAACACTTCTTTACGACCAGCCCGAGCCGGGCATCGGCGTCGTCACTTTCAACCGGCCCACACGCGCGAACGCCATGAACCAGCATATGCTGGCCGAACTGGACCAGCTTTGCCGCCATATCTCTGCCGATGCCGGTATTCGTGCCGTCATCGTGACGGGTGCGGGAAAGGCGTTTTCGTCGGGCTTTGACCTCAAGGCGCAGGCGGAGGCGACGCCGCAGGGCGTCGGTGAATGGGAGCCGGTGCTGGAGGCCGATTTCAGGGGCATCATGTCCTTCTGGAACCTGTCCGTCCCGACCATCGCGGCGGTCAACGGGGCGGCCCTTGCCGGAGGGTTCGAACTGATGATGGGCTGCGACCTCGCCCTGTCGGTCGAAAGCGCGGTCTTCGGCGAGCCGGAGCTGAAATTCGGCGCCGGCATCGTCGCCATGCTGCTGCCATGGCATGTGCCGCCCAAGATCGCCAAGGGTGTCATCTTCACCGGCGAGGATTCGATTTCGGCGCAACAGGCGCTGGATTGGGGGCTGATCAACCGCATCGTGCCGGACGGGAATCTTATGGACGAATCCCTTGCGCTGGCCCGGCGGATCTCGCGGCTGGACGCGATGGCGATGCGGCGCACCAAGCAGGCGATGCACCGCAGCTATGAGCTGATGGGGATGCAGGCGGCGCTGCGGGCCTCGCTGGATATCGATATCCTGCTGGAAGGCGAGGGGACGGATCTCAAGCGAGGTTTCCTCAAGGTGCTGCGCGACCAGGGGCTGGGCAAGGCTCTGGCCTGGCGCGAGGCGCGCTTTGCCGGCGCATGACATCAAGGAAGGAGTAGAAACCATGTTCGACGCAATCCTGATCGACAAGGACGAGAGCGGATATTCCGCCAGGCTGGCGCAGTTAGACGACGATGCGCTGCCCGAGGGCGACCTGACGGTCGCGGTCGAATGGTCCACGATGAACTACAAGGACGCGCTGGCGCTGACCGGGAAAAGCCCGGTCGTCCGCCGCTTTCCCATGGTTCCCGGCATCGATTTCGCCGGCACGGTCGTCCAGTCCGGCAACGATGCCTTCCGGCCGGGCGACAAGGTGGTCCATACCGGCTTCGGCATGGGCGAGACGCGATGGGGCGGCTATGCCGAACGGATGCGCGTGGCCTCCGAACGCACGCTGAAGCTGCCCGAGGGTCTGGACACAAGGCAAGCGATGGCCATCGGCACGGCCGGGTTTACCGCAATGCTATGCGTGCTCGCTCTTGAAAGGAATGGCGTGAAGCCCGGCGACGGCGATGTTCTGGTGACCGGGGCAACGGGCGGCGTCGGCAGCTTTGCCGTGAAGCTGCTCGCCGGCCGGGGCTACCGCGTCGTCGCGGCGACCGGCAAGGCCAGCGAGGCCGACTATCTGACCGGCCTCGGCGCAGCCGAGATCCTGGATCGGGCCGAGCTTTCGGCACCCGGCAAGCCTCTGGGCCGCGAACGCTGGCTTGGCGCGGTCGATGCCGTGGGTGGCGTGACGCTGGCCAATGTATGCGCGGGCACGAAATATGGCGGCACCGTTGCAGCCTGCGGCCTGGCCGAGAGCATGGAGTTTCCCGCCACCGTCGCCCCCTTCATCCTGCGCGGCGTGACGCTGGCCGGCATCGACAGCGTGTTCTGCCCGATGGAGCTGCGCGCCCAGGCCTGGGAGGCGCTGGCGAAGGAAGTCGATGCCGGCACATTGGATCAGGTCGCGACCGAGATAGGTCTTGCGGATGTGATCGGTCGGGCATCGGAACTGCTGGAGGGAAAGGTTCGGGGTAGGCTGCTCGTCAACGTAAAACGTTGAACAACAGCGTCACCGGCATCGTTTGCCGATGACGCTGTAGGAGACCAGGGATTGCGCCGTCGGCGAGGCGGGCGCGGGCTGATCAACGATCGGCACGGCGGCATCGAGTCGACGAGGTGCGCCGCGATCAGTAAGATCGCTGGACTTGCCAAACCGTGCCGGCTGGCTCGATCCGCTCGGGGCCGATCAATAAGTCACGAGCGGTTGCGGCGCACCTTTGCAATCATTGCGCGAAGCTCGTTTAGTGATTGCCGGCCGAACGCGCCGAAGTCCCCGGCGATGAAGGTCGGCGTCCCGGACAGCCCCATCTTTTCGGCCAGGATCCACGAATGCTCGATCTGGCGGGCGATCACGACATCATCCATATCCCTGCGCAGGCGGTCCATGTCCAGCCCGACCGCCTCTGCGACACGATGGGCGCTCCTGTCATCCGCCTCGCCCTCGATGTTCATCAGGCCGGCGTGGAACTGCCAGAACCTCTCCTGCCGCAACGAGGCCAGCGACATGCGGGCGCAGTAAAGCGAAGCCGCACCGAATACCGGCCATTCCCTCAGCAGCACCCGCAGATTCGGGTCTTCCGAGATCAATTGGTGGATGTCGGCAACCGAAGCGCGGCAGTAGGGGCAATTATAGTCGAAAAACTCGGTCAGCGTGACATCTCCCGAGGGGTTGCCAAGGACCGCGCCGAGCTGTTCGTGCTCCAGGGCCTGGCGCAGCTCCGGGGGCATCGGATTGTCCTGCGCCCGCGCGGATATTCCGCTGGCCGCCAAGGCGCTGGCTGCGATGCCGGTCCGCAGGAAACGCCGGCGGTCGGGGTGATGTCTTTTGTCCTGTGGCATGAACCTGTCCTTTTCCGGATCTGCCGCGGATCGATATGAGCAATGGCTTAACCCAACCTTAAGAGGCTGCCCCGTCTGCGCCCGCGCGCTCTTAAGCTGCGCTTAAGCTTGGTCGGCCATCTGCGAGGCTGGGCAATTTGCCCGATGAACGACTGGAGCACGAGACATGGACCAACCTTGTCATCCACGCCTGTCAGGGCTGCGCGAACATGCTGCCGCTTCCGGCGGCGGAACCGGCAGGCGCGCCTTTCTGGGCGGATTGCTGGCGAGCGGATTGGTGTTGCCGCGCATCGCATCGGCGCAGGCAATCGATCCGACCACCGGGCAGGCCGTCTACGGCGCATCGACCGCGGGGCAGGCTCCCGATATGGGTGTGTATCAGATCGACCCGGCGCAAGACACGCGGCGCAATATATCCTCATTCCGAAACCACCATTGGAGTGATTTCTATCCGACCCTCGGCAAGGGGGTGATCCTGGCGGATGTGGCGTCGCGCGCGCTGCATTTCTGGTCCGGCGACGAAAGCACCTATCTGGTTTTCCCGTCCTCTATCCCGGTTTCGGAAGAGTTGACCAAACGTGGCAGGACCGAGGTCGTGCGCAAGGCGGAACGTCCGTCCTGGACGCCGACCCCCAGCATGCGTGAACGCGACCCGACCTTGCCGCAACGCGTCGAGGGCGGGGCCGTGGACAACCCCCTGGGCGTCTATGCGCTTTACCTTTCGTGGCCCGCCTACCTGATCCACGGCACACATGACACGCGCAAGATCGGCCGCAAGTCGTCCAGCGGTTGCTACGGGCTTTACAACGAGCATATCGCCCGCCTCTATCCGCTGGTCGAGGTGGGAACGCAGGTGACCATCTTCTGACGGGCGCGGGGCGGTTCGGTAACGATCCGCCCCTTAAGCTTCGCTTAAGGTTGGGGGCTGGAAGGATGCGATGGCAATCGCGCCAGCCGCTGTTCGGATATCTGCAACCTCTTGCCGAACAGCCTGCCCGCGCGATCAGGGCGAGCTTTCGCCCCCGATGGCGCGTATTCTTTTAATATATTGATTTAATTAAATAAAACACCTTAGCCATTGATCTGGATCAACATCTCCGCCCACGGGAAAGCCTATTGCTTCCTCATCGACCAAGACGAGGAAGTCATGCGATTCGTCAGATTTGCCCTTCTGGGCGGAATATCGGGACTGGCTCTGGCCTGGGGCGTTGCGGTCACCAGCCCCTGGTGGTTTGCGCCGAAGGAGGATCGGGTCGTCGATGTCAGCGATCCCGACCTGATCGCGCGCGGCGACTATCTTGCCAGGGCGGGCGATTGCGTCGCCTGCCATACCGCGCCGGGCGGCGCACCCTTTGCGGGCGGGCTTGGCCTGCAGACCCCGATGGGCACGATCTATGCCACCAACATCACCCCCGATCCCGAGACCGGCATCGGCAGCTATGATTACGGCGACTTCGAGCGGGCCGTGCGCAAGGGGGTGCGACCGGATGGGGTTCACCTCTATCCGGCGATGCCTTTTGCATCCTATCGCATCGTCTCGGACGAGGATGTGCAGGCGCTCTACGCCTATTTCATGTCCTCGGTCGCGCCGGTGCGCAAGGAGAACCAGCCGGCGACCATTCCCTGGCCCGCCTCGATGCGCTGGCCCTTGGGCTGGTGGCAATTGCTGTTCGCCCAGCCCCGCGAGTTCGAGATCGCCGAGGGCACCGATCCGCAGATCGCGCGCGGTGCCTATCTGGTCGAGGGACTGGCCCATTGCGGCGCCTGCCATACGCCGCGCGGTCTGGGCTATCAGGAAAAGGCGCTGAAAAGCGACGCGGTGGGGCGGTTCCTGTCGGGCTCGGTGCTGGAGGGCTGGTATGCCAAGAACCTGCGCAACGAAGATACGGGCCTGGTCTCCTGGACCGAGGATGAACTGGTCGCCTTCCTGAAGACCGGCCGGAACGCGCGGACGGCGGCCTTCGGCTCGATGACGGATGTGGTGCAGCATTCGCTGCATTACCTGACCGATGCCGACCTGACCGCCATCGCGCGCTATCTGAAATCGCTGCCGCCGCGGCCGGGACGCGAGACTTGGCAGCCGCAGCCGGACGAAACCACCGAAGCCCTGCGCGCGGGCGATTTCTCGGCCCCCGGGGCGATCGCCTATGTCGAGCACTGCGCCCAATGCCACCGCCTCGACGGCATGGGCGCGGCAGAGATCTATCCGGCGCTCAAGGGCAATTCGATGGTCTTCGCGGATGATCCAAGCTCACTCATTCAGGTCACGATGGCCGGTGGCCGCATGCCCGAGACCCCGGCGCACCAGATGACCTTTGCCATGCCGGGTTTTGCGCATCTGTCCGATGAGGATCTGGCCGAAGTGATCAGCTTCATCCGCAATTCCTGGGGCAACCATGCCAGCGCGGTGACCGGGCGCCACATCGCCCGCATGCGCCGTGAGCTTGCCCATAAACCCGTCCATTACGCACCGGAGGCAAAGCAATGAAAAAGCCGGTTTTGCTGATCGCCACGATGGCGGTTCTTGCGCTTGGCGGATGGGGTGCCCTGCGCGGGTCGCCTGCGGACATGCCCGAGGTGCAAGGGATGGCGATCCTCGATGCCGATGGGAACGCCGTCGGCCGCTATACCGTCCCCGCCGACAAGGACATCCTGACCCGGCCCAATGCGGATCAGATCCTCTATGGCAAGCGCCTGCTGGCCGATACCGCCCGGCTGTTGCCCGACAATGTCGGCGCGGCGATGAACTGCAATTCCTGCCATCTGGGCGACGGCAAGATCGACGCTGCGAACGGATATATCAACACCGTCAACTTCTATCCGCGCGTGATGCCCCGTGCCGGCAAGGAGGTCGATCTGGAAATGCGGATCAACGGCTGCTTCCAGCGCTCGATGAACGGCAAGCCGCTGGACCCCGAAGGCCCCGAGATGAAGGCGATGATCGCCTATATGGACTGGCTGCGTCAGGACGTGCCGAAGGGCCAGACCGTCGATATCATCAATGCCGGGCCGATCGACGAAACTCTGGTGCCCGATCCCGAAAACGGCAAGCGCATCTACGCGGCCAAATGCGCGGCATGTCACGGCGCGAATGGCGAGGGGATGAGTGACCAGTCTGGCGATATCCTGTTCCCGCCGCTTTGGGGCGAGGAAAGTTTCAATATCGGCGCGGGCATGGCACGGACCTACAAGGCGGCACAATTCGTGAAATGGGCCATGCCTCCGGCGATGCACCTGACCGGGCCACTGGGACAGGGCGGCGTGCTGAGCGATCAGGATGCGGTCGACGTGGCCGAATATTTCACCCACATGCCGCGCCCCGATTTCCCCGGCAAGGTCAACGACTGGCCGAACGGCAAGAGGCCCAGGGACGCCCGGTATTGAACAGGACCGAGAAACGATAGTGCCGTCACCCAAGGAGAAGCCATGCCCCCGCAACTTGTCATCCACGCCCCCGACGAGGCATCGCTTGCGCGGGCGCGGTCGAATGCTCGCAACCTGTTGGCCGCCGCTCCACAGGCGCGTTGCGAGATTGTCGTCAATGCCGAGGCGGTGTCAGCCGTGATCGAACGGCCAGATCCTTCTACCGACGGCCTTGTCAGGCTTTGCGGCAATACCCTGCGCAACAAGGATCTGCAGGCTCCGGCTGGCCTGAAGACGGTGACTGCGGCGGTTCTGCATCTGGCAGAACGGCAGGCCGCCGGGTGGCAATATATCCGGGCGTGACATCGAGAGCCCCGGTTCGTCGGTGACTCTCCTCGCATATTGCCGCCCGCGCAGTCTGCCCGGTGCTACGAGGCCGGGGCTTGCGTCTCGCCCGCCAGGATGATCTCGGCCTGTTCGCCGCCGCCCTCGCGGGGGGCGAGACGCAGTTCCCCGCCCATCGCCTCGACAGCCGCGGCAACGATAGACAGTCCCAATCCGCTGCCGCCCGAAGGGCTGGCCGCGCCGCGATAGAAGCGCTCGGTGACATGGGGCCGGTCGGCCTCGGCGATGCCGGGGCCGCGGTCCAGCACGCTGAAGCGGACCTTGCCTTCGTCGCGCGCCAGCCGTGCCTCGACGGTGGCGCCGGCGGGCGAGGCGAGAATGGCATTTTCCAGCAGGTTGCGCAGCGCCGGGGCCAGCAGCGCCGCCTGCGTGCTGCGCCATTCGGCCCCGCCGGTTTCCAGCCGCAGGGTGACGCCGCGCGCCCCGGCCAGCCCGCCAAGCGCCGCCGCAACATCGGCAAGGATCTTCGCACCATCCTCGGCCGGGGCGGTGCTGTCGATGGGGTTCTCGGTCGCGGTCATGTCCAGAAGCTGGCGCACCATGCGATCGGTGCGGTCCACACCCTGCGCGATCTGCACCAGCGCCCGGTCGCGGGTCGCGGCATCGGGGGCCAGCGTCGCGATCTGCGCCTGGGTCTTCAGCCCGGCCAGCGGGGTCTTCAGCTCATGCGCCGCAAAGGCGGTGAAGCTGCGCTCGCGCTCGCGCAAGCCCTCGACGCGGTGGAAGAGCCCGTTCAGCGCCTCGATCATCGGGCGCAGTTCCGCGGGCGCGCGGGTTTCTCCCAAGGGGCTGAGGTCGGTCGCCGGGCGGCGCGACAGCGCCTGCGCCAGCCGGTCCATCGGCGCCAGCCCGCTGCGCACGGCCAGCCAGATCAGCGCCGCCAGCAGCGGCAGGATCAGCATGGCCGGGGCCAGAAGCCCCATCGCCACGCCATGCACCAGCCGCTCGCGCATGAAACGGGCATCACCGACCATGACGCGGATGCCCAGATCCGCATCGACATGGGTATAGACCCGCCAGACCTCGTCATCGACCGTGCGCTCGCTGAAGCCTTCCTGCTCGGCGAGTTGCCCGGAAGGCGCGCCGTCGGATTCGCTTTTCAGCTGACCGTCGAAGCCCCAGACCTGACAGATCAGCTGGCGGGCGAAGTCGTGGTGCCCGGTATCGGGCAGGGCGGGGGCGTCGTCCACCAGCGACGCCGCGTCCGGCCCGGCGATGCCGCCGTTGCGGCGGATCAGCGAGGCGACCATCTGCGCCGATTCCTGCAGGCGCCGGTCCAGCACATGGCCGACCTCGGTGCGGGTCGACTGCTGGATCCAGATCACGGCGCAGAGCCAGATCGCCCCGGTTCCGGCCAGCAGGATGATGAGCAGCCGCCTGCGGATCGAACTCATGCCTCGTGTCCCCTGTCTGCCAGCCGATATCCCGCCCCGCGCAGGGTCTGGATGAAGTCCCGGCCCAATTTGGCGCGCAGGTGGTGGATATGGACCTCGACGGCATTGCTTTCGACCTCCTCCTGCCAGCCATAGAGGCGTTCCTCCAGCTGCGTCTTGGACAGGATGCGGCCGGGATGCTCGGCCAGCGCGTGCAGGACGGCGAATTCGCGCCGGGAAAAGCGCAGCTCGCGCTCGCCGACCCGTCCCGTCTGCGTCGCCGGGTCCAACCGCAGCCCGTTCCATTCGATCACCGCCGCCGCGCGGCCTTCCTGCCGGCGCAGCATGGCGCGCAGCCGCGCGGCGAGTTCCTCCAGATCGAAGGGCTTGCCCAGGTAGTCGTCCGCCCCCGCATCCAGCCCCGTGACCCGGTCGCGCACCCGGTCGCGGGCGGTCAGCAGCAGCACCGGCAAGCGTTCGCCCGCCGCGCGCAGTTCGGCCAGCAGGTCCAGCCCCGAGCCATCGGGCAGCATGATGTCGAGGACCATGCCCGCGAAGCCGCCGGTCGCCAGCGCCGCGCGGGCATCGGCCAGCGTGCCCACCGCATCGGCGGTGAAGCCCGACAGGCCCAGCCCGACGGCAAGCCCGTCGGACAGGACCGGGTCATCCTCGACAATCAGCAGGCGCATGGCGTGTTTCCTTCGGCGTGATGGATCACGCATTCGTCGATGAAGCTTAAGCTGGGCTTAAGGTGGCGTCTCTAGCCAGCCCGGCATGATGACGAGAATGTTTGCTTTCCTGATCTCTGCCCTGTGGCTGCTTGCCGGTTTCCTGACGGCGGCGCAGGCGCAACCCCTGCAACCCGAGGACGCCTTTGCGCTGCGCGTCAGTGAAGCCGAGGATGGCACGCTGGTCCTGAACTGGCGCATTGCCGAGGGCTACTACCTCTATCGCAGCAGTTTCGCGGCGGATGCCGGGGGGCAGAGTCTGCCGCTGTCCCTGCCCGAGGGCGAGAACCATGAGGATCCCTATTTCGGCGAGGGCCAGATCTATCGCCAGGATGTCACCGCGAAGCTTGCGCATGCGGGCCAGCCGGTCACCCTGCACTGGCAGGGCTGCCAGCAGGACGGCATCTGCTATGCCCCGCAGAGCGTGCGGCTGGACGGCGACGGCACGGTGCTGGCGGATGATGCCGTCGCCAGCGCGCCGGGCTGGAGCCCCCGGGCGACAAGTTCCCGAGAGGCCGGCGCAGCGGCCGGCACACCGTCCGGGCTGGTGCTGGCGCAGGATCAGGGGCTGGTGCAGGGGCTGGCCGCGCGCGGTGGCGGGGTGTTGGTGATTGCGGGCTTCCTGGGCTTCGGACTGCTGCTGGCCTTCACCCCTTGCGTCTTTCCGATGTTCCCCATTGTTGCAGGAATGCTGGCCGGGCAGGGCAAGACCCTGACCGCCCGGCGCGGTCTGGCCCTGACGGGGGCCTATGTGCTGGCTATGGCGGCGGCCTTCGGGCTGCTGGGTATCGCCGCGGCATGGTCGGGGGCGAATTTGCAGATGGCGCTGCAATCGCCCATGGCCATCGGCGTGATCGCGGTGATCTTCGTCGCGCTGGCCCTGTCGATGTTCGGCTTTTACGAATTGCAGATGCCGCTGGCCCTGCAAAACCGCCTTGGCCGGGTGGCGGGCAGGCGCGGCTCGCTTGGCGGTGCGATGCTGCTTGGCTTCACCTCGGCGCTGATCGTCGGGCCGTGCGTGACCGCGCCGCTGGCCGGGGCGCTGCTCTACATCGCGCAGACCGGCGACGTGATGCTGGGGGCGGCGGCGCTGTTCGCGCTGGGGCTGGGGCAGGGGCTGCCGCTGCTTGCAATCGGGGCCTTCGGCCCGCGTATCCTGCCCCGCAGCGGCCGCTGGATGGAGGGCGCGAAGCGCGCCTTCGGGGTGATCTTTCTGGGCTTTGCGATCTGGCTGGCGGGGCGGGTGCTGCCGGGGCCGGTCACGCTGGCGCTGTGGGCCGCGCTGCTGGTCGGGACGGCGGTGTTTCTGGGTGCGCTGGACCGGCTGGAGGGCGATGCCTCGCGCAACCGCCGGTTTGGCGCGGCGCTGGGCGTGTTGCTGCTGTTCGCCGGGCTGATGCAGGGCCTTGGTGCGGCACTTGGGGCGCAGGATCTGCTGCGCCCGCTGGCGCCGCTGGCGGGCAGAGCGGCCCCTCTGCAGACGCAAGCGCAATTTGCCGAGGTCACCACCCGCGAGGGGCTGGATCAGGCACTGGCCTCGGCCAGTGGCGAACCGGCGCTGCTCTATCTGACCGCCGACTGGTGCGTGACCTGCCGCGCCATCGAACGCGGGCCGCTGGCCGACCCGGCGGTCCATGCCGCGCTGGCCGACGTGGCGGCGATCAAGCTGGACGTCAGCACTTTCAACGCCGAGGCGCAGGGGCTGATGCAGGATCTGGCCGCTGCCGGGCCGCCGACGATGATCTTCCTCGACGCGGCCCGCGCCGAGGCGCAGGGCAGCCGTCTGGTGGGCAAGATGGACAGTGCCGCGCTGCTGGCATCCATCGGAAAGATCGCCCGGTGAATGCGGTCTCGATAGGGCCGCTGGTCTTCGACGGTGCGCGCTTCGCGGCCGTCGTGGGGCTGCTTCTGTTCTTCATGGTGGTCGAGATCATGGCGCGGCTGCAAAAAGGCGATGCGGCGCGATGGGCGGGCTTTGCCGTGCTGGCCTGGATCGTCGCTGCGCGCATGGGCTTCGTCGCCGCGAACTGGCCCGTATTCGCCGCCCATCCGCTGGATGCGCTGAAGCTATGGCAGGGCGGTTTCCTGCCCGCCGCAGGTTGGGCCGGCGGCGGCGCCGTCCTGCTGGTGGCGCTGCTGCGCAAGGCGCGGGGCGCGGCGCTGCCGCTGGCTCTGGGCGGTGCGGTGGCGATGGCGGCGCATCTGGCGGTGACCAATGCCCTGACGCGCCCGCCGGTTGCCTTGCCCGAGGAAAAGCTGATTGCGCTGGACGGGCGTGGGGTGCAACTGGCGGGTCGCCACCGGCCGGTGGTGCTGAACCTCTGGGCAACCTGGTGCCCGCCCTGCCGGCGCGAGATGCCGATGATGACCGATCTGGCCGCCCATACCCCCGGCGTCGAGTTCGTCTTTGCCAATCAGGGCGAGGATGCCGGACAGGTCCGGGCCTTTCTGGCAGCCGAGAAGCTGCCCGACCAGGGCATGATCCGCGATCCGCATGGCCGGTTGATGGGCGCGCTTGGTGCGGTCGGCCTGCCCTCGACGCTGGTCTTCGACGCCAGGGGGCGGCTGGTCGCGGCGCATACTGGCGAGATCTCTCGCGCCGCCCTGACCCGGATGATCGGGCAAGCGGTAGGAGATTCCAGATGAATCCGATACGACCCGCATGGGCGGGCGCGCGGCTGCTGGCACCCACCGAGCCGCCGCCCGCCGTCAGCCCCGAAGTGGCGGCCCTACATGGTGCGATGGAAGACGAGGGCCATCATATCCCCGCCGTCGAGCCCACCCTGCTGACCGGGGGCAAGGCGCGGCAACTGCTGGATGACCGGACCAACGAGACGCCGCGCATGATCATCGTCGATCCCCATGCCCGCCACCTTTATCCGGTGCGGCCCGGCAACAAGACGATGCGCCATGCCGTCGCCATGGGCGCGGCGGGTTACGGCTTCACCCGCGAGGCGCAGGCGGAATCCGGCAAGGGCACCGTGCCGCCGGGCCAGCCGCCACCGCAACCGGCCATGGCTGCAACCGATCAGACAGGAGGAACGACATGAGCATCACCCGACGCGACATGCTGGCCGGGGCCGCGGGGGCCGGGCTTGCGGGGATTCTGGGCGGGGCGGTCCTGTGGGGCAGCGGCCGCGGAACCGGGACGGCGGAAATGACCATCGAGGACGTTCTGCACGACCCCGACAACCCGGTCCTGGGCAACCCAAAGGGTGCGCTGACCATCGTCGAATATTTCGACTACCAATGTCCCTACTGCAAGATGGGCCATGCGATGCTGACCCGCGTGGTCGGCGACGAGGGCGATATCAGGTTGCTGATGAAGGACTGGCCGATCTTCGGTGCGCCCTCGGTTCTGGCCAGCCAGCTTGTCCTCGGCGCGGCCTCGACGGGCGGATACGAACAGGCGCACGAGGCGCTGATGGCGACCGACGCCAAACTGACAGAGGACCAGGTCCGGCAGGTGCTGGGCGATGGCGGCATCGACACCGACGCGGCGCTGGCCGCCTATCGCGCCGAGCGCGGCAAATGGGACGGGCTTCTGGCGCGCAATGGCAGGCAGGCCGCCGAACTGGGTTTGCAGGGCACGCCCGCCTTCATCATCGGAGAGAGAATCTATCCCGGCGCGCTGGACGAGACCCGCCTGCGCCGCGCCATCGCCGAGGCCCGGCGCGCGTCCTGATCCGGGCCGGCAAGGACACGCGGGCCATTCCAGCCGCCATTGCCGCCCGGCGCCCCTGCCGGGTCCGGAAAACAAGAAGGAAATGCAATGCAACGCCGAAACATCATCCTTGCAGGTGCCAGCCTGCTGTCGCTGCCGATCCTGGGCCGGTCCGCCCTTGCGCAAGAGCGCGGCAATCCGATGCCGGACGATCTGCGCAAGGCGCTGGAGCGCGATCCCGCTGCGCCGGTCCTCGGCAACCCGAAAGGTGACATCACCCTGACAGAGTTCTTCGACTACAACTGCCCGTTCTGCCGCAAGATGGTCGAGCCGATGCACCGGCTGATCACCTCGGACCCGAAGCTGCGGGTGGTGTTTCGCGAGTGGCCGGTCTTTGGCGAGGATTCCGAATTCGCGGCCCGTGCCTCTCTCGCCTCGCTGCATCAGGGCCGATACTGGCAGTTCCATACCGCGCTGTTCCGCACCAAGGGCCGGGTCACACAAGAGGCCACGACGCGCGCCGCGCGCGAGGTCGGCCTGGACACCGCCCGGCTGGAGCGCGACATGGCGGCCGAACCGGTCGAGCGGCACATTTCCATGAGCGGCATGCTGGCCGAGCATATGGGCCTGGTGGGCACCCCCACTTTCGTCGCCGGCGACGAGGGCGCCTTTGGCCAATACAGCCTCGACGAGTTGCGCGGGCTGGTCCAGCGCGCAAGGACGACGATGGGGGCCTAGCGATGGTCTGGCTTTTGGTCCGGGCGCCGTTGTTGGGCGCCGTTGTCGGGCGCCGCCGCCGGTCCAGGCCGGGAGGCCCCGCTTGCGGCGCCTGGGGCTTAAGCCTGTCTTAAGCTTCGTTGCCGATAGGGGCCTGACGCACGAGATTCGCGTGAGTCCCTGACCGGCCGCTCCCGACCCGCCACGGATTCACCGGCACGCACGGGGGGAGACATGCCGATCACGATGGGCCTTTTGCTGGGCCTGAGCTTTGTCGTTTCGCTATTGGCCCTGAGTTTTCTCATCTGGGCCATCGCCACGAGGCAGTTCGCGCTGGACCGCGCCCATGCCGCGACGGTCTTCGGCAAGGGCGGCGCGGACGGGCCCGATACGGACGGCACCCATCTGTTCGACACGACCGGCATCGACAGGGTCTCGGCCCGGCCCGTGCGGCTGTTGATCCTGGGGGCGATTTTCTGGCTGGTGCTGGGCTCGACCTTCGGGGTCATCGCCTCGCTGAAGCTGCACTGGCCCGACTGGCTGAATCAGGCGGCGCCGCTGACCTTCGGGCGGATGCGGGCGCTGCATCTGAACCTGGTCGCCTATGGCTGGCTGTCGCAGATCGGCATCGCCTGCATGTTCTGGATCCTGCCGCGCATCTTCCGCACGCCGCTGCGCGCGCCGCAGCTGCCGGTGATCGGCTTCTGGATCTGGAACATCGGCGTGGCGCTGGGCGCGCTGGCCTTCTCGCAGGGCTGGACCGATGGCGAGGAATGGCTGGAATTTCCCTGGCAGCTCGACACGCTGCTGGTGCTGGCCGGCGTTTTCTTCGTGGTGCCGCTGGTCAAGACCGCCCGCGCGCGTGAGGTGGACCATATCTATGTCACCGGCTGGTATTTCCTGGCCGCGATGGTCTGGTTTCCCTGCCTGTTCTTCATCGCCAACCTGCCCGGCATCCATTACGGGGTCGAAGAGGCGACGGTGAACTGGTGGTTCGCCCATAACGTGCTGGGCCTGTGGCTGACGCCGCTGGGGGTGGGGACGGCCTATTACTTCATCCCCAAGATCATCGGCAAGCCGATCTATTCCTATTCGCTGTCGCTGATCGGCTTCTGGGGGCTGGCGCTGTTCTACAGTCAGGTCGGCATCCACCACCTGATCGGCGGGCCGCTGCCGACCTGGGTGGTCACGCTGTCGGTGGTGCATTCGGTGATGATGTTCATCCCGGTGATCGCGGTGGCGATCAACCAGCATGTCACCGTCGCGCGCAACCTGTGGGCGCTGAAGGAATCGCTGCCGCTGCGCTTCATCTCGTTCGGGGCGGTGATGTATACGCTGGCCTCGTTCCAGGGCTCGATCGAGGCGCTGCGCTCGGTCAACACCATCACCCATTTCACCCATTACACCGTCGGTCACGCGCATCTGGGCGCCTATGCCTTCGTCTCCATCGTGATGTTCGGCGCGGCCTATCACATCATGCCGCGCATGGTGGGGCGCGACTTCGCCCATCCCGGCCTGATCCGGCTGCATTTCTGGCTGGTGGTCCTGGGCTTTGCGATCTACTTCTTCGCGCTGACCATCGGCGGCCTGCTGCAAGGGCTGGCCATGCTGGACGCGACCCGCAGCTTTGCGGAAAGCGTGATCCTGACCAAGCCTTGGCTCGAGGCCCGCTCGGTCGGCGGCACGATGATGACGCTGGGCCATATCCTTTTCGCAATCAACGTCATCGGCATCCTGCGCAAGCCGCGCGCGATCGCCCAAAGCGCGGTGGCAGCAGAATGAACCGCTACCTTCCCCTTGTCCTCATCGCCTTCGGCATCTTGGCGTTCGCGACGCTGATGCTGGTCATCGCGCCCGGCATCCAGATGGCGCAGCGCACCGTCCCCGAGGGGCTGCGCCCCTATTCCGAGCAGGAGAGCCGTGGCCGCAAGCAATATGTCAGCCTCGGCTGCGTCTATTGCCACAGCCAGCAGCCGCGCTCGCCCGATCAAGCCCCGGATGTGGAACGGGGCTGGGGCCGTCCCTCGGTCGCGGGCGATTACGTCTTCGACCGGCCGCACCAGCTTGGCACCATGCGCACCGGGCCGGACCTGCTGAACGTGGGCGTGCGGCTGCCCTCGGAAAGCTGGCACCTGACCCATCTCTATCAGCCGCGCGCGATCTTCGGCTGGTCGATCATGCCGGCCTATCCCTATCTGTTCGAGGAAAAGGCGGAAGCCGGGCCCGAGGATACGGTGGTCGTGCTGCCCGAGGGCTTCGGCCCCGAGAGCGGCGTCGTCGTCGCCCGGCCCGAGGCGCTGGACCTGACCGCCTATCTGCTGGCGCTGGACCGGACCTATCCGATCCCCGAGGACGCCCTGCGCGACGACGGCTATGCCCGCAAGGAGAGCGGATCGTGACCAGGACCAGCAAGCAGACCGCAAGCAGGAACGTGAAGCCGGGCGAGGATTTCGAGCCTTGGGAAAGCCATAACCGTGTGCCGCTGCTGGTGATCTGGATCGCGCTGGCCCTGGGCGTCTGGGGCACCGCGCTGCTGTTCCAGGATCAGAGCAGCTATAGCGTGGCGCAAGGGGAACGCGCGGCCGACGAGGTCGCGGCCCATGACGCGCCCGAGGGCGGCGCGGCGCTGTTCCTGGCCAATTGCTCGACCTGCCACCAGCCGAACGGCGTCGGTGTCAGGCTGGCGGTGCCACCCCTGCAGGATTCGGAATTCGCCAAGGCCGGGCCCGAGGTCGTGGCGCAGATCATGCTGCGCGGCATCGACGGGCCGATCCGGGTCAAGGGCTTTACCTTCGACGGCCACATGCCCAGCTTTGCCGCCGCGCTGGACGACGACGAGGTGGCGCAGCTTGCCTCTTACGTCGCGGGCCGCTTCGGCGGCGCCGATGCCACGCTGGGACGCGATCAGGTCGGGGAACTGCGCGATGCCCATGCGGGCAGCGGCAGTTGGCAGGGTGGCGCGGAACTGGCCGGGCTGGTGCCGGGCCTGCCCACGCAGCCCGCCATGCCGGCGATGGCGCAGGCCGGGCCGGATCCCGCGATCTCGGACCTGATCTTCGCCGGCAAGGGCGATGTCTGGTCCTGTGCCAGCTGCCACGGCGGGCTGGGGCAGGGGGCCGAGAGCACGCCGCGCCTTGCCGGGCTGTCGCAGGGCTATATCGTCAAGCAGCTGCGGGATTTCCGCGCGGGCGAGCGCCAGAACGAGCAAATGAGCTTTGTCGCGAAGGAGTTGAGCGACTTCGAGATCGAGGGAGTAGCCACCTATTACGCGGGCCTGCGCGTGGATTCGACCGCGCGGCCCGCGCTTGGCGGCGATCTGGCGCGGGGCGAACGGATCGCGCTGCAAGGCGACTGGAGCCTGGGTGTTCCGGCCTGCTTCAGCTGCCATGGCCCGTCGGGCTTTGGTGTCGGGGCGGATTTCCCGGCACTGGCGGCGCAGCAGCCCGCCTATCTGGCCAGCCAGCTGGCCGCGTGGGCGGGCGGGCATCGCAACAATTCGCCGCTGGGGCTGATGGACCGCATCTCCAGGGCGCTGCCGGAATCCGACCGCCGCGCGGTCGCGGACTATCTCGCCTCGCTTCCGGCCGTTCCGGCGGTCGAGCAGAAGGCGATGGCAAGGATCGAAGGGGGCGGGGATGAGCTCTGAACATCAAGAGGATGCGGGCCAGGGCCGCAGCGCGAAACGGCTGATCCTTGCGGCGGGCGGCGGGTTGGCGCTGGTCGCCCTGGGCGCGCTGGCGCTGGAAAGCGGCTGGGTGCCCGGCTGGATCAGCGGGCGCGAGACGGTCGAGAACATGACGCAGAGCGACTATTTCCAGCCGCCCTCCGATGCGGATATCCCCGACAGCCCCTTCGGCGAGGCGGTCAAACGGGGCCGGGACATCTTCATGAACACCTCGACCAATGCCGGGGAATATGTCGGCAACGGGCTGGCCTGCTCGAACTGTCACCTGGACGGCGGGCGCCAGCCGTTGTCGGCGCCGATGTGGGCGGCCTGGACGCGCTATCCGATGTATCGCAAGAAGAACGACCAGATCAACACCATGGAAGACCGGGTGATGGGCTGCTTCACCTTCTCGATGAATGCCCAGCACTCGGTGGCGGGTGGCCCGCCGCCGCATGGCAGCGACGTCTATCGCGACCTCGAAAGCTATTTCTACTGGCTTGCCACCGGCGCGCCGACCAATGTGCCGATGGACGGGAACGGCTTTGGCAAGGTGGCCAAGACCGACCTGGGCTATTCGCCCGAGCGCGGGGCCGGGGTCTTTGCCGCCAATTGCGCCGTCTGCCACGGCCCAGACGGGCATGGCCAGACCGATGCCAACGGTCGCATCGTCTTTCCGCCGCTCTGGGGCCCGAACAGCTATAACTGGGGCGCGGGCATGGCGCGGATCGATACGGCGGCGGCCTTTGTCAAGAACAACATGCCCCTGTCGCAGCCCGGCAAGCTGAGCGACCAGGACGCCTGGGACGTGGCCGCCTTCGTCAACAGTCACGAGCGCCCGAAAGATGCGCGGCAGGGCGACATGACCATCGAGGAAACCCGCCAGCGCTTCCATGACGGGGATCAGATCTATTACGGTCAGAAGGTGGATGGCGTGCTTCTTGGTGTCGGCACTCCGGATCCCGAACGGCCCGTCGGAGCGCCCGAGCTTCCCGTCGGCCCGACGCCGCTCGAATGACCCGGCAGCTGTTCGGCATCGACGGGCTGGCCTGCGCGGGTTGCGCGCGCGGGCTGGAGGGGCGGCTCAGGGCGCTGCCCGGCGTCCGGGCAGCGGGGGTGCATTACCTGACCGCCTCGGCACTCATCGACTGGGACGAAAGCCGGGCCAGCCGCGAGGTTCTGGCGGCGGCGGTCGCGAAGGCGGGCTATCGCATGGCCGCCCGCCACCGCCCCGAAGAGATTTCCGCCGCGATGGGGCGCGATCTGCACCGCCTCGGCATCCGCCTTGCCGTGGCCATCTTCGCCGGCATGTGGTCGATGGTTCCGGCGCTGGTGATCTATTTCACCGTGCTGCCGCCGGGCGTGGCCTGGTGGCTGGCCTTCGCCTCCTGGGTTTTCGCGCTGCCGGTGGTGTTCTGGGCCGGGTCGGGCATCCTGTGGATGGGCTGGCGCTCGGTCCTGCTGCGCGCGCCGGGGATGGACCTGCTGATCAGCCTTGGCGCGCTGGCCGCCTGCGCGGTGTCGGTCTGGTCCTTGGCGCAGGGCCGGGCCGAGGTCTGGTTCGACACCGCCACCATGCTGATCACGCTGCTGCTGTTGGGGCGGCTGGTCGATACCGCGACCCGGCGCAGCGCCGTCGATGCCCTGCGCGCGATGGAGGAGGCCACGCCCGAGACCGCGCTGGTCGAAACCGGTGCCGGCTGGCGGGAACGGCCCTGCGCCGGGATCCCCGTCGGCAGCCTCGTCGCCGTCGATGCGGGCGCACCGGTCGGTATGGACGGGGTGGTGCTGTCGGGCGAAAGCGATATCAGCCGCGCCGTCCTGACCGGCGAATCCGCGCTGGTCGCGGTCCGGCCGGGCGACCGGATCGAGGCGGGCGCGCTGAACCTCGGCCGCCGCCTGGTACTGCGGGTGGAGCGCCGCTTCGGGGATCGCGAGATCGACCGCATGGGCGGTGCCATCGCGCTGGAGATCGCCCGGCGCGGCACGCGACCGACCGCCCCGGACCGCTGGGCGGGGCGGCTGTCGCTGGCGATCCCCGCACTGGCGGCGCTGACCGCGCTGCTGGCCTATGGCCTTGGGTCGGGACCCGAGGCGGCGCTGATGCGCGGGCTGACGCTGCTGGTCGCGGCCTGCCCCTGCGCCCTGTCCATCGCCCTGCCGCTGGCGCAGATGCGGGCGGCGCAGACCGCCGCCGCACGGGGAATGCGGCTGCGCGATCCCGACGCCTTCGCGGTGCTGGGCCATCTGCGCGCCATCGTCTTCGACAAGACCGGCACGCTGACCACGGGCCGTCCGCAGGTGGCGGAATTGCGCCCGGCTGCGGGCTTCGACAATGCGCAACTGCTGGAACTGGCCGCTCTGGCCGAGACCGGGATCAGCCATCCCATCGCCCGTGCCATCGTCGCCGCCCATGGCGGCGAGGCCGGGCCGGGTGGCCAGCGCCTGCCGCGCGGCGCCGAGGCCGAAGATACGGCCGGGCGTCTTGTCGAGGTCGGCTCTGCCGGGCAGCCCGACGCATTGGGGCGCACATGGCTGACCGTCCGGCGCGACTGGCGTGAGGTCGGGCGGATCGCGCTGGCCGATACGCCGCGCCCCGAGGCAGCGGGGGTCGTGGCGGACCTGCGGGCGCGGGGCATCGCCCTGCACATGGCCACCGGCGACGGCGCGCCTGCGGCGCTGGCGCTCGCCGCCCGGCTGGGGTTGCCGGCGGAGGCGGTATCGCATGACTGCACCCCGGCGGGAAAGGCGGACCTGCTGCGCGGCTTGCCGCGCCCGGTGGCCTTCGTCGGCGACGGGGTGAACGACGGACCCGCGCTTGCCGCCGCCGATTGCGGCATCTCGGTGGCCGAGGCGCATTCGGCGGCGGCGCAAACGGCGGCGGTGGTCGTGATGTCGGGCGGGCTGACGCGCGTGGCCGAGGCCATCGCGCTGTCGCGCCGCACCGGCTGGATCGCGCGGCAGAACCTCGCGCTGGCGCTGGTCTATAACGCGCTGATGCTGCCCGCCGCCGCCTTCGGCCTGATCGGCCCGGCACTGGCAGCGGCGGCGATGCTGGCAAGCTCGGTCTCGGTCATGCTGAACAGCCAGAGGCTGAATGTTGCCTCGGAGGGTGAGCGGCATGTATCGCTAGGTGGTGTTGACAAAAGGGATTCACAGGGTGGCCTGATCGTGATTCAAGCTGGTACCTGCAATGGAGACCAGCTTGGCACGAGACCTGATGTCGGACGAGGAATGGGCGTTTCATGAGCGCTTCATTCTGGCCGTGCGCGCCCCGAACGGGCGCAAGCCCGCAAATCACCGCCTTGTTCTTGATGGGATTTTCTGGATCGCGCGGACCGGCTCTCCTTGGCGCGACCTCCCAGAAGAGTTCGGGAAGTGGTCCAGTGTCTACCGCCAGTTCCGGCGCTGGACCCTGGCGGGGTTGTGGGAGCAGATCCTCGAAGCGCTGAACGAAAGTCGGATCGTGCCGGATGCGCTCCAGATGATCGACAGCACCGTGATCCGCGCCCATCATCAGGCAGCGGGCGCAAAAGGGGGACTCCAAGACAGGGTTTTGGCCGTTCAAGAGGTGGTTTCACGACCAAGGTCCACCTGCGCGTCAATGCTGCCGGGCTGCCAATGAGGTCGGACATCACGCCGGGCCAGACATCGGACTACCTGGGCTTTGATCTGGTCATGGACGACAACCTGCCGGAGCCTTGCATCCTGCTGGCCGATCGCGGCTATGACTCCGACAAG
>NZ_KQ955209.1:620809-777288 GCF_001546115.1 Paracoccus aminovorans
TGCCCTGCCTACCAATTTTGGACCATCTAAAGCCGGAGTTTCCGGCCTTTGTCACGGCGGCGGGCTGGTGACGCCGTCGGGAAAGTGCAGCGCGCTCGGGACGTTGTATCCGATGGCGCTGTGGGGTCGATCATCGTTGTAGTGTCTGCGCCAATCCTCCAGCTTTTCGGCCGCGTCCGCAAGGCTCATGAACCAGTGCGCGTTCAGGCATTCGGACCTGAGCTTACTATTGAAAGCCTCGATGAAGCCGTTGTCTGTCGGCTTGCCGGGGCGTGAAAAGTCGAGCGTCACGCCCTTGGCGTAGGCCCAGAGATCCAGGTCGCGCGAGATGAATTCGCTGCCGTTGTCGACCCGGATTGTCTTCGGGTAGCCGACTTTTGTGCAGATCCGTTCCAGCGTCGTGACCACGTCCTCGCCGCGATATTGGAACCGCACGTCCGTGGCGGGGCAATAGCGGGAATGGGTGTCGACAATGGTTAGGATCCGCAGCTTTTTACCCAAGGCCAGTTGGTCATGGACAAAATCCATGGCCCATACATCATTCGGCCCGACGGCTTCCGCACGGTCGTCACGCAACTTGGCCTTCACCCGCCGTTTTGGGGTCTTGTTCCGCAGCTGCAGTCCCAAGGCTTTGTAAACGTTATAGACCATCTTAATGCTGACCTCCCAGCCCTCCCGGTCTAGGACAACGTAAACGCGGCGATAGCCATAGCGCACACGCGTCTCACAGATCTCCCGGATCCGCCGTTTCAGCTCTGCCGGATCGGTGCGGCGGGATTTGTAGTGGTAGCTCGAGCAGTCAAATCGCAAGGCCCCACATGCCCTACGGATCGAAACCGCCCAGTCTGCACACATCCCGCGAACCAGTTCACGCGACCGCGCCGGCTTCAGAGCTTTCGCCGCACAACATCCTGCAACATCTGCCGGTCGAGCGTCAGGTCCGCCACGATCCGCTTTAGCCGCGCGTTCTCGTCCTCAAGCTGCTTCAACCGCCGCATCTCGTCGGGCAGCAGCCCGCCATACTTCTTCTTCCAGGCAAAATAGGTCGACTGGCCGATCCCAGCCTTCCGACAGATCTCGGCAACCGACGTGCCTTCCTCGCCTTGCTTCAGAATGAACGCCTTCTGCGCTTCCGTGAACTTCGATGCCTTCATCGTTTTCAGCTCCTGTCCCAGCCGGGGAAGGTTAGCCGAAAACTCCAGCTCTAAACGATCCAGTTTCGAGGGGGCAGAGCAGCCGGCAGCCTTGCTCAGCTTCCGTGAAGCTATCGGGAGAACCACGATCGCCTCAAAGCCGGACGAGCTTCCCGGCCTCGGCGATTGCAAGGTGAGCTTTGACGAAATCCGGTCCGCAATGCCGGCGACGATGGCAAGGCCAAGCCCGCTACCTTCCGTTTTGGCTGCCCCCCTCTCGAAACGACGGGTCAGCCGGCCAAGCGCCTCGGCGGGCACGACGGGGCCGTCATTGGCGACGCGGAACGTGCCGTCCTCACTGAGGCTTACCGTGATCGGTTTGTCAGATGCGCCGTGCCGCAGGGCGTTCTCAATGAGGTTGCGGCCGATGATGCCAAACGCATCGGGGTCGAGGTCGGACATTACCGGGTGCTCCGGCAGGGCGAGCGCGATCCGGTTCGGTGCTGTCCTCTCGATATCGTCCACGACCAGACGGGCGGTGATGCGAAGATCGGATAGGTGATCGAGCCGTAACCGCCCGCCTTCTGCTCGGGCCAGTTGCAGAAGCCGTTCCGCGATCCGGGCCAGCCGCTTCAGAGAAGCCTCGATCTCGGCGGCCCTGTGGCCGGCACCGGTATCTTTCGTTTCTACCTGTATCCGCTGGGCCTGCGCGATTGCGCCTGCGAGCGGTGTTCGCAATTCATGCGCTGCGTTGGCGGCGAAGGTGCGTTCGGCCTCGAATGTGGATTTGAGTTGCGCCAGAAGCACATTGATCGCCGCCCCCACCGGGGCGGCCTCGACGGGAAGATCGTCGCAGGCGACGGGGGCGAGGTCGCGCGGCGAACGCGCGGCCAGCCGGTCGCGGTAGCGGCGCAACGGGGCCAGACCCGAGCGGACAGTCAATACGATCGCCAACAGTGCGGCAGGGATGAATACCAGCAACGGCAACCCCAGGCCCGCCCAGACATCGCGTGCCGCCGCCGCGCGATGGGCAAGCGGCTCGGCGACCGTGAGGCGGATCGTGCCTTGGAGGGCGTCCTCGCCATACAGGCGATGGGTTGCGGTCGTGCGAAAGCCCGGCCCGTCCCATTCAGGGAAGATGGCGGGATCGGCCTCATGCGATTGCAGAAGAATTCGCCCTTCGTCATCGCGCACGATATAGGTGAGGAATTCGTCGTGGTCGCGCAGGTCGGCAAGGTGTTGTGTCACACCTTCCTCCTCACGTCCGACGATCTCGACAGCGGCCAGCGGCAGCAGGCGCTGCGCCGCCTCCTGTAGCGACGAGTCGAAGATCCTGTCCATCTCGTGCCGCAGCATGACCGCCGTGACGGCGGCGGCCGCGATCCACAGAAGCGTCAGAAGGATACCCAGCGACACCCCCAACCGCATCTGAAGGCTGCGTGGCATCGTCATGGCGAACCTAGCCGGTAGCCCAACCCGCGCTCGGTCTCGATCACCTCGGCGCCCAGCTTCTTGCGCAGCCGGCTGACATGGACCTCGATGGTGTTGCTTTCCACCTCCGTATCGAAGGCATAAAGCTTTTCCTCAAGCTGTGCCTTGGACAGAAGATGCCCCGGGCGGGTGAGGAACGCCTCGAACAGTGCCCATTCACGTGCGGTGAGCTGCACCGGCCGGCCGTCGCGGCGGATGCTGCGCGAGGCAAGGTCGACGGCAAGCGCGCCGTGGACGATGATCGGGTTGGGATTGCCGCTATAGCGCCGCGCGACCGAGCCGATCCGCGCGGAAAGCTCGGCCAGATCGAAGGGCTTCACCAGATAGTCGTCGGCACCGGCGTTCAAACCTTCGATCCGGTCCGAAATCTGGTCCAGCGCGGTCAGGATGATCACCGGCGTCACGTCGCCGCTGGTGCGCAGCGACCGAAGGAAGGTGATGCCGCGTCCGTCGGGCAGCATGAGGTCCAGCAATACCAGATCATAGCCGGTGCCGGCCATCGCATCGCCGGCCGCGTCCAGACGCGTGACCCAATCCACCGACTGGCCACCCGCGGCGATCTGGTCCCGCACGGCGGCACCCAGAACGGTATCATCCTCGATCAGCAGGATCCGCATGATCTTCCTACTCGTTTGCCTCTGGCCATTATGGCGATCCAGGCTGACGCAAAGCTGATGGCGGGACGCCCCGGGCTTCAGCATCCCGTCAGGTTCGTGGCGCAGAATGTCATCCAATGGCCGTTATACGGAGTGTGGTCCATGAAGAGATCGCTGACAATTCTGACCTTTCTCGCGGCCCTTCCGTCCGGGGCTGCACTTGCCGGCGACGACTGTGCCGTGCCGCTGGCAGATTGGCAGCCAAGAAGCGCGGTAGTGCGGCTCGCGGAAGAAAACGGATGGGTGGTGCGGCGCATCAAAATCGACGACGGCTGCTACGAGATAAAAGGCACAGACCGGGAAGGACGCCGCATCGAGGTGACGGTCGATCCCGGCACGCTTCAGGTGATCGAGATCGAATACAAGGACGGAGATGATCGGCGCTCCCGTGAGGGCAGAGAGCACAAACATGACTGAGATGATGAAGGGTGACGGCATTCAGGACGTCGCCGATACTACGCGCACGGTGCTGGTCTGGGATCCGTTGGTGCGCAGCTCTCACTGGGGTCTGGTTGCCGCCTTTGCAGTGGCATGGCTCGCGGCGGACGAGGTGCAGCCGCTTCACGAGGCGGCCGGTTACGCGGTGGCGGCGTTGCTTGCCCTTCGCCTGATCTGGGGTTTCGTTGGCAGCCGCCATGCCCGTTTCACGCAATTCGTGCGTGGCCCCGCCGCGACGCTGGCCTATCTCGGGGACATGCTGCACGGGCGCGAGCGACGCCATCTCGGGCACAACCCGGCCGGCGCCGCGATGATCGTGGCACTCATGGTCACGCTTTCCGGCACCGCGCTGAGCGGCTGGCTGCTCGAACAATCGATCGAGGAAGCCCGGGCCGTGACGGTTGCGGGCGAGCACGGAAACCGGGAAGTCAGAGGGGATAAGACCTTGAAGGAGGTGCATGAAATGCTGGCCAACATGGCTCTGGTTCTCGTGGCCTTGCATGTTGGGGGTGTGGCCGTCACCTCATGGCGCCATCGGGAGAACCTGCCCCGTGCCATGGTCACGGGCCGAAAGCGCCCTCCCGGCACAAATGACGTGACCTGATCGTTACGTATTCCCGCTGTTCTGGCCCCGCCTGTTTGGCGGGACCTGTTTCTTTTGTGCAACCGCTGCGGTTCGTCGCGGCAGGCTGACGAGAAGCTGACGCAGGTTTTCCGTGGCGATCAGGATCACGTCAGCCGCCCCCTCCAGATTGGTTTCATCAGGCAACCAAGGCTGAGGAGCATAGCCATGAAAACCATCCTGACCGCCACCGCATTGGCCCTCGCGATCCCCGCCGGGGCCGCGTTCGCTGGTGAGAAATGCAACGTGCCGACCGAGAACATGCAATCGTGGGAAGCTCTCATTCAAGTGACCGACGAGTTCGGTTGGACCATCTCGAAAATGGAACTCGACGACGGCTGCTACGAACTGAACGTCATCGACCAGGGCGGCAACAGCCTGAAGATGACCGTCGATCCCGGAACGCTCGAGGTGATCGACGGCAAGGTCAAACGCTGGAGCGACGGCACCAAGCCCGAGAAGCGCAACTGATGGCTGCAAGGGTCCACCTCATCATCGAGGTGGACCTCTTTCCACACGGGCGTTCGCCTCGGCCATAGCCGGGAAAGTGCCCCCGAGATGATCGTAAAGGACATTCGAACCATGAAAACTCTATTGATCGCCGTAGCCGCTCTCGCGGTATTGCCTGCGGCGGGGGCGATGGCAGGTGACGACTGCCATGTGGGGCACGGGGCCTGGCAACCACGCGAAGCGGTAATGCAGGCGGTAACCGGCCTCGGTTGGCATGTTGAGAAGATCGAGGCGGACGACGGCTGCTGGGAGGTCAAGGGACGCGATGCCCAGGGCCGTCGCATCAAGGCCAAACTGGATCCCGCGACGTTGCAGGTCGTCAAATTGCGCCACAGGGATGGTCAGCAGATCCGCGAGCGGGATCGCGGCAATGCACCCACCGTCGCTCCGTCGGCACCCCCCTCCAATCCGCTGTTCCAGAACGGCACCCCGCCCGTTGTGCGGGTGAACTGATATATCAGGCAGAAGAGAGCAGAGTCATGAAATCCATCCTTGCAGCACTCGCGCTGACTTCGGCCTTGGTGGCGCCCAGCCTTGCCATGGCCCGGCCGGTTACCCTCACCACCACCCTGAACACGTACGGTGGCGATGGTGCCTATCTCGTCCTCTACGTCACCGATGCGCAGGGGGCGTATGCCGGAACCCTGTGGATGGCCGGCGGCAAGTCGAAGTATTACGAACATCTCAGCGACTGGTATCGCGCCACCGGCGGCGACCTGGCGCAGGTCGACGGCATCACCGGCGCCAGTGTCGGCGCGGGCCGGTCACTCGAAATCACCCTCGACCTTGCCGATGCGCTGTTCGATGCGGGCTATACGCTGCATGTCGACGCCGCCGTGGAGGACATGCGCGACAGCCCGAACGACATCGCCGTGCCGCTGACGACGGCAGGAGCGGGAAAGCCTGCGCCCGGCCGCAGGTATGTCGCCAGCCTCCGCTACGACATGTGAGGCAACGCCATGATCCGCACGCTGCATCGCTGGCCGGGTCTGCTGGCCCTCATTCTCGTCATGGCCCTTGCGTTGAGCGGCGCGGCGCTCTCGGTCTTTCCCGCGGCCGAGCGGCTTTCCACGCCGCAGGCCGAGGCCGGGCTGACGGTCGCCGATCTCGCAGGACGTATCCTGGCTGCCTATCCGGGGGTGGAGCAGATCCGGCGCGCGCCGTCGGGCCGGATCACCGCGTTCTGGTTCGACGACGGCACGCCCGGCGCCGCGGTAATCGACCCGGCGACCGGCAAGGGTATCGCCAGCGCCGATCCCGATCCGGTCAAACGCTGGTTGACCAACCTTCACCGTTCGCTATTCCTAGGCGATGCCGGTCGTATCGCCATGGCCATTGGCGCCGTGGCGATGCTGATCCTGTCGGTCTCCGGCGCGATGCTAGTCGCGCGGCGCATGGGCGGCTGGCGGCGTTGGTTCGCCCCTTTGCGCGGGCCGGCGTCGAGCCGCATCCATACCGGGATCGCCCGCGTGGCGGTCACGGGGCTGGTTTTGTCCTCGGCGACTGCACTGTGGATGGCCGCCTCGACCTTCGATCTTCTGCCGGATGGAGCCGCACCGCCGACCTTTCCGACTGAGGTCAGCGGCAGCACCGGGGTCTTGCTTGCTGCGATGGAGCCGCTCTCCGTGATTGCTGTCACGGAATTGCGCGAGCTGAGCTTTCCCTATCCTGGCGACGCCACGGACGCCTTCACTCTGAAGACGGATCGCGGCACCGGCTATCTCGATCAGGGGACGGGTGAGCTTCTGGCCTGGGCCGAGCTGACGATGTGGGAACGGATATCTGAAACCATCTACATGCTGCATACCGGGCAGGGGGCCGCATCTCTCGGCCTCGTGCTGGGTGTGCTGGCGCTCGGCGTGCCGGCAATGGGGGTGAGTGGTCTTGTGCTCTGGTTCGCGGGGCGGCGGTCAAGACCGCGTCTCCGTGGCAATCATCCTGCAAAAGGCGCTGCGACCATCCTGCTGGTGGGCTCGGAGGGCGGCAGCACCTGGGGTTTCGCTGCGACGCTCCAACATGCGCTGACCACGGCGGGCCAGCATGTTCATGTCGCGCCAATGTCCGGTTTCGAGCCGGCGCGCTATCCGCAGGCCGAACGGTTCGTCATTCTCGCCGCCACCTGGGGCGAGGGACAGGCTCCCGCCACGGCGAAGGGGTTCATTGAACGCCTCGCGGCGCTGGAATCTGTCCCTGAGGCCCCGCTTGCCGTGCTTGGTTTCGGCGATCGCAGCTTTCCCGCGTTCTGCGCGTTCGCCGATGAAGTCGCGAGTCGGGCTGCTGCCAAAGGCTGGGCGCAATTGATGCCCTTCGACACGGTCGATCGCCAGTCGCCGCAGGATTTCGCCCGCTGGGGCCGCGCCCTGGGGGCGGCGCTGGGGATCGAGCTTACGCTCGAACATGTGCCAACCCCGCCGGTGACGGGGCGGCTCACCCTGATCTCGCGCCGTGATTACGGGGCGGAGGTGCAGGCGCCGACCACGATCCTGCGCTTTGCCCTACCCGAGGCGACGTTTTTGCAACGGCTGACAGGTCGGGGGTTTGGCCGGTTTCAGGCCGGCGATCTCCTCGGCGTTCTGCCCGAGGGTGCGGACCTGCCGCGCTTCTACTCGCTGGCGTCCGGACGGCGCGACGGGTTCGTCGAGATCGTGGTGCGCAAGCATCCCGGCGGCCTCTGCTCGGGTCAGCTTCTGGCGCTGGAGCCGGGCCAGGCGATCCGCGCCTTGGTCCGGCATAATCCGGCTTTCCATGCCGCAGCAGGACGCTCGCCGCTGATCCTGATCGGCGCCGGCACCGGCATCGGCCCGCTTGCGGGCTTCATCCGGGGCAACAGCAGCAAGCGGCCCATCCATCTGGCCTTCGGGATGCGCCACCCCGACAGCGATTTCCTGTATCGCGACGATCTGGCCGGCTGGCAGGTCGATGGCCGTCTGGCGCGATTGACCACCGCGAACTCGCGCGGGGCAAAGCCGCGCTATGTCCAGCACTCGCTGCGGGCCGAGAGCGCTGAACTGATCCGGCTGGTGCAAGAAGGGGCGCGCATCATGGTTTGCGGCGGGCGCGACATGGCCTCGGGTGTGGCCGATGCGCTGACCGACATCCTCGCGCCGACGGGCCTTACCCCGCTCGCGCTGAAAGCGGAGGGGCGCTATGCCGAAGATATCTACTGACCCGGGCCGCCACGCACTGAACGGCCCGACCATGGGCACGCGCTGGTCGGCGCTTTTCCACGCCGATGCCGGGCTGGACCCCGCCCCGGTGCAGGCTGCCCTGCAAGCGGTCGTGACGGAGGTCGATGCCGCGATGTCGACATGGCAACCCGACAGCGACTTAATGCGCCTAAACCGGGCGCCCGCAGGCGCCTGGGTGGCCGTTCCTGCCGGCTTGGCCGAGGTGCTGAACCTCGGGCTGCGGATCGGGGCTGTATCGGGCGGTGCTTTCAACATCGGCATGGGCGATGCGGTGCGCGCCTGGGGTTTCGGCCCCGAGGAGGCCGATGCCGGAGCTATCCGTGCGACCATGGTAACCACGCGCCCGCCCGCGCATGAGGTGCTGGAGATCGACCGCACGGCCGGGTTGGCGCGAAAACATGCACCCATCACGCTCGACCTGAATGGCATCGCCAAGGGCTACGGCGTCGACAGGTTGGCCGAAATGTTGCAGGGCTTCGGCATCACCGGGTTCCTTGTTGGCATCGACGGCGAGATGCGGGCCTCCGGGCTGCGGCCCGACGGCATGCCCTGGACCGTTGCCGTCGAGGCGCCCGATCCCGAACGCCGCGCGCCCCACTCGGTCCTGATGCTGCAAGATGCCGCCGTCGCCACCTCGGGCGATTACCGGCATCATATCACCGTTCAGGGCCAGCGCCTGTCGCATACGATGGACCCGGCGACGGGCGGCCCGCTGCGGTCGTCGCCGGCCTCGGTCACGGTCGTCACGAGCAGCTGCGCCGAAGCCGATGCCTGGGCAACCGCGCTGATGGTGCAGGGTCCGCAGGCTGGCGGCGAACTCGCTGCACGCCTTTCCCTCGATGCTCTGTTTCTCATGCGCGAGGCAGGCGGCATCCGGGCCCATGCCGTCGGGGCGCTGTTCGACAGCCCGATGGTATCGGCGGCAGGCCGCGAGGGACTGGTTCGTGCCTGAGGTCTGTCCATTCGTGCAACAGGTCTTTGCAGGTTTCGTCAATTCTCGTGCGAGAACGGACAGCCTATGTCTATCCCAAGCCCGGCGCTTCTGTCGATGCCGGCCGCGGCCAGAACCACTTAGCAGATACAGGAGATCACCGTGCGGACTGTAAAATCTTTCACCACCGTCGCTGTCGCTCTCGCCCTTGCGCTGGGGCCATCCGGCATTGCTGCCGCGCAATCCCAGGGACATGACGGCCATGGCGCGGGGGCCATCAAGATCACGCTGAACGATGGCGTCAAATGGCAGGGCGATCAAAACATGATCACCGGCATGACCGCGATTCACGGAACCATGGCCGCGAACCTGGACGCGATCCACAACGGCACCCTGCCGGCCGAGGTTGCGAAAGGGGTCGCTGCCGATGTCCAGAAGCAGGTCGATTTCATGGTCGAGAACTGTGTGCTGGAACCCGAGGTGGACGAGCAGTTCCATATCGTCCTCGGGGAGGTGATGACCGGTATCTCGGCATTGGAAGCCGGCGAGGTCGAGACTGGCGCGGTGACGATTGTTCAGGCGTTGAACGCCTATGGCGAGCATTTCGAGCATCCGGGCTGGCAGAATTTCAACTGAGGCCTATTTGCGCAAGTCAGAAAGGGGCCGGACCGGCAGAGGCGTCATGCCCCTGCCGGTATCGCCTTGCATGGGCAGCGCCCCTCCAGCAGATCGGCATCGGCGGCCAGGGCTGCGGCCATGAAATCCACGAAGATGCGAATGCGCGCGGTGTGGCGCAGGTCTTCATGGGTCAGCACCCAGAGATCCAGCATGAAATCCTCGGGCAATGCGGCGGCGCGAATCAGTGCGGGGTCGCAATCGGCAACCACGCAGGGCAGGGCTGCAACACCGATCCCCGCTTGCGCCGCGGCATGGGCGGCGATGATCGAGTTCGTCCGGTAAACCTGCCGCATTTGCGGCCACCAGCGCGCCAGACTGCGGCTGAGCGGACCATGGGCCGCGCCGTAGCTGATCCAGTCGCCATCGGCCGGGTCGCTCAGCCCTCGCGCATGAAGGCCGGGCGCTGCATAGATAGCGAAGGCCAACCGCCCGACCCGCCGTCCGACCAGTGTTTCCTGCCCCGGATTGCCAAGCCGCAACGCGACATCGGCTTCGCGCCGTGTCAGGTCGAGCACGGTATCGGCTACGACCACCTCGATCTCGATCCCCGGCCATTCCGCCCGGAACGCCGCGATATGCCGCGGAAGAACCCCGACGGCCAACAGGTCGGTCGCGGTGATACGGATCATCCCGCTTGGCCGCTGATCCTGCCCGGTGACCTTCAGCGCCAGCGCCGCAACCTCCTCCTCGATGCAGGTGACAGAATCGCGCATCTCTTCGCCGGCGGCCGTCAGGGCATAGCCGCCGGGCAGCCGGTCAAAAAGTCGTACACCCATCCGCTGCTCGAAAGCGCCGATGCGACGAAAAACGGTTGAATGGGTCACGCCAAGCACCCGTGCCGCGCCCGAAAGCGATCCCGCTCGGGCTACGGCAAGAAACAATCGCAGATCGTCCCAGTCCTGCGCCTGTGTATTCATGCAAGGTCTCCGTGCCGATTTGAATAATGTTGATCCTGAGAGGACAGAACATATTGAATCGGCAGGCAATAATGAGGTAGCTGCGGTGAACTAGACATGACCAGAATCGCCCTGTGCAGTGTCGAGCTCCCCTGTTTGTCCTGCGTCGCTCAACTTGAGGAGGAGAATGTCTTAAAACTCTTCGGCACGTGGTTATAAGCTGATTCTATTATGCGCCAACCGCAGCAGGAATCCCTTCAAAGGTTTTAGGATGGTCTGCCCAAGTTTCGCGACAGAATCGCCGGCATTTTTCTTGGAAATCCTGTCGCAAAAGCCCGATGCAAAAGTCAAAGCTTGTGCGACAGACTTACGCATCAGGTCGCGACGCGGAATCCGGGCCGCTGCGCTCTATTGCATGGCCTAGAGATCAAACTTACCTCATGGCGAATAGCTCGTGATGGAACCGCTTCGCGACTGGCAGTCCCTGCGCGGCAAAATCCCGCCGCAGCGCCTCACCGAACCCCGTCGGACCGCAGAACCAAATGCTGGCGTCGCGCCAATCCGGCACAGCCGCACGAATACGCTCGCCGGTCAGTAGGCCGTCGCGGGAATCAACCAGGACATGCAGACGGACGCCCGCCGATTTCGCATCCGCCGTCAGCTTGGCGATGGCCTTCTCGTCATAGTCGGCGGTCGTGTGAAACAAGTCGATTACGGGATGAGGCTGGACCAGATGCACGCGCCGTTCTTGCGTCAGATGCTTCATGCCGGCGATGAACGGCGTGATGCCGATGCCGCCGCCGATCCAGATCTGCCGGGGCTGACCGTTGTCGAAGTCGAAACAGCCATACGGCCCTTCGATCCTGACCTCCTGGCCCACGTTCAGCTTCTCGCGCAGACGGCTGGTGTGGTCGCCGAGTTCCTTGGTCACGAAGGTGATGCGTGGATCCTTTTCGTTCCAGGCAGAGGCGATCGTGTAGGGATGAGCCCCTTCGGTACGGTCGGACAGGGCGAAGGCAAACTGGCCAGGCTTGTGGCCGGGCCAGCCCTGTTGCACCTCGATCTCTGTCTCGAGAGCCTTCACACCCGGATAGTAATGGAGCGAGGCGATCCTGCCCCGAACCTGCCGCCCCGCACCGACGAGGCGTAGCAAGACTACGACCGCCGCATAAGTACCTGCCGCAAGAAGCAGCGCCATCACCGCGCCGATTGGCGACGTCCAGTAGCTGAACGTGGTCAGCACCACGGCATGGAACACGAGTATCAGGTAGACGACGGCCAACAAGCGGTGCGTTTTATAGAACGGCCGGTAGGGGAAGTATTTGATGAGCGCCAGCGCGATCAGCAGCACAGCAGCATAGAACGCCCATTCGCCTAGACCCTCCGCCGTCCCGCGCTGGCTCATGAGAAACTGCTCGATCGGATTTTCCAGGGACGGCCTCTCACCGCGCACCGGCGGCGCGATCACGCCCCAGCCCACCGCCCATTTCGGCCCTTGGCTCCACAGCCAATGGATCACCGAAATGACGAGAGCCGCTATGCCCAGCCATTTGTGCAGCCGGTACATTTTGTCCAGCCCGCCGAACCACCGTTCCGGCCAGCGCGGCCGCAGCGCCAAGATCATGGCAACGCTCATTGCAGCCATGGCGATGATGCCAGTGTACTGGACCATCGTTCCCCGAAGCACGAAGAAATTGGCCGGTTGGAATACCGTGGGCTCCGCGACCAGCCACAAAACGGTCAACAGTGCCAGAGCGCCCCAGAAGGTGAGCTTGATGTGCTGCATCGCGGCGAGTTCTTTCTATAGTGGCCACTGTGCTTTCGTGTATCGCAGGAAGGATTCAGACTCGTTGATGCAGGTCAAGAGTGGAACTTGCCACGCATTTGTCGCGAAATCGTGAAGACTACTCGAACCTGGCATCGCCTTTGACGATGCCTCGGCGTTGGCATTGGCCGCGCTTCCGGAGCGTGGGCATACGCTGGTGATCGTTCCTCTCGATGGGTGCATCGCGGGAATCTTGTGCCTTTCGATCAATTGTGCCCCTCGGCCGCCGGCCATCGCCCGGCTTCATGACATTGGAATCCGGCACATCACCAGGCTAACCGCGAGCAGCTACAGGTTCCCGCCGCTCGTCTGCCCGACGACAAGCTCCACCTTATCCCTCGGTTTCAGGCCGAGGGCACCAAGTCGCCATGATCGGCGACGGCATCAACGACCTCCCGAGCTGACCGCCGCCGATACCTTGATCGCCACGGGTGCTGCGGGGTCCGACGTGGCGATCGAGACCGCCAACATCGCGCTGATGGCTAACGATCTGGACATGCTGGCCGAGGCCACGGCGATCTCGCGCGCGACGTTGCGCAACATGCGCCAGAACCTTGTCATTGCGCTCTTGACGGTGGCCGGGCTGCTGGCGGGCGTGTTCAACGGCGATGTGCATATGGCCGAGGGCATGCTGATCCATCAGCTTTCGGTACTGGTGGTGATCGCCAACGCCATGCGCCTGCTGCGCGTCCCGCGCGGGCCCGGCGGGCGCCGACCTGTGCCGGCAGCGGTGCCCGCGACCGCCTAGGCGCGTGTGCCTCATCAACAATTCCGCTCCCGTGCCCATGGCGCGGGGGCGTTTTCATGGGGGATGACATGACCGATAGCAATGATGCCAGACAGATCGGCGAGGTTCTGGATTTCTGGTTCCCCGAGGGCCGGGCGCTGGATATCGACACCGCCCGCCATGCCGAGCTATGGCGCTGGCGGATGCATGGCGGCGCGGACGGTACGATTGCGGCGCGCTTTGGCCCGCTGACCGAACGCGGCGCGGCGGGAGCGCTGGATCATTGGGCAGGGACGCCCGAGAGCCGGCTGGCGCTGATCGTGGTGCTGGACCAGTTCCCGCGCTCGCTGTGGCGGGGCAGCCCGCGGGCTTGGGCGCAAGACCCGGCGGCATTGGCGCAGGCGCTAGAAGGGTTGGAAAACGGAGACTGGGCGGCACTTGGCCTGCCGTGGTTCCAGATCGCCTTCACCCAGCCCCTGGGCCATGCAGAGGGGTCGGACCATCTGGCCCGCATCGACCGGCTGATCGCCCTGCGCCGCGACATCGCCGCCCGCGCGCCGGCGCCGTTGCGGCCGCTCTATGCCTCGCTCGTCGATCAAGCGGGGCAGGTGCGCCGCATCATCGCCAGCTTTGGCCGCCACCCGCACCGCAACGCCATCCTTGGCCGCAGATCGACGCCCGAGGAGGAAGCCTATCTGGAAAAGGGCGCGTTTCCGCATCTGCGCGTCTTTCGGGGGTGAGCGCATCCCCACGGTTCAGGTGGGCTGCGCGACACCCGTCAGCGCCTGTCCGGCAACAGACGCCTTCGGCCGGCGGATCGGGTCCGACAGCAACCGCAGCCCGTTCAGCACCACCAGCACGGTGCCGCCTTCATGGCCAATCACCACCAGCGGCAACGGCAGATCGAAGAACAGCCCGCCGATGACCAGAACCACCATGGCGCCGATGGCGAAGGTCAGGTTCTGCCGGATCACCCTTGACGTTCGGCGCGACAGGCGGTGCGCGTCCGCAAGCCGCTCCATATCCTCGGACAGCAGCGCCACATCGGCGGCCTGAAGCGCCACCTCGGACCCGGCCGCGCCCATGGCGATGCCAACATCGGCGCGGGCCAGCGCCGCGGCGTCGTTCACGCCGTCGCCGACAAAGGCGACGCGGCCGGTTGCGGCCAATTCGCCAACCGCGCGAACCTTGTCCTGTGGCAGCATTTCGGCGTGAGTCTCCTCGGGCCCCAGCCCAAGCCGGGCGCCGATGCGCAGCGCCACCGACCTGCGATCGCCGGTCATCATGACGATGCGGCGGACACCACTGTCGCGCAGGGCCGCGATCGCCCCGGCGGAACTGGCCCGTGCCTCATCCGCCACGCTGACGGCGCCCAGCACGGTGGCGCCGCGACCCAGATAGACGACCGTATTGGCGCCATCCGCCAGCGCCTGCAACGCGGGGTGATCCGTTGCGGCCTTCATGTCCTCGGCAAGATAGGCATTGCCCGCCCAGACCGGGCCAAGCGCATCGGACCCTTCGATGCCGATGCCTGGCCGGGCGTTCACATCGGCCACCTGCGCCGGATCAAGCCCGCGGCTGGCGACCTCACGGCGGATCGCGGCGGCGATATGGTGCTCGGAATGCGCCTCCAGCCCCGCCAGCAGCGACAGGAACCCGGCCTCGTCGCCATCCAGAGCGACGATTTCCGTCATCTCGGCGCGGCCGGTGGTCAGGGTGCCGGTCTTGTCGAAGGCGAAGATATCGACCTCGGCCAGCGTCTCCAGCGCGCCGCCGCCCTTGAACAGAACACCGCCCCGCGCCGCCGCCGAAAGGGCCGACAGGATCGCGGCGGGGACGGAAATGACGATGGCGCAGGGGCTGGCGGCGACCAGCAGCGTGGCGGCGCGGTAAAGCGCCAGTTCCCAGTCGCCGCCCAGCCACCAGAACGTGGCAAAGGCGATCACCGCACCCGCCAGCACCGCGACCGTGTAGCGTTGTCCGAACCATTCGCTGAACCGTTCGGAGGGCGCGCGGGCGGCCTGTGCCTCGGTTACCAGCCGGATCATGCGGGCGATGGTGCTGTCGCTGACGCTGCGCGTGACCTCAACCTCCAGCACGCCGTCCAGATTGATCGTGGCCTCGAACACCTGCGCACCGGCCTCTTTCGACACCGGCATGGATTCGCCGGTGATATTGGCCTCGTCGATGCCGCCGCGCCCGGTGACGACCACGCCATCACTGGGCACCCGGGCGCCGGGGCGCAGCACCACTACATCGCCGACGGTCAGCACCTCGGCGGGAACTTCCTCGACAGCGCCGTTGGCGGTCTTGCGCAAGGCGGTCTCGGGGCGCAGCGCCATCAGGGCCTCGATGGCGCGGCGGGCGCGGCCAAGCGCGCGTTCCTCCAGCGTGGTCGAGATGCTGAACAGCGTCAGCAGTACCGCACCCTCGAACGGGGCGCCGACGATTGCGGCGGCGATTGCCGCGACGATCATCAACAGGTCGATGTCAAGCACGCGCGCGCGCCACAGTTCCGACAGCGCGCGCCAGCCGGTGGGCAGGCCGCCAGCCAGATAGACCAGCACCAGTCCCGGCAGCTCCAGAGCGTCGAAAGCTCCGCTTGGCAGCCACCTGCCGGCCGCCGCCATTGCCATGCCGAGCACGGTGACGAGCGAAAGGGTCAGTGACAGGTCAACAGGTGGAAAGCGCTTCATGTCAGGCTCCTGGCTGGCGAGGTCGCGGCTGGCAGCCGCCATCGCTGGCTGGGTGAGTATCAATCGGATGGCTTATGGCACCGAAATGCAAAGGCCGCGACGGCTATCCAGATGGCGCTGCGCAGGATCATCGCGCCCATGGTGCGTGCTTCCCATGCGCCGCCGGCACCGACATGCCACAGGAAGGCAGCGAAGACGGCCACCGTGGCCGTGGCAATGGCAATCGCCAGCATCGGCGCCCAGCCCGCGCCGCGCCACAGGCCGATCCCGGCCAGGACATAGGCAAAGCCCGCGAAGAAGTTGAACCACAGCACGAATGGCACCACTGCGCCCATATCGACGCCGCCGAACAGCGCCCTGCCGCCCGAAACGATGGTCAGCAGGCCGAAGATTACCGCGACGGCGGCGGCAACGGTCTGGCTGCGCGGTCGTCTCGTCATGTCTGCCTCCGAAGTTCGGGGTTTGGGGAGCGTCCGGGCGGGTGTGGCCCGGCCTGCCATGGGTTGCGGGTTGCGGCGCGCGGAACGGACCCCGCCTCAGGCCCGGCCAAGCATGCGCCGCAGCACATCGGTCTTGAGCCAGAAATGATGGTAAAGTGCGGCGAGGACATGCAGGAGGACCAGCGGAACCAGCGCCAGCCGCGCGATGGAGTGGGCTTCGCCGATCGCCTCGACGCCGGAAATCCACGCCGCCATTCCCGAAAGCGCCATCAGGATCAGCAGGAGGTTGAGAGCCGCATGCATGCCCGTGGCCAGAACTTTCAGGGCCGGGTGCTCGCCTTCCGGCAGGCCGGGGACGCCGCGCCGACGGCGCAGCACCAGCCGCCACAGGACCAGCACGAGGATCAGCGCGCCGGCAATGGCATGGGGATTGATTGTCGGCTGGTTCGGGAGCGTGCCCTCCATCCGCCCGTCCCATACCTTGACGATGCCGTCATGCATGAGGATCTGGAAAAAAACGAGGGCCGCAATCGTCCAGTGCAGGGCGATCTGGGTTCTGGAATAGGATGTCGGCTGCATCTTGGTTATACCTTTTCAAGGGCGAGGATCGGCGTGCGGGGTCTTGTGGTCATGTCTGCCTCCTGAATCCTGCCCGTCATGTGCTGACCAGATGGCCGTCGCGCAGGTGGATCAGGCGGTCGAAACGGTCGAAGATCTTTTCGTCATGGGTGACGGTCACGATGCAGGCTTCCTGCTCGACCGCGAGCTTGCGCATGAGGTCCATCACCAGCCCGGCGCGGGCGCCGTCGAGGGCTGCGGTGGGTTCGTCGGCAAGGATAATGCGAGGGCGGTTGGCCAGCGCGCGGGCAATCGCCACACGCTGCGCTTCGCCGCCCGACAGCAGCGCCGGCTTGACCATCGCGCGGTGGCCGACTTCGAGATAGTCCAGGAGTTCGCGCGCCCGCGTCCGGCCTTCCTCGGCGGCCAGGCCGGCAAGATCGAGCACGACCGCGACATTCTCCTGCGCCGTCAGGAAGGGCAGCAGGTTGTGACTCTGGAAGATGAAGCCGATCTTGTCGAGACGCAGCCGCCTCAGGTCGCGCCGCAGCCATTTGCCGTCGAAGACCGGCTCGCCGTCCAGCACCACTCGTCCCGCCGATGGGGCGAGGATGCAGCCAATGATGTTGAGCAGCGTCGTCTTGCCCGAACCGGACGGACCGAGCAGTGCGATCACCTCGCCGGCCCGCACGGTCAGATCGACCGCGCGCAGGGCATCGACGCGGGTTTCGCCCTCGCCGAAATGCTTGGCTACGTTCGAGACCTCGATGAGGATGTCGCCGAGCGCCATGTCGGTCAGCTCCCGAGCGCTGTGGCCGGGTCGACCTTCATCGCCGCCCGCACGCCGAGCGCCGAGGATAGAAGACAGACGGCGGCGATGATGCCGGCAAGGACCATGACGTTGAACGGCTCCAGCACCACGCGACGGGGAAAATAGTCCTTCACCGTAAGGATCAGCATCAGGCCGATCCCCCAGCCTGAGGCGCCGAGGATCAGCGCCTGCTGCACGATCAGCGCGATGATGGTGCGGTCGGGCGCGCCGATCAGCTTCAGCGTGGCGATCTGCTTCAGCTTCTCCATGGTCATCGTGTAGATGATGAGGGCGATCACCACGGCGCTGACGGAGAGAAGGATGCCGAGGAACAGCCCGATCTGGCGGCGCGCCTTGTCGACCACCGAGGCGAGCAGCAGTTCCTCCTGTTCGGCCTGGGTCATGGCGGCGAGGTGCTTCCATTGGCGCACGGTCGCGGTCAGCAGATCGACATCGGCGCCCGGCGACATGCGGGCAATTATGGCGGCGACCGATGCGGACTTGACAGAGACAGCCCCGCGCGCGGCCTGCACCCGCTGGGCGGCGGGGTCGAGTTCAGTCTGAAGCGCCATCGCGTCGGCCAGCGTCACATAGACCGCCGGATCCCCGCCCGAGTTCATAGCCCCTTCGACCAGCCCGACCACGGTAAAGCGGTCGCGCCCGAGCCGGATCGTCTCGCCGGGCAGCAGGCCGGTCTTGCGGTCGGCCACCAGTTCGAAATGGCCCGCGCCGATGCCGCGCCCCTCGGCGATCGCCTGCGGCCCGCCCGGGCGGCCCGGATCGTAGCCGACGACATAGAGTCGCAGTGTGCGCCCGGCATGAGGCGCTTCGACGTTCTGGTAGTTGACCGCACCGGCCTCGGCCACGCCGGGCATTCGCGCCACCGCGTCGCGCGTGTCGACGGGGATGCTGGAGGCTTCCGCGAACGGTCCCTTGGTGCCGGCCTCCACCACCCAGACATCTGCGGCCGGTGCCTTTACCACCGCCAGCGCGTCCGAGACGAGGCCGTTGTAGATGCCGATCATCGCCAGCACGACCGTCATCAGCAGCCCCAGCCCGAAACAGGTGAGGACGAAGCGGAACAGCCCGTGGCGGATGTCCTTGAGCGCAAGGTTCATGTCGCCCCGCCGATGCGCGCGCGGCGGCCCTCGGCCGCGCCCGCCGGCGGGCGGGCGACGATGGCGGCGCCGTCCGGCAGGCCGCCCGTGACCTCGACCCGGCCGCGGTCGTCGCGGGCGCCGAACGTCAGTTCCACCCGCGCGAGGCGTCCGTCCCGCACGGTCCAGACCGTGCCGCGATGCCCGTCGAAGCCGGTGATCGCCACCTCCGGCACCATCAGCGCACTGGCGCGGGTGCCGGTGGTGATGCGCACCTCGGCCTGTTCGCCGAGGAACATCTCGGCCGGACAGTCGGCGCAGGTCACCCAGACGCGGCGTTCCTCGTTCACCCGGTCGCTTTCGAGGCCGATGCGGGCGATGGCGCCGTGGAATTCGGCCGAGGGCTGCGACCGCAGCCGGATCGTGGCCGGCTGGCCCGCGACGAGCTGCCCGGCCCGTTCCTCGTCGACATAGGCCTGGATCCAGATGGTGGCCGGGTCGATCAGGGTGAAGATCGCATCGCCCGCCTTCACCACCGTGCCCGGCTCGGCATGGCGGGCGACGACCAGCGCGTCATAGGGGGCAAGCAGGCGGTGGTGGGCGAGAAGGGCTTCCTCCTGCCGCAGGGCCGCCGCCGCGTCGAGGCCCTGCGCCCGGATCACTGCCACATCAGCCTCGGCCACGGCCAGATCGGCGCGGGCCACATCCTCGTCGCGTTGCGCTTCCTCGGCGCGTTGGACCGACGCAATATCACGCTGTACCAACCCTTGCTGGCGGCGGTTCGCCGCTTCGCGCTCGGCCAGAACGGCATGGGCGCGCACCACCGCTGCGGTGGCCTTGGCAAGATTGGCCTCATTGGCCGTCACCGCTGCGCCCGCGCGGGCAACGCGCGCTTCCTGCTCGGCAGAGTGAAGGACGGCCAGTTCCTGCCCCTTGGCCACGCTGTCCCCGGCATCGGCGGCCAGCGAGGCCAAGGCAGCGCCCACCTCGAAGCCGACACGGCTGAGTATCCGCGCCTCGACGGTGCCGAGCCCGTAGATGCGAAGGTCGACATCATGTTCGGGCTGAACGACCACCACCGTCAGCGGACGTTCGGTGAAGATCAGAAAGCCGGCAGCGACAGCCGCCGCCAGAAGAAGACCCGACAGCCAGATGCGCCGCATCGTCTATTCTCCTTCCGCAGCCAAAAGCCGGCACTGTGCGTCGAACAGGCGCAGCCCCTCGGCTCGCAAGTCGAAATCGCGGGCGCCGAGCGCCCAGCGGATCGCCACGCCCTGCACGAGCGACGTCAGCAGCGCCGCCGCATCGTTTGCGGCGATGTCGCCGCGCAACGCGCCGGTTTTCTGGCCGGCTCTGACCTCCATCGCCAGAAGGCCGTGGAAGGTCGTGAGCCTGCCGTGAAAGGTGGCGCGCAGCTCCGCATTGGTGACATTCAACTCACGCGAAAACAGCAGCATCGGCAGCGCGGGGGTCGCGTCGATCTGCGCGAATTGTGCGGAAATCAGTGCACGCAACCTGACGACCGGCGTGTCTCCGAGGCGCAATGCATCCTCCCACGCCGTTGCCAGCCCCTCGGCCACATGCTCGGCAACGGCCTGCCAGAGTGCCGCCTTGGTCGGGAAGTGCCGGAACAGCGCGGCCTGCGTGACGCCGATCTGCGACGCGACCGCCCCCGTCGTCACCCGGTCCGGTCCGATCCGGTCGGCCAGGTCGAGCACGGTGGCCACGATCTCGGCCTTGCGAAGCTCCGCTGACTTTCGCACGGGGCACCCCGTTAGTTAGTGAGTAGTCACAAACATATTTAGGCAGCCCCATGCGATGCGTCAATCACTGGGCATCATTTTCTGCATGCATTGATTGCCGCGACACCGGGAACTAGGTCATGTTGACAAATGGCGGAGCCAGAGGCGGATCGACGTGATATCGATGAAGCCAAGGAAGCTTTCGGCGGTCTTGTCGTAGCGGGTGGCGACACGGCGAGCGTTCTTGAGCTTGTTGAAGCACCGCTCGACAAGGTTCCGCAGCCGGTAGAGCCTGCGATCGACAGCGACACGGAGCCTGCGAGACTTGCGCATCGGGACCACCGGCAGGATGCTACGCGCCTCCATGGTTTTGCGAACTGAGCTGCTCCCCGGAAATCGGACAGTGACGGAAGCTACGATCTGACGTTTGCTGGTCTCCAAGAACGAGGAGATCAGGAATGCGGAAACGCAGAAACCATGACGCGGGCTTCAAGGCGCGCGTGGCGCTCGAGGCCGTTAAGGGCGAGCGCACTGTGTCAGAGCTGGCGGGCGAATACGGCGTGCATCCGACGATGATCCATCAATGGAAGAAGGCGCTGCTCGACGGAGCTGCGGATATCTTCGAGCGCGGCGGCAAGAAGCCCTCGACGGAGGTGGATGAAGAGACGGTCCGATCACTGCATGCCAAGATCGGGGAGCTGGCTGTCGCCAACGATTTTTTGTCACGAAAGCTCAAGCCGTGGACCGGAAAGTGAGGCGTGGGATGATCGAACGGAACCACCCGGCGCTGTCCATCGGGGCGCAGTGCCGCCTGCTGTCGATCTCGCGCTCGTCGTTCTACCACGAGCCGGCTGGAGAGACGGATCAGAACCTCGGCCTGATGCGGCTGATCGACCGGCAGTTCCTCGACACGCCGTTCTATGGGGTTCGCCAGATGACCTGGCACCTGCAGAACGAAGGCCATGGCGTGAACCAGAAGCGCATTCGGCGGCTCATGCGACTTATGCGCCTGATGCCGATCTATCAGAAGCCCAACACCAGCAAGCCGAGGAAGGGCCACAAGACCTGGCCCTACCTGCTGGGCGGGCTGCGGGTGGATCGTCCCGGCCAGGTCTGGTGCGCCGATATCACCTACCTGCCGATGCGGCGCGGCTTCCTGTATCTGGTGGCCATCATGGACTGGTTCACACGCAAGGTTCTGGCCTGGCGCATCTCGAACACGCTGGAGGCCGACTTCTGCGTTGAGGCGCTGAAGGAGGCCATCCACCGCTTCGGCGCGCCGGGGATCATGAACACTGACCAGGGCAGCCAGTTCACGTCCTTCGCCTGGACAGATCGGCTAAAGCGCGTCGGCACCCGCATCTCGATGGACGGCAAGGGGCGGTGCATCGACAATGTCTTCATCGAGCGCCTGTGGCGGTCCCTGAAATACGAATGCGTCTACCTGCATGCCTGGGAAACGGGGTCACAGGCCAAGGCTGCCATTGGCCGATGGATCACCTTCTACAACCACCAGAGGCCCCACACCGCCCATGGTGGACGGCCACCCGCCGTGGTTTACTTCAACAATATCGAAATCGATCAGCAAGCGCAGGCAGTAGCTTAAATATCCCCGAAAACTGTCCAAGGAGCGGGGAGTAGCTCAGCTCAGGCCATGCGGCAACCAATCGCCCTGGTGACACGTTTAACGCGATGGGAACCACATAGCTGGAGGGGCGAAGCACATGCATTCGATAATTTACCTGGTCGGCCTGGTCGTCGTTGTCCTTTTTATCTTGTCTTTGCTGGGGTTACGCTGATGGCCGAGATCGACATTCCGCAAAAATCCGCTGGCAGCTACGTCGATTGGGCAGCTGTCTTTGCCGGGGCAGTGGTGGCGGCGGGCCTCGCCGTCGTCTTCACCACATTTGCTGCAGCTTTGGGACTGGGCTCGGTCTCGGTCGGGGAAGATGGCGGCATAAGCATGGGCTGGCTCATCGTTACCGCGCTGTTCGCCGTGATCTCGCTGGTCGCGGCGAACTGGCTGGGGGGCTATATCGCGGGCCGGATGCGTCGTCCCGTCGGCGCCGCCACGGGCGATGAGGTGAGCGTCCGCGACGGCATCAACGGCCTGGCTGTCTGGGGCATCGGCATCATCGTCAGCGCCGTTCTGGCGACATCCGCCGTGACGGGCGGCCTGCGTGCGGCCGGAAGCGCCGTCGAAACCGCCGCGCAAGCCACCGGATCGGCCGTAGGCGGGATCGCCCAGGGCGCCGGCCAGCTGGCCGGAGGCGTGGTCTCGGGTGCGGGTCAGGCGATCGGCGGCATGGCGCAGGGCGTCGGCCAGGCCGCTGCCCCAGCACTGGAGGATGCCATGCCCGCAGGGATGCAGGCCAATCCGCTGGACTATATCACCGATACCCTGCTGCGACCGGATGGCCAGAGCCCGGCGACCACGCTGCAACAGGACGCGGCGGCCGATGCGACCGAGACCCAGCGCCAGATGGTGGGCATCTTCGCGAACTTGGTCCGCACCGGGGAAATCTCGGATGCCGATCGCGATTACCTTCGCCAGCAGGTCGCCGCCCGCACCGGGCTGAGCGAGCAGGAGGTCAATGCCCGCGTGGACGAGGCGGTGAACCGGGCGCAGGCGATCCGGCAGGAAGCCGAGAAGAAGATCGAGGAGGCCAAGGCTCAGGCCGAACAGCTGAAGGCCGAAGCCGAACAGCGCCTTGAGGAAGCGAAGCAGCAGGCGGCCGATGCGGCCGAGAAGGCGCGCATCACGAGCATCCTGACCGCCTTCCTGCTTGCGGCGTCCGCCCTTGTCGCCGCCGCCGCGGCCTATATCGGCGCCGTCCATGGCGGCCGGGACCGCGACGACGGCCGGGTGTGGGGCGGGCTGTCCTATCGCCGTTAGACGCAAAAAGCCTCCGCCCCGGGTAGCCCGGAGCGGAGGCTATGGCAACAATCCGAGCATCAGCGGTTTGGGCGTCGGGCGCGTTTTTCCTGTTCGCGCGGGGGCACGACCCGAAGCCGCAAGCGCGAAACGCCTTTTTGGCGGGAACATTCCGGCGCTTGCCCGGTTGTCAGCCGCGCCGCCATGGCGCAGGGGAGGAATCGAATATGAAGGTATCGCTGAAAGTTCTTATAGCCGGATTGTCCTTGGCCGCTGTCAGCAGCGCTTATGCCGATTGCGCAGCCGATCTGGCGCAGATGGAAAGCGGAATGCCACAGCAGGCCGCCGAGGGGATAGCGAAGGACGGCTCGACGGCGCCGATGCAAAAGCCCGATCAGGCCCAGGCTGGCGACAGCAACGGGCAGGAAGGCAACCAGATCGCCAAGGATGGCTCCACCGCTCCGCTTCAAGATGCCGGCAGTAATGTCGCTGATCGGGCGATGTCGGGCGAGGATGCGCAAGCCCAGCAAGAGGGCGACACCACGGCTGCGGAACAGGCACAGGCCGAGACCGGCTCGGACGCCCATGCTGCGGCGTTGAAAGAGGCCCGCGCGGCGCTGGAAAAGGGTGACGAGGCTGCCTGCCAGGCCGCGCTGGAGAAGGCGAAAGCGTCCTGATCCGTTAAGCGCCACGCAGCCATTGTCCAAAGGGAAAATCCGCCCCCGGCTTGAGCCGAGGGCGGAAAAGTTCATTGTGCTCTCCAATAGGGCTGCGACCGCGACCTACTCGCCGCGAGATGCACATGATCCGGCCTCGGCGCAAAGCCGATGCACCACCGGCACCAGGCGCCCGTGGCGGCCGCGGCCTGAGGGCTCAGCCGCCGATGATGCCCTCGTCGCCGGATTTGCCAGCCTGCGGCGTGGCGCGCAGGTCGTTGTGGATGGCGGTCGCCGCGGTGACGGCCTGCCCCAAGGCCACGGCGATCTGGTTCAGGGAATGCACGACGTCGCCGGCGGCATAGATTCCCGGGACGCTGGTCTGCTGATGGGCGTCCACCCGGACATGCCCGAGATCGTCGCGGCGCATGTCGATGTCGCCGCCGCCCAGGTCGCCTCGCACCACATAGCCGAGCGCCGGATAGATCACGTCGAACACAGCCCGGCTGCCGTCGCGAAGCAGGGCGACATAGCCCTCGTCATCGGAGAGGATGCGGACGATGTCCTCGCAAAGCGTGATACCGGCCTTGGCCGCATCCGCCCGCAGCTTTGCCATGTCTGATCCGGGTGGCCATGGAAGCAGCGAAACCCGCTGCGAATAGGTCCGCAGGAAGATCGCCTCGCGCAGTGCGTGGTCGTCCCGGCCCATGACGCCGATACGCTTGTCCGTCGCCTCGTAGCCGTCGCAGACCGGGCAGACGCAGAGCGTGCGGCGGGCGATGTTCTCGTCGATCTCGGGCAGGTCGGGCAGGGTGTCCCGGACGCCGGTGGCGAGCAGCAGGCGCCGCGCCCGCAGCCGGACCGTGCCGCAGGTCGCGGCAAAGCCGCTGCCGTCGCGCATGATGGCGCTGACGCGGCCGTCGATGAAGTCCGCGCCATAGCGGACCGCCTGCCGGCGCAACCTGTCCACCAATGCGCGGCCGCTGATGCCCTCGGGGAAGCCCGGGCAGTTGTTGAGACAGGGAATCCGCAGCGCCCGGCCATCGCCCGCATCGGCGACCAGAACCCGTCTGCGGAACCGGCCGAGATAGACCGCGGCCAGCAACCCCGCCGGTCCGCCGCCGACCACCAGGCAATCGACATCTTCGGGCGCCGTGCTCATGTCGCCCACGCTCCTTTTCCTGTCCTGCAAGGCGGTGCAACCCGGGACGGCGGCGAATGTTCCCGCTGCTCGGCCGCTCGGGCCGGCCGCTGCCGCATCCGGGGTGCCGGGAACAATCCCGGGCGCAAAGGGTTCAGTCGGCCTCGCCAAGCCCTCGTCCATGATCCTGAGGAGAAAAGCATGAGCAGCCAGATCCCGCTTGACGCCGCCTGCCTTGCCCCGGTCAGCGACCTGGGCGACGGGCTGAACAGCCTGACGGATGACCTGGCTTGCCTGCGCCTGTCGATCGTCAATTGCGTCTTTCACGGTCGGCCCGGCGGCGAGGACTTGGTGCTGGTCGATACCGGCCTGTCCACATCGACCAGCACGATACGCGACCGGGCAGAACGGCGCTTCGGGTCGGGCACGCGGCCGGCGGCCATCATCCTGACCCATGGCCATTTCGATCATGTCGGCTCTGCCGCCACCCTGGCCGAGGAATGGGACGTGCCCGTCCATGCCCATCCGCTGGAATTTCCATATCTGAACGGGTCCGCGTCCTATCCGCCGGCGGATCCTTGGGTCGGAGGCGGGCTGATGGCGCTGCTATCGCCGCTCTATCCCCGAGATCCCGTCGATCTGGGTGCGCGCCTGCAGGCGCTTCCCGCGGACGGGACGGTGCCCGGAATGCCCGGATGGCGCTGGCTTCACACGCCCGGCCATGCGCCGGGGCATGTTTCGCTGTGGCGCGAGGCGGACCGCAGCCTGATCGCGGGCGATGCGGTGATCGCCACCGGCCAGGAATCCGCTTACGAGGTCATGGTCCAGCAGCCCGAGATGCACGGGCCGCCGCGCTATTTCACCCCCGACTGGGATGCGGCGCGGGGCTCGGCGCAGCAATTGGCCGCGCTGGAGCCGCAGCTTCTGGTGACGGGTCATGGGCCGGCGCTGGCAGGTGCGGGAATGCGGCAGGCCCTGCATCGGCTGGCGCGGGATTTCGACCGCATCGCCATACCCGCAGGCGGCCGCTATGCCCGCAACCCGGCCACGGTTGAAAACGGCGATATCTATCGCGATCCTTGACGGGAGACAGAAATGATCCTCGACAACGCCCCAGGACAAGGCAAGTCCGTTCCTCCGCTGCATCCATGCGCCGGTGCGCCATGAAGGTGCTGGTGACAGGTGCGACCGGGCTGATCGGGCAAAGCGTCTGCGCCCGGCTTGCGGCGGATGGCCATGTCGTGGTGGGCGCAAGCCGCGGCCGGCACCCGTCCAGCTTTGGCGCCGTGTCGCAATGGGTGCGGGTGGATTTCGGGCAGGCCGACGCCCCCGAGGCCTGGCTGCCGCATCTGCATGGCGTCGACGCGGTGGTGAACTGCGTCGGCGTGCTTCAGGACAACGCGCGCGAGGATACCGCCGCCGCCCATGCCAGCGGGGCGGCGGCGCTGTTTCGCGCCTGCGCGGCAGCCGGCGTGCGGCGGGTAGTGCATTTCTCGGCCATCGGCGTGGATCGGCACCAGGCCTCGGCCTTTCCGCCAGCAAGCTCGAGGGCGACAGGGCGCTGATGGCGCTGGATCTCGATTGGGTCATCCTGCGGCCCTCGGTCGTGCTGGGCGGCCCGGTCTTTGGTGCCAGCGCCCTGATCCGCGGCCTGGCGGCGCTTCCGGTCCTGCCGGTGATGCCCGATACCGGCCCCTTGCAGGTGGTGGCGCTGGAGGATGTCGCCGAGACCGTGGCCCTTCTCGTCCGGCCCGACAGCCCGGCGCGGGTGGCGCTGGAACTGGCCGGGCCCGAGCGGCTGTCCTTTGCCGAGGTGGTCGCGCTGCATCGTGCCTGGCTGGGCTGGCGCCCGGCCAGGCCCCTGGCGCTGCCGGGCTGGGTGGCGGGACTGCTCTATCGGCTGGGCGATCTGGCCGGCCTGCTGGGCTGGCGCCCGCCGCTGCGCAGCACCGCCCGCCGCGAGATCCGGCATGGCGCCGTGGGCGACCCGGAGCCCTGGACGCGGATCACCGGCATCCGGCCGCGCAGCCTGGCCGAGTCCCTGCGCCTGCGCCCGGCGACGGTCCAGGACCGCTGGTTCGCCGGGCTCTATTGCATCAAGCCGGTGCTGTTCGTGGTGCTGGTGCTGTTCTGGACGCTGACGGCGGTGATCTCGCTGACCACCGGTTTCGGCAACGGGCTGGAGCTGATGCATCGCGCCCAGACCGGAGCCTTGGCCGGGCCGGGCGTGGTGGCGGGGGCGCTGGCCGACGGCGCCATCGGGCTGGCGATCGCCTGGCGGCCCACGGCGCGGCGCGGGCTCTGGGCGGCGATCGCGCTGTCCTGCTTCTATATCGTCACCGGAAGCCTGCTGCTGCCCGAATTGTGGAATGAGCCCTTGGGCCCCTTGCTGAAGATCTGGCCGATCCTTGTCGCGCATTTCGTCGCGCTGGCGATCCTGGACGAACGCTGATGCTGTATTTCATCCTGAAATACCTGCATATCGTCGGCGCCTCGGTTCTGCTGGGAACCGGGGCGGGCATCGCCTTCTTCATGCTGCTGGCGCATCTTTCCGGCGACCGGGCGCTGATCGCGGGGGTGGCGCGCATCGTCGTCATCGCGGATTTCCTGTTCACCGCCACCGCTGTCGTGGCGCAGCCCGTGACGGGCTTCGCGCTGGTCTGGTACCTGGGTTATGGGCTGGGCGAGCACTGGATCGTGCTCTCGCTCATTCTCTATCTCGTGACCGGGGCCTTCTGGCTGCCGGTGGTCTGGATCCAGATGCAGATGCGCGACCTCGCGGTGGCCGCCCTGCAAGAGGGGGGCGCCCTGCCGCCGCGCTATTTCCGGCTGTTCCGCACCTGGTTCGTCTTCGGCTTTCCGGCCTTCGCCGCCGTCCTGAGCATCCTGTGGCTGATGATCGCGCGGCCGCAGCAGATCTGGTAGGCGGGCCCGCGCGGCGGGATCCCGAGACGTGCGATGGCCGGGAACAATTCGGCCGGGTCGTGGTTAGGGCGCCCGTCTGACTGCACACCGGGGAGGGGAAGTCATGTCGGCCCGTCACGCATTCGTCCTGCTTTGCGCCGCCAGCCTGGCCGGCATCGGTGCGGCCAGGGCCGATCCGCTGCCGCCCGATACCACCTACCGGCCCCTGCCCACGATGCCGCTGTCCAGGGCCAGGGCCTTGGACGAGGCGCAGAAGCCCCAGGTGATGGAACGCCAGCGCGCGCTGCTGGAGCGGCGCTACGACCTCTCGGATCAGCCCCGACAGGGCATGATGATGTCGGGCGGCACCAAGCCGGTCCAGGACGGCGTGCGGGTGAAGCTTCCCGAGGGCAGCAGCTGGGACGCGCTGGCCGGCATGGCGCCCGCCGAGATCCGCGAACAGGGCCTGCTGCCGCAGGGCTTCCTGCCGCTTCCGCATGTCAAGCAGGCGACCGGCGGCCAGGTCTTTCCCGAGTTGCAGATCGACGCGATCGCGCAACAGGAGCAGCGCGATCTGCGCCGTTTCGACGTCGAAGCCGACCTGCCCGTCCACCTGACGCCGGAATTCCCCCCGCCGATCTTCCTGACCACGCAGCCGCAGCTGGGCGATGTCTCGCGTGGCGAGTTGCTGACCATCCGCAATTATTACGAGATCATGAACGGCCTGATCACCCCGGTGCAGATGGAGGGGTTGCGGCTGCTGCTGACGCCTTTCCCGCAGGAGGAATTCAACCAGACCGAGGATCGCAAGGTCGCCCAGCCCAGCCTGGGCGTGGCCTGCCTGGACTGCCATTCGAATTTCCACAGCAATGCGGCGTTTCACCTGACGCCGGACGTGCGCCCGCAGGCCAACCGCTTCCGCCTGGACACCACCAGCCTGCGGGGCATGTTCAACCAGCAGATCCACGGCTCGAAACGCTCGCTGCGCTCGATCGAGGATTTCACCGAATTCGAGCAGCGCACCGCCTATTTCAACGGCGACCATGTCAGCGCCACCCGCAAGGGCGTGAACCTGCCCGACCGGCCGAACCAGGTGGCGATGATGGCGCAGATGCAGAACATCATCGACTTTCCGCCGGCGCCGAAGCTCGACCCGTTCGGCCGGCTCGACCCGGCGCTGGCCAGCGAAAGCGAGCTGGCGGGCGAACAGGTCTTCCTGGGCAAGGGCCGCTGCGCCGAATGCCATCGCCCCGAGACCGCCTTCATGGACAACCAGATGCACGACCTGAAGCTGGAGCGCTTCTACAAGCCGGGCCAGGTCGCCAACGACATGGTGACGCTGCCGGACGGGCCGATCAAGACCTTCACCCTGCGCGGCATCAAGGATTCGCCGCCCTATCTGCATGACGGCCGGCTGCTGACCCTGGCCGACACGGTCGAGTATTTCAACCTCGTCCTCAGCACCCGGCTGACCCAAGACGAAAAGGACGACCTGCTTGCCTATCTGCTGACCCTGTAACGGAGGACTCCATGACACGCATTGCCGCTTTTCTGCTGGGCGCCGCACTGACTGCCGCTCCGGCGCTGGCCCAGATCGGCAATCCCGCCGGCATGGCCCCCGACACGCGGCTGGACGAGCCGGGCAAGCCCGCGCCGCACCAGACGAATACCCAGGACCGGCTGTTCGCGCAGCTTGCCGCCGCGGGCGGCCTGGCCGAGGTGCAGCTGGGCGAGATGGCGCGCGACAAGGCCGAGGCCGAGAGCGTGCGGGATTTCGCCGCGATGATGGTCGAGGATCACGGCGCGGCGAATGCCCGGCTGGCCGAACTGGCCGAGGCCGTGCGCATTCCCCTGCCGCAGGAGCCCGCCCCCGATCAGCAGGCGCTGCGCGAACGGCTGGAGGCAGCGGAGAGGACGGCCTTCGACCTGGCCTATGTCCGCGCGCAGGTCGTCGAGCATCAGAAGACGGCGCAGCTTCTGGCCTGGGAGGTCGGGCAGGGCCAGGACGGCGAGATCCAGCGCTTCGCGGCCGAGCAGCTGCCGGTGGTGCTGGGCCATCTGGAACAGGCGCAGCGCCTGAACGCGGAACTGAGCGGGGCCGGCGGCCCGGCACGCTGAGCAGGCCGCGCGCGACCCGCGCGGCACGAAGGAGGATGGTTTCATGACACAACTTGCCTTGGTGACCGGCGCATCCAGCGGGATCGGCCTGGAGCTGGCGCGCTGCTGCGCCCGCCACGGGCTGGACCTGATCCTGGCTGCCGACGAGCCCGAGATCGAGGATGCCGCCGCGGAAATCCGCGCCATGGGGCGCGAGGCGAAGGCCCTGCAGGGCGATCTTTCGGACCCGGCGGCGGTCGATCGGCTGGTCGGGCTGGCGGGCGCGCGGCCCGTCGATATCCTGCTTGCCAATGCCGGCCGCGGGCTGGGCCATGCCTTCGTCGACCAGGACTGGCAGCAGGCGCGCCATGTGATCGACACCAATATCGTCGGCACGCTTTACCTGGTGCAGCGTATCGCGCGCGACATGATCCGGCGCGGCAGCGGCCGCATCCTGCTGACCGGCTCGATCGCCGGTTTCATGCCGGGCACCTTCCAGGCGGTCTACAATGCCAGCAAGGCGTTCATCGATTCCTTTGCCATCGCGCTTCGCCACGAGTTGCAGGACAGCGGCGTCAGCGTGACGCTGCTGATGCCCGGCGCGACCGAGACGCGCTTCTTCCAGCGTGCCGGGCTGCTCGATACCCGGATCGGCCAGGCCCGGAAAGCCGATGCCGCGGAGGTGGCCGAGGCCGGCTTCAAGGCGATGATGGCCGGCGAGGAACAGATCGTCACCGGCTGGAAGAACAGGATGCAGGTCGCGGCGGCGCATGTGACGCCCGCCGGAATGCTTGCCGAGCAGCATCGCCGCATGGCCGAGCCGAACTCGGGGCAGGAGAGCGAGGAGGAGGGCTGAGCGCCCAGCTCCCGCAAGACGGGTTCCGGATTCTCGAGGCTTGCGACCGGGCAGCCCGCCTTCATCCGCACCAGCACGCCCATCGCTTCCATCGGTTTCAGGCTTGCTGGGGAGAACTAGCGGCAATCGCGCCCCCTGCGAAGATGTCCGCGAACTTGGGGTGCAACGAAGGGCTTTGCGGCCGCCATTGGCGTCCGGGCCGACGCCCCCGGCGGCATCATGCCGCAGCGGTGCGGCCCGGCGCGCTATTGACCGGACCGGCCTTTCCGCCAAGCTGGAGAGGCCGCGGCATCCGATGCAGGCGGTCTGTTCGGGGGGAACACCACAGTTGTCACAAGTCGGCGCTGTCAAGCGTTCGATCGTTTTCTTCATGGTGCCGGAATTCACCATGATGGCCTTTGCCAGCGCGCTTGAACCGTTGCGCGCAGCCAACCGCATGCTGGGCCATGATGCCTATCGCTGGCGGCTGGCCAGCCTCGACGGTCGGCCGGTGCAGGCCTCGAACGGGGTCGAATGCCATGTGGATACCTCGATCGAGGATGAACGGCGCAAGCTCGCCGGGCCGGACCGCCCGTCCATGGTGATCGTCTGTTCCGGCCTGGGGATCGAGACCTATCAGCCGAAGCCGGTCCTGACCCTGCTGCGCGAGGTGAACAGCCGCAAGATCGCCATCGGCGGGCTGTGCACCGGGGCCTACGTCCTGGCCCGCGCCGGGCTGCTCGCCGGCCGGCGCTGCGCGCTGCACTGGGAGAACCTGGCGGGCTTTTCCGAGACCTTCCCCTCGGCCGATGCCTATGCCGACCTGTTCGAGGTGGACGGCACCATCTACACCTGCGCCGGCGGCACGGCGGCGCTCGACATGATGCTGCACCTGATCGGCGAGGATTTCGACGAGGCGCTGCTGGGCCGGGTCTGCGAGCAGCTGCTGACCGACCGCATCCGCAGCCCGGGCGACCGCCAGCGCCTGCCGCTGCGGGCGCGGCTGGGCGTGCAGAACCCCAAGGTGCTGAGCGTCATCGAGTTGATGGAGGCGAACCTGGCCGAGCCGCTGTCCCTGGCCGGGCTGGCCGCCCATGTCGGCCTGTCGCGCCGCCAGATCGAGCGGCTGTTCGACCGCGAGATGGGCCGTTCTCCGGCGCGCTATTACCTCGAGATCCGGCTGGACCGCGCCCGGCACCTGCTGATGCAATCCTCGCTGCCGGTGATCGAGGTGGCGGTGGCCTGCGGCTTCGTCTCGGCCTCGCATTTCGCGAAATGCTACCGCGAACTCTATGCGCTTTCCCCGCATGAGGAGCGGGGCGAGCGCAAGGTGCTGGTCCTGCCCTGACCCGGCCCGGGCAGGGCCGTCATGCGCCGGTGAAGGCGCGCTGGTGAAAGGCCAGGACCTCGGCCGGATAGCGCCATGCGCGGCCGTGCGGGCAGGCATCGCGCGCGGGGCATTGCCGGGCGCAGGCGCCGCCGCGCGGGCTGCGGGCATGGGCGATGCAGGCCGCGGCGGCAAAGCCCGTGGCGGTATGGGCCGCAACCGGGCAGGCGTGCAGGCAGGGCTTTGCGGCGCAGGAATCGCAGGGATGGCCGCCGGACCCGTCCGGTCCGGGCAGCACCGCGCCGGGCAGCGGGGCGTCGAACAGCAACGCGCCGCGATAGGCGTGCCACAGCCCGTAGCGCGGATGCATCAGCAGTCCCAGCGGCGAGGGTTTCAGCCCGCCGGCCCGCATCGCCCATTGCTGGACCGGGGCAAAGGGCCGGTCGCTGGGCATCAGCACCCGCGCGCCGACCTGCGCCGCCGCCCGCGCGATCACCGCGCGCGACCATTGGTCGAGCGGATCGGCCGGCGGGGTCGCCTGCCGGTCCAGCCATCGCGTGAACACCGGCCAGTAGCCCGCGCCGACATTGCCGACCAGCAGCACCGCCGCTGCCGGGGCGCCGCCGGGGCCGGGGGGCCGCGGCTCCCCCGGTTCGAAATTCAGCCCGCCGCGCAGCACCAGGCCGCTGCGGGCCAGCGCGGCGGCCGCGCGCTCGGGCAGGTCAGCCGCCATCGCGCGGGCGGACCTGGTTGCGCCAGACCTCATCATGGATCAGCTCCGCCACCTTTGCCCGTGCCGAGACCGGCGGCTTTCATGTGAAGGCATCCGGCATCGAGGCTTTCTTGCGCGCCACGAAATCGTCCAGGCTGTCGCGGATGCCGGGGTCCAGCGAGGGCGCCTCATAGTTGTCCAGCCAGCGCCGCGCGATCTCGCCCGCGCGCTGCGGGGCGGTCTTCTCGCCCTCGGCCTGCCATTGCTCGAACGAGTTGTTGTCGGCCACGATCGAGCGATAGAAGGCGGTCTGGAAATTCGCCTGGGTATGGGCGCAGCCCAGGTAGTGGCTGCCGGGACCGACCTCGCGGATCGCATCCAGCGCCTGGCCGTTTTCCGACAGGTCGACGCCTTGGGCCAGCTTCTGCGCCACGCCCAGCTGGTCCGCGTCCATGATGAACTTCTCGTAGCAGGCGGAAAGCCCCCCTTCGAGCCAGCCGGCCGCATGCAGCACGAAATTCGCACCGCAGAGCAGGGTCGAATTCAGCGTATTGGCGCTTTCATAGGCCGCCTGCGCATCCGGGATCTTCGCGGCGCAGAGCGAGCCGCCGGTGCGGAACGGCAGGCCCAGCCGCCGCGCCAGCTGCGCCGCGCCATAGGAGACCAGCGAGGGTTCCGGCGTGCCGAAGGTCGGCGCCCCGGATTGCATCGAGATCGACGAGGCGAAGGTGCCGAACAGCACCGGCGCGCCGGGCCGCACCAGCTGGGTGAAGGCGGCGCCCGCCAGCACCTCGGCCAGCACCTGCGTCAGCGTGCCCGCCACCGTGACCGGGCTCATCGCGCCGGCCAGGATGAACGGGGTGACGATGCAGGCCTGGTTGGCGCGGGCATAGACCTTGGCCGCGCCCAGCATGGTGTCGTCGAAGACCATGGGCGAGTTCGCGTTGATCAGGCTGATGGTCACGGTGTTCTGGTCGACGAAATCCTCGCCGAACAGCAGCTTCGCCATGGCGACGGTGTCCTCGGCCCGCTCGGGCGCGGTGACCGAGCCCATGAAGGGCTTGTCCGACAGCGTCATGTGGGCCAGCAGCATGTCCAGGTGGCGCTTGTTCACCGGCACGTCCACCGGTTCGCAGACCGTGCCGCCGGAATGGTGGATCGAGGGCGCCAGATAGGCCAGTTTCACGAAATTCCGGAAATCCTCCAGCGTCGCATAGCGGCGGTTGCCGTCCAGGTCGCGCACGAAGGGCGGACCGTAAACCGGGGCGAAGACCGTGGCGCCGCCGCCGATCTGCACCGAGCGCGCGGGGTTCCTTGCGTGCTGGGTAAAGACCGAAGGCGCGGTCTTCAGCAGCGCCCGCGGCAGGCCCTTGGGGAAATGGACGCGCTGGCCGCGCACGTCGGCGCCCGCTTCCCTCCACATCGCCAGCGCCTCGGCGTCGTCGCGAAATTCGATGCCGATCTCCTCCAGCACCGTGTCGGCATTGGCCTCGATCAGGGCCAGGCCTTCCTCGCTCAGCACCTCGTAATAGGGCACCTGGCGCCTGATATAGGTCAGTTGCGCGCCCGGCCCGCCCCCGGCCCGTGCCGCGCGCCGGGCCGATGCCCCGCGCTCGCCCCGGCCGCGCCTGCTGCCGGTGTCCTCTGCCGTCGTCACGCTATCCGTCATGCGGTGATTCCCGTCTCCCTCACGGCCACAGCGCCGTGCTGACTGTGGATTGTAGCCAAGCGCGGCGCGCGGACCGGCTTGGCTGCGGCAGCGGCTGTCGCAATCCGGACAGTGGGGCGGCGGGGCGCTGCGCTATACAGGGCGCATCACCAGTCGGCGCGCTGGCCGGATGCGGAAACAGGCGCCCCTTGCAACCTTCCGGAGTCCAGCCATGTCCGACGACGACATCAGCCTTGCCGACCTGCCCGACGACGACCTGGTGCAGCAGATGCACGACGATCTCTATGACGGCCTGAAGGAAGAGATCGAGGAAAGCACCACCATCCTGCTGGAGCGCGGCTGGACGCCCTATGACGTGCTGACCAAGGCCCTGGTCGAGGGCATGCGCATCGTCGGCGAGGATTTCCGCGACGGCATCCTGTTCGTGCCCGAGGTGCTTCTGTCGGCCAATGCCATGAAGGCGGGCATGACCATCCTGCGCCCGCTCTTGGCCGCGACCGACGCGCCCAAGCAGGGCAAGCTGCTGATCGGCACCGTCAAGGGCGACATCCACGACATCGGCAAGAACCTGGTCGGCATGATGATGGAGGGCGCCGGTTTCGACGTCGTGGACATCGGCATCAACAACCCGGTGGAAAGCTATCTGGCCGCCATCGAGGAGCACCAGCCCGACATCCTGGGCATGTCGGCGCTGCTGACCACGACCATGCCCTACATGAAGGTGGTGATCGACGCCCTGGAGGAAAAGGGCATCCGCGACCGGCTGACCGTGCTGGTCGGCGGCGCGCCGCTGAACGAGGATTTCGGCAAGGCCGTGGGCGCGGACGCCTATTGCCGCGACGCCGCGGTCACCGTCGAGATGGCCAAGGATTTCATGACGCGCAAGCACAACAGCCGCGCGGCCTGAAGGCGGGACGCAGGGCAGGGCGGGGGCATGGAAAAGGCTCGGCGCGGCCGCGCGGCAAGGCTGAAGGCGCGTCGGATCGTGACGGCGCCCCTGCCGACCCCGGCCCGGGCGGAGGGACCGCCACCCGCGCCGGACAAGGTGCTGGTCATCGCCTGCGGCATGCTGGCGCGCGAGATCCTGGCAATCCGCCAGCAGCAGGGCCTGGCGCATCTGGTGCTGAAATGCCTGCCGGCCGAGCTGCATTTCCAGCCCCAGCGCGTCGCCGCCGCCGTGGATGCGGCGATCGACGCCGCGCGCGCCGAGGGCTATAGCCACATCTTCGTCGGCTATGCCGATTGCGGCAGCGGCGGCATGCTCGACAAGGTGCTGGCGCGGCAGGGCGTGGCGCGGCTGGAAGGGCCGCATTGCTTTGCCGTCTATCAGGGCGCCGCGGCCTTCGCCGCGGTGGCGGATGCCGATGTGACGGCCTTCTACATGACGGATTTCCTGTGCCGCCAGTTCGACGCCTTCTTCGTGCGGCCGCTGGGGCTCGACCGCCACCCCGAGCTGGCGCGGGACTTCTTCGGCAATTACCGCAAGGTCGTCTACCTGGCGCAGACCGAGGATCCGGCGCTGGAGCGGGTGGCGCGCGATGCCGCCGCCATGCTGGGCCTGGCCTATGAAAGACGCCTGACGCGCTATGGCGACCTGGCCCCGGCGCTGCAAGCTGCGGCATTGCGCCGCGGGGGGTAGGGCGTCGCTTTTGAAGCGGTCACCGTCGCGGGCCGGACAGTGGGCAGCTGCCGGTTCGGCGATGCTCGCCCCAAGGAAGGGGAGATTCATCCCCAAATGCCAAGGCCGCCCGGCAAGGCGGCCTCGGCGCCCAGGCTTTCGCGCGGAACCCGCAGGTGTTCCTTGACCCAGGCAGGAAAAAGCATGTCCGACCAGACCCATCGTGCAATGATCCCGGCGGCAGGCCAGGGCCGGGCGCCGCAAGCGAAGGCGCCGAGGCCCGGGGGTCCGGCGCAGGTCGCGCGGCCCGGGCGCGGCTATGCGGTCAGGCTGTGGTCGGTGCGCCATGCCCGCGCGCTGGAGTGGTTCTATCGCCGGTTCGCCCGAACCGTCCTGCTGCTGCATCCGCTGTGGTCGGCGCTGGGCTACGGCCGGGTCGAAAAGCCGATGCGCTTCGTCGAACGCCGGGTCAAGGGCTTCATGTTCGACTGCCGGATGTGCGGGCAATGCGTGCTGTCCTCAACCGGCATGTCCTGCCCGATGAACTGCCCCAAGCAGCTGCGCAACGGCCCCTGCGGCGGCGTGCGCGCCAACGGGCATTGCGAGGTCAGGCCAGACATGCCCTGCGTCTGGGTCAAGGCCTGGGAGGGTTCGCGCCGCATGGTGCAGGGCGACGCCATCCTGACGGTGCAGAAGCCGGTGGACCGGACGCTGGCCGGAACCTCGTCCTGGCTGCGCGTGACCGCCCAGGCCGCCGCCGAACGCGACCACCGGAAGGATGCCGCATGAGCCCGCACCATGACGAGAACCCCGCCGGCGCGCATCTGCCGCTGGAACCGCTTCCCGGCCATGCCTCGCGCGGGCGGCTGGAGCGGGTGCTGCGCCGCGGCGAATTCGCCGTCACCACCGAGCTGAACCCGCCCGACAGCGCCGACCCCGAGGATGTCTATGAACGCGCCGCCGTCTTCGACGGCTGGGTGGACGGGATCAATGCCGTGGATGCCTCGGGGGCGAATTGCCATATGTCCTCGGTCGGGATCTGCGCGCTGCTGACCCGCATGGGCTATGCGCCGATCTATCAGATTTCCTGCCGCGACCGGAACCGCATCGCCATCCAGGGCGACGTGCTGGGCGCGGCGGCCATGGGGGTGCAGAACGTGCTGTGCCTGACCGGCGACGGCGTGCAGGCCGGCGACCAGCCGGGCGCGAAGCCGGTCTTCGACCTCGACTGCATGTCGCTGATGGAAACGATCCGCACCATGCGCGACCAGGGCCGGTTCCTGTCGGGCCGCAAGCTGACCACGCCGCCCGCAATGTTCATGGGCGCGGCGATCAACCCCTTCGCGCCGCCCTACGACTTCCGGCCGCTGCGGCTGGCCAAGAAGATCGCCGCCGGAGCGCAATTCGTGCAAAGCCAGTATTGCTTCGACGTGCCGATGTTCCGCGACTACATGACCCGGGTCCGCGACTTGGGCCTGCACGAGCAGTGCTTCATCATGTGCGGGGTCGGGCCGCTGACCTCGGCCCGGACCGCGCGCTGGATGCGGGCCAACGTGCCGGGGGTGCATATTCCCGACGCGGTGATCGCCCGGCTGGAAGGCGCCGCCGACCAGAAGCGCGAGGGCAAGCGGCTCTGCATCGACATCATCGACGAGGTGAAGGAGATCGCGGGCGTCGCCGGCATCCATGTCATGGCCTATCGGCAAGAGGAATACGTGGCCGAGATCGTCCACGATTCGGGCGTGCTGAAGGGCCGGCGCCCGTGGCGCCCCGAGCCCAGGGCCGACGATGCGCTGGTCGCCGGCCGGCTGGACCACATCCTGCACGACAACCGCGTTGAAACGCCGCAGCAGATCCTGACGGAGGCGCAAGCGGCGCCGCATCCCGCCACAACCTGACGCAACCACCCATTCCGAAAAGGAAACACCCATGACCCGCACCATCGTCGCCTCGGAGACCCGGGAAATCGCCATCGGCTTCGACCAGCCCTTCTGCGTCATCGGCGAGCGCATCAACCCCACCGGCCGCAAGAAGCTGGCGGCCGAGATGGTCGAGGGCAATTTCGACACCGTGCGCCGGGATGCGCTGGAGCAGGTGGCCGCGGGCGCGACCATGCTGGACATCAACGCGGGCGTCACCGCCGTCGATCCCAACGCCACCGAGCCGGGGCTGATGGTGCAGACGCTGCAGATCGTGCAAGAGCTGGTGGACGTCCCGCTGGCCATCGATTCCTCGGTCACTGCCGCCATCGAGGCCGGGCTGAAGGTCGCGCGCGGCCGCCCGCTCATCAACTCGGTCACCGGCGAGGAGGACAAGCTGGAGGCGATCCTGCCTCTGGCGCGCAAGTACGACGTGCCGGTGGTCGCGATCTCGAACGACGAGACCGGGATTTCCATGGACCCCGACGTGCGTTTCGAGGTCGCGAGGAAGATCGTCCAGCGCGCCATGGACCACGGCATCCGCCCCGAGGACGTGGTGGTCGATCCGCTGGTGATGCCGATCGGCGCGCTGGGGGACGCCGGTTTGCAGGTCTTCGCCCTGCTGCGCCGGCTGCGCGAGGAGCTGAAGGTGAACACGACCTGCGGCCTCTCGAACATCTCCTTCGGCTTGCCGCATCGCCACGGCATCAACGCGGGCTTCATCCCGATGGTGATCGGCGCCGGCATGACCAGCGCCATCATGAACCCGTGCCGCCCGCAGGAGATGGAGGCGGTGCGCGCCGCCAATGTGCTGGCCGGCGTGGACAAGGACTGCGGCACCTGGATCCGCACCTACAAGGACTTCCGGTCCGGCGAACATGCCGCGCCCACCGCGGTTCCGGTGGAGGGCGGGGCACGGCGGCGCGGTGGCCGGGCGGCGCGGCTCGGCGCGCCCGCCTGACGCCATGGCCTCTGACCCGAAAGACCCGCTGGTCCTGTTCATGCCCTCGGGCAAGCGCGGGCGCTTTCCGGTCGGGACCAGCCTGCTCGACGCCGCGCGCCAGCTTGGCGTGCATGTCGAAAGCGTCTGCGGCGGCCGCGCCACCTGCGGCCGCTGCCAGGTCGCGGTGCAGGAGGGCAGCTTCGCCAAGTTCGGCATCACCTCGTCCAGCGACCACGTCTCGGCCCCGGGCGGCAAGGAGGACCGCTATGACCGTCTGCGCGGCCTGCCCGCGGGCCGGCGCCTGGCCTGTTCCGCCGCCATTCTCGGCGACCTGGTGGTGGACGTGCCGCAGGACACGACCGTCAATGCCCAGGTGGTCCGCAAAGCCGCCAGCGACCGCGTCATCGCGCGCGACCCGGCGGTGCGGCTGTGCTATGTCGAGGTGGACCCGCCCGACATGCACCAGCCGCTGGGCGACCTCGACCGGCTGAAGGCGGTGCTGGTGCGCGACTGGGGTATCCACGACCCGGCCGTGCCGCTGCGGCTGCTGCCGCAGGTGCAGACGATCCTGCGCCGGGAAAACTGGGGGGTCACCGTCGCCGTCCATCACGACGCGGACGGCACGCGCCCCGAAATCCTCGCGCTCTGGCCCGGCCTGCACAACCAGGCCTATGGCATCGCCTGCGACATCGGCTCGACCACCATCGCGCTGCATCTGATGTCGCTGCTCTCGGGCCGGGTGCTGGCCTCGGCCGGTGCCCCGAACCCGCAGATCCGCTTCGGCGAGGACCTGATGAGCCGGGTGTCCTATGTGATGATGAATCCCGAAGGGCGCGAGGCGATGACCCGAGCCGTGCGCGAGGCGGTGAACGGGCTGATCGCGAAGGTCTGTGCCGAGGGCGACGTGGCGGCCGACGACATCCTGGATGCGGTCTTCGTCGCCAATCCGATCATGCATCACCTGTTTCTGGGCATCGACCCGACCGAGCTGGGCCAGGCGCCCTTCGCCCTGGCCGTGTCGGGCGCGGTGCAGACCACCATGGCCGAGCTGGGGCTTTCCGGCAATGCCGGCGCGCGCGCCTATCTGCTGCCCTGCATCGCTGGCCATGTCGGCGCCGATGCCGCCGCGGCCACGCTGGCCGAAGACCCGCACCGCCAGGACCGCATGATGCTGCTGGTCGATATCGGCACCAATGCCGAGATCGTGCTGGGCAATGCCGCCCGCACCGTCGCGGCTTCCTCGCCCACCGGCCCGGCCTTCGAGGGCGCCGAGATCTCTTGCGGCCAGCGTGCCGCCCCCGGCGCCATCGAGCGGGTGCGCATCGACCCCGATACGCTGGAGCCGCGCTTTCGCATCATCGGCTCGGAATTATGGTCGGACGCGCCGGGCTTTGCCGCGGAGGCCAACCGGCTGGGCGTCACCGGCCTCTGCGGCTCGGCCATCATCGAGGTCGTGGCCGAGATGTATCTGTCGGGCATCGTGACCGGGGACGGCGTCATCAGCGGCGCGCAGGCGGCGCGCAGCCCGCGGATCATCCCGAACGGGCGCACGTTTTCCTATCTGCTGCACGACGGTCAGCCGCGCATCGCCGTGACGCAGAACGACCTGCGCGCGGTCCAACTGGCCAAGGCCGCGCTTTACGCCGGCATCAGGCTGCTGATGGAAAAGCAGGGCGTGGCGGCGGTGGACACGATCCGGCTGGCCGGCGCCTTCGGCTCGTTCATCGACCCGAAATATGCCATGGTGCTGGGCCTGATCCCCGATTGCGACCTGGCCGAGGTCCGGGCCGTGGGCAATGCCGCCGGAACCGGCGCGATGATGGCGTTGCTGAACCGCGGCCACCGGCGCGAGATCGAGCAGGTGGTGCAGCGCATCGAGAAGATCGAGACCGCGCTCGAGCCGCATTTCCAGCAGCTTTTCGTCGATGCCATGGGCCTGCCCCACAAGGTTGACGCCTTTCCGCACCTGGCGCGCGAGGTAGCCCTGCCACCGCGCGGCGATCCCGGCGGCGGCGCGCCCGGGGACAGCCCGCGCCGGCGGCGCGAGAACCGCGTGACCCGTCGCCGCGATCAAGCCTGAGGCGCGGCCTGTCTCTTGGGCTGGCCTCTTGCGCGGGTCCACGGGCTTCTTCCGGTACCGAAGGACCTGGGCGATGCCGCACCAACCCGATGCTGGCGCCGCTGGTGCTGGGCGGCTTCGACGTCGGTTCAGCTTCCGGGGGACGGACGCCGCGGTGGCGCTGCACGCGCTGGGCGCCCAATGGTCGGAGTTAGAACTCCCGGGGCGTTCCAAAAAAATCATCAGCATTAGGGATTTATTCATCGGTCCTCTGCCAAAACGACCCTGCTGCCGAGGCTTGGGGCGGGCGACGATCGGGCCCGATTCATATGTTCAGAATCTTCACTCATCACGGGTTGCCCTTTCATCGGGCGCTTTTGCGCCATCTGGCTTCGATCCTGCTGGGTTGCTGGCTGCTGGCATTCCAATCCCAGGCCGCGGTCGCGCAGTCCGTGGATTGGGTCGTCAATATCGACGATTCGGGATCTGATCCTTCGCCGGCCGGCGGGCTTGTCGACTACACGATCCGCATCGCGAATGATGGCCTGAGCCCGGCCCCGGCGACCACGCTTGGCCTTGATGTCCCAAGCGGCACGGTGCTGGAGGCGACGACCGGCGCGATCGCTGGCTGCGCGCCGCTGCCGGCCGCGGGCCCGCAGAGGGTGTCCTGCCTGGTGCCGGCGCTGGCCGCGGATGCCCATGCGGGCCTTACCGCGCAGCTGCGGACCTCGACGCAGGGGACGATCGGCTTCACCGCCTCGGTTCCGACCAGCATGGCCGGGGCTGTCGACAGCCAGCCCGGCAACAACGCGGTTACCGAGAATACCAGCCTGACCGCCGGCGCCGACATGGCGCTGACGCTGAGCGGACCCGACAATGCCCCGTCGGGCGCGGTCGTGATCTACAGTTTCGTCGCCAGGAACAATGGCCCCGATCCGGTCGGCAACCTGACGCTCGGCTTTGCCGTCCCTGCCGGGCTGGCGAATATCGTGCCGCCGCCCTCGGCGGGCTGCACGCTGGCGGCGGGCACCTATAGCTGCCCCATTGCCGGGCCGGTCGCGGCCGGCATGACGGTGACGTGCAGCTTCCAGGCGCAGGTTGTGCGGGCCTCCGGCCTGACCGTCACGCCGGCGGCCAGCATCGGCGGCGGCTCGGTCCCCGATCCCGTCCCGGCCAACAACAGCATCCAGAAGACCACCGGGATCGCGCCGGGCAGCGATCTGTCCATCAGCAAGTCGCGCGCGCCCGGCGGCGTCATCCTGATGGGCCAGCAGGTCACCTTTACACTGACGCCGCGCTATTCCGGCGACAGCCCGCAAGGCATCACCGTGACCGACACGCTGCCTGCACACTACAGCCTGGTATCCTACAACGCGCCGGGCTGGAACGTGACCACCTCGGGCCAGACGGTGACGGCAACGCGGGCCGCCGGCAGCGGGACGGGGGCGAACCTGGCCCTTGGCCCGATCACCATCGTGGCGCGGGCGGATGCGGCGGGCAATGTCAGCAACACGGCGCAGATCGTCTCGGCCGCGCCGGAGGATCCCAACCCGGCCAACAACGGCGCCAGCGACGGCGGCGTGACCATCCAGGCGCCGCAGGTCGATCTGCGCGCGAACAAGAGCGGCCCTTCGCCGGCGCTCTATGTCGTGGGCCAGAGCTATAACTTCACCATCAGCACCAGCAATATCGGCAACGCGGCCTTCGTGGGCAGGCTGCGCATGACGGACCAGCTTCCCGCCGGGCTGCGGGTGACGCATGCGGCGCCGAACGGCTGGAGCTGCACCGCCCTGCCGGTGACGGGGCCGGCGCCTCTGAGCTGCCAGCGGGACTATTCCTCTGCCGCGCCGCTGGGCGTGAACGGGACCACGCCGGCCGTCACGCTGACGGCAGAGGTGACGCAGGCCGGGGCGCAGCCGAACGGCCTGACGGTCGGTTCACCCGATCTGCCGGATGAGCCGAACACCGGCAACAACAGCACCACCTATGCCGGCACTGCCGTGCTTGCGGCCAACAGCGCCGACCTGCGGGTGATCAAGACGGCGAACCTGGCCGCGGTTGCTTCGGGCGATCCGATCCTGTTCACCGTCGAGATCGTCAATGACGGTCCCGCCACCGCCACCGGGGTCACGGTCACGGATGCGCTGACCGGGCTTCTCAACAGCAACGTGGGGCCGAACCACGGCTTTGCGGGCTATGCGGCGCTGCCGGGCAGCGCGTCGGCCCCGTCCTGCTCGACCGGCTCCAACGGATCGGGCCGCACCGCCAGTTGCACCATCGCGACCCTGCCGGTCTGCACGGCGGGCAGCGATTGCCCGCGCATCATCTTTACCGTCAGACCCGGAGGCAATGCGGGGGCGCGCACGAACACGGCCAGCGCCCTCTCGGCCGGCACGCCCGATCCGGTGCCCGGCAACAATTCCGGCAGCACCGGCTATGCCGTCACCGCGCGGGCGGATGTGTCTGTCAGCATGACCGCCGCTCCGGCGACGCCCGCGGTGGGCCAGCCCTTCGACTATGAGATCGCCGCGCGCAACCTGAACAGCGGGCTCTCGCAGGCCGAGAACGTGACCATCACCGATACGCTGCCCGCCGGGCTGACCTTCATCTCGGCCACGCCTGCCAGCGGAAGCTGCGCGGTCAAGCCGGCGGCGAACACGGCCGTCGGGCCTGGCAACGATACGGTCAGCTGCAACCTGGGCACGATCCCGGTCAATGCGCAGCGCACCGTCACCATCCGCATGCGGCCCGACCTGGGCGCGCAGGGCGGATCGGTGTCCAATACCGTCAGCGTCGCGACCAGCAGCCCGGAAACCGAGACCGGCAACAACAGCTTCTCGCTGAACACGACCATTGCCGATCCGCAGATCAACCTGCTGGTCAATATGACCGACAGCGTCGATCCGCTGCCGGTGGGCAACGACACGGTCTATCGCATCACGGTGACCAATTCCGGGCCCTTGGCCGCGACCAGCGTCGCGGTGACGAACGACCTGCCGGGCGCGCTTGCCTATGCCGGCCATGACCTGCCCGGTGACGGCACGTGCGGCACGGTGCCCGCGGCGGGCGTTCCGGGCGGGCAGCTGGCCTGCAGCTTTCCGCTGCTGGCGGCGGGCGACAGCCGGGTGATCGAGGTGACGGCGCGCGGCTTGGCGAAGGGCGTGGCGCTGAACCGGGTCGAAGTGGCATCAGCCGAAACCCGGGCCGGATTCGAGGCGAACCTTCTGGACAATGTCGCGACCCAGCCGACCACGCTGCGCACCCGTGCGGATGTCGAGATGGTGTCGAACACCTCGGATCCCGCCACGGTCAATCTGCGCGATCCGTTCGATTTCCGGATCGAGCTGCGCAATATCGCCGGTGCCGGCCTGGCCGAAGCCGATGACGTGGTCGTCACCGGCAACCTGCCCGCCGGGATCGAACTGACCGGAACCCCGACGGTCGCCATGGTCAGCGGCACGGCAAGCCTGTCGTCCTGCACCGGCGTGGCCGGCGCGACCACCTTCACCTGCAATCTCGGGACGCTGAGCCCCGGCGCCGAACTCCGCATCACCGCCCCCTCGCGGGTGATTTCCATCGCGGCCACCGGGCAGGTCTTTACCAATACCGCGGGCATCGCAACCTCGTCCTTCGAGGCGAATACCGCCAACAATGCCAGATCCGGCACCGTCACGGTCAATGCCAGCTCGCTCGGGGGCCGCGTGTTCCGCGATTTCGACAATGATGCCGCGGCGCATGGCGGCGATGCCGGGATCGGCGGCCTTGCCGTCTCGCTGAGCGGCACCGCCTTCGACACGACGCCGGTCCACCGGACGGCGACGACCGCGCCGGATGGCAGCTATGTCTTCGCAGGGCTTCCCGCAGGGCATTACAGCGTCAGCCATGCCGCCATCGGCGAGGCGGACCTGCAGGACGGAATGACGACCGCCGGCAGTGCGGGCGGCACGGCGACCGCGAGCACGATCAGCGGCATCGCGCTGCCCGCCGCGACGCCCGCGACCGGCTACCTGTTTCCGAAAGTGCCGCGGGCGCGCATCGGAATCGCGAAATCCCTGGCCGGCGGGCTGACGATCCATGCCGATGGCAGCTTCACGGCGGGCTTCGGCCTGATCGTCCAGAACCCCTCGCTGGAGGCGCTGGAGCAGATCGAGGTCACCGACCCGCTGGCCGGCGCCGCGCCGGCCTTCGGCAGTTTCGCGGCGCTTGCCAGCCCGGCGACCGATCCGCTGGCGCCGGGCAGTTACACCATCGTCGCGGCCCCCTCGGGCAGCTGCGGCGGTGCGAATGGCGGCTTCGACGGCGCGTCGAACGACGTCGTGGCCAGCGGCTTCAGCCTTGCCGCCGGGGCGCAGTGCAGCCTGGGCTTCCGGATCCGCGTGCGTCCGCTGGGGCCGCTTCCCCCGGTTCAGGCATCGGGCGGCCATTACGAGAACAGGGCGCAGGCCGAGGGCACCGGCGCGCTGTCGGGCCAGACCAGGGCAAGCAACCCCGCGCTTGCCGACGGTTCCAACAATGGCACGATGGTTCAGCCGGGGGTCGTCTCGCCGACGCCGCTGGCGCCGGTCTTCGCTCCATCCATCACGCTGGTGCAGACGGCCGATGCCTCGGCCCTGAACACGCCGCCGGCGAAGGGTGACAGGCTCACCTACAGCCTGACGGTGACGAATACCGGCGACGTGACGTTGACGAATGTCACCGTCGCGGCTCCCGCAGTGGGTGCGGTTGCGGGCAGTCCGATTGCCGCGCTCGCGCCGGGTGCGTCGCAGGCGCTGACGGCGGTCCATGAGTTGACGCAAGCGGATCTGGATTCCGGCGAGGTCGTCAGCACCGCGACCGCCGAGGGCGAAGCCCCGGATGGCAGCGCGGTGGCCGACGTCTCGGGGACGGGTGCAAGCAATGACGATCCGACCGTGGTGCCGCTGACCGCAGCGCCTTCGATCGCGCTGGTGAAAAGCGCCGATGTCTCGGCCCTGTCCTTGCCGGCGATGCGGGGAGACCGGATCAGCTATGACCTGACGGTGACGAACACCGGCAACGTGACGCTGACGGATGTCGCCATGACCGACCCGATGCTGGGCGCGATCCCGGGCAGCCCCGTGACCGCGCTGGCGCCGGGCGCGTCGCGGACCCTGAATGCGGATCACGAACTGACCCAGGCCGATCTGGACCGGGGCAGGATCGAAAACAGCGCGTTCGCCGCAGGCAAGGCGCCCGACGGCCGCACGGTGGACGATGTTTCGGGAACGGATGCGACGAATGACGATCCGACGCAGACGAACCTGGCTGCCCGGCCGGCGATCGCGCTGATCAAGACGGCGGATGCCTCTGCGCTCTCTTCACCGGCGGCGGTCGGCGAGCAGATCGCCTACAGCCTGACGGTGACCAATACCGGCAATGTGACGCTGACGAATGTCACCGTGGCCGACCCGATGCTGGGTGCGGTCGCGGGCAGTCCGGTGGCCGTGCTGGCGCCGGGCGCGTCGCGGACCGTGACGGCCGGCCATGCGCTGACTCAGGCGGATCTGGATGCGGGCGAGGTGGTCAATACCGCGACCGCCGAGGGCGAGGCTCCGGGTGGCGGCCGGGTGACGGACGTTTCGGGCACGGATGCCACGAACGACGATCCGACCGTGGTGGCGCTGACGGGCCGGCCCGCCATCGCCCTGATCAAGCTGGCCGATGCCAGCAGCATCTCGACACCGGCCGCCATCGGCGACCCGATCACCTACAGCTTCACGGTGGCCAATACCGGCAGCGCGGCCCTGAATGACATTGCGCTGACCGATACGATGCCGGGTGTCGAACTGACCGGCGGGCCGATCGCCGCGCTGGCGCCGGGAGCGGTCGATTCGACCAGCTTCACCGCGACCTATCGCTTGACCCAGGCCGATATCGACGCGGGCGAGGTTCGCAACAGCGCGACGGTGACGGGCTCCGCCGACAGCGGCGAACTTGCAAGCGACATTTCCGGCACCACGGCCGGGGATGACGACCCCACCGTCGTTCCCATCGCGCCCGCCGCCGGAGTGCGGCTGATCAAGTCGCTGGCCGGAATCGAGGATACCAATGGCAACGGCATCCAGGATATCGGGGATGTGGTCCGCTTTGGCTTCAGGATCGGCAATACCGGCAGTGTCGCGCTGCAGGTCGAGAGCATCGAGGATGCGACCGCGACCGTCTCGGGCGGGCCGATCACCATCGCTGCCGGCATGAGCGACGGCGGCAGCTTTACCGCCAGCCATGTGCTGACCCAGGCCGATCTGGATCGCGGCCATGTGCAGAATACGGCGGTGGTGGCCGGCACGGCGGTGCGCGGCGACGGCAGCCCCATTCCCGGCCCCGGCGGCGCGCCGCTGCGGATCAGCGCCAGCTCGGATGCCGGGACCGATCCCGAGGGGCGCGCGGTCCCCGATCCCGAAGCCACGGAGACGCGGGATGGCGCCGGTGAGACCGACGGCGATCCGGGCAATGACCCGACCGTGGCGCGGCTGGCCCGGACGCCGGCGGTCGCCTTGATCAAGCGCTATGCCGGCTTTGCCGACGCCAATGGAAACGGCGTCGAGGACGCGGGCGATACGCTGAACTTCGCCTTTGCCGTCGCCAACACCGGCAATGTCGCGCTGCGGATCGACACCATCGACGACCCGGCGGCCACGGTCTCGGGCGGGCCGGTGATCCTCGCCCCGGGAGAAACCGACAGCACGGCCTTTGCCGCGATCTGGCTGCTGGGCGATCAGGATATGCGGCGCGGCCATGTCCAGAACGCGGCCCGGGTCACCGGCCATGCGGTGACGACGCAGGGCCTGCCGATCCGCGACGGCAGAGGGCTGCTCAGCGTCACAGACGTCTCGGACAGCGGCACCGATCCCGAGGGCGCGGCGCTGGACGATCCGCAGGCGGTGGAAACCCCGGACGGCAAGGGCGGCACCGACGGCGATCCGGCCAACGACCCCACCGTGGTCAAGCTGGGCCGGCCCGAGATCCTGCTGAAGATCAGCATCGTCGAGACGCCGGACCGCAACGGCAACGGCATCTTCGATGCGGGCGACCAGATCGCCTATGGCTTCGCCGTGACCAATACCGGCAATGTCCCGCTGGAGGACGTCACCATCGATGCGGGCAGCCTTAGCCTGGAGATGCCCGGCTTCTCCTGCCGGCCGATCCGGTTATCGGTGGCCGGGACGGCGGTGCTGACCTGCGCCGGCAATCGCTACACGGTCACGGCCGAGGATGCCCGCCAGGGCCAGATCAACCTGGCCGCCACCGCGACAGGCCGTTCGGTCGCGGGCGTGCGGGCGGTGTCCGAGGACGCCGTGGTCTCGCCGACGATGCGGGCCGGTGGGCTGACGCTGACCAACGCGGCGGATCGCGGCACGGCCGTCGTCGGCGATCTGGTCGGCTATGTGCTGGAACTTACCAATAACGCCGCCGGGATCGCCACGACCACCGACCTGGTCGATACCCTGCCCGCCGGCTTCAGCTATCGTTCCGGCAGCGCGACGGTCGGCCGCGCCAGGGTCGAGCCCGAGATCCGGGGCAACCGCCTGCTCTGGCGCGGGTTGACCCTTGCTGCGGGGGAAACCCTGCGGGTGCGAATCGAGGCTCTGGTCGGCGGCGGCGTCCGGCCGGGCCCTCATGCGAGCCGGGCGCAGGCGTTCAGCCCCGCGACCGGCCGGCCGGTCACGCCCGAGGCGACGGCCACGATCCGGGTCGAGGTCGATGCAGTTCTTGCCTGTGCCACCGTGATTGGCCGGGTTTTCGACGACCTGGACCATGACGGTTACCGGAACGCGCGACCCGGCGAAGAGGGGGCCGAACAGGGCCTGCCGGGCGTGCGGCTGGTAGCGCCGAACGGGCTGGCGGTGACGACGGACCGGCATGGCCGCTTCAGCCTGCCCTGCGCGGCGCTGCCGCGCGACATCGGCGCCAATTTCATGCTGAAGCTGGATGAGCGCACGCTGCCGCTGGGTTATCGGCCGACCTCCGAAAATCCACGCGTGGTGCGGCTGACGCCGGGGATGCTGACGAAGATGAATTTCGGAGCCAGCCTGTCCCGGGTCGCGCGCGTGGATCTCTCGGCGCGCGCCTTCAGCGGCGACGATCCGCGCCCCGAGTTGCAGGATGGCCTGCGCCGGCTCGTCGCCGAAATCGCGGCCCGGCCCTCGGTCTTGCGGCTGAGCTATCGGCTGGGCCCGGGCGAGCGGCGCGGCGACGCCAGGGTTCGGCTGCGCCGGGTCGAGGCCGCGCTGCGCCGGCTGTGGCCCGCGAACGGACGATTTGCCCCGCATATCGAGACGGTGGTGGAAACGCGGCCGGTGGGGCGCTGATGATCAGGGCGGATTTTTCCAGCATGAACCCGATCAGCAAGCACAGGCTGGTGGCCTGCACCGCGCTTGTCCTGATCCTTTCGTTGCAACCGGGACTGGCCCAGCGGGATGACAGGGGCTGCGCGCCGGTTCCGGGCGAACGGCCCGGCGCTTGCGCATATGGCAATACCGGATCGGTGGCTTCACCCGCATTGCCGCCCGACGCGCAGCGCGATCCGGCCGGAGATCTGGGCGATCTGGGCTTTTCGATCTCGGTCGATGCAGCCCCTGCGGCGCCCCCCCGGACCATTGCCGGCCCGCCGCCGCCGCCGGACTGGCCGCAGGCGGTGGTGGATCACGATCTGGACCGGCTGGACCTGCAGGTCAGCGTCGACGGGCTGGGCGCGCGGCCGGTCCTGAACGTCTCGACCGCCGACATGCGCAGCCGCTACCGGGCGGGGCAGGCGATAGGCTTCCGCACCGCATCGAACTATCCCGGCTGGATCGCGCGGGCCGAGGTCATCGTGACCGATCCCGACCGCCCCGGCCATCCGATCGCCGTGCTGCCCGCGCGCCCGAACGGGCTGACCGAATGGGTGATGCCTGCGGATGGGCCGCAGGAACTGCTCTATGTCCTGCGGGTGCATGACCGCAGCGGGCGTTACGACGAGACCGCGCCGCTGCCGCTGACCCGCGCCTCGGCGCCGTTGGAGGGGCCGGAACTGACCGGCCCGATCATCGCGGCGGGCGAGGGCGAGGATCGCACGGCGCGCCGCACCATCCCGGTGCGCGGCGCGGTGGTCACGGTCTCGGGCCAGGATCTGCCGGCCGGTGCCCGGCTGACCGTGCTGGGCGAGGCGGTGACGCCGGACGCCGACCGGCGTTTCGTGCTGCAACGCATCCTGCCGCCGGGCGAGCATGACCTGGACATCGCCATGGGCAGCCAGTCGCAGACCCACCGCGTCACCGTGCCGCAGCGCGAGCTGTTCGCGACCGGCATCGCCGAGATCACCCTTGGCCGTGACAGCGCGACCGATGGGAACTGGCGTCACGGCCGGGTCGCGGGTTTCGTCCAAGGGGTGCTGGCCGATGGAACGAAGCTGACCGGTTCGGTCGATACGCGCGACACGGAACTGCGCGACATGTTCCGCCACGGCACCCGGCGCTTCCCCGACCAGGTGCTGCGCCAGATCGAGGATCGCGACGTCTGGGTGGCGACCGGCGACGACAGCACGGTGGAGGATCTGGCGCCAACCTCGGGGCGGCTGTTCCTGCGGCTGGAAAACGACCGGGGCCATGCGCTGTGGGGCGATTTCCGCCCCGAGGGCGACCTGGACCGCATGGTGCGCAGCGACCGCACGCTCTACGGCGCCTCGGCTGGCTGGCAATCGCCCGAGACCGTCGCCGATGGCAGCCCGCGCGGCAGGATCAGCGCCTATGCGGCCTCGACCGACCGGCTGAGCCAGCGCGACGTGTTCCGCGGCACCGGCGGCAGCACCTATTTCCTGTCGCACCGCGACATCGAATCGGGCACCGAGACGCTGCTGGTCGAGCTGCGCGACCGGGTCTCGAACACCATCGTTTCGTCCCGGCGCCTGGTCGAGGGCCGGGACTACCGCATCGACTATGTGCAGGGCGTGGTGATCCTGAACGCGCCGCTGTCGCCTTCGGCCAGCGGGCCGGGGCTGGTCGGCGACGGCACGCTTGGCGACCGGATCGTCAATCTGGTGGCGCAATACGACTATGTTCCCGCCAATGGCGCCGGCGCCGGTGACAGCCATGGCGCGCGGGCCGAAACCTGGGTCACGCCGCATCTGCGCTTCGGCGCCACGCTGGCGCAGGAAGCGGCCGGCGGGGCCGATAACCGGCTGGGTGGCGCGGACCTGCTGTGGAAGCGCAACGAGGACAGCTGGCTCTCGGCCGAGATCGCCGAAAGCGAGGGGCCGGGCTTCGGCCAGACCCTGTCGCTGACCGGCGGCCTGGATCTGGACCCGGCGAGCCCGACTGCCGGGGCCAAGGGCCTGCGGGCGCGCGGGACGCATGTCGAGGGCCGGCTGGATCTGGCCGAGATCGGCGGCGCGGGCCATGTCTCTGCCTTCTGGGACCGGCGGGACCAGGGCTTCACCGCGCCCGACTGGAACGTGACGGTGGGCCAGAGCAGCGCCGGCCTTGACGGGCAGGTCGGGATCGGCCCGGCGACCGCCCTGACCTTTGGCGCGACGCGGTTCCGCGACGATGCCGGAAAGCGCGACGACCGCGCGCGCATCGGCATCGACCACAGGCTGAGCCGCCATTGGCAGATCGAGGCTGAACTCGCGCATCGCGACCGCGCCAATCCCGGATCGCTGGTCGTGGGCGAAAACGGCCGCGGCACCGACGCCGCCGCCCGCCTGACTTGGCACCGCGACGACGACCTTTCGGCATGGATCTTTGGCCAGGCCAGCCTGTCGCGCTCGGGCGACATGCGCAGGGACGACCGGGTCGGCGTCGGGGCCGAGGCGGCGGTCTCCGACCGCCTGCGCGCCCTGGCCGAGGTTTCGCAGGGCACCCAGGGCGCCGCCGGGCAGGCGCAGCTGACCTGGGCCGCAAGCGCGGCCAGCAGCTATACGCTGGGCTGGCGCGAGGATCCGACGCAGGTCGACAACCTCGCCAGCGGCGAACGGCGCGGCCTGACCTTCGGCGCGCAGCGGCAGATCAACCGCGCCTGGACCTATACGACCGAGACGATCCGCAGCGGCATCGCCAGCCGCCGGTCGCTGGCCTCGACCCATGGCGTCAGCTACACGCCGGACGAACGGTGGCGCCATGATGCCGGGCTGATCACCGGGCGGGTGCTGGAACCGGACGGCACCATGATGCGGCGCAGCGGGCTGTCGCTGGGCACGCAATTCTCGAACGGAGGGGATCAGGCCGCGAAGCTGCGCGGCGAATGGCGGCGCGAGCGCTCGGACGATCCGCTGCGGCTGGCCGCGCGCCAGAGCTGGATGGTCACGGGCGAGTTCACCTGGCGCACCGGTGACGACTGGCGCCTGGTGGGCGCGCTGGATGCCGTGATCTCGCAGGGCGAGGACGAGTTGCGCGACGGCCGCTATGTCGAGGCGATGCTGGGCTATGCCTATCGCCCCATCGACAGCGACCGGCTGAACGCGCTGCTGAGCTATACCTACCTCGAGGACCTGCCGGGCGCGGATCAGGTCAATATCGACGGTAAGACAGACGGGCCGCGCCAGCGCAGCCATATCCTGAACGCCGCTTTCAGCTATGATCTCGACCAGCGCTGGACGCTGGGCGGCAAATACGGCTTCCGCACGCGCCGGCAGGCGGACCGCGACCGTTCGGATCAGGTGACATCGACCGCGCATCTGGCGGTGCTGCGGGCGGATTACCGCATCGTGCATCTGTGGGACGCGATGGCCGAGCTTCGCGTGCTTCACGCGCCGCGTGCCTCGATGACGGAATACGGCGCGCTGCTGGCCGTCTACCGCGAGATCGGCCCGAACGCGCGGATCGGCATCGGCTACGCCTGGGGCGGGGTGTCGGATGATCTGCGCGGGGTGGAGCCGGCCAAGCGCGGGGTGTTCGTGAACCTGATCGGCAAGTTCTGACGCGCGGAGCGCAGGTTTCCCCAGAAGGCCGCGACCTGGCCTCGGGGGCGATGAGTGTTTTCCGGCGAGCCTTCGGTTCGCTGGCAGCATTGCCCCGATTCATCGATACCGGGCTGCGCGGCGCTGACGGTATAGCCGCCAGACCGGAACAGGATCGCATCTTGCCAGAGGCCGCATGTGCATCGCGCCATTGCCGCCACCGGCCAACCGTGCTCGCCGGTGAGTTGCCCATAAACCCAAGACAATTCAAAGCCAGTCAGGCCGACCCCCTGCGCTCTGGCCTCATGATCCGGCGCGATCTGGCCGGGATCGGATCACCAGGAACGCCAATGGTGGCGCCCCAGGGCCGCGGCCGGGTCGTGGATCCGCCTGATGGACCTGAACCGGCGGCGGCCATCGAACTCGAAACATGCGCCACGACCCACGGCAGAGGCCATCGGGCAAAGCCTGGTCATCCGTCCAGCGCATCGCGCAGGACGCCGACCTGTGCCGAACTGCCCATGCGCCACGCCGCGCCTCGGGCCGGTCCATGCCTGATCCGGCGCTATTTCGCCGCCATCGCCTCGCCGGCGCCGCGCAGCATCGCCGCCGCTTCGACCCGGTTCTGCACGTTCAGCTTCACGATGATGTTGTGGACATGGTTCTTGATGGTCGGCACCTCGAGGCCGAGCTGGCGCGCGATCAGCTTGTTCGACAGGCTGTCGGTCAGAAGCGACAGGATCTGGTATTCGCGGCTTGAAAGCTTGGTCAGCCGCTGCACCTCGCGTTCGCGCAGCGAGATCTGCAGAAGGTGTTCCTGCAGCAACCGGCTGATCCGGGGCGGGCAGACCAGATCGCCCCGCAGCGTGGCCTGGATGATGGTCACCAGGTCGTCGATCGACTGGTCCACGGTGACGCAGGCCGCCGCCCCGGCCTCGACCGAGGCCAGCAGCGCACATTCGTCCCGGTCCAGCCCCAGCGCCACGACCGGCTTGCCCCGGGCGACGGCGAAGGCCGCCCGGACGCCTGCCGCCGGGTCGCCGGACTGGCTGGCACGCACATCGACAAGCACGGTATCCACCCGTTCCAGCGCGCCGCCATCCATGCAGCCCGGACCGTCGCATGCCAGGATGGCGTGGATTTCCGAACGGTCGGAGAGCGCTTTCTGAAGCCCCTCCCGGTAAATGCGATGTTCAATGCAAAGCAGTAACGAGAACCGATCCATACCAAGTAATCTCCTGTTCAGGAGGACGCCATGGGCAGTGCAATCAATCACAGGGAAATATCATAACACGAAGATCAACCGGTGGCTTCGAGATTCTGACGCCAGGGCAGGCCGCCGGTTGGCCGGCACCGGCGATGCCGCGCCGCCGGCGATCAGGGGCGGCTTGCCGGGGCCGGGGTCCAGCCATTCGCCGGGGCCGTGGATCAGACCGGACAGACCCAGGGGCGACAGGTCGACGGGCTTTGCGGCATTCATGCCCCAGGGATATCGCCGGCCGTCGGCGCCGCGCGCGGCCATTTCCCATTGGTCGGGCGTCGGCAGGCGTCCACCCAGCCGCCGCGCCTCGGCCTGTGCGGCGGTCAGGGGAACGGCGGGGCGCGGCAGGCTGTCGATATAGAAGCCGCGCTCAAGCCTCACCCGATGCGGCGGGTTCGGCACGGTGCCGCGCGGCGCCAGCGAGGTGCCCAGCCGGTAGCTGCCCGGCGGCACCCAGGTCAGCAGGGTGCCATCGGCAAGGGCCGGCCCGGCGGGACCGAGGATCACGCCGGGCGCCGGTTGCGGCGGGGTGCCTCCCGGCAGCGGCTGGCTCAGCGCCGCGGCCGTGTCGCGCAGGCCCGGCGGCAGGCGGTCGGGATCGTCGTCCAGTACCGCCTCGACGCCGGGCGGAAGCGCCTTGCCTGGCGGCCCGCCAAGGCGGGTCAGCACGGCGTCGCGCAGCGCGAGGATCATGCGCGCCTCGTCATGGGTCACGCCCTCGGATTTCGTCTCGGGCAGGCGGATGCGGGCGACGGCGCCGGCAAGAGGGGCCAGGCGCAAGCTGCCGGCGGCCAGCATCGCGGTGACGGCGATCTCCCAATCGGGGTCGGCCAGTGCGCGGACCAGCGCGCCTTCGACCCGCGCCGGGTCGGCCGGGCGGTCGCGCATCCACCAGCGCATGATCTGGAGCTTCTCCCGGCGCCAGCCGGGAAGCGCGAACAGCGCGGCAGCCGAATGCGTGGGCAGCGAACCCGCGCCAAGCCGGTCGAGCAGGGCCAAGGCCTGCTCGGCGATCACCGGCTCCGGATCCGCGACCAGCGCCAGGGCGCAGACCGCGGCGATATGCGGATCGGCACCCTCGGCCGCTTGCAGGGCCGCCAGCCGCTCCAGGGCATCCGCCGAGCGGGCAAGGCCGATGATCTCGTCGGGCGGCATGAGGGCAAGGCCGTCCGGCACGAAGCCGCCCCGGCCTTGGCGCAGGACGAGGTTGCGGGTCGCAAGGTCGCGCAGCAGCCACAGCGTCGCGCCGCCGCTGCGCCATGCGACCGGCCCCGGATCGACCGGCGGATCCAGCGGCGACCAGCCCGCGGCCCGCAGGCGCAGGACGACCGCGTCCCAATCCAGGGCGCGCGTCAGCACCTGCGGGGTCGTCGGGTCCGGGACGGGGGGCGGGCTGGGCATCGGTCTTTACCAATCTAGCTTGAAATGGCCTTGCAGCAAGGCCGCGACGATGGCGCGCTGCGAGGTGAGCGTTTCGTTCGTCACGGGGTCCGCCGTCCCCAGCGGCAGGACAAGAGAGCGGCCGGTCTTGATGTCGACGATGACGATGGGGTCGGAACTGGTGCCCGGTTCCATCACCATCTTCATGTCGTCGCCCGCGGCCAGGCGCACCGGAATGATGCGCTCGGTGACGTTGACCCCTTGCTGAAGGAACTTGGCTTCGAATGGCCCCAGCGCCTCGAGGCCGTCGCCCAGCAGATACGCCCGCTGCCTGGGATCGGCGCGGAAGATGTCGCGCAGGACCGCCAGTGCCTCGGGGTCGGTCAGCCTCTGCCAGCTGGCCAGCCAGGACCGGATCTGATTGATCGGAGTCTGGCTGCCCGTCAGATCGTCGGGCAGCGTATTCAGCGCAAAGTCCATGACCGCATCGCGGAAGACTTCGGGCGACTGATGCGCAGCATCGCGCAGCCTGGCCATGATCGGACCCGGATCGTCCGCAACATTCAGGAACCCCAGCAGATTGCTCACCTCGGGCGCAAGATCGCTGCGCTCGAAGCCGTGCTGCTCGCGCAGCCAGATGCTTTCGAACCTGACCTTTGACCGGACATGCTCGGGCAGGCGCTCCATCACCTTGTCGAAGACGTTGCGCCTGATGTCGGCGATGCCGCCGCCGCCCATGATGACATCGACGACGACGAAGCGATAGGAGTCTTGCGACCCGTCGCCGATGGCGTCCATGATGGCCTTGACCAGATGGGGGCCGCGCTGGCCCTGGACGCCCTCGAACCCTTCCGGTTTGGGCTGTTCGAATTCGCCCAGGGGCTTCTTGCGTCCCTTCAGGTCCGGTGCCTTGGGAACCGTCCTGGTCGGTAAGCCGGGTCCGAGCGATTCGATCAGGAACGCGCCGCCACGCTCGACCCCCAGAACCAGGTCGGGTTTGAACGCGCTGATGAACTGGCGCACTTGTTCCATGGCCTCGATGTTTTGCTGAAGGATGCTGCGCTCGAACATGCCTTCCAGCCTGTCGGAGGTTCCGGGGGCTTCGATTTCGCCCCTGGCGATCCATTTCGTCTCGCGCGACGCGGGCCGCCGGCCATGCAATCCCTCGCTGAAGGGCAGGTGCTGGAGCAGGGTCCGGGCCTTCTCGGGGCCTTGCCCATCCAGCCCTGCAAGCGCGTCGCGCAGGCGTGGCACCTCGCCGGCTTTCACCTGGTCCAGCGACAGTCTTCCGGCCCGGACATCGGCCATGGCCTCGTCCAGGGCCGCGTTGAATTCCTGGATTTTCGCCAGCCTGGCCTGAAGCGCGTCGTAGCGGTCAAATTCGGGAATGCCCGCCCGAGAGGCATCCGCGTCCACGAACCTGAGCGCCAGATCCGGATCGGCCATGATCTTGCCGAGCAGTTCGGTCATCTCGTGCATGGCGTCGATTTCCGCCTTGCGCCACTCGAACAGCGCGAGGCTTCGGCCGGCATCGTCGCCGGCCGCGGGTCTGGGTGGGTTGGTTATCCAGTCCAGCGTTTCGTCGAACATGCGGGTGGTCTGCTCGGGGCCCGTGTCCGCGACCCTCGCCATGGTCTCGATGAAACGTCTGACGCGCTCGGGCAGCTGTTCGGCCCGCAGGCGGTCCAGCTGGTCCTGCCGGCTTTTGGCGCGCGCGTCGAGGTCAGCCGCCCTGGCCTGCAACAGTTCGGCGAATTTCGTGCCCCTAACCTGGTCGACCGCGCTGGCCGCGCGCTGCGCGAATTCCGCGTTGCGTTGCCGCAGGCTGGCCAGAAAATTGACCACCGCCTCCTGGTCGGCGTGTCGGGCAATCGCGAAAAGCGTGTCCACCGCCCTGGGATTCACTCTTTCCGGCAAATTGCCTTTCAGCAATTTCTTGGCTGCTTCCTCTGCTTCGGCATCGCCCGCATCTTCGGCCGCGACGAAACCGCGCCCCTGCTGCGCCGCCAGGCGGGGGTCCGCAAGGATCAGCCGGTGGCGCAGAAGCTGGGCGTCCAGCCAGCGCACCTCGGCCTGCGCCCGCAGGGCCGCGTCCGCGGACGAGCCGGCCCTGGCCAGCGCGTCCATGCGCTCGTGGATGATCGCCGGCAGCTTGGCCAGCTCAAGCTGCGCCTCCCAGCCGCGCGAGCCGACGGTCAGGCCGGTGGCATTGGCGCCGTGGATCAGGTCGTGCAGGACCCGGCGGACATTGCCTAGCACCCCCATGTATTTCTGCATCGCATGGATCGTCCCGGCGTGCAGCGCCACGTCCAGCGCCGTCGCCCCCGGCCCGACCCGGACATCCACGCCGACGATGCGGTTGCCGATGCGCAGCGGCTCGACATGGACGGACCGCCCCGGCAGGTCGGGGTCGGGGGTGACGAATGTGCCCTGGCGGATCACCTCGGGCAGCACCGCCCGCATCGCCTCGACGCGCGGCGCGTCCGTGTCCGGGCGGGCTTCCGCCTCCGGGCCGCCCGCGGGTCGCGCCATCTCTGGCCCGGCAGCGGCGGGCCGGCGCGCGGCTGCCTCGGCCGCCTCGACCGAGGCGCGGATTTCCTGCATCAGGCCGCTCTGCTCGATCTCGGCCCTGGCCTTGCGGCCCTGCGGCGAGGCCAGGAAATCGGCCATCGAGGCGTCGGGATTCTCGTGCCGGAACGCCTCGAAATGGTCGCCGATGATCCGGTTCAGCTCGCGCACGCGCCCGATATTGCCCGGCTCGAACAGCGCGGAATGGCCCATGCGGAACAGCCCGCCACCCGCCGTCATGGAAAGATCCAGCGTGCGGCTCATCGCCACCGATTGCAAAAGCCCCATGCCGGTGCCGGTCAGGAAATTCGCCAGCGGATCGCCCTTCCACATATTGTCGTCGGCCATGGTCTGGATCACGGTCGAGGGCAGCGAGGAGGCCGCATCCTCGATCCCCTCGGCGGCGAAGCGGGCGACCGCGCGCTCGACCCCCTCGCGGGTGGGCGCGATGGCGCGACCGGCGCGGGCGACCAGGCCGCTGCCTTCCAGACCGGCCAGCCGCTGCGCCAGGCCCGTCCTGCCGATCCGGCCGGCAAGCGCGGGCAGCCTGGTGCCGCGCACCAGGCTCTTGATCGGTCCCAGGATCTTGGTGCCCATGCCGGCGGTCGCGGCCGACATCGCCGCATCGACCACGCCGACCGCCGCGTCGATGGCGAAGTCCTGCGTGCCATAGGCGCCGCCCTTGATCAGCAGTTTCGTCGCCATCGTCGCAACGGTGGCATAGAGCGAGGCGAGCACCGCCACCATGATCGGCCCCGCGGTGCCGGCCGTGGCCACGGTGATCAGCGCCGCCACCACCAGCCCGACGACGATCCCGACGATCTGGGAGGCCATGTCGGTGACGCTGTCGATGCGGCGGCGGTGATCCTCGACCGCCGCCTGCACCCGCTCGACGCGGAAGTCGAGTTCCTCGCCCAGCTGCGCGCGCTCCTCGCGGGCCTCGTCGGTGTCGGGCCAGTTGGTTCGCAGCAGGCCCGCCTTCAACTCTTGCAGGCGGCCCAGCTCGGACTGCATCCACGCCGCCTCGTGCCCCGCCGCGGCGCCGCCCAGGACGCCGGTCAGCTGGTTCGCCTCGCGGTCGACCCGGCGTTCTTCCTGGGCGATCGCCTCCAGCGCGCTGGTCGGCTTGCCATGGTCGTACATGTCGAGCACGTCCGACAGGTCGCGGCCGTCCAGCTCGTCGACCAGCATGTCGCGGAATTTCTTGCCGGGGTGGCGCTTTTCCCATTGCGCGGCCAGCACGTCCAGCTCGGCCTTGGTCATGCTGCCGACCACGCGGCGCACCACCTCCTCGTCGGTGCCGGCGGTGCGGGTGGCGTATTCGATCTCTTGCAGGGGGTCCAGGCGGCCGCCCTGTTCCAGCATGTTGCGGGCCTTGTTGCGGTCCTCGCCCGACATGTTGACTTCGACGACATATTCCAGCGGCCAGAAATACTTGTCCTGATAGACCTGCTTCAGGCTGTCCATCGACAGGCGGCTGTCCTGCTGGGCGCCGTCCTGGATTTCCTTCTCCATCCGGCGCTCCAGCGCCATGCGCTGGCGCGAGATCTCTTCCTCGCTGACGCCGGGCTTGTGGCGCAGCTCGTCCACCAGCCGCCGGACCCGCATGTTGCGCGCCGGCCCCTCGTCCAGCCGCCGCGCTTCCAGCGCGCGTTCGTATTGCGAGCGCAGCACCGCGTTGATGCGGTCGTCCGAGGCATAGAAGCCGGTGCGCTCGATCTCGATCCGGGCGGCATCGGCCTTGATCAGGTCGTTGTCCTGCAGCGCATTGGCAAGGTCCAGCTCGGCCCCGCTCAGCTCGGACTTGAAGGCGCGGCGCAGCACGGTCGTGCCTTCCAGGCCGGGGGCATTGTATTGCTCGACATCGGCATAGCGCTCGCCGAACTTCTTCTCGATCAGCGCCAGGCGCCGGCGGACCTCGGCCTCCATCTCCTCCGAGGCCCAGTTCTGGCCCTTCGCCATGGCCAGAACCTCGGTCCGCACCCGGTTCTGCACCTCTTCGATGCGCTTCTCGTCGGTGCCGGTGCTGATGATGCCGCCGCGCATCGCCTCGTCGAACTCGATGGCATCGGCCAGTTCGTTGTCGCCCGCCAGCAGCGCGTTGGCCTGGGCGATCTCGTTGCCGTCCGACAGGTCGTCCTTCAGGTCCGCGTCCAGCGAGACGCCATACATGCGCAGGTATTCGGCGCGGATCGCCTCGCGCTCGGCCTCGGACTTGTTGCGCAGCGTGCGCATGATCGTGGCCTCATCGGTGCCGAGCCCGGCCATGGCGTCGTGCAGCGCGATGGCGTCGGCCTTGGCCTGCTTGCCTTCCAGCTCGGCCATGGCCTGGTCCAGTTCCTCGCCGCCCATCTCGCTTTCGAGGTCGCTGTCGAGATCGCTGTCGAAGATGGCCCGGTACATCTTGCGCACCACCGCGCCCTGCAGCGCGGTCATCGAGCGCAGGCTGTCATAGATGCGCTGCTCGTCCGTGCCCCATTGGTCCATCGCCGCGTGGACGTTCTGCGCGATCCGCGCCGCATCGAAGCCGGCGCCCTGCGTGCGCGCGACATCGTTCAGCTTGTTGGCCGTGGCATGGTCCCCGCCCGAGACCGGCATCGCGATCAGCGCGGCCTCGAACTTCTCATTCGCCCCGGCCTGATGGTCGCGGGTCAGGTTGTCGCTCAGCCGGTCGGCGGCGAAGTCCAGCGGATGCTTGCCCTTGGCCTTGTTGTAGAAGGTGCCGAACGCCGCCTTCTGGGCGTCGGTCATCTGGTTGATCTGCTGCGCGGTGTTCTGGTCGACCTCCTTGGCCAGCGCCTTGGCGGCCAGCTCGGCGCCCAGCAGGTCGTCGGCAATGGCCTTGGCGTTCTCGCGGCCGCGCCGCACGCGCCATTGCTCGTTGACGTCCTTGGCCTGGCTCAGCCAGCGCCGGATGCGGGCGACGAAACGCTCCCACCAGCTCTTGCCGGCCAGGATCTTCTCCTCGGCCCAGTGCCGCGCGGCCTCGATCCCGGCCGAGCCCGCGCCCTCGATCGCCTTGCGATTGCTGTCCGTGGTGGCGGCGGCCAAGGCCAGCGCCTTGCGGAAATGCTCGGTCGCCGCCTTGATCTGCTGGTCCGACCACAGCCGGATCTGCACCGACATATCGGCCAGGGCCTGTTCGCGCGGTCTGTCGGCCTGGTTGCGCTCGGCGCGCGGCGGAGCCGGCGTCATCACCTGGTAGATTTCGCGTTGCGCCAGCGTGCGATAGGCATCCTGCTGCTCGCCCCGCGCCGTGGTCAGCTCGGCCTGCCGCTTGTCGCCGGCGCGCTGGTAATGGGTGATCTGCGTGGTGACATGCTCGCGGAACCAGGCGACGATCCGGTCGCGGCGGGCATGGACGACGCCGGGGTCGTTCTCGCCCGCGACGGCGGTCTGGCGGCGCAGCGTCTCCTCCTCGGCCGCCTCGGCTGCGCCGGCGATGGCGTCCGAGGTCTTCTGCCCCTCCTCGGCGACAGTCTTCCTGGTCTCCTCGGCCTGCTTGCCGACGGTGGCGGCGGCCTTGGTCTTGGCCTCGTCCAGTTCCTTGCGGCGCTTGGCGACCATCTCGTCAAGCTCGGCGCCGCTGATCCCGGCGGCATCGGCGATATCCCTCAGATCGCCGGTCAGGGCGGTCTCGAGCCCGTCCAGCATCTCGGCGCCGATATCGGGAAAGTTCTTGAACAGCGCCTCGCGCGCAAAGGCGTTCTTGCGCAGGCGGACCAGGATGTCGGTGGCGCTGGCACGGGTGTTCGCCATCAGCCGCGCCACCAGTTCGCCGATCCTGGCGCGGTTCTCGGGCGTGGTGCCCTCGGCCTTGAACGGGCCGATGTCGGGGGCGATGACCTGGGGGCCGCGCCCCTTGCGGTCGGGCGCGTCGCCGGTCCGGGTCAGCGTTTCCAGCGCCATCCGCACGCGCCGCTGTTCCGGCGTCTCCTTCTGGTTCTTGACGTCCTCGGCCGAGGCGCCCGGCGGAAGCTGGGCCAGCGTCTTGGCCGCGGGGGTGATGAGAACCTGGAACAGGTCGGGATCGACCGGGCGGACGCCCAGCGGTGGCATGGTGCCGCCGATCTTCTGCCCCTCGATCTCGCGCTCGGGCGAGGCGTTCAGCGCAATCGACTGCTGGTCCGGCAGATGCTTGCCCGAGGCGGCGAGCACCTTCTGCGTGTGCTCGGGAACCGGGTTCGGTGGCGGCGGGGCGGGCGGGGTGGTGTCGATCTCGGGCGGCTTCGGCACGGTCTCGATGGCGTCTCTGGTCATCCCGTCGCGCGCCGCCGCATTGCGCTTTTGCGCGCCGGCCCCGAGTTTTGCCAGCCGGGCCGCGCCCTCCTGCGGCACCTTGACGTCGGGCGGCGGGATCGCGGCGCCAGTAGCGCGGACCTGCCCCTGCCAACGCCGGACGATGGCGCCGGGCGACGGCCCCTCGGCTTCGCCCGATGCGGGGGCGGGCGGCGCGCCTGCGGGTTTCGGCGCGGCCTCGGGCGGGGCGGTCGGCGGCGCGGCCTCGGGCAGGGGCGTGCCGCCCTGGGGGAATGCGGGCATCGGCACCGGCCCGGTCGCGCGCGGCTTGTCCTCGCCCTTCAGCAGCGCCGCGTCCGAGCCGCCGGGCGGGGCGGCGGGCGGGCGGGGCGTGCCCAGCGGATCGGTCGCTGTGTCGGCAGCGTCGCCGGTCGGCGGCGGCACCTCCGGCGGCGGCTTTGCGGGCGGGTCGCGCTGGCCCGCGGCCGAGCCGCGGCTGGTGGCTTCGAGCATGTCCAGCAGGATGATCGACAGTTCGGTCCAGCGATCCTCGTCCGGCACGAGAGTGGACGTGCCGCGGCGCGCAGGCGTCTGGCGGCGCGGTGCCGGGGCGGGCGGCGCGGTTTTTGCGGCGGGCGGGGCGAAGCTGCGGGTCATCCTGCCCAGTCCTCCTCGGCCGAGCCGAATGCGACGACCAGCCGCTTGTCGAGCCAGGGCAGAAGGCCGGGGTCGGCGTCCAGCCCGGCGCGGCGGATGTCGAAGTCGACCGCCTCGGGCGGCAGCCGGACCCGGATCAGGCGGGGTCCGATCTCAATCTCGCCGGCGATGCCCAGCAGTTCCGTCAACGCCGGCGCATCGAGCGGCCGGCCGATCAGGCTCTCCAGCGTGGCGATCAGCACCGCCGCGCCCCATTCGGGCAGGTGCCAGGCGCCGTCCTCGGCCAGGGCGGCGCGGCAGGTCTCGATCCGGGGGGGCACATCGGCTCCGGCCAATGCGCGGGCGGCGGCGGTGACGGTCGCGCAGAATTCGTGCCGCGCCCAGTCCGGGACCGGGCCAAGCGGCGCGGGGCGGCGCGGAAACTCGGGCGCCAGCGCAGCCGAGGTGGGATCGTCCGGCGCCCCGCTGATGGTGGCGAGCATGGCCGACAGCGCCGCGCCCTCGGCCACGCCGATGCGCCACAGCGCCTCGGGCATGCCCAGGCGCATCGCCAAGGTCACGAGATAGGCGAGGCCGCCCCAGCAGGTCGGCAGGGCGGCAGAGGGCGCTTCCGCTTCGGTGTGGGTCCGCTCGGGCAGCGGCGTGGTGTCTCGGTCCGGGATGGTCCGGCGGGTCGGGACCGATTCCTCGGAGTGCGGGGCGGGAGGGTCTGCGGGCCGGTGCGGGACAGGAATCTCTGCGGCCCGCGCGGCTGAGGGATTGGTCGCCATGGATGGCCCGGGGCTCGCGTCGGGATGCGGTGCGCTGCCGGGCGGGCGCGCAAGGATCGGCGCATGATCTTCGGAGTGCTGCTGCGGCGGCATTCCGTCGCGCAAAGGCCGCGTGGGCTCAGCATGTTCGGTCGGCTGCTGATACGCGGGCGGATCCTGCGCGGGGTCGGCGTCGGCTTGATGTCCCGGATGCGGCGTGCCTGTCCGTTCCACGACAGCCAGGATCTTGGCGCGGATGGCTGCCGGCAAAGCCGCCGCGCAGCGGGCGGCGAGCCTATGCAGCACGGGCGGCGGCAGGCCCGAAATCACCGCGTCCAGGACGCCCGCCTCGGCACAGTGGACCAGTGTTTCGGCCGCCACCTCGGCCGGCTCGTCCAGCAGTTTCCCGGCCAGGGCGGGCAGGGTGTCGATGCGGCCCTCGGGGCCCGGCGCGTGCCGCAGCGCGGCGATCAGCGCGGCACCGTGCCAGGCGCCCGGCGTCGGCCAGATCCGCACCTCGGCCTCGGCGGGCAGCGGGTCCGCGCGCGGCTGCGCGACGACGGCGATGTCGCGGATATGGGCGGCGAGATCCTGGCCGATCTGCCGCGCGAGTCCCGCGGCGTCGCGGATCTCGGGGCCGATGCGCAGGCGCAGCCTCAGGTTGCGGATGCGGATGACGGCCGCCGCGCCATAGGCGGCGTCGAGCTCGCCCGCCAGCGCATCCAGCACGGCGGGCAGGAACTGCCGCTCGACGACCTTCCGGACCGCGCCGGCGCGGGGCTGCGCGCCGTCGGGAAGGTGCAACGAAAGCGCAAGCGAGCCGACGGTCAGCGCGCCCATGGCCTAGCGCCGGTCGGCGACCCTGCCGGCGATCTCCCTGATCGCCGCGGTGCTGACGCCGCGCCCGCGCAGGTGTTCGTTCAACGCCCTGCGGACGGCCGAGGTGGTCGCGGCTTCGCGCAGGTCGGCGCGGGTGAAGGGTTCGTCGTCGGCACGCTCGCCCGCAACGGCCGTCACGGCATCGCCCACCGCCTCGAGCGTGCGCAGCGCGACCGTATAGACCAGGCCCACGGCCTTGTCGGCGGCGGCCGCGTCCTCGGGGCTTTCGTCCTCGATGAATTCGGCCCGGACCCGCTCGGCCAGCGCCTCGGGATCGCGGCCGAGAAGGTCGTCCACCGTGGCGACCTGGGCCCGGCCAAGCGCGGCGAGCGTGGCATCGAACAGCGCGGCATCGCCCAGCGGCTTCAGCTCGGCCAGCGGCAACCTGGTCCGGATCTCGCGCATCATGTCGATGGCCGGCGCCCGGGCCATGATCCGCGTCGCATCCAGCCGCGCCTCGAGATGGCGGGTGATCTGCGCCGAGAAGGCTGGCGCGGGCGCGGGGGGCGCCGGGGCGGCGTCCGGGGGCTGGAACCTGTCCATGACGCCGCCGGGCGCCAGCAGGGATTTCAGGGAAAGCACCTCTCCACCGCCGATGCGCAGTTCGTTGCCGGTCCAGAGCGCCGCCTGGATCGCCTTCATCTGGACCGGATCAAGCGGGCTGTCCGGGGTCCGCGCCACGCAGCAGATCCAGCCGGCCAGCCGCGTCGCCATGACGTCCAGCGGCGCGATGCCGAAAAGCCCGGTCCAATGCGTCAGCAGCGGCCCGGTCAGGACATGGCGGCGGCAGCTCCATTCGTCGAAGCACAGGATGCGGCCCTTGCGCGAAAGGGTGACGCGGCCAAGATGGATGCCGTGGTGATCGTCGCAGCAGCGCGGGCCGCGATAGCTGAACGCGCGGCACCATTCCTCGAAGAGCTGGCGCAGACAGCGTTCGGCCTGCGCGGCCTTGGGATCGGTAACGTCGATCCGCCACAGGATGCGCCAGGCAAGCCAGGACACCAGCGCGGGGATGGCGGCGCGGGTGCGGTCCGGCTCGTCGGGCGGGTCGTTGCAGGGCGCGGTCCCGGTCAACCCGCGGAACCAGCCCCAGACCGCGGCCAGAAGCAGCGTGCGCGTCGCGCAAGCCGGATCAAGCCCGAAGGCCCAGTCCCGCATCAGCGTGCCGCAATCGGCGACCCGCACCGGCCCGCGGACGGCCTCGACCCGCGCCGAGACGGCGATCGCGGTCCCGCCGGTCGCCGCGATATGGTAGTCGAGCGTGTAGGATGCACCCCCGGCGAGCGGCGCCAGATCGACGGTCAGGCGGCGGTCCATGCGGCCGTTCTGCGCCAGGTCGCTTTCGGAGAGCGTCAGCTCCATCAGCGTCTCGATCCGCGTTTCCACGCCGGCCTCGTCGCGGACCTTGAAGAAACCATAGCCCAGGGGCGGGGTCAGCGTGATGTCGATGCTGCGCGCGGCGGCGTTCTGGAAGGTGATGTCGGTCGAGCGTTCGGCGATGCTCGCGACCCTTTCGCGCCGGTTTTCCAGCGCATTGCCGCCGGCGTCGCGCAACCGGACCTCCATCATCACCGAGGGCGGTCCCCAGCCCGCGAGCTCCGCTTCCGCGGGCGCCGCCTGTCCGGCGGCGGCGAGCATCTGGCGCAGCTTGCCGATCCGGGCGCAGAAGCGCTCGATGGCGCCGGGCTCGGACGGGCAGGGCGGCGGTACCAGGCGCAGCCGCACCGTCTCGCGCATGGCGCCATGGCGGCAGCCGCCGGGCAGCGTCGCGCAGGGGTCCTCGAACACCCGGCGGGAATCCTCGGGGCATTCGACATATTCCAGCATCAGGCAGGCCTCGATCGGCCCGTCGGGGCGCTCGCAAGGGTCCTCGCAGGGGCCGGTGCCGGCCTTGAGGATCGCGCGGAACTCCTCGCTGCAAATATCGACAAGCTCGCGCTCGCTGACGGTTGCCGGGCATTCGACGACCAGATCGTCGCCGCAGCAGCTGAGCCCGTAGCCCGGGCAGAGGGTGAAGGCCCGGGCATTGGCGTCCCAATGCACCGACAGGCCCCAGACCACGCCGCTGCCCAGGGCGCGGTTGGTCAGCCGGCGTTTCATCTGCCAATAGGACTGTTCGCGCTTCATGTCGCGTTCGGACAGCACCATGCCGTCATAGAATTCGGTCCGCCTCAGCCCGCCCGGAAGCGCACCGGGAACGCAGGGGGTGAAGATATGCTTGGTTCCGGTCATGATCTCATTCCCCTACGGCAAAGTTGCAGTGGCAGGACTCGACGGGCCGGGGCGGGCAGCAGGGCTCGCAGGGCTCGGGCGGCGGGCAGATCGCGTCCGGCAGGCAGGCGAGGAACGAACAGAGGAAATCCTCGAGGCATTCGCGCAGGTCGATGTCCTGGCCTTCCTCGCGGTTGCAAAGCTCGTCGCCCACGCAGCGCAGGAAGTCGCAGAACGAGCCCTTGAGGCAATCGCGGATGCGCCAGCGCGTCTCGCATGAGATCGTCAGGATGCCGACGCAGCGCCCGTCGTCGTCATAGCGCGCGGGCGGGAAGACGCGGGCATCATGGCCGCCGCAGCCGCAGGGCGACGTGCCGCCGCAGCCGCAGCCGCAAGTTTGGCGCTGCGATGCAGGCACAGTGCGGGACTGCGGGGCGGCGCTGGTCTTGGACAAGGCCCGGTTTGCCGACAGCGGATATGTCGCCGAAAGCATGCGCGTTTCGGCCGGCACGATCGAGCCCGGGTCGCGGGACGAGGCCAGCATCGCCAGCCGGGGCGGGTTCAGACTGCGCTGACGCATGGCGTATCTCCTGATGTCCGAGGCGGTCTGCGGGGCCGCGATATATTCGTATTCGCCCGGGGCCTTGGCCACGAAGGCGACGGTCTGGCTGGCGGGGATGGTCACGACGGGAACGGGTTCGGGCGGCGGCGGCTCCTGCGAGGCCTCCCACCGCCGCCAGACCGCCGCGGCCGCCGCGGCCAGCGCCAGGAAATGCACCATATGCGGCGGCTGCATGACGCCGTCGGCGTTATAGGCGCGATAGGCCGGCGCGCCGTCATAGACCGGATGGGTGATCGAACTGATCTCGAGCGATTCAAGAACGCCCTTGGTGAAGGCCTGACGCAGGACGCCGGCCTCGCCGCGGGAAAACCCCAGCTTCTCGAGCCCCTGGCCGTCGCTATCGCGGTCCTGTTCCGCCTTGCGCGTGGTGCCGGAATAGAGCTCCAGCAGCGGTATGCTGCCCCGCAACCCGACCAGCGCGGCCCTGCCGCCCAGCGATGCGCCGGCCAGTGCCACCCTGCCCAGGGTCTTCAGCATGTCCAGGCCGGCATCCATCCGGGCCTCGGCCTTCTGCCGCTCGGCCGCGGCGGCGGGATCGGGTGCGCCGCCCTGGTTGCGGATATGTCCTGTCTCGGCCATGGCGTCACCCTCCCAACGGATGCATGGTCAGCGCGTCGCCCGGGTTTTCCTGCCGAAGGCAGAAGCGCCAGGACAGGTGGCGCGGGCGCAGCCGCCGCAACAGCGCATCGGCCACCGGATCGGCGTCCTCATGCGCAAAAAGCTGGTAGCGGCCGCCCGCGGCCAGGAAACTGCTGGCAACGGCGATGTAGATCGCCGGACCGTCGAGATGCGCCTCGCCCAGGATCTTCTCGGAATAGCTCGCCTTGACTGCCTCGCCCGCCGGATGCAGCCAGCCGTCCCCGGTCAGCTGGCGCAGGCCGAAGCTGGCCTCGTCGTCCAGGGTCTTGGTGTCGATCCGGCCGCTGAGATGCAGGGCGAATTGATGGCGCTGCGCGTCGAGCTTGCGAAAGCTGATCGCGGTGATCTCGGGCCCGCCCATGTCGGGATCGACCTCGGCGATGAGGCCGGCCAGAAGATACTGGATCACCTCGGTCGACAGCAGCACCTGCGAGGCGCAGCCATAGTCGATATCGTCGATGGCGACGACCTCCTCGGGCTGGTCGGCCTTGACGGTGACGTGGAAGCAGCCGAGGTTCAGCCATTCCGCGTCGCCGCCGGGACAGCGCTCGCGGATCGGCGGGGCCAGCGCGGCCAGCAGGCCGGTCGCGCCGCCGGTCGTGCCGACGGCCGCGTCGATCACCTCGGCTGTGGGGAAAAGCCGGTGCCGGGCCAGCGTCTTCGCCTCGTCGGCGAAGATCAGCCGCAGCTCGAATTCCTCGGTGATGCGGCCGAATTCGGCTTGCTGTCCGCAGGGATCGGCGCTGCCGCAAGACCCCGAGCCACCGCAGCCGCAGCCGCAATCGTCATGGCTGCCGCAGGGGTCGGGCGGCACCGGTTCCGGGGCGCCGCCACATTCGGCATGGCGCATGACGACGCACAGCCCGACCCGGTTCGTCTCGTCCGGCTTGCAGGGATTGCCGTCCTGGTCGCGGAACGTGTAGGCCTGCTGCCGGAACCAGGCCGCGACATCGACGCATTGGTCGAAGCCGACCAGGATCTCGCGCCCGCAGGCGTCGATGGCCGCGCCCCGGCCGATGCGCAGGATCGTGCCCTCGGGCGCCAGCACCGACAGCCGGAGCCCGCAGAGGATGCCGGCCCCGTGCAGCCTGGCATTGTGAAAGCGCATCTTGCCGGCGTGATATCGCTGCTCGTCGACATAATCGGCGAGCCGCATCTCCTTGCCGTGGAAATAGTTCACCCGGAAGAAGCCGGCGGGAAGGTCGCAATGCCCCTCGCCGCAGTCCTGCGTCCGGTTCAGGTCACGCCACTTGGACATCTGCGCCTCCTTGCGGTCGGTATTCGGTCACGCGCCCGCCGCCCAGCCTGCCGCCCAGCCGGAAGCCGCCGCCGGCAAGTTTGCCGGGCTGCGGACGGTCGCCGGGCGGCGCGTCGGGGTCGCAGGTGCAGGGTCTGGTCCGGCCGGGGCCGGGAATGACGATGGCGCCGACGGTCGCGCCCATGCCGATGCACGCGGCGCGGTCGCCGCCGGTCTTCAGGGTGTATTCGGTATGCGCGGGCTTCATCTCGTCGATGATCTTGCGCACCGCCGACAGCTCGGTCCGGCGGTCCGCGCGTCCGGGCAGCGTGACGCTGACCGAAAAGCGATGCGCCAGCGGCGCGGCTGCGACCACGCCCAGGGGCGCCACCCCCAGCGCGCCGCGTGCGCCCAGCTGGATCGGCTCGGGCGGGCGGTTGCGGAACGCCTCGACGATGCCGACGGCGTTGCCGGTATAGATCTCGAGATAGCGGCGCAGCGCGGCCGGCGTGCCGCGTCCAGCCTGAAGGCTCGCGCCCTCGATGACCAGCCGGCGGCGGCGTTCGATGGGCCAGGAGGGGTCGAAGGCCAGGTCGAGCCAGCCCGCGACAAAGGCCAGCCAGTCGGCATCGGCGGCGCGCGGGTTCAGCAGGCGCGAGAGGCTTTCGAAACCGGCCTCGGCCTCGGTGAACTGGTCCTCGAAGAGCGACAGGAACCGCTCCAGGAAATTGCCGCCGGGCGGTTCGGCCTGCGCGTCGCGTTGGGCGAAAAGTGGCGGCAGCCAGGCCAGCAGGCTGTAGCGCGGCGCGCTGATGCGCAGCGCGCGGATCACCGGCGTGGCGGTCGCCACGGTCGGCGGACCGACGCGGCCCGGTGGCGGCAATCCGCGGCCGGTCATCCGCAGGCGCAGCCACAGGTAGCGGCCGCGGTCCGTCGCCGCCGGTTCGGGGAAAAGCGCGTTGGTCCAGTTCGCCGCGGTCACGTTGCCCTCCAGCGGCCCGGACAGGAACAGCGTGCCGGTCGCGGCATCGGCCCAGGCGGCGGCCACGGTCGTCGCGCCCTCGTCCGAGATGACCGAGACCGTCGCGCCCGGCGGCACCGGCCCGTCGAGGGGCAGGGCTTCGCGCAGGATCAGCCGGCCAGGCGTGGCCGCGAGGCTGACGGTCGCCGTCGAAAAATCGCCGGCAACGGGTGCGGTCAGGGTGACCTGCACAGCCTCGTCCAGCGGTTCGACCAGTTCGATCCGGGCCCGGGCCTTGCCGTCCCGTGCCTCGATGACATCGCCGGCGCCGAGGATGGCGGCCAGTTCGGGCGGCAGCGCCAGCGTGCCGGGCTTGCCGTCGGTGCGCGACGGCAGCAGGGCGGGCGCTGCGCCGAGGAAGGACAGGTCGAGCGGGCCGTAGGGCAGGGCAAGGCCGTCCTGCTCGATCAGCGCCAGCGACGGCGGCGCGGCGAGCAGGGCGGCGTCGCCCCACGCGGCCGCCGTCCAGGTGGCGGCGGCGACGGCGGCGATCTCGGCCGTGGCCTCGCCGCCGGCCGGGGTCGTCAGGCGCAGCCTGTCGCCGGCGCGCAGCCGGGCCGCCGCGGCGCGCGGCAGGGTCAGCGTGGCGGCATTCACCGGCCCGCTGCCCGCAAGGCTGGCGATCACCGGCAGGTCGCGGACCATGCGCCCCAGCCGCCAGAGCGACCACAGCGCCCGGTCCGAGAGCACCAGCCGGTCCAGCGCCTTGCCGCGCGCATCGGCCAGCGCGCGCGGCATCGGGATCGGCCGTTCGGGCGCCCAGGCGCGCAGGGGCGCCTCGGGTTCGTTCGCGGCGAAGGTCTGGACCTCGATCGTCGTGCCGGGGGGCGTGTCGGCGTCGATCTCGATCCGGTGCCAGGCAAGGTCGTAGATGCCGCCGTCGATCGGCCCCAGGATCAGCTCCGCCTCGGCCATGTTCCGGCGCGGCGTGGGGGACCAGCCGGCGGGCAAGGCAGCCTCGTCGAACCAGCCGAGCGCCTGCAGCGGCGCGCCGTCGCGGCGCATGTGCCAGAGCATCGGGCGCAGCGGATCGAAGACGGCCAGCGTGCCGTCGGCCAGCACCGTGACCGCCAGCGGCCGCGGCGGCGGCTCGGCCGGCCAGGGCGTGTTCGTGGTCGGGCCCAGCGTCGCGAGCGCCAGCGCTCCGCAGGGCTGGAAGCGCCGGGAAAACACGTGGATCATCCTTGTGCCGGCGTCCGAGACATAAATGCTGCCGTCCGCTGCGATGGCGGCAAGGGTCGGCAGCCGCAGCCCCGCGTCGAGGATCGCGATGACCGCGCCCGATGCCGGGTCGATGACCTGCACCCGCGCATTGCCGGGGTCGGCGACATAGAGCCGCCCGCGCGCGTCGAAGGCAAGGCCGGCCGGGGTGCGGAAACGGCCGGATGCGGTGCCCTCGCCGCCAAACCCGGGGGGCAGGCTGAAGTCATCGTCGCAGGGTCCCTTGCGCAGAACCCGCCCGCTCGCCGGGTCCGAGCGGTAGAGGAACCCGTCCGGTCCCGCGACCGGCGCAAGCGGCAACCAGTCGGCGGCGAGTTCCGGCCGCGCCAGCGGCGCCAGTGCCAGACCGCCGCGGGCAGGATCCCAGGCCGCGCCCTGGCCCGCGGCCGCGGCCCAGTCCTGCGGATAGCGCAGCATGGCCCAGAAGCTGCCGTTCGGGTCAAGGCCGGGGCGCAGCCGGCGGGCAAGGGGGGATCCGGTCATGGCGCCCCCACCACGGTGACAAGCAGCCCGTCGGGATCGACGAAGACGCATTCGTCGGGCATCAGCATGATGCGGTCGGTGTCGGTCTCGACCTCGGGGCGCGGGCAATTGGTGATCCGCACCTTCTGGCGCCGCTCGGCCCGCCAGGACAGGGCCCGCGCCGCGCCCGTGGGCGTGTTGCCGTCGGCATAGCCGTCCAGCCCCTCGACCCGGGCGATGCCCGGCACCGCCATCACCTCGGCCACCAGGTCGGCGTGATGCAGCCGCGCCCCGAAGGGAAAGCCGCTGCCGTCCGGCCCGCCGGTCAGGACGTGAAAACGCCTGCGCAGCCGGTCCATCACGGCTTCGCGCAGCACCGTTTCGGAATAGCCCGGCAGGGCCAGCACGGTGATCGCCATGTCGAAAAGCCGGACATATTGCGGCCCGCTCACATGCAGCTCGGTGGTGATCAGGCGCAGCCCGTCGAGATGGGCGGCGATGGCGGCAAGCTCGCCCTCGGTCGGCATCGGATAGGGGCCGGGCCGGTCGGGGACGGCGATCACGGTCAGGGCGCCGGGCGTCTCGGTCTCGAAGTCGATGCCCGAGGCGGCCAGCCCGTCGATCAGATGGCCAAGCGGATAGGGCAGGTGGCGCGCGACGACCTCGGCCCGGGCGACATCGACGCCGGGCGATTCCAGCGCCGCCTCGCGGAAGTCGGCGGCGGTGACGGCGCGGCCGCGGCGGCGGAAGGCGGCGGGGGCGCGGCGCTTGGCCTCCTCGACGGTCTCGGCGGCATGGCCGCCGCGCGCGGGCGTGACGTTGAAGGCGCCGTCAAGCGCGGGTGGCAGGGCGTCGGGACGCGCCACCGCGCCGGTGTCGACATTGCCCTCCGGCCCGCCGCCGTAGCGATAGCGCTCCGCCGCCATCACCTCGGTCGCGAAGGGCGGCCGCCCGGCCTGGCCGTCGCCGTAAAGCACCAGCCCGGCCTCGGCATCCAGCACATAGACCGGGTCGTTCGGCCCGGCCGCGTCGAAATCGGACACCCGCCGCCAGGGCAGGTATTCCGGCGAGCGGTTCGGGTCGCGGCTGACCAGCCGCAGGCTGTCCGCGTCGAGGTTCTGGTTCGCCAGCGTCATCACCTGCGCCGAAAGCCCGGTGCCGCGGCCCAGCCGCTCGCCGATGACGGTCTGCAGGTTCGTCGCCGTCATGGTGTTGAAGCCCAGCGCGCGGATGCGGACCTTGGGCGGCAGCGCGAAGGTGACGCGGATCCAGCCGCTGACCGGCACCTCGGCCGGCGTGCCGGCGACCGGGGTCTTGATCTGGTCGACCAGCGGGTGCGGCATGTCGGCTTCGACATCGGCCCAGGCATCGGCCGGGACCGGGCCGATCCGTTCCGGCACGTCGAAGCGGATCGTGCCCGAGCGGGTCCAGCCGTCGGTATCGTCCGAGAGGATGGTCAGCGGCTGCCAGCTTCCCGCCGTCTCGCCGATCGCCGGCGGGCGGTAATAGTCATAGCGCGCCAGCGGCGGCCCTGCGGAAAACGCATTGGCGATGGTCAGGGGGGTGCCGCCCGCCTTGACCTGCGAATCCGGGTCGGCCTCTTCGTCGCCGTCGAGTTGCAGATGCAGGCTGGCCCGCGCGCCCAGGAAACCGGCGGAGCGGATCTGGTTGAAGGCGAGGCCCAGGCAAAGCGCGCGATGCGTCTCTTCCTCGGGCCTGAGGAACAGGCCCACCGGTTGCAGCGGCATGTCCTTCGGCTTGGGCTTCTTGCCGTCCCAGGCCAGCGAGAAACGCTCGTCGACATAGGCCACCGGGTCGGCGTTCTGGGCGCTGGGGCCGTCGTCGCCGGGGCCGTTGATGTCCAGAAGCTCGTCCCGCACCGTCACCAGCGCGGCCAGCTGCGCCGGCAGGACATCAAGGTCGCGGTCGGTCTCGAAGACCGGGGCCGCGCCGCCCGGGCCCTTGCCGTTGATCCGGCTGCCGGCCGGGACCAGCACGCCCTGCGCCTCGCCGGGCTTGGCGAGCGTGAAGGCGATGCGGGTCCGGGCGGCGCGCGCCGGTGCCAGCGTCACGCCGACCAGCTTCAGGAACTCGACATAGGTCTTTTCCGGCACCCGGTTCAGGCGATAGCCCAGCTGTTCGGCGAGATGCGCGAACAGCTGGATCATGGCGATGCCGGGGTCCGAGGCGTTGTGGTCGGTCCATTCCGGCGCGACGATGGGGATGCGCTCGCGCAGCATCGGCTCGACACTGGCGAAGGTCAGGTCTGCGACGATGGGAGGGGTCAGCGGCATGGCTCAATCCGCCTCGGTCAGGTAGAAGGGATAGACGAGGTTGAAGAAGGCGTTCGAGCGCCGCACGACATAGTCGATCTCGATCCGCATCAGGTTCGGCTCGTCCTCGGCGGCGAGCGCCGTGACGCGCTCGACGGTGATGCGCGGTTCCTGGTCGATCAGCGCGCTGCGCACCGCCTCTTCGACCCGGCCGTGGGTGACGGCGCTGTTCGGGGCGAACAGGAACCGGCGCAAGCCGGCGCCGAAGCCGGGCAGCATGACCCGCTCGCCCGGGTTGGTGCGCAGGATGATCTCGATGGCCTGTTCGACGTCCTCCTCATAGCGGGCATAGCCAAGGCGGCCGCCATCCGGGCGGACGGGAAAGGCCCAGCCGACGCCCAGATGCGGGCGGGGTCCGATCAGCCGGGGGTCAGCCAGTGCCATGCTCAGCCCCCCACCAGGACCGTGGCCAGGCCGCCGAGCACGACCCCCACGGCATTGCCGTCGTTCTGCCTGGTCTGGTCGAACATGCGCACGACCTCGGACCCCCCGGCCTTCACCGTGGCCGAATAGGAGACGAATTCGACCTTGCCCCCGACCGTCCCGGAGGTGACCCCGGCCTGACCGGCGGCATCGCCGGTGGTCGACGTGATCGTGTCGGCCTTGCGCACGACATTGCTGCCGCCGGCCTTGACCTTCGCGGTCCCGCCGGCATCGCCGAGCTGGCCGATCGAGGGATAGGGGATCGGCACCGTCGCCGGGCCGACCTGCGTCTGGCAGACATTCGGAAAGGCGAAGCAGATGCCGCCCTTGGTGGTGGTGATCGGCCGGCCCATGTCAACTGACCTCCAGCGTCGCGGTCTCGTAGCGCGCGTCCCAGGGGAAGGTCGCGCGCCAGAGGATCAGGAATTCCTGCGCGCCGCGGTCCATGACCACGGTATCGGCACGCGGCGACAGCAGCAGCGGCGGGTCGAGGGCCGCGCCATCCTGCGTGACGGCCAGCACCGGCGCGGCGGGGATCGTGACGATGGTCACGACATCGGGTCCGGCCGGGGTGGTGTCGGTGAAGCGCAGCCGGTCGCCGGGCGCAAACGCCTGCTGGCCGGCAAGCGGGCGACCGTTCAGGAAGGCGTTGTCATAGCCGGCGGGCAGCTTGAACTGGTCCGCCTTGAACTTGTTCAGCTGCCACGGGTCGTTCGTGGCCGCATCGCCCGCCAGCGCCAGGCGCGGCGGCGTGCCGCGGGGCAGCCAGCCGAAATTCAGCGCCGCGGCCGGGCCGAACCCCGCGCCGCGGTCGATCTCGACCGTGCCGAAGGGGGCGGCGACCAGCACGGCGTCGATCTCGGCCGCCAGCGCGTCGCCCCAGGGCGGCGGCGGCAGCGGCGCGAGGGCGGGGTCGTTCACCACCGCGGCAATCGCGGTGATCGCGTCGACCACCACCACGTCGGGATCGGGCTTCCAGACCGGAATGTCGGCCTCATGGCGGAAGGGTCCGGCGGCCGGCGCGCCGTCATAGGGCTGGTCCTCGGTCGCCACCTCGCCCGGGTCCAGCGCGGCGCCGGCAAAGGACAGCCTGGCGCGCGCGACGAAGGCGCCGACCTCCTGAAAGGTGGTCGCATCATCCGCCGGATCGGCCGGATCGCCCGGGACATGCGCCACCTTCTGCCCGACCGGCGCGCGGAAGCCGCGCAGGAACAGGTGCGGAAGCGCAGTTTCGGCGGCCTCTATGATCATGCGTCGCTTCCTTCAGTTGAGGTTGATGACCGCGCCCTTCACGGTCACGCCGGAGGTGTCGATAACGATGCTGTTCGCGTCGTCCAGCTTGATGGTCAGGCTTTTCGCGGCGTCATCCATCAGGATCTGGATGCCGCCCTTGGTCTTCAGCAGCACCTTGCCCGCGTTCTCGGTGTCGTCGAAGGTCAGCTCGTGACCGCCGCGCGAGACGATGGTGCGGGTGTTGTTCGACGATGCGGTGTCGGCATCCGGCGGCGGCGGATCCTGCGAGGACCAGAGCGCGCCCAGGATGACCGGATAATCCTCGTCATTGTCGACGAAGCCGACGACGACCTCGTCGCCCTTCTCGAAGGGGAAATAGGCGCCGCGCTCTTTCCCGGCCATGAAGCTGGCGGCGCGGGCCGGCGCGCTTTTCGAGCGGACGTTGCCGCTGAGCCATTTCAGGATATAGCCCTTGTCGGTGATGTCCTCGACCTCGGCCAGGCGGATGCCGCGGATCTGGCCGGTCCGCATGGAGGCGTGGTCGTGCACGGCCGAAAAGATGCTGTGTCGTCCGCCGATGGTCATTGCGAAGCTCCCGGATAGCCGGCCGGATCCAGCATCCCGGGCCGGCGCAGCGATGTCTTGGTGATGTAGCCCGCGGCATTCAGCGTGTGGACGGTCTGGGTGACGTACCAGATGCCGTCGAAGGGCGCGTAAAGCCCTTTCAGATCGACGTGGATGCCGGGCCGGATCGTGGTCAGGCCCAGGGTCGAAAGCTCGGCCGTCAGGAAGCCGCGGATACCCTTGCGCATGGCCGCCGCCGCCGCCAGCCGCGCGCGCTCGGTGTCGAGGTTCTCGACCTTGACGCTGATCGGATTGACCGCGGGCCGGGCGTTGAAGAAATCGTTGCGCGCCTTGACCGCGTCCATGGGGGCGCCGCCGTCGGGCGCGCCGTGCAGGTCGTTCACGACCAGCGCGCGGTCGGCGTCATAGGAGACGGTTTCGTCGATGGCGCCGCGGTCGCGCGGCACATTGCCCGAGGCCGTCGCCTGGGTCGGGATGTCCCAGACGCTGAAGGCGGGCTTGAAGTCGATCAGGTCGCGGCCCCAGAGCAGCGTCACCACGGTGCCCAGCGTGGCCGAGCGGGCGGGCGCGAAATGGAATGCGACCGGGCGCTCGACCGCGCCGGTCTGCTTGATCGGCGTGTCGTCGTTGAAGGCGACGAAGGCTTCGAAATCCATCCGCTCGGCCAGTTCAGCGATGAACTGCAGCCGGGTCTTGTCGGTCGGCCGGGTCAGCGAGATGGTTTCCGAGAAGGGGGATTCCGGTAGGGGCGCCATCTTCAGGTCGGGGGCGCCGTCGCCGACCTCGCTTTGCACGATGAAGGTCTCGTGATCCTCCATGTAGATCATCGGCTCCTGCGGCTTGACCTTCAGAAGGCTCGAGAAATCCTCGCCTTTCAGCGTGACCTGGGCGCCGGCGGCCGAGGGGAAGTTGAAATCGACGCCGGTGATGCGGGCCAGGATCATCGGCGTCCAGGGCTCCTGCCCATAGCGGTAATCGACCCGGAAGACCTTGCCGAAAGAAACCTCTTTCAGCGCATTGTAGCGCCAGGACGGGGCGGCCGGGCGGTTCGGGTTGGCCTTGTCGTTGCGCTGGTTGTTCAGCACGATGTCGGCGACCGCCGTGCCCGATGCGGGCAGCGTCACCACCGAACTGACGATGTCGGGCGAGATCGGGTTGCCGTCCACGGTCAGGGGCTCGCCCTTGTCGGTGACGATGCGCACCTGCGGCGCGTGCAGCGCGGTTCCGGGCAGCTTGCCGTCCAGGATGCGGGGGAAATCGCCGTCCATGGCTCAGCCCCCCATGATCCGACGCAGAGTGTCGTATTCCTCGACCAGCAGATCGGTGATGAGCGGCCGCAGGATCTCGCGCAGCCGGGCGATGTCGTCGGCGCCGCCATGCTGGCCGGGCGGCGTCGCGGTGATCACCATCGGCTCGAAGGTGATCTCGGTCACCATGTTCTCGACGGTCGTCTGGGCCATCGCATCCTCCCTAAAGCGCCGGAATCGCCAGCGTGGTGCCGGGGGCCAGGAGCCGCGGCCGGTCGTCGCCGTTGGCGCTGGCGATCAGTTGCCACAGCGCGGCGTCGCCGTATTCCTCGGCCGCGATCAGGTCGTAGCGGTCGCCCTGCCGCGTGACCCGGGTCTTGCTGCGGTCCGGCGACTGCTTGTTGATCCGCTTGTATTGCGCATTCGCATCCTCATAGGCCTTGAGCTTGATCGTCACCCGGGCGCGCAGGATCCGGCCCTCGCTGTCGAAGATGCTGAACTTTTCCTTGAACTCGACCATCACCCCGGTGAACGCGGTTTCCTTGCCCCAGGCGAAGGTGCAGACCGGCGGCGCATGCAGGTCGCTGTCGATGGCGACGTATTTGCGCAGCTTGTCGAGATCGTCCTTCAGCGACTCGCCCGAGTTGGTGCGGTCGAGGAACAGCTCGGTTTCCAGTGTCCTCGACTCGCCGCGCACGAATTGCAGCAGCGGGATCTGCAGGCCGGGGACCGAGATCTCGGGATAGAGGATGTTCGTCGTGACGGTCAGCTCGCTGGGGTTGAACAGGACGGGCACGCCCTTGTCCCCGGCGATCGAGGCGTTGACGATGGTTGCCATGACCAGTCCCATCGCCGCCCCCCTACAGCCCGCCGACGGCGGCTGCGGCACCTGCCGCCCCGCCCGCCAGCACCGCCCCGCCGGCGAGGCCCACCAGCCCGGACAGCACCGAATTCAGGTCGGCGACGCCGGGGATCAGCGACAGCGACAGCCGCTCGATCTTTTCGGCGTGCAATTCTGCCGTCTCGATGGCGACCGCGCCCGGTCCGCGCCCGTCCGTCGCGTCCAGCGCCGGGCCGCTGAGCTTGGCCGGCAGCGCATTGTGGAAGGTCCAGCCCGCGACCGGGAAGAACATGCCGGGCACGCTGCCGCCGACGCCCGGAATCTCGAACAGCTTGCGGGTGTCCATCAGGATGATGGTGCCGCTCTTGCGGGTCTTGCGCTTGCCGGTGATGACCTGGTGGTGCCAGTCCCACAGATCGGTGTTGAAGGTCACGCCGCGCTTCATCACGATCCTGGAATAGGTCGCGCGGTCGAAGAAGCGCAGCTCGGTGTCGTTCTGGCCGCCCTGGTTATAGGAGGCGACCGTGTTGACGGCCTCCAGCCCCTCGATCGACTTGAAGCCGCCGGCCACGAATTGCGTCGCCGCCGACAGCACCGCGGAACCCACGCTGCTGAGCACGCCGCCGACCCCGCCACTATTGGAATCCGGCGTGTCCCAAATGGTCACCATGAAGTTGATCTTCAGGACCGGCTGGAAAAGCGGGAAATCGACCATCAGGCGGCCTCCGCGCGTTCGATGACGCCGCCGTCGCGGCCGATGCGGAATTCGATGAACTCGGCCGGCTGGGCCAGGGCGACGCCGATGGTGCATTCGACATGGCCCTCGGGGCTTTCCTCGACCGAGTTGACCTGAACGAAGAAGCCTTCCTCGGGCAGGGCGCCCTTCAGCGCGCCCGAGGCGAAGACCCGCAGCAGGTAATCGACCATCAGCTGGTGCATGCGGATCCGCAAGAGCGGGGTGTTCGGCTCGAACACCATGGGCTGGCCGATGACCTCGCAGCTGCGCGCGATGGCCGACAGGCAACGGCGGGCATTGACGAAGGACAGCGGATCGGCGGCGTCCTGCGGCCCCTGCCACAGCAGCGTTCGCGCGCCCCAGACCAGCGTGCCCTGTCCCGCGAAGCCGCGCAGCAGGTTGATGCCCGCATCATAGGCGCGTGCGTTCTCGCGGTCGCCGATGCGGGTTTCCAGCCCGACGACGCCGGTCAGCACCCGGTTCGCCGGCGCGACATGCGCGCCCTCGGCCACGTCGGTCGCGGCAAAGACCCCGGCAACGGCGCCGACGGGAGAGCGCAATTCCTCGGGCGCCCACGGGCTGTCCTGCACCCGCAGCCACGGCCAGTAAAGCGCGCCGAGGTCCGAGCCGCCGCTGGCGCGGGTCAGCCGTTCGCGCCAGTCGACGGCGCGAGCGAGCGTCAGGCCGGCGGGCGGTGCGAAAAGCGCGAACCAGCGCCAGCGCTCGCGTTCCAGCCGCGCCAGGACATATTGCTGCGCCCAGAGCATGTCTTCCTCGGAGATGGCGCGGCCATAGCCGGTGGCGGTTACGGCGCGATGCGTCGCGGGCACGCCCGATGGCGCGCGGCAGTCGCAGCGGCGAAAACAGGGATCGCCCTGGCTGCCTGGCGGCTCGTAGCGGTCATCCTCGACCAGGATCTCGGCATCGAGGTCGGGCAGCGCGACCAGCGCGACCTCGGGCTGGCGCAGCAGCAGCTCCAGCCCGTGCCAGGCCGCCAGCGTGTCGATCCCCAGCATCCGGTTCAGAAGCTGCTGCGGCTCCAGCGCATCGACCGCGGGCGCGACGTTCACGATCCACAGCCGCCGGCCGCCATTGGCGAAGTAGTCGCGCACCGCCTTGTCCAGCGTCGCGCCGGCCGGGGGCGGCAGGGGGCCGCCGCGTTCGTCGGTGCGGAACTGCGCGACATAGCCCTGCCAGTCGTCCACGGCCACCGCCTTGCCGACATGGCGCGGCCCGGCGATGCCGACGAAGCCGGCGATGTCGGTGCGCACCCGCGGGAACCCTTCGGCCCGCGCGCGGGGGCGGCTGTAGACACCGGGGATCTGGTAGGACTGCGCCATCGCCCATGCCCTCACGAGATGTCCAGACGGTCGTGAACGATGTCGATCTGCTCGACGGCGAATTCGTTGCCTTTGGCGCTGAGCGTCGGGCCGGTGATCTTGGTCGGCCAGGCATTGGTCAGCGTCCAGGTCATCGCCGGCGCGTTCCGGTCGTGCTTTTCGTTCAAGAGCTTCACCACCACCGTCTTGGTCGGCGGGAAGGTGGTGCCGCCGTCGCGGGCCTCCTTGCGCCAGTTCCACAGATAGAGGCTGCCGGTGATGCCGCGCTTGAAGATCACCGGCGAATATTTCTCGGTGCCCGCCAGCTGGCGCATCGCCGAGGTCGGGTCCGAGCCCTCGCGGTATTCGATCGGCACCGTCTCGCTGTCGAGGCCGCTGATTTCCGAGAAGCCGACGACTTCCTCGTTGTCGATCTCGACGATGAAGTTGAAGTTCGAATAGGGATTCGGCCTGGGCGTTGCCATGGTTCAATCTCCGGTTGCTGGGCCTAGCTGGTCGATGCGGTGAACTGGCCGATCTTGAAGATGACGAACTCGGCCGGGGCGACGGGGGCCAGGCCGATCTCGCAGACCAGCCGCCCGTTATCTATGTCGTCCTGCGACATGGTGGATCGGTCGCAGGTCACGAAGAACCCTTCCTCGGGCGTCGTTCCCATCAGCGCGCCGGATTTCCAGACGCCGATCAGGAACGAGGTGATGGATTGCGTCACCCGTTCCCACAGCGCCTCGGAATTCGGTTCGAACACCACCCATTGCGTGCCGAGGTCAATGGAATGCTCGACATAGATGAACAGCCTGCGGATGTTCAGGTATTTCCATTCCTGGTCCGAGCTGATGGTGCGGGCGCCCCACATGCGGATCCCGCGCGGCGTCAGGTCGCGCACCAGGTTGACACCGACCGGGTTCAGCACCTCCTGCTCGGCCGCGGTCAGCGGCAGCGCGACATCCACGATGTTGCGCACGACCTCGTTTGCGGGGGCCTTGTGCACGCCGACCGCATTGTCGGTGCGGGCATAGATGCCCATCGCATAGCCCGAGGGCGGGAAGCTTTCGATCCGGCCGTTCGCGGTGTTCAGCGCGCGCAGCCAGGGCGCATAATAGGCCGCATATTTGCTGTCGTAATTGTTGCGATGCGCCTGGATCGAGACCACGTCCGCCGCGTCGACCGGCGCGTCCAGCACTGCGACCCGGTATTTCAGCCGCTCGCAATGGCTGATCAGCGCGGCCTGCACGGTCTCGACCGTGACGCCGGGGACGGCGACCATCGAGATGTCGTCGCGTTCCGCCAGCGCCTCGATGCCGGTGCGGCGGGCGGGGCCCAGATCCTCGCCGATCAGCGACAGGTCGGTGATCGCGGCGCCGTTGTCGCCGTTTTGCAGCGGCTTCGGGAAGCCGTCGGCGGTGGCGGGCGCGTCCGCGAAATCGGTGCCGGCGCCGGCGACCGGGGTTGCGACCTCGATCAGCTTCGAGCCTACCTCGGGGTCGTTCAGCCGGTCGGCGAAATACTTCAGCCCGGCATCGGTCGCGGTGTCGTCGTTCCAGGTCAGCCCCTCGAAGGTCTCGGCCAGCACCGGGGTGCCGGATTCGGCATCGGCCTGCCAGACGATGACGTCGATCTCATGCACGCGCAGGAACAGGTTGCGCTGCGCCGGATCCGGGTTCAGGTCCAGGGGCGCGGGCAGGTTCAGCGGCGCCGCCAGCGTCACGGTGCGCGCGCCGCTGTCGATCGCGGCGACCGTCGCCTCGATCTTGGCCGCGCCGGTGTCCAGTTCGACCTTGGCGCCGGTATAGAAGCTGGCGGTCGAGGCGACGGACAGCGTGTCATCGCCGTTCGCGGCGGCCTGCAGCGCCTCGAATGTCGCCCAGTTCGTCGCATCGACGCCGCCAGCCGGGAAATTCCCCGCCGCTTCGCTGAGCCAGAGCGCGCTATGCGTGGGATCGACCAGCACGACCTCGGCATTGGCGAAGCCGCCGGCATTCTGCACGGCGATGGTCTCGAAGCCGCCGGCGCGGTTCGGCGCGGCCAGGCCCGAGACGTCGTTGACATAGATGCGGCTGAACAGGCCCGCGCCCGGCGCAGTGGCGACCAGGCGCGTCGGCGTGGCGGCCGGGGCCGCGGCGGCCAGCGCGGTGCCCACGGTGACATGGGCGCCCGGCGCGATGTCCTGCGCGGTCCTGACCTGCGCCAGCGTCACGTCGGTCGCATTGCCGCCCGAGGTGACGCGGATCTCATCCCCGGCCTGCAGCATCATGGCCAGGTCGTGCGGGATCGCCGTCGGGCCATAGGGGCCGGCGCCGCCCGTCATGTCGATGGCGAAGGCCGCGGGGGCCGCGCCCAGGGGCAGCGCCGTCCCGAGCGCGTTGCCGCCGCGCGCGATCAGCTCGACCGTGGCGCCGCCGGCGGAATGATCCAGCCCGGCCGCGCCGCCGCTGGTCGCGAATGCGACATCGCCGTCGGCGATGGCCGTCACCGTCAGCGCCTCGGCCCCGACGGTGATCTGGTCGCCGGTCCGCAGGTTCTGCATCGCGGCCGGGGTGAAGCTCAGCGTGGTGTCACCGGCATTGGCATCGGCGGCCAGCGGGATCGCCGCGTCGACGCGGCGCCCGCCCGAGGCGGTCAGCGCCACCGGCGCCTTGTCGCGGGGCCGGAACTCGACCGACAGCCGGTTGCCGTCATTGCCGCGATGGCGGGCGCGGATCACCGGGCCGGCATCGGCGACCGGGGCGGCGCCCAGGATCTCGATCCGGGTGTTCTCGGGCTCGAAGACGATGCCGGCGGCGACGGGATTGGCCAGCACCACCGCATTGTCGAGCGGGCTGATCGAGACGACGGGCGAGGCCAGCCGCTCGGTGAAGGCGCCGGTCGCGTTGGGCCGGGTAAAGACCCGCAGCACGCTGCCCGGTGCGACCTGGCGCAGCGTGTTCAGCCGCAGCGTGTCGGTCGGGCCGCGGACGGTGACGCCGCGCGCCAGCCGAAGGACCGTGCCCTGGTCCATGGTCCGCTCGGCCGCCGCGGCGCCGGGGCCGAGGGCGCGGACGACATAGCAGCGGCTGCCGCCGTTCTCGAAGAACGCCTTCACCGCATGGCCAAGGTAGTCGCCCAGCCCGGCGGGCGCGGTGATCGGGTCGCCGAACAGCCGGCGGAACTGGCCATAGCTGCCGACGAAGGTCGGCTTGCCTTCCGGGCCGCTGCGGGTGGCGCCGACGAATCCGGCGGTCGAGGTGCTGACCCCCTGGATGGGCTTGCCGCGGAACGAGGTCTCCTGGATGAAGACGCCGGGGCGGAGATATTCGGGCATCGTCTCGTCTCCTTGGCTATGGCTTTGCTAGGCCAGCGCGAAAATCACCCGCGCCACCGTCTGCGGGAGGATGGTGAAGTTCGGTCCGGCGAAATCCGCGCCCGCGGTGGCGGGCAGGAAGCGTCCCGACAGGATCGGGCGGATGGCGCCGCCGGGGATGCGCGCCTCGATGGTCAGGGGCACCCGGCCGGATGCGTCCAGCGGCAGCGCGCCGGGCGGCAGGAACAGGAATTCCCCGGCCGCGTCGCTGCGGGTCATGCGGTCGAAGGGCCGGCCCTGGCGCGCGACGCGAATCTCCAGGCCGGCGGCGTCCGCGCCACGCAGCTGGCCGCGCACCCCGGTCGTGCCGGGCGCCACCTCGGCGCCGGCGGTCGGCCAGAGCTCGTGCTCGATCATCTGCGCCGGGGTAACCAGCGGCAGCGTCACCTCGGGGTCGGCGGCCTCCCAGCGGATCCAGCCGGACTGGCTGCGCTGGAAGGGATCGCGCCACAGGATCCGCCTTGTGCCCGGCTCCGCGCCCAGGAAGCGATAGCTGCCGTCGGCCTGGCGGGCGCCAAGGCCGTCGGGGCGCCGCACCGGGCGGGCGTAGCTTCCCGACAGCCGCACCGGCAGTTCCTGCGGCACCGGCCGGCCGCTGAAATGGTCGAGGAAGCGCACGGCGAGCGACAGGACATGCGTCACGGTCATGGCACCGTCTCCAGCATCGCTTCCCTGGTGGGCGGGGCATGCGGAACGTCGGTCGGTTCCAGCGCGGCGACGCGGACGCGATAGACCAGCGACAGCCGATAGCCGAGCTTGGTCGCGTCCCAGATGCGGTAATGCCCATCGACGGGCAGCGTTTCCATGACGATCTGCAGCCCGTCCTCGGGCGACCAGACCGGCAGGCCGGGAACCTCGAACAGGCTGCTGCGATCCAGCTCGGCATTGTCGTAGAAGGCTTGCAGCACCGCACCCAGAAGCCGCGCCTCGTCCTGCGTCGCGGGCAGGTCGCCGATGACGTCGTCGGTGGCGCGCACGCCCCAGGCGGTGACCAGATAGCACAGCTCCAGCGGCAGCGGCTGGCGGCCCAGCGTGCCGTTCGCCAGCACCCGGCGCGGATTGCCGCGCATCTCGGCATTGCCGGCGATCTGGTAGAGAAACAGCGAGACGAAAGGGTCGGTCGTATCCGCCAGCGAGGCGAAGGCCATCGGCGTGACGACGCCCACGCCGACATTCGGAATGCCCAGCTGGGCGACATGGCGCTCGATCAGCCCGACCAGCGTCTGCCCGGTATTCTCGATGACCCGCCAGTCAGCCATGCTGGATGTCCCGGTCTGTCAACACGACGATTCCTCCGAGCCCGAATGATGCCGGCTCAGGATCATGCTGCCCGAGGCGCCGGGGTCGGGGCAAAGCCGACGGCGGTTCAAAAACGGTCCAGGCTGGGCCGGGCCTTGCCCGGCCGGTCGCCTGCGGTCGGCGGACGAGGAGGACGGACCTGACGGTCCGGATCCCGGGGCAGGATGCGATCCAGACCGGCGGGGGCATGAAATCCGGACCTCCGCCCCGGATCGGCGCCGTCGGGCCCGTGCGGCGGCCGGGGAAACCAGGGCTTCGGCGGGATCTGCATCCTCCGCCCGGCTTGCGGCATCGGAAGGATGCGGTCGGTCGCGGCCCCGGACGCCGCGCGGCGGGGGCGGTCCGGGCATTCTTTCCCCCCGAATGAACCCCCGCGGACGTTCCCTGACGCGGCCCCAGCGCCCAGGATCGGCCCCGTAGGCTTGCGGAAAGGGCTGCCAGTGCGACTCGGGATGGACCTCGCCGCCGCGCCGACCATGCTCCGGTCGATCATCGAAAGCGCCGTCGCCGAGATGTCCGACGCCGAGGTGGTGCGCCTGCCCTCGGACGGGCCGTTCGACGCGGTTCTGGTCTGCATGGAGACCCCCGACCCGCAGGCCCTGCCGGCCGTGCAGGCGGACCGCTTCGTCGTCGTCCCGCGCCGGGGCGACAGGCTGTGGATCTTGACCACCGGAAAGGTGCAAAGGACGATGGAGGACGTATCAACCGCGACGATCCGGGCCTGCTTGCGCCAGGGTCCGTCCGAGGTGTCCTGAGATGCTTCGCGCGCGGCGCGTGTTCGGCGCAGGCCGTCCGGTCCCGCCGCCCGATCCGGGTGCGGCGCCGCCGGCGGCATTGTCCGAGCTTGACGCCTGGCTTGCCGCGCGGGTCCTGGAGTCGGGCCAGGCTTTGCCGCCCGAGCGCGCCGCCGCGCTGCAGCGTGCCGCCGGCGCGGCCCGGTTTCGTGCCACGGGCAGGCCGCATCTGCCGGGTCTCGACCGGGTTGCCGCCGCCTTCGGCCTGGACGATCCCGAACGCGACATGCTGCTGGCCGCCGCGCTGGTCGAGGCGAGCGCCGGGGCGGCCCGGCTGGTCGCCCTGATCGAGCCGGGCGGCGCGCGGCGGCTGGTGCTGGGCCAGCTGGCCGCGCTGGGGCTTGAGCCTGCGGATTTCATCGCCCGGCTGCGGCCGGATGCGCCGATCGTGGATTGCGGGCTGGTGGCGCTAAGGGGCGAAGGCCCCCTGGTCACGCGCGAACTGGCCATGCCGCCGGACGTGACGGCGGCCATTCTGGGCCTGCGCGGCGCCTGCGCGCTGCCCCTGCGCCCGCTGGGCGACGAGGACCGCAACCGCCCGCTGCCGCCGGGCGTCGCGGATCGCACCGCCGCGCTGATCCGCATGCTGGCGCGGCGCGAGATCCCGGGCGCGCCGCTGGTCGTCGTCACCGGGGCCGAGGACAGCGGGCGCCGCGACATCGCCCGCGCCGTGGCCGCGGCGCTGCGGCCTTCCGCCGTCGAGGCGGTGCTGTCCGATCTGGCCGAGCCGGACCGCCAGGTCGCCCTGCGCCGGACGGCGCGGATGCACGATGCCGTCGCCATTCTTGGCGATCCCCAGCCGGCGATGCTGGGTCCGACCTTGCGCGGCCTCGACGGCCCGGTGATCGTCATCGCCCCGCCCGGCGCCTTCGCGGCCGTCGCCGCCTGCTCCGACCGGCCGGTCCTCTCGCTCGACGTGCCGCGCAGCAGCGTGGCCGAGCGTGCCGAGCTGTGGCGGCAGGCGATCCCCTCGGTCGTGCCCGAGGACCACACCCGCATCGCCGAGCGTTTCGCCTTTGGCCGCGCCGGGATCGGCCGGGCGCTGCGTCTGGCGCTGGCCTCGGCGCGGATCGAGGGCCGCAAGGTCCCGAACGCCTGCGACCTGCTCGCGGCCTGCGACCAGCTCCGGACCGTCGAGTTCGACGGCTCGGCGCAGCGGCTGGGCTGCCCCTTCTGCCGCGACGACATCGTGCTGCGCCGCGAGACCGAGGCCGAGCTGGACCTGGCCATCGCCTGGGCACGGCACGGAAGCCGGCTTTTCGCGCCGGACGGGCCGGGGGCGGGGCTGAAGGCCGGGCAGGGGCTGGCCTGCCTGTTCAGCGGCCCGCCCGGCACCGGCAAGACCATGGCGGCGCAGATCGTCGCGCGCGAGGTCGATTTCGCGCTTTACCGCATCGACCTCAGCCGGGTGATCGACAAGTTCATCGGCGAAAGCGAGAAACGCCTGGCCGCGCTGTTCGACGAGGCCGAGCGGTCGCGCGTGGCGCTGTTCTTCGACGAGGCCGACGCCTGTTTCGGCAAGCGCACCGAGCTGCGCGACAGCCACGACCGCTATGCCAATATCACCATCGACTTCCTGTTGCAGCGGCTCGAAAGCTTCGAGGGGCTGGCGATCCTGGCGACCAACCTGGCCGGCAACATGGACGACGCCTTTCTGCGGCGCATCCGGGTCCGGGCCGAATTCGGCCCGCCCGGCCCCGCCGAGCGCCTGCGGATCTGGCAGCGGCTGCTGCCCGCGCCCGGGATGCGGTCGGAGGACATCGACCTTGCCATCCTGTCGGACGGTTTCGAACTGGTCGGCGGTGAGATCCGCAATGCGCTCTACACCGCGCATCTGCTGGCCGCCGGCGAAGACGGGATCCTGGCCATGCGGCATTGCGTGAAGGGGCTGTGGCGCGAGCTTGCCAAGATCGGCCGCCTGCCGGACCGCACCCGGCTCGGCCCCTGGCAGCATCTGGTGGCGGAGGAGGCCGGCAAGACGCGCTTCGCGGGACGCTAGGCCGCAGTCGCGACTGCGACCGGCGGTGGAGTGTTCGGCACGAGCCGGACGAAACCCGGTTGATCGGACGGACCAAGGCGCCGCAACATGAGGGCGTCGTTTCGACGCCCGAGCTTCACGCGATTGATCCAGCCGCCGCCCAGCGCCGGCCTCGGCCTGTGACGGCGCCTTCCTGCTCGGGGACGCGCTGACGCTGTCAGCCGATCTGGCGCAATCCTCGAACGAGGATGGCGAGGGAGAGCCACCCGATCAGCCCACAGCCCGATCATGGGGTTCGGGTTGTGAAGAAATGGCCTGCCAGCAGTGAGATAATGGAACACAGCCATTCGAATAATTAGATCGGCGGGGCCTTGAAGGTGCTGGTCAGCGGCGGGTTCTAGGCCAGCCCCAGGTCGGCATCGGCCGAGGACAGGTGCAGCAGGGTGGTGCTGGACAGGCTCTCGATCATGTTCAGCTGCAACTCGGGGTGGTCCTCGACCACGGCCCTTGCCAAGCTGGACACCGATGGCCTGGATCGCGGAATAGGCCAGGGCCAGCGACACCTCGCCCGAGACATTGTCGCGAAAGGTGGAGAGGTCCCTTTTCGCCACCTCGACCGTCTTGGGGATGGACCGGGCGTGCAGGTAAAGCCGCTTGCCCGCCGCCGTGGCCTCTTTCGGCATCGGCCGCCCCCGACAGGCTCTTGTTGTCGTAGATGCTGCAGAAATACCGCAATTGCTTCAGGTCCAAGGGCGCCTCGCGTGCATGCTAATTTTTAGAACATATCTGGAAGGATAATCCGGCAATCCTATCCTTCGGCCGTGAAATGGGAGGCTTGTGACTGCCGAGTTCAAGCCCCTCGCGGGGATCCGTGTCGTTGAGATGAGTCATATGGTGACGGGGCCGAGCTGCGGCATGTTCCTGGCTTTCTTGGGTGCCGAGGTGGTCAAGGTCGAACCGCCCGGCGGCGACAAGACGCGGCAATTGACAGGCATGGGCAGCGCGTTCTTCCCGCTGTTCAACCGCCGCAAGAAATCCGTGGTGCTGGACTACCGCACCCCGGCCGGCAAGGAGGCGCTGAGCCAGCCGGTCATCGTGGCCAGCGCCCCGGGGGGGAAACTGCACACCGGTGCCGGGTCGGGAATGTGAACCCCGGATCATCGCTTTCGGAAACTGCTCCGTTCAAAAGCTGTCCGTAAACTCTTGGCGTGGTCTCCGCATCCGCGCAAATCTTGGGATTGCCAAAACGAATTTCTGTCGGTGCCGCCCGGTGGCTAGCCTTGCCGCATTAACCCGACGGAGGACGGATCTCATGACCGACGACATGCTGCATGTTGGCGCCGCGACAACTTCTATCGCGCCATGCGGCAGCTGACCCCCGGCGTCAAGCGGCTGGGCATCGAGTTCGACCACGTCAACCTGGACTTCCGCCGCCAGCTGGAAGCGGCGCTGGCGGGAGTCGAGTTCGTCGATATCGGCAAGCCCTCGATGTGGATGCGCGCGATCAAGTCGGCCGAGGCGCGCATGATCGGCGAGGAATTCGTCGGCGCCACCGCGACCATCTATTTCGAGACCGGTGATGGGCAGGAGATCAGGATACAGAAATCGCATGAGGAACTGGCAGATCTTTCGCTGGCCGTGGGCCGCGCGTTCACCTGTCCTGGGCGCCCGACGATGGGCATCTGGTGCCGGAATAGGCCGGGACGCGCGGTGTCCCGGCCCCTTGCCGGCGCTCCTGTCCGCTATGTCCATGCCGCGTCTTATGGCCTGTTCCATACCGGGCGGCTTTGGTCGGGGCAGATCACGACCCCAGCCCGTGATCCTTCGCAGATCGCCTCCGAAGGGAGGGAAAACCGCGCAAGGCCGTCGTCATCGCCGACGCCAGAACGCTCGTCACCATCGCGAACGGGTTGTGCAGGAACCGCCTGAAATGGGCGGTCCGGATACATGGCAGATGCGGTTGCCCAGATCGCAATCATGCCCCTTTTTCCCGATATTGGTCACGCTGCGCCTGCCGGCATCGGGTCTCTGAAATCCTCGTGCCGCCATCTTGGTGCCGTTCGACGCTCTGGTGGCATGTCCGGATCCCCAGCCGGAAGTATACACGATTGCAATGGTAGATAATCAGGCTAGTTTACGCCCGGCGGTGTCGCGCCACCTGGGCCGCGATCGGCAGGCTATCTGCCTTGCCGGCCGTGTCATGACCAAGCGCGGGACGGCGGCGAAAGGAGCTGGGATGAAGATACTTCTGGTCGGGGCAGGGCTCTCTGGCGCGGTCATCGGGCGGGAACTGGCGCTGGCGGGCCACCAGTGCCATATCGTCGACAGCCGCGCCCATATCGGCGGCAATTGCTACACGGAACGCGATGCCGACAGCGGCGTGATGATCCATGTCTATGGCCCGCACATCTTCCATACCGACGATCAGCAGGTCTGGGACTATGTGACCGGCTTCACCGAATTCGTGCCCTTCCAGAACCGGGTCAAGACCACGTCGCAAGGGGCGGTCCATTCCCTGCCGATCAACCTGCTGACCATCAACCAGTTCTTCGGCAAGACCCTCCGCCCGGACGAAGCGCGAGAGTTCCTGCTGGAAAAGGCCGATACCGCCATCGAGACCCCCCGCAACTTCGAGGAACAGGCGCTGCGCTTCGTCGGGCGTGAACTCTACGAAGCGTTCTTCAAGGGCTATACCGAAAAGCAATGGGGCTGTTCGCCCCGGGACCTGCCGGCCAGCATCCTCAAGCGGCTGCCGGTGCGCTTCAACTATGACGACAACTATTTCTTCCACCGCTTCCAGGGCATGCCGCGCCACGGCTATACCGCGCTGGTCGAGGCGATCCTGGACCGGCCCGGCGTCTCGGTCTCGCTGCGCACCCCCTATCGGCCGGTGATGGCTGCCGATTACGACCATGTCTTCTGGTCCGGCCCGCTGGACGGGTTCTTCGGCTACAGCCTCGGGCGGCTCGGCTATCGCACGCTGGATTTCCAGCGTTTCGAGCATGACGGCGATTACCAGGGCTGCGCCGTGATGAACTATGGCGACCGCGAGGTGCCCTATACCCGCATCACCGAGCACAAGCATTTCGCCCCTTGGGAAGAGCACCGCAAAAGCGTCTGCTATCGCGAGTTCAGCCGCGCGGCCGGCCCGGACGACATTCCCTATTACCCGATCCGGCTGGTGGACGAGATGACGCTGCTGGAGAGCTATGTCCGGCTGGCCGAGGCAACGCCGGGCGTGACCTTCGTCGGCCGGCTGGGCACCTATCGCTACCTCGACATGGACATCACCATCCGCGAGGCGCTGGACACGGCCGCCGATTTCCTGGGGCGCCTTGCCGCTGGCCGGGAACCGGCCCGCTTTTCCCGTCCGCCGATCTGACCCCGGCGCCGCGCAGGACCCTTCGCGATGAAACGGCCGATCTTTTCCAGCCCCCTCTACCAGGCTTTCGTCGTCCACCGTGCCGCCGAAACCGTGGTGGTGAGCTTTGCCGAGCGCAAGGAGCCGGCCCCCGCCGATTTCGCGGGCGAGACCATGCTGGCCGGCACCGAGCACGCCTATTGCTGCATCCGGTCGCTGACGAACGACTGGTATGTCGCGCCGCAGTTCGACGCCTGCCTGATGGCGGTGGCGGGCGAGTTGCGCGCCTATCGGCGGGTTGTCCTTTACGGCTTTTCCATGGGCAGCTATGGCGCGCTGATCTCGGCCCGGGCGCTCGCCGCGGATCGGCTGGTGCTGATGGCGCCCGTCGCCAATATCCACCCGGACAGGGACCGGCGCTGGATCGGCGATTATCAGGCGCATATCCGCGACCGCAGCCCGGACAGCCTGGCGCCGCGCATTCGCGACGGGACCGAGCTGATCTGCGTCTACGATCCCAAGGGACCGGACCGCGGCCATGTCGCGGATCTGAAACGACGCTGGCCGGTGCAAGAGATCCTGACCCCGCGCGCCGGGCATATGGTGCTGCGTTTCCTGAACAATGGTGGCATCCTGGGCAGCACTGCCAAGGCGCTGTTCGATCCCGTCGTCGATATCGCCCGGCTGCAGGCCCGGGTGAGCGCCTCGAAAAAGCACAACAGCTATTACATCAGCGAACTGGCCCGCTCGCTGTCCCGGCACCGGCTGCTGAAAAGGCTTCTGCTGCAATATGCCCTGCGCCGGTTTCCCGAGGATGCGACGGCCCGGCTGGACTATGCCGGTGCGCTGGCCGAAGAGGGCCAGCATGCGGAAGCGGCCGAGCTGATCCGCGCAGTGGTCGCCCGGAACCCCGGCGCGGCCATCAGCGTGCCGGTGATCCGGGCGCTGGCGCACTATGCCGAAACCGGCGGCAGCCCCGACGCCGTGGCCGACCTGATCGCGCCCTATGCAACGGCCGCGCCGCGTCCGCGCGAGGCGCAGCTGCTCTATGCCCGCTTCCTGCGCCACAGCCGGCGCTTTGACGAGGCGTTCCGCGCGCATGACGCCTTCATGCAGGGCGGGCCCTTCTCGGCCCAGGGCTTTTTCGAACGCGGGCTGATCTTCGAGGCGCTGGACCTGCCCTATATGGCCGAGTCGAGCTATCGCCGCGCCCTGGCTGAAGACAAGGGCTTCCACAGGGCGGCGCAGCGGTTGCACCTGATCGAGGCCCGCGGCAAGGGTTGAGCCCGCCCTCCGGTCGCGTCGCAATCGGAAGCGTCCCTCGGCATCTTGGCGCGGCCGGCTCCGTCGCAACCGTTTTCTTCTCTCGCGACCCGGAAATGCAGCATGCATTTCCACGAAACGGTCCGGCTTTGGAATGGAGGCAGGGCGGATGCGGGGTTACATCTGGTGCAATCGTTAACGCCGGATCGCGCAATGTTCTGCCGGGCCCCAGGTCTCGCCGGAAAGACGCGCGCAGATGGGCCGACAAGGAGGCTGTCATGTCATTTGCCGTTCCGCTTGCATCTTCCCGGCCCATCGACCTGTCGATCATCGTTCCGGTCTACAACGCCCGGCACCATCTTCGGCCGCTGGTCGAGACCTTCCTTGGCCTCGACAGGCTTCATTGCGAGATCCTGCTGGCCGATGACGGCTCGTCGGACGGCAGCGCCGAGGAGATCGAGCGGCTTGCCGCCGCCATTCCGCAGGTGACGGCCCTGCACAATCCCGCCAACCTGGGCGCGGGTCATGCGCGCAACCTGGCCTGGCCGCATGCGCGCGGCCGCTACACGCTGTTCTTCGACGCCGACGACCGGCTGCATGGCGAGGCGATCGCGCCGACGCTGGCGCGGATGGACGCCGAGCCCGACATCGACACCGCCATGCTGGCCTATCGCTATCAGCGCGATGCGATCGGCGGCTTTACCGAGATGCTCTATGCCGACCAAAAGATCGCCGAAAGCTATCTCAGGGGCGCGCCCCAGGTGGTGGCCCCGCTGGACGAGATGGCGGCGCTGCTGAAATTCACCAACTATCCCTGGAACAAGATCCTGCGCACCGCGCATTTCCGCGAGACGGGACTGCGCTTCGGCGCGACCAAGGTGAACAACGACATCCTCGGGCACTGGTATTCGCTGCTCTTCGCGCGCCGGGTGCTGCTGGGCAGCCAGGTGATCTGCACGCATATCGTCTATCGGGGCGGCCAGAACCTGACCAACCGCTTCAGCGCCGACCGGCTGCAGATGTTCGACGCGCTGGATGAGACCTATGATCTGCTGCTGGCGCACCCGGCGCTGCGCCGCCGCTTCGTCCACCATTTCTGGGGGCTCTGCGCCACGCTGGCACAATGGGGCCGCCGCCGCGTCGATGCCGGGCATCGGCTGGAATTCGAAAGCCGCTATCGCGATCTGATCAGCCGCATGGAGATCGAGGATTTCGCGCGCATGCGCCTGGTCCAGGCGCCGCAGATCGCGGATCGCTTCGTCAAGGAACTCGTCGGATAAGGGAACGGACGTGCCCAAGGTTTCCATCATCGTCACGGCCTATGACATCGAGCGCTACATCGCCGAATGTCTGGGCTGCATCACCCGCCAGACGCTCGAGGATATCGAGATCATCGTCGTCGACGACGGATCCGGCGACTCGACCCCGCAGATCATCCGCGACTTTGCCGCCCGCGATGCCCGCATCCGCCCGATCCTGCTGCCGACCAACAGCATCGGCGGCGTCGCCACGGCGGCCAATGCCGGCATGGAGGTGGCGACCGGCGACTTCATCGGCTTTGCCGATGGCGACGACCGCTATGCCCCGGAGATGTTCGAGACGCTGTGGCGCGCCGCGACCGAGGCCGATGCCGATCTGGCGATGAGCCGCTACATGCTGCTCGACGAGGCCGACGGCAGCCTGAAGGAGCCGGCCGAAACCGAGCGCTGGTCGCCTTATCCCCGGGCCACCACACTCGACCTGACCCCGGCCACCCGGCGCGAGATCCTGCGTTTCATCTCGGTGCCCTGGCGCAAGCTTTACCGCCGCGACCTGGTCGAACGCGCCGGGCTTCGCTTCCCTGTCGGGGATTTCTTCTTCGAGGACAACCCGTTCCACTGGATGGCGGTGATCGAAGCCGAGAGGATCGCGCTCGTGCCCGAGCGGTTGTGCGAGCACCGCGTCGCCCGCGCCGGCCAGACCATGGCCACCGTGGACGAACGGCTGCTGCGCATCTTCCGGCACCATGACATCATCCGCGACTGGCTCGACGGTGCCGGTTACCTGGACGAATACCGTGCCGACCTGCTGCAATGGGTGGCGGGTCAGCTGTCCTGGGTCAGCATGCGCGCCCAGGGCGGGATCCGCCGGGCGCTGTTCGACGTCCTGGTGCCGGTCATCGCGCAATATGGCGACGAACACCTGGCCGATTTCGCCGCCGTCAACGGGCAGGGGCGCAGCACGCAAATGCTGCGCGCGCTGAAGGCCCGGGATTTCGCCGGGTTCGGGAAGGCCGCCGGCTGGGATGCGAAAGCGCCCGGGCGACGTCCCTCGCTGCTGCGCCATGGGCTTTATCACCTGCGCCACAGCGGCCTGCGCCAGACCGCCGCGATGACGAAAAGGGTGATCGTGAACCGGCTGGGACTGCGTCGACAGGCAGCCCTGCGAACCGACCTGTCCAACGAGGATCTGATGCTGGCGATGGTGCTGCTGCAGCGCGAGCTTCATGAGATCCGTGCCGAACTGGCCGCGCTGCGCCGCGAGGTCCCGGTCAGCTATCCAGCCATGCGCAGAATGAAGATTTGAGCCCCTCACCGGGGTCAGTTCGTCCGCTGCGTGGCGTCGCCCGCGGGGATGCGGCACGCTGGCGGCGCCTTCCTGCGACAGGGACGCCCTCGGCCTGGGCCTCGGCGATCAGCGTCTTGGCTGCTCGGGATCAGGATCCGGCCCGGACGGTTGCATGATGCGCAAGGGCGCGCCCTGCGCCATGACCGACATGGCGAAAAGGCTGCGGCTATGGCGATGGCGCCCATGGCCGCCGCCCGGAGGGAGAGGCATGTCCGCGATCCTTGACAAGGCCCGGGACCGCCCGCCGTGCCGCGTGCTGCAATGCCTTGGGCGACAGCCCGTTCGCACCGGTCAGGATCGTCCGTCCGGGTCATCCGGCTGCGCTGCGGGCACGACTGTCCCATCGGCTTCGGGCAAGCCCGCGCGCCGGGCTTGAGCGGCCTTGCGTCTCAAGCTAGGTCTGACCGGATTGCCCTCATGCGCAGGACCGGATGACCCGCTCGCCCGACCCCACCCTTGCCGACCGCGTCTTTGCCGCCCTGTCCCGCCAGATCGAGGCGGGCGAACTCGCCCCCGGCCAACGGCTGCGCCAGGACGAGATTGCCGCCGCATTCGGCGCCAGCCACGTTCCCGTGCGCGAGGCGTTCCGGCGGCTCGAAGCCGAGGGGCTGGTGGAATCGCTGCCGCGCCGGGGCGTGCGGGTGGCCATGGCCGACCGTGCCGCCCTGGCCGAAGCCATCGAGATGCGCGCGGCGCTGGAGGCGCTGGCGCTACGCCACGCCGCCGAGGCCTATCCGCCCGGCCACCTGGCGGCGCTGGCCGCGGCCGATCACGCCTGCGCGCGGGCTGTCACCGCGGCCGAATGGGAGGCGGCGAACCAGAGCTTTCACAGCCTCCTGCTGCAGGGCTGCCCGATGCCGCGACTGATGCAGACCATCGAGCGGCTGCAGCTTTCCGCCAGCCGCATGGCCCGCCAGCTGGGCGCCGCGCATCCTCTGGGCCTGCCGCGCGAGAACCGCGACCACCGCGCCATGCTCTCGGCCCTGCAAGGGCGCGACATCGACTTGGCCGCGCAGATCCTGTCCCGCCACATCCGGCGCGGGTTGCGGCTAAATTATAGATAATTTATCCGATCTGCACGCAGGAATGGACACGCGGTAGATTTCTCGGCACAAATTGGCGCGGGAATCAGAATTTTTATAGATAATCTCCCGCATCGAGAGGGAGAGCCATGCCGAAAGACCTGCCGCGCACCGCCCTGCGGACCGACTGGACCCGCGCCGAGGCCGAGGCGATCTATCACCAGCCCTTCATGGACCTGCTGTTTCAGGCGCAGAGCGTGCATCGCGCCCATTTCGATCCCAACCGGGTGCAGATGAGCCGCCTTCTGTCGGTCAAGACCGGCGGCTGTGCCGAGGATTGCAGCTATTGCAGCCAGTCGGCGCGCAATGGCTCGACCCTGCCGGCCTCGAAGCTGATGCCGGTCGAGCGGGTGCTGTCCGAGGCACGCAAGGCCAAGGCGGCGGGCGCCACGCGCTATTGCATGGGCGCCGCCTGGCGCGAGCCGAAGGACCGCGACATGGCGGCGATCGAGGCCATGGTGCGCGGGGTGCGCGCGCTGGGAATGGAAACCTGCATGACGCTGGGCATGCTGTCCGACGCCCAGGTCTTGCGGCTGAAGGAGGCGGGCCTGGATTACTACAACCACAATATCGACACTTCCGAGGCGTTCTATCCCCAGGTCATCACCACCCGCAGCTTTGCCGACCGGCTCGACACGCTGGCGCGCGTGCGCGAGGCCGGGATCAAGGTCTGCTCCGGCGGCATCCTGGGCATGGGGGAAACCGCGGGCGACCGCATCGACATGCTGCTGGCGCTGGCCACGCTGCCCGAACACCCGCAAAGCGTGCCGATCAACATGCTGATCCCGATGGCCGATACGCCGCTGGCCAAGGCGGATCCCGTCGATCCCTTCGACTTCGTGCGCGTGGTGGCCCTGGGCCGCATCCTGATGCCGGCCAGTCACATGCGCCTGTCGGCCGGCCGCACGGGCATGAGCGACGAGATGCAGGCGCTGTGCTTCCTGGCCGGCGCGAATTCGCTGTTCATGGGCGATACGCTGCTGACCGCCGCCAACCCCGCCGAGGACCGCGACCGCCGGCTGTTCGACAGGCTGGGCCTGCGCCCCGAGGCCCCGGCCGGCGACGGCACCGAAGCATGAGCCCGCTCGACGGCCAGCGCGGGCTGCTGGAAGCCTTGGCGCAACGCCGGCGGGCGCGGGCGTTGCAGCCGGTCTCGGGCGCGGATTTCGCCTCGAACGACTATCTGGGGCTGGCGGGGTCCGACCTGCTGCGCGAGCTGGCACGCGATGCGCTGGACCGAGGCCATGCCCCCGGCGCCGGCGCGGCGCGGCTGCTGCGCGGCAACCATGCGGCATTCACGGCGCTTGAAGCGGCGGCGGCGCAGCATTTCGGCAGCGGCGGCGCGCTGTATTTCGGGTCCGGCTACGGCGCCAATCTGGCGATCTTTTCCGCCCTGCCTGCCGCGCGCGATCTGGTGCTGCACGATGCCCTGATCCATGCCAGTGCGCTGGACGGGATGCGGCTGGGGGCAGCCGAAACCCGCAGCTTTCCCCATAACGACCCGGGCGCGGCGCGCGACATTCTGCGGCGCTGGCGGGCCGAGGGCCGGGGCGGGCAAGCCTGGCTGGCGGTCGAAAGCCTTTACTCGATGGACGGCGATTTTGCCCCGGTTCAGGCGCTGGCCGATCTGGCCGCCGAGGAGGGTGCCTTCCTGATCGTGGACGAGGCCCATGCGACGGGCATCTGGGGCCCGGGCGGCCGGGGCCTTGCCGCGCCCTGGGCGGCGCGGGAAAACGTCATCACGCTGCACACCTGCGGCAAGGCTCTGGGCGTGCAGGGCGCGCTGGTCTGCGCCGATCCGGTGCTGATTGCCACGCTGGTCAACCGCGCCCGCAGCTTCATCTATTCGACCGCGCCCGCGCCGCTGCTGGCCGAGGTCCTGCGCGGCGTCATCGCCCATCTGGCCGCCGATTCCACCCGCCGCGATGCCCTGCTGGCGCGGGTGGCGCGGGCGGGCGACCTGGCGCGCGGCATCGGCCTCGCGCCCTCGGGCAGCCAGATCCAGCCGATCCTCCTGCCCGGCGATGCCCGCTGCCTGGCGGCCGCCGCCCGGTTGCAGGCGCAGGGCTTCGACATCCGCGCCATCCGCGCGCCCACCGTCCCCAAGGGGGCCGAGCGGCTGCGCCTGTCGCTGACCCTGAACCCGGACGAGCCGGCGCTGGCCGCCGTCTTTGCCGCGCTGCATGAGGTGATCCAATGACTGCTTTCGTCGTGACCGGGACCGATACCGGCATCGGCAAGACGGTGTTTGCCGCCGCCCTGGCCGCCCGCCTGCAGGCCAGCTACTGGAAGCCGGTGCAGTCCGGGCTGGAGGGCGAGACCGACAGCGAAACCGTCGCCCGCCTGTCCGGCCGCCCGGTCCTGCCCGAGGCTTGGCGGCTGGCGCTGCCCGCCTCTCCGCATCTCGCCGCCGCGGCCGAGGGTGTCGCCATCGAAGAGGCCGCCCTGACCCCGCCGCCCGTCCGGCCGCTGGTGATCGAGGGCGCGGGCGGGCTGATGGTGCCGCTGAACGACCGCGCCAGCTTTATTGACGTCTTTGCCCGCTGGCAGCTGCCGGTGATCCTCTGCGCACGGACCGCGCTGGGAACGATCAACCACAGCCTGCTTTCCATCGCCGCGCTGCGCGCCGCCGGGGTGCCGCTGCACGGCCTGGCCTTCATCGGCCCCGCGGCGCCCGAGGTGGAAACGACCATCTGCCGCATGGGCGAGGCCCGCCGCCTTGGCCGGCTGCCCCTGCTGCAAGACCTGACCCCCGGCAACCTGCGCGCCGCCTTCGACGCCAGCTTCCCCGCGGACTGCTTCGCATGAGCCCGATCTGGCACCCTTTCACCCAGCACGCGCTGTTTCCGGTCATGCGCCCGATCGCCAGCGCGCAAGGCGCTTGGCTGACCGACGCCGAAGGCCAGCGCGTGTTCGACGCCATCTCGTCGTGGTGGGTGGTGACGCATGGCCATTGCCACCCGCATATCGTGCAGGCGATCCGCGACCAGGCCGGGCGGCTGGACCAGGTGATCTTTGCCGGCCACACCCACGCCCCGGCCGAGCGCTTTGCCGAAAAGCTGCTGGCGCGCCTGCCCGACGCCCTGACGCGGCTGTTCTTTTCCGACAGCGGCTCGACGGCGGTCGAGGTGGCGATCAAGATGGCGCTCGGCCATTTCCGGCACCGGGGCGAAGGGCGCCACCGCATCGTCGTGATGGCAAACGGCTATCACGGCGACACCGTCGGCACCATGTCGGCGGGCGAGCGCGGCGCCTTCACCCAGCCCTATGACCGGCTCCTCTATGCCGTGGACCGCATTCCCTTTCCCGCGCCGGGGCAGGAGCAAGCGACGCTCGACGCGCTGGAGCGCTTTGCCCGCAACCCCGAGACCGCCGCCCTGCTGCTGGAGCCGCTGGTGCTTGGCGCGGGCGGGATGCTGTTCTATTCCCCCGGCGTCCTGGCGCAGATGGCGGCGATCTGCGCCCGCCATGGCGTGCTGCTGATCGCCGACGAGGTGATGACCGGCTGGGGCCGCACCGGGCGCTTCCTGGCCTGCGACCATGCCAGCGTGGTTCCCGACATCCTGTGCCTGTCCAAGGGCATCACCGGCGGCCACCTGCCGCTGGCCGCCACGCTGTGCCGCGACGAGATCTACCAGTCGCATTTCTCGACCGACCGGCGGCGCACCTTCTTCCATTCCTCGAGCTATACCGCCAATCCCATCGCCTGCGCCGCCGCCCTTGCCAATCTGGAGCTGTGGGAAACCGAGCCGGTCCAGGCCCGGATCGACGCCGTCGCCGCCGCGCAGGCCGAGGGGCTGGCAAGGCTGGCGGCGCATCCCAAGCTCTCGGGTGCGCGGCAATCGGGCACGATCCTTGCAGCGGAGATCGGCGGCCCCGGCCACTACATGACTGAGTCCGGCCCGGCGCTGCTGCGCTTCTTTGCCGAGCGCAACCTGCTGATCCGCCCCATGGGCAACACGGTCTACCTGCTGCCGCCCTATTGCAGCACCCGGGCCGAGCTCAGCGCCTGCCACGACGCCATGCTGGAGGCCGCCGATGTCCTTGGGTGATGCAGCGCGCGGCGTGGTCATGGCGGGCTTTGGCCACTACCTGCCCGAGCGGCGGGTCGATAGTGCCGAGATCGAGGCCGATCTGAACCTGCCGCCCGGCTGGATCGCCGCGCGCACCGGCATCCACAGCCGGCATTATGCCGCGCCCGAACAGGCGGTCAGCGATCTTGCCGTGCCGGCCGGGCGGATGGCGCTGGAGCAGGCGGGGCTGGCGGCGGGCAGCGTCGGCCTGCTGCTGCTGGCGACCTCGACCCCCGACCACCTGCTGCCGCCGACCGCGCCGCTGGTGGCGCATCGCCTGGGCCTTGGCGCGGGGGCGATGGACCTGGCCGGGGCCTGCGCCGGCTTCCTGCAGGCGCTGGTGCTGGGGGCGGGCCATGTCCGGGCGACCGGGCAGGCGGTGCTGGTCATCGCCGCCAACATCCTGTCGCGCCGCATCGCGCCGGGCGACATCGCGACCCGCGCTCTGTTCGCCGATGCCGCGGGCGCCGTCGTGCTGGCCGCCTCGCCCGATCCGGCCAAGGGGCTGCGGGCCTCGGTCCTGCGCTCGGACGGGGCGGGCTATGACCTGATCCGCATCGCCAAAGGCGGCTCTCGCCAGCCGTTCCGCCCGGGCGACGCGGGGCTGGCGATGGACATGCCCGATGGCCGCGCCGTCTTTGCCCGCGCGGTCGAAGGGATGACGACATCCAGCCAGGCGGCGCTGCGCGAGGCGGGCCTGACCGCTGCCGGGATCAGCACCTGGCTGGCGCACCAGGCCAATGGCCGCATCCTGGCGCAGGTCGGCGCCCGGCTGGGGCTGGACCGGGCCGAATGCCTGGGCACGCTGGCCCGCCATGGCAATTCCTCGGCCGCCACCATGCCCCTGGCCCTGTCGTGTCGCGCCGCCGAGGGGCCGCTGCTTCCCGGCCCGATGCTGATGACCGCCTTCGGTGCGGGCCTCTTGTGGGGATCGGTCGTCTGGCAACCTTGAGGCCGCTCCGGCAAGCGGCGCGCCGATGCACGCCTCCGGCGCATGGCCGATCTAATCCTCGCCGTGATAGGAAAACCGCGCCGAGAAACTGGCCGGGGCCAGGCTGGCGTCATGGTCGAAATCCGCCGTCGTGCCGGGCGTGACGGTGACGATGGCGGGGCCGGCGTGGCGGAAGGTCAGGCTGTGCTCCAGCGCGCGCACCGCCATCTCGATGCCCAGCCGGCCCTGCATCACCGGGAAATCCGTCGGCGCCGCCAGGATGCGGCCGCGCCTGATGCCGCGAAACACGCCGGGGCTGATATAGGTCGAGATGATGCCGACCCGGCCCAGCTCGCCCCGCGCCCGCAGGATCGAGATCGCCACCTCGGCCATCGGGCCGCTGCCGACCAGGTAGTCGGGCGCCGGGCCCTCGGCCAGCAGCTGCTCGACCAGCTGGGCCTGGGCCTCGCGGCCGGTGTCGCCGTAAAGCACGCTGGTCACGCGGGCGGAACTGTCGGCGATGGCGGCGCGGAACCCGTCCTCGACGAAGCCCACCCAGCCCGCGCCCCGGGGGCCGGGGAACCAGGCCACGCTGACCGGCGGGCTGCCCCTGGGGTGGCGGCGGGCCAGTTCCAGCCCGGCGGCGCGGCCCATCTCGCGCCAGGGCACGCTGGCCTTGGCGGTGATCGGCCCCGGCTCGATGTCGTTCACCACGGCGATGATCGGCTTCTGCCGCGCCAGCTCGCTCAGCACCGGCGTCAGCCCGTCATAGGAGACCGTGCCCACCACCACCGCGTCATAGCGCGGATTGGCGCAGGCGCGCAGCTGCGCGATCTGCCGCGCCGGGTTGGGATAGCCGCCGGCCTCGAACAGGTCGAAGCCGACGCCCAGCCGGCGCGATTCCTCGACCATGCCGTAATTGACGCCCAGCCAATAGGCATCCTTCAGATGCGGATAGAGCACGCAGAGGTTCCAGGGCCGCGCGGCCTGTTCCAAGGGCGCATAGTCCAGCCGCGCCGCGGGGCTGTCGTCGTGGAAGGGGCGCGAAAACACCTGCAGGGGCCAGGTCTCGGCCCGGGCCGGGCCCGCGAGCAGCAGGGCGGCGACGGCTGCAAGGGCACGCAGGCATCGGGCTGGGAAGATGGCGGTCGACATGGCGGTGACTTCGGCTCCGGTTCCGATTAGCCTTGGCCCGCCCGCTGCGGGCATCCGGCAGGGCGGAGGGTAGTGCTTGGGGCTGTTCACGCGCAAGTCGCGATTGGGTTGGCAGCTTTTGCTGGCCTTTGTGGTCATCGCCGGCGCGCCGGGCCTGATGGGCGTGCTGGGCTGGCTGGAGCTGCGCGACCTGGCGGACCGGCAAAGCCGGCTGATCGCCCAGACCATCCCCGCCATCGCCGAGGTGCGCGGCTTTGCCGAGGAAAGCAGCCGCGTCGTCGCCATCGCCCCGGACTTGGCGGCGGTGACCGACGACCATGTCCGGCGCGAGCGCGCGGCCTTTCTGTTCGACCAGGTCGATGCGCTGCGCGACCGCATCCGGCGCTATGAAGGCACCGGCCAGCCGATCCCGGTGCCGCTGTCGCGTTCGGAATCCGAGGTGCGGCAGGGCATCGCCCGGCTGGACCAGCTGGTGCAGCGCCGGCTGGCCGCCGAGGCCGACCAGCGCCGCCGGCTGGACGAGGGGCTGACGGCCACCACCGAGCTTCTGGAGATCACCGACACGCTGGCCGCCAATGTCGAGGTGGCGGTCTCGGCCGGGGTGGCCAGCCTCTATGACCTGTGGAACCGGCACGAGGCGCTGGCCGGGATGCTGGACAGGCTGATCGAGGTCGACCTGTTCCAGCTGGGCCAGATGTTCGAACTGCGCGGCCATGTCGCGGAAATCGCCCTGCTGCTGAACCGCATCGGCGAGACCCGCAACCAGCACGACCTGGAACAGCTGCGTGCGCAGCTGGCGGGACGGCTGGGCGTGGTGACGCGCCGGCTGGAGACGGTGCCCGACCGCAGCCGGGCCGAGCGGGCGCTGGCGCTGTTGCGCGGGATCACCCCGGCCGCGGCCTCGCCGCCCGGGACCGAGGATTTCCCCGGCCTGACCGCGCGGCTGATCGCGCTGGACGGGCAGACCGCGGCGGCGCAGGCCGAGCTGCGCGACGCGGCGCTGCGGCTCGACACCCAGGCGGCGGCGCTGGCCGACAGCATCGTCGGCCGGGCCACGCGCGCCGGCGAGGCGGCGCAGGCCGCCATCCGCCGCACGCTGATCGTCTCGGCCATCGGCTCGTTCCTGGCGCTGATGGTCTCGGCCGGGGTGGTCTGGTTCTATGTCCGCGGCAAGATCACCCGGCGGCTGGACGCGCTGGCCGCGCGCATGGGCGGGCTGCGGGCGGGCGACCTGCACGAGGAGGTGGTGCCGCGTGGCGAGGACGAGATCGCGCGCATGGAGCAGGCGGTCGAGGTCTTTCGCCTGCAGGCGCTCGAGAACCGCGCCCTGGCGGCCGAACGCGACCGCAACCTCGAGGAGCTGCGCCGGCACCGCGAGGAGCTGCGCCAGTTGGTCGACGAGCAGACCGAGCGGCTGCGCGGCGAGGTTGCCGCCCATGCCGAGGCCCGCGCCCATGCCGAGGCCGCCGACCGCGCCAAGTCGCAGTTCCTGGCCATGATGAGCCACGAGATCCGCACGCCGATGAACGGCGTTCTGGGCCTGCTGCACGGGCTGATGCAGGACGACCTGGCCGGGCGCACCCGCGACCGGGTGGTGGCGGCGCTGGCCTCGGGCGAGGGGCTGATGTCGCTGCTGAACACGCTTCTGGATGACGCCAAGTCGCTGGACGGCGACATCGCGCTGCGGCCGGCGCCCTTCGACCCGGCGGCGCTGGTGCGGGAAACGGCGATGCTGATGGCGGCCTCGGCGCAGGACAAGGGGCTGTGGCTGCGCGTCGACGCGCCGGAGTGCGGCTGGCTGATGGGGGACGCGGCGCGGCTGCGGCAGGTGCTGTTCAACCTGCTTGCCAACGCGATCCGCTTCACCGCCGCGGGCGGCGTCGATCTGCGGCTGCGGACGGAACCGGGACCGGCCGGGGTCGCGCTGGTGCTGGAGGTCGCCGATACCGGCAAGGGCATCGCGCCCGAAGCGCAGAAGCGGATCTTCGGCCTGTTCGAGCAGGAGGATCCCGAGACCGCCCGGCGCTATGGCGGCACCGGCCTCGGGTTGGCAATCAGCCGCCGGCTGGCCGAGGCGATGGGCGGCACGCTGTCGGTGGAAAGCGCGCCGGGGCAGGGCGCGCTGTTCCGCTTCCGCGCCGGCTTCCCGCCCGCCGAGGCCCCGGCCGCTTCCGCGCCGGCCGCCCCCGCCCGCCCGCTGCGCCTGCTGGTGGTCGAGGATCACCCGGTCAACCGCATGGTGCTGGACGGCTATCTGTCTCGGCTCGGTCACGCTTTCGCGATGGCGGATTGCGCCGAGGAGGCGCTGGCCCGGCTGGACCAGGACCGTTTCGACGCGGTGCTGATGGATGTGAACCTGCCCGGCATGTCGGGGATCGAGGCGGCGCGGGCGATCCACCGCCGCATTGAGGGCCTGCCGGTGATCGGCATCTCGGCCCATGTCCAGCCCGAGGAAATCGCCGCCTGCCATGCCGCCGGCATGGTCGAGGTGCTGTCGAAACCGCTGGCCCCGGCCGATCTGCAGCGCGCGCTGGCGATGGTCCGGCCCGGTGCCGGACCGGCGCCGGCGGCCGTCCTGGCCCCGGCGCTGGCCGATCTGCCGCCGGCGCAGGTGGCCGTGCTGGCGCGGCTCTATCTGGACGGGATGGCCGGCGACATGGCCGCGATCCAGGCGGCGCTGACGCAGGGCGATGCCATGGCGGCAGCGCGGGCAGCGCATCGCTGGCGCGGGGCCAGCGGCAATTTCGGCCTTTCGGACCTGGCGGCGGCGCTGGAACGCTTTGAATGCGCCCTGGCCGATGGCACCGGCGCGGCGGGGGCGCTGTGGAACGATCTGGCAGCCTTGGCCCGGGCGGGCGCCGAGGCGATGCGGCGCGAGCTTGCCCTGCTGCCGGCCTAGCTCAGCGCGGCGGTAAAGACATAGCCCTCGCCATGCGCGGTGCCCAGGATGCGCGGCGCCTTGGGGTCGTCACAAAGCTTGCGCCGCAGCCGGCGGATCAGCACGTCTACCGTGCGCTGGCTGCTGTCGTCGACGCGGTGGGTGATATTGGCCAGCAGCCGGTCGCGGTCCATCACCACGCCGGGATTGCCGACGAAGGCGCGCAGCAGCTCGAATTCGGCGCGGGTCAGCGGCACCAGCGCGCCGGAGGTGTCGTAAAGCTGGCGCCCGGCGATGTCAAAGCGGAAGCCGGCGAATTCCACCGTGCGCCGCGCCATCTGCCGCATGGCCGCCGTGCGCCGCAAGAGGTTCTTGACCCGCGCCGCCAGTTCGCGCCGGTTGAAGGGCTTGCAGACGTAATCGTCGGCGCCCAGTTCCAGCCCGACGATGCGGTCGACTTCGTCGGTGCGGCCCGACAGCAGGATGATGCCGATTTCCGACCGCGCGCGCTGCTCGCGCGTGATCTCCAGCCCGTCCTTGCCGGTCAGGTTGATGTCCACGATCAGCAGGTCGGCCGGATCGCTGCCCAGCACGCGGTCCGCCGCCTCGGCGCTGGCGCATTCCGTGATTCGGTGGCCGAAGGATTGCAGATAGGCGGTCAGCGCCCCGCGGGTGACGGGCTCGTCCTCGATGATCACGATATGGCTGGCTCGGCCGGTCATCGGCGGTTTCCCTGGCTGCTCCCTGCATTCTGTTAACATTTTCTCACATCATTCCATAGCCTGTTCATCACATGGGCCTGACATGTTCACATCGGGATCCTAGCGTCGAAGGACGAAGGGCGGTCATGCAACCGCCCGCTGCCCGCGAAACAGGGCGCTTCAACAGGGAAAGACCATGAAACACACAGCTCTGCTGCTTGCTTCGGCAGCGGCCCTTTCCGTCACGGCCTCGCTGGCGCAGGCCGCCGATTCCCCGGATCCGATCGTAATCCCGACGCATAACTGGTCCAGCCAGATCGTGATGAGCCATATCGTCGGGCGCATGTTCGAGGAACTGGGCGATTCGGTCGAATATGTCTCGTCCGACAGCCAGACGGTCTATGAATCCATCCGGCTGGGCGACGTGGCGCTGGAGGTCGAGGTCTGGGAGGGCGCGTTCGGCGCCGCCTTCAACGCCGCGCTGGCCAAGGGCGGGCTGCACGACGCCGCCACCCACGAGGCGGTGACGCGCGAGGACTGGTGGTATCCGCTGTGGACCAAGGAGGCCTGTCCGGGCCTGCCCGACTGGAAGGCCCTGAACGATTGCGCGGCGACATTCGCCACCGCCGAGACCGGCGACAAGGGCCGCTTCCTGGGCGGGCCGGTCGACTGGCTGAAACACGACGCGGAAAAGGTCGACGCGCTCGGCATGAACTTCACCGTGGTCAATGCCGGTTCGGCCGCCGCGCTCTGGGCCGAGCTGGCTGCGGCCGAGAAAAGCAAGACCCCCATCGTGCTGTTCAACTGGACGCCGAATTTCGCCGAGGCGGTCTGGCCCGGCGAATTCGTCGAATTCCCGAAATGGGAAGAGGGCTGCGACAAGGACCCTGCCGTCGGCCCGATCCCGGACAAGGTCTATGACTGCGGCAACCCGGCCAACGGCTATCTCAAGATCGCGGCCTGGGACGGGATGAAGGAGAAATGGCCCGCCGCCTATGCCGCGCTGGCCAAGGTCACCTTCACCAACGCCCAGATCGCCGAGATGGCCAAGCTGGTCGATGTCGACGGCATGGAGCCCGAGGACGCCGCCGAGGCCTGGATGGAGAGCAACGAGACGGTCTGGAAGCCGTGGCTGCAATGAACCAGCTGCTTTCGCCCGACCGGCTGGCCCACAAGGGCCCGCCCTTCGCCCCGCCGTCACCCCGGCCTGGCCAGCACGGCACGGCCCCGGATGGAACCGTCACCGCCGGAGGCCCCATGACCCAGCGCGATGCCGTGATCGACTGCCGAAACGTCTGGAAGGTGTTCGGCCCGCGCCCCGACCAGATGCCGGCGCTGCTGGCGCGCAATCCCTCGGCCGAAGAGTTGCGCGCGGCGGGCTGCGTCGCCGCGGTGCGCGACGTCAGCCTGACCATTCCCCGCGGCGAGATGCTGGTGGTGATGGGCCTGTCCGGCTCGGGCAAGTCCACGCTGGTGCGCTGCATGTCGCGGCTGCTGGACATCTCGGCCGGCCAGGTGGCGGTCGAGGGCCAGGATATCGGCACGCTGACCGAGACCCAGCTGATCGAGCTGCGCCGCCGCCGCATGGGCATGGTGTTCCAGAGCTTCGGCCTGCTGCCGCATCGCAACGTGCTGGAGAACGTGGCCTTTCCGCTGGAGATGCGCGGCCAGCCCCGCGCCGCCCGCATCGCCCGCGCCCGCGAGATGCTGGAGCTGGTCGGCCTGACCGGCCGCGAGGCGCATTTCCCGCGCGAGCTGTCGGGCGGCCAGCAGCAGCGCGTCGGCATCGCCCGCAGCCTGGCGATCGAGCCGGCGATCTGGTTCCTGGACGAGCCCTTCTCGGCGCTGGACCCGCTGATCCGGCGCGAGATGCAGGACGAATTCCTGCGGCTGAAGGGCACGCTGGACAAGACCATCGTCTTCATCACCCATGACTTCGACGAGGCGCTGCGGCTGGCCGACCGCATCGCCATCATGAAGGACGGCGCCGTCGAGCAATGCGACACGCCGGATCGCATCGTCATGGCGCCGGCGACGCCCTATGTCGCCAAGTTCACCGCTCAGATCGACCGCGCCCGCGTGGTGCGGCTGGCGGCGCTGGCGGTCCCGGCGGCGGGCGGCGTTCACGGCGCGGCGCTGCCGGGGGAGGCGGTGCTGCATGACATGGCCCGCGCCATCCTGGCCGATCCCCGGCCGCAGATCCCGGTCGCGGCGGCGGACGGCAGCCTGCTCGGGCTGCTCGACCGGCAGGCGGCGACCGACCTGATCCTGGGGGACCGGCCATGAGCGGGGCAAGGGCGGCGCGCCCGGCGCATGCGGCCTGGATCCTGGCCGGCCTGGCGCTGGTCCTGGTGCTGGCCAAGCCGCTGCTGCCGGCCGGGCTGGTCCGGCCGCCGGACTGGCTGGTCCTGCCCTTTGCCGGCTGGATCAATGCGGTCTTCGATTTCCTGCGCGACGACCTGGGGCTGATCCACGTCACCCGCGCCTTTGCCGGTGCGGTCGAGGCGGCGCTGGATACCACGGCGAACCTGCTTTACGGCCGCTCGCGCTGGCCGCATCTGGGCCCGATCCCCTGGGTCGTCGTCGCCGCCACCATGGCCATGGCGGGCTATGCCCTGCGCGGCTGGCGGCTGGCGGCCCTGACCGGCGGCACCTTCGTCTGGATCGCCGTCATGGGCCAGTGGAAATGGGCGATGGAGACGCTGTCGGTGATCGCCGTCGCCACCCCTGTCGCGGTGGCGCTGGGGCTGGCCCTTGGCATCATGGGCTGGCGCTGGCCCCGGTTCGAGCGGCTGCTGAACCCGGTGCTGAACCTGGCGCAGTCGCTGCCGCATTTCGCCTATATGATCCCGGTCGTGGTCTTTGTCGGCGTCGGGCCGAAGTCGGGCGCCATCGTCACCATCATCTTCTCGGTGCCGCCGATGATCCGCATGACCATGCTGGGCCTGCGCCGCGTCGCGCCCGAGATCATCGAGGCCGGGCAGATGGCCGGCGCCAACCGCTGGCAGGTGATGACGCGGGTGCGCCTGCCCGCCGCGCGGACCGAGATCCTGATCGGCGTCAACCAGGTCATCATGCAGTCGCTGGCCATGGTCGTGCTGGCCTCGTTCATCGGCATGCCGGGGCTGGGGCAGAAGCTGCTGCAACTGCTGCAGGCGCTGAAGATCGGCCTGTCCTTCGAGATCGGCATCACCATCGTGCTGCTGGCGGTGGCGCTGGACCGGCTGTCCAAGGCCTGGGCGCTGCACCAGCCCGCCCATGCCGAGGCCGGCGCCGGTCGGATCGCGCGGCACCGGCTGCTGCTGGTCTGGCTTGGCCTGGTGCTGGCCGGGTTCCTGCTGGCGCGCGCCGTGCCCTATTTCCATGTCGTCGAGCGCAGCCAGGCGCTCAGCATCGCCGGCCCCATCGACGCGGTGATGGACATGCTGCTGGGCGTGGTGCGGCCGCTGACCGACGGGCTGCGGTGGTTCCTGATCACCCGGGTGCTGATCCCCTTGCGCGACGCGATCCTGTGGCTGCCCTTCGTCGGCGTGCTGCTGGCGCTGGCGGCCCTGGGCTGGCGCATCGGCGGCGCCCGCTCGGCGCTGGTCTGCCTGGGCTTCATCCTGCCCATCGCGCTGTCGGGCTGGTGGGACCGGGCGATGATCACCGTCTATACCGTCGGCACGGCGGTGGCGCTGGCGCTGCTGATCGGCCTGCCGCTGGGCATCTGGGCCGCCGGGCGCGAGACCCGGGCCAAGGCGGTGCTGCTGGCCTGCGACACGTTCCAGACCTTTCCCAGCTTCATCTACCTGATCCCGGTGGTGATGCTGTTCGGCGTCAACGACGTGGCGGTGGTCGCGGCGGTGGTGGTCTTTGCCGCCGTGCCGCTGGTGCGCTATACCGTCGAGGGCCTGCGCAACGTCCCGCCCGAGACCGTCGAGGCCGCCGAGATGAGCGGCGCCACCCGGCGCCAGCTGCTCTGGTCGGTGCGCCTGCCCCTGGCCCTGCCGACGCTGATGGTCGGGCTGAACCAGTCGGTAATGTTCGCGCTGTTCATGGTCATCATCGCCGCCTTCATCGGCACGCAGGACCTGGGCCAGGAGATGCAGCGGGCGCTCTCGGCCACCGATGTCGGCAAGGGGCTGGTGCTGGGGCTGGCCGTCGCCTTCATGGGACTGATGGTCGATCACCTGCTGATGCGCTGGTCGGCGGCGCGTCGCGCGGTCCTGCAGGGCTGATCGCCCGCCGCTGCGGTGACGGGCCGTTCGCAAGGCTCGACGCCGGTTGGACGGTCGTTCCGTGGAACATCGCCCGGCCGGCAGCGTTGATCCGGCGAACTGCAATGGACCCGCCGGGAGGGCCGCATGGGCTGCGACATGGACTTCACTCTCGGCATCGAGGAGGAATATTTGCTGGTCGATGCCGAGACCGGCGCTCTGGCCGAGGCGCCCGACGCCCTGATGCAGGCCTGCCGGCGCGAACTTGGCGACCACGTCAGCCCGGAATTCCTGCGCTGCCAGATCGAAGTCGCGACGCCGGTCGCCACGGATATCGCGGATGCGCGGCGGCAGCTGACGCGGCTGCGCCGGACCGTGGCGGATCAGGCGTCCGGGTTCGGTCTGGCGCCGATTTCGGTCGCCTGCCATCCCTTCGCCGACTGGCGCGACCAGGATCACACGGACAAGAGCCGCTATAATCAGCTGTCGCAAGAGATGGGCGGCGTGGCGCGGCGCATGCTGATCGGCGGCATGCATGTGCATGTCGGAATCCCGCAGGACAGCATGCGCATCGACCTGATGAACCAGTTCTCGTATTTCCTGCCCCAGCTTCTGGCGCTGTCCGCCTCCAGCCCGTTCTGGCAGGGCGAGGATACGCGGCTCGCCTCCTATCGCACCACCGTCTTCGGTGGCTATCCCCGCACCGGGCTGCCGCCGCGGCTGGCGAGCTGGGGGGAATACGAACGCTCGGTCGAGGCGCTGACCTCGCTGGGCCTGATCGAGGACAGCAGCAAGATCTGGTGGGATCTGCGGCCCTCGTCGCGCTTCCCGACGCTGGAAACCCGGGTCTGCGATGCCTGCCCGCGCCTTGACGACACGCTGACGCTGACCGCGCTGATCCAGGCGACCCTGCGCATGCTGTGGCGGCTGTCGCGGCGAAACATGCGCTGGCGGCAATACGACAATTTCCTCTTGGCCGAGAACCGCTGGCGGGCCGCCCGCTACGGGCTGACCGAAGGGCTGATCGACTTTGGCGAGAACCGCCTGAAGCCCGCCGCCGAGATGGCCGAGGACTGGCTCGAACTGATCGGCGAGGATGCGGATGCGCTCGACAGCCAGCCCGCCGCGGCGCGGCTGCGCGCCCTGGTGGCAGAGGGCAATTCCGCGGAACGCCAACGCGCGGTGCATGCCGCGGCCATGAACGCCGGCGCGACGCGAGAGGAAGCCCTTGTCACGGTGGTGAAGGCGCTGATCGCGGAGTTCCGCGAGGGGCTGGACTGAGGGCGGCATCGGCCCGGCCGCACATCGTCGATGGGTATCCGCTGGTGATCCAGCGCCCATGGGTGGGAACGGCGCAGAACTGCGCCCGGCATGAGCGCCGCGCATCCGGCAGCCGACTCGATTGAATTTAATCAAACGATTGATTATAATTACCCATGATCGAGATTCCGGACAAGCCGCCCGAAGGGGCGCAGAAGGCGCTGATCGAGGCAGGCTTGCTGCTTTTCGGCCAGAAGGGATTCGATGCGACCTCCACGCGCGAGCTGGCCGCGAAGGCCGGGGTGAACCTGGCACTGATCGCCTATCATTTCGGCGGCAAGGACGGCCTGCGCCGCGCCGTCGTGGGCGAAGTGGCGCGGCGGTTGATGGCGGTCGCGGGGGCGCCGCGATCCTCGGCGGGGCTGACCCCGGCAGCGGCGCTTCGGCGCCTGCAGACCATCCTGCGCGGCGTTGCGGCCTTCATCGGCAGCGCCCCCGAGGCCGGGCCGATGGTGAATTTCGCGCTGACGGAACTCAGCCGCGGCGGGGCTGCCACCGAGCTGATCCATGACTGCTTCATCGGCCCGAAACACGCAGAGCTTTCCGAGCTCTGGGCGATCGCCAGCGGCGCGGACCCCGACAGCGAGGCGGTGAAGCTCTCGGTCTTCGCCATGATCGGCCAGGTGCTGTATTTCCGGCTCGGCCGCGAGATCGTCATGCGCAGGATGGGCTGGCCGACCATCGGCCCGAGCGAGGCAGGCCGGATCGGCGATGTGATTGCCGAAAACCTGCGGCTTCTGACACAGGGGGAACCGCGATGAGCCTGACGGTCTGCTCGGTCCCGCTGTTGTCGGCGCTGTTTGCCACCTGTGCGCCGCCGCTGCCCTTTGCCACCGGCTATGTCGAGGGGGAATACGTCCTGGTCGCCCCGGTCGAGACGGTCGAGATCGCCACGCTGCTCGTCGCTCGGGGGGACCATCTCGAGGCGGGCGCCCCGCTGGTGGAACTGGACCGGGCGGCCGCGAAGATCGCCCTTGCCGAGGCCGAGGCGAACCTGGCCCGCGCCGAGGCGGAGCTTGCCGACCTGCGCCTTGGCAAGCGCCCCGAGGAGATCGCGGTGATCGAAGCCGCTCTGGTCTCGGCGCGCGCGCAAGCCGCGGAAGCCAGGCGGACGGCCATCCGGCTGTCCAGCCTGGCGGAGAAGGGCAGCGCCACCCAGACGCAGCGCGAGGATGCCGCGACCGCCGCCGAGATCGCCGCGGCGCGGGTGGCCGAGATCGAGGCGGATCTGGCGGTGGCAAGGCTGCCGGCCCGCCCGCATGCCATAGCCGCCGCCGAAGCGCGCCGTGCCGCCGCAAGGGCGGAACGCGACCGGGCCGTCTGGGCGCTGTCGAAGCGCAGCCTGGCGGCCCCCGCCACCGGGACCGTCTACGACATCATCCGCACGGCGGGCGAGATCGCGGGACCGGCGCAGCCGGTGCTGTCCTTCCTGCCGGACGGTGCGGTGAAGCTGCGGCTCTACATGCCCGCCCGGAATGCGGCGGCGATCGCGGTCGGCTCGGCCCTTTCCGTCCGCTGCGACGGCTGCCCGGACGGGCTGGCGGCGACGGTCACCTATGTCGCCGATGCCCCGGAATTCACGCCGCCGGTGATCTATTCGCTCGAGAACCGGCAAAAGCTCGTCTACCTTGTCGAGGCCCGCCCGACGGGCGCGAGCCCCGGTCTCAAGCCGGGACAGATCGTCGATGTCCTGCTGCCCGGGGCGGCGGAATGACCGAAGAGCCCGCCATCGCCGTCACCGGCCTGGTGAAGATCTTCGGCAACCGCCGCGTCGTCGATGGCGTATCGCTGCGGGTCGAGCGCGGCGAGATCGCGGGCTTCCTGGGGCCGAACGGCTCGGGCAAGACGACGACCATCCGCATGATGTGCGGCCTTCTGACCCCCGACGCGGGCGAGGGTCGCGTGCTGGGCTTCGACATCCGGCGCCAGGGACGGCGGATCAAGCGCGAGGTCGGCTACATGACGCAGCGCTTTTCCTTCTACGAGGATCTGACCATCGAGGAGAACCTGTCCTTCGTCGCCGGTCTTTACGGCCTGACCCCGGCGCGGCGGATCGTGCGCGATACGCTCGAGGATCTGGGGCTGTCCGGCCGCCGCCACCAGCTGGCCGGTTCGCTTTCGGGCGGCTGGAAGCAGCGGCTGGCGCTGGCGGCCTGCATCATGCACCGGCCGCGGCTTCTGATGCTGGACGAGCCCACCGCCGGCGTCGATCCCCTGGCCCGGCGGATGTTCTGGGACGAAATCCACGCCCGCTCGGCCGAGGGGCTGACGGTGCTGGTCTCGACCCATTATATGGACGAGGCCGAGCGCTGCCACCGCATCAACTATATCGCCAATGGCCGGCTGATCGCGGCGGGCAGGGTGGCCGATGTCGTGGCGGGGGCGGGCCTGACCACCGTGGTTCTGGAAGGTCCGAACACCGCCGAGGCCGCGCGCCGCCTGAAGGGCAGGCCGGGGGTCGAGCAGGTCGCCTCCTTCGGCACCACGCTGCATGTCGTCGGCCGGGACGCGGCCGCGCTGCGGCAATCGGCCGAGGCGGTGGCGCGCGAGACCGGCACCACGATGCACCCCGCCGAAACCATGCTGGAGGACGTGTTCATCCAGCTCATGGCGGCTTCCGAGGACAGCCTGCGATGAGCCGGTTCTTTTCGCTGACGCGGCTCTTCGCGCTGCTGAGGAAGGAGGTGATCCAGCTGCGGCGCGACCGGATCACCTTCGCGATGATGCTGGGCGTGCCGCTGATGCAGCTTCTGCTTTTCGGCTTTGCGATCAATTCGGACCCGAAGCAGCTTCCCGCGGCGCTGGTTGCGCCGGTGCAGGACCGCTTCAGCCGCGCCATCGTCACCGCGCTGGAACTGACCGACTATTACCGCTTCACCTCGCCCGGCGTCTCGGCGGCCGAGGCCGAGCGGCTGCTGGCCCGGGGCGCGGTGTCCTTCGTCGTGACCCTGCCGTCGGATTTCGGGCGGCGGGTGCTGCGCGGCGACCACCCCGTCATGCTGATCGAAGCCGATGCGACGGACCCCGCCGTCGCCTCGGGCGCCGTCTCGACGCTTGGCACCGTCGCGGCCGAGGCCCTGCAACGCGAGCTTGGCACCGAGGCGCAGGCGGGCGCTGCCCGCGACACGCAGCTGCAGGTTCTGGTGCATCGGCGCTACAACCCCGAAGGCATCACCGCCTATAACATCGTGCCGGGCCTGCTGGGCGTCATCCTGCAACTGACCATGGTGATGATGACGGCCATGGCCCTGACCCGCGAGATCGAGCGCGGCACGATGGAGAACCTGCTGTCGATGCCGGCGACGCCGCTCGAGATCATGCTGGGCAAGATGCTGCCCTATCTTGGCGTCAGCGCGGTGCAGGTGCTGGTGGTCCTGGTCGCGGCGCGGGCGCTGTTCCATGTGCCTTTCGTCGGCTCGCTGGGCCTTGCTTCTGGGCGGCATCCTGATCTTCGTGATGGCGCTTCTGGTCCTGGGCTATCTCATTTCGACCGCGGCGCGGACGCAGATGCAGGCGATGCAGCTGACCTTCTTCTTTTTCCTGCCCTCCATCATGCTGTCGGGCTTCATGTTCCCCTTTCGCGGCATGCCCGGCTGGGCGCGGGCCTTGGGCGAGATCTTTCCGCTCACGCATTTCCTGCGCTTCATCCGGGCGGTCATGCTGAAGGGCGCGGGCTACGAGGCCGTGGCGCAGCCCCTCGCCGCGCTTGCACTCTTCGCGATCACGCTGATGCTGGTCGCGCTGCTGAGGTTCCGGCAGACGCTGGACTGAGCGAGGGGCGATGCATCGCCCCGGTCGGCAACCGCGCCGGGTCTCTGCGTGCCTTCAGCCCGCTATGCCGGCATCATGGATGATGCGGCCGCCGCAGATCGTCAGGGCGACGCCCAGACCGGGGATCGCGGCCGGGTCCGTGGCCTCGATATCGCCGCCCAGCATCACCAGGTCGGCGGCCAGCCCGGGGCGCAGCGTTCCCGTGACGTGGTCGCGGTGCGCGGCCCAGGCGCCGCCCGCCGTATAGGCGTGCAGCACCTGCATCAGGGACAGCCGCTCGTCGCGGGCGCCGTCATAGGGCCTGCGCGTCAGGGCCGCGGCAATGCCGCGCAGCACCGAGACGTCGGCCACCGGCCAGTCGCTGGAAAAGGCGATGGCGGCACCCGCCTCGGCCAGGCTGCGGCACAGATAGGCATCCGCCCAACGCGCCGCGCCGATCCGCGACAGCGTCGGCTCCTGCGGGAAATCCATCGCGCCGGGCGCATGCGGCGGCTGCAGGCTGGCCGTGATGCCAAGGGCCCCCAGCCGGGGCACGTCCGCCGGGTCGATCAGCTCGATATGCTCGATGCGGTGGCGGCTGTCGCGCGGGCCGTTGGCGGCGCGGGCCGCCTGATAGCCGTCGATCACCACCCGCACCGCGCCGTCGCCAATGGCATGAACGGCGATCTGCAAGCCGCGCCGGTCGATCTCGGTCGCGACCCGGTCGAAACGCTCGGGCGAGAACAGCGGCGCGGAGCGGTGGCCGGGCTGGTCGGGGTAGTCCTGCAGCAGATAGGCGGTGCGGCTGTCGATCACCCCGTCCATGAACATCTTGACGAAGCCCGAGCTGATCCAGTCACCGTCGAAATCCGCCGCCATGCGCGATGCGCGGTCCAGCGCCTCGATCCCCATATGCGGCTTGAAATGGAACGGCACCTTCACCCGTAGAGGCAGGCGGCCTTCGGCCCGCATCTCGGCCAGCAACTCCAGCGTGTAGCGGTTGCCGTCCATGTTCACCAGGCTGGTCACGCCATGCGCGGCGCAATGCTGCATTCCCTTGAGCAGCAGCGCCTTGTCGGCGGCGCGCTCGGCCGCCGTGGGCGCGGGATCGGGTTCCTCGCCCGTGGCGATGCCCAGGTTGATGCGCCCCTCGCCGGCATGGGCGATCAGCGGACCGAAGGCCTCGAACTCGCGCAGCTCGCCGGTGGCAAGCCCGTCCGCGCCCAGGACGACCTCGTGGCCATGCGGCATCGGGGCGCCATGCAGCAGCCCGGCGGCCTGCAGCGCGGCGGTGTTGGCCCAGACCGTGTGCAGGTCGGGCGACATCATCGCGATAGGCCGGTCGGCGATCATCGCGTCGAGATCGTGACGCGTGGCGGGCTGGCCCAGGATGCCGTAATGCGCCTCTTGCGCCATCAGCAGGGCCGCGTCGGGGTTCGCGGCGGCGAAGTCGCGGAAGGCGGCGCCGACCGCCTCGGCCCCGTGCAGATGGCCGATGTGCAGATGCGTCAGGTCGGCACCGCCAAGCCCGACATGCACATGCCCCTCGAAGAAACCCGGCAGCAGCGTCCGCCCGCCGGCGTCGATGATCCGCGTCCCCGGCCCGGCCAGGGCCGCGATCTCGGCCGCGTTGCCCACCGCGAGGATGTGCTCGCCGGCCAGGGCCACGGCCTCGGCGCGGGGGCGGTCCGGGTCCATGGTCAGGACGCGGGCATGGGTCAGGATCAGGTCGGCGGTGGTCATCTGGGGCTATCCCGAAAGGCCCGTCGCGGCGGCGCAGCCTATTTCAGCTTGATCGCGAAATGCTTGCGCACCGGCTCCTCGACGACCCAGGTGCCCTTGAAGGTCGGCTCGACCACGAAGGCGTCGCCGGGCGTCAGCGTGACGGGCTCGCCGCCTTCGGGGGTGATGGTGATGCGGCCCTCGATCAGGTGGACGAATTCGTAGGACTGGTAGCTTGCGTGCCAGGTGCCGGTCGTCGATTCCCAGGTGCCCGAGATCACGCTGCCATCGGCCGCCGTGTGCTGCACCCAATAGCGCATGCTCGGGTTGCCTTCGACCTTGGTCCAGCCCTCCAGGTCGGTGGTGATGGGCTCGGGGCCGGGTTCGGGGAAGCGGAAAACCGTGTCGCTCATGTCTCTCCTCCTGAGGCGCGCCTTGGGTCAAAGCCTTTGGTAGGCGGCCCCCGCCCGGCGCGCAAGCGGGATGATCGGATGGGGCCGAAGGGGCTTGGCGAACGGGCGCCGAACCGGCAAAGAAGGGCGGGCGCCCAGGGCGCGGGCAAGGGACAGGACAGGGGCATGGAGATCCGCAAGGCAAGGGCATCGGATGCCGCCGATCTGGTGCGCTTCATCAACATGGCGGCGGACGACCTGCCGCTGCATTTCTGGCGCAAGACGGTCGGCCCCGAGGGCGACGCCTGGGCGCTGGGGCAAGAGCGCGCGGCGCGCGAGACGGGGAACTTTTCCTATCGCAACGCCTGGCTGGCCGAGATCGACGGCGCCGTGGCCGCCTGCCTGCTGGGCTATGCCGCCGAGGCGACGCCCGGGCCGATCGACCCGGACACGCCGCCGCTCTTCGTGCCGCTGCTGGAACTCGAGGCCTTGGCGCCGGGGTCGTGGTATCTGAACGTCCTGGCCACCTACGAGGGTTTTCGCGGCAGGGGATTGGGCAGCGCCTTGCTGGTGCATGCCGAAACCGTCGCCGCCGCGGCCGGTCACGCCAGCATCAGCCTGATCGCCGAGGACACGCACCGGGATGCGCTGCGTCTTTATACGGCGAAGGGCTACCGCGAGATCGCCCGCCGTCCGGTCGTCAAGGACGACTGGGAGGTGGATGCAAGCGAATGGATCCTGTTCACGAAGCCCGTCGCGGCCGGCTGATCCGGCAGCGGAGCCGCATCGCTGCGCCAGGTGCGGGTTGCGCGCGCAGGCGCGGGTGGGGCGATGGCGGACCTGACGACCGCGGGCGTCGCTACCATGTCCCCTTCGGCGGCACCAAGGGCAGTTCCCGCCGACCGCGCGGACGGGGCCGCCATGCGGTCAAGACCTGCTGTTGACGGGATGCGCCCGGTTCAGGGCGCAAGAGCTATGGCGATACCGCAGAAGCGAAGGGCCTCCAGCTGGCGCCAAACCGTCAGTAGCCGACTGCGACATATCCATGCGCCCGGTTGGGGTCCTGGCTCCTTCCGATCCGCGCCTTGGCCGACAGCTGCCGGCTTCGGCAGGCGAAGGCCGCGTCGGACGACGGGCCGCCCGGCCCTTCAGATGCGGACCGCCGCCAGCCGGTCCTGCACCAGCCCGCTGATCCGCGCCAGGTCCATCGCCAGCGCCCGGCCCTCGGCATGGTCGCGCGCCAGTGCCGTTGCCGCGTCCTCGAGCATGCGGTCATGGGCCGAGCGCGCCACGCCGGCCAGGAAACGGGCGATATACTCGATCGCCTCGGTATCGTCGGCCTGCGACAGGGCGTCGGCGGCATGGCTGAGATCGGCGCGCAACGCCACCGGATCGGCGGCGATCACGTCGTCGGGCAGAAGCCGCAGCCCCTGCGGCCGCGCCTCGAGCGGCAGGGCCGACAGGATCGCCTGCTGGAACACCGCCAGGCTTTCGATCGGCTTGACCAGGAAGCCGTCGGCCCCGGCCTGCATCGCGGCCTCGCGATTGTCGGGATCGCCCGAGATGCCCAGGATCACCGGGACGCGCGGCAGCGCGCCGGCGATGGCGCGGATCATGTCGGCGCCGTTGCCGTCGGGCAGGCCCATGTCGATGATGACCGCGCCGGGCCGGTAGGTCTGGAGATGCCGCAGGGCCGCGCGGATGCTGTCGGCCCGACGGATGCGTGCGCCGGAGCGCAGGCACAGCAGACGCACCGCCTCGGAGGCGATACGCGAATCCTCGACCACCAGCACCGTCAGGCCGGTCAGCGGGCGGTTGGGCAGGGTGACCCGCCAGGTGGGGAATTCTTCCTCACCGATTCTGTCCTGTTCCGTCATCGCTAAAATCCTTACCGAGAATCATCTTCCAGCTTCAGGATTGCGCGATTCTCCTAAGAAGGCGTTAACGCCCGCGTGTTTTCCTTTCCCCTGTCGCCGGTCCGGCCTAGAAGGGCGGGAAACGACGGAGGACCAGATGATCGGACGCCTGAACCATGTCGCCATTGCCGTGCCGGACCTTGCCGCCGCGGCCGCGCAATACGAAAACAGCCTGGGCGCCAGGGTCGGCGCGCCGCAGGACGAGCCCGACCATGGCGTGACCGTGGTCTTCATCGAACTGCCGAACACCAAGATCGAACTGCTCTATCCCTTGGGCGAGGACAGCCCGATCAAGGGCTTCCTGGACAAGAACCCCTCGGGTGGCATCCATCACATGTGCTTCGAGGTCGAGGACATCCTGGCCGCGCGCGACAAGCTGAAATCCGAAGGCGCCCGCGTGCTGGGCAATGGCGAGCCCAAGATCGGCGCCCATGGCAAGCCGGTGCTGTTCCTGCATCCCAAGGATTTCAACGGCTGCCTGATCGAACTGGAGCAGGTCTGATGAGCCTGACCGGCGGCATCGTCCTTTATTCGGTGCTGTGGTTCCTGGTGCTGTTCGTGCTGCTGCCGATCGGCCAGAAAAGCCAGGCCGACGTGGGGCAGGTGACGCCCGGCACGCCGGCCGGCGCGCCGCATGAGCCCAAGCTGAAGAAAAAGCTGATCTGGGCCACGCTGATCGCGGCGCTGATCTGGGGCGTGATCGCCTATGTCATCATCGGCGGCATCATCACCCGCGCCGATCTCGAGGCCTGGACGCGCTGATGTGGTAAAGGTGGGTGAAGCCCGCCGCCGCCAGCACCGGCACCACCACGTTCAGCACCGGCACCGTCAGCAGAAGCGCGATCAGCACCCCCAGCGCCGTGGCCTGCACCGACAGGCTGCGGCGCAGTTCGGTCGCCTGCGGCTCGTGCAGGTGGCGCCGGGCGGCCATCTGGAAGAACTCGCGCCCCAGAAGCCAGCCGTTGCCGCCATAGAACAGCAGCGAGGCAAGCGGCCCCAGGAAGGGCGTCAGCAGCAGCGTGACCAGCGTGACCAGGATCACCGCCCCCATCACCGCCAGCGATTCCCAGAGCCCGTCCCAGAAATCCACCGGCAGGCCCTTGCTGGCGGGATAATGGATCTCTTCGACCGCCTCCGAGACCCGCTCGGCGAACAGCCCCGAGAAGCCGGCCGCGACCGGCGCCATCAGGAAGATGCTCAGCAGCGGGAACAGCAGCAGCGAGCTCCAGGACAGCGCGGGCGCCAGCGGCACGGCGCCGATCCAGGGCAGGGTCAGGCTCTCGGGCGCGAAATGGCCGGCGGCCCAGAAGATCAGCGCCTGCAGCGCCACGAACAAGAGCAGCGTCAGCCCGACGCCAAGCGCCACCACGCCGAAGATGCGCGGGCGCGCGAGATCGCCCCAGGCCAGGAACAGCGCCTTGAGCACCATCACAGGAACGTCGTCTTGGCCGCCACGTCGGGGCGCGGCCGGTCGGGGGGCGTGGCGCCGCGCTGGCCGATGTGGATCAGGCCGACGATGCGCTCATGCGCGCCGAGCCCCAGATGCGCGCGGGCGAAGTCGGGCTCGGCCGCCGGTCCGGTCAGCCAGGCCGCGCCATAGCCCGCGGCCAGCGCCGCGTTCAGCAGCTCCAGGCAGACCGCCCCGGCCGAAAGGAACTGCTCCCATTCCGGCACCTTGGGGCTGTCGACCGGCGCCGAGACCACCGCGACGATCACCGGCGACGCAAAGGCCGAGCGCGCCTTTTCCGCCGCCGCCGCGTCACCCCCCTGGGTCGCGACCTGCTGGGCCAGCAGCGGCGCCAGCCGGTCCAGCGTGGCGCGTTCCAGCACCACGAAGCGCCAGGGCTCCAGCTTGCCGTGGTCGGGGACGCGCGCGGCAAGCTCCAGCAGGGTCATCAACTCGTGGCGGTCCGGCGCGGGGCCGGTCAGCAGCTTCGGCGGGTGCGAGCGGCGCTGGCGCAGAAAGGCCAGGGTGGCGGGGTCGGTGTGCTGCATGGCGGGTCTCCGGTGCGCGCTTTTGTCCTTCAGATAGCCACGCAGGCCGGCCGGCGCCAGTCGGGATTGCCTTTTTCGCCGCGCGGCGCTTGATAAGGCTCATGACCGATCTGCGCCATCTTGCCCGGCCCGGGGCCGAAATCGCCGTGCGGGTCACGCCGCGCGCCTCGCGCAATGCGGTGCTGCTGGACGGCGAGACGATCCGTGTTCTGGTGACCGTCGTGCCCGAGGACGGCAAGGCCAATGCCGCCGTGGTCAAGCTGCTGGCGAAGGCCCTGGGCGTCGCCAAGACGCGGCTGGCGCTGCTGCGCGGCGCCAGCTCGCGCGACAAGCTCTTCCGGCTGGATTAGCGCCGCTCCAGCCGATAGTTGCCCTCGGGCAGGTTCAGCGCGGCGCGCAATTCCTCGAGCTGCTCGATGGTCAGCAGGATCTGCGAAAGCTCGCCGGTGTCGGGGTCGTATTGCTCGATCACCACCCGGTCGTCGAAGCTCTGGATCACCACATCCTCGTTCAGCGGCCGTGCGCCGGCCTCGCCCTCGGGCAATTCGTCGATCAGGGTGATGACGGTGGCGTCGAAATCGTGCTCGATGGTGAACATGCGGGCCTTTCCGGTTCAGCTTTCCTCAACAATTGCGTGATAACGCTGCAGGGGCAAGAGCGGGGCTTGGCGCCGTCACGGGCGGGCGGCTAGAGTGGCAAAAAAGGACAAGCACGGCATGAGGCGGCAGATGGGCAGAACCTGGCAAGCGGCGGCGGCGATTCTGCTGGTCCTGGCGGGCTGCGTCGCGGCGCCCGTGCCGCAGCCGGGGGCGGGCGCGACACGGCCGCTGCCCGAACTGGCCGCGCCGGCGCCGGACACGCCGGCCGGGGCCCGCGCCTCGGCCCGGGCCTTCATCGCGGTCATCAACCGGATGGAGCCGGCGGTGGAACGCGAATGCGTGGCGCGCCGCAAGCAGCCGATCAGCTGTGATTTCCAATTCGTCGTCGACGACCGCCCGGGGCTGGAGCCGAACGCATTCCAGACCGTGGACGCGACCGGACGCCCGGTGATCGGCTTTACCCTGGCCCTGATCGGCGAAGCGCGCAATGCCGACGAGCTGGCCTTCGTCGTCGGGCATGAGGCCAGCCACCACATCCTGGGCCACATCAACCGCAAGAGCAGCGCCGCCACCATGGGCGCGGTGATCCTGGGAGGGCTGGCCAGCGCCTATGGCGGCAATGCCGATGCGGTGAAGTCGGCGCAGGATTTCGGCGCCCAGTTCGGCGCCCGCTACTATTCCAAGGACTGGGAGCTCGAGGCCGACTACCTGGGCGCCATCATCACGCTGAATGCCGGCTTCGATCCGCAGCACGGGGCGCAGTTCTTCGCCCGCATTCCCGACCCGGGCGACAAGATCATGGGCACGCATCCCTCGAACGTCTCGCGCATGGCGCAGGTTGCGCGGGCGGTGGGCGACTATCGCGCCGGGCGGGTGCGATAATTCCGTCGCTTGTGACATTCCCGCATCACCGGACCGTGATTGCCGAAAACGACAGGTTAACGAAACCTGCAACATTCTTGCGGTTGTGCCGCTGCTCCCGGAGTCTGATCGGTAATTTTGCCTAGGGACGTCGCGTTCCGAGCAAAAATTCGCTTTCATAGGCGAGAAACTGCCGATAGTTTCCGTTCTGGGTTGTGCGCCGTTCATGGTCACGAGCGGTTCGGGTTTTTAGGAGCTTTTATGATCGGGGTTATTCTGTGGAGCAGTCCCGCCAAGGAAAAAGCGGTGATCTGGTGCGAGGATCATGGCGCCTTGGCTTATCTTCAGGGACAAGAAAGCCTGGTTTTTCCCGGCGATTGGCCCGAAGCGGGCGATCTGGTCGAACTTGAGATCGAGACGATCAAGGATCTGCGCCACGCGCGCAGCGTGAGCCTCGTCTCGGGCAACAAGCGTTCGGAATTGCCAAGCCTGCTGCGGGGGATCGGCGAAAAGCCCGAAATGCCGCGCCCGGTGCTGCGGGTGATCTCGAACCCCGATTCGGGATTGCACGAGCGGCCGCTGAAAATCGCGGCCGCCCGCTAAGGCGAATCAGGCGCCGCGCGCCAGCGCGGCGACCCCGGTGCGGGCCTGGTCGGACAGGCCCAGCGGCCGCATCAGCTCGGCGAAGGCGTCCAGTTTCTCGGACGTGCCGGTGATCTCGAAGACAAAGCTTTCCAGCGTCGAATCGACCACGCTGGCGCGAAAGATCTCGGCAATGCGCAGCGCCTCGACGCGCTTCTCGCCCTTGCCCGCCACCTTGAACAGACCCAGTTCCCGCTCGACGCTGCGGCCCTCGACGGTCAGGTCGTGCACGTCATGCACCGGCACGATGCGGCCAAGCTGCGCCTTGATCTGCTCGATCACCGCCGGCGTGCCGCGCGTCACGATGGTGATGCGCGAGCGGTGGCCCAGGTGATCGACCTCGGCCACGGTCAGGCTGTCGATGTTGTAGCCCCGGCCCGAGAACAGGCCGATGACCCGCGCCAGCACGCCTGGCTCGTTTTCCACCAGGACCGCCAGCGTGTGCGATTCGATGATCTCGGCGTTGGGGTCGCGCAGGTCATAGGCCGAATGGCTGGATGCGCCCTTCTGGATATTCAGTGCCGCCATGTTCTTCTCGCTTTCCTAAAACTCAGACCAGGGCCGCGCCGGCGCCGGTGATGGCGCCCTCGGTCGCGGCCTCGCCCAGGAGCATCTCGTTATGCGGCTTGCCCGAGGGGATCATCGGGAAGCAGTTCTCGTGCTTCTCGACCAGCACGTCCAGGATGAAGGGCCCGTCATAGTCGATCATCTCCTGGATGGCGGCGTCCAGATCGGCCGGATCCGAGACGGTGCGCCCCTTGCAGCCAAAGGCCTCGGCCAGTTTCACGAAGTCGGGCAGGCTTTCCGACCAGCTCTGGCTGTAGCGCTCGCCATGCAACAGCTGCTGCCATTGCCGGACCATGCCAAGCCGTTCATTGTTCAGGATGAATTGCTTGACCGGGGCGCGGAACTGCACCGCCGTCCCCATCTCCTGCATGTTCATCAGCCAGCTGGCCTCGCCCGCCACGTTGATCACCAGCGCCTCGGGATGCGCGACCTGCGCCCCGATCGAGGCCGGCAGGCCATAGCCCATCGTCCCCAAGCCCCCGGAGGTCATCCAGTGGTTCGGGTCGTCGAAATGCAGGAACTGCGCCGCCCACATCTGGTGCTGGCCGACCTCGGTGGTGATATAGGGCTTCCTGGCCGCGGTCAGCGCCTGCAGCCGCTGCAGGGCGTATTGCGGCTTGATCACCTTGTCCGAGCCGCGATAGCCAAGGCAGTTCTTCGCCTTCCACTGCTCGATCTGCACCCACCATTTCCGCACGCCCTCGGCATTGGTCTTGCGGCCGCGCGCCTTCCAGATCTTCAGCATGTCCTCGAGCACATGGCCGACGTCGCCGACGATGGGCAGGTCCACCCGGATCACCTTGTTGATCGAGCTCGGGTCGATGTCGATCTGCGCCTTGACCGAGCCGGGGCTGAAATCCGCCACCCGGCCGGTGATGCGGTCGTCGAAGCGGGCCCCGACCGCGATCATCAGGTCGCAGTCGTGCATGGCCATGTTGGCCTCGTAAAGTCCGTGCATGCCCAGCATGCCGATCCATTTCCCGCCCGAGGCCGGATAGGCGCCAAGCCCCATCAGCGTCGAGGTCACCGGAAAGCCGGTCGCCTCGGCCAGTTCGCGCAAGAGCTGGCTGGCGCCGGTGCCCGAGTTGATGACGCCGCCGCCGGTATAGAGGATCGGCCGCTCGGCCGTCTCCATCAGCTCGACCAGCCGGGTGATGGTGGCCAGGTCGCCCTTCTTCGCCGGCTGGTAGCTGGGCGTCTCGATCTGTTTCGGGCCGACATAGTCGCCGGTGGCGAATTGCACGTCCTTGGGAATGTCGATCAGCACCGGCCCCGGCCGGCCCGAGGTGGCGATGTGAAACGCCTTGTGGATGGTCGCCGCCAGCTGATCGGTCTCTTTCACCAGCCAGTTGTGCTTGGTGCAGGGGCGGGTGATGCCGATGGTATCGGCCTCCTGGAAACCGTCGGTGCCGATCAGGAAGGTCGGGACCTGGCCGGTCAGCACGACCAGCGGGATCGAATCCATCAGCGCATCGGTCAGTCCGGTGACGGCATTGGTCGCGCCCGGCCCCGAGGTGACCAGAACCACCCCCGGCTTGCCGGTGGAACGCGCATAGCCTTCGGCCATGTGGACGGCGCCCTGTTCGTGGCGGACCAGGATGTGCTTGATGTCGTTCTGCTGGAAGATCTCGTCATAGATGGGTAGCACCGCCCCGCCCGGATAGCCGAATACGGTGTCGACGCCCTGATCGCGCAGAGCCTCGATAACCATCCTTGCACCGGTCATTTGTCGGGACATGCCCATTCTCCATCTGTAAGACACGGCGCGGCCGGCCCGAAGGGGTTTGCCGCGTCGCGGAAAACTATGGGGGCCGCGCGGCAGGGTCAATGCCGATTGTCCAAGAAAATGACCCCAGCCCGCAGAATATTGAAATATAATTACCGAAACTGCCGCTTCTCGGTAATCATCCGCCGGTCTGGGGCAGGGTGATGCGTGCCACCTGCTCGACGATGGGGTCGATCGACAGCGGATGGATGTCCGAACTGTGCTGTGCCGGGTCGCCGATTGGCTGCCAGACGCCGCCCTTGTAGATCTCCAGCGCCGAAAACCGGGCCTTGTAGTCCATCTTGCGGCTGCCCGGCACCCAATAGCCCAGATAGACGAAGGGCAGCCCGGCGCTGCGCGCCAGCTCGATATGGTCCAGGATGATGTGGGTGCCCAGGCTCTGCTCCTCCAAAGCCGGGTCGTAGAAGCTGTAGACCAGGCTTAGCCCGTCATCCAGCACATCGGTCAGGCAGACCGCGACCAGCCGGTCCGAACCCGGCGCCGGCGGCATCTGCCCGCCTTCATGCGCGCGATATTCGATGACGCGGGTGCGGACCGGGGTTTCCTCGATCATCGCGGCGAATTCGAAAATGTCCATGTCGGCCATGCCGCCGTCGGCGTGGCGCTGGTCCAGATAGGCGCGGAACAGCTCGTATTGCTCTTCGGTCGCCCAGGCGCTGGTGGCCAGCCGGCGCAGATGCGCGTTGCGGCGCGCCACCCGGCGCTGCGTGCGCGAGGGCTGGAACTCGGACACCCGGATGCGGGCCGACATGCAGGCGACGCAGCTTTCGCAGCTGGGCCGGTAAAGCACGTTCTGCGAGCGGCGAAAGCCCTGGCGCGACAGCGCATTGTTCAGCTCATTGGCCGAATCGCCCGCCAGCGCGGTGAACAGCTTGCGCTCGGCCCGGCCGTGCAGATAGGGGCAGGGCTGCGGTGCCGTCACGTAGAACTGCGGCGCATGGGGCAGGCTGTGCCGCATCAGCCCCGCCCCCGGCGGTCGGGGCGGCCGGAATCCCGCTTTCGGTTCGCTGTGGTTTCGGCGCGCATGGGCTGCGGATCGTCTATCGATGGTTGCACTGAGCCCAGAGCCTAGCAACAGATCCCCCGCGCGCCAAGCGTGGAAAACCATAAGATTTGCCGCGCCGCTTGCGGTTTTCCCGCATTGACCCGGCGGGGCCTGCGGCTAGGCTGCGGCCATGGATTTCGCCGCCCGCATCACCCGCCTGCCGCTTCCCGTCGATCCCGCCCGCGGCCAGTCCGCCTGGCAGGCGACGGGCATCCTTGATCCGCGCCTGGGCGCGTTGATCCGCGGCGCCGCCGGATCCAGCCCCTATCTCGCCGGGCTGATCGGCCGCGAGGCCGACTGGCTGGCCGAGGCGCTCGCGCATGAGGATATCGTCGCGCGCGAAACGGCGGGGTTCGAGAGCCTGCCGGCCGACGCGCTCGGCCCGGCGCTGCGCCGCGCCAAGCGCCGGGTTGCGCTGTGGACGGCGCTGGCCGACCTGGGCGGGGTCTGGCGGCTGGAACAGGTCACCGGCGCTCTGACCGAACTGGCCGACCGGGCCGCGGACCTGGCCTTGCGCGTGCATGTCGCGGCCGAACGCGCGCGCGGCAAGCTGCCCCCGACCCAGGCCGATGCCGGCGGCATCGTCGCGCTCGCCATGGGCAAGATGGGCGCCGCCGAGCTGAACTATTCCTCGGACATCGACCTGATCGTGCTTTACGACGACAGCGCCTATGCCCGCGACGACCAGCATGAGGCCCGCGCGGCGCTGATCCGCGCCACCCGCAAGGCGGCGGCGACGATTTCGGACAATACCGACCAGGGCTATGTCTTCCGCACCGACCTGCGGCTGCGGCCCGACGCCTCGGTGACGCCGGTCTGCATCTCGATCTCGGCGGCGCTGGCCTATTACGAGGCCGAGGGTCGGACCTGGGAACGCAGCGCCTATATCAAGGCGCGGCCTTGCGCGGGGGATCTGGCCGCCGGCGCCCGCTTCCTGCGCGAACTCGATCCCTTCGTCTGGCGCCGGCACCTGGATTTCGCCACCATCCAGGACGCGCATGACATGCGGCTGCGCATCCGCGAGCACAAGGGCCTGTCAGGCCGAATCGAGGCCGCCGGCCACAACATGAAGCTGGGCCAGGGCGGCATCCGCGAGATCGAGTTCTTTACCCAGACCCGGCAGCTGATCGCCGGCGGCCGCGACCCCGCGCTGCGCGTGCGCGGCACGGTCGAAGGCTTGGCGCGGCTGGCGGACAAGGGCTGGGTTCCCGCCGATGTCGCCGCCGAACTGACCGAGCACTACCGCGAGCATCGCGAGATCGAGCACCGCATCCAGATGGTCAACGACGCCCAGACCCATTCGCTGCCGAATTCGGCCGAGGGGCTCGACACCATCGCCCGCATGATGGGCGAGGCCGATACCGCCGCCTGGGCCCGGCGCCTGGTCGGCCGGCTGCAGCGCGTCGAGGCGCTGACCGGCGAATTCTTCGCCCCCGGGGAAAGCCGCGCGCGTCCCGATCTTTCCCCCGAGGCCGAGGCCATGGTCGAGCGCTGGCGCAGCTACCCGGCCCTGCGTTCGGCGCGCGGTCGCGAGGTCTTTGCCCGCATCGAGCCCGAGCTGCTGAACCGGCTGGTCGCCGCCACCCATTCGGACGAGGCCCTGGCGCGCTTCGACGCCTTCCTGGCCGGGCTGCCCGCCGGCGTGCAGCTGTTTTCGCTGTTCGAGGCCAATCCGCAGCTGATCGACCTGATCGTGGACATCTGCGGCACCGCGCCGGCGCTGGCGGCCTATCTGGCGCGCCACCCCGAGGTGCTGGACGCGGTGCTGGGCGGCAGTTTCTTCTCGGAATGGCCGGGCGCGGTCGAGCTGCGCCGCCAGCTCGACGCGATGCTGCTGGGCGTGCTTGCGGCGCCGGACGGCGGCTATGAACGCGCGCTGGACGCGGCGCGGCGTTGGGCGCATGAATGGCAGTTCCGCACCGGCGTGCATCACCTGCGCGCACTGATCGGCGCCGAGGAGGCCGGCGGCCAATATGCCGATATCGCCGATGCCGCGGTCGCGGCGCTGTTCCCGGTGGTTGCCGCCGAATTCGCCCGCCGGCACGGCCCGCCGCCGGGGCGCGGCGCGGTGGTGCTGGGCATGGGCTCGCTGGGCGCGCGGCAGCTGAACGCCAGTTCGGACCTGGACCTGATCGTGATCTACGACGCGGTCGGGCAGGACAGTTCCGACGGGCCGAAGCCCCTGGCGACGCGGGCCTATTACGCGCGGCTGACCCAGGCGATGATCACCGCGATCTCGGCGCCGACCTCGGCCGGCCGGCTCTACGAGGTGGACATGCGGTTGCGCCCCTCGGGTCGCCAAGGTCCGGTCGCGACCTCGGTGCAGAGCTTTCGCGACTATCAGATGACCGAGGCCTGGACCTGGGAGCACCTGGCGCTGACCCGGGCCCGGGTGATCGGCACCTGCGGCGCCGACGCCGAGGCGCTGGCCGCCGAGGTCGAGGCGCTGCGGGTCGAGGTTCTGGCGGCGCGCGGCACCGACGCCCGCGTCCTGCCCGACCTGGCCGAGATGCGGGCGCGGATCTTTGCCGCCAAGGCCCCCGACGGTGCCTGGGAAGCCAAGATCGGCCGCGGCGGGCTTCAGGACATCGAATTGCTGGCGCAGAGCTTTGCCCTGCGCGCCGCCGCGCCGGCCCGCGCGGCGCTGGCGCAGTTGCGGGCCGGTCCACGCGCCGGTCTGATCGCGGCCGATCTGGCCGGACAGCTGAGCGCGGCCCGGCGTTTCCTGTGGAACCTGCAATGCGCCGGCCGGCTGCTGACCGAAAAGGCCCTGGACATGGAGAGCATCGGCAAGGGTGGACAGGCCTTCCTGCTGCGGGAAACCGGCTGCGAGTCGCTGGAGCAACTGGCCGCCCGGCTGACCGAAACCGTCGAGACCGCCGGCAGCATCATCGACAAGGCGCTGAACCAGGACGCGACTGCCGCTGTTTGATGCCTGCCCGCGCTGGTAATGGCAGCAGAAACGTCCGCAGGCGGAGCGTGGCGCGAGGGGCCGGAACCAACGGGCGGGAAAACCGGAGGCTGCCTTCCCGGAGACTGGTTCCCGGGGTTGAAGCCGGGATGGGGTGCAGGCCGAGCTTGCGGCCGACCCCGAATCACCCCGCACTGGATCATGCCTGATCGTGATCCTGGCGGAACCTGGGTCATCTAACTGGTGCTGCCGCTTCTGCGACCGCCAAGAGACCCTTTCAGGATCCTCCGATCTCACCCAGCACGGAAAGGCCGGTGAATTCTTGCGCGGGCGCGGCATGGGCCGTCGCGGGCCGGGGCGAATGCGGCCCGGACAGGGCGGCCGGGCGCAGCGGCACCATGCCCAGCGTGGCGGCTGGCCTGGCAGCAGGGCTGTCCTCGGGCCCGGCCTCGAAGATGCCGTGCTGGGTCTTGTCCCAGTAGAAGGGCTTCGCCACCACCTCATAGATCGCCTTCCAAGCGGCCAGGCAGCCCAGCGGGAAATACAGATGCAGCGTCGGCACCCAGGGCAGCAGGTGACGGTGCTGGCGCCCGCGCACCGCCCAGAGCCCGATGGCGATGTTCAGCAGTTCGGAGCAGACGAAGAGCGTGAACAGGATGGCGATGGCATTGCCGCCCAGCATGCCGGACAGCACGCCGCGCATCGGATGCGGCAGGCCCAGGCTGAGCAGCCAGAAGCTCCACAGCACCGGTGCCAGCAGATATTGCGACAGCGAGGCGAAGAGCTGCACCTGCAGCCCCAGGAAGCGCCGCGTGCCGAGGTCGCGCCACAGCCCCAGCGGATCGCGCATATGCACGCCCCAGGTCATGGCGAAACCCTTGAGCCAGCGCGAGCGCTGCTTGACCCAAGGCAGCAGGCGGCAATTGGCCTCTTCATGCGTGACGGTGTCCAGCATCTCGGTGCGATAGCCGCGCCGGGTCAGGCGCACGCCCAGGTCGGCGTCCTCGGTCACGTTCCAGGCGTCCCAGGCGCCGACCTCTTCCAGCTTGTCGCGGCGAAAGAACAGCGTCGTGCCGCCCAAGGGCACCACCAGATCCAGCGCCGCCGCGCCCGCCAAGGTGCCGCGGAACCACGAGGCGTATTCAATGGTGAAGGCGCGTGCGAGCCAGTTGGTGCGCGGGTTGTAATAATCCAGCACGCCTTGCAGGCAGACCACCTCGGGGGGCGCGAAATGGAAGCCGCGCGCGACCTTGTGCAACTGGTCGGGTTCGGGGCGATCCTCGGCATCCCAGACCCCGATGATCGAGCCGCGGCAGAAGTTCAGCGCATAGTTCAGCGCCCGGGGCTTGGTGCGGATCGGCCCGTCCGGCACCTTGACCACGCGCAGCCAGCGCGGGAGCCGCGCGGTCGCCAGCGCTTCGCAGGTCACGCGGTCGGTTTCCTCGACCACCAGCAGGATGTCCATCAGCTCGCGCGGGTAGTCCAGCCGTGAGAGCCGGCCGATCAGCTTGTCGGCGATATTCGCCTCGGCGAACAGCGGCACCATGACCGAGATCACCGGCAGCGGGCCGGTCATCTGCGGCCGCGCCACCAGGCCCGCGGCCATGGCGCGCGCCGCGACTTTTTCCTTGTGGGTGCGACGCAGGATCGCCTGAAAGGACAGCAGTTTCAGTCCCATCGATGCGACCAGCGTCAGCACCGCCCAGGCCGTCAGCGCCGAGACCACCGCGATCGGTGCCAGCAGCAGCCCCAGCAACACCAGCGTTACCGCCGCCACCGCCAGCCGGGCAAAGCGGCGCTCGTTGCGCGTACGGCAGCTCTCGGCGGCGGGCACCTGGGTCTCGGCCTGGCGAATCAGCGCCGTGCGGCGCAGGCCCAGGATGGCCTCGCGCGCGGCGGTTTCGGAGCAGAGCAGCATGCGCACGGTGCCGAAGGCCGCCGGCATGCGCTCGCGCAGGGCGTCGAATGCCTCGGGGCGGGCGGTGGCGACGAAGGTGACGCCGCCGACCCGGCGCCAGGGCACCAGCCCCTGCGCCAGGCAGAATTGCGCACCCATCGCGTCGATCAGCCGCGGATCGGGCGGCAGCGTTGCCAGGTCCAGCACGCTGCTGCGCCATTGCCGCGACAGCGCCCGGGTCAGCGCCTCTTCCTGGACCCAGCCGTTCGCGAGCAGGATCTCGCCCAGCCGGGCCTGCTGGCGCCGGCGCATGACCACCGCTTTCAGCAGGTTGCGCGGGTCGACGGCGCCATCCTCGATCAGGATCTGGCCCAGCGGGCGCAGGTCGCGCGGCGCGACGACCGTTTCCGGTGCCGCCACCGGGACGGACGGCTCCGGCCGCGGCACGGGGCGAAGGGGGCGGAGAAGGGCGATGCCGGCCATGCGCGATTCCAGGGTCTGGACGTTTCCTGACCCTCTGTTGCATGCCGAGGGTTAAGAAGCGGTTAATCGCGCAGCCGGATCAGGCCGCAATCCGTCGCAGGTCAAGCGCGGCGCGCGCGCATGGCCTCGGCGAAGCGGTCGAAGAGATAGGCGCTGTCCTGCGGGCCGGGGCTGGCCTCGGGGTGATACTGCACGGAAAACACCGGCTTTTCCGCCATGCGCAGCCCGCAGTTCGAGCCGTCGAACAGGCTGACATGGGTTTCGATCACGCCCTCGGGCAGGGTCTGGGCATCGACGGCGAAGCCGTGGTTCATCGAGGTGATCTCGACCTTGCCGGTCTCCATGTCCTTGACGGGATGGTTGGCGCCGTGGTGGCCGTGGTTCATCTTGATGGTCTTGGCGCCCAGTGCCAGCGCCAGCATCTGATGGCCCAGACAGATGCCGAAGATCGGCAGGTCGCGGTCCAGCAAGTCGCGGATCATCGGCACGGCATAGGCGCCGGTCGCGGCCGGATCGCCCGGGCCGTTCGACAGGAAGACGCCCTCGGGGTCATGCGCCAGCACCTCCTCGGCGGTGGCGGTGGCGGGCAGGACCGTCACCTCGGCGCCGCTTTGCGCCAGCGAGCGCAGGATGTTGCGCTTGGCGCCATAGTCCAGCGCCACCACACGGAACGGCTTCTGTTCGGGGATCGCGCCGAACTGGCCCGGCCATTCCCACAGCCCCTCGTCCCAGCGATAGCTCTGCCGGGTGGTGACCTCTTTCGCCAGGTCGAGCCCGACCAGCCCCTGCCAGCCGCGGGCGCGCGCCACCATGGCGGCGATGTCGAAATTCCCTTGCGGATCATGCGCCAGCACGACATGGGGCGAGCCCTGCTGCCGGATGGCGCGGGTCAGCCGGCGGGTGTCGATGCCGCCGATGCCGATGCGGCCGCGCCTTTCCATCCATGCGACCAGGTCGGCCGTGGCGCGCCAGTTCGAGGGCTCGGTCGGGTCCCATTTCACCACGATGCCCGAGGCGACGGGATCGGCCGCCTCGTCATCCTGCGCCGTGACGCCGGTATTGCCGATATGGGGGAAGGTGAAGGTGACGATCTGGCTCGCATAGGAGGGATCGGTCATGATCTCCTGATAGCCGGTCATGGCGGTGTTGAACACCAGTTCGGCCACCACTTCCCCGGTGGCGCCGAAGCCCTGGCCGTAGAAAACGGTGCCGTCGGCAAGCGCAAGACATGCGGTCGGTTTCTGGGGCATCGTCGACTCTCCGGCTAAATCGCCGGGAACCTAGGGAAAGGGGCTGCGGGCGTCAAGGCGGAACCGCGGCCAGGAGGGGCTTGCGGAACCGGGGCTGCGGGCCCAGGGTTGACGCCGGTGACCAAGCCGGGCATCCGCCCCGCGCAACCGAAAGCCAGCGAGGACATGATGGGACTGCGCGAACGCATTCTGGCCGATACCAAGGACGCGATGAAAGCCCGCGAGACGGCGCGGCTGTCGACGCTGCGGCTAATCGCGGCCGCGATCAAGGATCGCGAGATCGCCGCCCGCACCGAAGGCGGCGACGAAAGCGGGCTCAGCGAGGCCGACCTGACGGCGATCCTGTCGAAGATGGTCAAGCAGCGCCAGGAATCCGCCCGGGCCTATGAAGAGGGCGGGAGGCTGGAGCTGGCCGAGGCCGAGCAGGCCGAGATCCGCATCATCCAGTCCTATCTGCCGCGGCAGCTGGACGAGGCCGAGACCCGCGCCGCCATCGACAAGGCGATCGCCGAGCTGGGCGCCGAGTCGATCCGCGACATGGGCCGGGTGATGGCCGAGCTGCGCGCCCGCCACGCCGGGCAGATGGATTTCGGCGCCGTGGGGCCGATGGTCAAGGAACGGCTGATGAAGTGAGGCCCGCGAATCGGGCTGCGCTCATCATCCCTGCCAGACGCGCGCCGCGCACCTGACCGGCGATTTCCGCGCGATGCGTGATACAATTATTCTTTGATTGGGCAAAAGCTCGCCAAAGCGGTGGGTTTCTGTTTACATCGCCGTCAGGGCGGCCTCAAACACCGCCGGGACGGCGCCGGTTGGGGCGCGGCATGGCATGCGAGGGAAAAGATGAAGGCGCTGGTTCTGGAGGAGAAGGGCAAGCTCACGCTGCGGGAATTCGAGATTCCCGGCACGCTGGGCCCCCGCGACGTCCGCATCAAGATCGACACGGTCGGCATCTGCGGCTCGGACGTGCATTACTATACCCATGGCAAGATCGGCCATTTCGTGGTCCGCGAGCCGATGGTGCTGGGCCACGAAGCCGCCGGCACGGTGATCGAGGCCGGGGCCGAGGTCACGCATCTGCAGCCCGGCGACCGGGTCTGCATGGAGCCGGGCATCCCCGATCCGACCTCGCGCGCGGCAAAGCTCGGCATCTACAACGTCGATCCGGCCGTCACCTTCTGGGCGACGCCGCCGGTGCATGGCTGCCTGACGCCCGAGGTGATCCACCCGGCCGCCTTCACCTGCAAGCTGCCCGACAATGTCAGCTTCGCCGAAGGTGCCATGGTCGAGCCCTTTGCCATCGGCATGCAGGCGGCCTTGCGGGCGCGCATCCAGCCCGGCGACATCGCGGTCGTGACCGGCGCGGGCCCCATCGGCATGATGGTGGCGCTGGCGGCGCTGGCCGGCGGCTGCGCTCGCGTCATCGTGGCCGACCTCGCCCAGCCCAAGCTCGACATCATCGGCGCCTATGACGGCATCGAGACCGTCAACATCCGCAATCGCGCGCTGGCCGAGGCGGTGGCCGAGGCCACCGACGGCTGGGGCGCCGACGTGGTCTTCGAATGCTCGGGCGCCGCGCCGGCGATCCTGTCCATGCATCAGCTTGCCCGGCCCGGCGGCACCATCGTGCTGGTCGGCATGCCGGTCGATCCGGTGCCGGTCGACATCGTCGGGCTGCAGGCCAAGGAGCTGCGGGTCGAGACCGTGTTCCGCTATGCCAATGTCTATGACCGCGCCATCGCGCTGATCGCCTCGGGCAAGGTGGACCTGAAGCCGCTGATCTCGGCCTCGATCCCCTTCGAGGACAGCATCGCCGGCTTCGACCGCGCCGCCCTCGCGCGCGAGACCGACGTGAAGCTGCAAATCGTCCTGCCGGAGTAAGCGCCATGTATCTGGGGATCGACCTTGGCACCTCGGGCATCAAGGCCATGCTGGTGGACGAGGATTTCGCCACGATCGGCGTCGCCCATGCGGCCCTGACCGTCAGCCGCCCGCATCCCGGCTGGTCCGAGCAGGCGCCCGCCGACTGGATCGCCGGCTGCGAAGCTGCCATCGGCCAGCTCGCGCGCGAACATCCGGCCGCGATGGCGCGGCTGCAGGCCATCGGCCTGTCGGGGCACATGCACGGCGCGACGCTGCTCGACGCTTCGGACCAGGTGCTGCGGCCCTGCATCCTGTGGAACGACGGCCGCTCGGGCCCGCAATGCGCCGAACTGACAGGCCGCGCCGATTTCCACGGCATCGCCGGCAATCTGGTCATGGCCGGCTTCACCGCGCCGAAACTGCTGTGGGTGGCGCAGAACGAGCCTGCGATCTTCGAGCGTGTCGCCAAGGTGCTGCTGCCCAAGGACTATCTGCGGCTGTGGCTGACCGGCGAGCATGTGGCCGAGATGTCGGACGCCGCGGGCACCCTGTGGCTGGACGTCGGCAAGCGCGACTGGTCGGACGCGCTTCTGGCCGCGACCGGGCTCAGCCGCGACCAGATGCCGCGGCTGGTCGAGGGCAGCGACGTCTCCGGCCATCTGCGCGCCGATCTGGCCGCGCGCTGGGGCATCCCGCGCGTGCCGGTGGCGGGCGGCGGCGGCGACAATGCCGCGACCGCCTGCGGCATGGGGGTGATGACGCCGGGCACCGGCTTCCTGTCGCTGGGCACCTCGGGCGTGCTCTTCGCCGCGACCGCCTCCTACGCGCCGAACACCGGCGATGCAGTGCATACCTTCTGCCATGCCGTGCCGGACACCTGGCACCAGATGGGCGTGATCCTGTCGGCGACCGACAGCATGACCTGGCTCTCCGAAATCACCGGCCGGTCGGTGCCGGAGCTTGCGGCGCTGGTGGGCGCGGTCACCGCGCCCTCGCCGGCGCTGTTCCTGCCCTATCTGTCGGGCGAGCGCACGCCGCTCAACGACCCCGGCGCCACCGGCGCGCTGATCGGGTTCAGCCGCGCCAGCGGGCTGCCGGACCTGGCGCAGGCGGTGATGGAGGGCGTCGCCATGGCCTTCGCCGATTGCGTCCATGCGCTGCGCAAGGCCGGCACGCCGATCGAGGCCGCCTGGGCGGTCGGCGGCGGCGCCCGCTCGCAGGCCTGGCTGCGCATCATCGCCTCGGCCACCGGGCTCACGCTGCTGGAGCCCGAGGACGGCGATTTCGGCGCCGCTTTCGGTGCGGCGAAGCTTGCCGCGGCCTGCGCCACCGGCGATCTGTCCGAGCGCGTCTTCTCGCGCCCGGCGCTTCGCGCGGAAGTTGTGCCCGATGCAAATCTGGCCGAGGCCTATGCGAAAAAGTATGAGGCCCATCACACCGCCTACCGCCCCCTGCGCGATCTGCCCGACTGGTCGGCCTGACCGCGGATTTCCCGGCATTTCCCGGGGTTTCGCAGCATCTTCCCGCCCGTGTCGCTGCATCGCGGCATGGGCGTTTCGCCTTTGCCTCACGCACCCGCGGCCCGCGCAGGAAGAACGGTTCAATTCCGGCGCATTTCCTGTCAAAAAAGTATCGGCAATTTCTGCGCCATGATGTGGAGCCCGACCCGGGCAAGGGCCTAAGCTCTGTGCAGGCTGGGAACGCGCCGGGGCAAGGAGGCGCGCCACCCGTGGGGAGAGGAAACCGATGCAACCCGATCTGGAACTGGTCCACATCCGCAAGGGCGAATCCTTCGCCGCGTGGATGCATGGCTATCCGTTCCGCACGGTGCGCTGGCACTACCACCCCGAATATGAAATCCACCTGGTCAACGCCACCTCGGGCACCTTCTATATCGGTGACCATGTCGGCGCCTTCGCGCCCGGCCAGCTGATCATGACCGGCCCGAACCTGCCGCAGAACTGGATCAGCGACATCCAGCCGGGCGAGATCGTGCCCTTGCGCTCGCTGGTGATCCAGTTCCCCGAGGCCTTCATCGAGGACGCCTGCGCCGCCATGCCCGAGATGGAGGCGCTGCGCCCGCTGCTGGATCGCTCGCGCCGCGGCATCCTGTTCGACGACGCCACCAGCGCCCGCATCCGCCCGCTGGTCGAGCGGCTGATCGAGGCGCAGGGCATCCGCCGGCTGGTGCTGTTCTGGGAAATCCTCGACATCCTGGCCGAGGCCCGCGACTACGAGGTGCTGGCCAGCCTCAGCTTCGAGCTCGACCTCAGCAAGATCAACGACAGTGGCATCAACCGCGCCCTGACCTATCTGCGCGAGCACCTGACCGAGCAGATCGAGGAGGCCGAGCTTGCCGCCATGGTCGGGCAAAGCCAGAGCGCGTTTTCCCGCGCCTTCAAGCGCCATACCGGGACGACCCTGGTGCGCTATCGCAACCAGCTGCGCGTCGACCTGGCCTGCCAGATGCTGCTGGCCGAGCCCGACAGCAAGGTCGCCGAGATCTGCTATGAGGTCGGCTTTTCCAACCTGTCGAACTTCAACCGGCATTTCCTGAAACTGAAAGGGATCTCTCCTTCGCAGTTCCGGGCCACCTTCGCGGCCCAGAAAGCGGCGGTCATCGCCGACTGACGAAACGACCACGACCGAAATCCACCAATTCGGACGGCGCACCGCCGGCCGGAGACGCGCGGGCCTTGCCTGCATCAACCCTGTTTGGGAGGAACCTGATGACATCGAAACTTCTCACCGCCTCGGCCGCGCTCGCGCTGCTGGCCGCCCCGGCGCTCGCGCAGGACAAGCTCAAGATCGGCATGACCTTCCAGGAGCTGAACAACCCCTATTTCGTGTCCATGCAGGAAGCGCTGAACGAGGCCGCCGCCAGTCTGGGCGCCGAAGTCGTCGTCACCGACGCCGGCCATGACGTCGCCAAGCAGATCTCGGACGTCGAGGACATGCTGCAGCAGAACATCGATATCCTGCTGCTCAATCCGACCGACAGCGCCGGGATCGAGGCCGCCGTGCATGCCGCCAAGGCCGCCGGCGTCACCGTGGTTGCGGTCGATGCGAACGCGAACGGCCCGGTCGACACCTTCGTCGGCTCGAAGAACCGCGATGCCGGCTACATGTCCTGCAAATACCTGGGCGAGGCCATCGGCGGCAAGGGCGAGGTCGCGATCCTCGACGGCATCCCGGTCGTGCCGATCCTCCAGCGTGTCGAAGGCTGCAAGGCCGCGCTGGAAGAATTCCCCGAAATCCAGCTGGTCGACACCCAGAACGGCCGCCAGGACCGTTCCGTCGCCCTGGGCGTGGTCGAGAACATGATCCAGTCCAAGCCGAACCTCGCCGGCATCTTCTCGGTTAACGACGGCGGCGCCATGGGCGCGCTGGCGGCGATCCAGGGCTCGGGCAAGGACATCAAGCTGACCTCGGTCGACGGCGCGCCGGAAGCGGTCAAGGCCATCACCGAGGGCGGTCCCTTCATCGAGACCACGGCGCAATTCCCGCGCGACCAGGTCCGCGTCGGCCTGGCCATGGCGCTGGCGCAGAAATGGGGCGCCCGCGTGGTGCCGAAGGAAGTCCCGATCGACGTCATGGTCGTGGACAAGGAAAACGCGGCTGACTTCAGCTGGTAACGCTTCCTCCCCGCTCCCGCTCCGGCCTTGCGCCGGGGCGGGAAGGGCGAGAGGCACGAGGAGGGGACGATGCTGGAACTGAACGCAATCCGAAAGAGCTTCGGCAAGATCGAGGTGCTGCACGGCGTCGACCTCAACGTCCGCGCCGGCGAGGTTCACGCGCTGCTGGGGGAAAACGGCGCCGGGAAATCGACGCTGATGAAGATCCTCTGCGGCATCATCCCGCCCAGCGAGGGCACGATCCGCATCGAGGGCCGCGAACAGCGTTTCGCCAATTACGACGAGGCCATCGCCGCCGGCATCGGCATCGTCTTCCAGGAATTCAGCCTGATCCCGCATCTGGATGCGGTCGAGAACATGTTCCTGGCGCGCGAGATCCGCGGCCGGCTGGGCCTGCTGGACCGCAAGGCCATGCGCGCCCGCGCCACCGAGATCATGCGCCAGCTGGGCGTCGAGGTGGCGCTGGACGTGCCGATCAGCCGCCTGTCGGTGGCCGAGCAGCAATTCGTAGAGATCGCCAAGGCTCTGTCGCTGGACGCGCGCATCCTTGTCCTTGACGAACCCACCGCCACGCTGACCCCCTCCGAGGTCGAGCACCTGTTCAAGGTCATGCGCGAGCTGCGTCGGCAGGGCGTGGCGATCATCTTCATCTCGCATCACCTCGAGGAGATCTTCGAGATCTGCGACCGCATCACCGTGCTGCGCGACGGCGAATTCGTCGGCTCCTGCGCGGTTGCCGATGTCGACAACGACCGGCTGGTCGAGATGATGGTCGGCCGCCGCATCGAGCAGAGCTTCCCGCCGAAACCCGCCCCCTCGACGGCGCCGGTGGTGATCGAGGCCGAGGAGGTGCAGCTGCGCAAATCCGGTCCGGTGTCGCGCTTTGCCCTGCGCAAGGGCGAGATCCTGGGCTTTGCCGGGCTGGTCGGCTCGGGCCGCACCGAAACCGTGCTCGCCATGCTGGGCGCCGGCCCGGCCACGCGCTGCAAGGTCAGGATCGACGGCATCGAAAAGCGCCTGTCCGGCCCGGACGAAGGCCTGGCCCATGGCATCGGGCTTCTGCCGGAAAGTCGCAAGGAACAGGGGCTTATCACCAGTTTCTCGATTCTGCAGAACATCTCGCTGAACAATTACGGCAAGTATCGCAAGGGCCCGGGCTTCATCGACCTGAAGAAGGAACTGGCCTGTTCGGAAACCGCCATGGCGCAGGTCCGCGTCAAGGCGCAGGGGCCCTTGGCGCGCGTCGATACGCTGTCGGGCGGCAACCAGCAAAAGGTCGTCATCGCCCGCTGGCTGAACCACGACATGCAGGTGCTGATCTTCGACGAGCCGACGCGCGGCATCGACGTCGGCGCCAAGGCGGAAATCTATGCGCTCATGCGCGCATTCACCGCGGGCGGCGGGGCGATCATCATGATCTCCTCGGAACTGCCCGAGGTGATCGGCATGTCCGACCGGGTCTGCGTGTTCCGCTCGGGCGGGATCGTCGCCACGCTCTCGGGCGAGGACATCAATTCGGAAACCATCATGACCCATGCCACGACCGGGAGGATCGACAATGTCGCATGACACCAATACCGGCGCGGCCGGGAAAACCGCGGGCTTCTCGCCGGCCCGGCTGCTGCATTCGCCGCTGGCTCTGCCGCTGATCGGGCTCATCGCCGTCTCGGTGCTGATGGGGCTGGCGAGCGACAATTTCTTCAGCCTCGGCAATATCATGAACGTGCTGCGCCAGGTCTCCGTCGTTGGCATCCTGGCCGTGGGCATGACCTTCGTCATCCTGACCGGCGGCATCGACCTGTCGGTCGGCGCGGTCATGGCGCTGGTCGGCACGCTCAGCGCCGGGCTGATGGTCAACACCGGCCTGCCGGCGGTGCCGGCGCTGCTGGCCGGGCTGCTGATCGGCCTTGGCATCGGGCTCGCCAACGGTTTCCTGGTCGCCTGGGGCCGGATGCCGGCGATCATCGTGACGCTTGCGACCATGGGCATGGCGCGGGGCCTGGGCCTGATCTATTCCGGCGGCTACCCGATCAGCGGCATTCCCAGCTGGATTTCCTGGTTCGGCGTCGGCCGCATCGGCTTCGTGCCGGTGCCGGTGATCGTCATGGTGGTGATCTATGCCTTCGCCTGGGTGCTCTTGCAGCGCACCGCCTTCGGCCGCCACGTCTATGCCATCGGCGGCAACGAACTCGCGGCGCGGCTGTCCGGCGTCAAGACCCAGCGGGTGAAGCTGGCGGTCTATGCCATCTCGGGCCTGACCTCGGCCCTGGCGGCGGTGATCCTGACCGGCCGGCTGATGAGCGGCCAGCCGAACGCCGGCGTGGGCTTCGAGCTGGACGCCATCGCCGCCGTGGTCCTGGGCGGCACCGCCATCGCCGGCGGGCGCGGGCTGATCCTCGGCACGCTGATCGGCGCGGTGCTGCTGGGCATCCTCAACAACGGCCTGAACCTGATGGGCATCAACCCCTATCTGCAGGACGTCATCAAGGGCGGCATTATCCTGCTGGCCATCTACATCGGGCGCGAGTGGCGCTGAGCCCCGCCCAACCCCTTCCGAACACAGGAGAATAACATGTCTGAATCGCTGCAAGGCAAGGTCGCGGTCATCACCGGCGCGGCCTCGGGGATCGGGCTTGCCACGACCGAAGCGCTGCTGGCGCAAGGCGCGACCGTGGTCATGGTGGACCGCAATGCCGAGGCGCTGGCCGAGCTGACCGCCAGGCTGGGCGACAAGGCCATCGCCCAGGTGACCGACCTGCTGGACGTGGACAGCTGCAACGCCATGGTCCCCGAGATCCTGGAAAAGGTCGACCACATCGACATCCTCTATTGCAATGCCGGCATCTATATCGGCGGCGACCTGACCGAGACGACGCCCGACGCCATCGACCGCATGCTGAACCTGAACGTCAACGCGGTGATGAAGAACGTCTGGGCCGTGGTGCCGCATATGTCGGCGCGGGGGACCGGCGACATCGTCGTCACCTGTTCCATCGCCGGCCATTTCCCGACCTATTGGGAGCCGGTCTATTCCGGCTCGAAATGGGCGATCACCAGCTTCGTGCAGGGCATGCGCCGGCAGATGATCCCGCATGGCGTGCGGGTGATGCAGGTCTCGCCCGGGCCGGTGGTCTCGGCGCTGCTGGCCGACTGGCCCGAGGAGAACCTGCGCAAGGCCAAGGAATCGGGCAGCCTGATCGACGCCTCGGAAGTCTCGGACGCGGTGGTCTACATGCTGACGCGCAAGCGCACCGTGACCATCCGCGACATGCTGGTCCTGCCGACCAATTTCGACCGCGTCTAAGCGGTCCGCCAAGCGCGAGGGGTGCCATGGAGCATTATCTGATCGGCGTCGATGTGGGCACGGGATCGGCCCGGGCCGGGGTGTTCGACCGGGCGGGCAATCTGCTCGCCTCGGCCAAGCGCGGCATCGACATGCACCGCGAGGGCGGCACCATCGCCGAGCAATCCAGCACCCAGGTCTGGGCCGCGGTCTGCGCCTCGGTCCGGGAATGCGTGACGCAGGCCGGGATCGACCCGGCCGGCGTCACGGGCATCGGCTTCGATGCCACCTGCTCGCTGGTCGTGCGGGGGGCGGGCGAGGCGACGCTGCCGGTCGGCGACCCGGCGCATCCGGAACGCGACATCATCGTCTGGATGGACCACCGCGCGCTGGAACAAGCCGAGCGCATCAATGCGCAGGGCCACCCGGTCCTGCGCTATGTCGGCGGCCGCATCTCGCCCGAGATGGAGACCCCGAAGCTGCTATGGCTGGCCGAGAACCGGCCCGAGGTCTATGCGGCGGCGGCGCATTTCTTCGACCTGACCGACTTCCTGACCTGGAAGGCGACCGGCGCGCTGGAGCGTTCGGCCTGCACGGTGACCTGCAAATGGACCTATCTCGCGCATGAGCGGCGCTGGGACGAAAGCTATTTCCGCCAGATCGGCCTTGCTGACCTGGCCGACCAGGGCTTCGCCCGCATCGGCGCGCGCGTCGTCGATCCCGGCACCGCGCTGGGGCAGGGGCTGACGGCTGATGCGGCCTCGGCCATGGGGCTGCGCCCCGGCATCGCGGTCGCGGCGGGGCTGATCGACGCCCATGCCGGCGGCATCGGCACGGTCGCGGCCGGCGGCGATGCCACGGCCTGCCTGGGCTATGTCTTCGGCACCTCTTCCTGCACCATGACCACCACGCGCGAGCCGGCCTTCGTGCCGGGCGTCTGGGGCCCCTATTTCTCGGCCATGGTGCCGGGGCATTGGCTGAACGAGGGCGGCCAGTCCGCCGCCGGCGCGGCCATCGACCAATTGATCCGCCTGCATCCGGCGACGGCCGAGGCCGCGGCGCGGGCCAAGGCGGCGGAGAAGCCGCTGCCGCAATGGCTGGCCGACCGCGCGCTGGAACTGGCGGGCCAGCCCAGCCGCGCCGTGCGCCTGGCCGACGAGCTGCATGTGGTGCCCGAATTCCTGGGCAACCGCGCGCCCTTTGCCGACCCCCATGCCCGGGCCATCGTCATGGGGCAGGGGATGGAGAGCGACGTGGACAGCCTCGTCGCGCTTTATGTCGCCGGGATCTGCGGCCTCGGCTACGGGCTGCGCCAGATCATGGAGACGCAAGCATCGCATGGTGCGCCGGTCCGCAGCATCAGCACCAGCGGCGGCGCGGGCGCGCATCCGCTGAACCACCAGCTGCTGGCCGATGCCACCGGCATGGCGGTCGAGGTGACCGCCTGCCCCGAGCCGGTGCTGCTGGGCTCGGCCATGCTGGGGGCGGTGGCGGGCGGGGTCTATCCCGACCTCGCGACGGCGATGCCGGCCATGTCGCGCGTCGCCCGCAGCTGCGCCCCCGATCCGGCGCTGCGTCCCTTGCAGGACGCGCGCTATGCCGCCTTCCGCAGCCTGCAGGACGCGGGCCGCCAGATCCGACACCAGATCGCGGACGCGCTGTCCGCCTGAATCCCCCATCTGAACCCCCATGCGAGGCATCATGAATTTCTCGGGCAAGACCGTCATCATCACCGGCGCCGGCAAGGGCATCGGCCGCGCCTGCGCGCAGCTGATGGCTGGGCGCGGCGCGCAGGTCGTGGCGCTGTCGCGCACGCAATCCGACCTCGACAGCCTCGCGGCCGAGATCGGCGCGCGCGGCATCCGGGTCGACCTGGCCGATGCCGCCGCCACCCGCGCCGCCATGGCGCAGGCGGGGACGGCCGATTATCTGATCAACAGCGCCGGCATCAACGTGCTGGAAAGCGTGCTCGACATGACCGAGGCCGGCTATGAGGCGGTGCTGGGCATCAACCTGCGCGCCGCGCTGATCTGCTGCCAGGAATTCGCCCGCGCCCGCGTCGCGGCAGGGGGCGGCGGCGCCATCGTCAACATCACCTCGATCGCCGGCCATCGCGGCTTCCAGGACCACCTGTGCTATGCCGCCTCGAAAGCCGGGCTGGAGGGCGCGACCCGCGTCATGGCCAAGGAACTGGGCCCGCACGGCATTCGCGTCAACGCCGTGGCCCCGACCATCACCCTGACCGAGCTGGCCGCCGAGGCCTGGTCGGACCCGCAGAAAAGCCAGCCGATGATGGTGCGCCACCCGCTGAACCGCTTTGCCGAGGCGGTCGAGGTCGCGCAAGGCATCGCACTGCTCTTGTCGGACGATAGCCGGATGATCTCGGGCGCGGTGCTGCCGGTGGACGGTGGGTTCCTGGCGGTCTGAGGCAGGGTAGAAACTGATTGAGGTTCTTGATATAGTAGTATGATATAAATGGCATATTAATTCAGGATATCGCGTCCGGCCGGGAAAAGGGGTCGCAGGGCGGGTTCGGTCACAGTCCAAAGGGGTAGGAGCTCATAAGGCTGGCCGGCGATGACCAGCAAAACCGCAGCCGCACCGCGCCGCGTCCGGACGGGGCCGCCGGACGATCCCGGCAGCGCTGTTTACCAGCGGCGCATCGCGCTCGGCGCCAGGCGGCGCGGCGCCCGGGGGGCGGGAGCGTCTCTCGTCAGCAAGGATGTTCAGGATACCGCCCGCAATGGTGGCGAAGCCGGTGAACCTGCGGTCTCCGGCTTTACCCTCGCCGACAGGTCTTCTCGACTGCCGGTGCCGCCCGATCCGCAGAGCGCGCGGGCAAGGCACCCGCCGCCCAGATGCACCCGGTCCATCCCCGACCGAGGCGGCCGGATAATCGTCCCATCGGGGCGACAGAAGCTCCAGCAGCACCAGCCCGCGCATCAGCGCCAGAAAGCCCAGCGGGAAGCCGATCACGAAGTCATAGACCGGACCACCAGGCCGCGATGGCCCCCGCCAGCACCCAGGCGGGATCAGCCCGGCCGGGTTGAAGCCGCGGCCATAGCGATACTGCCCTCCAGTTCGTAAAGCGCCGGGACGTTCGGGCGGCGTCGGCGGAGCTTGCCGCTGCTGTTGCCGATGTTCAACGGCGGTGCCAGACGGGGATCGCGCAGCTTTTCCAGCATCGCCGGCGCTCAGGCCTAGCCAACCGCTTCCATGCAGATGAACGGGCAACGGTTGTTGCAATGCGATGCCATGTACTGCGGGATCGGCATTCAATCGATCAATCAGAGTCAGAATTTCGCTTTGATTCGACCCGGCCCACAACTTCTGTTCATAGCAATTGATGCCGACCTCGCGTGCCTGATTGCTCTTGCTGCGCACATCGTTTTCCGAAGCTGGATCGTTGCCAACCAGAACCACGGCGAGACCGGGAACAACCCCCCAGCCTTTAGGTCATGTTGACAAATGGCGGAGCCAGAGGCGGATCGACGTGATATCGATGAAGCCAAGGAAGCTTTCGGCGGTCTTGTCGTAGCGGGTGGCGACACGGCGAGCGTTCTTGAGCTTGTTGAAGCACCGCTCGACAAGGTTCCGCAGCCGGTAGAGCCTGCGATCGACAGCGACACGGAGCCTGCGAGACTTGCGCATCGGGACCACCGGCAGGATGCTACGCGCCTCCATGGTTTTGCGAACCTTGTCGGAGTCATAGCCGCGATCGGCCAGCAGGATGCAAGGCTCCGGCAGGTTGTCGTCCATGACCAGATCAAAGCCCAGGTAGTCCGATGTCTGGCCCGGCGTGATGTCCGACCTCATTGGCAGCCCGGCAGCATTGACGCGCAGGTGGACCTTGGTCGTGAAACCACCTCTTGAACGGCCAAAACCCTGTCTTGGAGTCCCCCTTTTGCGCCCGCTGCCTGATGATGGGCGCGGATCACGGTGCTGTCGATCATCTGGAGCGCATCCGGCACGATCCGACTTTCGTTCAGCGCTTCGAGGATCTGCTCCCACAACCCCGCCAGGGTCCAGCGCCGGAACTGGCGGTAGACACTGGACCACTTCCCGAACTCTTCTGGGAGGTCGCGCCAAGGAGAGCCGGTCCGCGCGATCCAGAAAATCCCATCAAGAACAAGGCGGTGATTTGCGGGCTTGCGCCCGTTCGGGGCGCGCACGGCCAGAATGAAGCGCTCATGAAACGCCCATTCCTCGTCCGACATCAGGTCTCGTGCCAAGCTGGTCTCCATTGCAGGTACCAGCTTGAATCACGATCAGGCCACCCTGTGAATCCCTTTTGTCAACACCACCTAGATATATTTAATCCTGGTTCCATTTCCACCCAGAACTGAGCCGGCATTGGAGTGAACCCCTCGGGCCGGACACGGGGTTCCATCGAACTATGCCGCCTTCTGGGCGATTAGCGTTTCGAATTCCTCGGGCGGACGGTAGCCACCGGCTGAATGAAGTCTTTTGGTATTGTAGACCTGCTCGATGAAGACCGGCAACCGGCGGGCGACATCGGCGAAGGTTTCGTAACCTGTGATATAGACCTCCTCGACCTTCACGGTCTTCATGAAGCTCTCGGCCTGGGCGTTGTGATAAGGGGTTCCCGACGCTGCTCGTAGAGCGGAGCAGACCAGCAGCGTCCAAGGCGTCGCAATAGAGCTGGGAGGCATATTGGGCGGATTCAACCGGTCGGCGCAACACTTTCGATCATATCCTGTTTGAGCAGCCGGTCGAAAGCCTCTGCTGGTGTTTGCCATCCCAGCGTTTTCTGGGGGCGCGAGTTCAGCGCATGGGCAACGGCGCGGTCTTATGGACAGCTACATTTTGTCTATAAGCAAAGTTCGGCTCAACTCAGCTGGAGCTTCATCCGCTCTTGCATCGCCTTAATCACCGGTTTTTTCAGCATGATGACCCCTTCAAGAAGCTTGCTCCTCCAGCTCGGTCCCCGTTCCATCGCCTCGGTCCAGACCGCCTCCAGCTCATAAGGGCGATCCTCCAGCAACACCTCGAGGAGGGCCTCCGCCTGGCGGATGTCCTTCCGGGCCTTCGCCTGACTCTCGGCCGTCTCGATCCTCATCCGGGAAACGATCAGCTTGTGGACCGCGTAGCGCTCCGGCGCCGGCACATTGATCGGCACGCCCAGCCCGTATAGGGCGACCGCGTTGATCTCGCCGTAGATCAGGAAGTCGAGGTATCGCAGAAGTTGGGCATCGCCCTTCATTGCTTTCAACTCAGTGATGCTTCCGCGCTCTGGCCCGCGCAGCGGGCACAGAAGGTCGACTGCGAATTCCTCCTGGCTTCCCACCCGGATGGCGTATCGCAGGGTCCGCCTCCCATCCATGGGCGACGGTATCGCCCTGAACCGCTCATCCGCCGTCTGAAGGGTGGTGAGGAGATCCTGCTCGATGGCATCGTCGACCGCCAGCGAAATCGAGTGGAATTGCGCTATGTCAAGGTCCCCGGTCTGGCCTGCCGCGTTGTCGAAACGCACCCCCAGCATAGGCGAATAGGTCTGAAATGCCGCCGATCCCACGACGACGGCCCTCAGCCGGAAGGCCCCGGCCTCTGCCAACGTCGACATGATTTTTCCAGAGAGCGGATCCGGACCGGGCAGCCGGGCCGCACGCAGGGATCGGATCATGGCAAGGCGCTCGCCGCGCACGGCTTTCAGATCGTGATGCTGATGCAATCGGGCCTGAACCTCGGGACTGTCCGGCCCCAAGTAGAGGTCTTTCTTCCTGACGCCATTCACCATGGGCATCTTCAGATACCAGAACTCCCGGCCTCTGATCGTCTGCCGGTAGGGCGCACCGCCGGCTTCGATCAGCTCCGCGTAAGACCCGGACCAGCTGCGATCGACAATGTCCGCGTAGAGTGTCTGCAAGGAAACGGGTAGACGGTCCATACGCACCTCCTGAAAGCCTTTGTAGACATAAATTTATTAATTGTCTATAAGCGTCCAGAGCGGTCCTATCGTTTTTCCGTTGGAACGGCGTTGATGCTGTGACCGCCCCCCGACGGCCTCGACGTGCCAAGGTGGGGCTGGGATGATCCACAAGGGAGAGCGGCCATGTCGAAGATTACCACTGTCGGGCTCGATCTGGCGAAGCATGTGTTTCAGGCCCATGGGGTGATGCATCTGGGCGCGCAGTGCTGCGCAAGAAGCTGCGGCGCGACCAGGTGCTGGATTTTTCGTGCGGCTGCCGGCCTGCATTGTTGCCATGGAAGCCTGCGGCGGCGCGCATTTCTGGGGTCGCGAGATTGGCAAGTTGGGCCATGAGGTGCGACTGATCTCGCCCGCCTATGTGAAGCCGTTCGTCAAACGCCAAAAGAATGACGCCACCGATGCCGAGGCGATCTGCGAAGCGGCGCAGCGTCCAGCGATGCGCTTCGTGCCTGCGAAGAGTGGAGAGACCCAGGCGGCTGCGATGGTCTTCCGCATCCGCGAACTCCTGATCCGGCAGCGCACACCCCTGCATGGGCATCTGGGCGAGTTCGGTCAGATCGTGCCTCGGGGTGCTGCCAATGCCGCGCGGCTGATCGCCATCGTCGAGGATCGGGAAAGTGGTCTGCCCATCGATGCCATCGCCACGCTGCAGCTGTTGGTTGCGGCGTTCCGGCACCTTGAGGCGGAGATCGGGAAACTGGACGCCGAGATCAGCCGGCGGGCCAAGGGAGACGACGTCGCACGGCGCCTGATGACAATCCCGGGCATCGGCCCCCTGATCGCCACGGCCATCGTCACGCCGGCACCCCCGCCAGGGATATTCCGCAAAGGCCGGGGCTTTGCCGCCTGGCTCGGGCTCATCCCCCGGCAGCATTCGACAGGCGGCAAACAGCGGCTTGGCGCCACGACGAAGATGGGGGAACGCTCCCTGCGGCGCCTGCTGATCATCGGCGCCAACAGCGTGATGATAAAACGACACGTCCATGCCTCGGCCCGACCAGGCACCTGGTTGGGCGCAAGCCGCCGATGCTGGTGCGGGTGGCGCTGGCGAACAAGATGGCGCGCATCGTCTGGGCTCTGATGGCCCGGGGCGGCGTCTACAAGGCTCCGACCGTCGCGGCATAAGCCGACCACCGGTCGCGAGGACGTCGGAGCGGAAGAGGGCAAGGAGACGTTTGGCGCAACGGTCGTGAGACGGGATCAGAGGAACCAGCCTGCAACAAAGTGCTTCGAGCACGCGGCGTTGATTTGGAACCTGATCCGCGACCACCATACGGGCCGGCGGCGTGACGATGGCTGTAACAGAGGCCGGATACCTGTCAGCACCCGACAGCGCGCGAAACTGATCCAAAAAACCTCATGCGCAAGGGGCGCTTATACATGTTGCAGAAGTTCTCAGCGCGGAGGGTTTAGTTGGTGAATCCATAGGGTTAATGGTCTGTCTGACCGGACCTTATCCATCCCGCTACCGTACGACGAACCGAAAATCCTATAACGATGCGTTGCGGCGACGAGGGTCTCTCCTGATCTGGCTGGACAGGGACATGGTGTGGCTCGCGCCGAAGGTCGGTCGTGTTCAGCGATGCCGCGATTTAATTTTGCCTGATGGTGAAGGTCCTGTTCGGGCTGCCGCTTCGACAAACGACAGGGATGGTGGCGAGTATCCTGTCGATGGCGGACCTCGATTGGCCCGTTCCCGACTTTTCCACCCCGAGCCGCCGGCAAAAGACCATCGAGGTTCAGATTACGAAGCGCCGTGCGCCCGGGCCGCTGAACCTGTTGGTGGACAGCACGGGGATCAAGTTTCTGGGAGATGGGGAATGGTTGGCGCGCAAGCACGGCACGCATCGCCGACGCCAATACCGCAAGCATTTGGCTATGAACACCGACACCGGCGACATCTGCGCGGTGGAATTCACCTCCAGCGACAAGGGTGACAGTCCCGTTCTGACTTACCTCTTGGCGCAGATCCCGCCCGACGAGCAGATCGGCACAGTGACCGGAGACGGTGCTTTCGACACGCGCCGCTGCCACCGCGATCCTTGAGCGCGGCGGCACCGCAGTCATACCCATCCGCAAGAACGGGCGACGATGGAAGGAAGATTTGAGCCTGTGCGCAAACTACCAATCATTGGCGTATCGAAGGATATGCGGGTTTCTCAGGTCGTCCAGGAAAGTGGAAACCGTTGGTGCGGAAGGGCGCGAGATCGACCGAGGGCATTTCACCGCCGCGAGTTGTCCGATCATGCCACCTTTGTCTTCCCTCTCGCGTGGAAGACGAAGCCGAGGAAGTTCAGCAGCACCTGCGCTGCCAGGATCGCGGTCGTGCCGGTCTGGTCATAGTCGGGCGCCACCTCGACCAGGTCGATTCCCACGACCTCGTGCCGCCTCGCCAGCGCCTGTAGCATCTCCAGCACCTCGTAATAGAGGAAACCGCCATGCGAGGGCGTCCCGGTCCCGGGTGCGATCGAGGGGCAGAAGCCGTCGATGTCCAGCGTCACATAGACCCGGGCACCCTCGGGGATGCGGTCGATCACCCCCTGCGGCCCAAGCGCCCGCATCTGCCGCACCGACAGGATGTCCGAACCCATGGCGCGGGCCGCGTCATAGCCGTCCTTCGTCGTCGAGCTGACATTGCGGATGCCGACCTGCGTCAGCCCGGTCACATAGGGCTTTTCCGCTGCCCGGCGTAGCGGGCTGCCGTGGCCGGTGCGGACGCCGTGGCGTTCGTCCACGAAGTCGAGATGCGCGTCGATCTGAAGGATGTGGATGTCGCCCCGCCCCTCGAAAGCCTCGATGCAGGGGATGTTGACCGAATGGTCGCCGCCGATCACCACCGGAAAGGCGCCGGCGTCCAGGATCGCCTGCACGCCCGTGCGGATATTGGCGTGGCTTTTCGCGGTGTCGGTGTGGACGATGTCGGCGTCGCCTATATCGACGATGCGCACATCGCCGCCCAGATAGGTGCAGTCGTCCTCGTGGTCATAGGCGCCGGCATGGCCGAAGCTGAACAGCGTCGAGGCCTCGCGCACCGCGCGCGGTCCGAAGCGGGCGCCGGCGCGGAACTGGGTGCCGAAGTCGAAGGGCGCGCCCAGGACGGCGACATCGGCCTCGATCCGCGACCAGTCCGCGACATAGGGCCGCTTGCCGAAGGTCGAGATGCCGACGAAGGGCAGGTTCAACCGGCCGGTGTCATAGCCGTGCGAGGAGGGAGTATCAGGCATGGTTCAGGTTCCTTGGTAACGATCAGCGGAAAGCGAGGTCGCGCAGCCCCAGCGCGATCCAGGGGAAGGCGCAAAGCAGCACGGCGACCAGCAGCAGGATGGCGAGAAAGGGCGGCACGCCGCGCACGACCTCGATGAAGGGCCGGCGAAATACGGCGACGGCGGTAAACAGGTTGCAGCCGAAGGGCGGGGTCGCGGCGCCGATGGCGACCTGAAGCGTGATCAGCACGCCGACCAGCACCGGGTCCAGCCCCGCCGCCGCCGCAAGCGGCGCGAAAATGGGGACGAGGATCAGCATGACCACCAGCGAGTCGACGAACATGCAGCCGATGAAGAAGGCGATGTTGATGACCAGCAGGGTCTTGACCGCCCCCGCGCCCTCGAGCCCGACCGCCGTCAGCAGGGTCTGCGGCACCTGTGCATAGGAGATGGTCCAGGAGAACGCGCTGCCGGTGGCGATCAGGATGAACACGACCGAGGTCATCACCCCCGTCGACAGCGCCACGTCCCACAACTCGCGCAGCCCGATCGAGCGGAAGACGACCAGTTCCAGCATCGCGGCGTAAAGCACGCAGATCGAGGCGGCCTCGGTCGGGCTGAATATCCCGCCATAGATGCCGCCGACCACCAGCACCGGAAAGCCCAGCGGCCACAGCGCGCGGCGCATCGCGGTGAAGCGCTCGGCCCAGGTCGCGCGCGGCTCGACCGGGATGGCCTGCCGGCGGGCGACGATCCAGCACCAGATCGAGAACAGCAGCACGACCAGCAGGCCCGGCCCGATGCCGGCGATGAACAGTTCGGAGATCGAGGTGCCCGACAGCACGCCATAGACGATCATGCCGATCGAGGGCGGGATCAGATAGGCGAGGTCCGCCGCGTTCACGATCAGCCCGATGGTGAAGTCGTCGCGATAGCCCGCGCGCAGCATCCGGGGCCGCATCGCGCCGCCGACCGCCACCACCGTCGCCTGGGTCGAGCCGCAGACCGCGCCGAACAGCGCGCAGGCCGAGGTGACCGAGATCGCAAGCCCGCCCCGCAGATGGCCCATGAAGCGCATCACCAAATCGACCAGCCGGTCCGCCGAATGGCCGCGCGTGATGATGTCGGCCGCCAGGATGAACATCGGCACCGCGACCAGCGCCGAGGGCTTCACGCCCCCGATCATCTGCTGGACGATCTGCTGCATTCCCAGGTTCGGGAAATAGACCACGAAGGCCAGCACCGTCGCCGCCAGCAGCGGCATCATCATCGGATAGCCCGCGACCAGAAGCAGGCACATCACGCTCATCATCATCAGGGTCATGGCGCGGGCCTTCCGTCGGCGGGGGATGCGGACGGCTGGGCCTCCAGCAGGGCGGCAAGCTCGGGGTCCTCGTAATCGTCGGTCTCGGAGAACGATATCCAGACGCCTTCGCGGCGGGTCAGGTTGGCCCAGACGGCCAGCAGGTATTGCAGCCCGGTCAGCGCCAGCCCGACGACCACGGCGACATAGGTCCACCACAGCGGGATCTGCATCGCGGGCGTAAGCCGCCCGCGAGCCGCGACCTTGGCGACATATTCCCAGGCTTGCCAAGCCAGCAAAAGCATGGCCAGCGCTGTGGTCAGCGCGATTGCCGCCATCAGCCAGCGCCGCGGCCTCTCGGGCACCATGTCATAGAGGGCCGACATGCGGATATGCCGGCCCTTGCGCGTGACATAGCCCAGGCCCACAAAGGTCACCGTGACCATCAGGATCTCGTTCAGCTCCTCCGAGAAATAGATGCTCTGCGAAAACACATAGCGGCCCAGCACGTTGGCGATGGTGTTCAGCGCCATGGCCAGGATCGCAAGGCCGGTGATCCCCGCCTCGATCCCGGCGATTCCATTGTCCAGCCGGTGCAGAAGACCGGACCCCGGACCGCGTGGTTGCGCATTCATCGGTCATTCTCCGTTGGCATCGCCCGGCCTGGATCGCCGGGCGCAGCGGGATCTACTGCCCCAGTTCGGACTTGAGCGATTGCAGCAGCTCGGCCCCCTGCGCGCTGACGATCCCGGCCACCGCCGCATCGGTGGCCTTGGCGCGTTCGCGGAAGGCCGCGCGCTCATCCTCGGAAAGCTCGATCAGCCTGATCCCCGGCTTGACCGCCTTGATCGCCTCCAGCCGCTCGGCGTTGAACTTCTGGACCACCGGGGTGATGAAGCCGTTCATCTCGGCGAAGGTCTGGTCCAGAAGCTGCTGGCGTTCGGGCGGCAGGGTCTGGAACCAGTCGTCGCTGGCCATGACCGCCGTCAGCAATTGCTGCTCGCCGGCCCAGATCATGTAATCGGTGACCTCGTAGAACTTCATCTCCTGGATGGTGGACACCGGGTTCACCTGGCCATCGACCTGGCCCAGTTGCAGTGCGCCATAGACCTCGCCAAACGGGATCGGAGTCGCGCTGGCGCCAAGATCCTCGTAAGCCTTGAGCAGCATGGGCGAGACCATGACCCGCATCTTGAAATTCGCCATGTCCTCGGGAGTGCGGATTTCCTTGCGCGTGGTCCAGACCTGCTCGCCCTCGCTGTAAAGCGCGCCGAGCTTCAGGCCCTTGGCCGCGAATGCCTCGGCCAGCGCGCCGTGGACGGTAGGGCTTTCGGCCAGGAAGCGGTTCACCTCGGCCATGTCGGAGGGCAGCAGGTAGGTCGAAAGGAACACCTGGCTTTCGGGCACGATGGTGCCCAGGTTCCCGACCGAAAGGTTCGAAAGCTGGATCACCCCGTCGGCGGTCTGCTCGGCGACCTCGGTCGGCGTGCCAAGCGAACCCAGCGGATAGATCGTGACGGTGACCTCGCCCCCGGTGGCCGCTTCGATGCGCTTTTTGAAATCCTGCGCATAGCTGTCCATGATCGAGCCGGGAATTTCCTCGATCGCGAATTTCCATTCCTCGGCCAGGGCGGCGCCACCCGTCATGGCGGCAAGGGCCGTGGCAAGCGCCAGCTTCGCGGCAAATCTGGTCATGTTCGACTTCCCTGTGTTGATGCCGCGATCTCGACCGCCACGGCTGAAGGGAACTATGCGGCGCTGGAATTTTCGATAAACTGAAATTATGCGATCTTTACTTTCGGTTCAGCGAAGCAAGCTATGCGGATCAGCGACTATACCCTGCGCAATCTGCGCACCTTCTGCGCCATGGTGGAACATGGCGGCCCCAGCGGCGCGCAGGCCGTGTTGGGGGCCAGCCTTTCGGCGATCTCGACCCATCTGAAGGATCTGGAGCTCAGCCTCGGCTTCACGCTTTGCCAGCGCGGCCGGGGCGGCTTTGCCCTGACCGACAAGGGCGAGGCCGTCTATCGCGAGGCCAAGCGGATGTTGGGCGGGATCGAGCAATGCGAGGCCAATCTGGGCACGCTGCGCAAGGTGCGGACCGGCCATCTGCGCATCGGCCTCGTGGATAGCGAGGCAGACAATCCCGACCTGCCGGTCCATGGCGCCATCCGCCGCTTCTTCGGGCGCGAGCATCAGGTGCGGCTGAGCCTGGAGATCGGCACCACGCAGGTGCTGAGCAAGGCGCTGCAGACCGGCGAGGTCCATGTCGCCATCGGCCCCTTTCCGAACCGGCAGCCCAATGTGGAATATACCCCGGTCTATACCGAGGAACACGCGCTTTACTGCGGCCACCTGCACCCGCTTTATGCCCGGGCCGAAGGCGCGGTGACGCTGGCAGAGCTTTCCCTTTGTCCGATCACCGCGCGTCCCTATCTGCAGCGGGCCGAACTCGCCGCCTTGCACGATCCGAATGTCGCGGCCTCGGTGTCGAACATGGAGGCGCAGGCGATCCTGATCCGAAGCGGCCGCTTCCTGGGTTTTCTGCCGCTGCATTTCGCCAATACCTGGGTCCGGCGCGGCGAAATGCGTCAGATTACGGGACTGGGGCTGGAATGGCTGTCCCAATTCCATATCGCGCTGCGCATCCAGCCGGAACCGCTCGAGATCGCAAGGCTCTTCGCTGCCGATCTGGCAGAGGAACTCGCGCGCGCCTGATGGCCGTTGCGAAAGCCCGGCATGCCGCGGCTTGGCTTCCGCTGCCAAGCCATATGGCGGCACCAAGGCAGAAAACAGCAGCGCGGGGTGAGAATGCCCGAGCGGGGGGATGCCCGACCTCATTCCCAAATCTAGCCGAGTTGTCATGGGGTTTCCCGCGACGAACCTAGGTCATGTTGACAAATGGCGGAGCCAGAGGCGGATCGACGTGATATCGATGAAGCCAAGGAAGCTTTCGGCGGTCTTGTCGTAGCGGGTGGCGACACGGCGAGCGTTCTTGAGCTTGTTGAAGCACCGCTCGACAAGGTTCCGCAGCCGGTAGAGCCTGCGATCGACAGCGACACGGAGCCTGCGAGACTTGCGCATCGGGACCACCGGCAGGATGCTACGCGCCTCCATGGTTTTGCGAACCTTGTCGGAGTCATAGCCGCGATCGGCCAGCAGGATGCAAGGCTCCGGCAGGTTGTCGTCCATGACCAGATCAAAGCCCAGGTAGTCCGATGTCTGGCCCGGCGTGATGTCCGACCTCATTGGCAGCCCGGCAGCATTGACGCGCAGGTGGACCTTGGTCGTGAAACCACCTCTTGAACGGCCAAAACCCTGTCTTGGAGTCCCCCTTTTGCGCCCGCTGCCTGATGATGGGCGCGGATCACGGTGCTGTCGATCATCTGGAGCGCATCCGGCACGATCCGACTTTCGTTCAGCGCTTCGAGGATCTGCTCCCACAACCCCGCCAGGGTCCAGCGCCGGAACTGGCGGTAG
>NZ_KQ955209.1:777394-858017 GCF_001546115.1 Paracoccus aminovorans
TGTTTGATCCCACGGTTTGATGGTGCGATCCATTCGTCGGAATGGAAGGAAGCACTATGGGACAAGTTCGTCACGGCTGCGCCACGACCACGCACGCCATTCGAGCAGCAATACAGCGATCGCAAGCTTCGATCGCGGCACTGAGCCAGGAGTTTGGGATCAATCCGAAGACCGTGGCGAAATGGCGTAACCGCGAGACGGTCGAGGATTTGAAGACTGGGCCCAAGGAGCCCCGATCCTCCGTGCTCAGCGAGGCTGAGGAAGCAATGGTCGTTGCCTTTCGGCGTCACACGCTCTTGCCGCTGGACGACTGTCTCTATGCTCTACAGCCTTCGATCCCTCACCTGACACGGTCAGCGCTGCATCGGTGCCTTCAGCGGCACGGCATCTCGCGCCTGCCTGAGATCGGCGGCGACAAGCCGAAGCGTCAGCGGTTCAAGCGCTATCCCATCGGTTTCTTCCACATGGATATCGCCGAAGTGCAGACGGCCGAGGGCAAGCTCTATCTCTTCGTGGCCATCGACCGAACGAGCAAGTTCGCGGTCACCCAACTCGTCGAAAAGGCTGACAGGAAGACCGCTTGGGAGTTCCTGGAGCATCTACTGGAAGCCGTGCCCTATCGCATCCACACGATCCTGACGGACAACGGCATCCAGTTTGCCGAGCAGCCCAGGAACCGAAACACTGCCTACTCCCGGCCGATGCGCTTCGACATGATTTGCGAAGCCAACGGGATCGAGCACAGGCTTACCAAGCCCAACCATCCTTGGACCAATGGCCAGGTCGAGCGGATGAACCGAACGATCAAGGAGGCTACCGTCAAACGCTTCCACTACGACACCCACGACCAACTCCGCACACATCTCATGGACTTCATGGCTGCCTACAACTTCGCTCGCAGGCTGAAGACGCTCAGCGGTCTCACGCCCTACGAATACATCTGCAAAGTCTGGACTTCAGAGCCGGACAGATTCATCGTCGATCCGATCCACCAGATGCCGGGACTGAACACCTAGTCCTGTGCGGCAAAGGCCGTCAGAAATGCTCTGGATATATTTACTCCGTGCCGTCAGCCATAGTTCAGTTCCGAGTATCGTCGTTGGTGGGCATCAAGATCGTCGCGCAGGATCTCTGCAAAGGATTCGGCAAGCTTGGACAAGGGGCGATGCTGCGGCATGACGATGGCAGCGGTGAAGGGGACGACCGGCTGAAACGGACGGAATGTCACTTTTCCTGCATCTCCGCGCGATAGCCGATAGCTTTCCGCACTCAGCGGGTCGATGATTGCACAGGCCAGCCCGGCTTCGACGAAGGAGAGCAGAGGATAAAAATATTGCGTTTCGAATCGAGGACAGAACGGCACGTCTTGTGACGCGAAGGCTTCGGCCGTGCGGCTGTAGGTGGAATGGGTGGCAAACAGCGCCGCGATGTCGCGCTCCTTCAGGTCCTGCGGCGTGATGACTGGGCGCGACGCCAGCGGATCGTCCTGCGGCAGCGCACACACGCATTCGTAAGTCACGGGCTCGAACCGCAGCAGGTTCGAATCTTCCGCCGCCTGACCGCTCAGATCGGCGAGGCCGAGGTCGAATTTCTGGGTGGCGACCAGATGCCGCACCTGCAGGGAACTGCGCGTCAAAAGTGTAAGGCGCACGTCCCGTCTCTGCTTGAGAAAGCGCGTCACAAGCTGCGGGACCAGGATCACAGAAGGGCCGGGCATACAGACGACCCGCAGTTCGCCCTGTTCGAGATTGCCGATGCGGGTCATGTTCTGCTCGACGTTGCGCAGCCGTTCCAGAATTTCGTTCGCCTCCTCGAACAGGTAATGGGCCTCGGGCACCGGGGTCAGCCGGCCCGAGTGCCGCAGGAACAGCTTGTAGCCCAGCTCCGCTTCCAGGCTGGCGATCATCGCGCTGACCGCAGGCTGGGTGCGGTGCAGAATGCGCGACGCCTCGGAGAACGAGCCGGTCCGCATGACCTCGCGAAAGACGACAAGTTGCTTGCTATTCATCGCTACCTCCAGTGATTGCACCCAGGCTATAAGAAAACATTTTAACTATGAAGAATTTTCAAATTCGACTTTATGGATTTTTACGACCTATCCTGCGGCAACAAGACAGGCGCGGGGATGAACCGGCGTCTCAGCGACAAGGAGGCAGCTTTGTTCCGCCGAAAGACGATGACTATGAAGAGATGGATGCCCGGCCCGGCAGATCGCGGGCCGGGCCGGGGGACGCGTATCGGTCGGTCGCGGAGGCAGCCATGAACCGGCGTTACGTCGATGTCGTGCTGGGTTCGGTCCTGATCGCCGCCGCCATCCTGATCCTGACGCGCGAGGGGCTGGCTCAGGGCGGCGTCGAGACGCAGCTCGGTTCGATGTTCATGCCGCGCGTCGTGGCGGGGCTCATCCTGATCTTCGCGGCCATGATCGCGATTGCGTCCTTGCGGCAGATCATCGCGCAAAGCCCGCTGGCGCCGCAGGAAACGATCGCGACCGAGGGGCTGGGCGGCGTGCTGATCTATGTCGGCATCTTCGCCGCCTACTGGTGGCTTCTGCCCACGCTCGGCTTCGTCGTCGCCACCTCGGCCGCGATGTTCGCCATCGCCGTCCTGCTCGGCGGCCGGTCGTGGCTGGCGATGGCGGCGATCTCCATCGCCGTCCCGGTCGTCACCTTCTACGGCTGCCGCGAGCTGATCCGGGTCTATCTGCCCGAATGGTCGCTGTGAGATCGCCATGCTGAGCAATATCATCGGCGGCTTCACCGCGGTCCTGGCGCCCGCGCCGATGCTGGGCATCGCGCTGGGGGTCTGCGTCGGCATCGTCTTCGGCGCCATCCCCGGCATTTCCGGGATCATGGCCATCGCGATCATGTTGCCCCTGACCTTCTATTTCGATCCGGTGGTGGGCATCGTGACCCTGCTGGCGGTCTACAAGGCGGGGATCTATGGCGGCTCGATCTCGGCGATCCTGATCAATACGCCGGGCGCTGCCGCGTCCTTCCTGACCTCGCTCGACGGGCATGCGCTGGCGCGGGCCGGCAAGGCGGGCAAGGCGCTGTGCCTTGCGCTTTACGCCTCGGTCACCGGCGAGGTGCTGGCGACGCTGGTGCTGATCTTCGTGGCCGCGCCGATCTCGCTGCTGTCCCTGCAGGCGGGGCCGATCGAAAAGGTCTGGCTGCTGGTCTTTGCCTTCACGGTCGTCGGCTCGATGACCGGGGAATCGGTGCCGCGGGGGCTTTTGTCCTGCTGCCTGGGGATGCTCTTCGCCATGGTCGGCATGTCGGCGGTGACGGGGGCGGCGCGCCTGACCTTCGGAATTCCCGAGCTGCTGAGCGGCTTCACCTTCCTGCCGCTGCTGATCGGGGTCCTGGTCATGCCCGAGGTGGTCGAGGGCGTCCGCCGCCGCAAGACCCCGCAGCACGAGCTGGTCCTGAGGCATTCGCCCGATCCCGCCGACAACCGGCTCAGCTTTCGCGAATACCGCTCGGTCTTCGGGACGATCCTGAAGTCGACCGGCATCGGGACCGTGGTCGGCGCCCTGCCGGGTCTGGGGTCGAGCGCCGCCGCCTTCCTGGCCTATGGCGAGGCCAAGCGCGCGTCCAAGGAACCGGAAAGCTTCGGCAAGGGCTCGCTGCACGGGATCGCGGCGGCGGAATCCTCGAACAACGCCGTCTGCGGGTCGAGCATGATCCCGATGCTGACGCTCAGCATTCCCGGCGACGACGTGACCGCGCTGCTGATGGGGGCCTTCCTGATCCACGGCATCACCCCGGGACCGACGATCTTCTACGAGCATACCGACACCATCTACGCCATCTTCGCCGGCTTCCTGATGGTGGACCTGCTCCTGCTGGTGATCGCGCGCTTCGGCTTCCGGTTCTGGATGAGGGTGGCCTCGGTCAGGACCTGTTTCATCTTCCCCTGCGTCTTCGCCTTTGCCGTGATCGGCGCCTTCACCACCAACCAAAGCCTGAACGACATCCTGATCCTGCTGGTCTTTACCGTCCTGGGCTACGGGATGCGGCTTGTCGGGCTGAACCCCGCCGCCTTCATCATCGGCTTCATCCTGATGCCGATCTTCGAGCAGAACCTCGACCAGGCGGTGTCCATCGTCGGCGGCGACTATCTGCGGCTGCTGGGCTCGCCCATCGGCTGGGGCTTCATCGCCCTTGCCGCGCTGTCGGTCTGGTCGGCGATCCGCATGAACCGCAAGACGCGCCTGCGCGCCCTCGCGGCAAGCCAATAGCCGGTCCCGGCCGGTCGACACCCCTTCCAACAGGAGTATCAAGAGTGAAAAAGCAGCTTGCCCTTCTTGCCGCCATCGGCACCGTCGCCCTGGCGTTGCCGGCCGCGGCCGAGTTTCCCGACAAGCCCATCCGGGTGATCGTGCCCTGGGGCGCGGGCGGCGATTCCGACCTGACCACCCGGGTCTGGGCCGATGCGGTCGAAAAAATCCTCGGCGTGCCCGTCGCCGTGGTCAACAAGGCCGGCGGAACCGGGGTCATCGGCACGACCGAGGTCGTGAACGCCAAGCCCGACGGCTATACGCTGGTGAACGCCGGGCTGAGCAATGTGCAGGTCACGCCCAATTTCAGCGAGGTGTCCTATGACTTCGACAGCTTTACCCCGGTGGTGAAACTGTCGGCGGTTCCGCTGGGTATCCTCGTCGCCAAAGACAGCCCCTATGGCAGCTTCGAGGCATTCGTGCAGGGGGCCAAGGACAAGCGGTTGACGCAAGGCTCCTGGGGCGCGGCCTCGTCCGGGACGATCCTTGCCGGCATCGTCGCGCGGCAAGCGGGCTATACGGTCGACTATGTGCACGCCAATACCACCGCCGAGTCGATGGTCTCGCTGATCGGCGGCCACATCGATTCCGCCGTATCCTTTCCTCCCGCCTTCGAGCCGCATTTGAAGTCGGGCAGCGCCCGCCTGCTGGCCGTGAACAAGAAATCAGACCAATACCCCGGCGTGCCCAGCTTTGCCGATTTCGGCATCAAGGGTGATTTCGAAGGCTGGTCGGGCATCTTCGCCCCCAAGGGCGTGCCGCAAGAGGTGGTGGACAAGCTGGTCGAGGCCAGCGCGCAGGCGATGCAGGACCCCCAGGTCGTCAAGGCCTTCGAGAATATCGGTGCCGAGGTCGATTTCCGCCACGGCGACGAATGGGTCGCGGATATGCGCGACACCTACGGCATCATGGCCGAAGCGGCCGGCGAAATGCGGAAATGACCGGCTGATCGGGCGCGCGGCTGTCGCGCGCCCGGGGCCTTGTGGCCGGTTCCGGCAGCACTCATAATTCGGAATGAACATGACACCGGACGAACGAAGCATCGCCGTCGTCGGCGGCGGTATCATTGGCATTTGCGCGGCGCTTTTCCTTCAGGAAAAGGGCTTTCGCGTCACCATCCTGGACCGGGCCGGAACCGACGACCAGCGGGCCTCATACGGCAATGCCGGAAACCTTTCACCATGGTCCTGCGTGCCGGAATCCCTGCCGGGGCTGTGGAAATCGGTCCCAGGCTGGCTGCTGGACCCGTTGGGACCGATGGCGATCCGGCTGCGCCATCTGCCGGCGGCCGCGCCCTGGCTGGCGCGCTTTCTGCATGCCGGCCGGCCGGGCAGGATCGCGACACAGGCCGACGCGCTGCGCAGCCTCTATGCGCCGACCGTCGATCTTTACGAAGACCTGCTGCGCGGCAGCGGGCACGAGGACCTGGTCCGGCGCTGCGTCTATATCCAGCTTTACCGCGATGAGGCGCAGGCCGACCTCAACGCGCTCGGCCTGCGGCTTCGGCGGGAAAGGGGCGCGAATATCGAGCTTGTCGGGGCCGGCGCGTTGCGCGAACTGGAACCCGATGTCTCGCCGCGCTATCGCAAGGCGGTGGTGATCCACGGGCAGGGTCACAGCGTCAATCCGCAAAGGCTTCTGCGCGTGCTGGCAGAGCGCGTGGTCCGCCAAGGTGGGCAGGTGTTGCGGCGCGATGTCGCCGGGCTGCGTCCCGGCCCCGGCGGTATTCAGATCGAAACTCCGCAAGGCGGGTTTGCCTTTGCCAAGGTCGTTGTCGCGGCCGGGGCGTGGTCAGCGAGGCTGCTGCGGCCGCTTGGGCTGAGCATCCCGCTGGAAACCGAGCGGGGCTATCATCTGACCGTTCCCGACTCCGGTGTGCGGGTCAACAATACGCTGATGGAGGCCGGTCGCATGGTGGTGGCCAATTCCATGGAAGGCGGCCTGCGCCTCGCGGGAACCGTCGAACTGGCGGGCCTGCGCGCCGCGCCGGACCATCGGCGCGCCCGCAACCTGGCGGTTCTGGGCCAAGAGATCTTCCCGGCGCTGAATGTCGAAAATGCGACCGAGTGGATGGGCCACCGCCCGTCCTTGCCGGATTCTCTGCCGGTGATCGGCCGGATGCCGGGATGCCCCGACATTCTGCTGGCCTTCGGCCACAGTCATCTCGGCCTGTCCGGGGGCGCGCCCACCGGCCGGTTGATCGCCCAACTCGCGGCCGGCGAAATGCCTTCGGTCGATCTGGCCCCCTTCCGCGCCGACCGTTTCCGCCTTCTTGGACCACAGGAGAAATCCGCATGACCTTGCAACGCGGCGGCCGCAACATCTGCGGCATTTCCATCGGCGTGCTTTCGCTGGAAAGCTATTTCCCGAAGCCGCCGGGGCATATCAAGAATCCCTCCAGCCTGCCGTTCACCACCGCCTACGAGATCCTCGACGGCATCACCGTCCCGGAACTGCTGAACCGCCCAAGCCCGGCCATGGTCGGACGGTTGATCGAGGCGGCACAAAGGCTGGAACGCCAGGGCGTCCACGCGATCACAGGCTCTTGCGGGTTCCTAGCGCTGTTCCAGCGCGAAATCGCCGAGTCCGTACGCATTCCCGTCTTTCTGTCTTCGCTGATCCAGGTGCCGCTGGTCTGGCAGATGACCCGCGCGCCCGTCGGTGTGCTGACGGCTTCGGCCGCCGCCTTGACGGCGCGCCATCTGGCCGGCGTCGGGGCGGATGGGGTGCCGCTGGAAATCCAGGGCTTGGAGGACACGCAGGAATTCGCCAGCGTCATCCTGCGCAATGAACGCAATGACATGGATCTGGACAAGGTGGAGGCCGAGGTCATCGCCGCCGGACGCGCCCTTGTCGCCCGCAATCCGGCGATCCGGGCAATCGTGCTGGAATGCACCGACCTGCCGCCCTTTGCCTGCAGCTTGCAGCAGGCCCTGGCGCTGCCGGTGTTCGACCTGGTGACGCTGTCGGGGATGATCCATGAAGCCGCGCTCCGGCAAGCCTACAAGGGATTCACATAGCGAGGCCGGTCGGGATATCCGCCAACAACCTCGTCAGACTGCCTCATCTGCCAGCGGCGCGACGATGACGAACCTAGTGGGCCACACGCCCCCTGCACCCAAAAGCGCGAGGCCGGGCAGCGAAGCTGGGATGAAGGGAAACCGTTCTGGATCGACGATTGTTTTCAGCGGCCTGCAGGTTGTACCCGATCAAGCCACATTGCGTGTCCGACGTTCCAGCTCAGGCGGTGTTATTGGCTGTCCCCTCGGTGACATCGTACGCGGCGCCCGAGACCATGCTGGCATCGTCGCTGGCCATGAACACCACCGCGGGCGCGATGGATTCTAGCGGAAGCCACGGCAGGCCGAGGGGGGATTTGGCGGCAACACACCCTTCCGGCCATACGTGGTATTTTACGCCCCTATTGGAGTGAACCCCACGAGCTGGACCACGGGGTTCCATAGAACTAGGTGGTGTTGACAAAAGGGATTCACAGGGTGGCCTGATCGTGATTCAAGCTGGTACCTGCAATGGAGACCAGCTTGGCACGAGACCTGATGTCGGACGAGGAATGGGCGTTTCATGAGCGCTTCATTCTGGCCGTGCGCGCCCCGAACGGGCGCAAGCCCGCAAATCACCGCCTTGTTCTTGATGGGATTTTCTGGATCGCGCGGACCGGCTCTCCTTGGCGCGACCTCCCAGAAGAGTTCGGGAAGTGGTCCAGTGTCTACCGCCAGTTCCGGCGCTGGACCCTGGCGGGGTTGTGGGAGCAGATCCTCGAAGCGCTGAACGAAAGTCGGATCGTGCCGGATGCGCTCCAGATGATCGACAGCACCGTGATCCGCGCCCATCATCAGGCAGCGGGCGCAAAAGGGGGACTCCAAGACAGGGTTTTGGCCGTTCAAGAGGTGGTTTCACGACCAAGGTCCACCTGCGCGTCAATGCTGCCGGGCTGCCAATGAGGTCGGACATCACGCCGGGCCAGACATCGGACTACCTGGGCTTTGATCTGGTCATGGACGACAACCTGCCGGAGCCTTGCATCCTGCTGGCCGATCGCGGCTATGACTCCGACAAGGTTCGCAAAACCATGGAGGCGCGTAGCATCCTGCCGGTGGTCCCGATGCGCAAGTCTCGCAGGCTCCGTGTCGCTGTCGATCGCAGGCTCTACCGGCTGCGGAACCTTGTCGAGCGGTGCTTCAACAAGCTCAAGAACGCTCGCCGTGTCGCCACCCGCTACGACAAGACCGCCGAAAGCTTCCTTGGCTTCATCGATATCACGTCGATCCGCCTCTGGCTCCGCCATTTGTCAACATGACCTAAGCCGCCTTCTGGGCGATTAGCGTTTCGAATTCCTCGGGCGGACGGTAGCCGAGGGCTGAATGCAGTCTTCGGGAATTGTAGACCTGCTCGATGAAGACTGGCAATCGACCGGCGACATCCGCGAAGGTTTCGTAACCGGCGAGATAGACCTCCTCGACCTTCAGGGTCTTCATGACGCTTTCGGCCTGGGCGTGATAGGGATTCCCGACGCTGCTCATCGAGCCGAGCAAACCTGCAGCATCCAGGGCATCGCGATAGAGCTGGGATGCGTATTGGCAGCCCCTGTCCGTGTGATGAATGCATCCCGGCGGCGGCTTCCTGCTCGTGACGGCTGATTGCAGGGCGGCCAGCGCGAGCGGTGTGTCCAGGCGCTGTGACTGCGCATAGCCACGACGTTGCGGCTGCAAGCGTCGAGGATGACCGCGAGGTAGCAGAGGCCTTGGGCGACACGAATGTAGGTAAAGTCCGCCACCCAGACCTGGTCAGGTCGATCGGGATCCTGTTTCGATAGAGGTTCGGATGGATCGGCTGGTCATGACGGCTGTCCGTCGTGCGCATATAGCGCCGCTGCGGTTTTACACCCAATCCAGCCAACCGCATGATCCGCGCCACTTTCTTGTGGTTCACGATGAGCCCTCGGCGGCGCAACTCATGCGTCACACGCCGATAGCCGTAGCACGGGAACTCGTCCTGGATGTCTTCGACCAAGGCGATGATTTCCGCGTCCGTTGGCTCGGTCTCAGAGGGCATCGCGCGATAGTAGAAGGTGCTGCGCGGCAGGTTCATGGCTTGGCACCCCTGTCTGACAGAGCAGCCCGGGGGCCGCTGATCACAAAGGATCTTTCGCTGCCGTTCGCGGTCAGCACCCTCGGTGTTTTTTCTGACAAGATCAAGCTCCATCGTCAGCTGACCTACCTTCCGCTCGAGCGCGGCGATGCGAGCTTCATACTCGGAGATGACGCTCGCCTCTGCTTCCTCGTCATTCAGTTCGCCCCGATCAAACTGCGTCAGCCACAGGTGGATGAGGTTGGCGGAGATCTGGTGCGTGCGCTGCGCATCCCGCCGGCCGATCACCCTGGCGCGGATGTCTTGGCAGAGCTGCAGCTTGAAAGGCGTCGAATGCCGACGGTAGGGACTTCGTGATGCCATGAACTTTCTCCGATCAAGGCCCGTTCAGTGTATCAGTTTTTCAGGATCCCGTGGTCCAGCTCGTGGGGTTCACTCCAATAGGGGCGTAATTTCCACTGAGAATTGAGCCATGTGAACCTTTCCCCAAGCAATGAGCGGCGGGGGTAACGGGAATGATCCACATGAGACTTTTGAACATCATTCGACGCATGCACTTGCGGCAGAAGCTGTCGGTCCGCGAGAACGCGCGGCGCACCGGCCTGTCGCGCAACACGATTACCAAGCACCTGGCGGAAGGCACGATCGAGCCGAAGTTCGCCACGCCGGACCGGCCGAGCAAGCTTGATCCTTTTTCCGAGAAGCTGACCGGTTGGCTGAAGACGGAAGCCGGCAAGTCGCGCAAGCAGCGACGGACGCTGAAGCAGATGCATGCCGATCTCGTCAAGCTGGGCTTCACCGGCTCCTACATTCGAGCGGTGCGATGAAATCTAGGCCCGAGCCAATCAGACACGAAGCCGGTAGCGTTCGGGTCGCCGTCAGCGATGTTCCGCCGGTCAGCAGACCTCGGGTCCAGCGCTCGCCGAAATCCGCTTCGAAATCCGCAGCATCGCTATCGGCCAGTTCGATATTGGCCCAGTCATGAAAGCACCCTCCCTTGGTGCTCGCGCCTGCCGAAAGCCGATTGCTCCGGCGCATGGGCCTTGCGGCGTTGTTAGGGATCGTCCGTCCAAGCCTTCGGCAGAGAGAGCACCCGATCAATGAAGGCGTGCCTGTGCGGTCCTTCGCATGCAGATCCTCGGCCAAACTGTGGTCGATCTCCAACGGCAGACCGCTATTTCAGAATACTTTTTACATACCGAACGGCGAAATTTATTTGACACTCAGAATCCCATTTGCATACTGAAATGCAGCCGCCCACTAGCGACTCGCTGTGGCAAGGGGCGCATAGTCCAATAAGTTCAAGGGAATACGGGATGGGAAACTGGGTGATCGGAGTCGATGTCGGTGGGACTTTCACCGACTTTTCGGCGCGACAACTGTCAACGGGGCGCTCTGTCCTGCATAAGCGCCCGTCCACCCCTCATGATCCATCGGAGGCCATTCTGAACGGCTTGGCTGAGCTGCAGCAGAAGGCCGGCATCGCCGGAGAGGATATCGCGCGCTTCGCGCATGGCACCACCGTGGCGACCAATGCCCTGCTGCAGCGCAAGGGGCCGAAGACGGGGTTGGTCACGACCAGGGGCTTCCGCGACCTGCTGGAAATCGGCCGCCAGGTCCGTCCCGCGATCTACGATCTGCAAACCGACGCCCAGCCGCCGCTGGTCGAGCGCGAGAACCGCGTCGAGGTTCTGGAACGCACCGGCCCGCAGGGCGAGGCTATCGTCGATTTGACCGATGCCGAGATCGAGGCGGTGATCGCCGAGCTCGGCCCGATGGATGACGTGGAATCCATCGCGGTCTGCCTGATCTTCTCGTTCCTCAACCCCGCGCATGAACAGCGGCTGGCCGCGGCGCTGCGCAAGGCCTATCCCGGCCGCTATGTCTCGATCTCGAGCGAGGTCCACCCGGAATTCCGCGAATACGAGCGCTTCTCGACCACCGTCATCAATGCCTTCCTGCAACCCGAGGTCAGCCGCTACATGGACCGGCTCAGCGCCGCGATCCGCAAGGCGGCGCCGCGGGCGGCGCTGGGGATCTTCCAATCCGCGGGCGGGCTGATGTCCATCGAGCTTGCCTCGCGCTTTCCGGTGCGCACGGCGCTGTCCGGGCCGGCGGCCGGGGCGGTCGGCGCGCAGGCCGCCGCGGCCATGTCGCGGATCGAGAACATCATCACGCTCGACATCGGCGGGACCAGCACCGACGTTGCCCTGATCCAGGGCGGCAAGGTGGGCAAGTCGAACCTGCGCGACATCGCAGGCTTCCGCATCCGCCTGCCAACGGTCGACATCCATACGGTCGGCGCGGGCGGCGGCTCGATCGCCCATCTGGGAGCGGACGGGCTGCTCAAGGTCGGTCCGACGAGCGCGGGGGCCGTTCCGGGCCCCGCCTGCTATGGCCGCGGCGGCGACCTGCCGACGGTGTCGGATGCCAACGTCGTCCTTGGCCGCCTGCCGGCGCGCCTGGCTGACGGATTCAAGATCGACAGCGACCTTGCCCGGGGGGCCATCGCAAAGATCGCGGCGCCGCTGGACGTGTCGCTGGAAAAGGCGGCGCATGGCATCGTCAGCATCGCCGCCTCGAACATGGCCCGTGCCATCCGCGCCGTCTCGATCGAGAAGGGCCAGGATCCGCGCGACTACACGCTGATGTGCTTTGGCGGGGCGGGCGGGCTGCACGCCGCCGATGTCGCCGACATCCTGGCCATGCGCCGCATCCTGGTGCCGCGCGCGCCCGGCATCCTTTGCGCCGAAGGGCTGATCGTCTCGGACCTTCAGGAAAACTACGTGACCACCTGTCCCTGCCCGCTGGACGGCGATGTCTCGATGATCGACGCCGCCATAAGGGAGCTGAGCGCCCGCGCCGAGGAATGGCTGGGCGAGGAAGACGACTATATCGTCAACCGCAGCCAGACCGTCATCCTGGACCTGCGCTATATCGGCCAGAACTACGAGCTTCCGGTCGAGCTTGCCACGGCACGCCACGCGCCCGAACTTCCCTCGGTCGAGGAGCTGAAGCAGACGTTCTTCCAGCAACACGAGATAGCCTATGGCCATTTCAACCCGGATGCCGGGGTCGAGGTAGTCAACGTGCGCATCCGCGCGACGATGGAATTTTCCAAGCAGACGCTCGAAGCGTCGCGCCCGGAGGGAAGTCCCGACCCGGTCTCGTACGAGCAGATCTGGTTCGAGGAGACCGGCTTCCTGTCAACGCCGGTCTATCAGCGGGACGGCCTTGCCGAGGGCGCCTCGATCGATGGGCCGTCCCTCATCACCCAGTTCGACACCACAACCCTCGTGCCGCCGGGCTGGACGGTCCGGGTTGACGGCGCGATGAACATGATCATGGAACGCACCAATGGCTGAGCCCGTCACGCTTGATCCCATCACCATCGAAATCAGCTGGAACAGCCTGCGCTCGGTGGCCGACGAATGCTTCCTGACGCTGATGCGCAGCGCCTTCTCGACCAATATCAAGGAGCGTCACGACCATTCGACCGCCATCGCCGATGCCCGCGGCCGGCTGATCGTGCAGGCCGAGAATGCCTTGCCGATCCACCTGGCGTCCATGTCGGGGCTGATCGGGCTGATCCTGGACCAGTATTCCGACACGCTGGCCCCGGGCGACATCTTCATCGCGAACGATCCCCATGTCGCGGGCGGCTCGCACCTGCCCGACATCAACATGGCGATGCCGATCTTCGACGGCGACCGCCTGCTGGGCTTCGTGGCCAATATCGTCCACCATGCCGATGTCGGCGGGGCATCGGTCGGCTCGATGTCGGGGGGCCTGAACGAGATCTACAAGGAAGGCCTGCGCATCCCGATCCTGCGCCTGTTCCGCAAGGGCGGGCTGCAGGACGACATCATGCGCTTCATGCTGCTGAACATGCGGCTGCCCGACGAGCGGCTGGGCGACCTGAACGCCCAGATCGCAGCGGTGAAGCTGGGCGTGAAGCGCATCGGAGAGATGGTGACGCGCTACGGCGCCGACCATCTTGTCGCGCTGTGCGACGAGATCGTGACACGGACGAACCTGCGCATGCGCAAGGCGATTTCGGGCATTCCCGACGGGGACTACCGCTTCGAGGACGTCATGGACGATGACGGCCTGGGCACGCTCGACGTCAGGATCGCCCTGACCGTGCGCAAGCGCGGCGACAAGGTGGTGTTTGATTTCACCGGCACGTCGCCGCAGGTGGCGGGCAACTTCAACATGACGCTGAACACCACGAAATCGGCGGTCTGCTATGCGCTGAAGGCGCTGCTCGACCCCGAGGTGCCGAATAACCAGGGCATTTTCGACGCGATCGGCATCGAGGCCGAGCCGGGCAGCTTCGTCAACTGCAGGCATCCCGCCGGCGTCGCCATGCGCGCCAACTCTTGCCAGCGCGTCGTCGACGTGGTGCTGGGCGCCTTTGCCGAGGCGCTGCCTGACCGGGTGGTGGGCGCGGCGAACGGCGCCAATACCTCGGCGGTGTTTGCGGGCACCGACCCGCGGACCGGCCGCTCCTATGTCTATCTGGAAACGCTGGGCGGTGGCATGGGCGCGCGCGCGACCAAGGACGGCAAGGACGGCGTGCAGGTCCATATCACCAACACCGCCAACCTGCCTGTCGAGGCGATCGAGCTGGAATATCCGCTTCGGGTCGAGGAATACGCGCTGATCCAGGATTCCGGCGGTGCGGGCAAGTTCCGCGGCGGCATGGGCATCCGCCGCGCCATCCGTCCCATCGGCCACCTGTGCGAATTCAACGGCGTGGGTGAGCGGTTCCGTCACCGGCCCTGGGGCATCTTTGGCGGCAAGCCGGGCGCGGCCGGCAGCTTCCACCTCAGGAAGGACGACGGCGCAAGGGAAGAGCTGCCGTCCAAGATCTCGGGGATCTTCGTCACCGACGAGACCGTGGTGGTGATCGAGACGCCCGGCGCCGGCGGCTACGGCGATCCCGCCGAACGCGCGCCGGAGGCGCTTCACCGCGACATCGTTTCGGAAAAGCTGACCGAGGAATTCGTCGCCCGCAACTATTGCGTGGAAAAGGTCGCGTGATCGACGACACCTGACTTCGACATAACGCCAACAGAGAGGAAACGATAATGATGCGAAACAGCATATTGGGCGCAACGCTCGCCCTCACCACCCTTGCGGGGGCTGCCTTTGCGCAAAGCGTCACCATGGATCTTGCCAATGAGTACGGCGAATCCACCATCATGGGCCAGGCCGACAAGGTGTTCATCGACGCCGTCGACCAGGCCTCGGGCGGAGACATCAAGATCACCGGCCATTATGGCGGGTCGATCGGCTACAAGTCGGTCGACCAGTTCGACGCGGTGGGCGACGGTGCGCTCGACATGGCTGACACCATCACCACCTCGCTTTCGGGCATCGAGCCGCTGTTCCTGCTGTCGTCGCTGCCGTTCATCGCCGGGTCGAATGCGGACGCGAAACTGCTTTGGGAGGTCGCCCGGCCGCATTACGAAGAGGTCTTCGCCAAGCACAACCAGGTCCTGCTCTGGGCGACGCCCTGGCCGCCCTCGGGGATCTGGGCCAAGAAGCCGGTCACCGCGCAGGGCGACATGGCGGAGTTGAAGATCCGCGGCTGGGACGCCAGCGGCGTGCGAACCATGACCAACGCGGGATCGACCGCCGTGCAGATCAGCTGGGCCGACACCGTGCCGCAGCTTGCCGCGGGCAGCATCAACTCGGTCCTGACCTCGGCCGATGGCGGGGCAAGCTCGAAGTTCTGGGAGTTCCTCGACCATTTCACGCCGGTGAACTATTCGATGGCGCTGAACATGACCCACATGAACAAGGACGTCTACGACGCCCTGACCCCCGAGCAGCAGCAGATCATCCGCGACGCGGCGCAGAAGGCCAGCGACGCGGCCTGGGCCGATCTCGAACTGCGCGTGGCCGAGAACTTCAAGGAGATGCAGGCCCATGGCGTGACCATCGTGACCGACATCCCGCCGGAGTTCCTGGCCTTCCTCAAGCAATCGGGCAAAGAGGTCTATGACGAATGGCTGGCGGCCGTGGGTCCGGCCGGCCAGAAGATCCTGGACGAATATGCCGCCAAGCGCGGTTCCTGATGGGCCCCCGGGGGCGCAGGAAAGCGCGCCCCCGGCCTGCAACCCCTTGCTGAGGTGTCAATCATGCTTTCGCATGCGATCAACCGCGTTTCCGCGGCATGTTCAGGGGCAGGGATGGCGATCGCCGCGCTGCTTCTGGTCTATATCGTCGTCCATATCATCTTGGAAATCGTGCTGAGGAACTTCTTCGCCAGTTCGACTAATACCATGGGGGAATTCGTCGGCTATGCGACCGGCGCCATGGCCTTCCTTGCGCTGGGCCATACCTTCGCCAACCGCAAGCATGTCCGCGTCAGCCTGCTGCGCCGGCATCTGCGGGGCAATGCCGCGATCGCCGTCGAGCTGTTCTGCCTGGCGGCGACATTTGCGGTCTTCGCCTTCATGGCCCGCTTCGTCTGGCTGATCCTGGCCCGCGACTACATGCGCGGTTCGGTCAGTCCCGGGCTTGTTCCGACCCCGACCTGGTATATCGCCGCGGCGATCTTCGCCGGCCTGGTCATCTTCTTGATCCAGCTCGTCGCCTCGGCGTTCGACACGGTTCTCAATGGCGTTCCCGAAGAACAGATCGAGGGAGAGTAGGAATTGGAATCTCTGGTTGTCGCCTTCGGCGTCCTCGCCCTGGTCATCTTCTTCCTGGGGATCGGCGTCTGGGTCTTTGCCGGGCTGCTGCTCGTCTCGGTCACCGGGCTCGCCTTCTTCATCGACATGCCGCTGCACCGCATTGGCACGATCCTTGGCCCGCTTGTCATCCGCTCCTCGACCGCATGGGAGCTTTCGGCCATTCCGATGTTCATCTGGATGGGCGAGATCATCCTGCGCACGGATGTCTCGACCCGGCTTTTCAAGGGCCTCTCGCCCCTGACCTATTACCTGCCCGGGCGGATGCTGCATACAAACATCTTCGGATCGGCGGTCTTTGCGGCGATTTGCGGCTCCAGCGCCGCCACGACCGCGACGGTGGGCAAGATCACCATTCCCGAGCTGAAAAGCCGCGGCTATTCCAGCGCCCTCTCCTATGGCTCGCTGGCGGGCGCGGGCAGCCTGGGCCTGCTGATCCCGCCTTCGATCATGATGATCGTCTATGGTGTGCTGGCCGAGGTGTCGATCTCGCGCCTGTTTGCCGCGGGGCTGATCCCGGGCCTGATGATCGCGGGCATCTATTCGACATTCGTCATCATCTGCAGCCTCATCCGGCCCAGCGTCGCGCCCGCCGACACTTCGGCGCCGACATTGCGCGACGTGATGGTCGGGATCGGCAACCTCGCCCCTATCGGCCTGTTGATCGGCGTCGTGCTGGGGGCAATCTATTCCGGCCTTGCCACGCCTTCGGAAACGGCGGCGATCGGCGTGGCGGCGACGCTGCTTTACGCGGCCTGCACGCTGCAACTGAACTGGGACGTCTTCGTCTCCAGCCTCAAGGCTTCCGTCCATACCAGCTGCATGATCTCGGCGATCATGATCGCGGCGGCCTTCATGTCGACGGCGATGGGCTTCATGCATGTTCCGCACAATATCGCCCAGGTGATCGACGGGCTGCAGCTGTCGCCCTATCAGCTCATCGCCATCCTCGTGCTGTTCTACCTGCTGCTGGGCATGTTCCTTGAGGGCATCTCGATGACGGTGATGAGCCTGCCGATCACCCTGCCGCTGATCGTGGCGGCCGGCTTCGATCCGATCTGGTTCGGCATCTTCCTGATCCTGATGGCCGAGCTGGCGCAGATCACCCCGCCCGTGGGTTTCAACCTGTTCATCCTGCAGGATCTGACCCGGTCCTCGATCACGCGCATCATCTCGGCCTGCGTGCCGTTCTTCCTGCTGATGTGCCTGGGCGTTGCGCTGATCACGGTCTTTCCAGAGATCGTGCTGTGGCTGCCCGACCACCTGTTCAACAAATAGGGAAACAAGATGACACGGCTGAAGGACAAGGTCTGCGTCGTCACCGGCGCGGCGGCGGGCATCGGGCGCGAAACCGTGCTGGCCTTCCTGCGCGAAGGGGCTGGTGTCCATGCCCTGGACCGAGACGAGGCGGAGCTGGAGCTGTTGGCGCGGGAGCATCCCGGCCTTCGGATCGCACGGGTCGACGCGACCGACCCGGATGCGGTCCAGGGCTTTCACGCTGGGCTCGACCGCCTGGATGTGCAGGTGAACTGCGCCGGCATGGTCGCGGTCGGCAGGCTGACCGATTGCACGGCCGACGACTGGCGGCGCTCGCTTGACCTGAACATGACCTCGATCTTCCTGATGATGCGGGCGGCGTTGGGGCTGATGGCGCAGGCCGGGCGGGGCAGCATCGTCAACATCGCCTCGGTCATCTCCTCGATCGGCGCGGCGCCGGACCGCTTCGCCTATGGCGCGACCAAGGCCGGGGTGATCGGCATGACGAAATCGGTCGCGCTGGATTATGCGGCGCAGGGCATCCGCTGCAATGCGATCTGCCCCTCGGCGGTCGAGACGCCGTCGATGACCGCCCGGATCGAGGCCATGGCGGACAGCGCCGCAGCGCGCCAGGCCTTCGGCGCCCGGCAGCCGCTGGGCCGCATGGGCACCCCGGCCGAGATCGCCGAGCTTGCGGTCTATCTCGCCTCGGACCTGTCCGCCTTCATGACCGGGGGCGCCATTGTCATCGACGGCGGGGCCAAGCTGTGAGCGGCGAGATCCGTGCCGCGATCATCGGCCTGGGCCGCTGGGGACAGGCGCTTGCGGATGCCAATATCGCCAACCCGGCCTCGGCCCTGCGCCTGACCCATGGCGCCACGCGCAGCCCGGAAAAGGCCGACGCCTGGTGCCGGGACCGCGGCCTCGGCCTGTTCGGCAGCTACGAGGAAGTCTTGGCGGACCCCCGGATCGACGCGGTGGTCCTGGCTACGCCGCACAGCCAGCACGCCCGGCAGATCATTCAGGCGGCGGAGGCGGGAAAGCATGTGTTTGTCGAAAAGCCGCTGGCGCTGCGACTCGAAGATGCCCAGGCCGCGACCGCCGCGGCCGAGGCGGCGGGGATCAGGCTTTGCGTCGGGTTCAATCGCCGCTTCCTGCCCGGTTTCCGACGCATGGAGCAGATCGCCTGCGACGGCGGCCTCGGCCAGCTTCTGCATGTCGAGGGCGCGTTTTCCGGCAGCTTCGGCTATCAATACACGGCCGGGATGTGGCGCGGCGACACGGCGGAAAACCCGGCGGGCGGCATGGCGGCGATGGGGGTTCACATTCTCGATGCGATGATCGCGCTGCTGGGGCCGGTGCGGCGGGTCGCGGCGATCAGCCGCCATGTCGCGGTGCCTTCGGACCTCAGGGACGTGACCAATGTCGCGCTCGACTTCGCCTCGGGCGCCACGGGCAGCCTGTCGACCCTGATGTCGACGGCCAGCTTCTGGCGTCTGCACCTGTTCGGCGGACAGGGCTGGGCGCAGATGCCTGACCAGCACACGCTGGTCACCGCCGATCTTTCGGGGACGCCGCACAGCGAAGGCTTCGCCGCCAGCGACAGCCTGGCGCAGGAGCTCGACGCCTTCGCCCGCGCCGTGGCGTGGAACGCGCCCTATCCGGTGACCGCATCGCAGGCCCTTGCCGGCGTCGCAGCGATGGCGGCGATTGCGGACTCCGCCGCCTGCGACGGTGCCTGGACCGCGGTCCAGGCCGAAGGCGCGGCGGGGGTGGCCTTGACGGGTCCGGCCTGTCATGCTCCTTCATTCGGATGACTCAGGGAACATGTTTCGGGCCATGGTAAACAAAGCGGTGGATGAGAGGGACGGCCAGAAGGTCGCGCGGCGGCTGCGCGAGGCCATCCTGCGTCTGGAGTTGCGGCCCGGGCTGGTACTGGACGAGGCCGATCTTGCCGAGCAGATGGAGGTGTCGCGCACCCCGGTCCGCGAGGCGATCATCCAGCTGATTTCCGACGGCCTGGTCCAGCGCCACGGCCGCAAGGCCATCGTCGCGACCATGGATTTCGACGAGGTGCCCAAGCTCTACGACGCGCTGCTGGTTTCCAGCCGGCTGATCCACCGGCTTGCCGCCGAGCATCGCAACGATGCCGATCTGGCCGCCATCCGCGAAGCCATGCTGGAATTCGAGCAGAGCACCGACGTCTCGAACGGGGTCGAGCGGTCCGAGGCAAACCTGCGCTTCCACCTCGCCATCTCGAGGGCGGCGCACAACCGGCATTTCGCGGCCTTCTACGACAGCGCGCTGCTCGGCACGATCCGGCTGGCCCGGGCGTGCTTTGCCCAGACCAGCACGGTCGAATACCTCGGCCCCACCACGCGCGAGGAACTGGCCGGCCATCTGGCCGAGACCGAGCGCCAGCACCGCGTGCTTTACGACGCGATCGCGGCGCAGGACGTGGAACTGGCCGACCAGCTGGCCGTGGACCATTACGTGCTGACCCGCAACCGGGTCGAGAAGGTGCTGTTCCGGGTCGATCCGGCGGTCGAGCACTTCGACCTCTCGGTCTCGGCGGGCTGAGGCGGAAGCGTCTGCGACGGCATTGCCATGGACAATCTCAAGAAGAACCTTCCGCCCCTGACAAGCCTCGTCGCCTTCGAGGCTGCGGCGCGACTGGGCAGCTTCTCGGAGGCCGCGCGCGAGCTCAACGTCTCGCGCGAGGCGGTCAGCCGCCAGATCCGCGCGCTGGAATCCCATCTGGGCATGTCGCTGTTCGAGCGCGCGGCGAACAGCACGGTCCTGCGGGAATGGAGCGCGAACTATTTCCGCACCGTCTCGGGCAGCCTCGAGAATATCGCGCTGGCCTCGCATGCGATCCGCGGCGACGAGGCCGAGGAAGCCGCCGCCGTGTCCGGAGAGGATGCCGAGGCCGAGCAGATCCTGATCGTCGACGACCTGCCCGCAAACATCCGGCGCCTGCATGACGTCCTGCGCGGCCAGTATGAGGTCATCGCCCATACCGACCCGCACGAGGCGCTGTCGTGGATCATGGCGGGCGGCAGCCCCGAGCTGATCATGCTCGACGTGCGCATGGCCGGGATGGACGGCTATGCGCTGTGCCGCCGCATCAAGGCGATCCCGCGCCTGGCGAATGTCCCGATCCTGTTCCTGACCAGCCTCGACACCACCGAGGACGAGACCGAGGGCTTTGCCGCCGGGGCCTGCGACTACATCGTCCGCCCCTTTGCTCCTCCGGTTCTGCTGGCGCGCATCCGGGTCCAGCTTGACCTGCGCAAGACCACCGCGGCGCTGGAGGACGTGATGCGTCGCCGGGCCGACCGGCTGGAGCGCGCCGAGGCGCGGCTTGCCACCATCCAGGGAATCCTGAACGATCAGGCGGACTGAGCCTGCCGCAGGATCCGGCCGGCGCCGCGGAAGTCCAGCCGCTCGCTCATCGCCTCGGCCTCGGTCCGCAACTCGTCCGGCAGGCGGGGCAGGACGGTCCGCAGCAAGTCAAAGCCGCGCATCTCGTTGGCGTCCAGCGCCGCGATGCATTCCCGCAGGGTCGCGTCATCCGGGCCGGCGGGTGATGGCGCTACGGGCACGGGCGCCAAGGCCAGAAGCCGGTCCATCGCGGCGTCGATCCGCGCCCGGTCGACGGGGCTTTCCTCGACCACGCGGGCCAGCTCGACCGCGCCCAGCTGCAAGGCGGCGCCCCGGATCATGTGCAGCGTATCGGTCAGCGTGGCATCCGACGCCAGCCGGGCGCGCCAATGGGCGATCTCGGCCGGCAGGTGCGACAGCCAGCCCCCGGCAAGCGTGTCGTCGCCGGCAGTGGCACGGGCCAGCATCTGCCGGTCGAGCGCGGGCATGGTTTTGTCGAGCGCCCGGCCCAAGATCTCGGCCAGCGCCGCGCCGGTGATCGGCTTGGCGAGGAAGTCGGCGAAACCCGCCTCGATGCAATTCCGCCGCGTAACCGCCGAGACATCCGCGCTCGAAGCGATCACCGGCAGTTCCACCCCCTTTTCGCGCAGGACGCGCAGCAAGGCGAAGCCGTCAACCTCGGGCATGTGCAGGTCGGTGATGACGACATCGGGCGTGCTGCGCTCCAGGATCGCCAGCCCCTCGCGCGCGCCCGAGGCGACGGCGACGCGGGCGCCGAGCTTGCGGAGCAGGGCGTCGATCACCTCGCGGTTGATGCGGCTGTCCTCGATCAGCAGGACGGACCTTTCGCGCAGGGCCAGCGCGTGACCGGATGCTTCACCGACCGCCGTATCGCGGGTGACATGCACGATGGCCTGCAAAAGCTCGCGGTGGGTCAGCACGGCAGGCAGGGCTTCGGCCCTCCCCGGCCCGGCTTGCAGTTCATATCCTGTCGCCGACTGCCGCAGCACGGGCGCACCGTCGCCTTGCGCCAGCGGCAGCCGGTCCAGCATCCGCGACAGCCGGTCCCGCGCCGGGCCGGCGGCGATATCGAGCAGCGGCCGCAGCCCTTGGGCGGACGCGGGCGGCGCAGCGGCGGCATGCAGCGGCAGGGCGAGGGTGAAGACGCTGCCCCGGCCCGGCCGGCTGCGCAGCCCCAGCGTGCCGCCCATGCCCGAAGCCATGTGCCGGGCGATGGACAGACCCAGCCCGGTGCCCGATACCTCGCGCGAGATGGTGTCGTCGGCCTGCGCGAAGGCCGAGAAGATGGTCTCGTGACTGTCGGGATCGATGCCGGCGCCGGTATCGGCCAGCAGGCATCGCAGGCGGCCGCCCCGGGCCGAGATGCGTAGCGCGATCCGGCCCCGTGGCGTGAACTTTACTGCGTTGCTGGCAAGGTTCAGCAGGATCTGTACCAGCTTCTGGCGGTCGCCGGTGACCATGTCCGGCACGCCCGGGGCGATCTCGCCGTCAAGGGTCACGGGCTTTCGGCCGATCAGGGCCCGGGTCTGGGCAATGATCTCGTCATAGACCGCGATGACGGCAAAGGGCCTTGTTTCGAAGGTCATCTGGCCGGCTTCCAGCTTTGACAGGTCCAGCACGCTGTCGATGCTGCCCAGAAGCTGGCGCGCGGCGCTTTGCATGTCGGCGACTTGCCGGCGCGCCGCGGTGGGCAGGCGCTCGGTCAGCAGCAGTTCCGACAGGCCGGTGATCGCGTTCAGCGGCGTGCGCAGCTCGTGGCTCATATTGGCGAGGAAGGCCGATTTCGCGCGCGAGGCCGCCAAGGCCTCGTTCCGGGCCACCAGCAGCTCGGCGGTGCGGGTGTCGACCTCGTCGCGCAGATGGTCGCGATAGCGTTCCATCTGGGCCACGGTGCGCGAGAAATCCTGCGCGAGGCCGCTGATCTCGTCATGCCGCCGGGCGATGCGGCGCCGGCTGCGCGGGTCCAGCACGAACCCCTCGTCATTGCGCAGGGCCTGGGCCGCGCGGCCCAAGGCGCCCAGGGGCGAGATGACCAGCTTCTGCACCAGCAGGAACAGCAGCCCCGCAAGCAACAGCGCCTGCAGAACCGAGGTCAGCACGATCCGCAGCGCCTGATGCGCGAAATCCTGGTAGAAGCTGACGAATGAGATGGTGACGTTCAGCGAGGCCATCGGCTCGCCCGTGCCGGGGATCTGCAGTCGGATCTGGCGATGGCGCGTCAGACGCTCGGGCGCGATGAGCCAGCGCATCGGGGCCGAAAGTGTCCCGCGCACCGCCCGCGTCGCGCCCAGGGGCGGGATCTGCGCGGCGGCCAGCTGCTCGCGCGTCAGCTTCATGTCGCGGATGTGTAGCGACTGGATCAGCGGATCGTCGACCAGTCGGTCGAGGATCGCGCGCGCGGTGGTCAAGTCGACGTCCCAATAGGCGCGCTCGAGTTGGGGCGCGGCGGAATAGAGCACGCTCTCGGCATTCCCCAGCGCCGCCTCGATGCCGCGCCGCAGGTCGAGGATCGCGCTGGCGCCGCCCAGGCCGATGCCCGAGACGACGCTGACCAAGGCCCCGGCCAGAACCACGCGGCGGGCGATGCCGCCCCTGACCGGCAGCCAGCGCGTCATGGCAGGTCCGCCAGCGACTGGCGCAGGATGGCGCTGATCTGGCCCTCGTTCGTCATGGCCGTCAGCGTGCGCTGCAGGAGCTGGGCCTTGCGCATGCTCTCGGGGTCGCGCGAAAAGCCGACGAAACGCGGCTGCACGGCAAGGGCGGTGGGCAGGATGCGCAACTTGTCCTCGGCCGCGAGCTGGCGAATGGCCCACCGAAGATTGGCCTCGCCGCCCAGGACCAGGTCGACGCGCTCCAGGAGCAGCTTGCGCAGGCTGGTCGCATCGTCGAACGAGCCCTCGTGGTGGATGAACGCGGCCGAGTCGAACGCGCGCGTATAGGTGAAGCCGCGGACGACGCCGACCGAGCGGCCACGCAGCGCATCGACGTTCGGGACATCGGCAATGTCGGAGTTGCCGCGCACGCAGAACACCAGCCGCGTCATGCGCAGCGGGCCGATCATGTGCCAGTCGCGGATGCGTTTCGGCGTCGCTGTCAGCTGGAACAGCGCATCGGCCTCGGCCATGTCGAGCGCCAGCAACGCACGCGGCCAGGGCAGGGGGATCATCTGCATGGTGATGTCCATCCGGCGGGCGGCGGCATTCAGGATGTCGACATCGGCCCCGATGAAGCGGCCCTGCCGCCGGTAGTTGTAGGGCGGGAATTCCTGCATGCCGACGACCCGCCAGGGCGCGGGGGCGCCGAACGCAAGCCGGGGCGCGGCGACGAGCCCCGCCGCGGACAGCAGGAACCGCCGCCGCGCATTGGGGTTCGCCCGATCTGCCGCGCCCGTCATCGTCCCCTCCTTGCCCCGGCCTGCTTCATGACACGGATCGCCCGCCCGCGGGGCGGCGAAATTATTGCCCCGGCAGGGCAATAATTTGGTCTCTCACGCTTGCGGGACCAGCCCGTTATCGATGTCCGAGTCAACGGGGAGTCACGCAAATGAAAAATATTCTCACGGCAATCCTGGCCTCGACGGTGGCGCTTGCGCCGATCGCGGCGGCTGCGGAAACCTGCTCGAACGAGGGGCTGAAGCGCATCCAGCAGCGCGGCACCCTGATCGCCGGCGTCAAGGCGGATTACAAGCCCTGGGGCTATCGCGACACAAACGGCAACATCGTCGGGCTGGAAATCGACATGGCGCAGATGGTGGCCGACACCCTGGGCGTCAAGCTGGAACTGGTGCCGGTGATCGCATCGAACCGGATGCAGTTCCTGCAGCAGGGCCAGACCGACATCATGGTCGCCACCATGACCGACACCGCCGACCGGCGCGAGATCGTGGGCATCAAGGGGCCGAACTATTACGCCTCGGGCACCGCCGCCCTGACCCCAAAGGCCGTGAAGATGACCGGCTGGGAAGACCTGCGCGACAAGCCGATCTGCGGCGTGCAGGGCTCGTTCTACCTGCAGAAGATCGAACAGCGTTACGGCGCCAAGGTCTCGGCCTTCGGCAACGCCGCCGAGGCCAAGCAGGCCCTGCGCGACAAGAAATGCGTGGCCTTCGTCTATGACGACACCACCATCGGCGCCGACCTGGCGGCCGGCGGCTGGGACGATTTCGAGATCTCGCTTCCGGTCGAGGATTTCGCCCCCTGGGGCCTGGCCGTGGCCAAGCCCGAGGAGAACTGCGCGCTTGGCCAGATCATGTCGGGCCTGCAATACAGCTGGCACCGCGACGGCACGCTGACCGAGCTGGAAAAGAAGTGGAACGTCAAGCCCAGCCCCTTCCTGGAGGAGATGCACCAGCGGATGGCCGACCCGTTGGCGCAATAGGGCCGGTCGCCGATGCTGACGGATATCCAGACCTATTTCCGCGACCTTGCCGCGACCTCGCCGCAATGGAACTTCATCTGGCTTTATGACGATGTGCAGATGGGCCGGGTGCTGACCGGGCTGTGGATGACGATCAAGCTCAGCGTCTTCTGCCTGATCTTTTCCGTCCTCATCGGCATTCTGGGCGCCTGGGCGCAGGGGGCGAGAAGTCGCCTTCTGCGCGGGTTGGTGGAGGGCTATGTGCAGTTCTTCCGCAATACGCCGCCGCTGCTGCAACTGCTGTTCTTCTATTTCGCCTTGGGCCAGTTCACCCCGAAATACAGCCCGGACGGCTGGCTCGAGGTGCCGATGATCTCGAACGTGGGCTGGGCGATCATCTCGCTTTCCTTCTTCGCCGGCGCCTTCAACATCGAGATCTTCCGCGCCGGCGTCGAATCCGTTCCGAACTCGACGCGCGAGGCGGCGGAATCGCTCGGCATGACGCGGTTGCAGACCTATACCAACGTGGTGTTTCCGCTGGCGCTGCGCATCTCCATGCCCGCGCTGTCGGCCAATCTGATCAACCTGGTCAAGACGACGAACCAGGCCTTCGCGATCGCCGTGCCCGAACTGCTCTATCAGTCGGTCTCGATCTGGAATGATTTCCCCTCTGCGCAGAAGCCGACGATGCTGATGCTGCTGGTCTGCTATCTGGGACTGGTCGGCGTGCTGTCGCTGGGCATGGGGCGTTGGGAACGCAAGCTGAGGATCCCTGGCTATGGCGCATAAATCCGGCGTGCCGATGGTGCCGGGCAATCTTCCCGTGCTCTTGCCCTTTGCCCCGCGCGGGCCGGCGCATGACGAATTCTTCCTGGTCCGCTGGCTGGGTGCCATTCCCCTGGCCTGGCTGACCGCGGCGGCGCTGCTGCTTCCGGCTGCGGTCATGGCGCAATCCGGGGGGGCGGCGGAAAGCCCGCTGGACAAGCTCTTGCGCTGGATCCCCTTCCTGTTCGTGCAGGGATTCCTGTTCAACGTCCTGATCTCGGTCTGCGCAATGGCGATCGGGACTCTGGCGGGCGCCTTTGCCGGGCTGGGGCTGATCAGCCGCAACCGCTTGGTCCGGATGGTGGTCCAGGGCTATGTCTCGTTCTTCCGCAATATCCCCTGGCTGGTCCTGCTCTTCATCGTGCTTCTGGCCGCGCCATTCCAGGTCACGGTCTTCGGGACGACCATTCCGCTGCCGAGCTGGATCAAGACGGTGATCGGCCTGGCCATCCCGGTTTCGGCCAATATCGCCGAGGTGGTGCGCGGCGCCGTGCAATCCGTGCCCACGGCGCAATGGGAGGCGGCGGAATCGCTGGGCTTCACCCGGCGCCAGACCATCTGGCAGATCATCCTGCCGCAATGCTTCAAGCGGATGCTGCCGCCCTGGATGAACTGGTATGCCATCCTGACCATGTCCACGCCGCTGTGTTCGCTGCTGGGGGTGGGAGAGATCATCAGCCTGACCCGTCAGGCCATGGAGGCCGAGGGCAACCGTCCCGAACTGCTGCTGCCCTTCTATGGCTTCGCCCTCGTTCTGTTTCTCGTCTACTGCTACCCGATCGCCCGCCTGACCATGTGGCTCGAGCGTCGGTTCGCGGTCAAAACCTGAAAGGTGTCCCATGACGCAATGGACTGCCGAGCAGCCGATCGTCAGCATCCGCGACGTTCACAAATCCTATGGCCAGGTCGAGGTCCTGCGCGGTATCAGCATGGACATCATGAAGGGCGAGGTGATCTGCATCATCGGCCCGTCCGGCTCGGGCAAATCGACGTTGATCCGCTGCATCAATGCGCTGAACGACATCCAGGCCGGCTCGATCCAGGTCGAGGGGCAAGAGGTGCATGACGCCAAGCTGGACAAGCTGGCGTTGCGCCGCAAGGTCGGCATGGTCTTCCAGCAATACAACCTGTTCCCGCATAAGACCGCGTTGCAGAACGTGATGATGGCCCCGATCAAGGTGCTGCGGGAAAATCCGGCCGAGGTCGAGGCGCGGGCCAGGGCGCTGCTGAAGAAGGTCCGGCTGGAGGGGAAAGAGAACCACTATCCCGGCGAGCTGTCCGGCGGCCAGCAGCAGCGCGTCGCCATTGCCCGTTCGCTGGCGATGCGGCCCGACGTCATGCTGTTCGACGAGGTGACGGCCGCACTCGACCCCGAGACGGTCAAGGAGGTGCTGGTGACGATCAAGGATCTTGCGGCCGATGGCATGACCTGCATCCTGGTCACGCATGAGATGGGCTTTGCCCGCGAGGTGGCAGACCACATCTACTTCACCGACCGCGGTGTGATCGTCGAACATGGCGCGCCAGCCGAGTTCTTCACCAATGCCCAGGATCCGAGGACGCGCGCCTTTCTGGATCAGGTTCTCTAGGCCGGAAGGCGGCGCTTGCCGCCCCGGAATGCTGTCAAAAAAGTCGGCGCCCTTGTGGCGCCGGCTTTTTCCGTTGTGGTGGACGCGGATCGTCAGGCCATCCTGATGCCGCTGCCGCCCAGGATGCGCCGGACCGAGCCGGCCGCCGAATGGGGCGTGTAGGACCCCGTGACCCCGCCCAGCGAACGCGAGGCGATCTCGAGGTTCCATTCCAGCCCCTCGCCGCGGATCTCGATGCGGTGCTCGTTCTCCTGCTGGCCGGGGACGGCGACGATGCGGCTGACGGTCCGGTCGAGCCCGATCCCGGCCAGCGCGATCGCGGCATGGACGTTGACGTTGCGAGGGAAGCGCTTGCAGGCCTCGCGCGCCGTGCCCTCGAAGACGAGCCCTTGGGCATCGAGGTCGAGGCCAAGGCTCTTGCCGCTTTTCGTCGTGGTGATGGTGACCGATTGCAGCAATTCGCGCCCGTCCTCCAGCCCGTCCAGTGCCATCACGGCGCCATGCGGCACGAAGAAACGCCGGCCGCTGGCGGCAGCGGCATCGCGGATCGCGCGCTCGACTGCCGCGTCGGCCAGGGCCGTGCCGCTGAAGGCGCAGAAATCCGAGTGCTCCAGCGCGCGGGGCGCCAGGCGCGCCACCAGTTCGGGCATGGCGGTTTCGATGATCAGGTCGACACCGCGGGCCAGCGCCTCGGCCTCGTCGCTGATGAAGGTTGCGGCCGGCAGGTCCAGCCAGTCGGCCCGCGCCGTCTCGCGCACCAGCACGAAGTCGATGGCCACGTCACCCCGCCGCTGAAGGTCGCGGATGATCGTCTTGCCGATCGTGCCCGCCCCGATGATACCAATGCGCATCGCGCCCTCCGCTTGGTTTGTCGCGTCGATCATCCGGCCAGCCGCGCCGTGCGGATGCCGGGAATCACGTCCTTGATGAAGTCCAGGGCATAGCCCGAGGAGGCAATGTCGAACAGCAGGTCCAACGCGCCGCCGTCCGCGCTGCGCAGGATCACCGCGTCCATGTGCATGACGCGGGTCTGCGCCACCGCAGCCGCGGGAAATGCGGCAGGGCGGGTGTCCAGTGCCGTCAGCAGGGGCAGCGCCTGCTCGGCGGCGGGTCCGGTCAGCCGGAACCAGGCCCAGGTTTCATCGCGATAGGCGTCGAAGCCCTTGGGCCCCGGGCTCTGCCACCAGGCATCGCGCAGCCGCCGGATCACGCCGGGGTCGCCATGCGGATCGGACAGGATGACCGCCTCCTCGGCGCCCAGCGGCACCAGGGTCAGGCCGGGCAGGTCGAGGGCCCTGTCGATGGGGCCGGGCAGTGGCAGTCCCTGTGCCGCCATCCAGTCCGCAGTTCCCGGACCGCGCAACCCCATGCGGGGCAGGGCGGACAGGTCGGTCAGCCAGGATTCGCCCGATGCGGGCAGCCGGTCCACGGCGGGCAGCCGTTGGGACAGCGGCCAGTGCCGGGTGGCGATGATTGCGGTGGTCATTCAGATCTCCTGCCGGGCATTGGTCGGGTCATAGAAGGGCAGGGCCACGACGGCGGCCGAGACCTCGGTGCCGGAAAAGCCCTTGATGCGGATTTGCGCGCCGGGCACCGCCTGTTCGGGCGGCGCATAGGCCAGCCCGATCCACTTGCCGACCGAGGGCGAATGGCCGAACGAGGTGACATGCCCGACGGGCTGGCCATCGCGCAGCACCAATGCGGATTCGCCGACCTCGGCGGCATTGCCGCCTTCCAGCACGAAGCCGCAAAGCTGCCGCGTCTCGCCCAGGGCGCGGCGCGCCTCGACCGCGGCCTTGCCGGTGTAGAACGGCTTCTTGCGCGACAGCGCCCAGCCCATGCCCAGTTGATCCGGCGTCGATAGTGCGTCCGTGTCCTGGCCGATGATGATATGGCCCTTTTCCAGGCGCAGGATCCGCGATGCCTCAAGGCCATAGGGCCGCAGCCCCAAGCCGGCACCCGCGGCGGCCAGCGCCTGCCACATGCCGACGGCATGGGATTGCGGCAGGTGGATCTCATAGCTCAGCTCGCCCGTGAAGCCGATGCGCATGACGCGAACCGGGCTGCCTGCCAGCATCCCCTCGCGCCCGTCGAGGAAGCCGAAGGCATCGCGCGAGAAGTCGATGTCGCTGGCCAGTCCCTGCAAGACCGCGCGCGCCTTCGGTCCGGTCAGGTTGATCGCGGCGAAGGCTGCGGTGACGTTCTGGATGTCGACCTGCATGCCCCAGATCGCCTTTTGCAGCGTCATCTCGGCAAAAAGGCGATCGACCGCGCCGGTGGTGGCGGTGACGTAGAAGTGCTGCTCGGACATCCGGAAGGCCACGCCGTCGTCCAGGATCGAGCCCATCTCGTTCAGGGCCAGGCAATAGCGCACCCGCCCGACCGGCTGGCCGGCATGGGCCATGGTATAGATGCGGTCGAGGAAGGCGGCCGCGTCGCGGCCCCGAAGCTCGAGCTTGCCCAGCGTCGAGACGTCGAGCATGCCCACGTCCTCGCGCACCGCGCGGATCTCGCGCAGGATCGCCTCGGCGGGCGGCTCGCTGCCCGGATAGACGAAGGGCCGCCACCAGGCGCCGACCGGCATCATCCTGGCGCCCGCCTGCACGTGGCAGGGGTGCAGCGCGGTGTGGCGATAGCGTTCCGGCGTCGTATCGGCCAGCAGGCCCAGCTTTTCCGGGCCGAAGGGCGGGCGCGAGGTGGTGATGCCGACCTCGGCCAGGCTGCGGGCGGTCTTGCGCGCCACGATCCGCGCCGTCGGCAGCGCCGCGTGCCGCCCCTGCGAAGGCCCCATGCCGACGGTCGAATAGCGCTTGACCAGTTCAAGCTCGCGATAGCCGTCGGCGACGGCGTTCTCGATGTCCTTGACCTGCAGGTCCTCGTCGAAATCCACGAAATCTCGGCCCTTGGGATGCGGCTCGACCGGCGCGCTGCGGCGCCATGCGCATGCGGCGGGCACGGCGCCTTCGGGGGCGGAGGCCAGGCCAAGCGCGGCTGCCGCGCGAAGCCCTGCCGCCTCGCCGCTGGCGATGACGCCGTCCAGATCGGACAGCCCGGCCGCCGCGCCGGCCAGATGCAGATGCGCCGGCACGTCGGTGATCGAGAATCGGGTTCCGGTGTCGTCCGAGGCAAGGCGTGCCCCCGCATGAAGCGCAAGCTGGTAGCCCGGCGTATAGCCCCCCGCCACGACCAGCAGGTCGCAATCGAGCCGCTTGCGCGTGCCGGCGGCGTCCTGGACCTCGACCGATTGCAGGTGCAGCCCGCCGGGACCCGCCTTGGCCTCGGTCAGGGTGCAGCCGCGCATGATCGGCAGGCCGCGGCGTGCCAGTTCCTCGGACAGGCCGTCGCGGTCCTCGGCCTCGGGGTCGACGATGGCGGCGATCCTGACGCCGGCATCGTCGAGGTCCAGCGCGGCGAGATAGCCGTCGCGGTCGCCCGCATAGACGACGGCCCGCTGACCCGGCCGCACCGCGTAATGCCGCATCAGGCGCTGCGCGGCCGAAGACAGCATGATCCCCGGCAGATCGTTGTTGCGAAACACCAGCGGCTGCTCATGCGCGCCGGTGGCCAGCACCAGTTCGGTCGCCCGGATGCGCACCAGCCGGTTGCCGCTGATCACCGGCAGCCAGTTGTTGGCAAAGCGGCCGTTGCAGGTCGCGCCGGTCATCACCGAAAGGCCCGGCAGGGCAAGGGCCCTGTCCCGCAGCGCGGACAGGTGCCGGGTGCCCAGGCCCGCGTCCGTTGCGAAGCGGGCATAGGTCAGGGCCCCACCCAGCTCCGGCTCCTTTTCGACCAGGATCACCCCGGCGCCGGCCTCGGCCGCGCGGACCGCGGCGGCGAGCCCTGCGGGACCGCCGCCCACGACCAGCACGTCGCAATGCCGGGTTTCCTTGACATAGCGCCTGGGCGCGGCATCGGTGCTGACCGTGCCAAGCCCGGCAGAGGCGCGGATCATCGGCTCCCACAGCTTCAGCCAGCTCGACCGGCGGGGTCCGAAGAAGGTGCGGTAATAGAAGCCCACCGGCAGGAAGCGGCCAAAGCGTTCGATGATCTGTCCACGGTCGCGGCGCAGGCTGCCCTTGACATTTTGCGGCGTCACGGCGATGCCGTCGGACGCCAGCCGCAGGTCGGCGCGGACATTCGGCTCCTCTCCGATCTGGACCAGGGTGTTCGCATCCTGCCCGCACATGGTCAGGATGCCGCGCGGCCGGTGATACTTGAACGAGCGCGACAGCACCCATTCGCCATTCGCAGCCAGCGCGCTGGCGATCGTGTCGCCCGGATGGCCGGCGACGCGACGCCCCTCGAAGGTGAAGGCCAAGCCGCGGCTACGGTCGATGCGGCTGCCCCAGCCGCTGCCAAGTCTGTTCGTCATGCGACGCTCGCGATGTTGTCGGCGGCCGGTTTCAGATAGGTCCGCAGGATTTCGTCGGTGATCAGGTTGCGCTCGGCGATGAACACCGTGTTCGACGGCGTGTGCCGCCACCATTCGCGCAGCACCCCCATCGGGTTCGGCGCAAAGAACAGATGCTGGACCAGCGCGGCGGCCGTCAGTTCGGCACCGTCATGCACCGGCCCGAGCCACTGGAATTCCGAGATGTTGCGGGGCCCGTTCAGCGGGCAGGACATGATCTTCATGGTTTCACCTAATGCCCGGCGGCGGTCGCGCCCATTTCGTTCAGAAGCTCGAAACGCGAGAACCGTTCGAGCGAGAAGGGGACAAGGATGTCCGGCACGCGGCCGGTGGCGATGGTCTCGGCCATGCGCTTGCCTGCCACACCGGTTGCCTTGAACCCCCAGGTTCCCCAACCCGCGTCCAGCCAGTAGTTCTGCAGCGGCGAGGCGCCCATGATCGGGCTGAAATCGGGGGTGATGTCGGTGATGCCAGCCCATTGCCGCAGGATCTTGATATTGTGCAGAAACGGCATCAGCTGCAGCGCTCCGGTGGCGAGCGATTCCTTCTGCGGCAGGCTCGAACGGGTCGAAGCCAGCTGATAGGGATCGGTGCCGCCGCCGATGACGATCTCGCCACGCGAGGATTGCACCAGGTAGGTGTGCAGGTTCGACGACGACAGCAGGATGTCCAGAAATGGCTTCAGCGGCTGCGTCACCATGGCCTGCAGCGGAAAGCAACGGATCGGCAACGGAATCCCCGCCATCTCAGCGATGCGGCCGTTCATGCCGCCGGCGGCCTGCAGCACCTGACCGGCGGTGATGGTGCCGCGATTGGTCCTGACCTCGGTGATGCGGCCGTTGGCGATACCGAAACCCTCGACCTCGGTGCGCTGGTGGATCTCGACGCCCTTCTCGGCCGCGCGCTTGGCATAGCCCCAAGCAACGGCGTCATGCCGCGCGGTGCCGCCGTCGGCGTGCCAGAGCCCGCCTAGAACCTCGTGCTGGCCGCCAAAATCCATGTTCACATGGGGGCAAAGCTCCTGCACCGTCTTGGCGTCGACCAATTCGGTCCGGATGCCGACATGATTGCCCGTCTCGGCCCGCAGCCGGAAGCTGCGCATCGCCGCGTCGGAATGGGCCAGCGTCAGCTGCCCACGCTGCGAGAACATGACGTTGAAACCCAGTTCCTCGGACATGGCTTCGAACAGCGAAACCCCCTCGCGGTAGAATGCGATCGAGGGCGGCGTCAGGTAATTCGACCTGACGGTGGTGGTGTTGCGCGCCGTGTTCCCGCCGGCGAGATAGCCCTTTTCCAGGACGGCGACATTCTTGACGCCGTGATGGTTCGACAGGTAATAGGCCGCGGCAAGTCCATGCCCGCCGCCGCCGATGATCACCACGTCATAATGCTTGCGCAGGTCGGGCGTGGGCGGGATGTCGCGGAACGGGCGATGGCCGCGCCTCAGGCCATATTTCAGAAGTTCTATCGGCATTGGATCATCCTGATTTCTTGCCCGCAACCTCGGCTGACAGGGGGCATCACGCAAGAAAGCGAACTTTACCCTCAGACCTCGTTTTGCTAATAGGATCAGAAAGAATTGGTTGCCCTCATGCGCGCCTTGCCGCATCTGACCTATCTGCAGGCCTTCGACGCCGCCGCCCGCCATCTCAGCTTCAGCAAGGCGGCCGAGGAACTGAACTGCACGCAGTCGGCGATCAGCCAGCGCATCCGGGCGCTTGAGCAATATCTGGGCCGGCCGCTGTTCCACCGCCTGCGCAACGGGCTGGAACTCAGCGAAGTCGGCCAGGCCTATCGCCCCGGGGTGGCCGAGGCGCTGGACGTGCTGGAGGCCGCGACGCAGGGGCTTGTCGGCGCGCGCGCGCGTCGGACCGTGACGGTCTCGGCGCCGATCTCCTTCGCTTCGATCTGGCTCTCGGCCGAGATGCACCGCTTCCACGCCCTGAATCCGGATATCGAGGTGCGGGTCAACAGCACGATCTGGACCGATCCCAATGTCGAACTGGCCGATCTCAGCATCGCCGTGGTGGACGAGGTCCAGTTGCGGCCCGAACTGACCCCCCTGCGGCGCGAGCGCATGGTGCTGGTCGCGCCGGCGGGAGAGCCGGGACCGGCCCAGGGCCAGCCGCTTGCGGAATGGATCAATGCGCGCCGCATGATCTATGTCCAGGGCAAGCACCAGCTTTGGGAACGCTGGGCGGATGCCAGCGGGACGGTGCTTGCGCCGCGGGTCGCACCGGTCAAGGTCGACAATGCGGCGACGGCGCTCGAAATGGTAGTAGGCTCCGGCGGCATCAGCGTCGTCTTCGGAACGCATTGCGATCCCTATCTCGCCGCCGGTCGGCTCAGCGCGCCGGCCGGGGCGGGACTCCCGACCTCGCTGGTGCATACCGTGGCGCTGACGCGGCCCAGCCCCTCGCCCTCCGTGCGCAAGTTTCACGCCTGGCTGGTCGCGGCGTTCGGCGCCGCCAGCGTCCCGGACTGAAACGCCACCGCGCTGGGTCATCGCCCTGCGTGATCCTGGCCGTTGCCGGCCTCCGGCGGGGGTATTTTTGCAACGGAGAAGACATGCGCTGGGCAAGGGCGGCTCGATGGCCGCCCTGCGTGGGCTTTTCACCCCATGCGCTCGGAGGCATAGGACCCCGGGGAGGGCGGGAAGACGACGGTCTTGTTGCCGTTGAGGAAGACGCGGCGGTGGATATGGGCGTGGATGGCGCGGGCCAGGACCTGGCTTTCGACGTCGCGGCCCAGCGAGACATAGTCGTCGGGCGACTGGGCATGGGTGACGCGGATGATGTCCTGCTCGATGATCGGGCCCTCGTCGAGATCCGCGGTCACGTAATGCGAGGTGGCGCCGATCAGCTTCACGCCGCGCTCGAAGGCCTGCTTGTAGGGATTGGCGCCCTTGAAGCTGGGCAGGAACGAGTGGTGGATGTTGATGATCCGCCCCGACATCGCCTTGCACATCTCGTCCGACAGGACCTGCATGTAGCGCGCCAGCACGATCAGCTCGGCGCCGGAATCGCGCACGATGCGCATCTGCTCGGCCTCGGCCTGCGGCTTGTTCTCCTTGGTGACCTTGATGCAGTGGAAGGGGATGTCGTGGTTCACCACCACCTTCTGATAGTCCATGTGGTTCGAGATCACCGCCACGATCTCGATCGGCAAGGCGCCGATGCGCCAGCGATACAGAAGGTCGTTCAGGCAATGGCCGAAGCGGCTGACCATGATCACGACCTTCATCTTCTCGGCCTCGTCATGGAAGGCCGAGACCATGCCGAAGGCCTTGGCGGTCTCGGCGAAATCGGCGCGCAGCTCCTCGAGGCCGACGCCCTCCTCGGACAGGAAGCTGACGCGCATGAAGAACTTGTCGTTCTCCATGTCGTCGAACTGGCTCGAGTCGGTGATGTTGCAGCCCTTCTCGGCAAGATAGCCCGAGATGGCGGCAACGATGCCCCGCGTCGTCGGGCAGGCTACGGTCAGGCAGTATTTGGTCATCGTGCTCTCCACTGTGCCCGGGCGGGGCCCGGCTTCTTTCTTGTGCAAATATCCCGGGGGAACGCGCCCGTGGCCCCACCCTGGGGCCGCGGGCGGGTGGGGGCAGAGCCCCCGGCCCCCGGCAATCTCAGCCGACCAGCTCGGGGTCGGGCAGCCCGTTCGCCCGGCAGCAGGCGGTCAGCGTATTGGCCAAGAGGCAGGCGATGGTCATCGGCCCGACGCCGCCCGGCACCGGGGTGATGGCGCCGGCGACCCGGGCCGCGCTGTCGAAGTCCACGTCGCCGACCAGCCGGGTGCGGCCGTCCTCCTCGATGCGGTTGATGCCGACGTCGATCACCGTGGCGCCGGGCTTGACCCAGTCGCCGGGGATCATCCGCGGCCGGCCGACGGCGGCGACCAGGATGTCGGCGCTGCGGCAGACCTCGGCCAGGTTCTTCGTGCGGCTATGCGCGATGGTGACGGTGCAGCTCTCGCCCAGCAAGAGCTGCGCCATCGGCTTGCCGACGATGTTCGAGCGCCCGACCACGACCGCGTTCAGCCCCGAGAGATCGCCCAGCCGGTCGCGCAGCATCAAGAGGCAGCCCAGGGGCGTGCAGGGCACCATGCTCTTCTGCCCGGTGCCCAGAAGGCCCACGTTCAGGATGTGGAAGCCGTCGACGTCCTTTGCCGGATCGATGGCGTTGATCACCGCCTCGGCATCCATATGCGCGGGCAGCGGCAGCTGCACCAGGATGCCATGCACCGCCGGGTCGGCGTTCAGTTTCCCGACCAGCGCCAGCAGCTCCGCCTGCCCGGTCTCGGCCGGCAGCTTGTGCTCCCAGGAGGCCATGCCGGCCTCGCGGGTCTGGATGCCCTTGTTCCGGACATAGACCTCCGAGGCCGGATCCTCGCCCACCAGCACCACCGCCAGCCCCGGCACGATCCCCCGCGCCGCAAGACCCGCAACCCCCGAGGCAACCCGACCGCGAACACCAGAAGAAAAAGACTTGCCGTCAATAAGTGTCGACGTCATCCGACGGGCTATGCCCGGTATCGCTCGACCAGCGCTGCCAGCCGCTGCACTGCCGCGACCGCGGCCACGTGGTCCTGCGAGAAGTTCAGCCTGACGCTTCCAGCGGTATGCGGGCTGAACTCGGTTCCAGGGGTAACGATGACCCCGGCCTGCAAGCGCAGCGCCTTGACGAAACGGTCTGGCGTGATGCTGAGCTGCGGCAGCCGTGGGAAAAGGTAGCTGCCGGCCTGCGGCAGGCGCGCGCTGCAGCCCTTGATTTGGCGAAACAGTCCGACCAGGTCATCGCGGATCGCCTGATGCGCTTTGATCCGGTCCTCCATCCAGCCCGTGGGTTCGTCGAACCAGCTCCGCAGCACCGCCTGCGAATAGCCGGCCGCCCGCAGCGAGACGATGGCTTGCAGCCTTTCCATCCGCGCGATGATGGCAGTCGAGCCGAAGGCGACGCCCAGCCGATAGCCGCTGAGCGATTCCGTCTTGGATGGCCCCATGATGGTGACCACGTTCTCGGCATCGACCGCGGCCGCGCGCAGGTGGCTATAAGAGACGCCCGCATAGGTCAGCCGCGAATAAAGCTGGTCGACGATCACCGTGGCGCCGTATTTCCCGGCCAGGGCGGCGATCTGTGCAATCTCGGCAGCGGAATAAACGACGCCGGCCGGGTTGTTCGGGTTCGAGAACAGGAAAACCCGTGCGCCGGCCAGAAACGCATCCTCGAGTTGGTCCAGGTCGAGGCCGGCGCGGCTTTCATCCGCATCCTCGTAGGAAAGCCGGACCGGCAGCAACTCTCCCTCGAAGAATTCGACCAGCTTGCGATTCGCGAAATAGTCCGGCTGGACAATGGCGACCTTGTCGCCGCGCGAGACCGTCGCCGCCACGGCAAGGAACAGCGCCCCCTGCGTGCCGGGCGTGATGATCAACCCGTTCTCGGCATCGACCGGGCTGCCGGTGAAGGCGGCCAGGCGCGGAGCCAGCAGCGCGCGAATGTCCATGCTGCCGCGATATTCCGTATAGGCCTGGCGTCCGCCCTGGGCCACGCCGTCCGAAAACAGCCCGAACGCCCCCGGCGTCGGCTCATGCGCATCGACATCGCCATGCGAGAAATCGACCGGATGCCCCTTGAGGGCCTCGCCGAGCAGGAAGTCCGCCTCGGCCGATTGGCGCACCTCCTGTCCCGGGGCGTTATCCGTGCCAAGCCTGCTGAATTTTTCCGCGATACTCATCGGCCAATCCTTTCATGTCGATTCCGCACAAGCCTAGCAAGCGAGAACACAAAGGCAAAAACGGCTTTTCATACTTTCAAAAGATAGTATTTCCATCTTCATGGATATGCGTTTTCTGGAAAGCTTCATCATGGTCGCGGATTGCGGCTCGATCGCCGAGGCGGCGCGACGGCTGAACATGACCCCCGCAGCCCTGGCCCAACGCCTGCGAGCCCTGGAAAGCGAACTGGGTCATGTCCTGGTCACTCGCAATGGCCGTGTAGTCCAGCCCACCACCGAGGGGCTGGCGATCCTGGACCAGGCTCGGGCGCTGGTGCAGGGGACACGCGATCTTCGGGCGCTGGCGGCCAATGGCGTGCCGGCCGGGCAGTTGCGACTGGGCGCAACCGCGACCTCGCTGACCGGCCTGATGCCGACCATTCTGACGCGGCTCAGCGCCGAGTATCCCGCGATCGAATATTTCGTCCAACCCGGCTCCTCGGTCGACCTGTATCACCGCGTGGTCGACGGCCAGCTCGACGCGGCGATCATCGTGCAGCCGCAATTTGCCATTCCGAAGGCGACCGACTGGCTGACCATTCGCAACGAGCCGCTGGTGTTCATCGCTTCGGAGCGCGCACCGGAACTAGAGCCGCATGCCCTGCTGCGGCAATGCCGCTTCATCCGCTATGACCGCAATCAGTGGGGCGGGCAGATCGTCGACCGCTACCTGATCGAGAACGGGCTGGTGGTGCAGGAATGGCTGGAGCTTGATGCACTGGACGCGATCGCGGCGCATGTCGACTGCGACCTCGGCGTTTCGATCGTCCCCGACTGGGCACCGCCCTGGCCGGCCGGGCTTCGGTTGCGCAAGCTGCCACTGGAATTCCGGGACACGCGCAGGACCGGGGTGATCTGGCGTCGGTCCGGCCCTCGCGCGCCCGCGATCACCGCTTTTGTCAAGGCTTGCGCCAAGGGCATTCGCCCGCTCTAGGTATGCGCAAGGTCATTCCCTAACTCCTGCCCCGTAGCTGCGCGATAGTACGCACCGCCGCCGGTGCGGTGCTTGGCTAATCGTGTTGTCGCGTGAGACAAAAGCAGGTGACGGCCTAGCATCAGCACTTCGATCACCTGTTTCAGATGCCTCGCAGAGCCGCATGAAGATCACCCGGCGCGAGGCGACGCCAGCCAGCAGGGGGAGACCCGCTTGCCGATCAGTGACACCCTCCTGGATGGTGGTGTGCAGGAGGAGTAGAGGCGCAGCACAGACGATTGCCGCCTCGAAAGATGGCGGGCGGGACGGACGGTGCCACCCGGCGTCGCCAAGGCAGGGTCCAAGCAAGCAGCGGGGCGGCGACGTCGATCAGTTCCGTATGACGGATCACCTGCCCGAAACCGTGCCAACAAGGACGGCCTCACAAAGGCCGCCCGCCAAGCAGCGCGAAACGGGCGGACATCCGGCCTGATCACCACACGCCCTGCGTTGCTGCGGACAGATCAGCGGCCGATGGCGATCCCCTCGCGTCGCGGATCGGCGCCGCCGGTCAACCCGTCCGGACCAATGGCGATGGCTTGCAGGCCCGAGGTCAGTTCCGTTTCCTTCACCTCGAATCCGATCCGGGCCAAGGTGTCGGTCAGAGCGGCAGGCAGGCCGGGTTCGACATCCATCGGCCCGAAGCGGTTGACGATATTGGGCAGTGCCACAGCCTGCTGAACGTCCATGCCCCAGTCCAGGTGCGCGATAATGGCCTTGGCGACATAGCCGATGATCCGGCTGCCCCCGGGCGAGCCGACGACCAGCACCGGCTTGCCGTTCTTCAGCACAATGGTCGGCGCCATCGAGGATCGCGGCCGCTTGCCCGGCGCCACGGCATTGGCGATGGGCCAGCCATCGGCGTCATGGGTCTCGAAGCTGAAATCGGTCAGTTCGTTGTTCAGCAGAAAGCCATGTGCCATCACCCGCGATCCGAAGCCGTTCTCGATGGTGGTGGTCATCGACAGTGCGTTGCCGTCGCCGTCCACAATGGAGATATGCGTGGTCGAGGGCAGTTCCAGCGAGGTATCCGCGCCCCACAGTCTTGCGTGATCCCAGCCGGGTCGGCCGGCGCTGACCTCGGGCAGGGCATCGTCACCGGCCAGAAGCTTGCCCCGCTCGGCCAGATAGGCGGGGTCGATCAGTCCCTGTGTCGGCATCGGCACATGCTCGGGATCGGCCATGTAGCGCCCCCGGTCGGCGAAGGCCAGACGCGAGGCATCGCCGATCAGCCGCCAGCTTTCGGGGCTTTCGGCCCCCAGCGAGGCCAGATCGTAGCCGCCCAGCATGCCAAGGATCTGCCCCACGGTCAGCCCGCCCGAGGACGGCGGTCCCATGCCGCACACGTCGTGGTCGCGATATTCGACGCAGACCGCCGGACGCTCGACCACCCGATAACCGGCCAGATCGGCCATGGACAGCAGGCCGGGATTGTCCGCCGCCCCGCGCACGGCGGCGGCGATGCCCTCGGCGATCTCGCCCTTATAGAAGCCGTCGGCTCCTTCGGCCGCCAGCTTGCGCAGGGTCGCGGCATAGGCCGGGTTCTTCAGCGTCGCGCCTGCTGCGACGGGCTGGCCACCGGGAAAGAAATAGCCGGTCGTCGCCGGATCCGCCTGCAGCGCCTCGCCTTCGGCCGCGACCAGCTCAGCCAGCCGGGGCGAGACGATGAAGCCCTCGTCCGCCAGCCGGACCGCGGTATCGAACAGCCCGGCCCAGTTGGTGCGACCCCATCGGCGATGCGCCTCCCCCAGCAGTGCGGGCGTTCCCGGCGTACCGACCGAGCGGCCGCCGACCACCGCCGCCATGAACTCCAGTGGCTGGCCCTGATCGTCCTGGAACAGCGTAGGCGTGGCGGCCATGGGCGCGGTCTCGCGCGCGTCGAGCGTGGTCAGTTTCCCTGTCGCCGCGTCATACCAGACCAGGAACGCCCCGCCGCCAAGGCCGGAACTTTGCGGCTCGACCAATCCCAGCACGGTCTGCACAGCGACCATCGCATCCGCCGCGCTGCCGCCGGCCTCCAGCACCCGCGCGCCGGCCTCGACCGCCTGCGGATGCGCTGCCGTTACCATCCAGTCCTGCGCTGCGACCGGGCGGCCCTCGGCCTTGGTCGTCAGCGCGGCCCGTGCCGCCTCGTCCAGCGGGCCGAAGCTTTCAGCAGCGACGCCCGCCGCGGCATCCGCCTCGGGTGCGACCGCGTCGGTCGCCTGTTGGGCCATCCCCGAGACGGTGCTACCCAGAAGCAGCGCCACTGCCAGACCTGTGCGTGTCATTTCCACCCTCCTTGCTGATGAGGCTAGTGTGATCCGCGCGCGCCATCGGTGCAACTCAAGGGATATCAGCGGCTGCAGGGTCTCGATGTTTGATCCGGGGATTACAACGCCGTTGATTTTTGTCGTAATGGGACTTCCACGACGAATAGGACAAGACGTAATCCGCGGCTTCCTGCGAGGCGCTCGACCGCACCAGTGCGCTTTATGATATCGTGTAGGAGACCGGTCGTCCCCTCGATGTCCGTCTCGTCGCGCGCCGGAAGCACAGTGCCCCGAAGTCGAGGCCTTCTTCGCCTAGTCGGAGCGGCAGTTCCCGCGGATTCCCAGCAAGGGTGCTTGGTCAAGGCCTTGCGTTACGGGCTGAGCCGCCGGAGCGCCCCCAGCCTGCTCTTGTCCGATGGGCGCGTGGGTGTCGACACGGATGTTGTTGAACAGTCCCTTTCTCAGACCTTGTTCGGTTTTGGCGGCTTGTTTCTCCACGTTTGGGCCATGCGGGCATAGGCCGCCTCCGCCTGCGCGACGAGTTCCATCTCTCGGTGACGAATTTCCTTGATCCAATAGTCGTGGCCCGGACCTGCTGGTCCATGAGCCCGTGGGGCACCGGCGCGCAACTCGAGTTTCCGCATCTTCATCGCGACGAAGGCCGGTCGCGCCCATCGATAGGGGGCCTCCTTTGTGAGCAGCTGCCAGATCAACGCTGCAATCTTGCGCGCGGTCGCGACGGCGGCGACGTTGTGCCCCTTGCGATCCTTGATCCGGAGAAAGAAGGCCCGCAACGGCCCCGGCACGGAAGCGGCCGACCAAGCGGCCTCTATCAGCATGGTGCGCCCGATCGTATTCCCTTGCTTCGAGATCCGACCATGGATGGCGCCGCGTTCGCCAGACTGCCGGATCCGGGGTGTCAGCCCGAAATAGCTTGCGAGACGATCGGGTGCGGAGAAGCGGGAGATGTCGCCGATCGCGGCAATGACCGCGGTGGCGACCGCAACATTGATGCCGGCTATGCTCATCAACTTGCGCATGCGGCTGTCGTCGAGCGCGATACCCGCCAGTGCCTGATCCAGTTTCGCCAGCTTCCCTTCCAGCCAGTCCAGTTCATCCAGATGCCTGATAAGCAGATCGCGCTCCGCCTTCGGCAGCGGTGCCGAGGCCAGCCATCGCCTGCCGCCTTTGCCGAACAGGTGTCCGGCATATTTGGCGACGAGGTTCGCATGCAGGACAGCCTGGACCCGGCTCTTGACCCGGCGGATCGATCTCACCGCCGCTGCGCGTTCGGAAACGAGGCGCCGCAGATTCAGCGTCCGGTCATCTGCGGCCCAGACCTCCGGCAGGAAGCCTGCGGCATGAAGTTTCGCCAGGATTCTGGCGTCCACCTTGTCGGTCTTGACCCGCGCATGGGCGATGGCCTTCACCTGCAGCGGGTTTGCGATGACGACCCGCGCCACAAAAGGTGTCAGAAGCCTGACGATGGCCGCAGTATTGCCCGTCGCCTCCAGAACGACCTCGTCATCCGGACGCAGGGTCTGTCCGAAAACCACCACCGCGTCATGATCAAGATCGATCCTGACATCTGTCGTGCTTCCATCCTCAAGGATCGCAACCTGCGCGAAGCTTCGATGAACATCCATTCCTATGGATCGCATGCAAAATCCTCCCTGTTGCCGATGGAGGAGTGCGCGGGCTGTGCGACATCTACGGATACGCGCTCACAGCGCAGACGGGATAGTCGCAGGGGCGGCCAGATAACAACGCGAGCTCGCAGCTCAAAGTCAATTCGGCCTGCCCGCTTCTTCGCACTCCGACGCCCCTGTCCCGACACGGCAACTCTACCATGACCAGGTCAGAGTCGCGTGCTGTTCGATGGGCGCCGAGAACAGCATGCCCGATAACAACCCCGCCGAACGCGCCCCGCGCCCGATCGGCGTCGGGCGCGGCAACCGCTTTTCGCCGGGGCGGATACCGGAGCCGAAGCACTGGCCCGCGCCATGACCATCATCGAGACGCCTGGCCGCCATCCTGATCCCGGAGAAATTCCGGGTGATCGTCACCCGCTGGCCTGAATACGCGTTCAAGAACTGGGATGGCGTCAACTAGGCGTTGGCCCGGGCACATATCATCGAAAGCGGGCTGCCAACTGATGCGCTTTTGGCGCATATTGCCGTCTCCAAATACGCCGACGGCCTTCCGCTTTAGCGCCGGAGGGGGACCCTGGTTGCAGCTGTTCCGGTTGCTCTAAAGGAGTTGCCCCACGCCGCTATATTGAAATTTTCACTTACACTATTATTTAGAATTAGTTCCTTTATGTTAGGCATTCTCTCATATACGCTGAGGTTCACAAGTTGAGCCAACAGGTGCGCTGTGAGCGAGAATACGGATACAATGGAGGTTTCGGTCTGGCGCGGAGCAGGAGATCGGGGCGGCTACCAAGCCTTTTCGGTGCCGGCCCACGACAATCAGACCGTGCTTGACGTGGTCAGCTGGATCCAGCAGGCTGTCGATCCGTCGCTGACCTATCGCTATGCCTGCCGGGTGGGCATGTGCGGCTCTTGCGCGATGATGGTCAACGGTCAGCCGCGCTGGACCTGCCGGACGCATGTCAAACGCGTGCTGGAGGACGGCAAACTTCAGATCGGACCGCTGCGCAACCTGCCGGTCATCAAGGATCTGGCAGCGGACATGGACCCGTTCTTCGACAAATGGGTCAAGGCCGGCGGCGTTCACAAGCCCAGCCGCAGCCGCGCTGAGCCGATCCAGCAGGTCAGTCCGGATGAACCTGGACGCGTCGTCGCCAATACGGCGATCGAATGCATCAACTGCTCGGTCTGCTATGCCGCCTGCGACACGGTGGCGGGCAACCCCGATTACCTGGGCCCGGCGGCGCTGCAGCGCGCCTGGACGCTTTACAACGACGTGAAGGTCCAGGACCGGCAAGCGATCCTGGATGCCGCCACCGGTCCGGGCGGCTGCATGAACTGCCATTCGCAGGGCAGCTGCACGCGCTTCTGCCCCAACGAGCTGGACCCGCTGAGCGCCATCGCCGGGCTGAAGCGCGCCGCGGCAAAGTCGTTCCTGAAGGGAAGGGGATAGCATGCTTGGACTTCGTCTCTACATGGCGCAGCGACTCAGCGCGATGGTGATGGGGCCGCTGGTGCTGGGGCATCTGGCGGTCATGGTCTATGCCATCCAGGGCGGGCTAAGCAGCGCGGAAATCCTGGCCCGCACCCAAGGCAGCGTCGCGTGGTTCCTGTTCTACGGCGGTTTCGTGCTGGCCGTCTCGATCCATGCCGCCATCGGCTTGCGGGTGATCCTGCACGAGACGACCGGCCTGCGAGGCCTGGCACTGGAGCTTTTCACCTGGGTCATGGGCCTGGGCCTGCTAATCATGGGGGCGCGCGCCGTGGCGGCCGTGACGGTGCTGTGATGATCAAGCCGCATCGCAAGCATCCGCTTTGGCTGGCCTATATGCTGCACCGCCTGTCCGGCTTGGCGCTGGCGCTGTTTCTGCCCGCGCATTTCTATGTCCTGTCCCTGGCGCTGACCCGGCCCGAGCGGTTGGACCGCTTTCTCGGCTTTGCCGAGAACCCGCTGGTCAAGCTGGCCGAGTTCGGGCTGGTCTTCCTGCTGGCGGTGCATTTCTTCGGCGGGCTGCGCCTGCTGGCGCTGGAGTTCCTGCCCTGGTCGCCGCGGCAGAAAAGCCTGGCCGCCGGCACCATCGCGGGCGCCTTCCTGATCTCTGGAACCTTTCTTCTGCGGGCGGTGTGAACCATGGCTGCGACATTCGACATCGAACGGGACGAGACCGACATCCTGATCCTCGGCTCGGGCGGGGCCGGGCTGTTCGCGGCGCTGCATGCCCAGCAGAGCGCGCCCGAGGGCACCCGGATCACGCTGGCCGTCAAGGGGCTGATCGGCAAATGCGGCTGCACGCGCATGGTGCAGGGCGGCTATAACGTCGCACTGGGCGGCGGCGACACCGTCGAGCGGCATTTCATGGATACGATCAACGGCGGCAAGTGGTTGCCGAACCAGGACATGGCTTGGCGGCTGTGCGAACAGGCCGTCGTCCGCATTCGCGAGCTGGAAAACGAGGTCGGCTGCTTCTTCGACCGCAACCCCGACGGAACGCTGCACCAGAAGGCCTTCGCCGGCCAGACCGCAGACCGCACCGTTCACAAGGGCGACCTTACGGGCATCGAGATCATCAGCCGGTTGATGGAGCAGGTGCTGGCCCGCCCGATCCGCAAGCTGCAAGAACACCGCGCCATCGGGTTGATCCCGACCGCCGACGGGGCCTCGCTGGCGGGGGTGCTGTTCATCGACATGCGCACCGGCCAGTTCCGCTTCGTGCGCGCCAAATGCGTGATGATGGGCACGGGTGGCGGTCCGACCATGTACAAGTATCACACGCCTTCGGGCGACAAGACCATGGACGGGCTGGCCATGGCGCTGCGCATCGGCTTGCCGCTGCGCGACATGGAGATGGTGCAGTTCCATCCCACGGGCCTGCTGGCGGGCGACCATACCCGCATGACCGGCACCGTGCTGGAAGAGGGGCTGCGTGGCGCCGGCGGTCAGTTGCTGAATGCCCGTGGCGACCGCTTCATGTTCGACTATGACGCGCGCGGCGAGCGGGCCACGCGCGACGTGGTCAGCCGCGGCATCTATGCCGAGATGCGCAAGATGAACGATCCCAGCCAGGTCGGCATGTTCATTTCCATGAGCCACCTCGGCCCCGAGAACGTGCGCAAGAAATTCGCCGGCATGGTCAAGCGTTGCGCCGATTCCGGCTTTGACCTGGCCGGCGGCAAGGTCGAGGTGGTGCCGACCGCGCATTACTTCATGGGCGGCGTGGTGGTTGATCCGGATACCCGCACCGAGATGGAGGGGCTTTACGTCGCGGGCGAGGATGCGGGCGGCGCGCATGGCTCGAACCGGCTCGGCGGCAACGGCGTGGCGAACTCGACCGTCTTCGGCGGCATCGCCGGCGACGTCATGGGCGCCGACATCCGGCGCATGGGCGCGCTGCGCGATCCCGACGACACCGTGTTGGCCGCCGAGATCGAACGCGCCAGTCATCCCTTCTCGCAGGCTGTCGCGCCGATCCAGCCCCTCCGCCACAAGCTGCAAGAGGCGATGTGGGAGGATGTCGGCGTTATGCGCACCGGCGCCGGCCTGCAGCGCGGCCAGAAGCGTATCGCCGAGATTCGGGACGAGTTGATGCAGACCGGGATCGATCCGGCGAAGCTGGCCTTCAACCTGACCTGGCATGACTGGCTGAACATGGCCTCGCTGGTCGAGGTGTCCGCGGTCATCGCGCGGGCGGGCGAGTTGCGCGAGAACTCGCGCGGCGCGCATTTCCGCGAGGATTTCCCGGAAAGCGGCGATCTTGAGACCTCGTATTTCACTCTCGCGCGGAAAAAGGGCGAGGACCTGATGCTAAGCCGCGAACAGGTGCAATTCACCATCGTCCGGCCGGGCGAGACGATCCTGCCCGAAGGCGAACCCGAGACGCTGGTTGCCGCGCAATAGCCGACCGAAGAGGAAGCCAAACGTGATACCGATCAACCTGATCCAGGCCACCGCCGAAAAGCTGATGGCCAAGGCGGCCATCGAGATCCCCGAGGATTATCTAGAGGGCCTGAAGACCGCCGCGAAAACCGAGGACGGCGACCTGTCGTCCTTCGTCCTGCAGGCGATGCTGGAGAATTACGAGGCCGCCAAGCAGGACCGGCGCGCGATGTGCGGCGACACCGGCACACCGCGCTGGTATGTCAAGATGGGCAACGACACCCGCATCGAGGGCGGTCCCGTCGCGCTGGAAGAGGCGCTGCGCCGTGCCACCGCCAAAGCGACCAGCGGCGTGCCCCTGCGGCCGAACCGGGTGCATCCGCTGTGGCGCACCGACCACAACAACAACGTGGGCATCGGCGCGCCCGAGATCGAATACGGCTATGAGCCGGGCGGCGAATGGATTGATTTGATCACGGTCCATAAGGGAGGGCTGTTCGGCACCGACTACCGGATGCTGTTCCCCTCGGACGAGATCCAGGGGATCAAGCGGTTCTATCTCGACAGCCTGGTGGCCTTCGGCAAGCGCGGGCTGGCCTGCCAGCCGGCAATCATCGGCATCGGGCTCGGCGGCTGCAAGGACACCTGCATGGTGCTGGGCAAGCGTGCCGCCTGCCTGCGCACGGTGGGCGATCGCAACAGCGATCCGCGCATTGCTGCGCTGGAGGAGGAGTTCAAGGAACTTGGCAATTCCATCGGCATGGGCGCGATGGGCTTCGTCGGCAGGAACATGGTGATCGACACCCATATCGAGGTCGGCTATTGCCATACCGGAGGCATGCAGATGTCGGTTCATGCCTTCTGTCTGTCCTCGCGCCGCGCCGTCGCGCGCATCTTTCCCGACGGGCGGGTCGAGCATCGCACCGATCCCGACTGGTTCACCCCCTATCAGCGGCGCGAGACCGTGGGCTGGGACATGGCAATGGAGGCCGCCGAATGAGACCGCGTGAAGTCATCCTGTCCACCACCCCGACCCCCGAGGAGATCGCCGCGCTGCGGATGGGCGACATCGTCTATCTGAACGGGCTGATGTATACCGCGCGCGAGGGCGTCTATATGCGCGCGCTGGAGGACAAGGCGAACATCCCGATGGAACTGCCGTCACAGAGCGCGGCGAATTTCCACTGCTCGCCCGCCGCGACCATCCGCGAGGATGGCAGCTTCGACATGGGCGCCGTTACCGCCACCGCCAGCTTCCGCTTTGCGAAATGGCTGCCCGAGTGGATGGCCAAGACCGGCGCCAAGCTGATCATCGGCAAGGGCGGCATGTCGTCCAGGGACTACAAGGAATATTTCGTGCCGAACGGTGCCATCTATCTCTCGACCGTGGGTTACGGCACCGGTGCGTTGCTGGGCCGCGGCGTCGAGAATGTCGAGGCCGTGTACTGGAACGAGGAACTCGGCCTGGCCCAGGCGATGTGGGTGATCCGCTGCAACCGGATGGGGCCGTTCCTGGTGGCCTCGGACCTGGAAGGCAACTGCCTGTTCGAACGCGAGAACGCCAAGATCGCCGAGAACCTGGAGCGCGTCTACGAAGGCACCAAGCCGGCCGTCCTCAAGCGGTTCGGCGAGACGGACGACCGCCGGGACGAGCTTATCGGATAAAGCAGGTTGTCCCAACCGTGCCCGGCACTGCGCGGTTGCTGTTCCTCGGCATTCTCTCGGGCTGTCACGGTAGCGCTGGCCGCACGCCTCCTTTCGGGCCATTGTGGCGTGTCGATCATGCCGATGGCCTCGGCATGGCCTTCGCTTTTCTGGCTGAACCGGGCTCCTCGGCCGCGGTTAGCGTCGAATTCGCCGTGAAAAAGAAGCTTCTGCGTTTCGGTGCCGGGGCTGGGCTTACGTTTCAGCAGATTGCCTCTGCCGGAATCGGCGTCGGCGGCCACGGTTACCGCAGTCTTGGACATGAAGACTTCATTGGCGAAGCTTGAGAGATCAACGCCATCGCCATTGTCTGCGGCCTGACCGTCCTGCTTGCGGCCTCCGCGCCGGCCGCCATCCAGTTGCTTCATATCTTAAAACTGACTGAAGGAAGATCGCGATGTTCATCGATATGCGCACATATACGCTGAAGAACGGGAATGTGTCCAAATTCCTCAAGCTCTACGAGGCAGAGGGGCTGGCGGTGCAGACCCGCATCCTCGGCAATATGGTCGGCTATTACTTCACCGACATTGGTCCGCTGAACCAGATCGTGCATATGTGGGGCTATGACAGCATGGACCTCCGTTGGGAGCGTCGCAAGGCGTTGCAGGCCTCGGAGGAATGGCAGGCCTATGCTGTTCAGATGCGCCCGCTGGTCGATCACATCGAGAACAAGATCCTGGTCCCGGCGCCCTTTTTCAAGCAGGCCTGAGATCTTGGATAAAAAGGGCCGGCGACCTTCGCCGGCCCTTTTCAAATGAGCTCACGCAAGGCAAGAGCCAAGCCCGAGGCGAGCATCACCCCGATCAGCAGACGGCGGAACTGCGTGTCGTCCAGGTGGTGAAACAACCTGATACCGAAATGGGCACCGATGAGGGTGGCCGGCAAGGCAAACGCAATCAGCGTCAGGGTCTCGCGGTCATAGAGGCCTTGCAAGGCGAAAAGCGCGACGGCTGCGCCCAGAATGCCTACATTGTAGGGTTGCAGCACGGCACGGGTTTCACCCTTGGGCCAAGGGCGCATGGCGCACCACATCGTGGGTAGAGCGCCCGACAGGGATGCGGCGCCGCCGAGGATGCCCCCCGCAAAGCCGATGCCGATATCCATTCCCGGCGTCGGTCTTTCAAACCGAGGCAGGGAGCGGCGCAACGTGAAGAACCCACCGTAGGCGATCATGAAGCCTGCGATCACCAGCTTGAGGACCGGCGCGCTGATCACGTTCAGCAGGGTCACGCCCATGGGCAGCCCGATCAGGCCCGGGACAAGAAAGCGCGCCAGCCGACCCGGGCGGTCTCGGATCTCGCGCCGGGTGATCCACAGCCCCTGCAACCCGCTGACGACCGACATGACGACCACGATGGCCACGGCCTGCGGGGGCGGCATGATCTGTAGCCACAGTCCCAGAGACAGCAGGGCCGTGCCGAACCCCGCCAGGCCGTTGATGAACCCGCCGGCGAATGCTCCGGCAAGAAGCGCCGCAAGGAATCCTGTCGTCATATCGGTTCCGCTTGTTCCAGGTTGCCGGCAGAGAACTTGCCGCCGTTCAAGGCATCCGTCATACGCCATGGCGGGAGGTGAAGCAGCACCGGTTCCCGTGTCACGGTAACGCATTTCCGCAAGTAGCGCTTACATTTAGCTTAAATAAACATACAAATGTTCATTTAAATTTAAAATGACCGTCTTTTGGCCGGAGCGCAAGCCATGACCTTCTTTCCGGCTGAAAGTCTTTCAGACTATCCGGACAATCGTCTCGGGCGAGAATGTGCCGACCTCGACGGCGCGTTCCATCGCTTGGGCAATCTCGCTGAAAACGCGATTCTTGGTGCTGTCCTTGCGCTGGACCAGTCCCAGATGCCGCATGGGCGCGTCCTTGAGCGACAGTGGAATGCGGCGCAACGGCGGGGGATTGGCGATCCGGACGCAAGCCTCGGGGACGATCGAGACGCCAAGGCCGGCGAGCACCATGCTGTAGATCGCCTCCAGTCCCGCCAACTCCATATTGTCGTTGGCCGTGATGTTGTTCGACAGCAGCCATTTTTCGATGATCGAGCCCACCACGGCGTCGCGCGTGAACCGGATGAAGGGGTTTTCATTGAGGATCCTGATCGGATCGTCATCCGTGATCTGCTCGGAACAAATCAGGACCAGTTCCTCGGAGGCGATGGGGTGCCAGATCAAACCGACCGGCAGCATGTCGGGCTTGGAAATCAGCGCGCCGTCCAGTGCGTTTCGTTCGACCTGGTGGATCAGCGGGATGGACAGTCCCGGAAACAATCCCACATGCAGTTCCGGGCATTTCGTCTTCAGCATCGCCGTGGCAAAGGGCACCAGCCCGGTCAGACTCGTCGGCACGGCACCCAGGCTGAATTCGCCCTTGAGGCCATCGTCCCCCAGCACCGAAGGCACGATGTCGTCATAGGCGCGCACCACTTCGCGCGCCTTGGCCAGCAGCGCCCGCCCGATCGGCGTCAGTTCCGGGGTGCGTTTCGAGCGATCGAATACCGCGACCTGCCACTCGGCCTCCAACGCGCGCATCTGCTGGCTGACGGCGGCATGGGTGACAAAAACCGCATCCGCGGCGGCGCTGAACGTGCCGTGATCGGCGACGGCAATCAGCGTTCTGAGTATCCGTATGGACATGGCAGCCCTCCATCTCAATTCTATTATGAAATTTATCTTACGATTTTTGCAAGAATAATTTATTTGATTTAGCAGGTCTTTCGGTTCACATCGTTCCGGGGACGCAAGCTTTTACGGCAGCCAGCAGGAGGGACCGATGGGAGTCGCTTTTCGACCAACCCGTGCGTTGAGGGAACATGCCTATTTCGCGGGTGCGTGGCGTGGCTCGTCGGACGGGGCAAGCATCGCGGTCACCTGTCCCGCGACAGGGGCGCATATTGGGGAGGTGCCGCGGCTGACGCAAGAGGACACCGCCTTGGCCATCGAGGTCGCCGCGACGGCCTTCGTCGACTGGTCGGCCCGCACCGCCGCGCAGCGGGCGCAGGTGTTAAGGCGTTGGCACGCCCTGATCCTGCGCGAACGCGAGGCGTTGGCGCAGATCCTGACGCTTGAGCAGGGCAAGCCGCTGGCTGAATCCCGCGCCGAAATCGACATCAGCGCGGCCTATGTGGAATGGTTCGCCGAAGAAGGCAGGCGGGTTTACGGTGACGTCATTCCGTCGCCGGTCGGCGGTCGCCAGACCATCGTGACGAAGCAACCCGTGGGCGTGACCTGTGCGATCACACCGTGGAATTTCCCGGCCTCGATGGTGACGCGCAAGCTGGCTCCGGCACTGGCGGCCGGCTGCACCATGCTGGTCAAGCCGGCCGAGCGTACGCCCTTCATCGCGCTGGCCCTGGCCGAACTGGCGGAAGAGGCGGGGATGCCACCGGGCGTGCTCAGCGTGCTGACCGGCAAGTCGCGCGAGATCGTCAAGGTCTTGACCGACAGCCCGGTGGTGCGCAAGCTGTCTTTCACCGGCTCGACCGCCGTGGGCAAGGATCTGATCCGGCAATGCGCTGACACCGTGAAGCGCATGTCGATGGAACTGGGTGGCAACGCGCCGATCATCGTCTTTGACGACGCCGATATCGAGGCGGCGCTGGACGGCCTGATGGCGCTGAAGTTCCGCAATGCCGGCCAGACCTGCGTCTGCGCCAACCGTATCTTCGTGCAGCGGGGCATTTTCGAACAATTTGCCGAAGCGTTCGTGCAGCGGGTCCGGGCGCTGAAAATCGGTGCGGGGGATCAGCCAGGAGTCGAGATCGGGCCGCTGATCAACGCCGATGCCGCGCAGGACATGGGCCGGATCGTCGCCCGTGCGCTGGAGCAGGGCGCCGAACTGCTGACCGGTGGCGCGCCGAAACCGGACAGCGCCTTTTACCCGCCGACCGTGCTGGGCGGCGTGACCCCGTCGATGGATGTGGCGCGGGACGAGATCTTTGGTCCCATCGCGCCCCTGCTGGTCTTTGACGACGAGACCGAGGTCGTGGCGCAGGCCAATGACACGCCCTATGGGCTAGCGTCCTATCTTTATACCCGCGATCTGGCGCGGGCCTGGCGTGTGTCTGATGCGCTGCAATACGGCATGGTCGGCATCAACGAGGTGGCCATCTCGAACGAGGTCGCGCCTTTTGGCGGCGTCAAGGAATCGGGCTTCGGCCGCGAGGGATCGCGCTACGGCATCGAGGAATATCTCGACATCAAATATCGCTGCATGGGCGGGCTTTCAGCCTGAACCCGGGCACGGGCACTCTTCAAGGGAGGGGGTAAGACGCATGGCTACCGAAGCAAGCGCGGTCGGCTTGGACAGGAATCAGCGAACAGATGAGAAAGCCGTTTCCGCGTCCGTGGCCGGGCGTAAGCTGCCGGGCAGGAGCAAGTGGCGCAAGATGCTGGCGCGGCCGCCGGTCATCAGCGCGCTCTCGGTCGCCGCGGTCCTGCTGATCTGGTTCGCTGCGACGAGCTGGTTCCAGCTGGCGCCCGCCGGACGGTTTCCCACGCCGCAGGAGTTCTGGTCGTCGCTGCGGCAAAGCCTGTTTGCCGGCTATGCCGGGGGAACGCTGGTCGGGCATGTCTGGAACAGCCTGCGCCTTGTCGTGATCGGTTTTGCCTGCGCGTTCCTGACCGGCGTTCCGCTTGGGCTGCTCATGGGATCCAGCCGAACGGCTGAAGCGGTCATCAATCCGATCTTTTCGCTGATGCGTCCGATTCCGCCGCTGGCCTGGATTCCCCTGGCGATCCTGTGGCTGGGGCTGGGAAGTGCCGCCAAGGTGATGGTGATCTGGCTCGCCGCCTTCGTGCCCTCCGTCATCAACTCCTATACCGGCGTGCGCGGCATCGACAAATCGCTGATTGCGGCGGCACGGATGCTTGGCACCCCGAGGGGCAGGATGATCGGCGAGGTGATCGTTCCCGGCGCGCTGCCGTTGATCTTCACGGGTCTCAGGCTGTCGCTTCAGGCGGCATGGACCACGCTTGTCGCGGCCGAGATGGTTGGGGCTTTGACCGGGGTGGGCTTCGTCCTGAACGTCGCCCAGCAGGACATCTACCCGTCCATGATCCTGGTAGGAATGCTGACGGTCGGCGTGCTTGGCTGGTCGACCACATGGGCACTGGCCGTCGTCGAGCGCAGGATGCTGGCGCGCTGGCCGCAGGGAAGGAGCTGAACATGGCTTTGACGACCGGACGATCCTTGCTGCTGGCGACGCTCAGCCTGCTGTTATTTTGCACGATCTGGTTTCTGCTTCCGGCCACCGGTCTGGTATCTGAGCAGTTCCTGCCCAATCCGGTCGCGGTGCTGGAGCGCATCGTCACGTTGATCGGGGACCCGTTTGCCGGGGCCACCTTACCCACGCATCTGTCTTACAGCTTCGGACGCTTCTTCGGCGGCTTCCTGCTGGCGGCGCTGATCGGGGTGCCGCTGGGCCTGATGATGGGCTGGTTCCCGACGCTGGATGCGCTGGCGACTCCCTTGCTGGACGGCTTGCGCTTCATCGCGCCTATCGCCTGGGTGCCTTTTGCCGCGCTGTGGTTCGGCACCGGCGTCGGCGGGCCGATCATGATCATCTTTGCGGGTGCGTTTCCGCCCTGCGTCATCAACGCCTATCAAGGGGCCAGGCACGTCGATGTCAGGCTGATCGAGGCCGCGCGGATGCTGGGAACCAGCAATATCCGGATGATTACCCAGGTGATCATGCCGGCCGCCATCCCCTCGATCATCGCGGGGCTGCGCATCTCGGCGGGGCTGGGCTGGCAGTCGTTGATCGGTGCCGAGCTCATCGTCGCTTCGACCGGCGTCGGCTTCATGATGGTCCAGGCGCAGGCGAACGTTGCGACATCAACCGTGGTCGCCGGGATGGTCGCCATCGGCGTCGTCGGCCTGCTGATCGATATTCTGCTTCGGCGGTTCGAGCGCGCCGTGACGCGCAACAGATAAATGGCTCGGCAGGAGGATAAAATGGGTTCCATTCGTTTCGAGAACAGCGGAAAGACCTACGGAAACGGCCCCGGTGCCTTTCTGGCGCTGGAAGGCGTCACGCTGGATGTCGCCGACAAGGAGTTCGTCGCCATCGTCGGTCCTTCGGGCTGCGGCAAGACGACCTGCTTGCGCATGGTGGCGGGATTTGAAAGCGTCACCTCCGGCCGTGTGCTGGTCAATGGCAAGGATGTCGTCGCTCCCGGGCCGGATAGGGCGGTCGTTTTCCAGCAGTTCGCGCTTTTCCCTTGGAAGACCGTCGAGGAGAACATCGAGTTCGGCCTGCGCAACAAGAATGTCCCGAAAGGTGAACGCAGGGATCTGGTGCAAGGCGCGCTGGCGCTGATGGGGCTGGAAAGCCACGCCTCCGCCTTTCCGCATCAGCTCTCAGGCGGGATGCAGCAGCGGGTGGCGATTGCCCGGGCCTATGTTCTCGACCCCGCGGTGCTACTGATGGACGAGCCGTTCGGGGCGCTGGATGCGCAGACCCGCGTCGTCATGCAGGAGGAGCTGGTGCGCCTGGCGCGGGTGCAGCCCCGCACGGTCCTGTTCATCACGCATGGCGTGGAGGAGGCCGTCTATCTGGCCGACCGCGTGGCGGTCATGACGCGGCGGCCGGGCCGGATCAAGGAAGTCATCGACGTGAAGTCCGTCCGCACAGGCGAGAAATGGGACGATCTCGAACGGATCGAGGATGTCATGGACACCGAGTCCTTTGTCCATCTGCGCACACAGATCTGGAAGTCGCTTCGGGAAGAAAAGATTGCGGCCAACTAGAACCGCATATCAGGCGCCGGTTTCGGCCGGCTGGCATATCACGGGAGGAAGGAATGTCTCGGAAATCTGGCCTGGCGGCCGCGGCCGTATTGGCTTTTGGCCTTGTTGCGTCCTTGCCCGGCGCGTCCCTGGCGGCGGACAAGATCACCGTCAGCTATCAGCCGGCGATGTATTGGGCGCTGCCGCTTTATTTCGCGTCGCAGAACGGCTGGTGGGGCGAGGTCGGGCTGGAGCCCGAGTTCGTCACCTTCCCTGCCGGCGCGCCGCAGATCGCGGCGGGATCGTCGGGCTCATGGGACGTGGGCATCACCGGCGCGGTTCCCGCGGTCCTGGGCGCCTCGCGGTTCGATATCGAGACCATTGGCATTGCGAATGACGAATCCAGGACGAATGCGCTGGTCGTCGCGGGAGCCGGTGCGGATGCCATCATCGCCGATCCGACGCGGATCAAAGGCCAGCAGATCCTGCTGACGACCAACTCCACCGTCGATTTCACCGCCCGGAAATGCCTCGAGAAGTTCGGCGTGAATTTTGGCGATGTCCGGTTCGTCAATCTTGGGCAAGCGCAGATCATCACGGCGATGTCGTCGGGAAATGGCACGGCCGCCGGGGTCTGGGCGCCCAATCTCTATACGCTCGAGGACAAGGTTCAGGCCAAGCTCCTGTGCAGCGGCGCGGATGCCGGAGCGATGGTGCCCAGCCTTTTGGTCGCAACCAAGAGCTATGCCGAGGCCGCGCCCGACAAGATCGACCGGTTCCTTGCCGTCTATCTGCGGGGTTGGTCATGGGCCAAGGCGCATCCCGACGAGGCCAAGACGCTCGCGATGGAATTCTACAAGAGCGGCGGGCTCGAGGTGACGCCAGAGGCGATGGACAAGGAGTTCGCGCTTCGCCCCGTTTTCCTCCTGGATGAGCAACTGGGCCTTATGGCGCGCTCAGATGGTGCCTCCGAGGTCGAGGGGTGGACGAACGAGATCGGCGCGTTCCTGAAAACCGTCGGCACGATCTCGGAACTGCCGAACAGCCAGGTCTATGTTACCGACCGGTTCCTGCGGGCCGTGGCCGGTGATGAAAAGCTGCGGGCCTTTGCGACCGAGTTCAACCAGAAATAGGCCGATCTGCGGGCCGCATCATAACAAGGGACCGTTTGCCGCCGTGCCGGTGACGGTCCGACCAGAAGGAGGAAGGAATGGCCAGCATCGGATTCATCGGCCTTGGGCGCATGGGACATGCCATGTCGCGCAAGCTTCTCGAGGCCGGGCACGAGGTATGGGTTTTCGACATCAACCCGGCGGCGGTCAAGAGCATCGCCGAGCATGGCGGACATGCGGCAGCGAGCGCGGCAGAGGCGGCCGGCAATCGCGATTTCGTCGTGACGATGCTGCCGAACGGCCCCGATGTCGAGGAAACCCTGTTCGGCGCGCCCGGCGTGGCGCGCGCCATGTCGAAGGGCACGCTCTATATCGACATGAGCACCATTGCGCCGGATGCGACGGATCGGATTGCCGCGCGCCTTGCGGAGATGGGCATCCGCATGGTCGACGCGCCGGTCGGCGGCACATCGGAATTTGCCGAGCGCGGGCAATTGCTGATCCTGGCCGGCGGCGCAGCGCAGGACGTCGAGGCGGCGCAGCCGGTCTTTGACGCCGTGGGCCGCGAAACCATCCATTGCGGCGCGAGCGGGGCGGGAACCCGGACGAAGCTGGTCAACAACTACATGTCCACCGCGCTGAACACGCTGACTGCCGAAGCGCTGGTCTTTGCAGAAGCGGCGGGGCTGGATGTCATGCGCACGGTCAAGGTGCTGGCCGGGACCACGGCGGGCAAGGGCTTCCTGACCGGCGCCTATGACCGCAAGATCTTCAGCGGCGACATCTCGCCCGAGTTCGGCCTGGCGCTGGCGTCCAAGGACCTGAACCTCGCCCTTGCCTATGCTGCCGGCCTCAACGTCCCGCTGGGGGTCGGCGCGGCGGCATCGCAGGTCTATGCGATGTCGCGGGCGGACGGGTTCGGGCCGAATGACTGGTCGGCAGTTCTCGAAACCTTGCGGCTCAAGGCCGCGCTGCCCGGCAGGTCTTTCGGCGGCTAGGTCGCGGCTGGAACTGTGACAAGCACCGCGGCGTCCTGGGATGCCGCGGTGCTTTTGCATTGCGCCTGGAATTACGCGATGTGCGAAAGCAGCGCCTCGGGCAGGTCGATGCCTTCTGTCACAGCCTTCTGGCGCTGGGCGATGCGGCGCGAGCCGGGGATGCGGGCATTTTGCTGCGCCTCGATGGCGGCGGCCAGATGCTCGACATGGCTCAGCGTGCCGGGACCGCCCAGGATCCGGGGATCTAGGGCGATGAGCAACTGCCCCGTCGCCGGCGGCCCGCCCTGGTCGTCCAGGAAGGACGAGGCATCGGCGGCGTATTGCGCGCCGGTCAGCCCGGCGGCCAGCAGTTCGACCATCAGCGCCAGCGCCGTGCCCTTGGCGTCGCCGAGCGGCAACATGGTCCCCGCCAGTGCCGCCACCGGATCGGTGGTCGGCCTGCCCTCGGCATCGAGCGCCCAGCCCTCGGGGATCGGCGTGCCCTTTTGCTTGGCTGCCATGATGTTGCCGCGCGCGACCTTGGACAGCGACATGTCGATGACGATCGGCGCGCCCTGCGGGCGCGGGCAGGCGAAGGCGATGGGATTGGTGCCGAACAGCGCGGCGGTGCCACCCCAGGGCGCGATGGCCGCGGGCGTATTGGCGAACAGCAGGGCGGCCAGCCCTTGTTCGGCCAGCCGCTCGACCACGAGACCCACTGCGCCGCAATGGTGCGACCGATGGATCGAGGCGGCGGCGATGCCCATTTCCCGCGCGATGGCGGGAAGCTGCTCGACCGCCAGGTCGAGCGCCGGATAGGCAAAGCCATGCGCGGCGTCGATGCGCAGGACCGCGGGTGCGACGCGCTTGGCCACCGGAACGGCAACGGGGTCGATCTTGCCGCTGCGCACCTGCGACAAGTAGCTCGGCAAGCGCGACAGCCCGTGGCCTTTCAGCCCGTCGGCCTCGGCCCCGACCAGGGCCCGCGCCACGGCCCGCGCCGATGGCTCGGCGATGCCCTCGTCCCGGAGGGCGGCGGCGACAGCGGCCTGCGCCTGTGTGATGGATGCTTTCGTCATGCCTGTTCGCGCTCCAGATGGTCCAGGACGTTCCTGACCGTCAGCCAGGACACGCGGTCGTTCGATTCCACAGTCACCCCGGCGATATGCGGGGTCAGCACCAGGTTGGGCACATCGGCGAAGGCGGCGCCCGCCGCGGCGTCCAGCGGCTCGGTCTCGAACACGTCCAGCGCGGCACCGCCCAGCGTGCCGGCTTTCAGCGCAGCGACGACGGCAGCTTCGTCCACCACGCCGCCGCGTGCCGCATTGATCAGGATCGCATCGTCGCGCATGCGGGCGATGGCGGCCGCGTCGATCATCCGGCGGGTGTCGGCGGTCAGCGGCACGTGCAGCGAGATGACGTCCGAACCGGCCAGCAACTCGTCCAGCAACATCGGCGTGACCTTGCCCCAGGATTGGGCCCAGGCCGGGCTGTCGGGTGCCAGGAAGGGATCATAGGCCGCGACCTTCATGCCAAGCGCCACCGCGCGCCGGGCGGCCGCCCGCGCGATGCTGCCAAAGCCGATCAGGCCCAGCACCTTGCCCGAGATCTCGCGCCCGGTCAGGCGGTTGCGCGGCCATGCCCCGGCGACCAGATCGGCATTCGCGCGATAGGCTCCGCGCAACAGCAGCATGGCGGTGCCGATGACATATTCCGCCACCGAATCGTCGTTCGCCCCCATGGCGGGACAGACCGCGATGCCGCGTGCCTTGCAAGCCTCCATGTCGATATTGTCCAGGCCGACGCCGAGACGGCCGACGACACGCAGGTTCGGGGCCATGTCCAGCAGGGCCGGGCGGACCTGCGTGCGGTTGCGCACGATCAACGCGCGGGCGTCGGCCAGAAGGGGCGCCAGCGCCTCGGGCCTGTCGACCAGCGAGGGATCATACACCACCTCGCGCCCGGCAAGCCCTTCGCGGACGGCGACCTCGTCCATGAATTCGGTAATGATTATCATCTTGGCTCTTTCACAGCTGCATGGGATGTCGGGCGGCCTGCGCCGCCCGGTCGCATCACTCGGCTTTTCCGCCCAGGGCTTGCTGCCAGGTCTTGATCTCGGCCTGGAACTTGGCGTCGTGGGCGGCGGGGCTTCGCTGGTCCGCGGGGAAGGTCGAGGTGCCCACGGCGGCAAAGCGGTCCAGGATCTTCTGGTCATCCAGCGCGACCTGCAACGCCGCGTTCAGCTTGTCGACGACTTGGGGCGGCGTGCCGACGGGGGCGTAAAGCCCATGCCAGATGGTGAAGTCGAACCCGTCCAGCCCCAGTTCCTGCAAGGTGGGCAGATCCTTCAGTGCCTCCATCCGGTCGGCCGAGGTGACGGCATGGCCCTTGACCGTGCCGCCTTCGAGCTGCGGAATCGAGGTGGTGGACTGGTCGCACATCACATCAATGGCGCCGGCCATCAGGTCGTTCATGGCCGGGCCGGTGCCCTGGTAGGCCGCCAGCGTGAACTTGGTGTCCATCGCTTTTTGCAGCAGCACCGCGCAGAGATGCGAGTTCGAGCCGACGCCGGCATGGCCGACGGAGATTTCCTCGCCGCTTTCCTTCATCTTCTGGATCAGCGTGGCGGCGTCCGGGGCGTCGAAATCCTTGCGGGTCAGCAGCACCATCGGCCCCTGATTGATCAGCCCGATCGGCGCGAAAGCCGTCGCGGTGTCATAGGTCAGGTTGGGGTAAAGCGTGGCCCCTGCCGCCAGCGAGACATGCGCGATCAGCAGCGTATAGCCGTCCGGGTCGGAGCGGGCTACACGGGCCGCGCCCAGCGTGCCGCCGGCACCGCCCACGCTTTCGACCACGAGTTGCTGGCCCAGCGTCCCCGACATCGACTGGCCGACAAGGCGCGCGATGGCGTCGCTGGGACCCCCCGCGGCAAAGGGCACGACCAGGTTGACGGGACGCTCCGGATAGTCTTGCGCCGTCGCGATTCCCGCTGTCAGCGTCGCGGCGGCCGTGGCGATGACTCGCAGAAAATACTGCATGAATACTCCTCCCTTGTTGTTGCGCCGCTCTTCCCCCGGGGGCAGCGACGCGTGTATGTCGCCTTGCTCTTATATCATATCTCTTATATAAAACTACAGATGATCGAACGGGCGATGCGTCAGCAGTGGAGGGCGGCGCATCGCCCCGGATCACGCTTCAGGGAGGAGAACAAGAATGTCTCAAGACCCAGTTCAGCCAATACAGCCGGAGACGCTGAGCCCCGCCGGAAATGGCGGGAGCAGGCTGCTGAATCAGAATTTTATCGGCGGCTTGTGCCTGCTCGGGCTTGCCGGCGGCGCATTGCTGGCCATGGGCGACCTGTCCAGCGGCACGTTGCGCGCGATGGGGCCGGGCGGGATGCCGCGCGGCATGGCTTGGCTGATCGCCGTGATCGGAACCGGGATGGTCGTCACCGGCATCTTCCGCGGCGGCGAGCCCATCCCGCGAATCGCGCTGCGCGGGCCGTGCATCATCATGCTGGCCCTGATCGTCTTTGCATTGACGATCAGGCCGACTCCCATCGGGTCGTTCACCACGCCCGGCATCGGCATCGTCGGGGCGGGACCCCTGGCCGTCCTGATCGCCGGCTTCGCCGAGCGGGAACGCGACTGGCTGGACCTCGCGATCCTGGCCGCCGCGCTGACCGCATTCTGCATCCTGCTGTTCGGCTATCTTCTGAACCTGCCGATGCCGGCCTTTCCCGTGTCCTGGCTGAAATATTTTCCCGGCTGGAACCAGAGGCAGGTGATGCTGCTGGTTTCGGGCGTGCTGCTGGTCGTGGCGCTGGCGCTGTTCCTGGTCCGGCTGCGGCGCGGAGGGAACGCCTGATGGAGCTTATCCAGAATCTTGGGCTGGGCTTTGCGGTCGCGCTGTCGCTGCAAAACCTGGGGCTCTGCCTGCTGGGCTGCCTGGTCGGAACCCTGATCGGGGTGCTGCCGGGGGTGGGGCCCATCGCGACCATCGCCATGCTGCTGCCGATCACCTTCGGGCTGGACCCGGCGGGGGCGCTGATCATGCTGGCCGGCATCTATTACGGCGCGCAATACGGTGGCTCGACGACAGCGATCCTGGTCAATATTCCCGGCGAGGCGACCGCCGTCGTCACCACGCTGGACGGGCACGCCATGGCGCGGCGCGGACGGGCCGGCATCGCGCTGGGGATTGCGGCCATCGGCTCGTTCTTCGCCGGAACGGTCGCCACCTTGATCATCGCGGCGCTGGGGCGCCCCCTGACTGAGCTGGCCATGCTGTTCAGGCCGGCAGAGTATTTCTCGCTGATGCTGATGGGCCTCGTCCTTGCGGTCGTGCTTGCCAGCGGATCGGTCATTCGCGCCATCGCCATGGTGATGGTGGGAGTGCTGCTGTCCTGCGTCGGCACCGATATCGAGACGGGCGAGGCGCGCATGACGCTGGGCTGGTTCTCGATTGCCGACGGGATCGACTTTTCCGTGCTTGCCATGGGCATCTTCGGCATCGCCGAGATCCTGCGCAACCTGGAGGTGACCGAGGCGCGCGACGTGGTCCGGGCGCGGATCGGCCGCCTGCTGCCGGGGCGCGAAGAGCTTGGGCAGAGCGCCAAGCCGATTATGCGCGGCACGGTCCTGGGCGCGATCCTTGGCCTGTTGCCCGGCAATGGTGCGGTGCTGGGGCCCTTTGCCAGCTATGCGGTGGAAAAGCGCCTGGCCAAGGATCCCTCGCGCTTCGGCAAGGGTGCGATCGAGGGCGTCGCCGGGCCGGAATCGGCCAATAACGCGGGGGCGCAAACCTCTTTCATCCCGATGCTGACGCTCGGCATTCCGCCCAACGCCGTCATGGCGCTGATGGTGGGCGCGATGACCATTTTCGGTATCGTTCCCGGCCCGCAGGTCATCACCGCGCATCCGCAGCTGTTCTGGGGCATGATCGCCTCGATGTGGCTGGGCAACCTTATGTTGCTCCTGATCAACCTGCCTCTGGTCGGAGTCTGGGTGCGGCTGCTGAAAGTGCCCTATCGGCTGATGTATCCCACCATCCTGGTGTTTTGCAGCGTGGGCATCTATTCGATCAACTCGCAGATCACGGATGTGCTGTTCATCGGCTTCTTCGGCTATGTCGGCTATGTGCTGGTCAAGGTCGGGTTCGAGCCGGCGCCCCTGCTGCTGGGCTTCGTCCTCGGCTCGCTGATGGAGGAGAACCTGCGCCGCGCGCTGGTCCTGTCGCGGGGCGATCCGTCGGTCTTCGTCACCAGCCCGATCAGCGCGGTCCTGCTGTTCATCTCGGCCGGCGTGCTAGTGCTTGCCCTGTTGCCCAGCGTCAGGCGCGAGCGGGACGAGGTCTTTGCCGAGGCCGACTGAGCTTGGGGAAGCCCGCGCATGGAGGGCGGGCTTCCGGATAGTTGCATCTATGGCAGCAGCACGACCTTGGGCGAAGCGATGGCATTGCCGACGATCTCGGCGAATGCCGCGGCGCCTTCGGACAGGCTGCGGATGTCGGTCCAATCGCAGCGCCCGAGACGGCCGTCGATGATCGCGGCGGCGCATTCCTCGAAATCACCCTGGGTATAGGTATAGGTGCCGATGAAGGTGATCTCTTGCAGCGTCATGCGCCGGATGTTCAGCCCGTTTGTCGCCTGCCCAAGGCCGATGTGAAGAATGACACCGCCGGGCCGCACCGTTTCGGAGGCAACCTCGCGGGTGGTGGCGAAACCGGCCGCGTCGATCAACAGGTCGGGGGCGTGTCCCGAGGGCGCGTGCTCGACGACGGGGAAATCGTCGATCTCGGTCAAACGCCGGCGGCGGATCGCGTTCGGCTCGACAATGGTGATGTCCGTGCTGCCGAGGGCGCGGGCCGCAAGCGCCGCACCGAAACCGATGGCGCCGCCTCCGAGGATGAGCACCCTTGCCGCCGGACCGCCCAGCACGCGATTGCCCAGCTTGACGGCGTGCCAGCCGCAGGCCAGCGGTTCGGCCAGGCAGGCGACGGGCGCGGAAACGGTGTCGGGAATGGCGATCAGGTTGCGTTCGGGCGAGGTGATGAACTCGGCGAACCCTCCCTCGCGCGGCGGCATCGAGATGATCTGCCGGTCGGGGCAGAGATTGTCGCGCCCCTCGCGGCAGGCCGGGCAGATGCCGCATGTCGCCAGCGGATTGACAGTGACGCGCTGGCCGGTGCGCGGGCCGCTGGCGATGGTCCCCGCGACCTCGTGCCCAAGAATCAGCGGTGCCGGGCGGCGTTCGTCATGGCCCAGATAGGCGTGGATGTCCGATCCGCAGATGCCGACGGCATCGACCCGCACCAGAACCTCGCCCGGTTTCGGGATGGGGTCCGGCATCTGGCGCAGTTCCAGCGTGCGTTCCCCCGTATAGACCAGAGCCTTCATTTCGCGGTAAACCCTCCGTCCACCATCAGGATTTGCCCGGTCACATAGGCGGATGCCTCCGAGCACAGGAAAAGCAGCGGCCCGTCCATATCCGCAGGCTCGCCATTGCGGCCGATGCAGGTTTGCGCCGCATTCTTCGCGGCCAGTTCTTCGTTCGCGAAGACCGCCGCCGTCAGTTCCGTTCGGAAGAAGCCGGGACCAAGCGCGTTGGCCGTGATGCCCGAGCCCGACCAGGCCTCGGCCATGGCGCGGGTCATCTGCGCCACGCCGCCCTTGGAAGCGCCATAGGCGATCCCCGCGGCAAAGGCGCGCCAGGATTGCAGCGAGGCGAAGTTGACGATCCGGCCCCAGCCCTTTTCCTTCATCGCAGGCACCAGCGCCTGTGCCAGGAAGAAGGGCGTCGACAGGTTCAACGCCAGCGTCAGGTCCCAGCCCTGCGGTGTCACCCGGTCGGCATGCTCGCGCGTGTTCACCCCGGCCGCGTTGACCAGGATGTCCGGTGCGCCGAATACCGATGCCGCGTCCTGCGCAAGCTGGGCAAGACTGTCGCGGTCGGTCAGGTCGGCGGCAAGGGGCTGGATATGCCCCTCGCCTTGCCGGGCCAGTTCGGCAAGCTCGGTCTCGCGCCGGGCAATGGCGACGACATGCGCGCCGCGGCGGGCCAGAGTCAGGGCCGCCTGCCGCCCCAACCCGCTGCTGGCGCCGGTCACGCAGGCGATCCGGCCTGCAACGGAAAACAGGTCCTGCTCCATGTCAGGCGCTGGCATTCAGGTCGAAGCGGGCTTCCGGGAAGTATTTCTTGAGCCGGATATCGGCGGTCCGGGCGTGCCCCTCCATCCCCTCGAGGCGCGAGATGCGCGCGGTCGCCTCGGCGATGGGGCGGGCGCCTTCGCGGGTCGCGCGCTGCCAGGTCACGACCTTCATGTATTTGTGGACCGACAGCCCGCCGGTATAGCGGGCCGCGCCCGAGGTCGGCAGCACGTGGTTCGGACCCGAGGCCTTGTCGCCGAAGGCGACCGTGGTTTCCTCGCCCAGGAAAAGCGAACCGTAGCATTGCAGGCGCTTGAGCCACCAATCCAGGTCGGCGGCCTGCACGGTCAGGTGCTCGGGCGCATAATTGTCCGAGGTCGCGGCCATTTCCTCGCGGTCGGCGCAAAGGATCACCTCGGCATAGTCGCGCCAGGCCGCCTCGGCGTTCATGCGGTTCACCTCGGGTAGATCCGCGATCAGGTCCGGCACCAGCTTCAGCACGGTCTGCGCAAGCTTTTCGTCATCGGTGACCAGCCAGACGGGCGAGTTGTAGCCATGCTCGGCCTGGCCGACCAGGTCGGCCGCGACCACCATCGGATCGGCGCTGGCGTCGGCGAGGATCAGGCTATCCGTGGGGCCGGCGAACATGTCGATGCCGACACGGCCGAACAGGATGCGCTTGGCCTCGGCCACGAACTGGTTGCCGGGACCGACCAGGATGTCGGCGGGCGGGCAGTCGAACAGGCCGAAGGCCATGGCGGCGATGCCCTGCACGCCGCCGAGCGCCAGGATGCGATCCGCCCCGCACAGATCGGCGGTATAGATGATCGCGGGGTTGATACCGACACCCGGGCGCGGCGGCGAACAGGCGGTAACATGCTGGCAGCCCGCCACCTTCGCCGTGGTGACCGTCATGATCGCCGAGGCGACATGGCTGTAGCGCCCGCCCGGCACATAGCAGCCGACCGACCGGCAGGGGATGGTGCGCTGGCCTGTCGTCAGCCCCGGCATCAGTTCCAGCGAGAAATCCTGCAACGAATCGCGCTGCGCCTCGGCGAAGCGGCGGACGTTGTCATGGGCGAACCGGATGTCGTCCTGCAGCTTCTGCGGAACCTTGGCCTTGGCGGCCTCGATCTCATCACGGGTCAGCACGATATTGCCGTCGTATTTGTCAAGCTCGACCGCATATTTGCGCGCGGCCGCTTCGCCGCCGTGCTCGATGTCGCCAAGGATCTTCTGGACGATCTCGCGGGTCTCGCCGGCGTCGGTGGTCGCGGTCTTCGGCGCTTTCTTCAGATAGTGCAGAGCCATGAAATTCTCCGGGTTATCGTGATCGGCCTGGTGCTTCGACGGCCCTGATCGAGCCGGTTGCGAAGCTTTCTCCTCTTGGCCATGGTGTGATGTAAGCGCTTTCATTTGGACAACGCAAGCCCTTCTCATCGGTTCTGGTCAAATTATTCGCTTGCTGCGAAAGTGGCTGCCAATGCCCAGATCCAGCGAGGACAGGTTGTGAGCGAGAAAACGGTGCATGCGACGGTGGACGATGTGGCGGCGCTTGCGGGTGTGTCCACCGCAACCGTTTCGCGCTGTCTCAACGCGCCTGACCGCGTGGTGCCGGCGACGCGGGCAAAGGTCATGGAGGCGATTCGCGCCCTGAACTACTCCCCGAATTTCGGTGCCCGTGCCTTGGCGTCGCGGCGGACGGGCATTATCGGCGCGGTGGTCCCGACGCTGGAAAACGCGGTCTTCGCGCACGGGATCGGTGCGTTCGAACGCTCGCTTCCGCCGGGAAAGTTCGCGCTGCTGGTCGCCTCTTGCGGCTATGATCCGGAACGCGAAAAGCAGCAGATCGAGGCCCTGGTCGCGCGGGGCGCGGACGGGTTGCTGCTGGTCGGTTTCGATCGCGATCCGGCGATCTACGACTGGCTGGCCATCCGCAAGGTGCCTTACGTGCTGGCATGGGCCTGCGGCGATTCGCATTCCTACGCGGGCTTCGACAATGCGGCGGGCATGGCCGCGATGGTGCGCATGGTGCTGGATCTGGGCCATCGGAACATCGCGATGATCTCGGGGCTCACGCAGGGCAATGACCGGGCAAGGGGGCGGCTGGACGGTGCCCGTGATCTGCTGGCGCAAGAGGGGCTGGCCTTCCGCAATGTGGCCGAGGTGCCCTATGGCCTGGAAAGCGGGGCGAGGGCCTTTGCCGAGTTGATGACGGATCGCAGCATCACCGCGGTCATCTGCGGCAACGACGTGCTTGCCGCAGGTGCCTTGCGTGCGGCGCATCGCATGGAGTTGCATGTGCCCAAGGATGTGACGATCACCGGCTTCGACGACATCGACATCGCCTCGATCACCTTTCCCGAACTGACGACGGTGCGGGTTCCGCATACCGGGATGGGCGAGCAGGCGGCGGCCTTGCTGGAGCGGCTCATCGAGGGCAAGCGCGGCGAAAGCGTTCTTTTGCCGACCGAGATCGTCGCGCGGGGCACCCATGCCCCGCCGGCCGCGCGAAAGCGATTCGCTAAGGTGTGATGTCTCGCGCAGAGGCTTGCGGCGTTTCGGTGCAAAGGCTCTCATCTAGCGCAGACCATTCATATCCATAGATAAATTTTCCAGCCTAGATGCGGCGTTTACATGTCTCGGATGACTTTTGCCTGGTCTTCTCCGGAAAAAGATTGACTGTCCCAAGCATCTATGTAACCGCTTACATAACTAAGGGAGGATGAGGATGTCACGCAAGGCAGTGGTGGGCGGCGCGACCATATTCGCAGCCCTCGCCCTTTGGTATGTTGCGACTTCGGTGACGCAAATGATCTCACCGGGCCGGTTCCCCTCACCGGCGGACACCTGGACGGCTTTCGGTCAGATCACCGGCGTGGGCTATGCCAATGGGGTGCTGATCGACCATGTCCTGCGCTCGGTCACGCTGGTCACGCTGGGCTTCCTGGTCGCGATCTGCACCGGGGTTCCCCTGGGTCTGTGGATGGGCTGGAGCCGCAAGGCGGAGGCGGTGATCAACCCGGTTTTCCTGATCATCCGCCCGATCCCGCCGCTGGCCTGGATCCCTTTGGCGATCCTGTGGCTGGGCCTGGGTGACATGGCCAAGATCCTGGTGATCTGGTTCGCCGCCTTCGTGCCCTCGGTCATCAACGCCTATGCGGGGGTGCGCAACCTCGACAAGACCCTGATAGAGGCGGCGCAGATGCTGGGCACGCCCTTCCTGACCTTCGTGCGCGAGATCCTGCTGCCCGGCGCCAGCCCGATGATCTTTACCGGCTTGCGGCTGTCCTTGCAGGCATCCTGGACCACGCTGGTCGCCGCCGAACTGGTCGGCGCGATGACCGGGCTGGGCCGGGTTTTGAATGCGGCGCAGCAGGACCTTTATCCGGGCATGATTCTGGTCGGGATGATCGTGGTGACGCTTTGCGGCTGGCTGATGACCGCGGCTCTTGGCGTCGCGGAGCGTCGCGCGCTTTCGTGGAATACCGCCTCGCAGGCAGGGGAATGAGCAGCATGCGGATCTTCGACACCAACAACACCGTCGTGCTTGGGCTGGTCGGGTTCGGCGGCTTCCTGGCGGTCTGGACGTTGCTGAGCCTTTCGGGGCTCATCCCCAGCCTGTTCCTGCCGTCGCCCGCCGCCGTGGTCGAGCGGTTCGCCTATCTGCTGAACCACAGGTTCGCCGGCGGCACCCTGGTCGACCATCTCGGCGCCAGCATGCTGCGCTTTGCGGGTGGCTTTGGCTTGGCGGTGCTGATCGGCATCCCGCTTGGCCTGCTCATGGGCTGGTTCCGGCTGCTCGACGATATCGTGACGCCGCTCTTCGACGCGGTCCGCTTCATCGCGCCGATCGCCTGGGTGCCCTTCGCTGCGCTGTGGTTCGGCACGGGCATCGGTGGGCCGATCATGATCATCTTCGCCGGCGCCTTCCCGCCCTGCCTGATCAACGCCTATCGCGGAGCGAAATTCGCCGATCCCCGGCTGATCGAGGCCGGGCGCATGCTGGGAACCCCAGACCGCCGCATGATCACCGAGATCCTGCTGCCCTCGGCCGTGCCCTCTATCATCGCCGGGTTGCGGATCTCGGCCGGGCTCGGCTGGCAATCGCTGGTCGGGGCCGAGCTGATCGTTGCCTCGACCGGGATCGGCTACATGATGGTGCAGGGGCAGGGGAACGTCTCGACCACCACGGTCATGGCCGGAATGATCGGCATCGGCATCATCGGGCTTGTCATCGACGTCGTCCTGCGCCGGGTCGAGGAAGCGATCCTGCGCCGCCGTGGTCTCTCAGCATAATTCGAAAGGAATGGACGAATGGGAGCGATCCGCTTCGACAATGTCGGCCGCGTCTATGGCACCAAACCAGGAGGCTTCGAGGCGCTGAAGGGCGTCGACCTGGAAATCGCCGACAAGGAGTTCATGGCGGTCGTCGGCCCCTCCGGCTGCGGCAAGACGACCTGCCTGCGCTTCGTCGCCGGGTTCGACCGCCCGACCTCGGGCACGGTCAGCGTGGACGGCGTCAAGGTCACGAAACCCGGCCCCGACCGCGCCGTGGTGTTCCAGCAGTTCGCGCTGATGCCCTGGAAGACGGTGCGCGAGAACATCGAGCTGGGCCTGCGCAACAAGGGCGTGCGGAAGGCCGAGCGCAAGGAGCGGATCGACCGCATCCTGGCGCTGATGAACCTGACCGGCTACGCCGATGCCTTCCCGCATCAACTGTCGGGTGGCATGCAGCAGCGGGTCTCCATCGCGCGGGCCTATGTGCTGGATCCCGAGGTTCTGCTGATGGACGAACCCTTCGGCGCGCTGGACGCCCAGACCCGCGTGGTCATGCAGGAGGAGCTGGTGCGTCTGGCCCGCCGCAATCCGCGCACGGTGATGTTCATCACCCATGCCGTCGAAGAGGCCGTCTATCTGGCCGACCGCGTGGCGATCATGGCCCGCCAGCCGGGACGGGTAAAGGAGATCATCGACATCAGGACGATCCGCGAGGCCGAGCGCTGGGACGATCACGAAAAGATCGAGGACGTGATGGATCTTGAAAGCTTCGTCCACCTGCGGACCCAGATCTGGCGCAGCCTGCGCGAGGAAAAGGCGATGGAAATCGCCTGAACAAGAACCAATCGATAACGGAAAACAAGTTCCTGGGAGGAAAAACATGAGAACCGGCATTTGCGCGGGCCTTGCTTTCGGCATGATGCTCGCAGGCGGCGCGGCCAGCGCCGAGGCGATCCGCGTCAGCTATCAGCCATCGCTTTATTGGGCGCTGCCTTTCCACGTCGCAACCGAAAAGGGCTGGTGGAGCGAGGTGGAGCTTGAGCCCGAATTCGTCACCTTCCCGGCGGGTGCGCCGCAGATTGCCGCCGCGCAGGCGAAGGACTGGGATGTCGGCGGCACCGGCTCGGTCCCCGCGATCCTTGGTGCATCCCGCTTTGGGTTGAAGACCATCGGCCTGACCAACGACGAATCCCGCACCAATGCGATCATGGCTGCCAAGGCCGATATCGACGCGGTGAAGGCGGATCCCGGCGTGATCGACAGCCTGCTGGTCACGACCAACTCGACCGCCGATTTCACCGCCCGCGCCTGCCTTCAGAAATGGGGCATCGACCCGGCCTCGGTCGAATTCGTCAACCTGGCCCAGGCGCAGATCATCTCGGCGGTGATCAGTGGCAATGGCCGTTTCGCTGGCGTCTGGGCGCCGAACACCTATACGCTGCAGGAACGCGCGGAATACGATTACCTGTGTTCCGGCGCGGACGCCGATGCCATCGTTCCCGGTGCGCTGGTGGTGCGAGAGGACTTCGCTTCCGATAATCCCGAAGCGGTGCAGAAATTCCTTGCCGTCTATCTCAAGAGCATCCGCTGGATCAAGGCCAACCCGGAGGAGGCCAGGGAGATGCTGGTGGACTTCTATTCCGAGGGCGGGGTCGAGATCTCGGAAGCCGGTGCGAGCGCCGAGTTCGAGCTGCGCCCGACCTATACGCTGGACGAACAGCTTGCCCTCATGGCGCGGGGCGATGGCGCATCCAAGGTGGATGGCTGGATGACCCGGATCGCCGAGTTCATGACGACCGTCGGCACCATCCAGCAGGCGCCCGAAGCCGCAAGCTATATCGACCCGGGCTTTTTGCAAGGCGTGAAGGCCAGTCAGGCACTGGTCGATTTCGTGAATGCCGATTGAAGCAAGCGTTGGCCGGATGATCTCCGGCCAACGCGCCCCGGCCTGTCAGGTCAGCGAGACCTGATAGGTCAGGCTGTCGGTGCGGCACAGGCTGCGCCGCCGCTCGACAGGAAGGCCCATGATGTCGAACGCCACGCGATCGACGCACAGAAGCGGCGTTCCCGCACCGACATTCAGCGACGCCGCGGCTTCCTCATCGGCGACGACCGCCGAGATCGATTCATCGGCCCGCAGGATGATGCAGCCATAGATCTGCTGGTAAAGCACATAGAGCGTATTCGGCAACGGCGCGCGCCGGTCCAATCCGGCAAAGCGGCTGGCCGAAACCACGGTCGTCTCCAGAACGCTTGGGATGCCTTGCAGGCTGCGGACGCGGCGGATCTCGTAGACATCCTTGGGCTCGCCATCCAGCCCCTTGCGCTCTGGCGCCAGGGCGCGGCGGCTGGTCACCTTTTCGCTGACCAACTCGGGACGAATCATCTGGCCGTCCGGCTGCCGCAGCCGAAAGAAATTGAACAGGGAACTTTCTGGCGTTCGGGCCGTGACGAAGGTACCGCGGCCCTGCTCGCGGCGAACGATCCCATGTTGCTCCAATATCATCAAAGACTTGCGCGCAGTCCCCTGCGAGACGCCGATTTCGGCGGCAATCTGCATTTCGCTGGGCAGCATCGAGCCCGGCAGCAGCTCGCCGGACGAGATCTGCGCGATGATTCGGTCGATCACCTTCTGATAGAGCGGCTCGGCCATGTCGGGATCCTTCAACATTTCCCGACATCTATCATGCGCCGCCTCTCTTATACAAGAATTATGGAATTAGTCTTGTATAAGATTTCATGTACATGATAAGACTCGGGCAGTAGGATGATGCTGCTATCCAGAGGAGGGGCACTTGAGAAACATTCCACAACTTCTTGTCCACGATCATGCGGACAATGTCGGTGTCGTCGTCGTCGAGGACCTGAAGGCCGGCACCGAGATGCTGTGCGTGGTGACGTCGGACAATTCGGATTTTCGCCTGACCGCCAAGGCCGACATTCCCATCGGTCACAAGGTGGCGCTGAAGGCGCTGAAGGCCGGCGATACGGTGATCAAATATCACGAGGACATCGGCAAGATGGTCGGCGACGCCGATGTGGGCGGGCACGTCCATACCCACAACTGCAAAACGAAACGGTGGTAAGTCATGGCTCTTGATTTCAGCAATACGACCGTCAAGGCTTGGCGCCGCGAAAATGGCCGCGTCGGCGTGCGCAACCACGTGTTGATCCTGCCGGTCGACGACATCTCGAACGCGGCTTGCGAGGCGGTGGCCAATAACGTCAAGGGCACGCTGGTCATCCCGCACGCCTATGGCCGCCTGCAGTTCGGCGAGGACCTGGAGCTGCATTTCCGCACCATCATCGGCACCGGCGCGAACCCCAACGTCGCCGCGGTGGTGGTGATCGGGATCGAGCCGGAATGGACCAAGGTCATCGTCGACGGCATCGCCAAGACCGGCAAGCCCGTCACCGGCTTCTCGATCGAGCAGAAGGGCGATTTCGAGACCATCCGCCAGGCGGGCTGGAAGGCCAAGGAATATGTCCACTGGGCGTCCGAGCTGCAAAAGGAAGACTGCCCGATCTCGGATCTGTGGATCTCGACCAAATGCGGCGAAAGCGACACGACCACCGGCCTGTCGTCCTGCCCGACGGTCGGCAACATGTATGACAAGCTGCTGCCGCAGGGCATCTATGGCTGTTTCGGCGAAACCTCCGAGATCACCGGCGCCGAGCATATCTGCGAAAAACGTGCGGCCAATCCCGAGGCTGCGAAGAAATTCAAGGAAATCTGGCAAGCCTATTCGGACGACGTGATCTTCGCCCACCAGACCGACGACCTTTCGGACAGCCAGCCGACCAAGGGCAACATCCTGGGCGGCCTGACCACCATCGAGGAAAAGGCGCTGGGCAACCTGGAAAAGATCGGTCGCACCTCGACCTATATCGACGCGATGGGGCCGGCCGAAACGCCGTCGAAGGGTCCGGGCCTCTACTTCATGGACAGTTCCTCGGCGGCGGCGGAATGCGTCACGCTGATGGCGGCGGGCGGCTATGTCATCCACACCTTCCCCACCGGCCAAGGCAACGTGGTCGGCAATCCCATCGTGCCGGTCATCAAGATCTCGGGCAACCCGCGCACCCTGCGCACCATGTCCGAGCATATCGATGTCGACGTGACCGGCGTGCTGACGCGCGAGATGACCATCGACCAGGCGGGTGATGCGCTGATCGAGATGATCGTGCGCACCGCGAACGGCCGCATGACGGCGGCCGAGGCCTTGGGTCATCGCGAATTCTCGATGACCAAGCTCTATCGCAGCGCCTGATCAGCCGATCACACTGGCCAGCCCCGGCAGCGACGGGGCTGGCGAGACCCTGCAGGTGCCTTGCCGGACGATGCCGCCCACGGCGGTGTGGGCGGCGGATTGCGTCTCTTGGCATCCATATTCGGATCAGATTTCCATGGAAAAAACAGCGGCCCAGTCGCGATCGTCCGGTCGCGGAAGATTCCGGATGCAGATCGGATCCGATCTGTTCCCCGGAATCGCCGTTGCCGCCCTCGTCGCGGTTACGGCGCAGTTCCTGTCCGACCATTACGGCGCGCCCGCCATGCTGTTGGCATTGTTGATGGGGCTGGCGCTGAATTTCCTGGCCGATGATGGTACGCGCACCAAGGCGGGCATCGAATATTCCGCTCGCACGGTCCTGCGGCTGGGCGTCGCGCTGCTCGGGGCGCGCATTTCGGTCGACATGCTGACGGAATTGGGCGGAGTGATGATCCTGCTGGTGATTGCGGGCGTTGTCGCGACGATCCTGTTCGGCATGATCGCGGCCAGATTCTTCCGCAGGGGCTGGCGCATGGCGCTGCTTTCCGGCGGGGCGGTGGCGATCTGCGGCGCCTCCGCCGCAATGGCCATTGCCGCGGTTCTGCCCAAGACCGACAAGTCCGAGCGCAACTTGGCCTTTACCGTCATGGCGGTGACGGTGCTTTCGACCATAGCCATGATCGCCTATCCGCCGCTGTTGTCCTGGTTCGGCTTTACACCGCTGGAATCGGGGGTATTCCTCGGCGGCACGATCCATGACGTGGCCCAGGTGGTCGGGGCGGGCTTCTCGGTCAGTCCCGAGGTCGGCGAGACGGCGACCGTGGTCAAGCTGATCCGGGTTTCGATGCTGGCCCCAGTGGTGCTGGCCTTTTCCCTCGCCATTCGCGCCGGCAAGCTGGATGCCGACGCGCCGGGAGGAACCAGGCCGCCATTGCTGCCGTCCTTCGTCATCTGGTTCCTGGTGCTGGCCGCGCTGAATTCCTTCGGCCTCATCCCGGCATGGATGTCCGATCTGGCTGGGCAACTCAGCCGGTGGGCGCTGCTGGCGGCGATCGCTGCCGTGGGAATCAAGACATCGCTGGTGCGCATGATGGAGGTCGGCGGCTCCGCGATCGGCCTGGTCGTGGTCGAGACCGTTTTCCTGGCCTGCTTCATCCTGACCGGCGTCCAATTGATCGGCTGAAAGGTTTTTTGATGTTCCGCAAGATCTTGGTTGCGAACCGTGGCGAGGTTGCGATCCGCGTGATGCGGGCGGCGAACGAGCTGGGCAAGAAGACGGTGGCGGTCTATGCCGAGGAGGACAAGCTGGGCCTGCACCGCTTCAAGGCGGACGAGGCTTACCGCATCGGCGAGGGGCTGGGGCCGGTCGCGGCTTATCTGTCGATCCCCGAGATCATCCGCGTCGCGAAGGAATCCGGCGCCGACGCCATCCATCCGGGCTATGGCCTGCTCAGCGAGAACCCCGATTTCGTCGATGCCTGCCAGGCCGCCGGCATCGCCTTCATCGGGCCGAGCGCCGACACCATGCGCGCGCTCGGCGACAAGGCCAGCGCCCGGCGCGTCGCGATCCAGGCCGGCGTGCCGGTGATCCCGGCGACCGAGGTCCTGGGCGAGGACATGGAGGCGATCAAGCGTGAGGCGGCCGAGATCGGCTATCCCTTGATGCTGAAAGCCTCCTGGGGCGGCGGCGGGCGCGGCATGCGCCCGATCATGGGCGAGGGCGAGCTGCCCGAGAAGGTGCGCGAGGGACGGCGCGAGGCCGAGGCCGCCTTCGGCAATGGCGAGGGCTACCTGGAAAAGATGATCCTGCGCGCGCGGCACGTCGAGGTGCAGCTTCTGGGCGACAGCCACGGCGGGCTTTACCATCTTTACGAACGCGACTGCACCGTGCAGCGCCGCAACCAGAAGGTCGTCGAACGCGCGCCCGCGCCCTATCTGACCGAGGACCAGCGCGCCGAGGTCTGCGCGCTGGCGCTGAAGATCGGCCGCGCCGTCGGCTACCAGAACGCCGGCACCGTCGAATTCCTGATGGATATGGACAGCCAGCAGTTCTACTTCATCGAGGTGAACCCGCGCGTCCAGGTCGAGCATACCGTGACCGAGGAGGTCACCGGCATCGACATCGTGCAGTCCCAGATCCTGATCGCCGAGGGCGCGACCCTGGCCGAGGCCACCGGCGCCGCCAGCCAAGCCGATGTGCATCTGAACGGTCACGCCCTGCAATGCCGGGTCACGACCGAGGACCCGCTGAACAACTTCATCCCGGACTACGGCCGCATCACCGCCTATCGCTCGGCCACCGGCAACGGCATCCGGCTCGACGGCGGCACCGCCTATTCCGGGGGCGTCATCACCCGCTTCTACGATTCGCTGCTGGTCAAGGTCACCGCCCATGCCCAGACCCCGGAAAAGGCCATCGCCCGCATGGACCGGGCCTTGCGCGAATTCCGGGTGCGCGGCGTGGCGACGAATATCGAATTCGTCATCAACCTGCTGAAACACCCGACCTTCCTCGACGACAGCTACACGACCAAGTTCATCGACACCACGCCGGACCTGTTCGCGTTCCGCAAGCGCCGCGACCGGGCGACGAAGCTCCTGGTCTATATCGCCGACATCACCGTCAACGGCCATCCCGAGACCGCCGGCCGCCCCCTGCCGCCGGCCGAGGCCCGCGCCCTGGTGCCGCCCGCAGCCAAGGCCGAGCCGGCGCCGGGCACGCGGCAACTGCTGGAGAGCCAGGGCCCGAAGGCCGTCGCCGCCTGGATGCTGGCGCAAAAGCGGCTCTTGATCACCGACACCTCGATGCGCGACGGCCACCAGTCGCTTCTGGCGACGCGGATGCGCTCGATCGACATGATCCGGGTCGCGCCCTCTTACGCCGCGAACTTGGCCGGCCTGTTCTCGGTCGAATGCTGGGGCGGCGCGACCTTCGACGTCGCCTATCGCTTCCTGCAGGAATGCCCCTGGCAGCGGCTGCGCGACCTGCGCGCGCGCATGCCGAACCTGATGACGCAGATGCTGCTGCGGGCCTCGAACGGGGTGGGTTACACCAATTACCCCGACAATGTGGTGCAGGAATTCGTGCGCCAGGCGGCCAAGACCGGCGTGGACGTGTTCCGGGTCTTCGACAGCCTGAACTGGACCCCGAACATGCGCGTCGCCATGGATGCGGTGATCGAGGCCGGCAAGATCTGCGAGGGCACGATCTGCTATACCGGCGACCTGCTGGACCCGGCGCGATCGAAATACGACCTGCAATACTATCTGAAGATGGCACGCGAACTGCGCGACGCCGGCGCGCATGTGCTGGGGCTGAAGGACATGGCGGGGCTGTTGAAGCCGGCCTCGGCGCGGGTCCTAGTCAAGGCGCTGAAGGACGAGATCGGCCTGCCGGTGCATTTCCACACCCATGACACCGGCGGCATCGCCGGGGCGACGATCCTGGCCGCGGCGGCGGCGGGGGTCGATGCGGTCGACTGCGCCATGGACGCGCTGTCGGGCAATACCTCGCAGGTCTGCCTGGGTTCGGTGGTCGAGGCGCTGCGCCACACCGAGCGCGACACCGGGCTCGACATCCGCGCCATCCGCGAGATCTCGAACTACTGGGAGGCGGTGCGCGAGCAATATGCCGCCTTCGAAAGCGGCTTGCAGGCCCCGGCCTCCGAGGTCTGGCTGCACGAGATGCCGGGGGGCCAGTTCACCAATCTCAAGGCGCAGGCGCGTTCGCTGGGGCTGGAGGAACGCTGGCACGAGGTCGCCCAGGCCTATGCCGATGCGAACCGGATGTTCGGCGACATCGTCAAGGTCACGCCCAGTTCCAAGGTGGTGGGCGATATGGCGCTGATGATGGTGGCGCAGGGTCTGTCGCGCCAGCAGGTCGAGGATCCCTCGGTCGAGGTCGCCTTCCCCGACTCGGTCGTCGACATGATGAAGGGCAACCTGGGCCAGCCGCCCGGGGGCTGGCCCGCGGCCTTGCAGAAGAAGGTGCTGAAGGGCGAGGCCCCGCTGACCACCCGCCCCGGCGCCAGCATGCCGCCGGTGGACCTGGAGGCGACCCGGGCCGAGGTCGAGGCGCTTCTGGAAGGCAAGGCGGTCGATGACGAGGACCTGAACGGCTATCTGATGTATCCCAAGGTGTTTTTGGACTACATGGGCCGGCACCGGATGTATGGCCCGGTGCGGACGCTGCCGACGCGGACCTTCTTCTACGGCATGGAGCCGGGCGAGGAGATCGCGGCCGAGATCGACCCCGGCAAGACGCTGGAGATCCGCCTGCAGGCCATCGGCGAGACCGACGAGACCGGCGAGGTCAAGGTGTTCTTCGAGCTGAACGGCCAGCCGCGGGTGATCCGGGTGCCGAACCGTCTGGTCAAGGCGCAGACCGCCGCCCGTCCCAAGGCCGACCCCGCGAACGAGGGCCATATCGGCGCGCCGATGCCCGGCGTCGTCGCCTCGGTCGCGGTCGCGGTCGGGCAAAAGGTCAATGTGGGCGACATGCTCTTGACCATCGAGGCGATGAAGATGGAAACCGGCCTGCACGCCGACCGCGCCGGCACGGTCAAGGCGCTGCACGTCACCCCAGGACAGGCCGTCGACGCAAAGGACCTGCTCGTCGAGGTGGAATCTACACCGACCGATGAAGGCATCCAAGATTCCCCGAAACCTTTCCAACCGATTGCAGAGAGCGACAATATCAGGGCAATGATCGCGGCGCTCGACCAAGTGTGACAGGCGGGATTCTATCGCCTGTGTCGAACATAAGGCGGCGACCCGAGTCGATGCCGTAGATGTGGCGGTCAATGTTCTGCCGCCCAACCCGGCGGGATCAGGGGGATGCGGCGCGGCCAACTGCTAATCTCCCATATCTGGCCGGAGCAGACGCCGATCCGCTGGAGGTGGCTCGTGAAAAGGGCGCCGGTTAACAGGATCAAAAAAGGGGGAGATCGAGCGCGCTCGACATTGCGAAACAGTGTCCAATGCGTGCCCCCGCAACCAACGATAATTGCGAAACCTCCGTAGCTTCCAGCGCGGAGGTTTTTGCGTTTCTACGCCCCGGCTTGCGCGATACCGCCATCTGACCCAGAAGGTTGTCCAGCGCCTCGGCTTCCGACAGGAAATCCGGATCCTTTTTTCCCGCCGCGAAGCGCAGGATGGCGCCAAGGTCGCCGCGCAGCACGATGGCCAGTGCGCCATTCTCCGGCACCAGCGTCACCTGATCGACCAGCGCGCGCAGGATCTCCGCCGCCTGGGCGCGGCTCTCCTCGTGCTGGAGGTTCTCGGAAAGCGCGGCGATGCGTTGGGCATAGAGCGCTGCCATGTTCGGATGCAGCAGGGGCGGCGGTTCGTCGGCATTGGCCAGCTTCTCCGTTAGTTCCGCCTTGCGGGCTTCCAGCTGCGCGATCTTGTCTTTGAGCGTCAGCGGCGGGACGCCTTGCAGGATGGCATCGACGGCCTTGTCGAGTTCGCGGACCGTGCGGTCCAGATCCCGGCGAGCAACCTCCAGATCGGTGCCGCGCTCCATCCGCAACCGGTTCACTTCCCGGGTGAACTCGGCGCAGAACTCCCGGAACAATTCCGGCTCCATCAGATGCTTCCGGAGCCCGTTCAGGACCGAGGCCTCGAGCGCGTCGCGGCGGATGTTGACGCGGTTGCCGCAGGTGCCCTTGTTGCGCGCCGTCGAGCAGCCCAGAAGATCCTTCGAGATCATCGAATAGCCGCCACCGCAGCAGCCGCATTTGATGAGACCCGCGAAGAGGTGCTTCGGGCGTCGCCGGTCGTTCAGCGGGTTGCCTTCGGGGCGGCTGCGGGTCGAGAAGGCCAGTTCGCCCTGCCGGGCCTTTACGGCGTCCCAGAGGTTTTGGTCGACGATGCGCAGGTCCGGCACCTCTTGCACCACCCATTCGCTTTCCGGGTTCAGACGCGAGACCCGCCTGCCGGTGTCGGGGTCCTTGACGTAGCGAAGCCGGTTCCAGACAAGGCGGCCGATATAGAGCTCGTTGTTGAGGATGCCGGTGCCGCGCTCGCGGTTGCCGTGGATGGTCGACGGCCCCCATTTCCCGGCCCATGGGACCGGGCACGCCCTCGCGGTTCAGCGCCATGGCGATGGCGCGCGAGGAGAGGCCGCTGTCGTAATCGGCGAAGATGCGGCGGATGACGGCGGCCTGCGCTTCGTTGATCGTGCGGTCGCCGCGGATCGGTTCGCCGTTGGCGTCGAACTTCTTGACCACGTCGTAGCCGTAGGAATTGCCGCCGCCCGACTTGCCGTCCTCCACCCGGCCGCGCAGGCCCCGGCGGGTCTTGTCGGCCAGGTCCTTCAGGAACAGCGCGTTCATCGTGCCCTTCAGCCCGACATGCAACTCGCTGATCTCGCCCTCGGAGAGGGTGAACATCTTTACATCGGCATAGCGCATGCGCTTGTAGATGCCGGCGATGTCCTCCTGGTCGCGGCTGATCCGATCCAGAGCCTCGGCCAGCACCAGGTCGAAGTGGCCACGCGTCGAATCCATGACCAGTGCCTGGATACCGGGACGCTGGATCATGCTGGCGCCGGAGATGGAATGGTCGGAATATTCCTCGACTACTGTCCAGCCTTCCTTCTCCGCCCGCAACCGGCACATGCGGAACTGGTCGGCGATCGAGGCCTCGCGCTGATTGTCCGACGAATAGCGGGCGTAGATCGCGACTCTCATGCGCGGGCCTCCTGATCAATCGGGGTGATGCCTGCCGTTCTTGCGCTCTTCGGCCTCGACGAAATCCCGTGCCGCGTGTCGGGCCAGCAGGCGGACCAGTTCGGCAAGGCGGGGGTCGGGAGAGGGCAGGAGAGCAGTGGAATCCCCGGCCGGTTCTGCGACCACCCGGAGCCGTTCCGCCACTGTCTGCCTCTGCCGTGCCATCGCCCCGTTCCGCTTCCCGCGCGGCAGGACCCGCGCAGGCAAAAGCGTGGCGCAGGGCGGGATGGAATCACAGGCGGGTTCGGGCGCATCGCATCAACCCTCGGCGCAGCACAGCGTAAACCGGCGCTGCCGCGCCTGCTGCAGGGGGCGCTGCGCGGCGGCGTCATCGAAGAGTGGCGTAAAAATACCGGAAAGTCGCGGGATATCTCGCGACGAGGGGCGAGATCGGCGGGGTTCCGCAGCTCAAAGACGGAACGTTGCGGGAGGGTGGGACCGCCGCAGAGGGCGGGAAGCAGTCCGTGGAGCCGCAGCATTGAGTCCGCAGACGCCAGCATTAGCTGCCGCTCGTCACTGACACCTATGTGGCGGCGACGCGTAGGAAGCAGACGCTAGGTGTTTGATCCCACGGTTTGATGGTGCGATCCATTCGTCGGAATGGAAGGAAGCACTATGGGACAAGTTCGTCACGGCTGCGCCACGACCACGCACGCCATTCGAGCAGCAATACAGCGATCGCAAGCTTCGATCGCGGCACTGAGCCAGGAGTTTGGGATCAATCCGAAGACCGTGGCGAAATGGCGTAACCGCGAGACGGTCGAGGATTTGAAGACTGGGCCCAAGGAGCCCCGATCCTCCGTGCTCAGCGAGGCTGAGGAAGCAATGGTCGTTGCCTTTCGGCGTCACACGCTCTTGCCGCTGGACGACTGTCTCTATGCTCTACAGCCTTCGATCCCTCACCTGACACGGTCAGCGCTGCATCGGTGCCTTCAGCGGCACGGCATCTCGCGCCTGCCTGAGATCGGCGGCGACAAGCCGAAGCGTCAGCGGTTCAAGCGCTATCCCATCGGTTTCTTCCACATGGATATCGCCGAAGTGCAGACGGCCGAGGGCAAGCTCTATCTCTTCGTGGCCATCGACCGAACGAGCAAGTTCGCGGTCACCCAACTCGTCGAAAAGGCTGACAGGAAGACCGCTTGGGAGTTCCTGGAGCATCTACTGGAAGCCGTGCCCTATCGCATCCACACGATCCTGACGGACAACGGC
>NZ_KQ955209.1:860012-889535 GCF_001546115.1 Paracoccus aminovorans
TGCTCTGCCCCCTCGAAACTGGATCGTTTAGAGCTGGAGTTTTCGGCTAACCTTCCCCGGCTGGGACAGGAGCTGAAAACGATGAAGGCATCGAAGTTCACGGAAGCGCAGAAGGCGTTCATTCTGAAGCAAGGCGAGGAAGGCACGTCGGTTGCCGAGATCTGTCGGAAGGCTGGGATCGGCCAGTCGACCTATTTTGCCTGGAAGAAGAAGTATGGCGGGCTGCTGCCCGACGAGATGCGGCGGTTGAAGCAGCTTGAGGACGAGAACGCGCGGCTAAAGCGGATCGTGGCGGACCTGACGCTCGACCGGCAGATGTTGCAGGATGTTGTGCGGCGAAAGCTCTGAAGCCGGCGCGGTCGCGTGAACTGGTTCGCGGGATGTGTGCAGACTGGGCGGTTTCGATCCGTAGGGCATGTGGGGCCTTGCGATTTGACTGCTCGAGCTACCACTACAAATCCCGCCGCACCGATCCGGCAGAGCTGAAACGGCGGATCCGGGAGATCTGTGAGACGCGTGTGCGCTATGGCTATCGCCGCGTTTACGTTGTCCTAGACCGGGAGGGCTGGGAGGTCAGCATTAAGATGGTCTATAACGTTTACAAAGCCTTGGGACTGCAGCTGCGGAACAAGACCCCAAAACGGCGGGTGAAGGCCAAGTTGCGTGACGACCGTGCGGAAGCCGTCGGGCCGAATGATGTATGGGCCATGGATTTTGTCCATGACCAACTGGCCTTGGGTAAAAAGCTGCGGATCCTAACCATTGTCGACACCCATTCCCGCTATTGCCCCGCCACGGACGTGCGGTTCCAATATCGCGGCGAGGACGTGGTCACGACGCTGGAACGGATCTGCACAAAAGTCGGCTACCCGAAGACAATCCGGGTCGACAACGGCAGCGAATTCATCTCGCGCGACCTGGATCTCTGGGCCTACGCCAAGGGCGTGACGCTCGACTTTTCACGCCCCGGCAAGCCGACAGACAACGGCTTCATCGAGGCTTTCAATAGTAAGCTCAGGTCCGAATGCCTGAACGCGCACTGGTTCATGAGCCTTGCGGACGCGGCCGAAAAGCTGGAGGATTGGCGCAGACACTACAACGATGATCGACCCCACAGCGCCATCGGATACAACGTCCCGAGCGCGCTGCACTTTCCCGACGGCGTCACCAGCCCGCCGCCGTGACAAAGGCCGGAAACTCCGGCTTTAGATGGTCCAAAATTGGTAGGCAGGGCAGGGCGCGTCGGCCTCCCAGGCGTCCTTGCCGAAATAGGCGTGGCGGGCGCCGGTGGCGATGACCAGCGTGTCATAGGGCAGCCGCGCGCCGCCGCGCAGGATCACCTCGCGCGCGGCGCGGTCCACGCCCTCGACCGTGGCCAGAAGCGTGGTGACGTCCCTGCGCTCGCGCATCAGCGCCCGGATCGGCCAGGCGATGTCCGAGGTCGCCAGCAGCGTCGTCGCCACCTGATAAAGCAAGGGCTGGAACAGGTGATGGTTGCGCTGGTCGACCAGCGTGATCTGGCATCCGGCGCCCCGCAGCCCCAAGACCACCTGCAAACCGGCGAATCCCGCGCCGATGACCACGACCCGATGTGTCATCACTGTCTTCCCCCCTTCGCAAAAGGTGGGCCGTGATAGCCTGCCGGTGTCCCGAGACCCTGACGCGACCCGTCGTCAGATGCAAGTATAGCCGGCATCCGCGCTAACGATGGCGCCGGTCAGCAGGCTCGACGCGTCCGAGGCGAGGAACTGCACCACCGAAGCAATCTCATGCGGCTGGCCCATCCGTCCGGCGGGCGTCATTTCCAGCCAGCGCGACACCAGCCCCGGCTGGCTTTCCAGCCCTTGCAGCAGCGGTGTCTCGACATAGGTCGGCGCGACCGCGTTCACCCGCACCCCGCGCGTGGCCCATTCGACGGCCAGCGATTTCGTCAGGTGATGCACGCCGGCCTTCGAGGCGTTGTAATGGCATTGCGGCTGCGGCACGTTCACGATCTGCGCCGACATCGAGCCGATGTTGACGATCGAGCCGCGCCCGGCCTCTATCATCCGCCGCCCGAAGCCCCGGCAGGTGCGGAAGACGCCGGTCAGGTTCACGCTGATCACCTTGTCCCATTCGGCATCCGTCATGGCCTCGGCCGGGGTGTTGGTGACGATGCCGGCGTTGCAGACAAGGATGTCCAGCGGCGGCAGCGCGGCCGCCAGCGCGTCGATACCGGCGCTGTCGGTCACGTCCAGCGCCTCGGCCCGGGCCTTGAAGCCTTTGGCGGTCAGGCCGCGGGCGGTGGCGTCGGCGCGCTCGCGCAGGATGTCGGTGCAGATCACCTCAGCCCCGGTCGCGGCAAGCGCCTCGGCGATGGCGGCGCCAATGCCTTGGCCCGCGCCGGTGACCAGCGCCAGCTTGCCGGTCAGGTCCTGTTTCGCCCTGTAGTCCATTCCGATCCCCCTCAGGTCAGCGCGCAGCGCAGCGGCTCGCCGCGCAATCCGCGCAGCGCCTCTTCCGACGCCAGCCGTTGCAGGACATCGACCGAGGCATCCGAGTAGAAGGCCGCGTGGGGCGACATGATCACATGTGGCGCCTGCCGCAAGGGCGAGCCGGCGGGCAGCGGCTCTTTCTCGAACACGTCGAGGCCGGCGCCGGACAGATGCCCGGAAACCAGCGCCGCCGCCAGCGCGTCCTCATCGACCAGCCCGCCGCGCGAGCAGTTGATCAGGATCGCGCCCTCCGGCATCCGGGCGACGGCCGTCGCGTCGATCAGGTGGCGGGTCTCGGGGGTCAGGGGCACATGCAGCGACAGCACATTGGCGCTGGCGATCACCTCGTCGCGGGGCAGGGGGGCGATGCCCGCCGCGCGGATCTGAACCTCGGGGATGAACGGGTCGAAGCCGATGATGCGGCAGCCGAAGACCGCCATGCGCGCGGCATAGGCCCGCGCGATCCGGCCCAGCCCGATCAGGCCGACGGTGGTGTCGCGCAGCGAGCGCAGCCCGTCGACCATGGCGCCGATCTTCCATTCCCCAGCGCGGATGCCGCTGTCATAGCTGTCCAGCTTGCGCGCGAGCGCCAGCGTCATCGCGGCGGCATGGTCGGCCACCTCGTCCACGCCATAGTCGGGCACGTTGCAGACATGCACGCCCAGATCGCGCGCGGCGGCCAGATCGACGTTGTCGACGCCGACGCCATAGCGCACCACGACCGCGCCCGGCGCCATCGCCGCCATCACCTTGCGCGTCATCGGCGCGAAGTTGTTCAGGACGGCGTTCGCGCCCTGGACGGCCTCAAGCGCCTCGTCCTCGCTGCGGCAATAGAACTCGGCGAAGCTGGCGGCGGCCGCGGCCGCGGCCGCCTGTTCGTGCCGGGTGTTGCCGAAAGCCTGATCGGTGACGACCAGTTTCAGGGTGGCGTCGCTCACAGCAGCCCCCGTCCGGCCAGGTTGCGCATCAGCGCGCGGGTGCCGAAGGTCCAGGGCGCGGCCTCGTCGGAATGGACGACGGTATTGCGCAAGGTGCCCAGCAGCGGGGTCGAGATTTCCACCACGTCGCCCGGCTTGTGGGTGAAGCCCGAGCCCTTTTCGGCGCGGTCCTGCGTCGGCGCGAACATGGTGCCCAAAAACAGCATGAAGCCGTCCGGGTATTGGTGCGACTTGTTGATGGTCTGCGCGACCAGATTGGCTGGCTTGCGGCTGATCTCGGCCATGTTCGAGCGGCCGGACATGTGGAAGCCGTCGGTGCCGGTGACCGACATGGTCAGGGTGGCGTTCTCGACATCGGCGAGGGTGAAGGCCCCGTCGAACAGCCGGATGAACGGGCCGATGCTGCACGAGGCGTTGTTGTCCTTGGCCTTGCCCAGCAGCAGCGCCGAGCGGCCCTCGACATCGCGCAGGTTCACGTCATTGCCCAGCGTCGCGCCGCGGATATTGCCCTGGCTGTCCACCGCCAGCACCACCTCGGGCTCGGGGTTGTTCCACTCCGAGATGCGGTTGACGCCGACCTGCGCGCCATGGCCCACCGAGGACATCGGCTGCGACTTGGTGAAGACCTCGGCATCCGGGCCGATGCCGACTTCCAGATATTGCGACCACAACCCCTCGGCGATCAGCGCCGCCTTGACCTCGGCGGCCTTTTCGGAACCCGCCTCGATATTCGACAGGCTGTCGCCGATCAGCGCGCCGATGCGCTGGCGCAACTGGTCGGCGCGGGCCGGATCGCCCGAGGTGCGCTCGTCGATCACGCGCTCGACCATGCTTTGGGCGAAGGTCACGCCGCAGGCTTTCAACGCCTGGAAATCGCAGGGCGCCAGCAGGCAGGGGTGGTCGGCGTGATAGCCCATCTGCGCCGGATCCAGCACCAGGTCGTCGGGCGTGCCGACGGCTTCGCCGGTCAGGGTGTCGAAGCGGCCCGCCGGATCGTCGTCCAGGAAATCGGCCATCGAGACGACCGCATCGGTCACGTCGATCAGCGCGCCGTCGCGCAGGATCACCACGGACGGGCCCTTGCCGGGGCGCCAGATGCGGCCGACAAGCTTTGCGGTCTCGGGGGAATTGGGTAGCATGAGTCTCACCTCCTCGGTTTGTAGTGAAACTACATTCATGATGCGATCCCGGTCAAGAAGCATGATCGGCGCGGCGGCGAAATTCTGCGCCTGCCATACGGTTGCAGAGATAATTGACTGATATATATACACATCTGAACTTTTCCCGAAATCATCTGCGGATTTTCCGCGACACCTCAGAAAGCCTCTTGTCAGAATGTAGTTATGCTATATTTTGACCTCGTGAGGATACGCAGGGGGAGGCCGCCGAGACCATGACAGACCAATCCATCCAGGAATCGATTGCCCGCCTGGTCGGCCAATTGTTCATCGACGGCGCCTTCCGCCCCGGCACCGGCAATCGCCTGCCGGTCGAGAATCCGGCAACGGGCGAGATCATCGGTCATATTGCCACCGCCACCGAGGCCGAGATCGAGGCTGCCGTGCAGGCCGCCCGCCGCGCCTTCCGCCCATGGGCCGCGGAACTGCCGAAAACCCGCGCCGCCGCGCTGCACCGGCTGGGTGATCTGATCGCCGCCGACGCGCTGGCGATGGCGCGGATCATGACCGCCGAGCAGGGCAAGCCGGTCAACGAGGCGAAAGGCGAAATCCTCAAGCTGGCCGAGGCCTGCCACTTCTACGCCGAAGAGGCCACCCGCGTGCATGGTGAGATCATCCCGAACGACCAGCCCGGCCTTCAAAGCCTCGTGGTGCGCGAGCCGATCGGGGTGGTGGGGGCGATCACGCCCTGGAACTATCCGGCGGAACTGGTGGGCTGGAAGCTTTGCGCCAGCCTCGCCTCGGGCTGCACCATCGTCATTAAGCCGGCCGAGATCACGCCCTTCACTGCCTTGGCCATCGCCGAAAAATGCCTTGAGGCCGGGATTCCGGCGGGTGTCGTCAACGTGCTGACGGGCAATGGCTCGCAGGTCGGGCAGGCGCTGGTCGAGCATCCGCAGGTGGACAAGATCGCCTTCACCGGCTCCAGCGCGGTCGGGCTGCACATCCAGCAAAGCTGTCCGCAGGTCAAGCGGCTGTCGCTGGAACTGGGCGGCAACTGCCCGATGATCGTGACCGGCAGCGCCGATGTCGCGGCGGCGGTCAAGGGCGCGGCCCGGCGCAGCTTCCGCAATTGCGGCCAGATCTGCATCGCCATCAACCGCATCTATGTGCATCGCTCGGTCTATGAGGAATTCCTGGCCGGGCTGGGCCGCGCGGCCGATGCGCTGAGAGTGAGGAACGGGCTGGACGATCCGGCGGCGGACCTTGGCACGATGGCCTCGGGCGAGCCTTTGGCCAAGACGCGCGCACATCTGGCGGACGCGCTGGACAAGGGCGCGCGGCTGGTCGCGGGCGGCAAGGCGCCCGAGGGCGCGCAATATGCCAAGGGGCATTTCTTCCGTCCCACCGTCGTCGCCGATTGCACGCATGAGATGCTGGTGATGACCGAGGAAACCTTTGGCCCGCTTGTCGGTGTCGCGGTCTATGACGACCTGGCCGAGGCCATCGACCTGGCGAACGACACGCCCTATGGGCTGGCTTCCTATCTCTATGCCCGCGATCTGGTCGAAATTCAGACCGTCTCGGCCGGGCTCGATTACGGCAACGTGGCGATCAACAATGTCGATGCCGGGATCATGAACGCCCCCTATGGCGGCCGCAAGCAAAGCGGCGTCGGCTATGAGCATGGGCGCGAGGGGCTGCTGGAATATTTCAACTTCAAGCATGTCCGGCTGCATCACGGTGTAGGGGCCTGAGCCGTGCAGGCGCTTTTGGGCATCGACATCGGCACCTCGGGGTGCAAGGCGCTGCTGATCGGCATCGACGGCGCGGTGATCGCGGCGGATGTCGCGACCTATCCGCTGTCGCAGCCGCATCCCGGCTGGACCGAGCAGGATCCCGAACTGTGGATTGAGGGCGCGCGCAAGGCGGTGGCCGGGGCGCTGGCCAAGGCCCCGGGGGTCGAGATTCTCTGTGTCGGCCTGTCGGGCCAGATGCATGGGCTGACGCCGCTGGATGCCGATCATCGCGTGTTGCGCCCGGCGATCCTGTGGAACGACCAGCGCAACGGCGCGGAATGCGCGGCGCTGACCGAGGCCGCGGGCGGGCTGGAGGGGCTGCTGGCTGCCACCAACAACCGCATGCTGGTCGGCTATACCGGCGGCAAGATCCTGTGGATGCGCAACCACGAGCCCGAGTTGTTCGCGCGCATGGCTTTCGCGCTGAATCCCAAGGATTACCTGCGCCTGCGCCTGACCGGCGAGGTCGCCAGCGAGGTTTCGGACGCCTCGGGGACCGGGTTCTTCGACGTGCGCCGCCGGCAATGGGCGACGGGGCTGATCGAGACGGCGGGGATCGACCCGGCGCTGCTGCCCCCGGTCCATGAATCGCAAGAGATCACCGGGCGGGTGTCCGCCAAGGGCGCCGCGCTGTTCGGCCTGTCCCAGGGCCTGCCGGTCGCGGGGGGCGGTGGCGACAGCGTGATCCAGACCATCGGCTCGGGCGTGATCGCGCCGGGCGAGTTGCAGACCACCATCGGAACGGCGGGCATCCTTGCCGCCGCGCTGGACGCGCCGCAGGACAATCCCGACGGCAAGCTTCAGGTTTTCTGCAATGTCGCCGCCGACAAGTGGCATTGCATGGGCGTGTCGCTGAACGCGGGCGGTGCGATGGGCTGGTTCCGCGATACGCTTTGCAAGGGGGTGCCCTTCGAGCAATTGGTAGCCGAGGCCGCCGACAGCCCGGCCGGTGCAAGGGGGTTGCTGTTCCTGCCCTATCTGAACGGCGAACGCTGCCCGCATCCCGATCCTCTGGCGCGCGGTGCCTTCATCGGCTTGACCGCCCGGCATCGGCGCGCGGATCTGACCCGCGCCCTGATGGAGGGAGTGGTCCATGCCTTCGCCGACATGCACGCCCTGATGCGCCCGATGGGCATCGACGGGCGCATCGTCAAGGTGTCGGGCGGGGGCGCGCGCTCGGCCTTGTGGCGCCAGATCCAGGCCGACATGTTTGGCTGCGACGTGGTGACGACCGAGGGCGCGGCCGAGGGCGCGGCCTTCGGCGCGGCGCTGGTGGCGGGGCTGGCCGTGGGCATCTGGCCCGATGCGACCGCCGCCGCGAGGTGCTGCCGCGACCTGACGCGCGAGACGCCTGATGCCGCCGCGGCCGGTGTCCATGCCCGCGCGCACGAGATCAATCGCGCGCTCTATCCAGCGCTGAGCGACAGCTTCGCCGCGCTTGGCGACGCCATCTTCGACCAGTAACCGCAGGAGCCAGCCATGCCCGCCTATTCCGCGTTCATCTTCGATCTGGACGGCACGCTGATCGACAGCGCACCCGACATCGCGGCCGCCCTGAACGCGGGCTTTCGAGGCAATGGCTGGCCCGAACTCGATCCGCGCTATGTCGAGCAGTTCATCGGCAACGGCCCGCATCGGCTGATCACCGATATCCTGGACGATCAGGGCATCCCCTATAACGATGCGGCGGTCGATCGCGCCTTTCAGCTTTATCTGCGCGCCTATCTGGACGACCCGGCCGGGCGGACGCGGTTCTTCGACCATGTCCCCGAGGATCTGGCGGCCCTGCGCGCGGCCGGCTTGAGGCTTGGCGTCTGCACCAACAAGAACCATGCGGTGACGGGCAAGGTGCTGGATCAACTCGGCCTGGCCGATCTGTTCGACGCGGCGGTGGGGGCCGATGCGGTTCCGGCCTGCAAGCCCGATCCCCGTCACCTGATGGCCGTGGCCGAGGCGATGGGACTTGAGGAAGGCAGTTGGGCCTATATCGGCGACACGCGCGTCGATCAGGCGACGGCGCTGGGGGCGGCAGTGCCTTTCTATGCGGTGCCCTGGGGTGGCGGAGCCGGGGTCGAGGTCGCCCAAGGCCACAGGTTGACCCGTCTGGCGGATTTGTTGCAGCACGGACGGAAAGCCACCGCCGCCGGGTAGCGGCCAGGAGAAAGCAATGACCGTCAGCCTGCTGCAACGAATCCTGCATGAACGCGAAGAGATGCGCCCGGCCGAGCGGCGGGTGGCCGATTATGTCGGCGCCGCGCCTTCCGAGGTGATCCATATGAGCATGGCGCGGCTGTCGGAACTGTGTTCGGTCAGCGATCCGACGATCATGCGCTTTTGCCGCCGCTTCGGCTTCGAGGGCTATCAGGACTTCAAGCTGAACCTGGCGCAGGATCTCGTGCCTTCGGCGCCCTTCGCCTATGAGCAGATCACGCCACGGGACAGCGTCGAGAATATCGTCCGCAAGACCTGCCGCAATTCACTGAACGCGATTCAGCGCCTGGCCGAGGACCTGGACCCCGAGCAGGTGGCCGAGGGTGCGCGGCTTTTGCAGGCGGCGACCTGGACGGGCATCTATGCCACCGGCATTTCCGAGGTGAACGCGCTGGATGCCGAACACAAGTTCCAGCGCCTGGGAATGCGCTGTCAGGCGCTACTGGGCCGGCAGCGGCGGCTGCTGCACGCGGAAAGCGCGCGCTCCGGCGATGTCGCGCTGATCTATTCGCAATCCGGCCATACGCGGCAGATGGTCGATCTTGCCACCACCGCCCGCGCCGGGGGTGCGCGCGTGGTCTCGGTCGCTGCCGGCGACAGCCCGCTGGCACGGGTGTCCGACGTGGTGATTGCGGTGCTGCCTTATGACCGGACCGAATTGCTGACGCCGCTGGCCTCGCGGCTGAACCACCATCTGGTCACCAACATGCTGGTGACTGCCATCGCCATCGCCAGCGGCAGCGAATTTCCCGACCAGCTTCCCGCGTTGGACAGCTGGCAGACGGACAAGATCTGAAACCCTGAAGCAGCGCAGGCCGAGGTCCGCGCCGGAGGAGACGAGAATGAGCCAGCAGGACGAAGCCAAGAAGATCGCGGGGCGCCGCGTGATCCAGGATTTCATCCATGACGGGATGAAGCTGGGCCTGGGCTCGGGCACGACCTCGCATTTCTTCGTGCGTGAACTGGGCAAGCATGTGGCCGAGGGCTTGACGCTGACCTGCACCACCACCTCGCGCTCGACCATCGCGGTAGCCGAAGAGGTGGGGATCGCGATCACCGATCCGAACGAGATCGGCGAACTGGACCTGACCGTGGACGGCCCAGACGAGATCGACCGCAAATTCAACATGATCAAGGGCGGCGGCGCCTGCCTGCTGTGGGAAAAGATCATCGCCCATGCCTCGAAGCGGATGATCTGCGTCACCGACGAGACCAAGATCGTCGATTGCCTGGGCAAGTTCCCGCTGCCGGTCGAGGTGGTGCAATTCGCCTGGAAGCAGACCGAGCGCATGGTGGCGCGGGTGCTGGCGGACCATGGCATCGAGAGTGCCCGGATCGAGCGGCGGATGCGCGACGGCCAGCCGGTGGTGACCGACAGCGGCAACTTCATCCTCGACTGCCATTGCGGCCCGGTGATAGCCGATCCGGCGCCCTTGGAGATCGAACTGAACCGCATTCCCGGTGTGGTCGAGAACGGGCTGTTCACCCGCGAGGCGGCGGGCATGGTCGTCGGCTGCTTCGACGGCACGTCCTATGTGACTATGCGCTAAACTAGTAAAACTTCATAATTAGGGATCTACCTCTGCGCAGAAGTTTCCGCGCAGGGCATGGACTGTGCTTGGAATATTCAAGGCATCAGCAACGAATATCTTGAAAGATGCCGGTCTGGATGAATGGCTTGCGGCGCGGTGCTGCTTGACAGAATCATCAGAAATCTAGTAATACTATATTCAGGGGTAGCATCAGGGAGGATGCCATGACGAAGCAGGTCGGAGTAAATCGGCGCAGCGTACTTGCAGGTGGCGCGGCGCTGGGGCTGGGGGCGATGATGGGTCCGTTGGCGGGGCGCGCGCTCGCGCAAGGCGCCCTTTCGATCCCCTATTCGAACAAGAGCCTCGACTATTATTTCTTCGTGATCCAGGAAGAGGCGGTCAAGCGGGCGGTCGGTGCCGCCGGCGGCCAGTTCCAGGCCACCAACGCGAATTTCGACAATACCCGCCAGCTTGAACAGTGGCAGAGCCTGCTGCTGTCGCAGCCCTCGGCGCTGATCGCGGACCCGATCGACAGCCAGGCCATCGTCTCGGCGATCCGGCGCTATAACCGCCAGAACATCCCGGTCGGCATCATCGACACGCCCGCCGATGGCGGCGATGTCGCCATCACCGTCAGCTTCGACAATTTCCAGGGCGGCGTGATGGCCGCGCAGGAAATCGTGGACCGCCTGGTCAAGAAGCACGGCAGTCCCAAGGGCACGGTGCTGAACTGCTATGGCGCGCTGGCCTCGGTCGCGTGGCGGTTGCGCAAGGAGGGGATGGATTCGGTCTTCGCGCAATATCCCGACATCAAGTATCTCGAACGCCCGACCGAGGGCCAGCTTGAGCAGATGCTGTCGGTGACGCTCTCCACCCTGTCCGAATATCCCGATCTGGATGCGGTGCATGCGCCCTCGGATTCGCCCGCGCGCGGCATCGCCACGGCGTTGCAGCAAAGGGGACGCTGGAAAAAGGTGGGCGAGGACGGCCATGTCATCTTCGTCAATATCGACGGCGAGCCGATCGCCCTGAAATGGATCCAGGAAGGGTTCATGGACGCCTGCGTCTCGCAGGATCCCATCGCCTATGGCGAGATCGCGGTCGAGATGATCGTCAAGCACGCGCTGAAAGGCGAGGCGGTGCCGATCGGCGCCTATGAGAACCCGAAATACTTCTGGGAAAAGGGCGAGATCGTCGAGGGCCAGACCGGCCCGACGTTGATCATCCCGCCCTTCGTCATCAATGGCGAGAACGCGGACGATCCGCGTCACTGGGGTGCGGTGGCCGAAAAGGATTGGGGCATCCCCTATACCTGATCGCCCGGTCCGATCATTGCCGGAGCGGTTTCGCGCTCCGGCATCTGTCTGCTGAGGTTGGGAGGAGGCCCGATGACGATTCATGACACGCGCGGCATGGATGTGGCTGCGGACGCCATCCTGCGGATCGAGGATGTGACGAAAAACTATGGCCCGGTCAGGGCGCTGCGCGGGGTCTCGCTGGAAATCCGCCGCGGCACGATCCACGGCCTTCTGGGCGAGAACGGCGCCGGAAAGTCCACGCTGGTGGGGATCATCTCGGGGCAGAACACGCCCAGTTCGGGGCGGATCCTGATGAATGGCCAGCCCCTTGAGCATGTCGATGTCAAGGCGATGGAGGAGGCCGGCGTCTTCCTGGTCACGCAAGAGCCGATGATCATCGACAACATGACCGCGGCCGAGAACCTGATGCTGGGCATCTGGCCCGTGCAGGGCGGTTTTGTCGATTGGAGGAAACTGCGCGCGGATGCGGCGCGGATGCTGGCCGGATCGGGGATCGACCCCGCCGCGCTGGCCGGGCGGCTGGACGCGGTGGCGCGGCGCAAGCTGAACATCCTGCGGGCCATGTTCTCGGGCGGCCGGGTCATCGTCCTGGACGAGCCGACCGCCGCGTTGACCGTGGCCGACCGGCGCGTGCTGTTCGATTTCATGCGCCGGCTGAAGGCCGAGGGCGTCACTTTCATCTTCATCTCGCATTACAATGACGAGATCCTGGAAATCTGCGACGCGGTGTCGGTCCTGCGCGACGGCAACCTGGCGGGCGGGTCCGAGGATGTCGCCGCGCTCAACTCCGAGCAACTGACCGAACTGGTTCTGGGCCGGGGGCTGGACCTGTTCCAGCGCGTCCGCCGCGATCATGCCGGCAAGGCGCCTGCCGTCAGGCTGCGTGACCTGCGCGGGCAAAGCCTCTCCCTCGACGCGCTGGACATCGCGCCGGGCGAGATCCTGGGCTTCACCGGCCTGCCGGGGGCGGGCGCCAAGGAACTGGCGCGCGCGATCTTCGGCCTGCATCCGGCCAGCGGCACGATTGTATTGAACGGTCGCGAAAGCCCCTTGCCGGCCAACCCGCGCGCGGCCTTCGATGCAGGCATCGCCTATCTTTCGGACGATCGTCGCAAGGATGGTGCCGTGGGCCAGATGTCCATCGGCAACAATATCGCGCTGTCCTCGCTGCCGTCGCGGGTGCAGGCGGGCTTTATCGACCGCAAGGCGGAAGCCGCGGTCATCGCGCATTACTTCGGCGCCATGGGCATCAAGGCGCCGAACGCGGATTATGCGGTCAATACCCTCAGCGGCGGCAACCAGCAAAAGGTCTGCCTGGGCCGGGTGCTGGCGACGAAGCCGCGCCTGCTGATCGTGGACGAGCCCACGCGCGGCATCGACGTGGGTGTCAAGCAGGACGTGCTGCGCATCATCGACGAACTCAGCGATACCGGGGTTTCGGTCATCATCGTCTCGACCGACACTGACGAGCTGGTGCGCGCCGCCGACCGGGTCTGCATCTTCGATCACGGCAGCATCAAGGAAACCCTGACGGGAGAGGACATCTCCGTCGAGCGTCTGCGCGCCTCGGTGCAGGCATGACGCGCCCGGAAAAGGAGAACCGGCAATGAGCAACGCAACGGCCAATGCCCCGCAAGCCGATGGCAAGGCGAACCGACGCGCCATTCTGGGCTGGGTGCTGCACAACGTGGTCTGGATCTGGCTGATCGCGCTGGTGGCGATCTTCGGTGCGTTCAACGACTTTTTCCTGACGGTCATGAACCTTCAGAACGTGATGGTGCAGGCCACTGTGCTGGGCATGCTGGGGCTGGCGGTGGCGCTGCCGCTGCTGGTGGCCGAGATTGACCTGTCGATCCCCGCCAATGCCGGCTTTTCGGCGGCGGTGGGCGCGCTGGCCTATTCCGACCTTGGCCTGCCGTGGTTCCTCGCCATGTTGGTCGGGTTGGCCGTGGGCACCTTCATCGGCTTTTTCAACGGACTCTGCATCACGCGGCTGAAGATGGTCTCGCTGATCGAGACACTGTCGATGATGATCATCCTGCAAGGCGCGCTACTGGCGCTGACCCAGGGCAAGACGCTGACCAATCTGACGGACGGCTATGTCTGGATCGGGCAGGCGACGATCGGAGGCTGGCCGCTGATGCCGGTGGTCTTCCTGCTGGCCTTGGCGGTGATGGGAGTGGTGCTGCACCGCACGGTGCTCGGGCGTTCGATCTATGCGGTGGGCGGCAATCCCGTCGCCTCGAACTCGGCCGGGATCCGCGTTGCCCGCATCAAGGTCATCACCTATACCATCTCGGGCTTTCTCGCGGCGCTGGCGGGGTTCCTGCTGGCCTCGTGGCAGATGGCGATCACCTCGAACCAGGGCTCCAGCTATCTGCTTTACGCCATCGCGGCGCCGATCATCGGCGGCGTCAGCGTCTTCGGTGGGCGCGGCAATGTGCGCGGCGTGCTGGGTGGTGTGCTGCTGTTGACGGTGATCCAGGTCGGGCTGGCCATCATCAACGTCCCCTCCTTCTATGTCGGCATGATCGGCGGCGTGATGATCTTCATCGCCGTGGCCATCGACGCCGTCCGGGTTCGCTATTTCGGCTGATCCATTCAACTGCAAGAAAGGCACGCAATGACGTTCACTCCACATGGCAAGCATCTGATCGCCGGAGAATGGGTTGGCTCGGACGACACATTCCGGAACGAACCCGCCCAGGGTCCGGCCGATCGCTTCTCAATGGGAACGGTTGAACTCGTGGATCGCGCCGCGCGGGCGGCCGAGGATGCCTTCTGGTCCTATGGTTACGGCACGCGGGCAGATCGCGCCGCTTTTCTGAACGCCATCGCAGATGAAATCGAGGCACGGGCTGCCGACATCACCGAGATCGGCTGCCGCGAGACCGGCCTTCCCGAGGCTCGCCTGAACGGCGAACGTGGCCGTACGACCGGGCAATTGCGGCTGTTTGCCAAGACGATCCTCGATGGCGACTATCTGGACCGGCGGCATGACGCGGCGCTGCCGGATCGCCAGCCGCTGCCGCGCCCCGAACTGCGCCTGATGCAGCGCCCGGTCGGGCCTGTGGCGGTCTTCGGCGCCTCGAACTTTCCGCTGGCCTTTTCGGTTGCGGGCGGCGACACGGCCTCGGCGCTGGCAGCCGGCTGTCCGGTCGTGGTCAAGGGCCATTCCGCCCATCCCGGCACCAGCGAGATCGTGGCCGAGGCCGTCCTGGCTGCCATCCGGTCCTGTGGCATCCATCCCGGCGTATTCTCTCTGGTTCAGGGCGGCAAGCGCGAGGTGGGCTCGGCGCTGGTCCAGCATCCGCTGATCAAGGCGGTCGGCTTCACCGGCAGTCTCGGCGGGGGCAGGGCGCTGTTCGATCTTTGCGCTCAGCGGCCCGAGCCGATCCCTTTCTTCGGCGAGCTTGGCTCGATCAACCCGATGTTCGTGCTGCCCGAGGCGCTGAAGGCGCGCGGTGTCGAGATCGGCAAGGGCTGGGCCGTGTCGATGACCGGCAGTGCCGGCCAGCTTTGCACCAATCCCGGCATCGCCGTCGTCCCCGAGGGGGCCGAGGGTGACGCCCTCGTCGCCGCCACCGCCGAGGCGCTGGCCGCTGTCGCGCCGCAGGTGATGCTGACTGCGGGCATGGCGGATGCCTATCGCGCCGGCAAGGCGCGGCTGGATGCCAGCAACTCGGTGCGCCCGGTCCATGTCACCGACAGCACGGGTCGCGCGGTGGGGCCGAACCTTTACGAGGTTTCCTCCTCCGCCTTCCTGTCGGACCATGGCTTGGCGGAAGAGGTGTTCGGCCCGCTGAGCCTGGTCGTGCGCGTGCCTTCGGCCGAGGCGATGCCTGAACTGGCGCAAGGCTTCGCAGGCCAGTTGACCGCCACCCTGCACATGGATGCGGGCGATGCCGCCCTGGCCCTGCGCCTGATGCCGGTGCTGGAACGCAAGGCGGGCCGGATGCTGGTGAACGGTTATCCCACAGGTGTCGAGGTCTGCGACGCCATGGTCCATGGCGGTCCCTATCCCGCCTCGACGAATTTCGGGGCGACCTCGGTCGGCACCATGGCGATCCGCCGCTTCTTGCGTCCGGTCTGCTATCAGAACCTGCCTGTGGAATTGCTGCCTGCCGACCTTGGCTAGCAGGATATGGGCGGGCGCAATGCGCTCGCCCATGGCGATCAATACGGGCTGTCCGGGAAATAGAACTCCTCGGCATTGTCCTTGGTGATCAGCGGGCTGTCCAGGACATAGCGGCCGCGGATGGGCGATTGCGTGGCATAGCGCATTGCGGTGACCTCGATGGCCGGGGCAATCAGAGTCGGCGGATAGAAGATATTGGCGTCGATCAGCTTGTCACCGTCCATGATCATCTTGATCACCCGGTTCATGCCCGAACCGCCCAGCAGCACCATGCCTTCCTCGCGCCCGGCCTGCTCGATGGCTGCGCGGGCGCCTAGCGCCGCGTCGTCGTCGCCGGCCCAGACACCGTCGATCTCGGGGAAGCGCGTCAGGTAGTCCTGCATGACCTCGAAGGCCTTGTCGGGGTTCCAGTTGGCGTATTGCATGTCGAGGATCTCGATTCCCGAACCCTCCAGCGTCTTCTGGAAGGCTTCGATGCGGATATTGTCGATGGCGGTCGGGATGCCGCGCATCACCACGATCTTGCCGCCCTCCGGGAATTTCGACTTGAAATACTCGGCTGCAACCACCCCGTATTGCGGGTTGTTGCCGCCGACATAAAGGTCTTCGACGCCTTCCTCGGACAGGCCGCGGTCGACGGCGGTGATGAAGATGCCCCGATCCTTGGCGGCCTTGACCGGCTCTGTCAGCGGGTCGCTCTCCATCGGCAGGATCACCAGCGCGTCGATCTGCTGGGCGATCAGGTCCTCGACGTTGTTGACCTGCGTCTGCACGTCGCCCGCAGTGGTCAACACGAATTCCAGCTGCGGGAAGGCCGCTTCCATCGCCTTGATGGTGCGTTCGGTATGGAAGTTCAGGCCGCCGGTCCAGCCATGCGTGGCGGCGGGGATGGCGATGCCGATCTTGGCGGTCTTTTCCTGGCCGGTGGCGGGCAGGGCGCTGGACAGGGCAAGTCCGGCGGCGCCGGCAGCCAGTATCAGGCGGCGTGTCAGTTTCATGGTCTTTTCTCCTCCTTGGATTATCGGGATGTGCTGCGGCGTTGCAGGAAGACGGCGATCACGATGATTGCGCCCTGGAATGCGCCGTTCAGATGCGGGCTGACAAAGCTGGTCAGGTTCAGGATATTGGCGACGAGGCCGAGGATCAGGACGCCGGCGACAGTGCCCCAGACCCGGCCATAACCACCCGAAAGAGCAGTTCCACCGATGATGACTGCGGCGATGGCCTCGAGTTCCCAGAGCATCCCCGTTGAAGGCGTCACGGCGCCTAGGCGGGGGATATAGATCAGTGTCGCCAGTCCCACGCAGAGCCCCTGCAGCGCGTAGGTCGCCATCCGCATCCGGTCCACGCGGATGGCGGAATGGCGGGCGACCTCGGCATTCGAGCCGATGGCTGTGACATGGCGGCCAAAGCGCAGCCGGGTCATGGCGATCTCGCCCAGGATGGCCAGCGCCGCGAAGATCAGCACCGGCACCGGGATACCCAGGACCGTGCCGTAATAAAGCGGCCGCCCCACGCCCCGCAGCGCGAAATCGAGCGAGATCGAACCGCCATCCGACATCCAGGTGATTAGCGAACGCATGATCCCCATGGTGCCCAGCGTGACGATAAAGGCGTCGATGCGGCCCCACACCACCAGTCCGCCATTGACCAGCCCGGCGGCGCCGCTGAAGGTAAAAGCCAGAAGCAGGCCAAGGATCAGCGCGCCGACGGCGCCCGTCATGGGCAGCAGCCCGTTCATGCACAGGATCGACAGCCCCGCTACCAGCGCCGCCATGGCGCCGACCGACAGGTCCAGTCCGCGCGCGGTGATGACGAAGGTCGCGCCGATGGCGATGATGCCGATGACCGAGGACCGCGTCAGCACGTTCAGCAGGTTCTCGGAAGTCAGGAAGGTCGGGCTGAGCAGGCTGCCCGCCAGGAACAGCAGCACCAGCGCCAGAAGCGGGCCCGTCCGGCCCAGGAAGTTGCGGATCATGTCGAAGCGTCCTGTGTCTGAAGGCCAAGCGCGAGGTCGAGGATCTCGCGTTCGGTGGGGCAGTTGCCGTCGGGCGACGCGGCCGCGGTCCAGCACCAGGATCCGGTGCGCGAGACCGATCAGCTCCTGCAATTCGGACGAGATCACGATCACCGCCTTGCCCTGCGCGGCAAGCCCTGCGATCACCTGGTAGATCTGGCTTTTCGCGCCGATATCGACACCGCGCGTTGGCTCGTCCAGGATCACCACGTCGGGGTCGGGCGCCAGCGTCTTGGCGATCAGCACCTTCTGCTGGTTGCCGCCCGACAGCTGGCCGACCGCGATCCTGGGCGAGGCGGCGCGGATGGAATAGCGTGCCTGGGCCTCGGCATAGCGGCGTGCGTCGCCGGCCCGGTCGATGACCGCGCCCCCGTCAGCGCGCCGAAGGTCAGGCTGGTGTTCAACTCCAGGTTCTCGGCCAGCAGCAGGCCCCGCGCCTTGCGGTCCTCGGTCAGGTAGGCGATGCCCAGCCGCCATGCCTCGACCGCGCCGGGCAGGGGATGTTCGGTCCCGCGCAGGACGAGGCGTCGCACCGTCGCGGGACGCAGGCCGACCAGCCCCTCAACCATCTCAGTCCTGCCCGCGCCGACCAAGCCGGCGATGCCCAGGATCTCGCCTGGCGCGACCTCGAAGGATGCGTCCTGCACCGGCGGGCCGAAGTCGCGCGGCACCGCCAAGCCCTCGACTGCCAAGATCGGCGGGACCGTGGGCCGGGGGCGCAGCGGCGGGAACAGATCCTCCATCTCGCGCCCGATCATGGCCGAGGCAATGTCGTGTTCGGACAGCCCGGCAGCGGGCCGGTCCAGCGTGATCGCCCCGTCGCGCAAGACCGCCACCCGGTCCGAGATCGCCCGCACCTCGTCCAGCCGATGCGAGGTGAAGATGACCGAGCCGCCTTCCGCCGCAAAGGCGCGGATACGGGCGAACAGCGCCTCGGCTTCGCGCGCGCCCAGGACGGCGGTCGGCTCGTCCATCAGCAGAAGTCGCGGGCGCGCGGCGAAGGCCTTGGCCAGTTCGACGATCTGCCAGCTCGATACCGGCAGACCGGCCATGCTGGCGCGCGGGTCGATGTCCGAATTCAGCAGCCGCAGCGCGTCGCGGGCGGCGGCGCGCATGGCGGCATAGTCGATCAGGCCCATCCGGGTCGGCTCGCGCCCCAGCAGGATATTCTCGGCTATGCTGAGGTCCGGGATCAGGGCGAATTCCTGATGCACCAGGACAATTCCGGCGGCCTCGGCCCCTTACGGGTCGGCCGGCACCGATTGGCCCTGCCAGCGCACCTCGCCTTCGCCAAGACGCAGATAGCCCGCGATGATCTTCATCAGCGTCGATTTTCCGGCGCCATTCTCTCCGACCAGGGCGAGCACTTCGCCCGCGCCGAGCGTCAGCTTGATGCCTTTCAACACCCTGTTCGGGCCATAGGCATGTGCAATTCCATCCAGCCGAAGCGGGTTCGGCTGCTGATTCTGCTGCATGTGAAATCCTCCACCGCAACAGAAACACCGATTAATGAAATATTGCAATAGTTGTTGCGATCAGGGTCGATCCGCGCTTTCTATTGCCGCAGAGGGCAGGGAATCACTTCGAGGAGGAAGTCGATGTCAAAGAATGCCAACTTCGCGGGGGCCTTCCTCGCCATGGGCCAGAAGCTGCGCCTTGGGGTCGTGGGCGGCGGCGCGGGTGCGTTCATCGGACAGGTCCATGCGCGCGGCGCGCGGCTGTCGGATCGCTGGCAGATCGTCGCCGGGGCGCTGTCCTCGCGCCCCGAGGTCGCGCTGGCATCAGGCCGCGACTGGGGGCTCGATCCAGATCGCAGCTATACTGACTGGCGCGAGATGGCGCGGGCCGAGGCGGCGCGGCCGGACGGCATCGACGCTGCGGCGATCACCGTCCCGAACCATCTGCATTTCCCGGTCGCCATGGCCTTCATGGATGCGGGCATCGACGTGATCTGCGACAAGCCGCTGGTCAATACGCTGGACGAGGCGCGGGCGCTGATCGACAGGCAGCGCGAAACCGGGGTGATCTTCGGCGTGACCTATTCCTTCGCAGCCCATGCGATGGTGCGGCAGGCCCGGCAGATGGTGCGCGAGGGTGCCATCGGCAAGGTTACGCAGATCCATGTCGAGTATTTCCAGGAAATGGCGCTGCTGCCCGCCGATGCCGCCTGGTCCGGCACGCCCTGGCGGCAGGATCCCGCCAAGGTGGGGGGTGCCGCGACTACGGCGGACATCGGCACTCATGCCCATCATCTGGCCGAGTTCGTATCGGATCTGCGCATGACCGATCTGCGGGCCGAGTTTCACCGGCTGGGGGCCGACCAGCCCCTGGAGGACACCGCCTTCATGACCTGCCGTTTCCAAGGCGGCGTGCCCGGCACGCTGCTGATCTCGCAGGCGGCGGCGGGGGCAAGCTGCGGGCTGCGCATCCGCATCTCGGGGACCGAGGGCACGCTGGAATGGGATCAGGAGAACCCGGAATACCTGCATCACCGCCCCTTCAATGCACCGCATATCCGCATTTCGCGCGGCCATGGCGCGGGCGTGCTGTCGGATGCCGCGCGCTTCGTCCACATGCCGCGCGGCCATCCCGAAGCGCTCTCGGACGCTTGGGGCAATCTCTACGAGGAATTCGCCATCGCCATCGAGGCCCGCCGCGAAGGGCGCGATCTGCCGGACGGGCTGCTGGCCTATCCGGGGCTGGAGGAGGGCGCTGCGGGCGTTGCCTTTATCCAGGCCGCGATCCGCTCGAATGCCGAAGGCGGGGCGTGGGTATCCTGCGCCTTCGACGCCTGACGGAAGAATACGAGGAGGAGAAACCACATGAAACGACTGATGATCACCACCGCTTTCGCGATGACGGCATTCGGTGCGCAGGCGCAGGAAATCGGCGTCGCGATGGCGCAATTCGACAACAATTTCCTGACCATCCTGCGCCAGGGCATCGAAGAGGCGGGCCGCGCCGAGGGCGTCACCTTGCAATTCGAGGATGCGCAAAACGATGTGCCCCGGCAGTTGAGCCAGATCCAGAATTTCATCTCGTCCGGGGTCGACGCGATCATCGTGGTCGCGGTGGATTCCGATGCGATCACCCAGATGGACAAGATGGCGAACGATGCCGGCATTCCCATCGTGAATATCAACCGCGAACCGCCGAATGTAGAGAGCCTTGGGCCGCTGGAAGCCTTCGTCGGCTCGCGTGAGGTCGATGCGGGCACGATCCAGGCCACCGAGGCTTGCCGCCTCGTCAAGGCAAAGAACGGCGACGACGAGGCGAAGGGCGTCATCCTGGCGGGCGACCTGTTCATCCAGGCCGGCCGCGTGCGGAACGAGACGGTGCAGGACTACGTCAAGACGCCCGACTGCGATTTCGTGAAGATCGAGGACATGCAGGTCGCCGACTGGTCGCGCAGCAAGGCCTCGGATCTGGTCTCGAATTGGCTGACCGCCGGGCTGACGCCGAATGTGATCTTTGCCAACAACGACGAAATGGCCATCGGTGCTGCGCAGGCACTGAAGGCCGCAATGGTCGACCCCGAGGATGTCGTCGTGGCCGGCATCGACGCGACGCCGGACGCGCTGATGGCGCTGAAGGCTGGCGACATCGATCTGACCGTATTCCAGGACGCGGCGGGGCAGGGGCGCAAGGGGCTTGAGGTCGCCGCCGCCATGGCGCGGGGTGAGGAACTGGCAGAGCGCACTGTCTATATCCCGTTCGAACTCGTGACCCCCGAGAATGTCGATGACTATCTGGCGCGCTGAAACCGGCCATCTCGCCATGCGGAGGGATTGCAGATGAGCCTGGCCGTTGGCGTGATCGGCGCCGGTGTCATGGGTGGGTTTCACGCCCGTCTTTTCGCTGAGGAGATTTCGGGGGCGCGGCTGGTTGCGGTTTCCGACCCTGACCCGGCGCGGGCAGGTGGACTGCCCCCACCGAGTGGTCCGGGTTGATTGTTAGTGCATCGTCGGCCGCTGGTCTATTGGGATGACGGCTTCCGGTGCGGGTGGGCGGTATCCCAGGGAGCTGTGCGGCCTGACAGTGTTGTAGTGGCGGCGCCATCGCTCGATGAGGATCTGGGCCTCCCTGAGCGAATAGAAGACTTCTGCATCCAGGAGTTCGTCGCGGAATCGAGCGTTGAATCTCTCGCAATACCCGTTCTCCCAGGGTGAACCCGGCTCGATGAACGCGGTCTTGGCACCAACTGCGCCGATCCAGCCCTGCACCTTCTTGGCAATGAATTCCGCGCCATTGTCGGACCTTATGAACGCAGGCGGGCCACGCAAGATGAACAGATCCGTCAGGGCGTCGATTACGTCGGTGGAATTGAGCCTGCGGTTTACACGGATCACCAGCGCCTCCTTCGTGAATTCGTCGATGATATTGAGCGTCCGAAACAGCCGTCCGTCATGTGTCCGGTCCTGAACGAAATCATAGGACCAGACGTGGTTCGGGTGCTCCGGCCGGAGACGGACGCAGGACCCGTCGTTCAACCAGAGCCGACCCTTCTTTGCCTGCTTTTGCGGGACCTTCAGCCCTTCACGCCGCCATATCCGTTCCACGCGTTTATGATTTACATGCCAACCGGCGTTGTTCAGCAATCCGGTGATCATCCGATAGCCATATCGCCCGTAGGTGCGAGCGAGCGTGATGATGTCTTCCGTCAGCCGTTCTTCGTCCGGGGCGCCGCAAGGAACCTTGCGTTGCGTCGAGCGGTGCTGCCCGAGGATGCGGCAGGCGCGGCGCTCGGATATGCCGAGCGCCTGCCGCACATGGTCAATGCACTGGCGACGGCGCGAAGGGCTTAGAAGTTTCCCCGTGCAGCCTCGCTCAGGATCATCTTGTCCAAGGTCAGATCTGACACCGCGCGCCGCAACCGCTGGTTCTCCGCCTCAAGCTCCTTGAGACGCTTCAGCTGATCCCGGTTCATGCCGCCATACTGCTTGCGCCAGCGATAATACGTCGGCTCGGTCACGCCGATCTGCCGCACCGCGTCGGAAATTGCCATTCCCTGTCCATGAAGCACTTCAATCTGTCGAAGCTTCAGAACGATGTCTTCCGGTTTGTCTCGCTTGCCTGCCATCTGATGGTCCTCCTGAACAGGATATTTCTATCCCAGTGGGTGGACCACTTCAGTGGGGGCACTCCAGGTCTTCTGGCGACTGGCTATTGCCAGCACTTGGTCGAGCATCTGCCAGCAGGCGGAGGGCCGCTGGCGCCTCTCATGTAAAGATGCATGAGAGAGCGTTTATTGCTGTATTACGTATCTGCAATTTTTATTGCAATCATGTTGCAGAAGGGCTATGGTCAATGTCGAGGCAGGGAATCCCTGCCTCTCGAAGGCCAGGGGGAAGATGCGTGGCGCGCATCGCTCGCGGCTCTGGGACATGGCGGGAGGTCGTCATCAAGTCGGAATGGATACGGCGGAACAGCGGTTCTGCCAATGGCTTGATATTGCCTTGTCGCATCAGGTTTTGGCTTCGTTCGACGCGAGAAGATCGGACGGAGATAACAGGAGGAGGAAAGACCCACATGATCAAGAAACTCGCGACGGCCACCGCATTCTGTGCGCTGATGGCGGGGGCCGCCCAAGCCGAGAAGATCGGCGTGGCCATGTCGCTGTTCGACGACAACTACCTGACCGTGCTGCGTCAGAACATCCAGCGCCATGCCGGCGAATTGGGTGTCGAGGTCCAGATGGAGGATGCGCAGGGCGACATCGCGCGCCAGCAGTCCCAGATCGAGAACTTTGTCGCGTCAGGCGTCGATGGCATCATTACAATGCTGGTCGATGCGGATTCAGGCCGGGCCATGTCCAAGATCGCCGAGCAGGCCGGCGTGCCGCTGGTCTTCGTCAACATGCTGCCCGCCAATATGGATGAATTTCCCGAAAAACAGGCCTGGGTCGGCTCGGATGAGGAGCAGGCCGGCGAGCTTCAGGCGACCCAGATGTGCAAGCTGATGGGCGGCGAGGGCGATGCCGTCATCCTGATGGGCCAGCTCGGCACCACCGGGCAGCGCGGGCGCACCGCGGCGGTCGAGCGGGTGCTGCAGTCGGATGCCTGCAAGGGCATCAAGGTGCTGGATTCGCAATCCGCGAACTGGATGCGAACCCCGGCGCTGGACCTGATGACCAACTGGCTGACCTCGGGGATGCAGCCCCACGCCGTGTTCTCGAACAACGACGAGATGGCGCTTGGTGCGGTTCAGGCGCTCAAGGCATCGGGGATCTCGATGGACGATGTGATCGTCGGCGGCGTCGATGCCACGCAGGACGCCCTGGCGGCACTGGAGGCGGGGGATCTGGACGTCACCGTCTATCAGTCCGCCAAGGGCCAGGGCGAGGGTGCGCTGGACACCGTCCTGAAGATCGCCCGCGGCGAGGAGTTCGAGCCGCGCGTAGCCGTTCCCTTTGAGCTGGTCACGCCCGAGAACGTCGCAGAATACAAGACGCAGAACTGATCCGGGCGGGCATTCGGTCACGCACCGGATGCCCGGACCTCAATCCGGGGGCCGCGTCCCCTGACAGTCTTTCGGGGGGAAGATGGTTTCGAATACCACACTGGAGGCGATCGAACGCTACAAGGAAAAGAGCCTGCCCTATATCCTAGAAATCGAGGGTATTCGGAAGGAGTTTCCCGGCGTGGTGGCGCTGGACAATGTGCAGTTCCGGCTACGCCCGGGCTCGGTTCACGCGCTGATGGGCGAGAATGGCGCAGGCAAGTCCACGCTGATGAAGATCATCGCCGGAATCTATACGCCTGACCGCGGCACCATCCGCCTGCGCGGCGAGGAGGTCGTCCTGGCCAGCCCGCTCGATGCGCTGGAACAGGGCATCGCGATGATCCATCAGGAACTGGCGCTGATGGACTGGATGACGGTCGCCGAAAACATCTGGATCCGGCGCGAGCCGAAAAATGCGCTCGGCCTGATCGACCACCGCAAGCTGACCGAGATGACCCGGGAGCTGTTCGCGCAGCTTCGGCTCAAAATCGATCCGACCGCGCAGATCAGCACCCTGACCGTCGCGCAGCGGCAGATGGTCGAGATCGCCAAGGCGGTCAGCCATCGTTCCCAGGTGCTGATCATGGACGAACCGACTTCTGCGATCACCGAAACCGAGGTCGACCACCTGTTCGAGATCATCCGCGACCTGAAGGCGCGCGGCGTGGCCATCGTCTACATCACCCACAAGATGAACGAGCTGTTCGAGATCGCCGACGAGTTTTCGGTTTTCCGCGACGGCAAGTATGTCGGCACCCATGCCAGCACCGACGTGACCCGCGACGACATCATCCGCATGATGGTCGGCCGTGAGATCACCGAGATGTTCCCTAAGGAAGAGGCGGAAATCGGGGACGTGATCCTGTCGGTCGAGAACCTCTCGCTGCCGGGCACCTTCCACGGAATCACCTTCGATTTGCGCCGCGGCGAGATCCTCGGGCTGGCCGGCCTGGTGGGCTCGGGCCGCTCGAACGTGGCAGAGGCGCTCTTCGGGGTGACGCCGGCCACGGAGGGCAAGATCCGCATTGCGGGCCGCGATGTCACCATCGCTTCGCCTGCCGACGCCATGCGCGAGGGAATGGCGCTGCTGACCGAGGACCGCAAGGCGACCGGCTGCTTCCTGCCGCTGACGATCCTCGAGAACATGCAAATCGCCGCCTTGCACGAGGGCCATGTCAAGCTTGGCTGTGTCGATGAGCGGGGGATGACCAATCTCTGCCTCGAGATGAAGGACAAGCTGCGGATCAAGACTCCGAACCTCGATGAGCGGATCGAGAACTTGTCGGGAGGCAATCAGCAGAAGGTTCTGATCGCGCGCTGGCTTCTGACCAAGCCGAAGATCCTGATCCTGGACGAGCCGACCCGCGGCATCGACGTCGGCGCCAAGGCCGAGATCCACCGGCTGATTTCGGGCCTCGCGCAGCAGGGGGTCGCGGTCATCATGATCTCGTCCGAACTGCCCGAGGTTCTGGGCATGTCCGACCGGATCATGGTCATGCACGAGGGCCATATGACCGGGATCCTGGACCGGGCCGAGGCCGATCAGGTGAAAATCATGGAACTTGCGGCCCGCTGAGGCCTGTGCGGCGCTCGGCGCCCGAGGAGGAATTTATCATGGACAATGTGCAGATCGAACCCGTCAAGCGACAGCGCCGAGGGCTGCCGCAGGAGCTGAACATCCTGCTGGTTCTGGTCGCCGTCGCGCTGGTCTTCGAGATCCTGGGCTGGATCTTCCAAGGCCAGAGCTTCCTGATGAACACCCGTCGCCTGACGATCATGATCCTGCAGGTTTCGGTCGTGGGCATCATCGCCATCGGCGTCACGCAGGTCATCATCACCGGCGGCATCGACCTGTCGTCCGGTTCGGTCGTGGCCATGACGGCGATGATAACCATGAGCGTGGCGCAGTCGGGCGATTACGCGCGGGCCATGTATCCGGCGCTGACGGACCTGCCGGTCATCGTGCCGCTGGCCGTCGGGCTTGGGCTTGGGCTGATCGCAGGCATGATCAACGGCGCGCTGATCGCGCTGACCGGAATTCCTCCCTTTATCGCCACGCTGGGCATGATGGTGACGGCGCGCGGCATCGCCAAATGGTATACCAAGGGCCAGCCGATCAGCTTCCCCACCGACGGTTTCGCGGCGATCGGATCGGGCGCCTGGCCGGTCTTCATCTTCCTGGCGGTGGCGCTGATCTTCCATATCGCCCTGCGCTATACCCGCTATGGCAAGTTCACCTATGCCATCGGCGCCAACCCGCAGGCGGCGCGCGTCTCGGGCATCAACGTGCAGCGCCACCTGATCAAGGTCTATGCCATCGCCGGGCTGCTGGCGGGACTGGCCGGCATCGTCACTGCCGCCCGCGCGGAAACGGCTCAGGCCGGCATGGGCATGATGTATGAGCTGGACGCCATCGCCGCGGCCGTGATCGGGGGCACCTCGCTCAGCGGCGGGCGAGGGCGGATCTTCGGCACGGTGATCGGCACGCTGATCCTGGGGCTGATGATGTCGGGCTTCACCTTCCTGCGGGTCGATGCCTTCTACCAGGAGATCGTCAAGGGCGTCATCATCGTCGCCGCTGTCGTGGCCGATACCTTCCGCCAGAACGCCCGCAGCAAGAAAGCCTGACCTTCCCCCAGGCTTTGGGCCCGGAGCGCCTCGCTCCGGGCCTTTTTCATGGATACCGCCATGCATTGGACCATCTTCGCATCGCCGACCGAACTGGCCGTGACCGCGCTGGCCGTCGTCCTGGTCGGTCTTTCCAAAGGCGGCCTCGGCGGCATGAGCCTGCTCGGCGTGCCGCTCATGGCCCTGGTCATGCCCCCGGTCACGGCGGCGGCGATCCTGCTGCCGGTGCTGGTGGTGATGGATGTGGTCAGCGTGGCAAGCTGGTGGGCTTGGGTCGATTGGCAGATCATGCGTCGGATCATGCCCGGAGCGGTCGCGGGCATCGGGATCGGCTGGGCCAGCGCCGAACTGGTCTCGGACTCGGCGGTTCGCCTGGTTGTGGGACTGGTTTCGCTGGCCTTCGTGGCACGTGCGCTTGTCGGAACGGGGCAGGGCGCCGCACTTGCCGGCGCGCGTCCGGCCGCCGCCCGCTTCTGGGGCGGGCTGGCCGGCTATACCAGCTTCGTCGCCCATGCCGGAGCGCCACCCCTTCAGATCTACATGATGCCGCTGCGGCTGGATCCGAAGCTCTTCACCGGCACCACGGTGATGTTCTTTGCCGTGACCAATGCGCTGAAGCTGATCCCCTATGCGGCACTGGGGGAGTTCGGCTCCGATAACCTGGCCCGCGCCGCAGCCATGCTGCCGCTGGCGGTAGGGGCGACCTGGCTCGGGGGCTGGGTGGTTCGCCATATGCGCGCCAGCATCTTCTATCCCTTCACCTATGCCTCGGTGGCGCTGGTCGGGGTCAAGCTGGTCTGGGACGGGTTGGCCGGGCTCTAGGTTCCGGTCACGGTCGGGATGCGCGGATCCTCGTCATTGTGCTGCACGCGGGCGGCTACGGCCACGACCAGCGCCTGCGCCAGGCACATCGGCGCGGCCAGCGAGCGCGAGAAGGTGTAATCGTGCTCGGGCACCGGGAACAGCACCCGCGCCCACCGCGCCAGGGGCGACAGCGTGCTGTCCGAGATGGCGATGATGTCGATGCCTTTCTGCCCCGCTTCCTCGACCACGTTCACCACCTCGTTGGCATAGAAGCGAAACGAGACCGCCAGCAAAACGTCGGTCTTGCGAATGGTGCGGCCGATATGCGTGGCCAGCCCGCCGCCGGGGTCCAAGAGCACGCAGCGCTTGCCCAGCATGGTCAGCACATAGCGCAGAAGCTCCACCACCGGCGACGAGCGCAGCTGGCCGATCAGATAGATGATGTCCGCACGGTCCAGCAGGTCGGCGGCCAGCGCCAGATCCTTGGGGTTCACCTCGTCCAGCAATTGCTGGAGCGAGGCGATGTCGCGCACCACCAGATCGCGCAGGAAGCCGATCTCGGTCGGGTCGCCCGCGCCCTTCAGCTCGGTTTCCAGCGCCTTGACGCGGGCCTCGAAACCCGGTGCGGCGGTAGCCAGGCGCTTCTGGAACAGCGCCTGCAATTCCTTGAAGCCCTTGTAGCCCAGGGATTGTGCGAAGCGCACGAAGCTCGAGGCGTGGATGCCGCACCGCTCGGCGATGGCGTTCACCGAATGGACGGCAACCTCGTTGGGATTCTGGGTCAGGTAGACGGCGATGCGCTGATAGGTCTTGCTCATCTGATCGTGGCGATCATGGATGATGCGGATCAGCTCTTCGTAATCCTGCGGTGGGTGGCTTGTTGGCATGGCGTTCCTCTGCCGCCAAGTCTGCAATATTTATTGCAGGGTGCCAACCCCTCTTTCTTCCTATTCCACCTCGACGAGCAGGTCCTTTGCGTCGACGGCCTGTCCTGGGGTGACGTGCAGCGCCTTGACCGTGCCGGCGCGGTCGGCGTGCAGGCCGGTTTCCATCTTCATCGCCTCGATGGTCAAGAGCATGTCGCCCACATTGACCTTTTGCCCGACCGCGACCGCGACCGAGGCGACGACGCCGGGCATCGGCGCGCCGACATGGCCCTCGTTCGCGGGGTCGGCCTTGGGACGGGCGGCGGTCTGCGCCTTGACCAGACGGTTCGGCACCCGGATCACCCGCGGCTGGCCGTTCAGCTCGAAGAACACCTTGACCTCGCCGGTCTCGTCGGTCTCGCCGATGGCCTGCAGGCGGATCTCCAGCGTCTTGCCGGGGTCGATCTCGGCCGCGATCTCCTCGCCCGGCTCCATGCCGTAGAAGAAGGTCCGCGTCGGCAGCGTCCGCACCGGGCCATACATCCGGTGCCGGCCCATGTAGTCCAAAAACACCTTGGGATACATCAGATAGCCGTTCAGGTCCTCGTCATCGACCGCCTTGCCTTCCAGAAGCGCCTCGACCTCGGCCCGGGTCGCCTCCAGGTCCACCGGCGGCATGCTGGCGCCGGGGCGGGTGGTCAGCGGGGCCTCGCCCTTCAGCACCTTCTTCTGCAAGGCCGCGGGCCAGCCCCCGGGCGGCTGGCCCAGGTTGCCCTTCATCATGTCGACGACCGAGTCGGGGAAGGCGACCTCGACCGAGGGATCCTCGACCTGCTGGCGCGACAGACCCTGCGCCACCATCATCAGCGCCATATCGCCCACCACCTTGGAACTGGGCGTGACCTTGACGATGTCGCCGAACATCCGGTTCGCATCGGCATAGGCCTGGGCGACCTCGTGCCAGCGTTCCTCCAGCCCCAGCGAACGCGCCTGCGCCTTGAGATTGGTGAACTGGCCCCCCGGCATCTCGTGCAGCCAGACCTCGGAGGCCGGGGCCTGCAAGCCGCTTTCGAAGGCGGCATATTGCTCGCGCACCGCCTCCCAGTAGTTCGAGATCTCGCGGATGGCGCGGATGTCGAGCCCGGTGTCGCGCTCGGTGTGGCGCAGCGCCTCGACCA
>NZ_KQ955209.1:890642-1194285 GCF_001546115.1 Paracoccus aminovorans
TCGACGAGCAGGTCCTTTGCGTCGACGGCCTGTCCTGGGGTGACGTGCAGCGCCTTGACCGTGCCGGCGCGGTCGGCGTGCAGGCCGGTTTCCATCTTCATCGCCTCGATGGTCAAGAGCATGTCGCCCACATTGACCTTTTGCCCGACCGCGACCGCGACCGAGGCGACGACGCCGGGCATCGGCGCGCCGATATGGCCCTCGTTCGCGGGGTCGGCCTTGGGACGGGCGGCGGTCTGCGCCTTGACCAGACGGTTCGGCACCCGGATCACCCGCGGCTGGCCGTTCAGCTCGAAGAACACCTTGACCTCGCCGGTCTCGTCGGTCTCGCCGATGGCCTGCAGGCGGATCTCCAGCGTCTTGCCGGGGTCGATCTCGGCCGCGATCTCCTCGCCCGGCTCCATGCCGTAGAAGAAGGTCCGCGTCGGCAGCGTCCGCACCGGGCCATACATCCGGTGCCGGCCCATGTAGTCCAAAAACACCTTGGGATACATCAGATAGCCGTTCAGGTCCTCGTCATCGACCGCCTTGCCTTCCAGAAGCGCCTCGACCTCGGCCCGGGTCGCCTCCAGGTCCACCGGCGGCATGCTGGCGCCGGGGCGGGTGGTCAGCGGGGCCTCGCCCTTCAGCACCTTCTTCTGCAAGGCCGCGGGCCAGCCCCCGGGCGGCTGGCCCAGGTTGCCCTTCATCATGTCGACGACCGAGTCGGGGAAGGCGACCTCGACCGAGGGATCCTCGACCTGCTGGCGCGACAGACCCTGCGCCACCATCATCAGCGCCATATCGCCCACCACCTTGGAACTGGGCGTGACCTTGACGATGTCGCCGAACATCCGGTTCGCATCGGCATAGGCCTGGGCGACCTCGTGCCAGCGTTCCTCCAGCCCCAGCGAACGCGCCTGCGCCTTGAGATTGGTGAACTGGCCCCCCGGCATCTCGTGCAGCCAGACCTCGGAGGCCGGGGCCTGCAAGCCGCTTTCGAAGGCGGCATATTGCTCGCGCACCGCCTCCCAGTAGTTCGAGATCTCGCGGATGGCGCGGATGTCGAGCCCGGTGTCGCGCTCGGTGTGGCGCAGCGCCTCGACCACCGAACCCAGGCAGACCTGCGAGGTATTGCCCGACAGCGCGTCCATGGCGCAGTCGACCGCATCGACCCCCGCCGCCGCCGCGGCCAGGATCGTCGCCCCGGCGATGCCGCCGGTGTCATGGGTGTGGAAATGCACCGGCAGGCCGATCTCGTCCTTCAGCGCCTTGACTAGGACCCGCGCCGAGGCCGGCTTCAACAGCCCCGCCATGTCCTTCAGCCCCAGCACATGCGCGCCGGCGTCGCGCAGTTCGCGTGCCATCTTCAGATAGTATTGCAGGTCGTATTTCGATCGCGCCGGGTCCAGCAGGTCGCCGGTATAGCAGATCGTGCCCTCGCAGATCTTGCCGGCCTCGATCACCGCATCCATGGCGACGCGCATGTTCGGGGTCCAGTTCAGGCTGTCGAAGACCCGGAACACGTCCACGCCGGTCTTGGCCGCCTGGCGCACGAATTCCTGCACCACATTGTCGGGGTAATTGGTGTAACCCACCCCGTTCGAGGCCCGCAGCAGCATCTGCGTCATCAGGTTCGGCATGCGCGCGCGCAGGTCGCGCAGCCGCTGCCAGGGGCATTCCTGCAGGAAGCGATAGGCGACGTCGAAGGTCGCGCCGCCCCAGCATTCGACCGAGAACAGGCCGGCCAAGTTCGCGGCGTAAGAGGGCGCGACCCGGATCATGTCGATCGAGCGCATCCGCGTCGCCAGAAGCGACTGGTGGCCGTCGCGCATCGAGGTGTCGGTGATCAAGAGCCGCTTTTGCGCCAGCATCCAGGCGGCGACGGCCTTCGGGCCCTGGCTCTCCAGCAGTTGCCGCGTGCCCGGCGCCGGCTCGGCCTTGGCTGCGGGCGGCACCAGGGCGCGGGCCTCGGCCGGCGGCAGGGGGCGGCCGGCGGTCTCGGGATGGCCGTTGACGGTGATGTCGGCGATATAGACCAGGAGCTTCGTCGCCCGGTCGCGGCGCTTGCGGAACGCGAACAGGTCCGGCGTGGTGTCGATGAACTTGGTCGTGTAGCTGTCGTCGAGGAAGGTCGGGTGTTTCAGCAGGTTGATGACGAATTCGATATTCGTCGCCACGCCGCGCACCCGGAATTCGCGCAAGGCCCGGTCCATGCGGGCGATGGCCTTTTCCGGGGTCTGGGCATGGGCGGTGACCTTGACCAGCAGCGAATCGTAGAAGCGGGTGATGACGCCCCCGGAATAGGCGGTGCCGCCGTCGAGCCGGATGCCGTTGCCGGTGGCCGAGCGATAGGCGGTGATGCGGCCGTAGTCCGGGATGAAGTTGTTCAGCGGGTCCTCGGTCGTGACCCGGCATTGCAGGGCGTGACCGTTCAGATGCACATCGGCTTGGCTGGCGGCGCCGGTGGCCTCGGCCAGGGTCGCGCCCTCGGCGATCAGGATCTGGGACTGCACGATGTCGATGCCGGTGACCTCCTCGGTCACGGTATGCTCGACCTGGACGCGCGGGTTCACCTCGATGAAGTAGAACTGCTGGCTGTCCATATCCATCAGGAATTCGACGGTGCCGGCGTTCTGGTAGCCGACGGCGCGGCCGATCTTCAGCGCCAGCGCGCAGACCTCGGCGCGCTGGTCCTCGGTCAGATAGGGCGCGGGCGCGCGTTCGACGACCTTCTGGTTGCGGCGCTGCACGGTGCAGTCGCGTTCGTAAAGATGGTAAAGCCCGCCGTGGCTGTCGCCCAGAAGCTGCACCTCGACGTGCCGCGCGCGCAGGATCATCTTTTCCAGGTAGCCCTCGCCATTGCCGAAGGCGGCCTCGGCCTCGCGCCGTCCCTCGCGCACCTTCTCGGGCAGCTCGCCCTCGCCCATGATCGGGCGCATGCCGCGCCCGCCGCCGCCCCAGGAGGCTTTCAGCATCAAGGGATAGCCGATCTCGGCCGCCTCACGCTTGATCGCCTCCATGTCCTCGCCCAGGACCTCGGTCGCCGGGATCACCGGCACGCCGGCCTGGATCGCGACGCGCCGGGCGCTGGCCTTGTCGCCGAGCGCGCGCATGGTGTCGGCGCTCGGCCCGATGAAGGCGATGCCGGCGGCCTGGCAGGCATCGACGAAATCGGGGTTCTCGCTGAGCAGGCCATAGCCCGGATGGATGGCGTCGGCGCCGGATTCCTTCGCGACGCGGATGATCTCGGGGATCGACAGATAAGCCGCGACCGGCCCCAGCCCCTCGCCGATGCGGTAAGCCTCGTCCGCCTTGAAGCGGTGCAGGCCCAGCTTGTCCTCCTCGGCATAGACCGCCACCGTCTTCTTGCCCAGCTCGTTCGCCGCCCGCATCACGCGGATCGCAACCTCGCCACGGTTCGCAACCAAGATCTTGCGGAACATCAAAAAACCTTTCGAAAGAGAGGTGCCCGGCGCGCGGCCGGGCACCTCGGGGAGGCGGGGCGAGGAGAGCCCCAACCGCTGCCGCGGGAAGGACGGCGACAGCGGGTTCTCAAGCTGTGACGGTCATCCATTGGCGTGCGGTGGAGGAACGCTGGATGGTTTCGACCAACCGCTGGACGCGTAGCCCGGCCGCGAAGCCGAAAGGCTCAGGGATCTCACCGGCAATGGCGCGTAGATAGCCCTCGATCTCGATGGCCTTCAGGTCATTGAAGCCGATCTGATGGCCGGGGGCGACGCAGAAGCGGCCATAGGGCGGGTGGTCGGGGCTCGCCTCGATGCGGCGGAAGCCGCGCCGGCCGGGCGCGTCGGCGGCCGAGTAGAAATGCAGCTCGTTGAAGCGCTCCTGGCTGAAGGCCAGCGCCCCCTTGGTGCCATAGACCTCGAAATCATGCTGCATCTTGCGGCCGGTGGCGATCCAATTGCCCTCGACCGAGCCCTGCGCGCCATTCGCGAAGCGCAGGAAGGCGCGGCCCACGTCGTCCACGGTCACGGCACGCATGCCGCCCTGGCTGTCGGGGCGCTGGCCGATCATCGTGAGGCAATCGCCCATCACCTCGGCGATCGGGCCGAGCAAGAATTCCGCCGTGGCCAGCGCATGGCTGCCGATATCGGCCAGCGCGCCGCCACCCGCCGGATCGTGGCGGAACGTCCAGGGGCCGTCGGCATCGACCATGTAATCTTCGGCATGCAGTCCGCGATAGCCGCGGATCTCGCCCAGTTCGCCCGCTGCGATCATCTCTCGCGCAAGCCGCAGCATCGGGTTGCAGAGGTAGTTGAAGCCGACTTGGGTCTTGACGCCCCTGGCCGCCGCCGCATCCGCCATCTGGCGCGCATCCGAGGCCAGCGGCGCCAACGGCTTTTCACAATAGACATGCTTGCCGGCGGAAATGGCAGCCAAGGCCATCTCCTTGTGCAGCGCATTCGGGGCGGTGATGTCGATCACGTCGATCTGAGGGTCCGCGATCATGCTGCGCCAGTCGGCGGTGGCATGGGCGAAGCCGAAATCGGCAGCGGCACGGGCGGCGGCTGCTTCGGTGACGTCGGCGACCGTATGCAGTTCCAGCCGGTAGGGCAGGTCGAAGACCTTCTGCGCGCTGGCGAAGCCGAAGACATGGGCCTTGCCCATGAAGCCGGTGCCGATCAGGCCGATACGCAGGACGGGTTTGTCAGGCATGGACAGTATCCGGTTTGAAGGGGAGGTTGGGCTCAGCCGCCCTCCAGATGGCGGACGAGACGGCCGATTGAACGGGTTTCGGTATTGCTGTGCGGCCTTGAGCCATTGCGCGGCGGTGCTGAAAGATCCTGCTCCAGGCGCCGTGGCAGGTCCGATATGAATGCGGCACCGCCGTAACGGCGAACCGTCGCCTGCCCGACGACGGCTCCGAAAGCCGCAAGTCGGCGGTGCATCGTCTTAAGCATGAGCGAAGGCCGGGTTGACGATAAGGCTGTGGTCAACCGTGCCGTCCAGATAGTCGATCGCGTTCCGGATGGATGCGATGGCCATGCGTTCGCCGCATTCGGCGGTCAGCCCGGCGATATGGGGCGACAGCACTGCGGTCGGTTGGTCGAACAAGGGCGAACCGCTGGGCGGCTCGTCGTTGAAGACATCGACTCCGGCAGCGCCGATCTGACCCGAGGCCAGCGCCTCGGCCAGCGCCGCCTCGTCCACCACGCCACCGCGCGCCGTATTGGCAAGGACGACACCCGGCTTCATCAGGGCGATCTCCCTTGCCCCCAGCACCGGCTTGTCGGCCTTGGGCACATGGATCGAGATACAATCGGCCCAGGCCAGCCCCTCGACCAGGTCGGTGATTTCTGCCACCGGTCCTTCAGGCCAGCCCTTGCGCGATAGATAGGGGTCATGGGCACGGACCGTCATCTCGAACCCGTCAGCCATGCGGGCAAGGCGCTGCCCGGTGCGGCCATAGCCGATGATCAGCAGGTTCTTGCCCGAGATTTCCTGCTGCTCCAGCCGATTGCGCCAGCCCCATTGACCGGGCTCGCGCACCGCGCGGTCGGCCAGCAGCACGCGCTTGGCTCCGGCCAGCAATTGCATCATCGCATGTTCTGCGACCGAGATTGAATTCACGTCGCCGACAATGGTCAGGGCAATGCCGCGTTCGTTCAGCGCGGCGAGATCAACGGCATCGTAGCCTACGCCGTGGCGCGAGACGACCTTTAGCCTTTCGGCCAGCGCCACGGTGGCGGCGGACAGCGGCTGGGTGCGGATCACCAGCGCATCGGCCTTTTGGATCAGCGGCGCGTAGGAGGGTTCCGAGATTTCTTCGACATAATCCACGGTGATGCCGCGGGCGGAAAGTTCGCGCAGCAGCGCCTCTCCCGCAGGATGCAGCTTTCCGGCAACAAGAAGATGCGGCATCAATAGGTTCCTTTCGTGGCGGAGGCGGGGGCGGAGCCGGTCAGGTCGCGCCAGGTCGCGACCGAGGCGGCGGCGGCGGCGGCCAGCAGGCGGGTGTCGCCGCCGACCGTGGTCAGATCAAAGCCCCAGCCGATCGCTTTGGTGGCATATTGCGGCGTGCCGCAATGCAGGCAGGCACGGATGCCGTTCGCCTTGCAGGCGTCCTTGATCCGTTGCAGCAGCGCGATCATCTCGGGCTCTTCGCGGTCGAAGGCGGGGGGCAGGCGGCCGTTCTGGGTGCCCAGCGTCAGGTCCGCCGGGCCGACATAGATGCCGTCGAGACCGGGGGTCGCCGCGATGGCGTCCAGGTTGTCCATGCCCTGCTGGGTCTCGACCATCGCAAGGGCCAGCACCTGCTCATTCGCAGCCACGCCATAGCCGCCATAGGCGAAGGTGGCGCGGGTCGGACCGAAGCTGCGCTGGCCATGCGGCGGATAGCGCATGTAGCTGACGAATTCCGCCGCCTCCTCGGCCGAGTTGACCATCGGGCAGATGACGCCCTGTGCGCCGGCGTCCAGCGCCTTCATGATCGCGCCCGGCTCGCGCCAGGGCACGCGGACCATTGGCGTGACGCCCGAGGCCCGCATCGCCTGCAGCATGGGCAGCACGGCACTGTAGTCCAGCGCGCCGTGCTGGGCGTCGATGGTGATGCTGTCATAGCCCTGCGCCGCCATGATCTCGGCGGTCAGCGGGTTGCCGATGGACAGCCAGCCGTTAATGGTGGGGCGGCCCTCGGCCCAGTGTTGTTTCAGCTTGTTGGTGAACATCGCGTTTCCTCTCCTCAGAACACGATCTGCGAAAGCTTGGTGTCGAGGTAGTCTTCGATCCCCTCGATGCCGCCTTCGCGGCCCATGCCGGAATGGTTGGTGCCGCCGAAGGGCGCCTCGGATGCGGCCAGCGCGAAGCTGTTGATGCCGACCATGCCGGCCTTCAGCCCCGCCGCCATGCGCCGCGCCCGGTCGGGCGAGCGGGTGAAGGCATAGGCGGACAGGCCCATGTCCGAGGCATTGGCGCGCGCCAGCGCCTCGTCCTCGGTCGAGAAGCGGGTGATGGCGGCGATCGGACCGAAGTTCTCCTCGGCAAAGACCCTCATGTCGTCGGTAACATTGGTCAGCACCGTGGGCTCGAAGAAGAAGCCGCTGTTCAGATGCGCCGGGCGCTTGCCGCCATGGGCCAGTGTCGCGCCGCTGCGGAGGGCGTCGGCTACGATCTCCTCGATTTCCGCCAATCGTCCGCCATTGATCAGCGGGCCCATGCCCTTGTCGGGGTTCATACCGTCGCCCAGCTTGATCTGCGCCGTGCGCGAAACGAAGCCGTCCACGAAGGCGTCGTGCAGGCTGTCATGGACGAAGATCCGGTCCGGGGTCACGCAGACTTGCCCGCAATTGGCGAACTTGGTCGGCACGGTCAGGTCCAGCGCGGCTTCCAGGTCGGCGTCGTCATGGATGATCAGCGGCGCATTGCCGCCAAGTTCCATCGAAACCTTCTTCACCGTATCGGCGGCATCGCGGATCATCTGCTGGCCGATACGGGTTGAGCCGGTCAGGCTGACCTTGCGCACCCGGCTGTCCGCCATGATCGGCGCATAGGTTGCGCCAGTCGAGCCGACGACAAGGTTCACCGCCCCATCGGGCAGTCCCGCCGCACGCAGGCAGTCGACCATCACCATCGCCACGCCCGGCGTCTGCGATGATGGCCGCAGCACCACCGGGCAGCCGGCGGCCAGCGCCGGGGCCAGCTTGCGGGCCGGCAGGGCGGCGGGAAAGTTCCAGGCGGTGAAGGCGCCGACGATGCCTACCGGCTCGCGCGTCACCTCGAAACGCCCGCCGGAGACGCGGCTGTCGACGATGCGGCCATAGATGCGGCGCGCCTCCTCGGCGAACCAGCGGAATTGGTCACAGGCCAGCGCCCATTCCCGGCCCGCCTGGGCGATGGGCTTGCCGGTCTCGGCCGAGATCATCCGCGCGGCCTCGTCGGCACGGCGGATCATCTCGTCCGCGGCTTTGTGCAGCGCGTCGGCACGGCCGAAACCGCCCATCTCGCGCAGCTTGGGCAGGGCGCGTGCCGCAGCATCCAGTGCCGCCTGCGTGTCCTCGGCCGTGGCAAGAGCCACCCGACCCAGCGGTTTTTCCGTGACCGGAGAAATGACCTCTCCGCTGACGGTGCCGGGAGTCCAGCGGCCGTCGATGAACAATCCGAATTGCGAATACATGGCTTATCCGATTTCCCTGGTTGCGACCGTGCGGCCCTCGGCGGCGGAACGGATCGCGGCCTCGGCGAGCAGCAGCGCCTGCCTGCCATCCTCGAACCCGACCGGGACCGACTTGCCTTGTTCGATGGCATCGACGAAGGCGCTGATCTCGGCCGCGAAGGCATCGGCATAGCGGTCGATGAAGAAGTTTTTCAGCGGCGCGGCCCGGTCGGTGAATTCCGCGCCATAGAGCCGGACATGATCCAGTGTCCGGTTTTCCGAAATCGCCATGCCGGCGCTGCCGAAAGCCTCGACGCGCTGGTCGTAGCCATAAACGGCACGGCGCGAGTTGGTGATGATTGCCTGCTTGCCCGATTCGGTCTTCAGGACAACGGTGACGGTGTCGTAATCGTCGCAGCGCTGCATCAGGGCTGGGTCAACCAGGCGCGAGCCGGTAGCAGTGACCTCGGTCACCTCCTCGCCCAGGATGAAGCGGGCCATATCGAAATCATGGATGGTCATGTCGCGGAAGATGCCGCCCGAGGCCTCGATATACGCATCGGGCGCCATGCCTGGATCGCGCGAGGTGATGGTGACCTGATGCAATTCGCCGATCTGACCCGATTCGATGGCCTTCCGCACCCCTGCATGGCCACTGTCGAAGCGGCGCACGAAGCCCAGCATGATCGGCAGGCTGGTGCCGGCAATATTCGTTGCACAAGCGTTTACCCGGTCCAGCGACAGGTCGATGGGTTTCTCGCACAGGATGGCCTTGCCCGCTGCGACCGACTGCTCGATTAGATCGGCATGGGTGGCGGTCGAACTGGCGATCAGCACCGCATCCACCTCGGCCGAAGCCAATGCCGCCTCGACCGAATCGAATTGTGGCACGCACAGGGTGGCTGCGACTTCGGCGGCTGCGGGGGCATGGATATCATAGACGCCTGCCAGTCGGGCGCGCGGATGGGCGGCAATATTTTCGGCGTGCATGCGGCCGATGCGGCCGGTGCCGAGGACGGCGATTCCTGTCATGGGTTCCTCCCGAAATTCGTCCCGCAATAATCATTGCAGAACTATTGCATTGTCAATCATCATTCCGTATCGTCCGGAAAACACCATCCGCAGGAGGAGGCGAGATGCCACGCAAGACCGTGCGCCTGACCATGGCCCAAGCCCTTGTTCGTTACCTTTGCAACCAGTTCACCGAGATCAAGGGCGCGCGTGTCCCGCTGTTCGCGGGCGTCTTCGGCATCTTCGGGCATGGCAACGTGACCTGCCTGTCCGAGGCGCTGGAACAGGTGCAGGACGAGCTGCCGACCTGGCGCGGCCAGAATGAACAGTCCATGGCACTGGCGGCCATCGGCTTCGCCAAGGCCAATCGTCGCCGCCAACTGATGGTCGCCGCGACCTCGATTGGACCGGGGGCGCTGAACATGGTGACGGCGGCAGGCGTGGCCATGGCGAACCGGCTGCCGGTGCTGCTGATTGCCGGCGACACCTTCGCGAATCGCCTGCCCGATCCGGTGTTGCAGCAGGTCGAGCATTTCGGCGACCCGACCATCACCGCCAACGATGCCTTCAAATCGGTCGTGCGCTACTGGGACCGCATCACGCTGCCCGAGCAGCTGATCCAGTCGCTGCCGCAGGCCGTGGCGACCATGCTGGACCCCGCCGATTGCGGCCCGGCCTTTATCGGGCTGGCGCAGGACACGCAGGAATTGGCCTATGACTATCCCGAGGTGTTCTTCGAGCCGCGCGTCTGGGCCATCCCGCGCCCGCGTCCCGACCGCGATGCGGTCGCGGCGGCGGCCGAGCTGCTGAAAACGGCCAAGAAACCGCTGATCATTTCAGGCGGCGGCGTGCGCTATTCGCTGGCCGAGGGGGCCCTGGCCGATTTCGCCGCCAAACGCGGTATTCCGGTGGTCGAGACCATCGCCGGCAAGGGCGCGCTGACCCATGACCACCCGGTCCATGCCGGGCCCATCGGCATCGTCGGCTCGACCTCGGCCAATGCGCTGGCGAAAGAGGCCGACGTGATCCTCGCCATCGGCACCCGATTGCAGGATTTCACCACCGGTTCCTGGACGGCCTTCGCCGAGGATGCGCAATTCATCTCGGTCAACGCGGCGCGCTTCGATGCCGTCAAGCACCGATCGCTGGCCGTGGTCGGCGATGCTCTGGAAACCATCGGCGAGCTGGACGCGGCGCTTGGCGGTTGGGCCGCCGATGCCGGGCTGATGAAGCGGGCCAAGGACCTGTTCGCCGAATGGAACAAGCTGCTGGACGATCATCAGGCGCCGACCAACGAACTGGTGCCGTCCTATGCGCAGGTTGTCGGCGTGCTGAACAAGGTCGCAGGGCCGAACGACACGCTGATCGCCGCGGCGGGCGGCACGCCGGGCGAGGTGACCAAGGGCTGGCGGGTCAAGAACCCGAACACCTTCGATTGCGAATTCGGCTTTTCCTGCATGGGCTACGAGATCGCCGCCGGCTGGGGCTGCGCCATGGCGCAGGAGGGGCCGGGTGCGACCGGCGGCACGCCCATCGTCATGCTGGGCGACGGCACCTACATGATGATGAACTCGGACATCTATTCGGCGGCGCTGACCGGGCACAAGATGGTCGTGGTCGTCTGCGACAATGGTGGCTTCGCGGTCATCAACCGGCTTCAGCAGGCCAAGGGCGTGCCGGGCTTCAACAACCTGCTGGCCGATTGCCGGATCCAGAACCGCGACAACCCGCTGCATGTCGATTTCGTGAAACATGCCGAGGCGATGGGCGCCCGCGCCGTCAAGGCCGAAAGCCTGGCCGATCTGGAGGGCGCGATGCAGGATGCACTGGCCCATGACGGGGTGACGGTGATCTCGATCGTCTCGGACGCCTGGAAATGGGTGCCGGGGGATGCGGATTGGGATGTCGGGGTGCCCGAGATCTCGAATTTCGAAACCGTCCGCGCCGCCCGTGCGGCGCAGGAAAAGATCCGCGAAGCGCAGCGCCTGGGTGTGTAAATGAAAGCAAAACTTGGCATCGCACCCATCGCGTGGTGGAACGACGACTTGGCCGAACTGTCCGATGACGTCAGCCTTGAGGAATGCCTGCGGCAGGCCTCCGAGGCAGGCTTCACCGGCATGGAGACGGGACGACGTTTCCCGATGGACATGGCCGAACTGGGGCCGATCCTCGACCGTTTCGGGATCTCGGTCTGCGGCGGCTGGTTCTCTGGCCTGCTGCTGGACGGCGATATCGAGGCGGAAAAGGACCGCATCGCGCAGCAGATGGCGTTCTTCATCGCGGCGCAAGCGCCCTGCATCGTCTATGGCGAAACCGCGCGTTCCATCCAGGGCGTGCGTTCCGCTCCCCTGGCCACCAAGCCGAAGCTGACCGAGCCCGAGATGGCCGCCTATGGCCGCAAGATCAGCGATTTCGCCGATTGGTGCGCTGGGCAGGGGATGCCGATCTCGTATCACCATCACATGGCGGCAGCGGTCGAGACCGAAGAGGAACTGGACCTGCTGATGAAGCACTCATCCGTGCCGCTGCTGTTCGATGCGGGCCACATGGCCTTTGCCGGCGGCGACGTGATGCGGGTGATCGACAACCACCATTCCCGCATCAGCCATGTTCATACCAAGGACATCCGCCGCGCGGTCGTGGACGGGCTGGACCGGACGCGCGAAAGCTTCCTCGATGCGGTGATCAAGGGTGCTTTCACCGTTCCAGGCGATGGCTCGCTGGATTTTGAGGCTATCGTCAAAGCATTGGCGGCCAAGGGCTATGAGGGCTGGTTCGTGGTCGAGGCCGAGCAGGATCCCGTTGCCAATCCTCCGCTGGAGATGGCGAAAAAGGGGCACAAGGAACTGCTGCGCGTGATGGCGGCGGCAGATTACGAGGTGGTGAAATGAACCGCATTGATGGAAAGATCGCCGTCGTCACCGGCGGCACGCAGGGGCTTGGCGCGGCCATCGCGCGGCTCTTTGCCGAAGCGGGCGCGGCGGGCGTCGTGACCGTCGGCCGGAGTGTCGAGAAGGGGCAGGCGGTCGCGACCGAAATCACGGCGGCGACCGGCGTTCCGGTCGAGATGGTCGCCGCTGACCTGGGCAGGATCGAGGATGTGCAGACCATCATCCCCGCCGCCGACAAGCGTTTTGGCCGCGTGGACATTCTGGTCAACGCCGCCGGCCTGACCGACCGCGGCAACCTGCTGAACACCACGCCCGAGCTGTTCGACCGCATGTTCGCGGTCAACACCCGCGCGCCGTTCTTCCTGATGCAGGACGCGGCCAAGGTGATGACCCGCGACGGGATCGAGGGTCGCATCGTCAATATCGGTTCGATGTCCGCGCTGGTGGGCCAGCCCTTCCTCGCACCCTATGCGGGTTCCAAGGGGGCCTTGGCGACGCTGACCCGCCATGCTGGTTTTGCGCTGATGCGGCACCGGATCCATGTAAACCAGCTCGATATCGGCTGGATGAACTCGGACCACGAACGCGCGCTGGTGCTGTCGGAAACCGGTGATCCCGATTTCATCGACCGCGCGGCGGCGCAGAAACCCTTTGGTCGCATCCTCGACCCGAAGGAAGTCGCGCGCGCCGCCCTGTGGATGGCCTCCGATGACAGCGGCATGATGACCGGGGCGGTGATCCCCTTCGACCAGTCCGTCCATGGCGGCTATGACGACGCGCCGGTCCCTGCGGCAAAACTGGAGGCATGACGATGCAGACCATCAAGGGGCCAGGCGTCTTCCTGGCCCAGTTCGCGGCCGATGACGCGCCCTACAACTCGCTGCCCAGCCTGGCGAAATGGGCGGCCGACAAGGGCTTCAAGGGCGTCCAGATCCCGACCTGGGACACGCGCCTGATCGACATGAAACAGGCCGCCGAAAGTGATGCCTATTGCGACGAGATCAAGGGGCTCCTGGCCGACAACGGGCTCCAGATCACCGAGTTCGCCTCGCATATCACCGGCCAGCTGGTGGCGGTGCATCCGGCGCATGATGTCATCATGGACAGCTTCGCGCCCGAGCCTGTGCGCGGCAACCTGACCGCGCGCCGCGCTTGGGCCGAGGAGCAGCTGCGTTTTGCCGCCCGCGCCTCGCAGCGGCTGGGGATCGACCGGCACGTGACCTTCTCGGGCGCGCTGCTTTGGCCTTACCTTTACCCCTATCCGCAATGGCCCGAAGGACTGGTCGAGGAAGGCTTCGAGGAACTGGCGAAACGCTGGACGCCGATCCTGGATGATTTCGACGCCCATGGCGTGGATGTCTGCTATGAAATCCATCCCTGCGAGGACCTGCATGACGGCCATTCGTGGGAATATTTCCTTGCGAAGGTCAAAAATCACCCCCGCGCCAACCTGATGTATGATCCCAGCCATTTCGTGCTGCAGGCGCTGGATTATCTGGCCTTCATCGACCACTATCACGACCGCATCAAGACCTTCCACGTCAAGGATGCCGAGTTCCGACCCGACGGCAAGTCCGGCGCCTATGGCGGCTATCAGCCTTGGAGCAAGCGCGCCGGCCGCTTCCGCTCGCCCGGCGACGGGCAGGTCGATTTCGGGGCGATCTTCACCAAGCTGACCACCCATGGCTTCGACGGCTGGGCGGTGTTGGAATGGGAATGCTTCGTCAAGAACCCCGAGGACGGCGCCCGCGAAGGCGCGCAGTTCATCGCGGACCACATCATCCGGGTGTCGGACCGCGCCTTTGACGATTTCGTGAAATCCGGCGCCAATCGCGGCGCAAACCGGGCGATGCTCGGACTGGAGGAATGACCATGTTGCGTCTTGGAATGGTGGGCGGCGGGCAGGGCGCCTATATCGGCAATATCCATCGCCTCGCCTCGCGGCTGGACGGGCAATGGCAGTTGGTGGCAGGGGCATTCGACGTCGATCCCGAGCGTGGCCGCGCCTTCGCGATCTCGCAAGGGCTGGACCCCGCCCGCAGCTATGGCACTTATGAGGAACTGATCGCAGGCGAGGCGGGGCGGGAGGACCGGGTGGACGCCGTGGCGATCTGCACGCCGAACTTCACCCATTACCCGATCGCCAAGGCGCTGATCGAGGCGGGTTTCGACGTGATCTGCGAAAAGCCCCTGACAGCGACGCTGGAAGATGCCGTGGCGCTGGAAAAGCTGGCGCGCGAAAGCGGCCGCTTTGTCGGCGTGACCTATACCTATTCCGGCTATCCGATCGTGCATGAGGCTCGCGTCCGCATCGCCCGCGGCGAATTGGGTGCGATCCGCACGGTGCAGGTCGAATATCCGCTGGAATGGATGGCGACCGCCATCGAGCAGTCGGGCAATGCCCAGGCCGCCTGGCGCACCGATCCCAAAAAGAATGGCCGCGGCGGCTCTATCGGCGACATCGGCACCCATGCCTATCACCTGGCGGGCTTCGTCACCGGGCTGAAGCTGGACAGCCTGACCGCCGATCTGGCCACCTTCGTGGGCGGCCGGGCCTTGGATGACAACGCCCATGTCATGATGCGCTATCAGGGCGGGGCGCGGGGCTTGCTGTGGTCCTCGCAGGTTGCCATCGGCAATTCCAACGGCGTGCGGCTGCGGGTCTTTGGCGAGAAGGGTTCGCTGCAATGGTTCCAGGAACAGCCGAACGAACTGGTCTTTACGCCGCTGGACGGTCGCGTCCAGATCATCAAGCGCGGCGCGGACGACCTTTCCGAAGACGCCAGGCTGCGCACCCGCACGCCGCCCGGCCATCCCGAGGGCTATCTGGAAGCCTTTGCCAACCTCTATGCCGGTTTCGCCGAGGCGATCCGCGCCCGGCAAGAAGAACGCGAGCCTAGCCTGCTGGGCCAGAACGTGCCGCTGGCCTATGATGGGCTGAAAGGCGTGGCCTTTGTCGAGGCGGTCGTGGACAGCCACGAGGCCGAGGGCCAGCCTTGGCTGACGCCCGTGGCGGTCTGACTTTTGCGGCCCCCACCAGGGGCCGCGTCTCGCAGATGCCAGAACTTAGGTGTTTGATCCCACGGTTTGATGGTGTGATCCTTTCTTTGGAATGGAAGGATGCCCTATGGGACAAGTTCGTCACGGAAGCGCCGCGACCACGCACGCGATCCGAACTGCAATAATGAGGGCCCGCCCGCCATCGGTCCGAGGGCTGGCCCGAATGATCGCACGCTTCGCTCGCGACGCTGAGCCGAGAACTGGACATCAACGCGAAGACGGTGGCGAAGTGGCGCAAGCGGACGACCGTCGAGGATATGAAGACGGGGCCGAAGGAGCCACGATCCACGACACTGAGCGCGCAGGAATGAGGGCGCGAATGCCAATGGTTCGAATGACCGGCAAACGGATCCTGCTTCAGCACAGCCTCGGCTTGGGCGGCGAGCGCCGCAAAGCCCTTGCGCATCTATGGACGCCTCCCGGATTGCAAGGCCATTCTGATCTGATTGCTGGCAGGCTTGCAGCCATCTATCCGGCCTCTGATTGCAGCACGTCCCTTAGCTGCGGGCCACCATGAGATCCGTTGAACCCTTCTCCCATCATATCGTCGAGCTCATGTCGCTCGATGCGCAAACCGGGTTGATCGGGTTCTGGTCTCGCTAGTCATGTCATCTCAGATTACTACCCTCGCAATTCCTTGATGCCGGTGCCCTTGGGGGTTCAGGTCATCTTGTAGTCGGTTCCCTTGGTTATCATGGACCACATGATGCGCGCCATTTTGTTGGCGACAGCAACCTGCCCGGCATCCATGACAGACGGAGCCGGCCCTTAGCTGCCGGTCGAGCCTCGCGCCTGGAAGCGCCGTTCGTGGCCCGAAGTGGACATTGAGCGATCTATCCGAATGCTGCGCCGCGGCACTGGAGTGCCCCCACTGAAGTGGTCCACCTGGAGTGCCCCCACTGAAGTGGTCCACCCACTGGGATAGAAATATCCTGTTCAGGAGGACCATCAGATGGCAGGCAAGCGAGACAAACCGGAAGACATCGTTCTGAAGCTTCGACAGATTGAAGTGCTTCATGGACAGGGAATGGCAATTTCCGACGCGGTGCGGCAGATCGGCGTGACCGAGCCGACGTATTATCGCTGGCGCAAGCAGTATGGCGGCATGAACCGGGATCAGCTGAAGCGTCTCAAGGAGCTTGAGGCGGAGAACCAGCGGTTGCGGCGCGCGGTGTCAGATCTGACCTTGGACAAGATGATCCTGAGCGAGGCTGCACGGGGAAACTTCTAAGCCCTTCGCGCCGTCGCCAGTGCATTGACCATGTGCGGCAGGCGCTCGGCATATCCGAGCGCCGCGCCTGCCGCATCCTCGGGCAGCACCGCTCGACGCAACGCAAGGTTCCTTGCGGCGCCCCGGACGAAGAACGGCTGACGGAAGACATCATCACGCTCGCTCGCACCTACGGGCGATATGGCTATCGGATGATCACCGGATTGCTGAACAACGCCGGTTGGCATGTAAATCATAAACGCGTGGAACGGATATGGCGGCGTGAAGGGCTGAAGGTCCCGCAAAAGCAGGCAAAGAAGGGTCGGCTCTGGTTGAACGACGGGTCCTGCGTCCGTCTCCGGCCGGAGCACCCGAACCACGTCTGGTCCTATGATTTCGTTCAGGACCGGACACATGACGGACGGCTGTTTCGGACGCTCAATATCATCGACGAATTCACGAAGGAGGCGCTGGTGATCCGTGTAAACCGCAGGCTCAATTCCACCGACGTAATCGACGCCCTGACGGATCTGTTCATCTTGCGTGGCCCGCCTGCGTTCATAAGGTCCGACAATGGCGCGGAATTCATTGCCAAGAAGGTGCAGGGCTGGATCGGCGCAGTTGGTGCCAAGACCGCGTTCATCGAGCCGGGTTCACCCTGGGAGAACGGGTATTGCGAGAGCTTCAACGCTCGATTCCGCGACGAACTCCTGGATGCAGAAGTCTTCTATTCGCTCAGGGAGGCCCAGATCCTCATCGAGCGATGGCGCCGCCACTACAACACTGTCAGGCCGCACAGCTCCCTGGGATACCGCCCACCCGCACCGGAAGCCGTCATCCCAATAGACCAGCGGCCGACGATGCACTAACAATCAACCCGGACCACTCGGTGGGGGCAGTCCAGGCGCAGTTGGTGCCAAGACCGCGTTCATCGAGCCGGGTTCACCCTGGGAGAACGGGTATTGCGAGAGCTTCAACGCTCGATTCCGCGACGAACTCCTGGATGCAGAAGTCTTCTATTCGCTCAGGGAGGCCCAGATCCTCATCGAGCGATGGCGCCGCCACTACAACACTGTCAGGCCGCACAGCTCCCTGGGATACCGCCCACCCGCACCGGAAGCCGTCATCCCAATAGACCAGCGGCCGACGATGCACTAACAATCAACCCGGACCACTCGGTGGGGGCAGTCCACGGCTGCCGCCACCTTTGCCTTGAAGGCCGGACTGTGGTTCCGGCGCGGTCGTCTTCCCATGGTCTTCTCCTCGCTCGCAGCATCATGCTGCCCAATCGCCGGGAAATTGATCCACTGGATCAATTTCTGGCTCGGCTCATACGCGGAAAATCCACTTATCCCGGCTGTTCAGATTTCCGGAGCCACCTCTATGGTCATGTCGATGTGGGCTGCCTGCATATCCGCCCGGCGCTGAACATCGACAGCCCGCGGGACCGGGCGCGGCTGGTCGCCGTATCGGACGCGGTGTTCGCCCTGACGCGGCAGCATGGCGGCATCTTCTGGGGGGAACATGGCAAGGGGCTGCGCGGCGCCTATCTGCGCGAATGGATTGGGCCCGAAGCCTATGCGGCGCTGCAAGGCGTCAAGGCCGCCTTCGACCCGTCGGGGCGCTTTAACCCCGGCAAGCTGGTCAGCAATGGCGGTGCGATCATGGGGATCGCCACGACGCCCTTTCGCGATTTCAACGCGCCCGAGGGCGACGCGCTGGAGCGCGCCTTTCGCTGCAATGGCAATGCGCAATGCCTGAGCTATGCGGCCGCGACGCCGATGTGTCCCAGTTTCAAGGCCACCGCCGACCTGCGCCACAGCCCCAAGGGGCGTGCCGATGCGCTGCGCGCCTGGCACAAGGCCCGGCAAGAGGAAGGCCCCGACCTGCCGCGCCGCGAGGCCGACCTGCGCGCCGTTCTCGACACCTGCCTGAGCTGCAAGGCCTGTGCCTCCGCCTGTCCGGTCCAGGTGGACATCCCGACCATGCGCGCGGCCTTCCTGGCGGATTATTTTGCCCGTCATGCCCGGCCGATGGCCGACCGGCTGATCCTGGCGGCCGAGCGGTTCAGCCCGCTGGCCCTGCGCTTTGCCCCAGTGCTGGCGCCCCTCTGGCCCCTGGCCGCGCGGCTTGCCGAATGCCTGACCGGCAGCCGCGACCTACCCCGGCGAATCGCGCGCCTGCCGCGGGATCTCTGGCTGGACGAGGCCGATCTGGCGGACGCCTTGCCCGAGGGCAGCGTGATTCTGGTCCAGGACTGGTTCACCGCGCTTTTCGACGGCCGGGTTCAGCACCAGGTGATCGCCGGGCTGCGAGTGCTGGGCTATCGGCCCAGGCTGCTGCGAATGCGCCCGGCCGGCAATGCGGCGCAGGGGGCGGGCGACCGGGCCGGGTTCGAGGCGATGGCGCGCACCCTGGTCCGGCGTCTTGACCGCGCGGCAGCGACCGGCGCGCCGCTGGTCGCCTTCGAGCCCGCCTTTGCGATGATGCTGCGCCAGGATTACCCCAGGGCGGGCTTTGCTCCGCCGCCGGTCCTGCTGCCGCAGGAGTTCCTGTCTGCCGAGGCCAGGCGCCACCGCTTTCCGCAGGCCCGCGCCGGGCAGACGGCGCGGCTTCTGTCCCATTGCACCGAGGCGACCGGACTGCCCGAGGCAGGGGCGCTTTGGGCGCGCGTCTTTCAGGCCCTGGGCATCCAGGTCCAGACACCGGCGACGGGATGCTGCGGCATGGCCGGGCTGTTCGGCCACCAGAACCGGCACCAGGCCATGTCGCGCAAGCTGTTCGACCTGTCATGGCGCGAGCACCTGGAATCGGGCGAGACGGTGCTTGCCACCGGGTTTTCCTGCCGGTGCCAGGCCGAACGGCTGTCGGGGCGGGTTCCGGGGCATCCGCTGGGCCTGATCGCCAAGGCCCTGAGATAAGCAGGGGCCGGCGGCTTGCCGGCCGCGCCCGCCGCCCATAACCTAGCGGGGAGGAGAACGACCATGGCCGCCAGTATCCGCCATCTCAGGATGTTCCTGGTTCTGGGGCGCACGAATTCCGTCACCCGCGCGGCCGAGTCGAACCATGTCTCGCAACCGGCGGTCACGCAGGCCATGGCCAAGCTGGCGCGGGACAGCGGCCATGCGCTGTTCCAGCGCAGTCCGCAGGGCCTGTTTCTGACCGAGGCCGGCGAGATCCTGCACCATCGCGCCGACCGGGCGCTGCGGATGCTGGACAGGGCCATGGCCGACATGGACCGCGCCATCCGCATCCAGGCGACCTGGCAGCAGTTGGTCGCCCTGATCGCCGTGGCCGAGACCGAGAATTTTACCCTGGCCGCGCGCCGGCTGGGTCTGGCGCAGCCGACCGTCCACCGCTCGACCACCATGCTGGAGAACGCGGCCGGGACGGTCTTTTTCCAGCGCACCGCGCATGGCCTGATCGCGACCCGCGCGGCGTTGCAACTGGCGCAGGCCGCAAGGCTGGCCCTGGCCGAACTGGAACAGGCGGAATCCGACCTCGCCGCGCTTGACGGCCGCGAGGTCGGGCGCATCGTGATCGGGGCATTGCCATTGTCGCGCTCAGGCTGGCTGCCACGGGCGATCCTGGCCTTTCGCAAGGCCCGGCCGAGCTTTCCCTTTCAGGTCATCGACGGGCGCTACGACGAATTGCTTCTGGGGCTGCGCCGGGGCGAGATCGACATGATGCTGGGTGCGCTGCGCCTGCCCAGCCCGATCGAGGACATCGAGCAGAGGCGGCTTTTCGACGATGAGGTGGTGGTCGTGGCGCGGCGGGACCATCCCCTGATCTGGAAGGCCGATCCGGGCATCCAGGATCTTGCGGCCTATCCCTGGGTAATGCCGCGCCGCTCGACGCCGCTTCGGCGGATCCTCGACACCTATTTCGCGGCGCGCGCGCCGGTGGATATCGTCGAGACCTCCTCCGTCATCATGATGCGCGAGATCCTGCGCGAGAGCGATCATCTGGGCGGGGTGTCGCGGATGCAGGCCGAGGTGGAATCCGAGGTGCTGTCGATCCTGCCGGTGCGGCTGCCCAACGCCATGCGGCCAATCGGCATCACCACCCGCGCCGGCTGGGAGCCGACGCGGACGCAGCGGGATTTCATGGATCAGCTTTGCCGCACGGCCGCGCTGCTGTCCTGATCCCGGTCCTGCCCGGCGAACCGGCCCAGGATGGCATCGGCGCGCTCGGGATAGCTGTCGGTGCCCGCCGGCAGGCCCAGGTCGCCGATGCGCTGCTGCCAATCGGCGGTGGCGCTGGCCAACCCGTTCGGCAGGCCAAGCTCGGACAGCGTGGCGGCGACCTCGCGCATTTCGGCGGCGCGACGGCGGCCATGGACCATCATTCGCTCAAGGTTGTAGGCGGCCTGGCGTGGCCAGTCGATATCGGGATTCGATGCCTGGAGCGAGCCCAGTACCCGATCCTCGATCCCGGCCCGGCGCGCGGCCAAGAGGCATTCGGCGGTCAACGCCTCCATCCCCTTGATCATCACCGAGCGGATCATCTTGATCGCCGAGGCCTGCCCCACCTCGGCCCCCGAGACCTGAGCCGCCATGCCAAGCGCCTCCAGCATCGCCAGCGCCTGCCCGGCATGGGGGCCGGCGATCAGCAGCGGCGTGCGGTGCAGCCGGGGATAGACCGGCGCCATGATCGCGACATCGACATAGCGCCCGCCGGCCGCCTCGACGATGCCGGCGGCGCGGCGCTTTGCGCCCGGCGAGCAACTGTTGCCGTCCAGCCAGAGCGTCCCCGGCGCCAGGTGCGCCGCCGCCTGTTCGGCTGCCAGCACCGCGCGATCCGCCGTCACCAGGCAGAAGACGGCGCCGGCATCCCGCAAGGCTCCGGCGCGGTCGGCGGCAAGGGTGACGCCCGTCGCCTCGGCCCGCCCGGCGGGCAGGGCCCGTGCCCGGGCATCGTCGCATTTCTCGTCATAGGCGTGCAGCCCGGCGGACAGGACGGGACCCCAGCCCTTTGCAAAGGCTTCGGCCGCCTCGCCGAAACCGATGAAGGCGATCCTTGGCAATCGCTCGTCGGTCATGGACCTCTCCTCACATTTCAGTTGAATTCCGGAAGGTGCGGCGCGGCCAAGGGCAGACTGGAATAGCCTACGCTTATGCCGCGCCGGCGCGTCGCGTATCGCGGTCGCCTCAGCCGAACATCGTATTCGGGATCAGCAAGGCAATCTGCGGCATCAGGATGATCAGCAGCAGGCCCAGGATCATCGCCAGCAGAAAGGGCATCACCCCGCGGAACACCGTGGTCAGCGGCACGTCCTGGGCCACGCCACGGACGACGAAGACGTTCAGGCCGACCGGCGGGGTGATCATCCCCATCTCGATCACGATCACGGCGATCACGCCGAACCAGATCGGGTCGAAGCCCAGCGAGGTGACGACCGGAAAGACGATCGGGATCGAGATCACCAGCATGGACAAGCCGTCCATGAACATGCCCATCACGACATAGGCCAGGATGATGACGGCCAGCGTGGCATAGGGGCCAAGGCCCAGCCCCTGCAATCCCTCGCCCAGCAGCGCCGGGATCTGGGTGACGGCGAAGAACGGGTTCAGCACATTGGCGCCGATGACGATCATGTAGAGCATGGCCGAGGTCTTGAGCGTATCCATGACCGCATCGGCGAAGCCCGCCCAGCTGAGCCGGCGCGAGGCGAGCGCCAGCAGGATCACCAGCGCCGCGCCGATGCCCGAGGCCTCGACCGGGGTGAAGGCGCCGACATAGATGCCGCCGATGGTCAGCACCATCACCGCCAGCAGCGGCCCGGCCCGGCCGAGGCTGCGCAGTCGCCCGGAGATGGGGACGTTCGGCCCGGCCGGTGCCTGGGCAGGGTCGCGCAGAGCCACCAGCCAGACCGTCGCCATGAACAGCACCATCAGCAGGAGGCCCGGCAGGATGCCCGCCATGAACAACCGGCCGATGGATTGCTCGGTCAGGATCGCGTAAAGCACGAAGCCGGTCGAGGGCGGGATCAGGAAGCCCAGCGTGCCGCCCGCCGCGACCGATCCGGTGGCCAGCCCGTCGGCATAGCCCAGCCGCTTCATCTCGGGCAGGGCGACCTTGCCGATGGTCACCGCCGTCGCGACCGACGAGCCCGACACGGCCGAGAAGGCCGCGCAGCCCAGCACCGAGGCCGAGGCAAGCCCGCCCCGGAAATGTCCGACCCAGGCGAAGGCCGCGTCGTAAAGCCCGCGCGAGAAGCCGGCGGCCGAGGCGATGTTGCCCAGAAGCACGAACATCGGAACCACGATCAGGGTTTCACTGGCAACGGCGGAATAGCTTTCGGTCAGGATCAGCGCGCCTGCCGTGCGCAACCCCTCCAGCGCCCACATGCCGAAAAAGCCCGACAGCAGCATCGCGAAGGCGACCGGCGTGCGAAAGATCATCAGGAAGAACAGCAGAAGGATGCCGAGCAGGCCGACAGTGGTCGGTTCCATCATTCACCTCCGCTGCGCAGGATCGCGACGAATTGCGCCAGAAGGACCAGGACGCACAGCGCCATGCCAAGGGCCAAGATGCCGTAGAAGGGCCAGATCGGCAGGGCCAGCATATTGGTGGTGTCGCCGAATTCACGGGCGTCCAACGCCTTCAGCACGGCACGCTGGACCAGCACCGACAGCACGAAGCCCGACAGCAGGCGCGAGCCCAGGTCGCCCGCCAGCCGGCCCCAACGGCCGAGGGCGTTGTCGAAGACATCGACGCCGACATGGCCGCGCTGTTCCGTGCAATAGGGCAGCGCGGCCATGACCAATGCCACGGCGGTCATCTGATTGATTTCGTTCAGCCCAAGGACGGGCGTGCCGAAGGCATAGCGCAGCACGACCCCGGCCGAGATCACGACCACCAGAAAGATAAGAGCGACGGCCGCGACCATGGCCAGCCATCTGGTCGCCCGGTCGAGCCAGCCCAGGCCGGGCAGGGGGCGTTGCGCCTCCATGGCCTATTGCGCCTTCAATGCATCGGCGACGGCCTGGCCGCCTTCGGTCTCGGAGATCGCATCCGCCGTCACCTTTTCCGCTGCCGCGTCGAAGGGCGCGGCCTCGGCCTCGGTCAGGGTGATGATCTCCTTGCCGGCGGTCGCGGCGAAATCGGCAAAGCCCTTTTCGGCCACGGTCAGCTGGACCTTCTGGCCGTCCAGCGAGACCTGCTTGCCAGCCTCGTCGATGACCTGTTGCTGTTCCGGCGACAGATCGGCATAGGCGTCGCGGTTCATCAGGATGAAAAAGGGCGAATTCGTCGTTTTCATCCCTTTGGTGACGTAATTGGCGACCTCGCCCAGCTTGAAGGCGTTGACCGCGGTGCCGTCGATCATGGCGCCGTCGATGACGCCGGTCTGCAAGGCGTTGTAGATCTCCGATACCGGCATCGAGACCGGAGTCGCGCCCCAGGCCTCGACCAGCAGGCCGGTATTGCGCGAGGGGACGCGGATCTTCATGCCCTTGACGTCGTCGAGGCTGCGCACCGGCTTGGCACGGGTAAAGAGCACGTTCTCGGCGCTGGACCACAGGCCCACCAACTTGACCCTACGGTAGTCCGGGGCAAGCACGTCCAGGTGCTGCCACAGAGTCCGGGTGCCGTCGGTCTCGTTCAGGAGGCCGGGCAGTTCGGCGGTCAGGGTCAGCGGGAATTGCGAGGCGGTATAGCCGGGCAGCGAAACCGCCAATTCGGCCACGCCGTCTACGACCCGGGAATATTGCTCGACCGGGCCGGCGCCCAACTCGCCGCCATTGTAAAGCTTGACGGTCAGCGCGCCCTCGGTGCCCTGCTGGACGGCTTGGGCGAAAGGTTCGAAGGCCCCCTCCACATAGGGATGCGTCGACGCCATGTAATTGGCGAGCTTGAGCGTTTCCGCCATTGCTGCCGAAGACAGCAGCGACAGCGACAGCGTGGCAAGCGTCAGCATATGCTTCATGTGATCCTCCCGGATTGCAGGGCATGTCTGCCCATCTGGCTCGGGGATAAGGCCGAAAGAGGGCTAGGCGCCAATTCAAAGGCCGGGCGCTGGCATAAATTTATGCTATAGAAACGAGACACTGTTTCAGCTGCACTATCCTTGCGGCCGGCTGGGGTTGTGGCAGTCACGGCCGGCGCAAGAGCCGCAATAGCAAAAACTTATCAAGCCGGCCGTGCTTCCAATTTGAACCGGGGGCCGCAGGGACCGAAACTGGCGGCAACCGGAACGGAGAAACCGCATGTCCAAGACTGCCCTTGTCATATCCGCCCATGCCGCCGATTTCGTCTGGCGCTGCGGCGGTGCCATCGCACTGCATGCCGAGAAAGGTTATGAGGTCACCGTCGTCTGCCTGTCCTTCGGCGAACGCGGCGAAAGCGCCAAGCTGTGGAAAGAGCCCGGCATGACGCTGGAGGGCGTGAAATCGGCCCGCCGCAAGGAATCCGAAAAGGCCGCGCAGGCGCTGGGGGTGCACGACCTGATCGAATTCGACCTGGGTGATTATCCCCTGCACCTGGCGCAGGACGACAAGTTCCGCCTGGTCGAGGTGATCCGCAAGGTGCAGCCCGATTTCATGCTGAGCCACAGCCAGTTCGATCCCTACAACACCGACCACATGTATGCCACCCAAGTGGCGCTGGAATGCCGGATGATCGCCCAGGCCTGGGGCCATGAGCCCGGCCAGAAGGTGCTGGGTGCGCCGCAGCTCTATCTGTTCGAGCCGCACCAGACCGAGCAGATGGGCTGGAAGCCCGACACCTTCCTCGACATCACCCCGGTCTGGGACAGGAAGCGCGCCGCCATCGAATGCATGGAGGGGCAGGAACATCTGTGGGACTATTACACCCGCGTCGCCCAGAACCGCGCCAACCACTTCATGCGCAACTCGGGCGGCCAGTCCGGCGGGCGCAAGGCGCTTTACGCCGAGGGTTTCCAGTCGGTGTTCCCCAGAACGGTGGACGAACTGTGAGCGAACATTGCATGGACATCGCGCATCTCGCCCATGTCGAGATGCTGACCGACCGCTTCGAGGACAGCCTCGACTTCTTCACCCGCATCTACGGGTTGAAGCTGTCGGGCCGGGACGCGGACAGCGCCTATCTGCGGGCTTGGGACGACTATGAACACGCCTCGCTGAAGCTGACGCGGGCCGACCGCACCGGCGTCGGCCACATCGCCTATCGCGCCGCCAGCCCCGAGGCGCTGGAGCGCCGGGTGAAGGCCATCGAGGCGTCGGGCTACAAGACCCAGGGCTGGGTCGAGGGCGACCAGAGCCACGGCCGCGCCTTCCGCTTCGAGGATCCCTTCGGCCATGTCTTTGAAATATATTACGATACCGTCTGGTATCAGCCGCAGGACGAGGCCGAGCGCGCGGCGTTGAAGAACACGGCCAGCGCCTTCACCGGCGCGGCGCCGCGCCGGCTCGATCACCTGAATCTGCTGGCCGAGGATGTCACCGAGTTCCGCCGCTTCATGGAAACCTGCCTGGGCAGCCGGGTCACGGAATATATCCAGCTGGACAACGGCCGCATCGGCGGCTGCTGGTTCACCGTCAACAACAAGACCTATGACCTGGCCTGCACCGAGGAGCATGGCGGGGGCATGGGCCGGCTGCACCACGTCACCTATGCCACCGACCAGCGCGAGGACATCCTGCGCGCCGCCGACACCTTCCTGCAGAACGGCGTCCATATCGAGACCGGCCCGCATAAGCACGCCATCCAGGGCACCTTCTTCCTGTATGTCTGGGAACCGGCCGGCAACCGGGTCGAACTGGCGAACGCGGGCGCGCGGCTGATCCTGGCGCCCGACTGGCAGCCGGTGGTCTGGACCGAGGCCGACCGCCGGAAGGGCCAGGCCTGGGGGCTGAAGACCATCGAGACATTCCACACCCACGGCACCCCTCCGGTGCGGAAAGGCTGAGCCATGGCAAAAGTCGTCCAGAACATCCAGCGCGCCGATCCGGCCGTGATCGCCGGGCTTGCCGAGGCAGGCGTCGCCACCGTCCACGAGGCGCAGGGCCGCTTCGGCTGCCTTGCCAGCCACATGCGGCCGATCTGGGCCGGGGCGCGGATCGCCGGATCGGCGGTGACGATCAGCGCGCCGCCCGGCGACAACTGGATGCTGCATGTCGCCATCGAGCAATTGCAGGCGGGTGACATCCTGGTGCTGGCCCCGACCTCGCCCTGCGACAACGGCTATTTCGGCGACCTGCTGGCGACCAGCGCCATGGCGCGGGGCTGCCGCGGGCTGGTGATCGATGCCGGCGTGCGCGACCTGCGCGACTTGACGGCGATGGGCTTCCCGGTCTGGTCCAGGGCGGTCAGCGCCCAGGGCACGGTCAAGGAGACGCTCGGCTCGGTCAACGTGCCCGTGGTTTGCGCCGGGCAGCTGGTCGAGGCGGGTGACGTGATCGTCGCCGATGACGACGGCGTCTGCGTGGTGCGCCGTGCGGATGCCGAGGCGGTGCTGGCCGCCGCCCGCAAGCGCATGGCGGCCGAAGAAGCCAAGCGCGCGCGGCTTGCGGCGGGCGAACTGGGCCTCGACATCTATGACATGCGGCCAAGGCTGGAAGCCAACGGGCTGAAATATGTCTGACGCGGCAGGGGGCGCTCGCGCCCCCTCTTGCCCGTGCCGGGCAATTCACCCCCGAGGATATTTGGACAAGAAAGAACGAGGGCGGAATGGACAATGACGGCATCCCCTGCCTGTGGATGCGCGGCGGCACCTCGAAGGCGGCCTGCTTCCTCGCCTCCGACCTGCCCGTCGAACCGGCGGCGCGCGACGCGCTGCTGTTGCGGATCATGGGCAGCCCGGATCCCCGCCAGATCGACGGCATCGGCGGCGCCGATCCGCTGACCTCGAAGGTGGCTGTGCTGGCGCCGTCGTCGCGGCCGGATGCCGATGTCGATTACCTGTTCCTGCAGGTCTTCGTCGATCAGGCGCTGGTCTCGGATGCGCAGGGCTGCGGCAATATCCTCGCGGCTGTCGGCCCCGCCGCCATCGAGCGCGGGCTGGTGGTCGCAACGCAGGGGGAAACCCCGGTCCGCATCCACATGCTGAACACCGGCGAGGTCGCCCTGGCCCGCGTGCAGACCCCTGGCGGGCGCGTGACCTATGTGGGCGGGGCCGCCATTGACGGCGTTCCCGGCACCGCCGCGCCGATCCCGCTGCTGTTCCAGAACATCGCCGGCTCGCTCTGCGGGGCGCTGCTGCCGACGGGTCGGGCGGTGGATGTGATCGAGGGCGTCGATTGCACGCTGATCGACAACGGCATGCCCTGCGTCGTCATGCGCGCCGATGCCTTCGGCCTGACCGGACAGGAAAGCCGAGAGGAACTGGATGCGAGCGAGGCGCTCAAGGCCCGCATCGAGGCGATCCGGCTGAAGGCGGGGCCGCTGATGAACCTGGGCGAAGTGGCAGAGAAATCCGTGCCCAAGATGGTGCTGGTTTCGGCCCCCCGAACGGGCACAATCAACACCCGCAGCTTCATCCCGCATCGTTGCCACGCCTCGATCGGGGTGTTCGCGGCGGTCAGCGTGGCCACGGCCTGCACCTTGCCGGGATCGCCCGCCGCCGGGCTCGCACAACTGCCGCCGGACGGCCGCTTCCTCATCGAGCACCCGACCGGCGCCGCCGAGGTGCTGCTGGAACAGGACGCCGCCGGCCGGGTCACCGCCGCAGGCACCATCCGCACAGCGCGCAAGCTGATGGATGGACATGCATATCCGTCCCCAGGAGTGATGACACCATGACCGACGTTTTCCTCTGCGACTATATCCGCACGCCCATCGGCCGCTTCGGCGGCGCGCTGGCCCCGGTCCGCGCCGACGACCTGGGCGCCATCCCGCTGCGGGCGCTGATGGCCCGCCATGTCGGTCTCGACTGGCAGGCGGTCGACGATGTGATCTATGGCTGCGCTAACCAGGCCGGCGAGGACAACCGCAACGTCGCCCGCATGTCCTTGCTGCTGGCGGGTCTGCCGCTGGAGGTGCCGGGCACGACGATCAACCGGCTCTGCGGCTCGGGCATGGATGCGGTGCTGGTCGCCGCGCGCCAGATCGCCGCGGGCGAGGCCGAGCTGATGATCGCCGGCGGCGTCGAGTCGATGTCGCGCGCGCCCTTCGTGCTGCCCAAGGCCGAGACCGCCTTTTCCCGCCATGCCGAGATCGAAGACACCACCATCGGCTGGCGCTTCGTGAATCCGGCGATGCAGGCGGCCTATGGCACCGATTCCATGCCGCAGACCGGCCAGAACGTCGCCGACGACTATGGCATCTCGCGCGAGGCGCAGGACGCGATGGCGCTGGCCTCGCAAGCCAAGGCCGCGGCGGCCATCGCCAGCGGCCGGCTGGCGCAGGAAATCACCCCGGTGACGATCCCGCAGCGCAAGGGCGAGCCGGTGGTCGTGGATACCGACGAGCATCCCCGCGCCACCACGGCCGAGGCGCTGGCCAAGCTGCGGCCGCTGTTCCCGAACGGCTCGGTCACGGCGGGCAATGCCTCGGGGGTGAACGACGGGGCGGCGGCGCTGATCCTGGCCTCGGAGGCGGCGGCGAAGAAGCACGGCCTGACGCCCATCGCCCGGGTGCTGGGCGGCGCGACGGCGGGCGTGCCGCCTCGCATCATGGGCATCGGCCCGGCGCCAGCCAGTCAGAAGCTGATGGACCGGCTGGGCCTGACCCAGGCCGATTTCGACGTGATCGAGCTGAACGAGGCCTTCGCGGCTCAGGGAATCGCCACGCTGCGCCAGCTGGGCATTGCCGACGACGACCCGCGGGTGAACCCGAACGGCGGCGCCATCGCACTGGGGCATCCGCTAGGCATGTCGGGCGCCCGCATCACCGGCACCGCGGCGCTGGAACTGGCCCGGACCGGCGGGCGGCGCGCCCTCGCCACCATGTGCATCGGCGTCGGCCAGGGCATCGCCGTGGCGCTGGAGAGGGTATGAACCGGGCTCGGGCTGACTGACAGGAGGGCCTCGCGATGAACGACCACCCCAGACTGACCTCGCTGGCGCATGGCGGCGGCTGCGGCTGCAAGCTGGCGCCCTCGGTGCTGCGGGAGTTGCTGGCGGGCCAGCCGGTGGCGCAGGCCTTTCCGCAGCTGCTGGTCGGGACCGAGACCTCGGACGACGCGGCGGTCTATCAGGTGGACGAGAACACCTGCGTCATCGCCACCACCGATTTCTTCATGCCGATGGTGGACGACCCGCGCGCCTTCGGCCGCATCGCCGCGACCAATGCGATCTCCGACATCTATGCCATGGGCGGGCGGCCGATCATGGCGCTGGCGATCCTGGGCATGCCCATCGACAAGCTGGCACCCGAGCAGATCCGCGAGATCCTGGAGGGCGGGCGCGAGATCTGCCATCAGGCCGGCATCCCGGTCGCCGGCGGCCATTCCATCGACGCGCCCGAGCCGATCTATGGCCTCGCGGTGATCGGCCTCTGCCACCCGTCCGAGCTGCGCCGCAATGCCGATGCGCGGCCGGGCGACGCGCTGATCCTGACCAAGGGGCTGGGCGTCGGCATCTATTCCGCCGCGATCAAGAAGGGCGCGCTGGACCAGGCCGGCATCGACGAGATGGTCGCCTCGGCCACCACGCTGAACAAGGTCGGGGCCGATCTGGCCAAGCGGGCCGATGTGCATGCCCTGACCGACGTGACCGGCTTCGGCATCCTGGGCCACGGGCTGGAAATCGCCCGCGGCGCCGGGCTGCGGCTGCATCTGGAGCAGGCGGCGCTGCCCTTGCTGAGCCGCGCGGCGGAGCTGGCCGAGGCGGGATTCGTCACCGGCGCCTCGGTGCGGAACTGGGCCGCCTATGGTGCCGAGGTGGCGCTGCCCGAGGGCCTGGCCGATTGGCGCCGGCATCTGCTGACCGACCCGCAGACCTCGGGCGGGCTGCTGGTCGCCGTGGCCCCCGAGGCGGCCGAGGCGGTGCTGGCGCAGATTCATGCCGCCGGTCATCCGCTGGCCGCCGTGGTCGGGTATTGCGCGGCGGGCGAGCCGGGAATCGCCGTCGCCTGACGATCAAGCCGCGCAGGACTGGAGCGACCGGCATGGGATTCCGTGATCAGCGTTCTGTGGAAGGGGATCTTGGCGGTTATCTTGTATCCGACGCCCCGTCCCGCGATGTGGTTCGTTCTGCCAAAATCGCCGGAGTAGCTGGAAATACAGCCGGACCGCGTTAAGGTCATGGCCGGAATGGGCTTGTGAACCCAGCGTGGCTGGCTGGATCTAGCCCGGCGTGGATAAAACAGCACGGCGTCGGCCGGCACGGCGGAAGCATCGAGGAGAAAGCAATCGGACTCCGTCGGGCTCGCGGTGATGGAGGAAGGGCAGGGAATGTACGCCCGCTATTGCGAACTCCGGACCAGACCGGATCACGTTGCAATCAGGCGCTTAATATACATCCTGAAATGACCTTGCCCGCCGCAATGACGCGGCGGGCACATTTATCGCATGGCGCGGGCTTAGGTCATGTTGACAAATGGCGGAGCCAGAGGCGGATCGACGTGATATCGATGAAGCCAAGGAAGCTTTCGGCGGTCTTGTCGTAGCGGGTGGCGACACGGCGAGCGTTCTTGAGCTTGTTGAAGCACCGCTCGACAAGGTTCCGCAGCCGGTAGAGCCTGCGATCGACAGCGACACGGAGCCTGCGAGACTTGCGCATCGGGACCACCGGCAGGATGCTACGCGCCTCCATGGTTTTGCGAACCTTGTCGGAGTCATAGCCGCGATCGGCCAGCAGGATGCAAGGCTCCGGCAGGTTGTCGTCCATGACCAGATCAAAGCCCAGGTAGTCCGATGTCTGGCCCGGCGTGATGTCCGACCTCATTGGCAGCCCGGCAGCATTGACGCGCAGGTGGACCTTGGTCGTGAAACCACCTCTTGAACGGCCAAAACCCTGTCTTGGAGTCCCCCTTTTGCGCCCGCTGCCTGATGATGGGCGCGGATCACGGTGCTGTCGATCATCTGGAGCGCATCCGGCACGATCCGACTTTCGTTCAGCGCTTCGAGGATCTGCTCCCACAACCCCGCCAGGGTCCAGCGCCGGAACTGGCGGTAGACACTGGACCACTTCCCGAACTCTTCTGGGAGGTCGCGCCAAGGAGAGCCGGTCCGCGCGATCCAGAAAATCCCATCAAGAACAAGGCGGTGATTTGCGGGCTTGCGCCCGTTCGGGGCGCGCACGGCCAGAATGAAGCGCTCATGAAACGCCCATTCCTCGTCCGACATCAGGTCTCGTGCCAAGCTGGTCTCCATTGCAGGTACCAGCTTGAATCACGATCAGGCCACCCTGTGAATCCCTTTTGTCAACACCACCTAGGCCATTTCGAGCACTTTTTCTTCACCGTCCTTCAGCATTGCGCTCCAGTTCTGCGGCAGCTCGACCTGCTTGGTGACGGGAAAGCCGATATAGCCGTTGGACGAGCCGATCATGACATGGTCGCGGGCCGGGTCGCCGGCGACGACGATCAGGAAATCCTCGGGCTTCGAGACCATCTGGATATCACGCTCGACATCCATCGAGGTGCCCAGCTGCTCGGGCCAGTTGCCGTCGTTGATCCCCTTGTAGAAGCGATTCAGGATCATGCCCGACAGCCGGCTGACGCGCAGCTTGGCGTTTTCGTAAAGATGCTTGCGGACCTTGTCCTTGGTCCAGCCCTGCGCAACCAGCGCCTTCATGATCAGTGGCGTGATGATGATCGTCGGCCGCGTGACCATGCCGCGGAAGAAGAACTGGATGAACATGTTGTTGTCGGCCATGCGGGCCTCGATGTTCTTCAGGATCTGCTCGGCCTTGGGATCGCCAACCTCGATGGCCTGGGTCATCTCGGTGCAGGCGGTGATGGTCACGGCGTTCTCGCCGCGCTTCAGCCCTTCGTCCTGGCCATGCGTCGGCCAGCCAGCTTCGGCGCAGGCGGCTTCGTCTTCGGCGACGACGATGCGGAAGTTGCCGCCATAGCAGCCCTTGTCGGCCTTGCCGGGCAGGAAGCCGCCGATGTTGCGCAGATACATCCGCCAGAAGCGCCCGATCGAAGTATTGGCCTGGAAGCCCGGCCGCAGCAGGCCCTGGCCGTGGTTGAACTTCAGATCCTTGATCATCTGGCCGTTGACGATGATCAGCGTTTCGGTGCCAGGGGTCTGACCCAGGTGCTCGACGCCGAATTGTGGGTCCAGCATGGCTTCGACGATCGCCAGCAGGACCGGCATGTATTCCGGCCGGCAACCGGAGAGAACGCCGTTGACCGCCACCGACCAGACGGTCGCCTCGCGGTTGTCGGGAAGGACATGGCCCAGCACTTCCGCGGGATCGCGGTCGGTGAACTTCAGGAACTCGCCCACGGCCTCCAGCGTCGGAGGCACCACCGGCAGTCCTTCCGACCATTCGTTCTTCAGGAAATGCTGCTGCACCTGGTTGTAATTGCCGGTAAAGACGATCTCGCGCTGGCTGTATTCGGCGTCCAGCGCCTCCTCGGGCGGCTGCACGGTCAAGCCGCGGATGACCTGGTCGAGCATGACGGTGGCGGCGTTGCGGTCCAGTTCCTCGTCGGTGACGAAGTTTACATGGCCGGGGTGAACGGTATAGGGCAGGTTCGGCATCTGCAGGCCTTTGGCCGTCATCTTGCCCTGCATCTCGAAGCCGGAGCAGATCATCGAGACCGTAGGAATTCCCATCTTCTCGACATGAATCGCTGCGCGGGTCACGCCCGCCGTGCAGGAACCGCAGCAGCCGACCCCGACCAGCGCGGCATCGACGCCGAACCTGGCGAATTTCTCAGGCAGTTCCTCCAGCACCTTGCGCTCGTTATGGCCGTGGATCTCTCCGAATTCGCGCCAGGAAACGAAGTTGATGCCGGGGTAGCGCTTCTTCAACTCGCGCTCCCAGACTTCGAACATCTTGTCGCCCTTGAAGATCCAGTCCCAAAGCTGGGCAATGGTCTTGCCTTCGAGCGTCTCGAGGCGGCGCGCAAGGCGGGTGCCGTCCTGGAATTGCCGGCTGCGCGGCCAGACCACGTCGTATCTGTTGAGGTCCATATCTCTCTCCCTAGGTTCGATGGGCTTCGGCGACAGGCGCGACGGAGCAGGCGGGCAAGCCGCCGACAGATCCATCTGCCCCTTGGCGGGGCATGCCTGACTGGGTCGGTTCGTCAAAGCGGGTGAACAATCTCTCTCCGCCGACATGCCCGAGGATAGGGCCGCAGCGGTCGATCACAAGCGTCGCGCTGTGAAATTCGTTGCGATATTGTGATGGAAGCCGATTTGGATTGGCCTAGGCCGGGTGCTTTGCTTCGCGGCACTGCGGATGAAGAGCCGGGTTATAGCAGAGCTATTCAGGAAAAATTAAGTCATAACCGTATCTTATACTATTGTCTTTGCGAACGGTATCCTTAGCGCTTCTGTGCGTTCCGATTGAAAATTTGTGATACCAGGTAGGCATGAACCGGTCCTTCTGCCTATCGTGCCCCATCGCGCCGACACCGGGCGCGGCGTCCATCAGCAGCCAGGGAGAGAGACATGGGCTACACATCCGAAGATATCACGAAATTGAAAAGGCAAGACCGCTTCGCGGGCCAGATCCTGGCCGAACAGGGGCAGGTGAAGGATCTGGCGCGCGAGGAGATCATCGTCCATGTCGGCAAGCCGGCGGGCTCGGTCACCGGCTGGGTCGGCCCTGTCTTCTGGCAAGTCTGGGTCGAGACCGCGGATCCTGCCGGCACCGTCCGCGCCCGCATCGATCGCGGCGCGGCGGAAAAGCTGCAGCTGGAGGCCAGCCTGCCGCTCGACAAGCTGCTCGATACGGCCAAGGACCAGGCGATCGCCAAGGCGCAGGACTTGCGGGCGGCGCAGCTCGCCGCCGCGCAGGAGCGCGAAGCGGCACTTGCCGCCTCTGCCTGATCCGGCTGGATCGTCGGCCGACCATCCCGCCGCGCACCGCGGCGGGACTTCCTGTTTCCAGCGAGGAGAGCGTGATGGATTCCTTTGACGTGATCGTGATCGGGCAGGGATATGCGGGGCTGTGCGCGGCCCGGTTGGCCTGCGAGCAGGGACTCAGCGTGGCGACCTTCGAGCGCGAGATGGCGGGCGGGGCGGTGATGACCGTGCTGGGGCTCGACCCCTCGCCGGAATCCTTCACATCTTCCGGGCCGGACCTTGGCGCCTTGATCGCCATGCAGAACATGGACCTGGGTGCGAAGCCGTTTTTCGACGCGGCGACCGGGCTTCTGCCACGGCCGGGGGGCGGCTGGGACGTCATCTCACCACATGGCGTTTATGCGGCCCGACATGTGGTCATGGCGACCGGCGCGAAACCACGCAAGCTGGGCATTCCGGGCGAGCGCGAGCATGAGGGCAAGGGCGTCTCGCATTGCGCCGATTGCGACGGCCCCCGCGTCGCTGGGCACGAATGCATCGTGGTCGGCTCGGGCGATGCGGCCTTTCAGGAAGCGGCGATTCTGGCGCGCTTCGCCCGTGCCGTCACCATCGTGATGCGCGGAGCGGCGCCGAAGGCCAGGCCTGACCTGGTCGAAAAGGCGCTGGCCGGCGGTCGGGCCCGCATCTTGGCCGGCACGAGGGTCACGGCGATCCTCGGTAACGGGCTTCAGGTGACCGGTGCGCGGCTGGAAGGAGGTGAGGGAGTCCGAGAACTTTGCTGCAAAGGCGTTTTCGTCTTTATCGGTTCGGTGCCGAACTGCGGCCTTTTGCCAGCCTTGGTTGCACGCGACGGGCAGGGCGGGCTGCTGGTGGATGCCGATGGTGCGACCGGCCTGCCCGGGCTCTGGGCCGTCGGCGCGGTGCGCAGCGGTTTTCCCGGGGGGCTGTCGCAAGCGGGTGCCGACGCCAGCCGGGCCATCGGCGCCCTGAGGCGCGGCGGGTGAGGATGCCGCACCCCGTCCTTGATGCTCCTGGGGCCTTCGCCAGTGATACCGCCGACCGGCTTTTCGCCCATCTTGGTGCGTTGCTCATGGTTTCCGCCGTTGCCGAGCGCCGCAGCGTGACGGGCGCAGCCGAAGCGCTGTTCAAATCCGCCTCGGCCGTGACGCGGGGAGTGGCCGAGATCGAGCAGATCCTGGGTCTGCCGCTGTTCGAGCGCGGTGGCTCTGGTTTCGTGCTCAACGGCTATGGCCGCGTGCTTCTTGCGCGCCTGGCTCGGATCGAGGCGGAAATTGCTGCTGCCCAGGCCGATATCGGCCGGATGAATGGCCGCAGCGGTCGGGTCCATGCCGGGGCCCTGCGACACATGCTGCGCAGCGGGCGCAAGCTGCTTTTGCTGATTCATGTGTCGGATGCCCGATCGGTCTCGGGGGCGGCGCTGACGCAGGGCATCAGTCAGTCGGGGGTCAGCATGTCGCTTGGACGGATCGAGGAAACGCTGGGAGTCCGGCTGTTCTACCGCAGCATCCAGGGCATGACCCCGACGGATGCGGCGGCGCGGTTGATCCTGCGCGCGCGCCGGATGCGGGCCGAGTTGCGCCATGCCTTGTCCGACCTGGCCTCCTTTGCCGGAGAGCCGGTCGGCACGGCGGTCATCGGGGCACTGCCGCTGGCAAGGACCGAGATTCTGCCGCGCGGCATCGGCGATTGCGTCGCCCGGCATCCCGGTGTCCAGGTCGACGCCATCGAAGCGCCGGGCGAGACGCTGATCTCGCGGCTCCGCGCGGGCGAGATCGATATCGTGCTGACGGTGCCCGGCAGGGATTTCGATGCCAAGGGGCTGGTGGCCGAACCGCTTTTCGCCGACCGGTTGATCATGGTGGCGGCGGCCGATCACAGGCTGGCCGCGCGGGCCGGGCTGGGCTTGGCCGAGATCGCGGATGAGCCCTGGATCCTGCCGGCCGCTCATTCGGTCAGCCGGGGCCTGTTCGAACGCCAGTTCCTCAGGCTTGGCCTGAAGCCCCCGCAACCTGCCGTTCAGACCGCCGATCTGGCCCTGATCCGCCGGTTGCTGGCCGAAAACGGCATGCTGGCCTTTACCTCCCATCAACTGGTCGCGGCCGAGATCGGCTCGGGGACCATGGTCTGCCTGGACGTGCAGGCCGACAGGATCGCGCGAGAGGTCGTGATGCTGCGTCGCGAGGGAGCGATGCTTTCGCCGGCAGCACGCACCCTGATCGAGGCGATTGGCAAGGCTGCCCGTCCTTTTGGCGCCGACCCTGGGAACAAGTCAGTCTAATCCGGCGTGCCCTTTAACCCACTCTGCCAATAGCCCGGCGACTTGAGCCAGGTCTGCGGGTGCTGCCGTTCCTTCAGAAAGTGATCGCGCAGCGCCCGTGCGACCCCGGCTTCGGCGGCGATCCAGACGAAGCCCTTGCCCGGAGGCAAGTCCAGCTTGCGCGCCGCCTCGAGCAGATGGGAGGGATTCGCCGCCTCCGAAAGCGGACGGTAAAGCCAATGCGCGCGATGCCGGGCCCGGGTGGCGAAGGCCTGCTCATCCTCGGCGGACGGAACGCTGGCCAGCGTGATGACCGGCGTGTCCGCCGGCAATTCCTCGACCCGGCGACCGATTGCGGGCAGGGCGGTCTCGTCGCCGATCAGAAGCCACCAGTCGAACAGCGGTGCCACGACCGCCGAGCCGCGTGGCCCGCCGATTTCCAGGCTGTCGCCAGGTTGGGCCGCCAAGGCCCAATCCGTGGCCGGCCCGGCGGCGTGAATGGCGAAATCCAGTGTCAGCGTCCGGGCCTTGGGGTCGAAATGGCGCGGCGTGTAGTCGCGCGACACCGGCACGCCATGGCAGGAAAGGAACAGCTTGACGTGATCGTCCGGTGCCAGGCTGACAAAGTCGTGCAGCGCCTCGCCGCCCAGGACGATGCGGATCATGGACGGGGTCAGGCGCCGGACCTGCTGGACGGTCAGCAGCCGGCGCCGGCTTTCGTGTCGGTGCCGGGTGACGATCGGTCCGCTATCTTCCATGGTCCGTCCTTTCGGGATTACGCAAAGGCCATGCAGCCGGCATGGGCGCAGGGTTGGCGGCGCCCTTCGCCGACAGGCAACCCGTCCTTGTTCAGCGGCCAGACCGCGATCTCCTGGCTGACCACGGCGGCGACCAGAAGATGCGCTCCGTCGGGCGAAAGCGCGATGGCGCGCGGGTTTTCGACATGCAAGGGCCGGGTGTCGATCGGCTCGGGGCGGCCATCGGGATGCAGAAGGCAGGTGGTCAGGGCCTCGGGGCCGCGCAGCAGCAGGTAGAGCCGGCTGCCGTCGGCGCTGATCGCCATGTCCGAGGGCATAAGCGCGGGCTGCGGTCCCGCGGACGGCGCCCAGGGGGCGATGGCGGCGATCCGCTCCAACTCTCCATCCGCGCTCCAGCGATAGGCGTGCAGCAGGGGGGCGGTTTCGAAATTGGCGTAGAGCACCGGCAGGCGGGGATGGGTCAGGCAGCTGCGCGGCGAACTGCCCGGCGGGGCGGGGATGTCCCGGACAGGGTGCAGCGTTTCCCCCGCCTGCCGCAGCAGCGTGACCTGGTCGCCGCCCTTGTCGCAAATGGCAAAGAGATCCGTGCCGGGAAGCTGGCGGATGCAATGCAACTGCGAATGGGTCTGGTCCGGCAGGGCGCCCCGACCGTCGTGGGGGCGAACATGGCAAGGCGGCTGGATGCGCCCGGCATCGTCCAGGGGAAACATCACCGTCGCGGCTTCATCGTATTCCAGGACGATTTCATAGCCCTGCGCGGTCTTGCGGGTGCGGGTGACCGGGGTATGACCGGTGTGATGCACCACCAGCAGGTGCCGGCCCTCTGCGTCCAGCGTGGCGTGACAGGGCAGCGTTCCGAAACTGGGACTGCGCGAGATCTCGGTTAGCGCGCCGGTCTCGGGGTCGATGCGAAAGGCGGCGATCATGCCGCCGCCGCCACGCTTTCGGTCGGGCAGGGTCATTGCCTCATGCAGCGCGTAGAGCACGCTGCGCCTGGCGTCATGCAGCAGATAGCCGACCGACAGTTCGGGGGCGACGCGGCCGACCGCGGCGACAGCGCCGGTCTCGCAGTCGAAACGGTGGATCCCGATGCCGAATTCGCCGGCGGGGGGCGGCGACCACGAGGACGGCCCCTTGCGCCGGCTGCCGACATACAGGAAAGCCGGCCGCATCAGCGCCCGGTCCCGTTCAGCTCGGCCAGGCTGCGGCCCTCCGCGACCAGCTGTTCCAGCAGCGGCGGAATGCTCCAGCAAGCGGGGTCGGCCAGCGCTAGGTCGCGGAGTTCGTCGAGCACCTGAGACAAGCCCCATTCGTCCGCTTGCAGCATCGGGCCGCCGCGCCAGCGCGGGAAGCCGTAGCCATGCACCAGCACCAGGTCGATATCGGCCGGACGGCGAGCGATACCCTCGCGGACAATGTCGCAGCCTTCGGCGATCATCGCCAGCACCAGCCGACGCGCGATCCCTTGCGGCCCCTGCTGCAAGGGCGCGATGCCGCTTTCCTGCGCGACCTGCGCGATCAGGGCCGCAACCTCGGGCGAGGGGCTGGGGGCGCCGTCCACGTAATCGAACCATCCGCGGCCGTTCTTGCGCCCCAGCCGGCCCAGCTCTTCGACCATGCGGTCGGGCAAGCCGGTTTCGCGCGGCGAAAGCGGCAGGCCGGCGCGGCGCTTGCGCTGACGGTTGGCATGGGCGATGTCGAGCCCCGACAGATCCTGCGCGGCATAGGGGCCCATCGCCATGCCGTAATCGGCCATGGCCGCGTCCACATCGGCCGGTTGGGCGCCGCGCAGAAGCGCGCCGTCGGCTTCTTGGCGATAGCGCATCAGGATGCGATTGCCGATGAAGCCGTCGCAGACCCCGGCCTCGACGGCGATCTTGCCCAGCCGCTTGGTCAGCGCGAAGGCGGTAGTCAGGCTCTGGGCCGAGGTTTCCGAGGCCCGGATCACCTCGACCAGCCGCATCAGATGGGCGGGTGCGAAGAAATGCAGCCCCAGGCAGCGCTCGGGGTGCGCCAGGCCGGCAAAGATCGCGTTCACGTCCAGGTAGGACGTATTCGTGGCCAGCAGCGTTTCCGGCGGCAGATCGCGAGCCAGCCGGGCGAAAAGCGCCCGCTTGGCATCGAGATCCTCGTAGATCGCCTCGATGGCCAGATCGACCGGGGACAGGGCTTCGCCGCCATGAAGGAAGCGGAGACGCGCGAGCTGCTGCTCTGCCTCATCCCGGGCCATCTTGCCGCGGCCGACCGCCTCGTCGAAGAGCTTGCGCAGGTTCGCTTTCGCGCGATCGCTCGCGGCCTCGTCATGCTCGAGCAGCGCGATTTCCAGCCCGGCGCCCTGCAGGGCATAGGCGATCGCCGCCCCCATGGTGCCGCCGCCCGCGACCAGCGCGGTCTTCAGCGGCGCGGGGGTCAGCCGGGCGACGGCGGGCGCCGCACCGGCGCTGCGTTCGGCAAAGAAGACGTGCCGCAGCGCGCGGGCCTGCGGCGAGGCCCGTAGCTCCAGGAAAGCGGCGCGCTCTTGCGCCAGACCTTCCGCCAGCGGCAGGCGGGCAGCGGCTTCGACCAGTTCGATCGCCTTCAGCGGCGCGACCTGGGCCCGCAAGCGCTTGCGCGCGTGAAGCCGGGCGGCCTCGCCGGCATCCGGTGCGGGGGCAGGGCAGGGCAGGTCGTCCAGCGCCAGCCGCGCCAGCAGCGCTGCGTCCAGCGCCAGCGCGGCGGCCAGGGGATCGTCGGAGAGGGCATCGACCAGCCCCAGCCGGGCGGCCTCGGCGCCCTTGACCAGCCGGCCGGTCGAGATGAGCGGCAGCGCCGCCTCGACGCCGATCAGTCGCGGCAGGCGCTGGGTGCCGCCCGCGCCGGGCACTACGCCCAGCGTCACCTCGGGCAGGCCGACCAGGGCGTGGGGCGTGGCAATGCGGGCGCGGCACGCCAGCGCGATCTCGAACCCGCCGCCAAGCGCCGCGCCGTTGATCGCGGCGATGGCCGGCAGGGCCGAAAGCCGCGCCAGCACATCCGGCAGTTGCGGGTCCAGCGCCGGCCCGTCGAATTCGCGCGTATCGGCGCCGGCGACAAAGGCGCGGCCGGCGCCGGTCACGATCACGCGGTCGGCCTCGCCGCCCCCGAGCGCCTTCGCGGCTTGGTCGCAGGCGTCGAGCAGCGCGGCGCGGACCGCCTGACCCAGCACGTTCACCGGCGGATTGTCGATGGTGATGACGAAGGCGCGATCCTGCAGCCCCGTCCGGACAGGCATTGCCGTCGGCTCGGTCATGGGCTTAGTCCTTGGCCAGGAAGGCTTCGACGGCGCTGCGATGCTCGGCCGAGCTGTAGCAGATCGCCTGGCTGCGCCCACCGAGTTCGAAGATCTCTTCCAACCCGGTCTCGTAGCTTTCGTTGAGGATGGTCTTGCCAAGCGCCATTGCGGTCAGCGAGCCCCGGCTGAGCTCATGCGCCCAGCCAAGGGCGGTCTCCATCAGCGCCTCGGGCGCGGCCGAGCGATCCGCAAGACCGATGCGCAGCGCCTCTTCGGTCGCCACGCGGCGGCCGGAATAGATCAGGTCCTTGGCGCGGGCCAGTCCGACGCGCCGGGGCAGCAGATAGAGGCTGCCGCCATCCGGGATCAGGCCGCGCAGCATGTAGCTGATGGCGAAAAAGGCGCTGTCCGAGGCCAGCACGAAGTCGCAGGCCAGCGCCAGATCGGCGCCCAGGCCGACTGCCGGGCCGTTCACGGCAGCGATCACCGGCTTGTGGAATCCGTGAATGCGCGCGATCGCCTTGTGGGTGCGGATCTGGCGGCGGAAGCCGTTGAAGGCGATCTGCCCCGCCGGCGCATCCAGCCGGGCCCGCATGGCGGCGATGTCGCCGCCCGCGCAAAAGCATTTTCCGGCGCCGGTCACGACCACGGCGCGCACATTCTCATCAGCCTCCAGCGCGTCCAGCCGTTCGAGCAGGGCCTCGCGCATCGCGTCGTCGATGGCATTGCGGCTCTCGGGCCGATTGAGGGTCAGCACGGCGATATCGTTATGCAGCTGGTATGCGACAGCCTCGGTTCCACGCATTCCTGTTCTCCTCTGGGCTGGCCGTTTGCCGGTTTTGCCTATACCCATTCAGCCGAAAGTGGGCTGCCAAATTGGTTATGGCGCTGTCGACTTGTGTTATCATCACCAGGGAGGGGGGCAGATGAGAGACGATATCGATACCGCCGAAACCGACGGGGCCCAGCTGCATACGATCCGAATCTTCCTCAGCGTTGCCGGGGAGGAGAGCATCGCGCGGGCGACGCGAATCCTCAACAAGGCCCCTTCGGCCGTCTCGCGTGCGGTGGCGGAACTGGAAAAGAGCATCGGCATGTTCTTGTTCGATCGCGGGGCAAGAGGCATCCAGTTGAACGACTATGGTCAGCTGGTGCTGGCCCGCGCGCGGCGTATCCGGGCGGAACTGGCCGAGGCCGCCGCCGATCTAGCGCGCATGAAGCCACGCAAATCCGCCGCCTCCCCCAGCGCGATCGAGCACCTGCTGTTCAACAACCGCAAGCTGATGCTGCTGATCCATCTTGTCGAAACGCGCAAGATTTCTGCGGCGGCCGAACGGCTGGGCATCACCCAGTCGGGCGCCAGCATGTCGCTGGGCCGGATCGAGGCGGCATTGGGCGCGACCCTGTTCCATCGCGGCCTGCAAGGCGTCATTCCGACCGAGACGGCCAACCGCGTGGCGATCCGGGCAAAGCGCGTCTTCGCGGAATTGCGCCACATGGCGCTGGATGTCACCACGGTCTCGGGCGATTACGCCGGAACGGTGGTGATCGGCACGCTGCCGCTGGGGCGCACGCGGGTGTTTCCGATGGCGATTGCCGATGCGATCTCGCGCCATCCGGGCATCCGCGTGACCACCATCGACAGTCCGTTCCACCAGCTCATCGACGGGCTGCGCTCGGGCGAGATCGACGCCAGCCTGGGCGTGCCACGCAAGGAGACGGATTTCACCGGGCTCGTGATCGAGCCGCTGTTCGCCGACCGGCTGACCGTGCTGGCAAGGCGGGGGCATCCGCTGGCCGGAAAGCCGATCAGCCTTGCCGAACTTGCCCGCAGGCAATGGATCCTGCCCTGGCACAGTTCGCCCAGCCGGGCGCTGTTCGATGCGCAATTCCTGGAGGCCGGGATCGCCCCGCCGCAGGCCAGCATCGAATCCGCCGATCTGGCAGTGGTGCGCCAGCTGCTGGCCAGCAGCGACGCGCTGGCGCTGGCCTCGGCCAGGCAGATGGAGGTCGAGCTGGAATCCGGCGCGCTGGTCGAACTGGATGCCGGCTTTACCGGGATGGAACGCCAAGTCTGCCTGATGCTGCGGGAAGGGGCGATGCTGTCGCCGGTGGCCATGGTGCTGGTCGATGCGCTGCGCGGGCAGGCTGCGGCGCTTCAACGCGAGGCCTGACCCCCGGGGCGCTTGCGACGGCTGCGCGGCCGCTCGAAAAACAGCTTGCGCGGCAGCCCCGCCTCGGCCAGCGCGGCGCGCTGGAAGGCGGCGTCCAGATCGGCGACGATGCGGCGCCTGTCGCCCCGGCGCAGGGCGATGCCGGTGCGGTCGAAGAATTCCAGCACCTCGATCAGCAGGTTGCGGCCCAGACCTGTGCGGTCGCGCAGCCTTGCCACGTCGAACCCCGCCTTCGATTGACCGCTCAACGCGCTGGCGTTGGCCGCGATCTCGCGAAGCGCGCTGTCGAGCATGTGGCGCGTGGCCAAGATGCGCCAGATCTCCATGCGGCCGCGATGTTCGAACAGCTGTTCGGCGATGGCGGCTTCCGGGATGCGGCTGGCATCGGCCAGTTCCCGCAACCCGAAGGACGAACGCCCAAGGACCGCTGCCGCGGCCAGGATGCGCTGCCATTGCGCCTCCGATCCGGGCGGAACTGGCGGCGCATGGTCGGGCCGATGCACGAAATTGCCGCGCACCGCCAGTCTGCCCTGCTCTCGCAGCCGTTGCAGGATGGTGCGGCGCATCTCGCGCGACAGGCGAAAGGGCAGGTCGGCCAGCACCGCCGCGACCGGCCGCCCGGCAAGCGCGGGCTGGGCGGCATGGAAGCTGTCGAGGCCGGCGATCATCGCCGCCTCGGCCCGCTCGGCGGTTCGGACCGATAGCGCGAGGCGGCCGCCGGGACCGCAGCGGACCACGTCGGCGTCGGACAGCAGCGTCTCGATGCGCGGCTGGGCGAGATTGCGGCGCAGGGCAAAGGCGCCCGCATCGACCTCGGTGCCAGGCCGGGCCAGCAGGTCGCGAAACCCGGCGCCGGGATCGGGGCGGCGCAGGGCAGCCCAGAGCGGCTCGGGGTCGTCGTCGCGGCGCCGGCGATGGGGCGCCAGCGGATCGACGACCTGGCCGCCGGCCAGCGTTTGCCGGGCGGCGGCATCGCGCAGCACGAAGGCGTCGCCCGCGACGGCGCAGACCGGGCGGGCCGTGACCAGATGGGCGACGCCGCTTTCCCCGGCGGTCAGCGTCGAATGGCCATGCAGCAGGACGCGGCAGGGCATGTCGGTCGTGCCGATGTGCAAATGCATCTGGCTGTTGTGGCGGATGCCGTTTGCGACCGCGCCCGAAATCCGCAGATCCACCGTCAGCCGTTGCGAGGCACAAAGCTGGCCCGGCGCCAGCAGCCAGTCGCCGCGGCGCACCTGGTCGAGCGCCACCCCGCGCAGGTTGATGGCGCACCGGTCGCCCGCGACGGCGCGCGGAACCTGGCGCCCAGCGGCTTGCAAGCCGCGCACCCGCACCGTTTCACCCGAGGGCGCGAGGATCAGCTCGTCTCCGACGGCAACGGCGCCGTCCCTGATCGCCCCCGACACGACCGTGCCCGCCCCCGGCACCGTGAAGGCCTTGTCGATGGCCAGACGAAAGCCGAGCCCGGCTTCCTTATCGGGCTTGGGTCGCGTGGCGGCCTGGCGCAACAGCCGGGCGAGCGCGTCGATGCCAGCCCCCGTGGCGGCGCTGACCGGCAGGATCGGGCAGCCCGCCAGCGCGGTGCCGACAAGAGTCCGGGTGATTTCGCGGTCCAGCAAGGCGATCCGTTCGGGATTCGCCAAATCGGACTTCGTCAGCGCGACGACACCCTGCCGGATGCCCAGCAAGTCCAGGATGTCGAGATGTTCCAGCGTTTGCGGCATGATGCCATCATCAGCGGCAACGACCAACAGGGCGAAATCGGCCGCGCCGGCACCGGACAGCATGGTCGGGATGAAACGCTCATGCCCGGGCACATCGACGAAGCCGACGGTCCCGGCCACGTCGGTCCAATAGGCAAAGCCCAGGTCGATCGAGATGCCGCGCGCCTTTTCCTGCGGCAGGCGGTCCGTCTCGGTGCCGGTCAGGGCACGGATCAGCGCGGTCTTGCCGTGATCTACGTGACCCGCGGTAGCGATCAGGAACATGCTTCGACTTCCGTTATTGCCTCGGCCCCGGAAGGCCGCCGTTCATTGATGCCCGTCAGCGGGCGACGGCACCGACTCGCGCCGAAAGCCGTGCAGCCGTTGGGCTCGTGCCGCGATTTTCGCAGAAGCGCGCATGATGGCAGGGTCTCGTTTCGTGATACCTGCTTCGCGGATGACGACTTTGCGGGCAGGATGGCGGCATGGAGGATTCGGCCTGCCGCCTGCGGGCCGCAAAAGGTTGGGTCCAAGCCATGGCCTTGCCGAAAATGCACGAGAAAGGAGGATCCATGACGGAAACCTATGACGTCGTCTGGCCAAGCGGGCGCCAGATGCATCAGGGACACAGGCTTGCCAAGAGGCTCGACACCCTCGAGGGCAAGACCGTCGCCCAGCTCTGGGACTGGGTGTTCAAGGGCGACATCATGTTCGACATCTGGGAACGGGAGATGACCAAGCTCTATCCCGGCATCAAGTTTGTCAGCTGGCGCGAGTTCGGCGAGATCCACGGCGCCAACGAGCACGAGGTTCTTGAAGCCCTGCCCCAGAAACTGAAAGATTTCAACGTCGACGCGGTGATCGTCGGCGTCGGATGCTGAGGCTCCTGTACGGCCGCCGTGACGCGTGCCAGCGCCCTGGTTGAAGAACTGGGATATCCGACAGTCACCATGCTCTGCTCCGGTTTCGTGAACCAGGGCAAGATGACTGCCAAGGGGCTTGGAATGCCCAATCTGCCTCATACCATCCATCCGGGTCACGTGAACTTCGTCCCCGACGAGCAACTTGAGAAGACAGTCGCAGGGCCGATGCTTCAGCAGGTCGTCCATGGCCTGACCGTGCAACCGCCGGAAGAAGGCTATGTTGCCGAACCTGACAAGACCGACGTCGTCTTTTCGGGCGCGTTCGACGAGGTGCAGGAGCATTTCCTCGAAAACGGCTGGAGCGAGGGCATGCCCGTCGTCCCGCCCACGATCGAGAAGGTCGAGGCGTTCCTGCGCCACACGCCGCGCGATCGCGACGAGGTGCTGGGCAAGGCTTTGCCCGCCAGCCGCGAAGCGACCGTCTGGAGCGTGGCCGTCAACGGCGTCATGTCGGGCTGCCGGCCGGAATACATGCCCGTGCTGGTCGCCATCGTCGAGGCGATGATGGATCCGGTCTTCGGTCACGAACATCTGGGCCACACCCCGGCCACCGAGACGCAGATCGTCGTCAATGGCAAGATCCTGAAGGAACTGGGCTTCAACTTCGGCCAGGCCGCGCTGCGCCCGGGCTTCCAGGCGAATACCAGCATCGGACGGTTCTGGCGGATGTATCTGCGCAATGTCTGCGGCTTTATCCCGCATGGCACGGACAAGGGCTGCTTCGGCGGCAACTTCCGGATCGTGCTGGCCGAAAGCGAGGATCTGACCCATGAAATGGGCTGGCCCACGCATGCCGAGGACGAGGGCTATGCCTTCGGCGAAAACGTCGTGACCATCACCGCCTGCACCGAGATGACGCAAGCCATCGAAGTGGGCGATCCGCACGCGGAACAGATCCTGAAGAACATCGAGGCCCGCATGGCGGACAACAACATGTTCATCCAGTTCTTCTTCCGCGGAATGGTGACACGGCCGCTGGTGGTCATCACGCCGGCGATCCTGAAGGTGCTGACCGACCAGGGCTGGACCAAGGAGCGGGTGCGCAAGCACTTCTACGAGAATGCCAAGCTGCGGGTTTCCCGCCTGTCGGGCATGATCCTGAACCGCTTCTATCGCGGGATCAACGAGAAGTGCTGGCCCGAACAGCTTGGCACCTCGATGGATACCGACCGCGACATCCAGATGGTCTCGAAGCCCGAGGACTTCCTGATCGTCGTCGCCGGCGATCCGGACCGCGACCATACGATGATCGGCTCTGGCAACGGCTATATCGGCTTCCCCGTGACCCGGAAGGTTGATCTGCCGGCAAACTGGGACGAGCTGGTGGCCGCCACCAGGCTCGGGAGGAAATGAGATGCTACCCCCGCCTCCGATGGCGGCGGGGGTAGCCCACGGATCCCGCGGTCTCTTGTAGCGGGGCCGCTCGTCTGTTTCTGGCTTGCGATGGCGGGCCAAGGGAGGAAGCAATGAACAAGATGGATACGAAAGTTTCGCGGCGGGGGTTCATGGCCTCTGCCGGCCTGGCTGCGCTTGGCACCATGGCAGCCGGCATGTCGCTGCGCGCCGGCGCCTGGGCGCAATCGACGGACGACCTGGTGGCGGCGGCGCAAAAGGAGGGCAAGGTGGTTCTCTACACCGGCTCGGCCGAGCCGCTCGTGATCGCGCTGGCCGATGCCTTCCGCGAGGAATACGGCATCCAGATGGAATATCAGCGCCTGAATTCCAGCAAGATCGCTTCGCGCTATACGGCCGAAGCCGAGGCCGGCCAAGCCATCGCCGACGTGATGATCGTGGGCGACCAGCTGCTGGTCGATGCCTTCCACCAGCGCGGCTGGCTTGCCGATCTGGACCCGGCCTTGGTGCCGGGACTGGCCGATTGGCCGGCCGAGTTCAAGAACCCGCATTCGGCGGTGGTGACGCTGAATCCGCATACCATGGCGACCAATACGGCGCTGGTGCCCGACCTGCCAAAGAAATGGGAGGACATGCTGCGGCCTGAATTCGCCGGGCAGATCATCACCGTCGATCTGCGCAGCGTCGGCATCGTGGCCTTCGGGGCCTATGATCTGCTCCTGCGCGAGAAGGGCGAGGATTTCCTGAGGCAGCTTGGCGCGATGAAGGTGCAACTCGGCTCGAGCGGCCCGGCCGCGGTTCAGCAGGTCGCGGCAGGAGCGGCGAAGCTGTTCTTCCCCTGTTCGACCTCGCAGGCCTTCTCGATGATCCAGCAGGGGGCACCCATCGAGGCCGTGCTGCCCGAAGCGGAGAGCTATACCGGCGTGGTCTCGCCTGCCGCCATTTCCGCCAAGGCGCCGAACCCGAACGCGGCGCGGCTGTTTCTGTCCTTCCTCATGACCGAGAAGGGGCAGCAGATCCTGAATACCGAAACCGTCTCGCCGATCAGCGCGCCGGGCACGCCCGAGCTGAAGCCCGGTTTCGTGATGCCCGATCTGGAATCGTCCGAGGCGAACAAGCAGAAAATCATCGAACTGATGGGGCTGGCCTGATCGGCCCCGGCCCGGAGGAGGAAACGCCGTGCCATCTACGACTGCCTTGACCAATCCCGACCCTCAGCGGCCCGCAGGATGGCGCTGGCGACCGATTGCCTCGGTCGCCAACTTCCTTGTCCTCGGCATCGCCTTCCTGATGGTCTATCCGACCTTCCGGCTGTTGCAGCTGGTCTTCGGCGAGGGCGCGCACCTGCAAGGTGCGGGCCTTGGGCCGGGGATCGGCGGCGTGCTGTGGAACACCTTCGTCATGGTCTCGATCTCCAGCGTGATCGCGCTGGCCTTTTCGACCTTCCTGGCGCTCATCTCGGAACGCACCGACGGCGGGCTGAAGGGCGTGGGCAATTTCATGCCCGTGGCGCCGCTGATGCTGCCGTCGGTCACCGGCGTGCTGGGCTGGGTGGTGCTGTTCGACCCCCGCATCGGCTTCGTCAACATCGCGTTGCGCTGGCTGATGGGCGACCCGGTCCAGGGCGGCATGGGCCCCATCGACATCTATTCCATGCAGGGGATGATCTTTGCCCTGTCGGTGCACCTGGTGCCGGCGATCTATCTCATCACCTCGTCGGCCCTGCGCAGTCTTGATCCCTCGATCGAAGAGGCGGCACGGATCTCTGGCGCGGGCCCGTTGCGGACCTGGCTGACGGTCACGCTGCCGGCGATCCGTCCCTCGATCTTCGAGGCATGGATCCTGTCCATCATCAACGGCATCGCCATCTTCGCCGTGCCGGTGATCCTGGGCACATCGGCGGGAATCGAGGTGGTTTCGGTGCGGATCTATCGCTATTTCACCGATTTTCCCGCAAACGAGAAAGCCGCGCTGATCCTGGCCTGCGGCATGCTCGTGGTCGTCTTCACGCTGCGCATGATCCAGTGGCGCTTCATGCCGCATGGCCGCCAGGCCACGATCGGCGGCAAGGGCGTACGCCATGCGCCGACGCGGCTGGGCAGGCTGGGCTGGCTGACCAAGGGCATCTTCCTGGGCTATATCCTGATCTCGCTGGTCTTGCCGCTGCTGGCGCTGATGGTGGTGTCGCTGCAACCGTTCTGGTCGCTGAACTTCTCGCTCGATTACCTGTCGTTCAACAACTACAAGACGGTGCTGACGGTGAATCCGGCGACGACGCGGGCACTGGGGAACTCGATCTTCCTGGCCACCACGGGCGCGACGGTGATCATGGTGATCGCTGGCTTCCTGATGCTTTACGCCAACCATTTCGCCGATGGCGCCGCGCGGTTCGGGCGCCGGGGCCTGACGCAGCGTCTGGGGTATCGGCGCATCGTGGATTTCGTCACCACGCTGCCCGCGACCTTCCCGCATACGCTGGTGGGCGTGGCTTTCATCCTGGCCTTTGCGCAATGGCCTTTCGACATCTATGGCACGATCTGGATCCTGTTCCTGGCCTATCTGCTGATGGAGATCCCCTATGCCACGGCGGCGGCACGTTCCGCGGCCATCCTGGTCTCGCGGGAATTGTCCGAGAGTTCGCGGGTGTTCCGCGCCTCGGAAGGCACCACGATGCGCAAGATCCTGCTGCCGCTGACGCTGCACGGGCTGGCGGCGGGCTGGGTGCTGGTCTTCATCCACATGATGGGAGAGGTGACGGCCTCGGCGATCCTGTCGGGAACCTCGAACGGCGTGGTCGGTGCGGTGTTGCTGGACCTGTGGGAAAACGGCAGTTTTCCCCTGATGACAGCCTTTGCCCTGGTGATCTGGGCTATCGCGACCTGCATGATGGCCGTCGTGTTGTGGCTCAACAACCACAACGTCAAGAAAACGCGCTGATCGCGCCTAAGACGAACCGGAAAGCCGCGCCAGCGCGGCTTTCCACGCCTCGTGGTGCCGGGTCAGCGCCTGCACGGCGCCCTCGGCATCGCGCCGGCACAGTGCCTCGACGATCCGCAGCCGCAGCGGCAGCGAGACCTTCAGCCAACCGGGCTGCGACCCGATCCGGTTGCGATAGCGCATGTTGCGTGCCTGCAAACGCTCCAGCAGCTCCTGCATCACGGGTTGCGCCGCCCGTTCGACATGAAAGCGCCGCAGCCGTTCGGAATGGCGCGCATAGCCGGCCGGATCGCCCGCTGCCGCGCTGCCTTCGAGATCGCCGGCCAGCGCGCGCAGCTCTGCCACATCGGTTTCGCCCATGCGGGCCGCGGCATGCTCCAGGCAGGCGCGCTCCAGGATGAAGCGGGCCTCTGCCAGATGCAGTGCCTCTTCCGGCTCGACCACGCGAACGCGGGCGCCCTTGTTGGCGATCTGCTCGACCAGCGCCTCATGGGTCAGCGCCGCCAGGGCCTCGCGCACCTGGCGGCGTCCGCTGTGAAACATCTCGCAAAGATCCGCCTCGACCAGGCGCTGGCCGGGGGCGAAGCCGCCGTCAAGGATGCGGCTGCGGATCGCGGCCGTCACTTCGGCCGCGGAAAGAGAAGGGTTGTCGGTCATCGCTTCCGTTTCGTTGCGCCGGGGCGGGCCCGGCGCGTCCGGTTCTACATGCCGAGATCGTCGTTGACGAGGATGACGGTGATCTTGCCCTGCTCGACCGGCTGGTTGCCGTCGATGATCGCGGTATAGCGCAGCACGCCCCAGCCCAGCCCGTCGTCATGGCTGTGCTTGAGCTTGTGGCGCCACATGTTCACCGGCCCGGCGAAGTCCCGGATGCGTGCCAGCGCGGCATCGACATCGGCCACGATCTTGTTGCAGCCGGCGATCAGGATCACCTTCTTCGGACCGAAGCACATGGCCGCGACGCGATTGCCCGACCCGTCGGTATTGACGATGGTGCCTTGCATGGTGATGGCATTGGTGCCTGCGAGGTAGACGTCCGACAGCAGCGTCTGACGCTGCATCGCCCGGCGTTCCTCGCGCGGGGGGTTGTAGCCCTGCTTGTCGGTGCGGACCGGGTTGATGAATTCGTTCTCGCCGCGCTCGATCAGGGCCTCGAAAACGCCAAGCTGGTTCAACGTCACCGAATCGCCCCGGCCCAGTTTCGCGCCCGGCGGGATGAGATTTAGAAGCAGGTCGAGGGCCTCTTGCCGGGTCTCGACGAAATGCCCATCCATGTGTTTCTTCTTCAGATTCTTGATCACCACTTCGGCGCGAAGCCGGTTGAACTGCCGGATTTCCTTGGCAAGATTTGTGTCGCCCATGGCCATGTCGCTGTCTCCTTCATTATTGCGCCTTAAATTGTGCACAATATTGAAGGACAATCAACCTGCGTGATGCAGGCGCCATGTCAGCGCGAAAGGGCGGGCCGTGCGGAGGTTTCCTCTTCGGCGATCGCGACCATGGTCTCCTTGATGTTGGCGACGTGCCGGCACAGGGCGTCCCGCGCCGCCGGCAGGTCGCGGCGACACAGGGCGTCGATCAGGTCCAGCCAATAGGGAAGCGCAATCTGCGGTCTGCCCGGGCGATAGGTCAGCCGCAGACGATGCCGCGACAGCCGGTCGCGCAGCCGCTCCAGCATCTCGCGCGCAACGCCATGATCGGCCAGTCCGACATAGTAGACGAAGGCGCGGCGGGTCAGTTCGGCAAAGCCCGTGACGTCATTGGCGGTCGCCCGGTCGCGCAGCCGGTCCGCCAGCTCGCGCAGCTCGGCGCTTGCTTCCGGCGTCATGCGCGCGATGGCGCGCTCGATGCAGAGCAGTTCCAGCGACAGGCGGACATCCACGATCTCCAGCGCCTCCCGCAGGCCGATCACACGCACGCGGGCGCCGCGATGGGCGACGACCTCGACCAAGCCCTCGCTGGTGAGCTGGGCAAGGGCGGCCCGCACGGTGCTGCGGCTGGTCGAGAAACTGTCGCAAAGATCCGCCTCGATCAGCCGCTGGCCGGGAACCAGGTCGTTGGACAGGATTGCCTGACGGATCGCGGCGGTGACCGTGGCCTGTCCGTTCGTCCGGCTTTTGGCTCTGTCCATCTGTGCGCTCCTTCAGCGGCATTCTGCGGCGCAGGAATAGGCCAGCGGGGCGGCCTTGGGCAAGGGACGCCGGACCTAACAAAATTCGGCGCTGTGATAACGCCAAGACCGGGATGAGGCGTTGACCCATGGGTCTGCCTGCGTAGATTGTCATACAATATTGTATGCTAAAGGTGAGCGCCCCGGCTTCGCCTTCAGGAGGAGGATCTGCCATGCCCGAGGACCAGACCAGCAACGACTGGGACCACCTTTCCGATCAGGAATGGAACGAGCAGTTGGACCGCAAGATTGCCGAGTTCAACGCTGGGCGTGGCGAGCTGAAGCTGCCGGTGCCGATCCATGACATCATGGACAACGAATACGAACGCGGCATCCTGAACGCGCTCGTGACCGAAGACCTGATCCGGCATTTTGCCGATGCCATCGGCGATCCGAACCCGATCTGGCGCAATCGCACCTATGCCCAGAACACCCGCTGGGGCGGAATTGTCGCGCCGCCGCTTTATGAAAGCTGCATCTCGTTCGGCTCGTCCTTCGGCGGCCGGTTGCGGGTGCCGGGCGTGGCGCGGCTTGCCGCCGGCAACAAGCACGATTACTTCGCCCCCTTCCGCCCCGGCGACGAATTCCATTGCTATGACAAATACGGCGGGTTCGAGGAGAAGAAGGTCGAGGGCAAGCCCTATCGCATGTTCATCGAAAGCGTGCCGCGCTATTTCGTGAACCAGCGCGACGAGACCATCGCCGTGGCGACCGGGCGCAACATCTACCTGGCCACCCCGCCCAGCAAGCGCAAGGCCAAGGAAGGCGGCAAGGAATCCAAGGTCGGCGCGAAATATGCCGGCAAGGACTATCGCCGCTATTCCGAGGCGGAGCTGAAGAACATCCACGACGATTTCGACGCCCAGCTTGCTGGCGTCAAGCGCCGCGGCGCGAAGATCCGCTATTGGGAGGATGTCGTTGAGGGCGAGGAACTGCCGCCGCTGGCCAAGGGCATCTATGATGTCTGCGACAGCTCGGCGCGCACGGTGGTCAGCTGCTATGTCTATGCCTTCGCGATCAAGTGGGCAGCGATGCGCAACCATTTGCAGACCCACCCGATCGACCCGCTGACCGGCGAGCATCGCTTCCGCCGCGACTGGCATTACTCGGATCGCGCCGCGCAGATGTTCGGATCGCCCCTGGCCAACGCTGGCGGCATCCATAACGAGATGATGCTGGTTCAGATCGTCACCGACTGGATGGGCGACGACGGTTTCGTGGTCTCGATGGACAGCCAGGACCGCCGGTTCAACTTCTTCGGCGATGCGACCTGGGTCAAGGGCCGTGTCGCGCGCAAGTTCGTCGATGACCAGGGCCGCCGGCTGGTGGAACTGGCCGTGCGGGCCGAGAACCAGGACGGGGACGTGCATACCCAGGCCAGCGTGCTGGTGAAGCTGGTTTCGAAGGCGGACTGAGGCGATGCAGGGGGGATTGAAGCTGAAGGTAATAGAGCTTTGCGACTTTGTCGCCGGGCCCTATTGCGGCAAGCTGCTGGCCGATTTCGGCGCGGATGTAATCAAGATCGAAAAGCCGGGCAGGGGGGATGACGCCCGGCACATCGGGCCGTTCAGAGACGACCAGCCGAACCCCGAGGCGTCAGGCACCTTTCTTTACCTGAACACCGGCAAGCGTTCGGTGACGCTGGACATCGAGACCGAGGACGGCCGTGCCGTGCTGCGCGAACTGCTGCGCGACGCCGATGTGCTGATCGAGGACCGCATGCCGGGCGAACTGGCGGGGTTGGGGCTGGGCTACGAAGATCTGCAGGCGCTGAATCCGGGCCTGATCGTGACCTCGATCACCCCCTTCGGCCAGGTCGGACCCTATCGCGATTACAAGGCGCGGCATCTCAACCTTTATCACGCCAGCGGCCAAGGCTACCTGCTGCCGATGTGGGCGATCAATCTGGACGTGCCCCCCTGCCAGGGGCCGGGCTATCTGGGGCTTTACGACGGCGGCATGGCCGGCGCGACCGCCACCCTGGCCGCGCTGTTCTGGCGCGACAACGGCGGTTCCGGCCAGCACATCGACGTCTCGATCCAGCACGCGATGATGGCGCTGGAGCGGTCGCAGCTGCGGCGCTATGTCGATGACGGCGTCAGCCCGAACCGCACCGGCAAGGGCCGGCTGCTGGAAAGCCTGGTCGAGTGCAAGGACGGCGAGTTCGCGGTGGTGATCCTGTCCTCGCAGCAGCAATGGGAGGGACTCTGGCGCGCCATGGGCCGGCCGGAATGGGGGATCAAGCCGCCTTTCGACACGCAGAAGGGCCGGTCCGACAATTATGCCGAACTGCGCAAGCGCCTGAACGACTGGTCGCGCACGGTGACGCAGAACGAGCTGTTCCATCGCATCCAGACCGAGGGCTCGGCCGCCGCGCCGATCCTGACGGCCGAAGGGGTATTCAAATCCGAGCAGTTCCGTTCGCGCAATCATTTCGTGACCATCGACCATCCCGTGGCCGGACCGCTGGAATATGTGGACCAGCCCACGCGGCTGCCGAATGCCGATCTGCCGGCGAAGCGCCCGGCGCCCTTGCTGGGGCAGCATACGGCGGAGGTTCTGGGCGGCCTGCCGGGCTATGACCGGGACCGCTTGCAGCGCCTGGCGCGCAACGGTGTCATTTAGGAAGGGGGGGAAGGATGCAGGACGCATTGAAGGGGATCCGGGTCGTCGATTTTGGCCATGTCCTGGCCGGACCCTATTGCACCATGCAACTCGCCTCTCTGGGGGCCGAGGTGATCAAGGTCGAGACGCGGGCGCGACCCGACGAACAGCGGGCGCATCGCGGCGATGGCACGCATGCCAATCTCGAGGCGAATTCGAATTTCTTCGAATGCAACCTCGGCAAGTTGAGCTGTTCGATCAACCTGACGACCGACGAGGGCCGCGCGCTGGCCAAGCGGCTGGTGGCGACCGCCGATATCGTGCTGGAAAACATGCGCCCCGGCGTGATGACCAAGCTGGGGCTGGACTATGACGAGCTAGTCAAGGTCAAGCCGGACCTGATCATGCTGTCGCTGTCGGGCTTTGGCGGCACCGGACCCTGGCGTCGCTATGCCGCCTATAATCCCTGCTTCACCAGCGTCGGCGGCGTGTCGCATCTGACCGGCTATACCGAGAAGAAGCCCAACACCATGACCAATTCCGGCGGCGATGCGCGGGCCGGGACGGCGGCGGTGTTTGCCGCCATGATCGCCCTGCGGTTCCGCCAGCAGACGGGGCGGGGCCAGTATATCGACAGTTCCTCCTGCGAGGTCATCAATTCGATGATCGGCGACCAGATGATGGATTACGCGATGAACCGCCGCTCGCCCAGGCGGCATGGCAACAGCGATGCGGCGATGGCACCGCACAACGTCTATCGCTGCGCCGGCGCGGATGAGTGGATCTCGATCGCAGTGGGAAGCGATGCCGAATGGCAGGGGCTGGTGCGTGCCCTGGGCAGCCCGGACTGGGCGCTGGCGCCGGAATATGCCACCGCCGAGGGGCGCTGGACCCACCGCGACCGGCTGGACCAGTCGATTGCGGCATGGAGCGCGGACAAGAGCTATTACGACGCCATGCGGCTGCTTCAGGCCGAAGGCGTGCCTGCGACCCCGTCGTTCAAGGCCGAGGATCTGTTCAACGATCCCCATGTCCTGGCGCGCGGCGCGGTGCAGGAGGTCGATCACCCGGTGCTGGGCCGGCGCAAGACAATCACCCCGCCCTATCGCCTGTCCCGGACACCCGCCCGCATCCGCCGCACCGCGCCGCAGCTTGGCGGCGACAACGACCATGTCTTCAAGACCCTTCTGGGGATGGGCGACGCTGAAATCGCCCGGCTTGAGGATGCGAAAGTGATCTATTGATCGCCGAGAAGCCGTCCGGCCGATGCCCGGCCGGAACGCAAAATCACCGCCGGACAGGTATCCGGCAGGACCGGCAGACCCAACAGGAGCGTCCGATGACACTCGCCAACCAGAGCTTCCCCACCCAAGCCGCGGCCACCCCCATGGTCAGCATCCGCAACCTGACCAAGACTTTCCAGACCCGCCACGGCGAGGTGACGGCACTCGGCGACGTCTCGCTCGACGTGATACGGGGCGAGGTGCTGGTGCTGCTCGGCCCGTCGGGCTGCGGCAAGACCACCTTGCTGCGCTGCATTGCAGGGTTGGAGCACCCGACCTCCGGCGAGATCTGGGTGCATGGCCGCAAGGTGTTCTCCTCGGCCGAGAAACTGGCCATGCCGCCAGAAAAACGCAACCTTTCCATGGTATTCCAGTCCTATGCGCTGTGGCCGCACAAAACGGTGCACGAAAACATCGCCTATCCGCTCGTCGTCTCCAAGATCGGCAAGGACGAGATCCTCAGCCGCGTGGCCAAGGCGCTGGAGGTGACGGGGCTGGCCAGGTTCGCAGGCAATTATCCGGGGCAGCTTTCCGGTGGCCAGCAACAGCGCGTGGCGCTGGCGCGGGCGCTGGTGGCGAACGACGGGCTGATCCTGTTCGACGAACCGCTGTCGAACCTGGACGCCAAGGTCCGCGAACGCCTGCGCGACGAGCTGATCGAGATGCAGGGCCAGTTCGATTTCACGGCGGTCTACGTCACCCATGACCAGATCGAAGCCGCCGCCCTTGCCGATCGCATCGCGGTGATGGAGGTCGGCCGAGCCGCGCAGATCGGCACGCCGCAGGATATCTTCCGCCGGCCGCAGACCCGCTATGTCGCGGATTTCGTCGGCTGCTCGAACGAGCTGCACGGAACCGTGCACGAGTTGCGCGGCGAGCTTGCCGTGGTCCAGACCGAGGTCGGCCTGCTCGAGGGGGTGGCGACCGATCCGGCGCTGAAGATCGGCGACCGGGTTCATGCCATGTTCCGCCCCGAGCATACGCGCCTGGACACCGCCAACGGGCCGCGCGCGAACCAGTATGACGCGGTGATCGAACGCAGCATCTTCCTGGGCACCCATGTCGAGCATATCGCCCGGATCAACGGCCAGAAGCTGGCGCTGCGCTCGATGAAGGGCGAGATGCAGGCGGCGGGAACCCCGATCCGCCTGACCGTCGAGCCCCAGCACATCAGCGTCTTCCACGACAACGCCTCCGCCTAGCCTTCGAGGGACAGCATGGCACCGACCTTGCCCTGGGTAAGCCAGCGCGACCTGGCGCGCGAAACCGGCCCGAAGCTGACCGCGCCTTTCCGGGTGGCGGCGGTGGGCGATCTGATCTCGCCCCAGCCGCTGCGGCGCGAGGATCCGCGCTTCGCCTTTTTCGGCGAGCGCATCCGCGCCGCCGACGTGGGCCTTGCGAACATGGAATCGAGCCTGGTGGACATGGCCGGCAACGACATGGCCATCGCCGGCACCGCCGCGCCGTTTTCGCTGGGTGAGGCGATCCGCGACATGGGCTTCACCATGATGAGCCGCGCCAATAACCATACCTTCGACTGCGGCGCGGCGGGCATGGTCTCGACCGATGCGGCGCTGGACCGGCTGGGCATCACCCACGCCGGCACCGGCCCGAACCTGCAAGAGGCGCGCAAGGCCCGGTTCCGCGAAACGCCCAAGGGCCGGGTCGGGCTGGTCAGCGTCTATTCGCTGGCCGATACCGGCCATTTCGGCCCGACCTATGCCCGGACCGAGGCCACGTCCCGCATCGGCGGGCTGGGCGGCGCGCCCGGCATCAACCCGCTGCACCTGACGGCCTATAACATCGTTGCACCCGACGACCTGAAAAGGCTGCACGACATCGCCACCGCCGCCTATGGCCCGCGTCCCGGCGCCTGGCGGCCGGCCACCGACGCCGCGCCGGCGCGGCTGCGCTTTTTCGATCAGTGGTATCAGGCGGGCGACGATCCGGGCAGCATCCATTACGAGATGGCACCGGCGGACCGGGACGGGCTGCTGGACAGCATCCGCAACGGCAAGATCTATGCCGATTTCTTGATCGTGGCGATCCATTCGCATCAGGCCACCCGCTTCGATCCGGCGGGTGCCTTCGGCGACGTCCGCGGCCTCAAGGAGCCGGTCGAGCATTACGCGCCGAATTTCCTGATCGAATTCGCCCATGCCGCCATCGACGCCGGCGCGGACATGTTCGTCAGCCACGGCGTTCACGCACTGGCCGGGGTCGAGGTCTATCGCGGCCGGCCGATCTTCTACGGATTGTCGAACTTCATCTTCCAGTGCGGATTGCAGCTTGGCCCCAGCTATGACGTGCTGGCCAACTGGCAGAAGAAATCCGAACTGGAGCACCCCGCCTGTCACGAGGCGGTGCTGGCCGAGGCGGATTTCGAGGACGGCGAATTGCGCGAGGTGCGGCTTTACCCCGCCGACCTGGGCGGCGGCGCGCGGCCGCTGTCGCAGATGGGCATCCCGCTGGTCCCGGAACCCGCAGTCCGGCGGCGCATCCTGGAAGACATGGCGCGCTATTCCGAGCCCTATGGCACACGGATCGAAATCCGGGACGGGCTGGGCATCATCCGGCCCTGACCAATAGCGGCGCTCAAGACCACGAACATTGAAAAAAGCCGTGTGCGAAGCCCTTCGCGCGCTGCGGGGGAGGATTGTCCGGGTCCTGGAAGAACCCGGACGGGCAAGTCCTTGGCCAAGGCTGTTCTTGGCAAAGGCGAATAATGGGAGGACTAAGTGAAACATCTGATGACAACGGCCCTGGCCGTATCCCTGCTTGCGGGACCGGCATTGGCGGATATCAAGCTGTCCGGCTATGGCCGCACCGGCCTGGTCTATTACGAGGATGACGGCCGCGACCCCGACGCCAACGAGACGCAGATCTCGTCCCGGGTGCGGCTGGACGTCAATGCCTCGGTCGAGGCCGAGGGCCTGACCTTCGGAGCCAATTTCCGGGTGCAATGGGATCAGGGCGACGCCGGCGTCGAAACGATCAGCCCCGGACAGCTTTACGTGACGGCCGACGGCTTCACCGCCTATGTCGGCAATGTCATTCCGGCCTTCGACGGCGCTGCCCTGCTGAAGCAGTCGCGGCTGGGCGTGTTCGAGCGTTCCTGGGGCGGCGATCCCCAGGGCCGGTTCTTCCTTGGCGCCGACAAGGGCTATGGCGATTACAGCGACCGCATCGGACTGGCGCTGAAATATACCACCGGGGGGCTGACGGTCCGCGCGTCCTATGTCGATCCCGACCAGACCGGCCACCAGGAAAGCGGCCCGGGCTATGCCGAGGAAACGGCGCTGGCCCTGCATTACAAGTTGTCGGATTCGCTGGAGTTCTCGGCCGCGACCGCGCAGAACGGCGCCGGCTTCAAGGGCAACGACCTGTATTTCGTCGGCGCGCGCTATTCCCTGACCAGGGCCGCGCGGGTCGGGCTGAATTTCATCGACAACGGCACCCAGCTTCCCCGAAGCGCCGGCACGGTCGGTTCGCCTGGAAATACCGTAACGCTTTATGGCGATTACAAGATCGGCAAGACGACGCTCGGCGGGTATGTGGCGCATAACTCCGGCGATTGGGCGAGGAAGCAGACGAACGCTTCCTTTGGTGTCGGCGCCAGCTATGATCTCGGCCGTCCCTTCCTGGCCGCCAGCCTGCAGCGCGACTACGATGATCGGCTCTATGCCGACATGGGCGTCCGCTTCGATTTCTGACCGCCCCGCAACAGCAGAAACGCCGCATCCTGATGCGGCGTTTCCTTGCGTGGGCTGATGCAAATGCCTGGCCGGTCCGGATGGCGTGATGGCGGAAGAGGCGGGAATCGAACCCACCGAAGACGCAAGACACCTTCCGCCGGATTTGAAGTCCGGGCATCCCACCAGGGATGTTTCTCTTCCGCTGCCGGAAATACCCGCCGGCGCCTTCCATGTCAACAAGGCGGATCACGGGATCAAGATGCTCGGATTGTGTCTTTTGCGCACGTATTATAATTATTCTACTGATATTATTGATTTATTTCACAAACTCCTCGCTATTATCTTTACCTTTCCGAAACGAGCATAACAAAAAGTGGATCATACTTCAGCAAGCTGAAGGCTTGTTCCCCGATATCTGCCTGTATGGATAGCCGCGCAGGCCGGAATCCGGCCGAACGGTCAGGAGGACGAGATGAAGACATATGACGTTGCGGTGATCGGCCAGGGTTATGCGGGACTCATGGCGGCCCGGCTGGCGCAGGAAAAAGGCCTGGAGCTCATCACCTTCGAGCAGATGTTCGCCGGCGGCTTCGTCATGAATGTCAACCATCTGGATCCCGCGCCAGAGGGCAAGCCGACCGGCGGGCCGGATTTGGTCTCCAGCCTGGCCATGGAGAACATGGACCTGGGCATCGAGACCCTGAACGGCGCCGTCACCGGGCTGTCGCAAGACAGCAAGGGCTGGCGTATCCGCAGCGATGCGGGCGAGGTGCTGGCCCGTCATGTCGTCATCGCCAGCGGCACGCGGCCTCGCCGGCTGGGGCTGGCGGGCGAAGAGGCGTTGATTGGTCGGGGCATCTCGGAATGCGCCGATTGCGATGGTCCCATGCTCGCGGGCCAGGAGACCATCGTGGTCGGCGGCGGCGATTCCGCCTTTCAGGAGGCCCTGACGCTGTCCATGTTCGGAGCGCGGGTGACGCTGGTCCTGCGCTCGGCGCCGCGCGCGCGGCCCGATTTCGTCGCCCGCGCCGAAGCGGATGCCTCCATCACCCTCATGCATAACAGCACGGTCCGGGCCATCGAACAGGATGCCGGCGGTTTGACTGGGGTACGGGTGGAAGGCCCGAACGGTTCGGAACAGCTGCTGCCTTGCCGGGCGCTTTTCGTCTTCGTCGGCCAGGATCCGCTGGTCGATTTCCTGCCTGCGACGGTCGAGCGCGATGCGCGCGGCGCCATCGTCACGGATGCCGCTGGCCGCGCCTCACTGCCCGGCCTCTGGGCGGCGGGCTCGGTCCGCAGCGGCTTCGGCGGGCTCTTGTCCGATGCCGAGGCGGACGCCCGGCAGGTGGTGGGCGCGATTGACTGATCGGGCCCGCAGAATGGCCGCGCGATGACGCAGCCGCAGCATTCGACCTTTGCGCCGCTTCGCCGCCCGGCGTTTCTGGCCTATTGGCTAACCGGACTGTCGGGCAATTTCGGCTGGCTGATCCAGATGGTCGGCGCGTCCTGGCTGATGGCCTCGATCGGGGGCACGCCGGAACAGATTGCGCTGGTGCAGACCTCGGTCGCCCTGCCGGTGATGCTGTTCGCGCTGCCGGCGGGCGCGGTCGCCGATGCGCTGGGACGGCGCACCATCGTGCTGTGGTCGCAGAGCTTCCTTCTGATCGTGTCCAGCCTGTTGGCGGTCTGCGCCTGGCTGGGGGTGCTGTCGCCCTGGAGCCTGCTGGTGCTGACCTTTCTGGTCGGTTCGGGCAAGGCGTTGAACAATCCCGGCTGGCAGACCATGGCGACAGAGCTGGTGCCGCGCCAGATGCTGCCGCAGGCGATTTCATTGACCAGCCTGGGATTCAATATCGCGCGCACGGTCGGCCCGGCGCTTGGCGGGCTGCTGGTCGCGGCCTTGGGCGCCTTTGCCGCATTCTGCGTCAATGCGCTGTCGAACCTGGGCGTGATCCTGGTGGCGCGGCGCTGGCCCAGCACGCGCCACGCCGGCGAACTGCCGCCCGAGAACCTGCTGGGCGCAATCTCTTCCGGCCTGCGCTATCTGGCGCTGTCGCCCAATCTGATGCGTGTGCAGATCCGGGCCGCGATCTTCAATCTCGCCGGGATCTCGCTGATGGCGCTGATGCCCCTGGTGGCGCGCGACCTGCTGGGCGGCGGGCCGCGGATCTATGGGCTGCTGCTCGGTGCCTTTGGCCTGGGCGGGGTTGCGGGGGCGATGCTGAACGGTCCCATTGCCCGCCGCCTGCGGGTCGAACAGCAGGTGCGCGGCGGTTTCGTGCTGTTCGCGGCGGGCGTGCTGGCCGTGTCGTTCGGAAGTTCGCTGGCGCTGACCCTGCCTGCGGCTGCGCTGGCCGGCGGCAGCTGGCTGGTGACGCTGGCCAGCTTCAACACCACGGTGCAGATGTCGGCGCCGCGCTGGGTGGTCGGGCGTTGCCACGCGCTATACCAGACCGCCTGCTTTGCCGGCAATGCGCTGGGAAGCTGGCTGTGGGGCTGGCTGGCAACGCATCATTCCACGGCTTTTTCGCTGCAGGTCTCGGCCGCCGTGCTGATCCTGGGTGCGATCCTGGGCTTGGTGCTGAGGATCCGCGACTTCGACGTCGCCGGGATCGAGCCGCAGGCGCATTGGCAGGCGCCGCAGCCAAGGCTGGATCTGGTGCATAAAAGCGGCCCGATGCTGGCAGTGGTCGAATACCGCATCGCGCCCGAGGACGAGACCGAGTTCCTGGCATTGATGGCGAAGCGTCGCAGCGCGCGGATGCGGGCCGGGGCGCGGGACTGGACGCTGTCGCGCGATATCGCCGCCGCGGATCTGTGGTTCGAGCGTTTCAAGACGCCGACCTGGCTGGACATGCAGCGCCTGCATCTGCGGCGCACCGCAGCCGAGGCGGCGATTACCGCCCGGCTGCGCGACCTGAACCGATCCGGGGACGAAAAACCCCGCATCCGCTATGAGTTGGTCCGTTCGCCCGCGGCCCCGGCCCAGGCACCGGAACCGCTGCGCAGCCCCGAGACCTGAGCCGCGCAGCCGCCGGGGGGTGCTAGAGCCCGTCGAGGTAACGCTCGGCGTCCAGGGCGGCCTGGCAGCCGCTTGCGGCGCTGGTGACGGCCTGGCGATAGATCTGGTCCTGCACGTCGCCCGCGGCAAAGACGCCGGGGATCGAGGTCTGGGTCGCCATGCCGTGTCGTCCGCCCTGGGTGACCAGATAGCCATTGTCCATCTCGAGCTGCCCGGTGAACAGGTCGGTGTTCGGATGATGGCCGATGGCGATGAAGACGCCGTCCACCGCGATCTCGTCGGTGGCGCCGTCCGCAGTGCCGCGCAGCCGGACATGGGTCACGCCGCGGTCATCGCCCAGCACCTCGTCCACTTCGCTGTTCCAGCGCAGGGTGATCTTGCCGGCGGCGACCTTCTCCATCAGCTTGTCCTGCATGATCTTCTCGCAGCGCAGCTTGTCGCGGCGGTGGACCAGCGTGACATGGCTGGCGATGTTCGCCAGATACAGCGCCTCTTCGACGGCGGTATTGCCGCCGCCGACCACGGCGACCGGCTTGCCCTTGTAGAAGAAGCCGTCGCAGGTCGCGCAGGCCGAGACGCCGCGCCCCATCATCGCCTGCTCCGAGGGCAGCCCCAGGTATTTCGCCGAGGCGCCGGTGGCGACGATCAGCGCGTCGCAGGTATAGCTGCCATTGTCGCCCTCCAGCCGGATCGGCCGGGCGCTCAGGTCGGCCGTGTTGATGTGGTCGTGAACGATCCCGGTCTCGAACCGCTCGGCATGACGCTGGAACCGCTCCATCAGCTCCGGCCCCTGCACGCCCTCGGCATCGGCGGGCCAGTTGTCCACGTCGGTGGTGGTCATCAACTGCCCGCCATGCGCCATCCCGGCGATGAGCATGGGCTTGAGATTGGCGCGGGCGGCATAGATCGCGGCGGTATTGCCGGCCGGGCCCGAGCCCAGGATGATCAGTTTCGAATGGCGTTCCGTCATGGCAGTTCCTTGGTTGTGGTTCATTCGTCCAGCAGCGCGGCAAGGCCGGGCAGTTCTTCGACCAGCGCCCGGGCATCGTCGAGGCAGCGCAGGTCCAGCCAGACCGCGCCCTCGGCGATGCGGCCGATCACCGGCAGCGGCAGGCGGCGCAGCGCGCGGGCGATCCGCTCGGCGCTGGCGCCCGGGGCCGGAATGCGCAAGGCAAGGCTCGGCAGCGTTTCCAGCGGCAGCGCGCCCGAGCCGATCTGCGCCTGGGATTCCGCGATCCCGGGCGCATGGCTCGCGGGCAGGGCAGCGGCCAGCGCGGGCAGGATCGCCTGGGCCATGGCCCGCATCTCGTCGGGCCGCCGGGCCAGGTGGCGCAGCGTGGGCAGGGTCTCGGCCAGCCGGTCGGGGTCGCGGTAAAGCGACAGCGTCGCCTCCAGCGCTGCCAGCCGCACCTTGTCGAGCCGCAGCGCGCGTTTCAGCGGATGGCGGGCGCAGGCCTCGACCAGGTCGCGGCGCCCGGCGATGAAGCCGGCCTGAGGCCCGCCCAGCAGCTTGTCGCCGGAGAAGGTCACCAGGTCCACGCCCTCGGCCAGTGCATCCTGCACGCTGCGTTCGCGCGGCAGGCCCCAGCGCGACAGATCAACCAGCACGCCCGAGCCCAGGTCATCGACCAACGGCAGCCCGTGCTTGCGCGCCAGCGGCAGCAGCTCCGGGCAGCGCGTCTCATGCGTGAAGCCCAGCACCTGATAGTTCGAGGGATGCACCTTCAGCAGCAGCGCCGTGTCGGGCCCGATGGCGCTTTCGTAGTCGCGCAGATGGGTGCGGTTGGTGGTGCCGACCTCGCGCAGGCGGGTGCCGGCGCTTTCCATGATCTGCGGCATACGGAACGAGCCGCCGATCTCGATCAGCTCGCCGCGCGAGACGATGGTTTCGCGCCCCGCCGCCAGCGCCGCCAGCACCAGCAGGATGGCCGAGGCGTTGTTGTTGACGATGCAGGCGGCCTCGGCGCCGGTGATCTCGGCCACCAGCGCCTGCACGGCGTCGTCGCGCTGGCCGCGCCGGCCGGCGTCGAGGTCGTATTCCAGCGCCAGCGGCCCGGTCATGGCGCGCATGGCGGCCTCGACCGCCCGCGGCGCGTAAAGCGCGCGGCCAAGATTGGTGTGCAGCACCGTGCCGGTCATGTTGAGCACGCGCTTCATCGCCGGCGCGTGGCGCTGGTCGAGCCTTTCCAGCGCGACACCGGCAATTTGCCCGGCGGCGCTTTCGCGCGTTCCGGTGCCCGCGGCGCCCGCCAGCAGCCGCTGGCGGCATTCATCCAGCACTTCGCGGATGCAGGCCAGGCTGGCGGCATGGCCGTGCCGCGCGGTGCAATCCCGTCCCTCGGGCGATTGCAGGATCTCATGCACCGGGGGCAGGGCGGAAAGCGCGGTTGGCATGGTCATGGTCTTTTCCGCCTCGTGAATCTCGGGCGCACTCTAGCCGTTCGACGGCGAGATGCCGCGTCGCAAGCGGTTAGGCAGGATCGAAAACTGTGATGCCGCCGCGCCGGGCCGCTGCGGGATGTCTGCGGCTTCCCGCGTTCTTTCGTCCCATGTTGTTCTGCGCACATCCAATTGCGTGATGGGGGTTTGCACGAATCCATGAAATCGCCCTTGATCGCCCGAGCGGCGCTGAATGCCGCGGATCATGGCAGGAGAACAGATATGCAGGGCATGGCGGCGGCGATCGACGCATTGAAGGAAAAGGACCGTTTCGCGACCGCGCTGGCCGGGCAAGCCGGGATCGTCAAGGATCTGTCGCGTGACAATGTGATCGTCCATGTCGGCAAGCCCATGGGGTCGATCACCGGCTGGCTTGGCACCTTCCGCTGGCAGGTCTGGCTGGACTACGGCGATGCCGCGGGCGAGGTCCGGGCGCGCATCGACGGCGAGCCCGCGCAGCTTTGGCGCTTTGAACCGGATCTGGCGCCCGAGGCCCTGCTGGACCGGGCCAAGGAGAGGTTGCTGGAAGAGGTCACGAAGCATCGCGAAGCCGCCCTCGACGAGGCGCGGGAGCGTCTCGAGGCCATGCGGCACGCGGCGGGCTGACCTTCCCCGCCTTCCGGCAACCGGCCGCGGCGCGTTCACCGGAACCGCGCCGCGGCTTGGGCGATGGCGGCGATCTTGTCCGCCGCGAGATCGCCGCAGCAGATCGGATTGTCGGCGAAGGTGGCGAAGCCGCAATCGGGATGCAGCAGCACCCGCTCGCGCCCGAACAGGGTGATGGCGCGCTGGATGCGGGCGGCGATCTCGTCCACCGCCTCGGCCGTCTGCAGCTTCTGGTTCACCACGCCCACGCCGATGCGCGCGTCCTGCGGCAGCGCCGACAGGATGCCCATGTCGCCCGCGCGCGGCGTCGCGGCCTCGAGCAGATAGGCGCCGGCGCGGACCTGGGCCAGGGTGTCGATCAGCGGCGCATAGCTGCCGCTCAGCGCCACCGACTCGTCGGGGGTCCAGTTGCCGCGGCAGACATGCAGCGCGATGCGGCCGCGGTCGAAGCCGTCGAAGACCGCGTTCAGCAGATCGCGGGCAAAGCCCAGCTCATGCTCGGGCGCCAGCGTTTCCGACAGTGCGCCGCACATGAAGCTGCGCTTGTTCTTGGCGCCGGAAAAGACCACGTCCGACAGCACCGGCTCGTCGAACTGGATCAGCGCGGCGCCGGCCTCGATCAACTCGGCCAGCTCCTCGCGCAGCACGCGGACGATGTCCGCGGCGAGTTCCTCGCGGCTGGCGTAGGCGCGGTCCGAGATGCATTCCATCCACATGGTCCGGGTCAGCAGATAGGGGCCGGGCAGGGCGACCTTGACCGGCCTGTCGGTCAGGGCGCGGGCGAAATCGACCTCATGCGCGACGATGGGGCGGGTGCGGCGCAGCGGGCCGAAGACCGCCGGGTGCCGCACATCGCCGGCCGGAATGTCGAGCGCGCGCAGTTCGGCCGCGAATTCCTCGGGGTGATCGACCAGGGGCAGCAGGTCGGTCAGCGGGATCAGCTGGCAGTTCTCCAGCCGCGTCGCGACGAAGCTGGCATAGCTGTCGCGGCGTTGCTCGCCGTCGGTGACGACATCGGCGCCGGCGCGTTCCTGCGCGGCGACGGCCAGCCGCACGGCATCGTCGGCGGTCTGGTGAAAGGCGGTCTCCGAAAGGCGGCCCTCGACATGGGCGTGCATGGCCTCGACCATCCAGCGCGGCCGCGGCCATGAGCCCATGCCCATCACCGCCAGTTCGGGCACCGGCGGCACGGGGCGCGCGACCCGCGGTGGCAGCGGCGCCGGTTCGGCGGGAACGGTGGGCGGCGGCTCGGCCCGACGTTCCGACAGCGCGCCCTTGCAGATCAGGAAGGACCGCTGCCGGCCCTGTCGGCGCAGCGACAGGAATTCATTGCCGGTCATCCGGCACCAGGCCGGCAGGTCCTCATCGACCGAAATCTCGGTCGAGCGGATCTCCAGCAGGCCGCCGCGCGGCAGCGGGTCGATATGCTTGCGGATCAGCAGCAGAAGGCCGTTACCGCAATCCAGGTCGCCGCCGTCAAAGCCGGCATCCGGGGCCAGGTCGTGGCGAAGTTCGGCGATGCTGTCCATGTCACGCTCCTTGCTGCGGCTCAGGCCCTGCGGCGGCCGATCTCGAAGCCGAAGGCGCCAGCGGCCAGCACGCCAAGGCCGATGGCCAGGTAAAGCGCGCCCGTTCCGCCCGTGGCCGGCAGCACCTGCGCGGTGGTCGCGGCCGGGGCGGGCAGCGGCGCGGCCGCTTGGGCGCCTTCGGGCAGGGCGGCGATCTCGGCCCGCAGCGCGGCGTCATAGGTGCGCGCCAGCAGGCCGCGGCCCAGCGATTTCAACATCGACTGCCCGGCTGCGCGCCCTTGGCCCAGCACCAGGTCGATGGTGCCGACCCCCGCCCCGCCCAGGTTCAGCGAGCGGTTGCCCTGCCGGTCCTCGACATGCCAATCGGTGACGCTGCCATTCGCGATGCCATTGACGGTAATGCGGAAATAGCCCTCGGGGCCCTCGGCCTTGCCGCCGGCGGGGATGCGGATTTCCTGCTTGTTGACCAGCATGAAGCCGAAATTGTGGCCGGTCGGACAGCCCAGCGGATAGACCGCGAAGCGCGGATCGGCGGCGTAATCGGCGCCGAACGCCAGGCTGAACGCGCCGTCATAGACCTTGAGGCTGGCCTTGCCGTCCTGGAACGGCTCGGGCCAGGGCGACAGGAACGCCACCACATCGCCATGCTCGAAGATCAACGCCTTGCGGGCGGCGGTGTCCTCGATCAGCCGGTCGCCGACGACCGGCCCCAAGGTCTTTTCGGCGACGGCCTTGCCGTCCTGGCGCAATTCCAGCGTGACGTTTCCGGCGGCCTCGTCCACCGCCTTGACGACCAGTTCGCGACCGCCGAGCTGCCAGCTTTGCCCGGCCCCGGCCAAGCCCTTGAAGACGGTGTTTTCCGCCAGCAGCAGCCGGTCCATCCGCACGCCCGAGAGCCAGTCGAAGGTGATCGCCTCGCGCGAGACCGAACGGGCCTGGCCCTGGTTGTAGAGCTCGGCAAAGCGCATGCCGTACCAGCCGGTTTCCGTGTCCGACAGCACCGGGCCACCGAAGGCCCAATCCCAGTCGGTGCCGCCGATGGTGCCGGTCTGCAGCGTGTGGTTCGCCAGCGTCTCATGCCCGACCGTGGCGGAATAGCTATAGGCGGTCCCGCCCACCGCGACGCTTTTCCCGGCGGGCAGGGTGACGTTTTCCTGCACGGCGATGGACATGTCGTAGTCGATGTAGACCGGCTTGCGGCCCAGCACCGGCAGCTGTTCGCCGCGCAGCGCGACCTCGCCGCCCCAGGTGTCCTCCATATAGACCAGGCCGCCGGCGGGGATCACCACCTCGTCGCCCTCGACCCGGCTCTGGCGGATGAAGACGCCGTCATGCTTGACCGGGGCGCGGCCGAAATCATCGGCCAGCGTGTAGCCCTGCGGCAGGCCGGGCAGGCCCGGAACATAGGCCGGATTGACCATGCCCTCGTCGGGGCTGGTGAAGGGCAGGTCGGCAGCCTTTTGCATGATGACCGGATGGGCCAGCGGCAGACCGGGCTTTGCCGGGCTCAGGACCTCGGCGTAATCGACCGCCAGTGCCGGGAAGGCCAGCGCGGTCGAGCAGGCCAGCGCGATCAGGATCTGTTTCATTGCAGGATTTCCTTGCTGGGTAGCGGGCAGGCCGTGCCGCGACGCGAGAGGTAAAGGACGCCCCAGCCGGTCAGCAGCAGCGTGTTGAGCGCCAGAAGCGCCTTGGGCACCCCGGCGAGCAGGCTGCCGGCGACGCCGAGCCCGATCACCGACAGCACCGGCGCCAGGCAGGAGACGCACAGCGCCGAGACCGCCAGCAGCCCGCCGCCGGCGGCAATGGCGCCGCCCCGGCGGATGCGCAGGGCAAAGACGGCAAAGGCGATGGCCAGCCCCACGGTGATGGCAGTGAAATATTCCTGCTTGCGCAGGAAGCTGACGGCAAAGGCATGGTTGCGGGCATAGCTCAGCTCGCCCGGGCCGGCGAATTCGCCGGGCAGGAAGCCGCAATCCTGCGCCGCCTCCAGCGTCTGCGGCATCTCGAAAAGCGCGAAGGACAGCGCGATATAGGCCAGCGCGGCCGCCACGAAGGCAAGCGCCATGGACCTGACGGGGATCATCGTCGGGCCTCAGTAGCAGATCGACGGCGCGCCGTCCGACATGAATTCGACCAGCTTGGCGCCGCCGACGACCTTGGCGCCGGCGATCAGGTTGTCCTCGTCCAGCCCGCGCTTCTTGAAGCAGGGCGAGCAGACATAGATCTCGCCGCCGGCCTCGGCGAAGCTGGCCATCAGCTCCGAAAGCGGCGCGAAGCCCTCTTCGTGGATGCCGTCGGCATAGCCTTTCTGCGACAGCCGGGTGCCCTCGATGGACAGAAAGACCACCGCTTGCTTGTCCGAGGCGACGGCGGCATTGGCCACCACGAAGCCGACGGTGGCCTTGTCGGTATTGTCCTGGGCGCAGCTGATCGAGACGACGAATTTTCCGGGCATGGGATTTTCCTGAGTGATGGGGGTTGGGGTCAGTTCCAGTCGTCGCGCGACCGGATCCAGAAGGAATGCGTGGCCGGGTCGTGACGCAGCAGCTCGCAGCGCGTCATGCGGCACCAGGCGGGAATGTCCTCGGGCGCGCCGGGATCGGTGGCGACGACGCGCAGCACCTGCCCGGGCATCTTGCGCAACCGGATGCGCAGCAGCACGACCAACTCGCCGCAACCCAGATCCGCTGCATTCCAGAGCTGTTCGTCTTGCGTCATGCGACCACCATCCGGGGGACGGCGGGGCCGTCCGAGGGTTCAAAATCGTGATGACGGGTTAACATGGCATCCGGCTTCTCCAGCGCCCAGCCTGATTATCGCAGCATCATTTTGCGTGATGCGTGGTTGAGCGGGCGTCCATCCCGCAGGAGGAATATGCAGATCATGAAGGGAGGAACAGGCAATGACCGGACCGCTGGACCTGCTGGGCGATTTCCCGATCCTGGCGCGCAAAGTGAACGGCAAGCCGCTGTGCTATCTGGACAGCGCATCTTCGGCGCAGAAGCCGCGGGCGGTGCTGGATGCGGTGATGTCGGCCTATGCCGAGGATTATTCCAACGTGCATCGTGGGTTGCACCACCTGTCCGCAGTGATGACCGAGCGCTATGAATCCGTGCGCGGGATCGTTGCCGACTTTCTGAACGCCGAGGAGGACGAGGTGATCTTCACCTCGGGCGCGACCGAAGGGATCAACCTGGTTTCCGCAGCCTGGGCCGCGCCGCGGCTTGGTCCGGGCGACGAGATCGTTCTGTCGGCGGCCGAGCATCACGCCAATATCGTGCCCTGGCATTTCCTGCGCGAACGCCAGGGCGTCGTGCTGAAATGGGTGGATTTCGAGCCCGACGGCACGCTGGACCCGCAGGCGGTGATCGACGCCATCGGGCCGCGGACCCGGCTGGTCGCGGTCACGCAGATGTCGAACGTGCTGGGGGTCGAGGTCGATCTGGCCGCCATCTGCGCCGGTGCGCAGGCGCGCGGCGTGCCGGTGCTGGTCGATGGCGCGCAGGGCGCGGTGCATGCGCCGGTGGACGTGCAGGCCATCGGCTGCGACTTCTATGCGCTGGCGGGCCACAAGCTCTATGGTCCCTCGGGTTCGGGCGCGCTGTGGGTCCGGCGCGCGCGGGCGGCCGAGATGCAGCCCTATCGCGGTGGCGGCGACATGATCCGCGAGGTGACGCGCGAGGCCGTAACCTATGCCGCGCCGCCGCTGCGGTTCGAGGCCGGCACCCCGGCGATCGTCGCCCAGATCGGGCTTGGCGCCGCGCTGGGCTATCTCGGCGGCATCGGCATGGCGCGCATTCGCGCGCATGAGCGGGATCTGGTCGCCCATGCCCGGGCGGAGCTGGCCAAGGTGCCGGGGATCGAGCTGTTCGGCATGGCGCCGGGCAAGGGGCCGCTGTTCTCGTTCCGGCTGCAGCGGGCCGGATCGCCGCAACGCCTGGCGGCGCTGCTGGACCAGGAAGGCATCGCCATACGCGCCGGCTCTTTCTGCTCGCAACCGCTGATGGCGGCGCTGGGGGTCAAGGCGCTGTGCCGCGCCAGCCTGGGCCTCTATACCACCCGCGCGGATATCGACCGGCTTTGCGCCGCGCTCCGCGCCCTGTAGCCGTCAGCCCGACATGCCGCTGTTGCGACAGGCGGCGGCGCCGCGCAGCCGAAAGACGCTGCGCCGCCCCTGTCGCGGCCCCGCGGGCAAGCATCCGGGACCGGAATGCCCGCCCGAGGGGATTGCTCAGACCTCTTGCGCGGTCATCTCATAGGTGAAGGCCTTGGCGTCCAGCTCATCCAGCCGGCCCTGGGCGTTCAGGCCCTGCGGATACATCAGGAAGGGCAGGGCGCCGTCCACGCCGGGCAGGGCCACGTCGCTGGCGGTGTTATAGGCCAGCCAGTTGCCTTCCCAATTGCCGAACAGCGCCGCGTTGACCGGCGCGACCAGCGGATCGGCCGGGTCCTTGATCCAGCGGTCGGTCTCGGCCCGCATCACCTTCAGCACGTCTGCCGGGTCCATTGCCACCCAGCCATGGCCCGCCAGCCAGACCTCGGCCCGGCAATGCTGCGCCCCGGTCACCTCCGGGCTGTTGGCGCCCAGCTGCTTGTAGCCGAAGGCCGAGGGCGCCACGCGCACGCCGTAGATGTCGCGCGCCGGCACGCCCGAGGCGCGCACCAGCCCCACGAAAAGCCCGTTCAGGTCGGCACATTTGCCGCCGAGCCCGGCCGTCGTCAGCGTGGCCTGGATGTCGCCCGGTCCGCAGCCGGGCGTGTCCAGGTTGCGATAGCAATGATTGACGATCCAGGCATAGATCGCGGCGATCTTCTCGCGGTCGCTGGTGGCGCCCTTGGTGATCTCGCGCGCGCGTTCCAGCACCACGCCGTCCAGCGGCTTGAGGCTGGAACCCTTCAGCGCCGCCTCCAGCACCGCCGGATCCTCTTGCACGTCCGACGTCCGGTTCCAGTCCACCACGCGATTGCGGGTCTGAACGCGGCTGACCAGCTCGACCGTGGGCTCGGCGGTCGAGGCATCGAAGCGGGCATGCAGCATCCGCGTCCCGCTGGCCGGATCGGTGACGAAAGCGGCCTCGCTGGCATTGCCGGTAAAACCGTGATCCAGGCTGCGCTGGTAGTCCGTCTCGACCGCCGGCACCGGCAGCCAGACCTGCGTCACGCCCTGCGGCGCGAGCCTGACCCGCGTGCGCAGCTCGAAGCTGCGCCAGTCGGTGGCCGCCGGGGCGAAGCCGCGGGACTCGGGCGCCGCCCGCAGCAGGCCCGGCAGGGCGGGTGTCGCGGCGGCGGCCAGGGCGAGTTTCAGCAGGTTGCGTCGATTGGTGCTGGTCATGGTCGGATCCTCCGGTTTCGTTTGCTTTATGCCGCGATGATGCGGAAACGCGGCACCGCGCTGTAGTCGTAGCCTCCGGCGTTGAACGGGGTCGCGTCGGGCTGGACCGCGCCGCTTTTGTCCGTCAGGCGCGTTTCCACAAGATACTCGCCTGGCAGCGGATCGAAAGGCATTTCGAACCGGACCCAGCTATAGCGGTTGGGGGCGGAATCAAGGATGCGTGCCTCGGCCCATGGTCCGCCATTGACGCGCACATGCACCTTGGCCACGCCATGGCGCGGGGCCGAGGCATAGCCGCGCAGGCTTTGCGGGCCGGCGGGGATGACCGGAACCTCGTCCCGGGCCAGCGGATAATTCGCCGGAATATCGGGTTGCCGGGACAGGGTCAGAGGCAAGGTCAGGAACGACCGTGCGACGTGCCAGGTCACCGGCACGCCGATCACATCCTTCGGCGTGACAAAGCGGAACTCGTCATCCGGCGCGGGCACGGGCGGCGGATAGTCCGGGCCGACCATCGAATGGCCGATCGTATTCAGACGAACCCAGAAATCATGCGAGGCGATCTTGATCTCGGTCAGCCATTTCGTCGAGGCGCCGCCGCACCAGCCGGGAACCAGGGCCCGGACCGGGGCGCCATGGTCGGGCGGCAGCGGCATGCCGTTCATCCTGAAGGCCAGCCCGATATCGTCGGGCCGTTCCAGGATGTCGGCGATCGGCATGGGGCGGCCGGTGTCGGATTCGGTGTTCGGCGCCTTGCCGTCCACGCCCGACCAGAACAGGCAGGCTTTCGCATTCGGCTTCAACCCGACCAGGTCCAGGATATAGCTCATCGGCACATAGTCCCATTCCGCCATGCCGATGCCGCCCATGCCCCAGCCGTTGCCCTTGACCCTTCGATCGCCCTCGAGCATGCCCTCCTGTTCCCAGAACAGGGTGCGGCCGTTTCCTGCGCATTGCATCACGCTCTGGATCCTGCGCGAGGGCATTTTCAGCAGGTCGTCATAGGTGATCTCGATTGGTCGCTCGACGGCATCGCCATGGATGCGCAGCCGCCAGAAGCGGGGATCGACCCGCCGGTCGATTTCGGCGCGCGGCGTGGCGTATTCGTTGCGGATATAGAATTGTTCGACCGGCGTGATGTAGCTGTCGAAATTCCACCAGGCGCCGCCCTGGTTGGTGGCGTTCAGGTCGGTCAGCAGCCCGACATCCTTGACGAAGTTGGGATGAAAGCGCGAGGGGCCGCGACCGCCTTGGCGGTACGTCAGCCTGGCCATCGTTTCGGCCAGAGACAGGCGCGGAATGCCCAGCCCTGCACCGAGGAAACCTGCTGCCATGCCCATGAAAAAGCGGCGTCGCGATATGCCCATCTCTGCCTCTGTATCGGTCCGCCACTCCGGCGTGTGGAGCATCAGTATCAAAGGCAGCCTCGAGAAGCTCGCTTATCATCGTGATGAGGGCTCGAAATTTGTTATGCTTTTCTCGGCATCTCGTGGATGCCGCGTGGACTGCCCCCACCGAGTGGTCCGGGTTGATTGTTAGTGCATCGTCGGCCGCTGGTCTATTGGGATGACGGCTTCCGGTGCGGGTGGGCGGTATCCCAGGGAGCTGTGCGGCCTGACAGTGTTGTAGTGGCGGCGCCATCGCTCGATGAGGATCTGGGCCTCCCTGAGCGAATAGAAGACTTCTGCATCCAGGAGTTCGTCGCGGAATCGAGCGTTGAAGCTCTCGCAATACCCGTTCTCCCAGGGTGAACCCGGCTCGATGAACGCGGTCTTGGCACCAACTGCGCCGATCCAGCCCTGCACCTTCTTGGCAATGAATTCCGCGCCATTGTCGGACCTTATGAACGCAGGCGGGCCACGCAAGATGAACAGATCCGTCAGGGCGTCGATTACGTCGGTGGAATTGAGCCTGCGGTTTACACGGATCACCAGCGCCTCCTTCGTGAATTCGTCGATGATATTGAGCGTCCGAAACAGCCGTCCGTCATGTGTCCGGTCCTGAACGAAATCATAGGACCAGACGTGGTTCGGGTGCTCCGGCCGGAGACGGACGCAGGACCCGTCGTTCAACCAGAGCCGACCCTTCTTTGCCTGCTTTTGCGGGACCTTCAGCCCTTCACGCCGCCATATCCGTTCCACGCGTTTATGATTTACATGCCAACCGGCGTTGTTCAGCAATCCGGTGATCATCCGATAGCCATATCGCCCGTAGGTGCGAGCGAGCGTGATGATGTCTTCCGTCAGCCGTTCTTCGTCCGGGGCGCCGCAAGGAACCTTGCGTTGCGTCGAGCGGTGCTGCCCGAGGATGCGGCAGGCGCGGCGCTCGGATATGCCGAGCGCCTGCCGCACATGGTCAATGCACTGGCGACGGCGCGAAGGGCTTAGAAGTTTCCCCGTGCAGCCTCGCTCAGGATCATCTTGTCCAAGGTCAGATCTGACACCGCGCGCCGCAACCGCTGGTTCTCCGCCTCAAGCTCCTTGAGACGCTTCAGCTGATCCCGGTTCATGCCGCCATACTGCTTGCGCCAGCGATAATACGTCGGCTCGGTCACGCCGATCTGCCGCACCGCGTCGGAAATTGCCATTCCCTGTCCATGAAGCACTTCAATCTGTCGAAGCTTCAGAACGATGTCTTCCGGTTTGTCTCGCTTGCCTGCCATCTGATGGTCCTCCTGAACAGGATATTTCTATCCCAGTGGGTGGACCACTTCAGTGGGGGCACTCCAGGAAGCCCAGCGGCTGATCGCGACCATGGAACAGTTTTCCACGCGCATCGCGGGGCTCAGCTCGCAACTGCCGCGCAACCTGACGCTGGGGATCGTGGACACGATCATCACCGATCCGCTTTGTCCGGTGGCCGGCGCCGTGGCGCTGTTTGCCGAGCGCGCGCCCTCGGTCCATCTCGAGGTGATCACGCTGCCGCCGGGGGAACTGCTGCGCGAGGTCATCGGCCAGAAGATCGACCTGGCCGTCGGCAGCTTCCCGCGCGCGGTGCTAGGGCTGGATTACCTGGATCTGCATGACGAACCCCACCACCTGTATTGCGCGCAGGGCCATCCGCTTTTCGAAGTGCCGGACGGCGATATCGGCATCGACACGGTGCGCGAACACCGCATCATCGCCCGCAGCTACTGGGCGGCGCGCGACATTCGCATCTTTGCCATCGCCGCGCCCCATGCCACCGTCGCCAATATCGAGGCCGAGGCGCATCTGATCCTGTCGGGCGCCTATCTGGGGCACCTGCCGGCGCATTTCGCCGCGCAATTCCCCGGGCGCCTGCGGCCATTGCGCCCGGACCTGCTGTCCTATGCGGCGCATTTCCAGATCGCCGCGCGGCAGGACTGGCAGGATCGCGCCGCCATCCGCTGCTTTGTCGAGGCGTTACAGCAGACCAGCCGCGACCTGTTGATGCGGCGCTAGAAGGTCGGCGGCGTGCAGGCCGAGACGATGACGCAGGGCTCGGCCCCGACCTGGCGGAAGCGGTGGGGCCTGCGGCTGTCGAAATAATAGGCGTCGCCCGGGCCGAGGATGCGGCGTTCCTCGCCCACGGTGATCTCGATCCGTCCGGAAATCACCACGCCGCCTTCTTCGCCCTCGTGCTGATACATCACCCGGCCGGTATCGGCGCCGGGCTCATAGCATTCGTGCAGGATGGTCATGGCGCGGCCGAACTGGCTGTGGCCGACCCGGCGCAGCGACAGCTTGCCCTTGCCCAGCTCGGGCAGGTCGCCGGCCTGGTAGAAGATGGCCTGTTCGGGCTCGGGCTCGAAGGCGAAGAACTCTGACAGGCTGACCGGGATGCCGTCGAGGATGCGCCGCAGCGCGCCGACCGAGGGATTCATCTTGTCCGCCTCGACCAGCGAGATCGTGGCGTTGGTGACATGGGCGCGCTTGGCCAGGGCGCGCTGCGACAGGCCGGCACGCTCGCGCAGGATTCGCAGCCGCGCGCCCAGCCGCAGATCGCCCAGCTCACTGTTTTCCTTGTTCATGATCGTGAACGGTTTCTCATAAGGATCAGGATATTCAACAGCTTGTTCATGACAAGAATTAGACTATCCAAGTGATCTTGAACAGTGCAGATGCGGGGACAACCGGGCCCATCCCGGACCACAGGAGATTTCCCCATGCTGAACACCGAACTCGCCGAACTGCGCCAGTCGACCATTGCCCGTGGCGTGGGGATGCAGACCCAGGTCTATGCTGCCCGTGCCCGCAATGCCGAGGTCTGGGATGTCGAGGGCACCCGCTACATCGATTTCGCCGCCGGAATCGCGGTGGTCAACACCGGCCATTGCCATCCCCGGGTCATCGAGGCCGTCAAGGCGCAGGCCGTGGCCTTTACCCATACCTGCCACCAGGTTCTGCCCTATGAGAACTACCTGCGCCTGGCCGAGCGGCTGAACGCAGCGGTTCCGGGCGATTTCGACAAGCGCACCGTCTTCGTCACCACCGGCGCAGAGGCCGTGGAGAACGCGGTCAAGATCGCCCGCGCCCATACCGGGCGGAACGCGGTCATCGCCTTCGGCGGCGGCTTCCACGGCCGCACCTTCATGGGCATGTCGCTGACCGGCAAGGTCCAGCCCTACAAGGCCGGGTTCGGCGCCATGATGCCCGATGTCTTCCATGTGCCCTTCCCGGTCGCCCTGCACGGCGCCACGACCGAGGACGCCATGGCCGGCATCGAGAAGCTGTTCAAGGCCGATCTGGACCCCGCGCGCGTCGCGGCGATCATCTTCGAGCCGGTGCAGGGCGAGGGTGGCTTCAACCCGGCACCGACCGACTTCGTTCGCGCCATCCGCACGCTTTGCGACCGGCACGGCATCGTCATGATCGCCGACGAGGTGCAGACCGGCTTTGCCCGCACCGGCACGCTGTTCGCGATGGAGAGCCACGGTATCGCTGCCGACCTGACCACCATGGCCAAGGGCCTGGCCGGCGGACTGCCGCTGGCCGCCGTCACCGGCCGGGCCGAGATCATGGATGCGGCCAATCCCGGCGGTCTGGGCGGCACCTATGGCGGCAACCCGCTGGGCATCGCCGCGGCCCATGCGGTGCTGGACGTGATCGAGGAGGAAGACCTCTGCGCCCGCGCCAACCGGCTCGGCTCGCGCCTGCGCCAGCGGCTCGAGGCGATCCGCGCCACCACCCCGGAACTGGCCGAGGTGCGCGGGCCGGGCTTCATGGTCGCGGCCGAGTTCACCGCCGCCGACGGCAAGGAGCCGAACCCCGACCTGGTGAACCGCATCCGCGCCGAGGCGCTCAAGCGCAAGCTGATCCTGCTGACCTGCGGCACCTATGGCAACGTCATCCGCTTCCTGGCGCCGCTGACCATCGACGAGGCGCATTTCGCCGAGGCGCTGGACATCATCGAGGAATCGATCGCCGCCGCGAGGGCCGCATGATGCTGGACGACAAGCAGGTGCTCAAGCTGGACGATCCCTCGCTGCTGACCGGCAGCGCCTTCATCAACGGGTCGCGCTTCAAGGGCGACAAGGTTTTCAGCGTGACGAACCCGGCCACCGGGGCGGAGCTGGCCACGGTGGCCGACATGGGCGCGGTCGAGATCCGCGCCGCCATCGACGCCGCCCATGCCGCGCAAAAGCCCTGGGCCGCGCGCACCGGCAAGGACCGGGCCGCGATCTTGCGTCGCTGGCACGACCTGATCCTGGCCAACCAGGAGGATCTGGCCCGCATCCTGACCGCCGAGATGGGCAAGCCGCTGGCCGAGGCGCGGGGCGAGATCGCCTATGGTGCGTCCTACGTCGAATGGTTCGCCGAGGAGGCCAAGCGCGTCTATGGCGACACCATTCCCGGCCACATGCCCGACAAGCGCATCATCGTGCTGAAGCAGCCGGCGGGCGTCGTCGGCGCCATCACGCCCTGGAACTTCCCGAACGCTATGCTGGCGCGCAAGATCGCCCCGGCCCTGGCGGCGGGCTGCACCATGGTTGCGCGACCCTCGGAGTTCACGCCGCTTTCGGCCCTGGCGCTCGGCGTCCTTGCCGAGCGTGCCGGCATTCCGGCGGGGGTGCTGAACATCGTCCCCGGCCTGGATGCCGCCGGCATGGGGGCCGAGCTTTGCGCCAATCCCAGGATCGCGAAGATCAGCTTCACCGGCTCGACCCGCGTCGGCAAGATCCTGATGCGGCAGGGGGCGGATACGATCAAGAAGCTGTCGCTGGAACTGGGCGGCAACGCGCCGTTCATCGTCTTCGACGACGCCGACCTGGATGCGGCGGTCGAGGGCGCCATGGCCGCCAAGTTCCGCAATGCCGGCCAGACCTGCGTCTGCGCCAACCGCATCTATGCGCAGGCGGGTGTGCATGACGCCTTCGTCGAAAAGCTCGCGGCCCGTGTCTCGGCGCTGGCGGTCGGCGACGGCCAGGTCGACGGTGTCGCGATCGGTCCGCTGATCAACGACGCGGCCCTGGCCAAGGTCGAGGACCATATCGCCGACGCCCGGGCGCATGGCGCGACCATCGCCACCGGCGGGGCGCGCCATGCGCTTGGCGGCAGCTTCTTCCAGCCGACCGTGCTGTCCGGCATGACGCCCTCGATGAGGATCGCGCGCGAGGAAACCTTCGGCCCCGTCGCCCCGGTCTGGCGCTTCGAGACCGAGGCCGAGGCGGTAGCCCTGGCCAATGCCAGCGAATTCGGGCTGGCGGGCTATTTCTACGCCCGCGACCTGTCCCGCGTCTGGCGCGTGGCCGAGGCGCTGGAGGTCGGCATGGTGGGCGTGAACACCGGCCTGATCTCGACAGAGGTGGCGCCCTTCGGCGGCGTCAAGCAATCCGGCCTCGGCCGCGAGGGCAGCCGTTACGGCATCGAGGACTACCTCGAGATCAAATACATGTGCCTGTCGGTCTGAAAATGAGTGCTGTCCGGTTGGTTGATCCTCGGTCCTTCCGAGGTTCAGCCCAAAGGCACGTCCCTTCAGCATCTAGCTGCTCAGTCTTGGCATCTGGTGGATTGGGTTGAGAATGAATCTGTCGGGCTCTGATGTGCAGATCTTGCAGATGTATTCGTAGGGGTGAGACTGCTGAGGGTTTTGAGCCTTCGTGCGAAGTTGTATGCCACCACAGTCGGCGAGGTGCGTTCGCAGCTGGACGTGGCTATCGTAATGGAAGCGCTTGACGTTCAGCGGGAAAACGATCCCCCGGATCGTTTTCTGATCCGCTTCATCCTCCTTGATGGTTCGATTCATGCGTTCGATTTGGCCATTGTGATCAGCCCCCACTAGGGGCAGGACCCATTGATTTTCCGCTTGCGGCGTGATTCAGCGTCTGCCGGGAGACCTGATGATGACAGAGGTGGTTCGATTGATCTGAACAGGTTCCGGGCGTTTTCAAGTGGTTTTCTGCCTCGGTTATGCCGCTGCCGCTTCGGGCATTGGCGGGGTGAAGTAGGCCTGATCGGGCGTTTTCCCGTCAAGCGATGAATGCGGACGGCGGCTGTTGTAAAAGCCGAGATCGCGGCCGATCCCGGCGCGGGGCTCAGACACGCTGGCCTAGGCCCGCAGGTAGACCTCCTCGTATTTGACCGTCCGCCCCAGACGCTCGACGAAGACGTTGTCGCGCCAGGCGCCTTTGCCATCCATGTGGACTTGATCTCTCGGGCGGCCAGAACCTTGATGAAGTCGATGGACGTAAACTGGCTTCCCTGAGCCGTGTTGAATAGCTCGGGCGTGCCGTGACGTGCCAGTACCTTCGCGACGGCTTCCTTGCAGCACTCGGCCTCCAGCGTGATCGACACCCGCCATGCCAGGACACGGCTTCGGTGAACCAGTCGAGCACGGCAGCCAGATAGATGAACCCGCGGGCCATGGGAATGTAGGTGATGTCCATCGCCCAGACCTGATTGGGGCGGGTGATCGGCAGCTTCCTGAGCAGATAGGGGTAGATCTTGTGCCCCCGGCGCTGGCTTCGAGGTGTTAGGTCGGGTAGAGCGCCTCGATGCCCATGCGCTTCATCAGCGTGGCAACGTGCAGCCGCCCGACCTTGAACCCTTCCTGGATCAGCAGGCCCTGCAGCATCCGGCTGCCCGCGAAGGGGAATTCCATGTGCAGCTTGTCGATGCGGTGCATCAGCTTCAGGTCCGCGTCCGACACCGGGCGGGGCTTGTAGTAGACGCTGCCCCGGCTGACCCCCAGCACGATGGCCTGTCGGCTGACGCTCAGCTTGGCCGAGGGATCGATCATCTTTTTGCGCTCGGCAACAGACCCGCCTTGCCGCGCGCGCCGGACAAAAAATCGTTCTCCAGCGTCAGCTCTCCGATCTTTGCATGCCGGGTCTTCACATCGACGATCGGTTCTGGCTCAGCTTTCGCGGCTTCGCCGAACACCCCGGTCGCGCCCTCGAGCAGCTGGTCACGCCACTGCTTGATCTGGTTCGGATGCACGTCGAAATCCTGCGCCAGCTCGATCAGCGTCTTCTCGCCCTTGATCGCGGCTGCCGCCACCTTCGCCTTGAAGGCCGGGTGTGGTTCCGGCGCGGTCGTCTTCCCATGGTCTTCTCCTCGCTCGCAGCATCATGCTGCCCAATCGCCGGGAAATTGATCCACTGGATCAATTTCTGGCCCGGCTCATACGCGGAAAATCCACTTATCCCGGCTGTTCAGATTTCCGGAGCCACCTCTGTCGCTGGTGATCTACGCCATCCTTACCGGGGAATCGATTGGCAAGCTGTTATCGTCGCCATCGTGCCCGCCCTCATCGCCGTCTTGGGTTATATGCTGGTGGTGATGATGATTGTCGCCCGCAACCCCGACGCGGGCCCCGCCAGCATTCCCGCATCGCTGGGCGAGATCCTGCGCTCTTTTGTCGGCGTGCTGCCGGTAAGCCTGGTATTCCTTTTTGTCATCCTCAGCATCTATCTGGGCTGGGCCAGCCCGACCGAGGCTTCGGCCGTCGGGGTCGTCGGTTGTGGCGTGGTTGCCGCATTGTCGGGAGACCTGCGGCCGGCCGCCTTCCTGCAATGCCTGCTGGGGACCGCCGAGGCGACGGTGATGATTTTCATCATCCTGTTGGGGGCCGATATGCTGAATGCGGCGCTGGCGCTGACCAACATGACCCATCAGATCGCCGATATCATCGTCAACAGCGGCGTCGCTCCGCCGCCGCGGACGCGCCATGACGTCGAGGAGCGCATCGGCGCAGCTGAACCGGCCGTTCGACAAGGTCCATGTCGCCAATGCCGCGAACACCGCGGTTCCGGCGGGAGCCGCGCCTTGTCCAGGCTGCAACCATGCATCCCGGACCTTCCCGGCCTGTCGCCCGATTTGGCCGGCGCTGGCCCTGCCGATCACGGTGCAAGAGCCCATGCCCGGGCGCGATCTGATCGCCGCCCGTTCGGCACGTCCGAGGCCGGCATCGGCAGCGGCACCGAAATCCGCGCGCCTGGCGGTGCTCGCGCGCATTCCAACGCCCGTCGGACGCGGGCGCCGGGTGTGGCCGTCAGAGCCCAGGCGCACACCTCGCACCGGCTCGGCCTTGTTTGCGCGCGGGCTTGCCCCTACTCTGGCGGTCCGCGACCGGAAAGCCATGCCATGAGCCATAAACTGACTGCCCTGCACCGCCGGATCGCCGGCGAGTCGCGGCTGTTCGCCGGCCTGCCGCCGGCCATGATCGAAGGGCTGCTGGACGTGGCCCAGGTGCGCCGTCTGGCGCGCGGGCAGGCGCTGTTCCACCAGGGCGACCCGGCGCAGGCCATCCACATCATGGCCGAGGGCTGGCTGAAGCTCTATCGCATCGCGCCGAACGGCGCCGAGGCGGTGGTCGGCGTCATGACCCGCGGCCAAAGTTTCGGCGAACCCATCGCGCTGCGCCGCGCCGCCTATCCGGTCTCGGCCGAGGCCTCGACCGCCTGCGAGGTGGTGGCGGTGCCGGCGCAAGCCTTCCTGAACCTGCTGCAGGCCCATCCCGAGGCGGCGATCGCCATCCTGTCCGCGACCTTCCTGCATCTGCAGGGGCTGGTCGAGCAGATCGAGCAGCTCAAGGCCCGCTCGGGCGCGCAGCGAGTGGCCGAGTTCCTGCTGGACCTGTGCCCGCCCGATGCCGAAAGCACCACGGTGGTGCTGCCCTATGACAAGATGCTGATCGCCGGCCGGCTGGGGATGAAGCCGGAAAGCCTGAGCCGCAGCTTCGCCCGGTTGCGGCAATGCGGCGTGCGCATCGACCAGGCCAGCGCCGTGATCGATTCGGTGGCTCGCCTGCGCGAGGTCGCCCATGCCGAGACCGCGCCCTAGCCAAGCGCGACAAGGCACAGCGCGCCGATCGCGGCAAGCCAGATGCCCAGCGGCAGCATGGCGGCGCCCAGCCAGCCGGGTGCTGCGCGCAGATGCAGGAAACCGCCCAGGATCGCCCGCGCCTTGAGCCAGGCCAGCGCCAGCAGCGCCAGGGCCGCCAGCCTTCCATCGATGCCGGCCAGCAGCGCGGTCGCCAGCGTCAGCCCCAGAAGCAGCAGCCAGGTTCGGGTCAGGGCGTCCATGATTTCCCTACCAGATCAGATAGATGACGGGCAGGATCAGCACCCAGACCAGATCCACCATATGCCAGAACATTGCCCCGGCCTGCACCGGGGCCGGCCGGGCCCGGATCGCGACCAGCGCCAGCACCGCCACGCCGGCAATGACATGGGCGGCGTGAAAGCCGGTCAGCAGGTAATAGAAGGTATAGAAGGGATGGCCGTCCATCCCCAGGCCGGCGCGGATGTCGCGGGCGTATTCCACCGCCTTCAGCGCCAGGAACATCAGCCCGCCGAGCCCGGCGAGCCCCAGCCCGATCCGGGCGCGCCGGCGATGGCCGGCAGCGGCGTCGCGTTCCGCCCGCGCCGCGAACAGGCCCGAGGTGACCAGGATCACCGTGTTCAGCGCCGCCAGCCGCCCGTCCAGATGGCCCTGCGCGGCGGCAAAGCCCTGCGGGTCGCGCAGCCCCATCGCCACCATGGCGGAAAGCCCGGCGGCAAAGACCAGCACTTCCGAGGCGATCAGGATCCACAGGATCAGCTCTCCCGGCAGGTCGTCGATCCGCATCACAGCACCAGCTGGCGATAGATTTCCGGCAGGGCGCCGGTCAGCCGGTCGGGATCGCGGATCACCGAGAAACCGCCCTGGCCGAAGATGCGCGGGAACCAGCTTTGCGCGCCCTTGTCGATGGTGATGCCAAAGACCGCATGGCCGGCGCGGCGGGCCTGGCGCACGGCCATGGCGCTGTCCTCGATGCCGTGGCGGCCCTCGTAATGGTCCAGGTCGTTGGGCTTGCCGTCGGTGATGACGATCAGCAGCCGGCGCGAGCGGCCCTCTTCGGCGAGCCCGGCCGAGGCGTGGCGGATCGCGGCGCCAAGCCGGGTATAGAAGCCCGGGCGCAGGGCGTGGATGCGCGCCTCGACCTCGCGCGACATGGGTTCGGTGAAGGGCTTGCAGTCGTGGATCCAGACCCGGTCGCGCTTCAACGAGGAAAAGCCCTGGATGGCGAAGCGGTCGCCGCAGGCGTCCAGGCCCCAGGCCAGCGCGGTCAGCGCCTCGCGCGCGATGTCGATGACCGGGCGCCCGGTGACGGCGCTTTCGGTCGAGCGCGAGACGTCGAGCAGGATCGAGACGGCGAGGTCGCGGTTCTCCTGCCGGGCCTGCTGCCAGATGCGATCGCTGCCGCGCCCGGTGGCGCGCAGGTCGGCGATGCTGCGCAGCGCGGCGTCGAGGTCCAGCTCGTCGCCGTCGGGCTGGGCGTGGCGGATCGCCCTGGCCGGCCGCAGCGCCTGGAACTGGCGGCGCACGGCCTCGATGCGGCGGCGGGCGGCGGGATCGGTGACGCCGGCGTAATCGGGCACCGGCTTGACCGGGGCGGCCAGCACGCGGCAATGGTCGGGCATCCAGACGCCGCCCCTCGCGTCCCATTCGGGATAGGTGAAGCGGCCGGCGATGCGCTCGCGGTCCACGTCCTCGGGGGCGAGGTCGAGATGCAGCTTCAGCTTGGTCGCCGGCGCCTTCGAGACCTGGCCCAGCACGATCTCCTCATGGTCGTCGGCGGCCTTCTTGGCATTGTCGAGGTCGTCGTCCTCGACCCGGCGGTTGATGTTCATCATCTCGGCCCAGGTCAGCATCGCCTCGAACTTGTAAAGGATGATGCTGTCCTTGCGCTCGGCCTGGTCGGATTTCATCCGCCGGGTCTTGCGGGCGGTGCCGTCGCCGCCTTCCTCGGGGGTGCCGTCCGTGGGCAGGCTTGCGACCTGCTCGCCGGGGGCCTGGCTCAGGCCGCGCAGGTCCGGCCACATCGGCACCGGCAGCACCGGGCGATAGCCGCGCGGCGCCTGCCAATGCGCGGGCGGGGCGGCGTAACCGGCCAGCAGCGCGGGCTCCGGCGGCTGCGGATCGCCCAGCAGGTGGCGGACCAGGATTTCGACCTGCGCCTCGGTTCCGCGCAGGGCGGGGCGGCGGCGGGCCTGCAGATGCGCGGCGGCCAGCCGCGACCACAGAGCGGCCAGGCCCGGCGCGGCATCCAGCGTCGCGCGCAGCATCGCCATGCCGGCGGCGATGCCGGCCAGATCGGCGCGAAGCGGATCGGCCTCGGCGGCGAAGCGCGGGGCATGGGCCGAGGCCGCGGCCAGCCACAGATAGAGCCCCTCGTTGTCCTGGGCCCGCGGGAATTCGGCCAGCTCGGCCGGCAGGCGCAGGGCGTCGCCGTCGAAGCTGCTGCGGGCCAGGCGTTCCTGTTCAAAGGCCAGACGGCGCCGCCAGGAGATGCGGTGGCGGCCGGACTGGTCGGCCACCGGCTTCAGCTCGACATCGGCCGCCCCGCCGAGGCCCCGGAACAGCACGGCGATGCGGCCGCGCATGTCGTCGAAGCGGACGGCGGCCTCGGGGTAGCGCTGCGGCGGGTCCATGCGCGAGGCGATCAGGTGCCACAGCTTGCCGACGGTTTCCTCGGGCTCCCAGGGGGCGATCTCGATATGGGCCATGGCTTTATCCCGTCACCGCCACGGCCAGGTCCAGCAGGCCCTTGCGGGTGTCGGCATCGTCGGTCAGGGGCTCGATCATCGCAGCAAGGATGGCGCGTTCCAGCGCCATGCCGCCGGCGATCAGGGTCGCGGCATAGACCACCAGCCGGGTCGAGACGCCTTCCTCGAGATCCTGGCCCTTGAGCCCGCGCAGCTTGTTCGCCAGCCGCACCAGCAGCGCCACGCGATCCTCGTCCAGCCCGCTTTCGCGCGCCACCACGGGGATTTCATGCTCGGGCCGCGGGAACGTGAATTCGACCGACAGGAAACGCTGCCGGGTCGAGGGCTTCAGCGTCTTCATGATGTTCTGGTAGCCGGGGTTGTAGGATGCCACCAGCATGAAGCCGGGCGCCGCCTGCAATTCCTCGCCGGTGCGGTCGATCGGCAGGATGCGGCGGTCGTCGGTCAGCGGGTGCAGCACCACGGCCACGTCCTTCCTGGCCTCGACCACCTCGTCGAGATAGCAGATCGCGCCCTGGCGCACGGCCCGGGTCAGCGGGCCGTCGACCCAGACCGTCTCGCCGCCCTTCAGCAGATAGCGGCCGATCAGGTCGGCGGCCGAAAGGTCGTCGTGGCAGGCGACCGTATAGAGCGGCCGGCCCAGCCGCGCCGCCATATGGGCGACGAAGCGGGTCTTGCCGCAGCCGGTCGGGCCCTTCAGCAGCAGGGGCAGGTTGGCGGCATGGGCGGCGGCGAAGATCTGGCACTCGTCGCCCTGGGGCAGGTAGAAGGGGGCGCTTGCCCCCTTCATGTCGAAGGTTCCGTCCATCGTTTCACTCCGCTGCGACATGGTCGGGATCATTGGCCAGCCGTTCACGTTCGACCGGGCCGGGGCGCACCACTTCGCGGCGCGGCACCAGGAGCGAATAGATCAGCATATAGGCGCCGATGACCACCGCGACGCCCGCGCCCAGCCGCATCCAGTAGAACAGCGCGATCTGGTCCTGCACGTCCATGTAATATTCGCCCAGGACGCGCTGCAGGTGGGTTTGCAGCGTGCCGGCAAAGGTCAGCACGAAGGTCATGAACAGCATGCCGCCGGACATCAGCCAGAAGGCGGCCATGTTCAGCACCTGGTTATAGGGATCGCGCCGGCGCAGGATCGGCAGCGCATAGGTGAAGAGCGCGAGGTTCAGGCAGACATAGGCGCCGTAGAACGCCAGGTGCCCGTGCGCCGCGGTGACCTGGGTGCCGTGGGTATAGTAGTTCACCCCGTGCAGCGTGTGCAGGAAGCCCCAGACGCCTGCGCCGAAGAAGGCCAGGACCGAGCAGCCGAGGCTCCAGAGCAGCGCCGCCTTGTTCGGATGGTCGCGCCGGCCCTTCCAGACCATGACGAAGGCAAAGGCCATCATGGCGAAGAACGGCACGATTTCGAAGCTCGAGAAGATCGAGCCGATCCACTGCCAATAGGCGGGCAGGCCGATCCAGTAGTAATGGTGCCCGGTGCCGAGGATGCCCGAGAACAGCGCCGTGGCGACGATGACATAGAGCCATTTCTCCACGACCTCGCGGTCCACGCCCGTCAGCTTCAGCATCAGGAAGCCCAGGATCGAGGCCATGATCAGCTCCCACACGCCCTCGACCCACAGGTGGACGACGTTCCACCAGTATTGCTTGTCGAGCGCCAGGTTCGACGGGTTGTAGAACGAGAACAGGAACAGCAGCGCCAGCCCCCAGAGCCCCAGCAGCAGGATCGACGAGATCACCGTCTTGCGGCCCTTGAGCACGGTCATGCTGACGTTCCACAGGAAGATCAGCGCCGCGATGACGATGCCGGCCTTGACCCAGCGCGGCTGCTCGAGGAACTCGCGCCCCTCGCGGCCCAGCAGGAAGTTGCCCTCGAAGAGGTTGAAGAGATAGGTCACGACCACGCCCGCCGTGCCGATCACCAGGATGGCGAGCTGGATATAGGCGGCCTTGACCGAGTGGATCTCGCGCTCGGCCTCCTCGGGGATCAGGAAATAGGCGGCGCCGAAAAAGCCGGTCAGCAGCCAGACGATCAGCGAGTTGGTGTGCAGCATCCGGCCGATGTTGAAGGGCAGGATCTCGGACAGGAAGTTCGGGTTGACGTAGATATAGCCGATGACCACCCCCATGGTGACCTGGACGGCAAAGAGGATCAGCGCGACATAGATATAGGCCAGCGCGATCTTCTGGGATTGGTATTTCATGATGGTTCCCTTTCGCTCAGCCGGCGTCGTTCGGCGGCCAGTCCTGGGTGTTGATGCGGCCGGTCCACAGCAGGAAATCCGACAGCGCGCGGACGTCCTCGTCACTCAGGTTGAACTGCGGCATCTGGCGGCGGCCGGGCGTGCCCGAGGGCTGGGCATCCATCCAGCCTTTCAGCGTCTCGAAGGCCATGTCGGGATCGTCGTCGACGCCCCAGCGTTTCATGACATTGCCGACCTCGGGTGCGAAATAGGCGCCTTCGCCCAGGATCGAATGGCAGTTCACGCAGGCCTTTTCCTCCCACACGTGCTTGCCGCGCTTCACGCTGTCGGTCAGCCCCGCCTGATCGGTCGAGACATGGGTGATATACCAGTGGCCGTGAACGAACAGGCCGATGAAGATGAGAATGAAGAACAGCGACCCACCATAGAAGATGTTGCGGGCCATGCTCTTCGTCAGGACTTCGCGCATGGCAAAGACCTCCGGGAGTTGTTGGCGATGGCCCTGATATGGCGGTGCGGCGGCGCGGTTGCCTTGACAGAAGTCAAGGATGACAAAAATCCTTTCTGCGCATGATGCGGCATCACAGGAGAACCCCATGCCGACCCGATGGCCCGTCTGGAAACTCGCGATCCTGCTCTATGTCTTTGCGGCGGGGGCGGTGGCGATCAACCTTTTCATGCTGGGCCTGCTCAGCCAGGCCTTCGGCCTAACGGCGCTGTCGCCGCGCGCCGCGCTGGCCTGGTCGGTGCCGCTGGGGGTTCCCGCGGCCTGGCTCGCCGGGCGCTGGGTTTCTCGCCTTCTGGATGAAGCCCGGGAGGGTTGACCCGGAGCGGTTTAACGGCTTTCCTGTCCATTCCGACCAAGTTGTGCTGGCGCAATGTTACCGACACGCGCCTGCGCCATGGTCGGTGCGCATGCTGTCCAGCCGGAGCGTCAGATGGCCTTTTCGCATCTTCTGCAATCTGCCCGCCGGGGCCTGTGGCTGGCTGCGCTATGCCTGCTCTTGCCCCTTGTCTGCGGCGCGGCCCAGGCGCTGACCCTGGCCGAGGCGCTGGACAAGACCCCGCCCACGCAGCTTTTCGCCGAGGCGGACGCTTACGGCACGCCGCAGGGCGATCCGGCCATCGTGCCGGTGCTGAAGGGCGACCAGACGCTGGGCTATGCCTATCTCAACAGCGATTTCACCGCCTCGACCGGCTATTCCGGCAAGCCGATCCGGATCGTGGTCGGCATCGACGCCAAGGGCGTGATTCGCGGCATCAACCTGGTCGAGCATCACGAGCCGATCGTGCTGATCGGCATCCCCGAGGCCAAGGTTCTGGCCGCGCTGAACGGGCTGATCGGCAGCGACCTGGGCCGCGTCGCGCGCGGCGAGGTGAAGCCGCCGCAGGCCGAAATCGTCTCGGGCGCCACGGTCACGGTGCTGGTGATGGGCGACAGCATCGTGCGCTCGGCGGTCAAGCTGATCCGCTCGGGCCGGCTCGACGGCCGCGCCGCCGGTCCGGCGCCCCAGGCGGTGCGGCGCGAACTGGACCCGGCCGTGACCCAGACCGCGGATTGGCAGACGCTTCTGGGCGACGGCTCGGTGCGCGGGCTGGTGCTGAGCGTGGGCGAGGTCAGCAAGGCCTTCGCCGATGCCGGCCAGCCCGCCGCCGCCGGCCACCCCGAGGCCGCGGACCCCGAGGCGGATTTCATCAATCTTTACATGGCGCCGGTCTCGGTCCCCGCCATCGGCCGCAGCCTGCTGGGCGACGTCGCCTATGACCGGCTGGCGGCCAAGCTGAAGCCCGGCCAGGCGGCGCTGCTGGTGGCGGGCGACGGAGCCTATTCCTTCAAGGGCTCGGGCTATGTGCGCGGCGGCATCTTCGACCGCATCGAGCTGATGCAGGACGGCCAGGGCCTGCGCTTCAAGGACCACGACCACACCCGCATCCCGGTGCTGGCCGCCCAGGGCGCGCCGCGGCTGAAGGAGATCGCGCTGTTCGTGGTGCCGCAGGACTTCACCTTCGACGTGACCCAGCCCTTCGACCTGCAATTGCTGGTCCAGCGCCAGACCCAGGGCCGGGACAAGGCCACGCTGCCCTTCGACCTGGCCTATCAGATCCCGGAACGCTACCTGCTGCCGGCCCCCGAACCCGAGCCGGCGCCCGCCGCCCAGCCCGAGCCGCAGGCCCGTGCCCAGGTCGGCCAGCCCGCGCCCGAGGACGACGGCCCGGCGCTGTGGAAAAGCATGTGGCAGATGAACCATGTCCAGATCGCCATCCTTGGCGTGGCGCTGGCGGTGCTGACGGCGATCTTCTTCTTCCAGGACGTGCTGACGAAATACCCGCGCACCTTCCTGTGGGTGCGGCGCGCCTATCTGACCTTCACCCTGGTCTGGCTGGGCTGGATGGTCCACACCCAGCTATCGGTCGTGAACGTGCTGACCTTCTTCAACGCGCTGCTCTCGGGCTTTTCCTGGGAATATTTCCTGTCGGCGCCCTTGGTCTTCATCCTGTGGTGTTCGGTCGCGGCGGGGCTGCTGTTCTGGGGCCGCGGGCCGTTCTGCGGCTGGCTCTGCCCCTTCGGCGCGCTGCAGGAGCTGTCGAACACCGTCGCGCGCTGGCTGCGCTTTCCGCAGATCACCCTGCCCTGGGGGCTGCACGAACGGCTGTGGCCGATCAAGTACATGATCTTCCTGGGGTTGTTCGGCCTGTCGCTCTATTCACTGTCGGATGCCGAGATCTATGCCGAGGTCGAACCGTTCAAGACCGCGATCATCCTGAAATTCATGCGCGAATGGGGCTTCGTTCTGTTCGCCCTGGCCTGCCTGCTGCCCGGGCTGTTCATCGAGCGCTTCTATTGCCGCTACATGTGCCCCCTGGGCGCGGCGCTGGCGATCCCGGGGCGCATGCGCATGTTCGAATGGCTGAAGCGCTGGCCGGAATGCGGCAGCCCCTGCCAGCGCTGCGCCAACGATTGCCCGGTCCAGGCCATCCACCCCGAGGGCCAGATCAATGTCAACGAATGCATCTACTGCATGAATTGCCAGGTGCTCTATCACGACGACACCCGCTGCCCGCACATGATCACCGTCAAGGCCCGCCGCGAAAAGATCGCCCGCAGCGCCGCGCCGAAACCGGCACCCGCGGCAGCGCCCAAGACGGCCCGCGCACAACCCCCGGCCTTCCGCGCGCAGCAGGCCGCAACGCAACCCCCCGATCTCAAAGGAGCTTGAGATGACCGAAGACAGTGATATGCGGCTGAACCGCCGCCAGTTGCTTGGCACCACGGTGGCCGCCGCCGCCGGCGGTTTTGCGCCGCGCGCCGTGATCGGTGCGGGCACCGGCCTTGCCGCGGCTGCCGCCGCCGGCCCGGCCTTGGCGCAGGGCTCGCCCGGCAACCAGGAATATGTCGTGCATCCGGGCGAGCTGGACGAATACTATGTCTTTGTTTCGGGCGGCCAGTCCGGCGAGATCCGAATCGTCGGCCTGCCCTCGATGCGCGAATTGATGCGCATTCCGGTCTTCAACCGCGACGGCGCCACCGGCTGGGGCCAGACCAACGAATCGCGCAAGGTGCTGACCGAGGGGCTGACCCCCGAGACGGCCGAGTTCCTGAAGGACAAGGGCGGCGTCTACCTGAACGGCGACCTGCACCATCCGCATCCGTCGCAAACGGATGGCACCTATGACGGCCGCTATCTTTTTGCCAATGACAAGGCCAACACCCGCGTCTGCCGCGTCCGTCTGGACGTGATGAAATGCGACAAGATCATCGAACTGCCGAACCAGCACACCGTGCACGGGCTGCGGGTGCAGAAATACCCGCGCACTGGCTATGTCTTCGCCAATGGCGAGGACGGCGTGCCGCTGCCCAACGACGGCACCGTGCTGGACGATCCCAAGCAGTATTTCTCGATCTTCTCGGCCATCGACGGCGACACGATGCAGGTGGCCTGGCAGATCAAGGTGGACGGCAACCTCGACAACGTCGATGCCGACTACCAGGGCAAATACGCCTTTGCCACCTGCTACAACTCGGAAGGCGGCGTGACGCTGGAAGAGACCATGGAGAAGGACCAGGACTGGCTGACCGTCTTCAACATCCAGGCCATCGAGGCCGCCGTGAAGGCCGAAGAGGGCGAGGTCCTGAACGGCGTGCGCGTGCTGGACGGCACCGGCGAAAAGAACAAGCTGGTGCGCTATATCCCGGTGCCGAACGGCCCGCATGGCATCAACACCGCGCCGGATGGCATCCATATCGTCGCCGCCGGCAAGCTTTCGCCCACGGTCACCGTGTTCGATGTGCGCAAGTTCGACGATCTCTTCGCCGACAAGATCCAGGGCCGCGACTGCGTGGTGGCCGAGCCGGAGCTGGGCCTTGGCCCGCTGCACACCGCCTATGACGGCAAGGGCAACGCCTATACCACGCTGTTCATCGACAGCCAGATCTGCAAGTGGAACATCGAGGACGCCATCAAGGCCTATCAGGGCGAAAAGGTCGACCCGATCCGGCAGAAGCTGGACGTGCACTACCAGCCCGGCCACAACCACACCTCGATGGGCCAGACCAAGGAAGCGGACGGCAAATGGCTGATCTCGCTCAACAAGTTCTCGAAGGACCGCTTCCTGAACGTCGGGCCGCTGAAGCCGGAATGCGACCAGCTGATCGACATCTCGGGCGACGAGATGAAGATCGTGCACGACAACCCGACCTTTGCCGAGCCGCATGACGCGACCATCGTGCATGCCTCGAAGATCAACCCGGTCTCGGTCTGGGACCGCAACGATCCGTTCTTTGCCGATGCCGTCGAGCAGGCGAAAAAGGACGGCATCGACCTGACGGCCGACAGCGAGGTGATCCGCGACGGCAACAAGGTCCGGGTCTACATGACCTCCTCGGCGCCGGCCTTCGGGCTGGACAGCTTCACCGTCAAGCAGGGCGACGAGGTGACGGTCTATGTCACCAATATCGACGATGTCGAGGACCTGACCCACGGCTTTTCGATCATCAACTACGGCATCAACATGGAGGTGGCGCCGCAGGCGACCGCGTCCGTCACCTTCACGGCCCAGCGGCCGGGCGTCTACTGGTATTACTGCTCGTGGTTCTGCCATGCCATGCACATGGAGATGAAGGGCCGCATGCTGGTGGAAAAAGCCTGATGCGCCTGTCCCTTGCCCTGCTGCTGATCTGCCTGGCCTCGCCGCTTGCGGCGCGGGTCTGGCAGCCGGCCGACGATGCCGCGCTGGCATCGGCGCTGGACCAGGCGCGGGCAGGGGACGAGATCGTGCTGGGGGCCGGGCGCTGGCGCGGCCCCCTGCTGATCGAGACACCGCTGACCCTGCGCGGCGAAGCCGGCGCCGTGGTCGACGGCCGGGGCCAGGGGCATGTGATCGCGGTCGACGCCCCGGACGTGCGCATCACCGGGCTTGCCGTCACCGGCTCGGGCAGCGATCTCGACAAGATGGATTCCGGCATCTTCCTGACCAAGCGCGCCACCGGCGCGCGGGTGGACGGCAATGTGCTGACCGACAACCTGCATGGCATCCGCATCCAGGGCGCGCGCGACAGCCTGGTGGCCGACAACCGCATCGAGGGCCGGCGCGGCCGGCAATCCGAGCTGGGCAACGGCGTCAGCGTCTGGAACGCCCCCGGCGCCGTGGTCGAGGGCAACAAGATCACTCTTGGCCGCGACGGCATCTTCGTCTCGGTCTCCAAGAAGAACGTGTTCCGGGGCAATGACATCCACGGCACACGCTTCGCCATCCATTACATGAACACTGCCGACAGCACGATCGAGGGGAACCGCTCGCGCGACAATACAATGGGTTACGCGATCATGTTCTCAAATCGGTTGAAGATCATCGGCAACCGCTCGGACAACGACCGCGACTACGGCCTGCTCCTGAATTCTGCCAATCATTCGGTGATCGAAGGCAATGTCGTCACCGGCCATCCCGCCGCCGAGGAACGCTGGCGCGACAGCGGCCAAAGCGCCGAGGCCGGCGTTCCCGCCGCCGATCCCGCCGCGGGGGGCAGCCGCATCGCGCCGGAAAAATGCGTCTTCATCTATGACACCAACAAGAACAGCTTCATCGGCAACCGCTTCGAGGGCTGCGCCATCGGCGTGCATTTCACCGCCGGCGCCGAGGGCAACCGCATGAGCCGCAACGATTTCATCGGCAACCGCATCCAGGTGAAATATGTCGGCACCCGCTATCTGGAATGGTCGCTGGACGGCATCGGCAACTATTGGTCCGACAATGCCGCCTTCGACCTGGACGGCGACGGGCTGGCCGACAGTCCCTATCGCCCGAACGACATGGTGGACAAGGTGATGTGGACCGCGCCGCAGGCCCGGTTGCTGCTGACCAGCCCCGCCGTGCAGATCCTGCGCTTCGCGCAAAGCCGCTTCCCCGCGCTGCTGCCGGGCGGCGTCACCGACAGCCATGCGCTGATGCGCCCGAATTCCGAAAGGCCGCTGTAGATGACCGTGATCCTTGACCGCGTCAGCAAGCTCTATAGCGGCCGCGCCGTGGTCAGCGACCTGTCCTATGCGCTGGAGCCGGGGCAGGTGGTGGCGCTGGTCGGCCATAACGGCGCCGGCAAGACCACGCAGATCAAGATGATGCTGGGCCTGACCCGCCCCGATGGCGGCGAGCTGACCGTGCTGGGCGCCGATCCCGGCGACAAGGCGGCGCGGCGTGCGCTTGGCTATCTGCCGGAAAGCGTGCAGTTCCACCTGGCCTTTTCCGGGCGCGAGACGCTGGGCTTCTATGCCCGGCTGAAGGGCCTGCCGGCGCGCGGTCACGACGCGCTTTTCGCCCGCGTCGGGCTGTCGGAGGCCGCCGACCGGCCGGTGCGCACCTATTCCAAGGGCATGCGGCAACGTCTGGGCCTGGCGCAGGCGCTCTTGGGCGATCCGCGCCTGCTGCTTCTGGACGAGCCGACCTCGGGTCTCGACCCGGCGCTCCGGCGCGAGCTTTACGGCATCGTCGCCGAACGGGCGCAGGCGGGGGCGACGGTGCTTCTGTCCTCGCACGCGCTGACCGAGCTGGAAGGCCATGCCGAGCGGGTCATCGTGCTGAACCGCGGCCGCAAGATCGCCGACGGAACGCTCGAGGAGTTGCGGGCGCTGGCCGGGCTGCCCTCGCGCCTGTCCTGCGTCTTGGACGGCGCGCCGCGGCGCATCGAACTGGGCCAGGACGAGAAGCCTGCCGTGCTGCGCGCGCTCCTGGACCAGGGCGCGACCCGGATCACGCTGGAGGATCCCAGCCTCGACGATATCTATGCCCATTTCCTGCAACGCGAGGCCGCCTGATGTCCGCGATCCTGACCATTGCCCGCCGCGAACTGGCCGAAGGGGTGCGCAACCGCTGGGTGGTCTCGATGACCGCCGTCATGGCGGCGCTGGCCGGGGCCATCGCCGCCCTGGGCTCGGCGCCGACCGGCTCGACCGCGACCGGGGCGCTGGACGTGGTGGTGGTGGGGCTGGCGAGCCTGACCATCTTCCTGGTGCCGCTGATCGCGCTGCTGCTCTCGCATGACAGCATCACCCGCGAGGCCGAGCGCGGCACCCTGCTGCTGCTGCTGAGCCACCCCTTGGCGCGCTGGCAGGTCGTCGCCGGCAAGTTCCTGGGCCAGCTCGCCATCTTGGCACTGGCGACGGTGATCGGCTTCGGCTGCGCCGCCGTCTTCGTGATCTGGCGCCACGGCGCCGAGGGCTGGCAGGCCTTCGCCTTCATGACCGCCGTCTCGGTGCTGCTGGGCGCGGTGTTCCTGGGGCTGGGGGTGCTGGCCTCGAGCATGGTGCAGGAAAGCTCGACCGCCGCCGGCATCGCCATCGGGCTATGGCTGTTCTTCGTCGCGCTTTACGACATGGCGCTGCTGGCGGCGCTGGTGGCGCGCGGCGGCCATGCCGTGCCGGGCGGGCTGATGGACGCGGCGCTGCTGGCCAACCCGACCGACGCCTATCGCCTGCTGACGCTGGGCGAGGGCAGCGCCGCCCTGCTGTCGGGCATGGGCGGGGTCTATGACAATTCCCACCTGACGCCGGCGCTTCTGGCCGGGGCGCTGCTGGCCTGGTGCCTGGCGCCGCTGGCGCTGGCCATGACCGTATTCGCGCGGAGGAACCTCTAGATGAAACCCTTGCTGATCGCCGCCCTGCTGGTGCTGCCGCTGATGGGCTGCAAGCAGGATGCCGCCGCCACCCTGCCGCCCGAGACCATGACCGCCGAGGCCGTCGGCCGCTATTGCGGCATGAACCTGATCGAGCACGAAGGGCCCAAGGGCCAGGTGGTGCTGTCGAAGGACATGGGCGCCTATTGGTTCTCCTCGGCCCGCGACACGGTGGCCTTCACCATGATGCCGGATGAGGTCAAGGATTACGGCGGGCTCTATGTCTCGGACATGGCCAAGGCGGAAAGCTGGGCCGATCCCGGCGCCGACAACTGGATCGACGCCAGGAAAGCCTTCTATGTCGTCGGCGCCAAGGTCGAGGCGGCAATGGGCGGGGCCGAGATCGTGCCCTTCGGCACCCGCGGCGGTGCCGAGGATTTCGCCCGGGAAAAAGGCGGCACGGTGCAAAGCTTCGACGAACTGACCCCGGACGAGGTGCTGGGCGGCGGGGCCGACACCGATCAGGCGGAGGCTGACCATGCGCATTGACCGCCGCCGCTTTCTGACCATCTCGGCCGCCGTCGCCGGGGCGGCGCTGCTCTCGCCGCGCGGGCTCTTGGCGGCGCCGCAGGCGACGGTCTGGCGCGGCCAGGCCATGGGTGCGCCGACCACGCTGATCCTGAACCATCCTGACCCGGCCCGCGCCCAGGTCCTGCTGCGCGAGACCGCGGCCGAGCTGCGCCGGCTCGAGGCGATCTTCACCCTCTATCGCGCCGAATCCGAGCTGTCGCGGCTGAACCGCGACGGCTACCTGCTGGCCCCGAGCCCCGAGATGCTGGCGGCGCTGCGGCTGGCCTCGGATGTCCACGCCGCGACCGGCGGCCGCTTCGACCCGACTGTGCAGCCGCTGTGGCGCGCCTATGCCGCGGGCGATGCGCAGGCCATTGCGGCGGCGCGGCCCAGCCTGGGTTTCCAGCGCATCCGCATCAGCCGCGAACGCATCCTGATGGCGCCGGGCCAGGCGCTGACGCTGAACGGCATCGCCCAGGGGGTCATCACCGACCGCATCACCGATCTGCTGCGCGCCGGCGGGGCCGAGCACACGCTGGTCGACATGGGCGAATTCCGCGCCATCGGCGGGCGCAGCGCGCATGAGCCCTGGGCCGTCACGCTGGCCGGCGGCGGGCAGGCGCTGCTCACCGACCGCGCGCTGGCCACCACCGAGGCGCGCGGCTTCTGCTTCGACGCCGAGGGCAAGCTGCCGCAGCTGATCGATCCCGCCACCGGCACGGCGCGCACGGATTGGGCGCGCGTCTCGGTCATCGCCGACAGCGCCGGGCTGGCGGATGGGCTTTCGACCGGACTCAGCCTCGCGCCCGCGCCGGCGATCCGGGCAGCGCTCGACCGCCTGCCGGGGGTCGAGGTGCGGGTTCTGGATGCCGAGGGGCGGGAACTGCGCTTTACCTGACACGATACAGCCACAGGGGAGGAGAACCCATGGAGCCCGAGATCGTCACGCTGGATGTTCGCCCGATCCTGGCCCAGGGCGACGAGCCCCTGGGCGTGATCCTGGCGGCGGTCGATGGCCTGTCGCAGGGTCAGGTCCTGCGCCTGATCGCGCCGTTTCGCCCGGTGCCGCTGTTCCGGGTCATGGCCCGGCGCGGCTATGAGCACAGCGAGACCCGGCTGGCCGACAAGGGCTGGCAGATCGACTTCGCCCCCGCCGCGCGTGGGCTGGGCGCAGGCAGCGCGCTCGACGCCTTCGGCTGGCCCGAGCCGATGGCGCATCTGGACCTGACCGACCGCAGCCCGGACGAGGCGGCGCAGCGTCTGCTCGCGACCTTCCAGCGCATCCCGCCGGGCGACGTGCTGTTCGCGCTGCTGGCCGAGGAGCCGGCGGCGCTGCTGGCCGAGCTGGGCGCGGCCGGGCACCAGTGGGCCGGAAACCCCGCCACCGATGGCAGCGGGTTCCGGCTTCTGCTGCGCCGAAAGGGCTGAGGCGGATCAGGCGCGCAGGTCCTTGCGCGCCCGGATCAGCATCGGGGCATATTCCAGCACGTAAAGGCCGAAGCCCAGCATCCAGGCCCCGCCGGCCAGGTGGACCAGCATGTCGTAATCGCCGAATTCCGCCAGCGGCCGCAGCACCGCCGCGGCCCAGATCGCCACATAGCTGATGCCGGTCAGCGTCGAGGCCGTCAGCGCGCGCCCGGTATGGCCGCGGGTGGCGCGGCCCATGACGGCCAGCATCTCGCCGCCGATGGCGCCGACGGCAAAGACATGCAGCGCCCCCGCCGTGCTGAGCAGGCCCAGTCCCGCCAGGCCGATGGCCGCGAAGCCCAGGGCCAGCATGGCATAGCCGCCGTGCAGCGCCAGCACCAAGGGCTCGGCCCAGGTGCGCCAGCCGCGCCAGCGCAGCATCCGCGCCAAGTTCAGCGCCGCCGCGACCGGGCCCAGCACGGCCACGGCCGGGCTTTCCGGCGCCAGCACCCAGGCGGCCAGTGTCACGCCCGAGGCGCAGGCGACCAGCGTGTCGAAACGGTTGTAGGGAATCGGCAGCGGGCCGGGGCCGCGCCGCGCCAGCCAGTTGCGGGTGAAGCTGGGGGTGATGCGGCCGCCGATGATGACGATCAGCATGATATAGGCCGAGATCGCCAGCCGCGCCGCCATCCCGGTGTCGCCGCCGCCTAGCGCGGCGAGGTGAAAGCCCAGGTTCGCCAGCGCCAGCACCGTGACGGCGCCCGCGACCTTGAGGTCGCGCCACTTGCGCCCGGCGATGATCTCGATCGCGAAGACCGCGGCCATGACCGGCAGGAACAGCGCATCCGCCAGCACCCCCAGCCAGACCGCGCCCGCGGGCGGAAAGGTCAGCGCCAGCCGGCCGATCAGCCACAGCGCCGCCAGCGCCATCAGCGGCCGGCCCGACAGCGGCATGCGCCCGGTCCAGTTCGGCACCGCTGTCATCAGGAAGCCCGAGAGCACCGCCGAGGCGAAGCCGAACAGCATCTCGTGCATGTGCCAGTTCGCCGCACCGTAATCGCCGCCCGGCTGGGCGTGGCCGCTGACGGCCGCGACCCACAGCGCCATGGCGAGCACGGCCCAGACCGCGCCGCCCAGGAAGAACGGCCGGAAGCCATAGGAAAACAGCACCGGCCCGGTGCGCGACAATCCGCGTGGAATGCCGCCCCGAGCCGGTGCAACCTTGGTCTTCGTCATCCGCGTGCCCTTTCCTGCTCGACGCATTCGCCCGTCGCCCGCAAGGGCCGGCGACGGGCATCGCGGTATCTGCTCAGCGCGTGACCTGCGCCAGTCCGGCATCCATGCGCGCGCGCGCCTTCTTGGGCAGCTTGCCCGTGGCGACCGCGTCATAGTTCGAGGCGTCGGCGCCGGCCTGGATCAGCGCCACCATGCCCATGGGCAGGTGCGGCTTGCATTTGACGCCATAGAGGCCGGGCTTGTCCAGCGTCAGCACGAATTCCTCGTTCAGCTTCGATTCGAACTCGGCCACGCCCTCGGGCAGCATGCCGGGCAGCGAGACGACGTCGTGGCCCTTGTCCTTGGGCACGAAGGTCACGGTGTCGCCGACCTCGGCCTTCACGAAGGCGGGTTCGAACACCATGGCGCCGTCGGCGCCCTTGTTCATCATCTGCACCTGATGGTCGGCGGCCAGCGCCGGACCGGCCAACACGCCAAGCGCGAGGGCGATGCTCAGAATGCGTTTCATGTCCTGTCTCCTTGCAAACACGGTCGCTGCCTAGCAAGCCGGACAGGCCCCGACTTTGCGCTGGGTCAAATTGCGCCGGTCAGTCGCGGGTTTCGGCGATGGCGGCCAGCCCGGCGGTATCGGCGATGATGACCTTGCGCCGGGCGCGCAGCAGGATGCCCTCGGCCTCCCACGCCGCCATGATGCGCGAGGCGGTGTGCAGCGTGTTGCCGCTCATGTCGGCGATGTCCTGGCGGGTGATGGGAAAGGGGATCTCGACCGGGTCCGGCCCGGGCCCGGCATGGCGGGCCAGGCGCAGGAGCAGATGCGCGATGCGCCGGCCGGCGTCCTCGGTCGTCATCTCGCGCAGGCGGGTATGGGCCTCGTCGAGCTTGCGCCCGACCGCCTGGATGGCCGAGACGGCCAGCGCCGGCGCCGCGGCGATCAGCGGCTCCCAGCGCGCGCGGGGCCAGGCCAGCAGGCGGCAGGGCAGGATGGCCTCGGCGCTGCCCGGGAAGATCGTGCGGCCGATGGCGGGACCGAAGCCGCAAAGCTCGCCCGGGTGGACGATGCGGACGATGAACTGCTGGCCGTCCTCGGTCAGCTGCGTGACCTTCAGCCGGCCCTCGATCAGCAGGAAGAAGCGCGCCGCCGGATCGCCCTGCAGGAACAGGTTCTCGCCCTGGTCCAGCGTCACGCGGGTCATGCCCTGGGCCACGATGGCCAGCTGATCAGGCGTCAGGGTGGAAAAGATCGGCAGTTCGGCAAGATCGGGCGGCATGCGGGTCTCGGCAGGGCAGGGCGTTGCCCAAGGGCTAGCACAACCGGCGCCGCATCACAGCCCGAATGGGCCGGATCAGGTGTCCTCGCCCCATTTGTCGATCAGCTTGTCGATCAACGGGTCGTAGGCGGCGACGGCGGCCAGCCGATTCCAGTCGGTGATGATGACGCGGGCGCCGTCCAGCGCGATGCCATCGGACTTGAGCCCGCCGAGCGCGCGCGACAGGCTTTCGGGCGTCATGCCCAGATACGAGGCCAGGTCGCGCTTTTCCACCGGCAGCAGGAAGCTGTTGACCCGGCCCTGCCGATGCGCCTGCGCCAGCAGCCAAGCCGCCAGCCTTTCGCGCGCCGTGCGCAGCTTGAGGTTCTTGGATTGCCGGACCATGCTGCGATAGCTGCCCGCAAGCTCGAACATCACCGCCGCGGCAAGGTCGCCGTCGCGGCGGATCGCCGCGCGCAGGTCCACCGCCGGAATCATCACGATGGTCGAACGCTCCAGCGTGCGCGCCGACATCAGATAGGGCATGTCGCGGATGCAGGCGGCCAGGATGAAGCTGGACACCGGCCGCAGCAGCGTCATCACCGCGTCGCGCCCGTTCCATTGCGCATGCAGCGCCACGCCGCCCTCGATCAGGATATGCAGGAAATCGGCGCGGTCGCCCTGGCCGAACAGGTCCAGCTTCGGCGGAAACACCTGGGAATAGCTGGCCGCCATCAGCCCTTGGAAGGTTTCGCTGGAAACCTCGCGGAACAGCGGCAATTCGCGGATGCCGGCCTTGTCCTCTTCGCGCATGAATCGATCTTTGTCATTTGGATGCTTGATTTTTGATAACTGAACGCCATGGAAAGCACAAGCACAAGCGCGCCTTCATGCAAGTCATCAATCGACTTTGGCCGTGCTGGCGACGATCCAAACGCAATCCGCGTGCGATTCCGGGGGTGGTGGATCATTGATTGATCTACATCAAACATGGTTTTTCCCCTGCGTGCTTCGCATCCTTCGACCCTTCGCGTGACAGGCGAAGCGGATGACAGGAGAAAGTCATGCCGGAACACCATTCCCCGTCCCGCGCCGACCAGCAGCGCGCGCTTTGGCTCAGCACATTGGCCTTTACCCTGTGCTTCGCCGTGTGGACGATCTTCTCGATCATCGGGATCACCATCAAGGCCGAGCTGGACCTTTCCGAATTCCAATACGGGCTGCTGATCGCCACGCCGGTGCTGACCGGCTCGCTGACCCGGCTGATCCTGGGCGTCTGGACCGAGCGTTTCGGCGGCCGCCTGGTGTTCGCGCTGCAAATGATCCTGACCGGCGTCGCGACCTATCTGCTGACGCTGGCCGACAGCTATGCCACCTTCCTCTTGGCCGCGCTTGGCGTCGGCCTGGCGGGCGGGTCCTTCATCATCGGCGTGGCCTATGTGTCGAAATGGTTCCCGGCCGAGAAGCAGGGCCTGGCGCTCGGCACCTTCGGCATGGGCAATGTCGGCGCGGCCGTGACCAAGTTCCTGGCGCCCTTCGTGCTGGTCGCCATGGGCTGGCAGGGCGTGGCCGAGATCTGGGCCGCCGCCATCGCGCTGATGGGCGTGGCCTTCTGGCTGCTGGCCAAGGACGACCCGGATTTCGCCGAGCGCAAGGCACGCGGCGTCAAGGCGCCGACGCTGGCCGAGCAATTCGCGCCGCTGAAGAACCTGCAGGTCTGGCGCTTCTCGCTGTATTACTTCTTCGTCTTCGGCGGCTTCGTCGCGCTGGCGCTGTGGCTGCCGCATTACCTGACCGACGTCTATGGCGTCGAGGTGCGCACGGCCGGCATGGCGGCGGCGGCCTTCAGCCTGTCGGCGAGCGTGTTCCGCGCCTATGGCGGCGCGCTGTCGGACCGCTTCGGCGCGCGGACGGTGATGTACTGGACCTTCGGCTTTGCCGCCGTCTTCCTGTTCATGCTGTCCTATCCGCCGACCGATTACGTCATCCACGGCAAGAACGGCATGATCTCGTTCTCGACCCGGATGGACCTGTGGCCCTTCGTCGCCACGCTGTTTGCGCTGGGCTTCTTCATGAGCCTGGGCAAGGCCGCGGTCTTCAAGCACATCCCGGTCTATTACCCGAACCACGTCGGCGCCGTCGGCGGTCTGGTGGGCATGATCGGCGGCCTGGGCGGCTTCATCCTGCCCATCGTCTTCGGCGCGCTCCTGGACCTGACCGGCGTCTATACCTCGTGCTTCGTCCTGCTGCTGGTCGTGGTCGTTGTGTCGATGGCCTGGATGCATTTCTCGATCCGCGCCATGGAGCGGCAGGCCCAGGGCAAGGCGCTGGACCAGCTGCCGGCCTTTGCCGAACTGGCCGAGATCCACGTCCCCGGCAAGACCGAGATGCCCAAGACGATCCAGGACTGGCGCCCCGAGGACGCGCAATTCTGGGCCGACAAGGGCCGCCGCATCGCGCGCCGCAACCTGTGGCTGTCGATCCCGGCGCTGACGCTGGCCTTCGCGGTCTGGATGGTCTGGTCGGTCGTGATCGCGCGGCTGCCCGCCATCGGCTTCAGCTTCAGCCAGGACCAGCTGTTCTGGCTGGCGGCGCTGCCGGCGCTGTCGGGGGCGACGCTGCGCATCTTCTACAGCTTCATGGTGCCGATCTTCGGCGGGCGGCTGTGGACGACGATTTCCACCGCCTCGCTGCTGATCCCGGCCATGGGCATCGGCTATGCCGTGCAGAACCCGGAAACGCCCTATCTGATCTTCGTCGTGCTGGCGCTGCTGTGCGGGCTGGGAGGCGGCAACTTCTCGTCCTCGATGGCCAATATCGGCTTCTTCTTCCCGCGCTCGGAAAAGGGCAATGCCATGGCGCTGAACGCGGGCCTGGGCAACCTGGGCGTGTCGATCATGCAGTTCCTGGTGCCCGTCGTCATCACCATGGGCGTCTTCGGCGCGCTCGGCGGCCAGCCGCAGCAGCTGTCGGACGGCGGCCAGGTCTGGATGCAGAACGCGGGCTTCGTCTGGGTGCCCTTCATCCTGGCCTCGACCATCGCGGCCTGGCTGGGGATGAACGACATCGCCGATGCGAAATCGAGCTTCCGCGAACAGGCGGTGATCTTCAGCCGCCGGCACAACTGGATCATGTGCCTGCTCTACGTCGGCACCTTCGGCAGCTTCATCGGCTATTCCGCCGCCTTCCCGATGCTGACGAAACTGGCCTTCCCGGGCGTCAACGCGCTGCAATACGCCTTCCTCGGGCCGCTGATCGGCGCGCTCAGCCGGGCGGGCAGCGGCTGGATGGCCGACCGGGTCGGCGGCGGGCGCGTCACCTTCGGCGTGTTCCTGGGCATGATCGCCTCGGTCGTGGTTATCATCCAGGGGCTGAACGGCGGCAGCTTTGCGCTGTTCTTCGCGGGCTTCATGGCGCTGTTCTTCTTCTCGGGCGTGGGCAACTCGTCCACCTTCCAGATGATCCCCGTGATCATGCGCAAGGAGATCGCGCGGCTCTACCCGAACGCCACCGCCGAAGAGCGCCGTCGCCAGGCCGAGCGTGAATCCGCGGCCATCGTCGCCTTCACCGCGGCCATCGGCGGCTACGGCGGCTTCTTCATCCCGAAGGCCTTCGGCAGCTCCATCCAGCTGACCGGCGGCGCCGGCGCGGCGCTCTGGGGCTTCCTGGTCTTCTACGTGCTCTGCATCGCCGTCACCTGGAGCGTCTACACCCGGCGTGGCGGATTGCTGCACGACATCGAACACGGGCGCGCGGCCATCGCCGCCCCCGCCGAATAACCTGAAAAGAAACGGAGAGAGCCATGAGCCATCTTCTGGATCGCCTGAACTTCCTGGCGCCGCTGCGCAAGGACACGTTCGCGGACGGGCACGGTCAGACCACCATCGAAAGCCGCGACTGGGAGGACACCTATCGCGCCCGCTGGCGCCACGACAAGATCGTGCGCTCGACCCATGGGGTGAACTGCACGGGCTCCTGCTCATGGAAGATCTACGTCAAGTCGGGGATCGTGACCTGGGAAACCCAGCAGACCGACTATCCCCGGACCCGGCCCGGCCTGCCCAACCACGAACCGCGCGGCTGCGCGCGCGGCGCGAGCTACAGCTGGTATCTGTATTCCGCGAACCGGGTGAAGACGCCGCTGATCCGCGGCAGGCTGATGCGGCTCTGGCGCGAAAAGCGCCGGACCATGTCGCCGATCGAGGCCTGGACAGCCATCCAGACCGACCCGGCCGCGCGCGAAAGCTATACCCGCATCCGCGGCAAGGGCGGTTTCGTGCGCGCCACCTGGGACGAGGCGCTGGAGATCGCCGCCGCCGCGAACCTCTATACCGCCAAGACCTACGGCCCCGACCGGGTCTTCGGCTTCTCGCCGATCCCGGCCATGTCGATGATCTCCTATGCCGCCGGCACGCGCTACCTGTCGCTTCTGGGCGGCACCTGCATGTCCTTCTATGACTGGTATTGCGACCTGCCGCCGGCCAGCCCGCAGACCTGGGGCGAGCAGACCGACGTGCCGGAATCGGCCGATTGGTATAATGCCGGCTACCTGATCCTCTGGGGCTCGAACGTGCCGCAGACCCGGACGCCCGACGCGCATTTCTATACCGAGGCGCGCTATCGCGGCACCAAGTCGGCGGTGATCTGCCCCGACTATTCCGAGGCGGCCAAGTTCGGCGACATCTGGCTGAACGCCAAGCAGGGCACCGACGCCGCCATCGGCATGGCCTTCGGCCATGTCATCCTGCGCGAATTCCACCTGGATCGGCAGGCCGAATATTTCGAGGATTACTGCCGGCGCTATTCCGACATGCCGATGCTGGTGCGCCTGGACGAACAGGACGGCCGGCTGGTGCCGGGCCGGCAGCTGCGCGCCTCGGACCTGGACGGTGGGCTGGGACAGCAGAACAACCCGGAATGGAAGACCGTCGCCATCGACGAGAACACCGGCGACCTGGTGGTCCCGAACGGCTCTATCGGCTTCCGCTGGGGCGAGCAGGGCCGCTGGAACCTGGAGCAGAAGGCCGGCGACGCCGAGGTCCGGCTGAAGATGAGCCTGATCCTGGAAGAGGATCGCGACGACGTGGCCGCGGTCGACTTCCCCTGGTTCGGCGGCGCGGCGACCAACGGATTCGCCGTCGACGACCGCGGCGAGGTGCTGACCCGCAACGTGCCGGTCAAGCGCATGGTGCTGGCCGACGGCAGCGAGGCGCTGGTCGCCACGGTGTTCGACTTGTTTTGCGCCAACTACAGCCTCGACCGCGGCCTGGGCGGCGAGAACGTCGCGACCAGCTATGACGAGGACGTGGTCTTCACCCCGGCCTGGGCGGAACGCATCACCGGCGTGCGCCGCGACAAGATCATCCAGGTGGCGCGGGAATTCGCCAGCAATGCCGAAAAGACCAATGGCAAGTCCATGGTCATCATCGGCGCGGCGATGAACCACTGGTTCCACATGGACATGAACTATCGCGCCGTCATCAACATGCTGGTGATGTGCGGCTGCGTCGGCCAGTCCGGTGGCGGCTGGGCGCATTACGTGGGCCAGGAAAAGCTGCGCCCGCAGACCGGCTGGACGGCGCTGGCCTTTGCGCTGGACTGGGCGCGCCCGCCGCGCCACATGAACGCGACCAGCGCCTTCTATGCCCATACCGACCAGTGGCGCTATGAGACGGTGACGGCGCGCGAACTGCTGTCGCCCACCGCGCCGAAGGGCGACTGGGACCGGCTCAGCCTGATCGACTACAACATTCGCGCCGAGCGCATGGGCTGGCTGCCCTCCGCCCCGCAACTGCGCCAGAACCCGCTGGAGGTGGGCCGCGCCGCCAAGGCCGAAGGCATCGAGGTCAAGGATTATGTCGCCCGCGGCCTGAAATCCGGTGCGCTGGAGATGTCCTGCGAGGACCCCGATGCGCCGCAGAACTGGCCGCGCAACCTGTTCGTCTGGCGCTCGAACCTGCTGGGGTCTTCGGGCAAGGGGCATGAGTATTTCCTCAAGCACCTTCTGGGCACCGACCACGGCGTGCAGGGCAAGGACCTGGGCGAGGAGGGCGGCGTGAAGCCGGTCGAGGCCGTCTGGCACGACGATGCGCCGCAGGGCAAGCTGGACCTGCTGATGACCATCGACTTCCGCATGTCCACCACCGCCGTCTATGCCGACATCGTCCTGCCGACCGCGAGCTGGTACGAAAAGGACGACATGAACACCTCGGACATGCATCCGTTCATCCACCCGCTGCAGGCGGCGGTGGACCCGGCGTATGAATCGAAATCCGACTGGGAGATATTCAAGGCGATCGCGAAGAAATTCTCGGACCTGGCGCCGGGCGTGCTGGGGGTGGAAACCGACGTGGTGCAATTGCCCTTGCAGCATGACAGCGCGGGCGAGTTGGCCCAGCCCTTCGTCGCCGACTGGAAACAGGGGCAATGCGAGCTGATCCCCGGCCAGACCGCGCCGGCCTATATCGAGGTCACGCGCGATTACCCGAACCTCTACAAGCGGTTCACCGCGCTTGGGCCGCTGATGGAAAAGATCGGCAATGGTGGCAAGGGCATCGCCTGGGACACCAAGACCGAGGTGCATCACCTGAAGGCGTTGAACGGCACCGTGACGGAAGAGGGCGCGACCCAGGGCATGGCCCGTATCGACACCGCCATCGACGCCGCCGAGGTGGTGCTGATGCTGGCCCCCGAGACCAATGGCGAGGTTGCCGTCAAGGCCTGGGAGGCGCTGTCCAAGGCCACCGGCATCAGCCACAAGCACCTGGCCGAGGTCAAGGAGGACGAGAAGATCCGCTTCCGCGACATCGCGGCGCAACCGAGGAAGATCATCTCCAGTCCCACTTGGTCGGGCATCGAAAGCGAGGAGGTCTGCTACAACGCCGGCTGGACCAACGTGCATGAACTGATCCCGTGGCGCACCGTCACCGGCCGCCAGCAACTGTATCAGGACCACGAATGGATGCGCGCCTTTGGCGAGGCCTTCGTGACCTGGCGCCCGCCGGTCGACCTGAAGACCGTGGGCCATGCCGCGACCCGCTCGCTGGGTTCGGCCGAAAAGCATGTCGTGCTGAACTTCCTGACGCCGCACCAGAAATGGGGCATCCACTCGACCTATACCGACAACCTGCTGATGCTGACGCTGAACCGCGGCGGCCCGGTGGTGTGGATTTCCGAACTGGACGCGAAAAAGGCGGGCGTGGTCGATAACGACTGGGTCGAGGTCTTCAATGCCAACGGCGCCATCACCGCCCGCGCGGTGGTCAGCCAGCGCATCAAGGAAGGCAGCATGTTCATGTATCACGCCCAGGAAAAGATCGTGAACACGCCCGGCTCGAAAGTCACCGGCAAGCGCGGCGGCATCCACAACTCGGTCACCCGCATCGTGCCGAAGCCCACCCACATGATCGGCGGCTATGCGCAGCTGGCCTACGGCTTCAACTACTATGGCACCGTGGGGGCCAACCGGGACGAATTCGTCATCGTCCGCAAACTCGATCAGGTCGACTGGCTCGACCAACCCGCAACCCAAAACGTGGAGGCAGCGGAATGAAAGTTCGTGCGCAAATCGGCATGGTGCTGAACCTGGACAAGTGTATCGGTTGCCATACCTGCTCGGTCACCTGCAAGAACGTCTGGACCTCGCGCGAGGGGGTCGAATACGCTTGGTTCAACAACGTCGAGACCAAGCCCGGCATCGGCTATCCCAAGGATTGGGAGAACCAGAAGCGCTGGAACGGCGGCTGGACCCGGACCCGGGCCGGCCACCTGCAACCCAAGCAGGGCGGCAAGTGGCGCATCCTGGCCAATATCTTCGCCAACCCCGACCTGCCCGAGATCGACGATTTCTACGAGCCCTTCGATTTCGACTACGACCACCTGAAATCGGCGCCGGAAATGCAGGCGTTCCCGACCGCCCGGCCGCGTTCCAAGATCACCGGCGAGCGGATGGAAAAGATCGAATGGGGCCCGAACTGGGAAGAGATCCTGGGCGGCGAGTTCGAGAAACGCAGCAAGGACTACAATTTCGAGGGCGTGCAGAAGGACATCTACGGAGAGTATGAGAATACCTTCATGATGTATCTGCCGCGGCTCTGCGAGCATTGCCTGAACCCGGCCTGCGTCGCCTCCTGCCCCTCGGGCGCGATCTACAAGCGCGAGGACGACGGCGTCGTCCTGATCGACCAGGAGAAATGCCGGGGCTGGCGCATGTGCGTGTCCGGCTGCCCCTACAAGAAGATCTATTACAACTGGTCCTCGGGCAAATCGGAAAAATGCATCCTGTGCTATCCGCGCCTGGAAAGCGGCCAGCCCACGGTCTGTTCGGAAACCTGCGTCGGGCGCATCCGCTATCTGGGCGTGATGCTCTATGACGCCGACAAGATCGCCGAGGCCGCCGCGACCGAGTCGGAAATGGACCTCTATGACGCGCAGCTGGGCGTGTTCCTGGACCCGAACGACCCCGAGGTGATCGCCGCGGCGCGCGCCGAGGGCGTCCCCGAGGACTGGATCAAGGGCGCGCAGAACTCGCCCATCTGGAAGATGGCGATGGAGTGGAAGATCGCCTTCCCGCTGCATCCCGAATACCGGACGCTGCCGATGGTCTGGTATGTGCCGCCGCTGTCGCCGATCCAGAACGCCGCCGAGGCCGGCAAGATCGCCGCGCAGGACGACATGCCCGACGTGCGGTCGCTGCGTATCCCGCTGCGTTACCTGGCGAACATGCTGACCGCCGGCGACGAGGCCCCGGTCGCCTCGGCCTTGGAGCGGATGCTGGCGATGCGCAGCTACATGCGCTCGAAGACCGTGGACGGCGTGGTGAACCTGGGCGTCGCCAAGCGCGTCGGCCTGACCCCGCACCAGATCGACGAGATGTACAACCTTCTCGCCATCGCCAATTACGAGGACCGCTTCGTCATCCCGACCACGCATCGCGAGCTGGTCGAGGATGCCTATGACCTGAAGGGCGGCTGCAGCTTCACCGACGGCAACGGCTGCTCGTCGGGCCACAGCGGCGCCAAGCTGTTCTCGGGCAAGAAGTTCCGCAGCCCGCAGGAGTTCATCGCATGAAAACCTTCAAGGCACTCTCGCTGCTGCTGAGCTATCCGTCCGAGGAGTTGCAGCAGGCCATCCCCGAGATCGACGCGCTGCTGCATGCCGACGGGCTGCTGGGCCCCAAGCGCATGGACACGCTGGCGCCCCTGCTGCGCGACCTGGCGCGGGGTGATCTCTACGACCTCCAGGAACGCTATGTGCTGCTCTTCGACCGGTCGCGCACGCTGTCGCTGAACCTCTTCGAGCACATCCATGGCGAAAGCCGCGACCGCGGCGGCGCCATGGTCGATCTCTTGGAGATGTATCGTGCCGGCGGCTTCGACCTGGGCGGCACGGAACTGCCCGACCACCTGCCGGTGCTGCTGGAATACCTCTCGACCCGGCCGCTGGCCGAGGCGCGCGAGATCCTGCAGGGCGCCGGCCATATCCTGGTCGCGCTGGGGGAACGCCTGGTGCGGCGCGACGCCGCCTATGCCGCGGTGCTCGAGGTGCTGGTCGCCATCGCCGAGGCCGACCCGGCCGCCGAGGAGGTCCAGACCCTGCTGGCCGTCAAGGACGACGACCCCGAGGACCTGGCCGCGCTGGATGCGGTCTGGTCCGAGGCGCAGGTGACCTTCGGTCCCGATCCCAATGCCGGCTGCCCGGTCAGCCGCGATCTTCTTGCCCGCATGGATCCCGGCGCCCCCGCGGCGCGGGCCGCAAGCTGAGGAGCGACAGATGAACCATTTCCTGTTCGGAGTTTTCCCCTATATCGCCATCACGGTGATGATCCTGGGCGCCATCGTCCGCTACGAGACCGAGCCCTTCACCTGGAAATCCTCGTCGAGCCAGCTTCTGCGCCGCAAGCAGTTCGTGCTGGGCTCGGTGCTGTTCCACCTGGGCGTGCTGATGATCCTGGGCGGGCATTTCGTCGGCCTGCTGACGCCGGTCGCCTTCTGGGACGCGCTGGGGATCAGCCATGGCGCGAAGCAGGTCTTCGCCATGGCGATGGGCGGCTTTGCCGGCATCCTCGCCATGGTCGGCGGGCTGATCCTGCTGCATCGCCGGCTGACGGACCCGCGCGTCCGGGCCAATTCCACCCTGGCCGATACCGGCATCCTGGTCCTGCTGATGCTGCAACTGACGCTGGGGCTCTGCACGATCTTCGTCTCGGCCCAGCATCTGGACGGGCACGAGATGGTCAAGCTGATGCAATGGGCGCAGGGCATCGCCTATTTCGGCGCCGACCCCGCCGCGCATCTGGAGGGGGTCGCGCTGATCTTCAAGCTGCATATCCTGCTGGGGTTGACGATCTTCCTGCTGTTCCCCTTCACCCGGCTGGTGCACATGCTGTCCGCGCCGGTGCGCTATCTGTGGCGGCCGGGCTATCAGATCGTGCGCTCGAAACGCGGCGCGCGTGCGGGCGTCGGGCTGAACCCGATCGCGGCGACCGTCGCCGGGCGCGAGGCGACGGCCCACAAGGCCGTCGGCCGCGACCGGCCGGCGCCGCAGGATCCGCTGGGCCAGGCGGCGGAGTGACGGCGATGGAGATGAAACCCCTGCTGCCCCCCGTCACCGTCAACGGCGTCACCATCAGCGCCGAGCGCATCGCGGCCGAGGCGCAGAACCACCCCGCGCCCAAGGGCAAGCCGGGCCTCGCGTGGAAATCCGCCGCCCGGGCGCTGGCCCTGCGCGAGATCCTGCTGCAAGAGGCTCGCACCCGGGGCCTGACCGCCGATCCGGCCGAACTGGCCCCCGGCCAGTGGGAGACCGAGGACGAGGCGCTGATCCGGCAATTGCTGGATCAGGCCATCGCCCCCGAAGCCCCGGACGAGGCGGCGCTGCGCGCGATCTACGACGCCCATCCCGAGCGGTTCCGCGCGCCCTCGCTTTACGAGGCGGCGCATATCCTGTTCCCGGCCGCGCCCGGCGACCCGGCCGCGCGCGACGCGGCCCGCAAGGCGGCGGCCGAGGTGCTGGAGGAATTGCGCCGGGCACCGCGCCGCTTCGCGGAACTGGCGGCGCGGCACAGCGCCTGTTCGTCCAAGGACAGCGGCGGGCTTCTGGGCCAGCTGTCGTCCGGCGACACGGTGCCCGAGTTCGAGGCGGCGCTGGCCACGGTCCCCGAAGGCGAGATCGGCGCACCGGTCGAGACCCGCTACGGCATCCACCTGATCCGGCTGGATGCAAGGGCCGAGGGCGCCGTCTTGCCCTTTGACGCGGTGCTGCCGCATCTGCGCGAGGCCCGCGAAAAGGCAGCCTGGGTTGCCGCCAGCCGCGCCTTCACCGCTGCGCTGGTGGCGCGGGCTGAGGTGACGGGCGTGTCGCTGGGCGCCGACGCGGAAGGGGGCGCGGCATGAAGCTGGCCTATGTCACGCTGTCGGGCCGCGGCGCCATCGATGCGCTGCTGTCCGAAGTGGTCGAGTCGCTCGAGTCGCAGGGCCTGCGCCTGGCCGGCACCGTGCAAAGCAACGTCGACCGCGCCGACCGGGCGCTGTGCGACATGGACCTGCGGCTGCTGCCGGACGGGCCGATGGTGCGCATCAGCGTCGATCGCGGCCCCGAGGCGCGCGGCTGCCGGTTGAACCCGGATTCGCTGGAACGCTCGGTGGCCTGGACCGAGGCGGCGCTGGACCGCGCCGAATTCCTGGTGGTGAACAAGTTCGGCAAGCAGGAGGCCGAGGGCCGCGGCCTGGCCGGCACCATCGCCACGGCGCTGGAGCGCGGCTTGCCGGTGCTGGTCGGCGTGAACGGGCTGAACCTGCCGCCCTTCCTGGAATTCGCCGGCGGCCTTGCCCAAGCCCTGCCGCCCGACCCCCGGGCGGTGCTGGACTGGTGCCTGGCCGCGCGGCTGCCGGCCATGGCCGCCGCCTAGGCCGCGGCGCCGGCCGGATGCAGCAGCGGCAGGAAATCGCCGCGCCGCGCCAGCACGTCGGCCAGCGTCTGGCGGTCCAGAACCGCCAGGAACGCCTCCATCGCCTCGTCCAGCGCCAGCGTCAGCCCGCAGGCCGGGGCGATGATGCAGCTGCCGCAGCCGACCAGGTCGAAATCCGCCTCGGTGTGACGAATGACCGCACCCAGGCTGATCTGCTCGGCCGGCCGCGCCAGCCGGATGCCGCCGGCCCGGCCGCGCGTGCTGGCCAGCCAGCCGGCGTTCACCAGGTCGTTGATCACCTTCATCAGGTGATTTTGCGAGATTCCATAAGCCCTTGCGATCTCGGCGATGGAACACAGCCGGTCGGGCTGTCGGCCCAGATACAAGAGCACCCGCATGGCGTAATCGGTATAGCGTGTCAGTCGCATGGCGCCTTCCTGAAACATGCATCCTGATTGCATGATTTGACCCTGCCGCATAGATGTATCCGAAATACATGATTTGCGAGTCGCGCGCCTGCGGCCGCAGCGCCAAGGAGAATCCGATGACCCAGGCTCTGAGCCCCCGCACCATCGAACTGGTCAAGGCCACCGTGCCCGCGCTGGAAGCGCATGGCATGACCATCGTGCACGAGATGTATGCGCGCATGTTCCGCGACCCGGCGATCCGCGACCTGTTCAACCAGTCGCACCACGGCGCCAGCGACGCCCAGCCGCGCGCGCTGACCGGCGCCATCCTGGCCTATGCCGGCAGTATCGAGAACCTGGCCGCGCTGGCCCCGGCGGTCGAGCGCATCGCGCAGAAACACGTCGGCCTGCAGATCCTGCCCGAGCATTATCCGCATGTCGCCGAGGCGCTGCTGGGCGCGATCAAGCATGTGCTGGGCGATGCCGCCACCGACGAGATCCTGGCCGCCTGGGGCGAGGCCTATTGGTTCCTCGCCAATATCCTGATCGCGCGGGAAAAGCGGCTTTACGGCGAACAGAACGCCGCGCCCGGCGGCTGGAACGGCTGGCGCGATTTCCGCATCGCCGAGGTCGTGACCGAAAGCAGCGTCATCAAGTCCTTCGTGCTGCGCCCGGTCGATGGCGGCCCGGTGATGGCGCATCTGCCGGGGCAATACCTGACCTTCTGGTTCGACATCCCCGGCCATCCGCCGGCCAAGCGCAACTATTCAATCTCGTCGGCGCCGGACGGGCAGGGCTATCGCATCAGCGTCAAGCGCGAGCCGATGGGCCTGGCCTCGGGCTGGCTGCACGAGCAGCCGCTGGGCACGGTGCTGAAGGTCGCGGCGCCGGCGGGCGAGTTCTTCATCGAGGCGCTGCCGCAGCGGCCGGTGGTGCTCCTTTCGGGCGGGGTCGGGCTGACGCCGATGGTGGCGATGCTGGAATGGCTGGTCGAGAAGGGCGCCGAACAGCCGGTGCATTACATCCACGGCACCCATGACCGCGCCACCCATGCCATGCGCGCCCATATCCGCGCGCTGGCAGAGCAGGGCAGCGACATCCGCGTCACCGATTTCCACCAGACCCCGCTTGCGGATGAGGTCGCGGGGCGCGACTATGACATCGCAGGGCTGATCACCGACGAATGGCTGCTGGCCAATACGCCGGCCGCGACGGCGGATTACTATATCTGCGGCCCGCGCCCGTTCCTGCGGGCGGCGGTCTCGGCCCTGTCGCTGGCGGGCGTTCCGGCGGCGCGCATCCATTACGAGTTCTTCGGCCCGGCCGACGAGCTTCTGGCGGCCTGAGGGACCACGGCATGGACGACCTGACCATCGCGCGGATCGTCCATGTGGTCGCGGTGCTCTTGTGGATCGGCGGGGTGGCTTTCGTCACCCTGGTGCTGATCCCGGCGATCCGCGGGGCCGAGCCGCCCGAGCGCCGGCTGGCCGCCTTTCACCGCGTCGAGGGCCGCTTTGCCGCCCAGGCGCGGCTTTGGGTGGCGCTGGCCGGGCTCAGCGGGCTGTGGATGGTCTGGCGCGGCGCGATGTGGGACCGCTTCGCCGAGGCGGGCTATTGGTGGATGCATGCCATGGTCGCGGTCTGGCTGGTCTTTGCCGCCATGCTGTTCCTAATCGAGCCGCTGTTCCTGCACCGCCGCATGAAGGCCTCGGCCGATCCGGCGGCGGATTTCGACCGCATGGGCCGGATGCATGTGCTGCTGCTGGCCGCCTCGCTGATCGCGGTGATCGGCGGGGTCGGCGGCGCGCATGGGCTGTTCTAGGCGGGATAGACCACGCTGCCGTCCGGGCGGATGACCGCACCCGGGGTCAGCCGCGCCTCTTCCAGCCGGCCCGGGCCCATGATGTTGATCACCGTCTCGCCCGCCGCGATCAGATAGTCACTGACGATGCGGCGATGACAGCGCCACCAGACCGCCTCGGCGCACATGGTGGCGCAGCTCTGCGCCCGGCCCAGGACCAGCAGCCGGTCGAGCCCGGCCCGGAACCGGTCCGACAGCGCGTAATCGGCATAGTTGTGAAAGCTGCGGTTGGTCCAGAAGCCGTTCAGCTCGGGCGGGACGCCGGGATTCCTGCCGCGCAGCCCGCCCAGTTCCGCGATGCGTTCATAGCCGATGCCGGCCCCGGCCAGCACTGGCGCCAGGGCGTCGCCATCGAACCAGGGATGCGCGCGCGAGCCGGGCAGCTTGCGGATATCCGCGACCCGCTCGACCCCGGCCTCGGCCAGCAGGGCGGTGAATTCCGCAAGGCTGCGGTTGGAATGGCCGATGGTATGGAAAGGCCGCGTCATGACCCCAGAAGGTGAAGCGCGCTGCCCTTGTGCGCCGCGACATGGTCGGTCTTGTCGCTCTGGATCAGATATTGCGGGTCGTCGGGCGAGGCGCGGCGGGTATGGCCCTTGTAGTCGAAATCGGCGGTCTTGACTTCCGTGATGACGCCCGAGACCTTGCCGGCCTCGGAATTCCAGCCGACATGATCGCCGACCTTGAAGGATCTGGACATGACGCTCTCCCAGCAGAAGGGAGTGCGATTAGGCCAGAGGCGCGGCGGCGATGCAAGGCTGCTGCGCCCGGGATCAGAAGATCCGCGAGCCGAGCAGGGCGCCGGCGTCGGGCTGCAGCAGCATGACCCGCCCTTCGGCATCCGGCGCGCCCAGCACCAGGATCTGCGACTGGAAGCCGGCGATATTGCGCGGCGGCATGTTCACGACGCAGACCACGAGCCGGTCCAGCAGCGCGGATTCCGGGTAATTGGTGATCTGCGCGCTGGACCAGCGCATGCCCAACTCGCCGAAATCCACCTGCACCTTGTAGGAAGGATTGCGCGCGCGCGGAAACGGCTGCACGGCGACGATGCGGCCGACGCGCATCTCGACCCTGGCGAAGTCGTCATAGACGATCTGGTTTTCCGACATGGTATTCTCCTGTCCTCTTGGCGCTGTCAGCCTCTGGCCGGCCTTATCAGCGACTTGATCGGCAGATATCCCCGATCCAGCAAGGTCTGGATAACGATGCAGCAGAAATATTTCGCGACCCCGCTGGTCTGAACGTCGGCAGTGATGTCCCGGCAATGGATCATGGTGCGGCCCTGGTCCCCAGCAGGTCGGCCGAGCCGCCGCTGGCCAGGGGCAGTTCCTGAAGATCGTCGATCGTGGCGATCTCGCCGCTTCATTCGGGTCGCCCGGCCCGACCTGGACGATTCCCGCCGGCGCCACCCGGCGCCATGCTGGCGGATGAGAATGCCATTCTCCGACCGCGGCTTGCGACGCGGGTTTTCGCCTCCCGAAGCGGCCGGCTTTGGAATGGCCGGACGGACGGCGGGCGCCTATCAATTCTCCAGTCGTTGAGTCGTCATTTTCAGGAGCATATCTTGTCCGCACCCCGTTTCGCCGCTTTCGCAGGCTCGTGGAGCCAGCCCTCGAAGACCCGCCGCCTTGTCGAGGAGATCGCCTCCCGTGCCGTCCGCGCCCATGGCGGCAGCGCGCATGTCTTCGATATCGGCGACCTGGGCGCCGACTTCGGCAGCTTGCGACAGCCGCAGCAGGGTCCGCACAGCCGCCATCTGGACGCCTTCCTGCAGGCGGATGCGCTGATCGTGGCGAGCCCGGTCTACAAGGGCAGTTACAGCGGACTCTTCAAGCATTTCATCGATCTGCTCGACCAGGGCGCGCTGGCGGACAAGTCGGTGCTGCTGGCGGCGACCGGCGGCGGCCATCGCCATGCGCTGGTGATCGAGCACCAGCTGCGCCCGGTCTTCGGCTTTTTCGAGGCGCATACGCTGCCGACCGGGGTCTATGCCGCCGCGTCGGATTTCGATGGCGAGGTGCCCGGCGCCGATCTGACGCAGCGCCTTGACCGCGCGGTGCGCCAGTTCGCCGTGCATTTTCCCCACCACCATGCCGCGCCGCTGCGTGCGGTCGGCTGAACCAGGGCTGATACCATGAACGATCCGACCAAGAAGCGCATCATCCTGAACGCCTTCGACATGACCTGCGTCGGCCATCAGGCGGCGGGCACCTGGCGGCATCCGTCCAGCCAGGCCGCGCGCTACAACGACCTGGAATACTGGACCAATCTCGCTATCGAGCTGGAGCGGGGCGCCTTCGACAGCCTGTTCATCGCCGATGTGGTCGGCGTCTATGACGTCTATCGCGGCTCGGCCGAGGCGGCGCTGCACGACGCCGCGCAGGTGCCGGTCAACGACCCGTTCGGCGCCATCTCGGCCATGGCGGCGGTGACGCGGAACCTGGGTTTCGGCATCACCGCGGCCGTGACCTTCGAGCATCCCTATCTGCTGGCGCGCCGGCTTTCGACGCTGGACCACCTGACCAAGGGCCGCGTGGCCTGGAACGTGGTCTCCTCCTATCTGGACAGCGCCGCGAGGAATATCGGCATGGAGCGCCAGATCGCCCATGACGCCCGCTATGACCTGGCCGAGGAATACATGCAGGTCACCTACAAGCTGTGGGAGGGCAGCTGGGAGGACGGCGCCGTGCTGCGCGACAGGGAACGCGGCATTTTCACCGACGCCTCCAAGGTGCATCCGATCCGGCACGAGGGCGGCTATTTCAAGGTGCCGGGGTTCCACCTGTGCGAGCCGTCGCCGCAGCGCACGCCGGTGATCTTCCAGGCCGGGGCGTCGGCGCGCGGGCGCGCATTCGCCGCCCGCCATGCCGAGGCGATGTTCGTGCTGGCGACCAGCCCCGAAACCGCCAGAAAGCTGACCGATGCCATCCGCGCCGAGGTCGCCGCCGCCGGGCGCGAGCCGGACAGCCTGAAGATCTTTGCCCTGCTGACCGTCATCACCGGCCCAAGCGACGAGGCCGCGCAGCGCAAATACCAGGAATACCTGGACTATGCCTCGCCCGAGGGGGCGCTGGCGCTTTACGGCGGCTGGACCGGCCTGGATTTCTCGACGCTCAACCCCGACCAGCCGCTGACGGCGGTGGAAAACGACAGCCTGCGCACCACGCTGGAATCGCTGGCCGCCGATGGCGAAGCCTGGACGGTGCGCGACGTGATCCGCAAGCGCTCGATCGGCGGGCTTGGCCCGGTGCTGGTCGGCGGGCCGCAGACCATCGCCGATGCGCTGGAGGCATGGGTGGACGAGGGCGGCGTCGACGGCTTCAATCTCGCCTATGCCGTCACCCCGGCCTCGACCACCGATTTCATCGACTTCGTGGTGCCGGAACTGCGCAGGCGCGGCCGGGCGCAGGTCGATTACGCGCCGGGCACGCTGCGCGAGAAGCTGCTGGGCGATGCCGGCGGCCGCGTGCGCGACAGCCACCCCGCCGCGGCATGGCGCCGGCATTACATCGGCCGCGAAAGCGTGGCCGACGCCAGCCGCCCCTCGGCCTTCGAGGGCATCAGCACAGGCTATACGGAGGCGGCGGAATGAGCGCGCCCGACATCTTCTGGTTCCTGCCCACCTCGGGCGACACGCGCTATCTGGGCGCTTCGGATTTCGGCCGGGCGCCGGACTTCGACTATCTGCGCGACATTGCCGCCACCGCCGACCGGCTGGGCTATGACGGCATGCTGATCCCGACCGGGGCCAGCTGCCTCGATCCCTGGGTGGCGGCGACGGCGGTGGCGCATGCCACGCGGCGGCTGAAGCTGCTGGTGGCGCTGCGCACCTCGATCAGCGGCCCGACCGCCTCGGCCCGCCAGGCGGCGGCGCTGGACCAGCTGCTGCGCGGACGGCTGCTGCTGAACGTCGTGCCCGGCGGCGACCCGCGCGAACTGGCGGCGGATGGCGCCTTCTTCAGCCACGACGGCCGCTACGAGAACGCCGGCGAATTCCTGGCTGTCTGGAAGCGCCTGATGGCGGGCGAAACCGTGGATTTCGCCGGCCGGCATATCCGCGTCGAGGGGGCGAAGAACTTTCACCCCGGGCCGCAGCAACCGCATCCGCCGCTGTATTTCGGCGGCTCGTCGCCGGCCGCCCACGCGCTGGCGGCCGAGCATGTCGATGCCTATCTGACCTGGGGCGAGCCGCCGGCCGCCGTGGCCGAAAAGATCGCCGATGTCCGGGCGCAGGCGGCGGAACACGGCCGCAGCATCCGCTTCGGCATCCGCCTGCACGCCATCGTGCGCGAGACCGAGGCCGAGGCCTGGGCCGAGGCAGAGCGGCTGATCGCGCATCTGACCGATGACGACATCGCCCGGGCGCAGGCCAATTACGCCCAGATGGATTCGGTCGGCCAGCGCCGCATGGCCGCGCTGCACGGCGGGCGCCGCGACCGGCTGGAAATCAGCCCGAACCTCTGGGCCGGCGTGGGCCTGGTGCGCGGCGGCGCGGGCACGGCGCTGGTCGGCGATGCCGAGACCGTGGTGGCGCGGATGCGCGAATACCAGGCCTTGGGCATCGAGACCTTCGTCATGTCCGGCTATCCGCATCTGGAAGAGGCGATCCGCTTTGCCGAGCTGGTCTTCCCCCGGATCGGCAAGCAGGCCGTGACCTCGCAGGCCAGCCAGACCGGCGGCGCCTTCGACATCCGGGCGCGCGCAGCGTCATGAGCCAGCCCGTCATCGACCTGCGCTGTCGCCCGGCCTTCCTGCACGATTTCTTCGGCAGGAGGCCGGGAACGGCGGATTACGACACGATGCGCCGGCTCAGCCGCCGCCTCGGCAGCAGCGGGCCGGACCACTTCGCGTGCTCGGCCAGGGGGCAGGGCTTCCTCGACGAGATCCGCGGTGCCGGTCCGGCCCGCATCGTGGTCGCCGGGCGGCCCACGCCGGCGCAGCACCTGCCCAATGGCGACATCGCCGGCCGCCGGCTGGGCCTGCGCGACGGGATCCTCGCGCGATTTTCACGACACCGCGGCCAAGCTGCCGGGGCCGGAGGCGGCATGGTTGAAACCACGCCCATGACCGCCTTGCATCCCGATGCCCGCTGGCAAAGGACACAACCATGACGTCACCCGATCTTCGGTCCCGCGACGAGCCGGTGGTGGCCATCGTCGGCGGCGGCTTCACCGGCGCCTCGACCGCCTTTCACCTGGCCCGCGACCGGTCGCTGCCGCTGCGCATCGTGGTGGTCGAGCGGCGCGCCGGGCTGGGGCAGGGGCTGGCCTATTCCACCGCGGATCCCAGCCATCGCATCAACGTGCCCGCGGCGCGCATGACCATGGATTGCGCCGAGAAGAGCGGGTTGCAGAACTGGCTCGACCGCCGCCGCATCGCGCTTTCCGCCGGCACCTGCCTTGCCACCGGCGAGGCCTTTGTTCAGCGCGGGCTGGTCGCGCAATATGTCGCCGACAACCTGGCGCCGCATCTGGCCTCGGGACGGGTGCGGCACCTGCGCGCGTCGGCGCTGGCGGCGCGGCGAGTGGCGGGGCGGTTCATGATCGCCTGCGACGACGGCTCGGAACTGGTCGCCGATGCGGTCGTCATCGCGACCAGCCATCCGCCGCCCGGCGTTCCCGCGGCCTTTGCCGGGCTGGCGGATTCGCCGCGGCTGATCGCCGACAGCAGTGCGGCCGACCGCTTGGCCGAGGTCGCGCGCCAAGCGCGCAACGTGCTGGTGGTGGGCACCGGGCTGACCGCGGCCGATGTGATCGCCAGTCTCGACCGCCAGGGTTTTGCCGGGCGGATCACCGCCCTGTCGCGGCGCGGGCTGCGCTCGCGCGGGCATGCCTTCGGCTATGCCGAATCCGTGGCCGATTTCGCCGGAAACCCGGCCCGCAGCGCGCTGGCGCTTCTGCGCCGCATCCGAGCGGCGGTGCGACTGGACCGGCAGTCGGGCCTGCCGTGGCAGGCGGCGCTGGACAACGTGCGCCGCGACGGGTCCGCGATCTGGGCGGCGCTGCCGCCCGATCAGCGCGCCAGGCTGGTGCATCGGCTGCGGGTGTGGTGGGACATCCATCGCTTCCGCATCGCCCCCCAGGTCGAGGCGGTCCTGGACCGGCTGATCGCCGGGCATCGCCTGACGGTGACGGCCGGCCGGCTGCAAACCGCGCGGCAGTTGGACGAGGGGATCGCGGTCGTCTGGCGCGGCCGCGACGGCCGGCCGCGGCGCGAGGTCTTCGACGCCGTGATCCTGACCACCGGGCCCGCGCATGGCAGCGTCGTTGCCGGCTCGGCCTTCCTGTCCTCGCTGGCGGATGCCGGGCTGATCCGCCCGGATGCCCTGCACCTGGGTCTGGACGTGACGCAAGGCTGCCTGGCGGTCGGGGGCACGGCGCCCCCTCGGCGGGCCTTCTGGTCGCAGGGCCGCTGGCGCGCGGCCATGTCGGTGAGCTGATGGGCATCCCCGAGGCGACGGCCCATGCCGAACTGGTCGCCGCGCGGCTGGCGGCGATGCTGGCCGCGCGGGAGCCTGCGGCGGAAACGGCCTGACTGTTCGGGGCACTCGCTGCGGGCGCGAGGCCGTATAGCGGCACAGCCATGCGCTGTGGAAGGCGAACTCGCCGATCTCCAGGGCGTTGTATCGCCCCTCCAGCCACGCCCGCACTTGGACGAGGTCTGACATCAGGGCGCCGAGCATACTTGGCCGGCCTTTTCCTAGCAGGCGAGCAAATCCGTGATGCCCGTCCCGCCGATTCCAACCCTTCACATGCGACAGCACGAAGGTGCCAGCCGCCGGGTGCCCGGACCTCAGCTGCCCGCCTTCGTCCCCGGCAGGTAATGCGGCAGCGAAGAGCAGGCGGCCATGATATGGTCGTAAGCCGCCGCGCCGCCTTTCGGCATCGCCCTCGCGGCAGGCGGCCAGAATTTCGCGGCGCTCGCGGTCGGCGGTGCTTCAGCCCGTGCGAAAGGGTCCGCTGCACGTGCAGATCGCGGTCGAGCCGGTCCTTCACCGCGGAGGGTGGCGGCGAGCAAGGGGCGCTGCGCGATATAGCCGGCTGTGGAACTGCCAGTTCAGCGCCGACCATTGCGTGGCATCGCTTTCCCGCGCGAAGGCGTCGCACGGCGCCTGGGCCTCGGCAAAGGTGGCCTCGGTCATGCGCGGCACCGACAGCCGGGCCGCGTTCGATTCCAGGATGGCGCGGGTCGCGAGATCTGGGCGATCTCGGATGGCGCCGCGGTTGCGGTGGAATTTGACCAGCCCCCAAGGCTTCCAGCCGCTTCAGCGCCTCGCGCCCCGGATCTTGCTGACGTTGAACAACCGCACCCCCCGTCCTGCCGGATCGGCTCGCTTCCTCTTGACGGGCCGCGGGCGGATCGACCATTGCGACAGCGTCCGGCGCGCTTCGGACCCATTTCCACAAGCGAAGGCCCATCCCATGACCGCCACCAATCCCGCCCCGCGGTTTCTGTCCTATCAGGATGCGATCGGCCGGCTGGCCTGGACCGATGCGGTCGAGGCGCTGCGCCAGGGCCATGCGCTGCCCCGGGCCGAGATCCGCGACGTGTTCCTGGGCCCGCCGACCGGCACGATGATGAGCCGCTCGGCCTATATCCCCGGGCTGGGCTATGGCGCCAAGACTTTCACCGTCATGGACGGCAACGCGGCGCGCGGCCTGCCGACGGTGCAGGGCGCCATGCTGGTCTTCGACGACGCGACCGGCGCGCTGAAAGCCATCGTCGAGAGCCCGCTGGTGACCGAGATCAAGACCGCCGCCGATTCCCTCCTGGGTGCCAGCCTGCTGGCACGGCCCGACAGCCGGCACCTGCTGGTCGTGGGCGCGGGCACGGTCGCGGCCAGCCTGGTCAAGGCCTATACAGCGGTGCTGCCGGGGATCGCGCGGGTCTCGGTCTGGGCGCGGCGCCCCGAGCAGGCGCAGGCGCTGGTCGCCGCGCTGGACGGCATCCCGGCCGAGCTGGCGGCGGTGCCCGACCTGCAGGCGGCGGTGGGGCAGGCCGACATCGTCACCGCGGCCACCATGGCGCGCGCGCCGGTGATCCTGGGCGACTGGGTGCGGCCCGGCACCCATGTCGACCTGATCGGCGCCTTCAAGGCCGACATGCGCGAGGCCGACGACGCGCTGATGGCGCGGGCGGCGCTGTTCGTGGACAGCCGCGCCACCACGCTGGGCCATATCGGCGAACTGAAGATGCCCATCGCCTCGGGCGCGATCACGGCGGACAGCGTGCTGGGCGATCTCTACGATCTGGTGCGCCCCGATGCCCGGCGCCGGCAATCGCCGGACGAGATCACCGTTTACAAGAACGGCGGCGGCGCGCATCTGGACCTGATGACGGCGGATTACATCGCCAGGGCAATGGCGGGGTAAGCGCTGCCCCGGAAGGGCGCTTGGCAACGAGCCCGCGCGGCTGTTCGGCGCATTGCGGCAACATCATCGTGCCGCCCGGCCACCCCGAGGCCGACGCCGGCCATATCATCCGCGGTCGAGTATCGGTCATGTCCGGCGGCGACACCATCTCGGTCGTGACGGTGCGGCCTGAGATGGGCATGCTGCCGATGCCGGCGCCGGTCACCGGACTGGTGCTCGAGGCGCACCGCAACGGGCCGGCCTTTGCCGCGCATCTGGATGCCGCATCGGGTCCGGGTCGGTCTCGGCTGGGGCGGCATGGTCCATGCCATCGCCTGAAGCCCGAGCCCGGCCGCGAGATCGCCCGCGTCTCGGTGCCGATCCGCCAGGCCGTGATCGAGCAGCTGCCGGTCGCGCATCCCGATTATCCCGGCGTCGGCATCACCATCTCGCAACTGTCGGGACCGACGGAGGACCCGGCGGCGGATGGGAAGAACGCCGTGACCATGGCGACGGGCGAGCTGCCGCTGGATCGCCCCTGCCGCCACCAGAGCATCCTGGGCAATATCCATACCGGCCGGCTGGTCGATAAGACGATGCTGGCCGGCCGGCCCGCCGTGCTGCCGGAAATCACCGGCGTCAGCTGGATCTATGGGCTGGACCCGCTGGTCCTGGATCACGGCGATCCGGTCCCGAGGGCTTCACCGTGGGCGACACCTGGGCGTAAGGCAGCCGCCGCAGGGCAGACGACTTCGACGGCCGGGCCGTGCCGGGCGCCGGCCCTGTCACCAGCATCGGACTGCACGGGACGACACGCCGCCCGCCTCCCGGAGCCGAACCCGCGTCCGCGACGAAAGTCTGTTCTGTGCCGCGCCGGCCCTGTGCTAACCTGCACCGCGCAGGAGGAGGGCGGCGTGAGCGATCGGCAGCATGTCGAGGAGATCGAGCGGGTTCTGGGCGGCAGCCAGACCGGGCGGGACGGCTTCGTCTCGGCCTCGTGGCGACGCTGCGTCGAGGTCTATGGCATGGACCCGATGCGCCGCGACCCGGCCCATATCGTCACGCAAAGCGAGCTGCGCGACCACCGCCAGCAGGCGGAATGGATGATCGGCGCGGCGCGTTCCAGCCTGCAAAGCCTGTTCCGGCAGGTCGCCGGGCAGAACTACGTGCTGCTGCTGACCGATGCCAAGGGCGTCTGCGTCGATTTCTTCGGCGACGACCTGTTCGTGGACGACCTGCGCGGGGCCGGGCTCTATCTCGGCTCGAACTGGTCCGAGGATCTGGCCGGCACCTGCGGCGTCGGCGCCTGCATCGTCACCCGCGAGCCGGTGACCGTCCACCAGGACGACCATTTCGGCAATGCCCATGTCACGCTCAGCTGCACGGCGGCGCCGATCTTCGACAGCCTGGGGGAACTGGCGGCGGTGCTCGACATCTCGCTTCTGCGCTCGCCCACGCCGAAGCGCAGCCAGAACCTGGCCATGAGCCTGGTGACCAATGCCGCAAGGCGGGTCGAGATGGCGAACCTGATGGCCGAAAGCCGCCGCGACTGGGTGCTGCGCCTGTCCGACAGTCCCGAATTCCTGGACGTGGACCCCGAGGCGGCGGTGCGGCTGGACGATTCCGGCCGGGTGCTGGGCTATACGCGCGGGGCGCGGCGGCTGTTCCCCGACGGCAAGGTGATCGGCCGGCGCATCGACGAGGTGCTGGGCCTGACCATCGATGACCTGCCCGACCTGATGCGCGACCGCCCGACCGAGGAGCGCATCGTCGAGATGCGCGACGGCGGCGCGCTGTTCGGCCATGCCATCGCGCCGCAGGCGCCGCGCACCATGCTGCGCGGCGACCGGCGCGGCGGGCCCCTGGCCGGGCTGTCGGGCGGCGATCCGGCGATGACGCGGGTGCTGACCCAGGCGGCGCGGCTGGCGCCGACCGCGGTGCCGCTGCTGATCGCGGGCGAGACGGGGACCGGCAAGACCAAGCTGGCCCATGCCATCCACATGGCCAGCGCGTCCGGCGGCTTCCTGGCGCTGGACTGTGCCGCCCTGACGGCCGAGGCGCTGCGCCAGGCCTGCGCGGAACTGCCCGCCGGTGCCACCCTGCTGCTGCGCCGGCTCGAGGATCTGCCGCCCGCGACGGTGCCGGTGCTGACCGCGCTCTTGGACGGGCGCAGCGGCTTGCGCGCCATTTCGACCAGCTGCGCGGCGCCCGGCGCGCTGGACCTGCCGCGCCCGCTGTTCCACCGCCTGGCCGGCGCCGTGCTGGAGCTGCCGCCGCTGCGCCAGCGCCAGGACATCGGCTGGCTCTTGGACCGCATCCTGCGCCGGCGCACCTCCGAGGATGTGCGGTTGTCGCCTTCGGCCCGCGCGGCGCTGCTCGGGCGGCCCTGGCCCGGCAACCTGCGCGAGTTGGAGCAGGTGCTGGACGTCGCCATCGCGCTCTGCGAGGGGCGCGTCATCGACCTGCCGGACCTGCCCGCGCCGGTCGACCGCGCCGCGGCTGCGGACGAGCCGGGCGAGACGCTGGAGCAGGTCATGGAGGCCTGCGGCTGGAACATGGCTCGCGCCGCGCGCCGGCTGGGCGTGAACCGCTCGACCGTGCTGCGCCGGCTGCGCAATGCGGGGTTGCAGCCCCCGGCCTGAGCCGTTGCGCGCCGTTGCGCCCGCAACACGCTGCACCGCAGCACGCGTTTTTCCGGCCGCCCGGGGCATCGCGTGATGGATCGCTGCGGCAAAACGCCGCGATACTCCCCCTCGAACAACGCGCAGAGGAGGAGACGCGATGCTCGATTCTACCGTCACGAGCCGCACGCAGGCGGTGCTGGACCAGATTAATACCGCGCTGGAACAGAACGACGTGGCTGCCGCCGCCGGGCTTTTTGCCACCGACAGCTATTGGCGCGACCTGGTGGCCGTCAGCTGGAACCTGAAGACCGTCGAGGGCCCGGCCGGCGTCGCCGACATGCTGGACCGGCAGCTAGCCCGGACCCGCCCCGGCAATTTCCAACTCCAGCCCGGAGAGATTCCCGCCGAGGAGGGCGGCGTCATCACCGCCTGGATCACCTTCGAGACCGCCGCCGGCCGCGGCTGGGGCCTGATCCGGCTGAAGGAGGACCGGATCTGGACCCTGCTCACCGCCCTGCAAGAGCTGAAGGGCTTCGAGGAAAGCCGCGGCAAGCGCCGCCCGATGGGTGCCGAGCACGGCGCGAAGAAGAACCGCACCACCTGGAAGGAACGCCGCGAGACCGAGGCGGCCTCGCTGGGCTACGATACCCAGCCCTATACGGTGATCGTCGGCGGCGGCCAGGGCGGCATCGCGCTGGGGGCGCGGCTGCGCCAGCTGGGCGTGCCGACCATCATCCTGGACAAGCACGACCGCCCCGGCGACCAGTGGCGCAGCCGCTACAAGTCTTTGTGCCTGCACGACCCGATCTGGTACGACCACCTGCCCTATATCAAGTTCCCCGACAACTGGCCGGTGTTCACGCCCAAGGACAAGGTGGGCGACTGGCTGGAAATGTATACCAAGGTCATGGAGCTGAACTACTGGACCCGCTCGACCGTCGAGCGCGCCGCCTTCGACGAGGCCTCGGGCACCTGGACCGTCGAGGTGGACCGCGACGGCGAGAAGGTCACGCTGCGCCCGACGCAGCTGGTGCTGGCGACCGGCATGTCGGGCAAGCCGAACATGCCGAAATTCCCGGGCATGGAGAGCTTCAAGGGCACGATCCAGCATTCCTCGCAGCACAAGGGCCCGGACGAATGGGCGGGCAAGAAGGTGGTGGTCATCGGCTCGAACAATTCGGCCCATGACATCTGCGCGGCGCTGTGGGAGGCGGACGCCGACGTGACCATGGTCCAGCGTTCCTCGACCCATATCGTGCGCTCGGACAGCCTGATGGAGATTGGCCTCGGCGCGCTTTATTCCGAGGAGGCGGTGGCGAACGGGGTGACGACCGAAAAGGCCGACATGATCTTCGCCTCGCTGCCCTACAAGATCATGCACGAATTCCAGATCCCGCTTTACGACAAGATGCGCGAGCGTGACGCCGAATTCTATGCCGGGCTGGAAAAGGCCGGCTTCCAGCTCGACTGGGGCGACGACGGCTCGGGCCTGTTCATGAAATACCTGCGCCGCGGCTCGGGCTATTACATCGACGTGGGCGCGAGCCAGTTGATCATCGACGGCGAGATCAAGCTGGTTTCGGGCCAGGTCGATCACTTCGAAGAGGACGCCGTGGTGCTGACCGACGGCACCCGGCTGCCGGCCGACCTGGTGGTGCTGGCCACCGGCTTCGGCTCGATGAACGGCTGGGCGGCCGACCTGATCAGCCAGGAGGTCGCCGACAAGGTGGGCAAGGTCTGGGGCCTCGGCTCGGCCACCACCAAGGATCCCGGCCCGTGGGAGGGCGAGCAGCGCAACATGTGGAAGCCGACGCAAGCGCCGAACCTGTGGTTCCACGGCGGCAACCTGCACCAGTCGCGGCATTATTCGCTGTATCTGGCGCTGCAGCTGAAGGCGCGGCTGGAGGGTTTGGACACCCCCGTCTATGGCCTGCAAGAGGTGCATCACCTGTCCTGACGCCCCGTGCCCGGCCGGATCGCGGCCGGGCCTTCCATCCAGAACCGGAGAAAAGCACATGAAAGCAGCACGTTGGCACGGCGCCCGGGACATTCGCGTCGAGGACGTCCCCGAACCCCAGGCCGGGCCGGGCGAGGTCAAGGTCAAGGTGGCCTGGACCGGGATCTGCGGCAGCGACCTGCACGAATACCTGGCCGGGCCGATCTTCGTGCCGGTGGGCCAGGATCATCCGCTGAGCCACGACCAGGCGCCGATCACCATGGGCCACGAATATTGCGGCACCATCACCGATGTGGGGCAGGGCGTCACCGGCCTTGCCATCGGCGACCGCGTGGCGATCGAGCCGATCTTTGCCTGCGGCAGCTGCCCGGCCTGCCACGAAGGCAAGTACAACCTGTGCGACCAACTGGGTTTCGTCGGCCTGTCGGGCGGCCATGGCGGCTTCGCGGGCTATTCGGTGGTGCCCGCCCGCATGGTGCACAAGATCCCCGAGGGGCTGTCGATGGAGCAGGGCGCCCTGGTCGAACCGGCGGCGGTGGCGCTGCACGCCGTGCGCCTGTCGAAGATCAGGGCCGGCGACACGGCTGCGGTCTTTGGCGCCGGTCCCATCGGATTGCTGGTGGTCGAGGCGCTGCGCGTCGCCGGCGCGGCCCAGATCCATGTCGTCGAGCCCTCGGACGTGCGGCGGCAGAAGGCGCTGGAGCTGGGCGCGACCTCGGCCATCGACCCCGCGGCCGGCGACGCGGTCGCCGCGATCCGCGCGGCCAGCGGCGGCGTGCATGTCGCCTTCGAGGTGACGGGCGTGCCGCGCGTGCTGCCGCAATGCATCGATGCCACCCGGCACGAGGGCCAGGTGCTGGTCGTCTCGATCTGGGAGGGCGAGGCCTCGTTCCACCCCAATACCGTCGTGCTGAAGGAACGGCAGTTGCAGGGCACCATCGCCTATCGCAACGTCTATCCGGCGGTGATGGCGCTGATGGAGCAAGGCTATTTCAGTGCCGAGAAGCTGGTGACGAAGCGCATTGCGCTGGGCGACATCGTGGCCGAAGGTTTCGAGGCGCTGGTGGCCGAGAAATCCCATGTAAAGATCCTGGTCGAGGCGCCGCAGTGATCTGACAGCCCGCGCGGAAGGGGGCGGCCGGCAGCCGCCCCCTGCGCGCGCCAGCCAGATGCCGTTGTCGGAACACCCTCCTTCCCGAAGCGGACCGGAAGGCGGGAACATCCCGCCGCGCGCCGGGTTGACCTGCCGGACCGAGAGGAGACCGCAATGACGGATGCGGAAGTCGAGGCCGCGAGTCTTTCCGCGCTTGCCGAGGCCGAGGCCAACTGCACGCGCTGCCCGCTTTATCGCAATGCCACGCAGGTCGTGCCCGGCGAGGGTCACCGGCAGGCGCGCATGATGGTCGTGGGCGAACAGCCCGGCGACAAGGAGGATCTGGCCGGCCGTCCCTTCGTCGGCCCGGCGGGCCGCCTGTTCGACGCGGCACTGGCCCAAGCCGGCATTCCGCGCGAACAGATCTTCGTCACCAATGCCGTCAAGCATTTCAAGTTCGAGCCGCGCGGCAAGCGCCGCCTGCACCGCACGCCGAATGCCGGCGAGATCGACCGCTGCAAATGGTGGCTGGGACAGGAGTTCAAGCTGGTCGCGCCGGCCGTGCTGGTGGCGATGGGGGCGACCGCGCTCCGCGGATTGCTGGGCCGTCCCACCACCATCTCGTCGCTGCGCGGCAAGACGGGGCGCATCGAGGACGGCACCCCCTTGATCGCCACGGTCCATCCGTCCTGGCTGCTGCGCATTCGCGACGCGGAAACGCGCGAGAAGGAGCGGATGGCGTTCATGGCCGATCTGCGCCGCGCGTGGCAGATGGTGGGATGAGCGCGCTGAAAGCCCGCGACCATGGTGCCTTGCAGTCGGGTCAATGGATGACGGGGATGCGCTCCGACGCCAGCCTTCGTTCTGGCGAACGCTCTGGCAAAGGTCGACTCGCGAGGGGGGCAGTTCCGAAACTTTCCGCGATGGGGTGCAGGTGAATCCGCATTTCGAACAGTCCGCTGCGAAACCGGTCGCCATCCTGTCGCCAGCAGCGAGACCTTTTGCGGGATCTGCAAGAGCATCCGCGCGCCGATGTCATCCGAGGTCCGACCCGCCGCGATAAACATCCGGATCGGTCGGCCCATCACATCGGCGCCCGCCGACCAGCCGCGCCGGGCGTCCTGCGCGCCTGCGGAAGCGGCGCATGAACCTTGCCCGGCCAGCGCTGTCATGATGGCGTGGCGCATGATGCGTTCGGCCGTGAAACGGCGCCGACCGGATCGTCCGGCGGCGACGAACTGCAGGCCGTATTATGAGCGTTCAGCCGTCGCTCTCCGGCTTGCCGCTGCGCTTGTGATGCTGGCTTTCCTGGTTTTCGCCGCGCGGTATGGGATCGCCGTCGTCATCCTCCAGGTCATGCGGGCGCCCTTCGCCCTCGACGATCTGCCTGTTAGGGTCCTCGGCGGCCTCGAGATAGGGGCGCGGATCGAAATCCTTGTCGGCATTGCTGGTATCCACACGCTTCTCGATGATCTGCCGCTGCTGCTGGCGCGTCTTCTGACCGGTCATTTGCAACCTCCTTCCTGTTCTGGTGCTCGGCGCTCACTTGTTCTCGCGGCCGCGTTGCCGCGGGTCGATGCCGCCTTGCGGGGTGGTGTCGTTCAGCACGTCGCCTTCGAAAGTGTTCTCGCCGCCAATTGCGGCATCCTTGCGGCTGACGCCCTTCGAGCGCCCGATGCCCGGATCGTGCCGCAGATCCGCATCCGAAGGCTGGCTGGTCTTGGGGTGCTTGCTGGTCATGGCTGTTCCTTTCCAATGCCTGTTCGGGAAGAGCATGATAACCGGCGAACCCCCGCGATGTTCCAAGGGAACGGCTTTGCCGCCTGAACGGGCAGGGCAGCGCTTTTCCGCTGATCGCTTTTCGCTCGTGCGTTGGTTTGACAGCGGATAGGGGCTTAGCGAAGGAAAACGAGCATGCAAAATCAAATCGTCCTCGCCTCCGCCACGATGGCGTATCTCATGGCCGGCGGCGCCCTTGCGGCGGCATCGGTCATCACCCTGCAAGCCATGGGCGTATGGATCGAGCCGCCCGGGTCGTAAAAGACTGCTGTTGCTAAAATGCGCGCGGCCTTGCTTTGGGTGCGCCGGATAGGGGGCGCGGGTTTCCCCCGCGCCAAGCCCTGTTTCCTTGACTGTTATATTACGGCCTAGGGCTCGTCCTCGGGCGGCGGGGTCTGGTCCGTTTCCCGATTGCCCACATGGTCCTGGCGCTGTTCGGTCTGGACGTGACGGCTGTCCAGGCCGCGCTGCTCCGAATGGCGGGCGGTGTCGCGGTTGGAAAGAACCGCATTCTCGGGCAGTTCGTCGGTATCCTCCGGCGTCATGCCGCCGCTGCCGTCGCCCTTGCCCTGGTCCTGCTGACCGGCGCCGAACTTCTTGCCTGCCTGTGCCATGGGATCCTCCTTCGAATGGCTGGGCCCGTGGAACAAGCCAGGCGGGATTATGTTCCCGGCGACGGAAATGGCCGGCTGAGCCCGGCGGCGCCGGCCAGCCCGAAGCGCCAGGGCCGGTCCTGGGCCTTGCTGATGCCGATGCGCGGCCCGACCAGCAGGTCCGGAGCCGTGGTCGGCAGCAGCAAGGCCAGATCCCCGCCGTCGAAGGGCGCGCCGTCATCCGCCAGGCTGAGTCCCAGCGCCTGGGCAAGGCGGCCGGGGCCGTTGCAGAGCAGCCCGTTTCCCCGCCGCGCCTGCATCAGCTCCTGCCCGGTGTGCGGTGCCAGGGCGCGGATCAGCACGGCCTCGCCGGGGCGAGCCACCACGTTCAGGCACAGGTGGATGCCGTAGCAGCGATAGACATAGGCATGGCCCGCCGGCCCGAACATCGCAGCGTTCCGCGCCGACGGTCCGCGATAGCTGTGCGAGGCCGGGTCGTCCCGGGTATAGGCCTCGGTCTCGATCACCGTGCCGCCCGCGCCGCGGACCAGCAGCGTCGCGCCGATCAGCCGGCGCGCCAGATCCTCGGCGCCAAGACCGTGGATCTGGCGCGAAAAGGCGTTTCCGACCTGCGGCTCGGCCTCGGCGCTGCGGGCCTTTCGTGCTTCGTCCGGCATGTCCGCCCTTCCTGTTGCGCGGGGCAGGACCGCGGCTCGCAAAGCCGGTCAACCGGCCGGCCCTGCGAATGGTTCCCCGGCGCGTGGCACAGCGATCAGGCCGGAAAGGGATGTTCCCGGCTCTGGCGCAGCGCCTCGGTCACCTCGGCGTCGCTGACCTGGTCGAAGTTCACGTAATGCAGCCCCACCGCGCGGAACGGGTCGGGCGTGATCAGGCAGACCACATCCGCGACCTTGCGGCGCAATTCCCGGACGATATCCGGCGCGGCGACCGGAACCGCGACGACGATCTCCAGCAGGTCCAGCCGCGCCAGCGCGGCCAGCGCCACCCGCAGCGTGGCGCCGGTGGCGATGCCGTCATCGACGACGATGGCGCGCTTGCCGGCCAGCGGGATCGCCGGATGGTCCTGAAGGTAAAGCGCCCGGCGGCGGGCGATCTCCACCAGCATCCGTTGCGCCTCGGCCTCGACATAGCCGGCGGGCAAAGTGGCCGGGTCCACCGCCTCGTTCAGCAGCACCTGCGGCTCGGCCCCGTCGATCACGGCGCCGATGGCGAATTCCGGAAAGCCGGGCATGCTGATCTTGCGCACCATCAGCAGGTCCATCGGCGCCTGCAACCGCCGCGCGATCTGAAGCCCCACCGGAACCCCGCCGCGCGGCAGGGCCAGCACGACATTGCGGCCGTCGCGATAGGATTCCAGCCGGTCGGCCAGCATGCGGCCCGCCGCGTCGCGATTGGGAAGCACCAGGTCGATGTTCATCACAAGCCCCATGGCCAGGTTTCGGGAATGCCGTCCCTGGCGCCACGGACCGGGGCGGCATCGACGGCCGAGGTTTCGTCGAACCAGACCCAGCCGTCATATTGCCGGGCCGGCCGCGTCTCGAGGTAATGGCTAATCAGCTCGCTTTCGGGGCGATAGATGACGCCGATGAAACGTTGCAGCAGCGGCTCGGCGCGGGCCAGATCCGGCGCGGCGTCGCCCAGCTCCAGCAGAAAGCCGGACAGTCCGGCATCGTGGCAGGCGGCCTCGAAACTGCCGGGCCGCGCCGGGCGCAGCGCCTTGACCTCCATCTCGGCGTCCCAGGCCGAGGCCGCGGCCACCGTCCCGCCATGCATGCCGAAACCCAGCAGCGCCACCGCGTCGCCCCATTTCTCGCGGCAGAGCTGGCCCAGGTTCAGCTCGCCCAGCTTGGTGCCCATCGTGGTCTCGCGCGCGTCCCCGATATGCGAATTATGCGCCCAGACCACCGCCTTGGCGCCGTCGCGCTCCATCAGGTGACACAGGGTCTCGAACATGTGCCGGTCGCGCAGGTTCCAGGACGAGGCGCCGCCGTGATGCATTAGGCGATAGTAGCGCTCGGCCGCGGTGATCAGCCGGGCGTTCTGCGCCGCGTCCAGGAAGGCGTCGGGATCCTGCGGCTCATAGCGCATCCTGCGCTCCAGAAGCTCGCGGCATTGGCGGATGACGGCTTCCTCGCAGGCGCGCAGCCGGGCATCCGCCGGCGACGGTGCCGCTTGCGCCCAGGGTTCCAGGCAGGCATAGCGCTCGCGCGCCAGCGCGGCGGCTTCCGGGTCGATCTGGTCGAGATAATCCAGCACCGCGCGGATCGAGCCGTAGAGGCTGTACATGTCGAGCCCGTAGAGCCCGGCCTGCATGCCGGGATGGCCGAGGTTCCAGCCGCGCAGCCAGTCGACGAAGGCGAAGAATTCCGCATTGCGCCACATCCATTGCGGAAAGCGCTGGAAGGGCGGCTCGCCGCGGTCGATGGGGCGGCCGCGCACCAGCCGGTTCACCGCGGCGGCGTCGGGCCAGTCCGCCTCGAGCGCGACGATGCTGAAGTCGTGATTGCGGATCAGATGGGCGGTGATCGCCGCGCGGGCGCGATAGAATTCCGAGGTTCCATGGCTGGCCTCGCCCAGCAGAATGATCCTGCGGTCGGCCCAGCGGTCGAAGGCTTGGCCGAAACCGGGATCGTCCAGGGCCGCAAGCGGCACGGCGCGATCCCGGATCGCGGCCGCAAGATCCTGCGAAGTGGCTGCTTCTGGCTGCATCTGCACCCTTTCGTCTGCAAGGGTGAAACCGCTTCGTCCCGCCGATGTTCCCGAAAGGCGCGCAGTACCTGCGGGCGACCCGTTCAAGCGGCTTGCAAGTGGCGCGGGCAAAGACCGGACCGCGCGATGGGGCGCGACCCGGTCCCTGGCGGTTGCTCAGCCCCGCGGGCCGGGGGCGTTCGTGCCTTGCTGCAAGGCGGGCCCGCCGGCCGGTTCGGCCCCGGCGGGGGCGTCGCCGCTGGTCTCCTTCTGGGCCCGCTCGGGCGTGAGCTCGGGATCGGGCCCGGTTTCGGAGGCAGCCATTTCCTGCTCGGCCTGGTTCCAGTGTTCCAGCTCGCGGCCTTCGGGACGGCCCTCGGCCTCCCAGATCTCATGCGCGCGGGCGCGGATGCGTTCGGTGTCTGCCATGGTTCTTCCTCCGATCAGGTTAACTGGCGCGTCAGCGCCATCACGCTTTGCCAGGGCAACGCGATGCTGCCCTGGACGATGTCATCACGGGCGATCTCGTCAGCCGAACTGTCGAGACGCAGCCGCCATTCGCCCTCGGGCAGGGCGAATTCGGCATCCTCGCCGGAATTGACCAGCAGCAGCAGCCGGTCCCGGTCCATGGTGATCTGCATGCCCATGCAGCGCAGCTCGGTGTCCTGCCAGTCCGCCTCGGCCATCTCGCGGCCCTGGGGATGCAGCCAGCGCGCTTGCGGATCGCCCTCGGCGGCCAGAAAGCGGTTCTGCGCCAGCCCGCTTTCGCGGCGGAACGCCGCCAGGGCCGCGACCGCGGCGCGGATGTCCTCGCGCGCCGAGGCCCAGTCGATCCAGGAAATCTCGTTGTCCTGGCAATAGGCATTGTTGTTGCCCTGCTGCGAATGGCCCAGCTCGTCGCCGGCCAGGATCATCGGCACGCCCTGCGCCAACAACATCGTCGCCAGCATCGCCCGGATCCGGCGCAGCCGCGCGGTCAGGATGCCGGGATCGTCGCTGGGGCCCTCGGCGCCCAGATTGTCGGAGAGGTTGTTGTCATGGCCGTCGCGGCCGTCCTCGCCATTGGCCTCGTTGTGCTTGTCGTTGAAGCTGACGGTGTCCATCAGCGTAAAGCCGTCATGCGCCGCGACGAAATTCACGCTCGAGGTCGCCGGGCGGTGGCTGTGGGCGAACTGCACCGGCGAGCCCGACAGCCGTTCCGCCAGCGCCGGCAGCAGCCCCGGATCGCGGCGCCAGAAGCGGCGGCTGTCGTCGCGGAACTTGTCGTTCCATTCCCGGAACGGCCAGCGATAGCCGCCGACCTGATAGCCGCCGTCGCCCACGTCCCAGGGCTCGGCGATCAGCTTGACCCCCGACAGCACCGGGTCCTGGCGGATGGCGTTGAAGAACGAGCCGTCGCGTTCGAACCCCTCGGCTTCGCGCCCCAAGGTCGAGGCGAGGTCGAAGCGGAAGCCGTCGACATGCATGGCCTGCACCCAGTAGCGCAGGCTGTCCATCACCATGCGCAGCACCATCGGATGCGCCACGTTCAGCGTGTTCCCGGTGCCGGTGGTGTCGAAGCTGTGGCGCGGGTCCTCGGGCGACAGCAGGTAATAGGAGGCATTGTCGATGCCGCGAAAGGACAGGGTCTGGCCCAGCTCGCTGCCTTCGCAGGTGTGGTTGTAGACCACGTCCAGGATGACCTCGATGCCGGCGGCATGCAGGCGGCGCACCGTCTCCTTGATCTCGCGGATGCGGCCCGATTGCAGATAGGGCGCATGCGGCGCGAAAAAGGACAGGGTCGAATAGCCCCAATAGTTCGACAGGCCCTTTTCGACCAGGTGGCGGTCATTGGCAAAGGCGTGGATGGGCAGCAGTTCCAGAGTGGTCACGCCCAGCCCTTGCAGATGCCCGATCACCGCCTCGCTGGCGAGGCCGCGGAAGGTGCCGCGGTCGGCCTCGGGCACCTCCGGATGCAATCGGGTCAGGCCCTTGACATGGGCCTCGTAGAGCACGGTGTCGGACCAGTGATGACGCAGCGCCTTGTCGCTGTCCCAGTCGAAGGCCGCGTCCACCACCACCGCCTTGGGCATGAAGGGCGCGCTGTCGCGCTGGTCCAGGCTCAGGTCGTCTTGGCCGACCTCATAGCCATGCAGCGCGTCGTCCCATCGGATCGCGCCGCGCAATTCGCGCGCATAGGGGTCGAGCAACAGCTTCGCCGGATTGAAGCGGTGGCCCTGTTCGGGCGCATAAGGGCCGTGGACGCGATAGCCATAGACCTGACCCGGCGCCACCTCGGGCAGGTAGCCGAACCAGATGCCGCCCTCCATTTCCGGCAGGTCCAGGCGCGCGATCTCGCTTTCGCCGCTTTCGTCGAAAAGGCACAGCTCGACCCGTGTCGCATGGTCCGAGAACAGGGCGAAATTCGTGCCCTCGCCCAGGAATTCGGCGCCCAGCAGGTCGGAGCGGGCCGAGGAAGCATCGAAGCGCAGGCTGGACAGGTCGCGCATCGCCATCCTCGTCACGCCACGTTGCGGGGCAGCGGGTGAAGCCGGGCGCGACAGGCGTCGCGGCGTTGCAGCATCTCGGGCGTGACCAGCACGGTCTGGCCGTCGCGGCGGAACCAGCGCGCGTCCTCGTCGGGATCCTCGCCGACCACCAGCCCGTGCGGGACATGCGCGCCGGGCGCGACGATGGCGGCGCTGAGCCGGGCCGAGGCCGGGACATGGGCGCCGGGCATCGCCAGGCTGCCGCGCCCCAGCGACCATTCCGCCGCCGGCGCGGGATGGGGCAGGCGGGCAGGCGCGCCGGCCAGGAAGTCCAGATGCGCCCGGCGCAGCGCGTCGAGCGTGCCCACGTCGCGCCAATAGACCTGCCCCGAGGCGGCGGGCGGCAGGCGATAGCTTCCGGCCTCGCCCCGCGCCACCGCCATCGGGATCAGGTCGTGGCCGAAATCCGCGGCCCGCGCGGCATCGCCGAACAGGCGCGCGCGCAACCAGGCGGCCGACAGCACATAGACCCCCATCGAGACCAGCGCCTGGTCCGGCTGCCCCGGCATCGGCGGCGGCGCGGCGGGCTTTTCCAGGAAGTCCAGGAGGCGCCCCGCCGCGTCCGTCTGCATGACGCCGAAGCCGCTGGCCTGGGCGCGGGGCACCACATCCGCCGCGATCGTCACCGCCGCCCCGGAACGGCGATGCGCCGCGATCAGCGCGGCATAGTCCATCTCGTAGATATGGTCGGCGGCCAGGACCAGCACCTGCTCGGCGTCCCAGGCCTGGATCTGCAGCCAGTTGCGGCGCACGGCATCGGCGGTGCCGTCGTAATAGCCGCGCCCGTCGCGCAGGACCAGGCCGCCGGCCGGAAAATGCCGGCCCCATTGCGCAGGCAGATGCCGGTGCAGCGTGTCCGGCGCGAATTGCGTGGCGACCAGCAGCCGGTCCAGCCCGGACCGGACCACGTTCGCCATGGCGAAATCGACGATGCGGTTGCGCCCGGCAAAGAACACCGCGGGCTTGCTTTCCCGGGCGGTCAGCTCATGCAGGCGGGTGCCCTTGCCGCCTGCCAGCAGGATGGTTGCGGTCGCGGCGGGCAGGGAAATGGACCTGTCGGACATCGGCGAGTTCCTTTGCTGAAGGGGACGCCAGCCCGCAACCCTGGGCTGTCGGGTGGGGAACCCGCCCGGCCGCCCGTTGTTCCAGCCCTTATCAATTAATTATTACCCTGCCAGAACAGCACGACCTGCACGCCATCCGCGAAGGCCTGCCGCAGCACGATGCGGGCGTCCGGTGCAGGCGGCTGATGATACAGGAGTTCCGCGCCCAGAATGCGGTCTCGGTCCTGGCGCAGCAGCCGGATCGCCGCGGCCGAGACCTCGATCCGGGCCGGGGCCCTGCGCAGGAAGCCCGCATGCTCTGCCCGCAGTTGCAGCAGCGCGCGGGTCCAGCGCGCCTTGGGGTCATCGGCCCGCGCCAGCGCCTGCCAGTCCAGCGGCAGGCGGTTGTCGGGATCGGTCAGCGCCAGGAAGGGTGCCTCGTCGCCGCGATAGAGGTCTGGAAAGCCCGGCAGCAGCATGTGAAAGGCGCGCTGCGCCAGCGCCAGCGCCGCGCCGCGCACCAGAAGCCGCGCCAGTTCCGGCGGGTCCGCCGCCCATTGCCGCAGCACGGCGGCGGCGAACCCGGCCGCTGCCTGTTCCGCCTCGCGGTCGGGGCTGGACCAGAAGCTGGTCAGCTTGGCCTCGCGCATGGCCTTTTCCAGGTGGTCGGCCAGCCGGGGCGCCGCCGAACCGGCATCGCCCTGCCACAGCGCCAAGGCCGATTGCAGCGCATACCAGCGCCATTCCGGCGCGACGTCCGCGGCCTCGGGCAGGGCCGAAGCCGCCTGGTAAAGCGCCCGGAACGCCTCGGGGTCGTGGCTGATGGCGGCGAGCCGCATGCGCGCATCGCCCGAACGCTTGCTGTCATGGGTCGAGACCGCCACCATGTCGCCGGGCCTGCCCCGCGCCAGCGCGTCATTCGCCTCGCGCTCGGTGATGGTCGGCTCATCGGGCTCGGCCCCGACCTCGTTTGCCGCCAGATAGCGGGCCCAGCGGAAACCGGCCGTGTCCTCTTGCGCCTTGGCCAGAAGCGCGCCCGACACCTGCTGGAAGCGCCGGGCCAGGGCGCGCGCGGCTTCGTTCGGCGGCTCGAGCATCAGCGACACGAGCAGGTCCAGCACCGTGCGCCCGCGCAGGCCCTGCGCCGCCCGGTCGGCGGCGGTGCGCAGGATCTCGGCGTCGCGCGGGTCCGCCCCATCGTCCAGATAGGTGCGATAGCGCGGCATCGCGACCAACAGGGCGGTGACGGCCTCGCGCAGCGATTCCGGGCCGGGCTCGGCCAGGGCCGAGCCTTGCGCCGCGGCCGCCGCCATGTCGCGCAGCTGGCGCCGCTCGGCGGCCAGCTCGTGCTCCAGCACATCCAGCTTGGCCTGCTGCAGCACGTCGCGGAAATCCGCGGTCGCGCCGGTGGCGTCGCGCCAGATGCGGTCCAGCCGCGCGAGGCCCGCCGCGTCGGTCAGCAGCCGCGCGATCAGCCGCCCGGATCCGTAGCCGGTGGTGCCGGTGCAGGGCCAATCGGGCAGCGCCTCATCCCCGACCAGGATCTTTTCGACCCAGACCGGCGTGTCGGGCAGCGCCGCGCGCAGCCGCCGCAGATAGGCGCCGGGATCGGCCAGGCCATCGACGTGATCGACGCGCAGCCCCTGCACCAGCCCTTGGCGCGCCAGCTCCAGGATCAGGGCGTGGGTGGCGTCGAACACCGCCGGATCCTCGACCCGCATGCCGATCAGGCTGGTCACGTTGAAGAAGCGCCGATGCGTGATGCCGTCGCGCTCCAGCTCGTAATGCACCAGCCGCCAATGCTGCGCCTCGTGCAGGGCGCGCAGGTCCTGGCCCGGGTCGCTGCCCGGCGCCAGCGGCAGGCGCATCTCGCCGAATTGCCACAGGCCGTCCCGGACCGAGAAAGCGCCCTCGGCCAGCAGCTTTTCGAAAGGCTCGGGCAGGAAGGGCAGGACCAGCGGCCCGGCCTGCCAGTCGATGTCGAAGGCCGCGGCATGGCGGCTGGCCGCGCCGTGGCGCAGCACGTCGCGCAGCCAGGGGTTTTCCAGCGTGAAGGCGGTGTGGTTCGGCACGATGTCCAGGATGATGCCCAGTCCCCGCGCCCGCGCCGCCTGTGCCAGCGCCCGGAACCCGTCCATGCCGCCCAGGGCCGGGTCGATCCGGGTCGGGTCGGTGATGTCATAGCCATGGGTCGAGCCGGCCGCCGCGACGAAGATCGGCGACAGGTAAAGATGCGACACCCCCAGGTCCGCGATATAATCCAGCCTCTCCCGCACCGCGGCGAAATCCACGCCGCCGCGCAGCTGGATGCGATAAGAGGCGATGGGCAGCGGCGCGGTCATGACGGCTCCACCCGCGCGGTCAGCGCGAAGCGGTCGCGCCCGGGCCGGCCCAGCACGAATTCGCCCCCTGCGGGCAGCGGTGCCGGCGCGCCGGCGCTCAGCGCGACATGCAGGCTGCCCGCGCCGAAATGCCAGGCGGCGGTCAGCCCGCGGCTGCCGAGGCGCTCGACCTCGGCGGACCGCCGGCCGCTTTTCAGCAGCGGCACGACCTGCCGGTGGCGAAAGCGCAGCGCGCCGCGCGTCAGCGCCTGCCAGCCCTCGGTATCCGGGGCGTCCCAGTCCAGGCGCGACCGGCGCAGCGTCTCGGGGTCCAGCGGATCGGGCGCCTCGGCAAAGCCCGCGTCGGCCGCGAATTCGGCCCGGCGGCCGTCGCGCACCGCCTGGGCCAGGTCGCCCCGGTAATCGGCGAAGAACAGGAAGGGCGCGCGCGCGCCGCGTTCCTCGCCCATGAAGACCATGGGGATATAGGGCGCGACCAGCAGCAGGGCATAGGCCAGCCGCACGCCCTCCGGCTCGGCCAGGCTCAGCAGGCGTTCGCCCCGTGCGCGATTGCCGATCTGGTCATGGGTCTGGATCGCATTGACGAAAGCCGTCGGCGGCAGGTCGCCGCAATCCGCGCCGCGAGGGCCGTCGCGGCCGGGGCGGGGCTGGCCCTCCTCGACATGGCCGCGGCGCAGGGCATGGGCCAGGTCGGCCAGCGGATCGCGGGCGAAACTGGCATAATAGCCGTGCTCCTCGGCGGTCAGCAGGCAATGGATCACGTGGTGGAAATCGTCGTTCCAGCTGGCGTCATAGCCCTGCCGGCGCAGGTCGGGCAGGTTGCGTTCATCCTCGACGATCAGGTGGACGGGGCGGCCGGGGCAGGCGGCGCGGGTGCGGCGGGCGAATTCGACCAGGAATTCGTCGGCGCCCGGCCCGGTGATCTGATGCACCGCGTCCAGCCGCAGCCCGTCCAGACGGAACGCGCCCAGCCAATGCGCGGCGCATTCGCACCAGTAGTCGCGCACGGCGGGCCGGGAAAAGTCGATCGCCGCCCCCCAGGGCGTTTGCCGCGAAGCGTCGAAGAATTCGGGCGCGATGCGGTGCAGGGCGGCACCTTCCGGGCCGAAATGGTTCATCACCAGGTCCAGCAGCACCATCAGCCCCAGCGCATGCGCCCTGTCGACCAGACGGCGCAGGTCGTCTGGCGTCCCATAGGCCGGGTGCAGCGCAAAGGGCAGCACGCCGTCATAGCCCCAGCCGCGCTGTCCCGGGAACTGTCCCAGCGGCATCAGCTCGATGGCGGTGAAGCCGAGCGCGGCCAGTCGGTCCAGCCTTTCCGCCGCGGCGGCCAGCGTGCCCTGCGGCGTGAAGCTGCCGACATGCAGCTCATAGATCACCGCCTCGGCCCAGGCGCGGCCCGGCCAGTCCGCTTGCCAGGCATAGTCCGCCCGATCCGCGACCGATGGCGCGTGAACGCCGCCGTCCTGCAAGCGGCTGGCGGGGTCGGGGAACAGCGCGCCATCGACGCGCAGCATGTAGCGGGCGCCGGCCTGGGCGGGGACGGCGGCGCTCCAGCTGCCGTCCGGGTCCCGGGTCATGGCGTGGTCGCGCCCTTCGAGGACCAGCGCGACCGCGCGCGCCCCGGGCGCCCACAGGCTGACGCGCCAGTTGTCGCCGACCCATTCTCCGCCCCATCGGCCCATCGCCATCCCCCCATGCCTGCTTTCGCAACGCCGGCTCGCGAGGCCGCGTTCCCTCGCAGGGACTAAGGGAGCTCATGCCGATGGTGCGGTTCGTCCGCTCCCGGCAGTCGCGGAGATCAGTTCTGCTGCCCGGTCCGGGCCAGCCTGGCGATGTTGCCGGCGATCAGCTGCGCCGGATCGCCGGGCGCGGCGCTGTCCAGCAGCAGCACGCCGATGCCCTTGCCCGCCAGGGCCTCGGCCAGGGGTTCGGGCAGGCCGCGGGCGGTCAGCGCCGTGTCGATCCCCTCGACCGCCATCCAGTCCGCGAGCTTCGCCGCCCGTTCCGGCGTCCATTCCGAGGGCGCGGCGATGATGCGCGCCCGCAACTCCAGCCCCAGGTCGGCGGCGAGATAGCCGAATTGCGGCGACAGCGCCACCGCCTCGGCGCTGTCGCGCGCGGCCATGGCCTGGTCCGCTGCGGCCTTGGCCGGCGGCGACCGGGCCGATGCGCTGCCGGGCGTGGCGGCTATGGCGCCGGAACTCTCGCCGCTGGTCCGGATGCTGAACGCCGCCGACCGGCCGCTGCGCGGGGCGCCACGGACGCGCTGGTGGTGATCGCGGGCGACCTGGAGCTGTCGCTGTCGGCCAGGAAGCTGGTGCTGTTCTTCCTCGACAACTTCTTCGGCAGCGACCATGACCTGGTGGTGAACACCGCGCTGATGGAGGGCGGGCTGCCGCGGCACGATCCTGTCCTGCTGGTCGACCGCGGCCCCACGGTCACGCATTTCGGCTATTTCGGCAATGCCCGCTCGGCCGCCCAGCTGCGCGACGGGCTGCTGGCCCCCGCCCGGCTGCGCGGCATCGCCCCGCCCGACACGCAGCTGGCCAAGGCCGAGCGGGCCGAGAAGGACCGCGGCGTCACCCGCTCGCCGGTCCCGGCCGAGACCGGGGCAGAGGCCGGGCTGACGCTGTCCGAAGGCCCGGCCGCACGCGGTGCTGCCCCTGGCGGTGATCCTGCCCGGGATCTCGGGCAGCCATCTGGCGGCTGCGGGGCAGCGGGTCTGGCTGAACCCGGGCGGCATCTGCACCGGCGGCGTCGGCCGGCTGGCGATCGACCAGCCCCGAGTCGGGATGATCGAGCTTTACTATGGCGAGTTGCGCCAGCACCTGTCGCGGACGCATGAGACGTTCACGCCGGCCTATGACTGGCGCCTGCCGATCCAGGCCACCGGCGCGGCGGTGGCAAGGACGGTGCTGACCAAGCTGCGCGGCAGCCCGCAGCGCCCGATCCATTTCGTCGCGCATTCCATGGGCGGGCTGGTGGCGCGGGTCGCGCTGCGCGATCCGGCCCTGCTGGAGGCCTTTCAGGCCAACGCCGCCTCGCGCCTGCTGATGCTCGGGACGCCGAACGGCGGCTCGCTGGCCATGGCGCTGGGGCTGCTCGGCCTGTCCCGGACGGTAAAGATGCTGGCCGCGCGCTCAGCCTGTCCGAGGATATCGCCCAGATCAGCGCGATCATGCGGGCCTGGCCGGGCGCCTTGCAGCTGTTACCGCCAGCCTTGCTGGACGGCGGCGCATGGCAGGCGCTCGCCCCTGCGTCCGGCCCTGCGCCAGGCGCTGGAGAACCTGCCCCTGAGCCTGGCTCGGTCCGGGACGTGATGCGAACGGCTGCGCCTTCGCGCGAACCTCGGCGAGCTGCATGCAGGGACAGGCCGGCGCTTTTGTCAGAAGGTGAGGTTTCCGGCATGGTGCGTGTCCAGCAGGGCTATTGGCGTTTCTCGGTCGCAGTGTGAGACGGTGAATCTGCCATGAACTTCTGTCGGTGCAGCTGAAAGTCCCTTGATGCTGGCCTACCTGCGTTCGCCCCGGGAGAATGTCTGGCGGCTTTCTGCGCGGGTCAACGAGACCAACCCATCTGCACGGCATCGCTTTCGCCCGGGATCCGCTCGACCGGCGAGCCGGCAAACCAGGTAAAAAAGGCGCCTTCCATGTGGAAATCGCTGCGCCCGCCGTCGCGCATGGTCGCGATATCCGCGTCCATGACGGCACGCTTGGCGCCGGTCCGGGTCCTGATCCGCGCGAGGCTGCTCCCCGGAGGCTCTGGGCACAAGCCTGGCCCGTGCCGGCAGGCGCGCCTGCCTCAAGCAGATCGGGGGCGGAACTAGCGCCGCGCGCTTTCCGCGACCAGCCAGTCGCGCAGGCCTTGCGTCGCCGGCTCGTGCGGCGCGCGCTGGATCATGTGATAGCCCTGGCCGGGCGCCACCCGCTCGGGACCGAAGCGGACCAGCTGACCGCGCGCCAGCAGCGGATCGACCAGCCCGCCCCAGCCAAGCGCCACGCCCTCGCCGGCCAGCGCCGCGTCGATGACCAGCGAATAGGTGTTGAAGCGCAGATTGCCCTGGTCGCGGGCCAGGTCGCCCGCGCGCCCGATGGCGGCAAGATAGCGGCGCCAGTCGAACCAGGCGGCGGGATGCGGGCTGTCGAGATGGATCAGCCGGGTCGCGCCGAAGGCGCCGGCGCTACGCCCTTGCGCAAAATGCGGGGCGCAGACCGGGACGACGCGCTCCTCGATCAGCAGCGTCGCCTCGGGGCCCAGCGTGGCGGCGCTGCCGAAGACCACGGCGATGTCGCCGGGCTGCAGCTGCCCCAGGTCGCTGTGCTGCGAGGCGATGATCTGCAAATCGGCCTCGGGCTGGGCGTCGCGGAAGCGGTGGATGCGCGGGATCAGCCACAAGCCGGAAAAGGCATAGTCGGTATGCAGCCGCAGCACCGCCGCGCTGGCCTTGCGCCGCAGCCGGGCGGCAAGCTCGTCCACCTGGTCGATGCTGCGCGTCAGGATCGCGAGCAGCGCCTCTCCGGCCTCGGTCGGCGCGACGCCGCGGTGACCGCGGGTCAGCAGGGCCGTGCCGAACTCGGCCTCGGCCCGGCGGATCTGATAGCTGACGGCGGGCTGGGTCAGGTTCAGAAGCCGCGCAGCCTCGGACAGGCTGCCCGCGCGGCAGACCTCGACGAAAACCCGCATCCAGCCCAGATCGACATGGCGCATCGGCGATAAAGATCCTTTATGTCATGCATGAAAAGAATCCCGCTGCACCGCAGGCTTGGTGCAGGTCTATATAAGCCCATGGAATAGCGCCCGAAGCAGCGGCATGGCAAGGGGCGGAAGGGCGCCGCGTCCTGGGGGGCGGTTATTTCGACTGACTATCCCGGCGCGCCGGGCTATAGGCGGCGGCAGGCCGATGCCGCAGCCCGGCCCGCACGCCCAAACCCTGAACGACCGAGACGAGCCTCAGATGACACGCCCGAATATCCTTATCCTGATGGTGGACCAGTTCAACGGGACGCTGTTCCCGGACGGGCCGGCCGAGTTCCTGCACGCGCCGAACCTGCGGGCGCTGGCGGAACGCTCGGTGCGCTTCGCGAATACCTACACGGCCAGCCCGCTTTGCGCTCCGGCCCGCGCCAGCTTCATGTCGGGGCAATTGCCGCGCCGCACCCGGGTCTATGACAATGCCGCCGAGTTCGCCTCGGACATCCCGACCTATGCCCATCACCTGCGCCGCGCCGGCTATTACACGGCGCTGTCGGGCAAGATGCATTTCGTCGGTCCCGACCAGCTGCACGGTTTCGAGGAGCGGCTGACCACCGACATCTATCCGGCCGATTTCGGCTGGACGCCGGATTACACCAAGCCGGGCGAGCGCATCGACTGGTGGTATCACAACCTCGGCTCGGTCACCGGCGCCGGCGTGGCCGAGATCACCAACCAGATGGAATATGACGACGAGGTCGCCTTCAACGCCACGCAAAAGCTCTATGACCTGTCGCGGCGGCTGGACGACCGGCCCTGGTGCCTGACCGTCAGCTTCACCCATCCGCACGATCCCTATGTCGCGCGCCGCCGCTTCTGGGACCTCTACGACGACTGCCCGGCGCTGGAGCCCGAGGTGCCGGCGATCCCCTTCGATCAGCAGGACAGCCATTCGCAGCGGCTGATGGAGGCCTGCGACTTCCGCGCCTTCGACATCGCGCCCGAGGACGTGCGCCGGGCGCGGCAGGGCTATTTCGCCAATATCTCCTATGTCGACGAAAAGATCGGCGAGATCCTCGACGTGCTCAAGCGCGGCCGGATGGACGACAACACCATCATCCTGTTCGTCTCGGACCACGGCGACATGCTGGGCGAACGCGGCATGTGGTTCAAAATGAGCTTTTTCGAGGGCTCGGCCCGGGTGCCCCTGATGATCGCGGCGCCGGGCTGGCAGCCGGGGCGCATCGACCGGCCCACCTCGACCCTGGACGTGGTGCCGACGGTGGCGGCGCTGGCCGGGCTCGACATCAGCACCCTGGCGCGCTGGACCGATGGCGAGGACCTGACCGGGCTTGCCACGGGGCAGGGTGCGCGCGGCCCGGTGCCGATGGAATATGCGGCCGAGGGCACGGTCACGCCCATGGTCGCCCTGCGCGATGGCGACTGGAAGCTGGCGCTGTGCAATGCCGATGCGCCGATGCTTTACAATCTGGCCGACGACCCGCAGGAGCTGCTGAACTTGGCGGGCGATCCCGCCCATGCCGAGACCCTGGCGCGGCTGTCGGCGCAGATGCGGGCGCGCTGGGACCTGGCGGCCTATGACGCCGAGGTGCGCGAAAGCCAGGCCCGGCGCTGGGTGGTCTATGAGGCGCTGCGCAACGGCGCCTATTTCCCCTGGGATTACCAGCCGCTGCAAAGGGCCTCGGAACGCTATATGCGCAACCACATGGACCTGAACGTGCTCGAGGAAAACAAGCGTTTTCCGCGCGGGGAATAGGCCCGCGCCCGCCGACCGCCGGAACATCGCCCCATGCCCTTTGCCCGCAAGACCGCCCCGCGCCGCCTGATGCTGTCCTTTCTGCAGCGGATCAACGAGGTCCGACGGCAGCTGCGCGACCAGGAGGCGATGCTGGTCGTCATCGCCTTCGCGCTTGGCGGGCTGGTCGGACTGGCGGTCGCCGGGCTGCACCGGCTGCTGCTGGCGGCGCAGGGGCTGCTGTTCGGCCTGCCGCGCGATGCGGCGCTGAGCGCGCTTTCGGACCTGCCGGCCTGGCCCTATGCGCTGGTCCCGGCGGTGGGCGGGCTGGTGCTGGGGATCTGGGCGCTGGTCGCGCAGCGCATCCGCCCGGCCGAGATCGTCGACCCGATCGAGGCCAATGCGCTTTACGGCGGCAAGATGTCGGTCTGGGATTCGCTGCGGCTGGCCTGGCTCACGCTGCTCTCGAACCTGTCGGGCGCTTCGGTCGGGATGGAGGCGGGCTACAGCCAGCTCGGTGCCAGCCTGTTTTCCGCCGTGGCCCAGCCCTTTCGGCTGCGGCGCGAGGACAAGCGCTGCCTGACCTCGGCCGGGGCGGCGGCGGCCATCGCCGCGGCCTTCAACGCGCCGCTGGCCGGCGCGTTCTACGGCTTCGAGCTGGTCCACGGCTCCTACGCGCCGCGCAATATCGCCATCATCGGCGCGGCGGTGATCTCGGGCACGCTGGCGCGCCGCGCGGTCGAGCCGCATGGCTCGCTGTTCCACCTGCCCGAGGTGATGGCGCTGCCCGACACGCTGCTGCCGCTCTTCATCGTCATCGGATTGCTGGCGGCGCTGGTCGGCACCGCGACCATGCGGCTGGTCTCGGTCTTTGAGCGCCTGTGCCAGAAAAGCCGGCTGGCGGCTTGGGCACGGCCGGCGGCCGGCGGGCTGGTGCTGGGCGCCATGGCGCTGGCCAGCCCGCAGGTCCTGGGCAGCGGGCACGACTCGATCCAGGTGCATATCAGCCAGAACTGGGGCCTGGCGGCGGTGGCGCTGCTGCTGCTTGGCAAGGTCCTCGCCTCGGCCCTGTCGCTGGGCGTGGGGTTCCGCGGCGGGCTCTTCAGCTCGTCGCTGTTCATCGGCTGCCTGCTGGGGGCGCTGGTCGCGCAGTTGCTGGTGCTGGCGCTGCCCGGCCTGCCCGAGCTGCGCATCCCCGCCATGCTGGCCGGCATGGCCGCGGTCGGCGCCGCCATCACCGGCGCGCCGCTGACCATGGTTTTCCTGGTGCTGGAGATCACCGGCAATTTCGCCTTTACCGTCGGGGTGCTGACCGCGGCCTTCATCGCCTCGACCGTGGTGCGGCTGACCTTCGGCTATTCCTTCTCGACCTGGCGCTTCCATCTGCGCGGCATCCCGCTGCTGGGCGCGCATGACGTGGGCTGGGTGCGCGAGCTGACGGCGGGGCGGATGATGCGCAGCGACATCCGCCGCGTGCCGCTGCACCAGCCGCTGGCGCTGTTGCGCGAGGAATTGCCGCTGGGCAGCCGCAAATACGCCTTCGCCGTGGACGAGCACGACCGCTATGCCGGCATCATCGACATGGCGACCGTGCACGACCCCGAGATCACCGAGCTGGCCGAGGTTCTGCTGGCCGCTGATTGCGTGATCGGCGCCGATGCGCATGTGTTCCGCCAGGACAATATCCAGGCCGTGCTGGACCAGTTCTCGCGCACGCAGCTGGAGATCCTGCCGGTCCTGGACGGGCCGGCGACGCAGCGGGTGCTGGGCTCGCTGACCGAGGCCTATTGCCTGAAACGCTATGCGCAGGAGCTCGACAGCCGCCGCAGCGACGAGATCGGCGCGCCCTGAAGGGCACGGTTGATCTTGCGCCGCCCTCGCGTATCATGGCCGCCGCACAGCCAGCCTTCTGGGGAGGAAGGGCGATGATGTGTTTCGAGGAATGGAGCAATTGCGTCCTGTCCAATTGCGGCCAATACGATTGCACCCCGGCCGAGCGCAACCGGCGGGCCGTGGGGGATTTCCGGCTGCGCCGCCGCCACGGCATCGACATCGCCGAGATGGATTGCCGCATCGATCGCATCGACCGCCAGCGCTCCGGCATCCGCAGCGACGACAGCGAATACCTGTTCCTGCTGATGCAGCGCGCGGGCGAGGCGCGGGTCATCCACAATGGCGCGGCCGAGGTGCTGGCGGCCGGCGACTGCCTGCTGATGGATTCGACCCGCACCGCCCAGATCCGCTTCGACGGCCGCGACGCCAGCTTCACCTCGGTGCACCTGCCGCGCGCCCTGTGCCTGGAAGGCCGCCCCGCCGCGCCGCTGACCGGGCGGCGCATCCCCGCGCGCCATCCGCTGCTGGCCGGTCTTGGCGCCCTGCTGGCCGAGGCGCCCGAGGCCGATGACGCCGCCGATTATCTGTTCGATTTCGTCGCGCTGCTGTTTCGCGGCGAGGGTGCGGCGCCCGGCTTTCGCGACCGCGCCGGCCGGTTCCGCCATGCCTGCGAGACCATCGAGCGCCAGCTGACCGACCCGGAATTCTCGATCGAGCGGCTCTCGGCGCTGGTGAACCTGTCGCGGCGCCAGTTGCAGCGCGATTTCGGCGACCACGGCACCAGCTTCACCCAAGTGCTGGCGCAGCGCCGCGCCCGGCTGACCGCCGACCACCTGCGGCGCGCGGCGCAGATGAACCGCCGGCCGGTGATCTCGGACCTGGCCTTTCGCGCGGGCTTCGGCGATCTGTCGCATTTCAACCGGGTGTTTCGCCAGCATTACGCCATGGCGCCGGGCGACTATTACGCTTCCTGCCGCGTCGTGCATTGATTGCAAAGGCTTTTCCTGGCGCGCCAGCCCCGGTCGCTGGCGCGCCACGCCAAGACGCCGCAAGGGCCCGCGGCCTATGCTGCCTGCCATGCCCGGTCGAGGAGCCGGAGCCATGGGAGGATGACATGGATTACAGGATGCTGATCGGCGGCAAGCTGGTCTCGGCCGAGCGCATGGTGGAGGTGCTGAACCCCGCCACCGAAGAGGTCTTCGCCCGCGTGCCGCACGCGACCGAGGCGCAGCTTGACGAGGCCGTCGCCGCTGCCGCCGCCGCGCAACGCGACTGGGCCAGGACCAGCATGGCCGAGCGGCGGGCCAGGATCGAGGCCTTGGCCGCCGCCATCGGCGAGCACGCCGAGGACCTCGCGCGCACCATCACCCAGGAACAGGGCAAGCCGCTGCCCGAGGCGATGGGCGAGGTGCAATGGAGCCAGGGCTACCTGGCCCATACCGCGACCCTGGAACTGCCCGACCGGGTGATCCAGGACGACGCGGATTTCCGCATCGAGACCCGCCACAAGCCGCTGGGCGTCGTGGGCGCGATCATCGCCTGGAACTTCCCGCTGCTGCTGGCCTGCTGGAAGATCGGCCCGGCGCTGATGGCCGGCAACGCGATCGTGCTGAAGCCCGCGCCGACCACGCCGGTCGCGGCGCTGAAGCTGGGCGAGCTTTGCGCGGCGATCTTCCCGGCCGGGCTGGTGAACATCATCACCGATGCGAACGACCTTGGCCCGCGCATGACCACGCATCCCGGCATCGCCAAGATCGGCTTCACCGGCTCGTCCGAGACCGGCAAGCGCATCATGGCCAGCGCCGCCGGCACGATGAAGCGGGTGACGCTGGAGATGGGCGGCAACGACCCGGCCATCGTGCTGCCCGACGTGGATGTCAGGAAGACCGCAGAAAAGATCTATGGCGGCGCCTTCATGAACGCGGGGCAGGTCTGCCTGGCGGTCAAGCGCGCCTATGTCCATGACGCGATCTATGACGAATTCTGCGATGCGCTGGCCGAGATCGCCCGGACCGCCGTGGTCGACGACGGGCTGAAGCAGGGCACCACCATCGGCCCGATCCAGAACAAGGCGCAGTATGAGAAGGTCAAGGGCTTCCTGGCCGATGCCAGGGCCAGCGGCACGGTCATCGCCGGCGGCGAGGCGCGCGAGGGCCGGGGCTATTTCATCAGCCCGACCATCGTGCGCGACGTTCGCGACGGCCAGCGCATCGTCGATGAGGAGCAGTTCGGCCCGATCCTGCCGGTGATCCGCTTCGACGACGTGGACCAGGTGATCGCGCGGGCCAATGCCTCGGATTACGGATTGGGCGGCTCGGTGCATTCGGCGGATGTGGACCGCGCGGCCGAGATCGCCGGGCGCATCGAATCCGGCACGGTCTGGGTGAACCAGCAGCTCAACATCGGCCCGCATATCCCGATGGCGGGCTTCAAGGGCTCGGGCCTGGGCGTCGAGCAATCGGTCGAGGGGCTGGCCGAATATACCCAGATGCAGGTCGTCAACATCGCGCGCGGCTGAAGGTCGCCCGGCCGGGGCGCGGTCCCGTCGCGCCCCGGCCCTTGAAAGGACAGGAGACGATCATGACGCATCCGCTTTCCCGTTCGGCCGCGCCGCAGGACGGGCTGTCGCATGTGCGCGGACCGGCCGAGCCGCCGCTGAAACATGCCACCATCCCGCAACTGCTGGCCGAGGCCGTGGCCGCGCATGGCGCGAACGACGCGCTGGTGTTTCGCGAAAGCGGCGACCGGCTGAGCTATGCCGAATTTGCGGCCCGGGTGGACCGGGTCGCCGCCGGGCTGCTGTCCTTGGGCATCGCCAAGGGCGACCGGGTGGGGATCTGGTCGCCGAACCGGCTGGAATGGGTGCTGACCCAATTCGCCACCGCCCGCATCGGCGCCATCCTGGTCAATATCAACCCGGCCTATCGGCTGTCCGAGCTGGACTATGCGCTGAACAAGGTCGGCTGCCGGGCGCTGATCGCCGCCAGCCGCTTCAAGAGTTCGGACTATGCCGGCATGCTGCGCGAGCTGATGCCGGAACTGGCCGCCGACGGCGGCAGCGCGCGCTTTCCCGAACTGCGCCATGTGGTGATGATGCAGGACGATCCCGGCCCGGGCATGATCCCCTTTGCCGACCTGTCGGCCCGCGCCACGCCCGCGCTGCTGGCCGGTCTCGACCGGATCGCGCTCTACACGGACGAGCCGATCAACATCCAGTTCACCTCGGGCACCACCGGCCAGCCCAAGGGCGCGACGCTGTCGCATCTGAACATCGTCAACAACGGGCGCTTCGTCACCGACCGCATCGCGCTGACCCAGGCCGACCGGCTGGTGATCCCGGTGCCGCTTTACCATTGCTTCGGCATGGTGATGGGCGTCCTGGGCGCGGTCAGCAAGGGCGCGACCATGGTCTTCCCCTCCGAGGCCTTCGATCCCGCGCAGACGCTCGACGCGGTCGAGGCCGAGCGTGCGACGGCGCTTTACGGCGTGCCGACCATGTTCGTTGCCATGCTGCAGGAACTGGACAATGCGCATCGCGACCTCGCCAGTCTGCGCACCGGCATCATGGCCGGCGCGCTCTGCCCGATCGAGGTGATGAAGCGGGTCAACCGCGACATGCACATGCGCGAGGTGACGATCTGCTACGGCATGACCGAGACCTCGCCGGTGTCCTTCCAGAGCTTCACCGACGACCCGACCGAGAAGCGCTGCGAGACCGTCGGCCGCATCCACCCGCATCTCGAGGTCCGCATCGTCGGCGAGGGCGGCGCGACCGTGCCGGTCGGCGAAAAGGGCGAGATCTGGACCCGGGGCTATTCGGTGATGTCGGGCTATTGGGCCGATCCCGCCGCCAGTGCCGAGGCCATCCACGACGGCTGGATGCAGACCGGCGATCTGGGCACGCTGGACGAGCAGGGCTTCTGCACCATCGTCGGCCGGGTCAAGGACATGATCATCCGCGGCGGCGAAAACATTTATCCGCGCGAGATCGAGGAATTCCTGATCCGCCACCCGCAGGTGCGCGAGGTGCAGGTCTTCGGCATCCCCGACGACCGCTTTGGCGAAGAGGTCTGCGCCTGGGTCGTGCCCCGCAGCGGCCAGACCATCGACCCCGAGGCCCTGCGCGCGCATTGCAAGGGGCAGATCGCGCATTTCAAGGTGCCGCGCCATGTCCGCGTGGTGGCGGATCTGCCGATGACCGTCACCGGCAAGCCGCAGAAATTCGTCATGCGCGACCGCATGGTCGAGATGCTGCGGGCCGAGGCCGTGCAGTCCTGACGGCGGCGAGCGCGCTCAGTCGGCCTCGGGCCGCACCAGCCGGGCGCAGAAGCAGGTGGCGGCCACGGCCAGCGCCACCAGCGCCAGGCTGACCTGCAGCGAGGCCGCCTTGGCGATGAAGCCCATGATCGCCGGCCCGACCAGCAGCCCGGCATAGCCCATGGTCAGCACCCGCGACATCGAGCGCCCGCCATCCGCCAGCCCCAGCCGCCCGGCGGCCGAGAACAGGATCGGGATGACATTCGCCATGCCAAGCCCGCAGAGCGCCAGCGCCGCCAGCACCGGGGCCACGGCCCCCGCGACCAGCATCGCCGCCAGCGCCAGCGCCACCGTCGCCGTGCCCAGCCGGAACAGCCGCACCGCGCCGAAAATGCGGTTGGCAGGGTCGCCCAGCAGCCGGCCCAGCAGCATGCTGCCGGCAAAGACCGCGTAACCCAGCGCTCCGGTGCTCTCGCTGGCGCCGAGGATGCGCACCAGGTAGAGCGCCGCCCAATCCATGATCGCGCCCTCGGCGAAGAAGATGGCGAATGCCACCGCGCCAAGCGCCAGCACCCGCAGCCCCGGCGCCCCGGTGCCGCCGCGCGCTTGCGCCGGGGTGGCGTCGTCCCGCGGCGCGGGGGCGCCGCCCGCGCAGGTGGCGGCCAGCGCCGCAAGCAGCAGGATCAGCACGCCGGCCGCGACCAGGCTGGCCGGCGCGGCGCCGCCGGCATGGGCGCGCCAGGCATAGCCGGCGGCGCCGGCCAGGGTTCCGGCGCTGAACATGGCGTGAAAGAAGGACATCACCGGCCGGCCGGCGCGGGCCTCGAACTGCGCAGCATGGCTGTTCATCGCCACGTCCAGCGCGCCGAAGACCACGCCGCAGAAACCCGCGACCAGCGCCGCCTGTCCCATCTGCCCGACCAGCGCCACGGCGGCGATGCCGGCGCCGAACAGCCCGGCCGCAAGGCAGGAGACCCGCCCGGCGCCGAAGCGAGCCATCAGCCGCGGCACCAGGTTCATCGAGGCGATGGCCCCGGCCGCGAAGCACAGAAGCACCAGGCCGATCTGCGCCTCGTCCATGCCGGTGCGCCGGCCGAGCGCCGGCAGGTTGGCGCCCCAGACGCCGGCGCCGATGCCGGCGGCCAGGAAACAGGCCAGAAGCATCAACCGGGTCTGGCGGGGCGAGGGCGGCATGGCGATCTTTCCTGCGGGTGAAAGGCGCGCGATGCCATGGCGGCGCCGATTCTGCAAATCGGGGGATCAGGCGGCGCGGGGGAAATGCAGCCGGGCGCAAAGGCCGCGACCGCCGGCGCCGGGATGCAGGCCCAGCCGGCCGCCGAAAAGCCGGGCGATTTCCTCGACCACCGGCAGGCCCAGGCCCAGGCCCGGCCCCTGGCTCTGACCCTGGCCGCGCGCGAAACGGCCGATGGCGGCGGCGCGGGCCTCGGCCGGGATGCCGGGGCCGTCGTCCTCGACCTCCAGCACGGCCTCGTCGCCCTCGGCGCGGACGCGGATCGTCACCATCGCACCGCGCCCGGTGTGCAGGATCGCGTTCGAGATCAGGTTGGCCAGCGCCTCGCCCAGCAGAAGCGGTTCGGCGCGGACGGGCAGGGCGCCCTCGCCCTCGAAACCCAGGTCGATGCCGGCCTCGGCGGCGGCGGGGATCTGCTCGGCGGTCAGGTCGCGGGCGAAGCCGGCAAGGTCGATCACGTCGGGCGCCCGGCCCGCCGCCGCATCGACCTTGGCCAGCAGCAGAAGCTGCGCCAGGATGCGCTCGGCATGGGCGACCGCCGCGTCGCCCTTGGCGGCGGCGGTCTGCGCCTCGGCCAGCGTGCCGGCGCGGGCCGCCAGTGCCAGCTGCGTGCGCACCACGGCCAGCGGCGTGCGCAGCTGGTGGCCGGCGTTGCCGGTGAAATTGCGCAACCCGTCCAGCGCCGATTTCAGCCGCAGCATGAAGCCGTTGATGGCGCCGACCAGCCCGCGCACCTCGCTGGGCACCGGAGTCTCGACCGGCGACAGATCGTCGGGGCTGCGGGTGGCGATGGCCTCGGACAGCCGCGACAAGGGCCGCAGCGAAACGGTGACGGCGATGCCGACGATCAGCGCCGCGCCCAGCATCATCAGCCCCAGCCGCAGGGCCGAGCGCATCAGGATGGTCCGCGTCAGCTCCTCGCGCGCGGTGGTGGTCTCGGCCACGGTGACGGTAAAGGGCACCTCGTCGATGCCGGTCGAGGCGGCGCGGGCCAGCGTCGCCACCCGCACCGGCTGGTCGCGGAACAGGCCGTCGGCAAAGCCCGGCTCGCCGCCCGGCACCGCCGGCGCGACCGGCAGGTCGGCATAGCCGGTGACCAGCCGCCCCGGCGGGCCGTCGACGCGATAGAACACCCGGTCCTCGGCCGCCGAGCTGAGCATTTCCAGCGCGCCATAGGGGATCTCGATGGCGATCATGCCGTCTTCGTCCAGCGAGGCGCGCTCGGCGATGACCAGGGCCGAGCCGGCCAGCACCCGGTCGGCCAGCGCCGTCGCCATGTGCCGCGCCTCGCGCCCGGTGTCGACCAGCGCCAGCGCGCCGAAGACCGCCGTCGCCGCCAGGAGCCACAGCAGCAGCCGGCGGCGGATCGAGAACGGCCGGCTCATGCCCGGTCCAGGAAATAGCCGATGCCGCGCGCCGTGCGCACCGTCAGCCCGGCCGCCGCCAGGCGCTTGCGCAGCCGGCTGACATATTGCTCGATGGCATTGGCCGACAGGTCGTCTTCCAGCGAGGTCAGCGACTGCACGATGCTGTCGCGCGGCACCACCTTGCCGGCGCGGGTGATGAGCAATTCCAGCAGGCCGCGTTCGCGCGCGGGCAGGTCCAGCGGCTGGCCCTCGACCGAAAAGCTGCGGCTGTTCTGGTCGAAGCTCAGCGCGCCGAAGCTGACCGTCGCCGTGCGCAAGCCCGCCTGCCGGCGCAAAAGCGAGCGGATGCGGGCCTCGAACTCGCCGATGTCGAAGGGCTTGATGAGGTAGTCGTCGGCGCCGAGGTCGAGGCCGCGCACCCGCTCCTCGGGCGTGCCGCGCGCGGTCAGGATCATCACCGCCGCCGGGTTCCTGCGCGCCCGCATGGCGCGCAGCACCTCGAGCCCGTCCATCTGCGGCAGGTTCAGGTCCAGGATCACCAGCTCGAAGCTTTCCGCCGCCGCCAAGGCCTCGGCCGAGGCGCCGTCATGGACCACGTCCACGGCATAGCCGGACTGGCGCAAGAGCGCCGACAGGCCCTCGGCCAGCGAAAGATTGTCCTCGACCAGCAGGATGCGCATGAATCCCCCTCCGGTCCGGCAGGTTAGCCTGCGTGCCGGCGCTTGTGAACGGGGTCCGGCTGGGGCAGTCTGGCGGCCATCATGCGCCTTGCCCTGCTGCCCGCCCTGCTGATCCTGGCCCTGACCGGCATCGCCCGGGCCGAGGCGGTGCTGTTTCCCGCGCCATCCGGGCAGGCGGCGGGCGAACTCACGATCTATTCCTCGCTCGACGACGATCTGGCCCGGCCGCTGGTCGAGGCGTTCCAGCAGCGCCGGCCCGACCTTGCCCTGCGCTACGAGAACCTGCTGACCGGCGCCCTGCACGACCGCATCGTGGCCGAGACCGAGGCGGGCACCGGCACGGCGGATTTCGCCTTTTCCTCGGCCATGGACCTGCAGGTGAAGCTGGCGAACGACGGCTTCGCCCGGCCGGTGGTGACGCCCGACACGCCCGGCTGGCCGGATTGGGCGAACTGGCGCGACACCGCCTATGCGCTGACCTTTGAGCCGGCGGTCTTCGCCTATCACAAGCCCAGCTTCCGCGACCACCCGCCGCCCGCCACCCGGGCCGAGCTGCTGGAATGGATGGCGCGCCACCCGGCCGAGGCGCAGGGCCGCATCGGCACCTATGACGTGGCGCGCTCGGGCGTCGGCTATCTGTTCCTGGCCCGCGACCAGGAGCTTTATCCGCAGATCTGGGACGTGGTGCGCGCGATGGGCCGCATGGGCGTGCGGCAATACCCGACCACGGCCGAGATCCTGGCCCGCATCGCGGACGGCAGGCTGGCGGTGGGCTACAACCTGCTCGGCTCCTATGCCGCCGACTGGGCGCGCCAGAACCCGGAGGAGGTGGGCGTGATCCTGCCGCGCGACTTCACCGTCGTCGTCTCGCGCGTGGCGCTGGTGCCGCGCGCGGCGCGGGCGCCGGAACTGGGCGCGGAGTTCCTGGCCTTCCTGATGTCGCCCGAGGGGCAGGCGCTGCTGTCGCGCACGTTGCGGCTGTCGGCCGTCAGCCTCGAGGTGGCGGGGCAGGATTCGCCGCTGGGCGGCATGGCGGGGCTGGAGGGCGTGCGGCTGAAGCCGGTGCCGGTCAGCCCCGGGCTGCTGGCCTATCTGGACCAGGCGACGCGCGCCCGGCTGCTGGCGCGCTGGAATCGGGCACTGTCGGCCAAATAGGTTCCGGCAAATTTTTCACGCCCGCGTCAGGTCCATGACAGGTTTCTGTGATGCAAAGGGCGCAGGGCCCGCCAGCGGGTTCACGGAGGACCGCCCGCATTCCGGGAGAGATGCGGGCCAAAGCCAGAAAAACAGGAAAACGGGCCGGCGCCGCCGCGCGTCCGGCCGATGCGGAGGAAACCATGAAGCATCTCGTTCTCGCCAGCCTCTTTGCCGGTGCCATGGCGCTGCCGGCCATGGCCGACTACACCATCATCGCGCCCGCCAACCCCGGCGGCGGCTGGGACCAGACCGCGCGCACCATGCAGACCGTGCTGCAAGAGGAAGGCATCTCGAAATCGGTGCAGGTCCAGAACGTGCCCGGCGCCGGCGGCACCATCGGCCTGGCGCAATTCGCCAGCCAGAACAAGGGCAACCCGGATGCGCTGATCGTCGGCGGCTATGTCATGGTCGGCGCCATCCTGACCAACAACTCGCCCGTCTCGCTGAAGGACGTGACCCCCATCGCGCGCCTGACTGGCGAATACGAGGCCATCGTCGTGCCCGCCGCGTCCGAGATCCAGGACATGGCCGGACTGGTCGAGAAGCTGAAGGCGGACCCGGGCGCGGTCAGCTGGGCCGGCGGTTCGGCCGGCGGCACCGACCATATCGCCGTCGGGCTGATCGCCAAGGCGGCGGGCGTCGATCCGACCAGGATCAACTACATCGCCTATTCCGGCGGCGGCGAGGCGCTGGCGGCGATCCTGGGCAACCAGGTGACGGCCGGCATCTCCTCGCTGGGCGAGTTCGAGGCCCAGATCCAGGCCGGCACCCTGCGCCTGCTGGCGGTTTCCGCGCCCGAGCGGCTGGAGGGCGTCGATGCCCCGACCCTGCAAGAGGCCGGGCTGGACGTGACGCTGGAGAACTGGCGCATGGTCGCCGCCGCCCCGGGCCTTTCGGACGAGCAGAAGGCCAAGGTCACCGCCGATGTCGAGAAGATGGCCAAGTCGGAAAACTGGCAGAAGCAGCTGGCCGACAAGGGCTGGATGGACACCTTCCTGGCCGGGCCCGAGTTCGACGCCCAGCTCGCCAAGGACACCGAGGCCACCGCCGCGATCCTCAAGGACATCGGTCTGGTGAAATGAGCGACCTGCAACCGCAAACCAAGCGCCGCCCGGATGGGGCGGCGCTTGTCATCGCGGCCGGCCTTGCGGTCATCGCCGGGGTGATGTTGTGGGACAGCGCCCGGCTGGCCGATCTGGGCGGCTATTCCGGCGTCGGCCCGGCCAGCGTGCCGCGCGTGGTGGCTGGCGGCCTGCTGGGGCTGGCCGGCTGGACCGTGCTGGCCGCGTTGCGCGGCGATTTCCCCGAGCGGCCGCCGCAAAGGGTCGCGCCGGTGCTGTGGATCGTCGCGGGGCTGGCCGTGCAGTTGCTGCTGCTGCATGTCGCGGGCTTTTCCATCGCGACGGGCATCCTGTTCGCCTGCACCGCCTTCGCCTTCGGCAAGCGCAACCTGGCCATGACCCTGCCCATCGGCATCGCCTTCGCCTTTGTGGTCTGGGTGGTCTTCTCGCAACTCCTGATGCTGCACCTGCCGCCCGGCCCGCTGGAGCATCTGTTCTTTCCGGGGGGCTGAGCCATGGGCGCCTTCGATTTCCTGATGCAGGGGCTGGCAACCGCCGCCGACCCGATGCTGCTGTTCTATGCGCTGATCGGCGTCACGCTGGGCACCGCCGTGGGCGTGCTGCCCGGCATCGGCCCGGCGCTGACCGTGGCGCTGCTTCTGCCCGTGACCTATCGGCTGGACCCGGCCGGCTCGCTCATCATGTTCGCCGGCATCTATTACGGCGGCATGTATGGCGGCTCGACCACCTCGATCCTGCTCAATACGCCGGGCGAGAGCGCCTCGATCATCACCGCGCTGGAAGGCAACAAGATGGCCCGCAAGGGCCGGGGTGGGCCGGCGCTGGCCACCGCGGCCATCGGGTCCTTCATCGCCGGGCTGATCGCGACGCTGCTGCTGGCCTTCCTGGCGCCGACCATCGTCAAGCTGGCGCTGGTCTTCGGCCCGCGCGAATATTTCGCGCTGATGGTGCTGGCCTTCGTCACCGTCTCGGCCGCCTTCGGCGATTCCGCCCTGCGCGGGCTCACGTCGCTGTTTCTGGGCCTGGCGCTGGCCTGCGTCGGCATCGACCAGCTGACCGGGCAGGCGCGGCTGTCCTTCGGCCAGGCCGAACTTCTGGACGGGATTGAGGTCACCACCATGGCCGTCGCCATGTTCGCGGTGGGCGAGGCGCTGTTCATCGCCGGCCAGCGCGATCAGCACGACGACGAGGTCACCGCCGTCAAGGGCTCGGTCTGGATGAGCCGCAGCGACTGGGCGCGTTCGTGGAAGCCCTGGCTGCGCGGCACCGTCATCGGCTTTCCGATCGGCGCCATGCCCGCGGGCGGGGCCGAGATCGGCACCTTCCTGTCCTATGCGACCGAGAAGAAGCTCTCGAAGCACCCCGAGGAATTCGGCCAGGGCGCCATCGAGGGCGTGGCCGGCCCCGAAGCGGCGAACAACGCCAGCGCGGCGGGCACGCTGGTGCCGCTTCTGACGCTGGGCCTGCCGACCTCGGCCACGGCGGCGATCATGCTGGCGGGCTTCCAGCAGTTCGGGCTGCAACCGGGGCCGCTGCTCTTTGCCACCAACCCGACGCTGGTCTGGGGGCTGATCGCCAGCCTGCTGATCGCCAACGCCATGCTGCTGGTGCTGAACCTGCCGCTGATCGGGCTGTGGGTGAAGCTCTTGACCGTGCCGAAACCCTGGCTCTATGCCGGCATCCTGCTGTTCGCGACGCTCGGCACCATCGGCGCCAACCCCTCCAGCGTCGAGCTGGGGATGCTTCTGGGCTTCGGCGTGCTGGGCTACGTGATGCGGCTTTACGGCTATCCCATCGCGCCCATCGTCGTCGGGCTGATCCTGGGCCCGATGGCCGAGCAGCAGTTGCGCCGGGCGCTGTCGATCAGCCAGGGCGACTGGAGCTATCTGCTGCATTCGCCCATCGCCGCCACGCTTCTGGGCATCGCTGCCTTGGCGCTGATCGTGCCGCTGATCCTGCGGGCGCGCGGCAAGGGCCAGGTGCTGGCGCAGCTTGCCGGCGACGAGGACTGAGACCCGCGACCCCGGCCCGCCCAACGGCGCGGCCGGGGTTGCCATGCCCTGCGCACATGGCGGCATTGCCCAAATGCTGCGTTGCGGAAACGGCGGGAGAGGCCCATCTCTGTTGGCGTAGAAACACCGACAGACAGGCAAAGCAGATGACCGCCCTTCAGTCCCTCCGCTCGTTCTTCGGCGCCTTCCGGGCCGCCGTCCACGCCGCCGCCGCGGTAGACATGCACCGCACTCCGGACGCGCGCGACCTGAAGAAACTGGGCATTCCCAAGGCTGCCTTCAGCCAGATCCACCTGTAAGGACGGCCGGGGCAGCAGACCCCGCGTCCCGCGCCATCCCGCCGCCCCGATCAGCCGATCCGGGCGGCGTTCCGTTGCGATCAACAGCTGATCGCGGCCGTCTCGCGCAGCGCGGCGCCCCTCCAGATCGGGCCGGAATCCGGCGAGCATGTCGGTGCCGACCTGATAGCGGCGGCCGCGGCCGCCAGGAAGGGCGTCATCTGCCTTTCCTGTGCAAACCATGCGGGACGCGCTCGCCGTCGCGAAAAGCGAGACCCGGCGCGGTCGTTCCGCGAGGCGGGGATCGCCTGCTGCACCACGGGCCTGGGCGTCGCGATCTTCGACGAATGCTCGGTGCCCGAGGTCCATAGCCCGGAATCATGCGCCGGCCGCCGGTCGAGCGGGCACCGCCTGGGCGGTGACCAGGAAGGACCGCCGCGCTTTGCCGAATTCGCCATCGGCCGCTGGCGCCGCGAATGGCCGCAGGCGTCAGAAAAGCTGGCCCGACGCCCCGAGCCTCAGGCAGCGCGGGCCTGCGCGTCCAGGGTGGCGGCGAGGTCGTGCAGCAGCCGGCGCGTGTCCTCCCAGCCCAGGCAGGCATCGGTGATGCTCTGGCCATAGGTCGGCACGCGGCCCGGGGCCAGGTCCTGCCGCCCGGGGACGAGGTTGCTTTCCAGCATGACGCCGCGGATGCGCGCCTCGCCGCCCCGGATCTGCGCGGCGATGTCGGCGATCACCGCCGGCTGGCGGGCAGCGTCCTTGCCGCTGTTGGCGTGGCTCGCGTCGATGACGATGCCCGGATCCACCCCGACCCTGGCGGCCGCCGCCGCGACGGCGTCCACATCGGCGGCGCCGTAATTCGGCCCGGCATGGCCGCCGCGCAGCACCAGATGGCAGGCCGCATTGCCGGTGGTGCGGGCGATGGCGGCGCGGCCGTCGGCAGTGATCGCCGGGAAGCTATGCGCGCCCGCGGCCGAGCGGATCGCATCCAGCGCCACCTGCACGCCGCCATCGGTGCCGTTCTTGAAGCCGACCGGACAGGACAGGCCCGAGGCCAGCTGGCGGTGGATCTGGCTTTCCGTGGTGCGCGCGCCGATGGCGCCCCAGGCGATCAGGTCGGCGAAATACTGCGGCAGGATCGGGTCCAGGAACTCGGTCGCCGCTGGCAGGCCCATGCGGTTGATGTCCAGCAGCAGTCGGCGCGCCATCGGCAGCCCGTCCTCGATCCGGTCCGAGCCGTCCAGATGCGGGTCGTTGATCAGCCCTTTCCAGCCGACCGTGGTGCGCGGCTTTTCGAAATAGACCCGCATGACGATTTCCAGCCGGTCCGACAGCGCCCGGCGTTCCTCGGCCAGCCGCGCGGCATAATCCAGCGCGGCCTTGGGGTCGTGGATCGAGCAGGGGCCAACCACCACCAGAAGCCGGCGGTCATCGCCGGCCAGGATGGCGCGGATCGCGGCGCGGCTTTCGGTGACAAGGCGCGAGATCGCGTCGTCGCGCGGCAGCTCGGCCGCCAGGGCAGCGGGCGCGGGCAGCAGGCGCAGGCTGTCGATATGCAGGTTTTCGGTCTGGATGGTCATGGCTCTTTCTCTGCGAAGGGGCCGGACCGGGGGTTTTCGAAAGACAAAAGCCGCCGGTCGGGCCAGCGGCTTTCGGGGATGGTATCGCGTTCCTGACGCTACACGACAACCCGGCTCCGCTGGGGACAGCGGAACCAATAAAACGAGGCGGTGTAGAAATCACGATGCGACATGGCGCCATGGTTAGCCGGGCCGCGCCGGCTTGTCACGCGATTTTTCGGGTTCAGTCCGGCAGGGCCAGCGGGCCGATCCGCGGCCACAGCTCGCCCGGGCCGGGGTTCTCGGGCGCGCAGGCACCGCCCAGATGCGCCATCACCCCCCAGACTGCATTCAGCGCCGTCTGCACCGCGCCCTCGACCCAGGCCGGGGTCCAGCTGATGCCGTCGCCGGCCAGGAAGATGCCGCGCTGCTCCTCGGGCATCGAGCCCTGCATGAAATGGCCATACATGCGGTGGTTATAGCGGTAATGACCGGGCAGCGCGCCCTTGAAGGCGCCGAGGAAATTCTCGTCCGCCTCCCAGCTGACGCAGATCGGGGCGCCGCGGATATGGCTGCGGATGTCGACGCCGGGATAGATCTTGTCCAGCGCATCCAGCGCCAGTTCGACCCGCCGCTCGGGTGCCAGCGGCAGCACCTTCAGCGCGTCGGTCATCCAGGAATAGCTCAGGCAGATCACCGCCGGCCGGTCGGGGCCGTTGTCGAAGAAATAGCTGCCGCGCGTCAGCCGGTCGGTCAGCGTCATCGACAGCACCGGCCGGCCGGTTGCCGGATCGGTATCGTTCCAGAACGGCCGGTCCACCATGACGAAGGTCTTCGCCGCCTGCATGTAGCGGGTGCGGTCCAGCGCCATCCACAGCTTCTGGTCGAAGAGCGATTCGTCCACCGCGACCGAGGTGGTCAGCAGGTGGCTCTGGCAGGTCACCAGCACGGCCGCATAGTCGCGGGCAACGCCCCATTGGTCGGTGACGGTGAAGCCCGCGCCGTTGCGGGCGATGCGGCAGGCCCGGCCCAGAGTCGCGCCGCCGTTCAGCGCGCTGAGCGTGGTGCCCGCGGGCCAATGCACGCAGACCGCCGGCAGGCGCCACAGCCGTTGCAGCACGGTCTCGACCCCGCCGACGATGAATCGCTGGTTATCGTCCAGCTCCAGCAGGTTCACCCGCAGGATCTCCAGCATCGAATTCGGAAAATCGCTGTCCCAGCCGCCGGTGCCGAAGCCGACCTGCCCGAACACCTCGCGGTGGCGGAAGCCGAGGCCCTGGAACGCCTTGGACGAGACCACGAAATCGTAGAAGGTGCGCTCGTCCCATTGCGCCACCAGCGGATCCCACAGCGCCTTGAGCCGCGCCACGTCGCGGTCGCGCACCGCCTGTTGCAGCGCGGCGAAATCGGCGTGTTCTTCCAGCGCGGCGCGATAGGCGGTGGCGACCTCGTGGTAAAGCCGCGGCAGGTCGTCAAGGCTGCGAGCGAAATGCGTCTCGCCCTCGAGGTCGATCACCGTCGAGCCGGCGGCGGCGGTCAGCGGGTTCGGAAACGGCCGGCTTTCCAGCCCGACCAGGTCGACGTAATGGTAGAAGGCGGTCGAGGAGACCGGAAAGCGCATCCCGCCCAGTTCCGCCACCACGTCCTCGGTGCCCTCGAAGATCTCGGACCGCAGCCGGCCGCCCAGCTTGGCCGATTCATAGATCTCGGGATGCAGGCCCAGCTTCATCAGCTCGTGGCTGGCGACGATGCCGGCGCAGCCCGCGCCGATCACCGCGACCTTGGTGCCCAGCCGCTCGGCCGGGATGGCGCCAAGCCCCGCCGGATGGCGCAGCCAGTCGTCATAGGCAAAGGGGAAATCCGGGCCGAAGGCGGTGACGGGGCGGTCGGTCATGCTGCTCTCCCACGGGACCGGCTGGCGAAGGCCGGAGGATCGGTTAGACTGCGCGCCAGTATCACCGCGAAGGGGCTGAAAAGTGAAGATTGCACTCTGGCAGGCGCCGCCGACATATGGCCGGATCGATGCGGTTTTCCGGGCGATCTGCCAGCAGTTGCGGGCGGCTTCGGCGGCGGGCGCCGGGCTGCTGCTGACGCCCGAGCTGATCCTGCCGGGCTATAATCGCCCCGACCTGCATGCCACGCTGGCCCAGCCGCTGGACGGCACATGGATCACCCGCCTGCGCGAGATGGCGCGCGAGGCCGGCTGCGGATTGTGCCTCGGTTGGGCCGAACGCGCGGGCGAGGCGCTTTACAACGCCGCGACGGTGATCGGCGCCGACGGGGCGATCCTGTCGCATTATCGCAAGATCCAGCTCTATGGCGCCATGGAGCAGGCGGGCTTCCGGCGCGGCACCGAACTGCCGCCGGTCTTTCAACTGGCGGGGCGGGCGGCGGCGACGCTGGTCTGTTATGACATCGAGTTTCCCGGCCATGCCGCCGCGCTGGCCCGGGACGGGGCGCGGCTGATCTTGGTGCCGACCGCCAATCCGCTGGGTTTCGAGCATGTCCAGCGCGTGCTGGTCCCGGCCCGCGCGCATGAGAGCGGCGCGGTGGTGGCCTACGCGAATTACGCGGGCTCCGAGGCCGGGCTGGACTATGGCGGCCTGTCGGTCATCGCTGGACCGGACGGCCAGCCTTTGGCCATGGCGGGCGCGCGGGGCGAGGTGCTGCTGGTCGTGGACCTGGCCGCGGCCGGTGCCGTGCCGCCCGAAGGCCGGGCCGCGCTGGCGCGGGAATACCGCCCGGCCGGCAAGGGCGCCTAAGACGCGCGCACCGGGCCGCATCGGCCCGGCGCGAGGCTTGTTCCGCCGGGCTCAGCCCAGCCAGAGGTCGCGCAGCAGCGCCTGGGCTAGGTGATCGACCTGGCCGCCGTCGATGCGCACCAGCCGCTCCTGCCCGTCATAGAACACCCGCAGCCGGTCGCCGGTGACTTCGTATTCCCCGGACACCAGCGCGCCCTTGCGACCGGTGATCGTGACCGTGCCTTTCATGGTCATCTCCTGTTGTTCTTTCCCCAAGCCTGCCTCGCGGAACAGGGGAACAACAATACCACTTTCGGACAGTGTTGCCGAAACGGCGCAAGGCAAGGGCGGTGCCGTTGCCGACACCGCCCCTTTGCCTGGCTTTTAGGTCAATCCTTAAGGATCCGGCCTCAGCTCATCCGGGTCAGCACGTATTGAACGATGCGCTCGGCGGCGTCCTCGGGGGTCAGATCGACGGTATTGACGGTGATTTCGGCCTGCTGAGGCAGCTCATAGGGGCTGTCGATGCCGGTGAAGTTCTTCAGCTGGCCCGCGCGCGCCTTCTTGTAAAGGCCCTTGACGTCGCGCGATTCGGCAACCGCCAGCGGCGTGTCGACGAAGACCTCGACGAATTCGCCCGGCGCCATCAGGTCGCGCACCATCTGCCGCTCCGAGCGGAAGGGCGAGATGAAGGCGGTCAGAACGATCAGCCCGGCATCGGTCATCAGCTTGGCCACCTCGCCCACGCGGCGGATGTTTTCCACCCGGTCGGCATCGGTGAAGCCAAGGTCGCGGTTCAGCCCGTGGCGGATGTTGTCGCCGTCCAGCAGGAAGGTGTGCTTGCCAAGCGCATGCAGCTTCTTCTCGACGATATTGGCGATGGTCGATTTCCCCGAGCCCGACAGGCCGGTGAACCAGACCACGGCGGGCTTCTGGTTCTTCAGGCTGGCATGGGCCTCGCGGTCGACATCCAGCGCCTGCCAATGCACGTTCTGCGAGCGGCGCAGCGCGAAATGGATCATGCCGGCCGCGACCGTGGCATTCGACATCCGGTCGATCAGGATGAAGCCGCCCAGATCGGGGTTGGTGGCATAGGCCTCGAAGGGGATCGGCCGGTCGGTCGAGATGTTCACCACGCCGATCGCGTTCAGGCCCAGCGTCTTGCTGGCCAGGTGCTCCAGCGTGTTGACGTTCACCTCATACTTGGGCTCGGTGACGGTGGCGGTCACGGTCTGGGTGCCGATCTTCAGGATATAGGGCCGGCCCGGCAGCATCTCCTGCTCGGCCATCCACACCAGCGTCGCCTCGAACTGGTCGGCCACTTCGCAGGGCGCGTCCGACCGGACGATCACGTCGCCGCGCGAGCAGTCGATCTCATCGGCGAAGGTGATGGTGACGGATTGCCCGGCGACGGCCTGGTCCAGATCGCCGTCGAAGGTGACGATGGATTTCACCGTGGTGGTCTTGCCCGAGGGCAGCACCCGGATCGCGTCGCCCGGCCGGACCTGTCCGGCGCCGATCTGGCCGGCGAAGCCGCGGAAATCGAGGTTCGGCCGGTTCACCCATTGCACCGCCATGCGGAAGGGCTGTTCCTGCATGCGGGCGTCGTTGACCGGCGCCTCTTCCAGGTGGCCCAGCAGGGTCGGGCCCTGGTACCAGGGCATCGCCGGGCTCTTGGTGACGATATTGTCGCCCTTGAGCCCCGAGATCGGGATCGGCAGGAAGCTCTCCATGCCGATCTGCTTGGCGAAATGGCTGTAATCGCTGACGATCTCGTAGAAACGCTCGGCCGAGTAATCGACCAGGTCCATCTTGTTCACCGCCAGCACCACGTTCTTGATGCCGAGCAGGTTCACCAGATAGCTGTGCCGCCGGGTCTGGGTCAGCACGCCCTGGCGCGCGTCGATCAGGATCACCGCCAGGTCGGCGGTCGAGGCGCCGGTGACCATGTTGCGGGTATATTGTTCATGGCCGGGGGTGTCGGCGACGATGAACTTGCGCTTGTCGGTGGCGAAGAAGCGATAGGCCACGTCGATGGTGATGCCCTGCTCGCGTTCCGCCGCCAGCCCGTCGACCAGCAGCGCGAAGTCGATCTCGCCGCCTTGGGTTCCGACATTCTTGCTGTCGTTTTCAAGGCTTGCAAGCTGATCCTCGAAGATCATCTTGCTGTCATACAAGAGCCGGCCGATCAGCGTCGATTTGCCGTCATCGACCGAGCCGCAGGTGATGAAGCGCAGCATGGTCTTGTGCTGGTGCTTCAGCAGATAGGCGTCGATGTCCTCGGCGATCAGCGCGTCGGTGACGTAGACGGGGTCTTTGTCTTGAAGGTTCATTTCAGAAATACCCCTCTTGCTTCTTCTTCTCCATCGACGCGGACTGGTCGTGGTCGATGGCGCGGCCCTGGCGCTCCGAGGTCGTGGTCAAGAGCATCTCCTGGATGACCTCGGGCAGGGTGCGGGCCTCGGATTCGACGGCGCCGGTCAGCGGATAGCAACCCAGCGTGCGGAAGCGCACCGATTTCATCATCGGCTGTTCGCCGTCGCGCAGGCGGAAGCGTTCGTCATCGACCATGATCAGCAGGCCGTCGCGTTCGACGACCGGGCGCTTGTCGCTGAAATACAGCGGCACGATGTCGATGCCTTCCAGGTGGATGTATTGCCAGATGTCCAGCTCGGTCCAGTTCGACAGCGGGAAGACCCGGATCGATTCGCCCTTGCCCTTGCGGGTGTTGTAGAGCTTCCACAGCTCGGGGCGCTGGTTCTTGGGATCCCAGCGGTGGTTGGCCGAGCGGAACGAGAACACCCGCTCCTTGGCGCGGGATTTCTCCTCGTCGCGGCGCGCGCCGCCGAAGGCCACGTCGAAATTGAACTTGCTCAGCGCCTGCTTCAGCCCGTCGGTCTTCCACATGTCGGTGTGCAGGCTGCCGTGGTCGAAGGGGTTGATGCCCTTTTCCATCGCCTCGGGGTTGTGGTGGACGATCAGCTCCATGCCGGCGGCGGCGGCGGCGCGGTCGCGCAGCTCGTACATGGCGCGGAATTTCCAGGTCGTGTCCACGTGCAGCAGCGGAAAGGGCGGCGGCGCCGGGTAGAAGGCCTTTTTCGCCAGATGCAGCATGCAGGCCGAGTCCTTGCCCACGGAATAGAGCATCACCGGATTGTCGGCGCTGGCGACGACCTCGCGCATGATCTGGATGCTCTCGGCCTCAAGCCTTTGAAGATGGGTCAGGGTGGCCGCCCGACCCTCGGTTTCTGTCTCGATGCTGCTCATCTGCATGGCCCCTGTTCAGTGTTGCGCGTCCTTTGCCAGATTTCGTCGGCAATACCAAGACCACCGCAGCGGGAATCCGCCTTGTCCGGCCGGCATGTCCGGGCGAACGGCGTCCGGCCGCGCGCATCGCTTCGCAAATGTTCGCATGGGTTCGTTTCGGCGCGGCTTACCAGCCGGTGATGCCCTCGACCGGGCGCGGCGGCACCGGCTGGCTGACCAGGTGGCTCTTGCGCTTTTCGTAAAACGCATTGCCGCCCGCGACCAGCACGTAATGCATGTTGTCATAGCCGAAGCGGTGGCTGGCGGCGTGGAAGAACATGGCCTTGCCGATCATCGGGTGACGCTCGCCGCGCAGGACGGCGCGGGCGGCCTCGCGTACCTTGGGCAGGCCGCTGTCGTTCATGCGCCGCGTCATGATGCCCGGCGCGAACTGTCCGCGCTGGCCGACGACGCCGCAGATCGAGCGCGGATACTGTCCCGATTCGACCCGGTTCATCACCACGCTGCCCACGGCGATCATGCCGTCGCGGCTGGAGCGGTTCGATTCGAAATACATCGCCCGCTCCATGCATTCCAGCGGGCTGTGGCGCCGCATGCCGCAGCCCGCCAGCATCAGCAGGGCAAGGCCGGTCAGCAGCGCGGGCCGAAGGCTGGAAAAGGGCATGGCGGTTCCTTTGGCGGGCGGCGCGCGGCCGCATTCGCCCGATGCTTAGCAAGAGCCGCGCCGCCGCTTCAACCGCCATCGCGGCGGAGCTTCCGCCACGCGAAACGAAAGAAACCGCGTATGGACGCGGGCGTCACGCTGCAATTGCAGCAATCCCGCCTGGAATTTTTCTGCATCGCCGCGCAAATCAGTTCGTTTTTGCGCGAATTAGCATGAAAACGAAAATCAATGCTTGACCGGGGTCACGCAGCCGTTACAAGTTTTCGGCAAGACAGGGGCGTGGCACCGGCGGAGGGTTGGCGTGTCATCGGCAAAGCGGCCAACGGCCGATCTTTTCATCATCGGCGGCGGCATCAACGGCTGCGGCATCGCGCGCGACGCGGCCGGCCGCGGGCTGTCGGTGACGCTGGCCGAGATGGGCGATCTGGCGCAGGCGACCTCCTCGGCCTCGACCAAGCTGTTCCACGGCGGGCTGCGCTATCTGGAGTTCTTCGAGTTCCGCCTGGTGCGCGAGGCGCTGGAGGAACGCGAGACCCTGCTGCGCGCCATGCCGCATATCAGCTGGCCGATGCGCTTCGTGCTGCCCTATTCGCCCGAGATGCGCTTTGAAAGCGACACGCCGACCTCGCGGCTGCTGGGTCTGGTCATGCCCTGGACGCGCGGCCGCCGGCCGGCCTGGCTGATCCGGCTGGGGCTGTTCCTTTATGACCATCTTGGCGGGCGCAAGATCCTGCCCGGCACCGCGCGGCTGGATCTCGCGACCGACCCCCTGGGCAAGCCGCTGAAGCCCGGCTTCCGGCGCGGCTGGGAATATTCCGACTGCTGGGTGCAGGATTCGCGGCTGGTGGCGCTGAACGCGCGCGATGCCGTGGGACGCGGTGCCACCATCCTGACCCGCACCCGCGTCATCCGGGCCGAGCGGGTGGGCGATCTGTGGCAGGTCACCACCGAGGGCCCCGAGGGCATGCAGACCCATCAGGCCCGGGCGCTGGTCAATGCCGGCGGCCCCTGGGTCGAGGATGTGATCCGCAATGTCGCGCATATCCGCTCATCCGAGGGGGTGCGGCTGGTGCGCGGCAGCCATATTGTGGTGCCGAAGCTCTACGACCACGACCGCTGTTATTTCTTCCAGGGCAGCGATGGGCGCATCATCTTCGCCATTCCTTATGAGCAGGATTTCACCCTGATCGGCACCACCGACATGGACCATCAGGGCCCGCCGGGCGAGGCGCGCTGCACGGATGCCGAGCGCGACTATCTTTGCGCCTTCGCCAGCCAATATTTCGCCGCGCCGGTGACGCCGGATCAGGTGGTCTGGACCTATTCCGGCGTGCGGCCGCTCTATAACGACGGCGCCAAGTCGGCGACGGCGGCGACGCGGGACTATGTGCTGAGCCTCGACACGGATGGCCCGCCGCTGCTGAATGTCTTCGGCGGCAAGATCACCACCTATCGCCGGCTGGCCGAAAGCGCGCTGGAAAAGCTCGCGCCGTTTTTTCCGCAGGCAGGCCAGCCCTGGACGGCCGGCGTGGCGCTGCCCGGCGGCGATTTCCCGGTCGATGGCGCGGCCGAGCTGATCGCGCGGCTCCGGGCCGGCTTTCCGTTCCTGCCTGCGCGCCTCGCGCAGCGGCTGGTGCGGACCTATGGCACCGAGGCCTTCCTGATGCTGGACGGGGCGCAGAGCCTTGCGGACCTGGGCCGCGATTTCGGTGCCGGGCTGAGCGAGACCGAGGTAAGCTGGCTTATCGCCAACGAATTCGCCTGCACGGCCGAGGACATCCTGTGGCGCCGCACCAAGCTGGGGCTGCATATGAATGACAACCAGATCCGCGAGCTGGAGGCGTTCGTCGGGTCGCGATGATCCGCCGCCCGGAGGGGGCGGCGAGGGGAGGAGAAGGAATGGCGCTGGAATTGCAGGGCGTCTCGCGTCTTGTCGGCGGAAGGGTGCATATCCACCCGACCAGCCTGACCTTGCGCGAGGGCACGATGAACGTGCTCTTGGGCCCGACGCTCTCGGGCAAGACCAGCCTGATGCGCCTGATGGCCGGGCTGGACCAGCCGACCGCCGGCCGCATCCTGTGGCAGGGCCAGGACGTGACCGGCCAGCGCGTGCAGGACCGCGGCGTCGCCATGGTCTATCAGCAGTTCATCAACTACCCCGGCCTTTCGGTCTATGAGAACATCGCCTCGCCGCTGCGCATCCTGGGCCGGCCGCGGGACGAGATCGACCGCAAGGTGCGCGAGACCGCCGAGATGCTGCGCCTGACGCCGATGCTGGCCAGGAAGCCCTTGGAACTGTCCGGCGGCCAGCAGCAGCGCTGCGCCCTGGCCCGCGCGCTGGTCAAGGGCGCCGGGCTGGTGCTGCTGGACGAGCCGCTGGCGAACCTCGACTACAAGCTGCGCGAGGAATTGCGCGTCGAGATCCCGCGCATCTTCGAGGCCTCCGGCGCGATCTTCGTCTATGCCACCACCGAGCCCGAGGAGGCGCTGCTGCTGGGCGGCCATACCGCGACGCTGTGGCAGGGCCGGATGACGCAATTCGGCCCGACGCCGCAGGTCTATCGCGCCCCGGTCGATGCCGCGACGGCGCGGGTGTTCTCCGACCCGCCGATGAACTTCGTCCCCGCCACCCGGCGCGGCGACCGGCTGCTTCTGGGTCAGGTCGCGGTGCCCTCGGTCCCGGGCCTGCCCGACGGCGACTATCTGGCCGGCTTTCGCGCCAACCACCTGTCGCTCTCCCGCCACAGCCCGGCGGCGGTGGAGTTTCCCTGCACCCTGGTCGCGACCGAGATCACCGGCTCGGAAACCTTCATCCATGTCGATCACGGCGCCGAGCGCTGGGTCGGGCTGGTCGAGGGCGTGCATGTGCTGACGCCGGGCCAGCCGCTCTCGGTCTGGCTGGACCCGGCGCATGTCTATCTGTTCGACGCGGACGGCCGGCTGGCCGCGCCCGCATCCTATGCGAAGGCGGCCTGAGATGGCGCAGATCACGCTGAAGAACCTGGCGCACAGCTACAACCCGCATCCGAAGTCGGAAGCGGATTACGCGCTGAAGGAAATGGACCATGTCTGGCAGGACGGCGGCGCCTATGCGCTGCTGGGCTCGTCGGGCTGCGGCAAGACCACGCTTCTGAACATCATCTCGGGGCTCTTGACCCCCAGCCACGGCCGGGTGCTGTTCGGCGACCGCGACGTGACCGACGCGCCGACGGCGGCCCGCAACATCGCCCAGGTGTTCCAGTTCCCGGTCGTCTACGACACCATGACCGTGCGCGAGAATCTGGCCTTTCCGCTGAAGAACCGCGGCAAGGACGCCGCCTATATCAAGGCGCGCGTGGACCAGATCGCCCGGATGATCGGCATGGAGGCGATGCTGGCGCGCAAGGCCCAGGGCCTGACCGCCGATGCCAAGCAGAAGATCAGCCTTGGCCGCGGCATGGTGCGCGAGGACGTGAACGCGATCCTGTTCGACGAGCCGCTGACCGTCATCGACCCGCATATGAAATGGGAACTGCGCACCCAGCTCAAGGAGTTGCACCGCCAGTTCGGCCATACCATGATCTATGTCACCCATGACCAGACCGAGGCGCTGACCTTCGCCCAGAAGGTCGTGGTCATGTATGACGGCCGCGTGGTGCAGATCGGCACGCCCGAGGAACTGTTCGAGCGTCCGGCCCACAGCTTCGTCGGCTATTTCATCGGCTCGCCGGGGATGAACTTCCTGGACGCCGAGGTGCAGGGCGATCAGGCCCGGCTGCCGGGCGGCGAGATCGTGGCGCTCGGCGCCCGCTATCCGGCGCTGTCGGGCCGGGTGCAGATCGGTATCCGCCCCGAACATGTCGCGCTTGCGGCGGAGGGCCTGCCGCTGGCCGTGCGCCGGATCGAGGACGTCGGCCGCCACCGCCTGCTGCGCGGCGAGGTCGCGGGCCGGGCGCTGAACCTGGTCCTGCCCGAGGGCGGCGCCCTGCCGGCCGAGCCGCGCGTCGCCTTCCTGCCGTCCAAGATCAATGTCTATGCCGATGACTGGCGCGTGGCGCCACAGGAGGGCCGCTGATGGAAAAGACCTGGAACAACAAGGCCTGGTTCCTGGTGCTGCCGGTCCTGGTGATCGTCGCCTTCTCGGCGGTGATCCCGCTGATGACGGTGGTGAACTATGCCTTCAACGACACATTCGGCAACAATGAGTTCTTCTGGGCCGGCCTCGAATGGTTCGACGAGATGGTGCATTCCTCGCGCCTGCACGAAGCCTTGGGGCGGCAGGCGCTGTTCTCGGCCATCATCCTCGCCATCGAGGTGCCGCTGGGCATCTTCGTGGCGCTGAACATGCCGAAAAAGGGCTTCTGGTCCAGCCTGGTGCTGGTGCTGATGGCGCTGCCGCTGCTGATCCCGTTCAACGTGGTCGGCACGATCTGGCAGATCTTCGGCCGCGTCGATATCGGTCTTCTGGGCCATACGCTGGAAGCCCTGGGGCTGGACTACAACTATACCAACGACCCGATCGATGCCTGGGTCACGGTCATCGTCATGGACGTCTGGCACTGGACCTCGCTTGTCGCGCTGCTCTGCTATGCCGGGCTGCAATCCATCCCGCAGGCCTATTACCAGGCGGCGCGCATCGACCAGGCCAGCCGCTGGGCCGTGTTCCGCTATATCGAACTGCCGAAGATGAAGGGCGTGCTGCTGATCGCCGTGCTGCTGCGCTTCATGGACAGTTTCATGATCTATACCGAGCCCTTCGTCGTCACCGGCGGCGGTCCCGGCAACTCGACCACCTTCCTGTCCATCGACCTGGTGAAGATGGCGGTCGGGCAGTTCGACCTGGGCCCGGCGGCGGCCTTCAGCCTGATGTATTTCCTGGTCATCCTGCTGGTCTCCTGGGTGTTCTACACCGTCATGACCAGCATGGACCGCAACCCGTCCGACATCCCGGAGGGCCTGTGATGCGCATCAAACCCTCGGCCATCGTCATGGTGCTTTACCTGCTGTTCTTGCTGATCCCGATCTATTGGCTGCTCAACATGAGCCTGAAAACCAATGCCGAGATCACCGGCACCTTCAGCCTTTACCCGCACAACCTGACGCTGCGGAACTACCGGGTGATCCTGACCGACCCCAGCTGGTATATGGGCTACGTGAACTCCATCATCTATGTGGTGATGAACACGGTGATTTCCATCGCGGTGGCGCTGCCTGCCGCCTATGCCTTCTCGCGCTACAACTTCATGGGCGACAAGCACCTGTTCTTCTGGCTCTTGACCAACCGCATGTCGCCGCCGGCGGTCTTCGCGCTGCCCTTCTTCCAGCTTTATTCCTCGATCGGGCTTTTCGACACGCATATCGCGGTGGCGCTGGCGCATTGCCTCTTCAACGTGCCGCTGGCGGTCTGGATCCTGGAAGGTTTCATGCGCGGCGTGCCGAAGGAGATCGACGAGACCGCCTATATCGACGGCTACAGCTTCCCGCGCTTCTTCGTGCGGATCTTCATGCCGCTGATCGCCTCGGGCATCGGGGTCGCGGCCTTCTTCTGCTTCATGTTCTCCTGGGTCGAGCTGCTGTTGTCGCGCACGCTCACCTCGGTCAACGCCAAGCCCATCGCCGCGACCATGACCCGCACGGTTTCGGCCTCGGGCATGGACTGGGGCGTGCTGGCGGCGGCGGGGGTGCTGACCATCATCCCCGGCGCGCTCGTGATCTGGTTCGTGCGCAACTACATTGCCAAGGGCTTCGCCCTGGGGAGGGTGTGATGACCGACTTGGCCGTCCGTCGCGTCAACTGGACCGCGATCTGCATCGCCGCCGTCACCGTGCTGGGCGCTGTGCTGGCGTTCCTGCTCTGGGCCACCCCCAGCACGAGCGGAGAAAAGCAATGGTTCGACCCGATGATCCCCGGCGGCTGGATGGCCTGGACCTTTCCGGTGGCGCTGTTCTTCTGGGTCATCGCCAGCCTTCTGACGCTGTTCACCATTCTTGCGCTGCGGTTTCCCGAAACCCCGCGCACCGGCATCCTGCGCATCGAGACGACGCGCGGGGACCGGCTGTTCATCAGCCTGCTCGGCTCGGCCTTCATCTGCCTGGGCTGGCTGTTCTTCGCGGGCCCGCCGCTGTGGTGGGCGCTCGCGCTGTGCCTTGTCTATGCCGCAGCGGTGTTCCGCTGGGTTTGAACAAAGAAGTCTCGTCAGGGAGGAAAACCATGAGACCGACAAGAACCATATCGCACAGAGGGGCCGGCGCGGCCACAGCCATCGCGCTGGCGCTGATGGTGACGGGTGCCCCGGCCTGGGCCGACATGGAGGCCGCCAAGAAATTCCTGGACGCCGAGATCGGGGAGATGTCCACGCTGCCCCGCGCCGATCAGGAAAAGGAGATGCAGTGGTTCATCGACGCCGCGAAGCCGCTGGCGGGGATGGAAATCAAGGTGGTCTCGGAAACCATCACCACGCATGAATACGAAGCCAAGGTGCTGGCCCCGGCCTTCAGCGCCATCACCGGCATCAAGGTCACCCACGACCTGATCGGCGAGGGCGACGTGGTCGAAAAGTTGCAGACCCAGATGCAGACCGGCGAGAACATCTATGACGGCTATGTCAACGACAGCGACCTGATCGGCACCCATTGGCGCTATCAGCAGGCCCGCGACCTGACCAAGTGGATGGCCGAGGAGGGCAAGGACTTCACCAGCCCGACCCTGGACCTGGACGACTTCATCGGGCTGAAGTTCACCACCGCGCCGGACGGCGACCTGTATCAGCTGCCCGACCAGCAGTTCGCGAACCTCTACTGGTTCCGCTACGACTGGTTCAACGACCAGAAGACCAAGGACGATTTCAAGGCCAAATATGGCTACGACCTGGGCGTGCCGGTGAACTGGTCGGCCTATGAGGACATCGCCGAATTCTTCACCGGCCGCGACATGTCCTATATCGAGGGCGGCCCGGCGAAGGCCTGGGGCAACATGGACTATGGCAAGAAGGATCCCAGCCTGGGCTGGCGCTATACCGACGCCTGGATGTCCATGGCCGGCATGGGCGACAAGGGCGAGCCGAACGGCCTGCCGGTCGACGAATGGGGCATCCGCGTCGATGAGAATTCGCGTCCCGTGGGCTCCTGCGTGGCGCGCGGCGGCGCGACCAACGATGCGGCGGCGGTCTATGCCGTGACCAAGGCCATCGACTGGCTCAAGAAATACACGCCGCCGGAAGCCATGGGCATGACCTTCGGCGAGGCCGGCCCGGTCCCGGCGCGCGGCGACATTGCCCAGCAGATGTTCTGGTACACCGCCTTCACCGCCGATATGGTCAAGCCCGGCACGCCGGTCGTGAACGAGGACGGCACGCCGAAATGGCGCATGGCGCCCAGCCCGCATGGCGCCTATTGGTCGGACGGCACCAAGATCGGCTATCAGGACGTGGGCAGCTGGACGCTGTTGAAGTCCACGCCGGTGGATCGCGCGCAGGCCGCCTGGCTTTACGCGCAATTCGTCACCTCGAAGACGGTCGATGTGAAAAAATCCGACGTCGGCCTGACCTTCATCCGCCAGTCCACCATCGACAGCCAGCACTTCAGCGACCGCGCGCCCAAGCTGGGCGGGCTGATCGAGTTCTACCGCTCGCCCGCCCGCACGCAATGGTCGCCGACCGGCACCAATATCCCGGACTATCCGAAGCTGGCGCAGCTCTGGTGGCAGAACATCGGCGACGCGCTCTCGGGCGCCAAGACCCCGCAAGAGGCGCTGGACGCGCTTTGCGCCGAGCAGGAAAAGGTGCTGGCCCGCCTGGAACGCTCGAAGGTGCAGGGCGACCTGGGTCCGAAGCTGAACGAGGAAAAGGACCCGCAGGAATGGCTTGACGCCGAGGGCTCGCCGGTCGGTCCGCTGGAAAACGAAAAGCCGCAGGGCGAGACGATTTCCTATGACGAGCTGATCAAGTCCTGGCAGTAATGCCCATCCGGGGGGCGGTGCGCCGCCCCCCGTTTCCCAAGTCGCCGGACCCGCCATGACCCATATCCTTGCCATCGACCAGGGCACCACCTCGTCGCGCGCCATCATCTTCGACGCCAGGCTGAACCCCGTCGCCTCGGCGCAGAAGGAGTTTCCCCAGCATTTCCCGGCCTCGGGCTGGGTCGAGCATGACGCCTCGGACCTTTGGGTCAGCGTGGCGGGCGTGGCGCGGGCGGCAGTGGAAAAGGCCGGGCTGCACGCGGGCGACATCGCCGCCATCGGCATCACCAACCAGCGCGAGACGACGCTTATCTGGGATCGCAAGACCGGCCAGCCGCTGCATCGCGCCATCGTCTGGCAGGATCGCCGCACGGCGGACCTGTGCGAGGCGCTGAAGGCCGAAGGCCATGAGCCGATGATCGCGGCGCGCACCGGGCTGCTCCTGGACCCGTATTTCTCGGGCACCAAGCTGAAATGGCTGCTCGACAACGTCGCGGGCGCACGGGCGCGGGCCGAGGCGGGCGAGCTGGCCTTCGGCACCGTTGACAGCTGGCTGATCTGGAACCTGACCGGCGGCCGGGTCCATGCCACCGATGCGACCAATGCCGCGCGCACGCTGCTTTACAATATCGCCGAGAACCGCTGGGACGCGGAAATCTGCGCGCTGCTCGACATTCCCATGGCGCTGCTGCCCGAGGTCCGTGACTGCGCCGACGACTTCGGCATGACCCGCGCCGATCTTTTCGGCCGCGAGATCCCGATCCTGGGCGTCGCCGGCGACCAGCAGGCCGCGACCGTGGGCCAGGCCTGTTTCCAACCCGGCATGCTGAAATCGACCTATGGCACCGGCTGCTTCGCGCTGCTGAACACCGGGGCCGAGAGGGTGCCGTCCTCGAACCGGCTGCTGACCACCATCGCCTATCGCCTGGACGGCCGCACGACCTATGCGCTGGAGGGCTCGATCTTCATCGCCGGGGCCGTAGTGCAATGGCTGCGCGACGGGCTGAAGATCATTCGCGAGGCCGCCGAGACGCAGCCGCTGGCCGAAGCCGCCGATCCCTCGCAGGAACTGCTGCTGGTCCCGGCCTTCACCGGCCTGGGCGCGCCCTATTGGCGGCCGGATTGCCGCGGGGCGATCTTTGGCCTGACGCGCAACTCGGGCCCCGCGGAATTCGCCCGCGCGGCGCTGGAAAGCGTCGGCTTCCAGACCCGCGACCTGCTGGAAGCCATGCGCGCCGACTGGCCCGGCGCTGGCGACAGCGTGCTGCGTGTCGATGGCGGCATGGTGGCCAGCGACTGGACCATGCAATTCCTGGCCGACATCCTGGGCGCGCCGGTCGACCGCCCGCGCGTGACCGAAACCACGGCGCTTGGCGCGGGCTATCTCGCCGGCCTGCGCGCCGGCCTCTGCCCGCCGCCCGAGGAATTCGCGCGGAACTGGGCGCTCGACCGCCGCTTAGAGCCCGGGATGCCGGCCGGGCAGCGCGAGGCCCGCTACAAGGGCTGGAAAAAGGCGGTCGCGGCGACCATGGCCGCTGCCGACCGCTAGGCCTCGGCCAGAGCGGTGCGGATGGCGCGGGCGAGCCGCAGGCAAGCCTCCTCCAGCTTTTCGGGCGGGTTCAGGGTGAAGTTCAGCCGCAGCCCGCCGCGGTCGCGCCCCTCGGGGTCGAAGACGCTGGAGGGCGAGATGCAGACGCCGTGCTGCAACGCATGGCGCAACAGCCGGTCGGTATCGAGCCTTGCATCGCGCGCCCGCGCCCAGACGAACATGCCGCCGACCGGCCGCTGCCAGTCCAGCTGCTCGGCCAGATGCGCCCGCATCGCCGTGCAAAGCGCGTCGCGGCGCTGGCGATAGGTTTCCAGGATGCGCGGCCGGATCCGTTCGGCCAGGCCAGTTTCCAGCGCCCGCAACGCCAGCACCTGGGACAACCCGCTGCTGCACATGTCCGCGCCCTGCTTGGCCAGCGCCAGCGCCGCGATCATCTCGGGCGCGGCGATGACCCAGCCGATGCGCAGCCCCGGCGTCAGCTCCTTGGACAGCGACCCCATATGGATCACCGGCCCGGCATAGGGGCCCGGCGCCTGCGCCCCCGACAGGTCCAGCAGCCGGGGCAGCGGCGCCGCGTCGTAATGCAGCACGGCATAGGGGTCGTCCTCGACCAGCCAGGTGCCGGTATCATGCGCCGCCGCGACCAGCGCCCGGCGTTCCTCCAGCGGCACCAGCCGGCCGCTGGGGTTCGAGAAATTCGGCACCGCATAGGCGAATTGCGCCCCCGCCAGCGCGGCGTGCGGATCGAAACCCGGCCGCTCCAGCAGCATCGGCCGATAGGCCGGATCATGCGGGCGCCAGGCGTCCAGCGCACCCAGATAGGCCGGGCTTTGCGCCGCGATCACCGCGCCCGGATGCATCAGCACCCGGCCGACCAGATCCAGCCCCTGCATCCCGCCCGAGGTGATCAGCACGTTCTCGCGCGTCAGCTGCAGGCTTTCGGTCGAAGCGCGGGCCGCGATCCGGTCGCGCAGCGCCGGCAGGCCCGGGATCGGGCCATAGCCCAGGCAATCCTGCGGCTGGCTGCGGATCGCCTCGGCCGCCAGCAGGGCCAGTTCCTCGGCCGGGAACAGGGCCGGATCGGGCAGCCCGCCGCCCAGGTTGATCAATCCCGGAATCTGCCCGGCGGCCAGAAAGACCGAGGTCACGTCATTGCTCCGCCCCAGCCATTCGGCAAAATCGGGACGGGTGGCAGGTTCGGGTGCGGCGGCGACGGCGGTGGCGGGCATGGGCAACCTCATGGACGACCGGCGCAGGATACAGGCGCCGTGGCGGCGTGTCCCTGCAAAGACATGCTGCAATCACCCCATCTACGCGCTATTACGCCAAGAAAAGCCATCGCAGCGACCGGATTCGCCAATGATCGAGCTCGACGCCATCGACCACCGCATCCTGACCCATCTGCGGGCCGAGGGGCGGATCTCGATTCTCGACCTGTCCGAGCGGGTCGGCCTGTCGCCCACGCCCTGCGGCCGTCGGGTCAAGCGGCTGGAGGAAGCCGGCGTTATCACCGGCTATGCCGCGCAGATCGACCCCCGCGCGCTGGGACTGAATGTCAGCGTGCTGATCGCGGTGCGCCTGGCGCGCAGCGGCGCCGAGGGCAGCGCGGAGTTCCTCGCCGCCCTGCGCGGCCGGCCCGAGGTCATGGCCTGCTTTCTCGTCACCGGCAACAATATCGACTACATGCTGCGGGTGCAGGTCCGGGACATCGACGCGCTTGGCCATTTCATCCGCGACGTGCTGCAACGCATCCCGGCGGTGGCCGAGACCTCGACCATGGTGGTGCTGAAGCAGGGTTTCGACTGATCCCCGGCTTGCTTGTATCCGGCGGCCATGTGGTCCAGAACCGCCGGAACGCCAGCCACGGGGGACCGCCATGAACGCGCTGAAACGCATCGGCATCGACACCTACATGCTGCTTCTGCTGGCCACGGTGGCGCTGGGACTGCTGCTGCCGGCCCGCGGCATGGCGTCCGAGGCGCTGCGGCTTGCGACCTGGTGGGCGGTGGTGCTGCTGTTCTTCCTTTACGGCGCCAAGCTGGACCCGGCGTCGATCCGGGCGGGGATGCTGAACTGGCGGCTGCAGGGGCTGACCTTCGCCGCGACCTACGCGCTGTTCCCGATCCTGGGACTGGGGCTGGCGGCGGTGTTCGGCGGCATGCTGGGCCCCGAGCTGACGCTGGGGCTGCTGTTCCTGGCGGTGCTACCCTCGACGATCCAGAGCTCGATCGCCTTCACCTCGATCGCGCGCGGCAATGTCCCGGCGGCGATCTGCGCCGCTTCGGTCTCGAACCTGGTCGGGGTGGTGCTGACGCCGCTGCTGGTCGCGCGCATCCTGCATCAGGAGGGCGCGGCCGTCAGTTTCGAGGCCGTGCAGAAGATCGCACTGCAGATCCTGCTGCCCTTCGTGGTCGGGCAGGTGCTGCGGCCCTGGATCGGCAGCTTCGTCCAGCGCCACAGGTTCCTGACCATGATCGTGGACCGCGGCTCGATCCTGCTCATCGTCTATTCCGCCTTCGGCGCCGGCACGGTCGCGGGGATCTGGTCCAGCATCCCGGCCTCGGGGCTGGTGCTGTGCTTCCTGGTGGTGGCGCTGTTTCTGGCGCTGGCCATGGGCATCATGACCGCCGCCGGCCGCGCCTGCCGCCTGCCGCCGGCCGACCAGGCGGTGCTGTTCTTCTGCGGTTCGACGAAAAGCCTCGCCTCGGGGCTGCCCATCGCCTATGCGATCTTCCCGGCGGCGACGGTCGGGGCGACCGTGCTGCCGGTGATGATCTATCACATGACGCAACTGCTGGTCTGCTCGGCCGTGGCGCAGCGCCGCGCCCGGGCCGCAGCCTAGAAGTTCCAGTCCTCGTCCTCGGTCGCGACCGCCTTGCCGATGACATAGGATGAGCCCGAGCCGCTGAAGAAGTCATGGTTCTCGCTGTCGGGCGACAGCGCGGCCAGGATCGCCGGGTTCACCTCGCAGGCGGCGGGCGGGAACAGCGCCTCATAGCCCAGGTTCTGCAAGGCCTTGTTGGCGTTGTAATGCAGGAAAGCCTTCACGTCCTCGGTCAGGCCGATGCCGTCGTAAAGCTCGGCGGTGTAGCGCGACTCGATCTCGTAGAGGTCGAAGATCAGCGAAAAGGCGAAGTCCTTCAGCTCCTGCTGCTTCTCGGCGCCCAGCTTCTCCAGCCCGCGCTGGTATTTGTAGCCGATGTAATAGCCATGCACCGCCTCGTCGCGGATGATCAGGCGGATCAGGTCGGCGGTATTGGTCAGCTTCGCGCGCGAGGACCAGTACATCGGCAGATAGAAGCCCGAATAGAACAGGAAGCTTTCCAGGAAGACACTGGCGATCTTGCGCTTCAAGGGATCGGCGCCGGCCGCGTATTTCTCGACGATGGTGCGGGCCTTGGCCTGCAGATGCGGGTTCTCCTCGGCCCAGCGAAAGGCCTCGTCCACCTCCTTGGTCAGGCACAGCGTCGAGAAGATCGAGCTGTAGGACCGCGCATGCACCGCCTCCATGAAGCTGATGTTCGACAGCACCGCCTCCTCATGCGGCGTCAGCGCATCGGGCATCATCGAGGGCGCGCCGATGGTGTTCTGCACCGTGTCGAGCAGCGTCAGCCCGGTAAAGACCCGGATGGTCAGCTCGCGCTCGGCCGGCCGCAGCGTGGCCCAGCTCTGCACGTCATTCGACAGCGGCACCTTCTCGGGCAGCCAGAAGTTGACGGTCAGGCGGTTCCAGACCTCCAGGTCCTTTTCGTCCTCCAGCCGGTTCCAGTTGATCGCCCGCAAGGGGGCCCGGAGCGCGTGATCCTTCATCCGAAGAACCTTTCTTTCTTGTGCAAATATCCTCGGGGGTGTGGGGGCAGACAGCCCCCACCGCTACGGCCGATCACAGCGTGCAGGACACGCAGCCCTGCACCTCGGTGCCTTCCAGCGCGGTCTGGCGCAGCCGAATATAATAGATCGTCTTGATGCCCTTCTTCCAGGCATAGATCTGGGCGCGGTTGATGTCGCGCGTCGTCGCCTCGGCCGGGAAGAACAGCGTCAGCGACAGGCCCTGGTCGACATGCTCGGTCGCGGCGGCATAGGTGTCGATGATCGCCTCGGGGCCGATCTCATAGGCGTCGCGATAATATTCGATGTTCTCGTTCGACATGAAGGCGGCGGGGTAATAGACCCGGCCGATCTTGCCTTCCTTGCGGATCTCGATCTTGGCGACGATCGGGTGGATCGAGCTGGTCGAGTTGTTGATATAGCTGATTGAGCCGGTCGGCGGCACCGCCTGCAGGTTGCGGTTGTAAAGCCCGTGCTGCATGACCAAGCCCTTCAGCGCCGCCCAATCCTCGCGCGTGGGCAGGGTGACATTCTCGAACACCCGCTCGACGTCCGGCAGCGTCGGCAGCCAGTCGCGCTCGGTATATTTGTCGAAGAACGAGCCGTCGGCGTATTTCGACTTCTCGAAATCCTTGAAGGTGCTGCCATGCTCCTGCGCCAAGAGGTTCGAGGCGCGGATGGCGTGATAGGCCACGGCGGCGAAATAGACCGAGGTGAATTCGACCCCCTCGGGGCTGCCGTAATGGATGCGCTCGCGCGCCAGGAAGCCGTGCAGGTTCATCTGGCCCAGGCCCACGGCATGGGCCTCGTCATTGCCGCGCCGGATCGAGGGCACCGCGTCGATGGCCGACATTTCCGACACCGCGGTCAGCGCCCGGATCGCCGCCTCGACGGTGGCGCCCAGGTCCGGGCCATCCATGGCCGCGGCGATGTTCAGCGAGCCGAGATTGCACGAGATATCAGTGCCCAAGTGGGCATAGCTGAGATCTTCGTTGAACTCGCTGGCCTCGTTGACCTGCAGGATTTCGCTGCACAGGTTCGACATGGTGATGCGGCCATGCACGGGGTTGGCGCGGTTCACCGTGTCCTCGAACATGATATAGGGATAGCCGCTTTCGAACTGGATCTCGGCCAGGGTCTGGAAGAATTCGCGGGCGTTGATCTTGCGCTTCTTGATGCGCTTGTCGTCGACCATCTCGGCATATTTCTCGGTGACCGAGATTTCCGAGAAGGGCACGCCATAGACCTTCTGGATGTCGTGCGGCGAGAACAGGTACATGTCCTCGTTGCGCTTCGCCAGTTCGAAGGTCACGTCCGGGATCACCACGCCAAGGCTCAGCGTCTTGATGCGGATCTTCTCGTCGGCATTCTCGCGTTTGGTGTCGAGGAAGCGCAGGATGTCGGGGTGATGCGCGTTCAGATAGACCGCGCCCGCGCCCTGCCGCGCGCCCAGCTGGTTGGCATAGCTGAAGCTGTCCTCCAGCAGTTTCATCACCGGGATCACGCCCGAGGACTGGTTCTCGATGCCCTTGATCGGCGCGCCGGCCTCGCGCAGGTTGGTCAGCATCAAGGCCACGCCGCCGCCGCGTTTCGAGAGTTGCAGCGCCGAGTTGATCGAGCGGCCGATCGATTCCATGTTGTCCTCCAGCCGCAGCAGGAAGCACGAGATCAGCTCGCCGCGCGACTTCTTGCCGGCATTGAGGAAGGTCGGCGTCGCCGGCTGGAAGCGGCCCGACAGGATCTCTTCCATGAAGCGCATCGCCAGGCCCTCGTCGCCGCGCGCCAGCGCGAGCGCGACCATGACCACGCGGTCCTCATAGCGTTCCAGGTAGCGCTGGCCGTCGCGGGTCTTCAGCGTATAGCTGGTGTAATACTTGAACGCGCCCAGGAAGGTCGGGAAACGGAACTTTCGCTGATAGGCGGCATCCCAGATCGCGCGCTGGAAGTTCTTGGAATACTGGTCCAGCACCTCGGGCTCGTAATAGCCCTCGTCGACCAGATAGCGCAGCTTCTCGTCGAGGTTGTGGAAAAACACCGTGTTCTGGTTGACATGCTGCAGGAAATACTGCCGTGCGGCCTTGCGATCCGCGTCGAAGCGGATGCGGCCGTCGGCATCGTAAAGGTTCAGCATCGCGTTCAGCGCGTGATAGTCGAGCTCGGCCTTTACGCCATCGTCAAGCATTCCGTCCCCCAGAATTTGTTGAGCCCCGCCAGCACGCGGGAAATGTCCAGATCAGTCCCCGCCAGCTCGAATCGATACAGCACGGGGACGTTGCACTTGTCAGAAATCACCCTGCCGGCCAAGGCGTAAGTCGCCCCGAAATTCCGGTTGCCGGTGGCGATGACGCCGCGCAGCCCGGCGCGGCGGTCGGGATCGTTCAGGAAATGGATGACCTGCTTCGGCACAGCCCCGCGCCCTTCGCCATCGGCAAAGGTCGGGCAGATCAGCACATAGGGCCGGGCCGGCGCCGGCATCGTGTCCTTGGGCGAGATCGGGACGCGCAGGGCGCGCAGGCCCAGCCGCGCCGCGAAACGCGCCGTATTCCCCGAGGCCGAGGAGAAATAGACCAGATCGCCCCCGCCGGCCATGACCTTAGGACAGACGGCCGATCATGTCCGGGCGGAAGCCGGCCCAATGCGCCTCGCCGGCAACGACGACCGGCGCCTGGCGATAGCCCAGCGAGATGACCAGTTCCATCGCCGCATCATCCTCGGTCAGGTCGACCAGGTGATAGTCCAGGCCGCGCGCATCCAGGGCGCGGGTGGTGGCGGTGCATTGCACGCAGGCGGGCTTGGAATAAACGGTGATGGACATGCCTCTGCTCCTTTTATTGCTGTCGGCAGCACAGGGCCGGGCCGATGGCCAGGCCATCGCGCCGATCAAGCCCCGCGCCCGCCGCACGGTGTCGTCCTTTCAGTGTCATGGCAGGTCTTCTGACTCGCAGGTCTCGGCTCGGCTGGCCTTCCCGGTTTCCCAGTGGCGTTCCAGCGTCGCTCACCGCTTACAGCTGCGGGGGCAGTGCCGGATTCGCACCGGCTTCCCTCTTCGTCTCCCGGCCGAAACCGGATTAACCATGACCCGCCCAGTAAGCCATGAGCGCGCCCGGTCGTCAACCAGATATAGTGTCGGTTCCAGGGGTATCCACAGAGATATGGTGTCCCTGTGGACAATTGCCCGCATTTGGGCCTTAACGCGAACACCCGGTTACCGGCGCAAGAAACCGGGTGTTCCGCGGCAGGCCGGGGCTCATGTTTGCCCCGCAACAAGCAAGGGAAAAGCAGGATGCTGCTCAAGGACAAGACCCTCATCGTCACCGGCGCCTCCAGCGGCATCGGCGCCGCCGCGGCGCAGATCTTCGCGACCGAGGGCGCGCGGCTGGTGATCTCGGCCCGGCGCGAGGATCGGCTCGCCGACCTCGCCGCCCGAATCGATCAAGGCACGGGCCGCGTCGCGGTGCTAGCCGGCGATGTCACGGCGCCCGGCCATGCCGAGGCGCTGGTCGCGCTGGCGCAGGAGCGTTTCGGCGGGCTCGACGGCGCCTTCAACAATGCCGGGCAGATCGGCTCGGGCGCGCGGGTGCACGAGATTCCGGACGCGGAATGGCAGCAGTTGATCGCCACCAATCTGACTGCCGCCTTCCTGGCCGCGCGGGCGCAGGTGCCGGCGCTGCTGGCGCGGGGCGGGGGCGCGCTGGTCTTTACCGGCAGTTTCATCGGCCATACCGGGGTGCTGCCGGGCATGGGCGGCTATGCCGCGGCCAAGGCCGGGCTGATCGGGCTGGTGCAGGCGCTGGCGGTGGATTACGGCCCAGAGCGCATCCGCGCCAATGCGCTCTTGCCCGGCGGCACGCTGACCGAGATGGCGGGCGATGCTGCGACCAACCCCGACACGGCGGATTTCATCGCCGGCCTGCATGCCCTGAAGCGCATGGCCCGGCCCGAGGAGATTGCCCGCGCGGCGCTGTTCCTGCTGTCCGACCACGCGAGCTTCGTCACCGGCACGGCGATGCTGGCCGATGGCGGCAATTCGATCTGCAAGGTCTAGCCCTTCAGGCTGCGCCACAGGCTCAGGCAGGCATCGGTCAGGTCGCCCAACCGGGCCAGCAGGTGCTCGCGCTCCAGCGCCGGCGCCTCGGCGGCGCGGTCGAGCCGCGAAAGCAACCGCATGATCCGGCGCCGGTGCGTGCCCGCGGCCAGTTGCAGCGGGTCGGCGATCAGCCCGGCGAAGGTCGTCAGCACCGAGGCGAGCACCGCCAGCGCCACCCCGGTCAGGATCACCTCGAGCGTGGAAAGCTCGCGCGGGAAGATGCTGTACCACAGCCCGCCGGCCCAGCTTCCCAGCGCGAAATCCTGGATCGCCTGGCTTTGCGCCCGCATGTCGGCCAGCGGCCCGGCCAGCGAGATGACGCCCGGCGTCGCACGGTGGAACAGCAAAAGCCCCGCCAGCAGCACCAGGATCGAGGTGGTGATCTCGGACACGGCATTGCGCGTTTCGGCATAGTCGGCGGTGGCGCGGGCGACGGCCTCGGGCGGGGCCTTCGGGCCCAGCCCCTGGGCGTCCAGCGCAGCGATGAAACCCGTCAGGTCCTGCGCGATATGGTGCGACAGGTCCGAGGGCAGGAAGATCCTACGCCGCGCCATCCAACCGGCCGCCCGCGTGGCGCCCAAGCGGCGCAGCAGCGGCACCGCCAGCCGCGTCAGCAGGAAGACCGGCGACAGCATGACATTGACCGGCGCCCGCAGCAGGTCCAGCCCCAGCGCGTGGCGATGCAGCGCCAAGGTGCCGCGCAAGCCGAAGCGCGCGCGGGCAAAGCGGCGCACCTCGGTTTCGCGCCGGGTCATCGGGCGGGTGTCGGCGGGCTGCATGGCGGCTCCGGTCGGCAGGGTCGCTTCCTACCTAGGGCCGCCGGCCCGCGCGATCAATGGCTCAGACCAGCCCGACCAGGGCAAGTCCCAGGCCCGAGATGAAAAGCCAGGCCAGCGCCCCCAGCGCCAGCGGCCGGATGCCCTTGGCGTGCAGCTTGCGCAGGTCGGTTTCCAGCCCCATCGCGGCCAGCGCCACGGTCAGCAGGAACGAGGTCAGGGTGACGACCTGGGCCTTGGCGCCCTCGGGCAGCGGCAGGACGCTGTTCAGCAGCACCACGGCGATGAAGCCCAGCACGAACCAGGGCGTGGGCGCGCTGCCCTGGGCGCTGCCGCCGCGACGGCGGGCCAGCGCGCCCAGCGTCAGGATCATCGGCGCCAGCAGGATCACCCGGCTCAGCTTGGCGACGGTGGCGGCCTGGCCGGCCTCGGCCCCGTGCTGGAAGCCGGCGCCGACGACCTGCGCCACCTCGTGGATGGTCGCGCCGGTCCAGATGCCGTAATGCGCCGCATCCATGCCCATCAGGCTGCCCAGCACCGGCATGGCGATCATCGACAGCGAGCCGAAGACCGTCACGCAGGCGATGGCATAGGCCACGTCCTCGTCCGCGCCGCGGGTGACGGTATTCGTCGCGATCACCGCCGAGGCACCGCAGATCGAGGTGCCGGCGGCGATCAGCTCGGCCAGCCGCCGCTCGACCCCCAGCGCCCGGCCGGCCCATTTGGTGAACAGAAAGGTCGCGGCCAGCGTGACCGAGATCACCGCCAGCCCCGGAAGGCCGACGGCGCGCAGCTGCGCCAGCGTCAGCTGGAAGCCCAGCAGCACGATGGCCAGGCGCAGGATCCGCCGCAGCGAGAAGGTGACGCCGGGCTTCGCCCCCGCCGGCGTGCCGATCAGGTTGCGGACCGCGATGCCCATGACCATGGCCACCACCAGCGGGCTGAGCGCCGGGATGCCCGACAGCCGCTGAACTGCCATGGCTGCCACCGCGATGCCGAAGGTCAGCCCCAGCCCCGGCAGGGTCGCCGCAAACCAGGTGAAGAAACCCGGGGTTCCGCTTTGTGCATGATCCATCTGGGACATGATTCCGCTCCTTTGCCTTTGCCGCGGAACATGGTTCCTGCACACTCATCATTCCATCGCATTATATTTGTCAGATTGTTCGATTTGATTTATGAATTGGTCATGACCTTGGAACAGCTCCGCATCTTCCTGGCCGTGGCCGAGCGCCAGCATGTCACCCGCGCGGCCGAGGTTCTGGGCCTGACCCAATCCGCGGTCAGCGCCGCGATCTCGGCGCTGGAGGCGCGCCATGGCGTTCGGCTGTTCGACCGCGTCGGCCGGCGCATCGTGCTGACCGAGGCCGGCACCGCCTTCATGGCCGAGGCCCGTGCCGTGCTCGACCGGGCCGAGACCGCCGAGATGGTGCTGGAGGATCTGGCGCGCGAACCGCGCGGCCGGCTGCGCCTGCATGCCAGCCAGACCGTCGCCAGCTATTGGCTGCCGCCCCGGCTGGTGGCGCTGCGCGACCTGCATCCGGGCATCGAACTGCGGCTGACGGTCGGCAATACCACGCAGGTCGCCGATGCCGTGGCCGAGGGCGCCGCCGACATCGGCCTGGTCGAGGGCGAGGTCGCCCATGGCGGGTTGCATCTTCAGGTGGTGGCGCGGGACCGGCTGGTGCTGGTCATGGCGGCGGACCACCCCTGGGCCGGCTTGACCGAGGCGCCGCTGGCGCAGCTTGCCGCCTGCCCCTGGGTCTTGCGCGAGCCCGGCTCGGGCACGCGCTCGGCCTTCGAGCATTGGCTGGCGGGGCAGGGACTGTCGGTCGCCGACCTGCCCGAGACGCTGGACCTGCCCTCGAACGAGGCGGTGCTGAGCGCGGTGGCCGCCAGTCGCCGGCTGGCCGCGCTGTCGCTGCGCGCGGTCGAGACGGCCGCCGCCGCCGGCCGTATCCGCAGCCTGCCGCTGCCCGGGGCCGAGCGGCCGTTTTCGTTGCTGACCGACCCCCGGCGGCATCGCACCCGCGCCATGCAGGCGCTGATCGGCCTGCTGGCGGGTTGACGCGAAAAGGCCTGCGCCCTCGGGAGGGAAGGCGCAGGCCGTCGTCTCGGCGATGCGGGAGGGGCCGGTGTCGCGCGACCCGTCCCGCAGCGCGAGAGACCTCTAGCCGTGCTGCGGCACGGTGTTCGAGACGGGCGTGTCCTCGTCCAGGATGTCCAGCGTCGGCATGTCCTCGCCGTCCAGCACCCGGCGGGCGCGGTCGCGGTCGATGTCCCCGACCCACGAGGCGACGACCACGGTGGCGACGCAATTGCCCAGGTAGTTCCCCAGCGCCCGGGCGATGCCCATGAACCAGTCCACCGACAGCACCAGCACCAGGCCGATGGCGGGGATGGCCGGGATCGCGGCCAGCGTCGCGGCCAGGATCACGATGGCCGAGCCGGGAACCCCGTGCGCGCCCTTCGAGGTGATCAGCGCCACGCCCAGGATCGCCAGCAGGTCGCCCGTGGCCAGCGGCGTGTTCGTCGCCTGGGCGATGAAGACGGCGGCCAGCGTCAGGTAGATCGAGAAGGCGTCCAGATTGAAGGAATAGCCGGTCGGAACCACCAGGCCCACGGTCGAGTCCTTGATGCCCAGGTGTTCCAGCTTGCGCATGGTCTGCGGCAGCACCGAGTCGCTGGATGCCGTGCCGGCGACGATGCCGATTTCCGTGCGCAGGTAGCGCAGCAGCTTGAAGATGCTGAAGCCCGCGACCCGCATCACCAGACCCAGCACCACGAAGACGAAGATGGCGATGGTGACGTAGAACAGCGCGACCAGCGAGCCCAGCTGCGCCAGCGAGCCGACGCCGTATTTGCCGGTGGTGAAGGCGATGGCGCCGAACACGCCCAGCGGCGCCAGCCGGACGATGAAGGACATGATCTTGAAGGTGGTGTCGCCGACCAGCTCGATCATGCCCAGCAGCGGCGCGCCCCGCGGTCCGACCAGCGACAGCGCGCAGCCGAACAGCACCGAGACCAGCAGCACCTGCAGCACGTCGCCCTCGGCGAAGCCGCTGACCATGGTGGTCGGGATCAGCTTCATCAGGAAGGCGATGGTGCCGCCGTCGCTGACCTCATGCGCGCGGTCGACATAGGCCGACAGCGCCGAGGCATCCAGCGTGCTGACGTCGATGTTCATGCCGTGGCCCGGCCCGAACAGATAGGCGATGGCCAGGCCCAGGGCCAGGGCGATGGTGGTGATGACCTCGAAATAGATGATGGCGCGCACGCCGACCTTGCCGACCTTCTTCAGGTCGCCGGCGCCGGCGATGCCATGCACCACGACGCAGAAGACGATGACCGGGATCAGCATCTTGATGAGCTTGATGAAACCGTCTCCCAGCGGCTTCATCTTGGCGGCGAATTCGGGCGCGAAGAAGCCGGCGGCAATCCCCAGCACCAGCGCCACGCAGACCTGTCCAAACAAGGACCGGGACCAATTCGGCATATGTCGTTCCTCCCTGCGACCGGCGGCGGTTTTCCGGCCGCCCGATACTGGAATTCTTGGTGAAATGTCACCTGTGTGTCTAATATTGATTTACAGGGCATCTATAGGGTGACGATATGAGAATACGCCAGTTGCGCTGTTTCGTGGTCTTGGCCGAAGAGCTGAACTATACCCGCGCCGCCAAGCGCCTGCATATGTCGCAGCCACCGCTCAGCACGCAGATTCAGACACTTGAGCGCGAAGTCGGCGCCGAACTGATCAGCCGCACCAGCCGCCGCGTCGCCCTGACCCGGGCCGGAGAGGTGTTCCTGCAACGGGCGCGCACCATCCTGGACCAATATGAGCGCAGCCTGCAGGAGATTCGCGAAATTCAGCAGGGCCAGGACGGGATGCTGGAAATCGGCGCGACCGGATCGATCCTGCGCGGCGGGCTGGCCGAGCTGCTGGCCCGTTTCGCCAAGGCGCACCCGCGAATCACGCTGCGGGTGCACGAGCAGTCACCGACCGTCCAGATCAGCGAGATCCTCAGCCGCCGCACCGACGTCAGCTTCAACCGCTCGGTGCCGCGCGATCCGGAACTGGCGCATGAATACGGCTGGCGCGAAGAGATGGTGGCCCTGGTGCGCAGCGACCACCGGCTTGCGGGGCGCACCTGCGTCTCGATCCAGGACCTGCGCGAGGACCAGCATGTGGTGCTGCGCCCCGACAGCTCGGATTTCGCCGCCTATGTCATGGCTTGCATCGTCGCCGCGGGCTATCGGCCGCGGGTGTCGCAGCAGGTGGTCGATGCGCAGTCGATCCCCAGCCTGATCGTCGCGGGCTTCGGCGTCAGCATCGTGCCGGCGGGCATCGCCCGGCTGACTTCGGGTCCGCTGAGCTTTTTGCCGATCCGGCCCGATCCGCCGATCTCGGAGGTCTATATCGTCTATCACCACGACGACCCGGTGCCGGCGCTGCGCCTGTTCCTGGACGAGATCCGCCGCAGCCTGGCCCGGGACCGCGGCCGTGACGCCGGGTCGGGCGGGCGGAATACGCTTTGACTCGCGGGTCCGGACGCGCTAGGCGGGCGGCTTGGCTCCGCGTTCCGGGCCGGTGGGCCGTGGAGGGCCCGGCCGCAAAGGGGAATGGTGCCGTCACCCGGATGCGACCCGCATCCCCTTTCTGGCGAAGAACATGAACGACTATGATATTGCCGCGCCTCTGGCCGCGGCGCTGGCGGCCAAGGGCTATGCCAGCCTGACCTCGGTGCAACAGGCGGTGCTGGCGCCCGAGGCGCGGGGCCGCGATTTGCTGGTCTCGGCCCAGACCGGCTCGGGCAAGACCGTGGCCTTCGGCCTGACCATGGCCAGCGACATCCTGGACGGCGATGCGCTGCCCGCCGCCGACCGGCCGCTGGCGCTGGCCATCGCGCCGACGCGCGAGCTGGCGCTTCAGGTCGCGCGCGAGCTGGCCTGGCTTTACGCCGGCGCCCAGATCGCGACCTGCGTCGGCGGCATGGACTATCGCAACGAGCGCCGGGCGCTGGAGCGCGGCGCGCAGATCGTCGTCGGCACCCCCGGCCGCTTGCGCGACCATATCGAGCGCGGCTCGCTGGACCTGTCGGGCCTGCGCGCCGCCGTGCTGGACGAGGCCGACGAGATGCTGGACCTGGGCTTCCGCGAGGACCTGGAGTTCATCCTGGGCGCGGCGCCGGCGGAACGCCGCACGCTGATGTTCTCGGCCACCGTGCCGCCGGCCATCGAGGCGCTGGCCCGGGATTTCCAGCGCGATGCGCTGCGCATCCAGACCCAGGGCGAGGCGCGCCAGCACGGCGACATCGAATACCGCGCCTTTTCGGTGCAGACCCGCGACCGCGAGCACGCGATCTTCAACACGCTGCGTTACTATGAGGCGAGCCGCGCCATCATCTTCTGCAAGACCCGCGCCAATGTGAACCACCTGCTGGCGCGCATGGGCAATCGCGGCTTCAAGGTCGTGGCGCTGTCGGGCGAGCTGTCGCAGCAGGAACGCAGCCATGCTCTGCAGGCGCTGCGCGACGGCCGTGCCCGGGTCTGCATCGCCACCGACGTGGCCGCGCGCGGCATCGACCTGCCGGGGCTGGAGCTGGTGATCCATGCCGACCTGCCGACCAATCCCGACACGCTGCTGCACCGCTCGGGCCGCACCGGCCGGGCCGGGGCCAAGGGCACCTCGGTGCTGATCGTGCCGTCCTCGGAATACAAGCGGGCGCAGCGGCTGTTGCAGCGCGCCAAGCTGGTGGCGGAATGGGGCAAGGCGCCCTCGGCCGATGAGGTGCAGGCGCAGGACGACCAGCGCATGCTGGAGCATCCCGGGCTGAACGAGGCGCCGGGCGAGGATGCGGCGCTGGCCGGCGCGCTGCTGGAGCGGTTCGGACCCGAGCAGGTCGCGGCCGCCTTCCTGCGGCTGTGGCGCGAAGGCCGCCCGACGCCCGAGGAACTGTCGGACAGCACCGGCCCCGCGCCCACCGCGCCGCGCGAGCGTGGCGAATTCGGCCCCTCGGTCTGGTTCATTCTGTCGGTCGGCCATTCCGGCCGGGCCGAGGCGCGCTGGCTTTTGCCGAAGATCTGCGAGACCGGCGGCATCACCCGCGACGAGATCGGCGCGATCCGGGTCAAGACCGACCAGACTTTCGTGCAGATCGCCGCGGCGGTCGCGGGCCAGTTCGGCGAGCGGGCCGAGCTGGAGCCGGGCCTGACCATGCGCCGCATCGAGGGCGAGCCGGTGTTCGAGCCGGCGGCGCCGCGCGAGCGGAAGCCTCGGCAGGGGTATTTGCAGAACGAAGAAATGCAGGCGCCGCGCGAGAAGAAGCCGCATCGCGGGCAGGGCGGCGAGCGGGCCGCCTATGCCGAGACGCCTCGGCCGCAGCCGGTGGAGCGGCCCGCGCCGAAAAAGCGCCCGGCCCTGCTGGACCCGGCCGATGTGACGCCGCGGCCCGCAGCCGAGGCCGAGCCTGCCGAGGCGCCGGTGCGCAAGGCGCGCTGGACCGCCGAGAAGAAGCAGGCGCAGAAGGGTGCGCCCGCGGCGCCGCGCGCGGCCGGATCCCGCTCGCACGGCGGGCCGGCGCGCGAAGAGCGCGACGGCGCCGAGGCCCGGCCGCGGCGGGCCGCCGGCTTCAAGTCGCACAAGGCCGAGGGCAAGCCGTTCCGCGACGGGCCGAAGCCCGGCTTCAAGGCGGCGCCGAAAGCCGGCGCCAAGCCCGGGCCCAAGGGCAAGCCGAAGCGCTAACGCGCCGTCGCTAGCGCCAGCCCATCGACCACGGCGGTAAAGGCCTGGGCGCGCAGCTGGCTGGCGCCCGGGCAAAGCCGCCGGGCCTCGTCCGCGACCAGGCCCATCAGGCTGGAGCCACCGACCAGCACCACGCTGCCGATCTGGTCGGGGGTGACGCCGGCCAGGCGCAGCGTCTCGGCCGCGGCCTCGGCCAGCGCATGGCGGTTGGCCGACAGCGCCGCCTCCAGCGTCTCGGGCGTGATCAGCCGCGCCAGCCCCGGCTCGATGAAGCCCATGGCGATGCCGGCCTCGGCACCGGAATTGGCCGCGATCTTGCCGCACTCGACCGCGAAGGCCAGCTCATGGCCCAGTTCCTCGTCCAGCACCGAGACCAGCCGATCCATCGCCGGCCGGTCCAGTGCCATGCGCGCCATCCCGGCCGCCATGCGCCGGGTTTCAGGCGTATAGAGGAAGGGGATGCGCGCCCAGGTCGCCAGATCCACATAGACCGCGTTCGGCACCGGCAATAGGCCCGGGCCCATCTCGCGCCGCAGGCTGCCGCCCTGTCCCAGCGCCGGCATGGCGTGGCTCAGCGAGACCTGCTGGTCGAAATCCGTGCCGCCCAGGCGGATGCCGTGATTGGCCAGGACCTGCGCCTTGCCGCCTTGGCTGCGAAACACCGAGAAATCCGAGGTGCCGCCGCCGATGTCGACGATCAGCCCCAGTTCGCCCTCGCGCCCGAGGCCATGGCTGGCCAGCGCCGCCGCCTCGGGTTCGGGCAGGAAATCGACCTGCGCGAAGCCGGCAGCCAGATAGCAGCCGCGCAGGTCGGCCTCGGCCCGGGCGTCGCTGGCCGGGTCGGCGTGGAAATGCACCGGCCGGCCCGACAGCGCGCGGGCAAAGCGTAGTCCCGTCGCCGCCTCGGCCCGCTCGCGCAGCGCGGCCAGGAAGGCCGCGACGATCTCGGCCAGCGTGCGGCGCCGGCCGGCGACCAGCCGCGATTCATGGAAGAGCTCGGTGCCCAGCACGCTTTTCAGCGCCCGCATATAGCGGCCCTCGGCGCCGGCGATCAGCGCCTCGGACGCGGCCTCGCCGATGCGCATGGCGCCGCCGCGCGCCGGGAAGAAGACGGCGGTGGGCAGGGTCTCGGCCCCCGGCTCGATGGCGAGCCGCAGCGGCCGGCCGTCCCGCAGCACGGCGGCGGCCGAGTTCGATGTGCCGAAGTCGATGGCCAGCGTCTCTGCCATGGCGTCCCCCAGGATCTGCAAAGGGCGCGCTGGTAGCGGCTTTCCGGCCGGGGTGCAAGCGGGCGGCGGCCCGCCCGCCGCGCCGTCACCCCTGGGTGCTGCGCCAGTGGTCGATGCCGGCCTGGGCCACCGACTGGTCCTGGGACGGGCTGCCCGAGGACACGCCGATGCCGCCGATGACCTGGCCGTCATGTTCCACCGGCAGGCCGCCCGCGACCACCATCAGCCGGCCGCCCAGCGCCGAGGAGATGCCCCAGGCCGGGGCGCCCGGCTGGCTGGCGGTGCCGTATTCATGCGTCGGCTTGCGGGCCGCGGCGGCGGTGAAGGCCTTGTCGATGGCGATGGTGGCCGAGGTGATCTTGCCGCCGTCCATGCGCGAAAACGCCAGAAGATGTCCGCTTTCGTCGGTCACGGCGATGCACATCGGCACGCCGATCTGGCGCGAATGCGCCTCGGCGCCCTCGATCAGGCGCCGGGCGTCCTGCTGGTCGAGCCGGGTAATGGTCAGCATGGGTTTCTCCTCCTCGTGAAAATCTGGGTCATTCGGCCGGGGCGGGCCGGGCCGCGCCCATGGCCGTGGCGGCGCCATAGCCCCGCGGGTCAAGCCGCAGGACCAGCAGGCCAACCAGCAGCACCGCGGCCAGGTGCAGCTGCCAGCCGGCGGCGAAACTGCCGCGTGCCTCGTGCAGCAGGGCCAGGATCCAGGGCGGCAGCGCCGCCAGCAGGAAGCCGCCGCCCTGCATCAGCGCCGCCAGTGCGCCGGCGCCGGCCGGGTCGGGCAGGTGGTCCAGCGCCACCAGCATCATCAATGAAAAGCAGCCGCCCAGGCCCGCGCCCAGCAGGAAGGCGGTCGCCCAGGGCGCGGCCAGCGGCTGCACCGCCAGCAGCAGAAACCCCAGTGCCTGAGCGGCGAGGCAGGCCCAAAGCCAGGGCCTGCGGTCGGGGCGGCGCCCGGCCAGCACCGGCATCAGCAGCGCCGCGACCGCCTGGCCCACCGCCAGCACGGCCAGCAGCCCGCCGCTGGCGCCCGCCGACCAGCCAAGCTCGCGGAATGCCGGCGATAGCCAGGCGACCGAGGACGAATATCCGCCGTTGATCAGCCCGAAACAGGCCATCAGCAGCCAGACCCGGGGCAGGCGCAGCCAGCCGAGCAGTCCCGCCGCCGTCGCGGCATGCGCCGGGCGTGCGTCGCGCGGCAGCACCCGTGCCACAAGCCAGGCGGTCAGCGCCGCCGGCAGCGCCAGCCAGCCAAGCGCCAGCCGCCAGCTGCCGCTTGCCTCGGCGATCAGCGGCGCGACCTGCGCGCCAAAGGCGCCGCCGCCCATCATCATCGAGGCGTAAACCCCCATGGCCAGGCTGATGCGGCGCGGAAACTCGCGCTTGATGATGGTCGGGAATACCGCCTGCACCACCGCCGCGCCCAGGCCCAGAAGCAGCGCCGAGCCCAGCATCTGCGCCCCCGAGCCCGCCACCAGGCGCAGGGCCGAGCCCGCCGCCAGCACCAGAAGCGCCGCCCCCGTGGCGCGCCGCGCGCCCAGCCGGGCCTGCAAGGCCGGGCCGAAGAAGGCGCCGGCGCCCATCAGCAGGACCGGCAGCAGCGTCAGCAGCGCCAGGCCCTGCAGGCCAAGCCCGGTCGTCGCCGCGACCTGCGGCGCCACGGGGCCGAGCCCGGTCAGGAAGGGCCGCAGCGCCAGCCCGACCAGCGCCACCAGCCCCAGAAGCAGGGGTCGGTCGCCGGATCTGGTCTGCTCCATCGCTTGCCTTCCTGGCCCGGGGCCGCCTGTCTCGCACCCGATCCCACGTCCGGCACGACGGCAGATTATCCCGGCCGGGCCGCTGCGATAATCAACAATCTCCGAAAGCTGACGCAAGTTTTGCTGTATAATAGCCCTCGGCCCCTGCAGCCGCGCCATACCGGCCCTGCGCCGGCGCCTCTATACGACGGGCGTGCATTGTGGCTTAACGGGACAATCTCAAATTGCCGGAGGCGCGCAAATGGCATCCGTTCTCATCAATCTCGCAATCTTCGCCGCGCTGATCATGGCGCTGGCCCGCCTGCAGGGCGGGCATCTGTCGCTGTCGGTGCGGGTCTTCATCGGCCTGGTGCTGGGCACCCTGTTCGGCATCGGCCTGCAACTGGCCTATGGCACCGAGTCCGAGGCACTGCAGACCACGATCAACTGGATCAATATCGTCGGCAACGGCTATGTGCAGCTCTTGCAGATGGTGGTCATGCCGCTGGTCTTCGCCGCCATCCTCAGCGCGGTGGCGCGGCTGCACGACGCCTCGGCCTTGGGCAAGATCTCGGCGCTGACGCTGGGCACGCTTCTGGGCACCACGGCGATCGCGGCCTTCGTGGGCGTGGTCATGTCGCTGACCTTCGGGCTGACCGCCGAGGGGCTGGCGCAGGGCGCGGCGGAAACCGCGCGGCTGACGGCGCTGGAATCGACCTATGCCCCCAAGGTCGCCGACCTGACTGTGCCGCAGCTGATCCTGTCCTTCATTCCGAAGAACCCCTTCGCCGACCTGACCGGGGCGAACCCGACCTCGATCATCTCGGTGGTGATCTTCGCGGCCTTCCTGGGCGTGGCGGCGATCCGGCTGGTCCGGCGCGACGCGCAAAAGGGTCACGCCCTGCTGGCGCTGATCGACATGCTGCAGGCCTGGATCGGCCAGCTGGTGCGGCTGATCATGGGGCTGACGCCCTATGGCGTCATGGCGCTGATGACCAAGATGGCGGCGACATCGAACGCGGCCGACATCCTGAACCTCGGCAAGTTCGTCATCGCCTCCTATATCGGCCTGGCGATCATGTTCGTGGTGCATGGCGTGCTGCTGACCCTGACCGGCGTGAACCCGCTGACCTTCTTCCGCAAGATCGTCCCGGCGCTGAGCTTCGCCTTCTCCAGCCGCTCCAGCGCCGCGACCATTCCGCTGAACGTCGAGATCCAGACCCGCCGCCTGGGCATCCCGCAGACCATCGCCAGCTTCTCGGCCTCGTTCGGGGCGACCATCGGGCAGAACGGCTGCGCCGGGCTCTATCCGGCGATGCTGGCGGTGATGGTGGCGCCGACGGTCGGCATCAACCCGCTGGACCCGGCCTGGATCGCGACGCTCATCGCCATCGTGACGCTCAGCTCGGCCGGGGTCGCGGGGGTCGGCGGCGGCGCCACCCTGGCGGCGCTGATCGTGCTGCCGGCCATGGGCCTGCCGGTCACGCTGGTCGCACTCTTGATCTCGGTCGAGCCGCTGATCGACATGGGCCGCACCGCGCTCAACGTCTCGGGCTCGATGACGGCGGGCACGGTGACCTCGCAGATCCTCGGCCAGACCGACCGCAGCGTGCTGCAAAACCCCGAGGCGGGCGAGTTGCAGAACGCCTGAACGAACCGGGGCGCCGCAACGGAACGGCGCCCCGGCTTTCTCTGTTTTCCAAATACCCGGAACCCGGCCGCGCAGCTAGCGCAGGCGCAGCCGCGGCAGCGATGCCGCCGCCGCCAGCCAGGCCAGCACCGCGCACAGCGCGATGGCCGGCACCATGGTCGCGGCGGTATTGTCCAGAAACGGCCCGGTGACGGCGATCATCAGCCCGCCAGTCAGCATCTGCACCGTGCCGCCCAGCGACGAGGCGAGCCCCGCGATGTCGGGATGCGGGTCCAGCGACATCACCATGGCCGTGGGCATCACCAGCCCCAGGCAGGCATTGCCCAGAAACAGCCCCGCGACCACCACCGGCAGCGCGTCGATCCCGGCCAGCACCACGGCCGCAAGCAGCAGCGTCGCCAGCGCGAATCCGGTGATCGCCAGCGAGATCACCCGCTCCATCCCGAAACGCTCGGCCAGCCGGCCGGCGAATTGCGAGGCCGAGAAGAAGCCGATGGCATTGACCGCGAAGGCCAGGGAAAAGCCGGTCGGGCTGAGCCCGTATTGCCGGGTATAGACGAAGCTCGCCGAGGCCAGGAACACGAAGAAGCTGGCCATGCCGAAGCCGCCGATCATCGTCAGTCCCAGGAAACGGCGGTCGCCCAGCAGCCGGCGCGCGCCGGCCAGCATCTCGGCCAGCCGCACCGGGCGGCGCTGCGCGACGGCCAGCGTCTCGGGCAGGGCAAAGAGGATCAGACCCAGGCTGACGGCGGCCGCGACGGCCAGGACCGCGAAGATCTCGCGCCAGCCGCCCCAAGCCATCACCGCCGAGCCGGTCAGCGGCGCCAGCATGGGCGAGACCGAGATCACGATCATGATCGCCGCCATCATCCGCGCCGCGGCGGGCCCGGTCGCCATGTCGCGGATCACCGCGCGCGGCACCGCCATCAGCGTCGCCGCGCCCAGGCCCTGCACGGCGCGGGCCGCGATCAGCCAGCCGATGTCGGGCGCCAGGCTGGCGGCGATGGTCGCGGCCAGGAAGATCGCGACGCCGATCACCAGCGGCGGCTTGCGGCCAAGGGCATCCGACAGCGGGCCATAGATCATCTGCGCAATGCCGAAGACTATGAAATAGGCGGTCAGCGTCAGCGCGGCGCCGGCCTCGCTGGTGCCGAGATCGCTCGCCACCTCGGGCAGCGCGGGCAGGTACATGTCGATCGCGAAGGGACCGACGGCGGAAAGCAGGCCAAGCAGCAGGGCCATGCGGAACAGGGGATCACGCATCGGAAAACCTGTAATGTCTCAGGATATGGGAAAAGCGGACGCAGAATCGCGCCATTGGGTCATTCGCCGCCGCCGCGGGTCTGATGCCATGATCGCGCCCCGCCCGCAACCCCGTCCGCGCGGTTGATAAATGTTCATCGGCGCAAATGCGGCTTTCCCAAGGCCGACCGCTCGCCGCACCATGACCCTCTGTCGCCATCTTCTGTCGCGGAGGTCGCGGATGAGACTCTATCACCTGATTTTCATGGCCCAGGTCGCCGGGATGCTCGGACTGGTCGGAGCCGCAGTGTTTTATTGGTAGCGCCGTCAAAGCCATGGCTTGACAGCTTCGCCGGACGTGCAACATTGGCGCCATGAACAAAGTGGCTGATTGGTTGACACACAAAAGCCCGGTCAGTCGGAAAAACGCCGCCGAGACGGTGTTCGAGGATCTGAGAGGCGCCATCCTGGCCGGCCAACTGCCGGTCGGCACCCGCTTGCCTTCCGAGGCCAAGCTGGCCGAACGCTATGGCGTCAGCCGCCCGATCATCCGCGAGGCCATGCGGTCCTTGCAGACGCTGGGCCTGACCCGCAGCCGCAGCGGCAGCGGCAGCTTCGTGATCTCGGACCGCCAGGCGCCGGAACTGGCCTATGGCCATTATTCGGCGCGCGAGCTGATCGAGGCCCGGCCCTTCATCGAGATCCCGGCCGCCGGCTGGGCCGCGCTGCGCCGCACGCCCGAGCAGATGGCGCGGCTGATGCAGCTCTGCGACAGCATGGAACGCCAGGAGGACGCCCTGAAATGGGTGCGGCTGGACAGCGATTTCCACTTCCTGATCGCCGAGGCGGCGCAGAACGCGGTCTTTGCCCGCATCGTCACCGATTCCCGCGACGCGCTGATGCGGCAGTCCGAACTGGTGAACCTGATGGCGGACCGCCGGGTGACTTCGAATGACGAACATCGCCGCATCGCCGAGGCGATCTCGGCCGGGTCCGAGGACGAGGCCCGGGCGGCGATGCGCGAGCATCTCGACGAGGTCGAGCAGGCGATGACCTGGATCATCGGCCAGGCCCCTCGCGGCGCCTGAACCCGATCCTTGCGGCGATGGCCGTCCCGCGGCAACTTTCCTGCGCGCGACGGCGGATTTTGGCATATTTCCATACCAGCATGCTTGACCCGGGGCAGGGCTTGCCGCTAATCCGGTAAATCTGTCAGACAGGTTGGCGGGCGACGCGCCCGCGCCTCGGCAGCCCGCGACCAGCGAGGGGGAAGGACGATGCGCACCCATGCCGAAGGCACGGCGACCATGACCGGCAGCCCGCCGGTGCTGGCGGTGCTGGCGACCGGCGGCACCATTGCCAGCCGCCGCGGTGCCGATGGCGCCGCCCGGCCCAGCCTCAGCGGCCGCGATCTGCTGGCGCTGGTGCCGCCGATGCAGGTCGAGCTGCGCCCGCGCGAGGTGCTGGCCAAGGATTCCGCCAGCCTGACGCTGGCCGACATGCAGGCGATCAGCGACGCGGTCGGCGCGCAGCTGGCCGACCCGACCATCGACGGCGTGGTGGTGCTGCACGGCACCGACGCGATGGAGGAAACCGCGTTGCTGGTTCAGCTTCAGCACCAGCCCGCGAAGCGCGTGGTATTCACCGGCGCGCAATTCGCCGCCGACCATCCGCAGTCGGACGGGCCGCGCAACCTGGCCGATGCGCTCGGCGCGGCCATGGCGCCGGGCAGGGGGGTGTCGCTGGTCTTCGGCGGCCGGGCGCTGCCGGCCTGGGGGCTTTACAAGGAAGCCTCGGATTCCCCCGAAGCCTTCGAGCGCGCCGCCGAAGAGGAACCGTCGCTGGACCGCGCCCTGCCGGCGCCGGTCGCGGGCCTGCGCGTCGATATCGTCGCCACCCATCCCGGCAGCGACGGGCTGCATCTGGATGCGAGCCTTTCCGCGGGGGCGCGGGGCATCGTCATCTCGGCCATGGGCTCGGGCAACGCGACGCCGGAACTGGTCGCGGCCATCGCCCGGGCCCGGGCGCAGGGCGTGCCGGTGGTGGTGTCGAGCCGGGTGCCGCGCGGGCTTCTGGCGCCGATCTATGGCGGCGGCGGTGGTGGCCACGACATGCGCCGGGCGGGGGCGATCCATGCCCGCATCCTACGGCCCGGGCAGGCGCGCATCCTGCTGGCGGCGCTGCTTGCCAATGGCTGCCCCGAGGCCGAGATCGCCCGCGCCTTCGAAGCGGGACCGGCCTGAGGCTTGGCGAGGCCGGGGACATGATGTTAGGATCATCTGAACCCTGGAATGAATAGCGAAGCTGTCATGTCCCTGCCCCCCGCCCGGCTGATGCTGAAGCCGGCCCAGTTGCGTCTGATCCAGCAGATCGCCGAGCATGGCCAGCTGCAGCTGGCCGCCGAGACGGTCGGCATGACCCAGCCCGCCGCCTCGCGCATGCTGGCCGAGATCGAGAACCAGGTCGGCGCCCAGCTGTTCCTGCGCCAGCCCAAGGGCATGGAGCCGACCGAAATCGGCCGCGCCGTGCTGCGCCGCGCCCGCGTCATCCTGCGCGAGATGGTCAGCATGGCCTCGGACGTGCGGGCGCTGCGCGAGGGGTTCGGCGGCACGCTGCGCGTCGGTGCGGTGACCGGGCCGGCGGTGGGTTATCTGGTCTCGGCCATCCGCGAGATCAAGCAGAGCGCGCCCGACGCCGACATCACCGTCGACGTGATGCCCTCGCGCGAGCTTCTGGGCCATCTCGCGGCGGGCGAGATGGATTTCGTCCTGGCCCGCATCCTGCCGGAATTCGACAGCCAGGATTTCAACATCCTGCCGATGCGGGACGAGAAGGTGACTTTCCTGACCCGCGCCGGCCATCCGTTGAGCCGCGCGCCGGCCGTCACCCTGACCGAGCTTGCCGGGCAGGAATGGATCATGCAAAGCCGCGGCGCCCCGATCCGCGAGGCGGCGCTGGCAGCCTTTGCCGATGTCGGGCTGGCCGAGCCGAAGAACATCGTCAACAGCCCGTCGCTTCTGCTGACCATCGCCTATCTGGCGCAATGCGACGCCGTGGCGCCGATGTCCGAGGAGGTGGCCGAATTGCTGATCCGGCCGCCGGTCTCGGCCGGCTTCGCCATGCTGCAGATCCCGCACGAGATCCGGGTCTCGGCCTATTACCTCCTGGACCTGAAGCGCCGGCCGCTGTCGCCCCTGGCGCAGCGGCTGCGCGAACGGCTGATCGCCCTGTCGCGCAGCCCGGTGCGGGCGGTGTTTTCCTAGGCCCGGCCGGCCGCGCCGTGCTGCCAGACCGCATGGCGGATGCGCGCCCGCTTGTAGGCGTCGAAGATCGCCATGGCATGGACGAAGAAGCCGCCGGCGAACTGGCCGACGAAGGACACGTCCGGCGCCGCCGTCTTCAGGGTGAAGCCGCCGAGCAGCAGCATGAAGAACAGGAAGATCAGCCCGCGCAGCGGCTCGCGGTTCCAGACCTGGCCCGAGCCGGGCAGCACGATGGCCGAGGCCAGCACCAGATAGGGGTTGGGCGGAGGGGTCATGCGCATCTCGCTTGTTCGGAAGCGGCCGCCGCATCGGCCAGGATGTCGCGGCGCAGCCGGGCCAGCGCCTCCAGAAGCGGCGCCAGGCTGTGCGGCGCCAGCGGCGCGCGGCCCATCTCGGCCTCGCGAAAGATCAGGTAGCGGCCGCGCTCGGCCTCGTCGGCCAGCCAGGTGATGCGCAGCCCGGCGGGCGAGATCACCAGTTCCTTCACGCGCGGATCGTCGAAGATCGCGCGGTGGCGCGACAGCAGCGCCGCCTCGGCCGGGCTCAGCGCGGTCTCGCTGCGCAGCGTCGCGTCATGGGGAAAGCCCTCGGGCAGCAGCGTCTGGTGCGGCAGCTGGTCGCAGGCGGAAAACGGCTCGATCCCGCGCGGCCGGGCCATCATGTGGATGCGCTGCCCGACCGGCAGGCGGCCGGGTTGCGTGACCAGAAGCCACAGCGCCGGCAGCTTGCGGAAGGTCAGCGTGTCGGGCACCGCCTGCAGATCGGTCTCGGTCCCGGCGATGCGGCCCGAGACCCGGGCGAAGCCAGTGGGCGCGAAGGCCCGCCGCGCCGCCCGCATCTGCGGCAGCACCAGGTCGAAATAGCCGGCGCGGGCGGCCTGGCGCCGGCCCGCGTCGGTGTAAAGCCGCAGGGCCAGCCAGGCCAGCCCCAGGCCAAGGATCACGGCAGTCCAGGCTGCTGCCGGCATCGTCAATAGCCCTTCGGCTTGGGCCAGGGCATGGTGAACTGCGCGCCCCGGTTCACGAAGCGGTAGCGCCAGAAGTGGAACCACAGCGACACGACGATGTAGAAGGCGATCATCGCGACAAGCTGGGTGCCATAGCCCAGGAAGACCGCGAAGAAGGCCATGCCGCACAGCGCCAGCAGCGCAAAGGCCGGCAGCGGGTGGAACGGATGCTCATAGCCGCGCTTGATGGTCTCGAGCGGCCATTTGCGCCGGAACAGGATGATGTTCAGCGGCATGAAGGTGTATTCCAGCAGGCCCGACAGGATCGAGAATGTGATGACCTGATCGATCGGCGCGCCCAGGGCGAAGATCAGCGCGATCGGCACCAGGAAGATGATCGAGCGATAGGGCGTGCGGTATTTCGGATGCACCGCGCCGAACCAGCCCGGCAGGTAGCGGTCGCGGGCCATGGCGAACCAGGCGCGGCTGGCGTCGTTGATGCAGCCGTTGGCCGAGGCCAGGGTGGCGAACATCGTGCCGATACCCAGAAACACCATCAGGAAGGTCGAGCCCGAGAGCCGCGCCGCGTCGAAGAGCGGCACCCCGGCCTGGCCCAGGTATTCCCAGGGCATCAGCCCCGAGCACACATACCAGGTCAGCGTCGCCGCGATGGCCAGCGTCATCACCCCGGCCAGCGTGCCGAAGGGCAGCGACCGGGCCGGGCTGCGCACCTCTTCGGCGGCCTGGGTGGTGCCCTCGATCCCGAGGTAATACCACAGGCCGAAATGCATCGCCGCCAGCACGCCCAGCCAGCCATAGGGCATGGCGGCCGCGCCGCTCATCAGCTCGGCATGGCGCAGCGGGCTGACGCCGACCACGCCCGAGGTGGCCAGGAACAGCACGATCACCGCGGTGAAGGCGATGGCGGTGATGACCAGGTTGAAGGTCAGCGTCGCCAGCACGCCGCGATAGTTCAGCCAGGCCAGGAACATGATCGCCAGGATGATGAACGGCCGCTGGTCCAGGCCGGAATGCCCGCTCATCGTCGCCACCGTATCGACCAGGAAGCCGAAGGTGATGGCATTGGCCGCCTCGAGCATCGTATAGGCAAAGACCAGATACAGCCCGACGTTGAAGGCCATCAGCGGCCCGACGATATGCTTGGCCTGAGTGTATTGCCCGCCGGCCGCGGCGACGGTCGATGTCACCTCGCTGTCGATCATGGCGACGCAGGTGTAGAGGATGCCCGCGAACCAGCAGGCCATCAGCGCGGCATAGGCGCCGCCCTTGCCGACCGAGAAGTTCCAGCCCATGTATTCGCCGACCAGAACGATGCCCACCCCCAGCGCCCAGACGTGGGCGGGGCCCAGAACCCGGGCAAGGCCGACGTGTTCGGTTTGTTGTGCCTGCGCCATGTTACCCCCGGTGATGTTGTTCTTCGGTCAGGGCCTCCAGCTCGCCTTCGCGCGAAGAGGTCAGGAACTCTTCGCTGTAGGTGCTGTCGGTCTTGATCCAGTTGAGCACGATGAACAGCCCGAACAGGGCCGAGGCACCCCAGGCCGCGTATTCCAGATAGTTCCACAGATCCATGTTCGCCCTCACTCGCCGAACTTCTCGGCGATCACGTCGCGATATTCCTTTTCGGAAAAGCGCAGCAGGATCGCGTAATACCCAACGATGACCACGATCATCACGACCAGCGCGCCGATCGAGAAGCTGTAGTCGAAACGGGCGGTGATCAGTTCGGCCGCCGAGGCCGGGTCGGCATAGCCGAGCTTCTGCCACTGCTCGACCATCGCCGGATTCTGGCCCAGCGTTTCCCAGGTCGGGTTTTCAATGGGCTGGGGGGTTTTCGCGGACCCGGCCAGGCCGAGCCACAGCGGAATGTACAGGGCGCCGATGGCCATGATCAGCAGCACGATCACGTCGATGATCTGGCCCACCTTGCCCTGGACCGGGGCGACATATCTAGCCATGGCGCAGCGCCCTCTTGGCCTCGCGGGCCTCGTCCAGGAACTGGATGTCGAGCCCGTACATGAAGTCGCGGTCCTCGCGGTAATGGCGCAGCATCGCCATGATGGCGGCCGAGTTGAACAGCAGCACCACCGCCCCCGCGATCAGCAGGATCGTCCGCGCCGAACCGGTGGGCGCAAGCGCCCAGGTTTCCAGCGCCACGAAGATGATGGCGAACCAAAGTCCCAGGATGAATGCCACGGCCACGGCGATGTCGCGCCGGTGCATGGACTCGATCCGTCTTGTCAGATCTGACACGTTCTCTCCTCCCTAGAGGCCCGCTTTTTGGTTGGTCTTTCGGCGCCGGGCCACAACACCAGTGTTTCTGCGGTCGAAAACTTTTTTCTCTCCAAGAAACGTGTGCTGCGGCAATCTGTCAAGTTTCTTCTGCCGCGGAATGCTGATCGGTTGCGGAATCCGGCCCGCCGCACCCGTCGGACAGCAAGGCGCCCCGCAGCCGGAACCGGGCGCGGGGCGCGTGTTTTCGTCGTCATCTCATGGAGTTGTCGTCAGGCCGGAACGCCGGCCCGGCCGCGACCTAGCGTGCCACGGTCACGGTGCAATGGGCGCGGGCCATGACATCGGCCGCGACCGAGCCCAGCATCAGCCGCGACAGGCCGCGCTTGTCGCCGGTGCCGACGACGATCTGGTCGTAACCATTGCCCTCGGCATAGGAAACGATGCCGGCCGCGGCCTCGCGGCTGACGATGTCGACGCGCTTTGGATCGGCCACGCCGTTCTGCTGGGCCAGCGCGGTGGCGCGGTCCAGCTTCTCCTCCATCTCCTTGTCGGTCCAGTGATGGATGACCGGGCCGCGCGCCCCGCCATGCGCGATATTGACCACGCAGATGGTCATCGGCACGCCGAATCGGGCCGCCAGCTGCGCGGCATAGACGACGGCCAAATCGGAATGTTCGGTGCCATCGGTCGGACATAATATCTTCTGGATCATCGGATCTCCTCCCCTCCTGCTATCCACGAGTCGGGACGCTTCCATGAATCATGCCGTCCTGCCAAGGGTTTTCGCGATCCGCGACGAAGCATCGCGGGCGGCGTGGCCCGAATCACCCTGCGGTCGGGCGGCCGGAATCGGGCGTCGGCGCCGGTCAGCCCCAATAGGCGGCGGCGATGAATTCGCGCTTGTCGCAGGCGCGCGCGAGCAGGCGCTGGCGGGCGGCGCGGGCGGCCTCGGCCGGGCCCGCGAACCAGATGTGGCGATCCGGCGCGCCGGCCAGATCGGCCGCGTCGAGCGCCGCCAGAAGGTCGTCGCAGCGGGTGACGCGCGGGTCCTGGGCCAGGGCGCCCATGTCCTCGGGACGGCAGCACAGGCTGGCGCTGACCCGGCCCGGCGCCTCGGTCAGGATGCGCGCGATGGCCGGCAGCGCGGTCTCGTCGCCGAAGAGCCAGAGCCGCGCCGCGTTCGGGATGCCGCCGCCGCCGGGGCCGATGATTCCGACCGGATCGCCCGGGCGGGCGCGGTCGGCCCAGTCGCAGGTCGGGCTGCCGGCGTGGCGGAAGATGTCGAACTCCAGCCAGTCGTCCTGCTGCGCGGCGGTGGTGTAGACGGCGCGATGCGGCGCGTCGGCGCCCTCGGGCCAGACCGTGCGGCCGTTCGGCGCCACGCGCGGCCATTGCGGCGCGCGCCCCTCGGGCGGCAGCAGCAGGCGGAAATGCAGCGCGCCGGTGCCGAATCGCCCGGCCTCCTCGCCCGCCAGCCGCACCCGGATGAAGCCCGGCGTGCGCGAGGCGACGGACACCACCCGCATCAGCGCCAGGCCCGGCGCCAGCGCGCCGGCATCGACCCGGTCCCAATCCACCGTGACGCCCAATTCGTCCAGCAGCGTGGCGGCCGTGTCCTGCAAGGTGCCGATCAGCCGCTTTTCCGGTGCGTCGAGCTCCAGCCGCGCGCCGTGCCCGTCGGTGAAGAGCGTCATGGCGCAGCCCCAGACCAGCAGGGTCAGGCTGTCCGGGGTCTCGACCAGTTCCAGCTCCCATGCGGCGGCCCGCGCCTTCAGCGCCGCCGCGACCGCGCCCGAGGCGGGGCCCAGCGTGCCGATGCTGCGATAGGGTCGGATCGGGAACATGGCGCGTCCTTCGGCCTGCGGTCGGTCGCCCCGCTATATACCCAAGCGAAACGCTCGGCAATCAGCCCTGCGCCTCGCGGTCCAGCAGCGCCTGCTTGCGGGCGACGCCCCAGCGATAGCCCGACAGCCCGCCGTCGCTGCGGATCACCCGGTGGCAGGGGATGGCGACGGCCAGGCGGTTGGCGCCGCAGGCCTGGGCCACGGCGCGGGTGGCGGCGGGGGCGCCGATGCGGGCGGCGATCTCGGCATAGCTGGCGGTGCTGCCCGGCGGGATCTGGCGCAGCGCCTGCCAGACGCGCTGCTGGAAGGCGGTGCCGCGAATGTCCAGCGGCAGGTCGAGGCCGATGCCCGGGGCCTCGACGAAGCCGACGACCCGGGCGACCACGGCCTCGAATTCGGCGTCGCCGCCGATCAGCCGCGCGGCGGGAAAGCGGTCCTGGAAGTCGTGCAGCAGGGCCTCGGGCGTGTCGCCAAGCGCAATGGCGCAGATGCCCTGCCGGCTTTGCGCGACCAGCAGGGCACCAAGCGCGCATTGCGCCAGCGCGAAGCGGATCTCGGCCCCGGCGCCGCCCTTGCGATAGGCCGAGGGCGCCATGCCCAGCATGTCGCCGGCCGCCTCGTAGAAGCGGCTGTTCGAGTTGAAGCCGGCCTCGTAGAGCGCGCCGGTCACGCTGTCGCCGTCCTCGAGCCGCGCCCGCAGCCGCCCCGCGCGATGGGCGCTGGCATATTCACGCGGTGTCAGCCCGGTCTGCGCCTTGAACAGGCGGTGGAAGTGAAACCGGCTGAGCCCGGCGGCCTCGGCCAGTTCGTCCAGCGAGGGCGGGGTCTCGGCCGCCTCGATCAGCCGGCAGGCGGCGGTGACCAGCGCGGCATTGGCCTCGGCCAGCCCGGCGCCGCGCGGGTTGCAGCGCCGGCAGGGCCGGAAGCCCGCCGCCTCGGCCGCCGCCGGATCGGGAAAGAAGCCGACATTCTCGGGCTTCGCCCGGCGGGCGGGGCAGGAGGGCCGGCAATAGACCCCGGTCGTGCGCACCGCATAGACGAAGCTGCCGTCGGCGCCGGCATCGCGGGCCAGCACCCGCTGCCAGCGCGGATCCTTAATCGTCGCAAGGGGCTCGTGCTGCATGGTCTGTCCTTTCGTCGCTGATGTCATAGCATCTTTGCACGCGGGGCGCAGCGGCCGCCTCCGGTCGCTTGCGGTCAAACTCCGCGGGCGCGATTTTTGGCGAACCGCGCCGAAAGAATGATTTTTCGCGCCATGCGCCGGACCTGGAATTCGCGCGAAATTCTTCTTGGAACGATTTGTTGTCGCAAGACATTCACAAAATCATGCGACAGGGCGACGGTGATCGGCGGCCGACCGCGCCCGCTTTCGCCGCATGAAGCGAATTGACAGCGCGCCCCTCCGGGGGCGACAGTTCCTTCGGGGAGAGGCGGAGCGGGCGCGCGACGAAAAGGGCCCCGTGCCCCTGCCGGCCGAAAGCGGAGACGCCGTAAAGGCACGATTCGGAGGAAGACCATGCAAAAGACCGTATTCTGGCTTGCCGGGCTGATGGCGCTGCCCGTCGCGGCCGAGGCCAAGACCGAGATTTCCTGGTGGCACGCCATGTCCGGCGCCAATGCCGAGGTGGTGGCCAAGATCGCCGGCGACTTCAACGCCAGCCAGTCCGATTACGAGGTGAAGCCCGTCTTCAAGGGCACCTATCCGGAGACGCTGAACGCCGGCATCGCCGCCTTTCGCGCCGGCCAGGCCCCGGACATCATCCAGGTCTTCGACGTCGGCACCGGCGTGATGATGGGCGCCGAGGGCGCGATCATGCCGGTCGCGCAGGTGCTGGAAAAGGGCGGCACCAAGTTCGACAAGAGCCAGTATCTGCCCGGCATCGTCGGCTATTACTCGACGCCCGAGGGCGAGATGCTGTCCTTTCCCTACAATTCCTCCTCGCCGATCCTGTATTACAACAAGGACATCTTCGAAAAGGCCGGGCTGGACGTCGACAATCCGCCCAAAACCTGGGCCGAGGTCTGGGCCGCCGCCCGCAAGATCAAGGAATCGGGCGCCGCCACCTGCGGCTATACCTCGACCTGGCTGACCTGGATCCATACCGAGAATTTCGCCGCCTGGAACAATGTCAGCTGGGGCACGAACGAGAACGGCCTGGCGGGCACGCCCGAGCTGAAGATCGACGGCCCGCTGTTCGTCAAGCATTTCCAGGAGCTTGCGGATCTCTCGAAAGAGGGCGTCTTCGTCTATGGCGGCCGCACCAGCGAGGCCAAGCAGAACTTCACCTCGGGCGAATGCGGCATCCTGACCGAAAGCTCGGGCGGCTTGGGTGACATCGTGAAATCGGGCATGAACTACGGCATCGGCCAGCTGCCCTATGACGAGACCGCCGAGGGCGCGCCGCAGAACACCACGCCGGGCGGGGCCTCGCTGTGGGTGATGGGCGGCAAGTCGGACGAGACCTACAAGGGCGTCGCGGCCTTCTTCCAGTACCTGTCGCAGACCGATGTGCAGCAGTATCTGCACGAGCAGTCGGGCTATCTGCCGGTGACGCTGGCGGCCTATGAGGCGACCAAGGCCACGGATTTCTATCAGAAGAATCCGGGACGCGAGACGCCGATCCTGCAGATGATGGGCAAGGAACCGACCGAGAACTCCAAGGGCGTGCGGGCGCCGAACCTGCCGCAGCTGCGCGACATCCAGAACGAGGAATACGAGAAGATGCTGTCGGGCCAGCAGGACGCCGCGACGGCGCTGAAGAACGCGGTCACCCGCGGCAATGCCGCGATCAAGGAAGCCGCCGGCGGCTGAGCCATGACGCGGGCCGGGCGCGCCCTTCGCGCCCGCCCATCCCAAAGGGGGACGGATGAGACGCACGGTCTTTCCGCACAAGCTGTTGCCCTGGCTGCTGGTGGCGCCGCAGCTGGCGATCACGCTGATCTTCTTCTACTGGCCGGCGGCGCAGGCCTTTCGCCAGTCGCTGCTGAAGGAGGACGCCTTCGGCCTGAAGACCAGCTTCGTGGGCCTGGCGAATTTCCGCAAGGTGCTGGCCGATCCGGCCTATCTGAACGCGCTCCAGGTCACGGTGATCTTCTCGGCAATGGTGGCGTTCCTGGCCATGGCGATCGCGCTGTTCCTGGCGGTGCAGGCCGAGAAGGTGGTGCGCGGCAAGAGCTTCTATCGCACGCTGATGATCTGGCCCTATGCGGTCGCCCCGGCCATCGCCGGCATGCTGTGGCTGTTCATGTTCAACCCCAGCTTCGGCACGCTGGCCTGGCCGCTGCGGCAGATGGGGATCCGCTGGAACCCGCTGCTGAATGCCGACCATGCCATGATGCTGGTGGTGGCAGCGGCGACATGGAAGCAGATCAGTTATAATTTCCTGTTCTTTGTCGCTGGCTTGCAGGCGATTCCTCGATCCCTTCTAGAAGCGGCCGCCATCGACGGCGCCTCGCGCCGGCATGCCTTCTGGACCATCGTCTTTCCGCTGCTGGCGCCGACGACGTTTTTCCTGCTGGTCGTCAACACCGTCTATGCTCTCTTCGACACCTTCGGCATCATCCATGCGGTGACCGGCGGTGGCCCCGGCAAGGCCACCGAAACGCTGGTCTACAAGGTCTATAACGACGGTTTCGTAAATCTGATCATGGGCGATTCCGCCGCGCAGTCGGTGATCCTGATGGTGATCGTGATCGCGCTGACCGCCTTCCAGTTCCGGTTCATCGAGCGGAGGGTGCATTATGGCTGAAGCGTCCCCCCTGGCCCCGCGCGGCGCCGGCCGCATGGTGGCGCATTTCTGGATGATCCTGGGCGTGATCGTGGTGGCCTTTCCGGTCTATTATGTCTTCATCGCCTCGACCCACAGCACCCAGACCATCCTGCGCCCGCCGCTGCCGCTGCTGCCCGGACCCGAGGCGGCGGCGAATTACCGCGACGCCTTCACCGGCGGCATCAGCAAGATCGGCGGCGTCAGCCTGTGGCGGCTGTTGGCGAATACCACCATCGTCGCCATGGGCATCGCGCTGGGAAAGATCGCGATCTCGATGGCCTCGGCCTATGCCATCGTCTTCTTCCGCTTTCCGCTGCGCATGGCCTGTTTCTGGCTGATCTTCATCACCCTGATGCTGCCGGTCGAGGTCCGCATCCAGCCCACCTACAAGGTCATGGTGGACCTGGGCCTGATCGATACCTATCCCGGGCTGATCCTGCCGCTGATCGCCTCGGCCACCGCGACGCTGCTGTTCCGGCAGTTCTTCATGACCATCCCGGACGAACTGCTGGAGGCGGCGCGGGTCGATGGCGCCGGGCCCTGGCGGTTCTTTCGCGACATCCTGTGGCCGCTGTCGCTGACCAATGTCGCGGCGATCTTCGTGATCCAGTTCATCTATGGCTGGACGCAATATCTGTGGCCGCTGCTGGTCACCAATTCCAACGAGATGAACACCATCGTCATCGCGCTGAAGAAGATGATCTCCTTTGCCGATGCCGATACGCCCTGGAACCTCGTGATGGTGACCTCGGTGCTGGCGATCCTGCCGCCGATCCTGGTCGTCGTGCTGATGCAGCGCTGGTTCGTCAAGGGCCTGGTCGAGACGGAGAAATAGATGGCCGGCATCACCCTTACCGACGTTCGCAAGAGCTATGCGGGCAACCAGGTCATCCACGGCATCAGCACGCGGATCGCGGATGGCGAATTCGTGGTCATCGTCGGCCCGTCGGGCTGCGGCAAGTCCACGCTGCTGCGCATGGTCGCGGGGCTTGAGGCGATCACCGCGGGCACCATCGAGATCGGCGGCAAGGTGGTCAACGACCTGGAGCCGCGCGCCCGCGACATCGCCATGGTGTTCCAGAACTATGCGCTTTACCCGCATATGTCGGTGCGCGAGAACATGGCCTATGGGCTCAAGATCGCCAGGATGTCCAGGTCCGAGATCGAATCCCGCGTCGCCAGGGCGGCCGAGATGCTGGAGCTTCAGCCCTATCTGGACCGCAAGCCACGCGCACTGTCGGGCGGCCAGCGCCAGCGCGTCGCCATGGGCCGGGCGCTGGTGCGCGAGCCGGCGGCGCTGCTGCTGGACGAGCCGCTGTCGAACCTGGACGCGAAGCTGCGCGTGCAGATGCGCTTGCAGATCAAGGAGATGCACCTGCGCACCGGCCAGACCACGCTTTATGTCACCCATGACCAGGTCGAGGCGATGACGCTGGCCGACCGGCTGATCGTGATGAACAAGGGCGTGGCCGAGCAGATCGCCACGCCGCTCGAGGTCTATGAACGCCCGGCCAGCGAATTCGTCGCCGGCTTCATCGGCTCGCCGGCCATGAACATCCTGGCCGTCGATTCCGAGGCCGGCACGGTCACGCTGCCCGGCGGCACCCGGCTGCCGCTCTCGGGCCTGCCACGCGCCGGCGCCTTGCACTTCGGCATCCGCCCCGAGCACCTGCGGCTGGCGCAGCCCGGCGAGGCGGCGATCCCGGTGGTGCTGCGCTCGGTCGAGCGGCTGGGCGCAGATGCCTTCGGCTACGGCATGGTCGAGGACACGGATATGGCCATGGTCCTGCGCCTGCCCGGCACCAGCCCGGCCGCGCGCGGCGACCACATCGGCGTGGTGCCGGACATGGCGCATCTGCATTTCTTCGATCCCGAGACCGGCCGCCGCATCGAGGCGTGAGGGTTTCCCCTCATCGCGGCGCGATTTCCCCTCAGCAATGCGGGATTTCCGCGGCCTGCGCCGATTGACGGCCGGCCGGCGCCGGCGACACATTCCGCGGGCGGCATCGCGGCGATGCCCGGCAAGGGAGGGACAAGGGATATGGGCATGACATGCCGGACGGCGCTGGCGCTGGTCTTGGGAATGGGGCTGGCCGCGCCGGCCATGGCCGAAGGGGCGAAGATCGGGGTGGCGATGACCAGTTTCGACAACCCCTTCCTGACCATCCTTCTGAACGGCATCAAGGCCGAGGCGCAGAAGGACGGCGCCGAGCTGCTGCTCGAGGATGCGCAGCTGGACGTGGCCCGGCAGCAGAACCAGGTGCAGAACTTCATCGCCAATGGCGTCGATGCGATCATCGTGAACGCGGTCGATGGCGCGGCCACCCCGGCGATGACGCAGATGGCCGAAGCTGCCGGCGTGCCGCTGGTCTATGTGAACCACCCGCCGATCAACTTCGAGAACCTGCCCGCAGGCACCAGCTTCGTCGGCTCGAACGAGACCGAAGGCGGCACGATGGAAGCCGCCGCCGTCTGCAAGCAGCTGGGCGGCAAGGGCGATGTCATGGTGCTGATGGGCCCCTTGGAGAACGAGGCATCCGGCCTGCGCACCAAGGCCATCGAAAGCGTGATCGCGACGCCGGACTGCCAAGGCATGACGATCGTCGACCGCCAGGTCGGCAACTGGAACCGCACCCAGGGCCAGGACATCACCGCGAACTGGCTGACCGCCGGCACGCCTTTCGATGCCATCATCTCGAACAATGACGAGATGGCGATCGGCGCCATTCAGGCGCTGAACGCGGCCGGCGTCGACAAGGAGAAGGTGGTCGTGGCCGGCATCGACGCGACGCCCGACGGGCTGGCGGCGATGCAGGCGGGCGACCTGGATGTGACCGTGTTCCAGAACGCGACCAGGCAGGGCGAGGTCGCGGTCCAGGCGGCGCTGGCCATGGCCAGGGGCGAGGCGACCGACCGCAATATCTGGGTGCCCTTCGAGGCGGTCACGCCCGAGAACCTGGCCGATTACCGCTAATCGCCCCGTGGCGCCGGACCCCGGCGCCACAGCCAGCCCAGCCACAGCGCCCAAAGCGCGGCAAGCGCAAACCAGGTCAGCGCATAGCCGAGATGGCTGTTGCGAAAGCTGACCACGGTCAGCCCGCCGATGGGCAGGCGCGCGTCGGCGCGGGCATCGGCGTCGATGAAATAGGGCGCGACCTTGCCCAGGCCCAGCGTCGCGGCAATGGCGGCGGTGTCGCGGGAATACCAGCGTCCGGCCTCGGGCCGGTTGCTGCGCAGGAATGCGCCGCCGGGCTGGCTGAGGCGCAGCAGCCCGCTGACGCTGACCGGGCCACGCGGCAGGAGGCGGTCGGCCTCGGCACGCTGGTCCTCGGGGACGAAGCCGCGGTTGATGAGCAGGGTCCAGCCCTCGGGCGTGGTCAGCGGCGTCATCACCCAGAAGCCCGGGCCGCGCGACGTCACCGCCTTGACCAGCGTGTCGGCGCCCTCGGCATAGCGGCCCCGGACCGAGACGCGGCGATATTCGTCAGCCGGGGAAAGCTCCGCCCAGCCGGTGGGGCCGGGGGCAGGGACGGGGGCGGCGGCCAGCCGCGCCTCGACCCGCGCGATCAGGTCGGTCTTCCAGGCCAGGCGCTGGACCTGCCAGACGCCGAGCGCGCAGAAGCCCAGGAAAATCGCCAGCGCCCCGGTCAGCAGCGCCAGCCGGCGCAGAGTCACGAGCCGAAGCCCTGCATCGCTTCATGGTCCATCTGCGGCATCATGTTGGTGTTCATGTGATACATGACCCAGATCGAGCCGGCGAGCAGGATCACCACGATGACGATGGTGAAGATGGTGGACATCAGCGTCCAGCCCTCTTCCTGGCTGCCGGTCATGTGCAGGAAATAGACCATGTGGACCAGGATCTGCACCACCGCAAAGGCGATGATGACCAGCGCCGTCAGGCCCCGGCTTTCGAAGCCGCCGGACATGACGATGGCGAAGGGGATGGCCGTCAGGATCACCGACAGCACGAAGCCCTTCATGTAGGAGCCGAAGCTGCCATGGTCGTGGCTGTCGCCGTGATGGTCGTGGTCGTGATGAGAATGGGCAGACATCAGATCATCCCCAGCAGATAGACGAAGGTGAAGACGCCGATCCAGATGACGTCGAGGAAGTGCCAGAACATCGACAAGCAGGCCATGCGGCGCTGGTTCGCCGGGATCAGCCCCTTCTGCATGATCTGCACCATCAGCGTGATGAGCCAGATCGAGCCGAAGGTGACGTGCAGCCCGTGCGTGCCGACCAGCGTGAAGAAGGCCGACAGGAACCCCGAGCGTTGCGGACCCGCGCCCTCGTGCAGGAGATGCGCGAATTCGTAAAGCTCGATCCCCAGGAAGCACAGGCCGAAGAACAGCGTCACTGCCAGCCAGCGCAGCGTGCCGCCCTTGTCGCCCTTGGCCATGGCGAGCATGGCGAAGCCGAAGGTGATCGAGGACAAGAGCAGCATCGCCGTGTTGACCGCGACCAGTTCCAGGTCGAACAGGTCCTTGGGCCCCGGCCCGGCGGCAAAGCTGGTGCCCAGCACGCCGAAGACCGCGAACAGCACCGCGAACATCAGGCAGTCGCTCATCAGATAGACCCAGAAGCCCAGGCTGGTCGAGGCGCCCTCGGGGTGGTGATGGGGCTCAAGCTCCCAATACTGGCCCATGGTGTCGGTGGTCGTGCTGCTCATGGCTCAGGCCCCCTGCGCAAGCTGGCGCGTCCGGGCATCCTCGGTCGCCTGAACCTCGGAGACCAGGATGTAATAGTCGCGGTTGTAATTGAAGGTATGCGCGATCGAGACCGCGATGATGCCAAGGAAGCTGAGGGCCGCCAGCCACCAGATATACCAGACCAGCGCCAGGCCGCAGACCGTGGACAGCGCGGCCAGGATCACCCCGGTGCCGGTGCCCCTGGGCATGTGGATATCCATGAAGCCCGCGGTCGGACGCGGCACGCCGGCCTGCTTCATCTCCCACCAGCTGTCGAGGCCATGCGAGATCGGGTTGAAGGCAAAGTTATAGTCCGGCGGCGGCGAGGAGGTCGCCCATTCCAGCGTGCGGCCGTCCCAGGGATCGCCCGTCACGTCGCGGTAATCGGCGCGGTTGCGGCGCAGGATCGAGACGCCGAACTGCACGAACATGGCCGCGATGCCGCAGGCGATCAGCACGGCGCCGAAGGCCGCGATGGCGAACCAGATCCGCAGGTCGGGATCGTCGAAGACCCGCAGCCGGCGCGTCACGCCCATCAGCCCCAGCACGTAAAGCGGCATGAACGCGACCCAGAAGCCGACGACCCAGAACCAGAACGAGACCTTGCCCCAGAACACGTCCAGCTTGAAGCCGAAGGCCTTGGGCCACCAGAAATTGATCGCCGCGAACAGGCCGAACAGCACGCCGCCGATGATCACGTTGTGGAAATGCGCGATCAGGAACAGCGAGTTGTGCAGCACGAAATCGGCAGGCGGCACCGCCAGCAGCACGCCCGTCATGCCGCCCACGACGAAGGTCAGCATGAAGGCCACCGTCCACATCATCGGCAGCTCATAGCGGATGCGGCCGCGATACATGGTGAAGAGCCAGTTGAAGAGCTTGGCCCCGGTCGGGATCGAGATGATCATCGTGGTAATCCCGAAGAACGAGTTCACCGACGCGCCCGAGCCCATGGTGAAGAAGTGGTGCAGCCAGACCAGATAGCTCAGCACCGTGATGCAGACGGTGGCATAGACCATCGAGGAATAGCCGAACAGCCGCTTGCCCGAGAAGGTCGAGGTGACTTCCGAGAAGACGCCGAACAGCGGCAGGATCAGGATATAGACCTCGGGGTGGCCCCAGATCCAGATGAGGTTGATATACATCATCGGATTGCCGCCAAGGTCGTTGGTGAAGAAGTTGGTGCCGACATAGCGGTCCAGCGTCAGCAGGATCAGCGTCATGGTCAGCACCGGGAACGAGGCGACGATCAGGATGTTGGCGCAGAACGAGGTCCAGGTGAAGATCGGCATGCGCATCATGGTCATGCCCGGCGCCCGCATCTTCAGGATGGTGACCAGCAGGTTGATCCCCGACAGCGTGGTGCCGACGCCGGCGACCTGAAGGCCCCAGATATAGTAATCCACCCCGACCCAGGGGCTGTAGCCGATGCCCGACAGCGGCGGAAAGGCCAGCCAGCCGGTCTGGGCGTATTCGCCGACGAACAGCGAGACCATGGTGATGATCGCGCCGCCCACCGTCATCCAGAACGAGAAATTGTTCAGGAAGGGGAAGGACACGTCGCGCGCGCCGATCTGCAAGGGCACGACATAGTTCATCAGCCCGGTGATGAAGGGCATGGCCACGAAGAAGATCATGATGACGCCATGCGCCGTGAAGATCTGGTCGTAGTGGTGGCTGTTGAGGTAGCCCTCGGAGCCGCCGAAAGCCCAGACCTGCTGCAGCCGCATCATCACCGCATCGGCAAAGCCGCGCACGAACATGATCAGCGCCAGCACAACATACATGATGCCGATCTTCTTGTGATCGACCGAGGTGAACCACTCCCTCCAGAGCCAGCCCCAGAGCCGGTATTTCGTCAACACCGCCAGCAGTGCGGCGCCACCGATGGCGACGGCGACGAAGGTGGCCCAGACGATGGGCTCCTTCGGGACGGCGTCCCAGTTCAGGCGGCCGAAAAGAAAGGTGGTCTCGTTGGAAAACGTAGCCATGGACGGGTCCGATCAGAAATTCCGCGCCTGACCCGGGGCCGGGTCGAGCTGGGTCACGTCATTGTCATGCGAAGGAGCGAGCGCGCTGCGCGGCGGGGTCAGCGCGCGCCCGCGCAGCGGCGTCAGGTCCATCGGCGCCTGTACCACCTGGGCGGTGCGGCCGAACATCAGCGCCGAATCCTCGGGTGTGCAATAGCTCGCCACCTGGAACGGCGACCAGCCCAGCACCGGCGCGCGGCTGCCGCGGGCCTGTGCGTCATGGCTGGGCGCGGTGTTCATGGTGCCGGCCAGGCCGGCGCCGCCCTGGCGGTCGATGGCCATCATCTCGGCCATGCACATCTTGCCCTCGGCCACGCACATGTTCACCACGCGCTGGAACAGCGTCGGGTCCACCTTGGCGAACTGCATCGGCGGCACGTTCTCGCTGGGCGCCTCAAGCTGCAGGTAACGGGCGCGGTCCAGCGTGCCGCCACCGGCCCGGGTCTTTTCGATAAAGGCGTCGAAGCCCGCCTCATCAGTGGCGAAGGTCTTGAAATGCATGCCCGAGAAGCCGTGGCCGGAATAATGCGAGGCGATGCCCTTGTATTCGCCCGGGTTGTTGAAGACGCCGTGCAGCTTGGTCTGCATCCCCGGCATGGCATAGATCATGCCCGCCATGGCCGGGATGTAGAAGGCATTCATCACCGAGGTCGAGGTCAGCGTGAATTCGACCGGCCGGTCCACCGGCACGGCCAGCTCGTTCACCGTGGCGATGCCCTGCTCGGGATAGATGAAGAGCCATTTCCAGTCCATCGCCACCACCTCGACCCGCAGCGGCTGCATGTCATGCGCGGCAGGCACGTCCTCGCTGATGCGGTCGAGCCGGCGATAGGGGTCCAGAAGATGGGTGCCGACCCAGGTCAGCGCCCCCAGCGAGATGATGATCAAGAGCGGCGCCGCCCAGATCACGAATTCCAGCTTGGTCGAATGGTCCCAGTCGGGCGCGTAATCGGCCGCGCGATTTTTCGCGCGATATTTCAACGCGAACCACACCGTCAGCGCCATCACCGGCACGATGATGATCAGCATCAAAAGCGTCGACATGACCAGGAGGTCGCGCTGGCGTGCCGCAACGTCACCGGCGGGGGCCAGCACCTCGGCCTTGCACGCGGCAAGCGGGATCAGAAGCGAAAGCCCCGCGAAGCGGATGATTTTATCTTTTCTTTTCATTGGACTACCTGCTGTCCGATGGGTGGCGCAAGGCGAGTGAGTCGGGAATGCACCGGGCAAGTGGCGTCTGCCTACCTTGATCTTGGTCAAGGCGACATGCGACGTTTTGCCCTATGCAGTCCGCCCCGCTTCTGATGCAGGGAAGGGGCGGGACGCCGGGCGGCTTAGGCCCAAGCCCGGCCGGAATCTGGATCAGATCGAAATCACCGCCATGTCGAGCACCTCACATTCGGCCCATGCCGGCCGCCCTGCCGCCCCGGTTTCCAAGCATCAGGGGCATGCGGTTTCGCCCTCTGACATCGCCGTGGGTGTCATCATCGGACGAACCTCCGAATTCTTCGACTTCTTCGTCTTTGCCATCGCCTCGGTGATCGTGTTCCCGCAGCGGATCTTTCCCTTCACCGATCCGCTGACCGGAACGCTCCTGTCCTTTGCGCTGCTGGCGCTGGCCTTCCTGGTGCGGCCGCTGGGCTCGGCGCTGTTCATGGCGCTGGACCGCCGCCATGGCCGGGTGACCAAGCTGACCGTGGCGCTGTTCCTGATGGGCACCGCCACCGTGGCCATGGGCCTGATCCCCAGCTACGAGACCGCCGGGGCCTGGGCCGTCGTCATCCTGGCGGTGCTGCGGATCGGGCAGGGGCTGGCGCTTGGCGGTGCCTGGGACGGCATGCCGTCGCTGCTGGCGCTGACCTCGCCCAGGAACCGGCGCGGCTTTTACGCCATGATCCCGCAGCTTGGCGCGCCGATCGGGCTGATCGTCGCCAGCCTGCTTTTCGCCTATCTCGCCTCGAACCTGTCCGAGGCGGATTTCCTGGACTGGGGCTGGCGCTACCCGTTCTTCGTCGCCTTCTCGGTCAACGTCGTGGCGCTGTTCGCCCGGCTGCGCATCGTCGCCACCGACGAGTTCACCCAGCTGTTCGAATCGCGCGAATTGCAGCCGACCCGGCTGGGCTCGACGCTGGCCGAGGACGGGCCGACGGTGCTTCTGGGCATCTTCGTGCCGCTGGCGAGCTTTGCCATGTTCCACATGGTCACGGTCTATCCGCTGTCCTGGATCTTTCTCTACACCAATGAAACCCTGGTCAGCTTCCTGGTGATCGAGGCGGTTGCCGCCTGTGCCGGCATCGCCGCGATCTTCCTGTCGGGCTTCCTGGCCGACCGCATCGGGCGCCAGCAACTCTTGCTGGTCGGCGCGCTGGCCATCGGCGTCTTCGCGATCATGGCGCCGCTGCTTCTGTCGGCCGGCCAGACCGGCGAGACGGTCTACATGATCGTCGGCTTCTTCATCCTGGGGCTCAGCTTCGGGCAAAGCTCGGGCGCGGTCGGCTCGCTGTTCGAGGCGCGCAACCGCTATACCGGCTCGGCCATCGTCTCGGATCTGGCGTGGCTGTTCGGCGCCGGTTTCGCGCCGCTGACCGCGCTGCTGCTCTCGACCTGGCTCGGGCTGCCGGCGGCGGGGCTCTATCTGCTCTCGGGCGCGGTCTGCTCGACCGTGGCGGTGCTGCTGGCCGGCCGCATGGACTTCAAGGGCGGCGCCTGATCGGCCAGGCGCCCGGGCTCAATCCCGGGCGTCTTCGTTTTCGGCAATGCGCTCCAGCCAAGCGGCGAAAGCCGCCAAGGCGGCGCTGTCCTGGCCCTGCGGGCGGATCAGCCCATAGGGCCAGCGCCCGGGCAGCACCAGCGGGCTGACCTGGCGCAGGCTGCCGGCCCGCAGCGCGGCAGCGGCGAAAATGTCGGGCAGCAGCGCAATGCCCAGGCCCGCCTGCGCCGCCGCGATCACCATGTCGAAATGCTGCAGCCGCGGCCCGCGCATGCGGTCAAAGGCATCGACCCCGGCCAGCGCGAACCAGTCGCTCCACAGTTCCGGCCGCGTCGCCTGCTGGATCAGCGGCCAGCGCATCAGCGCCGCCGGCTCGGGGTCGGCCGGCCCGACCAGCCCCGGCGCCGCCACCACCACCAGGTTTTCCCGCACCAGCGGCGTCACCCGCGCGCCGGGACGGGCGAATTCGGCGCGTTGCAGCGCGGCGTCGAAGGGGCTGTCCGCGAAGTCCACCGGCCCCAGCGCGGCGGTCAGGTCGATCGAGACCTGCGGATGGATCCGCGCGAAATCCGGCAGGCGCGGGATCAGCCACATGGCGGCGAATGTCGGCAGCGCCGCCAGCCGCAGCACCTCGCCGCCGTCGCCGAAGGACATCACCATCCGGGCCGAGCGTTCCAGCCGGTCGAGGATCTCGCGCGAATCGCGCACCAGCGCCCGGCCGGCGTCCGACAGGATCAGCCGTTGCCGCACGCGCCGGAACAGCCGCACGCCCAGCCGCTCCTCCAGCGTGCGGATGGCACGGCTGACGGCGCTTTGCGTCAGGTTGAGCGCCTCGGCCGCGCGCGAGGCCGAGCCGGTCTCGGCGCAGAGGACCAGCGCGCGCAACTCCTGGATGCTGGGCGTATAGCCGGGGCGGGCCGATCTGTTCATGCGCGAAACTCATGATCTGCGGACAAGACATCATTAGCACCCCGGCGCGATCCGCGGTAGCAATGTCGCAACATGAGGAGTGTGCCATGGCCGGAAAATCCGCCCCCTTCACCTGGAACGACCCTTTCCTGCTGGACGACCAGCTCAGCGAGGAAGAGCGCATGATCCGGGACAGCGCCGCCGCCTTCGCCCAGGCGTCGCTGGCCCCGCGCGTCAAGGACGCCTATCTGCATGAGACCACCAACCCCGAGATCTTTCGCGAGATGGGTGCGGCCGGCCTCTTGGGCGTCACCGTGGCCGAGGAATATGGCGGCGTCGGCGCGTCCTATGTCGCCTACGGCCTGGTGGCGCGCGAGATCGAGCGCATCGATTCGGGCTATCGCAGCATGGCCTCGGTGCAAAGCTCGCTGGTGATGTATCCGATCGAGGCTTACGGCAGCGAGGCGCAGAAGCGCAGATACCTGCCGAAACTGGCCTCGGGCGAATTCATCGGCTGCTTCGGCCTGACCGAGCCCGATGCCGGCTCGGACCCCGCCGGGATGAAGACCCGCGCGAGGAAGGTCGAGGGCGGCTATGTGCTGTCGGGCGCCAAGATGTGGATCACCAACGCGCCCATCGCCGATGTCTTCGTGGTCTGGGCCAAGTCGGATGCGCACGGCGGCAAGGTGCGCGGCTTCGTGCTGGAAAAGGGCATGAAGGGCCTGTCGGCGCCGAAGATCGAGGGCAAGCTGTCCCTGCGCGCCTCGGTCACCGGCGAGATCGTCATGGAGGATGTCGAGGTCGGCGAAGACGCGCTGCTGCCCGGCACCGAGGGCATGGGCGGCCCCTTCGGCTGCCTGAACCGCGCCCGCTACGGCATCAGCTGGGGCGCCATGGGCGCGGCCGAGGATTGCTGGTTCCGCGCCCGCCAATACGGGCTCGACCGCCACCAGTTCAACCGGCCGCTGGCTGCGACGCAGCTTTACCAGAAGAAGCTTGCCGACATGCAGACCGAGATCGCGCTTGGCCTGCAGGCGTCCTTGCGCGTCGGGCGGCTGTTCGATCAGGGCAGGATGGCGCCCGAGATGATCTCCATCGTCAAGCGCAACAATTGCGGCAAGGCGCTGGACATCGCCCGCATGGCCCGCGACATGCATGGCGGCAATGGCATTTCCATCGAATATCACGTCATGCGCCACGCCCAGAATCTGGAAACCGTGAACACCTATGAGGGCGCGCATGACGTGCATGCGCTGATCCTCGGCCGCGCCCAGACCGGGATCCAGGCCTTTGGCTGAGGCGCCGCTGAAGGGGCTGCGGGTGGTCGAGCTGGCCCGCATCCTGGCCGGCCCCTGGATCGGCCAGACCCTCGCCGACCTGGGCGCCGAGGTCGTCAAGGTCGAGGCGCCCGAGGGCGACGACACCCGCCGCTGGGGTCCGCCCTTCATCGAGCGGCCGCGCGCCGATGGCAGCATGGAAACCGTCGCCGCCTATTTCCACGCCGCGAACCGGGGCAAGACCTCGGTTACCTGCGATTTCAACGCCTCGGCCGATCTCGACCGGCTGCGCGGGCTGATCGACCAGGCCGATGTCGTGGTCGAGAACTTCAAGCTGGGCGGGTTGCGCAAGTTCGGCCTGGATTACGACACGCTTGCGGCGCGCAATCCGCGGCTGGTCTATGCCTCGATCACCGGCTTCGGCCAGGACGGGCCGCGCGCGGCGCAGCCGGGCTATGACTTCCTGATCCAGGGCATGTCGGGGATCATGGACCTGACCGGAGACCCGGGCGGCGAGCCGCAGAAGGTCGGCGTGGCCTGGATCGACATCTTCACCGGGCTTTACGGCGTGATCGCCGTGCAGGCGGCGCTGGCGGAACGCGAACGCTCGGGGCAGGGGCAGCATCTGGACCTGTCGCTGCTGGATTGCGGCGTGGCGGTGCTGGCGAACCAGGCGACGAATTACCTGCTGGGCGGGGTGGTGCCGCATCGCCTGGGCAATGCGCATCCGAATATCGTGCCCTATCAGCTGTTTCCGGCCTCGGACGGGCATCTCATCGTGGCCTGCGGCAATGACCGGCAATTCGCGGCGCTGTGCCGGGTGCTGGAACTGCCCGCGCTGGCGGCAGAGCCGGATTTCGCCAGCAACCCGGCCCGGGTCGCGCATCGCGACCGGCTGGTGCCCCTGCTGGCGGCGGCCACGCGCCGCTTTACCCGCGCCACCCTGATCGCGGCGCTGGAGGGTGCGGGCGTCCCCGCCGGCCCGGTCAACGACGTGGCCGAGGCCCTGGTCGACCGCCAGGTTACCGCGCGCGGCTTGCGCATCGCGCCCGAGGGCATCCCGGGGCTGCGCAGCCCGATGCGGTTTTCCCGCAGCCCGCTGGTCGCCGACCGCGCCGCCCCGGCCTTGGGCGAGGGCGAATGGCGCTTCGGCGCGGGCTAGGCTCAGCCCGCCGCGATCTGTCGCGCCACGGCCTCGCCCGCCGCGCCCCAGCGCGCGACCAGCCCGGCCGGCCCCTGCACCTGCCACAGCCGAAAGGCCTCGGCGGCCGGGATGGTGCCGAACCAGCCGACGCCCTGCGGCGCGGCGGCGGTGCGCAGCACCTCGCGCTCGGCCAAAAGCCCGTTCTCGACCACCACGGCGGCGGCGATCTCGGGGCGGGGCGGAGCGTCGGAGGCCGGCAGGTCGTCCGGAAAGTCCAGGCGGGCGCGCCAGAACGGCTGGTCGCGGAAACGCGGCTCGGCGCGCAGGAAATCGCGGCCGACGCGGGCCTGGTGCAGGCTGGTCTCATGCGCGCGCCGCATCAGGAAGCGCCGGCACAAGGCGCCGTCGCCCGGCCGCGCCGCCAGCGTGCGGCGCACGGCGGCGACCGCCAGCGCGCTGGACACCGCCCAGAACTGGCCGTGGCCCGAGAGCGGATCCATCGCCGCCAGCGCATCCCCGACCGGCAACAGGGAAAGGTCGCCCAGCGGCCGGGGCAGGCGCGGCGCCGCCTCGCGCGCCAGCACCGGGCCGATCAGCGGGGCGCCGGCCAGTGTCGGCTCGGCGGCGGCCATGGCGGCCGACAGGCGCTGACCCGGCCCGCGCGACCCCGATCCATCCTGACCCGCCGCATCCATCAGCGCCTGCACCCAGACCCGGCCGTCGGGCAGCGCCACCCGCCACAGCCAGCCACCGGCATGGGCGGCCAGCCGAATGCCGGGCGGCAGATCGGCCCGCGTCCAGCCGGACAGCGCCAGTGTCGCCGGCGCCTTGCCCGGTCCCGCCGGCGCCGCCCGGCCCCGGGCGTCGATGACCAGCGGCGCCCGCAGCCGCCCGTCGCTCAGCACGACGCCGCCCGGCTCGGGGCGGCCATTGCCCGCGACCAGCCGGGCACCCGCCGCCTGCGCGCAGCCGCGCAGATGCGCGTCGAGGGCGGCGCGCTCGACCACCCGCTCGCTGTTGCCTTCGCTGATGCCTGCCCAGTCCACCTGCCGGCGCAGCGGCCCCAGGATGCCGTGAAACCCCGCGAGCAGCCCCTGGCCGTCCAGCCAGCGATGCAGCCGCGGGCTCAGCCCCTCGGGGCGGGGCCGGCTGCGGCCGGGATCGACCAGCAGCACGCGAAGCCCGTCGCGCGCGGCAAGCCAGGCCGAGATCGCCCCGGCCGGACCGCCGCCCAGCACGATCAGATCGGCGTCATGCGCCATCCGCGCCCCCTTGCTGCCGGTGTTTTCGGAAGTCTGGCCCGCAGCAGCGGCGGCGGACCTGACATTTCCGGCCAAAGCCGGCCGGCGCGACGATCTGTCGCGATTCTGGCCGGGAATGACAAGAATCCAATCCGCCCCGGCGCTTTTCTGGACCCTATCGCAATCGGGGCCCGCGCGCCCTGACGAGCCAGAGGAGCCGACATGAAGCCACTCACCCGAATCGCGCTGGTCTCGGCCACAGCCCTTGCCGCCGCCGTGCCGGCGCTGGCGGTGACCGGCGAGGAGGTGTTGCAGAACGCCTGCGCCGCCTGCCACGTCAAGCACGAGGACGGAAGCTGGGAACGCATCGACGCCGCGCGCAAGACGCCCGAGGGCTGGGACATGACCGTGACCCGGATGATGCGCAACCACGGCGTCGCGCTGGAGCCCGAGGAACGCAGCGCCATCGTGCGCTACCTCTCGGACACCCGCGGCCTGTCGCTGGCCGAGACCGAGGGCCGCCGCTATATCCTGGAACGCGAGCCGGTGGCCTTCGACGAGGGCCCGGACGTGCAGATGACCCAGACCTGCGGTCGCTGCCATTCCTATGCCCGCGTGGCGCTGCAACGCCGCACGGCCGAGGACTGGACGCATCTGGTGAACTTCCACCTGGGCCAGTTCCCGACCCTGGAATACCAGGCGCTGGCGCGGGACCGCGACTGGTGGGGCATCGCCCAGGCCGAGATCATGCCCTTCCTGGCCAAGACCTATCCCTTGGGCGAGCCGGTCGGGCCCTTCGCGGGCGATGCCTCGGGCCGCTATGTGCTGGCCGGGCGCCAGCCGGGGCGCGGCGACTATACCGGCGCGCTGGTCGTGACCAGGGCCGGCGAGGATTACCAGGTGACCATGCAGCTGGACTTCGCCGACGGCAGCGAAAGCTACAGCGGCAGCGGCCGGATCCTGGGCGAGGGCGAATGGCGCGCGACGCTGACCGACGGCAAGACCCAGATCCGCCAGGTCTTTGCCTTCCGGGACGGCCGCTTCGACGGGCGCTGGTATCACGCCGACAGCGACGTGATCGGCGGCCGGCTGGCCGCGGTTCGCCCGGATGCCGCGCCGCAGGTTCTGGCCGCCCAGCCCGCCCGGCTGAAGATCGGCGCCCCGACCGAGATCCGGGTTGCGGGCGCCGGCCTCTCCGATGCGCTGACCCTGCCCGAAGGCGTGACCGGCCGGGTGCAATCGGTCAAGGACGGCGTCGCGGTGCTGGAACTGACGGCGGCAGGCGCGGCCGGGCCGGTCTCGGTCCAGCTGGGCGGGCAGGCGGTCGAACTGGTCGCCTATGACCGCCCCGACCGCATCAGCATCTCGCCCGAGATGGCGATGGCGCGCATTGGCGGCAATGGCGGGCCGATCCCCAAGGCGCCGGCGCAGTTCGAGGCCCTGGGCTGGCTTGACGGCGCCGACGGCAAGCCGGCGACCGAGGACGACATTCCGCTGGGCGCCTTCCCGGCCGCCTGGGCGGTGGACAACTTCGACGAGGAGGCCATTGCGATGCAGGACGCGAAATATTCGGGCTCGATCGACGACACCGGGCTCTTCATGCCGGCCGACGCCGGGCCGAACCCCGAGCGCCCGCGCCAGACCAACAACGCGGGCAATCTCAAGGTGATCGCCACCGTCACCGAGGGCGATCAGCCGCTGAGTGCCGAGGCGCATCTCTACGCCACGGTCCAGCGCTTCGTCGACGCGCCGATCCGGTGACGCCATGGGAGCCCTGACCCTGATCCGCCACAATGCCTACCGTGTCGATGTCGACGGCCATGCCATGCTGATGCATGTGCCGACGACCAGCCTGTTCGAGCTCGACGGCGTGGCGCGCGACGTCTACGACCTGTTCCGCCGCTCGCCCGCCGTCGATCCCGATGTGATGCGCGCCGAGCTGGGCGCGCATCACGCCCCCGACACCCTGGCCGACTGCCTGCACAGCTTCCTGGCGCTCGACATCCTGCGCGATGCCGATGCGGCGGACACCCCGCGCCCCATCGCGAAGGTCGAGGAGATCCCGCTGTCCACGATCATCCTGAACGTGAACACCGGCTGCAACCTGGCCTGCACCTATTGCTACAAGGAAGACCTGACCACCCCCGCCAAGGGCCAGAAGATGGGCTTTCAGACGGCGCGCGCCAGTTTCGAGCTGCTGCTGAAGCAGGCCCATGCCCGCGACCGGGTGAACGTGGTGTTCTTCGGCGGCGAGCCGCTGTCGAACATGCCGCTGATCCGCGAGGTGGTGGCCTATGCGCTGCCGCGCGCGGCCGAGCTGGGCAAGACGGTCGATTTCTCGCTGACCACCAATGCGACGCTCTTGACGCCGGAACTGGTGGACTGGTTCGACGCGCATCGCTTTGCGCTGACGGTCAGCATGGACGGCCCCAAGGCGCTGCATGACGCGAACCGCAAGACCGTGGGCGGCAAGGGCACCTATGACCTGGTGGCGCGCAATGTGCGCATGCTGCTTTCGCGCTATCGCTCGCGCCCGGTCGGCGTGCGGGTGACGCTGACGCGCGGCGTGACCGACGTCATCGGCATCCACGACCACCTGAAGAACGAACTGGGCTTTCACGAGGTCGGCTTCGGCCCGGCGACCTCGGGGCCGATCGCGGTCTTCAACCTGGACCAGGAGGCGCTGAAGCGCGCCTTCGAGGACATGAAGACCCTGGGCCGGCGCTATGTCGAGGCCGCCTGCCGGGGCGAGAACATCGGATTCTCGAATATGCACCAGCTTCTGACCGATATCGCCCAGGGCACCAAGAAGGCGGTGCCCTGCGGTGCGGGCCTGGGGATGCTCGCCGTCGACAAGGAGGGCGAGCTGCACCTCTGCCACCGCTTCGTCGGCTCGAACCAGCCGACCTATGGCAATGTCGAGACCGGCATCGACATCCCCAAGCTCGCCGGCTTCATCGAGACCGCGCAGGACCGCAGCGCCTTCGGCTGCAAGACCTGCCGCATCCGCAGCATCTGCGCCGGCGGCTGCTATCACGAAAGCTATGCCCGGCAAGGCGATCCCTTCGCGCCGGTCTGGCATTACTGCGACCTGATGCGGGACTGGGTCGATTTCGGCATCGAATCCTATGTCCGCATCATGCAGGCCAACCCGTCCTTCTTCCGCAGCCAATTGGAACCCCGGATCACCCGGTCCGGCCCAGCAAGGGAGCATCTGCAATGAAACATCTGATCCCCGCCAACGCCAAGGCGAAGGCCTTCGTCGAAGCCGAGGCCCTGGGCCGCGAGGAGGAGGTCGTGGCAATGAATTCGCTGGTCGGCTGCACCACCTCCTTCGACCCGGGCTGGGAGGTGGACGCCTTCGGCGCCGTCTCGAACCTGTGCCAGCCGATGGAGGCCGACCTGTATGGCTGCGCCGATCCCTGCTGGTGGCCGGCGCAGGTGGCCGACACGCTCAACACCTATCCGAACTGGAGCGCCGGCGCCGAGGACGTCATGCAGGACTGGCGCAAGCTGCAATCGGTGTTCCCGGAAACGAAAGGCTCGTCCTGATGCGCAAATCCCTGATGCTTGCGGCCGCGCTGGCGCTGGCCGGCCCGGCCGCCGCGCATGACTACATCCTGGCACCGGCGCGGCCCAACAAGCTGGTCGTGGTCGATACCCAGAAGATGGCGGTCGAGAAGGTGATCGAGATCGACGACGCCGGCCCCACGCCCATGGTGCCGATGGTCGCGCCGGGCGGCAGGATCGCCTATGCCACCGTCAACAAGTCCGAAAGCCTGGTCAAGGTCGATCTCGTGACCGGCGAGACGCTGGGCCGCATCGACCTGTCCACCCCCGAGGAGCGGGTGAAAAGCCTGTTCGGCGCGACGCTTTCCCCCGACGGCAAGACGCTGGCGGTCTATGAAAGCCCGGTGAAGCTGGCGCCGACGCATTTCGAGGTCCAGCCCACCCGCATCGCGCTTTACGACGCCGAGACGCTGGCGCTGAAGACCCGCTTCGAAGCGCCGCGCCAGGTCACGCTGCTGGCCTATTCGCTGGACGGGACCAGGCTTTACGGCCTGGGCCGCGCCATGCATGTGCTGGACGCCGCCACCGGCAAGCCGATCGAGGACAAGCCGATCCAGAGCTGGCAACCCGAGACCTATGCCCAGCCCGACGTGCTGGCGGTCTGGAGCCAGCATGAAAGCTCGGGCGTGATGGCGGTGCCGTTCTACACCTCGCGCAAGGACATGGATGCGGCCGATCCGCAGGCCTATCGCACCGGCATGCTGACCATGGACCTGGGCAGCGGCGACATGGCCATGCGCGAGGTCCGGGTGATGGACGTGTTCTATTTCTCGACCGCCGTGAACCCGGCCAAGGACCGCGCCTTCGGCGCCTATAACGTGCTCGAAAGCTTCGACCTGGTGAACGACACGTCGCTCAAGCGCGTGGACCTGCCGCACAGCTATTACTCGGTCAACGTCAGTTCGGACGGCAAGACGGTCTGGCTCGGCGGCGCGCTGGGGGATCTGGCGGCCTATGACGCCGAGACGCTGGAAAAGAAGGGCCAGGTCGACCTGCCGGCGAATGCCTCGATGTCGCTCGCCTCGGTGCGGCTGTTCCAGCGGGACGAATGACATGCTGCGGGTCGGCGTGATCGACAGCGGCCCCGGCCCCGACGATCCGCTGGACCCGGCCCGCGCCTTCCTGGCCGACGGCTCGGTCGCGCCGGCGCGGCCCGACGGGCTGGGCCATGGCACCGCCGTCGCCGCGATCATCCGCCGCGCCTGCCCGGGCGCGGCGATCCTGCATGCGCAGGTCTTCGACGACCGCCCGGTGACCAGCGCGCTGCGCATCGCCGCCGCGCTGCGCTGGTTTCACGCCATGGGCGCCGAACGGCCCCAGGTGATCTGCATGAGCCTGGGCCTGGCCGCCGACCGCGCGCCGCTGCGCGCGGCCTGCGCGGCGCTGCTGGGGCAGGGCGCCGTGCTGGTCGCGGCCCATCCCGCGCGCGGCGCGGCCTGTTTCCCCGCCGCCTATCCCGGCGTGATCGCCGCCACCGGCGACGCCCGCTGCGGCTGGGACGAACTCTCGCAACTCGGCCCGGCGCTGTTCGGTGCCTGGTGCAATTCGCCCGAGCATGGCGCCATCGGCATGGGCGGCGCCAGCATCGGCGCGGCCCGCATCGCCGGACACCTGGCGGCGATCTTGGCCGCGACCGGGCCGCTGGACGGGACTGCCGCGGTGGCGGCGCTTGCGGCCCGTGCCTGCCATCACGGTGCGGAAAGGAAGCGCGCCGATGGCTAGGCTTGCCGCCAAGGCCGCGCCGCGGCTGGCCCGGTTGATCCTTGGCCCCGAGGCCGCGGCCTGGATCGCGCCGGTCATGGCCCGGGCGCTGCCCTCGGCGGCCCTGGTGCTGGCGGCCTCGCTGGCGGCGGCGGCGCTGGGACTGGCGATGCCGATGCTGACCCGGCAGGTGATCGACGCCGGCATCATGGCGCGCGACATGGGTGCGCTGATGTTCTGGGCCGGGCTGTCCTTTGCGCTGGGGCTGGGGGCGGTCGGTTTCGGCATGGCGAATGCCATGCTGCACCTGCGCGCCTCGGCGCGGATGCTGGCCGACCTGCGCGGCCGGCTGTTCGGCGCCGCGCTGGCGCGCGACCCCGAACGCCCCGACCTGCCGCTGGGCGAGGCGATGGCGCGGCTCGACGGCGATTGCGCCGAGATCCAGAGCTTTGCCTTCGACACGGTGCTGGTCGCGGTCGGCGCGGTGTTCCGGCTGGCCGGCGGGTTTGCGCTGATGCTGGCGCTCGACTGGCGCATGGCGGCGCTGCCGCTGATCGCCGCGCCCTTCGAGCTGTGGTTCCTGTCCCGCGCCCGGCCCAGGACGCGCGCCCTGGCCGAAACGGTGCGCGGCCAGCGCGGCGCGCTGTCCTCGCAGATGGCCGAGACGCTGGCAGCGCGGGCGACGCTGCGCGGGCTCGGCGCGCTCGACCAGCGCGAGGCCGGTTTCCGCACCGCTCAGGGGCAGCAGATCGACGGGCTGATGCGGCAGCGGCTGTGGTCCGAGACGGTGGGCGCGGTCAGCCAGACCATCACCGCCCTGATGCGCGGCACCATCCTGCTGGTCGGCGGCTGGCAGGTGGTGCGCGGCGAATGGCAGATCGGCACGCTGGTCGCCTTCCTGGCCTATGCCGGGATGATGTCGGGGCCGCTGCGGAACCTTCTGGGCCTCTATCACGCCCAGGCCCGCGCGCGCGTGGCCGCCGACCGGCTGGGCGCGGTCATTGCCAGCGCCCGCCCGGACGACGGCGCCGCGCCGCCCGACGGGCCGCTGGTCCTGGCCTTCGCCCAGGCCCGCGCCGCCCATGCCGACCACCACCCGGTCAGTGCCACCATCCTGCCCGGCGCGCGGGTGCTGATCGACGGCCCCTCGGGCATCGGCAAGTCGCGGCTGGTCGCCACCCTGACCCGCGACGCGGCGCTGGCCGAGGGCCGGGCGCTGGTCGGCGGCCAGGACGCGGCCAGCCTGCGGCCGCTGGCGCTAGCCGGGCGCATCCTGCATCTGGCGCAACGCCCGGCGATCCTGCGCGGCACGCTGGCGCAGAACCTGCGGCTGGCCGCGCCCGAGGCTTCGGATGCGGCGCTGTGGCAGGCGCTGGCCGATGCCGACCTGGCGCCCTGGGCGCGGGCCGAGGCCGGGCTCGACACGCCGGTCAGCGAAACCGGCGCCAACCTGTCGGGCGGGCTGCGCCAGCGCATCGCCATCGCCCGCGCGCTGCTGCGCCCCGCCGATGTGCTGGTCTTCGACGAAGCCTTCTCGGAAATCGACGATGCCGCCTGCCGGCGCATCCTGGCCGCCATCGACCGCCGGCCGGTCACGCGCATCTTCATCGCCCATAGCGGCCCGGCGCGCGAGGGCTGCTTCGATCAGCGGATCACGCTGACCTCCTCGGCGCCCATCTTCCTGATCTCGCGCGGCGAAACCCCGTACCAGCGCGAGAACGCCCGCGAGAACGCGGTCTGATCGGAATAGGCCAGCAGCAGCGCGATCTCGCCGAACAGCCGGTCGCCCCGCACCAGCAGCGCGAAGCCATGCGCGCGCCGGCATTCCTCGAGGATGGCGTGGAAGGGCTGGCCCTCGGCGGCAAGCGCCCGGCGCAAGCCGCGTTCCGACATGCCGAGCAGGGCGGCCACGTCGGCCTGGTTCACCAGCCCGTGCTGCATCTGCGACAGGATCAGCGCGTGGACGCGCTGCGACACCGGGGTCTGGCGGCGCAATTCGACCAGGGCCTCGTCCAGGCGCTTCGCGGGCTCCATCGCATCCCCCGGCGGTTCGGTGCGAAGCCGGTGCGACAGCGCGCTGGCGGAAAAGGTGATCCGGTTCTCGTCCTGGCCGAAACGGGGCATCCGGCCCAGGTGCCGGGCCAGCGCGCGCAGGTCGCGGTCGGGCTGGTGTTCGAAGCACAGGTCCTGGATCGCCTCGCGCGGGACGGCATAGCGGTCGCAGATGCCGCGGATCAGGCCCAGCGTCAGTTCGGCATCGGCGCGGCGCGGCCAGATGCGCGGGTCGAGCACGCGGTAGGAGACATGCGCCTCGTCCCCGGTGACCTCCAGCGTGACCGAGCTGTTCGATTGCAGCACCGGAAAGCCGCGCGCGAAAAGCCGCAGCGCCTCGCCCAGGGTGCGGCGGGGGGCGATGGCCTCGCCCAGCACGCCGATGCTGGGCAGGCTGATCTGCTGGCCCGAGCGCCAGCAATGCGTCCCGTCGGTGGTGCCGGCGCGTTCCTGTTCCAGGCGGCTGACGAAGGTTTCCAGCGGCATGGGCATTTCGACCGCCGCTTGGGCGGGGTCGGCCTCGGGCCCCAGAAGCATCGATGCGACGGCTCCGCGAATCCATGACGCTTGCATGGCGTTTCCCGTGGCTGCGCCGGCTGGCCGCTGTTTCGCGCCTTGGCCCGGCTATCCCTGTTGGTTGGGCGAGCTTATCACAAAGCCGCCCCGATCCACAGAAAAGCCTTGCCGCGCCGGAGGAGGGCGGATCGTCACGAAAACGCCGCAATTCCCACGGTTTGCCGGAAACGCGCGACTCGGGCGGCAAGCGGCGAATTTGACATTTCCGGCCAGATTTTCCGGGCAGGCCCGGCGCCGCCACCGGGAATCGCCGCTTGCCGCCCGGGCCGGGCGCCCCATATCTATAGTCGATACAGGTTTAGACGGGGCATTCCATGCTGAGCATCGGCAAGCTGAGCGGCGCGACCGGGGTCAAGGTGCCCACGATCCGCTATTACGAACAGATCGGGCTGCTGCCCCGGGCCGGGCGCAGCACCGGCAACCAGCGGCTCTATGATCGGCCGGCGGTCGAGCGGCTGGCCTTCATCCGCCACGCGCGCGAACTGGGCTTCTCGCTCGAGGATATCCGCGAATTGCTGGCGCTGGCCGACGACCCCGAAAAGCCCTGCGCCGCCGCCGACCTGATCGCCGGGCGCCAATTGGCCGCGGTCAATGCCCGGCTGCGCCGGCTCGAGGCGCTGCGCGACGAATTGCAGCGCATGCTGGCGCAATGCACCAGCGGGCGCATCGCCGATTGCCGGGTGATCGAGGTGCTGGGCAACCATGCGCTCTGCGCCCACGACCATGCCGAGGCGGCCGGGGCCTAGGCGCAGGGCAGGGTGCAGACCTGCTCCAACCCGTGCGGCTGGCGGTTGCGGACGGCGATGCTGCCCTGGTGGCGCTCGATGATCTCGCGCGAGATCGCCATGCCCAGGCCCGCGCCGGGGAAGGATTTGCGCCGGGCCTGGTCGACGCGGAAGAAGGGCTCGAAGATCTGCTCGATCAGGTCTGGCGGCACGCCGGGGCCGTCGTCCTCGATGCGGATCACCGCGTTGCGGCCATCGCGGACCAGCGCCACGCGGGCGCCGCCGCCATGGGTCGCTGCATTGACGATCAGGTTGCGCAGCGCCCGCTTCAGCGCGATCGGGCCGGCGCTGACCTGAAGCGGGGGCAGAGCGGCAGTCTCGACCGCGTGGCCCTGGGCGCGCAGTTCGGCGGCGGTGTCCAGAAGCAGCCGGTCCAGCCGCAGGACCTGCACGCCGTCCACGCCGACCTCCTCGCGCACCAGGCGGATGGCGCTGTCGGCGATCATGTCCAGCTCCTCAAGGTCCGAGAGCCATTTCGTCCGCTCGGCCTCGTCCTCGATGAACTCGGCGCGCAGCCGCATGCGGGTCATCGGCGTGCGCAGGTCGTGGCCCGCCGCCGCGACCAGACGCATGCGGCTTTCCATGGCGCCGCGCAGCTGGCGCGACAGCCGGTTCAGCGCCTTGGCGGCGGCCTGCACCTCGCCCGAGCCGGTCTCGGGAATGGTCTCCAGCGTGCCGTCCGGGCCGACGCGGTCGACGGCATCCTCGATCAGCTGCAAGGGCCGGGTCAGGCGCCGCGCGGCATGGATCGAGATCGCGGCGCTGCCCGCGACGATCAGGCTCAGCCACAGCGCCAGCACGTTCCAGCGCCCGGGCGGCGGCGACAGGTCGGGGATCTGCAGGATCAGCCATTGCGCGCCGACCCGGACCGAGGCGGTCAGCGGCTGGCGCGGCCCCTCGCGCGTCACCAGCGCCTGCAGCGGCGCGCCGGTGCGCCGCAGCGCGCCTTGCAGGAAGCGGGTCATGTGCGGATCGGCCGTGCCGCCGGCCGGCACCGCCTGCAGCCGGCCGGGCCGGTCCTGCGCCGGGCCGTGGCCCATCAGCGCGATGGTCATGCGGATCTGGCGCGCCACCGGCTCCATCGTCGCCTGCGGCGCCGGCGGCTGCATGACCCAGGTGGCGGCAAAGCTCGCCAGCACCACCACCGAGACGATGGCCGCGATCAAGAGCGCCGCGATCCGGGTCTGGAGCGAGTTCACGGCGCAGCCACCCCCTGGCTGGTGACCGGCACCGCCATCTGATAGCCGCCGTTCCGGACGGTGCGAAAGATCGGCGCGTCGTGGCGCTCGGCCAGCTTGCGGCGCAGCCGGCTCATCAGCACGTCGATGGAACGGTCCAGCGGATCGCGGTCGCGGCCCTGGGTCAGGTCCAGCAGCTGGTCGCGCGACAGCAACCGCCCGGGCCGTTCCAGGAACACCCGCAGCAGGTCGAATTCGGCGCCGGTCAGCTCGATCTCGCTGCCGTCCGCGGCCAGGACGCGGCGCTGGCCGGGATCGACCTCGAAGCCGGCGAAGCCGTAGATGCGGGGCTCGGGCGCGGGCGCCTCGTCGCCGCCGCTGCGGCGCAGGACCGCCTTGATGCGGGCGACCAGCTCGCGCGGGTTGAAGGGCTTGCCCAGGTAGTCGTCGGCGCCAAGCTCCAGCCCGATGATGCGGTCCACGTCCTCCTTGAGCGCGGTCAGCAGGATGACGCGCAGCTCGGGCCGGCGCTCGTGCAGGCTGCGGCAGATGTCGAGGCCCGAGCCGTCGGGCAGCATCACGTCCAGCACGATCAGGTCGGGATTGCCGTCCGCCACCCGCGCCTCGCATTCCCGGCGGTCGGCGGCGGTCGAGACGCGGAAGCCCTGGCCCTCGAGATAGCGGCGCAGCAGGGTGCGGATCTCGGGGTCGTCGTCGACGATCAGGATATGCCGGGACGCGGACATGCGGCTGCCTCCTTCGGGCTGGCGGGTTGCGCGGTGGTTGCCATGGTCTGTCCCCCTGTTAGTCGCGCGACAGGGCCGCGACGGGATCGAGGCGCGAGGCGCTGACCGCGGGCAGATAGCCGAAGACCAGGCCGATGCCGCAGGAGCTGGCCAGCGCCAGGACCATGGACATGGCCGAATAGACCAGGCTGAAGTCGCTGCTGAGCCGGTCGAAGACCAGGCCGAACCCCAGCGCCGCCAGGATCCCGGCCACGCCGCCGATGATGCAGACCAGCACCGCCTCGATCAGGAATTGCGAGCGGATGTCGGCGCGCCGCGCCCCCACCGCCATGCGCAGCCCGATCTCGCCGATGCGCTCGGTGACCGAGACCAGCATGATGTTCATCACTCCGATGCCCCCCACCAGAAGCGAGATCACCGCGATGGCCGAGATCAGCAGCGTCAGCGTCTGCGTCGTCGCGGTGATGGTCTGGCGGATCTCGTCATTGTTGATGGTGAAGAAATCCTTAGCGCCGTGGCGGCGGGTCAGAAGCTCGGTCACGGATTGCTCGGCCAGCGCCATGTCGACCGCGTCATGCACGCGCAGGGTCAGGCCGCTGACGCTGGTCGTGCCCAGATAGCGCGCCTGCACCGTGGTATAGGGGGCATAGACGGTCAGGTTGCGGCTGCCGCCCGGCCCCTGCTGGCGCACGCTGGCGACGCCGATCACCCGCAGCGGCACCTTGCCGGCCATGAAGACCTGGCCGAGCGCATCGCCACCCTCGCCGAACAGGCTGTTGCGGGTGTTCTCGTCGATGACGACATTCTGGCTCATCGCCGCCACGTCGCCGGCGTCGAAGGCGCGGCCCTGGGTCAGGGTGATGCCGGCCACGTCGAAATATTGCTCGCCGACGCCGCTGATCTGGGCGGAAAGCTCGGTCGCGCCGTGGCGCAGGGTCTGGCTGGAGCTGACCGTCGGGCTGACCGAGGCCGCCCAGGCCTGCCGGGCCAGCGCCTCGGCATCGGCCATGACCAGCGTCGTCACCCGCCCCGAGCGCATGTCGCCGAAGTCGCGGCCGGGATAGATCTGCAGCGTATTGGTGCCCAGCCCCGAGATGTTCGACAGCACCCGCTGGCGCGAGCCCTCGCCCAAGGCCACGACCGAGACCACCGAGGCGATGCCGATGATGATGCCCAGCATGGTCAGGAAGCTGCGCAGCTTGTGGGCGCGCATCGCCAGGAGCGCCATGCGCAGCGCCTCGGCCAGCCGGCCCAGGATCGGCGCCGCCGCCCGGGCGGGTGCCGGCGCGGCCAACGCCGCGGTGGCGGGGCGGTTGCCGCGGTCGGCGACGATGCGGCCGTCGGCGATCTCGATCACGCGACGGGCGCGGGCCGCGACCTTGGGGTCGTGGGTGACGATGATGACGGTGCGGCCCTCGGCATTGAGCTCGTCGAGGATCGCCAGCACCTCCTCGCCGCTGCGGCTGTCCAAGGCGCCGGTCGGCTCGTCGGCCAGGATGACGCGGGCGTCGTTGACCAGGGCCCGGGCGATCGACACCCGCTGCTGCTGGCCGCCCGAAAGCTGGCCCGGCCGGTGGTCCAGCCGCTGGCCCATGCCGAGCCGGTCCAGGAGCCCGCGCGCCTTGCTGCGCCGCGCCTCGGCGGACAGGCCGCGATAGATCGCCGGCACCTCGACATTGCCGAGCGCGGTCATTTCCGAGAGCAGGTGATAGCGCTGGAAGATGAAGCCGAAGAACTCGCGTCTGAGCGAGGCGAGCGCGTTCGGGTCGAGCTGCGCCACCTCGCGCCCGTCCAGCCGATAGCTGCCCGTGGTGGGGCGGTCGAGGCAGCCCAGGATATTCATCAGCGTCGACTTGCCCGAGCCCGAGGCGCCGGTGATGGCGACGAATTCGCCCTGCGCGATCTCCAGGTCGATGTCGCGCAGCACCTGCAGCACGCCCTCGCCCGAGGGGTAGTCGCGGCAGATGCCCGTGAGTTGGATCAGCGGCGCGGCCATGGCTCAGCCTCCCAGCGGCGGGCCCATCATCCGGCCGCCGCGCGTCGAACCACCGCTTGATCCCGCGCCCGAAGCCGCGTCGGCGGCCGGCTCGCCCAGGATCACCTGCTCGCCCTCGGCAAGGCCCGAGACGACCTCGGCCACGACCTTGTCGTTCAACCCGATGCGGACCTCGCGCGTCTCGGCCACGCCGCCGGCCAGCACCCGCACGCTATGGCTGCCGTCGCGGCTCTGCGGTCCCAGCGCGGTGGCCGGCACGGTCAGCACGTCGCGCGCCTCGCCCAGAAGCACGCTGACCTGCGCGGTCATATAGGTGCGCAGCGCGCCGTCCGGGTTCTCGACCGGGATGATGCCGATATAATAGACCGCGCTGCTGTCGCTGTCGGTGGTGCTGTCGGGATTGACCGCGCTGTCGTTGACGATGCTCTGCGGCGCCGGCGCGATGGATTCCAGCCGGCCCTCGTAGCTGCGGCCGCTGTCGTCGAGCAGGGTGAAGCGCACGCGCTGGCCGGGCTGGACCTTGCCGATGTCGGCCTCGGAGATTTCGGCATGGACGTTCATGCGGTCGAGCCCGCCCAGCACCGCTATGGTGGGCGAGGATTGCACCGCGTTCACCGTCTGCCCGGCCTGGTTCACGATGGCCAGGACCGTGCCGGCGCTGGGGGCGGTGATGCGGGTATAGCCGAGATTCGCCTCGGCGGTCTCGATGGCGACCTCGGCCTCGGCGATCTGGGCCTCGAGCGCGGCAAGCTGGGCGCGGGCCGCCGCGACCGCCTGCTCGGCGCTGTCGAAATCGCTGCGCGACGCGGCGGCTGTGCGCACAAGGTTCTGCTGCCGCTCCAGCGTCTTTTCGGCCAGGGCCAGCACGGATTGCTTCTCGGTGTGCTGCGCCCGCAGGTTCGCCAGCGCGGCCTCGGCGGTGCGCAGCTGGTTCTGCTGCGTGACCGAGTCGATCTCGGCGATCAGGTCGCCCTTTTCCACGCGGTCGCCCAGCTTCACCGCCAGCCGGGTGATCCGCCCCGAGGCCTGCGCCCCGACCGCGACCAGGTTCGAGGGCTTCAGCTTGCCCTCGGCCAGCACCGTGACCTCGACATCGCCGCGCGCGACGGTCGCGGTCAGGTAGCTCTGGCCCTGCGCCTGGCCCTCGCCCCGCCAAACCGCCGCAGCCAGCCCCGCCACAACGGCGACAAGGATCAGAACGGTCAGGACAGCCTTGCGCATTGCTTCTCCTTGGCGGCGGTCAAGCGGCCGAATCGGGGCGGGGGACGGGCGCCGTCGCAACCCGATCTAGGAAGGGCTTGTATCGCAGCGTTGTCTTGCCGGTGAACCGGCGTTTCTCCAAGGGCCGAATTTGTAACCGAATGTTGCGATCCGGAACAGGGAAACAATTCGTTACAAAACTTTCCGCACGATGCCGCGCGATCCGACCATCATCGGGACAGGCGGCCGTCGCGGCTGCCGTGCTTTGCCAGTGGAAGGTGCGATGAATGCAACCCCGGCGGCGGCGCCATGACGCTGCTGCGACCCAGCGAATGGCTGCTGCGCCTTGCCTGCGGGGTGATCTGGTATGCGCTGTCGCTGGCGCTTTGCGTCGAGATCGGTGCGCTGGCCGGCTGGATGTTCGGCGCGGCGGCCCTTGGCGCCAAGCTGGCGGTGCTGCCGCATGGGCTGTTCTGGCTGTGGCTGCTGGCCAGCGACGGGCCGCGCGGCGGTTGACAAGCGGCTGGGCGAATTATATTCGAACGGTCGTATTGAAATTATGGGTGCCGCCCGTGGGACGCAAACGCTCGATCGACCGCGACGAACTGATGCTGGCCATCGAAAGGGTGGCGCGGCGTTCGGGCATCGCCGGGCTCAGCATCGATGCCGTGGCGCGCGAGGCGGGCATCAGCAAGTCGAGCGTGGTCTATGACTTCGACAGCAAGGCCGGGCTGCTAGCCGCCTTCACCCGCCACCGCATGTCCCAGCACCGCGCCGATTTCCAGGAGATGCTGGCCCGCCACCAGGACCAGCCCAACGCCCGGCTGCGCGCGGTGATCGAAAAGTTCCGCACCGCGCCGACCGAGGAAGAGACTGCCATGGCCTTGCTGGTTTCCGCCAGCATGGGCGAGAATGCCGAATGCCGCGAGATCATGCGCGGCTGCCTGGCCGAGGACGCCGACCAGATCGCGCTCGAGGCCGGCAACAAGGCCAAGATGCTGCGCGCCCTGCTGACGCTGCACGGCATGGCCTTCCTGGAATTCTTCGGCTTCTACCGCTTCGATGACAAGACCCGCAACGAGATCCTCGATGAACTGATGGCGGTCGCGGAAAGCGACCCCGGCGCCGACGGAGACCCGGACCCCTAAGACCTCCCCCAAGAAAGACCCCTCTCATGACGAACAGATCTTTTCCCGGCCTCGGCGCCGGGCTGGTGCTTTTTTGCCTGACGACCGTGCCCGCGCTGGCGCAGCAATTGCCGCCGCCGCAGGTCAGCGTGCAGGTGATGACCCCCGAGGCGCTGCCGGTGGTGAACGAACTGCCCGGCCGCGTCGCCGCCACCCGCACCGCCGAGGTGCGCCCCCGCGTCGGCGGCATCGTGCTGGAGCGGGTCTTTGAACAGGGCGGCAAGGTCGCGGCGGGCGATGTGCTCTATCGCATCGACCCGGCGCCCTTCGACGTGCGCGTCGCCAGCGCCAAGGGCACGCTGGCCCGCGCCGAGGCAACCGAGCTGAACGCCGCCGACCAGGAAAAGCGGGCCCGCGCGCTGCGCGAGCGCAAGGTGACGGCCGGGGTGGACCTGGACAATGCCGCGACCGCGCTGGCCCAGGCCCGGGCCGACGTGACCATCGCCCGCGCCGCGCTGCAAGAGGCGGAACTGAACCGCAGCTATACCGAGGTCACGGCGCCGATCTCGGGCGTGGTCGGCCGCGCGCTGGTGACCGAGGGCGCGCTGGTCAACGCCCAGACCGACATCATGGCGACGATCCAGCAGCTCGACCCGGTCTATGTCGACTTCACCCAGTCGTCCTCGGAGCTGTTCGCGCTGCGCCGTGCTCTGGCCGCCGGCCAGCTGGCGATGATGTCTGCGGGCGAGGCCCGTGTGCAGCTGATCTTCGACGACGGCAGCGAATACGAACATCCCGGCAAGCTGCTGTTTTCCGAGGCGAGCGTGGACAGCACCACCGGCCAGATCACCCTGCGGGCGGAATTCCCGAACCCGGACGGCAACCTGCTGCCCGGCCTCTATGTCCGCGTCCGCATCGAACAGGCGGTGCGCGACAACGCCCTGACCGTGCCGCAGATGGCGGTGCAGCGCGACCAGTCCGGCCAGGCCTATGTCTATGCGCTGAAGGGCGACGACATGGTCGAGCGCCGCGACGTGACCCTGGGCCAGACCAGCGACAACCGCTGGCTGGTCGAGAAGGGGCTGGCCCCGGGCGACCGCGTGGTCGTGGCGGGCGCGCAGAAGCTTTATCCCGACGCCAAGGTGGTGGCGCAGCCGGTCGCGGCCAAGCCGGTGCCCGCCGGTGCCGCCGCCGTGGCCGAGGCGCCCGTCGAAGCTCCCGCCGAAACGCCTGTCGCGCCGGCCAAGGAATAACCGCATGGCACAGTTCTTCATCCGCAGGCCGGTGCTGGCCTGGGTGCTGTCGATCTTCATCGTCATCGCCGGCCTTCTGGCGCTGCCGCAGATCCCGGTCGCGCAATATCCGCAGGTGGCCTGGCCGCAGATCACCGTCTCGACCAGCTACACCGGCTCGTCGCCGGCCGAGATCAACCAGGCCGTCGCCCAGCCCATCGAGGATGAGCTGAACGGCGTCGAGGGCCTGGCCTATTACGAATCCGTCTCGGACAGCTCGGGCTCGATGCAGATCACCGCGACCTTCGAGCCCGGGACCGACGTCGCCCGCGCCCAGGTGGACGTGCAGAACGCCGTCTCGCGCGTCGAGCCGCTGTTGCCGCAAAGCGTGGTGGACCAGGGCGTGCTGATCGAAGAGGCCGGCTCGGGCTTTCTGATGATGGTGGCGCTGACCTCGGACGACGGCTCGATGGACGACATCGCGCTTGGCGACTACATCAACCGCAACGTGGTGGGCGAGATCCGCCGCATCGAGGGCGTCGGCAGCGCCACCGTCTTCGCGCCGGAACGCGCGCTGCGCATCTGGGTCGATCCCGCCAAGATGACCGGCCTGAACCTCAGCTCGGCCGAGATCGTCGCAGCGGTGCGCGCCCAGAACGCCCAGGTCGCGGCCGGCAAGGTCGGCGCCGATCCGAACCCCATCGGCCAGCAGCTGACCGCGACCGTGCTGATCAAGGGCCAGCTCGACAGCGTCGAGGAATTCGGCAAGATCGTGCTGCGCGCCAATCCCGACGGCTCGACCGTGCTTTTGCGCGACGTGGCCCGGCTCGAGGTCGGGGCGGAAAACTACAGCTTCGCCTCCAAGCTGAACGGCAAGCCGGCGGCGGCGCTGGGGATCCAGCTTTCGACCACCGGCAACGCCATGAACACCTCGGAAGCGGTGCATGAGAAGATGCAGGAACTGGCGCGCTTCTTCCCGCAGGGCGTCAGCTACCAGATCCCCTATGACACCACCCCCTTCGTCGAGGCCTCGATCGAGAAGGTGCTGCACACGCTGGTCGAGGCGATGGTGCTGGTCTTCGTGGTGATGTTCCTGTTCCTGCAGAACTTCCGCTATACCATCATCCCGACCATCGTCGTGCCCATCGCGCTGGCGGGCACGGTGGCGGTGATGCTGGTCGCGGGCTTTTCCATCAACGTGCTGACCATGTTCGCCATGGTGCTGGCCATCGGCATCCTGGTCGACGACGCCATCGTGGTGATCGAGAACGTCGAGCGCATCATGGCGACCGAGGGCCTGCCCCCGCGCGAGGCGACGCAGAAGGCCATGGGCCAGATCTCGGGCGCCATCGTCGGCATCACGCTGGTGCTGGCGGCGGTCTTCGTGCCGATGGCCTTCTTCCCCGGCTCCTCGGGCATCATCTATCGCCAGTTCGCGCTGACCATGGTGGTGTCGATCCTGTTCTCGGCCTTCCTGGCGCTGACGCTGACCCCGGCGCTTTGCGCGACCTTCCTGAAGCCGATCCACGGCCATCACGAGAAGAAGGGCTTCTTCGGCTGGTTCAACCGCCGCTTCGACGCCCTGACCGAACGCTATAGCCGCGGCGTCGGGCTGGTCACGCGCCGGCGCGCGGTGATGATGCTGTTCTATGTCGGGCTGGTCGCGGCCACGGCCATGGGCTTCCTGCGCCTGCCTTCCAGCTTCCTGCCGAACGAGGACCAGGGCTTCATCATCACCGACATCCAGACCCCGGCCACCGCCAGTTCGAACCGCACCGACGAGGTGCTGGCGACGGCGACCGGCATCTTCGGCGGCATGGAGCCGGTCGAGAACGTGGTCTCGATCCGCGGCTTCAGCTTCTCGGGGCGCGGGCCGAACGCCGGGCTGATGTTCGTCACCTTCAAGGACTGGGCCGAGCGCGACCAGTCGGCGCAGGATATCGCCAATGCCGCGAACATGCAGCTGTTCGGCCAGCAGGATGCACAGGCCTTCGCGCTGTCGCCGCCGCCGATCCCAGGCTTCGGCACCACCGGCGGCTTCAGCTTCCGGCTGCAGGACCGCGGCGGGCAGGGGCAAGAGGCGCTGCTGGCTGCCGCCCAGCAGATCATGGCCAAGGCGCAGGAGGGCGGCGTCGTCACCGGGCTGCGCATCGAGGGCCTGCCCTCGGCCGCGCAGGTCTTGGTCACCATCGACCGCGAAAAGGCCAATGCCTTCGGCGTGACCTTCGCCGACATCTCGGCCACGATCTCGCAATACCTCGGCTCGGCCTATATCAACGATTTCCCCAATGCCGGGAAGATGCAGCGCGTGGTCATGCAGGCCGAGGACGACAGCCGCATGCAGGCCGAGGACATCCTGGCGCTGACCGTGCGCAATACGAACGGCGGCATGGTGCCGTTCTCGTCCTTCGCCAGCGTCACCTGGGAGCAGGGGCCGTCGCAGGTCGTGGGCTACAACGGCTATCCCTCGATCCGCATCGCCGGATCGGCGGCGCCGGGCTACAGCTCGGGCGCGGCCATGGACGAGATGGCGCGGCTGGCGGGCGAGTTGCCGCAGGGCTTCGGCTATGAATGGACCGGGCAATCGCTCGAGGAAATCCAGGCCGGCAGCCAGGCGACGCTGCTTTACGCGATGAGCATCCTTTTCGTGTTCCTGCTGCTGTCGGGGCTTTACGAAAGCTGGTCGATCCCCTTGTCGGTGATGCTGGTGGTGCCGCTGGGCGTCCTGGGCTGCGTCGCCGCGGTGATGCTGCGCGACATGCCGAACGACATCTATTTCAAGGTCGGCCTCATTGCCATCATCGGGCTATCCGCCAAGAACGCCATCCTGATCGTCGAATTCGCCAAGGACCTGCGCGAGCAGGGGCAAAGCCTGATCGAGGCGGCGGTGACGGCGGCGAAATTGCGCTTCCGGCCGATCCTGATGACCTCGCTGGCCTTCACGCTGGGCGTGGTGCCGCTGGCCATCGCCACCGGCCCCTCGGCCGCCAGCCAGAACGCCATCGGCACCGGGGTGATCGGCGGCATGGTGGCGGCGACGGTGCTGGCGATCTTCTTCGTGCCGGTCTTCTTCGTCTTCGTGCTGGGCCTGTTCAGCCGCTTTGCCGGCCGGCGGGCGCAGGACGACGAAACCCAGGCGGCAACCCGTAAGGCGGGCTGAGCTCCGGCCCCGCCGCGCTGCGGGCGACCTTCGGGCCGCCCGCAGCCGTTTCCCATCGGCGGCGCCTCTCGGGCCGCGACAGACAGAGAGAACCGATGACCCAGACCCTTTCGCTTTCCCGCCGCGGCATCCTGGCCGGGCTGGCCTCGACCCTGGCGCTGGCCGCCTGCGCCCAGGTCAGCTACACCGCGCCCAAGGCCGAGCTGGCCAATGCCTTTGCCGGCAATTCGCCCGCGCGCCGCGCCGGCGCCAATGCCTGGTGGGCGGCCTTCCGCGACAAGCAGCTGGACGCGCTGATCGCGGCCGGGCTGAAGCGCAACCTCGACGTGCTGACCGCCGTCGCCACCATCCGCGAGGCCCAGGCCAACGCCCGGCTGGTCGGCGCGAACGACCTGCCGCAGGTCGATGCCTCGGGCTCGGCCGGGCGCTCGCGCAGCGAGACCACCGGCGTCAGCGAAAGCAGCTCGGCGACGCTGGGCGTGTCCTGGCTGGTCGATCTCTTCGGCCAGAACCGCGCCGCGCGGGCCGGGGCCTCGGCCCAGCTCGACGCCGCCTATCTCTCGGCCGAGGTCTCGCGCCTGACGGTGGCCAGCGCCATCGCCCAGGCCTATGTCGATGCGCGCTATTACCAGCAGGCGGTCGCCCTGACCCGGCAGAGCCTCGACAGCCGTAAGCGCTCGTTGTCGATGACCCGGACCCAGGACGAATTCGGCAGCGCCACCCGGCTGGAGGTCCTGCAGGCCGAGCAGCTGGTGACCCAGGCCGAGGCGGCGCTGCCCGGGCTCGAGGTAGGCTTCGACCAGTCGGTGAACCGGCTCGCCACGCTGACCGCCGGGCGCAGCGCCGACATCGCCGCGCAGCTGCGCCGGGGCGGCGGCCAGCCGCGCGCTGCCTACAAGGCCAGCGTCGGCGTGCCGGCCGAGGTGATCCGCGTCCGCCCCGACGTGCGCGTGGCCGAGCGCAACCTGGCCGCCGCCGTCGCCGGCGTGGGCGAGGCGCAGGCGGCCTTCTATCCCAAGCTCACGCTCTCGGGCTCGGTCACGCCGGCGAACATCAGCGGCGGCGGCAGTTCCAAGACCTGGAGCTTCGGCCCGCAGATCACCCTGCCGCTGTTCAACGCCGCGAACCAGGCCAACCTGTCGGCGGCGCAGGCCCGGGCCGAGCAGTCGCGGCTGGCCTGGCAGGCCTCGGTCCTGAACGCGGTGGAAGAGGTCGAGAATGCGCTGGCCGGCTATAACCGCGATGCCCGCGCCGTCGCCGCGCAATCGCGGCTGGTCGAGAATGCGCGCGAGACGGTGAACCTGACCCGCAGCTCCTGGGACCTGGGCGAATCCGACTTCTTCCCGGTGCTCGACGCCGAGCGCAGCCTGCTGTCGGCCCGGCAGGAACTGGCCGCGGCGCTGCGCGACCAGGCGGTGAACTACATCAAGCTGAGCGCCGCCGCGGCGGGCGGCGTCGGCATCCCGGCGGTCTAAAGCGTGCTGGCGGCAAGGGCGGGCCATCGGCGTGCCCGCCGACAGCAGGCGCGGCCTTGCGTGAACCTCGCCGAGGCCGCTGCCGTGCAGGACCTGCTGGCCCGCGCCGATGTCGTGGCGATCCGCTGGAACGGCTGCAAACGCTCGGCCCCCGTTGACGAAACCCGTGGCGGGGCCGCATGGTTTGTGGCAAAGGCCATGGCTCGGGACAGGCATCCGCAGGGGGCGAAGGTGGAGCAATCGGCAGCCGGCGACAGCGAACGCTACATCGCCAAGGGCATCGCGCATCTGAAGCTGGCCGCGCCGGTCGAGGCGCCGGTCAGCGTCGCCTTCGTGCTGATGCCGCGCTTTACCATGCTGGCCTTCACCTCGGCCATCGAGCCCTTGCGGGTCGCGAACCAGCTGACGGAAAAGCTGCTGTTCAAATGGCACGTGCTCAGCGACACCGGCCAGCCCATCGCCTGCTCGAACGGCGTGCCGCTGGTGCCCGATGCCGCCCTGGCCCAGGCGCCGGCCAGCGACTATGTCCTGGTCTGCGGCGGGGTCGAGCCCGATGCCGGCTGCAGCGCGGAACTGACCGACTGGCTGCGCAAGCAATGGCGCCACGGCCGCACCGTCGGCGGGCTTTGCACCGGCGCCTATGCCCTGGCCCGCGCCGGCATCCTGAACGGGCGCCGCTTTACCCTGCATTGGGAAAACATCCCGAACTTCAGCGAAAAGCACCCCGACCTGCTGCCCGAGCGGCGCATCTTCTGCATCGACGAGCGCATCGTGACCAGCGCCGGCGGCGTCGCCTCGACCGAGCTGGCGCTGAAGCTGATCGAGGATTACTACGGCAGCGAGTTGATGCAGGCCGTCATGGACATGTGCCTGCTGGGCCAGATCCGGCGCGGCGAGGAAGAGCAGCTGAGCTCGCTTTCCGTGCGCCTGGGCACCCGCAACGACCACCTGATCCGCGCCGTCGCCTATATCGAGGCCCATGTCGAGGATGAGGTGGACCTGGCCGAATGCGCCGCCTATCTCGGCATCTCGCGCCGACAGCTCGAGCGGCTGTTCCAGCGCTATCTGGACACCACGCCGCTGCAATATCTCAACAAGGTGCGGCTGCAGCACGCGCGTTCGCTGCTGACGGAAACCAACCTCGGCGTGATGGAGGTGGCGGTGGCCTGCGGCTTCGGCTCGGCCTCGTATTTCTCCAAGGTGTTCCGCGGGCATTACGGCATCTCGCCGCACAAGTTCTCGCTGACGCGCAAGCGGCTGGCGGGCTGAACCGGACCGCGCCTCGCGCGTTGTGCCTGGCCCGAGGCATCAGGAGGCAGGCATGGCGGGACGGATTCGCATCGGCATCGGCGGCTGGACTTATGAGCCCTGGCGCGGCAGCTTCTACCCGCCCGGCCTGGCGCAGCGGCGCGAGCTGGAACATGCCAGCCGCCATCTGAGCTCGATCGAGGTCAACGGCACCTATTACGGCAGCCAGAAGCCCGACAGCTTTCGCAAGTGGCATGACGAGACGCCGGACGGTTTCGTGTTTTCGCTGAAGGGCCCGCGCTTTGCCACCAACCGCCGGGTGCTGGCCGAGGCGGGCGACAGCGTGGCGCGCTTCATGGACAGCGGCGTCCTGCTGCTGGGCGACAAGCTGGGGCCGATCAACTGGCAGTTCATGCCGACGAAGAAATTCGATCCCGAGGATTTCGCCGCCTTCCTGGACCTGCTGCCGCCCGAGGCCGAGGGCCGGCGCCTGCGCCATGTCGTCGAGCTGCGCCACGCCAGCTTCCGCGACCCCGCGCTGCTGGAACTGGCGCGCAGCCGGGGCATCGGCGTGGTGGTCGCGGCGGACAGCCCGCATCCGCAGATCGCCGACCCGACGGCCGATTTCGTCTATGCCCGGATCATGGGCACGCGCGAGGACGAGCCCTTGGGCTATGCCGCGGCCGAACTGGATCTGTGGGCCGAACGGGCACGGACCTGGGCCGGCGGCGGGCTGCCCAAGGGCCTGGATTATGTCGGCAAGCCGGTCAAGGCCAAGGCGCGCGACGTGTTCCTTTATGTCATCAGCGGTTACAAGGAACGCAATCCGCAGGCCGCCATGGCGTTGATCGAGCGTCTTTCGCATCCTTGAAACCACGACAGACATTCATCGCAATACGCTGAATAAATTGCATATAATGCCGTGATAAGCCCTGTCAGATGGTGCGGAAAGTGCCTGCGCAAAACGCCGCAGCGGGCTCATAGATTTTTGCTTGACTCTCGCCGCCGTGATGTGTGAGCATTTGCCCATCGTATTAGCAAATGCTGATCCGCAGGGAGGATAGACGAATGAGCATGATGCTGCGCGGCCTGATGGGGGCCTGCGCCATGACGGCGCTGGCCGTTCCGGCCATGGCCGAGACGCTGACCATCGCCACCGTGAACAACGGCGACATGATCCGCATGCAGAAGATGACCAAGCCCTTCACGGATGCGAACCCGGACATCCAGCTGGAATGGGTCACGCTGGAAGAAAACGTGCTGCGCCAGCGCGTCACCACCGACATCGCCACCAAGGGCGGCCAGTATGACATCGTGACGGTCGGCAATTACGAGGTGCCGATCTGGGCCAAGCAGGGCTGGCTGACCCCGCTGGAAGACATGGGCGCCGATTACGACGCCGACGACATCCTGCCCCCGATCCGCGAGGGGCTGTCGCTGGACGGCAAGCTTTACGCCGCGCCCTTCTACGGCGAATCGGCGATGATCATGTATCGCAAGGACCTGATGGAGAAGGCCGGGCTGACCATGCCCGAGCGCCCGACCTGGGACTTCGTCTATGACGCCGCCCGCAAGATGACCGACAAATCGGCCGAGGTCTATGGCATCTGCCTGCGCGGCAAGGCCGGCTGGGGCGAGAACATGGCCTTCCTGACCTCGATGGCGGCAAGCTATGGCGCGCCCTGGTTCGACATGGAATGGAAGCCGCAGTTCTCGGGCGAGGCCTGGAAGAAGGCGCTGACCGATTACGTCGCCATCATGACCGAGGCCGGCCCGCCCGGCGCCTCGTCGAACGGCTTCAACGAGAACCTGGCGCTGTTCCAGACCGGCAAATGCGGCATGTGGATCGACGCCACCGTCGCCGCCAGCTTCGTGTCGAACCCCAAGGAATCGACCGTGGCCGACAAGGTCGGCTATGCGCTGGCGCCCGAGGGCGAGAAGCCGCAGATGTGGCTCTGGGCCTGGACCCTGGCCGTGCCGTCCTCGACCGACGCGCCGGACGCGGCGAAGAAGTTCGTCGCCTGGGCGACCTCGAAAGCCTATACCGAGCAGGTCGCGGCCGCCGAGGGCTGGGCCAACGTCCCGCCCGGCACCCGCACCTCGCTTTACGAGAATGCGGAATACCAGAAGGCCGCGCCCTTTGCGAAGCCGACGCTGGACAGCATCATGTCGGCCGACCTGAAGAACCCGACCACGGTCGAGGTGCCCTATATCGGCACGCAATGGGTCGGCATCCCCGAGTTCCAGGCGCTCGGCACCGCCGTGGGCCAGCAGTTCTCGGCCGCGCTGGCCGGCCAGGCCAGCGTCGACCAGGCGCTGCAGATGGCCCAGCAGATCGCCGAGCGCGAGATGGCCAAGGCCGGCTATCCGAAGTGAGTAATCGGTAACCTGTTGCCGCAAGGGGCGGCACGCCGCCCCTTGCCCCAGCCTTCCCGTTTTCATGCCTCGATTTTCATCGCCCGCGTAGGGAGGCGCGCCGATGGCTACCCAACATCAAAGAACACTGGCGCGCTTCATGGTCGCGCCCTCGGTCCTGCTGCTTCTGGGCTGGATGATCGTGCCCCTGGCGATGACGCTGTGGTTCAGCTTCCAAAGCTACAACCTTCTGTCGCCCGGGATGGAGCAATTCATCGGCTTCACCAACTACAGGTATTTCCTGTCCGACCCGGCCTTCTGGCAGGCGATGGCGAACACGCTGCTGATCGTCGGCGGCGTCCTGGTCATCACTGTCGGCGGCGGCATCCTGCTGGCCTTGCTGCTGGACCAGCCGATCCGCGGCCAGGGCATGGTGCGCATCCTGATGATCGCGCCCTTCTTCATCATGCCGACCGTCTCGGCGCTGGTGTGGAAGAACATGTTCATGAACCCGGTCAACGGGCTTTTCGCCTGGATGGCCAAGGCCGTGGGCGCGCAACCGATAGATTTTCTGGCGCAATATCCGCTGATGTCGATCATCCTGATCGTCGCCTGGCAATGGCTGCCCTTTGCCACGCTGATCCTGCTGACCGCGATGCAGTCGCTCGACAGCGAGCAGATGGAGGCGGCCGAGATGGACGGCGCCGGCGCCTGGGCCAAGTTCACCCATCTGGTGCTGCCGCACCTGTCGCGCGCCATCACCGTGGTGATCCTGATCGAAACCATCTTCCTGCTTTCGGTCTTTGCCGAGATCCTGGTCACCACCAATGGCGGGCCGGGCTATGCCTCGACCAACCTGACCTACCTCGTCTATTCGCAGGCGCTGCTGCAATACGACGTGGGGGGCGCCTCCGCCGGCGGCATCATCGCCGTCATCCTGGCCAATATCGTTGCGATCTTCCTGATGCGGATGATCGGCAAGACGCTGGAGTGATCCCATGGCCCGTCGCGTTTCCGAAACCCGCCGCTGGACCTTCACCATCTTGGCATGGCTGGTCGCGCTGGCGATCTTCTTCCCGATCCTGTGGACGATCCTGACCAGCTTCAAGTCCGAGGCCGATGCCATCGCCAGCCCGCCGAAGTTCCTGTTCTTCGACTGGACGACCGAGAACTATGCCGAGGTGCAGTCCCGCTCGCCCTATTTCCGGCATTTCATGAACTCGGTCATCATCTCGGTCGGCTCGACCCTGCTGGGCCTCCTGATCGCCATTCCGGCCGCCTGGTCGATGGCCTTCCAGCCGGCCAAGCGGACCAAGGACCTGCTGATGTGGATGCTGTCCACCAAGATGATGCCGGCGGCCGGCGTGCTGATCCCGATGTATCTGATGTTCCGGTCCTTCGGGCTTCTCGACACCCGCATCGGCATCACGGTCGTGCTGATGCTGATCAACCTGCCGATCATCACCTGGATGCTCTACACCTATTTCCGCGAGATCCCGGGCGAGATCCTGGAGGCCGCGCGCATGGACGGCGCCAGCCTGTCCAAGGAGATCATCCACGTCCTGACGCCCATGGCGGTGCCCGGCATCGCCTCGACGCTGCTGCTGAACGTCATCCTGGCCTGGAACGAGGCGTTCTGGACGCTGAACCTGACCACCTCCAAGGCGGCGCCGCTGACGACCTTCATCGCCAGCTATTCCAGCCCCGAGGGGCTTTTCTACGCGAAACTCTCGGCGGCGAGCACCATGGCCATCGCCCCGATCCTGATCCTGGGCTGGTTCAGCCAGAAACAACTCGTGCGCGGCCTGACCTTCGGCGCGGTGAAGTGAGGTAACACGATGGGAAGCATTACGCTCAAGCAGGTCCGCAAGGCTTTCGGCGATGTCGAGGTCATTCCGGGCGTCGACCTGCAAATCAACGACGGCGAATTCGTGGTCTTCGTCGGCCCCTCGGGCTGCGGCAAGTCCACGCTGTTGCGGCTGATCGCCGGGCTCGAGGACGTGAGTTCGGGCCAGATCCTGATCGACGGCCAGGACATGACCCAGGCGGCGCCCTCGCGGCGCAAGCTGGCGATGGTGTTCCAGAGCTATGCGCTTTACCCGCATATGTCGGTCAGGAAGAACATCGCCTTTCCGCTGAAGATGGCCGGCATGGACGCGGCCCAGCAAGAGGCGCGGGTGAAGCATGCCGCGGGCATCCTGAACCTGACCGACTACCTGGACCGCCGCCCCGGCCAGCTGTCGGGCGGCCAGCGCCAGCGCGTCGCCATCGGCCGCGCCATCGTGCGCGAGCCCTCGGCCTTTCTGTTCGACGAGCCGCTGTCGAACCTCGACGCCGCGCTGCGCGTGAACATGCGCGTGGAAATCTCGGAACTGCACAAGAAACTTGCCACGACCATGGTCTATGTCACCCATGACCAGGTCGAGGCGATGACCATGGCCGACAAGATCGTCGTGCTGCGCGCCGGCCGGGTGGAACAGGTGGGCTCGCCGCTGGAACTCTACCGCACGCCCGCGAACCGCTTCGTCGCCGGCTTCATCGGCAGCCCGAACATGAACTTCATCGAGGGCGAGCCGGCGGCGCGCCTGGGCGCCCATGCCATCGGCGTCCGCCCCGAGCATTTCGCCATGTCCACGACCGAGGGCCTGCTGGCCGGCACCGTGGGCGTGGCCGAGCATCTGGGCTCGGACACCTTCCTGCACATCGACCTGGACAACGGCTCGCATATCGTCGCCCGGGCGGCGGGGGAATTTCCCGTCCATCATGGCGACCGCATCTTCCTGACCCCGCAAGAGGGACGGGTCTATCGCTTCGACCAGAACGGCCTGGCGCTGTGAGGGACAAGATGGACAGGCTTTCCAACCAGACGCTTGCGCAACTCGCCCAGCCCGGCCCCGGCTATGACCGCGCCGGCCTGCGCCCCGGCATCCTGCATTTCGGCGTCGGCAATTTCTTCCGCGCGCATCAGGCGTTCTACCTCGACCGGCTGATGAACATGGGGCTGGCCCAGGATTTCGCCATCATCGGCGCCGGGGTCATGCCGGGCGACGCCAGGATGCGCGACACGCTGGCGGCGCAAGATCACCTTTATACGCTGGTCGAGCAATCGGCCACACGCTCGGACGCCCGCGTGCTGGGGCCGATCGTCGATTACATCGCGCCGGGCGATCATGCGCGCGTCATCGCCACCCTGGCCGATCCGGCGATCCGCATCGTCGGGCTGACCATCACCGAAGGCGGCTATTTCATCGACGCCGCCACCGGCCATTTCGACCCCGCGCATCCCGCCATCGCCGCCGATGCGGCGACGCCCGAGGCGCCGCAGACCGTTTTCGGCCTGATCGTCGCGGGGCTGAAGGCCCGCCGCGCGGCCGGGCATCCGGCCTTTACCGTGATGTGCTGCGACAACATCCCGCATAACGGCAAGGTCACCCGCGAGGCGGTGGTGGAGACCGCGCGACTCTCGGACCCCGGACTGGCCGAGTGGATCCTGGCCAATGTCGCCTTCCCCAACGCCATGGTGGACCGCATCACCCCCGCGACCAGCGACCGCGAACGCCGCATGGTGCGCGAGGATTTCGGCATTCCCGACGCGGCGCCGGTCTTTTGCGAGGACTTCATCCAATGGGTGTTGGAGGACAATTTCCCCGCCGGCCGCCCGCCGCTGGAGAAAGCCGGCGTCGAGTTCGTCGCCGACGTGACGCCCTGGGAGCTGATGAAGATCCGCATCCTGAACGGCGGCCATGCGGTGATCGCCTATCCGGCCGGCCTGCTGGACATCCATTTCGTGCATGAGGCGATGCAGGACGCCCAGGTCCGCGCCTTCCTGGAAAAGATCGAGGCCGACGAGATCATCCCGGCCGTGCCGCCGGTCCCGGGCACCGACCTGCAGGCCTATTTCGCCAAGGTGGCCGAGCGCTGCGCCAATCCCAAGATCGGCGACACCGTGCGCAGGCTCTGCCTCGACGGCTCGAACCGGCAGCCGAAGTTCATCGTGCCGACCATTGCGCACCGGCTGGAACGGGGGTTGCCGGTCGAGGGGCTGGCGCTGGAATCGGCGCTGTGGTGCCGCTATTGCGCCGGCGTCACCGACAGCGGCGCGGTGATCGAGCCGAACGACCCGAACTGGGATAGCCTTGTGCCCAAGGCGCAGGCGGCGCGGACCGATCCCTCGGCCTGGCTCGGCATGGCCGAGATCTATGGCGCGACCGGGCAGGACCCGCGCTTTGCCGAACCCTTCGCGCGCTGGCTGGCGATGCTGTGGGACAAGGGCACGCGGGCCACGCTCGACGCCTATCTCGGGGCGTGAGCGGTGGCGCGGGGGCTGATCTTCGACTGCGACGGCGTGCTCGTGGACAGCGAGCCGCTGGCCGTGGCCGAGCTCGAGGCCCTGCTGCATGGTCTGGGCGTGCCGATCGACAGCGCGCGGATCTATGACGAATTCCTCGGCCGCTCGATCCTGACCATCGTCGAGGCGGCGCGCGTTCACGGCGTCGACATGGCGCCGGCGCTGCCGGGCTTTTCGCAGGCGCTGTTTAGCCGCTTTCGCCGCGACCTGCGCCCGGTCGAGGGGATGTCTCAGGCGCTGGCCGGGATCGCGGGGCCGCGCGCCGTGGCCTCGTCCAGCGCCCCCGACCGGCTGGCGCTGTCGCTGGCGCTGACCGGGCTCGCGCCGGTCTTCGGGCCGCATGTCTATTCCTCGACCATGGTCGCGCAGGGCAAGCCGGCGCCCGACCTGTTCCTGCTGGCCGCCGACCGGCTGGGCCTGGCGCCCGGCGATTGCGTGGTGATCGAGGACAGCCCGGCCGGGCTGCGCGCCGCCCGCGCCGCCGGCATGCGCGCCATCGGCTTTCTGGGCGGCAGCCATGCCGGCGCCGCGCGTCTGCGCGACAAGCTGGCCGCCGAGGCGCCGGATGCGTTGATTGACCATGCCCGCGATTTGCCCAACACTCTGGCCGAACTGCGCTAGGGGAGGACGGGCTTGCTGATCGCGGCGGTGGATGTGGGCTCGGCCCGCGCGCGGGCGGGGCTGTTCTCGGCCGAGGGGCGGCTTCTGGCCCGCGCCAGCCAGGGCTTTGCCGCCATCGCCGGCCCGGACCAGCAGGCCGGCCACGATTTCGCCGAGATCTGGCGCGCCGTGGCCGAGGCGCTGGCCGAGGCGCGCCGCCAGGCCGGCGCCAGCCCGGGCCAGATCCGGGCGCTGGCCTTTGACGCAACCTGCTCGCTGGTGGTCGAGGCGCCGGGCTTCGCCCCCGATGTCATCGCCTGGCACGACCACCGCGCCATTGCCGAGGCGCGCGAACTGGACGCGATGGGCCATGAGATCGTCACCCGCGCCGGCGGCGCCGTCTCGCCCGAGATGCAGACGCCGAAGCTGATGTGGCTCGCCCGGCACCGGCCCGAGGCTTGGGCAGGGTTGACCGGCATCCGCGACCTCTGCGACCAGCTGGCCTTTCGCGCCACCGGCATCGAGGCGCGCTCGCATTGCGCGACGGTGGCGAAATGGCCCTGGCTGCCCGACCGGGGCGGCTGGCAGACCGACCTGATGACCCGCGCCGGCATCGACGGCTTTCCGCGCCCCGGCGCGGTGCTGCCGGCCGGCACGCCGATCGGGCCCCTGTCGGCGGCGGGTGCGGCGGAACTGGGGCTCGACCGCGACACCATGGTCGCGGCCGGGCTGATCGACGCCTTTGCCGGCGCGCTCGGTGCGGCGCCCGAGATGCCGGCGCTGATCGCCGGCACCTCGAATTGCGTGATGGCGACCGGGCTCGGGCCGGCGCCCGCGCTGTGGGGGCCCTATCCCGGCGCCATCCTGCCCGACGAGGCGGTCAGCGAGGGCGGCCAGTCCGCGACCGGCGCGGCGCTGGAGCAGATCCGCCGGCTGTATCCGCAGCCGCAGAGCCATGACGAGATCCTGGCCCGGATCGCGCGGGCGCCGGACGAGCCGGGGCAGGGGGTGCATGTGCTGCCGGACTTCAAGGGCAGCCGCACGCCCTTTGCCGACCCGCTGATGCGCGGCACCGTCCACGGGCTTGCGCTCGACGGCAGCATCGCGGCGCTGGACGGGCTCTATTGGCGCGCGGCGGTCGGGATCGCGCTGGGAACGCGGCAGGTCATCGCCCATATGGGCCTGACGCCGCAGCGGCTGGCCATGGCTGGCGGCCAGGCGCGGGCGCCCGCCATGCGCCAGCTCTATGCCGATGCCACCGGGGCCGAGATCCACTGGCAGCCCGAGGATGCCGTGCTGCGCGGCACCGCCATCGCCGCCGCGGCGCCGCTGGCCGGGGGCCTGCGCGCCGCCCGCGCCCGCTTTGCCCGCCCGGTCGAGATCACCCGCCCGGACCCCGCCGCCCGGGCTCGGCGCGAGGCCGACTGGCGCATCTTCCAGCGCCTGCAAGAGCAGCGCGCCGAGATCGCGGCCATGCTTCCGGCTCAGTCCTGAAGCAGCCCGGCCGCGGTCGCGGCATCGGTGATCAGCCCGCTGACCAGCCCGCCCTGCAGCGCGCCCCGGATCGCCGGCAGCTTGTCGAGCCCATGCGCCGCGCCGATGACCAGCGTGCTGGCCCGGGGCGGGATCGGCGCCGAGGCGACGCGGTCGTTGCTGAGCCCCTCGATCAGCCGGCCTTGGGCGTCATAGGCCCAGCCGGTGATCTCGCCCACCGCGCCGGCGGCGACCAGAGCGTCGAGATCCGGCTGCGACAGGAACCCGTCCAGCATCAGCGGCGCGGCCGCCCCCACGGTGCCGATGCCCAGGAAAGCCACGGCGGCTTCCGAGGACATGCGGATCAGCCGCTGAATGCTGGGCTGGCCGTTCACCGCCTGCCGCTCATGCACGGTGGGCGCGATCACCGGCAGCGGCATCGGGAAGCTGCGCGCCGTCACCAGGTCCGACAGGGTGAACAGCACGTTGTAATAGGCGGTCGAGCCGTCCGGAGCGATATTGCCGGTCAGCGACACGATGCGGTGCTGCGGGCAGTCGATATGCGGCAGCTGCGCGATGGCGGCGCGCAGGGTGCGGCCGGTGCCGATCGCCATGGTCATCGGCTCGGGCCGGCGCAGCCATTGCTCGATGGTGTCGGCCAGCATCAAGGCCACCCCGGCCTCGGGCGCGTCCGCGGGCGCCACCTCGCAGAAGGCCAGCCGCCAGCGCCGGCGCAGCGCCTCGGCCAGGTCCATGCAATGGGCAAAGGGGTGGTCGATGCGGATCTTGACGATGCCCTCGGCCATGGCCTGCGCCACCAGCCGTTGCGCGGTCTGGCGCGACACGCCCATGATCCCGGCGATCTCGTCCTGGGTCTTGCCGGCGACATGGGAAAGCCACGCCGCCTTGGCGGCCTGTTCCAGTTTCCGGCCCTGGTTCGACATCGCTTCGCCTTCCGCCCTGCGGGTGGTTCCCGCGCCGGCCATGTCTAGCTTGGCCCGGTGTCGCCTGTCCAGCCGCCGCGCCGCTCGCGCTTCTGTGAATAATTTACAGAAGCTATGTCGGTTCCGTCAATTATTTTACAAAATTCCCTTTAATAAAAAATGGTTTACTAAAATTGCATTCTAGGATTAACATTCGACATATTCGGAGTGTCGAGGCCGGCACAGGCGCCAGAGGAGGGTGCCGCCGTGCCGCCGCCAGCCGCATCGCCAGGAGAGGAGCCCGTCATGTCTGTTGAAAATGTTGCGAAACACCCCATCCCCGCCGGTTTCGAGGATGCCCATCTTCTGCCCGACGGTTACGCGCGGATGTATGCCGAATCGATTTCCGACCCGGAGGGGTTCTGGCGCCGCGAGGGTCAGCGCCTGGACTGGATCCAGCCCTATACCAAGGTGAAGGACACGGATTTCACCATGGGCAACGTCTCGATCAAGTGGTTCGAGGACGGGGTGCTGAACGCCTCGGTCAACTGCATCGACCGCCACCTGCCCAAGCGCGCCAACCAGACCGCGATCATCTTCGAACCCGACGATCCGGGCGCGCCGGCGCGTCACATCACCTATGCCGAGCTGTCGGAAAAGGTGAACCGCTTCGCCAACGTGCTGCTGAGCCAGGGCGTGATGCGCGGCGATCGGGTGGTGATCTATCTGCCGATGATCCCCGAGGCGGCCTATGCCATGCTGGCCTGCGCCCGCATCGGCGCCATCCATTCCATCGTCTTCGCCGGCTTCTCGCCCGACGCGCTGGCGAACCGCATCAACGACTCGGGCGCCAAGCTGGTCATCACCGCCGACACCGCGCCGCGCGGCGGCCGGCGCACGGCGCTGAAGTCGAACACCGACGCGGCGCTTCTGCATTGCTCGGACCGGGTGCGCTGCCTGGTCGTCAAGCATACCGGCGACCAGACCACCTGGATCGACGGCCGCGACGTGGACGTGCTGCGCCTGATGGAGGAGGTCAGCCCCGACTGTCCGCCGCGCCCGATGAATGCCGAGGATCCGCTGTTCATCCTTTACACCTCAGGCTCGACCGGCAAGCCCAAGGGCGTGGTGCATACCACCGGCGGCTACCTGGTCTTTGCCGCGATGACGCATCAATATGTCTTCGACTACAAGGACGGCGACGTGTTCTGGTGCACGGCGGACGTGGGCTGGGTCACCGGCCACAGCTATATCGTCTATGGCCCGCTGGCGAACGGCGCCACCACCGTCATGTTCGAGGGCGTGCCGAATTATCCCGACGCAGGCCGCTTCTGGGCGGTCTGCGAAAAGCACAAGGTCAACCAGTTCTACACCGCGCCGACCGCCATCCGCTCGCTGATGGGCCAGGGGCCGGAATGGGTCGAGAAATACGACCTGTCCAGCCTGCGCGTGCTGGGCTCGGTCGGCGAGCCGATCAACCCCGAGGCCTGGAACTGGTATGACAAGCATGTTGGCAAGGGCAAATGCCCGATCGTCGACACCTGGTGGCAGACCGAGACCGGCGGCCACATGATCACCTCGATCCCCGGCGCCATCGAAACCAAGGCCGGGGCGGCGACGCTGCCCTTCTTCGGCGTCAAGCCCGAGGTGCTGGACGCCGCGACCGGCGCGGTGCAGGAGGGCGACCCGGCCGAGGGCGTGCTCTGCATCGCCGACAGCTGGCCGGGGCAGATGCGCACGCTGTGGGGCGACCACCAGCGCTTCATGGAGGCCTATTTCCAGCAATATCCGGGCTATTACTTCACCGGCGACGGCTGCCGGCGCGACGAGGACGGCTATTACTGGATCACCGGCCGGGTCGATGACGTCATCAACGTCTCGGGGCACCGCATGGGCACGGCCGAGGTGGAATCGGCGCTGGTCGCCCATGCCAAGGTCGCCGAGGCCGCGGTGGTCGGCTATCCGCACAGCCTGAAGGGGCAGGGCATCTATGCCTATGTCACGCTGATGAACGGCATCGAGCCCAGCGACGACCTGCGCAAGGAGCTGGAGACCTGGGTCCGCACCGAGATCGGCCCCATCGCCAAGCCCGACCTGATCCAATGGGCGCCGGGCCTGCCCAAGACCCGCTCGGGCAAGATCATGCGCCGCATCCTGCGCAAGATCGCCGAGGACGATTTCGGCGCCCTGGGCGACATCTCGACGCTGGCCGATCCGGGCGTCGTGGACGAGCTGATCGAGAACCGGATGAACCGCAGCTGACGCGGGGCCCGGCGCGACAACCTCGCGCCGGACCTTCGCCTTTCCGACCCCGCGGGCGGCACGCTGCCCGCGGACCGGTCGCGGCTTGGCTGCCGATTGCGCGCCCGCGCCGCGATCCCATGCAATGAGGGACCAGATCATCCGGCCGAGGAGGACCGCCCGGACGACCTGACCGCAGCCCGTGCAGGAGGAACACGACGGACATGGAACAGAACCTCGCAGACCGGATCGCCGCCGATCCGAACTATCAGCAGCTGAAATCAAGCAGGTCCCGCTTTGGCTGGATTCTGACCCTGGCCATGCTGGTGGTCTATTACGGCTACATCACGCTGATCGCCTTCGACAAGGAGGCGCTGGCCGCGCGCATCGGCGACGGCGTGATGACCTGGGGCATCCCCATCGGCTTCGGCGTCATCATCTTCACCATCGTCGTGACCGGCATCTATGTGCGCCGCGCCAACAGCGAGTTCGACGATCTCAACGAAAAGATCAAGCGGGAGGCGCTGAAATGAGCCGCATCACCCAACGCTTCGCGGCCGCGGCCGCGCTGGCGCTGACCCCGGGCCTTGCGCTGGCCGACGCCATCCAGGGCGGCGGCGAGAAGCAGGCCACCAACTGGACCGCGATCATCATGTTTGCGGGCTTCGTGGTGCTGACGCTGTTCATCACCAAATGGGCCGCGGCCAAGACCAAGTCGGCGGCGGATTTCTATACCGCCGGCGGCGGCATCTCGGGCTTCCAGAACGGGCTGGCCATCGCGGGCGACTACATGTCCGCCGCCTCGTTCCTGGGCATTTCCGCCGCGGTGATGACCTCGGGCTATGACGGGCTGATCTATTCCATCGGCTTCCTGGTCGGCTGGCCGATCCTGACCTTCCTGATGGCGGAACGCCTGCGCAACCTCGGCAAGTTCACCTTTGCCGACGTGGCGGCCTTCCGCTTCGCCCAGACGCCGGTGCGGATCTTTGCCGCCTCGGGCACGCTGGTCGTGGTCGCCTTCTATCTGATCGCGCAGATGGTCGGCGCCGGCTCGCTGATCGAGCTGCTGTTCGGCCTCGACTACTGGATCGCGGTGGTGATCGTCGGCGCGCTGATGATGATCTATGTGCTGTTCGGCGGCATGACCGCGACGACCTGGGTGCAGATCATCAAGGCCTGCCTGCTGCTGGGCGGCGCATCCTTCATGGCCTTCATGGTGATGTGGAAATACGGCTTCTCGCCCGAGGCCATGTTCGCCGATGCCGTGCGCGTCAAGGCCGATCTTGCCACCGCCGCCGGCAAGACCCCCGAGGAAGCCGCCACCGCCGGCCAGTCGATCATGGGTCCGGGCACCTTCATCAAGGACCCGATCTCGGCCATCAGCTTCGGCATGGCGCTGATGTTCGGCACCGCCGGCCTGCCGCATATCCTGATGCGCTTCTTCACCGTCCCCAGCGCCAAGGAAGCGCGCAAGTCGGTGATGTGGGCGACCGGCTGGATCGGCTATTTCTACCTGCTGACCTTCATCATCGGCTTCGGCGCCATCACCTTCGTGCTGACCAACCCGGGCTTCCTGGGCGCGGACGGCAAGCTGATGGGTGGCAACAACATGGCGGCCGTGCATCTGGCCCATGCCGTCGGCGGCAACGTCTTCCTGGGCTTCATCTCGGCCGTGGCCTTTGCCACCATCCTGGCGGTGGTCGCCGGCCTGACGCTCTCGGGCGCCTCGGCGGTCAGCCATGACCTCTATGCGACCGTCATCAAGAAGGGCAACCCCGAGCCGGGCAGCGAGCTGCGCGTGTCGCGCATGACCACCATCGCGCTTGGCATCGTCGCGGTGGTGCTGGGCATCGCCTTCAAGAACCAGAACATCGCCTTCATGGTGTCGCTGGCCTTCGCCGTCGCCGCCTCGGCCAACTTCCCGGTGCTGTTCATGTCGGTGCTGTGGAAGGATTGCACCACGCGCGGCGCGGTGATCGGCGGCTTCCTGGGGCTGATCTCCTCGGTGGTGCTGACGGTGCTGTCGCCCTCGGTCTGGGAAGCGACGCTGGGCAATCCTGAAGGCTCGGCGCCCTTCCCCTATACCTCGCCGGCGCTGTTCTCGATGACGCTAGCCTTCGTGGGGATCTGGCTGTTCTCGAAGCTGGACAACAGCCGTCGGGCGCAGATCGACCGCGCGGGCTTCCTGGCCCAGCAGGTGCGCTCGGAAACCGGGATCGGCGCGTCCGAAGCCTCGTCGCACTAAGCAAGATCGGCCGGGGCGTGCCCACGCGCGCGCGCCCCGGCCTTCTGCCTTGCCGCAGCATCGCGAGGACGGGATGACGGCTGATTCGCACAGGCATTCGGTCCTGATCGTCGAGGACGAGGACAGCATCGCGCTGGCCATCGAATTCGTGCTGGCCCGCCAGGGCTATGCCCATCGCCGGGTCGCCCGGGGCCGCGACGCCCTGGCCAGCATCCGCGAGGCCCGCCCCGACCTGGTGCTGCTGGACATCATGCTGCCCGACATTTCGGGCTATGAGATCATCGAGACCCTGCGCGCCGATCCCGCCCTGCGCGGCATGCGCGTGCTGATGATGACCGCGCGCGGCTCGGTAGTCGAGCGGCGCAAGGGCCTGGAACTGGGTGCCGACGGCTTCATCGCCAAACCCTTCGAGCTGAACGAATTGCGCGCCGAGATCGCGCGGCTGCTGGACGCCGGCTAATGCGGGTGATCGTCGCGCGTGCTCAGATGCGCGATGCCGGCGGCGGCCAGCGCCAAGAGCGCCAGCGCGAACAGCGGAATGCCCACGGCGCTGGCCGCCCAGATCGTCAGCCCGGCGGCGAGGATCACGGCAAGCATCAGGATCAGGAAATGCGGCAGCGGCATGACATCCTCCGTTCCCTTCAATATGGGCCGCCGGCGCGGCGGCGAAAAGCCCCGGGACGGAAAATCGGCGATAATCCGGCGCAGCGCCACGCGGCGCTGGTCAATGTTCGCTGAATGTTCTAGCATGGGGCATGACCCTGCCGCCCCGCAACCCCGACGAGATCCTGCGCGCCCGCGGTGCCGACTCGCGCCCCGCCGGCCGGTTCGAGCCCTATCGGGCCGAGCGCGAGCATGACGGCTGGGACATCCCCGAGGACCAGGACCTGCTGCGCACCGAGATCGCGATGGAGCGGGCGCGCTCGGTCATCACCCGCAATACCTCGCCCGACGTGCCCTTCGACCGCTCGGTCAATCCCTATCGCGGCTGCGAACATGGCTGCATCTATTGCTTCGCCCGGCCCAGCCACGCCTATCTCGGCCTGTCGCCGGGCCTGGATTTCGAAACCCGCATCACCGCCAAGCCCAATGCGGCCGAGGTGCTGGCGGCGCAGATCGCCAAGCCCGGCTATCAGGTGGCGCCGCTCGCCTTCGGCACCAACACCGACCCCTATCAGCCGGCCGAGGCGGGCCTTGGCATCATGCGCGCCTGCCTGCAGGTGCTGCATGACTGGAACCACCCGCTGAGCCTGGTCACGCGCGGCGCCACGGTGATGCGCGATGCCGATCTGCTGGGGGCGATGGCGGCGCGGGGGCAGGCGATGGCCGGGGTCTCGATCACCACGCTCGATGCCGCGCTGGCGCGGGCCATGGAGCCGCGCGCGCCGGCGCCCGCGACCCGGCTGCGCATGATCCGGGTGCTGGCCGATGCCGGCGTGCCGGTGCGGGTGATGGTGGCGCCGATGATCCCGGTGCTGACCGCGCATGAGATGGAATCGATCATGCAGGCGGCGCGGGACGCCGGCGCGACGGCCGCCAGCATGATCCCGGTGCGCCTGCCCTTGGAGGTGGCGCCGCTGTTCCGCGACTGGCTGGAACGCCACCACCCGGGCAAGGCGGCGCATGTCATGGCCCGCATCCAGGCCATGCGCGGCGGGCGCGACAACGATCCGCGCTTCGGCTCGCGCATGCGCGGCGAAGGGGTCGAGGCGGAGCTTCTGCACCAGCGCTTCCGCCTGGCCCGCAAGCGGCTGGGCCTGACGCGCGAAGCCGAGGCGCTGGATTGCAGCCGCTTCGGCCCGCCGCCGCGGGAGGGCGACCAGCTGTCGCTGTTCTGACTATTCTCCCGGCCCCATGACCTGCGCGATCCGGGCCGAGATCGCATCCGGCGTCGGCCGCGGCCCGCGCGGCGCGCCGACCAGCGCGTCGCGCATCGCCGCCAGATGCGCCGGCGTGGTGCCGCAGCAGCCGCCGATGATGCGGATGCCGAGGTCGCGGGCCAGCACGGCGAATTCCGCCATCACCTCGGGCGTGGCGTCATAGACCAGCCCGCCGTCCTGATAGCGCGGCACGCCGGCATTCGGCTTGGCGATCAGCGGGCGCTCGTTCCCCGAGGCCGCGAAGCCGGCGATGGCGTGCAGCAATTCGGCCGGGCCGGTGCCGCAATTGGCGCCGAAGGCCAGCGGCGGATGCGGCAGCCGCTCGATCAGCGCGGCAAGCTGCGGCGGGCTGACGCCCATGATGCTGCGCCCGCCCGGCTCGAAGCTCATCATGCCGCACCAGGGCATGCCGACGGTCTGGGCGGCGCGGGCGGCGGCGCGCATTTCCTCGGCGGCGCTGATGGTCTCGATCCACAGCACGTCGGCGCCGCCGTCCTTCAGCGCCTGGGCCTGGTCGGTGAACATGGCGGTGGCCTCGGCCTCGGTCAGCCGGCCCATCGGCGCCATGATCTCGCCGATCGGACCCATCGAGCCGGCGACGACCACCGCGCGGCGTGCCTCGGCCGCGGCCTCGCGCGCCAGCCGCGCGGCGGCGCGGTTCAGCGTGGCCACGCGGTCGGCGGCGCCGGCCAGCCGCAGCCGGCTGGCATTGGCGCCGAAACTGTTGGTCAGGATAACGTCGGCGCCCGAGGCGATCATCCGGCGGTGCAGCTCGCGCACCTTGTCGGGATGGGTCTCGCACCACAGATCCGGCGCCTGTCCCGGCGCCAGCCCCATGTTGTAGAGATTGGTCCCGGTGGCGCCGTCGGCCAGAAGCCAGGGGCGTTCGCCGAGCGCGCGCGAAAGCTGGTCAGGCATGGTCTTTCCCGTCTGGAGAGGGCCCGGCTTGCCGGCAGGATCGAGGAATCATAGCCGATCCTGCGCGGAAGTCATTGAAACATTGGGCACCCGCTCAGCGCGAGCGGATCATGCCCATGATCTCCTTGGTGCGCTCGACGATGGGCTCGGCGATGGCCTGGGCCTGGCCGGCGCCGCGACCCAGGATGCGGTCGATCTCGGCCGGATCGGCCATGAAATCGGTCATGCGCCGGGTGATCGGCGCCAAGGCCTCGACCGCCACCTCGGCCAGCGCCGGCTTGAAGGCGCCAAAGCCCTGGCCCTCGAACCGCGACAGCACCTCGTCGCCGGTCTCGCCCGAAAGCGCGGCATAGATATTGACGAGGTTCTTCGCCTCGGGCCGGTCCTTGAGGCCCTCCATCGTGCCGGGCAGCGGGTCGGCATCGGTGCGGGCCTTGCGGATCTTCTGCGCGATGGCGTCGGCATCATCGGTCAGGTTGATGCGCGTCGCGTCCGAGGGATCCGATTTCGACATCTTCTTGCTGCCGTCGCGCAGGGACATGACCCGGGTGGCGGTGCCCTCGATCAGCGGCTCGGTGATCGGGAAGAACGCCTGGCCGTAATCGTGGTTGAACTTCGCGGCGATGTCGCGGGTCAGCTCCAGGTGCTGCTTCTGGTCCTCGCCCACCGGCACGGCGGTGGCGTGATAGGCCAGGATGTCGGCCGCCATCAGCGAGGGATAGGCCAGCAGGCCCAGCGACGAATTCTCGCTGTTCTTGCCGGCCTTGTCCTTGAACTGGGTCATCCGGTACATCCAGCCAACGCGCGCCACCGTATTGAAAAGCCACGCCAATTCGGCATGCTGCGGCACCTGGCTCTGGTTGAACAGGATGGAAACCTCGGGGTCCACGCCCGAGGCCAGGAAGGCCGCCGCGACCTCGCGGGTGTTGTGCTTGAGCTTCTCGGGGTCTTGCCAGACGGTGATCGCGTGCAGGTCCACGACGCAATAGATCGTCTCGGCCCCCTTGCCCTGATAGTCCGCAAAGCGTTTCAGCGCGCCGAGATAGTTCCCCAGCGTCAGCCCGCCCGAGGGCTGGATGCCGGAGAAGATGCGCTTGGTGAAGCTCGTGGTCATGGCACTACCTGCTTGGAAAATCCCGGGGGCTGGCTTACCCCTTGGCCGGTTCGGGCGCAACTGCCCGCAATGGAAGGAAGCAAGATGCGCCCCGGTTACGATGAATCGCCGCTGAACCCCGTGCCCGCCGTGGTCTGGATGATCGCCCTGCCGATGATCGCCTGCGAGGCGGTGTTCGGGCTGGGCCAGCTGGGCTTTCTGGGCGGCGGCCAGGGCGGCGGCATGGCCATGCGCCAGATCGCGGTCGAGCGCACCGCCTATATCCCCGATTTCGTGCTGCGGCTGTGGCAGATGAAGGTCTTCCTGCTGGACCAGAGCTGGCGCGTGCTGACCTATCCCTTCGTCCATCTGTCGCTGACGCATGCGCTGTTCGTCATCGTCTTCACGCTGGCCCTGGGCAACCTGATCGCGCATCAGTTCCGGCCCTGGGCGGTGATCGCGCTGTTCTTCGGCTCGGCCATCGGCGGGGCGCTGGTCTATACGCTTTGCGCGGGCCTTCTGCCGCAGTTCCGGTTCCAGCCGCTGATCGGCGGCTATCCGGCGGTCTATGGCTTCGTCGGCGCCTTCACTTTCCTGCTGTGGACCCGGCTCGGCCAGGAAAACGCCAACCGGCTGCGCGCCTTCACGCTGATCGGCATGCTGCTGGCCTTCCAGCTGGTGTTCGGCATCCTGTTCCAGGACGGCAGCCTGACCTGGATCGCCGAGGTGGCGGGCTTTGCCGCCGGCTTCATCCTGTCCTTCGTGCTGGTGCCCGGCGGAATCGCCCGGGTGGTCCGCCAGATCCGTCAGCGCTGACGCCGGAAGCCGGCGCGCAGGTCCGACAGGCGCACGGCGCCGCAGGCCACCGCTGCAAGCCCATAGGCCGCCATGCCGCCAAGGACCAGTGCGGCCAGCGCCAGGTAGCGGGTGCCAGGCGTGACCAGCGCCTGGTCCAGCGCCGCCATCAGCCCCCACAGCACCACGCCCATCACCGCCGAGGCCAGCGCGATGCGCGGCAGGCGGTGGCGCAACCGATCGTCGAGCTCGGCCGCCTCGCCAAAGGCGCGGGTGCCGTGCCAGAGCTGCGCCGCCATGGTCCAGCCGGCGACGGTCGTGCCCCAGGCGGCGGCCGAAAAGCCGATCAGCGGCGCGAGGCCCAAGGCCAGCACCGCGTTCACCACCATCGACCAGACGGCAAAGCGGAACGGCTTCTTCGTGTCCTCGCGCGCGAAATACAGCGGCTGCAGCACCTTTTGCAGAACGAAGGCCGGCAGGCCCAGGCCATAGATCGCCAGCGCCTGCGCCGTCGGGCCGACGTCCGAGGCCAGGAACTTGCCCCGCCCGAACAGGACCGCGATCAGCGGCCCGGCCGCCACCACCAGCGCCACCGCCGCCGGCACGGTCAAAAACAGCGCGAATTCGGCGGCGCGGTTATAGGCGTGCCGGCCGCCGCCGGTGTCGCCCGCCTTCAGCCGGCGCGAGATGTCGGGCAGCAGCACGATGCCGATGGCGATGCCCACCACGCCCAGCGGCAGCTGATACAGCCGGTCGGCATAGGTCAGCCAGGCCACCGCGCCGTCGAAGAACGAGCCGACCTGCTGTCCGACCATCAGGTTGATCTGCACCACGCCGCCGGCCAGCACGGCGGGTCCCGCCACCGCGATCAGCCGCTTCATGTCGGGCGAAAGCCGGGGCAGGCGCAGCCGCAGCGGAAAGCCCATGCGCTTGGCCGCCCACCAGACGGTCAGGAATTGCGCGATGCCCGAGACCGGCGTGGACCAGGCCATGGCACCGCCCATGTCCCAGCCATAGCGATGCGCCAGCAGCATGGCGGCGATCAGGATGAAGTTCATCAGCACCGGCGCCGCCGCCGCCGCGACGAAGCGCCCGCCCGCGTTCAGCAGCCCCGAAAGCAGCGCCGTCAGCGAGATGAACAGGATATAGGGAAAGCAGATCCGGCCATACATCACCGCAAGGTCGAAGCGCGGGTCGCCGTAGAACCCGGCCGCCATGGCAAAGACCAGCCAGGGCATGGCGAAATGTGCGATGACCGAGACGACCAGCACCACGGTGAACAGGCCCGAGAACGCCTCTTCGGCGAAGGCGCGGGCATCCTCTTCCCCCTCCAGGCGCTTGGCGAACATCGGCACGAAGGCGGTGTTGAAGGCGCCCTCGCCGAAGAAGCGGCGGAACATGTTGGGCAGGCGGAAGGCGACGTTATAGGCCTCGGCCACCGGGCCGGCGCCCAGATAGGCCGCCATCATAACGTCGCGGACAAAGCCCACGACGCGGCTGGCCAGCGTCCACGCCCCCACCGAGAGGAAGCCCCGGATCAGTCTTATCGGTTGCATCGCTGTCCCTTCAGAACGTCCCGCCAAGCGGGCGCTCGGCCTTTTCCGCGCGCTCGGTCCCGTCCTTGAGGGCCTGGCGCAGCTTCTTTTCCAGCGTGTCGCGGCGACCCTGCTGGTGCAGCTTCAGCCCGAACATGTCCTTGACATAGAAGGTGTCGACGACCTGGGCGCCGAAGGTGGCGATGACCGCGCTGGCGATCTGGATGTGGTTCTCGGCCAGGGTCCGGGTCAGGTCGTAAAGCAGGCCGGGGCGGTCGCGGGTGTCGACCTCGATCACCGTGTAGACGTCCGAGGCCTCGTTGTCGAAGGTGATATGCGTCGGGAAGCGGAAGGCCGCCTCGCGCTTTTTCGGCTTGTCGCGGCCGGCCAGCGCCTCGCGCGCGACGATCTCGCCCTTCAGCGTGCGCTCGATCATCTTGCGCAGGCGCGGCAGGCGGTCGGCGGCATAGGGATGGCCGTCGGCGTCCTGCAGCCAGAAGACCGCGGTGGCGAATCCGTCCTTGGTGGTATAGGTGCGCGCATCGACGATATTGGCGCCGACCAGCGCCAGGGCCCCCGCCATGCGGGAAAAGATGCCGGGATGGTCGGCCAGCACGAAGGCCGCGCGGGTCGCGTCGCGGTCGGTGTCGGGGTGCAGGTCGATGCGGATCTCGTCATCGCCGACGCCCGCCAGCAGATGGGCAAAGACCGATTGCGTCTCGGTCGGCAGGCCGGGCCAATAGGCGTCGTAATGGCGCGCCAGCTCGGCCTTGATCGCCTTCGGCTCCCAGGACTTCGCGGCCAGCAGGTGGCGCAGCGAGCGTTTCGCCTCGCCGGTGCGCTTGTCGCGGTTCAGCTCCTCGAGGCCGTTCTGCAGCGCCAGCGCCGTCTCGCGGTGCAGCTTGCGCAGCAGCATGGCCTTCCAGTTGTTCCAGGTGCCGGGCCCGACGCCGCGAATGTCGCAGACCGTCAGCACCAGCAGCATGTCCAGCCGCTTGACCGTCTTCACCGCCTTGGCAAAGTCGCGCAGCGTGCGCGGATCGGCGATGTCGCGCTTTTGCGCCACGTCCGACATCAGCAGGTGGTTGCGGATCAGCCATTCGATGGTCTCGATCTCATCCACCGGCAGGCCGAAGCGGGTGCAGATCCGCCGCGCCAGCCGCGCGCCCAGGATCGAGTGATCCTCGCTCCGGCCCTTGCCGATGTCGTGCAGCAGCACGGCCAGGTAGATCACCCGGCGGTTGACCTTGCCCTTCATGATCTTGCTGACCATGGGCAGATCCTCGACATCGTCGCCGCGCTCGATGGCGGCCAAGGCCGCGACGCATTGGATCAGGTGCTCGTCGACCGTGTAATGGTGATAGACGTTGAACTGCATCATCGCGACGACCGGGGCGAATTCCGGAATGAAGGCGGCCAGAACGCCAAGCTCGTTCATCCGCCGCAGCGAGCGTTCCGGGTTGCCGTGCTTCAGCAGCAGGTCCAGGAAGATCCGCACCGCCTCGGGGTCCGAGCGCATGCGGTCGTCGATCAGATCGAGGTTCGCCGCCACCGCGCGCATGGCGTCGGGGTGGATCAGGATGCCGGTGCGCAGGGCCTCCTCGAACAGGCGCAGGATGTTCAGCGGGTCGGACAGGAACTGCTTTTCATCGACGAAGTTCAGCCGGCCGCGGTCCAGCCGGAACCCGGGCCGGATGCGGCGGCGGCGCTGGAACAGCAGGTTCATGATCGGCGCGCGGTAGAGGTGGCGCGCCTCGAGCGCGACCAGGAAGACGCGCGTCAGCTCGCCCACCTTGGTCGCGTGCAGGAAATAGTCCTGCATGAAGATCTCGACCGCGCGCCGGCCGCCGAGGTCGCGATAGCCCATGCGCATTGCCACCTCGACCTGCATGTCGAAGGTCAGCTGGTCCTGCGGCCGGCCGGCGATCAGGTGCAGGTGGCAGCGCACCGCCCACAGGAAATCCTCGGCCTGCCAGAAGGTCAGGTGCTCTTCCTTGGTGAAGAAGCCCAGGTCGACCAGCTCGACGGCGCGGTCGACGCGGTGGATGTATTTCGCGATCCAGTAGAGGGTCTGCAGGTCGCGCAACCCGCCCTTGCCCTCCTTGACGTTCGGTTCCAGCACATAGCGCTGGCCGCCCTGGCGGCGGTGGCGCTCGGCGCGCTCGGCGAGCTTGGCCTCGATGAATTGCGGCACGCTCTTGTCGAAGAGCTCGCTCCACAGCCGGTCGCGCAGCGTCTCGGCGGTGGCGGCATGTCCGCAGATCAGCCGGTGCTCCAGAAGGCTGGTGCGGATCGTCATGTCGCCGGCGCCAAGCCGGATGCAATCGTCGACCGAGCGGGTGGATTGCCCGACCTTCAGCTTCAGGTCCCACAGCATGTAGAGCATGGATTCGACCACGCTCTCGACCCAGCCCGAGATCTTCCAGGGGGTCAGAAACAGCAGGTCGACGTCGGATTGCGGCGCCATCTCGGCGCGGCCGTAGCCGCCGATGGCCAGCACCGACAGCCGCTCGGCATCGGTCGGATCGGCCAGCGGGTGCAGGATGGTGGTGGCGACGTGGTGGATGGCGATGACGGTCGCATCGGTCAGGCTGGCGATGGCGCGCACCGTCTCGCGCGCGGCGCGCGGGTGGGACATGAAGCCTGCGGCGATGTCGGCCATGGCGGCGGTGCGGGCCTGGGTCAGCAGGGCGACGGCGCGGGCGCGGATCTCGCGCGGGTCGCCCGCGCCTTGCAGGGCGGCAGTCAGCGCCGGCAGGAAGGACTCGGGCGCGAAGAGGGAATGCGCCCCGGGCAGGGCCGGGGCGCTTTGCGGCAGGGTCTCGGTCTTGCCTGCGCTCAAGATCAGAACCCGAAGCCGCCAAAGCTGCGCGGGGCCGGGTCCAGCACCACCAGCTGGTTGCCGCGCACCGTGGCCACGGCCAACGCGCGTTCGTTGGTGCCGTCGCGGCGCAGGCGGAAGGCGCCCTGAATCCCGGCGAAGCCCGAGTTCTGGGTCAGCCCGGCGGTGGTCAGCGCATTGCGCTTGCCGGCGCGGACCAGGGCGGCGATGGCCGCGACCCCGTCATAGCCCAGCGAGCCCAGCTCGTGCGGCGTCTCGCCATGGGCGGCGCGATAGCGCTGGTCGAACTGCGCCTTCATCGTCGTGTCGGGAATAGCGAACCAGCCGCCCTGCACCCCGCGCAGCTGCAACCGGGCCGAGGGCTGGTCCCAGCGCGTCAGCCCCATCATCTGCACCGAGGCCGAGGTGACGCCCGCATCGGCCAGCCTGTCGGTCAGATAGGGCAGCACCGCGCCCTGGTTGGCGGTCAGGAAGACCGCGTCGACATTGCCCGACAGCGCCGCCGCGGTGACATTCGGGATGATGCCGTCGATGCCCTGTTTCGACACCGGATGCACCGCGCTGCCGGCAAGGCTCGCGCCATTGCGCTGGATGGCACGCTCGATGGCGCGGGCGCCGACCTGGCCCGCCGCGTCGTCCTCGGCCACCATCAGGATGCGGCGCTTGCCATTCCGGACGCCGTATTTCACCAGCCGGTCGGCGACATTGTCGAAGGTATTGCCCAGCACGAAGACATTGCCGCCGGCGATGTCGGTGTTATTCGAGAAGGACAGCACGTTGACGCCCCGGGGCGCCATGGCATTGCCGACCGCATTGGCGCTGTCGGCGAACAGCGGGCCCAGGATGATCTTGGCGCCTTCGCTGACCGCCTGGTTGGCCGAAGCGACGGCGGCGCCCGGCTCGGAGCCGGCATTGTAGACGCGCAGGTCGATGGTGGCACCGCGCGCATCGGCCGCAGCCATCCTGGCGGAATTCGTCAGCGAGCGCGCCAGCCAGTCCAGGTCGGCATTGCCGCCCGGCACCAGCAGCGCCACCGGCACCGGCTGCGACGGGTCGATGGCCTGGCCGGTCTGCGGACCCGAGGCCCCCGTCCCGACCGGCTCGCAGGCGGCAAGCGTCATGGCGGCAAGCACGGCTGCGATACGCGCGGCCGGGCGGCGCAGATCGAAGGCGCCGCGGATCGTTTTCAGGACGGTCATGGCGTGATTCCCTGTTGGATCGAGGCTGGGGGTTTGATGGGGGCAGGTTATTGGCATATTCCGGACAAGGCAACTTGCCCCATGCGGGCGGCCCGTTTGTGGGCAGACAGAAAGGATCCGCGATGGAGAATGGCGCCAGCACAACCGGGACGGGCGCGCGGGCGGTCTCGCTCTCGATTTCGGCCAGTGCGCCCGAAGCCGGGCTCTATCTGGTGGCGACGCCGATCGGCGCGGCGCGCGACATCACGCTGCGGGCGCTCGACGTGCTGAACACCGCCGACGTGCTGGCGGCCGAGGACACCCGCAACCTGCGCCACCTGATGGACATCCATGGCATCGCGCTGCGCGGCCGGCGCCTGATCGCCTATCACGACCATAACGCCGACCGGGCCCGCCCGGCGGTGCTGGCGGCGCTGGAGCAGGGGAAGTCGGTGGCCTATGCCTCGGACGCGGGCACGCCGCTGGTTGCCGATCCGGGCTACCGGCTGGCACGCGACGCGGCCGAGGCCGGTCATGCGGTGCGGGCGCTGCCCGGCCCCTCGGCGGCGCTGGCGGCGCTCTCGGTCTCGGGCCTGCCCAGCGACCGTTTCCTTTTCGTCGGCTTTCCGCCGGCGGCGGCCGGGGCACGGCGCAAATGGATCGAAAGCTGGCGCGCGGTCGAGGCCACGGTCATCGCCTTCGAAAGCCCCAGGCGCGTTAAGCAATTGTTGGAGAATGTCTGCGATGCTGAGGCGAATCGGGCTACAGTGATCTGCAGGGAACTGACCAAGAAATTCGAAGAGGTGATGCGCGGGACGGCGGCGGAACTGGCGGAACGGATACCGGAGGAAGGCTTGCGCGGCGAAATCGTCGTGCTGTTCGGCCATCCGCAGCCTCTCGCGCCCAGCGAAGCTAATCTGCGCGATGCGCTGGCCGACCTGCCCGAAGACATGCCGGTCAAGGCCGCCGCGACCGAGATCGCCACGAGATTCGGCCTGCCGCGCCGCGATGTCTATGCGCTGGCCGTGCAGATGAGGAAGGAACGGGAATGAAGCATGAAAGGGATTTCACGCCGGCGGTGGCCCTGGATGCCCGGGCCTGGCGCGGCACGGTGGCCTGCTCGGGCGGCCGGATGGCCGAGGACTCCGTCGCGCGGGAATACGGCATGCGCGGCTATGATCTCATCGCCGAACGCTGGCGCGGCCAGGGCGGCGAGATCGACCTGATCCTGTGCAAGGACGGCGAATATGTCTTTGTCGAGGTCAAGAAGGCCAGCTTTCACCATTGGGCGGCCGAGCGGATCGGACGCCGGCAGATCATGCGTATCTGCAACGCCGCGATGGAATTCTGCGGCCGCCTGTCGACCGGCCTGCTGACCCCGATGCGATTCGATGCCGCGCTGGTCGACCAGTTCGGGCGGGTGGAGATTCACGAGAATGCCTTCGGCGGCAACTGACGGCACGCTTGCAATGGCCCGATAGCCGGGCCAGAACTCCGCTGGAACAGGCGGGAGATGATCGCATGAGTCTTTACGTGGCCCTGCAGATGGACCCGATCGAGCATGTCTCGATCGATGGGGATAGCACCTTCCGGCTGGGGCTCGAGGCCGAGGCGCGCGGCCATCGGCTGTTCCAGTATACTGCCGACCGGCTGAGCTATGTCGAAGGTCGCATCGTCGCCCGGGGCAGGCCGGTCACCCTGCGCCGCGAACAGGGCAATCACGTCGATTTCGGCGACTGGGCGGATGTCGACCTGGGCGATTTCGACGTCGTCTGGCTGCGTCAGGATCCGCCTTTCGACATGGGCTACATCACCACGACCCATCTGCTGGACCGCGTGCATCCGGACACCTTCGTGGTGAACGACCCGTTCTGGGTCCGCAACAGCCCCGAGAAGCTGCTGGTTCTGGATTTCCCCGAACTGACGCCGCCGACCCTGATTACCCGCGACCTGGCGCAGATCCGCGATTTCCGGCGGCGGCATGGCGATTTCATCCTGAAGCCGCTTTACGGCAATGGCGGCGTCGGCATCTTCCACATGCGGCCGGACGATCCAAACCTGTCCTCTCTGGTCGAGACCTTTCTCGCGAGCAGCCGCGAGCCGATCATCGCGCAGAAATATCTGCCCGCCGTGGTCAAGGGCGACAAGCGCATCATCCTTGTCGACGGCGATCCGGTCGGTGCCATCAACCGGGTGCCTGCCGCCGGCGAGGTCCGCTCGAACATGCATGTCGGCGGCAGTCCGGAGAAGATCGGCCTGACCGCACGCGAACACGAGATCTGCGCGGTCATCGGCCCGGTCCTGCGCGAAAAGGGGTTACTCTTCACGGGCATCGACGTCATCGACGGCTGGCTGACCGAAATCAACGTGACCTCGCCCACTGGCATCCAGGAACTGGAGCGGTTCGACGGCATCAATGCCGCCGCGCTGATCTGGGAAGCCATCGAGCGCAGGCTGGCTGCCCGTGGGCAAGCGCCTCAAGGCTGACGGCCGGAATGATTCGGATGCCGTTTTCGTAACCCGAGCATCGTGCATCGCTTTAGCGCGGATATCCAAGCGGTGGTTTGAAGCAACCCCGCCCGCAAGCCCAGGCCCATCGCTAGTGTCAGGACTTCGGTAACGGGGTCGTCCCAGTCAAGCGGTTTTGCGCATACGGGATGTGCCGCCGGAGCGCGCGGTCTTGTTCTTTGAGAAAGTGATCTGCTTCCCTGTTCGGCAGCCTTCGCCTGAGATCGACCCGGGTGCATGCTTCGGTCCGTGGTCAGCGCTGTGGCTGCCAACATGATGCTGGTTCAATGCAATTCCGATGTGCCCATCTCATTGGCGTGCTCGATACGATCGGCATCAGTCCTGAGCACGGCATCACCGGAACCGCGTCCCGTGGGGACCTCGAAGGCCCGCGATCAGGCGGGCAGCAGTCTGGAATCTGTGTCTTCAGCCGGCATGAAGCACGGGAATGTCAAAACGGAAGTCGGTGTCATCCTTCCACATCCGGTGCAGGATCACGGCGATGCGGCGGGCCAGCGCAACCATCGCGCGCTTGGCACCCCGACGGCGCGCAAGTTTTGCCGCCCAGGTTCGCAGCCAGCTCGCCCGTCCACGATGCATCATGACGGTTGCGGCCTGGCACAGCGCGCGTCGAAGGTTGACGTCGCCTGCCTTGGTGATCCCGCCCGAGATGTCGCGCTCGCCCGACTGGTTGCGAGACGGCGTCAGGCCGACCCATGGTCCGACCTTCTTCGAGGATGTGAAGCGGGCGGGATCATCGACAGCGGATCGATAGGTCAACGCCACGACGGCGCCGATCCCGGGCATCGACATCAGCCGACGACAGACCGGATCTTCCTGGGAGAGTTGACGGACATTGCGTTCAAGACCCGCCAGCTCTCGCCGCAGCGCCGCGCGCGCGCGAAGCATGGGTTCGGTTGCCGCTTCCAGCATCGGGTTGCCCGCCGCCAGTTCGCGGATACGCTGTTCGAACCTGCCGCGGGATATGGTGCCAACCTTGAGCCCGAAGTTCCGCAGCAGCCCGCGCAGTGACATTTCCAGCGTGATAAACCCTTGTTGCACAGCCTTACGAGCGCTGAGCACCGCTCTAACCTCCTGTGCAGACACCGATTTGCAATGAACGGGTCGGAACCAACCAAGATGAATCAGACGTGCAATACCCTCTGCATCCCGCCGGTCCGTCTTGATCGGCATGGCCTTCAGGGCGCCTTTTACCTGTCTGGTTTCCATTAGAACGACAGGTAGTCCCGCATCTGACAACCCGCGATGCAGCCACTGCGACAAGGGGCCAGCCTCAAGCCCGACGGCGGCAATTGCGCCGTCCTGGTCGCAGATCCAGCACGACAGCGCTTTGGGCTCGCTGGCCACCTGCGCCTCCTTCACGATCTTCCCATGCTCGCTGATCACGCAGATCGCGGTCTTCTCCAGCGACACATCCAGCCCGACAAACAGCTTCATCCCGCAGTCCTCCATGTAGATCCGATACGGGAATGGCGCCAGCTTGCCCTCAATCTTGCAACGGTAACGGGCGGGTCGCGACGCAGGCCCCGTTACGGCATCTCGTTCACGTGTCATAGCCAGAACATGACGGTGGCGGCGCGGGCTATGGCGGAAAGAAGACCTTCGGACAGCGGTCATAGCGGGTGGCAACCGGGTGGCTTCGGAGCGCCCTGCCAGCCATCCCGCAACTCTCGTCAGTCGGGGCGGCCGAAGGGCAGGCGATAGGACAGCGCCTCGGCCAGGTGCGGCTGGCGGATCGCCGGCGAATCGTCGAGGTCGGCAATGGTGCGGGCGCTGCGCAGGATGCGGTGGTAGCCGCGCGGGGTCAGCCCCAGCTTTTCGGCCGCGAGCGCGAGCAGCGACCGGCACTCGCTGTCGAGCGGCGCGATCTCCTCGAGCAGCCGGCCCGAGGCGTCGGCATTGACCCGCGCCCGCGGGTGGTCGGCAAAGCGCCGGGCCTGGATGCCGCGGGCCGCCGTCACCCGCTCGGCGACCGTGGCCGAGCTTTCGCCGGTCGCGGGCAGGCCCAGGTCGGCAATCGAAACCTGCGGCACCTCGAGCGCAGGTCGAAGCGGTCCATCATCGGCCCCGAGATCCGCCCCAGGTAATCCGCCCCGCAGCGCGGCGCCTTGCTGCAGGTCTGGCCGGCATCGGCGATCTCGCCGCAGCGGCAGGGGTTCGCGGCGGCGACCAGCAGGAAGCGCGCCGGATAGCGGATATGGGCATTGGCGCGCGAGACATGGATCTCGCCGGTTTCGATCGGCTCGCGCAGGGCGTCGATGACTCGGCGCTCGAATTCCGGCAGTTCGTCGAGGAACAGCACGCCGTTATGGGCGATGCTGGCCTGGCCGGGCCGGGCGCCGCGCCCGCCGCCGACCATGGCCGCCATCGAGGCGGTGTGATGCGGCTGGCAGAAGGGCGCACTGCGCGAGATGCCGCCCTCGGCCAGCTGGCCGGCGACGGAATGGATGACCGAGGTCTCCAGCGCCTCTTGCGGGGTCAGCGGCGGCAGGATGCCGGGCAGCCGCGTCGCCAGCATCGACTTGCTGGCGCCGGGGGGGCCGACCATCAGCAGGTGGTGGCGGCCGGCGGCGGCGATCTCGATGGCGCGGCGCGCGCGTTCCTGGCCTATGACCTCGGACAGATCGGCGGCGCGCGCGGTCTCGGCCAGTTCGCCCGGCTGGGCGCGGGGCAGGGGTGCGCGGTCGGTCAGGTGGTCCACCGCCTCGCGCAGCGTGCGCGGCGCAAGCACGGGGACGGCGGCGACCCAGGCCGCCTCGGGGCCGCAGGCGCGCGGCACGATCAGCGCCCGGCCATCCTCGGCCGCGGCCATGGCGGCGGGCAGGGCGCCCGTCACCGGCGAAAGCCGGCCGTCCAGCGCCAGCTCGCCCAGCGAGACCACGCGCTCCAGCGCCTCGGCCGGAACCACCTCCAGCGCGGCCAGCACCGCGAGCGCAATGGGCAGGTCGAAATGCGAGCCCTCTTTCGGCAGGTCGGCCGGCGACAGGTTCACCGTCACCCGTCGCGACGGCATGGCGATCGACAGCGCGCCGAAGGCGGCCTTGACTCGCTCGCGCGCCTCGCTGACCGACTTGTCGGGCAGGCCGACGATGCCGAAGCCCGGCAGCCCGGCTGAGACCGAACATTGCACCTCGACCAGCCGCGCCTCGACCCCGTCGAAGGCCACGGTATAGGCAATCGCCACCATCGTCGTCCCCACGTCACCCCGGCCCGGATTAACCCAGCAAGGCTTAAAGATTGGTTAACGGGCGCGGCTCGCTTGTTCCGGCCCCCGCTTCGGCCTATGTCCTTGCCAAGCGTCACGGCAAAGGAAGCGACCATGCAGGGCAGCCGCATATTGCTGATCGTCGGCGGAGGAATCGCCGCCTTCAAGATCCCCGAGCTGATCCGCATGATCCGGCGCGAGGGCGGCGCGGTGGTGCCGGTGCTGACCGCAGCGGGGGCCGAGTTCGTGACGCCGCTGACGCTGTCGTCGCTGGCGGAATCGCCGTGCCATACCGCGCTTTTCGACCTGACCCGCGAATCCGAGATGGGCCATATCCAGCTGTCGCGCGCCGCCGATCTGGTCGTGGTGGCGCCGGCCACGGCGGACCTGCTGGCGAAGATGGCGGCGGGGCTGGCGGGCGACCTTGCCTCGACCTTGCTCCTGGCGACCGACAAGCCGGTGCTGGTGGCGCCGGCGATGAACGTGCGCATGTGGCAGCATCCGGCGACGCAGCGCAACCTCGACACGCTGGAGAACGACGGCATCCGCTTCGTCGGCCCGGACGAGGGCGACATGGCCTGCGGCGAATACGGCCCCGGCCGCATGGCCGAGCCCGAGGCGATTCTTTCGGCGATCCGCAGCGCGCTTGGCCACGACAAGCCGCTGCGCCTGCCGCCCGAAGCGGTGGTGTCGCTGCCGCAGCGGGTGCTGACCGGGCGGCATGTCATCGTGACCTCGGGCCCGACGCATGAGCCGATCGACCCGGTGCGCTATATCGCCAACCGGTCCAGCGGCGCACAGGGCACGGCCATCGCGGCCGCGCTGCGCGACCTGGGCGCGCGGGTCAGCTTCGTCACCGGCCCGGCCGAGGTGCCGCCGCCGGAGGGCGTCGAGGTGATCGCCGTCGAGACCGCGCGCCAGATGCGCGACGCGGTCGAGGATGCGCTGCCCGCCGATGCCGCCGTGATGGCCGCCGCCGTGGCCGACTGGCATGTCGCCAATGCCCGCAACGGCAAGATCAAGAAGGACGGCTCGGGCCAGCTGCCCGAGCTGCAATTCGCGGAGAACCCGGATATTCTGGCCTGGATCAGCCAGTTGCGGCAGGGCCGGCCCGAACTGGTCGTGGGCTTTGCGGCCGAGACCGACGATGTGCTGGCCAATGCCACCGCCAAGCTGATGCGCAAGGGTTGCGACTGGATCGTGGCGAATGACGTGAGCCCCTCGACCGGCATCATGGGCGGGGCCGAGAATGCGGTGACGCTGATCTCGGCCGCCGGGACGGAAAGCTGGCCGCGGCTTGGCAAGGACGAGGTGGCGCGCCGGCTGGCGGCGCGGCTGGCCGATGCCCTGAACCATGCGGGCGACACCTTGCCGGGGGATCGGGCATGAACAGGGTTTATCTGGACTGGAACGCCACCGCGCCGCTGCGCCCCGAGGCGCGCGCGGCGATGCTGGAGGCGAGCGAGATCGTCGGCAACCCGTCCTCGGTCCATGCCGAGGGGCGGGCGGCGAAATCGGCGCTGGAGCGCGCGCGCGAGGAGATCGCCACGGCGCTGGGGGCCGAAGGCGCGGATGTCATCTTCACCTCGGGCGCGACGGAAAGCGCGGCGCTGATCCTGGGCGGGCGCGACCTGGCCTGCGCCGGGGTCGAGCATGCCGCCGTGCTGGCCTGGTGCCGCGACGTCCTGCAGGTCGATGCGGCGGGCACCGTGGCGGTGCCCAACCCGGCCGGCGCGACGCTGCAACTCGCCAATGCCGAGACCGGGGTGATCCAGGACCTGCCCGAGGGGCTGGCGGTCAGCGACATGACCCAGGCCTTCGGGAAAGTTCCCTTTGCCTTCAACTGGCTGGGCGTGCAGGCGGGCTTCGTCTCGGCCCACAAGCTGGGCGGTCCGCGCGGCATCGGCGCCCTGGTCGTCCGGCGCGGCACCGACATCGAGGCGCGCATCAAGGGCGGCGGGCAAGAGCAGGGTCGCCGCGCCGGGACCGAGAACCTGATCGGCATTCTGGGCTTTGCCGCGGCCGCAAAGGCGGCGCAGAATGATCTGGATCAAGGAATCGGTGAAAAAATGGGTGAAATCCGCGATTCACTGATGGGTGCTCTGGAATCCCGGACAGAAATGGTTACATTTCCGGGGCGCGAATCCCGCCGCCTGCCGAATACATTGTCGATCCTGACGCCGGGATGGCGCGGAGAGACGCAGGTGATGCAGATGGACCTCGCCGGATTTGCCGTTTCGGCAGGCTCGGCCTGTTCCTCGGGCAAGGTCCGGCCAAGCTCCGTCCTGACGGCCATGGGGATCGCGCCGGAATGGGCGGGCGATGCGATCCGCGTCTCGATCGGTCCGACGACGGACCCTCGGGACGTTCAGCGTTTCGCGGATGCCTGGCTGGCGGCGCGCGACCGCTGGCGGCAAAGGAATGATCAGCGGGAAACCGCGGGAAGGGTGTGAGATGTCTGTTGAGACCGGCGAGGCCATCGAAGTCCGCGAGGGCGTAGACCGCGAGACCGTCGAGACCGTCCAGAACATGGGGTCTTACAAATACGGCTGGGATACCGAGATCGAGATGGACTATGCCCCCAAGGGCATCAACGAGGACATCGTCCGGCTGATCTCGGAAAAGAACGCCGAGCCGGAGTGGATGCTGGAATGGCGCCTGGCCGCCTTCCGCCGCTGGCAGACCATGGTCGAGCCGAAATGGGCGATGCTGAACTATCCGGTAATCGACTACCAGGACCAGTATTACTATGCCCGGCCGAAAAGCATGGCGGTAAAGCCGAAGTCGCTGGACGAGGTCGATCCGAAGCTGCTGGCGACCTATGAAAAGCTGGGCATCCCGCTGAAGGAACAGATGATCCTGGCCGGGATCGAGGGCGCCGAGGGCGCGCCGGCCGAAGGGCGCAAGGTCGCGGTCGATGCGGTCTTCGACAGCGTCAGCGTCGGCACCACCTTCAAGGACGAACTGGCCAAGGCCGGCGTCATCTTCTGCTCGATCAGCGAGGCGATCCGCGAGCATCCCGAACTGGTGAAGAAATACCTCGGCTCGGTCGTGCCGCAATCGGACAATTTCTTCGCCACGCTGAACTCGGCGGTCTTCTCGGACGGCAGCTTCGTCTATGTGCCGCCGGGCACGCGCTGCCCGATGGAGCTTTCGACCTATTTCCGCATCAATGCCGAAAATACCGGCCAGTTCGAGCGCACGCTGATCATCGCCGACAAGGGCGCCTATGTCAGCTATCTGGAAGGCTGCACCGCGCCCAAGCGCGACGTGGCGCAGCTGCACGCGGCGGTTGTGGAAATCGTCATCCTCGAGGATGCCGAGGTGAAATATTCCACCGTGCAGAACTGGTTCCCCGGCGACGAGGAAGGCAAGGGCGGCATCTACAACTTCGTCACCAAGCGCGCCGATTGCCGCGAGGCCCGCGCCAAGGTGATGTGGACGCAGGTGGAAACCGGCAGCGCGATCACCTGGAAATACCCCTCCTGCATCCTGCGCGGCGAGGAAAGCCAGGGCGAGTTTTATTCGATCGCCATCGCCAACAACATGCAGCAGGCGGATACCGGCACCAAGATGATCCATCTTGGCAAGAACACCCGCTCGCGCATTGTTTCCAAAGGGATTTCCGCCGGCAAGGCGCAGAACACCTATCGCGGCCTGGTGTCGATGCACCCGCGCGCCACCAACAGCCGCAACTACACGCAATGCGACAGCCTGCTGATCGGCGATCAATGCGGCGCCCATACCGTCCCCTATATCGAGGTGAAGAATACCTCGTCCCGGGTGGAGCACGAGGCGACGACTTCGAAGGTGGACGACGACCAGCTGTTCTATTGCCGCGCCCGCGGCATCGACGAGGAGGCCGCCGTGGCGCTGGTGGTGAACGGGTTCTGCCGCGAGGTCTTGCAGGCCCTGCCGATGGAATTCGCCATGGAGGCGCAATCGCTGGTGGCGATCAGCCTCGAAGGCTCGGTCGGATGACCGGCCGCCGCCGCGACATGAACACAAGGGCGCCCGCCGCGCGCGCCGCCACGACCGTTTGAGGGAATAAAAATGCTGGAAATCAAGAACCTGCACGTCAAACTTGAAGACGAGGACAAGCAGATCCTGAACGGCGTCGACCTGACCGTGCCGGCGGGCGAGGTCCATGCGATCATGGGCCCGAACGGTTCGGGCAAGTCGACCCTGTCCTATGTGCTGTCGGGCCGCGACGGCTATCAGGTGACCGAGGGCGAGGCGAGCCTGGACGGCCACGACCTCTTGGACATGGAGCCCGAGGAGCGCGCGAGCGCTGGCCTGTTCCTGGCCTTCCAGTATCCGGTCGAGATCCCCGGCGTCGGCAACCTGACCTTCCTGCGCACGGCGCTGAATGCGCAGCGCAAGGCGCGCGGCGAGGAAGAGCTCAGCTCGGCCGAGTTCCTGAAGCTGGTGCGCGAAAAGGCCAAGACGCTGAAGATCGACGGCGAGATGCTGAAGCGCCCGGTGAACGTCGGCTTCTCGGGCGGCGAGAAGAAGCGCAACGAGATCCTGCAGATGGCCATGCTGGAGCCGCGCATGTGCATCCTGGACGAGACCGATTCGGGCCTGGACGTGGACGCCATGCGGCTGGTTGCCGATGGCGTGAACGCGCTGCGCTCGCCCGAGCGCAGCTTCCTGGTCATCACCCATTACCAGCGCCTGCTGGACCATATCAAACCGGACGTGGTCCACATCATGTCGGCCGGCCGCATCGTCAAGACCGGCGGCCCCGAGCTGGCGCTGGAGGTCGAGCGGAACGGCTATGGCGACCTGCTGGCGGAGGTCGGCTGATGGCGGACACGGCTGTTCTGTCGGCCCAGACCCCGGCGGTCGAGGGCAAGGCACGGCCCGGCGCCTCGGCGCTGTCGGCCCGGCTTGAGGCGCTGGACTTGCCGCAGGGCGGGTTCACCGCAGCCGCGCGCCGGGATGCGGCCGAGCGGCTCGCTTCCATGGGCCTGCCCGGCGCCCGCGACGAATACTGGCGCTATACCGACCCCGCGCCCTTCAACGCCCCGCGCCCCGAACCGCTGTCGGTGCCGGCGCGCGATGCCTCGCTGTTCAGCGACATCGACCGGCTGACGCTGGTTTTCGTCGACGGCGTCTTCGATGCCGCCGCCTCGGACGATCTGTCGGCCGAGGGCTTGCAGATCGAAAGCCTCGCCGCTGCCGACAGGGGTGCCGACCATTGGGCGGTCGGGCTTTACGGCACGCTGGAGGCCGCCGGCCAGGTCCCGGTCAAGCGGCCCTTCGCGGTGCTGAACACGCTCGCCGCCCGCGACGGGCTGTTGATCCGTGTCACCGGCCCGGTCTCGCGCCCGCTGCATGTGCTTTACCGCCGCCAGGACGCGGCGGCGGACGTGGTGCTGCACCATGTCGTCAAGCTCGAACCCGGCGCCGAGCTGACGCTGCTGGAAACCGGCGGCATCGGCGCCCGCTCGAACACGATGCTCGAGGTGGATCTGGCCGCGGGCGCGCGCTTCCACCACATCTCCAGCAAGCGTGCCGATGACGCCAAGCTGGGCATCGGCCACATCTTCGCCCGCGTGGGCGAGGGCGCGCTGTTCAAGTCCTTCGCGCTGTCGGTCAACGGCCGGATGATGCGCAACGAGGGCGTGATCGAGATCGCCGGCGACGATGCCGTGGCCCATATCGCCGCCGCCGTTCTGGGCGATGGCGACGAGGGTGCCTTCCACCACGACGACACCGTCTTCATCACCCATGCCGCCGAGCGCTGCGAAAGCCGCCAGGTGTTCAAGAAGGTGCTGAAGAACGGCGCGCATGGCATTTTTCAGGGCAAGATCCTGGTCAAGCCCGGCGCGCAGAAGACCGACGGCTACCAGATCAGCCAGGGGCTTCTGCTGGACGAGGGCAGCCAGTTCCTCGCCAAGCCCGAGCTGGAAATCTATGCCGACGACGTGAAGTGCTCGCATGGCTCGACCACCGGCGCGCTGGACGAGACGGCGATGTTCTACCTGCGCTCGCGCGGCGTGCCCAGGGAACAGGCCATCGTGCTGCTGGTCCTGTCCTTCCTGGCCGATGCGCTGGCCGAGATCGAGAATGACGAGCTGCGCGACGCCATCCTGGTCCGGCTGGACGAATGGCTGACCACCCGCGCCAAGGGCTGACGGCCAAGGTGGCACAGGCCGGGATCGTCCCCAGGATCGTGCAAAGCTGGTGGGCACCCGGCCGGGTCGTCGCCGGCCTGCGCGGCCTGCCCGAGCGCGGCCTGATCGCCGTTTTGATGGCGGCGATGCTGGTGTTCCTGATCGCTCAGGCCCCCGGGCATCAGCGGGCGGCGCAGCTCGACCCCTCGGTGCCGTTCGATGCGCGCATGGGGGGCGCGCTGCTGGCGGTGATGTTCATGATGCCGCTGCTGGCCTATGCCGTGGCGGCGCTGGTCTCGGCGCTGTCGCGTCTGGCGGGGCGGCCGGTCGCGCCCGGCAATTCCCGGCTGGCGCTGTTCTGGGCGCTGCTCGCGGTGGCGCCGGCCATGCTGCTGGCCGGCCTGACCGAGGGGCTGGTCGGCCCCGGCGCGGCGCTGAGCCTGACCCGGGGTCTGGCGGGCCTGGGCTTTCTGGTGATATGGGGCGCGGGACTGCGCGCATTGGCGGGGAACGGATGACTTCGGGCGATCTTGGCGATCTGGTGGTGCTGACCCTGCGCAGGCCCGAGGCGGCGCTGCAGGTTCTGCGCCGGCTGGCGCTGCCGATGTCGGCGCGCTGGACGCTGCTTCTGCTGGCGGTGACGCTGTCCACGCTGCTCGCCTGCCTGTCGCTCATGCTGTTCCCGGTCGAGTTCGACAATGCGCTGTCGCGCCTGCTGTCGCATCCGCTGACGCTGGCCGGAGTGCAGTTCGGCGCCATGGTCGGCTCGGCGCTGATGATGGCACAGGTCGGCCGCTGGTTCGGCGGCCAGGGCGATTTCGCCGATGCGCTGCTGGTCGTGGCCTGGGTCGAGCTGTTGCTGGTCGGGCTGCAGGCGGTGCAACTGGTAATGACGCTGCTGTTCCCGGCCACGGCGGCGCTGCTTTCGATCCTGGCCTTCGGGCTGTTCCTCTATCTTGCCGTGACCATGACCAAGGCGCTGCACGGCTTCACCAGCACCGCCAAGGTGGTGGTGGGCCTGGTCGGCAGCCTGTTCGTCCTGGGCTTCGTGCTGTCGCTTTTCGCGGCGGCCTTCGGCATCGTCCCCGAGGTGACTCCATGAGCTTCGACATCGACACGGTCCGGGCCGATTTCCCGATCCTGTCCACGCAGGTGAACGGTCGCCCGCTGGTCTATCTGGACAATGGCGCCAGCGCGCAGAAGCCGCGCCAGGTGATCGACGCCATCACCCGCGCCTATGAGGGCGAATATGCCAACGTCCACCGCGGCTTGCATTATCTTTCGAACCTCGCGACCGAGAATTACGAACGGGTGCGCAGCATCATCGCCCGCTTCCTGCACGCGCCGCATGAGAACGAGGTGATCTTCACCTCGGGCGCGACCGAGGGCATCAACCTGGTCTCCTATGGCTGGGCCGCGCCGCGGCTTCAGGCCGGCGACGAGATCCTGCTGTCGGTGCTGGAGCATCACGCCAATATCGTGCCCTGGCATTTCCTGCGCGAGCGCCAGGGCGTGCAGCTGAAATGGGTCGAACCCGAGCCCGACGGCAGCCTGCCGGCCGAGAAGGTGCTGGCCGCCATCGGCCCGCGCACCAAGCTGATCGCCGTCACCCATATGTCGAACGTGACCGGCACCGTGGTCGATGTCGGCGCCATCGCGCGCGGAACCTCGGTGCCGGTGCTGGCCGACGGCAGCCAGGCCGCGGTGCATATGCCGGTGGACCTGGGCGCGCTCGGCGTCGATTTCTACTGCATCACCGGGCACAAGCTCTATGGCCCCTCGGGCTCGGGCGCGATCTGGATCCGCCGCGAGCGCCAGGCCGAGATGCGGCCTTTCATGGGCGGCGGCGACATGATCCGCATCGTGACCCGCGACGCCGTCGACTATGCCGACCCGCCCCTGCGCTTCGAGGCCGGCACCCCCGGCATCGTCAACCAGATCGGCCTGGGCGCGGCGCTGGAATATCTGATGAGCCTCGGGATGGAGAACATCGCCGCGCATGAACGCGGCTTGCGCGACTATGCCCGCGAGCGGCTGCGCAGCCTGAACTGGCTGGCCATGCAGGGCGATGCGCCGGACAAGGGCGCGATCTTTTCGCTGACCATGCAGGGCGCGCATGCGCATGACATCTCGACCATCCTCGACAAGCGCGGCATCGCCGTCAGGGCCGGGACGCATTGCGCCATGCCGCTTCTGGACTTCTTCGGCGTCACGGCCACGGCGCGGGCGAGCTTTGCCATGTACAACACCCGGGCCGAGGTCGATGCGCTGGTCGACGGTTTGGGCTTCTGTCACGAGCTTTTCGCCTGAACCCCATTGCAGAGCCGCGCGTTTGCGGCTAATCAACACGGGCTCGCGGTCCCATAGCTCAGCTGGATAGAGCGCTACCCTCCGAAGGTAGAGGCCACACGTTCGAATCGTGTTGGGACCGCCATTTTCTCCATAAGTCGCTGAAATCCGGGCATCCTGCGTCGCCTTGCCGTGGCGCAAGGCAAAGGCTGGCAAGCCCCGCTCAGGGCAGGAGCGGGGCTTGATCTGGCCGCCGATCTCAGGGAGGAACGATCCGCGGCCCCTGGGTGACTGATGCATGATCCGTCTCCGCTGGCTCATCTGGGCACGGCGCGGGCAAAGCGGAATGGGTGGGATTACCTATGACGCAGCGTCAACGGCGCGAATTCTTATCCACGGCTGCAATCGGTGCATGAAAAACCCGGCCATCGCGGGGCGGCGGCCGGGCTCATCGGTCGGAAAGGCTCAGGCCAGTTCCAGGTTCAGAGCCTTTTCGAAGGCGCCGCGATACAGCTGCGACAGTTCCGCCAGCGGGGCGCTGTCGCCGCCCAGCGTCACCAGATCGCCCCCGAAGCGGCCGACGCGGGCCAGGGTCACGCCGGCAGTCTGCGCGGCTTCGGCCAGCTTGGCGGCATTCCCGGCGGTGCAGGCGACCAGGTAGCGCGCCTGGTCTTCACCGAAGAGTTGGCCGATTTCGGCGGCATCCAGCGTCACGCCCAGCCCGGCGGCTTCGGCCAGTTCAAAGGCCGCCAGCGCCAGCCCGCCATCCGACAGGTCGGTCACGGCACTGAACAGCTTGCCGTTGGCGCGGATGAATTCGCCATGCCTGCGCTCGGCCGCCAGATCGACCGGCGGGGCGTCGCCAGCCTCGATGCCGAAAGCCTCGGCCGCCAGCGCCGACTGGCCCAGGTGGCCGGCCGTCTCGCCCAGGACCAGCGCCACGTCGCCCTCGGCGGGCAGGCCGGCGATCAGATCGTCCAGATTGGCGATCAGCCCGACGCCGCCGATGGTCGGGGTCGGCAGGATGCCCTTGCCGTCGGTCTCGTTGTAAAGCGAGACGTTGCCCGAAACGATGGGGAAATCCAGCGCCGCGCAGGCCTCGCCAATGCCCTCGATGGCGCCGACGAGCTGGCCCATGATCTCGGGCTTCTCGGGATTGCCGAAGTTCAAGTTGTCGGTCGTGGCCAGGGGCAGGGCGCCGCAGGCGCAGAGGTTGCGATAGGCCTCGGCCACCGCCTGCTTGCCGCCCTCATAGGGGTTCGCCTTGACATAGCGCGGGGTCACGTCGCTGGTGAAGGCCAGCGCCTTGCCGCTGCCATGCACCCGCACCACGCCGGCGCCCAGCCCCGGGCGGCGCACGGTGTCGGCGCCGACCTGGGTGTCGTATTGCTCCCAGACCCAGGCCTTGTGCGCATGGCTGGGCGAGCCGATCAGCGCCCGCAGCGCCGCGATGGGCCGGATCGCCGGCAGTGCGGGCATCGGCGCTGCCGCCGGGGTCGGCACCCAGGGGCGGTCGTATTCCGGCGCGCTGGACGACAGTTTCGACAGCGGCAGGTCGGCCTTGACCTCGTTGCCGTGGATGATCAGGAAACGGTCCTCGGCGATGGTCTCGCCGACGATGGCGAAGTCCAGGTCCCATTTTTCGAAGATCGCCCGCGCCTCGGCCTCCTTTTCGGGTTTCAGCACCATGAGCATGCGCTCCTGGCTCTCGGACAGCATCATCTCGTAAGCCGTCATGGCGGTTTCGCGCTGCGGCACGGCGTCCAGCACCAGCTTGATGCCCAGGCCGCCCTTGTCGCCCATCTCGACGGCCGAGCAGGTCAGCCCGGCCGCGCCCATGTCCTGGATCGAGATCACGCTGTCGGTCTGCATCAGCTCCAGGCAGGCCTCCAGCAGGCATTTCTCGGTGAAGGGGTCGCCGACCTGCACCGTGGGGCGCTTTTCCTCGATGCTGTCGTCGAACTCGGCCGAGGCCATGGTGGCGCCGCCGACGCCGTCGCGCCCGGTCTTGGCACCGAGGTAGACCACCGGCATGCCGACGCCCGAGGCGGCCGAATAGAAGATCTTGTCGGCATCGGCGAGGCCGGCCGCAAAGGCGTTGACCAGGCAATTGCCGTCGTAAGAAGCATGGAACCGCACCTCGCCGCCCACGTTCGGCACGCCGAAGGCATTGCCATAGGCGCCGATGCCCTCGACCACGCCCTTGACCAGATGCGCGGTCTTGGAATGCTCGGGCCGGCCGAAGCTCAGCGAATCCATGGCGGCGATGGGCCGGGCGCCCATGGTGAAGACGTCGCGCAGGATGCCGCCGACGCCGGTCGCGGCGCCCTGGTGCGGCTCGATATAGCTCGGGTGGTTGTGGCTCTCCATCTTGAAGACCACAGCCTGGCCGTCGCCGATGTCCACCACGCCCGCATTCTCGCCCGGGCCGCAGATCACCTGCGGGCCGGTGGTGGGCAGGGTGCGCAGCCATTTCTTCGAGGATTTGTAGGAGCAGTGCTCGTTCCACATCGCCGAGAAGATGCCAAGCTCGGTGAATGTCGGCTCGCGGCCGATGATCTCCAGGATGCGCTGGTATTCATCGGGCTTGAGGCCATGCGCGGCGATCAATTCCTGGGTGATCTGCGGTTCTAGCATGCTGGCGCCCCCTTTGCCCGGTTTCCCCGGCCTTTTAAGCGGCGCGCGGCCATTAGGAAAGGCCCTGCGCGCAGCCGATACGACGAAGAACTGCCCGGGCTTTCTCTGTTTTCCAAATACCCCGCCGACCGCGCCGCGCGCGCGATGCCCGCCGCTTGGGAAAGAGCAAAAAAAAGCCGGGCATGAAGCCCGGCTCAAGTCCAACAGGGAGGTTGAAGGTGATGAGAGTTTCCTCATGATCACCGCCTTCGAGAGTGGAAATATGTGCAGAGTGCGAACGGTTCAAGGCGCAAATGCCGGTGGCCGCACATGGCCGATATGCATTCTGCGAATATCTCGGGCAGGGCGCTTGCCGCACCGCCCGTCCGGCGGTCACTTGTCGGACGGATGCGCCGCCTCTTCCTCGCTCTGCTGCTTGCGGATCGCCTGGATCTCTTCCAGCACGAAGTCGCGGAAGGCGGTGACCCGGCGCGAGGTGCGCAATTCCTCGGGGAACGCCAGGAAGACCGGCACCTCGCCGGATTCGATCGCCGGCAAGACCCTGACCAGGTTCGGGAAATCCGGCGTCAGATAGTCCGGCAGCACGCCGATGCCGACATGGTTCAGCACGCCCTGCAACACGCCGAAGTAATTGTTCACCATCAGCGTCGAGGTCATGTTCAGCCCCAGCAGCATCTGCGACAGCACCGCGCCCGAGCTGACCTGCGGCGTCTGCGGGTTCTGGCAGATCAGCCGGTGCGGGACCAGATCCTCCATGGTCTGCGGCACGCCGGCCTTGGCCAGGTATTCCCGTGTGGCATAAAGCCGCATGCGGATGTTCAGCAGCCGGCGCCGGATCAGATCCTGCTGGTTCGGCTCCTTCATGCGGATCGCCACGTCGGCCTCGCGCATGGGCAGGTCCAGCACCCGCTCTTCCAGCATCAGGTCGATCTTCAGGTCCGGATAGCGCTCATAGAGCTTGGCCAGCCGCGGCACCAGCCAGAGCGTGCCGAAGCCGGTGGTGGTCGTGACCTTGAGCTCGCCGAAGACGTTCTCCTCGCTGTCGCGGATGCGGGCGGCGGTGGTGTCGAGCTTGCGCACCATCGAGGAGGTGGCCTCGAACAGCAATTCGCCCTGCTCGGTCAGGATCAAGCCGCGGGCGTGACGGTGAAACAGCGTGGTCGCCAGCGAATCCTCCAGCGCGCGGATCTGGCGGCTGACGGCGGATTGCGACAGGTGCAAAACATCGCCCGCATGGGTCAAACTCCCAGCGTCGGCGACGGCGTGAAATATTCTTAATTTATCCCAATCCATAACAGTGCTTTCTTGCGGCATCAGCCATGCAATCCGTGCAACCCTTATCACAGAAGATAGGGTGAACAACCCTGCAAAACGCCAACAAATCCGTTAATCCGGCAGCATGAGTGACCCATTATGGCACTGCGCTGCCTATCCCTGCGCCGGGCGCCGGATCAGCGGGCAGAATGCTGCCGCACAACCCCGATTCGGGCCCGTCGTCTTGAGCGGCGGACGATATGCCGCGCCTGACATAAATCATGGCAATCCGCCGCCGCGCAGCCTAAACAAGGCGCGTCGCGAGCAAGGGGAGACGAGCCATGGCGGTAGGGGTATTCGATTCGGGTCTGGGCGGGCTGACCGTGCTGGGCGCCGTCGCCGCCCGCCTGCCGGAACTGCCGCTGGTCTATCTGGGCGACAACAAGCACACCCCTTACGGCGTGCGCGATGCCGAGGACATCTTCAACCTGACCTGCGCCGGCGTCGAGCGGCTGTGGGAAGATGGCTGCGACCTGGTGATCCTGGCCTGCAACACCGCCTCGGCCGCGGCGCTGAAGCGCATGCAGGAGAAATGGCTGCCCGATGACAAGCGCGTGCTGGGCGTCTTCGTGCCGATGATCGAGGCGCTGACCGAGCGTCGCTGGGGCGACAATTCGCCGCCGCGCGAGGTCGCGGTCAAGCATGTGGCGCTGTTCGCCACCCCGGCCACCGTCGCCAGCCGCGCCTTCCAGCGCGAATTGGCCTTCCGCGCCATCGGCGTCGATGTCGAGGCCCAGCCCTGCGGCGGCGTGGTCGACGCCATCGAGATGGGCGACGAGATCCTGGCCGAGGCGCTGGTGACCAGCCATGTCGAGGCGCTTTTGCGCCGCATGCCGCATCCCGAGGCGGCGATCCTGGGCTGCACGCATTATCCCTTGGTCCAGGCTGCCTTCCAGAAGGCGCTGGGGCAGAATGTGACGGTCTATTCGCAACCGAACCTGGTGGCCGAGAGCCTGGACGACTATCTGAAACGCCATCCGCAGATGCTGGGCGCGGGCACGGTCTCGCGCTTCCTGACCACCGGCGACCCCGAGCGCGTCTCGGGGAAGGCCACGCAGTTCCTCCGCCATCCGATCAGGTTCGAAAGCGCCTGAACATGGAAAGCCATTCCAATGAAATCGCTTAAGAAAAAGCGTAGAATCCAGGTCCTGATCGCCGCCGCCGTCGCGCTGCTGCTGGCCGTCGCGCTGATCGGCTACGGCTTCCGCGACGGCATCAACCTCTATCGCTCGCCCAGCCAGATGGCCGAGAGCCCGCCCTCGGCCGGCGAGGTGTTCCGCCTGGGCGGGCTGGTCAAGGAGGGCACGCTGATCCGCGGCGCCAGCGAGACCGTCAGCTTCAGCGTCACCGACGGCGGCGCCTCGATCCCGGTGCGCTTTACCGGCGTGCTGCCCGACCTGTTCGCCGAGGGCCAGGGCATGATCGGCACCGGCCGGATGGAGGGCGACACCTTCGTCGCGACCGAGATCCTGGCCAAGCACGACGAAAGCTACATGCCGCGCGAGGTCATCGACTCGCTCAAGGAACAGGGCGTCTACGAGGACCCGAACTCCTGACGCTCCGACTTCCCGACGCAACGCGCGCCCGGTTAACGAGAGGTTAACCGCGTCACCGCAGCCTTGGCCCGCTTCAGGCAAGGGGGCTGTGGATGAAGACGGTCGAGGAAATCGCGGCGGAAATCGTCGCGCGTGAGGGGGGCTACGTCAACGACCCCGACGATCCGGGCGGGGCGACGAATTACGGCGTGACGCTGGCGACGCTGCAAAGGCTGGGGATCGACAGGACCGGCGACGGCAGGGTGGACGTCGCCGACGTCAAGGCGCTGACCCGCGCCGATGCGGCGCGCATCTATGTCGAGCATTACTTCCGCCGGCCGCGGCTGGCGGAACTGCCGGCTTCGGTGCAGGCCTCGGTCTTCGACATGTATGTCAATGCCGGCACCAACGCGGTCAAGATCCTGCAGCGGCTGGTGACGCGGATGGGCTTTCCAGCCACGGACGACGGTATGGTCGGGCCGGCGACGATCCGCGCCGCGACCCAGGCCGACTTGGCGGCGCCGGGCTATTTCGCCGACGCCTATGGCATCGCGCGGCGCAATTATTACTACGCCCTTGGCGATGCGCGGCCGGCCAGCCGCAAATACGCCCGCACCAAGGCCGGCGGCAAGGGCGGCTGGATCACCCGGGCCGAGGAGTTCATCTCGGCCAAGTATCACCTGACGGCGGCCGAGCATCGGGCGAGGGTGGCGACATGGGGGTGATGGACCGTTTTCTGGGCGCCGGCACCGCCGTCACCACGGTCGCCAATGCCGCGACCGGCGTGGCCGAGGTGTTCCGCGAGAACGCGACCCGGCGCATGGAGCTGGACGAGGAAGCCTATGCCCGCGCCATGGCCCAGCTGACCGGCGAATTCGCCGCCCAGCCGCGCGGCTGGTTCGACGGGCTGATGAACGGGCTGAACCGGATGCCGCGGCCGCTGCTGACCTTTGGCACCATCGGCCTCTTCGTCTATGCCATGGCCGAGCCGGTGGGCTTCGGCCTGCGCATGCAGAACCTGAACCTGGTACCCGAGCCGCTGTGGTGGCTGCTGGGTGCCATCATCAGCTTCTACTTCGGCGCGCGCGAGGCGCATTACTTTCGCAGCCGCCCGATGATGCGCAGCGCCGCACCGATGACGCTGGCCGCCTTGCCCGAGGGCGATACCTTCGAGGACAACCCGGCGCTGCGCGACTGGGCGGCGGCGCAGGCCGAGCATTAGCAGCGCAGCACTAGCGCCTCTGTGACAACCTGACGGGCGCGGGGGGCTGGCTTGCCGCCCGCGCCCCGGCTATTCTCTGGCCCAGCCATCCGGAGAAAGCCCATGATCGTCGAAATCGGCCATTTCGCCCTGATCCTCGCCTTTGGCGTGGCGATCTTCCAGATGATCGTGCCCATGGTCGGCGCCGCGCGCGGCTGGAGCGGCTGGATCGACAGCGCAAGGCCCGCCGCGCTGGCGCAATTCGGGCTGATCGCGATTTCCTTCGTGGCGCTGACGCTGGCCTTCGTCAGCTCGGATTTCTCGGTCCTGCTCGTCTATGAGAATTCGCATACCGCCAAGCCCATGCTCTACAAGATCAGCGGCGTCTGGGGCAATCACGAGGGCTCGATGCTGCTCTGGGTGCTGATCCTGTCGCTGTTCGGCGCCGCCGCCGCCACCTTCGACGCCAACCTGCCGCCCCGGTTGCGGGCGCGGGTGCTGTCGGTGCAGGCCGCGATCGGCGTGGCCTTCCTGGGCTTCATCCTGTTCACCTCGAACCCGTTCCTGCGCATCGAGGCGCCGCCCTTCGACGGCCGCGACCTGAACCCGCTGCTGCAGGACCCCGGCCTCGCCTTCCACCCGCCGTTCCTCTATCTCGGCTATGTCGGGCTTTCGATGGCCTTCAGCTTTGCCGTCGCCGCCCTGATCGAGGGAAGGGTCGATGCCGCCTGGGCGCGCTGGGTCCGGCCCTGGACGCTGGCTGCCTGGATCTTCCTGACCATCGGCATCGCGCTGGGGTCGTGGTGGGCCTATTACGAGCTTGGCTGGGGCGGCTTCTGGTTCTGGGACCCGGTCGAGAACGCCAGCTTCATGCCCTGGCTGATCGCGGCGGCGCTGCTGCATTCCGCCATCGTCGTCGAAAAGCGCGAGGTGCTGAAAAGCTGGACCATCCTGCTGGCGATCATGGCCTTCGGCTTTTCGCTGATCGGCACCTTCATCGTGCGCTCGGGCGTCATCACCTCGGTGCACAGCTTCGCCAGCGACCCCGAGCGCGGCGTCTTCATCCTGGCGATCCTGGGGCTGTTCGTCGGCGGTGCGCTGACGCTCTACACCTTCCGCGCGCCGGCGATGCAGGCCAAGGGCGTCTTCGCCCCGGTCTCGCGCGAGGGCGCCCTGGTGCTGAACAATATCCTGCTGGCGGTTGCGGCCTTCGTGGTCTTCATCGGCACGGTCTGGCCGCTGGTGGCCGAGATGGCCTGGGACAAGAAGCTGTCGGTGGGCGCGCCCTTCTTCGAAAAGGCCTTCACCCCCTTCATGCTGGCCCTGGCGATCGTCCTGCCGCTGGGCGCGATCCTGCCGTGGAAGCGCGGCAAGCTGAAGCGGGCGCTGCTGCCCCTGCGCGGTGCCCTGGCCTTCGCGGCGGCCGTGGCGGCGCTGGTCTTTGCCGTGTCGACCGGGCATTCGGCGCTGGCGGTGATCGGCGCCGGCCTGGGCGCCTGGCTTCTGGGCGGCGCGGCGGTGGACCTGTGGCTGCGCACCGGCAATTCGGGGCTGTCGCGGCTGGCGCGGCTGCCGCGCGCCGATTGGGGCAAGGCCATCGCCCATGGCGGGCTGGGCGTGACCTTCATCGGCATCAGCCTGCTGATGGCCTGGCAGGTCGAGGACATCCGCGTGGCGCAGGTCGGGCAGCCCTTCACCGTCGCCGGCTACGAGATCACGCTGGAGAAGGTCGAGGAACGGCCCGGCCCGAACTATGACGCCACCATCGCCACCATGCGCGTCAGCAAGAACGGCCGCCAGGTCGCGCTGCTGCACCCGGAAAAGCGGGTCTATCCGGTGCAGGCCATGCCGACGACCGAGGCGGCGATTCAGAACGGCCTGTTCCGTGACCTCTACCTGGTCATCGGCGATCCGCAGCAGGGCGGCGGCTGGGCGGTGCGCAGCTATGTGAAACCCTTCGCCAGCTGGATCTGGCTCGGCTGCGCGCTGATGGCGCTTGGCGGGCTGGTCAGCCTGTCGGACCGGCGCTATCGCGTCGCCGCCGGCGCCCGGCGCGGCATCGTCGCCCAACCGGCGGAGTGAGCATGCGCGCGCTGATCCTGGCCCTGTCGCTGCTGATCGCCCTGCCGGCCCTGGCCGTGCAGCCCGACGAGGTGCTGTCCGATCCCGCGCTGGAGGCCCGCGCCCGCGAGATCTCCAAGGTGCTACGCTGCCCGGTCTGCCAGGGCGAGACCATCGACGAATCGAATGCGCCGATCAGCCGCGACCTGCGGCTCTATCTGCGCGAGCGGCTGGTCGCCGGCGACAGCGACGATGCGGCGGTCGCGGCGGTGGTGGACCGCTTCGGCGAATATGTCCTGTTCCAGCCGCCGGCGCGCGGCGTGAACTGGCTGCTCTATCTCGCCGGGCCGGTGATGGCCTTGCTGGCGCTGCTCACGGGCTGGCGTTTCATCCGCTCGCGCCGCCCGGCCGAGGAGCGCACCGAGACGCTCAGCGCCGAGGAAAAGGCCCGGCTCGACCAGATCATGCGCGACTGACGTGAGGTCCGGGCTTTTCGCCGGTGCCGGCCTTGGGGCAGGATGGCGGGCAAAAGCAGGGGGACCGCATGAGCTTTCAGACCATCGCAGTGACGCATCAGGACGGCATGACCCGGTTGGTCCTGGACCGGCCCGAGGTGATGAACGCGCTGAACCGCACAATGCGGGCCGAGATCGTGGCGGCGCTGACCGACCTGCCGCAGGGCACCCGCTGCGTGGTGCTGACCGGGACGGGGCGGGCCTTCTGCTCGGGCCAGGACCTGACCGATGCCACCGGCGGCTTCGACGTGGAAACCATCCTGCGCGAGGAATACGAACCGATGCTCGCCGCGATCCGCGAGGCGCCGGTGCCGGTGATCGCGGCGGTGAACGGCACCGCGGCGGGGGCGGGGGCAAACCTGGCGCTGGCCGCCGACGTGGTCATCGCCTGCGAAAGCGCCAGCTTCGTGCAGGCCTTCAGCCGCATCGGGCTGATCCCCGACGCCGGCGGCACCTATATCGTGCCGCGCGCCGTGGGCCAGGCGCGGGCCATGGGCATGATGCTGTTCGCCGACCGCATCCCGGCCGCGACGGCCGCCGCCTGGGGCCTGATCTGGGAAGCCGTGCCGGACGCCGAATTCGAGGCGGTCATCGCCGCCCGGGCCCGCACGCTGGCCGAGGGGCCGACCGCCGCCTTCATGGCGATCCGTGCCGCGCTGCGCGCCTCGGCGGGCAACGACATGGCGGCGCAGCTTGGCGTCGAGGCACGGTTGCAGGGCGAGATGGCCCGCACCGCCGATTTCGCGGAAGGCGTCTCGGCCTTCCTGGAAAAGCGCGCGCCGCGGTTTCGGGGCCGCTAACCGATCCGCATGAAGCGCGGGTGGGCGTCGCGGTTGTCGAAGAACGGCACCGACTCGGGCGCGCGCAGCGGCCCGCCGCCGGCCCGGGCGATGATGCCCGCAAGCTCGGCCAGCACCACCTCGGTGATGAAGGGCAGGTCCAGCGCCCGCGCCTCGGCCAGGGGCACCCAATGCAGATGCGACAATTCGTCGCAGGCGCCGGCAAAGTCGTGGCGGTCGCCATGCAGATGCTCGGCATCCAGCAGCAGGAAGCGGGCATCGAATCGCCGCGGCCGGCCCGGCGGCGTGATGGCGCGGAACAGATAGATCAGCGCCGAGGCATCGGGGGAAAGCCCGGCGCCGGCGTAATGGTCCCAGCCCTCGGGCGCGGCGCCGGGATGGCCGGTCAAGAGCCCGGTCTCCTCGGCCAGTTCGCGCAGGGCGGCGGCGGCCAGGGCATGCGGATCGCTGGCGGCACCCGGGCGCGGCTCGGCGGCCAGCCGGGCGGCGGTCTCGGGCGCAAGGCCGGCGCCCAGCCGGGCCGCGGCATCGTCGGCATCGACCGCGCCGCCGGGAAAGACGTATTTCGATGGCATGAACACCGCCGCGGCGCCGCGCTGGCCCATCAGCACCGAAGGGCCGGCGGCTGCATGGCGGTCCAGCACCACCACCGTCGCCGCATCGCGGATCGGGATTTCGGCAGGGGTTTCGGCACTCACGGCGCGCTGGCCTCGAGGTGCGTCGCGCTTTCGCCGAAGCCATGCATGCGCCGCGCCCATTGGAAGCCGACGAAGCCGCCCTTGATGCGCGGCAGCAGGAGCAGCGACAGGATCACCGCGCCCAGGCCGAAGCCGATCAGCATCGACATGGCCGAGGGCCGATACATCATGTAGATCGCCAGCAGCAGCGGCGCGCCCAGATGCGAGACCAGCAGGATGGTCAGATAGGCCGGGCCGTCGTCGGCGCGCTGGTGGTGCAGCGCCTCGTCGCAATGGGCGCAAGCGCCGTTCACCTTGAGATAGCCGCTGAAGAGCCGGCCTTGGCCGCAGGCGGGACAGCGCCCCAGCGCGGCGCGCAGCATCGCCTGCTTGATCGGACGGTCCGCGGTTTCGGCGGCGGCATGGGGCATGGGCGCGCTCCTCTCGTGCTTGGCCCATATCTAGGGCATGGGCGGGCCGATGAAAAGTCCGCCTTGCCGCGCGGCGAAACGTCGCAGGCCGCAAGCGGGCTCAGGCGGCGATCATCTGCGGCGCGATGACGATGCGGTTGCGCCCCGAGGATTTCGCGGCAAGCAGCGCCCGGTCGGCACTGGCAAGCAGGCTCTCGGGGTCGGGGGCGGCCTGCTGCGGCGCGCGGGCCTCGCCGATCGCCACGCCGACCGAGACCGTCACCCCCAGCTCGGCGCTGTCGCAACCGGCGGGCAGGCGCACCGGCGCCGCCATCACCGCCTGGCGCAGATCCTCGGCCACGCGGCGGGCGGTGCGGACCGGGCAATCGGGCAGCACGGCCAGGAACTCCTCGCCGCCGATGCGGGCCAGCACCGCATCCTCGGGCAGGGCCGCGGCCAGGCGCGAGGCGACCTCGGCCAGCACCGCGTCGCCGGCGGGATGGCCGTGGATGTCGTTCACCCGTTTGAAGCGGTCCAGGTCCAGCAGCATCACGGCCAGGTCGCGCTGACGCTCCTGCGCCTCGAAGGCCAGTTCCGACAGCCGGGGCAGGGCGAAGCGGCGGTTGTGCAGCCCGGTCAAGGGATCGGTCATGGCGAAATGCATGTTGCGCCGCGTCTCGTTGCGGCGCCGGTCGGCCTCGTGCTTGCGGGCCAGCTGGGTTTGCAGCCGCACCGCCGCCTCGGCGGCGAAATGCGGCGCGGCCAGATCCCAGGGCAGCACGTCGCCGGCGCCCAGGTCCAGCGCCACCGGCATCATCTCGGCCCGTTCGGGGCGCAGCGCGACGACGAAGCCCGCGTCGCGCGAATGCGGGCGCGAGCGCAGTTCCGAGAGCAGCCGCAGCCCGTCGCCGGATTGGCGGATGTCGGCGGCGATCAGGTAAAGCTCGGCCACCTTGCCGGCGGCGGCCTCGGCCAGCGCCCGTTCGGGGTCGCTGACCGAGATGGCGAAATCCACCCGCGCCTGCAGGGCATGGCGCCAGCCCAGCGCCGTGGCGGGCTGGTCGGCGACGAAGACCGCGCGCGGCCGCGGATCGTGCAGGAAGGCGGCCGCCGGCTCGGCCATGCCGGGCGCGGGTTCGAATCCCGCCGTCTCGAACCCCGCCGCTTCGTGCCGCATCAGCCCGCGGATGCGGGCAAGCAGCGTCAGCTCGTCGCCATCCGGGTCGATCAGCGCCGAGGCCCCGGCCCGCAGCGCCGCGACCCGATCCTCGCCCTGCGCCAGCACCAGCACCGGCATGTCGCCGCCCTGCGGCAGCGCCCGCAGCGCCGCGCAGAGCATCGGGCCGCCGATATCGGGCAGGCCGGTGCCGATCAGCACGATCTGCGGATGGATCAGCCGCGCCATGCGCAGCGCCTCCTGCCCCGAGGCGGCGGTCGCCACCTCGTAGCAGGCCGAACTCAGCCGCACCTTCATGGTGATGCGGTTGGTCGGCGCGCCGTCGACGACAAGAATCCTTCCGGCCATGCTTTCGCCCGCTTTACACCTGCTGCGCTGCCGAGCATCTTGCGCGACAATGGTTAACAAATCCTTTCCAGCCGGCAGGAAAATGCCGGGACCCAGCACAAGGACGGCACAGGCATGACAGCGGGCGAGGCGCGTGACATCGCGGACAGGGGCTTTGCGCATCTGGCGGGCGACCCGGACCTGGTGCAGGCGCTGCTGGCGCAATCGGGCTGCGACGCGGCCGGGCTGCGCGCCATGGCGGCGCAGCCGGAATTCCCGGTCTTCGTGCTGGATTTCCTGCTGGAGCAGGACCAGCGCGTGCTGGATTTCGCCCAGGCCGCCGGGCTGCGCCCCGAGCGGGTGCAGATGGCGCGCGCCGTGCTGGGCGGCGGCGATCCGTGGTGAACCGATCCGTCTAGGTGAATCTGCGCATTGCGGCGGCCGCGCGCATCGGCCTGAATGGACCACCGGCTGCGGCCGGCCGAATTCAGGAGGTTGATCCGATGAAACGCATTTCCGTCCCCACGCTGGCGCTGGCGCTTTTCGCCGGGGCTGCCGTTGCGCAGACCGCGCCCAGCCCGGACATGGCGGTGGCTGCGGCCAAGAACCAGCTGGGTGTGCTGGAATATTGCCAGACCGAAGGCCATATCGACGGCACCGCCATCGAGACCCAGACCAGGATCATGGCGATGTTCCCGGCCGCCCAGGTCGAAGCGGCGGTCGAGGCCAGCTATGAAAAGGGCAAGGCCGGCACCGTCAGCGCCATGGGCGTCGAGCAGTCGCTGGCCGATGCCGCCAAGGCCCAGAGCGCCGACGAGGCCGCGCTGTGCAAGCAGATCGCCCAGGCGGTCGAGCAGGCGGCGGCGCAACTGCCGAAATAAGCCTGCAATCATGGCAAAGCGCCCCCGAAAGCGATCCGGGGGCGCTTTTTCATACCGGCTCCGTCGCGCTCAGGCGACCTCGGCAAAGACCTTGTCGAGCGCCTGTTCCAGCTTTTCGAACATCTCGTCCATCTGGCCCTCGGTCAGGATGAAGGGCGGGCACAGCACCACCGACTGCCCCAGCGGACGGCAGATCAGGCCCAGGTCGGTGCAGGTATTGGCGATGCGCTCGCTGACCGACAGATTGGCCTCGAACGGAGTTTTCGTGGCCTTGTCGCGCACCGCCTCCAGCGCCCACATGAAGCCCACGCCGCGATATTCGCCGATATTCGGCTTTTCGGCCAGACGCTTCAGCCCCGCCTCGAGGCGCGGAGCGAGGCGCTTCACGTTCTCGGCCAGGCCCTCGTTCATCACCACGTCGATGGCCTTCAGCGCGATGGCGCAGCCGACCGGATGGCCCGAGGCGGTGAAGCCATGCGGGAATTCCTCGATCGCCTCGACCGCCGCCTGCACGCGGCCGGCCAAGTCCGGGCCGAGGATCACCGCGCCCATCGGAAAGAACCCCGCCGTGAGGTTCTTCGAGGAAATGATCGCGTCGGGGATAAAGCCATAGGTCTGGCAGCCCCAGGTGTTGCCGGTGCGCCCGAAGCCGCAGATCACCTCGTCCGAGATCATCGGGATGCCGTATTTCTTCAGGATCGGCTGGACCGCCTGGAAATAGCCATTGGAGGGCGGGATGACCCCGCCCGCGCCCATCACCGGCTCGGCGAAGAAGCCGGCGATGGTGTCGGCGCCCTCGCGCTGGATGGTTTCTTCAAGCTCGCGCGCCAGCCGGGCGGTGAACTGCTCCTCGGTCTCGCCCGGCTCGCCAAAGCGCCAGTAATGCGGGCAGGTCAGGTGAATGAAGCCCGGCAGCGGGAGGCCGAAGACCTCGTTATAGGGCTTGCCGGTCATGCTGGCCGAGACCGCCGTGACGCCGTGATAGGCATTCCAGCGCGTCAGGATCTTGCGCTTCTGCGGATTGCCCTCGGCGGCGTGCAGGAACCACAACAGCTTGACCATGGTGTCGTTCGCCTCGGAGCCCGAGTTGGTGTAGAACACCTTGCCGCTGGCGAAGGGCGAGACCTCGACCAGCTTCTCGGACAGCATCACCGTCTGGTCGGACATGCGGCCGAAGAAGGCGTGATAGCCCGGGAACCGCTCGTATTGCGCCTTGGCCGCGTCGATCAGCCCGCGGTGGTCGAAGCCCGCGACCATGTTCCACAGGCCCGAATTGGCATCCAGGTAGCGCCGGCCATGGACATCGACGACATAGGGCCCCTCGCCATGCGTCAGCACCACCGTGCCGCGCTGGTGGATGCTCGGCATGTCGGTGAAACCATAGAGCGAGAATTCCTCGGCCCTGGCTTCCCAGCTTTGCGGTTGGTTCATCGCGGCCTCCTCAAGCGTGCGTCGGGGCCGAGGCTAGCCGGGCCGCGGCAGCGGTTCAATGGGGCGCGACCTTGGTCCGGCTTGCCGCAGCGGTCGCCGCGGCGCAGGATGGCGGCAGGGGGAAAGGCTCATGCGGAAACTGCTCTTGGCACTGGCGCTGCTGCCCGGGATGGCGCAGGCCGAGGCGCTGCTGATCGCGCCGGTGAAACTGCTCGATACCTCGCACGAGGCGCGCGACCAGACGGCCGAACACGCCCGGCGCCAGGCGCTGCTGGCCGAGGTCCTGGCAGCCGAGATGTCGGCCAGCCTGTTGCCCGCCGAGGCGGTGGCCGAGGCCTGTCCGCAGGAAACCGCCGATTGCCTGGTCTCGCTGCTGCGCGAACGCGGCGCGGATCGCGGGCTGTTCATCGTAGTGCAAAAGGCCAGCACGCTGATCCTGCAGGTCTTTGCCAGCCTGGTGGACCTCGAGGCCGGCAAGCTCATCACCCACGAGGAACTGAACTTCCGCGGCGACAACGACGAATCCTGGCGCCGCGCCGGCGTCTTTCTGGCCCGTCAGCTGCGCGACTGAGGCGCGATCAGCCCGATCTCGCGCAGCGCCGCCTCGATGGGCGTCATGCCACCCCCGCGCGTCGCCTTGACCAGCGCGTCGAAGCGCGCGCGCAGCGCGGCCTTCTCGGGCCCGCGACAGTCGTTCCAGGGCCGGCCCTGCAACGACATGTGCAACACGTAATACCAGATGAAATGCGGCCGCGTGCCGGCGCGCAGCATGGCGGCATAGGCGTCATGCGCCCCCATGGCGCGCAGCGTCTCGGCATCCGCCACGCCGGCCTCGCGCAGCGCCTGCGCGGTCGCCGGGCCGATATTCGGGATGCTGGTCAGGTCCGTCATCTTGCGCCCGCACTTTCCAAGTCCCGCATCTTGCTGTATCAGCGCCGCATCCTCAAGGACAGCGCGGCATGACGGACCAAGCCAAGACCCCGGCGGCGAAGAAGCTTTTCATCAAGACCTACGGCTGCCAGATGAACGTCTATGACAGCCAGCGCATGGCCGAGGCCATGGGCGCCGAGGGCTATGTCCTGACCGAGAACCAGGCCGAGGCGGACATGGTGCTGCTGAACACCTGCCACATCCGCGAAAAGGCCGCTGAGAAGCTGTATTCCGACCTCGGCCGGCTGAAGCCCCTGAAGGCCGAGCGCCCCGACCTGAAGATCGGCGTCGCCGGCTGCGTGGCCCAGGCCGAAGGCGCCGAGATCCAGCGCCGCATGCCCATCGTCGATCTGGTCGTCGGCCCGCAGGCCTATCACCGCCTGCCGGCCATGGCCCGCGCCGGCGGCGGCGTCGACACCGAATTCCCGGCCGAGGACAAGTTCGAGCATCTGCCGAAGCCCGCCGCGACCCGGCGCGCGCCCGCCGCCTTCCTGACCGTGCAGGAGGGCTGCGACAAGTTCTGCGCCTTCTGCGTGGTGCCCTATACCCGCGGCGCCGAGGTCTCGCGCCCCGTCAGCCGCATCCTGGCCGAGGCCCGCGACCTGGTATCGCGCGGCGTGCGCGAGATCACGCTTCTGGGCCAGAACGTCAACGGCTGGCACGGCGAGGGGCAAGGCGGCGAATGGGGCTTCGGCCGGCTGATTCGCGCCCTGGCGGAAATCGACGGGCTCGACCGCATCCGCTATACCACCAGCCACCCGAACGACATGGCCGACGACCTGATCGAGGCGCATCGCGACGAGCCGAAGCTGATGCCCTATCTGCACCTGCCGGTGCAATCGGGCAGCGGCCGCATCCTCAAGGCGATGAACCGCAAGCATACGGTCGCGGAATACCTGCGGCTGATCGACCGCATCCGCGACGCGCGGCCCGACATCATGCTGACCTCGGATTTCATCGTCGGCTTCCCGGGTGAGACCGACCAGGACCATCAGGACACGCTGGACCTGGTGGCGCGGGTGAATTTCGGCACCGCCTTCAGCTTCAAATATTCGCCGCGTCCCGGCACGCCCGCCTATGAGCGGCCCGAGGTCGACAGCGACCTGGCCGACGCCCGGTTGCAGGAATTGCAGGCGCTGCTGAGCCGCCAGCAGAAGGCCGCGCAGCAGGGCATGGTCGGGCGCGAGCTGTCCGTGCTGTTCGAGAAACCGGGTCGCCTGCCGGGCCAGATGGTCGGCAAGTCGGATTACCTGCACGCGGTCTTCGTCGAGGCGCCCCGGGCGCAGGTCGGCGACCTGCTGCGGGTGCGCATCACCGCCAGCGCGCCGAATTCGCTGGCGGGCGAGCTGGTCGGCTGAGCGCGGCCTATTTGCCGTTCAGCGCGTCCAGTTCCGGGAACTTGTTCCAGGGCACGTCGCTGCGGTTGCAGATCGGATGGTCCAGCTCTCCGCCGATGGGCTTGCCGTCGCGCAGCGGGATGCCGATGCTATGCACGCCGGTATAGACGCCCTTGACGTTCTTGCTGTCGGCGCGGACGCAGACGCCTTGCACGCCATTGCCGAAATTCGCGACATTCGAGATCTCGGCATAGCGGATCGAGGCCGGGTCATAGGCCACCCGCGCCGCCCCCTCGACCAGCAGCGCCCGCAGCTCCGGGCTGGGCGGGGTCGAGCGGGCGATGATCTCGCCATAGCGGTCGCCCTCCTGGCTTGCGCAACCCGCCAGCAACAGCAGGCTCGCCGCAAGGGTCATGCCGGTCTTTTTCATCTGCCCATCCTCGCTCGGTGATCTTCGCTGCCGAGGCTAACGGTCTTTCTTCGCGAAGGAAAGCCCGCGGCGAGCGCCTCGAAAGTTTCTGGAGTTCGGCGGTATTGCATTGAAAAAATGGCAGAAACGGAGAAGTTAAGCATGGCTGTCAGGTAGCATGCTATGCTTTATAATGCTCTTAAAGAGCCGCATGCGGATCCAGGGTCAGGACTTCGGTAACGGGGTCGTCCCAGTCAAGCGGTTTTGCGCATACGGGATGTGCCGCCGGAGCGCGCGGTCTTGTTCTTTGAGAAAGTGATCTGCTTCCCTGTTCGGCAGCCTTCGCCTGAGATCGACCCGGGTGCATGCTTCGGTCCGTGGTCAGCGCTGTGGCTGCCAACATGATGCTGGTTCAATGCAATTCCGATGTGCCCATCTCATTGGCGTGCTCGATACGATCGGCATCAGTCCTGAGCACGGCATCACCGGAACCGCGTCCCGTGGGGACCTCGAAGGCCCGCGATCAGGCGGGCAGCAGTCTGGAATCTGTGTCTTCAGCCGGCATGAAGCACGGGAATGTCAAAACGGAAGTCGGTGTCATCCTTCCACATCCGGTGCAGGATCACGGCGATGCGGCGGGCCAGCGCAACCATCGCGCGCTTGGCACCCCGACGGCGCGCAAGTTTTGCCGCCCAGGTTCGCAGCCAGCTCGCCCGTCCACGATGCATCATGACGGTTGCGGCCTGGCACAGCGCGCGTCGAAGGTTGACGTCGCCTGCCTTGGTGATCCCGCCCG
>NZ_KQ955209.1:1196036-1293877 GCF_001546115.1 Paracoccus aminovorans
TGCCCTGCCTACCAATTTTGGACCATCTAAAGCCGGAGTTTCCGGCCTTTGTCACGGCGGCGGGCTGGTGACGCCGTCGGGAAAGTGCAGCGCGCTCGGGACGTTGTATCCGATGGCGCTGTGGGGTCGATCATCGTTGTAGTGTCTGCGCCAATCCTCCAGCTTTTCGGCCGCGTCCGCAAGGCTCATGAACCAGTGCGCGTTCAGGCATTCGGACCTGAGCTTACTATTGAAAGCCTCGATGAAGCCGTTGTCTGTCGGCTTGCCGGGGCGTGAAAAGTCGAGCGTCACGCCCTTGGCGTAGGCCCAGAGATCCAGGTCGCGCGAGATGAATTCGCTGCCGTTGTCGACCCGGATTGTCTTCGGGTAGCCGACTTTTGTGCAGATCCGTTCCAGCGTCGTGACCACGTCCTCGCCGCGATATTGGAACCGCACGTCCGTGGCGGGGCAATAGCGGGAATGGGTGTCGACAATGGTTAGGATCCGCAGCTTTTTACCCAAGGCCAGTTGGTCATGGACAAAATCCATGGCCCATACATCATTCGGCCCGACGGCTTCCGCACGGTCGTCACGCAACTTGGCCTTCACCCGCCGTTTTGGGGTCTTGTTCCGCAGCTGCAGTCCCAAGGCTTTGTAAACGTTATAGACCATCTTAATGCTGACCTCCCAGCCCTCCCGGTCTAGGACAACGTAAACGCGGCGATAGCCATAGCGCACACGCGTCTCACAGATCTCCCGGATCCGCCGTTTCAGCTCTGCCGGATCGGTGCGGCGGGATTTGTAGTGGTAGCTCGAGCAGTCAAATCGCAAGGCCCCACATGCCCTACGGATCGAAACCGCCCAGTCTGCACACATCCCGCGAACCAGTTCACGCGACCGCGCCGGCTTCAGAGCTTTCGCCGCACAACATCCTGCAACATCTGCCGGTCGAGCGTCAGGTCCGCCACGATCCGCTTTAGCCGCGCGTTCTCGTCCTCAAGCTGCTTCAACCGCCGCATCTCGTCGGGCAGCAGCCCGCCATACTTCTTCTTCCAGGCAAAATAGGTCGACTGGCCGATCCCAGCCTTCCGACAGATCTCGGCAACCGACGTGCCTTCCTCGCCTTGCTTCAGAATGAACGCCTTCTGCGCTTCCGTGAACTTCGATGCCTTCATCGTTTTCAGCTCCTGTCCCAGCCGGGGAAGGTTAGCCGAAAACTCCAGCTCTAAACGATCCAGTTTCGAGGGGGCAGAGCACTGTCGAAGCTTCAGAACGATGTCTTCCGGTTTGTCTCGCTTGCCTGCCATCTGATGGTCCTCCTGAACAGGATATTTCTATCCCAGTGGGTGGACCACTTCAGTGGGGGCACTCCAACACATCCAGCCCGACAAACAGCTTCATCCCGCAGTCCTCCATGTAGATCCGATACGGGAATGGCGCCAGCTTGCCCTCAATCTTGCAACGGTAACGGGCGGGTCGCGACGCAGGCCCCGTTACGGCATCTCGTTCACGTGTCATAGCCAGAACATGACGGTGGCGGCGAGAGCGACGGCAGACAGGAAGACCTTCGGGCATCTGTCGTAGCGGGTGGCGACCCGGCGCCAATCCTTCAGCCTGCCAAACATGATCTCGATGCGGTTTCGGCGTTTGTAGCGTCGCTTGTCGTGCTTGTCGTGCTTGCCACGAGATTTCCTGCCCGGGATGCAGGGCCTTATCCCCTTGTCTTTCAACGCATTTATGAACCAGTCGGCATCATGGCCCCGGTCGGCCAGCACCCAGTCCGCCTTTGGCAGGGCTGCCCAGCAGGGCGGCGGCCCCCGTGTAGTCACTAACCTGGCCTGCGGTCATGCGAGGGATAAGGCCATGATCCGGGGGATCATGGCCCCCGAGAACGCGGATCGGGCGGCCTTCGGCATCGGTCACGGCATGCAGCCTGGTGTTCATGCCGCCCTTTGCGCGATCAGACGGCTCCTTTGATCGCCGGGTCCCCCTTTTCCGACCGCAGGCTGGTCGCCGAGCGGTGCATCTTCAGGGAGGTTGCATCGATCATCACCGTCTTCGGAACGGCCGCCTCGGACGCCAGACTGTCCATCATCCGGGCGAAGACAGCCTTGTCGCTCCATCGCTTCCAGCGGTTGCAGAGGGTCTTCGGCGGGCCGTATTCCCTCGGGGCGCATCCCGCCACCGCAAGCCATTGCGATTGATGAAGATTATCCCACTCAACACCCGACGGTCATCGACGCGCGGCTTGCCGTGGCTCTTGGGAAAGAAGGGCCCAAGCCGCGTCATCTGCGCTTCGATCAGCCAGAAAGGATTGCTCATCATCAGGTCTCCTTGCGGTGCCTGAATCATACGAAGGTGGAAAATCAATGGGTCCTGACCCTTCTGGCGATATCAAGGATGGCCCGCTCTCGGAGCACCAACCCGTGGTGATCTTCGATCCGAACGTCAAGAACGATGCCCATCTCAGGGATCTGGTGGCACCGGCCTATCCCAATTTCCGGGCCGTTGAGGTGCCTTATGGTGGTCATACCGTCCTGGTCACGCTGTCTCAAACGCGGCTCTTGAAGCCTATCGTCCTGGGCATCATCGAGCGAGACGAGGTCATCGCATTCGACCCGCCGGCCGAGGGCACCGCCATTTATCACGGCGAGCGAGAACGCAGCTTGATCGCGACGGATCGGCAGGCTGCACTGGTCGAGTTGCGCAAGAGCCTGGCGATTGCCCCGTCCAAGCGGTTTTTCGGAATGCTGGTGAACCTGTTGATCCGCATGGGCGACAAGGCGGACGCGCAGCGCTAGATGCCGCGGCGGGCCGAGCCCCAAGCTCCACCTGGCAGTGCAAGGCCTTGGCGCCCGGTCCGCTTCACCCTGACCGCCGGGCAGAAGGGCGACGCCCCGCAGGCCGAGCCGTTGATCGCCGACCTGCCTTGCCGAGGTCGTCATGGCCGACACCGCCTATGACAGCGACCGCCTGCGTGAGGCGATCGCTAAGCAAGAAAGCTCTTGCCGTCATCCCTAAACAACCCGTCCCGGGCGCGCAAGCATCCCCTCGACAAGCATCTCTGTGCCCGGAGACATCCGATCGAATGCTGCTTCTCCAAGCTCAAGCAGTTCCGAAGGGTCGCCACGCGATACGAGAAAACCGCCAGAAACCACCTCGCCGTCATCACCATCGCTGCCATCGTCCTGTGGACCAAGGAAGTGTCCACAGAACCTAGGGTGCCCGCCCCCATAGGCGGGCCATGGCGACATGGCGGCTGAAATCCGCCGTTCACGTTGTGATCACAGGCTTGTTCGGGAACTGCGCGCGGCAGGACATGTTAGCTTGCGACCCTGCATTCGCGCCAACCGAAAGAAACCGACATGCGTCGCATCTTCAAGACGACAACCGCCATTCTGGCCTGCCTCTCGCTGATCGCCCCCGATCTCGTGCTGGCCCAGGACAACCAGGGCCTGGCTCAGGCCGAGATGATCAGGCGCAAGGCCGAGCAGGCCAAGGAGAAACAGCAGCAGCGCGAGAAGGCCGCCGCCCAGCAAAAGCAGCCTGAAAAGCGCCAGCAGCAGCAAAAGCCGGCCGCCCGGAAGCAGCCGGAAAAGCCTGCCGCACAGCAGCCCAAGGCTCAGGCCCAGCGGCAGAAGCCGCAGCCGCAGCAAAAGCCTCCGGCAGAGGCGCAGCAGCCCAGACCCGCGCAGGAAAACGCCCGGGCGCAGGACGCCAAGCGGCAGGATCCCGGCCCGAAGGCGGCGCAAAAGCCCGCCCCCGCCAAGGACCGGCAGCAGGCCGCGAAACCCGCGCCGCAGCGCGGCCGCGACGCCGAGCCCGGGAACCGCCGGACGCAAGAGCCCATGGCCGCGCCCAAGCCGCCCGCGCAGCCGGCCGCAAGGCAGCAACAGGACCGAAAGCCGCAACAGCTCGCCAAGCCGCAGCAGAACGGCCAGCCGACCCGCAACGCCGGCAACGGCAATGGTGAGGGCAGGAAGCAGCCTCCGCGCGCCGAGGGCGGGCAGCCGCGGCCGGCGCCGATGGATGCTGACACCCTGCGCGAGAAGATGAGAGAACGCGACCGCAAGTCCCCGCAGCCGCTGGCCCGCGGCCCGGACGGCCAGCCGCCGCGCAATGCGGCGAACGGGGTCGGGAACAGACAGGACCTGACCGCACCCCGCTCTCCGCAAGAGCTTCGCGAACGGCTGCGGCAGGGGAACGGCGCCGCGCGCCTGCCGGCGCCCGAGCGCGGCTTTCGCCCCAACGACCTGGCCCGCCGCGCCGCTGCGCAGGACCACGCGCCGGCCGCCGCCGCACTTGCCGCAATGGCAAGGCGTGACGATGACCGCAAGGACAGCGACCGCAGGCGCGACGATGACGAAACGGTGATCCGGCGCAAGATCGGGCGCGACGACTTCCGCCGCCCGGACCAGGAGTTCCGCACCTCGATCCGCGACGGCAGCCGCGCCCTCTCGCCCGAGGAGACGCGCCGGATCCTGGAACGCCGCGAACGCGAGCTGCGCCGCGAGGAGCAGCGCCTCGACCGCCGAGAGCGCGACCTCGACCGCCGCTATTACGACTCCAGGGACGACGATGACGACGACCACGGCAGCGACATCGCCAAGCTGCTGCTGGCGGGCGTCGCGGGTTTTGCGGTCGGCAAGATGATGTCGAACAACCGCCAAGTCGCCTTCAACAGCGGCGACCGCGCGGTGCTGACTCTGCCCGACGGCAGCCAGCAGATCGTGCGCGACGACAACGCGCTACTGTATCGCCCCGGCTCGGACGTCAGCACCGAGAATTTCGCCGACGGCTCGTCCCGCACCACGGTGCTGCGCGCCGACGGCAGCCGCGTGGTGACGATCCGCGACGCCGACATGAACATCCTGCGCCGCACGCTGATCGGCCCCGACGGGCGCGAGACCCGGCTGATCGGCGACAGCGCGGTGCGGCCGGTCCAGATCTCGACCCTGCCGGCGCCGGCGCCGGTGGAATATGCCAGCCGCCCCTTGGACGAATCGGCGCTGCGCGAGGCGCTGCTTCAGGAAAGCGCGGTCGATCGCCGCTTTACCCTGGGCCAGATCCGCGACATCCCCGAGGTCCGCTCGCTGGTGGCTCCGGTCAATGTGGCCGACGTGACCTTCGACAGCGGCTCGGCCGCCCTGGCCCCCGAGCAGGCCGAGCAGCTGGCCACCTTGGGCAGCGTGATCCGCCAGTCCATCGACGAGAATCCGAACGAGGTCTATATGATCGAGGGCTATACCGACGCGGTCGGCTCGCCCGCGGCCAATCTTGCGCTGTCGGACCGGCGGGCCGAATCGGTGGCGCTGGCGCTGACCGAATATTACGACGTCCCGCCCGAGAACATGGTCGTGCAGGGCTATGGCGAGCAGTTCCTGCTGGTCCCGGGCGAGGGCGACGACCGCGCCAACCGCCGCGTTGCCGTGCGTCGGATCACCGACCTGCTGGAGCAGGAATAAGGGCGCGGCCGGGCACGGGAACCATCCCGGCCCGGCCCCGTGCCGCAAACGCGCCGTTTCGCAACGCGCGCCCGTGGCCGTGACAGGGCGTTGGGTTCGGGGAGTGCTCGAAACCCGGTCATGCGTTGGACGAACCCGCTGATGCTTCTTCGCGTCGACAGGTTCGTGCAAGCCTTTGAAAGTTCTGGACGACTGGACGCCCATACAGACAGATGTCGGCCCATCTCCCGCGCCGCCACCTGCAAGGTCCGTGCCTTCATTGGATCTCGTCGGAAACGAGGGGCGAAGATCAGCCGCCGATCCTGCTGGCCGGATCCAGCTTCCGGAGGGGCGCAAGGCTCCTTCAGGCTGCCTGCTGGGGCTCTCTGCCGGTTAGGCGTTTGGCAATCTCGATGAGCAGCCCGAAGGCATCGTAAAGCAGCACGGCGATGCAGCCCGTCAGCACCCCGCCCTGGATGACATAGGCCGGGTTGTTCGAGGTCAGCCCGGCAATGATCACCTCGCCCAGGCTGCGCGCCGCGACGGTCGAGCCGATGGTCGCCGTGGACAGCGCAATGACGATCGAGATCCGGATCCCTTCCAGGATCAGGGGCAAGGCAAGGGGCATCTCGACCTGCGCCAGCACCTGGCGCGGCGTCATGCCCATCGCCTTGCCCGAAAGCAGGACCGAGCCGGGCACCGCCCGCAGCCCCGCCAGCGCGTTCTCGAAGATCGGCAGCAGGCCATAGAGGAACAGGGCAAGCACCGTGGGCCGGGCGCCGAAGCCCAGCAAGGGAACCGACAGCGCCAGCACGGCGACCGGCGGAAAGGTCTGGCCGATATTCGCCAGCACCCGCGCCATGGGCAGGAATTCGGCCCCGGCGGGGCGGGTGACGAGGATCGCGAGCGACAGCGCGATCAGGGTCGAGGGGATCATCGCCAGCGCCACCAGCGCCAGATGCGATACGGTCAGGCTGGCCAGCGATGCGCGGTCGTAGATCGCCGGCCCGCCCGCGGGCGCGAAGGGGCGCAGCAGCGGCTCGAACAGCGCGGGAAACAGGATCAGCCCGCCCGTCACGCCGATCAGGATGATCCAGCGCAGCGCCGTCATTCCCGGCCCCGTGCCAGGATGTCCTCGCGCGTGACGATGCCAAGCCGTTGCCCCTGCGCATCGGTCACCGGCAACCGGTCGCGCCCGGTCCAGATCATCTCGGCCAGCGCGTCCGACAGCGACGCGGCCACGTCGACCGGCTCGCCCTCGGCCTCGCCCGCGCGCGACAGCGAGCCGACCGGGTGCAGCGCCAGCAGGCGCAGGGCGCGGCCCGTTTCGCCCACCAGATCGGCCACGAAGGCCGTGGCGGGCGCGCGGATGATCCGGTCGGGAGTGTCGAACTGCTCGAACCGGCCGTGCCGCATCACGGCGATGGCATCGCCCAGATACAGCGCCTCGTTCATGTCATGGGTGACCAGGACGATCGTCGTGCCGAGCTGGCGACGGATCTGGGCCAGATCGCGCTGCGCCTGGCGCCGGATCAGCGGGTCCAGCGCGCCGAAAGGCTCGTCCATCAGCAGCACATCGGGGCGCGCGGCCAAGGCGCGCGCGACGCCGATCCGCTGCGCCTGCCCGCCCGAAAGCTGATGCGGATAGCGGCCGGCGATCTCGGCCGGGTCGAGCTGCAGCATCTGCAACAGCTCGGTGACGCGGGCCGCGATCCGGGCCTCGGGCCAGCCCAGAAGGGTCGGGACGACGCCGATATTGCGCGCCGCCGTCCAATGCGGAAACAGCCCATAGCCCTGGATGACATAGCCGATGCCCTGACGCAGCGACACTTCGGGGATGCGGCCGGCATCCTGGCCGTCGATCAGCACCCGCCCCGATGTGGGTTCGACCAGCCGGTTGATCATCCGCAGAAGCGTCGTCTTGCCCGAACCGGAACTGCCGACGATGGCGGTCAGCGTGCCCCTCGCAAATCGGGCGCTGACCTCGTCGACCACCGGCCTGCCGCCATAGGTCTTGGTCAGGGCCTGGAGCTCGATCATTGCGGCTGTCCCCCGGAAAGCGCGATCAGCAGGTCCATGATCGAGGATGTCAGGAAGGCCAGCGCCACCGTCGGGATCACGCCCAGGAGGATCAGGTCGGTGGCCGTCTGGCCGATGCCCTGGAAGATGAAGGTGCCGTAGCCGCCCGAGCCGATCAGCGCCCCCACGGTGGCCAGCCCGATATTCTGCACCAGAACGATGCGCGCGGCGGCCAGAATGACCGGCAGGGTCAGCGGCAGGTCGATCCACCACAGCCGCCTGGCCTCGGTCATGCCCATGCCGCGCGCCGCCTCGGTCACGGCGCGCGGCACGGCATCGAGCCCGGCAACGGTATTGGCGACGATGGGCAGCAGCGAATAGAGAAACAGCGCGATCAGTGCCGGCGCCGTGCCGATCCCCTTGATCCCTGCATCCGCTGCCCCCGGAACATGGGCCGCGACCCAGGCCAGCGGCACGATCAGTATTCCGAACAGCGCGATCGAGGGGATGGTCTGGATCAGCGTCAGCAGGTTCAGCACCGGACCGCGCAAGCCCGGATGGCGCTGGATGGCAAGCCCCGTCGGCAGGCCGAACACCAGCGCCGCCAGAAACGAGCCGAAGGCCAGGACCAGGTGGTCCGCGGTCGCCCGGTGAAAGGCGTCCGCGCGCACCCGGAACTCGGCGGCGACCGAAAGACCGGCCAGCGTGCCCGAGCCGAGCAGCACCGCGACCCCCGCCACGGCGCAGGCCAGCAGCGCCGCCCGTGCCGCCGGGCCGGGCCGCATCCGCGCAAAGGCGTCCACCAGCAGCAGCAAAAGCGTCCCGGCGGCCAGCCAGAACCCCGCACCGGGCGAGACCCGCGCCGCAGGCGCCGCCTGCTCCAGCAGCAGCACCGCCCCGCGCCCCAGCAGAACCACCAGCGCGGCCAATGCGCCGGCAAGCAGCAGCAGCCGCATTCCCGGGCGTCGCAGCAACAGCAGCGCGACCGCCAGCAGAACGAGCCCGGCCAGCAGCGCGCCGGTCAGGGGCCAGCCGATGGCCTCGGCCCAGGTCCGGGGCTGCGGCGGCGCGATCCGGTTGGGACGAAAGCCGAATGCCGTCAGCGCAGGGGACGCCAGCAGCGGCAGAGCCATGACGGCCGACAGCCGGTCGATGCGCGGCACCGACATCCTCAGTCCAGCAGCCCGGCCTTGGTCAGATAGGCGCGGGCGACCTCGGCGGCGGGCAGGCCCTCGACCTGAACCTGCCCGTTCAACCCTTGCAGGGTTTCAAGGTCCAGCCCCGCGAAAGCCGGCTCCAGCAGTTCGGCGATCTGCGGATATTCGGCCAGCACCTCGGCCCGGACAATGGGCGCGGGCTGATAGACCGGCTGCACGGTCTTGTCGTCCTGCAGCACCGTCAGGCCGGAAAAGGCAAGCGCGCCGTCGGTGCCATAGACCATGGCCGCATTCGCCCCGCTGGTGCCGTTTGCCGCCGCCTGGATCGTGGCGGCCGTGTCCCCGCCCGACAGCACGATCAACTGGTCCGGCGTCAGCGTAAAGCCATAGGCCTTCTGGAAGGCGGGCAGGGCCGGGGCCGAATTGACGAACTCGGCCGAGGCGACCAGCTTGACCTGGCCGCCCCCCGCCACCCATTTCCCGAACTCCGAGAACGTGCCCACGCCCGCCTCTTCGGCCAGATCCGAGCGCAGGGCGACGCCCCAGGTATTGTTGGCGGGTGCGGGGCTCAGCCAGACGATGCCATTCGCCTCTTGGTCCAGTTGCTTCGCGGCCGCAAAGCCCGCGCGCGCATCCTGCCAGATCGGCTCGTCGGCGCGGTTGAAGAAGAAGGCGGCATTGCCGGTATATTCGGGATAGATGTCGATCTCGTCCGCAAGGATCGCCTCGCGAACGATCGGCGTGCTGCCCAGCTGGATACGGTCGCGCGTCGGGATGCCCGCATGGTCCAGCACCTGAAGGATGATCTGCCCCAGCACCCCGCCCTCGGTATCGATCTTTGACGACACGACGACCTCGGCCTGGGCGGTGCCGAGACCGGCGGCGAAGGCGACGAGCGACAGCAAGACAGGCTTCAGCATTGCATTTCCCTTTTGGTTCGTGCCGGCTCTGTATGTGAAGTGAACACGCAGATGGGCCGCATTTCAACGTCGGCATGGCCTTGAGATGGTTGGCTCATTCGGAACATTGCGCCGGCAGGTATTGTTCCACACCCCATGCGCAGGAGTTTCGCCGGTTTCCCGACCGAGAACACGGGTGTTGTTCGCACAATTCCCTGTCAGCCATATTCGACGTTTCGAGTCAAAGTATTATGCCCTTGGCTGCCGCACCTTTTGACCGTTCCGAAGACGGTGATGATCGACGCGACCTCCCTGAAGGTGCCCGCTCGGCGACCAGCCTGCGGTCGAAAAAGGGGCCGTCTGATCGGTCGTAGCCCGAGGGCCAGAAAACAGTCCGGGGAACTGTTTTCCCGAGGACGGGCGGCATGAACACCAAGCTGCATGCCGTAACCGATGCCGAAGGCCGCCCGATCCGCGTTCTCGGGGGACATGATCCCCTGGATCATGGCCTCATCCCTCGAACTCATGACCGCAGGCCAGGTCAGTGACTATACGGGTGCCGCCGCCCTTCCGGGCAGCCTGCCAAAGGCGGAGTGGCTTCTGGCCAACCGGGGCTACGATGCCGACTGGCATCAGGGATGCATCGAAAGACAAGGGGATAAGGCCCTGCATTCCAGGCCGGAAGACGCGTGGCGAGCCCGTCAAGCACGACAAGCGGCGCAACAGGATCGAGATCATGTTCGGCAGGCTGAAAGATGGGCACCGGGTTGCCTCCCGCATGGGCGCTTTTGGAGGCAGAAGGGGTTGCAGCCCGCCAAGTGCCTCCTGCTCAGGTGAAGGCGTTTGCGCAAAGTCGTGGCACAGGCGCCAAGACCGACCGGATCGATGCAGAACGCATTGCCCGCTTCTTTGTCTGCCGACCCGAAGCGGGCCGTATGCTTCCTGTAGAAAATCTTCGCCTTCTCAGAGCCTTGACGTCCAAAAGCGCGCAACTGGGTTGAAATGCGCAAACGGCTGCTTGCCCACGGGTGTATCGATAAATGTCATCGAGGCGGAGCGAGGCCGCCTCCTGGATGCGGACAGCCATCCGGTCAGGAGGCCCGGTTGCGAGCGATGACTTCAGCCGCCGTCAGCGGCTTGTAGCTGGTCTCGGGCGCGGCGAAGGCGCGGGTCAGCTCGGCCTTCAGCCGGTCAAACGCCTCCTGCTCGGCCCGCTCCTTGTCGCGCCGGATCAGGTCGCGGACATATTCGCTGATGTTCTCGTAGGAGCCGTTCTCGCCGACATTGGCCGCAACGAAGTCGCTGAGCGCGCCGCTGAGGCGGACGGTCATGGTCCTGGTGCGGGACATGGCAGGCTCCTGTGGCTCGGCGCGTATTCAATATAACCAAAAATTACTACACATCAAGGAAGGTGTGCGCGGAGCAGTTTGAAAACGACGGCTCGCCAATTCGACCATCATCAAGAGCGTCAAGCGGGCCATGGCTGCCTACAATGCCTCGGGCTATTTCGATGATGGCATGGACGTGGTGAAGGAAAAGAGCACCTTGATCAAGAACGACGCGGGCGATGTCGTCGGCGTCACCCTGACCATGCGCAACCAGGCCACGGGTGAAGAAATCACCCAGACCGACAGCATCGACGGCTTCATCCAGAAGGCGGCATGGATCACGTCGCCCGAGAAGGCCTTCGAGGCGTAGCAGGCCCGGCTGGCCGCACAGCAAGAGGCGCTGCTGAAGGCCGAGGAAGAACGGGCAAGCATGGGGAACAGGCTGATCGAGGAAAACTACAAGCAGACCATCGGCCTTGCTCGGCAGATCATGGCAGAGAATGTCGAGGATATCGAGACGTTCACCGGCGATCCGATGAACATGGGAGCGAAGGAAGGCGAGCCGTTGCCAGAGCCGCCGAAGCGTCTCACTTGGGACGAAGCCATGGCTGAGGCCCAGCGGCTGATGACAGAGGGTCCGCGCTTGGCACCAGCTGATGAAGCGCCGCAGACCGCGCCGCCGGTAGCGAGAAGGCCGCGGTAGCGGCCTTCAGAGTCAGTTGCAGCCGAACTGGTCGCAGGTCACGGAATATCGATTTCCATTTGAATCCCGCCCAGACACGCTGGTCATGCCGCCGCCCAAGTCCATAGTGTCTTGCGTCCAACGGCTGCCATCTGCTGCTCTGCCGGTGGTCGTGGTCATACCACCACCCAGGTCCATCGTATCCTGTGACCAGCGAGACCCGGTTCGGGTGTTATAGCCATCTACAACTGTTTGGTTTCCAAATTGCTGGACAGTGTAATTATTCCCAGCGTCATCGCTGCACGTTCTAAAACTGCCGCTGCCGAAGCAGTCGGCTGCAGCGGGCGGGGTGGAAACAGCGACAGCAATGGTCGGGGCGAGCAGAAAAATCGGAAAGCGCATGATGATCCTCGCAGATGCGTGATGATGTGATCGACGCCCCTCTGATTTGTCAATCACCATCGCGCCCTTGAGTGGATACCGGCCCCGTGCGATAACCGAGGCACGGCACATAGGAAGTGCGCCGAACCCAGCATCCTTTTCCCGGGGTTCCTATGGCCGCTTCCGTTTCTGGCGTCTCGCCGCTTTCCCATGCCTTGCAATCTCTCGGTGTCCAGCGCCCCGCGCCGCCGCCCGCGCCCGACCCGAAGGCCGCTATCGAGGATCTTGCGCGCCAGACCGGCTCGCCGGCGAACGTGCTGATGGCGCTGGCCGAGGCTGACGGGGGCGATCTGGACCGCGCGCGTCGCAATGCCGATTTCCTCGGTAAGCGGCTCGCCGGTGGCGCGAAAATCGAGGATGCGGTGTCGGAACTCGCGGGCGATCCAGCCCGTGCCGCAATCGTGATGGACCGCAGCTATCAGCTTGCCGACGAACTCTATCCCGAGCCGGCGGCGCCCGAGGAAAAGCCGGGCATCGGCACCGACCTGAAAGACCTCGGCAAGCTGGGCGCGGCCGGGGCCGTGAAGATGACCGGCGGCGCCATGCAGGCCCTGGGCGCCTTCGCCGATGACGCCATGCGCGCCGGCGCGCGGGCCGAGATTGAAGCCTCGGGCGGCGACCCCGCGCAGGTCCGGGGTGAATCCATCGTGCGCAGCGGGTCGCGGGCCGCCGCCGATGCTGTGCGCGGCGTTGGCGATGACTTGGCGGGCAGCGTCTCGGATCGCATGAAGCAGGCCATGGAAGGGACGCAGTTCGAGGGTGAGCTGTTCTCGCCCTCGACATGGGGCGCCGGGGATGACCCCTCGGTCCGTGGCGTCCTCGGCCACACGGCGCAAGGCCTGGGTTCCATGATCCCGGTTGCGGCCGCCTCGGCCGTGGCAGGCCCGGCCGGCGCCGCCGTCATGGGCGGGCTGGGTGCGGCGGGCGAGGGTGCGCAATCCGGTCGGGATTTCGTGCAGGCCGTTCGGGGCCGCGAGGGCGAGGCCGGCCCGGCCGCCCTCGAGGCGATGCCGGCGTTCCGCGCGCTGCTGGATCAGGGATTGTCGCCCGACGAGGCGGCGGCAGAGCTGGCGGGTCTGGCCGAATCCGAGTCCGCGGCATGGCAGGCCATCCCCGGCACGGTGGGCGGCGCGGCCATGGGCAAGATCTTGAGCCGGGCAGAGGGCGTGCTGAATGCCGGCGGCCGGGCGGCGCGGGCCGCGAAGAAGGGCCTCGCCGGCGCCATCGAGGAAGGCGCCCAGGAAGCGGCCGAGGGCATGGCGTCCCAGCGAGGCATTGCCGCAGCCACGGGCGCCGAGGTGAACACGCAACAGGATTCGTTCGGGAACTTCGTCCTGGGCGCGCTGTCGGGCGGCGCGATGGGTGCTGGCGCTGGCGTGCTGGGCGGCCGGCAGGACACCGGCGGCGCCGAGGATGGTCCAGCGCCCGGGCCCGGCGATGCTGACCCGGCCGAGCCGGCAGGTGGCAGCGGCACACCCCTGGCGCTGCCCGCGCCCGAGAATGGCGGGACGATCTTCGGCCAGTCGCAGGCCCGGCAGGAGCCCGACAGCTTCGACCGCGATCCCAGCAATCCGAACCGCGCCGCGGCGGATCAGTCCGGGGCAGGGGCGCAGTTCCGTCCCGCAGGGCCGCCGCCGGTCGGCGATTCCCGTCCCGATGCTGTGGCCGAGGCCGAGCGCATCTTCCGCGCCCAGCCCGACACCATGGATCTGCCGGCAGATGCGCCGATCCCGCCCGAGGTCGATGGCGAGTTCACCGAGATTCCGCTGATTTCCGATACCGGCCCTGACGGCAGCGGGGCTGGTGCAGTTGCCGCGCCGGGGGGTGTATCTTCCCTCTCGGCCCCGCCCGGCGCGGCAGCGACGAATTCCGAGCCGCTGGCGGGCTTCCCGCCCGAGTTCTATGGCGGACAGACACCGGAAGGCATCGTAAAGTTGCCGCCCATTCGCCACGCCGGCCCGGTCGAACGGATCGCGCAGGGCATCGCGGCGGCAACGCCGCCGGCGCTGCCCGCCCGTTTCCCGGATCAGAAGCCCGGCAGCGCGGTTCGCTTCGGCGACGCGGCATCGGGCCAGATCATCGATGGAGTGTTCCTCGGCGAGACCGAGGCCGGCGCGCGGGTGCGTGTCCAAGGCCGGGAAATCGACCTGACCCCCGAGCAGTTCGACGCGGGCCGCGATGCGGTTGGCCCGATCGAGGAAGAACGGAAACGCGCGGAGCAAGAGGCCAAGCAGGCAGCGAAAGCCCTTCCCGCGCCCAAGCAGGAGGCGCCGAACGATGCTGAACCATCAGATGCAGCTGAAGCGCGAGATTCCGCGCTGCTTGCCGTTCCGACCACCTCTGGGCCTGATGATGGACAGCCGGGAAGCGGTGCGCCAACTGCGCCGGGCGGGCTGCTGACCAAGAAGGACGCGAGGCGCTTCCGCCGATGGTTGCGGGACGGGTGGGCTCGCCTTGATCACCGGCTTGACCCTGACCCGGCAGGCTCGGAATTCCTGACCAGTGCCGAGATCGAGACCGTCAAGCGCACCGCGGCCGATACCGACGATGCGCTGACGCAGTACAAGATCACGATGACTTCCCGGGTCGGCGACCTCGAGACAGGCGCCGGCACCATGGCCGGACAGATCGACAATCGCTACACCAAGGCGCAGACCGACAGCGCCATTTCGTCAGCGATCACCAGCACCGAGGCCACGCTGAACAGCCGCATCAACGGCCGCGCCACGCCACCGCGCTCAATGCACTGACCTCGCGTGTCGACGACACCGAGGACGGCATTTCGGCGATGTCGGACAGCGTCCAGCAGGTCTCGGTCATCACCAACGAGGCCTCGGCCTATGGCCGGTTGCGGGTCAGCGCTTGGGGCACCGGGGCCGATGCCGGGGCGCGGATCGGGATCTTGGCCTGGGCCGACACCAGCCGCAACGGCGCCACCGCCGCGCTGTTCATCGAGGCGCTGACCAACGGCAACAGCCGGGTCAACGTGGTGGCGAGCCAGTTCGCCGTGGTCGGTGGTGCCGCGAACGATCCGGTGCGCAGCGTGCCGTTCTACGTCCGCAACAGCGCGGTCTACATGACCACCGCCTTCATCGAAGAGGCGACGATCGGCACCCTGCACCTGGCCAACGGGGCCGTGGTTGGGGGCTATACCACCACGCTCAGCGGCGCGCACCCGAGCTGGAACACCCATGCCGAAATCGCCCGCTTCACGGTCAACCTGCCGGAAGCCTATCGAGGCATCCTGTTCTACGAGTGCACCAACATCGAGTCCAACGACGGCACTGCCTCCTGCAGCGTTGGCGTGCAGGTGAATGGGGTCGGTGTCCCCGGAAGCGGGTCGCTCGTGACAGCGCGACGCCCCGATCGCAGCCAGGATACGACCATGGCCTCAAGGCTCCGGCTGATTACCCTGTCCCATGGGAACAACGTGATCCGGCTTTGGGGCACGAACACCCAGGCCGTCAGCTACAAACTCGACCTTCTGACCTTCAAGAGGTGACGCATGCGCGAGTAGCTCATCCGGGTTCTTCACTGTCGCCACCCGGCAACGTTCGACTTCTATTCCACGCGGCAAATGCCCCTGAAATCGAAGCGTTCAACGGGACATCTGATAGAACCTTGTTTTATCAGGTGCTTGTAAAAACTTCACCGAAATGACGCAGGCAACAGGTCCGGAGAATATCGACCCCGAGGGACCACTTCCGGGGCTCTTGGCGCGTAGGCCGGTTATCAGCCCAACCCGCATAACCCTCGAAAACAACGGAAAATCCGGCCGCAGCCGGATCGGGAGAACGCTTTCGCGGGGGCAAGTGGCGGAGGGGATGGGCCTGACGTCCAACCTTCTCCGGTCATTAAGATATTGTTATTGATAGTTTTAGATCAGCAGGCGCAAGCCAGTCCCACCGAAACGCCATCAGACAAGCGCGATGTCCGCCTCACCTCCTTGGACCAGGAGCGAGTTGTCTTGTGCCGAAGCACTCTCCACTCTTACGAGCACCTCCATCGAGAGCAAATCGACGTTCGTTCCGACAAAGTTGCCTGCCACCGGGGTCACCTGTGCGATGTTTCGGGCCACGGCGAGTGGTATCAGGTTCCGGGACCCGAAGCTTCTGTTCGTGGGATCGAAGGCAATCCATCCGGCACCGGGGACAAATATCTCGACCCAGGCGTGGGTGGACCCGGAACCCGCAAAACCCAAAAGGCATTCTTCCGCATCTGACAGATAGCCGGATACGATGCGGGAACCTAGTCCAAGCGTGCGCGCGGCTTCGGCGAGCAGGACCGCAAGATCACGGCACGAGCCCCATCGCCGGTCGAGCGTCTCGATCGGTGACTGGGTGCCTTCAGTATCGCGGCTCTGGTAGGAAATCTGGGTGAACACACCATTGCTGATGTCCTTCAGCAAGGACAGCGTGTCTGTCGGGCGCGCCATGACAAAGCCCTCGACCCATAGGGAAAGCCGACCGTCCGGGTCGGGATATTGCGGAACCGTCAACGCGCCCAGATCCGTCCATTCGTCGGCGGTGTAGACAAAGGGGTACTGGGCCGCCGAGGCGGCGATGGTAAAGACCGGCCAGGCCGGCGAGGTGAGTTCCACGGAAGCGCGGCTCTCGATCACCAGATGATCCGTCACGCCGTCAAAGACCGCGGTGGCGACAGCGTTGCCGGCCACGTCATGCGCCCAGGTCACCGTCGCCGTTGGAGAAATGGAGAGTGCATGCGCAAGTAGTCGCAGTTCCCTTGTTTCTCGGGGACGTAGCATCAACCGATGGGGCCCGAGAGGGACCTTTTGACGGTATCTGTAGGTCGTGGTGTGAACGATCTCGAGGCAGGCCAAAATGATGTTCCAGTTAGGATTGAGGAAGACGGCGCGCGACTGCGGGGATCAGCGGCGGCGAGACGCGCCCGCGCTGACGGGCGCGGCGTTCCGCCAGGCATTCAACCCCTTGCAGCGTCGGCAAATCCGTTCTCCGAAGCCTTCGCTCCAGAACGAGGTTTCGCATCGCAGGCATCGGCGTTCTTGCGGAACATCACCTACGGCCCTTTGGGTCGCGATGTCCGGTACGTCACCCTCGGCGATGGCCTCGTCCGCCATTACGTGTTCCCCGCAACCAGACGGGCGCGTGAGGACGGCGGCGAGTCCGGTCGTGAAGGCATGCCTTCGTTTTCGGCGGTCCGGATCGACTCTTCGTCCGGCGCTCCTCGGGCGGTCGTCTTCGAAGGCGGCGCAGCCAGGTTCGAATCGGATGTCCCAGACCCGGAATAGAGATGTCGCAGGTGCGCCTCGGAGACCCCGTCGGCCTTCATCACGAGCTGTACCATCGGATCGGCCAGCATTTCTTCAAGGAAAAAGTCGGACAACTCCCTGCCGGTCAGCTTGTCCTTGGCACGTGCTTGGTCGAGGTCGGCAAGGGAAACGGTCAGAGTCCGCGCAAGTCCCGGATGAGATATCCGGGGATGAAGCTTCACAAGGACGGAGGCTTTCCAGGCTGCGGGTTCCCGTTCATCAGGGGGGGAAGCCAGCTCCGTTTCGATCTCGTACTCTCCCGCCGGGAGCGTCTCGTCAAAGCCCGGAACAGTGAAGGGCCGGGAAAAAACCGCTACGGTCTTGCTCGTCAGATCTTCCATTGGCGCGTTCCTTTCCCATGGTGCTGTGGGCGGTCCGCGCCCCTCACGGGAATGAGGCGCGCAACCGGTGTACACCCTCAAGATGTCTTGGACTTGGCGGGTGCATCCTTGCCAGAAGCCTTGGGCTCGGTCTCCTTGGCAGGGGTCGTTGCTGTTTTCGCAGGCTTCGGCTTTAACGCAGCCGCAGCCTTGGCGGTCAGGTCCTTGAAGGACACTTCATCGATCCTTTGATTATCCGACGCCAACTCCTCGTCCATGTCGGACCGGGATACTTCGCATCGGCACTGTACATATGGGGGCTGGCGACTCGAATTGCGATGGTGCATCGAAAAAGAAGCCGAGGTCAGTCAGGCCAATTCATCCGTCCAGACCTTAAATTCCATCAACGTGTTCTGGCCGAATGTCTGGGTCAGAGGGACATCGGCAGCATCGCGACCGCGCGCGATCAGAATTCTCGCATACCTCGGCTTGTTGTTCCGCGGGTCGAACATGTGCCATTCCCCAGCGAGAAAGACCTCCATCCACGCGGCAAAATCCCCAGGCGGATGAGGCAGAGGCTCCCCGATGTCGCTCAGGTATCCGGTGCAGTAGCGGGCCGGAATGTTCATGCATCGGCACAGGGCGATGGCGAGATGGGCAAAGTCGCGGCAGACACCCTGCCCCTCGGCGAGGGTCTGCGACGCTGTGCGCGTCGCCTTTGCCTGCATATAGTCGAAGCGGACATGTCCATGCACGAAATCGCAGATCGCCTGGACGCGTGACCATCCGGGGTCCGTGGTCTCGAACAGGCGCCACGCCTCCTCCGATAGGAGGTCGGTGTCGCAATACCGGCTGCCCTGCAGAAACACGAGCGTCTCGAAAGGAAGATCCTGAACCGCGTGCTGCCGCGCGCCGGGCATGGAGGGATCAGGCTGGCCCGTGTCGCGAAAGATGCCATCCGTCGACAGGCAGAAGTCGCCCGCCGGAGCCAGGACGCGCGTGCACCAGTTGCCGAAGCCATCCCGGTAGCTTTCAAGCGGCACGCTCGGCGACGTCACAAGATAGTCGGCACGCTCCAGATCGCCGAAGCGCGAGTAGTGGACGTTCAGCATCGCAATCAGCGGCGTCGACTGCGGGAAGCTGTATCGGAGACGACACCCTATGCTGACGCGCATGCCGGACACGCGGCTGCGCATCGTTCTGTCACCCTCATCTTCCAAGGACGCACGCCCCGTCCGAAAGCTGGAAACCTCGATTGCAGCTCCACCGGTTGCCGGATCGGTCGAGATAGGCGTTCTCCGGCAGATCGATGGCGACGCAGGCGCCATTCAGCACCTCGTATCCGCGCTCGCACCTCCAGCCCGGTTCATAGGATGCCTCGTCCAGATAAGCATTCGATGGCACGACAACGGCGTCGCATCGGTCGTCGATTCTGACGAAGCCTCTCTCACAAGCCCAGGCGGCGCCGTAGTCTGCGTTGGTCAGATACGCGTTCTCTGGCACGGCAATCGGCGAACATGTCTCTGCAGCGGCCTCATAGCCACGATCACAGGTCCATCCCCTCCCCGAGGCATCGTCCGTCAGGTAGGCACGCTCGGGCAGAACAATGGGCACGCATGCCTCGTCCTCCTGCCGGAACCCGCGTTCGCATTGCCAATCGTAACCGGAAGACCGGAGGAAGGCATTGGCGGGCACCGGGATGGGATTGCAGGACGTCCCGTCCACCTCCTCGTACCCTCGGTTGCACTCCCACCCCGTCCCGTAGGAGCGCCCGGTTGGATAGGCATGCTCGGGGATATCGAGAGGCAGGCATTCGGCGCCCTCTACCCGGTAACCGATGTCGCAGACCCATCCGCCGCCATAGCTGCGCGGCTGGGCGTTCTCCGGCATTGGGCCGGTTCCATCCTGCGCAAGCACGGGAAAGGCGAAAGAGGCGATCACACCGGCTATGGCTGCCGTCCGCGCGATCAGCCTCGCCAAGGGATGTCTCATCGCAGCTTGTTCCTTGGCGGACCAGAGCCCGTTGGTTGCCGCGCGAGTCCTCAATAGCCCAAGCGTGAGCGTTCCGGTCAGCCGTCGAGTGGGCGCGGCCGGTAGCGGGGAGGCTCTGGAATTCGGTCTCGTTGGCATGCCTTCGTTCTCAGCCACCTGGATCGCGAAGTCCTGCGGGAGTGTCGGGTGGGTGCTGCTGGTCATCGGGGCGACAATTTGTGCAAGGCTGCAGCGGCAAGAGCATGTTCCTTCTGGTGGTAGTCGCCGCGGAACTTGCCGTCGACCTGCACCTCCCAGATGCCGTTTCTTTCGCGCACCTGAACCCCACTGCGCTGCGTCGGCCGGTTCATGGAAGAATCTTGTGATCCTCTGCTTTTCGGCGGCACGGGTTTCATGTCGGTCATTTCCGGCTCCTTCGCCTTTGGCACGCGCGCTTCTCCGAGAAGCATCACGGCGCGAATGAATTCTGCCGCGTAGTCGTCGGTTTCGCGGTGGTCGTGTTCGTGCCTGGCCATACTCATCGGCTCGACGAAGCGTTCTCGAAGGTGGTCCACGAAACGCGGCTCGGTACGGGCCATGTAGGCGATCAGAGCTTGCAGGATCCGTTCATGAGCCAGCACACGCCGTTCGAGGTCGGTGGTCTCGGGTGAAGCTATCGGCATGGCGCGGTTCATCCTTCATCGACCGCGCTTTCCGGGCGCTCCGGCAACGAGTCAACATCAAGGGCTGCGAGGCAGGCCTGCGCGATATCGCGGTTCGGAGCATCTGTTCCGGGCACCGTCGCCCAGCCCGCCTCCATCAGGGCATCGCGCCGCTGATAGGTCGAGGCGGCCCGGATCGTTTCAAGCTTTTCGGCCCGTGCTGGGTCAGACTGTGCCATCTCAAGGCAGACCGGCACCATGGAAGCGACGACATCGTCCTGGGACATCGCCATTGCCCTGTCATGCGCGGTTCCGCCGGTCACCCAGCCGCCCAAAGTAAAACCGACCACGCCGACGAAAACCGCACCGATCACCGCACCATAGATGCCGGGCTTGAGCCATTCGGGAGTATTCATTTCAAGTCCTCCTGCGGAGAAGGCGCTGCCTCGCCGTGATTGTTCTTCTCAGTCGCGGCCCGATCCCGGCTCAGCGCCTCTTTCAGGTCGCTGTCGGAAATCGCGCGTAACTCTGTCCGTCCCGCATGACCGCCCCTTCCGCGCACCGTCAGGTAGGTCGCAGTCCGGCGATACGCCTCGAAGCTGAGCCCTTGTAAAAGTTCTTCTTCGACAAGAACCTCGTAGTCGCCCGGGGGCAAATTGCCTGGGTATCCCGGCAACGCGAACGGGTTCGAAAATGTCACCGTCGATCTGGTCGACCGCATGTTCATCTCTGGTCTCCGCGATGTTGGCAGATCCGTCGCTCACCACTGTTGACGGCCCCTTGGAGTGCGGGACCGACCAGTCGAACGATTGAGTGTCTTGTACCTCGGGATCGTTCGCCTGGCGCTGACGCATGTTAGTCCCGGGCACCGAAACGGCTGCGACTTTCCTGAGGGCAGTCGCCCGTACTGACCTGTGTAAGGGCGGCGAGACCGACCTGCGCGTATTCTTTGGGAAACAGGGATGATCTGCATTCCTGCAACCCTTGAAAGGATTGGCGATGGCCGACCCCAATGTTCTCAACCCGCACCCGCCCGAGTTCGATCGGTTTCTCCATGCCTCCGTCGGCGAGGACCGGAACGGCTATGCCGTGACTGTCCTCTCCACGCTCGCACGGCTTGGCCTCGATCCATGGAAGGAAACCGCTGAACTGGTCACGCTCGGGCGCGACGCCGCGGGGGGACGATTGGGAACGCTGCTTGCCCGATTTCGGGACGTTCCTGCGCTCGCCAGCGATCACGGCAGGATCGCACGAGACCTGAGCCAGCTGCTCCCCGAAGACCGGGCGTCAGGTAGTCTGAAGCGAACCGCCTCGACGGTGGCCGGCGGCCGGCCGGGCACAAGCGGAGCGATCTGGGCGGTGCTCGGGATCGTCTTTGTGCTGTTTCAGATGTTCATGCTTGGCGGGTCGGGGTCAGGCGAATGACCGTCTCAACCGCAACCATGGGCAGATCGGCACATGCGGCACACAAGTCCGGCACGCTATCGCCTCGCGAACAGGGCGTTCTCTGGCACATGGAGGAACACTTCTGGACCAGTGGCGCCGACAACGCGCGGGCAACGACTGCGACCAACGCCGTCATGGTCTTCCCCTATCCGCCCGGGATCCTCCAGGGCGACCAAATCTGGACCCATCTTCAACAGAGAACCGGCTGGCGGTCCGTCTCGATGGCCGAGCGGCGCGTCACCCGGTGTCGTGATATCGCCATTCTCACCTATCGCGTCTCGGCAGAAAAACCCGATGTGCCGATCTACAAGGCCCTCTGTGCCTCTACCTACCTCAACGATGACGACAGATGGCTGAGGATTTCCCATCAGCAAACTTCGGTGGCTTGACAAGCGCAGAGGTAATCGACCTGCCGCAGGCGTCGGAGCTAACCTGCGTCAGTGCGGCGGGGCGCCGACTCCGTTTAGGTGAGAAGTGCCGCCGAACATTCGGTGGTGCATTTTTCCGAGTACCCGAGAAGCGTGTGGGCGTGCCGATCCCAAAAAGGACGGCATGTCGACACGCTTCTTATTCTCGGAGTGTCCAGGAAAGGACAATCCCAATGACTCCCGAACAGAACAAGACCGCCGAAAAGATGACCTCCGTGAAGGCCGCATGGGACAAGGCACCCGCTGGTCCGAAGAAGGATGCAGCGCTGAAGCACTACCAAGCAGCCGAGAAGGCCAACACCGCGAAGAACGACGCCGAGACCAACAAGGAACTCGATGCGGCGACCCACGCCCTCGCGTAACCTCCGGCGTCTGACGTGAACACTGGGGCCGCCTGCCGAGCAAGGGAGGGCGGCCCTCTCATTTCAGTAGCGGCCCAGTCTGGTCCAGATATTCAGGATCGAACTCAGCAAGTTCCACCAGCCCGCCATAGTCGTGAAACGTAACGCGGCCGTCCCGAAAGGTGACCAGCCCACTCTCGCGAAGCTGCCGCAGGACGCGGTTCACATGGACCGCGCTCAACCCTAGCGTATCGGCGAGGTGGTATTGCGTCAGAGGGCAGTCGAATCCTTCCTTGCTGCCTATTCCAACCAGCGCAAGCCTCGATCCCAGTTCGAGCAGGAAATGCGCCATTCGGGCGTCCGCATCACGCCGACCGATCCCGACGAGATGCTCCACGACCATCGCTTCGTCCCTTGACGCTGCCCAGAGCATGGCGGTCGCTAGGCGCGGCGTACGCGCGAAGGCATCGAGAAGATCGCTCGCCAGCACCTCGGCGGCCTCAATGTCGACGATAGGTTCGAAGCTGTGATCCGACGTGCGCAAGAGGACGCTGCGCAGTCCCAGAAAGTCCCCCGGCACCTGGAAATCCACGATCTGCCGCGTCCCGTCGGCCTGGAGCTTGTAGGAACAGACCCAACCCGAAGACAGAATGTACGCGGCTTGAGCCGACTGCCCCTGATGCACCATGTCACGCCCCGCGACGAATGAGCGACGACGCTCCTGCAGTCGTTCAAGCACGGCCAGCTCGACCTCCGACAGGGCGACGAAGGCGGAGAGCTTGCGTGTCAGGGGGCTGTGTTCGGCTGATGTCATAAAGGCTCCCGGCGTGCCGTGACCCAGGAGCGGAAATCGGTCCGGACACTGCTCTGGATCAGTCCAGCATAGAGCACTTCCTGCGAGAAGTACGGATGTATCTGAAACTCGCCTTCCACGGGGATCACGATGCCAAGGAAGGGACGCCAGATGTCGACCGCGAGCGAACATGCAGGCCAGGCCGCCCTGTCAATCTGCGAGGCTCTCCTCCTTGCCTTGAACGATCGCGGGTTGCTGCCGGAGCACGAGATTGTGGGGGTTCTTCGCGACGCCGCGGCGACCCATGAGAATGCCGTTGGCACCGAACTCGAAATGGAAAGGCACCGGGCCGTCGCCGAAATGATCAATTCGATCATAGCTGGCGGGAACTCCGTTCGACGCCCGTGATGCAATACCGCGGCAGTCTGATCCGCAATCTCGAAGAATAGCCCCGCCAAGTTGTCGCCGCCTTGCGCGCATCGAAGCCGGGCATTCGAAAAAGGCACTTACGCCCGACAATCCTCGACAAGGAGCACATCGATGTCATTCACTCCCCTCCATGACCGGGTGCTCGTTCGCCGTATCGAAGGCGACGAGACGACCAAAGGCGGCCTCATCATTCCAGATACTGCCAAGGAGAAGCCTCAAGAAGGCGAAGTCGTCTCCGTTGGCGCCGGAGGAAGGCGCGAGGACGGCGAGCGCATCCCGATGGACGTCAAGGCCGGCGACCGGATCCTGTTCGGAAAATGGTCCGGGTCAGAGATCAAGCTCGATGGTGAAGACCTTCTGATCATGAAGGAGAGCGACATTCTCGGCGTGATCGCCTGAGTCCGAAACCTTTCACATCAACCTCAGTATCAGGAACTCACACCATGTCCGTCAAGGAAGTTCGCTTCAGTACCGATGCCCGCGACCGAATGCTGAAAGGCATCAACACGCTGGCAAATGCCGTCAAGATCACCCTCGGCCCCAAGGGCCGAAACGTCATTCTCGATAAATCCTGGGGTGCGCCGCGCATCACCAAGGACGGTGTGACCGTCGCCAAGGAGATCGAGCTTTCGGATCATTTCGAGAATATGGGCGCCCAGATGGTCAAGGAGGTCGCGCAGCGCACGAACGACGAGGCCGGCGACGGAACCACCACGGCAACCGTACTCGCCCATGCGATTGTCCGGGAAGGCATGAAGTCGGTTGCGGCCGGCATGAACCCGATGGATCTCAAGCGCGGGATCGACAAAGCCGTCGCTGCAGTCGTGGCCGAGATCAAGACCATGTCCCGACCTGTGGGCGACAGTGACGAGATTGCCAAGGTCGGCGCCATTTCGGCCAATGGAGAAGTCGAGATCGGCCGGCAGATCGCCGACGCGATGGCGAAGGTCGGCAAGGAAGGCGTGATCACCGTCGAGGAAAACAAAGGGTTGGAGACCGAGACCGAAGTGGTCGAAGGCATGCAGTTCGACCGCGGCTATCTGAGCCCCTATTTCGTCACGAATGCTCAGAAAATGGTCGTCGAGCTGGATGACTGCGTCGTCCTGCTTCACGAGAAGAAGCTGACCTCTCTCATATCTATGGTGCCGTTGCTGGAGGCTGTGATTCAGGCCGAGAAGCAACTGCTGATCGTGGCCGAGGATGTCGAAGGCGAGGCGCTGGCGACGCTGGTCGTCAACAAGCTGCGCGGCGGATTGAAGGTGGCGGCCGTCAAGGCACCGGGTTTCGGGGATCGCCGTAAGGCGATGATGGAAGACATCGCCGTGCTGACGGGCGGTCAGGTGATTTCCGTGGAAATGGGCACCAAGCTGGAGAATGTCACCCTGGACATGCTCGGGTCCGCCAGAAAGGTCATGATCACCAAGGATGACACGACGATTATCGACGGTGCCGGCGACAAAGGCGCGATCGCGGCGCGCGTCACGCAGATCCGGGCGCAGATCGAGGACACCACCTCGGACTACGACAAGGAGAAGCTGCAGGAACGGCTCGCCAAGCTTGCCGGTGGCATTGCCGTAATCCGGGTCGGCGGGGCAACCGAGATCGAGGTGAAGGAGCGCAAGGACCGCGTCGACGACGCGCTGAACGCCACCCGCGCTGCGGTTCAGGAAGGTGTCGTGCCCGGCGGCGGCGTGGCCCTGGTTCATGCCGGCAAGGTGCTGGCATCGCTGAAGGGCGAGAACGGCGATCAGGATGCCGGCATCAAGATTGTCCGGCGCGCGATCCAGGCACCGCTGCGCCAGATTGCCGGAAATGCCGGGGTCGACGGATCGGTCGTTGTTGGCAAGGTCATCGAGAACGACAGTCGGAGCTTCGGTTTCGACGCACAGGCCGAAGAATACGGCGACATGCTGAAGGCCGGTGTCATCGATCCGACGAAAGTAGTTCGGATCGCACTCGAAAGCGCCGCGTCCATTGCCGGGCTTTTGATCACGACCGAAGCGATGGTCGCGCAAAAGCTCGAGAAGGCCGGCGCCGACAGCGAAATGTCCGACATGGGTGGAATGATGTGAAGGGCGGCGTCCCGCGGGCAGGAGCTCCGCGACACTAATCCACGGTGTTTCATGAAAACAAACACCGAGCAGTGCTTCAGAAAAAATCGGAACCAGGAGGAATCGAAATGTCCAAAGGTGACAAGCAACGCGGCAACCGTGAAGCGAAGAAGCCCAAGAAGGTGAAGGAAAAGGTCGTTGCAACAGCCGACTTCACGAAGGGCAAAGCCCTGACCAATCTTGGCGAGCAAAAGAAGAAATAAGTAGCGGTCCGACTGATTATTTAGCATCGAAAGCAGAGCCAGATGGCAGAGGGATACGCGGCGACTTGCTGCGTCGGAAAGCCTCTGGCTCGCCAGAAAACGACGATGAAGAGTTGCCGGAGAGAATGCTCGACATGCGTATTTGATCGAGAAGCGGCGAGTTAGTTAAAGCAACCTCGCGCCTGATCCCGCATCACCGCATAGTCTGACAGCATATCCGCGAGCACCGAGTTCTCCGGCAGCAAAGCCAGTTCTTCCGCGGCCCGCGCCTGGAATTCCCGGCTGTACTCGACGACCGGCGGACAGGCGCCGAGCCTGTCCGCATCAGAACCGACCGTCGCGCAGCCGCTCAGCCAGCTCATCGCGATCGCGAGGGCGGCGAGCCGCGGCCTCCAGCATCCGTCGTTGGACATCATTGGCTTTCTCCGTGGTCTCAAGGCGTTCGGCGATGCGTCCCGCTCGCTCGCCGGACCGCCGAAGCGCAAGCAGGAACAGGAGCACCGCGAGCGCGAAGGCGCCGTAGCGCAGCGCCGCCCGCATCCAAGGGCGCGTGGCGATCCCGGTGAGCGGCCCGCCGATCACCGCCGCCCCCGGCGCCAGTCATCGAGGCGAGCATAGATGGTTACCGCGATGCCACCGAGAGCCACGGCAATGAACACCCAACGGAGCGTGTCGAGATACGGCACGAGCGGCAGGATGGCGCTTTGGGTCTCGGCCAGGACGCTCTGCGCCACCTCGACCCCGGCAGCACCCAGCGTCGCTACGCCGGCCGCCCCGCCACCTTTCATGGTGCGGCTGTCGGCGAGCACTTCGCGGGCGGGCGGCGTCTCGGCTGCGAAGGCCGTCGCCCGGACCGGGAACCGCTCGCCCCACTGACGCGCGGGGCCAAGGTCGACATGGATGAATCCCGAGCGCGGGTAGAACCCGAAGCCGAGGAAGCCGACTTCCCGCGCCGCGGCCTCGAAGGCCACCGGGTCATGGTTCGCCATGGCGATGTCGAAGGCGGCGCCATCGAGGTGCTTGGAGCGGGTCGCACCGCCGACGGCGCGGTTGTGTCCCGGGCTGCGATAGGCCGAGCGGACGATCAGCGGCTTGCCCAGCCGGTCGCGCAGCGCCTGCAGCTTGTCGAGCGCGGGTTCGTTGACGAGCAGCTTGCCGGTGCCCCGGCATGCGATCTCGGCGGGCGAGAAATTCGGCCAGCGCCAGGTGCTCTCAGGCACGTCGCGCCAATGGCGATGGAAGGTCGTGGTCATGGGGTCCTCCAGAAACGAAAAACCCGCCTTGAGGGCGGGTCATTGCGGGCTGATGAAAGGGGATGGAGCGCGGCTACGGGCCGCCGCCGAAGATCTTGAGCTTGATGGCGATGCCTGCGAGCAGCGCCAGCATGACACCGGTGGTGATGATGCGGACGGCGGTCTGCATCGCGGTGCGCCGCACCAGCCGGATGCAGTCTACAAGAGAGCGCAGATCGCGGATGTCGAGCGCGGCTTCGTCGCCGTCGAGGCCAAGGTCAGCGAGGGCCCGTTTCGCGCCTTGCTCGGCGGCCCGGGCCAACAATGCTTCCAGTTCGGCATCCGACCGATCAGAACTGTGCGGTGTCATCGGCGCCTCCCGCATCCTACGCCTCTCACGCCTCGGCCAGCATCTCGAGATAGGCGCCGCCCTCACTGGGCCGAGGGTCTTCCTTCAGGTCGAAGATCACCGCATCGATGACGGCGCGCCATTCGGAGGTGATGGCGCGGGTCTCGGCGCTGGCACGGACCGTCAGGATAGCCGGCGACTTCGAGACCAGCCGTGCCTGCATGACAGCCTCGGAGCCGCGCAGGTAATGGACATGGCACCACAGGGTGAAGCGATCTTCCCATCCCTGGATCAGCATCCCGTCCGGATCGCGGATCATCACCGCCTCCTGGAAGGTGGCCCTGCGCCGCAGGCGCCCGGCAACCATGCTCACAGCCTGATCCTGCGATAGGGGGCGAGCAGCGCATCCACGGCCACGGGCAGCGCCGATGGGCTGGTGCCCGGACTGACGGCCGCCCGGTTCTCATACCAATGGGCGATTAGCAGCAGCATGGCCTGGCGGATGGCGACGGGGATCTCGGCGGGGGCGCCATAGCCCGCGGTGAAGGTGATCGCCGCAGGACGGCCAAAGCCCGCGAGGGGTCGCAACAACAGGCGTTGGTCCCGCCGGTCGATCCAGTAATCGAGATCGCCGCCCGCGGCATCGGTGAACACGGCGCTGTCGATCTCGCTGTCGGGAAACGGCAGCAGGATGGGTCCGGTGACGGCATCCAGACCCATCTGCCAGTTTTGGGTCACCAGGCAGCGGCCGAGGATGCCGGCCGGCCCGTCGAGCCAGGCGGTGGCAGCATCGATATAACGCTGGATCAGCAGGTCCTCGTCCTCGTGATCGACCCGAAGCTGCGCCTTGGCCTCTTCCAGCGTGATCGGCGTGGCCGCGGGCGCGGTGATGCGGGTCAGCGTGAACATGGGCAAAAACCCCCTGAGGCAGGGCACGGGCGGTCTTCACCGCCCGCGCAGTTATTGCAGCATCGACCTCAGGCCTGATCGGCCTGCGGGTTGATCCGGCCGTGACCCTTGATCACCAGGCCGGCAATCGGCGTGCCGGTGGCATGGGTGCCTTCAAGCGCCGCCAGCAGCTTCAGGTAGCGTTTGGTTCCGACATAGCCGAAGCGGTAAACGGCGGCGGTGGCGTGGGCCTCGACCAGCGCCTTGATGATGCCGCCTTCGCCCACGGTCGGGACACCCAGCAGGTCGGCTGCGGTCACCGCCTCATAGCTGCTGTCGTCATCGGAATGGGTCAGGATGAACTCGATCCTGTTGGTCGAGGTGAAGGTGATGCCGCCCGCGCCAATGGCGAGAATGATCTCGGCACCGTCATGACCGCGCAGATCAATGGCCACGGGGGTGCTGTCGTCGGTGAGCGTGGCCACGTCGATGGCCGCGGCCACCGAGAGACTGGAATGCAGATCCTTCATCGGATCCTCCTGTGCAGGAATGTGGGTGGGAAGACGCGGGCTGAACCCTGCCGCGCGCGCGCCTTGGTTCAGCCGGGCGATCAGCTGGCCGCGATCTTCAGCAGCTTGATGGCATCAAAATTCTGCACCCCGCCACCGACGCGCTTGGTGGTGTAGAAATGCACATAGGGCTTGTTGGTGAAGGGATCGCGCAGCACCCGGATGCCGAAGCGGTCGACGATCAGATAGCCGCGCCGGAAATCCCCGAAGGCGATCGGGAAAGCTCCGACGGCAATATCGGGCATGTTGTCGTCATCGCTGATCGGATAGCCGAGCAGCGTTGCCGGCTGGCCAGCCTGGACCGGGGGCTGCCAGAGATAGAGTTCCTCGGTCTTCGACTTCAGCTTGCGGATCGCCGCCTGCAGCGAGCGGTTCATCAGGAAGCGCGCATTCTGCCGGTAGCCCTGCTTCAGCCCGTAGACGAGGTCGATCAGCGCATCGACGCCGTTGTGGCTGGCATCGGTCAATGCGGCCGCGACGCCCGAGGCGGTGTAGCCGATCTTGCCCCAGGCGTAAGAGGCATTGGCGACCGTGTCATAGGCCAGGATGCCGCGGGGCCTGTTCACCCCGTCGCCGGTGATGAAGGCGGCAGCCTCGGCCTCGGCGAAGGCGGTCGAGACCTCTTCGGCCAACCAGGCAGCGATATCGACCCTTGCATCGTCGAGCAGCATCTGGGTCGCGGCCGGGTTGGCGTAGATCTCCATCGCCGGGAAAGCCAGTTCAGCGAGCCTCGGGGTGGCGGTCTCGGGGCGAGCCTGACGCTCGCCGACCCAGCCGGCCGCAGCGCCGCCCTGATTGACCAGCTTCTTGTAGCTGCCGGCCGAGATCGAGATGACACTGGCAATCGCGCGCATGGCCGAGACCGAGCCCAGCACCCGGTCGATAATCTGTTCCATCTGGTCGGGGACGACATAGCCGCCATCGGGATCGCTGTCGGTGCGGAGCGCGGCCTTCACCTCCAGTTCCCGCAACCCGGCCTCGACCCCGCGGCGGAAGAACTGGTTGAAGGCGCGGGCGTGCTCGCGGGTCTCGGGGCTGTCCGCCCGATCCGCGCTGCCACCACCGCCGCCGAGCCTGGCCGCCGCCAGCACGGCATTGGTCTCGTCGAGCGCGCCCTGAAGCCGGGTGATCTCTGCATTGATGCGCTCCACCTTCTCGGCCTGCACGACATCGGCGAAGCGGGCGTTGATGCTGCTGATCTCGGCCTGATGCTCGTCCTTGAAGGCGGCGAAGGCGCGGTTCAGATCGGCAAGGATGGCGTTCGCGTCGCCGGTCTCGGCGCGCACGCGAACGGCCCCGTGGATGCGGGGGGATTTCTGGATGCCCATGGGCTTCTCCTTATGAGCGGATGGTATCGATGAGCTGCCGGATGGCGCTCAGGGGGATGCCAGCGTTCTGCGTGGCGGGTTCGGCAGCGTTCCGCGTGCCGGTGAGGTCTCTCAGCATCGCGCGCCGCGCGGATCGCGGGATACCTTGCTGGGCCAGTGCCGCGCCGATGCGGCGCCGGGCCTGAATGTCGGGGCGCGACTGCGCGCCGCTCTGCGGTGACCGCGCGAGCGGGCCGGCGGCCGAACCCTCGACCATGCCGTCGGCCATCCCGGCCGTGATGGCCTCCTCGGCGCCGAGAAAGGTCTCGGCATCCAGCAACGCGGCAATCTCGACCTGTGACCTGCCACTGCGGGCGGCATAGATCCCGGCCAGCGCGGCATCGAAACTCTCGAAGAGCGCAGCGGCCTCAGCCATATCGTGGCGATTGCCGATCACCACGCCCCAGGCATTGTGCAGCATCAGGAAGCTGCCGGGGCTCATGTGGATCTCGTCGCCGGCCATGGCGATAATGGAGGCCGCCGAGGCCGCGAGCCCCAGCACCTCAACGGTGACCGCGGCCGGATGGGCGCGCAGCAGGTTGTAGATGGCAATGCCCTCGAACATGTCGCCGCCCGGCGAGTTGATCTGCACCGTCACCGCCTGCGGGCCGATCCTGCTGAGCGCCGCTGCGATCCCGCGCAGGCTCACCCCGCCGCCCATATCATCCTCGCCGATCACGTCGAAGATGGTGATGGTGCTGTCGCTCTCGGTGACGGAAGTGACCTGCACGGCGACCGGCATCTCGGCCCAGCGGACCAGCGCGTCCGATGGCGCATCGGCCTGGAACGCCGCGGGGCGCGGCAAGACCGGTCCGGCCGGAAGATCACGCAGGCTCATCAGATGGTCCTTTCGGATGTGTGCGGCTCATGGCTGAGCAAGAAAGACCGGCAGTTTCCTGCCGCTCTCCGCGCCTCAGGCGCTTGTGATGGATAATCAGCGGCGGTTGTCGTTTATCTGCTCAACCAAGAGTATGACGGAGCAGACCCATGCGTATTTTCCAGAAACTGGCCGTATTGGCCGTCACCGCCGCCACTGTGGCCGCTGTGCCGGCCTCGGCAGACCCGGGACGGGGCAAAACCCATGATCGTGACCACTTCCGGACCAGCCAGGCAAAACACTGCCCGCCGGGGCTGGCTAAGAAGAACCCGCCCTGTGTTCCGCCCGGCCAGGCCAGAAAATATGACGATCGCAGGGATTATGATCGTCACCGGCACCATGAGCGTCGGCGGCACCATGACCGCTACGGGGTCCGGATCGGCGATATCCTGCGGATCGACGATTACCGGGTCATTCGCGATCCTCGCAGGATGAATCTCGAGACCCGTGACGACTGGCGCTATTACCGCGATGGCCATCGCGCCTATCAGGTTGATCGCGAAACCCGGAAGATTCTCTCGGTCATCGAGTTGATCGACGCCTTTACGAACTGAGGCAGCGCCGGCTGCATTCCAGCCCCGAGATCAGGGATCGGCTTGGGCGTCGGGATCGGTAAATTCGTTCTCCGCCTTCCCGGCTTCTGCGGTCATGTTGGGCGGCGGATAATAGACATCACCGCCATCACGTGGATTCTGGTCTTCGAGGGTGCGGATCTCGTTGGGGCTCCACACACCCCATTGCAGACCCTTCACATAGGCCTCCCAGCGGGCCTTGATATCGCCCTTGACGAGGGCTGCGCGGTTGAAACGGGCATAGAGCAGGTCATCCGCGCCGATCAGGTCGCGGTCGATCGCCTCCTCCCACATGGTCAGGTGATCCTCGAGCGTATAGGCCACGAAGCCGATCGACTGCTGCTCGATGCCGGTGCCCCAGCTGGTGGACTTCTCGGTATCGCCGATCATATGCGGCGGCACCCCGAAGAACATGGCGATGTCGCTGCGGCTGAACTTGCGGCTCTCGATCCATTGCGCATCCTCGGCGGTCATCGCGATACGGGCGTAATCCATACCTTCCTCGAGAATGAGGTGCTTGCCTTCCTGGTCACCGCCGGCGCGGAATGCCTCGAGCCCGGCCTTGAGATTGGCCACCGCCTCGGGTCCGAGCTTCTGCGGGTGCCTCAGCACGCCCGAGACCCGGGCGCCATTGCGAAAGGTGGTGGCGCCGTGATCCTCCATTGCCAGCGCCAGGCCGATGGTCTCGCGGGCATAGGCGATAGGCGAGACACCCCGCACCCCGTCCAGCGTCAGCCCGACCAGATGCAGCACCTCGTCCTGCGCCAGCCGCAGACGCCTTCCATCGGGGCGGGTATAGAGAAAGCTCAGCGCCAGGTCCTTGTCCTGCACCACCTCGACCCTATCCGGATGCAGCGGGATCAGCGCCTGCACGGTGCCGCGCGAGCGCACGATCATGGCATAGGCATTGCCGCGCAAGAGCAGATGCGCCTGCAGCATCCGGCGGAACTGCGATGGCGTTTGCCAGCGATTGGGCCTTCGCCGCAGCAGCTGCCAGATCGGGGCATCCGAGGCATCCTCGCGGGTCCGGGCATCGATCCGGCGCTTGATATGCAAGGGCAGCGTTGCCACCGCGCCGGAAATGATGCGCACGCAGGCATAGACTGCCGCCACCCGCATGGCGCTGTCCGGCGTCACCGCCATGCCGGAGCCGCTGACCGCCCCGGCTCTCAGCGCTGCCTCCAGCTCGGCAGCGGAGGTGATGACCAGCCCGCCACCCGCCTCCTGGACGGACGCGCGCGGTGATGGGGCGTGCGGAGGCGAGGCCGCAGGCGGGGCGCCTGCAAACCAGCGGGACCAGAAGGACATGGGCATTCTTTCTGCAAGGCGGGTGGCCTACAGCACCAGGATGCTGCGGCTGTCATAGACCGAGCGGCCGGCATTGGCGTCGCGCAGGAGCGCCCGGCCGAGGGCGTTGCAGATCGCGACAATGCCGTCGATGCGCTCCGAGGAGCGTTCCTTGTCCGGTTTGATGTTGCCGGCAGGATCATGGCGCACGGCGACATTCGAGGCATTCCAGCGCAGCACCGGATGGCCGCCATGCCACAAGAGCCGCGACACCGAGAGCCGCTCAAGTTCCGCGGTCGGTGCCGCCATGCTCAAAAAGCCCTGCCCAAATTGCACCAGGTTGATCCCCTCATCCTGCAGATGCTGGACGATCTCTCCGGCGAAGGTGCGGTCGTAAGAGAGCTCGCGCAGATCGTAGCGCCCCGCGAGTGCGATGATCTCGGCCTCGATAAAGGCGAAATCGGTGGCATTGCCGGGGGTGGCCACAAGGAAGCCCTGGTAGTGCCAGGTATCGTAGGGCACCCGGTCGCGCTTGCCGCGGCGCAGGATGTCCTCCTCCGGCACCCAGAAACGGGGCAGCACGATCCATTTCTCGGCGAGAACGCCGAGCGCAGGATCCAGCGTCGGCGGAAACAGCAGCACGAATGCCGAGAGATCGTTGACCCGGGCCAGATCCAGCCCGCCATAGCACTCCCGGCCCAACAGCTTTTGTTCCAGATCATCCAGCCCGACGCGGATATCTCGCCAATCAGCCCCGTCACCCGGCCCGCCCTCGGCCCAGACGCCCATGTCGAGCCAGCGGGTGACCTGTTCGGTCCATTCATTCAGCCGCAGCCGCCGGATGGCGTTCTGCTGCCGGCATCTCGCGAGCCTCGTCGATCTGGCGCTTCAGGTCGTCCGGCTTCACCGTCACGCCAAGACTCGGATTGGCCTTCACCCAGACCGCAGGATCAGTCCAGTCATCGCCCGCGTCGATGGTGGCGATATAGGCAAACCAGCTATCGGCCGTCTCATGCGGCACAGACCCTTCCAGCGCCTTGACCGAGAACTCGTGATGCTGGCGACAGACCGAATGGCGGTCATGGCCGGCGGTGGTGATCTCGACGATCAGCGGCTGGCGCCGGGCACCGGTGGCGGTGTTGAGCTTCTGGATGATCTCCGGTCCGGGATGTTCATGCACCTCGTCCACGGCGGCCAGATGCACGTTGAGCCCGTCCATCTTGCTGGCATCGGCCGAGAGCGGCCGGAACCACGACGCGGTGGGCAGCACCGCGAGGTTGTTCACGGTGCGCGTCACCCGCGCTGCCAGCGCCGGGCTGGAAGCGACCATGCGCTCGGCCTCGCCGAACACGATGCGCGCCTGATCGCGAGTGGTGGCCGCGGCATAGACATGCGCGCCGGCCTCGCCATCGGCGATCAGCGCGTAGAGCGCGATGCCTGCGAGCAGCGCGGATTTGCCATTCTTGCGCGCCACCTCGACGTAAGCTGTGCGGAACCGCCTGAGTCCATCGGCGCGTTTCCAGCCAAAGACGGATCCGACCGCGAAGGCCTGCCACGGCTGCAGCACAAAGGGCTGGCCGGCCCATTCCCCGGTCGAGTGCCGCAGGTGGCCGAAAAACTCGATCGCGTGCAGCGCGGCGGCGCGGTCCCAGGAGAGGCCACGGGTCTTGCCGGTCTTCAGGTCCTCCAGATGCCGTGCGCAGGCCAGCTTCACCAGCCGGCCCGCGGTGATCTTGCCGCCGGTGACTGCCTTTGCATAGGCGGTGACCGGGCATGCCGGTGCCTTTCGCCCCGCACCGGATTTACGCGCTGCTGCCACGGTTCAGATAATCCTCGAACGGGTCGCGGGTGTCAGTCGGTTCAGCCATGCGCACCCGGGTGCGACTAGATGGCGTCATCCCGAACTCACTCTCGATCTGGCCCATCTGCGCGAGGCATTTATTGGCCACCGCCAGGAACGGGTTCTGGATGATATTCCCGCCCACGGTCTTCACCACCGGGCCGCGGCGCTTGACCTCGGCCTCCGCCTCGAGCCAGCGGCGCCAGATCACCACGTAACGGGCCAGCGCGCCGACATCGAGTTCGGTCATCACCCCATGCCGCGCCAGCAGCGCGGCCATCTCGGTGAACTTCGCGGCAGCCGCTTCGTCGAGATGCTCGGGCGGGTCCGGGGTCGCGACCACCGGCTGCGGCTCATCCGGGTTCAGCCGGTGCGACCGGGCCGTGCCCTTGACCAGTTTGAGCTGCGTCGGCAGTGGCTTGCGACCCGCCATGATCCTTGTCCTTTCCGGCTGTTCTCCTCCCGCAATGCTGATGAATCGGGCTTATCCCCGAGAGTCGGACTCGTGCTCGCCGCCACCGACCCGCATAGCCTCGAACACCCGCCGCAAGGCGAAGGAACGCACTATCGATACGATGGTAAAAATCCCGCCCATCGCCATGTTCTGCGTCAGCGTGACGTGCAGCCCGAAGAACGGGAAGATCAGGATCTGCGTGGCGACGGCAACGCCATATCCGACGATGACATTGGCGATGGACTCGACCAGCGACATGAGGCGTGATTGTTTCATGCTGCCTTGCTCCGGCGGCGCTTGCGGGGGGCTGCGTCACCCTCAGCGTCGTCATCCGCTTTCTCGGCCCCGGCATCATCGCCCAGCCGCTCGGTCCTCATCTGCGCGAAGGTCCGGCCGTAGCCATCGAGGATCGCGTCCTTGCCGGTCTCGGCCTGCCAGCGTTCCACGGCGACATCGACATAGGCGGGGCTGATCTCCATCGCGAAGACCCGCCGCCCGTTAGCCTCACCGGCCATGATCTGTGAGCCGGAGCCCGAGAACGGCTCGTAGCAGAGCCCACCCCGCGCCACATGCTGGCGCATCGGAATGCCGAAGGCGTCGAGCGGTTTCGGTGTCGGATGATCGGGCCGCTCGTCCTTGGCGAAGGATGGCATCTCCCAGGTCGAGGGCAGCGTCTGCTCGGCGACCTTGGGCGGCCGGTTCGGGCGACGCCAGCCCATGAAGCAAGGTTCGTGCTTCCAGAGATAATGCGACCGGGTGAGAACACCGCGGTCCTTCACCCAGATGATCTGCTGATGCACAAACGCCCCGGCCTTTTCCCAGCAGGCTTCCAGCATCGCCTGGCGGCGCGAGGCGTGCCAGCAATACCAGGCGGCGTCCTCGGTGATCGCCTCTGCGATGGCCGCGCCGATGAAGCCGTCGTAGAGTTCTGCGCCTTGGCTGCTGTCGTCCCAGGTCGTGCCATAGGACTGGCTCCAATCCTTGTTGCGGGTTGGGTGGTTCGAGCCATCGTAATCGACCAGATAGGGCGGATCGGTCGCAAACAGCACGGCCCGCTCGCCGTTCATCAGCCGGCGCACATCGTCGTGGGATGTGCTGTCACCGCAGAGCAGCCTGTGGGTGCCGAGCAACCACAGATCGCCGGTGCGCGAGGCCGGATGACGCGGAGGCTCGGGGATAATGACGGGTGGCGTCGACGTCTCGTCCTCCGCTTCCGCGCCGGCCAGCAGTCGGTCCAGTTCGCCGTCCTCAAAGCCCATGATCCCGAGATCGAAACCAGCCTCCTTCAGGTCGGACAGTTCCAGCGCCAGCAGCGCCTCGTCCCAGCCCGCATTCAGCGCGATGCGGTTGTCGGCCAGCACCAGCGCCCGGCACTGGCTGTCGCTGAGGCCGGTCAGCCTGATGGAGGGCACGGCGTCCATGCCAAGCAGGCGCGCGGCCAGTACGCGACCATGGCCGGCGATGATGGTGCCGTCCTCGGCGATCAGCACCGGGTTCACGAATCCGAACTCGCGGATCGAGCCGGCGATCTCGGCCAGCTGCGCCTCGGAATGGGTACGGGCGTTGCGCGCGTAAGGCACGAGGCGATCAAGCCCATGATATTCGATGACAAGTTCGCGATCGGACACGGCTGTATTTCCTTGTTGCATGGGCCGCTACCCCCCCCCCCCTCGCCATTTTGGCCACAGATGCAGAAAGCTTGGCGCGCGGTCCTGACGTCGAACCGCCCAGAGATTCGATGTCCCCCCGGGGTCAGCCGCAGGGCTCGCGCACGGTCCGCCGATTGCCGAAGCCGCCATCCTCGGCCGCAGTCTTGCGGCTGTGGCAGGGGGCGCAGAGCGGCTGCCATCCGGTCTGGTCCCAGAACCGGGTGGTGTCGCCGCGATGCGGGGTGATGTGATCGACGGTGTTGGCGGTGGTCAGGCGCCCCTGGCGCTGGCATTCGGCGCAGAGCGGGTGGCGAGCCAGAAACAGCCGCCGTTCTGCCAGCCATCGGGCTGAGCGATAGAGCGCGCGGATGACCGGATCACGCCGGCGGTCGGTGTCGCGGTCACGCTCCCGCTTGTCGCGCCGCCCCACCGGGCGATGGATGGACGGACGCTGCGGCATGGGGCCTCGCGAAAAGGGTGGAACGGAGGGGGGAACGATCGGTGGCGCTCCTGGCGCTCTTCTCCCGATCATGCCCTGCTTGTAGCACGGATCTGTTGCACGTGTCGAACATGAATGTGTTGCAACACTCTGGACTCGTTCAAGCATTCAGCCGCGCGGCGATCTTCGTGAGCGCCAGCTGCCAGCGTCGCCAGGCGGTGGTGCGGTCGCAGCCCATCTCGCCCGCGATCACCTTCCACGGCACGCGTGCCGCCCGCGACCAGACCAGCTTGCGCTCGGGCTCCTCGATCCAGAGGACCCAGTCGAAGGTCCGCTCCAGCCGGGTGACGGCCGCCGCCGGCGGCCAGACCCGCATCGGCTCGGGTTCCATGGCAGCGATCTCGCGCTTCGTCCGCAGCACCTGCGGCCAGGCTCCGAAGTAGCCCTGGGCCTTCACCGGCGGCAGCTTGCGCAGGGTGCGGAACGCCTCCTCGAAGTGATCCGCGACATCGTCAGTGGTCCAGTCCCGATCAGCCATGGCCACGCCCTCCCTCGCCGGCGCGGGGGCCGTAGAGCTTGCGACCCAGTTGCGCGACCATTTCGCGCTCGGGCCAGGTCAGCCGCGGATCATTCACGCTGACCGCCAGCAGGCCCATTTCCTGCCAGCCGTCGCGCTTGACCTCATCGGGGCTGCGCCGCGTGCCACCGTAGCCGGGGGGCGCGTAGCGCATCGTTGTCAGTTTCATTCGGGCCATTGTCATCTCCTGTCGTTCGGGCCGCTGTGATCGGGTGAGGCAGAGACGAGGACGGACGGAGGACCGCGGGCACGGACGCAGCGTATGGGCCGCCCCGCCTGACGGCGGGCGGTCCCATACGTAGTATGGGGGGGATCATTGTTCGACTTATTCAGTGGCTCATGACATTGATATTGCTTACCTTTCCTGCTCTGCAGAAGTCGGACAAGGAAGTCGGACATGTCTGACTTCGACTTATGTAAGCCATTGATAATCAAGCAATCAGTCAGACAGGTGCGGAAGTCAGACATTCCCGACTTATGTCGGACAAGGGATTTGTCAGACATCGGCCACCTCCGGCCAGACCCAGACGGAGGGGTTCTCCACCTCGAGTGCGGCACCGGAGGAGGCGCAGCGATAGTGGCTCGGGAAGACGGGGATCCCGTAGGCAGTCACCTCGCCGGTCTCGGGATCGACATGCTCCGCGCGGCCGAAGCGCATGACTTCGACGCACATGTAGCCGAACCGTGACCGGACCAGTGGCAGTCCATAAAGGGCGCCGTTGCGCTGGTACTTGATGAAGCCCTTGGTCGCGAGGACGTTGAGCCGGTCCTGGATGGTGTGATGGCTGCCGAGCCCCGCGCGGTTCTCGAAGGTCGAGGCGAACTGCGTCGAGGTGTAGAGCCGGCCTTCCGCAGCCTCCTCGTAGAGCAGGTCAAGGATCACCTCGGCCTTGCGGTCGCGCTCGGCGTCGAGACGGGCCCCGACCTCCTTGCGCACCAGACGATCGTTCATCGGGTTGATCTCGACCCATTGGCCGCCGATCTTGTCGACGAGCATCGGGGCCAGCGCCGGACCGTTGCGCAGCTCGATCTCGAGGCGGCGCGTGCTGGCCTCCTCGTCCGGGCGGTGCAGGATCAGACCGCTGGTGTAGAAGCCCCGCAGCGCGCTGGCACCCGACAGCGCCTGGAACGGATCGTCCTTGATCTGCTGACGCGCGAGTTTCCTGGTGTGATGGACGAGGATGATCCCGGCATCGGGATTGATCGCGGCCTGCAGCGCCTCGACGCGTTCCTTCAGGAAGAACATCATCGCGCTGTTGTCATTTTCGCCGCGGCTCTCGGGACCGCCGTCGAAGAGGTTCCGGATCGGATCGATGCAGATGATGTCGGGCGGCGCGTCGGGAAAGGCGGCACGGATCGCGTCGGTGACGCGCTCGACCCCCTGTTGATCCAGCAGCAACTTCAGGCGCGGCGTGGCCACGAACCCTTCGCGGGCCGCGGCAATCACCTCGGGCGGCAATGCGATCTGGCGGATGCGTTCCCGCAGATAGTGGTATTGCAACTCCGCCTGCAGGTAGAAGATGCGCAGCGGCCGTGGCGGTGCGAAGCAGAGGAACGGCACCCCTGCGGCCATGTGGACAAGCCAGGAGATCAGGAAGTCGCTCTTGCCGACCTTGGGCGCGCCACCGAGCACCAGCAGGCCGCCCGGCGTCAGCACCCGTGGGGCGATGAGATCATCGGGCAGCGGACTGGTGTCGTCGAGCAGCGTACCAAGGCTGATCCAGTCCAGTGGCGCGGGCGGCGGGGTCACCCGCGTCGGCACCGGCGGACCATTGCGCTCGAGATGTCGCATCCACAAGCGACGAGATTCGGCCTTCAGCCGCGCCTCAGGCCATGCTGGCCGCAGCATCGCTACATTATAGCCGCGGATCGCGTCCCAGGCCTCGTCCAGCGACATTCGGCCCTCATGGGCCTGGCGCAGGTAATGACCGATCGCGGCACTGGCCCCCTGGAACCGGGTCCAGTCGTCCACCGCGCCTTCGCGCACCGGCGTGGTCAGCACGGCGTCGACCGACGGCTTGTCCGTGACGTTTGCGGCCCGCGGGGCGTCAGGCGACGGCATCTCCGCCAAAGCCGGCATCGCGGCTGCGCGGGTCTCGAGTTCGGCCAGATCCACCTCGATCGCCTGATGATCGATGACCCGGACCTGTGACTTCAGTCCGTACTTGCCATGAACCGTGCCCGGCACACGGACCGGCTGATGCGCTGAGCCGAAACTGTCGTCTCCGCCGACCTTCCGTGCGAGCGTGGCGCGTAACCGGCACAGTCTGTTAATATCCTCCCCCTCGACTGGCTCTGTCAGCTTCCACCACAGATGCAGCTTGGGCTGGCCGTCCCCGGTCATCCCGCCGCTTGCCACGGTCAGCGTCGCCGGACCAAGGTGACGAACCAGGTGCGCGCGTTTGGCCGCAATGTCGCCCTCATCGAGATCGACGATCACTGCCTGCATCTGCAGCACATGCTCGGCCCGGGCCTCACCCTGTCGGGCAACGGTTCCGGGGATGACATAGATGGCGCGGCCGAGCGGGGCGGCTGTGCCGGCGCAGGCGGTGATGATCGCCGGCGCGTGCGCATCGGCTGGCAGCCAGCGCAGATCATGGGGCGGTGGCGGCACGACCGCCTTCTCGGGCAGCCCGCGGAGCGGGATCAACCCGTCGCACCAGGAGAAGACCACATCGAGGAACAGCGCGATCTGCGCGTGATCAACCCGGAGGCCGCTCATTGCAGCCCCCCTTCGCCCCGTGCCAGATCGGCGGGCTGGATATAGACCGCGAACAAGTCTTCGCCGTCCCCATGCTGGCCGGCCGCCTCGAAGAAGTAATACCGGTCTGGCATCACCAGCTCGGTCAGCTCCCAGCGGCGGTAATACCCCGGCAGACGTTTCAGGAGATCAGGCGGCGGAATGGGCGGCAGTGTCATCGATCGGGCTCGTGAACAGGGGCTTCACCTGTTCAAAAGCCACCCCCGCACGCCGATCGGGACATTGAAGCCGCGATTAAATGTGATATCTATAATTAAAATTGATATCGAGCGAGCTTCATCATGGCCCAGATCGTCGTGCGTCAGATCCCGGAAGAGGTGCATCGCGCGCTGAAGGCGCAGGCCGCCGCGCATGGTCGCAGCGCCGAGGCCGAGTTGCGCGAGATCATTGCCCGCGCGGTGCTGCCGCAGTCGCGCCCGCGCGCGGGTGATCTGATGCGCAGTATCTGGTCCGGCGCCGAGACGGACGACCTTTCGGTCGAACGCGACCGGACGCCCGCGGAGCCGGCCGGTTTCGAATGATCATCCTCGACACCAATGTCGTCTCGGAGACGATGAAGCCGGCGCCAGAGCCGCGGGTGATCGACTGGCTCAACCGGCAAGAGTTGACCACCCTGCACCTGACCACCATCAGCCTGGCCGAGTTGCGGTTCGGCATTGCATGCCTGGACGCTGGGCGGCGTCGGGACGATCTTGACGCGCGGCTCGAGCAGATGCTGGCCGAGGTATTTCCGGCACGTATCCTGTCGTTCGACGAGGCCGCTGCCAGTGCCTTCGGAGTATTGATGGCAACGGCGCGCCGGCAGGGACAGGCCGTGAGTTTTGCCGATGGCGCGATTGCTGCCATTGCCGCGGCACAGGGCTATCCCGTCGCCAGCCGCGACACCGCGCCCTTCGCCGCCATGGGCGTGGAGGTGGTGGATCCGTGGCACGAGGCGGCTCAAGGCCGGTAATGGCCTCGCAGGCGCGCAGCGGCGCGTTGATAACGTTTCCGCGCCGCCCCATCGGACAGGCGGAGCGCGCTTGCCATCTCGATCTGATTTAAGCCGTCCACCGCGACGCCGAGGACCAGATCGGCATCTGACCCGATTACCGCCGACAGATCAGCCCGCAATTCCGCCCGCATCCGGGCCCGTTCCGCCCATGACGGCGGCGCGGCAATCCAGTCGGGTTCTACCTCCGCGCAAGATTGCTGGCGGTCGATCTCGCGTCGATGGGCGCGCAACAGATCGCGTTCGGTGTTCATCAGCACGGTGGCGGCGATATTGGTGACGCGACCGAGATCAAGGGTCCGGATGATTTCCGTGCTGCGGGCCAGGAGGTCGGAGCTGATCTCGTCAGCAGTGCCGACACGACGACGCAGGCAGCGGTTGCGGATCGCATCGAGCCCCGGCCACAGGGAAAGCAGCATGACGTGCAGGGCCAATCCCGCGGGACGATCGCGGCCTTGTGACCTGCGCACGAGGGCGGCGAGAATGGCGTTTCGCCCATCGAAATCGAGATGCCCATGATGCAGGGCGCCGAGCAGCCCGACGATATCGGCGTAAGGCCGAAGCGACGGTTCGGCCGACCGGACGGCACGATAATCGCGTTGAGATTGCAGGGTCGACGACGAACGGGCGAGATCCTCGCGGATCGCGAACCAGGAGAAAGACACGGGACGCCAGCCTTCCGGCCGGGCGTCCAGCGCCTCTCTCGGGCCTCAGGGCGTCGTGCGCCTCTGATGATCGGGAAATTCAGGCGAACGGCGCGGCTTAACGCGCCGGTCCCTTCGTCTGGCTCATGGTCCCGCAGCGCCGGCAGGTCGCCGTGGCGGGATAGCTGAACAGATATTCGTGACCGCGCGCGAAGCTCACATGCATCAGGCCGTCGCGGTGGATGCCCAGCATCTTGCCGCAGCAGCTGCAGCACCAGGCGTCAGATGCGCTGGCGGTTTTGCGCGCGCTGCCAACAGCGGTGGCTTTGCGGATGGGGCGGGAGATGTAGTTCGGCATTTGGAATGCTCCTCAGTTGGTGGAGCCTTTCCAATAATCACCCGAATGTCGGACCCGCGCCCGTCAAGATTCGGATCTGCATCCGACTCTTACGTCGAGCCGGGCAAATGCCCCGTTTTCAGTCGCCAGTAATTCTGCCTGTGGTTCTCGAAATAAACGCCCGCAACACTGGCGCGCGCATGGGAGGGCCACGCATCCCGCGGGCTCCGGGCGCCAGTTCCTTCGATCAGGGTGCCAGTTCGAATTTCTGCGACGCCCGACCTATGCGCTGCAACGAGGCGTTCTATGATCCGAATTTGCTTCACCCCAGAAACGGCCAGAGGCGTCAGGCCTGGAATATACAGCATCGCGGACATCGGCCCGAACCGGGCCAGCGTGACCTCACTCCCGCCCAAGGCGAGCCGTCGACCGATCTTGAACCGCTCGAGCATTGCTGCTTGCGCAGCGTCATCAATCTTCCCATCGCTCAGGAGATCACCGAGTGGCATCACCACGTTGGGACCGAGATGGGTAAACGGGGTGGGTCCGGCCGTAAGGACGATCCCGATCCCCCCGTCCTGGCGGCTGCGCAGTATGACATCGAGGCGCTGCAGCGTGTTTGCCTGATCCAGACGTCGTGCGAAATAGATGGGAATTTCTGCATCCGACGTCCGCCACCGGCCAACATAGATCAGATCACCATCCAGTTGTTCGACCCCGACGCGGCCGATCAGCGGCTTGAGCGCAGTCACGAGGATTTCCTCCAGCCATTCGCGCCTGATCACATATTGCCTGATGTCTTCCAGCGAGACGCTGCCGAGGTCTTCCCCATGAAGACCGACTGCCGCAGCATGCCCAGACTCAGCCATCGGGCCAATATTGACATCGCCGAAATCGTCATCTTCGTCGATCAGGACGATGTTCTGCTTTTTCCGGAGTTCTAGGACACCGGCCTGCATCAGACGCTTGGGGTCGAGCCCGTGCCGCCGGATCATCCCGCCAGCGATTTCATCCTCGGGAAAATCGTGCAGGGCGAGGAGAACGGGCAGGAACTGGCTTATTTCGCGGTCGTCAAGAACCTGCAGCCGATCAAGGATGCCCCAGAACTTAACCAGACGATAGCCCAGGTCGCGTTGTTCCGGATCAGGCTTGCTTTGCAGGTTCGAACGGGTATCGCCAAAAGAAATCTCGAGCGATCGCCCCTTCTTGCTGCCCGGACGGGCGTAATGCACCGCCACTGCCAGCCGGCTGAAGCCCTCGGCGTGTTTGAGGATCCGATCACCCCCGAGATAACGCTGTGCTATGGCCTCGATGTGGTCGTCGATGGTGACGCGCAGCGCAAGGCGACGCGACCAGTTGCCGAGGCGCAGTTCCACTTCGATCAGGCGCGCAGCGGACACATCCACATCGTCCCAGGACGGCAAGGGTAGCGTCAGGGATTTTCTGAACCGCGACAGATCGTATCGTCGCCAGCTCAACGGCTTGCTGGAGAGGTCAGTTTTGAGAACCACTTCTGCAAATGCATCGCCGAGAATCTTGCGCACCTTGGGCGCGGGCCCGCAGATTTCCATGGTGCGTTCCGCCGGCGTCCAGATCAGCGTTGCTTCATTCGGCGGGCGAAAATAGATCGGCATCCGTATTCCGTTGCCCTTGTAGTTGAGAACGCTGGACAAGGGGCCACCGTGACGAACAATCACCATCACCGACGGGGGATGGGTCTGCGTCCCCGGCAGATCGATACTGCGGATTGTAACCTGGGAGGGCAATTCAAGCCGGGCCGTCAGCAGCGATGCCAATGCCTCTTCATCGATCTTGCCGGCATCGATCCGTTCAGCCGTTCCCGCCGTCGCCTCGAACGAATCGTACATCTTCCCAAAGTCGCGGTATTGGCGTGCCGCGTGAAACGCTTCGGCGTCCTCGAAATCTTCTGGGTGACGCAGGAACAGCCATGTGCTTCGGCAGAGCGCGTCCGGCTGGTCATAAAGCTCCTCCATTTCCTCGTGCGATCTGCGGTCGACGGCCACATGCTCGAGCGATGTCGGTCCCTTGCCCACCGCGAGGGAGCGAATCCGCCTGCAGCGGTCCTCCACTGGGCGCAAATCATCGGCCGCAAAGGCGTCCAGTCGGCCGAGCAATTCCGCGCGCCAGTCATCTTTATTGTCTGTCGTCGGCCAGTCGATCGCGATTTCAGGTTCGCTATCGGACCCCCGGTATTCGAGGATCTCGCGCAAGAGCGGTATCGGCGCCGTTTCCACGAAGTCGAAGGTTTCAGGGCCGAGATTGCGGAACTTCCGGCTCATCGGTTGCCTCACCGCCAAATGATAACGCTCGCGTGATTACAGCGCAGGCGTGCGCGCTGTGGCAATATTTTTGTGGACCGTGTCCCGATCCGCCGGCACGGGTGGCATTTCATCTTCGAGAAGCCCGTGAGCCCGAGATGAAGCGCCCCAATCCCCTGTCACCCTCCCTCATGACACCCGCCGAACGTCGCACCGAGCTGTGCGGCCTGCTGGCGCTCGGGCTGGTTCGGCTGCGGATGCGGGAGGCGGGCGAAGTATCTGACGATACCGGAGAAAGTTGCCTACACTCTCCGCCCGACCAATGCAGTCATGCAACTCCAACGCACCGGAGAACTGCATGAACAAGCCCGATCCCATCCCCGCGCGCCTCGCCGCGCTCAAGACCACCCCGACGCCCGACCTGAAGAAGCGATGGCGCGACCTGTTCGACAGCGAGCCGCCGCCGTGCAATCGCCGCTACCTGGAAAGCCGCCTGGCCTACCGGATCCAGGAACTCGCCTATGGCGGGCTGAAGCCCGAGACCGTCCGGCGGCTGGAACGGCTGGGCGAGGAACTGGACGGCGGCGACCGGAAGAAGCGCAGCATTCGTGCCGACCGCGGTCGTCCCATCACCGGCACCCGGTTGCTGCGAGAATGGCAGGGCGTCGAACAGATTGTCACCGTCACTGCCGACGGGTTCGAATGGCAGGGCCGCCCTTACAAGTCGCTGTCCGCCATCGCCCGGGCGATCACCGGCACGCGGTGGAACGGGTGGGTCTTCTTCGGGCTCAAGAACCACAGGGGGCGGACATGACGAAGCCCATGGAAAAATCAAAGGTCGTCCGCAAGCTGTGGTGCGCGGTCTACACCCGGAAATCCTCAGAGGAAGGGCTGGAGCAGGAGTTCAACTCGCTCCACGCCCAGCGGGAGGCTTGCGAGGCGTTCATCGCCAGCCAGCGGTCCGAGGGCTGGGTGCTGGTCCGCGATCAGTATGACGACGGCGGCATCTCCGGCGGCACGCTGGAACGGCCGGGCCTGAAACGGTTGATGGCAGACATCGAGGACGGGCTGGTCGACGTGGTGGTGGTCTACAAGATCGACCGCCTCAGCCGCTCGCTGGCGGATTTCGCCAAATTGGTCGAGGTGTTCGACCGGAACGGCGTCACCTTCGTCTCGGTAACCCAGTCCCTCAACACCACCACGTCGATGGGACGGCTGACGCTGAACATCCTGCTCTCCTTCGCCCAGTTCGAGCGCGAGGTCACGGCCGAGCGCATCCGCGACAAGGTCGCCGCCAGCCGGAAAAAGGGCATGTGGATGGGTGGGGTGCCACCCTTCGGGTATCGGGTGGAAAATCGGAAACTGCTGGTCGAAGAAGCCGCCGCCGCGCATGTGCGCTGGATCTTTGCCCGTTTCCTCGAGATCGGGTCTTGCACGGAACTGGCGCGAGACGTCGGCGCTCGCGGCATCCGGACGCCGCGCGGCAACAGGATCGACAAGAAATACATCTACCGGATGCTGAGCAACCGCGCCTACATCGGCGAGGCGGTGCACAAGGGCGACAGCTACCCTGGCGAGCACGACGCCATCATCGACCGCGAGACGTGGGACCGCGTCCACGCCATACTGCAGGAGAGCCCGCGCAAGCGCGCCGCGCGCACCCGCGCTGAGACGCCCGCACTGCTGAAGGGGCTGCTATTCGGCCCGGATGGCGCGGCCTTCTCGCCGACGCATACCCGCAAGGGCGGGCGGTTGTACCGCTACTATGTCAGCCAGACGGTGCTGAAGCATGGCGCTGGATCCTGCCCCATCGGCCGCGTGCCAGCAGCGGAGATCGAGGCCGCGGTCATCGACCAACTCCGTGCCGTGTTCCGGCAGCCAGAGATTGTTGCGGGGACTTGGAAGGCCGCTCGGGGGCAGGACCGCGACCTCGTCGAAGCCGACGCACGCCGCGCGCTCGGCGACCTCGACGCGCTCTGGGCCGCACTCTTCCCGGCCGAGCAGGCGCGCATCGTAGCGCTGCTTGTCGAGCGGATCGACATCGGCCCTGACGGCTTCGACCTGCGCCTGCGCATCGACGGCCTAGGCGGCCTCGCGCGCGAGATGCTCGCGGGCGAAATCGGAGAGGCCGCATGACCCGCTCCGCCTCCGCCGACACCGTCACCCTGCGCGTCCCGTTCCGGCTCGCGAAGCGCGGCGGGCGAAAGGAGATGCACCTGCCCGAAGGCATCGCGCCGCCCCGGCGCCCCGACGACGCTCTAGTCAAGGCGCTGGCCCGCGCGTTCCGCTGGAAGCGGATGATCGACATCGGTCGGCACGCGACCATTGCCGACCTCGCCGCGCAGGAAGGCATCGCCCCGTCCTACCTCACCCGCGTCCTGCGCCTGACGCTGCTCGCGCCGGACATCGTCGAGGCAATTCTGGAAGGGCAGCAAGGGCCGGACGTGACGCTGGCCCGACTGATGGTCGGGTTCCCGGAGGAATGGGAGAGGCAGCTGGAGTCTTTCTGACATTTTCGGCACTTCCAGTCCAATCTTCGACTTGATCCCGAAATCATCGCGTGATTGCTTGGGCTTGATCCAGTTCTTCTGGAGATTGCTCGTATGGTGATCGGGAGGGCATTGTGCCGGGGCCTCAGGTTGATGGATTGATTGAACGCATTCGCCAGGCGCTGCCTCGGCATGGCAATCTCGAAAGCGCGGTTGCTGCTGTTCGCGCCGAACTCGACCTCCTTTCCCCGGGGCTTGCGGCTCATCTGTCTGCTGAAATCGACGAAGCCGCTGCCATCGTCGCCCGCGAGTTCGAACAGATCGAGATACTCCACAGCCATTCGGTGATCAGGAAACGGCCGAAATGGTACTTCGGCCCAAGGCCGTCGGACCTGCACTGGCCTGCCGTGAAGTCCTTCCTTCTCAACGAGAAGAAGTGGCACAAGGACGACGTGCGCGGCATCGATGACGCCTCGAACGAGGTGGTCTCTCTTCTCGAGAACCCGCGGGATCCAGCGAGGAACCAGTTCTCGTGTCGCGGACTGGTCGTAGGCCACGTCCAGTCGGGCAAAACGGCCAACATGACGGCCGTTATCGCGAAGGCGCTCGATGCTGGCTACGACACCGTGATCGTCCTCGCCGGTCTCACGAACAAGCTGCGCCACCAGACCCAGCTCAGGTTGTATTCCGACCTGGTGCGACGCAATCCCCTGAACTGGCAAGTCCTGACGTCGAACGAGGTGGACAGGGATTTCCGGGCACCGCCTCAGGGCGGTTTCCTCTCCCATTCCGACAAGGCGCAGCTGGCCGTCATCAAGAAGAACGTCTCGCCCCTTGGAGAATTGCGTAAGGCCATCAGGGAGACATTGCCGGCTGTGTTGCAGCAGCTCCGGGTTCTGGTCATCGACGACGAATGCGACCAGGCAAGCGTCAACTCGGCGCGGGGCGAGCTCGACATGACGGCCATCAACCAGCGCATCCGCGAGCTTCTCGGTCTGCTCCCTTCGGTTACCTACGTCGGCTACACTGCCACACCCTTCGCGAATGTGCTGATCAACCCATACCGTGTCGACGGCCAGGAGCTCGACGATCTCTATCCACGGGATTTCATCACGGCACTGCCGAAGCCCGATCGGTACTTCGGCACAGAGCGTCTGTTCGGGAAGACGCCCATCGATCCGGAGGACGTGCGGCCCGACGAGGAAGGGCTCGACATGATCCGCGACGTGCCGGATGAGGACGAGGCGGGGCTGCAGCCGCGCAGCAGGAAGGAGCGCGACGCCTTCCAGCCTGCCATGACGCCGAGCCTCGAGGCCGCCATCCTCTACTTCCTCGCGTGCTGCGCCGCTCGGCGCGCCCGCGGACATGGGGACCAGCACATGACGATGCTGGTGCATACGTCGGCCTACGTTCGTGCGCACGAGCGGGTCGCGGCACTGATCGAAGGCTGGGTCGACGTGCACCGCGGGGATCTGGTCGATCAGGCATCCGACATCGGTTCCCAGCTCGGTCGGGTCTGGGACGAGGAACAGGGACGACTGCCGGACGACCTGACTGATGCCAATCCGGTCACCTTGGAAGAGGTCTTCCAGTATCTGCCGGAAGTACTTGAAGCGATCGAGTTCCCGGTTGAGAACGGCGCAAGCGACGACAGGATCGACTATTCCGGCAAGGCAAGAACCTATATCGTGGTGGGCGGCTCCATCCTCGCTCGGGGCCTGACCCTCGAAGGCCTGATGGTCAGCTATTTCCTGCGAACGGCGAACCAGTATGACACGCTCCTCCAGATGGGACGGTGGTTCGGCTACCGGCCCGGTTACGAGGATCTTCCGCGGATCTGGATGCCGCGCGGCCTGAAGCTGAGGTTCAGGCAACTTGCCTCCGTCGAGCAGGAAATCAGGGACGACATCGAACAGTATCGGCTTCGCGACCTAACGCCGATGGACCTTGCGGTCCGGATCAGGGCAATCCCCGGTATGGCGATTACGGCGGCAAACAAGATGCGTGCCGCGAGGCGCTGCGCGGTCAGCTATTGGGGAACCCACCGCCAGACGTTCCGTTTCGTTCACACTGACGGGGGACTGCTCGAGAGGAACTGGGCAGCAGGCAGCGAACTGGTCAGCCGTATCGAGGCGCTTGGCCTGCGTGATCGGGAAACGGCGGACCGCAAGCTCTGGCGCAACGTACCGAAGTCGTCGGTCCGCAGATTCCTTGAGGCCTATTTCGTCGAGCCCACCCAGGCCGATCTTCTGCCCGCAATGTTGCTGCCTTTCGTCGACGGGGCCGATCCGCGCCTGTCTCGATGGAACGTCGGTATCGTCGAGTCCAGCCGCGGTCGCGATTCAGAAACTCCTCTTGGTACGATCGGTGCTGTCATGACGGTCAACCGCGCGCGGTTGAAGGACACAAACGGGATCGCGGACATCAAAGCGCTGATGTCGAGACGCGATGTGGTTTTTGACTGTGGCGACGATGTCGGAGGCAACGGAACGTGGGATGAACTTAAGGCGGCGAGGCTGGACGCTTTGGGACAGGTTCCACTTCTCCTGCTCTATCCCATCGCGCGGGACTCGCGCCCCGAGCGCGAAAGCAAGGCGAGAGTGCCGCTCGATGCCGTGCATGACGTGCTCGGCATCGGGATCGTCTTCCCCGGATCGGTCACGGAAGGCGGGAGCTTCGTCTCGGTAGAACTGCAGCCGCTGTCGGCCGAGGAAGTTGCCGCGATCGAGGAAGAGGAGGCCGCGCAGACGGAGGCAGCAGGTGTCTAGACCCGAGCAGGAGAGCCCGGTGCAGGGACGCTGGAACGTCCTTCGGGCAGGTCACATCCAAGGAGATGGTCTCGGCATACCCTCGTTGCCTCTTGGCGCAACTACGAAGGCGGGGCCCGTTCGGCTGGCCGTCGGTTCCGGCGGAGAGGCGCGGCTGCTGGTGCCGCTTGCGGCGGGCGAGAAGATCGGTGCCCTCGAGACGGGCAATGCCTTGAAGATCGCCGTTACGACACTCACGCAAAGGCAACGCGCGATCCGGTTTCTCGACGTCATCTGCAAGTCGCCGGATCTCGAAGCCGTATTCGGCGAGGTCGTGGATGACATCGTCCGCCGTCTGGCCGACCGGAAGGACGGGGTCGTGGCGGTGGCAGGTGCGCTCGATGACTTCCGCGAACTGCTCGTCCCGCCGACAGGGAGCGAGATGGACAGATCGCGGGTTGTCGGCCTCGTGGCCGAGCTGGTCGTGTTGAACCGGCTCTTGGACAACTCGCCGTCAGCCTGGCGCTGCTGGCGCGGGCCGGCCGGAGACCGACACGACTTCCGGGCGAGAGACGTCTCGCTGGAGGTCAAGGCATCGCTCGGCGTAGGGGCCTGCGAGGTCACCATCAACGGCATCGATCAGCTGGAACCGCCTGCGGGCGGATCGCTGCACCTTGCGCATCTGATCCTCGAAGCGGTCGAGGGCGGGCTTCTCACCGTGGCTTCGCTCGGAGACAGGGCTTTGCTGCGGGCCGACGACCCCGCGGGACTGCGGGCACTGTTCGCGGCCGTCGGCTGCACGGATGTGCATGACGCCGCATGGAACCGTTTCGCATTCAGGGCGGAGGCAGAACGCCTCTATCGTGTCGGCCCAGGTCTTCCCCGGATAGCGCCTTCGAGCTTTATCGGAGGAATGATCCCTGCAGGTATCGTCGATGCGACCTACAGGATCGATCTCGGGCATGCCTCCGACGCAGAATGCCCGCCAGCGGAATTCGTCTCACTCCTTCAGGAATTGTCTTGATGACCTTGAGCCCGCTCGAGCTCCATTCCGAGCCCTACGGTTCGACCGGAAACATCGGCGACAACTTCCGACGTCTGCTCGGTGCGCCAACGCTCGATCCGTTGCAGACGGTTATCCGGGAAGCGGTCCAGAACATCGCCGACGCCGCGCAATCGGGCGTCGGGCCCGAGATCACGATCAGGCTGCGGACACTTTCGGATGCCCAGCGCGGCGTCCTTCGCAGCTTCATCCTTTCCCAGATCCCGGATGAACCGGGGTCTTCCGCCACGATCTCGACCTTTCTCACGGCCGAACATGCGGTGGTTCTCGAGATCTGCGACTTCGGCACAGTGGGCCTTGGCGGCCCGACACGGTCGGACCGCATACCGGTCGGAACCGAACGGACCAATTTCATCGATTTCCTGCGCAACATAGGCACCGCACGGGATACCGAACAGGGAGGGGGCACCTACGGCTTCGGCAAGGTGGCACTCTACCGTGCCAGCTCCTGCAGCACCATCATCGTCGATACGTTGCCCTTCGGTGAAGGACCCGAGGGACGGCGGCTCATGGCGTGCCATGTCGGCCGCTCGTTCGAGAAGCCGGAAAACGGAATGCGGCGGCGTTTCACGGGCCGTCACTGGTGGGGCGTCAGGGATCCGGAGGACGGAATCGCCGATCCGGTGATGGGTGCTGCCGCCTCTACGCTGGCAGGGAGTCTCGGCCTGCCGGAACGCAGCTCCGGCCGGTCGGGGACGTCGATAATGATCCTCGGATTCCAGACCGACGAGGACGATCTGACGGCGACCGGAAACCGCGTAATCGAGACTCTTCTCTGGAATTTCTGGCCGCGGATGATGCGCGAGGCTCCCGCGAAGCACCGGTTCGCCTGCAGGGTGATGGTGGGGGATCGGGAAATTCCCGTTCCGACGCCTGAGGACTTCGCCCCGTTCGATCTGTTGTGCAAGGCGATGAGCGCTGCGCGGGCCCGCACGGGCAACGATATTCGGCGGATCGAGTCCCAGAGGCCACAGAAGTTCCTCGGCACGCTCGCGATCGAGAAGGGCCTGCGGTTGCCTAGGCGTCACCTGACTGAAGATGAGGACGTTCGGCTTGTCCCCGAGCAGATGCACCACATTGCGCTGATGCGGCCTGTCGAACTCGTCGTGAAGTATCTCGAGGGCAATCCGTTCCCCGACGCCAGGCTGGAATGGGCGGGCGTGTTCATCGCCAGTGACGAGGACGAGGTGGAGCAGGCCTTCGCGGATTCCGAACCGCCTGCCCATGACGACTGGGTTCCCGACAACCTGCCGCGAGGCAACGAGAAGCGCTACGTCAACATCGCGCTGAAGCGCCTGAGGGAAATCGCCGCCGAGATGGGCATGGTGCCGGTCTCCCCTAGGCCGGGGGACGGATCCGGCCCTCCGCTCGCCCGCCTTGCCGGGCGTCTCGGGGCGGTGCTCGAAAACGTCGGGGGCGACGGTGCCGGTCGGCGGCGAGGTTTCGGAGGTTCCGGCGGTGGGCGCCCATCGAGGGTGCGGGCAAGTCGTCCCGTCTTCCAGCGTCTCGAAGCGGGCGATGCCGGGCGGATTGCCGTCTTCCTGACGGAGGTAACGCAGGACACGCGGCGAAGCGGCGCGAAGCTGATTGCCTCGGCTTCTGTCGCCGTGGAAGGGGCTACGCTCGGATCGGCCGACGACACCGTCGGCAGGCCTGACGTTCTGTCCGTCAGGTGGCTGGACGGAGAGGCGGAAACCACCGGCAACACGCTCGATCTCGGCGGCCGGGAGGGATGGTTCGAGATCCGTGTCCGTGTGCCGGATGACTGCGCGGTGACGGCGGATGCGGATGTCATCCCGGAGGCCGCCGCATGAACCGCCGGGTCGCGTTTCCGTTCCTCACGCTTTCCGAGGCGGCCGTGGAAGCGTCGGCATGGGAGATTTCGCTGGACGGTGTCGAATGGTCCGCGTCGGGCGAGTTCCTTCCTCACTGGGACAGCGCGACCGACATCCGAGTTCGCAGGACGATTCGCCTGAACTACGACTTGGCAGCGTCCGATCTCGGCATTCCCGTCGATCAGCTCGCCTTGGCCGCCTCGGTTAGGATCGGGACGGGTCAAGGCAGGCTGCCACGCCTGATCCTCTCCCGCACGCGCCGGGAGCTCCGACCGGACGACACGTCTTGGGAGTTCGTTCAGACCGTCGAGGGGCGCCGGCTTTCGATGATCCTCGATCTGCAGACGGAGTTCCTATTGGCGAATGCCCCCGCAGAGGCCTCGGCGCTGTCACCCGTCCATCCTGGTGACCGGCTCTGGTCGGAGAGCGTTCGGGTCAGGCTCGAGGGCGAAGAGCCGCGCTTCCCCATCGAGACGGTGGACCTCGCACAGATGCTCGGTGGCGGAATTGCCGGTGCTGCGCCGTGGCACCTGCACTGGTCGCCGGGGGACTGGACGCGAGATTTCCATGGAGCGGTTCGCCTTTACCTTAACGCGAAGTCCAGCGAGACCCTTCAGCGGATCGAGGACGAGGACCCGGCCACGATCCAGTTCCTGCTTGGCGATGTCATGAGTCAGATCTGCGAGCGTTTTCTTGCCGACCCCGAAGCCGAGACGATGATGGATGCAGCGGAGCCCGGGTCGCTCGGCGCCCAGGCCGCGACATGGCTGCGCAAGGCATGGCCCGGCAAGGACGCGGCCTTCATCCGTTCCGTCCTGGAAAGCCGTCCGGGCGTGTTCCGCTCCACCATGCTTGCGCTCGCCGAGCCGGGGCTTGGCCAATGACGATTCTGCTTCCAAGACTACCCGGTCCCGCTTGCGACGGCATCGTCCGCAGGTTCCTTGAGCAAGGCCCGTCTGGCTGGGCCAGGTTCTGTTCCGACGACCTTCCTGATCAGGTGCGCTATGCCGCGACCGGCGGTGCGCCAGTCCCAGCGGCGTCCCTCGCATCGCTGAGGCAGGATCTCGTCGCAATTGCCCAGAAACATGGGTTTGGACAGCAAGGTGCCCGGCAGTCCCATGCTGACTTTGATGCCGAGACTGCCGCCTGGCTTGCACAATCGGGCCTATTCGTCGGCGGTGAGGCACTAAGGGATGACGTCTGGGCTTTCGTCGCCTCGGTTGTGGCCCCCGACATCGTGCACTGGCGGTTCGGCAGTTCGGCGGAGCGATATGGCGGCGGCGTCCGAAACACCTTCCAGAGGCTCTGGATGCGTGGTCGTGCGCTCGACCGGGGGGGGGCGCACCCCGAGCGCTGGCGACTTCTGGCGGAGTTGACCGAGGATGCCCTCGTGCAGATCACCGAGAGGCCGAGCATCGGTGGGGACCGGATCCTCGCCCTGGCAGTCGCCGAGGCCTGGCTCCGCGCCGCGCGCCATCATGGCAAGGCGTCCATGGAAGACATCATGCGTCGCGCGATCCTACGCATCCGGGTCCGCAACGAGATAAGGTCCCTTGCGGACATACCGCCCGGCGATCTCGCCAGCTTCCTCAATGGGGTTTTCGGCGTGCCGGAAGCTTCCGTCGGCGAGGCAGAGCCTCCGCTGTCTGGAGTGTCCCTCGCAGAAGCGGCCCGTAATGTGACGCAGGAGGCCAGACGGCGCGGCTGGCTCTCCCCGAAGTCACAGTCCGCCTTGGAAAATTTCGCTGCAGGTCACGCTGCACTCGAGCGGAGTGAACGGAACGCGCTGGACTATCTACTCGGCAGACTTTCGGATGCAGGTGTGCTTGCGCAGGAAATCTCTGAGCTGCGAGCAGCATGGTCTGCGGACCTTCCAACCACCGCCTCGTCGGGCAGCGGTCCGGTAAGAACGCGCAAGAGCAATTGGGCGATCTGGCGGGCTAGGTAGGGCGGAACGGCGTTGCCGACCTGCACATACTGCTCTGTCCGGTTGCCAAGGAAAAGGTAGTCGTCCGGAAAGCTCTGGAGGCGGGCGGCCTCGCGCACCGTCAGGCTCCGGCACTGGAACGGGTCAGGATGGATGAAGTAGTGCCCATCCTTGGAGATGTGGCTCGTCACCGTCGTGGACGGTTCACGGGCCAGCTGGACCCGGAAACGGTCATTGAAGACGCCACTGTGCCAGTTGCGGTGGTCGGGGCTGAGCGACAGCGGGAAATCGGAGGCCTTGGGGCTGTATCTGCGCACCTCGCCGAAGACGGCAGCGAAGAGATAGCGCCCGAGATCCGATGGCATGTGCCCGCGTGTTTCGTGCTGCGCAATACCGCGCAGTGCAGGGCGTTCCAGCCAGGCAAGGAGCTCGTCGTTCGAGGTGCCGTAGCCCTCGGGGCGCCGTGCCGACAGGCGTGGTGCCAGCAGTCCGTTCTTCAGGCCCCTGGCAACAGCGGAGAAGACATCGCGCAGCGGGCCATCCCCATTGCCCCGGTGGATGCCTGCCAGAAACCGGGCGGCCTCGACTACCTCGCGCCGCCAGCTCGCCGGGTCGTCGCGACCACGGCTCAGGCCACTGCGCAGGTTCGGCATCACGCCGATGGCGTCATCGACGGTCCGTGTCACACCCGAAATCGGTATGCTCGTCCCTGTGGCCCTGTCCGCCAGGTCAGAGCGGATGCCGATAATGATCACGCGGTGACGTCGCTGCGGAACCCCGAACTCCTCGGCGCGGACGATGAAATCGGAGGGCTGCGCGGCTTCCTGCAAGCTGGCTCTGCCGTCCGCCACCCGGATCGCCCGCATCTCGTAGTGATGCTCCCGACCGGTGCCGAGCGAGGCGAGGTCCTCCATCAGCATCTCGAAGACGAGGCGGCTCTCGATCGTCGAGGACAGCATGCCCTTCACGTTTTCCATGACGAAGGCTGCGGGGCGCAGGCGGTCAAGCACGCGGATGTATTCGCGGAAGAGATAGTGCCGCTCGTCCTCCTCGGGGACGTATCCGACCTTCCCCTTCGCCCGAGCGCGCCCTACAAGCGAATAGGCTTGGCAGGGCGGACCGCCGATCAGGATGGTGTCATCGAAATCTTGGCGCAGCGCGCCGATCGTGTGATCGATGGCAGCGGTGGCGTGTTCCGTTCCAAGCTCGAGGCATTGCGCCTCCGCCATCGCATGCTGCCACGCAGCCGCATCCACCGCGCCCCAGTCGGGCTCCGGAATTAGCCCGGCGTGGAAGTCGATGAAGGCCTGTGGCAACAATCCGTGACGCGCCTGATACGCCCGCAGGAAGGCGCGCAAGGTCAGCGTGCGATGCGCCGAGGCCTCCTTCTCGACCGAGATGCCGATCCGGAAGGGCGCGTGGCCGCCGACATCGAGGGCCGCAAATCCCTCGCCCAGCCCGCCTGGGCCGGCAAACAGATCGACGATGCCGAAAGTGGCTGGCAAATCAGGGGCCTCTCGAATCCGGATTACAGGCTGTATACCAGGTCCGGACGCAGAGGCCAGGAGGCAAATGGCGGATATCGTCGACAGGCAGACCCGCTCCCGCATGATGTCCGGGATCCGGGGCAAGGACACCAAGCCGGAAATGGTGCTGAGGCGGGCGCTTCACGCGCGCGGCTTCCGGTATCGGCTGCATGGAAAGGGTGTCCCCGGTCGGCCGGACCTGATCCTCGCGAAGCACCGGGCCGTCATCTTCGTGCATGGCTGCTTCTGGCACCGTCACCAAGGCTGCCGCTATGCGACCACGCCCGCGACCCGCCCTGAGTTCTGGGCAGAGAAGTTCGCAGCGAATGTTCTCCGGGATCGTTCAGTACGGGATGCGCTTCTGGCAGATGGCTGGCGCGTCGCCACCATTTGGGAATGTGCGCTGCGCAAGCCGGAACAGGTCATGGCGACCTGCGCTGTGCTTGTCTCATGGCTGAAAAATGGCTCGCCCAGTATCGAGATCGGCCAAGTCGACCTTGCCGCACCGTATGACTGGAGTAGCGCTGCAAGCAACCTTGGCTGAACTTCTGAACGCGTCGCTTCTCTGGCGAAGGTTCGATCTCCGTTCCAACTCGGCAGGCTGCCCCTGTCGTCGAAGTCAATAGCTTTGCATCGAACGAAACCGTACGATTTCAACAGGTTGCGCCGACTGAACCTTGGCGCGTCTAGTCAACAGGTACAGAGAATTCAGCGCGGGAGAGAGTGTTTCCGTTGCGACTCTGCGCGAAAAGGTCAACAGCCCCACCCGCATAACCCTCTAAAACAACGCAAAAATCCGGCCGCAGCCGGATGGGGAGAACGCTTTCGCGAGGGCAAGTGGCGGAAGCGGTGGGATTCGAACCCACGGTGGGGTCTCCCCCACGCTGGTTTTCAAGACCAGAGCCTTAAACCACTCGGCCACACTTCCTTGGCCCCTCCTTTCGCAGCCCCGGCGGCAACAAGTCAAGACGTCGCTTGCCAGCCGCCCGGGGCGATCGCCGGCAGGCTCAGCACGGCGCGCAAGCCCCCCAGGTCGGACCGCTCCAGCGCCAGCGCGCCGCCGTGCAGCGCCGCGAGATCGGCGACGATGCCCAGGCCCAGGCCGGTGCCGGGCGGGCCGGCCTCGTCCAGGCGCGCGCCGCGGGTCAGAGCCAGCGCGTGATCGGCGTCCGGCAGGCCGGGGCCGTCGTCCTCGATGGCGATGCGCAGCCGGTCGCCCTGGACCGCGGCGCTGATGCGGATCCGGCCCGAGGACCATTTCACCGCGTTCTCGACCAGGTTGCCGACCATCTCCTCGAGATCCTGGCGCTCGCCGGCGAAGGCGGGGTGCCCGGGGGCCGCGACCTCGACGGCCAAGCCCGACTCGCGGATCGGACCGCGCAGCACCAGCAGGATATCCTCGATCACCGGCAGGACGGCGGTGCTGTGGCCCAGGAGCCGCGGCGCGGCCGAGGAGCGCGCCCGGCGCAGGTGCCAGCCGATCTGGCGGTCCATGCGCGCCACCAGCGCATGGCCGGGATGGTCCGGCGGCAGGGCATTGTCCAGCGCCGCCAGCGGCGTCTTCAGCGAATGCGCCAGATTGCCCAGATGCTCGCGCGCGCGGGCCAGCACGCTGCGGTTCTGTTCCAGAAGCGCGTTGATCTCGGCCGCGACAGGGCGCAGCTCGGCCACGGCGGGCAGGGGCAGGCTTTCGGCCCGGCCGGCGCGGATGCGGCGCAGGTCGCGGCCCAGCCGGTCCAGGCTGCGCAGCCCCGCCGCGACCTGGAGCAGGCTCGCCGCGGTCAGCGCCAGCCCCAGCACCGCCAGCGACACCGCCAGCGGCCGGCGCAGCCGCGCAAGGCTCGCGTCGATCTCGGCCCGGGGCGCGGTCACCGTCACCGCCAGCGCCGAATCGCTGCCGGGCAGGGTGAAGCCATGGCGGGTCACGCGCAGCGCCTCGCCATCGGGGCCGAGGCCGGGGCCGCCCTGCAACTCGGCATCGGGGGGCTGCAGCACATTGTCGAAGAGCGAATGCGACTTGGCCGTCACCCGGCCGTCCTGCGACAATTGCCAGAACCAGCCCGAGAGCGGGATCTGGAAGCGCGGGTCGGTCGGCTCGGGGCCAGCCAGCAGCCGGCCGCCGGCATCGATGCTGGCGCCGGCGATCAGCGCATCGGCCACCGCCTCGGTCTCGGCATCGAAGCGGCCGGCGACGAAATCCTCGAGAATGGCGGCGATGGCCAGATAGCCCGCGACCAGCGCCGCCAGCGTCAGCGCCGCGCCAAGGCCGATCAGCCGGGCGCGGATGGAATCGCGCGGCCAGATCACGGCGCGGCCTGCAGGACGTAGCCCTCGCCGCGCCGGGTCTCGATCAGACCCTCGCCGATCTTGCGGCGCAGCCGGCCGATGACGACCTCGATCGACTTGAAGTCGCGGTCGGCGGCGGAATCATAGAGGTGGTCGGACAGCTCGCTGCGGCTGACGACGCGGTTCTGGTGGTGGATGAGATAGGACAGGATGCGGGTCTCGAAGGCGGTCAGCTTCAGCGCCATGCCGTTCCTGGTGATGACGCCCAGCTGGCTGTCCAGCCGCAGCGGCCCGGCCTTGATGACGGCCTGGGCATGGCCGGCAGCACGGCGCACCAGGGTCTGGGCGCGGATCACCACCTCTTCCAGCCGAAATGGCTTGACGGCGTAATCGTCGGCGCCGGCGCGAAAACCCGCGACCTTGTCGGTCCAGTCGCCGCGCGCGGTCAGGATCAGCACCGGCATGGTCACGCCGCCCTCGCGCCAGCGGGTCAGCACCTCGATCCCCGGCAGGCCGGGCAGGCCGAGGTCGAGGATGGCGAGGTCATAGCTTTCGGTCGCGCCCAGGAATTCGCCCTGCGTGCCGTCGGCGGCCAGGTCGCAGGCGAAGCCGCCGTCGCGCATCGCCTGCGCCAGCTGCGCGGACAGGGTCGGGTCATCCTCGACGATCAGGCATTTCATCGCTCGCCCTCCCTGCGGCGCGCCTCGGCCAGCCCGGCGCCCGCGACCTCGAGGAAGGCGCCGCTCTGCGCGTCGAGCCGGATCACCAGCACGTCGCGCGCCGGGGTCAGCAGCCGCAGCTGATGCACCAGCACCACGCCGCGGGCGCTTTCCTCGGGCGTGGGCAGGGCGATGCGCGCGGCGATCAGCCGGCCGCGAAAGCGCTTGGCCACGATGCGGAACGCCTGTTTCAGCGGCAGGACGTGGCTTTCCGGCAATTCCATATCGTGGAACTCGGGCGCCAGGTCCTCGGGCCGGGGGCCGCGGTCGTGGTCGTGGTCGTCGGCCGCGGCGGGCAGGGCCAGCGCGGCGATCAGCGGCAGGGCAAGGATGCGGGCATGGACCATCTGTCCCCTGTAATGCGACAAAACCAAACGAAAGCCAAACGGGCTGTTGGCGTTTCGTTGGCAAGGGGCGGGGTATCGCTGATTCGCATGGGGCGCCGTCGCCCCGACACGCAAGGAACCAGAAAATGAGCAGAACTTTCCGCACCCCCCTCGCGCTGACCGCCGTGCTGGCGCTGCTGGCCGGCCCGGTGCTGGCGCAGGATGCCGCGCCGGCCGCGCCGGTGCCTCCGGCGGCCGCGGCGCCGGCGGCCGAGGCGCAGGCTCCCGCCCTGCCGAAGGTGTTGCAGGACGCCGGCCTGACCGATGTCACGACCAAGCGCGCGCGCGGCGGCAGCAGCGTCGAGGGCAAGCTGCCCGACGGCAACCGGATCCAGGCCATGCTGACCGCCGAGGGTGCGCTGCGCGGCATCAAGGCCCAGGGCGATGCGGCGCTGCCGCAGGCGCTGGTCGAGCAGCTGGTGCCGCAGGTGGTGCGCGACAACGCGGTCTTTGCCGAACTGGGCAGCCTGCGCGCGGTCTTCACCGGCGAGCGCGGCGTGATGCTGGCCGGCCAGGACGCCGAGAAGAACCGCATCCGCGCCGCCTTTGCCGAGGATGGCACGCTGCTGCGCTTTGCCCGGGGCGATGACGACCACGACCGCAAGGACCGCGGCCGCGACCACGGCAAGCGCCATGACGACCGGCGCGGCGACCGCGACCACCACTGGGGCGACAAGCGCGACCACGACCGCCGCGAGGGGCGGGGGCCTGACGCGCCTCGGCCGACCGGCGACGCGCCCGAGCGCGCGGCGATCGCGCCCGAGGTGCTGCGCCAGGCGCTGACCGCGGCCGGCTATACGCAACTGGGCGAGATCACCCAGGACGGCCCCCGCGTCACCGCCCAGGCCAACAACCCCGAGGGCGAGCCGGTGCTGCTGGAACTGAACCCGCAGGGGCGAGTGGTGCGCGAGATCGCGCGCTGATCGGGGGCCAGGAAATCCAAGGGGCCGCGCGGGCATTTGACCTGCGCGGCCCTTTCTGCGACGATTTTCCCGCAACTCTCGGCAAGTGGTTGCCACCTGACGCGAAAAGGCTTGCCTGATCCGCGCGGCAATGCGAAATCCGCTCGGAATTTCTGGGCCTTCGCGCCCGAAGAATGAGGTTGGTCGATGCGTCGTCGCGATTTTGTCATCTCTGCCGGGGCCGCCATGACGGCGGTGGGCGCGCTGTCGTCCTCGCTGGGCGCGGCGCTGGCGCAGGAAAGCCCCGAGACGGCCACGCCCGAACCGCAGACCGAACCGACCGATGCCGCGCCGCCCAAGCCCTTCGGTTTCGAGGACGTGGCGGCCATGGCCAAGGACCTGGCCAGCAAGCCCTATGAATACCGCGATGCCGAGCTGATCGGCACCTTCGCCAACCTGACCTATGACCAGTATCGCGGCATCCGCTTCCGCCGCGACCGCGATCCCTGGGTCGGCAGCCGCGATTTCGCACTGGACCTGCTGCCGCCCGGCTCGATCTTCCACGAGCCGGTGGACATCAGCCTGGTCGACAATGGCGTGGTGATCCCGGTCAAGTTCGACCCGCATATGTTCGACTTCGACCCGGCGCAGTTCCCGGACGGGGTGGATTACGAGACGCTGGGCGACATGGGCTGGTCGGGCTTTCGCATTCGCACGCCGCTGAACCGGCCCGACGTCATGGACGAGGTCGCGGTCTTCCAGGGCGCGAGCTATTTCCGCGCCGTGGCGCGCGGCACGCTTTACGGGCTTTCGGCGCGCGGCCTGGCCATCGGCACCGGCAGCCCCGAGGGCGAGGAATTCCCGCTGTTCCGCGGCTACTGGATCCACAAGCCGGGCGACCAGGACCGCTCGGTGCTGATCCATGCGCTTCTGGACAGCAAGTCGGTCTCGGGCGCCTTCGAGTTCCGCATCACCCCGGGCGCCGAGACGGTCTTCGACACCCGCGTCTCGCTGTTCCCCAGAAGCGACATGAGGAACATCGGCATCGCGCCCCTGACCTCGATGTACTGGTTCGGGCCGACCGACCGCTCGCGCGTGGACGACTATCGCCCGGCGGTGCATGACAGCGACGGCTTGCAGATGCTGACCGGCGACGAGCAGCGGCTGTGGCGGGTGCTGTCGGGGCATTCGACGCTGCAGACCTCAGCCTTCATGGACAACAACCCGCTGGGCTTCGGCCTGGCGCAGCGGGCGCGCGACTTCGAAAGCTACAAGGACGCCGAGGCGCGCTATGAGCGCCGGCCCTCGGGCTGGATCGCGCCGCAGGACGGCTGGGGCAAGGGCACCGTCAACCTGATCGAGATCCCGGTCGAGAACGAGTTCAACGACAATATCGTCAGCTTCTGGCAGCCGGCGGACACCCTGGTCACCGGCAACCGCTACGACTTCAACTACATTCTGAGCTTTGCCTCGGAAGTGCCTGACAGCGCACCGATTTCTCGCGTGGTCGAGACCATGTCGGGCAAGGCGATCAACGATCCGAACGCCCGCACCTATATCGTCGATTTCGACCTGGGCCTGTTCGGTGCCGAGGATCCGGTGCCGGCGGTGCGCGCCTCGGCCGGGCGGATCGGGCACAGCTATCTGCTGCGGCTGCCGGAACAGCGCCGGATGCGGCTGGCGTTCGAATACGTGCCCGAGGGCGCCAAGCTGGCCGATCTCTCGGCGGTGCTGAACGGGCCCGAGGGGCCGCTCAGCGAAACCTGGATTGCGCGCTGGACCCGCGAGTGACCGACGTGACCGATACCCGCAGCCAGCCGGCCGCCGCGCCGGCCAGCCCGCCAGAAACCCTGCCGCTTGCGGCCGAGGAACGCTGGGAGGCGCTGGACCTGCCGCAGGCCGACGGCCCGGCGACGCCGCCCGAGGCGCCGCTGGACATGCCCGAGCAGGATTTCCGCGGCCGCCCGCCGCTGGGGCCGGACAGCCGCTGGCCCGGGCTCGGCACCATCGCGGCGCGGATCGTGGCCTTTGGCGGCGCCGCGGCCATCGCCTGGTATGGCTGGAAGCAGATGGTGCTGGCCTTTGGCACCTCGATGACCTTCCTGCAATCGGTGCTGCTGGTGCTGTTCGCGATCACCTTCACCTGGGTCGGCTTCTTCTTGACCTCGATGATCGCCGGCGTCTTCGCGCGCCGGCCGCGCACGCCCGACGGCCCGAACGAGGCCCGCATCGCCGTGGTCATGCCGGTCTATAACGAGGACGCGGCGGCCACCGCCGGGCTGCTCGCGGCGCTGGCGCGCGACCTCTACCGCGTGGGCCTGGGCCAGCGCGCCGAGATCTTCGTGCTGTCCGACAGCCGCGACCCGGATGCGGTGCTGGCCGAGATGGCCGCCGTCAGCCGGTTGCGCGACATCTCGCCGGTGCCGGTCTGGTATCGGCGCCGGCGCGACAACAAGGGCCGCAAGGCCGGCAACGTCGGCGAATTCGTGCGCCGCTGGGGCGGGCGCTATGACCAGATGGTGGTGCTGGACGCCGACAGCGTGGTCGGCGCTGCGACCATCAAGGCGCTGTCGGCGCGGATGAATGCCGATCCCGCGGTGGGGCTGATCCAGACCATGCCGATGCTGGTCGGCGGCCAGACCATCTTTGCCCGGCTGACCCAGTTCGCCGGCCGCATCTATGGCCCGGCCATCGCGCGCGGCGTCTCGGCCTGGTCGGGCGACAGCGGCAATTTCTGGGGCCATAACGCCATCATCCGCGTGCCCGCCTTCGCGCAATGCTGCGGCCTGCCGGAGCTGCCGGGCAAGCCGCCCTTCGGCGGCCATGTCCTGTCGCATGATTTCGTCGAGGCCGCGCTGCTGCGCCGCGCCGGCTGGAAGGTGCGGCTGGACCACGACCTGCGCCAAAGCTTCGAGGGCAGCCCGCCCACGCTGCTGGACATGGCCGTGCGCGAGCGCCGCTGGGCGCAGGGCAACCTGCAGCATGCGCGCATCATCTTCTCGCGCGGCTTCGCCTGGATCAGCCGGGTGCATTTCACCATCGGCATCCTGGGCTTCCTGATGTCGCCGATCTGGCTGGCGATGATCCTGGTCGGGCTGGCGCTGTCGGCCAATGTGCTGCTGTCGCGGCCGGATTATTTCCCGCAGACCTATCAGCTGTTCCCGACCTGGCCGACCTTCGACCCGGTGCGCATGCTTTGGCTGTTCATCGCCGCCATGTCCTTCCTGCTGGTGCCGAAGTTCATCGCCATCTTCCGCGCCTGGCTGCGGCCCTTGGCCCGCAACTCGGGCGGCAGCGTGCGGCTCTTGGGCTCGGGGCTGTTCGAGATGGTGCTTTCGGCGCTGATCGCGCCGGTGCAGATGCTGATCCAGACCCGGCAGATCTTCGAGATCCTGCGCGGCCGCGATTCCGGCTGGGAGGCGCAGGTCCGCGCCGGGCAGATGCCGCCCTGGCACGTGGTGCTGCGCCGCCATGCCATCCATGTCGTGGCGGGCGTCGGCACGCTGGTGGTGCTGGCGATCCTGTCGCCCTGGCAGCTGGTGTGGCTGTCGCCGATCCTGGCCGGGCTGATCCTGTCGCCGCTGACCTCGCGCTGGTCGGCAAGCCCGGTCTTCGGCCGCTGGGCCCGGCGCCAGGGCCTGCTGGTCACCCCCGAGGAACGCGAGCCGCCCGAACTGCTGACCGCCGCCAATGCGCTGGACTTCCGCATCGCCGCCAGGCTGCCGACGCGGGGCATCGCCGCCCTGGGCGACGACCCGGCGCTGCGGGCGCGGATGCTGGCGCTGCTGCCCGAGGCCCCGCGCGGCCCGGCGGCCGAGCGGCTGGACGCGATCGCGGCCGAGGCCAAGATCGGCCATGCCGCCAGCCAGGCGCAGGCGCTGCGCTTCCTGAGCCCGGCCGAGACCCTGGCGCTGGTCGAGAACCGCGCCCTGATCGAAGCCTTCGCGAGCCTGCCCGCAGAATGAAACGCATCGCGGCTCTCGACATGCTGCGCGGCTATGCGCTGGTCTGCATCATGCTGGACCACATGCCCATCGGGCTGCTGCGCAATGTCACGCTGACGAATTTCGCCGTCTTCGACGCGGCCGAGCTTTTCGTGCTGCTGTCGGGCTTTCTGGTCGGCATGGTCTGGGTCAAGGTCGAGGCGCGGCAGGGCCGGCGCGTGGCGCAGCTGCGCTTCCTGCGCCGGGCGGCGCAGGTCTGGCTGGCGCTGATCGCCGGGGCGGTGCTCTTGGCGCTGTTCTCGGCGCTGCTGTTCAAGCTGCACATGAACCACACGGCGGTCTGGTTCCAATACGCGCGCTGGATCTTCGAGCATCCCATCGGCTATGTCGCCACCGTGGCGCTGATGTGGATGCAGCCGAACCTGCTGGACGTGCTGGCGCTTTACGTGCTGCTGATCGCCACCGTGCCGCTGACGGTGCCTTTCATGCTGCGCATGCCCTGGGCCGCGCTGGCCGTCTCGGTCGCGGTCTGGTGGTTCGCCGAGCCGCTGAACGCGCTGATCCCGAACCAGCGCCCCGGGCCGGGCCTGCTGTTCAACCCCTTCGGCTGGCAGCTCTTGTTCTTTGCCGGCGTCGCCATGGGCGCCTTCCGCGACCGCATCATGCCGGTGCTGCGCCGGCATGCGGCGCTGCTGACCGTGCTGTCGGTCGCGGTGATGCTGTTCAGCCTGACCACGGTCCTGGCCTGGCGCATCGGACCTCCGGCCAAGCCGGTGACGGATTTCATCCGTTCGTTGACCGGCGGCATCGACAAATGGTCGCTGGATTTCGCGCGGCTGATCGCGATCCTGGCCGCCAGCTGGCTGGTGGCGGTGCCGCTGGCGCGGCCTTTTGCCTGGATGGCCGGCACCGCCCCGGGCGAGGCGCTGGCCGAGATCGGCCGCGGCGGGCTTTACTCGTTCATCGTCTGCGTGCTGCTGTCGATCTGGGGCGACGCGCTGGACATGACCGTGGCGCAGGGCGGCGCGGCCTGGTTCTGGCTGCGGCTCGCGATCGACCTGTGGCTGATCGTCGCCTTCTGGGCCATCGCGGCGGTCTGGATGCGGCGCGCGGCCTGGGTGCCGCCGCTGCGGGCGCGACTTCGGTTGGATTGACGCATGGCCCTTCGCCCCTCAATTTGGCGCGCGGGGGTCATGGAGGAAAAAGATGAAATCGGATATCGAGATCGCACGCGCGGCGAAGAAGCAGCCTATCGGCAAGATCGCAGCCCGGCTTGGACTGGGCGAGCGGGACATCCTGCCCTATGGTCACGACAAGGCCAAGATCAGCCATGACTGCATCCGCGGGCTGGCCGACCGGCCGCTGGGCCGGCTGGTGCTGGTGACGGCGATCAACCCGACCCCTGCGGGCGAGGGCAAGACCACGACCACGGTCGGTCTGGGCGACGCGCTGAACCGCATCGGCCAGAGCGCCACCGTCTGCATCCGCGAGGCGAGCCTGGGTCCGAACTTCGGCATGAAAGGCGGGGCCGCCGGCGGCGGCATGGCCCAGATCGTGCCGATGGAGGACATGAACCTGCATTTCACCGGCGATTTCCACGCCATCACCAGCGCCCACAACCTGCTGTCGGCGATGATCGACAATCATATCTATTGGGGCAATGCGCTGCACATCGACCCGCGCCGCATCACCTGGCGCCGGGTCATGGACATGAACGACCGGGTGCTGCGGCAGATGGTCATCGCGCTTGGCGGCCCGGCGAACGGCTATCCGCGCGAGACCGGCTTCGACATCACCGTCGCCTCCGAGGTGATGGCGATCCTGTGCCTTTCGCGCGATCTCGAGGATCTGCAGGAACGGCTGGGCCGCATCGTCATCGGCTATACCATCGAGCGCCAGCCGATCACCGCCCGCGACATCGGCGCCGACGGCGCCATGACGGTGCTGTTGCGCGACGCGCTGCAACCGAACCTGGTGCAGACGCTGGAGAACAACCCGGCCTTCGTCCATGGCGGCCCCTTCGCCAATATCGCCCATGGCTGCAATTCGGTCATGGCCACCCGCACGGCGCTGGCGCTGTCGGATTACGTGGTGACCGAGGCCGGTTTCGGCGCCGACCTGGGGGCCGAGAAGTTCCTCGACATCAAGTGCCGGCTGGCCGGGCTCGAGCCCGACGCGGTGGTGCTGGTCGCGACGGTGCGGGCGCTGAAGATGAACGGCGGCGTCACCCGCGCCGAGCTGGGCGCCGAAAATGTCGCGGCGCTGCGCGAGGGCTGCGCGAACCTCGGCCGCCATATCGAGAACCTGCGCGGCTACGGCCTGCCGGTGGTGGTGGCGATCAACCACTTCACCACCGACACCGAGGCCGAGGTCGGCGCGCTGCAGGACTATTGCGCCGAGCATGGCGTGCGGGCGGTGCTGTGCAAGCATTGGGCCGAGGGCGGCGCCGGCGCCGAGGACCTGGCCCGCGCCGTGGTCGAGATGGCCGAGGCCGGCGCCGCTTTCGCGCCGCTCTATCCCGACGCCATGCCGCTGCGCGACAAGATCGAGACGATCTGCAAGCGCATCTACCGCGCCGAGGCGGTCGAGTTCCTGCCGCATATCATCGAGCGGCTGAACGAATGGCAGGCGGCCGGCCACGGCCATCTGCCGGTCTGCATGGCCAAGACGCAATATTCCTTTTCCGCCGATCCGACGGCGCGCGGCGCGCCCGAGGGCTTCACCATCCCGGTGCGCGAGGTGCGGCTGGCGGCCGGCGCGGGCTTCGTCGTGGCGATCTGCGGCGACATCATGACCATGCCCGGCCTGCCGCGCGAGCCGGCGGCGCTGCGCATCGGCCTCGATGCCCAGCGCCAGGTGCAGGGCCTGTTCTGATGCGGGCCGGACTGCCCCTCGCACGCGCCGGCATGCGGATCGGCCTTCTGGGCGGATCCTTCGACCCGGCGCATGAGGGGCATGTCCATATCACCGAGGCGGCGCTGCGCCGCTTCGGCCTCGACCGGATCTGGTGGCTGGTCAGCCCCGGCAATCCGCTGAAAGCCCATGGCCCGGCGCCGCTGGCGAGCCGCATCGCGGCGGCGCGGGGCATCATGGCCCATCCGCGGGTCGCGATCACCGACATCGAGGCGCGGCTCGGCACCCGCATGACCCGCGACACCATCGCGGGTCTGCAGCGGCTTTACCCGGGCGTGCGCTTCGTCTGGCTGATGGGCGCCGACAACCTGGCGCAGTTCGACCGCTGGGACCAGTGGCAGGACATCGCCGCGCGGGTGCCGATCGGGGTGATCGCCCGGCCGGGCTGGCGCATGCCGGCGCGGTTCTCGCGCGCGGCGCGGATGCTGTGGCGCGCCCGCCTGCCCGAGAGCCAAGCGGGCCACCTGGCCGACGCCGCCCCGCCGGCTTGGGCGATGATCAACGTGCCGCTGAGCAAGCTCAGCTCCTCGGCGATCCGGGCCCGCAAGCTGAAGGAGGCGGCATGACCGCATTGCCCAGACGCCAGGTCCTCGCCGGGCTCGGCCTCATGGCGCTGGCGCCGCGCCTGGCGCGGGCGCAAGCCGCCGCCGACCCCGTCGAGGCGCTGATCGCCGCGGCGCAACTCGGCGGCGCGGTTGGTTTCGCGGTGATCGACACCGCGACCGGCGCGCTGCTGGCCGAGCGGCAGGCCGACCTGGCGATGGCGCCGGCCAGCACGCTGAAATCCGTTACCGCGCTTTATGCGCTGGACCGGCTGGGGCCGGCGCATCGCTTCGCCACCCGCGTGATCCGGGCGGGCGAGATGCTGATCCTGGCCGGCGGCGGCGACCCGGTGCTCGACACCGACGCGCTGGACGAGCTTGCCGCCGCCACCGTCGCGGCCGAAACGGCGGCGGGCGGCGCGCCGCAGCATTTCGCGGTCTGGGGCGGGGCGCTGCCGCGCATCGACCGGCTGGACCCGGCGCAGGACGCGCATCTGCCCTACAACCCCTCGGTCTCGGGCATGATCCTGAACTTCAACCGCGTGCACCTGGACTGGCGGCGCGGCGACCAGGGCTATCGGCTGTCGTTGCAGGCGCGCGGGCGGCGGCTGTCGCCGCGTGCCTATACCGCCTCCATCGCGGCGGTCGAACGCAAGCTGCCGCTCTTCACCTATGAATCCGGCAAGCTGGAAAGCTGGACCATCGCCCGCGCCAGCCTCGGCAAGTCGGGCAGCCGCTGGCTGCCGGTGCGCCGCCCCGAGCTTTACGCCGGCGACGTGTTCCAGACGCTGTGCCGGGCGCGCGGGCTGGTGCTGCCGACGCCCGAGGTGATCGAGCTTCTGCCCGAGGGCGCCGAGCTCGCCTGGCACGAGAGCCAGCCGCTGCGGGACATCATCCACGACATGATGGAATATTCGACCAACCTGACCGCCGAGACCATCGGCCTGGCCGCCAGCGGCGCCGGCGACATCCCGGCCTCGGCCGCGGCCATGGCGGACTGGCTGCGCGGGCAGGGGATCGAGACCGGCTTCAGCTTCCACGACCATTCCGGCCTGTCGCCCCGCAACCGGGTCACGGCGCGGACCATGGCCCGGCTGATCGCCGGCCCCGGCGCCGCGGGCGGGCTCAAGCCGCTGATGAAGCCCATCCCGCTGCGCGACGCCAAGGGCAGGAAGCAGCCAAGCGACATCGCCATCGCGGCCAAGACCGGCACGCTGAACTTCGTCTCGAACCTCGCCGGCTACGCGCAGCGCACGGGCGGGCGCGAACTGGCCTTCGCCATCCTGGCCGGCGACGAGGCGCGCCGCGCCGCCACCGAGGGCCAGGAACTGCCCGAGGGCGTCATGGCCTGGACCAAACGCGCCAAACGCCTGCAACAAGCGCTGATCGAGCATTGGTGCGCCGGCGCCTGATCTTCTTCGTTCTGCAAATACCCATGCCGACCGCGCCACTAGCCGGGGCGCTTCACAGCAGGCGATGCCGCGCCCGGGCCGCCAGTTCGATGGCGGCGGCATGCAGCCGGTCGATTTCCAGCTGGTCGCGGATCTCGGCCAGCATCTCGGCCTCGATCTCGCCCAGCCGGCCGTCGGATGCCGCCACGTCGCAGGCCAGCACATAGGCGGTGTCGAACATCTTTTGCGGCAGCGCCTCGCGCACCAGGCCGAAAAGCGCGTCCAGCCCGTCCTCTTCCTCGAACAGGCTCAGCACGGTCTGCGACACGGCGCGGATGCGGTCGATGTCGTAATTGGCGAAGACCGGCGTGTGGTTCACCGCCCGCTCGATGGCCAGAAGCTCGGCGGTGCGCGGGTTCTGGTCCGAGGCCGAGACCCCCACCATCACCGCGACCAGTGCGTCGCAGGGCGAGAACGAGGGAACATTGTCGGTCATGGCAAATCTCCGTGGCTGCCCGGCGAAATTATTGACCATTCCGGCCCGTTTCAATACGGGGGAAAGCCTAGCCAACGGAGACCGACCATGACCGCCCTGCGTGACGCCGCGATGAAATCCAAGGCCTGGCCCTTCGAGGAGGCCCGCCGCGTGCTGAAGCGCTATGAGAAGAAGGACCCGGAAAAGGGCTTTGTGCTGTTCGAGACCGGCTACGGCCCCTCGGGCCTGCCCCATATCGGCACCTTCGGCGAGGTCGCGCGCACGACGATGATCCGCCGTGCGTTCGAGATGATCTCGGACATTCCGACGCGGCTTTTCTGTTTCTCGGACGACATGGACGGCATGCGCAAGGTGCCCGAGAACGTGCCGCAGCAGGAGATGCTGCGCCAGCACCTGCAGGAGCCGCTGACCACGGTGCCGGACCCGTTCGGCGAATACGACAGCTTCGGCGGCCACAACAACGCCATGCTGCGCCGGTTCCTCGACACCTTTGGCTTCGAGTATGAATTCATCAGCGCGACCGAATTCTACAAATCGGGCCAGTTCGATGCGACGCTGCTGAAGGCGGCCGAGAAATACGACGCCATCATGGAGGTCATGCTGGCGTCCTTGCGCGAGGAGCGGCAGCAGACCTATTCCTGCTTCCTGCCGATCAGCCCCAAGACCGGCAAGGTGCTCTATGTGCCGATCAAGCATGTCGATGCGAAATCCGGCACCATCACCTTCGACGACGAGGACGGGCAGGAGCTGACCCTGCCTGTCACCGGCGGCCATGTGAAGCTGCAATGGAAGCCCGATTTCGGTGCCCGCTGGGCGGCGCTGGACGTCGATTTCGAGATGTATGGCAAGGATCACTCCACCAATACCCCGATCTATGACGGCATCTGCAAGATCCTGGGCGGGCGGCCGCCCGAGCATTTCACCTATGAGCTGTTCCTGGACCAGCACGGGCAGAAGATCAGCAAGTCCAAGGGCAACGGCCTGTCCATCGACGAATGGCTGACCTATGCGGCGACCGAGAGCCTGAGCTATTTCATGTTCCAGAAGCCCAAGACCGCCAAGCGGATGTATTTCGACGTCATCCCCAAGGCGGTGGACGAATACCACCAGCAGCTGCGCGCCTGGCCCGACCAGACGCCAGAGCAGCAGCTGGCGAACCCGGTCTGGCATATCCATGGCGGCGATGTGCCGGCCAGCGACATGGTGGTGCCGTTCCAGATGCTCTTGAACCTCGCCTCGGTCGCCGGGGCGAAGGACAAATCGGGACTGTGGGGCTTCATCCGCCGCTATGCGCCCGAGGCCAGCCCCGAGACCAATCCGACGCTGGATGCGGCGGCGGAATTCGCGGTGCGTTACTTCAACGATTTCGTGGCGCCGACGCGGGTGTTCCGCGCCCCGACGGAAATCGAGCGCCGGGCGCTGGAGGATCTGGCCGGCCGGCTGGCGGCCTGGGACCAGCCCGCCGATGCCGAGGCGCTGCAGACCATGGTCTTCGCCATCGGCCGCGAGCATGGCTTCGAGCCGATGAAGGACTGGTTCCAGGCGCTTTACCAGGTGCTCTTGGGCGCCGACCAGGGGCCGCGCTTCGGCGGCTTCATCGCGCTTTACGGCGTCGCGGAAACCCGCGCCCTGATCGAGCGGGCGCTGGCCGGAGAACTTGCCGCCCCGGCAAACGCCTGATCCGGCTTTGAAAATGCCCGTTGCGTGCGGCGGCGTTGCCGCGCGCGGCGGGTTAACGACTGGTTAACGCGGGATTGCCAAATTCTGAACAGACCGCGCGGGCATCCGCCTCGCTTGATCTGGATTAGGGAGAATTGGCATGACCATTGCGATTATCGGGAACCAGTCGCTGATGCCGCGCGCCTTCCGGCTGGGACTGAATCAGTGGTCCCAGACCGACGGGCGGGCGGGCTCTCCGACCTGGGCGGGGGCGGCCAATGCCGCGCTGGTCCCGGCGGACGAGGATTTCGGCAGCTGTCTCGAGATCCTGAAGCAGGAGACGGTGACATCGCTGCGCTACATGCAGCGCACGCCGATCAACCCCGGCAGCTATCTGCGCGTCTCGGCCCGCGTCAAGGCGCTGGCCGGCAACCTGCCGCAGGTGCGGATCGCGGGCTTTGCCGGCAATGCCGCCGGCACCAATGTCGCGGGCGTGATCCAGACCGGGCCGGCGGTGACGCTGCCGGGCTATGGCCAGGTGGTCGAGGTCGCCGCCGTGGTCGGCACCGGGCGGCGCGACGGGGTCGACATGGCCTGGGGGCGCAATGCGGTCTTTGGCCATTTCGGCCTGGACCTGATCGGCGACAACAACGGCTCGATCCGCATCGAGAGCATCGTCATCGAGGACGTGACGGCGGCCTTCGTGCCCGACATGCTGGACTGGGTCGACGTGCGCGACTTCGGCGCCATCGGCAACGGCACGGCGGACGACCGCGCCGCCTTTGTCGCCGCCGACCAGGCCGCGGCCGGGCGCGGCATCCTGGTGCCGGCGGGCGTGTTCTACATCGGCTCGGACCTGAGCATCGCCTCGCCGATCCGCTTCACCGGCACGCTGAAGATGCCGCGCGCGGCCCGGCTGGCTCTGACGCGCAGCTTCGACTATCCGAGTTATGCCTCGGCCTTCGGCGACGAGACCGAGGGGTTGAAGCGCGGGCTCCAGGCGCTGCTGGGCTTTACCGACCATGCGGTCCTGAACCTGTGCGGCCGCGTCGTCCACCTGACCGAGCCGCTGGTCATCACCGATGCCGTGCCGGGCATGACCAGCTTTGCCAACCGCCGGGTGATCGCGAACGGCCAGATCGCCATCGTGGCGGGCCCGGCCTGGGACACGCGCACCGTGACCTCGGTCGCGACCTATGCCGTGAACCAGTCGCTGACGCTGTCGGGCGTCGCCAATGTCGCCAATATCGAGATCGGCTCGCGCGTGGTCGGCAACGGCGTCGGACGCGAGGTCTATGTGCGCGAGAAGAATGTGGCCCAGGGCACGCTGACGCTGTCCAATCCGCTTTACGGCGGCGCGGGCACCCGGACCTATACTTTCGAGCGTTATCGCTATGCGCTGGATTTCTCGGGCATGGAGCAGCTCAGCCGCTTCAACTTCGACGACATCGAGTTCCTGCTGGAGGGCAATGCCAGCGGCATCATGCTGGCCAAGACCGGCACGATGAACTGCATCCGCGACTGCTATTTCACCCGGCCCCGGGATCGCGGCATTACCTCGATCGGCACCGGCTGCCAGGGCATGCTGGTCGACCGCTGCGAATTCCTGTCGAACGAGATGGGCGACCTGGCGCAGAACCGCAAGACCGTCGCCATCAACATCAACAACAACGACACCAAGATCCGCCACAGCCGCTTCATCCGCTTCGCGCATTTCGCGGTGATGAACGGCGGCGGCCACATGATCGAGGGCAACCACTGGTTCCAGGGCGACAATGCCCAGAACGGCGTGCGCTTCGGCGGGCTGATCCTGACCCAGACCAACGTGCAGGCGACGATCACCGGCAATTACATCGACAATTGCTCGATCGAATGGACCAACGAGCACGACCCGCTGCCGAATTTCGAGGGCGACGAGTATTCCTTCGGCGGGCTGACCATCACCGGCAACACTTTCCTGGCCTCGAACACGACGCTGGGTTTCAACTGGCTGGTGGTGAAGCCCTATGGCAGCGGGCATTTCATCCACGGGCTGGCGGTGATGGGCAATGTGTTCAAGTCGCTGAACAACAAGATCACCCGCATCGACAAGGTCGACACCACCTTTGCCGACCTGAATTACCAGCGCATGCGCAATATCCAGTTCCAGGGCAACATGTTCAACGGCGTGAACGTCTATGTCGCCAATCCGGTGGACATCAGCCATAGCCAGGCCACGGCCTCGAACCGCTGGGTGATCACGGTGGACAAGGCGCTGCCGTTCAACGGCTGGGTGCGCAACGTGCAATCCGTGGTCGCGACCAGCGCCATCACCAATGCCGCCAATGCCCGCATCAGCGAGATGCCCTGGGTGCAGACGCAGCTGTCGGCGAACCAGCGGCAGATCGCGCTGAACTGGAACGCGGCGGCGCGGGGCTCGGTCAGCATCCGGGCGCGGATGGACAACCCGGACTAGGGGTTTCTGAAAGGGTTCTCCCGAGGCCTCCGGCGGATCACTCTGCCGGGGGTTTCAGCATGTCGGCGGGGCCCAGGTGGAAGGCCTGGCCGAAGCCGGCGTTCAAGAGCCCCGAGACCGGCTCGATGCGCCAGAAGCGGAAGTCGGGCAGGTCGAGATAGACCTTGGCCTTGGGGTCGCGCGCCAGCCACAGCGCCCGGCGCGCCTGATCCGCCGGGGCAGGCAGGGCGCGGCCCAGGATCGACAGCCGGGCATGGGTCATGGCGTCGCCCTTGGGCGCCTCGGCCACCAGCATCAGGCCGACGCGCGGGTCGGCGGCGATCGCGCGGCTATGCGCCGCGAGGCCCGAGAGCAGCGCCAGCGGCGCGCCGTCGGCATCGGTCTGCAGCGCGATGCGCGTGACCAGCGGCGCGCCGGTTTCGGGGTCGAGCGTGCCGAGGCTGGCGTGGCGCGCCTGCGCCAGCAAATCGCGGGCCATGGCGCGGGCGTCGTCGGTGGTCTGGCGAATCGGATCCTGTGTCATGGCCGGAGCATGCGCGGCGCCACCGTTGCGTTCAACCGGCCGCGGCCAGTTCCTGCGGCGTCAGCGCGCCGGGGAAATGGCAGGCGGTCAGATGCGCGCCACCCTCCAGCGCCGGCCGTTCGCTGGCGCAGACCGCTTGCGCGCGCGGGCAGCGGGTGCGGAAGACGCAGCCCGAGGGCGGGTTCATCGGGCTGGGCAACTCGCCGCCCAGCGGGATCATGCGCTTGGCGCGCTCGCGGCCTGGGTCCGGGATCGGCACCGCCGAGAGCAGCGCCTGGGTATAGGGGTGGCGCGGCTCGGCATAAAGCGCCTGCGCCTCGGCCAGTTCCATGACCCGGCCCAGATACATCACCAGCACCCGGTCGCTGATATGCTTCACCACCGAGAGGTCGTGCGCGATGAAGATCAGCGCCAGGCCCAGGTCGCGTTGCAGGTCGCCCATCAGGTTGATGACCTGGGCCTGGATCGAGACATCCAGCGCCGAGACCGGCTCGTCGCAGATCACCAGCCTGGGCTCGACGATCAGGGCGCGGGCGATGCCGATGCGCTGGCATTGCCCGCCCGAGAATTCATGCGGATAGCGGTTGATCTGGTTCGGCAGCAGGCCGACGCGGTCCATCATGTCCTTGACGCGGGTCTTGACCTCGGCCCGCGACAGGCCCTTGCGATGGGTGACCAGCGGCTCGGCGATGATCTGGCCCACCGTCATGCGCGGGTCGAGGCTCGCCAGCGGATCCTGGAACACCATCTGGATTTCGCTGCGATATTTCAGCATCTTGCGCGGCGAGAGCCCGATCAGGTCGGTGCCGTCCTGCCAGACCGCGCGCCCCGTGGCCGGCACCAGCCCGATCAGCGCCCGGGCCAGCGTCGACTTGCCCGAGCCGGATTCGCCGACCACGCCCAGCGTCTCGCCCGGCATCAGGTCGAAGCTGACGCCGCCCACGGCATGCAGCTGGCGCGGCTTCGACCAGGGCAGGGCGCCGGGCTGCGGCACATCGAAGGTCACGCGCAACTCGCGCGCGGAAATGAGCGGGGTCATGGCTGAAGCTCCTCGATGGCGGCGGCTTCGGGCTGGTCGGGCAGCGGGGGCGGGCCGGCGCGCACCTCGGCGACCGGGGCGTGGCAGGCGCGCTCGCGCCCGGCGGCAAAGGTTTCCAGCGGCGGCATCGCCGCGCAGGCCGGCCGCTCATAGGCACAGCGCGGCGCGAAGGGGCAGCCGGGCGGCGGCGCGGTCATGTTGGGCGGGCTGCCGGGGATCGCCATCAGCCGCTCGCCCTGCTGGTCCACGCGCGGGATCGCGGCGAGCAGCCCTTGGGTATAGGGGTGCGCCGGATCGGCAAAGATCGGCGCGACCGGCGCCCGCTCCATGATCCGGCCGCCATACATGACCATGACCCGCTCGCATGATCCCGCCACCACGCCAAGATCATGGGTGATCAGGATCATCGCCATGCCGAATTCGCGTTGCAGATCGGCCAGCAGCTGCATGATCTGCGCCTGCACGGTCACGTCCAGCGCCGTCGTCGGCTCGTCCGCGATCAGCAGCTCGGGCCGGCAGAGCAGCGCCATGGCGATCATCACCCGCTGGCGCATGCCGCCGGAGAACTCGTGCGGATAAAGCCGGATGCGCCCGCGCGCGTCGGGGATCCTGACCGCGTCGAGCATGCGCGCCGCCTCTGCCACGGCAGCCGCCTTGCCCAGGCCCTTGTGCAGCATCAGGACCTCGGCCATCTGATCCGAGACGCGCATATAGGGGTTCAGGCTGGTCATCGGGTCCTGGAACACCATGGCGATGCCGCGGGCGCGGATGCGGTTCAGCACCCTGGGCGGGGCGTTCAGGATCTCGGCGCCGTCGAAGCGGACCGAGCCCGTGGCGCGGCCGTTGCGCGCCAGCAGCCCCATGATCGAGAACGCCAACTGCGACTTGCCCGAGCCGCTTTCGCCGACGATGCCCAGGGTCTGGCCCTTGGCGACGTCCAGGTCGATGCCATTGACGGCCGAGACCGCGCCATCGGTGGTGGCGAAGCGCACGGCCAGGTCGCGGATTTCCAGCAGCGCCATGTCAGCGATCCTTCGGGTCCAGCGCATCGCGCAGCCCGTCGCCGACGAAGAAGAAGGCGAACAGCGTGATGCAGAAGAAAAACAGCGGGAACATCAGCTGCCAGAGCGTGCCGTAGTTCATCGTCCCCGCGCCCTCGGAGATCAGCGCGCCCCAGGAGGTCAAGGGCTCCTGCACGCCGAGGCCGAGGAAGCTGATGAAGCTTTCCGACAGGATCATCAGCGGCACCAGCAGCGTGGCATAGACCGCGACCACGCCCAGCAGGTTCGGCACGATATGACGCAGCACGATGCGCCAGGCCGGGACGCCGGCGGCGCGGGCGGCCTCGATGAATTCGCGGTGTTTCAGGCTGAGGGTCTGGCCGCGCACGATCCGGCTCATGTCCAGCCAGGAGATCAGGCCGATGCCCAGAAACAGCATGGACATCGAGCGGCCGAAGATCACCAGGAGCAGGATCAGCACGAACATATAGGGAATCGACATCAGCACATCGACCGCGCGCATCATCACCGCATCGGTGCGGCCGCCGACATAGCCCGCCGTGGCGCCGTAAAGCGTACCGACGATCACCGCGATGCCGGCGCCGATCAGCCCGACCATCAGCGAGACCTGCGTGCCCTGCACGGTGCGCGAGAACAGGTCGCGGCCCAGGTCGTCGGTGCCGAAGTAATGCCCGTTCGTCCAGCTCGGCGCGCCCAGCTGCGCGGCCTGGCCCATGACCGAGAAATCCATCTCGTCATTCGGCCAGGCGGCGATCTGGTTGCCGAAGATCGCGAACAGCCCGACCAGGATCAGCACGGCCAGGCTGACCATGGCGGCCCTGTTGCGGCGAAAGCGGCGGCGGGCGTCGGCCCAGGGGCTGCGGCCCTTGACCTCGGGTTGCGACAGGCGGGCGGCCAGCGACTGCATCTTTTGCGTCTCGATCATGGCTCAGTACCGGATCTTCGGGTCGATCCATGCGTAAAGCACGTCCACCACCAGGTTGAAGAAGATGGTCAGCGCGCCGACCAGGATGGTGATGCCCATCATCACCGCATAGTCGCGGTTCAGCGCTGAATCGACGAAGCTGCGGCCGATGCCGCCAGTCGAGAAATACATGTCCACCACCACCGAGCCGGTGATCATGGTCACGAAGGCCGGCCCCAGATAGCTGATGACCGGCAAGAGCGCCGGCTTCAGCGCATGGCGCAGGATGACGCGCGACTCGGGCAGGCCCTTGGCGCGGGCGGTGCGGATGTGGTTCGAGCCCAGCACTTCCAGCATCGAGGACCGGGTGATGCGCGCGATCGAGGCCATGAAGCTGGTCGAGAGCGCCACCACCGGCATGATCCAGTAGATCGGCCCACCCCAGCCGCCGCCCGGCAGCCAGCCCAGCCACAGCGTGAACACCAGGACCAGGATCGGCGCCATGACGAAGTTCGGCAGCACCTGCGCCCCGATCGAGACGCCGACGGCGAGGTAGTCGAGCCAGCTGTTCTGCCGGATCGCCGCCGCGACGCCCAAGCTGACGCCGACCGCCACCGCCACGACGAAGGCGATGCCGCCATAGGTCAGCGTCACCGGGAAGCCGGCGGCGATGATCTGGTTCACCGAGCGGTCGGGATAGACGAAGCTGGGGCCGAAGTCGAAATGCGCGACGATGCCCCAGACATAGTTGACGATCTGCCGCCACAGCGGATCGTCGAGCCCGTATTTGGCGTTCAGGTTGGCCAGCACCTGCGGCGGCAAGGCGCGTTCCTGCGTGAAGGGCCCGCCGGGCGCGGCATGCATCAAGAGGAACGAGACGACGATCAGCAGAAGCAGCGTCGGGATGGCGACGGCGAGGCGCCGAAGGATGAAGCCGAACATGCGCAGGTTCCCAAGGACAGGTGCCGGACGTGTTCAGGGGCGGCGCCGGGCCGCCCCCCGATCGTCATTTCTGGATGCGGTAGATGTCCTTGGCATACCAGTCGTTCATCACGTTCTCGGTCGGCAGGCCCTTGATGTCGTCGCGGATCATATCGACCTTGGCGTATTGATAGATCGGCACCAGCGGCATGTCCTCGGCCAGGATCTTCTCGGCCGCGGTATATTGCTGGTTCGGATCGGCCGAGGTCTTCGACTGGTCCATCAGCTTGTCGAATTCCGGGTTGGAATACTTGCCGTAGTTCATGCCCGTGGTGCGGAAATAGTCGAGGAAGGTCGAGGCCTCGTTATAGTCCGCGCACCAGGCATAGCGGGCCATCTGGAAATCCTGCGACTGCATGCGGTCGGTATGCACCTTCCACTCGACGTTGTTCAGCTCGATCTGCACGCCGATCTGCTTGTAGAACTGCTGCGCGGCGACGGCGATCTTCTTGTGGTTCTCGTCGGTGTTGTATTGCAGCGTCAGCTTCAGCGGCTTGTCGGGGCCATAGCCGGCCTCGGCCAGCAGCGCCTTGGCCTTTTCCAGCCGCTCGGCCTGGGTCCAGCCCGCATAGTCGATCTCGGGCATCTGGAAGCCCTCGATGGCCCAATGCGTCCAGTTGTAGGCCGGCTTCTGGCCGCCCTGCAGGATCTGGTTCACCACCACGTCGCGCTGCATGGCATAGCTGAGCGCCTTGCGCACGCGCACGTCCTTCAGCGCCTCGGGGGCCTTGTCGCCGACGTTGAACAGATAGGCATAGGTGCAGGAATAGGGGATCGAGATGGCCTGATCCGGGAACTGCTCCTTGAGCCGCGGATACTGCCCGGCGGGGATCTGCACCCGGTCCAGCTCTCCGGCCTGATAGCGGGTCAGGGCGATGTTGTTGTCGTTCACCGTCAGGCCCTTGATATGCTCCATCACCACATTGGCGGCGTCCCAATATTCCGGGTTCTTGTCCATGCTGATCTGCACGCCCAGGTCGTGGCTTTTCAGCACATAGGCGCCGTTGCCGACCAGCTTGCCGGGCTGGGTCCAGGCGTCGCCCTCGGCCTCGACGACCTTCTGGTTCACCGGGAAGGTCGAGGCATGGGTGACCATCTTGGGGAAATAGGGCGTCGGCGCGGTCAGCTTCACTTCCAGCGTGTGCTCGTCCACGGCTTTGACGCCCAGCTCCTCGGGCTTCTTCTCGCCCTTGACCACGGCCGTGGCATTCTCGACGTTCATCAGCTCGATGAACCAGGCATATTCGCTGGCGGTGGCCGGATCGGCCAGGCGGCGCCAGCTATAGACGAAATCGCCCGCGGTGACCGGCTCGCCGTTCGACCATTTCGCCTCGGGTCGCAGGTGGAAGGTATAGGTCAGCTTGTCGTCCGAGAGGTCGAAGCCGGTCGCGACCCCGGGGATCGGCGCGCCCTTGGGATCCTCGTTCAACAGGCCCTCGAACAGCTGGCGGATGATGTCCGAACCCTCGACATCGGTGTTCTTCTGCGGATCGGCGGTCTTGATCGCATCGAGCAGCCAGAAGGTATAGCTCTGGTTCTCGGCCAGCTTCTCGCCCTCGGCGGGCTGGACGGCAAAGGCGGGCAGGGCGATGGCGCAGGCCAGTGCGGTGGTCAGGAACAGGCGGGTCATGAAGGCACCTCTCTCGAATGTTGCGGGCGCGGTTCTTTTCTGGGGATTTGCCGCGCGATGGATCGAAATTGACCTGAAAAGCTGTAAGATAGCAAGAGCGATTTCCGGCTTTCGCACGCCCTTGTCCTGTGAAACAAGATCAGCATGAACAAGGTTTCGCGCATTACCATGGTGACCGGGGGCGCCCGTTCCGGCAAGTCCGCGCTGGCCGAAAAGCTGGCGGCGCGCGCGCCGGGGCCGGCGATCTATATCGCCACGGCCGAGGCGCGGGACGACGAAATGACGCAGCGGATCGCGCTGCACCGGGACCGCCGCGGCCCGGAATGGCGCACCATCGAGGCGCCGCGCGAGCTGTGTCGCGCGCTGGCGGATACGGACGGGCAGGGGGTGCGGCTGGTCGATTGCCTGACGCTGTGGCTGGCCAATATCCTTGACAGCGATCCCGGCCCCCGGGTCGAGGCGCTTTGCGCCACGCTCGGCGCGCAGAAAAGCCCGGTGGTGCTGGTGACGAACGAGCTGGGCCTGGGCATCGTGCCCGACAATGCGCTGGCCCGGCGCTTTCGCGACCAGCATGGCTGGATGAACCAGGCCGTGGCGGCCGTGGCCGACCAGGTCTGGATGGCGGTCAGCGGCTTGCCCCTGCAGCTGAAACCTTCACGAGGAATGCCTTGAAAAACTATGATGATTCAGCCGCGGCAGCCGCGCGCGACCGCCAGGACCAGCTGACCAAGCCGCCGGGCTCGCTGGGCCGGCTGGAAGAGCTGGCGGTGTTCATGGCCGGCTGGCAGGGCCGCGACCGGCCGCGCATCGACCGCGCGCAGGCGCTGGTCTTTGCCGGCAACCACGGCATCGTGGCGCAGGGCGTGAACCCGTTCCCGGCCGAGGTCACCGCCCAGATGGTCGAGAATTTCCGCAACGGCGGCGCGGCGATCAACCAACTGTGCCGGTTGGCGGGCGCCGATCTGCAGGTGCTGGCGCTGGACCTCGACCGCCCGACCGCCGATTTCACCCGCGGCATGGCGCTGGAGGTGGCGGATCTGGTGGCCTCGATCCAGACCGGCAAGGATGCGGTGGACCCCGAGGCCGACGTGATCCTGCTGGGCGAGATGGGCATCGGCAATTCCACCGTCGCCGCCGCGCTGGCCGCCGCGACCTTCGGCGGCACGGCCGAGGATTGGGTCGGCCCCGGCACCGGCGCCGACGACGCGGTCATGGTCAACAAGATCCGCGCCGTGGAGGCCGGGCTGAAGCGTCACAAGGGCGCGGCGACGGCGGCCTCGATCCTGGGCAGCTATGGCGGGCGCGAGCAGGCGGCGATCTGCGGCGCCGTCATCCGGGCGCGCGAGCTGGGCATCCCGGTGATCCTGGACGGTTTCATCTGCTCGGCGGCAGCGGGGGTGCTGCTGGTCAACGACCGCAACGCGCTGGACCATTGCCTGATCGGCCATGAAAGCGCCGAGCCGGGCCATCGCCGGCTGATCGCCGTCATGGGCAAGACCCCGGTGGTGGGGCTCGACATGCGGCTGGGCGAGGGCTCGGGCGCGGCGGTGGCGCTCTTGATCCTGCGCGCGGCGCTGGAATGCCACAACGGCATGGCGACATTTGCCGAGGCGGGGATTGGCTGACCGGGCGGGGCAGGCCGCGACCGCGCTGGTCTGGCTGACCCGGCTGCCGCTGGGCAAGCTGCTGCCGGCCCGGCCGGTGCCGCTGTCGCAGGCCGCCTGGGCCTTTCCACTGGCCGGAATCGCCGTGGCGCTGCCGGCGGGCGGGGTTTTCTGGCTGGCCGGAGAACTGGGCCTGCCGCCGCTGGCCGGGGCGCTGCTGGCGCTGGCCGCCACGGCGGCGCTGACCGGGGCGCTGCACGAGGACGGGCTGGCCGATTTCGCCGATGGCTGCGGCAGCGCGGATCGCACCCGCGCGCTGGAGATCATGCGCGATTCCCGCATCGGCAGCTATGGCGTGGTGGCGCTGATCCTCGGCTTCGGCCTGCGCGCCGCGGCGCTGGCCGCCATGGCGCCGGGGCTGGGCCTTGCTGCGCTGGTCGCGGCGGCGGCGCTGTCGCGCGCCGGCATGGCGGCGGGGCTTACGGCGCTGCCGCCCGCGCGCAGCGATGGCTTGGGGCGGCTCGCGGGCCGGATCTCGGCCGGGCAGGCGGGGGTGGCGGCGCTGATCGGCGCGGCGGTGCTCTTGTGGCCGGCGGGGCTTTCGGCGGGGTGGCTCGCGGCGCTGCTGGCTTGCGCGCTGGCGCAGGGATGGGTCGCCCGCAGCGCGCGGCGTCGGCTTGGCGGGCAGACCGGCGACGTGCTGGGCGCCATGCAGCAGGCCGGCGAGATCGCGGTGCTCCTGGTGCTTGCCGCCACGTAAACCGAGCCGTGCTTGACCGGGTTTTTCCATCCGGCATAGAAAACGAAAAGAACGACCGGCGCGAACCGGCGCGCGGCCCGCAAAGGGACCGCGCAACGACAGGGAGAGGAGTTCAGCCATGGGTGCCCTTCTGGGCCTGTCGCGCGGCATCGACCGCGCCAATCTGCTGATCGGTCGTGCCGTGGCCTGGCTGGTCCTGACCGCCGTCCTGGTCAGCGCCGGCAATGCCATCATCCGCAAGATCTTCAACACCTCGTCCAATGCCTGGCTCGAGGTGCAGTGGTACATGTTCGGCGGGCTGGTCCTGCTGGGCGCGGCGGCGGCGCTTTACCGCAACGAACACGTCCGGGTCGACCTGATCTATGGCGCGGTCTCGGACCGGACGCGGCTGTGGATCGACCTGTTCGGCATCCTGTTCCTGCTGCTGCCCTTTGCCTTCGTCGCGGCCTGGCTGACCTGGCCGGTCTTCGTCGAATCCTGGCGCATCAACGAGGGCTCTTCGAATGCCGGCGGGCTGGTGCGCTGGCCGGCCAAGCTGCTCTTGCCGGTCGGCTTCGGGCTGCTGTTCCTGCAGGCCCTGTCCGAACTGGTCAAGCGCATCGCCGCCTTGCGCGGGCTGATCACGCTGGAAACCAAATACACCAAGCCGCTGCAATAGGAGCCTGCGAGCATGTTCGATTATGGCTTCCTGCCGCCGGCGATGTTCCTGTGCATGATCTGCTTCATGCTCTACGGCTTTCCGGTGGCCTTCACGCTGGGCGCGGTCGGGCTGCTGTTCGGCGCCATCGGCATCGCGACCGAGCATTTCCACCCCTCGTTCCTGTCGGCGCTGCCGCATCGCTTCTTCGGCATCATCTCGAACGACCTGCTGCTGGCGATCCCGTTCTTCACCTTCATGGGCGCGGTGCTGGAGCGGTCGGGCCTGGCCGAGGACCTGCTGGAGGGCACCGGCAAGCTGTTCGGCGGCGTGCCGGGCGGCCTTGCCTATGCGGTGATCGTGGTGGGCGCGGTCCTGGGCGCCATCACCGGCACGGTCGCGGCCTCGGTCATCACCATGGGGGTGATCTCGCTGCCGGTGATGCTGCGCTATGGCTACAACCCGAGGCTGGCGACCGGGGTCATCGCCGCCTCGGGCACCATCACCCAGCTCATTCCGCCCTCGCTGGTGCTGGTGGTGCTGGCCGACCAGCTCGGCCGCTCGGTCGGCGACATGTATCTGGGCGCCATGGGGCCCTCGGCCGCGCAGGTGCTGATCTTTCTGCTGTTCATCCTGGTCCTGTCGATCCTGAAGCCGCAGGACATGCCGCCGCTGCCCAAGGAGGTGCGGGGCGAGCTGGACCTGAAGCTGGTGCTGAAGGTGCTGATGGGCATCGTGCCCTCGATCCTCTTGATCTTCCTGGTGCTGGGCACGATCTTCGTCGGCCTGGCCACGCCGACCGAGGCGGGCGCGCTCGGCGTCGTCGGCGCCTTCGTGCTGGCGCTGCTGCATGGCCGGATGAGCCTGACCATCCTGCGCGAGGCGGTCTATGCCACCGCCGACCTGACGGTGATGGTGGTGTTCATCCTGATCGGCTCGACCGTGTTCAGCCTGGTGTTCCAGGGCATGGACGGGGGGTTGTGGATCGAGCACATGCTCTCGGGCCTGCCGGGCGGGCCGATCGGCTTCCTGATCTTCGTCAACGTCTTCATCTTCTTCCTGGCCTTCTTCCTCGACTTCTTCGAGATCGCCTTCATCGTCGTGCCGATGCTGGTGCCGGTGGCGCAAACGCTCGGCATCGACCTGGTGTGGTTCGGGGTGCTGCTCTGCATCAACATGCAGACCTCGTTCATGCACCCGCCCTTCGGCTTCGCGCTGTTCTACCTGCGCTCGATCGCCAGCCGCGACGTCAGGACCACCGACATCTACATGGGGGCGATCCCGTGGCTGGTCATGCAGCTGATGCTGGTGGTGATCGTGATCTTCTGGCCCGGGCTGGTGACGGGGATGCTGGACAAGGGGCCGGCGGTGGACCTGGACAGCATCAGGATCGAGCTTCCGGCCGGGGGCCTCGGCGACCTGGGCCAGCCCGGCGGCTTGGGCGCCCCGGCCGGCTTGGGCGAATCCCCGGGCCCGGGCGCGCCGGCCGGGCTGGGCCAGCCGCAGATTGCGCCGCAGGTTTCGCCCCAGCCGGCGCCGGTCGGCCAGCCGCAGTTCGACTAGCGCGGCTCGTCCCCGTCCTTGTCCTTGGGCGGGCTCGGCACCATTTGCCGGATCAGGTAGAGCACGACCAGCGCCAGCCCGGTCACCAGCATCGCCAGCCGCAGGTCGCCCATGCCGCAGCTGAGCCCGATGGCGCCGCAGAGCCACATCGAGGCGCCGGTGGTGATGCCCTTGACCGAGCCGCGGTTGATGACGATGGACCCGGCGGCCAAGAAGGCCACGCCCGCCGTCACCGCCTCGATCAGCCGCAGCGGGTCGGTGCGCTGCTGGTCGGAATGCGCGGCACCGAACTCGGCCAGTTCGACCGCGACCAGCGTGAAGCAGGCGGCGGCCAGCGCGATCAGCATATGGGTGCGCAGCCCGGCGGCGCGGGCATGGGCCTCGCGTTCCCAGCCGATGCAGCCGCCAAGGCCAAGCGCCATCAGAAGACGCAGCACCATGACCGGAAATGGCAGGCTTGACGGTCGCAGGAATTCCTCGGCCAGCAAGTCCAGCATTTGCGTGTCACTTTCTTGACGCTTTTTCCTCGATCCCCGAACGCCCCTCGCGGCGATCCAGTTCATTTTCGACCTCGGCCAGCGTGACATTGCGTGCGGCCAGCATCACCAGCAGATGATAAAGCGTGTCGGCGGCCTCCGAGATCAGCTTGTCGCGGTCGCCCTTGACCGCCTCGATGATCGCCTCGACCGCCTCCTCGCCGAATTTCTCGGCGCATTTCTCGGGGCCTTTGGCCAGCAGTTTCGCCGTCCAGCTGGTGTCGGGATCGGCGAACTTGCGCTCCTCGATGGTCTCGGCCAGGCGCTGCAATCCGCCGCTCATGTCAACCTCACGGGGATGCCGGCCGCGGCCAGGTGTTCCTTGGCCTCGCGCACCGAGAAGGTGCCGAAATGGAAGATCGAGGCCGCCAGCACGGCGCTGGCATGGCCTTCCAGCACGCCCTCGGCCAGGTGCTCCAGCGCGCCGACGCCGCCCGAGGCGATGACCGGCACGTTCACCGCATCGGCGACCGCCCGGGTCAGCGGGATGTTGAAGCCGGATTTCGTGCCGTCGCGGTCCATGCTGGTCAGCAGGATCTCGCCCGCGCCCTTGGCGGCGACGGTCATGGCGAATTCCACCGCGTCGATGCCGGTGGGCTTCCTGCCGCCGTGGGTGAAGATCTCCCACCGGCCGGGCGCCACGGTCTTGGCGTCGATGGCGCAGACGATGCACTGGCTGCCGAAACGGTCGGCGGCCTCGGCGATCACGTCGGGGTTCGCCACGGCGGCCGAGTTGAAGCTGACCTTGTCGGCGCCGGCCAGCAGCAGGGCGCGCACGTCCTGGTGGCTGCGCACGCCGCCGCCCACGGTCAGCGGCACGAAACAGGCTTCCGCCGTGCGGGTCACCAGGTCGAACATGGTGCCGCGGTTTTCATGCGTGGCGTGGATGTCGAGAAAACAGATCTCGTCCGCGCCGGCGGCGTCATAGGCGCGCGCCGCCTCGACCGGATCGCCGGCATCGACCAGATCGACAAAATTCACCCCCTTGACCACGCGGCCATCGGCCACGTCCAGGCAAGGGATCACCCGGGTCTTCAGCATGCCGCCCCCTTACGCTAGCGCCCGCAGCGCCTCGGCCAGATCGATGGCGCCATCGTAGAGCGCCCGGCCCGAGATCGCACCCGCAATCACGCCGGTCGCGCGCAGCGCATCCAGATCGGCCATCGAGCTGACCCCGCCCGAGGCGATGACCGGGATGTTCACCGCCCGCGCCAGGGCCTCGGTCGCGGCGATGTTCGGGCCTTGCATGGCGCCGTCGCGGTCGATGTCGGTATAGATGATCGCGGCGACGCCGGCGTCCTCGAACCGCTGGGCAAGATCGGTCGCCATCACGTCGGTCTCCTCGGCCCAGCCGCGCGTCGCGACGCGGCCCTTGCGGGCGTCGATGCCGACGGCGATCTTGCCCGGAAAGGCCATGGCCGCCTCGCGCACCAGGGCCGGGTTCTCGACCGCGACGGTGCCCAGGATGACGCGCGACAGCCCGCGCTCGATCCAGGCCTCGATGGTCGCCATGTCGCGGATGCCGCCGCCCAGCTGCGCCGGGACCGAGATGGCCGAGAGGATCGCCTCGACCGCCGCCGCGTTCACCGGCTTGCCGGCGAAGGCGCCGTTCAGGTCCACCAGATGCAGCCATTCCGCGCCGGCATCCTGGAAGGCCCGGGCCTGCGCCGCCGGATCGGCGCCGAAGACCGTGGCCGCCTCCATGTCGCCGCGCAGCAGGCGCACGCAATTGCCGTCCTTGAGGTCGATGGCGGGATAGAGGATCATCGCATCTCTCCTGTTGGGTCGCGGCCCCTTTGCCACAGGACGCGGCAAACCGAAAGGGCCCGGCCGGATTCGGCGGAAGATCATCGCCGACCTCACGTCATTCTTGATCGGGCCGGGCGGCGCCGGTCATGCTGGCCCCCGCAACCATGCCCCGGGGAGGGGGAATTATCATGAGGACACTGGCAATCGCCGCCGCGCTGGCCCTGGCCGCAGGCGCGGCCCAGGCCGAGGGCATCGACGGCATCTTCCAGACCCAGGCGAACGACCAGGGCAATATCGGCATGGTGCAGTTCTATGACTGCGGCGGCAAATATTGCGGCAAGCTGGTGAAAAGCTTCGACAAGGCCGGCAAGGAAATCGCCTCGCCCCATACCGGCAAGAACATCGTCGCCGGCATGCGCGACGACGGCGGCGGCAAGTTCTCGGGCGGCACGATCTGGGATCCGGGCGCCGACAAGACCTACAAGTCGAAGATGCAGCTGCAGGGCAAGGCGCTGGACGTGTCGGGCTGCATCGCGGTGTTCTGCAAGACCCAGCACTGGACGCGGGTGAAATAGCCGCGCGGCCCTACATGAGCTGGTGCCGGTCCGGCGCCAGCGGCTCGGGCAGGGGGCTGGCGCCGATCGCCTCCATCATTTCGCGCTCGACGGTCTGGGCGAGCGTGTCGAGGGGCAGGGCATAGGGGGTCTGGCCGAACGGATCCTCGAGCTGGTGGCCGAGCGCGTCGAGGCCGAAGAAGGTATAGGCCACCAGCAGCACCGGCAGCAGCGTCCAGATGCCCAGCGACCCCGCCAGCGCGAAGGGCAGGAGCAGGCAGAACACCAGCGCCGTGCGGTGCAGCAGCAGCGAATAGGCGAAGGGCACCGGCGTCGTGGCGATGCGCTCGCAGCCGGCCTGGGCCGCCGAAAGCGCATGCAGATGACCCTCGAGCACCGACCAGCGGATCGGGTCCAGCCCGCCCGGTCCCAGCGCCGCCGCCAGCCGCGCCCCGGCCTCGCGCAGCACCGCGTCGGTCGGGTTGACCCGGCCGGCCAGCGCCAGGTCGGGCTGCCAGCGGGCGATGGCGGCCCGCTCGTCCCGGCCGCGCAGCCGCGCCGCCAGCCCGGCGGCAAAGCCGCAAAGCCCGCGCAACAGCGGCTCGCGCAAGCCGGGCGGCAGGCCGGCGCTGGCCCGCGCCAGGCCGCGGCAGCCGGTCAGCACCTGGCCCCAGAGCTGCCGCCCCTCCCACCAGCGGGCGTAGCAGGTGCCGTTGCGAAAGCTCATGAACACCGACAGCGCGATGCCGATCAGGGTAAAGGGAAAGGCGCTGATCGTGGCGAAGATGCCCGGGTGCAGCCCGGCCGCCAGCACCGCCACCAGCGACACCGCCCCGATCGCCGCCAGCCGGCCCAGGATCGAGGGGATGATCGAGCCATGCACCGTGAACAGGATGTCGCGCAGGCTGGGCTGCGAGCGCCGGATCATCGCCGCCTCAGGCCTCCAGCACCACGACCGCCTCGGCGGTCTGCATCTGGAAGGTCAGGCTTTCCTGAAGATACAGCGTCACCGTCTGCGCGTCATGCGACAGATAGCCGATGGCGATGTCCTGGCCCAGCCACAGGTCGAAATCGCCGCCGCGCGTCGTCACCACCGCGCCGCCCTGCAAGGCCTGGCTCCAGGTCACCGGCGCATCGACCAGCTTTTCGAGGTGCTTGAGCACCGGATAGCCGTCCTCGGCCCCGCCGCTTGCCGCCGTGAAGCCGGCGGTGCCCAGGACCAGCGCATAGGGCCCGTTCACCCCGGCCAGCCGCAGGGCGCTGACCGCGCGCGCCACCGCCTCGGGGTAGTCGGCGACATCCTCGGGCAGGGGCACGGCCGGGTTGCTGGTCTCGGGCAGGATGCCCTTGATGCCGGCCTCGGGATAGCCATGGAACACCAGCCGGTCCTCGGCCAGGGCAAGCTGGCGGGCGGCATCCTTCAGCGGCTGCCAGTCGCTGTCGTTGGCGCCGCGCGCCACGTCGTCCACGGCGGCGCGGGTCAGGGTGAAGGGCACGCGCAGCTCGACCAGCGGGTTCACCTCGCGCCGGTGACAGGCGACGCCCTCGGCCAGCGCCGGCGCGGGCTTCAGGTGGCCGGTGCCGACGGCGGACAGCGCGAAGCCCTCGGGCCCGTGCAGGTCGACGACGCGGCGCGCGCCCAGGTAGCGTTTCAGCGTGCGCGCGGCCTCTTCCTCGATCTGCGCCCAGGCGGCGCTGCTGATCGGGGCCAGTTCGCGATAGAGATTGTCCATGTCAGTTCCCCTGTCCAGTCTCGCGTTTCAAGGATCCGAGGCCCAGCGAGCCGTCGGGCGCCGCCGCGGCTGCCGGGGCCGGCGCGGCGGCCTGCGCCACGGGCCGGCCGGCGCCGATGCGCTCCAGCACATCGACGGTCGGCACGAAGAACAGCCCGCCCGTCACCGCCGTCGAGACATCGAGGATGCGGTCGTAGTTCCCCGGCGGCAGGCCGATGAACATGTTCTCCAGCATGGTCTCGATGCGGCCCGGCTCGCGGGCGTAGCCGATGAAATAGGTGCCGGCCTCGGCCCGGCCGGGGCTGCCGAAGGGCATGTTGTCGCGCAGGATCTGCAGCTGGTTGCCCTGCGCGTCGTTGATGTTGGTCAGCACGTTATGGGCCGAGCTGGCCTTTTCGGCATCGGGGAATTCGATGTCCGAAAGCTTGTGGCGGCCGATGACACGCTCTTGCGCGGCCACGCCCATCGCCTCCCATTTCGCGAGGTCGTGCAGGTATTTCTGCACGATGACATAGCTTGAGCCGGCGAAGGCGGGGTCTTCGTCGCCGACCAGAACGGCTTCGGTCCGCTGGGCGCCCTCGGGGTTCTCGGTGCCGTCGACGAAGCCCAGCAGGTCGCGGTTGTCGAAGAACTTGAAGCCCTGGGTCTCGTCCTCGAGCGTGGTGACGGGGCCGAGGCGCAGCATGAGCTGGCGCGCGAGCTCGAAGCAGAAATCCGGCCGCGCGGCGCGGATGTGCAGCAGGATGTCGCCGGGCGTGGCCGGCGCGCGATGCACGCCCGCGAGGGCGCGGAACGGGTGCAGGCCCTGCGGCGTCGCGCCCATCCCGAGGCGCTGCCACAGCGCATGGCCGATCCCCATCACGCAGTTGAGCCCGGCGGCAGGGTTGCGAAAGCCCACCGCGCGCACCAGCCCCGCCAGGTCGGCGCAGAGGCCGCGAAAGGCCTGCAGCGCCGCCTCGCCCTGGTCCAGCGACAGCGTCAGGAAAATCGCATTCGCCGTCAAGGAAGCGTCCGCGGGCTGGCTGGCGATGGGCGGCATCACGAATCTCCTGCTGGCTTGAGGGAAAGGAAAGCCCAAACCGGCGGGCGGGAAAAGGCCCAGCCGGGCGGCGACCATGGATGTGGCGCGCCGCGTGCAGGTCAAACTCGGCGTTCGAGCCCCCCGTGATCAATCACCAAGGCGGCACAAGCTTCTTCATGTTCGAAGGCGCTGCTTCGGCAGTTCTTCGGTGCGGCTCGGCCTTCCGGCGCTGCCGCCGGCCGCACCACCCGGCCGTCAGTGAAACAGCGCCGCGGTCTTCTGCGCCGTCATCCAGACGCCCCAGGCCAGCGGCAGCCCGACCGCAGCCCAGGCCAGCAGCGCCGGCAGGTCGAAGCGGCCGCGGTCGATGCCGAAGGAGCCGCTCCGCACCTCGGCCGTCTTGTGCTCGCGCGCCTGCAGGGCCGCCAGTTCCTCGGGCGCCATGAACCATTTCTCGTCCAGGGGCCGCACCAGCAGGTTGCAGACCAGCCCCAGCGCCAGGAAGCCGGCCAGGATATACATCGTGTAGTCATAGACCTGCGCCCGCGGCACGCCGGCGGCGATCTGCGCCTCGCGCAGATAGTTCACCACCACCGGCCCGACGATGCCGGCGGTGGCCCAGGCGGTCAGCAGCCGGCCGTGGATGGCGCCGACGAATTGCGTGCCGAACACATCCGCCAGATAGGCCGGCACCGTCGAGAAGCCGCCGCCATACATCGAGATGATGACGCAGATCATCGCCACGAACAGCACCTGGTTGCCGGAATGCGCCACGCTGGGCGCCAGGGTGTAAAGCGCGATCCCCAGGATGAAGAAGATGAAATAGGTGTTCTTGCGCCCGAACCGGTCCGAGGCCGAGGCCCAGCCCAGCCGCCCGCCGATGTTGAACAGCGACAGAAGCCCCGCGAAGCCGGCGGCGATGGCGGCGATGGCGGCCTTCTGCCCGGTGTCGAGCCGGGTGAAGTCCAGGTCGGGCCGGCCGATCAGATGGCCGGCGAAGATCTCCTGCAGCATGGGCGAGGCCATGCCGATGACGCCGATCCCGGCCGAGACGTTCAGGCACAGCACCAGCCAGATCAGCCAGAACTGCCGGGTCTTGTGGGCGTCGCGCAGGTGGACGTGGTGCTGGGTGATCATCGCGGCCTGTTTCGTCGAGGTCTTGGGCTGCCAGCCCTCGGGCTTCCAGCCGGCCGGCGGCACGCGATAGGCGAAGGCGCCGGCAAGCATGAAGACCAGATAGATCGCCGCCATGACGAAGAAGGTCTGCCAGACGCCGACCTCCTGCGCCGACTGGAAATGGTTCATCAGCCGGTCGGCCAGCGGCGCGCCGATCATCGCGCCGCCGCCGAAGCCCATGATCGCCATGCCGGTCGCCAGCCCGCGCCGGTCGGGGAACCACTTGATCAGCGTCGAGACCGGCGAGATATAGCCCAGGCCCAGCCCGATGCCGCCGATGAAGCCCGAACCGAGCCACATCAGCCAAAGCTGGTGCGTCATCACCCCGATGCCCGAGACGACCATGCCGCCGCACCAGCAGCAGGCCGCGACCACGCCGGCCTTGCGCGGCCCCGCGGTTTCCAGCCAGCCGCCCCAGATCGCGGCCGAAGATCCCAGCAGCACGAAGAACAGCGTATAGATCCAGCCCAGATCGGCGATGCGCCAGTCGCAGCTGGTGGTGAACAGCGCCGAGACCAGGCTCATGCCCTCGCAGCTCACCGGGTCGCTGACGCCGATGGCGCGCGACAGCGGCAGCCAGAACACCGAGAAGCCATAGGCCATGCCGATGCACAGGTGGATCGCCAGCGCGGCGGGCGGCACCAGCCAGCGGTTGAAGCCGGGCTTGGCGATCGTGCGGTCTCGGGACAGCAGGCCGGCGGAAGCGCCGCTCTCTGTCCAGCCTTCCTGAAGATCCGTCATGTGTTGTTTTCCTCCCTGGGCATGCGACCTGGGGCGCGCGATGCCGCCGGCTCCTCTTCCGGCGTGCGGCTCGCGGTCGCGGATGCGCGTGAAAAGCGATGAGGCCAGATCAGTCTATTGATATCAATTGACAATATGTCCGCCATGCCCGGACAATCTGTCCCGCATGTGGCGCCGGGACGCATCGACGGACAACCTGTCCGCGGCACCCGGACAGCTTGTCCGTTGACCTGCGCCCCGCCCGGGTCCATCCGGCAAGAGCCGGACGCTTGCCAAGCCGGGCGGGGGAATGCGACTGTGTTTTCCTGGGGGGAAGGGGTGTGATGCAGGCAGAAACCGACCCAAGGCCCGACACGCAAGGCGCGTTCGGCGCGGCGATTGCCCAGGCCGCGATCCTGGTCGTCGAGGACGAGCCGGGCATGCGGAATTTCCTCGAGCGGATCCTGGCCCCGAAATGCCGCGCCATACGCCTGGCCGCCAATACCGCCGAGGCCAGCGCCCTGATCGCCGAGACCGACTTCGACCTGGTCATCCTGGACAACCTGATGGAGGGCCAGCGCGGCGTCGACTGGCTGTCCGAGCAGCGGCGGCTGGGCTTCTTTCCGCCCGCGATCCTGATGACCGCCTTTGCCGACATGGAAACCGCCATCCAGGCGCTGCAGGCCGGTGCCTCGGATTTCCTGCTGAAACCCTTTCGCACCAACCAGCTGCTGAACAGCATCACCCGCTGCCTTGAAGGCGAGAGGCTGCGGCGGGAAAACCTGGTGCTGCGCCAGGAGCTGCGCAACAGCCTCGACCAGGACCGGCTGCGCAGCGAGCTGATCGGCAGTTCTCCGGCCATCGAGGCCGTGCGGCAGGTGATCGCCCGGGTCGCCGCCACGCCCTCGTCGGTGCTGATCACCGGGGCCTCGGGCACCGGCAAGGAGGTGGCGGCGCGGATGATCCATGCGCTGTCGGACCGCGCCGACCATGCCTTCGTGCCGGTCAATTGCGCCGCCATCCCGCAGGACATGCTGGAGACCGAGCTTTTCGGCCATATCCGCGGCGCCTTTCCCGGCGCCCAGCAGAACCGCGAGGGGCTGTTCATGTCCGCGCGCGGCGGCACGCTGTTCCTGGACGAGATCGCCGAGCTTTCCGTCGGGCTCCAGGCCAAGCTTTTGCGCGCCATCGAGGATCGCCGCATCCGCCCGCTGGGGTCCGAGCGCGAGACCCCGGTGGATGTGCGGCTGATCTTTGCCGCCAATACCGATCTCGACAAGGCGGTGGCCGAGGGGCGGCTGCGGGCCGATCTGCTCTATCGCATCAACGTGCTGCATATCGCCATGCCGACGCTGGTCGAGCGCGGGCCGGACCTGTTCGACCTGGTGCATCTGTTCATGGCCATCCTGTCCCGGCAGCTTGGCATGCGGCCCGTGCCGATCACCGCCGAGGTGCGGGCGAACCTCGCCACCTACGACTGGCCCGGCAATGTGCGCGAGCTGCGCAATGCCGTCGAGCGCGCGCTGATCCTGGGCCGCTTCCCGCCGCTGGCCGCCCCGTTGGGCCGCCGCGATGGCCAGACCCTGGCCGAGATCGAGCGGCGGGCGATCATGGGCACGCTGGCGGCGCTGGACGGCGACCGCGAGGCGGCGGCGGCGCGGCTGGGCATCTCGCGCAAGACCATCGACCGGCGCCTGGCGGACTGGAATGGCTGAGGCGACCCGCCGCTGGCGTCATTCGGTGCGCTACCGCCTGCTCGCCATCGCGCTCTTGCCGGTGCTGGTGATCCTGCCGGTGTTCCTGGGCATCACCATGCATCAATGGTCGCTCAAGTTCGACCGGCTGCTGACCGCCAAGGTCAACAGCGACCTGACCATCGCCCAGCAATATCTGCAGAACATCCTGGAAACCGCCGGCGAGCGCATCGAGATGCTGGCGCGTTCCGAGGAATTCGCCCATAGCGCCGACCTGCCGGGCTTGCTGGACGTCTACCGGGTGCGGCTGGGGCTCGACTATCTCTACCTGGCCAGCCCGGCCGGCGGCATGGTCGCGGCCAGCCCGCGGGGGGCGCACCCGCTGCATGGGCCGGGCGCGGCCCCGGCGCGGGGCGCGCGCAACCTCATCGAGGTCCTGGACCAGGCCGAGCTTCGCGCCATCTCTCCCGGGCTTGCCGCGCGGGCCGAGATCGTCATGGTCGACGCCACCGGCCAGAAGCCGCAGCAGACCGAGACCCGCGGCATGGTCGTCCAATCGGTCGTCGCGGCCAGCCAGCCCGGTACCGGCGCGCCGGCGATCATGGTCGGCGGCATCCTGCTGAACCGCAACCTGTCCGTCATCGACCGCATCAACGAGCTGATCTATCGCCCCGACACCCTGCCGCCGGGCGCCCATGCCACGGTCTCGCTGTTTCTGGGCGACATGCGCATTTCGACCAATGTCACGGTGGCGGGCGGGGCGCGGGCGCTGGGGACCCGGGCCTCGGCCATCGTGCGCGACCGGGTGCTCGGCCAGGGCCAGGTCTGGCTGGCCCGGGCGCAGGTGCTGCAGGACCGCTATATCTCGGCCTATGCCCCGGTCGAGGACAGCGCGCGCCAGCGCATCGGCATGATCTATGTCGGCATCCTCGAGCGCCCCTTCGCCGAGGCCAAGCGCCGCACGGTGCTGCTGGTCCTGGCCGCCTTCCTGCTGGTGGCGCTGGTCACGGTGCCGGTGTTCCTGCGCTGGGCGGGCAGCATCTTCCGCCCGCTCGAGAAGATCGCCGAGACCTTCGCCCGGCTGCGCGGCGGCGACCTGTCCGCCCGCACCGGCGTCACTCGGGGCGCGGACGAGATCGCCGGCCTTGCCATGCTGCTGGACAGGCTGCTGGCGCAGCTGCAGGATCGCGACCGGCAGCTTTGCGCCTGGAACGACGCACTGAACCTGCGGGTCGAGGAGCGCACCGCCGCCCTGCGCCAGGCGGTGCGCGAACTCGAGGCCGCCACGCATCAGCTGGTGCAATCGGAAAAGCTGGCCGCCCTGGGCGAGATCTCGGCCGGGATCGCGCATGAGATCAACAACCCGCTGGCGGTGATCCAGGGCAACCTGGACGTGCTGCGCGAGATCCTGGGCCCGACGGCCCGGCCGGCCGATACCGAGCTGCGGCTGATCGACGAACAGATCCACCGCATCTCGCAGATCGTGACGCGGCTTCTGGATTTCGCCCGCATGGACGAGCCGGGCGAGGGCGAGCCCGCAACCGATCCGGTGCAGGCGGTCGCGGAATGCGAGCCGCTGGTCCGGCACATGCTGGCGCGCGGCACCGTCGCCATGCGCCACGACCTGCGCTCGACGCAGAGGGTGCGGATCGGCCGGGTCGCGTTGCAGCAGGTGCTGGTGAACCTGATCGCCAACGCCATCCACGCCATGCCCGAGGGCGGCGAGATCCGCATCGCCAGCCGCGACGCGGCTTTCGACGGCGCGCCGGGCGTGACACTGGAGCTTTCCGACACCGGCACCGGCATCCCGCCCGAGATCCTGGGGCAGATCTTCGAGCCCTTCGTCACCAGCCGCGGCCGCAAGGGCGGCACCGGGCTGGGCCTGTCGATCTGCCGCCGGCTGGTCGAGCGCCAGGGCGGCAGCATCACGGTCGAGAGCGACGCGACCGGCAGCCGATTCCGCATCTGGCTGCCTGCGGCGTGATCGCGCCGCGGGCGCCGTTCACAACCCCCAGCGCGCGCATTTCCGCTCGATGGTCTTGCGGGACACGCCCAGCCAGTCCGCGGCGCGCGAGCGGTTGCCGCCGGCCAGCTCCAGCGCCTGCAGGATGTGCCGGCGCTGCACCGCATCCAGCGGCTCGACGTCCCGGGGCGTGGCCGGCCCCAGCGTCTCCAGCGGAAAGCGGCCGAAGATCAGCGACCGTTCGATGAAGTTGCGCAGCTCGCGGATATTGCCCGGCCAGGGGTGGCGCAGCAGCGCCGCGCGCACCTGGGAATCGATCGGCAAGGGCTCCAGCCCCAGTTCCGCGGCCAGCCCGGCCATGAAGAAGGCGGCCAGGTCGATGGTATCCGTGCCGCGCAGCCTCAACGGCGGCATCTCGATCTGCAGGACGTTCACCCGGAAGAACAGGTCCTCGCGGAACCGGCCGGCCTCGACCTCGGCCGCGAGCGTCTTGCCGGTGGCGAAGACGAAGCGCAGGTCCAGCGCGATCTCGCGCTCCGAGCCGACCAGGCGGATGGTCTGCTTGTCGAGCACCCGCAGCAGCGCCGCCTGCGCCGGCCTGGGCAGTTCGGCGATCTCGTCGAAAAAGACGGTCCCGCCCTCGGCTGACACGAACAGGCCCGCCCGCCCTTGGTCCGCGCCACGGGGCGCATGGCCGAACAGCTCCGCTTCCAGCATGTCGGCGGGGATGGTCGCGCAATTGATCGCGACGAAGGGCCGGTCGGCGCGGCCCGAGAGCGCATGCAGGAAGCGCGCCGCCTCTTCCTTGCCGGTGCCCGAGCCGCCCGAGATCAGCACCGGCGTCGGCAGGCCCGCCACGCGGCGCAGCCTGTCGCGCACCTCCTCGATGGCGGGCGAGCTGCCCAGAAGCTGGCTGCGCTGGCTCAGCCGCGCCCGGTCCAGCTCATGGCGCAGCAGCAGGTTCTCGCGCCGCAGCGAGGCCAGCTCCATGCTGCGCCGCACCGCGTTCAGCACCTGATTGGCGCGGCATGGCTTGAACAGGAAATCCGCCGCCCCCGCCCGCATCGCCTCGACGGCGGTATCCAGGTCGGGAAAGGCGGTGATCATGATGGCCTCGAACCGCCAGCCCTGCTTGCGCTGCTGCATCAGCCAGTCGATGCCGCGCGGGCCGGGCATGCGGTTGTCCAGCAGCACGATGTCGAAGCGCTGCTGTTGCAGCATGGCGCCGGCGGTCTCGACATCCGCCGCCTCCAGCACCGCGCGGCAATGGGGTTGCAGCGTCTTGACCAGGAAATTGCGCATGCCCGGTTCGTCGTCGACGACCAGCACGCTTGCCTGGCGCATCAGCGGGTCGGATCTGTCGGCGGCGGGCGCCGTCGCCTGGGCTTCCAATGCAACCTCCCGTTCTGTCCGGTCCCTGCGGACGCCTGCCTTTCGTGATACAGCAAGATGGCCCTCGAAACGAGCAAGACTCGCGGACACGCATTGGTTGGCCGGTGCCCTGTTTGCCCTCCCTCGATCATCGGCAGGAGCTGGTCGAGGGGTTTCCTGGCGTCACCATGGAACATGCGGGCGCGGCCTTGCCGACGGCGACCAGGATGGTGCCGCCGGTGTCGGGATGGCGCTGGAAATGCCGGCGCACCGCCAGCGCCGGGTCGGCGGCGCTGACCGCAGCGGCGAAAAGCCGCTGCGCCAGC
>NZ_KQ955210.1:0-2300 GCF_001546115.1 Paracoccus aminovorans
ACATCGGGTGTCGGCCTTGATATAGATAGCAGCTTCTGCCGAACAGAAGGCAGCTGTCGATCGGGTGCAATGGGCTACCCGTGAAAGGATCCCGGAATATCAGGCTGCCTTCGGCAAGGCAGCGATCCTGATAGCCACAGAAAGATTCGATGCTTTCTACAGTTTTCTGTGCTGTCGGCGTGGAAAAATCAGCCCACTGCAGAGCATCCGTCCATGTCGTGCCAGGGGTCAGGAACTGCGCGACCACCTCGTTGAGCATCCCCGGATCCAGCCCGGCCTCCTGAAGGAAGCCAATTTCTGATCGTTCTTGCGTATTGTAGGGGATGATCCTGAGATCTGGCGATTTGAGGATCCAATAGGCCTTCGCATCATCCCTGGTTATGCTGGCGCGGGGAATGGGAATCGGTTTGCCATCCGCGACCGCCTTCCATACCTCGGCGACGATCTTCATGCCTGGAGCCTGCAGGCTTTTCGCGCGCATGCCAGGGAATAGTTTCGACACTCTGATGTTTTCGTCCATTTCCGCGAGGGTGAGGAGGGCGCTCTGAATGATCCTCCCAGCCTCGATTTGAAGCGAGATCAGATCCTCGCATGTCCTGGCGACACCCGATTCCAGGGAAAACCGCGATATGAGCGACCTGTCGGTGGGATTGTCCAATATACGAGAGGCCATGCTCGAGCCCGCAAGGCTTGCTGGCGAAGACGCGGGTTCCGAACGGCATTGGTCTCGCGTCGCTTCGGGTGCAGTCTGCTTGTTCACGGTCATGCTCGGATATCCGATTTATACTTGGGTGCAATTGGTTGGCAGGGAAGGCCAGCTTCCAGAATGTGAATTAATTTCGGCCAATATGCCCTGGCCTTGCCCGGATCCCGTCTGATCTGAATCCCTGCTCGGTCGCATCAATCTGTCAGCCCCGCTTTTTCCGCCCATCTGGACGGGCAGTCTAATGGCTTTCCTGCTTGTGGTCTTTTTTCGGGAAATTGCCAAAGGCTGTTGCGCAAGTGGCAGGAACTCGCCCGCCTCTGCGCCATTGATTTCAACGCATGTTACTGAATCCATCCGGATCAATTCGTCGATGGCCTCTTTCAGTCCACTCTGCACAAGCACGATCGAGTGCATAACCTTGCCCCCAGACAGAGATAAGAACTTCACCTCTAGCGATTACATGGGAAATAAACAATATGGCGCGCAAACAAAACCGCGCGACCATGAAGCCGACCTGCCCCTGCCGGGCTCGCTTGAAGGGCAGCCCTCAGGGCTTTTCGTTGGACGGACGAATAGAGCCTGACAGAAGAAGCGTCAATAACGCTTCGCGGCAATCTCCTTGAAATTTCAATGACAGCGCAAAAGGGCAGGGCGGCGATTATGTCGATTTTGATTGTTGCATCGCGATATTTAACCGGAGAAAGCAGGATATTATGTATATTTGCATCGTGAAGGTGCCGCGCCGGCCGAAGCGCGGCTGGTCCGCCGGGGCTGGTGCTGCTGCCTGCGGATGCGGCAGCTGGCAACATTTTGCTCAGGAGTTTCGCGATGTCGCGCCTGGAAGCCTCCCAGATCGCGGCGCGGAAGGCGGCTTCGTCTGGCCGCGGCCCCCATCCGACCAAATCGACGAAAGGCGGGGCTGCAGCTCGCAAATCCGCGACAATGATGCCGCCGATGGTCGACAGGAAGGTGCCGTAATAGCCTAGGTGGTGTTGACAAAAGGGATTCACAGGGTGGCCTGATCGTGATTCAAGCTGGTACCTGCAATGGAGACCAGCTTGGCACGAGACCTGATGTCGGACGAGGAATGGGCGTTTCATGAGCGCTTCATTCTGGCCGTGCGCGCCCCGAACGGGCGCAAGCCCGCAAATCACCGCCTTGTTCTTGATGGGATTTTCTGGATCGCGCGGACCGGCTCTCCTTGGCGCGACCTCCCAGAAGAGTTCGGGAAGTGGTCCAGTGTCTACCGCCAGTTCCGGCGCTGGACCCTGGCGGGGTTGTGGGAGCAGATCCTCGAAGCGCTGAACGAAAGTCGGATCGTGCCGGATGCGCTCCAGATGATCGACAGCACCGTGATCCGCGCCCATCATCAGGCAGCGGGCGCAAAAGGGGGACTCCAAGACAGGGTTTTGGCCGTTCAAGAGGTGGTTTCACGACCAAGGTCCACCTGCGCGTCAATGCTGCCGGGCTGCCAATGAGGTCGGACATCACGCCGGGCCAGACATCGGACTACCTGGGCTTTGATCTGGTCATGGACGACAACCTGCCGGAGCCTTGCATCCTGCTGGCCGATCGCGGCTATGACTCCGACAAG
>NZ_KQ955210.1:5668-186262 GCF_001546115.1 Paracoccus aminovorans
AGAACGAAGGCCATGGCGTGAACCAGAAGCGCATTCGGCGGCTCATGCGACTTATGCGCCTGATGCCGATCTATCAGAAGCCCAACACCAGCAAGCCGAGGAAGGGCCACAAGACCTGGCCCTACCTGCTGGGCGGGCTGCGGGTGGATCGTCCCGGCCAGGTCTGGTGCGCCGATATCACCTACCTGCCGATGCGGCGCGGCTTCCTGTATCTGGTGGCCATCATGGACTGGTTCACACGCAAGGTTCTGGCCTGGCGCATCTCGAACACGCTGGAGGCCGACTTCTGCGTTGAGGCGCTGAAGGAGGCCATCCACCGCTTCGGCGCGCCGGGGATCATGAACACTGACCAGGGCAGCCAGTTCACGTCCTTCGCCTGGACAGATCGGCTAAAGCGCGTCGGCACCCGCATCTCGATGGACGGCAAGGGGCGGTGCATCGACAATGTCTTCATCGAGCGCCTGTGGCGGTCCCTGAAATACGAATGCGTCTACCTGCATGCCTGGGAAACGGGGTCACAGGCCAAGGCTGCCATTGGCCGATGGATCACCTTCTACAACCACCAGAGGCCCCACACCGCCCATGGTGGACGGCCACCCGCCGTGGTTTACTTCAACAATATCGAAATCGATCAGCAAGCGCAGGCAGTAGCTTAAATATCCCCGAAAACTGTCCAAGGATCGGGGAGTAGCTCAAAACCATGGAGGCGCGTAGCATCCTGCCGGTGGTCCCGATGCGCAAGTCTCGCAGGCTCCGTGTCGCTGTCGATCGCAGGCTCTACCGGCTGCGGAACCTTGTCGAGCGGTGCTTCAACAAGCTCAAGAACGCTCGCCGTGTCGCCACCCGCTACGACAAGACCGCCGAAAGCTTCCTTGGCTTCATCGATATCACGTCGATCCGCCTCTGGCTCCGCCATTTGTCAACATGACCTAGGAACAGGAAGGGATTGTCGAGGATCTGCTAGGGAAAGCCCAGCGTGCCGACCACGCCCGCAAGGACCACGGCCATGCGGTAGTTGATGACGCGCGGCGCCAGGTCAGCGCGGTGGGGACCAAGTTGGCCGAGTTGTTGGTCGGCCCTGTGGCAATTGTGGCGTGGGGGACGTGCTATGAGCAACCTGTTCTTGCTGACGGAGAAAGATTGAGCGCGCTCGACATCGCGAAACAGTGTCCAATGCGCGCTCCCGCAAATAGATCCGGAAACGTCCATATAAAACAGAAAATTACACATAGCGCGCCAAACGGCGCGCTTAGCGCATTTGTACGAGAAGCGCCCGAACCAAGATCTATTATCAAGTAATATCAATGTCTTGACTGATGTGATGGCGCGAAAAGGTTCAAATCGGGGGTAGCGGAGCCCGCAACCAACACATACATCCGGATGGGTGCGGCATTTCGACGGCAAGGAAGCGCGATCAGCGTTTCATCAGCTTGCCCCTTACGCTGTTTCACGTCATGCCGCGCAGCAGCATCTCTGTTCCCAGCAGGGCGAGCATGATCAGGAACCAGCGCCGGAAGGCCGCCGGGCTGACGGCCCGGCGCAGGATCTGCCCCGCCCACATGCCGATCAGCGCCGGAACCGCGGCCAATGCGGAAAGCGCAAGCTGGTCGACCTGCCAAGCCTGATGCGAGGTCAGGGCGAGTGCCAAGGCAATGGTCGAGGTCGTGGAGGACATGCCGAGCGCCTGGACCAAGTCGTCCTTCTCCAGCCCGAGCGCCTGCATGTAGGGAACGGCGGGTATGACGAACACGCCGGTCGCCCCTGCAATCACCCCGGTGATCAGCCCGACCAGCGGCGAGAGCCAGCGCTCTTGGGCAGCCGCGACCCGGAAGGGCGGGGCGATGAGGGTATAAAGCGCATAGGCGACCAGCGTGGCGCCGAGGACCGTTGTCGTCGCCCCGCCATTCACCGAGGCCCCGCCCGCAGCGTGACTGTGGACTGCCCCCACCGAGTGGTCCGGGTTGATTGTTAGTGCATCGTCGGCCGCTGGTCTATTGGGATGACGGCTTCCGGTGCGGGTGGGCGGTATCCCAGGGAGCTGTGCGGCCTGACAGTGTTGTAGTGGCGGCGCCATCGCTCGATGAGGATCTGGGCCTCCCTGAGCGAATAGAAGACTTCTGCATCCAGGAGTTCGTCGCGGAATCGAGCGTTGAAGCTCTCGCAATACCCGTTCTCCCAGGGTGAACCCGGCTCGATGAACGCGGTCTTGGCACCAACTGCGCCTGGACTGCCCCCACCGAGTGGTCCGGGTTGATTGTTAGTGCATCGTCGGCCGCTGGTCTATTGGGATGACGGCTTCCGGTGCGGGTGGGCGGTATCCCAGGGAGCTGTGCGGCCTGACAGTGTTGTAGTGGCGGCGCCATCGCTCGATGAGGATCTGGGCCTCCCTGAGCGAATAGAAGACTTCTGCATCCAGGAGTTCGTCGCGGAATCGAGCGTTGAAGCTCTCGCAATACCCGTTCTCCCAGGGTGAACCCGGCTCGATGAACGCGGTCTTGGCACCAACTGCGCCGATCCAGCCCTGCACCTTCTTGGCAATGAATTCCGCGCCATTGTCGGACCTTATGAACGCAGGCGGGCCACGCAAGATGAACAGATCCGTCAGGGCGTCGATTACGTCGGTGGAATTGAGCCTGCGGTTTACACGGATCACCAGCGCCTCCTTCGTGAATTCGTCGATGATATTGAGCGTCCGAAACAGCCGTCCGTCATGTGTCCGGTCCTGAACGAAATCATAGGACCAGACGTGGTTCGGGTGCTCCGGCCGGAGACGGACGCAGGACCCGTCGTTCAACCAGAGCCGACCCTTCTTTGCCTGCTTTTGCGGGACCTTCAGCCCTTCACGCCGCCATATCCGTTCCACGCGTTTATGATTTACATGCCAACCGGCGTTGTTCAGCAATCCGGTGATCATCCGATAGCCATATCGCCCGTAGGTGCGAGCGAGCGTGATGATGTCTTCCGTCAGCCGTTCTTCGTCCGGGGCGCCGCAAGGAACCTTGCGTTGCGTCGAGCGGTGCTGCCCGAGGATGCGGCAGGCGCGGCGCTCGGATATGCCGAGCGCCTGCCGCACATGGTCAATGCACTGGCGACGGCGCGAAGGGCTTAGAAGTTTCCCCGTGCAGCCTCGCTCAGGATCATCTTGTCCAAGGTCAGATCTGACACCGCGCGCCGCAACCGCTGGTTCTCCGCCTCAAGCTCCTTGAGACGCTTCAGCTGATCCCGGTTCATGCCGCCATACTGCTTGCGCCAGCGATAATACGTCGGCTCGGTCACGCCGATCTGCCGCACCGCGTCGGAAATTGCCATTCCCTGTCCATGAAGCACTTCAATCTGTCGAAGCTTCAGAACGATGTCTTCCGGTTTGTCTCGCTTGCCTGCCATCTGATGGTCCTCCTGAACAGGATATTTCTATCCCAGTGGGTGGACCACTTCAGTGGGGGCACTCCATCCGGTTCTGGCAGAGATGTCGCATCACTCGATCGTCGTTGGGTCGGTCGTCGCCATTCTTGCGGAGCTACTGCTGGTCCGGCTGCCGGCAGTTTTGGGACGGCGCGAGTCGGACGGTAGCGAAATCCGCTAGGGCAGCCGTATTTCTCAGCATTCGCGCCAAGCTCGTGCAGGACCAGCGCCAGGTGCAGCGTGCTTTCTACGGAAAGTCCAATGGCCGGCTCCGGCGACGCACCGCGATGGCCTGGACGTTTGCCAGCGTGTTCTTGATGCGGTGGCTCAATTCGCCACCAAGAGTGAGCGCGTGGCTCAGCCCAGTGTCGCTTGGTCACGTCGAGGATTTGCAGCGACAGCGCGAGCTGGTACGGCCGAAGACCATCACCTGCGCCAGCTCGCCGAGGTCGCTGCGATGAGGCGCTTGTGATCGGCCGCTTAGCTCACGACTCCCGCATCTTGTGCTGCACTTGTCCTTTGCTTCGACACTGCTGCACGGCTGTAGTTGCTTCCCAGTCCTGCTCGGCTGCACAGGCCGAGCGGCTGGTCCAGTCAGCTTTCCCTGATTCGTTTGTCATGTGCCATATGGGGAAATAGTCCGGTCCTATTGCCTGTCTGACGCTTGCGACAGCATGCGCGAGAGTTCGCCGGCGCAGATGAGTTCTGCATCGCAGCATTGCCGATCAAACAATGCATCAGCCGCTTTTCCATCTCCCTTCGGAAATCATTCTGCAGTTGCAGTGCCTGAAAAAAACATTTGGAGATACGGCGCGACCTCGCGTAAGATCAAGGCGCGTTCAACAAAGAATGCGGAACATCGACTGGGATGCCTCACGCATCGGTCGATGGCAAATCTCTCTCACAATGAAATGCAATCGTTCACACGGCGTAATCACGCTTTGTGGCTCACTTTGCCTCACGCAAATCGAAAGGAATTGCATAATGAGCATGGACGGAGCGGGCATTGGCTCGGCGCCGAAGCGAGCGCGCACGCGTTTGGCAATTGACGTTGGCGGGACATTCACGGATGTTTTCGTGCTGGATTCGAACGGAAACCAGACCGTTGCGAAAGTGCCCAGCACAGCCAATCCCATCGACGCGATCATGAATGGCGCCGAGGCGGCCGATATCGACTGGCATGACGTCGAATTGTTCACGCATGGCACGACAGTCGCCACGAATGCGCTGATCACGCGCAATTTCAAGCCGGCGGCCATGGTGACCACCAAGGGCTTCCGCGACGTCCTGGAAATCGGCCGCGGCACCCGGGAAGATCCCTGGGATGCCTACAAGGAAGGCACGCCGCCCTATGTCCACCGGCGCGACCGTTTCGTCGTCAGCGAGCGCATCAATTATCGCGGCGAAATCATCGAGCCGCTGGACGAGGATCAGGCCCGCGAAGTGGCGCGCATCCTGAAAAAGCGCAATGTGACGGCGGTGGCGGTGTGCTTCATCAACGCCTATGTCAACGGCGAGCATGAGCAGCGCATGGCCGAAATCCTGGCCGAGGAACTGGGGCCGGAGGTGGCCATCACCACCTCGCATGAAACCCATCCGGAAATCTTCGAGGACGACCGGTTTTCGACCACGGTCGCGAATACGATCCTTGCGCCAATCATTCGCCCCTATGCCCGCGATATCGACCGCAGGACGACCGAAGCCGGTTATGAAGCCGATGTCTTGCTGCTGCATTCCGGCGGCGGCGTGATGACGCCGGCGACGGCCGAGAAATATGCGGCACGTCTGGCGGCATCGGGAATTGCGGCGGGCGCCATCGCCAGCAAGTATTTCGCCGAACTGTGCGGATACAGCAATGCCATCGGCCTGGATATGGGCGGAACCTCGGCCGATATCTCCCTGGCCGAGAATGGTCATCTGCGCACGACCGACAAATGGGAAGTGGATTGGGGCCATCCGATCTGTTTCCCCTCCATCGAGGTGCTGACCATCGGCGCGGGCGGCGGCTCGATTTCCTGGCTGGACAAGGCGGGATCTCTGCGCAACGGGCCGCAATCGGCTGGATCGGTGCCGGGGCCGGCCTGCTACAAGGCGGGCGGAACCGAGCCGACCAATACCGATGCGAACATCATCCTGGGCCGGGTCGGAACCACGCTCGCCGGCGGCAAGAAGTCGCTGGACCGCGATGCGGCGCTGACGGCGATGCACAAGATCGCCGATCCGCTGGGCCTTGATCTGGTCGAGGCGTCGCTGGCCACGCTGCGCGTCGCCAATGCCAATATGGCCGATGCGGTGCGCCTGATCTCGATCGCCCGGGGCCAGATGAAGCACAGCATCGCCCGGTGCCGGGGATGTCCTGTAGAGCCGCGCGTCCGGAGCGGGGGCGGGCCATGGGTGGCATTCGTCCGCCTCTGACCCCGGAAATCGACCTCGGCATGGCGGCTGTGGCGTTGGTTGCGGGGCATCGGATCGGTCTTGGCGGCTACGGTCAAGGCGGATGGATCGGTGGCGGGGAGCCCGAGTCCGGGAGGATCGCCGGCTTCGTCATCCGGCGGGGTCTCGCCCGTCCGCGGTTGGGACGCTCTTCATCGAGGGTGAGCCATCAGGCCGCCACCGGTTCGAGGCCCATGGCGAATGCCTTCACCAGCGTGCCGTCGACCGAGAAGTGGTCGTCAGACAGCAGCGGCGGCGCCTGGCGGTGCGCCAGGATCGCGGCCATGATCTTGCGCGACATGTCGGTGCTCAGCAGCCGGTCGCGGTTCTTGCGAAGACGGTCGGCCTTCGGGGCTTCGCCCGTTCAGGGCTGAAATCCGTCCCCCGGACGGATTTCCGGGCGCCCTTCACCCCACACGGGATCATCAATGCCGAGGCCAGCGCAACAGCAGATCGTGGTTCATCTGCTCCATCAGCTGGCGCTCGGACCGGACCGAATAGAGGAGCTGCAGCAGGCTCGCCCGGATCAGCCGCTCCGGTGGGATCGAGGGGCGACCAAAGTCGGTGTAGAGCTCATCGAACGCAGCATCCAGGCTGGCCAGCGCCTTGTTCACCACCTGCCGGATCGTCCGCAGCGGGTGGCCGGCGGGGATGCGGGCCTCAAGGTCGACGTAGCTGAACAGCGATCCGCTCGCCTCGTCCGCCCCGCGCATCTTTATCACCCCCATCGACCGGCGCAGGGTGAATCATGTTCCGCGGGGCAGGTCGAGGGCTGACTTTTTCAGCGACTTGTTAAATCCGGCCAGGCCACTGAGGTGTCGAAAGTCCGAGCCGGCAGACCCGCGCCGCTCGCGCCTTCTCCACAGAAGGCGGACGGTTTTCTCTGCTTGTGCAGGGGGAAAGCGGAGGTAACTTCGGGAGTCTCCCGACCGCGCGTGAAGCAATCCGGGCGGGAACAGGTGAACGTCAGGTCCAGGGGCACGGTCTTGCGCGCCCGCCGCGGGCTTGCCATGGTGCAGGCGGCAACGGCAGTCGGAGGTCAGGATGCTGAAATGGATCGCCGCGGCGGCGCTGGTCGCCACGCCGGCCGTGGCCGATATGGTCGGCCAGGTCGGCGTCGACTGGGTCGGCAACGACATCATCATCGAGGCCATCGCCGACCCCGATGTGCAGGGCGTGACCTGCCACCTGGCCTATTTCGACCGCTCGGTGATCGACCGGCTCAGCCAGGGCAATTGGTTCGAGGATCCGTCGAACTCGGCCATCGAATGCGCACGCACCGGGCCGATCAGGATCGGCGATATCCGCCGCGGACCCAAGGGCGAGGATGTGTTCAGCGCCTCGCGCTCGCTGATCTTCAAGTCGCTGCGCGTCAAGCGCATCTATGACGAGCAGAATCAGGTGCTGGTCTATCTCGTGCATGCCGAGCAGGTGAAGCAGGGCTCGGCCAAGATGTCGATCTCGACCGTGGCGCTGGAGCCGGGCGAGGCGCTGCCGGCGCGCTAGACCTTTTGCGGATTTGCGTCGTCATCCCCGGTCATGCGAAACTGTCGCATGCGCCGCAATCCGCGCCCGGCAGGTGGACAGAGGCGCCGGCTGGCTGTATGAGCCCCGCCAAACGGGAATAGTGATGTGATGCGGATTCCGTCCAAATCGGCGAAATACAGTCTGGGCCAGGTGGTGCGCCACCGCGAACACCCCTTCCGCGGGGTGATCTTCGACGTCGACCCGGAATTCGCCAATACCGAGGAATGGTACGAATCTATCCCCGAGGAATCGCGCCCGTCGCGCAACCAGCCTTTCTATCATCTTTATGCCGAGACCGAGGCGACCTATTACGTCGCCTATGTCTCGGAGCAGAACCTGATGCCGGACCAGTCGGGCGAGCCGCTGGAACATCCCGAGGTCACCGAGATGTTCGGCGAATTCCGCGACGGCCACTATCCGCTGCAGGCCGGGCTGAACTGAGCGCCGCCGCGCGCGGGATCACGAGGCGGCGACCGGCGGCGGGCAGGGCAGCAGCGCCTCGGTCACCGGGACGATGAAGGCCAGGAAATTGCGGTGCCCCTCGCGGAAATAGCTGAGCGTGGCGGTCAGTTCCTGGATCAGGTACCAGCCGAACCCGCCCTCGGGCAGCAGAAGGATCGAGGCGGTGTCGCCGGGAGCCGGGTCGACATAGGGCAGGTCGCGCGGATCGAGACAGGACAGCGGCAGCGGACGGCCGTCGTCGGTGACCGCGCAGGCGATGCCGCCGACATGGCGCGCGACGCAAAGATGGATCAGCGGCGCATGCGGGCGGCCGCCCAAGCGCATCGCCTCGGTCCGGGTGCCGTGTTCGCAGATGTTGTTCAGCACCTCGGCCAGCGCCAGTTCCAGCTTGGCGATCACCTCGTCCTCGGCGCTGCCGTCGAACCTTTCGCGCATGAAGAGCAGCGCCGCGCGCACGGTTTCCGGATCGGCGCGGAAGATGCGGTGGAACATCGGATGCCGCCCGGGCGGCGGCTGGCGCAGCCGCTTTTCCGCCGGGGAAGAGGACAGGCTCATGGCGCGGGGCTTTCCATCTGGATGCCGTTATCCGGATCCTGACGGATGTTCAGCACCGTGTCCATGCGGGTGAGCCGGAAGACCCGCGCCACATTCGGCGTCAGCCGCGCCAGCACCAGCGGCCGGTCGGGCGGCATGGCCTTGTAGATGGCGATCACCGCGCCCAGGCCCGAACTGTCCATGAAATCGACCGCACCCAGGTCCAGCGTCACCGGCGGGCCGGAGGCGCCGATCATGCTGCGCACGCGGTCCTTGAAGGCAGTGGCGACCATGGCGTCCAGACGCTTTTCGTCGACGCGGATCGTCAGCCCGTCCTGCTGGGGCAGCAATGTCATGTGCATCCTGTGGCTCCGTCGCTGTGGCCTTGGTGCATCCCTAGCGCGAAAATATTACCAGCCGGTAAGCGGCAGCACGGTTTTCCCGCCTCTGCCGGCAAGAATTTCTGCGCAATTCTAACCAGTTTTCCGTCCCTGCGGCCCTTGACCTGTCCCAAAGGGCAGCCGGGTCGCAGATTGAAGGCGGGCGGCGAAGCGGGATAGGGTCGGACATGGACCGGCACGAGATGACCCCATGCGCTTTGCCCTTTTTCCCGCCGCCCTGCTGGCGGCCTGCGCCATGAGCGCCGGCGCCGCGCAGGCTGGCCTGAGCTGCCCCGAGCCCGGTGATGCGCTGACCGCGCGGCTGTGCGCGGCGCTGCGGCAAGAACTGGACCAGTCCGGCACCCCCGCGCCGCCGCTGACCTTGCAAGCCCACAGCCCCCGCCCCGATCTGCTGCGCGCCCGGCTGAGCATCGGCGAGGGCGCGGCCCGGCGCGACGGACCCGAGCTTGAACTGACGGTGATGGATCGCGCCGAAATCCCCGACAGGCAGCTGAGACAGCTGGCCCGGCTGCTGCTGGACCGGACGCTTCCCCCTGACGAATAGTTTCAAAGGATTTTCCCGATGCCTGACGCGAATTTCAGCTTCTTCACCCGCGACTGGACCCGAACCGCCGAGCATGACGCCGGCCCGGCGCGCGCCATCCGGGTCGAGGGCGGCGATGCGCCCGCCTCGACCGCGACCGGCTATTCCATCGCGGTGGGCGACACGTTCAACGGCTCGCTCAGCGGGGGCGACGCCGATTGGGTGCGGGTGCAACTGCAACCCGGCACCTATGTCATCTCGCTGGAATCGCGCGGCAGCGGCGGGGTCTACGACCCCTACCTGCAGGTGATGAACGGTGCGGGCAGGCTGATCGCCTATGACGACGACAGCGGCAGCAGCGGGCTGAACTCGCGGCTGGTGCTGAACATCACCCAGGCCGGCACCTATTACCTCGAGGCCGGCAGCTATGCCGATTCCTACGCCGGCGCCTACAGCCTGTCGCTGACCCGGACGGCGACCCTGCGCAACTTCACCATGCCCGAGATCGCCCGGCAGCTGACCGATGGTTATTGGCAGGAGACGGGGGCCGCGCGCCGCGCCTTCGACGTGGGGCCGGGCGGGGTGCTGAACGTGGACCTGTCCGGCCTGACCCCGGCGGGCCGCGTGCTGGCCGATGCCGCGCTTGCGGCCTGGGAATCGGTGACCGGCATCCGCTTCAACCGCAACCCGGGGCCAAGCGCCACCATCCACATCAGCTTCGACGACAGCGATCCGAACAGTGCCTGGTCCAGTTCGTTCACCAGCGGCGGCACCATCCTCAGTTCGCACGTCAATGTCAGCACGGACTGGCTGCAATCCTATGGCACCGGCTTCAACACCTACAGCTACCAGACCTATATCCACGAGATCGGCCATGCGCTGGGCTTGGGCCATGCCGGCAACTACAACGGCAATGCCACCTATGGCGTCGACAACCACTATCTGAACGACAGCTGGCAGGCGTCGGTGATGTCCTATTTCTCGCAGACCGACAATACCTCGGTGAATGCGAGCTATGCCTATATCACCTCGGCGATGATCGCGGACATCCTGGCGATGCAGACGCTTTACGGCGCGACCTCGATCCGTACCGGCAACAACACCTATGGCGAGCAGACCAATGCCGGCGCGGCCTATGCCCGCATCGCCACCATGCTGCGCAATGCCGGCAGCCGCGACGACATCGCCTTTACCATCTTCGACCAAGGCGGCATCGACACGCTGGACCTGTCGGGCGACGACAGCGGCCAGCGCATCAACCTGTCGCAGGGCAGCATCTCCAGCGCCTATGGGTTGACCGGCAATATCTCGATCGCGCAGGGCACGGTGATCGAGAATTATCGCGCCGGAAGCGGCTATGACGTGGTCAACGGCAATGCCGCGAACAACGAGATCCACGGCAATGCCGGCAACGACACGCTGCGCGGCAATGCCGGCAACGACCGGCTGTTCGGCGGCCTCGGCAACGACCTGCTGGAGGGCGGCATCGGCAACGACGCCTATTACGTCAACAGCGCCCAGGACCGCGTGGTCGAGGCGGCGGGCGCCGGCATCGACACGGTCTATGCGCCCTTCTCGACGGCGCTGGGGGCCAATCTGGAGAACCTGGTGCTGACCTCGACCGCAGCGCTGAGCGGCACCGGCAACGGGCTGGCGAACCAGCTGACCGGCAATGCGGCGGCGAACCGGTTGCAGGGCCTGGACGGCGCCGATACGCTGCTGGGCCATGGCGGCAACGATACGCTGGAGGGCGGCATCGGTGCCGATGTGCTGAACGGCGGGGCGGGAAGCGACCTGCTGATCGGCGGCGGCGGCAACGATATCTATGTCACCGACGGCAACGACCAGATCCGCGAGGCCGCCGGCCAGGGCACCGACACGGTGCGGGCGCTGGTCTCGATGGTGCTGGGCGCCAATCTGGAGAACATGGAGCTGATCTCGGGCGGGGCGCAGAACGGCACCGGCAACGGGCTGGCGAACCGGATGAGCGGCAATGCCTTCGCCAACCAGCTGAGCGGGCTGCTGGGCAATGACGCGCTGTTCGGGGCCGGCGGCAATGACACGCTGCTGGGCGGGGCGGGCAATGACTCGCTGTTCGGCGGCATCGGCAACGACCTGCTGTTCGGCGGCGTCGGCAATGACCAGCTGAACGGCGGCGCGGGGGCGGATCACTTCGCCTTCCACGCCGGGCGCGACGTGATCCTGGACTTCCAGGACAATGTCGACACGCTGCGCATCGACGATGCGCTGTGGGGCGGCGGGGCGCGCACGGTGGCGCAGGTGCTGTCCTATGCCCGTGTGGTGGGCGGCAATGCCGTGTTCGATTTTGGCGGCGGCAATGTGCTGACGCTGAACGGGCTTGGCAGCATCGACGCCCTGCGCGACGACCTGATCGTCATCTGACCCGACCTGCCCGGAAATCCGGCACGGGCGCTGCAGTCGCGGCGCCCTTTTTCATGGCCTGTCGCCGGTTTTTGACCCGGGCGCGGAACCCTTGCCGGCCCATCTGCCTTGCTTTTGTGCAAAAGGGCTATCCGCCGCGCCAAAGCGGAAAATCCGACGCAGCGCGACCCGGCGGGCGTGGACAGGGCGCGCCCGGATGCGAAGATCGGGGGCAGAGTCAGGGGTCGCAGCGATGACGATGTATTACAATGAAATGGTCGATGACGGGCGGGTGCGGGCGCCCTATGCCATGCTGTCCGACTGGATCGAGACCATGCCGGCCGAGATCCGCCAGATGAAGCAGGCCGAGGCCGAGGCGCTGTTCCGCCGCATCGGCATCACCTTCGCGGTCTATGGCGAGGGCGGCGACCCGGACCGGCTGATCCCGTTCGACATGATGCCGCGCGTGTTCCTGCAAGGCGAATGGCGCAAGCTGGAGCGCGGCATCAAGCAGCGCGCCCGGGCGCTGAACGCCTTCCTGCGCGACGTCTATGGCCGGGGCGAGATCATCCGCGCCGGCCGCGTCCCGGCCCGGCTGGTCTATCAGAACGCCGCCTATGAAAAGGCCGTGGTCGGCTTCGTGCCGCCGCGCGGCGTCTTTTCGCATATCGTCGGCATCGACATCGTGCGCACCGGCCGCGACGAATTCTTCGTGCTGGAGGACAATTGCCGCACCCCCTCGGGCGTCAGCTACATGCTGGAAAACCGCGAGATCATGATGCGCATGTTCCCGGCGCTGTTTCGCCACAACCGCATCGAGCCGGTGGACCAGTATTCCGAATTGCTGCGTCGCACCCTGGCCAGCGTGGCGCCGGCGAAATGCGACGGCGCGCCCACCATCGTCATCCTGACCCCCGGCCATTACAACAGTGCCTATTACGAGCACAGTTTCCTCGCCAACCTGATGGGCGTCGAACTGGTCGAGGGCAGCGATCTGTTCGTGGACGGTGGCTTTGTCTACATGCGCACGACGCAGGGGCCGAAGCGGGTCGACGTGATCTATCGCCGCATTGACGACCCTTTCCTGGACCCCTTGTGCTTCCGCCGCGATTCCATGCTGGGCGTGCCGGGGCTGATGGATGTCTATCGCTCGGGCGGGGTCTCCATCGCCTCCGCGCCGGGGGCAGGGGTGGCCGACGACAAGGCGGTCTATACCTATGTCCCCGAGATGATCCGCTTCTATCTGGGCGAGGAGCCCTTGCTGCAGAACGTCCAGACCTGGGCGCTGTGGAAGGACGAGGATTACCGATACGTCATGGCCAATCTCAAGGAGCTGGTGGTCAAGGAGGTGCATGGCTCGGGCGGCTACGGCATGCTGATCGGCCCCCGCGCCAGCCCCGAGGAGATCGCCCGTTTCCGCAGCCTGATCGAGAAGAACCCCGGCAATTACATCGCCCAGCCGACGCTGGCGCTGTCGACCAGCCCCACCTTCGTCGAGGAGGGCATCGCGCCGCGCCATGTCGACCTGCGGCCGTTCTGCCTTTGCGGCGACCGGATCGAGCTGGTGCCGGGCGGGTTGACGCGCGTGGCGCTGCGCGAGGGCTCGCTGGTGGTGAACTCGTCGCAGGGCGGGGGTGTCAAGGACACCTGGGTCCTGTCGGAATAGGAAAGGTCAGCCATGCTCAGCCGCACCGCCGCCAACCTGTTCTGGATGGGCCGCCACCTGGAACGCGCCGAAACCGCCGCCCGCCTTCTGGACGTGGGCGAGCGCATCACGCTGTTGCCGAACACGCCCGAGGGCTATCGCAACGAATGGGAATCGCTGCTGCGGGCCTCGGGCGCGCAGGCCGCCTTTGCCGAACGCTACGGCGAGCAGATCAACCAGGAAAACATCGTCTCCTGGCTGTTCTTCGACCAGGACAACCCGTCCTCGGTCACCTCCTGCATCGAGCGCGCGCGCGAGGGCGGCCGCATCGTGCGCACGGCGCTGACCAGCCAGGTCTGGGACGCGCTGAACACCGCCTATCAGGAATTGCGCGCCCTGACGCGCCGGCCGCGCGGCCAGCTCGACACGCCGATGCTGACCGATTTCACCACCCGCCACGGCTCGACCGTGCGCGGCGCGATCAACGCCACGCAGCTGCGCAACGACGGCTGGCATTTCATCAACCTGGGCTATTCGCTGGAACGCGCCGATGCCACCGCGCGCCTGCTGGACGTGAAGTATTTCGTGCTGCTGCCGCGCGTGGAATTCGTGGGCTCGGGCCTCGACAATTACCAGTGGCAGGTGATCCTGCGCGCGCTTTCGGCGCATCGGGCCTTCCATTGGGCCTATGGCGGCGACGTGACGGCGGCCAAGGTCGCCGATTTCCTGATCCTGAACGGCGAAAGCCCGCGCTCGCTCCTGACCTCGCTCTACGAGGCGGTCTGGCATCTCGACGGGCTGGTCAAGCGCTATGGCGAGACGGTGCAGGCCAGTGCCTCGGCCAAGGCGCGCCAGACGCTCGACTCGCTCATGGCCCGCGACATCGAGGCGATTTTCGACGAGGGGCTGCACGAATTCCTGTCCTGGTTTATCAATGAGGTGGCCGGCGTCTCGACCGCCGTGCATGAAGATTACCTCAGCGGGCGGATGTAGGGGGACGTCATGCGACTGAAGATCACCCATGAGACCGGCTATCGCTATGACCACCCGGCGCAGGCGCTGGTGCAGAGCCTGCGGCTGACGCCCTCGGTCCACGAGGGACAGCGCGTCACCGACTGGCAGATCGCGGTCAGCCGCGGCCAGCGCGGCGCCGCCTTCCGCGACGGCGCCGGCGACTGGATCGAGGCCTGGACCGTGCGCGGCCCGGTCGAGGAGATCACCGTCTCGATCTCGGGCCTGGTCGAGACCCGCGACACCGCCGGCGTGCTGCGCGGCCATCGCGAGACGATCAATCCGCTGGTCTATCTGCGCCCGACCGCCCTGACCGCCGCCGACGCGGCGCTGTGCGACCTGGCGCAAGGCGTCGCGGGCGAGGATGCGCTGGACCTGGCGCACCGGCTTTCGGCTGCCGTGACCGGGGCCATCGCCTATCTGCCCGGCGTGACCGAGGCGCTGACCTCGGCCGCCGAGGCCCTGGCGCTGGGGCACGGCGTCTGCCAGGACCATGCCCATGCCCTGATCGCCTGCGCCCGGCAGCGCGGCCTGCCGGCGCGCTATGTCTCGGGCTACCTGCATTCGACCATCGACGGCACGCCGCACGACGCCGCCCATGCCTGGGCCGAGATCCATGTCGGCCCGCTGGGCTGGGTCGGTTTCGATGCCGCCAATGCCTGCTGCCCGGACGACCGCTATGTCCGGCTGGGCTCGGGCTATGACGCGGACGATGCGGCGCCGGTGCGCGGCACCACCTTCGGCTCGGGCCGCGAGAGCCTGGACGTGCGCGTGCAGGTCGAGGAAATGAGCCAGGAGCAATAGCCGTTTGCTTGCGCCGCGCGCGCCGCGGCCCTATGTGCGGGGCGGATCTGCAAAGGCTGGTGGACGGTCATGACCTATTGCGTCGGTTTGAAGTTGAATGCGGGGCTGGTGCTTCTGTCCGACACCCGGACGAATGCCGGGCTGGACAATATCTCGACCTATCGCAAGATGTTCTTCTTCGAGGAGCCGGGCGAGCGGGTGATCGTGATCCTGACCGCCGGCAGCCTGTCGGCGACCCAGACCACCATCGCCCGCCTGCGCGAGGCCATCGACCATCCCGAGGCCGGCGAGGACAGCTCGATCATGCGCGCGCCCAGCATGCTGAGGGTGGCGACCATCGTCGGCAATACGCTGAACGCCACCCTGCGCGAGATCACCGACCGCACCCGCGACCTGAACCAGCAGGCCAGCGCCAGCATGATCGTCGCCGGCCAGCGCAAGGGCGGCGAGATGCGGCTGTTCCTGGTCTATCCGCAGGGCAATTTCATCGAGGCGACCGAGGACACCCCCTTCCTGCAGATCGGCGAGCACAAATACGGCAAGCCGATCCTCGACCGCGTGGTGCGGCCTGAGACGAATCTTGCCGATGCGCAGAAGGCGGTGCTCTTGTCGATGGATTCGACGTTGCGGTCCAATCTGTCGGTGGGTATGCCGCTGGATATGGCCGTCATCCGCAAGGATGCGTGCGCGGTTTCCGATACCCGCCGCATCCTGGAGGGCGACCCGGCCTTCATGGCCATGTCCGCCGCCTGGTCCGCGGCGCTGCGCGACAGTTTCGTGAAGGTCACGATCTGACCGCAGCCGCCCCGCGGACCCAAGACCGAGGAGAGGCAGATGAAAGTCGATCTTGCCCGCCCCCCGATGTCCACGTTCCACATGCCGGGGCTGCATCCCGGCCTGTCCTATCTGCCGCCGCGCCCGGGCTGGATCCTGCGTCCGGCCGAGGGCGCGCGGGTCCGGCTTTTCGCCGAAAGCGACAATCCGAAGCTGCGCCGCGCGCAGCAGAACGCCATCGACCGCCAGCAGCGGCGGATGCTGGCCAGCGTGATGGAAATCAACTGCGCCCCCGTGCTGCTGGAGGACGCGACCTTTCGGCACGGTTTCGCCCTGATCGGCGAGCGGGCCTGGCTGAACGGCGCCGCCGGCGGCCGGCTGCGCACCCGCTATGACCAGCAGAACCAGGCCGAATGGCGCCAGGCCCGGCTGCACGATGCCTTTCGGCGCGCGCGCGGCGCGGCCGATCAGACGCTGCCGGTCTGGAAGGAGCCGGCCGATGACCTGCCCATCGCCATCGAGTTGAAGAACGGTTTCAACTATTACCATTTCACCGTCGAGACCCTGGGCTGCCTGGCCGCCTTTGCCGATGACGACAGCGGCCAGCCGATCAACCTGCATTTGCCGCAGGATAATGTGCGGGGCTTCATCCCGGATTTCATCGCCGCGGTGTTCCCCGGCATCGCGGATCGGGTGGCTTTCGTCTCGAGCGGGCGGCCCTATGACCGGGTGCGCGCGCATTACAGCCACCGGCATTATCTATATCAGACCGCCGACGAGCGCATCCGCGCCGCCATCGCCGAGCCGGGGGTCGATCCCGCCTGGGCCGAGCAGCTGCGCTCGGAAACGCAGCACCGCAAGGCCGTGGCCATGGCCTCCTATGACAGCAGCCTGCGGCTGCTGCGCGAACACGCCCTGCGCCAGGTGCCCGGCAAGCTGGTCGAGGAGCGGCCGCGCCTGGTCTGGATGGGCCGCGATGAAAGCGGCGAGGCCCGCGCGCGCGGCATCACCGGGCACAAGCCGCTGCTGGCCGAGCTTTCCGCCCGCGGCTTCGAGGTGGTCGCCTTCGAGCATCTTGGCCCGCTGGAGCAGATCGCCCAGATGCAGGCCGCCGACATCCTGATCGCGCCGCATGGCGCCGGGCTTGCGAACATGGTCTATGCCAAGTCCGGCGCGCTGGTGATCGAGATCGGCACCCGCCAGACGCAGCTGCACCGCTGGGGCGATTTCCTGCCCGCCGCGCATGTGTCGCGCTGCCATTACGACACGGTCTTTGCCGATGTCGCGGGCCTGTCCGACCTGGCGCGGGTGCCGCCGATCTCGGAAGGGTTGCTGGGCGTGCATGTCGGCCGCAACGCCACCCGCCGCATCCTCGATCTGGTGGACGAGGCGCTGGCACAGGATGCGTCTCAGCCCGGCGCGTCCAGCAGCCCGCGCAATTCATAGACCAGGTCCAGCGCCTCGCGGGCGCTGATCGTGTCGGGGTTGAGCTCGCGCAGCCGGGTCTCGACCGCCGAGGCGCGGGGTTTGGGCGCGGGCGGCGGCGCGGCGCGGAACAGCGGCAGGTCGTCCAGCAGCGCGGCGGGCTTGGCGCCTTCGCGTTCGCCGCTTTCCAACTGGTGCAGGATGTCGCGGGCGCGTTCGACCACGGCATCGGGCAGGCCAGCCAGCCGCGCCACCTGCACGCCATAGCTGCGGTCGGCGGCACCCTTCCTGACCTCGTGCAGGAAGATCACCTCGCCTTCCCATTCGCGCACCGCGACGGTGGCATTCTCGACGCCCGGCAATCGGGCGGACAGGCTGGTCATCTCGTGGTAATGCGTGGCGAACAGCGCCCGGCAGCGGTTCTTGCCATGCAGGTGCTCCATCACCGCCCAGGCGATGCTGAGCCCGTCCCAGGTCGCGGTGCCGCGGCCGATCTCGTCGAGGATCACCAGCGCGTGGTCGTCGGCCTGGTTCAGGATCGCCGCGGTCTCGACCATCTCGACCATGAAGGTGGACCGTCCCCGCGCCAGGTCGTCCGCCGCGCCGACGCGACTGAAAAGCTGGCTGACCAGGCCGATATGGGCGCGGGTCGCGGGGACGAAGGCGCCGGCCTGGGCCAGGATGGCGATCAGCGCGTTCTGGCGCAGAAAGGTCGATTTCCCGGCCATGTTCGGCCCGGTCAGCAGCCAGATCGCCGGCGTGGCGCCTTCGGTCAGGGCGCAGTCGTTGGCGACGAAGGCCTCGCCCTTGCGCCGCAGCGCGCGTTCCACCACCGGGTGGCGGCCGCCCTCGATCACGAAGGTGCGCGAGGCATCGACCTCGGGGCGCACCCAGCCCTCGCCATTGGCGAGGTCGGCGAAGGCGGCGGTCAGGTCGATCTCGGCCAAGGCGCGGGCCGCCTGTCCCAGCGGGCCGGCGCGGTCCAGCACGGCGCGGGTCAGGCGGGCGAAGATCTCGCGCTCGATCTCCAGCGCGCGGTCGCGGGCGTTCAGGATGCGGGTTTCCAGTTCCGACAGTTCGACGGTGGTGAAGCGGATCTGGTTGGCGGTGGTCTGGCGGTGGATGAAGCGGGCGTTCAGCGGCGGGGCCAGCATGCGCTCGGCATGGGTCGAGGTGGTCTCGATGAAATAGCCCAGCACGTTGTTATGCTTGATCTTCAGGCTGGTGACGCCGGTCTCCGCGATATAATCGGCCTGCATGCGGGCGATGACGCCGCGGCCCTCGTCGCGCAAGGCGCGGGTCTCGTCCAGCTCGGGCTCAAAGCCCGGCGCGGTGAAGCCGCCGTCGCGGGTCAGGAGCGGCGGCTCGGCGACCAGCGCATCGTCCAGAAGGTCGATCAACTCGTCATGCCCGGTCAGGTCGCGGGCGGCATCCGTCAGCACGGCGATGTCGTCGCAGCCCAGCAGCGCGGCGATGGCCGCCCCCTGCGTCAGCGCAGCGCGGATCGCGCCGAGGTCGCGCGGCCCGCCGCGGTCCAGTGCCAGCCGCGACAGCGCCCGGTCCATGTCCGGGGCGCGGGCCAGCGCCTCGCGCAGATCGGCGGTCAGGCGCGGGTCCGCGGCCAGATGCGCCACCGCCGCCTGCCGGGCGTGGATTTCGCCCAGGTCGCGCGAGGGGGCGCTGATGCGGCGTTCGAGCAGGCGGGCGCCGCCGGCGGTCGCGGTGCGGTCGATGGCGGCAAGCAGCGAGCCCTCGCGCCCGCCCGACAGCGCCTGGGTCAGTTCCAGGTTGCGCCGGGTCGCGGCGTCGATCTGCATGGCGCCGCCCGCCGCCTCGCGCACCGGCGGGCGGATCAGCGGCATCCGGCCCTTTTGCGTCAGCTCCAGATAGTCGGCGATGGCGCCCATCGCGGCAAGCTCGGCCCGGCTGAAGCTGCCGAAGCCGTCCAGCGTCTCGACCTGGAACAGTGCGCAAAGCCGGCGGGCGGCGGCGGCGCTGTCGAAGCTGCCGGCGGGACGCTCGGTCAGGGCGCAGCCGGCCTCGCGCGCGATCTCGTCGAGGCGCGCGCCCTCGGCGACCAGCAGTTCGCGCGGGGCATGGCGGGCCAGTTCCGGCGCCAGCCGCGCGGGCGGGCAGGGCATGACGCGGAATTCGCCGGTGGAAATATCGACCCAGGCCAGCGCGCAATCGTCGCGCACGCTGGCGAAGCTGGCCAGGAAATTGTGCCGCCGCGCCTCCAGCAGCGATTCCTCGGTCAGAGTGCCGGGCGTCACCAGCCGCACCACGTCGCGGGCCACGACCGACTTGGCGCCGCGTTTCTTCGCCTCGGCCGGGTCCTCCAGCTGCTCGGCGATGGCGACGCGGAAGCCCTTGCGGATCAGGGTCAGCAGATAGCTTTCGGCGGCATGGACCGGCACGCCGCACATCGGGATCGGTTCGCCCAGATGCGTGCCGCGCTTGGTCAGCGCGATGTCCAGCGCGGCCGAGGCGGCCAGCGCGTCCTGAAAGAACATTTCGTAGAAATCGCCCATGCGATAGAACAGCAGCGCGCCGGGGTTCGCCTCGCGGATCGCCAGATACTGGGCCATCATCGGGGTCGGTTGATCGCTCATGTCCTGCCTTTCGCCTGCGCTGCCGCCGTTCTAGGGGATGCGCCGGGCGATGCAAACAGCATCGGCGCAAGATACGGGCAGGGCGTGAAAAATTCCGGTGACAGCGCGCCCGCGTTACGGCATCGTCGCGGCAAATACGCTTGCGGGGCCTTTGACATGAGATCGCTGATTCTGGGCGCATTGCTGCTGACCGTCGCGCAGGCGGCGGTGGCGGCCTGCCCGGATGTCTCGCTGATGCAGAACGCGGCGCGGGGCTGGCTGGCCGGCCAGCGCCTGCCCGATCCCCTGGTGCGCAGCGTCGAGGACGGGGCCTGCGCCTATGCCGCTTTCCGCGGCATCCTCGAGGCCGAGATGGGGCCGCCGGTCGGCGTCAAGGTCGGGCTGGTCTCGAAGCCGGCGCAAAGGCATTTCGGCGTCTCCGAGCCGATGGCCGGGGCGCTGTTCGCGCCGATGCTGCTGCCCGACGGCGCCCGGCTCAGCCTGAAGGGCAGCCGCACGCCGTTTTTCGAGGCCGACCTGGTGGTGACCGTCGGCAGCGCCGCGATCATGCAGGCCACCACGCGCGAGGAGGTGGCGGCGGCGCTGCGCGACGTGCGCCCCTTCATCGAGGTGCCGGACGTGGCGCTGCGCGACGGGGTCACGGCGACCGCGCCGCTGCTGGCCGCCTATGGGCTGACGCCCTGGCGCGGGGTGCTGGGGCGCGGCATTGCCGTGGCCGACCTGGCCGATCCGGTCGCGGACCTGGGCGCGCTGACCGCGACGCTGAAGCTGGACGGCAAGCGCATCGACAGTGCCTCGGGCGAGGTGCTGATGGGCCATCCGCTGGACGTGGTGCTGTGGCTGGTCCGGCAGGGCGGCTATGAGCTGAAGCCGGGCTCGGTGATCTCGCTCGGCACGCTGGGCAAGCTGTATCCGGCCTATGTCGGCCACCGGGTCGAGGTCGAATACCGCCTGGGCGGGCGGGCGATGAAGGTCGGCGCGACGCTGGTGCCCTGACCCCGCGTCAGCCTGCCGCTTTGGGCAGGGGGCGGAAAAAACCTTTGCTTTGCCGGGGGCTGTGTCGCAACACTGTCATCCGGGGCCGCTAGGTGGCAGCCAGCCGCCGATGGGGCGTGTTCTGGAACGGAGTAGATCATATGACCATTCAATCGCGTGCGGCGGGGCTTGCCGCCCTGGTCGCGCTGGCGGCCTCGGGTGCGGCCTCGGCGCAGGATCTGGCGGCGCTGGAAGCGGCCGCCAAGGCCGAGGGCATGCTGACCACCATCGCGCTGCCGCATGACTGGTGCAACTACGGCGGCGTGATCGAGGGTTTCAAGGCGAAATACTCCGAGATCAAGGTGAACGAGCTGAACCCCGACGCGGGCTCGGCCGATGAGCTGGAGGCGATCCGCGCCAACAAGGACAACAAGGGTCCGCAGGCGCCCGACGTGATCGACGTCGGCCTGTCCTTCGGCCCGCAGGCCAAGGCCGAGGGGCTGATCCAGCCCTACAAGGTCGCGACCTGGGACTCGATCCCCGAGGATGCCAAGGACGCCGAAGGCTATTGGTATGGCGACTATTACGGCGTCATGGCCTTCGGCGTGAACTCGGACCTGATCGACACGGTGCCGAAAACCTGGAAGGACCTGACCAAGCCGGAATATGCCAACGCCTTCGCGCTGGCCGGCGATCCGCGCGCCTCGGCCCAGGCGATCATCTCGGTCATGGCGGCCGGGATCGCCAATGGCGGCGAGGCCGGCGAGGCTTCGGGCCAGAAGGGCATGGAGCTGATGGCCGAGGTGAACAAGGCCGGCAATTTCGTTCCGGTGATCGGCAAGTCGGCGACCATCGCGCAAGGGGCCACGCCGATCGTAACCGCCTGGGACTACAACCTTTTGTCCTGGCGCGACGGGCTGAACGGCAACCCGCCGGTCGAGGTGGTGATCCCCGAGGACGGCGTGGTCGCGGGCGTCTATGTCCAGGCGATCTCGGCCTATGCGCCGCATCCGAACGCGGCCAAGCTGTGGATGGAATACCTGTATTCCGACGAGGGGCAGCTGGGCTGGCTCAAGGGCTATTGCCACCCGATCCGCTTCAACGACCTGGCCAAGGCCGGCAAGATCCCGCAAGAGATGCTGGACGCGCTGCCGCCGGCCGCCGCCTATGAAAAGGCGATCTTCCCGACGCTGGAGCAGCAGGAGGCCAACAAGAAGGTCGTGACCGAGGGCTGGGACAAGGTCGTCGGCGCCGCCGTCAAGGAGTAACTGTAAAGTAACGAAAAGCGTGTACACCGGGCGTGCACCGGGCGTACACCGCCTGTGCCCGGGGCGTCGTCCGGAACGGCGGCCCGCATCAGGAACAGCCCCGCCCGCATCTTCGGGCGGGGCGCAAGGGCAACCGGCCGAGCCGGGAAACAGTCACGGCGCGAAGGGGCGCCGGCAGGAACCACGCATGACGCGACTGAACTGGAACTGGCTGGGCGTGGTGCCCTTCTTCGCCTTCGCGGCGCTGTTTCTGATCCTGCCGACGATGAACATCGTCATCGGCGCCTTCCGGAATCCCGAGGGCGGCTTCACGCTGGCGAATCTCGCCGGGCTCGCCTCGCCGCGCATCGTCGAGAGCTTCGCGATCTCGATCAAGGTGTCGCTCGCCTCGGCCGTGCTGGGCTGCCTGATCGGTTTCGCCATGGCGGCGGCGGTGGTCATGGGCGGCTTGCCGGGCTGGATCAAGGCGCCGCTGATGACCTTTTCCGGCGTCGCCTCGAACTTCGCCGGCGTGCCGCTGGCCTTCGCCTTCATCTCGACGCTGGGTCGGGTCGGGCTGGTCACCATGCTGCTGCGGCAATGGTTCGGCATCAACATCTATGCCATGGGTTTCAACCTGCTCAGCTTCTGGGGCCTGACGCTGACCTATCTGTTCTTCCAGATCCCGCTGATGATCCTCATCATCACCCCGGCGCTGGAGGGGCTGAAGCGCGAATGGCGCGAGGCGGCCGAGGTGCTGGGCGCCTCGACCTTCCAATACTGGCGCATGGTGGCGCTGCCGATCCTGTTCCCCTCGCTGCTGGGCACCTTTGCGCTGCTGTTTGCCAACAGTTTCGGGGCGGTCGCCACGGCCTATGCGCTGACCGGCTCGTCGCTGTCCATCGTGCCGATCATGCTGTTCGCGCAGATCCGCGGCGACGTGCTGCAGGACCCGCATCTGGGCTATGCCATGGCCTTCGGCATGATCGTCGTCACCGGCCTGGCCAACCTGGCCTATGTCGTCATGCGCGCCCGCGCCGAGCGGTGGATGCGATGAAGCGGCTGTGGTCCTGGGCGGCGCTGGCCCTTGGCGCGCTGTATTTCCTGCTGCCGCTGATCGGCACCATCGAGTTCTCGCTGCGGATGCGGCGCGGGGAATATTCGCTGGACGCCTATCGTTCCGTGCTGTCGGACGCGGCCTTTCGGCAGACCTTCAGCTATTCCGTGGTCATGGCGCTGCTGACCATCGTGCTGGGGGTGCTGATCGTGGTGCCGACCGCCTATTGGGTGCGGCTGCGCCTGCCGCGGCTGCGCCCGGTGATCGAGTTCATCACCCTGCTGCCGCTGGTGATCCCGGCCATCGTCGTGGTCTTCGGCTATATCCGGCTTTACAACACCAGCTCGATCCTGCCGCTGACCGGCACCGCCTCGGGCACCAACCTGCTGCTCTTGTGCGGCTATGCCACGCTGGCGCTGCCCTATATGTATCGCGCCGTCGACACCGGGCTTTCGACGCTGGACGTGCGCAGCCTGACCGAGGCCGCGCAATCGCTGGGCGCCGGCTGGACCCGGATCATCGGCCGGCTGATCCTGCCCAATGTGCTGGGCGCGGTGATGTCGGGCGCCTTCCTGTCCTTCGCCATCGTCATCGGCGAATTCACCATGGCGGCGCTGCTGAACCGCCCGGCCTTCGGGCCCTACATGCAGCTGCTGGGCGCGAACCGCGCCTATGAGCCGGCGGCGCTGGCGGTGATCGCCTTTGCCGTCACCTGGGGCTGCATGGGGCTGATGCAGCTGATCTCCCGCCTGTTCGGCACAGGGATGCAAGCGAAATGACCTTCCTGACCCTCGACCACCTGCAGAAATCCTTTGGCCCGACGCGGGTGGTGCATGACTTCGACCTGGGGGTCGAGAAGGGCGAGTTCGTGTCGTTCCTGGGCCCCTCGGGTTGCGGCAAGACCACGGTGCTGCGCATGGTCGCGGGGTTCGAGAGCCCCAGCGCCGGCCGCATCGTGATCGACGGCCAGGACGTGACGCGGCTGCGGCCGAACCAGCGCAAGATCGGCATGGTGTTCCAGGCCTATGCGCTGTTCCCGAACCTGACCGTGGCCGAGAACGTCGGCTTCGGGCTGAAGGTCGCGGGCCTGCCCCGGGCCGAGCGCGGGTCGCGCGTGGCCGAGATGCTGGAGCTGATCGGCCTGCCGGACCTGGGCGGGCGCTATCCCTGGCAGCTGTCGGGCGGCCAGCAGCAGCGGGTGGCGCTGGCCCGGGCGCTGGCGCCGCGGCCGCGCGTCCTGCTGCTGGACGAGCCCTTGTCGGCGCTGGATGCCAAGATCCGCGTCAGCCTGCGCAACCAGATCCGCGCGATCCAGCAGCAGCTGGGCATCACCACCATTTTCGTGACCCATGACCAGGAGGAGGCGCTGTCGATTTCCGACCGCATCGTGGTCATGCACAAGGGCGTCGCCGACCAGACCGGCACGCCCGCGCAGATCTACAACCAGCCGGCCACCGATTTCGTCGCGGGTTTCGTCGGCACGCTGAACCGTTTCGAGGCCGAGGTGCTGGACCCCGGCACTGGCCTGGTCCGCGTCGAGGGGCATGAGATCGCGCTGGACCGGCCCCTGCCTGCCGGCCGCATCGCGCTGGCCGCTCGGCCCGAGAGCCTGCAGATCGCCGAGGCGGGCATCCCGGCCGAGATCACCGGGGCCGAATTCCTGGGCTCGGTGCAGCGGCTGCGGGCGCGGGTCGCCGGGCGCGAGGTGGTGCTGGACCGGTTCAACGCCCCGGGCGCCGAATTGCCGCGCCCGGGCCAGCGGTTGCACCTGACCGCCACGCCGGGCGGCTGGCTGGTGCTGGGCGGCTGATTGCGGTCGATTCCCTGTCACCTGCCCAAAAGGACAGCTGACCCGGCGCCCATGCGCATGGTTTAAATCGGCATGAATTCGCCGATTCGGTGAGATTCCTTTGCGGAAAACCGCGCCTGCGCATTACGAGTTCTGGAGATTTGAGATGGTGACGATTCCGGGCACCGCCGGCAACGACAGCCTTGTCGGCACGGCCGATAACGATTGGATCACGGGTGACGCAGGCGACGATACGCTGCAAGGGGGCGCCGGCAGGGACACGCTGGACGGCGCCACCGGCAGCGATGTGGTCGATGGCGGCAGCGGCGCGGATCAGCTGATCTGGTCGGCCGATTCCGGCAGCAGCGGCGCGCCTGACGACTATCACGGCGGCGACGGCGAGGACGGCTACAACCCGGACGTCTATTCCCTGTCCGGCGGCGACACGCTGAGCATGGTCACCGCCGGCGCCGGGGCGGGCGGCTTTGAGGTGACCTTCTCGACGCCGAATTCGGGCACGGCGCAGGATGCCTTTGGCAATACCCTGTCCTTCGACGGCATCGAGCGCGTCTCGACCGGCAACGGTGCCGATTTCATCGACGCCACCGGCGCGGCGCCGGTCGATGGCCAGGGAATCCGCATCCAGACTGGCGGCGGCGACGATACCGTCCTCGCCGGCAATGGCGCGAATTATATCAACACCGGCGACGGCAACGACATCGTCCATGGCGGCTCGGGCTATGACCTGGTCGAGACAGGCACCGGCGACGACACCATCTACGGCAATGGCGGCACTGACGGGTTTCGCTGGGGCGACGGCAATTACAACGGCGCCATCGGCAACGACGTCTATTACGGCGAATATGGCACCGGCACCATCGACCCCGGCTCGACCAATACGCTGAACGCCTGGCAGCACGACACCGACGGCAATGGCGTCCGCCTGGTGCTGAACACCTCGACCAGCGGCACGGTGGATGCGACCGGCGCCGCGGCCGGGCACCTGGATTTCTACGAGTTCAACAATGTCATCACCGGCTCGGGCAATGACACGGTGGACGGCTCGGGCGCCGGGGTGGACGGGTTCCGCACCTATACCGCCTGGGGCGACGACTCGATCCTGGGCAGCGCCGGCAATGACGAGATCGAGGGCGGCTGGGGCTCGGACACCATCGACGCCGGGGCCGGGAACGACCGCATCTCGATGGCGGGCGACCTGAACGCGGCTCATGCCTGGGACGACGACGGCCAGGACCTGCTGGTGCTGCGCGACGGCTTCGGCAATGACACCGTGCGCGCCTTTACCATCCGCGACTACAGCCAGCCGAACGATTGGGGCGGGGTCGACCACTTCCCGCAGGACCGGCTGGATGTCAGCGGGCTGCATGACGCGGACGGCAACCCGATCAACCTGGATGACGTCACCGTCGGCTCTTATGTCGACCCGCGCGACGACAGCACCCATGCGCTGCTGACCTTTCCGAACGGCGAAAGCCTGGTGCTCTATGAGGTCGATCCGGCCGATCTGACCCGGGCGCGGCTGCACGAATTGGGCATTCCCTGCTTCTGCCGCGGCACGCTGATCGCCACGGATCGCGGCGAAATCGCGGTTGAACAACTGGCGGTCGGTGACCTGGTCGTCACGCGCGACCATGGGTTGCAGCCGATTCGCTGGATCGGCACCCGGGCGCTGGATGCCGTGGACCTGGCGACGGCGCCGAAGCTGCGGCCGATCCGCATCCGCGCCGGCGCGTTGGGCCGCGGGCTGCCGCGCGCCGAGCTGATGGTCTCGCCCCAGCACCGCGTCCTGGTGCGCTCGGCCATCGCGCAGCGCATGTTCGGCGCGCCCGAGGTTCTGGTCGCGGCCAAGCAATTGCTGGCGATCGCGGGCATCGAGCAGGTCGAGGCGGGGGCGGTCGAATATATCCACCTGCTGTTCGAGCGGCACGAGATCGTGCTGTCGAACGGCGCCGAGACCGAGTCGCTTTACACCGGCGCCGAGGCGCTGAAGTCGGTCGGTGCGGCGGCGCGCGACGAGATCCTGACCCTGTTCCCCGAGCTGCGCGAGGGCCCGGCCGCGGCCGCGCGGCCGCTGGTGCCGGGGGGCAAGGCCAGGCAATTGGCAGAGCGGCACGCTCGGAACGGAAAGGCGCTGATCGGCTAGGAACGCGCAACCACAGGTGGAAATTGCAGAGCGGGATAGCCCTGCGCCCTGCCCGAAAGGACAGGTAACGGCGTTTTGGTGCTTTCTTTCTAATCCGCCCCGGATAGGCGATTCGGGGCGGTTCATCATATTTTAACCCCTCTGGCCTATCCCCAACGTGAGCGAGATTGGGGACAGCGATGGCTGTGATTAACGGAACGACAGGCGCCAACCGCCTGAACGGAACGACGGGGCGCGACACCATCCAGGGCTTCGATGGCCGCGACACGCTGAACGGCGGGCGGGGCAGCGACCATCTGCACGGCGGCCCCGGGGCGGATGTGCTGATCTGGGACCAGGATCCGCTGTCGCGCGGCAGCGTCGATACCTATATCGGCGGCAGCGCCGGCGAGAATTACGATTCCAACATCTATGGTGCCCTGTCGGGCGGCGACCGGCTGCATCTGAACGGGGCCGGCGGCTTCCGCGTCACCTTCAACAACAGCGAGAACGGCTTCGCGCTGGACGCCTGGGGCAACCGGCTGAACTTCTCGGGGATCGAGCGGCTGCAGACCGGCGCCGGCAACGATTCCATCGACGGCAGCAAGGCCGGGCTGAACGCCGAGCGCGGCAGCGGTGCAAGCTACATGCCGGTGCACGGGCTGACGGTGAATTCGGGTGCCGGCAACGACACCATCCGCGGCACCAACGGCAGCGACGTGATCGACCCCGGCACCGGCAACGACCGGGTGTTCGGCGGCGGCGGCAACGACCTCTTGATGCCCTCGCAGGGCAACGACTATGGCCATGCCGGCGCCGGCGAGGACAATGTGCGCTGGGGCAACAACGGCAGCATGGGGCCGATCTACAACATCGGCCATGACACGCTGGTCGGCGGCGCCGGCCACGACCTGCTGAACCTCTGGGCCAAGGGCAATGGCGAGAACAGCGTTGGCGTGAACGTGGTCTTCACCAGCGCCAGCACCGGCCGGGCCAGCTATCCGCAGGCCAATGGCACCGTGGTCTTCAGCGAGTTCGAGCAGTTCTGGACCCATGAGGGCCGCGACACCGTCACCGCCGCCAATGCCACCATCGGCGCGAATCGGCAGGGGATCATGATCAACACCCGCTGGGGCGATGATCGCATCACCGGCAGCGCCGGCAATGACACCATCGAGGGCGGCGACGGCGCCGACACCATCAACGGCGGTCGCGGCAACGACTTCATCTCGATGTTCGAGGATATCACGGCCGCGAACGGCGCCGGCGTGCCGCGCGATGCGGCCCGCGACGTGCTGATGCTGCAGGACGGCTTCGGCTCGGACACCATCCGCGCCTTCCAGGTCGGCGGCGCGAACGGCGACGTGCTGAACGTCAGCGCGCTGCATGACGCGGCCGGCAACCGGATCGATGTCGGCGACGTCCGGGTGTCCTCACAGGGCAGCAGCGCCGTGCTGAGCTTTCCGAATGGCGAGCGGCTGGTGCTGGAGGGCGTCAATGCCGGCACGCTGACGCGGGCGATGCTGGTCAAGCTGGGCATCCCGGCCAACAATGCCCAGACCAGCGAGACGGCCAGCGCGGCGACGCTGTCGGCCGAGGATGGCGCCCAGGCCAAGACCGCGACGGCCGCGAGCAGCCTGGCCGCGACCGAGACCGCGGGCGATCAGCTTGCGGCGGATCACTTCGCCTGGCGTTTCGCGCCCGCCGCGACGGCGGCCGAGGACCATGCGGCCGGGGCCAAGGCCGATCTTTCGGATCTGGTGGACAGCTATCGCGGCTTGGCCCATGCCGACAGCGGCGACCATGCCGGCGTCCAGCACCTGCTGGCGCAGCTCTTCGACTGGGCCTGATCTCCTGGGCGGCGTCCCGTTGCGGGGCGCCGTCAGTCCCGCCGCGCGCGGCGCAGGGCGGCCGCCTGCCGGATATGGCCGGGCAGGATGGCGAAGCCCTTGGCATAGCGCAGGAACAGCCGGCGCGGGTTCGACAGCATGCGCCAGGCCCATTCCAGCTTGGCCTTGCGCAGCAGGGCCGGCGCCCGGCGCTGGTGGCCCGACAGGAAATCCAGCCCGGCGCCGATCGAGGCGAAGCCGACATTGCCCAGGGCATCGCGGGCGCGGATCGCGAACAGCTCCTGTCGCGGCGCGCCCAGCGCCAGGAAGCAGAGCCGCGCGCCCGAGGCGCGGATGCGTTCGATGATCTGGCCGGCTTCCTCGCCCATCGGGTCGAAGGGAAAGCCCGGTGCATGGGTCAGCGCCACGCGCAGCCCGGGCACGGCGCGCACCATGGCCTCGGCCGCCAGCGCCAGCGATTCGTCGCTGCTGCCGATCAGCCCCACCGGCAGGCCGGCCCGTGCCGCCTCGGCCGCGAGCGGCAGCACCAGGTCCGAGCCGGGCGCCAGCGCCACCGGCCGTCCGGCGATGCGCGACAGCCAGACGATGGGATTGCCGTCGGCGCAGACCAGGTCATGCGCGGCATAGGCGCGGCGGAAACGCCCGTCCTCGGCCAGCCTTTGCAGGTGATCGACGTTGATCGTGGCGATGGCGAAGCCCTGGCCGTCCCGCAGTTTCTGCCGCACCGCCGCCAGCAGCGCCGCTGAATCGTGACAATTGATCCGGACGGCATTGCCGTCGGGAAAGCTGAACTGCATGATGCGCCTCGGGGTGCGGCCGGAATTTGCGGCAGGATGTGTCCTGGGCGCGGCGATTGCAACGCCCTTCCCGGCCCTTGGTAAAGAGCGGCGCCCGCCGCGTGATGGAGGCAGGCCATGCCCGTATTGGCCCTGATGGTGCTGCTGAGCTGGCCGGTGGTGGTCGGCATCCTGTTCTCGCGCAAGGAGCGGGCGCTGGCGCTGATCTGGTCGATCTTCGCGGGCTACCTGATCCTGCCGCAGCTGGTCGAGATCGACCTGCCGGCCTTTCCGGGCCTGAACAAGCACATGATCCCGGCGATGGCCGCGGCGGTCATGGTCTATTTCGTCACCAAGGACCGCGCCCGGGACGAACCGCCGCCGCCGCCCATGGGCGCCTGGGTGGCGGTGCTGCTGGCGATGAACTTCGCCGCGCCGGTGCTGACGGCGCTGACCAATCCCGACCCGCTGATCGACGGCATCAACTACCGCCCCGCCATGTCGATCAGCCAGGGCGTGGCCGACCTGATCTTGCAATTCATCCTGCTGCTGCCCTTCCTCATGGGCTACAAGCTGCTCTGGAACGCGCGCGGGGCCGAGCTGTGGATCCGTGCCCTGGTGCTTGGCGTGCTGTGCTATACCCTGCCGATGCTGATCGAGCTGCGCATGAGCCCGCAGATCAACGTCTGGGTCTATGGCTATTTCCAGCACGATTTCATCCAGACCATCCGCTATGGCGGCTATCGACCCATCGTCTTCCTGGAGCATCCGCTGTGGGTGGCGCTGATGACCATGACCGCCTTTCTGTCGGCCATCGCGATCTGGCGCAACGACCGCACCCGGCGCAACCTGCTGATCGCCGCCTATCTGGGCTGCATCGTCTTTCTGTGCAAATCGGCCGGGGCGCTGTTGCAGACGATGATGGCGGCGCCGCTGGTGGCCTTTGCCCGGCCGCGGCTGATGGTGCTGGCGGCGGCGCTGGTCGCGGGCGTGGCCTTTTCCTATCCGACGCTGCGCACCACATCCTGGATGCCGCTGCAGGGCATCGTGGACTTGGCCATGTCGATCTCGCCCGAGCGCGGCCGCTCGCTGGAGTTCCGGCTGATGAACGAGGAGGCGCTGCTGGAGCGCGCCATGGAGCGGCCGGTCTTCGGCTGGGGCGGCTGGGGGCGGCCGCTGTTTTACGACCTCTACAACGGCAAGCTGGCCTCGGTCCCGGACGGGCAATGGGTGATCTGGATCGGCGCGCGCGGCATCTTCGGCTATCTGGCGCAGTTCCTGCTGCTGCTGACGCCGATCTTCGCCATGCTGCGCGCCATGCCCGGCGGCCGCCACCCGCCGCGCGAGCGCGAGCTGGTCGTGCTGGGCACGCTGTCCCTGATGCTGGCGATGAATCTGCTGGACCTGATCCCGAACGCCACGATCACGCCCTTGACCTGGCTGACGGCGGGCGCTCTGCTGGGCAATGCCCACAGGCTGCGGCAGGGTGTCGCGGATGATGCCGACCTGCCGCTGAACGAACGGATTCTGCCTAAAAAGGCAGGCATTCAAACGGTTTTATAGGTTGGTCCGCGGCGCCGAATTGGCTATGCCGAATACGCCTGCCAGTTGTTAAGCCATTAGGCCCCGCAGGGGGTTTCCACGAGTTGAAAAGAGGCATCCCATGGCCTTCGACAAGAGCGTCGTTGAGGACAGTGACATCGCCATCGTCGGCATGGCCGCGCAGCTGCCGGGTGCGGCGGGCGTGGCCGAATACTGGGACAACCTCTGTCGGGGCGTCGAGTCGATCCAGCGCGTGCCCGAGGCCGAGCTGATCGCGCGCGGGGAATCGCGGGCGCGCATGGCCGATCCGAACTACGTGCCCTCGGCCGCGATCCTGGGGCAGTTCGACGAATTCGACGCGGAATTCTTTGGCCTCTCGCCCAAGGAAGCCGCGATCATGGACCCGCAGCACCGCAAGTTCCTGGAGACCTGCTGGCACGCGCTGGAGGATGCCGCCCATGTGCCCGAACGCTTCGCCGGCAATATCGGCGTCTGGGCCGGCTGCGGCATGGGCAGCTATTTCTACTGGAACGTGTGCTCGAACCGCGACTTGGTCGATGGCGTCGGGCATTTCCTGCTGCGCCATACTGGCAATGACAAGGATTTCCTGTCGACCCGCGTCAGCCATGTCTTCGACCTGAAGGGGCCTTCGGTCAATGTGCAGACGGCCTGCTCGACCTCGCTGGTGGCAATCCACATGGCCTGCCAGTCGCTGAATTCGGGCGAATGCGACATGGCGCTGGCCGGCGGTGTCACCATCGAGCTGCCGCATGGGCTGGGTTATCTCTACAAGGAAAACGAGATCCTGTCGCCGGACGGCCATTGCCACGCCTTCGACCACCGGGCGCAGGGCACGGTCTTTGGCAGCGGTGCGGCGGTGCTGGCGCTGCGCCGGGCCAGCGATGCCATCGCCGATGGCGACCATATCTGGGCCATCATCAAGGGCTCGGCCATCAACAACGACGGCGCCGCCAAGGCGGGCTATCTGGCCCCCAGCGTCGAGGGCCAGGCCCAGGCGATTTCCGAGGCGCTGGTCATGGCCGGGGTCAGTTCCGACAGCATCGGCTATGTCGAATGCCACGGCACCGGCACGGCGCTGGGCGACCCGATCGAGGTCGCGGCGCTGAACCAGGCCTATGCGCGGGTCTCGGACGGCACGCGGCAGGGGCCCTGCCATATCGGCTCGGTCAAGACCAATATCGGCCATCTGGATACGGCGGCGGGCAGCGCGGGCCTCATCAAGTCGGCGCTGGCGGTGCATCACGGCCAGATCCCGCCCAGCCTGGGCTACGAGGCGCCGAACCCGGCCATCGACTTCGAGGGCGGGCCGTTTCGCGTCAACGATACCTTGGGCGGCTGGCCCATCGCCGGGCCGCGCCGCGCCGGGGTGAACTCGCTGGGCGTCGGCGGCACCAATGCGCATGTGATCGTCCAGGAGCCGCCGCTGGCGCAACCTTCGGGCGAGTCGGATTGGCCGTTCCAGATCATCGCGGTTTCGGGGCGCAGCAAGGCGGCGCTGGATGCCAATGCGGCCGCGCTGGCCGGCTGGCTGGCGGCGAACCCGGCGGTGAACCTGGCCGACCTGTCCTTCACCCTGACGCAGGGGCGGCGGCAGTTCGACCGGCGCCGGGTGCTGGTCGCGGAAACCGCCGAGCAGGCGGCGGCGCTGCTGGCCAATCCCGACCCGCGGCTGGTCTTCGACCACCAGCCGGTCGGCGACCCGACTGATGCGGTATTCATGCTGCCCGGCGGCGGCGCGCAATATGCCGGCATGGCGCGCGGGCTCTACCAGACCGAGCCGACCTTCCGCGAATGGATGGATCGCGGGCTGGACCATATGGCGGCCGCGCATGGCACCGACCTGCGGGCGCTGTGGCTGCCCGAACCGGGAGCCGAGGCCGAGGCGGACCGGCGGCTGCTGCAACCCTCGCTGCAATTGCCGCTGCTGATGATCACCGAATATGCGCTGGCGCAGCTGTGGATCAGCTGGGGCGTGACGCCTGCGGCGCTGATCGGCCATTCCATGGGCGAGAACACCGCCGCCTGCATCGCCGGGGTGATGAGCTTTCAGGATTGCATCGGGCTGGTGCGGCTGCGCGGCTTGCTGATGGACCGGGTGCCGGCGGGCGGCATGCTGTCGGTGCCGCTGGAGCCGGCCGAGTTCGCCGAAGAGCTGGCCGCGCTGGGGCTGGACCTGGCGGCGGTCAACGGGCCGTCGATGTCGGTGGTCTCGGGACCGGACGCGACGCTTGACGAATTCGCCGCGAAGATGGCGGCGCGCGAGGTGGAATGCCAACGCATCGCCATTTCCATCGCCGCGCATTCGCGGCTGCTCGACGGGGTGATGGCCGAATTCCGCGCCTATCTGGCCTCGATCCCGCTGAACCCGCCGCGCATTCCGATCATCTCGAACCGCTCGGGCCTGCCCTTGACCGATGCCGAGGCGACCAGCCCGGATTACTGGGTCGCGCATCTGCGCGGCACCGTGCGCTTTGCCGATGGCATCGCGCATCTGGCGCAGGCGCCGGGGCGGGTCTTCCTGGAGGTCGGGCCGGGCCGCGCCATGCAGGCCATGGCCAAGGCCAACCCGGGCGTCGCGGCGCATCAGGTGGTGTCCACGCTGCGCCACCGCGACCACGCGACCGAGGATGACAGTTTCTTCATGGCCGCGCTGGCCCGGTTCTGGGCCTGCGGCGGCGCCATCGACTGGGGCCAGATCTGGGGCGAGGCGCCGCGGCGGCGGCTGTCGCTGCCGGGCTATGCCTTCCAGCGCAAGCGCTATTTCATCGAGCGTTCCGCCAGCGTGGCCACCGACGCCGCCGACGAGCTGGCCCGGATCGAGGAGCCCGCCGAATGGGGCTGGCGCCCGGCCTGGAAACTCGCCTCGCCGAATATCGAGATCGGGCCGCAGGGTCCGGTGGCGACGGGCTCGCAGAACTGGCTGGTCTTTGTCGACGAGCTGGGCCTGGGCGAGCGCGTGGCGGCGGGTTTGCGCGCCCGCGGCCAGCGCGTGGCCGAGGTCCGTATCGGCGACAGTTTCGCCGACAAGACCGTTTCTGGGGGCGACGGCCGCTTCCTGCTGCCGGTCGAATCCGACCGCGAGGGCTATGAGATGCTGCTGGCGGCGCTGGCGGCGCAGGACATGGTGCCCGAGCGCATCCTGCACCTGTGGTCGGTGACGCAAGGCGCGAAGTTCCGCCCCGGCTCGAGCCTGCTCAACAGCCAGCTGGAGCGCGGCTTCTTCGGCCTCTTGCACCTGGCGCAGGCCATCGGCACGGAACTGCCCGAGGCCAAGCTGGAGCTGATCGCGATCTGCAACGACGCGCTGCGCGTCGCGGACGAGCCGGCGCCCAGCCCCGAGAAGGCGACGGCGGCGGGACCGATCCGGGTCATGCCGCATGAGATGCCGAATATCCGCGCCCGGCTGGTCGATGTGCGCGTGCCGAAGGCGCTGGACGCGCTGGCCGCGAACCTGCTGGAAGAGGCGCTGGCGCCCTCGGGCGCGGCCATTGCGGCTTGGCGCGACGGGCGCCGTTTCGAGCAGAGCCTTGAAAAGGTTGCGCTGGCCGATGACGGCATGGCCGGCGTGCCGGCGGGGGCGACCTGCCTGATCACCGGCGGTTTCGGCGGCATCGGCCAAGCCATTGCCCGCGAGCTGGCCGGCAGGGGCGGCGCGAAGCTGGCGCTGACCACGCGCGGGCGGGTGGACAGCCCGGCCATCCTGGCCTCGGTCCGCCAGCTGGAAGCCTTGGGCGCCGAGGTGCTGGCGATCCGCGCCGATGTGACCAGCCCCGAGGACATGGCCCGGGCCGTGGCCGAGACCAGGGCGCGCTTCGGCGGGCTCGAGGTGGTGCTGCATGCGGCGGGGGTGATCCGCGACAGCCTGATCGCCGCCAAGACCGACGACGACAGCTGGGATGTGCTGGCGCCGAAGCTCTTGGGCACGAGGGCGCTGGTCGAGGCGCTGGACGGGCAACCGGCGGGGCTGACGGTGCTGTTTGCCTCGACCTCCTCGGTGATCGCGCCGGCGGGGCAGGCGGATTACGTCGCCGCCAACGAATACCTGAACGCGGTGGCGCGATCCGCGCCGCCGGCGCTGGGGCGCGTGGTCGCGGTCAACTGGGGCGTCTGGGCCGATGCCGGCATGGCGGCGCGGGCGATGGGGCTGGACACGGCCTCGGTCGTCGCGGTGCCGCAGGGCCGGCCGCTCCTGGACGACAGCCTGCCGGTTCCGGGCGGGCGCGAGTTCCGCAGCACGCTGCGCATCGAGGACTGGATCATCGGCGGCCACAAGACCGCCGCGGGCCAGGCGCTGATGCCCGGCACCGGCTGGATCGAGCTGGTCTCGGAGGCGGCGCTGGAATCCGGCCTGTCGCTGCCCATCGTGATCCGCGACCTGGAATTCCGCCGGCCGCTGCTGGTGACGGACAAGGCCATGGTGACGACGCGGGTAACGCCCGAGGGCGACGCCATGCGCATCGACATCCTGGACGACCCGCAGGGCGATCCGAACGTCACCGCGCTGGTCGGCCGGCTGGACGCGCCCGCGCCAGCACCGCTGGCGGTTGCGGGCGGCTGGGACCAGGACGGGCAGGGCACGGCGCTGCCTTCGGCACAGGAACGGCAGATGACCTTCGGGCCGCGCTGGAAGGTGCTGCGCCGCTTCCGCATCGCCGAGGGCGAAGGCGTGGCCGAGCTGTCGCTGGCGCCGGAATTCGCCGGCGAGGCGGGCGAGTGGCTGGCGCATCCGGCGCTGCTGGATATCGCCACCGGCTGGGCCATGGCGCTGATCAAGGGCTGGTCGCCCGATCACCTGTGGGTGCCGATGGGCTATCGCTCGATCCGGCTCTACGCCCCCTTGCCGGCGCAGGTGACCAGCCGCATCCGCAACGCGGGCGAGAACAGCGATGCCCAGGGCATGGCGCAATTCGACATCACCCTGGCCGGGCCGGATGGCGCGATTGTCGCGGAAATCAAGGGCTTCGCGCTGCGCAAGCTCTCGGCCGCGATCTCGGCCCAGCCGCAGCGGGCGGCCGCCCCGCGCAGCCTGTCGCCGGCCGAGCGGCGCCTGCAGCACAATATCAGCCAGGGCATCCCGGCCGCCATCGGCCCCTCGATGCTGAGCCGGGCGATCTCGACCGGGCTGGCGCAGGTCTATGTCTCGTCGCTGGACCTGAACGCGCTGATCCTCGAGGCCGGCGTGGTCGAGGATGCCGCGCCCAGCGAGGGCGGCTTCGAGCGTCCCGACCTCGACAGCGATTTCGTCGAGCCCACGCCCGGCACCCAGGCCGAACTGGCCGCGATCTGGTCGGAACTCTTGGGCATCGCCCAGGTCGGCGCCGCGGACAGCTTCTTCGACCTGGGCGGGCATTCGCTGATCGCGGTGCGCATGTTCGGGCAGCTGCGCAAGAAATTCGGCGTCGACCTGCCGATCTCGACCCTGTTCGAGGCGCCGACCATCGCCGGGCTGGCCGCGCTGGTCGAGGAACGCACCGGCCCGCGCGAGCTGGTCTCGCCCGACAATGTGGCCAAGCTGCCGGTGTCGCAGAAACCGCGCTTCCGCTTTGTCGTGGACATGGGCGGGCGCGGCGACGGCACGCCTTTCTTCATCGTCGCCGGCATGTTCGGCAATATCATGAACCTGCGGCAACTGGCGCAGCGCACCGGCGCCGACCGCCGCTTCTATGGTCTGCAGGCGCGCGGGCTTCTGGGCGACGACAAGCCGCATGACAGCTTTGCCGAGGCGGCGCGCGACTATATCGAGGAAATCCGCCAGGTCCAGCCGAACGGCCCCTATCTGCTGGGCGGCTTTTCGGGCGGCGGGCTGACGGCTTACGAGATGGCGCGGCAGCTGCGCGCGGCGGGCGAGGAGGTGGCGATGCTGGTCATGCTCGACACGCCCTTGCCGCTGCGCGAGCCAGTCAGCCGCAAGGACCGGCTGGCGATCCGCCTGGGCGAATTGCGCGAGGGCGGTCCCGGTTTCGTCTGGAAATGGCTGCGCGACCGCGTGGGTTATGAATTCCAGCGCCGCAGCAAGGCCAAGGCGATCGAGGCGGAAGTCGCGGCCGAGGCGACCGGCGCCTTCCACGACCTTGCGATTGAGGCGGCCTTCCTGGCTGCGCTGCCGGGGATGCAGGTGACGGAATGGGACGGGCCGGTGGCGATGTTCCGCCCGCCGCTCGACAAGCGCTGGAAGGTGACCGGCGGGCGCTGGATCAACTCGGGCCGCGATTATGTCGTCGAGGACAACGGCTGGACGCCCTACATGCCGCAGCTGCGGGTGATCGAGGTGCCGGGCGACCATGACTCCATGGTGCTTGAACCCAATGTGCGCCGCATGGCCTCGGTCCTGCGCGAGATCCTGCGCGAGGCCGATGCCGCGCCCTCCAGCGTCAAGGCGGCAGAGTGACCATGAACGGCAATCCCAGCGTCCAGGTCGTCGTGCTCAACTGGCGCACGCCAGAGATGTCCTTGCAGGCCGCCGAATCCGCCATGCGGGAACTGCAGGGGCTGGAGGGCGGCGTGACCATCGTCGACAATGATTCCGGCGACGGCAGTTTCGAGGCCTTGCAGGCCGGCGTGGCCGCGCGCGGCTGGCCGGCCGACCGGGTCGCGGTGGTGCAGTCGGGCTGGAACGGCGGCTATGGCGCCGGCAATAACCACGGCATCCGCCAGGGCCTGCCGGATGGGCGGCGGCCGGACCTGGTCTATCTGCTGAACTCGGACGCCATCGCGCAGCCGGGCGCGATCCGGGCGCTGGTCGATTACCTGGGTGCGCATCCCGAAGCCGGCATCGCCTGCTCGCGCCTGCGCGGCACCGACGACGTGCCGCACAGCACCGCCTTTCGCTTTCCCTCGGCGGCGGCCGAGTTCGAATCGGAAAGCCGCACCGGCCCGATCTCGCGCCTGCTGCGGCGCAAGATCGTGGCGCTGCCGCAGCCCGAGACATCGGGTCGCGTGGACTGGTCGGCGGGGGCGTCGATGATGATCCGCATGGACGTGCTGGACCGAATCGGCCTCTTCGACGAGGGGTTCTTCCTTTACTACGAGGAAACCGACCTGTGCCGCCGCGCGGCGCTGGCGGGCTGGCAGACGCATTACGTCGTCGAAAGCCTGGTGCTGCATATCGGTTCGGTCAGCACCGGCATGAAGGAATGGAAGCGCGCGCCGGATTACTGGTACGACTCGCGGCGTCGCTATTTCGAGAAACACCATGGGCGGTCGGGCGCGCTTTGGGCCACGATCGCGCATCTGGGGGGCGCGGGGCTGTTTCGCCTGCGCTGCCTGTTGTCGGGGCGCAGGCCGGATGGGCCCAAGGGTCATCTGTCGCATCTGACGCGCCACGCGCTTCGTTCGCAGCCAAAGCCCGTGCATGTTGAAAAGGGTAAGCCATGACGCAGTTTTCCGCGATTCTGGTGGGTAACGAATCTCTGATGCGCCACGCGGCCGAGACGCTGCTGGCGCGCGGCCATCGCATCGTCGCGGTGGTGACGCGCAATCCCGACCTGCGCGACTGGGCGATGGGTGCGGGGCTGCTGGTCGAGCACCAGGACGCGCCGGTGCCGGTGGGTGCACCGGCGGCGGACTGGCTGTTCAGCGTCGCCAACCTGTCGATCCTGCGCCCCGAGATGCTGGCGCGCGGAACGCGGGGCGCAATCAATTTCCACGACGGCCCACTGCCCCGGCTGGCGGGGCTGAACGCGCCGGTCTGGGCGATCATCGGCCAGGAGCCGCAGCACGGCATCACCTGGCACCTGATCGAAGGCGGCGTGGACGAAGGCGACATCCTGTCGCAGACCCTGTTCGACCTGCGCCCGGACGATACCGCATTGACGCTGAATGCACGCTGCTTTGCCCGCGGTGCCGAGAGCTTCGCCGATGTGGTGACCCAGCTGGAAGGGGCGGGGCCGCGGCGGGTGCAGCAGGATCTGGGGCTGCGCAGCTATGTCGGCCGCGACAAGCGGCCGGCGGCGGCGGGAATCATCGACTTTTCCCAGCCGGCCGGGCGGATCTGCGCGCTGGTGCGCGGCCTTGACCATGGCGGCTACTGGAACCCGCTGACCGAGGCCAAGGTCCGGCTGGAGGGTGGCCGGGTGCTGGCGGTGGAGGCCTCGGCCGGGACCGAGCCGGCGACGGCCGCGCCGGGCACGGTGCTGGCTCATCATGGCGACGTGGCGACCATTGCCGCCGGCGATGCGGCGGTCCGGCTGATCTTTCGCGGTGCATTGCCGCCGGTCGGCGCGGTGATCCCGGCGCTGCCGGCGGATGAGGCGGCGCGGCTGACCGATCTGGCTGCGCAGGCGGCGCGGCATGACGGCTGGTGGCGCAAGCGGCTGGCGGCGATGAACCCCGCGGTGCTGCCGGGCGAGGGCTCGGACACCCGCGCGCGGGTGGCGCTGCTGCCGGGCGCGGGGCCCGAGCGGATCGCGCTGGCCGCCGCGCTGCTGGCGCGGCTGGCGGGGCAGGCGGAATGCGACCTGGCGCTGCGGCCCGGGGGCCAGCCCGAGGCGGCGGGGATCGTTGCCGACTGGCAGCCGCTTTCGGTGGCGCCCGGCGGTGCGCAGTCCCTGGCCGAGCTGGGGGCCGCGATCTCGGGCCAGATCGCCGATCAGGCGAAACGCGGCTTCTTCCTGGCCGACCTGCTGCACCGCGCGCCGGAATTGCGCGAGGTGGCGGTGCCGGACTTGGCGATCAGCCTCGACGCGCGCGGCCCGGTCGCGGGCGCGGCGCTGACCGTGACCCTGACCGAGGCCGGCGCCTGGCTGGACCATGATCCGGCCCGCGTCTCGGCCGCGCAGGCGCAAAGGCTGGCCCGGGTTCTGGATGCCGGGCTGGCGCTGCCCGGAACGACGGCGCTGCGCGACATTCCCCTGATGGACACAGCCGAGCGCGAGGAACTGCTGGTTGCCCGCAATGCCACCCAGGCCGAGGTGCGGCTGGCCTGCATCCACCAGCTGATCGCCGAGAAGGCCGGCGAGGATCCGGATGCGCTGGCACTGGCCTTCGAGGATCACAGCCTGACCCGCGGCCAGCTGGACCGCGCCGCCAATGCGCTGGCCGAGAAGCTGGTGGCGATGGGCGTCGGTCCCGACCAGCCGGTCGGGTTGTTCGCGAAACGCTCGCCCGAGCTGGTGATCGGCGCGCTGGCGATCTGGAAGGCCGGCGGCGCCTATGTGCCCCTGGACCCGGATTATCCCGCCGACCGGATCGAGCTTTACATCCAAGATTCGGGCGCCCGCGTGGTGCTGGTCCAGGACGGCATGGCCGACCGGCTGCCCGCGCATGGCGCGCAGGTCGTGACCATTCCGGCCGACCTGCCGCATGGCATGGTCGCGGCGCCGGTCTCGTCCGTGGCGCCCCGGAACCTGGCCTATCTGATCTATACCTCGGGCTCGACCGGCCGGCCCAAGGGGGTGATGGTCGAGCATCGCAATGTCGCCAACTTCTTCGCAGGCATGGATGCGGTGATCCCGCATGCCGAGGGCGATGCCTGGCTGGCGGTGACCAGCCTGTCCTTCGACATTTCGGTGCTGGAGATTTTCTGGTCGCTGGCGCGTGGCCTGAAACTGGTGATCGCGGGCGAGGAATCGCGCCTGGCCGTGTCCAGAGCGCCGGCGCATCCGCGCGCCGAGGTGCAGGGCGGCATGGATTTCAGCCTGTTCTACTGGGGCAATGACGACGGGCCCGGGCCGCAGAAATACCGGCTGCTGCTGGAGGGCGCGCGCTTTGCCGACCAGAACGGCTTCGTCGCGGTCTATACGCCCGAGCGGCATTTCCACGCCTTTGGCGGACCCTATCCGAACCCGGCGGTATCCGGCGCCGCGGTGGCGGCGGTGACCAAGAACATCTCGGTCCGGGCCGGCAGCTGCGTGCTGCCGCTGCATCACCCCGCACGGGTGGCCGAGGAATGGGCGGTGATCGACAACCTGACCTCGGGACGGGCGGGGCTGGCCATCGCCTCGGGCTGGCAGCCGGACGATTTCGTGCTGCGCCCGGAAAACGCGCCGCCGAACAACAAGACGGCGCTGATCCAGGGCGTTGACCAGCTGCGCCGGCTGTGGCGCGGCGAAAAGGTCGACTTTCCGCGCGCCGGCGGCGGCACGTTCGGCGTGGTGACGCAGCCGCGCCCGGTGCAGAAGGAACTGCCGCTGTGGATGACGGTCGCCGGCAACCCGGAAACCTGGGTCGAGGCAGGGCGGCTGGGCATGAACGTGCTGACCCACCTCTTGGGCCAGAGCATCGACACGGTCGCGGCGCGGATCAAGGATTATCACGCGGCGCTGCGCGAGGCCGGCCACGACCCGGCGCATTTCACCGTCACGCTGATGCTGCACACCTGCCTGGCCGATGATCGCGAAACCGCGCGCGAGATCGCCCGCGAGCCGATGAAGAACTACCTGCGCAGCGCGGCGGCGCTGGTCAAGCAATATGCCTGGGATTTCCCGGCCTTCCGCAAGCCGGCGGGCATGACCAACCCGATGGCCATCGACCTGGGCACGCTCAGCGAGGACGAGCTGGACGGCATCCTGGAATTCGCCTTCCTGCGCTATTTCGAGGATTCGGGCCTGTTCGGGTCGATGGAGGATGCCATCGCCCGGGTCGAGCAGCTGAAGAGCATCGGCGTGGGCGAGGTGGCCTGCCTGATCGACTATGGCATCGCGCCGGACCAGGTCATGGCCGGTTTCCCGATGCTGGCCCGGCTGCGGGCGGCGGTCAATCCGGCCGATGTGGCGCTGGATCCGCGCGATTTCTCGATCGCGGCGCAGATCCGGCGCTGGAAGGTGACGCATCTGCAATGCACGCCCAGCATGGCGCGCATCCTGGTCTCGGACCCGCAGGTGGCGGCGGCCATGGCCGGGCTGAAATGCGTGATGGTCGGCGGCGAGGCGCTGCCGCCCTCGCTGCTCTCGGAGATCAAGGCGGTCACGCGGGCGCGGGTGCTGAACATGTATGGCCCGACCGAGACCACGATCTGGTCCACGGTGGCCGACCTGACCGACGCCGCCGAGGTGAGCCTGGGCCGGCCCATCGCCAATACCCAGCTTTACGTGCTGGACGGCGATCAGGTGCCGGTGCCTCCGGGGGCGCAGGGCGAGCTGTGGATCGGCGGCCATGGTGTCGCGCGCGGCTATTGGCAGCGCGAGGACCTGACCGCGGGCGCGTTCCGGCCCGATCCCTTCGTGCCGGCCGGGCGCGCCGCGCCCTGGGGCGCGCGCATGTATCGCACCGGCGACCTGGTGCGCTGGCGCGAGGATGGCGGGCTTGACTATATCGGCCGCGCCGATCACCAGATCAAGCTGCGCGGCTTCCGCATCGAACTGGGCGAGATCGAGGCGCGGCTGGCCGGCGAAGCCGGCGTGCGCGAGGCAGTGGCGCTGGTGCGCGAGGATGTTCCCGGCGACAAGCGGCTGGTCGGCTATGTCACCGGCGATGCCGGCCTGTCGGAAAAGGCGCTGCGCGAGGCGCTGCTGGCGCATCTGCCGGCCCACATGGTGCCGGGGCGGATCATCCGGCTGGAGAAGATGCCGCTGACGCCGAATCGCAAGATCGACCGCAAGCAGCTGCCGGTGCCGGGGGCGATTGTCGCGCCGCTGGTGGCGCCGGGGGCGGCCATCGTGGCCACCCCCGCCGCGGCGGCTGCCGCCGCGGCCGCGGCGCCGAGCGAGGATCTGGCCGCCGCCGTGCAGGCGCTGTGGGCCGAGACCCTGGGGGTCGAGCAGATCGGGCCGCGCGACAATTTCTTCGCGCTCGGCGGGCATTCTCTGCTGGCGATCCAGCTGCATCGCACCATGCGCGACCGGCTGGCGCTGCCGCGGCTGGGGGTGACGGACATCTTCCGCTTCCCGGTGCTGGCGGATTTCGTCAAGCATGTCGCGGGCCTGGTGCCGGCGAACCAGACTCCGGTGGCGCCGGTTTCTGCGGCCGCCGCCGCGCCGGTTGCCGTGCCCGAGCCGGCGGCCGCGGCCGGCGACGATGCCATGGCACGGCGCCGGGCGCTGCGGGCACAATTGCGCGGCGGGCATTGAGCGGCGCCGAGGCGCTGCGCAAGCTGGCGCTGGGCCTCATGCCCGCGGGCTATGCCTGCGCGGTGCTGCCGCTGACGCAGGAGCCCGCGCCGCTGCTGCCGGCCGAGGCCGAGGCCATGGCGCGCGCGGTGCCGAAACGCCGGCGCGAGTTCGCGCTGGGCCGGATGGCCTTGCGCGCGGCAATCCACGCGGCCGGGCACGACCTGCCCGCGGCGCGGCCCATCGCCATGCGGCCGGACCGCCAGCCCGACCTGCCGCCGGGCATCCGCGCCAGCCTGTCGCATAGCGGCGATTACTGCATCGCGGTCGCGGCCCCCGCCGGGGCGCCGGGGCCGGGGGTCGACCTGGAGCCTTGCGACCGCGCGCCGCCCGAGGGGTTGGGCGAGATGGTGATGCCCTGGCGCACCGCGGACGAGCTGCCGCCGCTGCTGGCCTTTTGTGCTAAGGAGGCGATGTTCAAGGCGCAATACCCGCTGACCGGCCGCATGCTGGATTTTCGCGACGTGCCGCTGGTGCTGCGCGGCCCGCGGTTTCGCGGCTGCCTGGGCGATCGGCTGATCGGCGGGCGCTGGGGCCGGGCGGCCGGCTGCTGGCTGGCGATCAGCCTGTGGAACGGCTGAAGCACTCGGCCAGAAGCCGCGCCGATTCCGCGATGTCATGCCGGGCGCAGACCCGTGCCCGGGCCGCGGCGCCCATGGCGGCAAGGCGCTCGGCCGGGGTTGCGGCGGCATCCAGCATGGTGACGGCCAGGGCCTCGGCATCGCCGGCGGGGACCAGCCAGCCCTCCTGGCCGGGCCGGACCAGTTCGGGGATGCCGGCGATATAGGTGGCGATGACGGGGCGGGCGCAGGCCATCGCCTCCATGATGACCACGGGCAGGCCCTCGGCAAAGCTGGGCGTGACCAGCGCATGGGCGGCATTCATCGCGGCGCGCACGCCGGCTTCGTCCTGCCAGCCCAGCAGGGTGACGGCCTGGCCCATGCCCTCGGCGGCGATCAGGCTTTCGATCTGGCCGCGCAATTCGCCATCGCCGACCAAAGACAGCCGCAGCGCCGGATCCTGGCGCCAGGCCAGGGCGAAGGCGCGGATCAGCAGGCCGAAACCCTTCTGCTCGGCAAAGCGGCCGACGGCGACCATGTGGAACGGGCCCGGGGGCAGGGGGGCCGGATCGGCCCAGCGCGCGAGGTCCAGCCCGCAATGCACCACCCGCAGCTTGGGCCAGTCGCCCGGGGCGGCCCAGCGATACATCTGCGAGCGGCCGTAACTGCTGACGGTGACGCAGAAATCCGCCAGCGCCAGCTTGCCGCCCAGGTCCAGCGAAAGGACATTGTCGAATTCCTCGGGGCCATGCACGGTGAAGCTGAAGGGCGGGCCGCCGAAGATCCGGGCATAGGCGGCGACGCGGGCCGAATTGGTGCCGAAATGCGCGTGGATATGGCGCAGATCCAGCGCCCGGGCGCGGGCGGCGACATAAGCGCCCTCGGCCATGTAGATCACCTGCCGCGCCAAGCTGGATTCGCCGGCCTTCGCGCGCTGCCGCGCCAGGCGCAGCGCCGCGCGCAGCTGTCCCGGCGCCTGGCGCGCGAGGCCCAGCAGCAGCCGCTTGCCGCCGGCATCCAGCACCCGCTCGGTCCGCTGATGTTCGGCCAGATCGGCCGGATCGCTCAGCGCCTGCGCGTCGCCGCGCATCGCCATGCGGTGGATGTCAAAGCCCCGCGCCTCGAGCGCGGCGATCTCGCGCCGGATGAAACTGTGCGAGGGACGGGGGTAGGTGTTGACCAGATAGCCGATTCGCAAGTGCCGTCCCTTCAAGAAAAAAAATCATATCGCCGCGGGAATCTTGCGGCATTTCGGCTGGATTATGCTGATTTTTAGTAAAGAATGAGCGGATATGCAGTAGTCAGCTTGCGCCAGACCAAAGTTTATCTGGCGATTCGGGTTTTATTTGGCACTATTGTGGCAGGAGAGCATGGAATTTTGTGGAGAAAACCCCTGATCGGGATTCTGACCATAGGCATCGCGGTGGCGCTGTTCAGCACGGGGGTCGGGGTCTGGGCTCTGGACCTGTCCTTCTGGGGCGGGCTGCTGCTGTATTCGGTCAGTGGAACCGCCGCCACGCTGTTCGTCGCATGGCGGCGCGCCAAATGTCTCGATCACCACGGCATGCAGCCCGGGCGGGGCTGATCCGTCTCAGTATCCGGTGCAGCGCAGAACCACGCCCACGGTCTTGGCGATGATGCCAAGATCGCCCGCCAGGCTGAGATCGGCCGCATAGCGCGCGTCGAAGGTGGCGCGGGCGGCGAAGGTGCTGTCGTTGCGATCCGAGATCTGCCACAGCCCGGTCACGCCCGGCCGCAGGTGATAGTAATCCGCGCCGGGGTAGAGCTGCGCCTGTTCCAGCATCATCGGCCGCGGGCCGACGACGCTCATGTCGCCGCGGAACACGTTCCACAGCTGCGGCAGCTCGTCCAGCGAGGTCTTGCGCAGGAAATGTCCGGTCTTGGTGATGCGCGGATCCTGCTTCAGCTTCTGGGTCGAATCCCACTCGGCCTTGGCTTCGGGGTTCGCGGCCAGATATTCGGCCAGGCGCAGGTCGGCGTCCTCGACCATGGTGCGCAGCTTCCACAGCCGGAAGCTGCGGCCCGAGCGGCCGACGCGCAGCTGCGTGTAAAAAGGCTTGTCGCCGTTCCACAGGATCACGACCGCCAGCAGGAGCACCAGCGGCAATACGATCGGCGCCGCCAGCAGCACCGAGGTGATGTCCAGCGGGCGCTTCAAAAAGCGTGCATAAAATGAACTGATCCCCGTGGGCTCTGCAATGGCCGCGCTGTTGGGGGAGGCTTGCAGCACCGAATCAATCGACTCGATATGGAAATCTGCACTGTGCCGCATGATAAACCCGTCCTAATCACTACAAGCGGCAGTATAGCCTTGCATTTTAATAAAACTAGAACGAAACAGCCGACTGACGAAAAGTATAGGTTTGTTTATTTTCAATGGCTTGCGGCAGATTTTCCGGTGGTCTCGCGCGCCTTCCCTCGGGTCAACTTTCCTTAGCGTTTCATAAGGTTTTAAGCGCCTCACAACAGGAACGCGGATAAACTCTTTCATCGGCAACTGGGGGTTGAAAATGATGGTGCGTTCAATTCCTTCATGCCATATTCGGTTTGTCCAATATAGCAACCCTCGGTTGAATAATGCCTGGTTTGTTTCAATTTCTGCTCGAAGGGGTTTCGGCGCTCTACATCGGCCACAGCCTGGTCAGCCCGACCGTGCCGGGGATGATGCAGCAATTGCTGGGTCGGCCGGTCGAGATGCAGATCCTGAACGGCGCCCCGTTGCAGCTGCAATGGACCGAGTCGCGCCATGCCCAGGGGGTCGACGCGCGCGCCTGGCTGCCCGATCATCCCGTCGACACGCTGGTCCTGACCGAACGGGTGCCGCTGGGGCCGGCGATGGAATATCACGACAGCGCCGGCTATGCCGCCCGCTGGCTGGACCTGGCACGGCAGGGCAATCCCGAGGTGCAGCCCTGGCTCTACCAGACCTGGGATTATATCGAGCCCGGCTCGACCCGGCCCTGGCGCGACCGCATTCTGGCGGACCTGCCGAAATGGCAGCAGATCCTGGCCGAGGTCAATCGCGACCGACCGGCGGGCGCCCAACCGATGCGGCTGATCCCGGCCGGGCTGGGCATGGTGCGGCTGCATGACGCCGTCGCGGCGGGACAGGTGCCGGGCGCGCGCTCGATCCGCGATTTCTTCCGCGACGACATCCACCCGACCGAGGCGGGCGGCTTCTATTACATCGCCATGATCCACTATGCCGCGCTGACCGGCAAAAGCCCGGTCGGGCTGACCAACCAGATTCCGGGCGGCGGCGGACCTTATCCCGAGGTGCCGCGGGCCCAGGCCGAGGTCTTGCAGCGCCTGGCTTGGGAGACGGTGCAGGCGTTTCGCGACTAGCGGCCGCGCGCCCAGCCCTGCCGGTTGCGGCCCAGCCGCACGGCCAGGGCGACGGCGGCATAGGCGGCGAAGCCCAGCGGATCGGCGGCCGCCAGCCGCAAAAGCTCGCCGCGACCGGGCCGGACATGGCCCTGGCGGGCGGGCAGGTCGGGAAACCGCCGGGCGATCTCGGCCACGCCCATGTCCTGGCGGCGCCGCACCCGGACCAGCGGCGAAAAGCCCTCGACCAGCGGCCATTGATAGGGCTCGTCGACCAGGAACCGCTCGGATTCCGCGAATTGCAGCCGGGCGAAGGTGTCGTCCGAGATGATCTGCGGGAACTCCCCCCAGCGCGCCCGGCCGGCCGCGTTCACCGCGAAAAGCCCGGCGCCGGTGACGCCCTGGGCGACGAAGGGCAGCTTCTGCCAGAACCGCGCATAGGCGCGCGACACCGGGCTGCGCGCCGGTGCCACCACCAGCCGGCCGCCGGCATAGCGCGGCTCGGCCACGTCCAGGACGCGCATGATGCCCGACAGCAGCCGCGGCCCCATGTGGATGTCGGCGTCCAGATAGAGCCGCACCCCCGCTGGCCCGGCGCAGGCGTCGCCATGGTTCAGCGCGCCGATCTTGCCGCCCTGGGCCAGCTCCTCGACCCGCAGCGACCAGCCGCGCGCGGCGCATTGCGGCGCCCGGGCGCGGGCGCGGGCGGCAGTGTCGTCGCTGCAGCCATTGGCCACGACCACGACGGCCACCGGGCCGGCATGGTCCTGGGCCAGCAGGTGGTCCAGGCAGGCGTCGATGTAATCCGCCTCGTCATGGGCGGGCAGGATGATGGTGCAGGGCGTCATCGGGCTCGTGTCAGGGTTGCTGCCGCCTTGATTCGGGGGCAGGGGCGGCCTTGGCGCCGGGTGCGGCGCGGCGGGGGTGATGCCGCGCTGCGGCATGGGCTGTCCAAAAGGTCAGGCTTGGCCGCGAAATGCGGCGCATTGTCGTGATCCGGCGTGTTTTCGGTTGTGGCCTTCATGGCGCGGACGCTACCATGCCGCTGCCATGAAAGTCACGGCAGGCGGCACAGCCAGGAGCGGCCGCGTTCCACCAGAGGCAGAGGGGCCACAGGTTTGAAGCCCGCGACAGGAAACAGCCCGGACAGGACGCCGGAAGACGAGGCTTGGTCCGACGCGCGCGGCAAGGTCTCGAGCCGGTTCGTCCGGCGCGAGGCGGCGCTGGCGGCCTCGGACGCGAAACATGCCCGCATCATCGCGCAGCGCTTTTCGCTGCTGCGCACCCGCATCCTGCAAGAGATGCGCAGCCGCGGCTGGAGCAAGCTCGCCGTGGTGCCGGTGACGCCGGGCGCCGGCGGCACCTATGTCGCGGTGCATCTGGCGCTGGCCCTGGCGCGCCAGCCGCACACCAAGGTGGCGCTGCTCGACCTGGACCTGGGCACGCCCAGCGTGGCGCGGGAACTGGGCGTGCCCGGCTGCGGCGCCCTGGCGCCGGTGCTGCGTGACAGCGGCGAACTCGACATGCTGCTGTCGCGGGTGGACGAGGCGCCGAACTTGGCCGTGCTGGCGCCCGAACGCGCCGAGCCCGGCGCCGCCGAGCTGTTGCAGGACGAGACGCTGGTCCAGGCCATGCAGCGCCTGCACGACCGCCACCCGGCCGAGATGGTGATCCTGGACACCGCGCCGCTTCTGGGCGAGGACGCGGCCCTGGCCGCGCTGCCGCTGGCCGATGCGCTGCTGCTGGTCGCCGACGGCCGCAAGGGCACCGCCGCCCATATGACCGAGGCCGAGCGGCTGCTGGTCGGCATGCCGCCCGTGATGGGCGTGGTGCTGAACAAATCCGAAGATTGATTTCATGAGTTTGCTTTAAGGGTTCAGGATTTTGGGACCGATTCAATCCTTGCAGGATCTGATCTCGATGGTCTGGCGGCGGTTGCCGCTGGTCATGACGATCATGGTCCTGGGCGTGCTGGTGTCGTTCTATCTGATCGTCTCCTCGCCGCGGGTCTACCAGGCTTCGGCGGTGATCCAGCTCGACATGCCGGCGGTGATGGACCAGGGCGCCGACAGCTCGCTGCCCGCCTCGCGCCGGGTGCAGCTGATCGAGCAGCGGCTGATGGCGCGCGCCAACCTGCGCGACGTGATCCAGCGGCTGGGGCTTTTCGCCGACACGCCCGGCCTCAGCGAGACGGAAAAGCTGGTGGCGCTGCGCAACTCGACCCGGATCGAAAGCATCACCGCGCCCGGCGTCTCGGTCGATTCCCGGCTGGCGCTGGCCGCCATCGTCATCACCTCGCAGGCCGAGACGGCCAACATGGCCGCCGCCATCGCCAATGACTTCGCCGACAGCGTCGTCAACCGCGACCGCGAGAACCGCAAGGCCCGCATCCTGGAATCGCAGGACTACCTGCGCGGCGAGGAGGCGCGGCTGAACGAGCAGCTTTCGGCGCAGGAGCGCAAGGTCGTCGAATACAGCGCCCGCAACGAGGACGCGCTGCCCAGCTCGCAGACCTTCCTGCAAACCGAACTCGCCCAGCTGAGCGAGATGGAAACCACGCTGAACAGCAGCATCATGGACCTGCAACGCGAGCGGCTGTCGCTCGAGGCGGGCGCCGGCGCCGATGCCCGGCCCTCGGCCTCGCTGGTGCAGCAGATCCGCTCGGCCGAGATCGAACTGGCGCAGGCCCGGCGCACGCTGGCCGCCGACCACCCCGAGATCAAGCGGCTGGAGGACAACCTGCAGCGGTTGAACAGCGGCGGCGGCTCGGGCGGCTCGGACGTGGTGCGCCGCCAGGCCGAGCTGATCGACGCGCAATTGCAGCAGCTGAACCAGCAGAAGGCCGGTTTCGAGGCCCGCCGCATCGAGATCGACCGCGCCCGCGCCCGCGTGCCGCAGGTCACGCGCGAGCTCGAGGCGATGCAGCGCGAGCAGCGCCGCCTGCAGGACCGCTATAACGAGATCTCGCGCCAGTTGGCGCAGGTCGAGACCCAGCAGCAGCTGATGGAAAACGACCAGACCGAACGCTTCGTGCTGCTGGAGCGCGCCCTGCCGCCGGAATATCCGGCGCTGTCGAACCGCAAGAAAAGCGCGGTGATGGGCGTCGGCGGCAGCTTCGCGCTGGCGATGATGGTGGCCTTCGTGCTGGAACTGCTGAACCCGGTGCTGCGCCGCACCACGCAATTCGCCCGCGCCACCGGCACCCGGCCGGTGATCGCGCTGCCCTATCGGCTGTCGCCCGAAGACCTGCACGCCCGCCGGCTGCGGCAGGTCTATCTGGTCGTGCTGCTGGTCGTGGGCGCGCTGGTGGCGCTGTGGCTGCTGGGCAAGATCCCCGGCCTGCCCTCGCCGGGCGTCGTGCCGACGCCGACCGACGGGATGGGCTGATGAGCGACGCCACCACCTCCGAACCGGCGCGCAAGACGCTGGCCTCGCGCGCCCTGGGCAGCAGCGCCTGGTCCATGGCCAATTTCGGCCTGGGCCAGATCATGCGGCTGGGCTCGAACCTGATCCTGACCCGCATCCTCAGCCCGGACGATTTCGGGTTGATGGCGCTGGTCACCAGCTTCCTGATCGGGCTCAGCATGTTCAGCGACATGGGTTTCGGCCCGTCGATCATGCAAAGCAAGCGCGGCGACGATCCGGATTTCCTGGACACGATCTGGACGCTGAAGATCCTGCGCGGCTTCCTGATCTTCGCCGCCGCCATGGCCATGGCCTGGCCGCTGTCGCTGTTCTACGACGCACCGCTGTTCGGCTGGGTGTTCCCGGTCGCGGCCACCTCGATGATCGTGGGCGGCTTCCTGCCCACCCGCATCGACAGCGCCGCCCGCCACCTGCAGCTGGGCCGGCTGACGGTGATCGAGCTTGGCAACCAGCTGATCGGCATCCTGATCACCATCGCGGCGGCGCTGATCCTGAATTCGGTCTGGGCGCTGGTCTGGGGCAATGTGCTGGGCGCCTTCGCGCAGCTTGTGATGTTCCGCCTGTTCCTGCCCGGTCACCGCAACCGCTTCCGGCTGGAGCCCGAGGCCCGCGCCGAGGTGATGCATTTCGGCAAGTGGATCTTCTTCAGCACCATCTGCGGCTTCCTGCTGTTCCAGGGCGACCGCATCATCCTGGGCCGGGTGCTGACGCTGCACCAGCTCGGCATCTACAACATCGGCCTGTTTCTGGCGACGGTGCCGATCATGCTGGGCAATTCCATCGCCAGCCGGCTGTTCATCCCGATGTATCGCCAGCACCCGCCGGCCGAGAGCCACGAGAACGCGCGCATCCTGGCCCGCACCCGCGCCGGTCTGTCCGCGCTCTTGCTGGTCGCGGCGGTGGTGCTGGCCTGGGCCGGGCCGCCGCTGGTCGGGCTGCTTTACGACCCGCGCTATGCGGCGGCGGGCGGCATCCTGGTGGCCATCGCCTGTATCCAGATGCTGCAGGTGATCCCGATCAGCTATGAATTCTCGGCGCTGGCCGCCGGGGATTCGCGCGGCTTCTTCGTAATGCAGTCGCTGCGGGCGGCGATCTATTTCACGCTGGTCGCGACCGGGGCCTGGTTCTACGGCCTGCCGGGACTGCTGGTCGGGCAGGGGCTGTCGCAGATCCTGTGCTATCCGGTCACGGTCTGGCTGGCGCGCCGGCACGGCTGCTGGGATCCGCGCCATGACGCCATCGCGGCGCTGGTCGCGCTGACGGCCATCGCGGCGGCGCTGACCGGGCACCAGCATACCATCGCGGCTGCCCTGCATCCCTAGGATCAGCTTCAAGCACTTTACCCCTTCCGGTCGCCGCGGCCCGGGCGCTATGGCATAGGTCACGCCACGAGGAGGACCGGATGAGCGACGACAACACCCCGCGCAAGTCCCGCATCACGCGGGAAGAGGCTCTGGCCTATCACCTGGAGCCCCGGCCGGGCAAATACGACATCGTGGCCTCGACCCCGATGGCGACCCAGCGCGACCTGTCGCTTGCCTATTCCCCGGGCGTCGCCGTGCCGGTCGAGGCCATCGCCGAACGGCCCGAGACCGCCTATGACTATACCGTCAAGGGCAACATGGTCGCGGTGATCTCGAACGGCACCGCGATCCTGGGGCTGGGGAACCTGGGCGCGCTGGCCTCGAAGCCGGTGATGGAGGGCAAGGCGGTGCTGTTCAAGCGCTTCGCCGACGTGAACGCCATCGACATCGAGCTGGACACCGAGGACCCGGATCAGATCATCAATGCCGTGCGGCTGATGGGTCCGACCTTCGGCGGCATCAACCTTGAAGACATCAAGGCGCCGGAATGCTTCATCATCGAGCAGCGCCTGAAGGAGCTGATGGACATCCCGGTGTTCCATGACGACCAGCACGGCACGGCGGTGATCTGCGCTGCGGGCCTGCTGAATGCGCTGGAACTGTCGGGCAAGAAGATCGAGGACGTGCGCATCGTCCTGAACGGCGCCGGCGCGGCGGGCATCGCCTGCCTGGAACTGCTGAAATCCATGGGCGCGCGGCATGAGAACTGCATCATGTGCGACACCAAGGGCGTGATCTGGCAGGGCCGCACCGAGGGCATGAACCAGTGGAAATCGGCCCATGCGGTCGTGACCGAGGCCCGGACGCTGGAAGACGCGATGAAGGGCGCCGACGTGTTCCTGGGCGTCTCGGCCAAGGGGGCGGTGACGCAGGACATGGTGGCCTCGATGGCCGAGAACCCGGTCATCTTTGCCATGGCGAACCCCGACCCCGAGATCACCCCGGAAGAGGCGCATGCCGTCCGCCCAGACGCCATCGTCGCCACCGGCCGCTCGGACTATCCGAACCAGGTCAACAACGTCCTGGGCTTTCCCTATCTGTTCCGCGGCGCGCTGGACATCCACGCCCGCGCCATCAACGACGAGATGAAGATCGCCTGCGCCGAGGCCCTGGCGAAGCTCGCGCGCGAGGATGTGCCGGACGAGGTCGCCGTGGCCTATGGCCGCAAGCTGCAATTCGGCCGCGACTACATCATCCCGACGCCCTTCGACCCGCGGCTGATCCACGTCATTCCGCCGGCGGTGGCCAAGGCCGGCATGGACACCGGTGTTGCCCGCCGCCCGATCATCGACATGGAGGGCTATGTCCAGTCGCTGAAGGCGCGCATGGACCCGACCGCCGCCATCCTGCAAGGCATCCATGCCCGCGCCCGCCAGGCCCAGGCCCGGATGATCTTTGCCGAAGGCGACGACCCGCGCGTGCTGCGTGCCGCCGTCGCCTGGCAGCGCGGCGGCATGGGCCAGTCCATCGTCGTCGGGCGCGAGGCCGATGTGAAGGAAAAGCTGGACGCCGCCGGCCTGGGCGACGCCGCGCGCGAGATCACCGTGGTCAATGCCGGCAATTCGCGTCATCTCGACCAGTATCACGAGACGCTCTATGCCCGGTTGCAGCGCAAGGGCTATGACCGCGAGGATGCGGCCAAGCTCGCGAACCGCGACCGGCATGTCTTTGCCGCGCTGATGCTGGCGCATGGCCATGGCGACGGACTGGTGACCGGCGCCACGCGCAAGAACGCGCATGTGCTGGCGCAGATCGGCATGGTCTATGACGTGACCCCGGCGGCGGGCGCGGTCGGCATCACCACGGTCCTGCACAACGGCCGCGTGATCCTGATCGGCGACACGCTGGTCCACGAATGGCCCGAGGCCGAGGATCTGGCCGATATCGCCACCCGCGGCGCCCATGTCGCGCGCGGCCTGGGCATCGAGCCGCGCGTGGCTTTCCTGTCCTTCTCGAACTTCGGCTATCCGGTCAGCGAGCGCGCGGTGAAGATGGCCCATGCGACCGAGGTGCTGGACGCCCGCAAGGTCGATTTCGAATATGAGGGCGAGATGACCGTGGACGTGGCGCTGAACCCGTCGCAGGCGGCGAAATACCCGTTCTCGCGCCTGACCGGCCCGGCGAACGTGCTGGTGGTGCCGGCGCGGCACTCGGCCTCGATCTCGGTGAAGCTGTTGCAGGAAATGGCCGGCGCCACGGTGGTCGGCCCGATCCTGACCGGCGTGCCCGAGCCGATCCAGATCTGCTCGACCGGCTCGACCGTGAACGACATCCTGAACATGGCGGCCATCGCGGCGGGAAGGCTGGGGCAGGTGAAGTAACCAGCCCGGGCCGGCCGGCGCTTTCAGGCGAACAGGAAATCCTGCGCCGTCAGCAGGTGGTGGTCGATGTTCGACAGCACGATCACCACATTGCCGAAGCTGATCCGCGCATCGGTGCCCAGGTCGGTGATGCGCAGGTCGGCAAAGCGCTCGGCCCCGGATTCGATGACGATGCGGTCCTGGCCATCGACGAAGTCCAGGATCCGGTCGATGCCGTCGCCTCTGGCGAAGACGAAGCTGTCGGCTCCCGGGCCGCCGTGCAGCGTGTCATTGCCCAGGCCGCCGCGCAGCCGGTCGGCGCCGGCCTGGCCGAACAGGCGGTCATGGCCGCCCATCCCGGCGATCCGGTCGTTTCCCGCACCGGAGGTCAGGGTATTGGCCAGCGCATTGCCGGTCAGGATGTCGTTGCCGGCGCCGGTCAGCACGTTCTCGATATTGCGGATGGTGTCGAGGCCGAAGCCCGTCGCCTGCGGCCCGCTCGGCCCCAGGTTCACCCGCACGGGCCCGGCGCCGGAAAACCGCAGCGTGTCGACTCCGGCGCCGCCGTCCAGCGTGTCACGGCCCTGGCCGCCCTCCAGCGTATCCGCCCCGGCTGCGCCGAACAGCAGGTTGCTGCCGCCGTTGCCGACGATCAGATTGGCCAGGCCGTTGCCGGTGCCGTTGGTCGCGCCATGGCCCAGCAGCACCAGGTTTTCCAGCCTGGCGCCCAGCGTCCAGCTGATCCAGCTTTGCACCTGGTCGGGCGGATTGGGGTCGGTGCCGTAGCGGGGCGCATAGTTTTCGCGGATCTGGTCCAGCGTGGAATCCACCACATAGACATCGCCGCCTGCGCCGCCCGCCATGCTGTCCCTGCCGCTGCCGCCATCCAGGCGGCTGCCCTGGTTGCCGCCGGTCAGCAGGTCGTTGCCGGCCCCGCCGCGCAGCACGTTCCCGGTGCCCTGCCAAGCGCGCAGCAGGTCGTCGCCCAGACCGCCGTCCAGCAGATTGGTCGCGGCGCCGCCCTCCAGCGTGTCGCGACCGGCACCGCCGTAAAGCGCGTTCGGGTTCAGGAAGCTGCCGGTCAATATGTCATTGCCGGCCAGGCCGTTGATGACGATGGTCTCGCGATAGGGGAAGGTGCTCTCGGCCCGCAGCCGGTCGTTGCCGGCGGTGCCGTTAATGAAGATCGTCATGAAATGCCTGTCGGAATGAATGTCTCATCCCGAACCTAGGTGGTGTTGACAAAAGGGATTCACAGGGTGGCCTGATCGTGATTCAAGCTGGTACCTGCAATGGAGACCAGCTTGGCACGAGACCTGATGTCGGACGAGGAATGGGCGTTTCATGAGCGCTTCATTCTGGCCGTGCGCGCCCCGAACGGGCGCAAGCCCGCAAATCACCGCCTTGTTCTTGATGGGATTTTCTGGATCGCGCGGACCGGCTCTCCTTGGCGCGACCTCCCAGAAGAGTTCGGGAAGTGGTCCAGTGTCTACCGCCAGTTCCGGCGCTGGACCCTGGCGGGGTTGTGGGAGCAGATCCTCGAAGCGCTGAACGAAAGTCGGATCGTGCCGGATGCGCTCCAGATGATCGACAGCACCGTGATCCGCGCCCATCATCAGGCAGCGGGCGCAAAAGGGGGACTCCAAGACAGGGTTTTGGCCGTTCAAGAGGTGGTTTCACGACCAAGGTCCACCTGCGCGTCAATGCTGCCGGGCTGCCAATGAGGTCGGACATCACGCCGGGCCAGACATCGGACTACCTGGGCTTTGATCTGGTCATGGACGACAACCTGCCGGAGCCTTGCATCCTGCTGGCCGATCGCGGCTATGACTCCGACAAGGTTCGCAAAACCATGGAGGCGCGTAGCATCCTGCCGGTGGTCCCGATGCGCAAGTCTCGCAGGCTCCGTGTCGCTGTCGATCGCAGGCTCTACCGGCTGCGGAACCTTGTCGAGCGGTGCTTCAACAAGCTCAAGAACGCTCGCCGTGTCGCCACCCGCTACGACAAGACCGCCGAAAGCTTCCTTGGCTTCATCGATATCACGTCGATCCGCCTCTGGCTCCGCCATTTGTCAACATGACCTAGCGAAGGCATTCTGTGAAAACGAGCCTGCGATTGCGCCGGCTGCCGGTCATGCAGCGGGCAGGGCGGGCGCGCGTCCAAGGCGCGCCCACCCCTTAGCGTCAGAACTTGTAGGACGCCCGGACCTGCACCAGGTCCATGTCCAGGTCGTTGCCGTCGACGCCGGCGCTGTCCTGCAGCACGTCCTTGAAGGCGTTGCGGGTGTATTCCGCGCCGACGGTGAAGTGCTCGGCGACCTTGTAGTCGACGCCCAGGCCATAGGTCATGCCGGTGTCCGAGAATTCGTCGGTGTCGAGCTTGGCGGCGCCCAGCGTGACATAGGGCAGGAACTTGCCGGCGTCATAGCCGGCGCGCAGCCGCAGCCGGGTCATGTCGCCGTCGCTGTAGTTCTCGTCGGGCGAGACCTTGTTATAGTCCAGCTCGCCGCCCAGGACGAACTTGTTGAAGCCCCTCTGGTAGCCGGCATGCAGACCATAGGCGTCGAAATCGCCGAAGTCCGGCAGCGCGCCGCGGTCGCCCAGATCGCCCGAGCCCTTGCCGTATTGCAGACCGGCATAGAAGCCGTCCCAGTTGCCGACCGGGGCCGGCGCGATCGTCTCGACCGGGGCAATAACGGGCTGCTCGACCACCGGGGCGACATAGCCCCCGGCATAGGCCCCGCCGGCGATCAGCGAGACAAGGGTTGCGTAACCAATTGCTTTCATTGTGAGTTCTCCATTTCTTGCGGGCCGGTCTGGCCCAGATCCCTCGGCCCCCATGCCTAGCACCACCCCCGCCGGATGGAAGCTTTTGCGGCGCCGCAGCACGGACAAGTGTCAGCCGGTGACTGGGGCCCCTTGGGCGGCGGCGGGAAATGCCGCAGGAAGAACGGCTTAGCCGCTCAAGCAGATTTGAGCGGGCGTGAAGCGGGTAATTTTATTATTTTCAACAGCTTGCCGGGCGTAACCGAATGTTGCTGAAAGCCTGGTCCTATGGCTCGCCGAAACATTCGCCGCGCGCGGCCTGGCGCTGGCGTTCACGGAATCGGGCGCGGTCGGCCTCGGAATATTCGCTGGCGCAGCGGTGGCAGCTGACGCCTTCCTCGTATTCCGGGCGGGCGCGGTCCTCGGGCGCCAAGGGCCGGCGGCAGGCGTGACACAGGCCGTGGCGCCCCGGCCGCAAGCCGTGGGTGATGCTGACGCGCTTGTCGAAGACGAAGCATTCGCCCTGCCACAGGCTTTCGGCCTGGGGCACATCCTCGAGGTATTTCAGGATGCCGCCTTTCAGGTGAAAGACCTCGGGCACGCCTTCGCCCAGCAGGAAATTGGTCGATTTCTCGCAGCGGATGCCGCCGGTGCAGAACATGGCGATGCGCTTGCCGGCAAAGCGGTCGCGGTTCTGGCGCCACCATTCCGGGAAGTCGCGAAAGCTGCGGGTGCCGGGATCGACGGCGCCGGCAAAGCTGCCGATCTCGACCTCGTAATCGTTGCGGGTGTCGATCACCGCCACGTCCGGGGCCTGGATCAGCGCGTTCCAGTCCGATGGTGCGACATAACGCCCGACGGCGGCGGTCGGGTCCACGTCGGGCTGGCCCATGGTGACGATCTCGCGCTTCAGCCGCACCTTCATGCGGCCAAAGGGCAGGGCCTCGGCCGGGCTTTCCTTCCATTCCAGGGCGGCGCAGCCGGGCAGGGCGCGGATATGCGCCAGCACGGCGTCGATCCCTGCGCGCGTGCCGGCGATGGTGCCGTTGATGCCCTCGGGCGCCAGCAGCAGCGTGCCCTTGACGCCATGCGCGCAGGCGCATTTCGCCAGCGGCGCCTTCAGCGCGGCTGGGTCGGGGAAGCGGGTGAAATGGTAAAGCGCGGCGACGGTCAGCATGGCCTGGCCTTAGCGCCGTGCGCGGCATGGATCAAGTTGCGGCATTGACGCCCCCGGCCCACCCGCCTACGACTTTTGTCAAAGCAGGAGCAAAGCCATGCCCAAGGCCTTGATCGTCATCGACATGCAGCTGGATTTCTGCCCGGGCGGCCGGCTGGCCGTGGCGGGCGGGGATGAGATCGTGGCCGGGATCAACGACCTGATGGCGGATTACGACGCCGTGGTGCTGACCCAGGACTGGCACCCGCATGACCACGCCAGCTTTGCCGACAACCACCCCGGCGCGACCGCCTTTTCCGAGGTCGCGATGCCCTATGGCCCGCAGGTGCTGTGGCCGGCGCATTGCGTCATCGGCAGCCCGGGGGCGGGGTTCCATCCGGCGCTGGCCGTCGATTGCGCCGATCTGGTGATCCGCAAGGGATTCCGGCCGCAGATCGACAGCTATTCCGCCTTTTACGAGAACGATCACCGCACCGCGACCGGTCTGGCCGGCTATCTGCGCGAGCGCGACCTGACCGAGCTGGCCTTCGTCGGCCTGGCGCATGATTTCTGCGTCGCCTGGTCGGCCATGGACGCGGCGCGGCTGGGCTTTCGCGCCACGGTGATCGAGGAAGCCACCCGCGCCATCGACCTGGACGGCTCGCGCGAGGCAGCCCGTGAGAGGATGCGCCAGGCGGGAGTGACTTTGGCATGATGATACCGACGGTCGATATCGCGACCCGCGTCTATAACCACAAGTGGAAGATCGACCCGATCGTGCGGTCGCTGATCGACACCGACTTCTACAAGCTGTTGATGTGCCAGTCGGTTTTCCGCAATAGGCCCGACACGCATGTCGCCTTCAGCCTGATCAACCGCACCAGGTCCATCCGCCTGGCCGAATTGATCGACGAGGGCGAGCTGCGCGAACAGCTGGACCATGTCCGCGGGCTGTCGCTGACGCGCGGCGAAAGCACCTGGCTGCGCGGCAATACCTTCTATGGCAAGCGCCAGATGTTCCGCCCGGACTTCATGGAGTTCCTGGAAAACCTGCGCCTGCCCGCCTATCAGCTGGAAAAGCGCGACGGCCAGTATGAGCTGACCTTCGAAGGCCGCTGGCCCGAGGTCATGCTGTGGGAGATCCCGGCGCTGGCCATCATCATGGAGCTGCGTTCGCGCGCGGTGCTGAAGGACATGGGGCGTTTCGAATTGCAGGTGCTCTATGCCCGGGCCATGGCGCGGCTGTGGGAAAAGATCGAGCAATTGCGCGAGCTTGGCCCCGAGCTGCGCATCGCCGATTTCGGCACCCGGCGCCGGCACAGCTTCCTGTGGCAGGACTGGTGCGTGCAGGCGATGTATGAGGGGCTGGGAGATCAGCGCTTCATCGGCACCTCGAACTGCCTGATCGCCATGCGCCGCGACATCGAGGCCATCGGCACCAACGCCCACGAACTGCCGATGGTCTATGCCGCGCTGGCCGATACGGACGAGGAATTGCGCCAGGCCCCCTATCGCGTGCTGGCCGATTGGCACGAGGAGCATGATGGCATGCTGCGCATCATCCTGCCCGACACCTATGGCACCAAGGGTTTCCTGGAGCATGCGCCGGACTGGCTGGCGGGCTGGACCGGCATCCGCGTCGACAGCGGCGACCCGGCCGAGGGGGCCGAAACCGCGATCCGCTGGTGGCAGGACCGGGGCGAGGATCCGCGCGACAAGCTGATCATCTTCTCGGACGGGCTGGACGTGGACAAGATCCGCGAATTGTTCCGGCGCTTCCGCGGCCGGGTGAAGGTCAGCTTCGGCTGGGGCACCTTGCTGACCAACGATTTCCGCGGGCTGGTGCCGGGCGACGGGCTGGCGCCGTTTTCGCTGGTCTGCAAGGCAGTGGCGGCGGATGGCCGGCCGACGGTGAAACTGTCCGACAACCCCGAGAAGGCCACCGGCCCGGCCGAGGAAATCGCCCGCTACAAGCGCGTGTTCGGCGTCGGCCAGCAGCAGCGCCAGGACGTGCTGGTCTGAACGCGGCGGGCGCGGAAGGGAAAAGGCCCCGGCATGTGGTGGTCCGGGGCCTGGAGTTTCAGCGCGACCGCGCCGTTTGCAGCTCGCGTCCGTTTGCGGCATGGCGCTTCGCGAGCTGCCGCCCCTCGCGGCCAGAGCCGAGGCGGCGCGCAGGTTCATGCGCCCGGCCCTCGGCCAGCAGTTCGGGGAACAGCGCCAGAATTTCGGCCCGCGCCTCGGGCGGCACGGCCTTCAGCGCCTCGGGGCCGGTGAACAGCGACTCGGTCTGCGCGCCTTCCGAGCAGACGATCTCGTGCCGGTCGAACAGCAGGTGGAAATAGCTTAGCGCCTCGGCGCTGTCGTCGATCTCGATGCCGTCGATCCCGGTCAGGTGCTTGGCGGCGACCAGAACCTCGGCCTCGCCCAGCACACGCTCGGCGATCTTCGAGCTGACCAGGATCCGGTGCTGCTGCGAGACGTAAAGGTCGCGCGCCGGCAGGTCGGCCCCCAGCGCGCCTGCGCGGATCCGCACCGGGCGCATGTTCGGGAACAGCTGCAGCAGTTCCGGCGTCACCTGTTTCGAGCCGATCCAGCGCAGCGGCTGCGGCCCGTGGTCGCGGGTCATCACCATGTCGCCGACGCGCAGATCCTCGACCGCGACATTGCCGCGCGCGGTCAGGATCAGCGTGCCGTTGCGGAAGCAGACGAATGTCGGGTCGGTCAGCCCATAGCGCGAGGTGTCGAGCCCGTTGAAATTGCTGTTGATGACCCGGGTCAGGGTGATCGACTGGATCGCCTTGCTGGTCACGCCCTGGATTTCGGCCTGCGAGGCGTTGCTGGGCGGCGGCACCAAGGCCAGCGTGCCGTCGGTCGCCTGCAGGATACGCAGCGGCACGTTGCTGGCGGTCGTGCCGTCCATATAGGTGACGGTGCCGGAATAGATGATGCCCGAGTCGAGGTTGTAGCGCACGCCGTCATGCAGCACGTATTCGCCGCGCGGGCTGCCGTGCGGGCCGTCGAAGCCGATGGACCGGTTGCCGTTGCCGTCGTTCAGCGTCACCGGGGTAATGCTGCGGGCCAGCGGGTCATCCGCGCTGCCGAAGGTGGTGCCGACCAGCTCGCCGGCCCGTTCCGCGCCCAGGTAGCGCTCGTTGCTGTCCAAGTCGCGATGCGTGCCCAGGGAAATGACGCGAATCGTCGTCGTTGTCGGCATAAGCAGACCCTCATCATTAACAGACCCTCCGACGGGGAGGGTCGATACCAGTGAACCATTCAGTCATGCGCGTCCCGGAACATCCGGTCCTGCATCACGTCCTGCCCCAAGGATAGGCAACGCGGGGCACGGCTGGATAGCTAGGGAATGCCTGCAAGTTTAGATACCTGTCCAAATCGACAGGATTTTAATGATCGGTCAAATTTTCCATCGCGATATCAGGGTGATGTCGGAAATGACGCCATGCCGGCGCCGGCATGACGTGGCGTCACCCGGGATGCGACCCTAGAGCCGGTCGCGCCAGCGGTTGACCAGCGGATAGCGCCGGTCCAGCCAGAAGGCCTTGGTCGAGATTCGCGGGCCGGGCGCCGCCTGGTAGCGTTTCCATTCGCTGCCATAAAGCAGCGTCTCGACCTTCTTCACCGTCTCGGCGTCGAAGCCCTGGGCGACCAGGTCCTTCAGCGCCAGGTCCTTCTCGACCAGCCCCTCCAGGATCGCGTCCAGCACCTCATAGGGCGGCAGGCTGTCCTGGTCTTTCTGGTCCGGGCGCAGCTCGGCCGAGGGCGGTTTCGTGATGATCTGCGGCGGGATCACCTCGCCCGCCGGGCCCTGCATCCAGGGACGGTGGTTGCGGTTACGCCAGCGGCAGGTCTCGAACACCCGGGTCTTGTACAGATCCTTGATCGGGTTGTAGCCGCCGGCCATGTCGCCATAGATCGTGGCATAGCCTACCGCGACCTCGGACTTGTTGCCGGTGGTCAAGAGCAGCTCGCCGAACTTGTTCGAGATCGCCATCAGCATCACGCCGCGCAACCGGGACTGGATGTTCTCCTCGGTCGTGTCGGGTTTCGTCCCCTCCATCAGCTGTGCCAGCGCCGCGCCGACCGCGTCGCGGGCGCCCTCGATCTGCACCGTGTCCAGCCGCGCGCCCAGCCGGGTCGCGGCATCGGCGGCATCGTCAAGGCTGGCCCGCGAGGTGTATTCGCTGGGCAGCATCACGCAGCGCACGTTCTGCGGCCCGATGGCGTCGCAGGCGATGGTCGCGACCAGCGCCGAGTCGATGCCGCCCGACATGCCCAGCACCACCTTGCGGAAGCCGGACTTGCGCATGTAGTCGCGCAGCCCTTCGGTCATGGCGCGGTAATCCTGTTCCCATTCGTCGGGCTGGTGGTCCATCGGCCCCGGCACCGCGCGCCAGCCATCGGGCGTGCGGGTGAAGTCGACATGCACGATCTGTTCGTCAAAGGGCGCCAGCTGCACGACCTTGTCGGCGCCGCCGGTCCTGCCCGGGTTCAGCACGAAGCTGGCGCCGTCATAGAGCTGGTCGTCCTGGCCGCCGACCGAGTTCAGATAGACCAGCGGCAGGTCGGTCTCGACCACGCGCCCGACCATGTGGCCCATGCGCAGGTCCAGCTTGCCCCGGTGATAGGGGCTGCCGTTCGGCACGATAAGGATCTCGGCCCCGGTCTCGGCCAGGGTCTCGGCGACCTCGGGCCACCAGGCGTCCTCGCAGATCGGGCTGCCGATGCGGACGCCGCCCACGCTGTAGGGGCCCGAGATCGGCCCGACGTTGAACAGCCGCCATTCGTCGAACAGCTGCTTGTGCGGCAGTTCGTGCTTCAGCACGCGGGCGGCGACCCGGCCGTCCTGCAAGACCCAATAGGCATTGTAGAGCCGGTCCCCCTCGGCAAAGGGGCCGCCGATGCCGATGGTGGGGCCCTCGGCGCAGTCGCGGGCCAGCGTCTCGATCTCGGCCATGGCCTGCTGGGTGAAGGCGGCTTTCAGCACCAGGTCCTGCGTCTGGTAGCCGGTGATGAACATCTCGGGCAGCACCAGCATGTCGGACCCTGCCGCGCGCGCCTGCTGCCAGGCATCGCGGGCCTTGTCGGCATTGCCCGGCAGGTCGCCGACGGTGGGGTTCAGCTGTGCCAGCGTGATGCGGAACGTATCGGTCATGGTGCGTCCTTCGGCTTTGATCCCTGTGATAGGCGAGGGCGCGGCAAAGGAAAAGTCGGCTTTGCGCCGGCCGGCCCATGCGGTAAACCCTTGCCGAAAGAACGAACAAGAGGCGGAGGCAGGTCCATGAAGGCAGCCATTTTCGCATGCGCGATGATCCTGGCCGGCAGCGGCGTGGCCGCCGCCCAATCCGTCATCACCAAGCAATATGACGACGGCGGCGTCTACGAGGGCACCTTCCGCAACGGCAAGCAGCACGGCCGCGGCACCTATCGCCTGCCCTCGGGCTATGAATACACCGGCGACTGGGTCGAGGGCGAGATCCTGGGCCAGGGCGTGGCGAAGTTCCCCAACGGCTCGGTCTACGAAGGCGCCTTCGCCAAGGGCAAGCCCAACGGCAAGGGCAAGATCACCTATGCCGACGGCGGCACCTACGAGGGCGACTGGCTGGACGGCCAGATTACCGGCCAGGGCGAGGCGCATTACGCCAATGGCTCACTCTACAAGGGCGGCTTTGTCAACGCGCTGCATGACGGCAAGGGCGTGCTGACCCAGCCCAACGGCTATCGCTACGAGGGCGACTGGAAGGCCGGCGTCAAGGAAGGCTTCGGCAAGATCACCTATCCCGACGGCGCCGCTTATGAGGGCGGGATGAAGGCCGACCAGCGTTCCGGCCAGGGCAAGCTGACCATGCCGGACGGGCTGTCCTATGTTGGCGGCTGGTCGGCCGGGCAGATGGCGGGGCAGGGCAAGCTGGTCCAGCCCTCGGGCGACAGCTACGAGGGGCGCTTTGCCAATGGCAGGCGCGAGGGCAAGGGCATCGCCACCTTCGCCAACGGCGACCGCTACGAGGGCGATTTCCGCGCCGACAAGCGCTGGGGCGTAGGCACCTTCACCGGCACCGACGGCTATGTCTATTCCGGCGACTGGGTCGAGGGCCGGATGGAGGGGCTGGGCCGCATCACCTATCCCGACGGCTCGGTCTACGAGGGCGCGCTGAAGGCCGATATGCCGGACGGGCGCGGGCTGATCACCTATCCCGACGGCGCCACCTATGACGGCGACTGGCTGGCCGGGGTGATCGAGGGCCAGGGCGTGGCGAAATACGCCAATGGCCTGGTCTACGAAGGCGGTTTCAAGCGCGGCCGGAACGAGGGGCAGGGCCGCATGACCTATCCCGACGGCTATGTCTACAACGGCGCCTGGCGCGACGGCCAGCGCCACGGCCAGGGCCAAGCCACCTATGCCGACGGCACCACCTACGACGGCTCCTTCGTGGACGGGCTGCGGCAAGGCAAGGGCCGGCTGATCGCGCCCGACGGCTTCCGCTACGAGGGCCTGTGGAAGCAAGGCGAGATCGACGGCGAGGGCGTGGCCACCTATGCCAATGGCGACGTCTACACCGGCCATTTCGTCATGGGCAAGCGCCAGGGCGCGGGCGTGATGCGCTATGCAACGGGCGAGGTGGCCTCGGGCGAGTGGGAGGACAACCGGCTTGCGGTGCCGACCGAGGGTGCGGTGCAGGGGGAGACGCCCGAGGGCGCGGTGCCGGAGGAGCCCGAGGGGACCGTGGAGCAGTAGGTCGAGGCAGCCGCACCCGGCGTCCGCGCGCTGGCCCGCGCCGGATGCGGTCTTGAGTCGCTTCGCGGCGGACGCGGTCTATGGCCCGAGGTCGGACTGGACGGCGGTATCGCCCGCGACGGTCGGAGCGCGCATCTCCTCCCGCCCCGACCGGTCATCGCAGGGACGATCGAACCAGGCGCGGTTTTTCAGCGCCGGGTTGTTCAGGTTGCGCCATTCGCAGGGCGGCAGGAACGGGAATTTTTGGCCATCGAGCAGAAAAACAGCTCCGAGCAGGCCAGTGTAATAGCCGTTGCATCCTCCCCTCCCTGAGCGTAGCTCACGCGCAACAGTGTCATACTGCTCTTCCCGGACCTTGGCGTCGGTCTGGGCGTCGTAAATGCCGGAATCACCGAATTTGTAGGACGTGATCCTGACATAGCGATCGTTGAAGCAAAGGAATTCAAGCCTGCGGGCAAGGATCGTTCTGCCATCCGTGGCAAAAGCGCGACCGGAGCGCGGGGGAAATAATATTGCAGCTTGAGCATCATGCCATTTGGTAGGGTGACGCTTTTGGGTGCATGCCTGACCCATTGCACCCCCGCGACCGCCGCCCAGAGCAGGAAAAGAAAGACCGGCAGCAGAAGCAGATGATGGGCAAACGTGCGCAGCATCTCCATCATTTCCTTCGATCAAAGTAAATGCTATTTCTGCGGTCTCTTAGCACCTCTGCCGAAAAGCTTGCGCGCCATGTTCCGCTGATGTGATAGGGTATGCCACCGGGCTCGAAATTCATATCCAGAGGATCGGCAAATTCGTCGGTGAACTCAAAGTTGCTTTCACCAGTGATCCGCAGCATATCGTCGTGATATTCGACCGTTCCCAGGAAGGAGCCTGAGACCGTTCCCCTGCCATACGAAAAGGCAACGTCGCCGAATTGATAGGTATTATTGAAAGGCACGTAAAGCTCTCCGGCTCCATTTTCTCGAGCCGCGTCGGAAATTTGGCCCGACAGTCTGCGAAACGAACCTTGTGCGCCATCAGCATAAGCATATTGCTCGGCGATCTCGCGCAAATGCCCGATCTCTTCCAAGGTCACGGCGCGCCCGTCACCCGAACCCCCACCGTCTCTCCCCAATGCGCAAAGGGCAGCACCCGCCCGTTCCGCCGGCTTCCCGCCACCAGGTCCAGATCCACCTCGGCCTTGACCCAGCCCGGCGCGTCCATCGTCCCCTCGGCCACCACGCCGCTTTCCGGCCACAGCCCGTCCGGCGGAGCATAGATCGTCGCCGCGCCGCGGTTCTCGTCGATGGCGGGGGACCAGTCCACGCAGCCCACCGTCGGCGCCTGCACCACCACGCATTGGCTCTCCAGCGCCCGCGCCATGGCGCCGATGCGGACGCGGTTGTAGCCCGCCACCGTGTCGGTGCAGGAGGGCACCAGGATCACCTCGACCCCGGCCTCGGCCAGCGCCCGCCCCAGCAGCGGGAATTCGCTGTCATAGCAGATCAGCACGCCCAGCCGACCCACCGCCGTGTCAAAGACCCGCAGGCCCGAGGCGTCGGTCACATCCCAGTCCTCGCGCTCGAACCGGGTCATCACCTGCTTGTCCTGGTGGCCGAGGCGGCCGGTGGGGCCAAACAGCACGGCGCGGTTGACCGGGCGCGGCCCCTCGAAACGGGGGCCCGAGGCGGCCAGGATATGCAGCCCGTGCCGCGCCGCCAGTTCCGCATGCAGCGCGTCGCGCGCCGCCTCGTGGCGGGCGACCTCATGGAGCGAGGCCTCGAGGTCGCCCGCCACCGCGCGGCCGCCCAGCGAGGCCAGCTCCATGGCGCCATATTCGGGAAAGACCAGCAGGTCGCAATCACCCGCTTCGGCCACCCAGGCCGAGATCTTGGCGCGATAGGCGTCGAAGTCCGCCAGCCAGTCGAAGGGATAGGCTGCGGCGGCGATGCGGATGGTCCGGGTCACAGCGTCTTCATCCAGAATTGCAGGGGCTTGCGGGTCGGCGCGGCCTCGCCGATGTCCTTCCACTCGAATTCGGCCACCACGCCCGGCAGCGGCGCGTAACCGCGCTTGCGCCAGAAGCCGTCCAGCGGGCGATAGTCCTGCGGATGCAGCGGATGGTCCTCGGGCCGGACCACGCGGCAAAAGGCGCTGTAGCGACGCCCCAGCGCGCGGGCCTGCGCCTCGCGCCCGTCGAAGAAGGCGTGGCCTAGCCCATGGCCGCGATATTCGGGCAGAAGCACCGATTCCGCGCAATAGAAGATCTGCTCCAGCGGCTCGGGGCGCGCGGCGAAGGCGGCGGCGAAATCGCCGGCGTGATCCTCCATCGGCGCCCCGGTCGCGGCGCCGATCATGCGCGTGCCGTCATAGGCCGCGACCACCACGGCGCCGGGCGACTGATAGGCGCGCAGGTAGTCGCGCTCGTAAGCCAGGTCGCCGTCGTAGAGATAGGGCCAGTCGCGGAACACGGCGATGCGCAGCCGCGCCAGGTCGTCCAGCACCTCGGCCACGGCATCCCCGGTCAGGCTGCGCGTCTCGATCATTCCCCGACCACCTGCCGGGTCCAGTCGGCCAGGTTGTAATAGGTCGTCACGCGGGCGATCTTGTCGTCCTTGATGGTGAAGAAGGTGCCGGCGGACAGGACATAGGTCTGGCCCTTCGCCTCGGGCAGGCCCTCGTCGGTCGCCAGATAGGTGCCGTTCACCACGAATTCCGCCGCCGCGCGGTCGCCGGCCTCGTTGGCAAAGATCACGATGTCGGTCAGCCGCTCCTGGTAGCTGCGGGTCATGTGGGCGTTGAACGCGGCGAAAGCCGCCTTGCCGCGACGGATGCCGCCCTCGTTCACGTGATGCTCGACCTCGTCATGCAGATAGGCCAGCATCTCATCGGTGCGGCCGGCGTTGAAGGCGTCGTAATAGGCGGCGATCAGGGCCTTGGTATCCATGACAATCTCCTTGTTTCACCCGGTCTAGCGCGGGCGCCGCCGCACGTCACCTCCACCCTTTGGCGGAGGCGTTAACCCTTCTGCGATGCTGACGCATTATTCCCATCTCCGGGCGGCTGGTGTAGCCAAGGGGCGGCAAAAGGGGATGGCAGATGGCTGAGGCGCGACGGATCGACTGTTTCAAGGCCTATGACGTGCGCGGCCGGCTGGGGACCGAGCTTGACGCCGACGTGGCCTGGCGCATCGGCCGCGCCTTCGCGCAGGTCCTGGGCGCGCGCGAGGTGATCGTCGGCCGCGACACGCGCGAGACCTCGCCGGAACTCGCCGCCGCGCTGATCCGCGGGCTGAACGAGGGCGGCGCGAATGTGCGCGACCTGGGCCTGGCCGGCACCGAGGAAATGTATTTCGCCACCGCGCATTTCGGCGCCGATGGCGGGATCGAGGTGACGGCCTCGCACAACCCCATCGACTATAACGGCATGAAACTGGTCGGGCGCGGCGCCGCGCCGCTGGACCCCGAGGGCGATTTCGCCGCCATCGCCGCGCTGGCGCAATCGGGCGATTTCACCAAACCCGCCGCGCCGGGCGTGACCCGCGATTTCGCCGAGGCGCGCGACAGCTATGCCCGCGCCATGGCCGATTTCGTCGATATTGCCGCGCTGAAGCCGCTGACCGTTCTGGTCAACGCCGGCAATGGCACGGCCGGGCCGACCTTCGATGCCGTCGCGGCGGAATTGGCGCGGCGCGGCGCGCCGTTGCGCTTCATCCGCGTCAACCACGATGCCGATCCGAGCTTCCCGAACGGCATCCCGAACCCGCTGCTGCCGGAAAACCAGCCGATGACGGCGGATGCGGTGCGCGAACATGGCGCCGACCTGGGCGTGGCCTGGGACGGCGATTTCGACCGCTGCTTCTTCTTCGACGAAAAGGGGAATTTCATCCCCGGCGAATATATCGTCGGCTTGCTGGCCACCGCCTTCCTGGAAAAGCACCCGGGCGAGAAGATCGTGCACGATCCGCGCGTGGTGCTGAACAGCCGCGACATGATCGCGGGGGCGGGCGGGCAGGCGGTGCAGGCCCGCACCGGCCATGCCTTCGTCAAGCGCGCCATGCGCGCGTCGGGCGCGATCTATGGCGGCGAGATGTCGGCGCATCACTATTTCCGCGATTTCCACTTTGCCGACAGCGGCATGATCCCCTGGCTGCTGGTGGTCGAGCTGGTCAGCCGCAAGGGCACCAGCCTGGGCGCGCTGCTGGCCGAGCGGATGCGGGCCTTTCCCTCCTCGGGCGAGATCAATTTCCGCCTGGCCGATCCCGCTGCGGCCATCGCCCGCGTCGTCGGGCATTTCGCGCCAATGGCGCTGCAGCGCGACGACACCGACGGGGTCAGCCTGGAATTCGCCGACTGGCGCTTCAACCTGCGCAGCTCGAACACCGAGCCGGTGGTGCGGCTGAACGTCGAATCGCGCGGCGACGCGGGCCTGGTCGCCGCGAAACGGGCCGAGATCGAGGCGCTGCTGGCGGGCTAGTCCCCCGCCACCGCCGGCGGCACGCGCAGGATCGCCTCGTGCCGGGCGATGGCCTCCTCGAGATCCTCGTAGACCTCCAGCGTGCCGCGCTCCAGCACGGCACCCATGGTGCACATATTGCGGATCATCGGCATGGAATGGCTGACCACGATAGCGCCGGAATTGGCCATGCGGTCGTTGAACACCCGTTGCGACTTCACCCGGAAATCGGCGTCGCCGACGCTGGTCACCTCATCGACCAGATAGGTGTCGAAATGGATGCCCATGCTGGTGCCCATCGCCAGCCGCGACCGCATCCCCGAGGAATAGCTGGCGAAGGGTTGGTGATAATGCTGGCCCAGCTCGGCGAAATCCGCGACGTAATCGACCAGCTCGTCGCTGTCCACGCCATAGATGCGGGCGACGAAGCGCACGTTCTGCGCCCCGCTGAGTTCGCCGTGAAAGCTGCCCATGAAGCCGACCGGCCAGGAGATCGTGCCGTCCGACAGCACCCGCCCCGAGGTCGGCGAGACGGTGCCCGCGATCATGCGCAGCAGCGTCGACTTGCCGGCGCCGTTGCGGCCCAGCAGCCCCACCGAGGCGCCGGTCGGAAAGACCGCGCTGATATTGTCGGCCACCACGGTCCGGCGCCCCTTCAGACGATAGGCCTTGGTCAGGTTCTCCAGCCGGATCATGGCTCAGGCGCGGTCGCGGATGCTGTAATAGATCAGGACCAGGACCGACCAGGCGGCCAGCAGCATGCCGGCGACCATGAACAGCAGCCACAGCCGCTGCGGCTCGGTCGAGCTTTGCGGGATCTTGGGCTCGATATGGGCGGCGAGGTAGCGCGACTGGCGCTGCGCCTCGGCCATCGCCGTCTCATAGGCGATGCGGGCGGTGCGATAGGCGCCCTCGGCGAATTCGCGGTCCACGGCCAGCTTTTCGTATTCGGCCATCAGCTGGGCATAGCTTTCGCCGGCCGGGCCCTGGCCCTCGGCGCCGAACTTGCCGCGTTCCTGGTCGATCAGCCGGCGCAGCGCGTCGATCTTTTGCTGCGACTGGGTGACGCGGTGGTCGGTCGGCTGGGCGTTCTCCAGCAGCATGTCATGGGCGACCAGCGCCTCGGCCAGCTGGCCCTGCAGCCCGCTCAGCACGCCCATCTGCCCGGCGAGATCGGCCTGGGGATCGACGATCTGCGACTTCATGCGGAACGCGGTCATGGCCTGGCGGGTGGTGGTCAGCTCATCGCGCGTCTTGTCCAGTTCCGCCTTGGCCAGCCGCGTCGCATCCTGCTGGGCGACGGCGGAAAGCTGGTTGATCTTGTCCGAGCTCTGCTTGAACACCGCCGCGGCAATGGCCTGGGCGTCCTCGGCGCTGAAGGCGCTGACGTTCAGCGTGATGAGCGAGGTCGAGCTGTCATAGAGCACCTTGACCTGGCGCTGCCAGTATTCGGTCAGTTCCTCGACATGGCCATCGGGGTTGAAGGCGAAGACGAAATCATGCGGCCAGTCGCGCGAGAAGCGCGCGCGCAGGTCCAGCTGGGCGTCGATCTGCTCGACCATGTCCTGGCTGCGGATGTATTCGTACAGGATGTCGGTATCCGAGGCGCTGCCGCTGCCGCCGGTGAACGAGGTCAGCCCGCCCAGAAGGTCGATCGACGGCGTCATCTGCTCCTTGCGCACCGAAAAGCCCACGGACGAGACATATTGGTCGCTGGCCCGGGCCCAGAGATACCAGGCCCAGAGCAGGGTCGGCAGCACCACCAGCGCCAGGAACGAGGCAAGCATCAGCCAGTGCCGGCGCTTCGGCTGGGCCATGCCGACCGCGGGGCGGACCGGGATCGCCGGCCGGGCCGGAGGCTGGCCCTGCGCCGGGCGGGGCACGGGTTGGCCCATGGGCTTCACCGGGATCGGCTTGGCCTGCTGCTGCGGGCGCACCGCCGGCGCCTGGGCATTGCCCTGCGGCCGGGCCGGCACCGGCTGCGGCTGCGCTTGCGGCTGGGCGGGCGCGCCCTGGCCCTGGAACGGCCGGTTGGCCTGCGCTGACGCGGCGGGATTGGCTGCGGGCCGCGCAGGCGCGTGCTGGTCCGCCGCTGGCTGGGCCGGGGCGCCGGAGGGGCCGCTGGCCGGGTTCGAAGGGGTGCTCACCGCAGTTGCGCTTTCGCTGGTTTACCTTTTCGGCGCAGTTGTTACATATTGCGGCTCGTCAAGACCAGCTTTTGCGTTCACATGTCCGACATCACCCGCGAGATTCGACCGCCGCAGCGCCCGTCCCGGAACGGGCCGCGCTTTCGCATGATGCGCATCATCGTGGCGCTGATGCTGCGCGAGATGGCGACGACCTATGGCAAATCCGCCGGCGGCTATGTCTGGGCGGTGCTCGAGCCGGTGCTGGGCGTGGCGCTCTTGTCGCTGATCTTCAGCCTGGCGCTGAACCGGCCGGGCCTGGGCACCAACTTTCCGCTGTTCTATGCCACGGGCTTCCTGCCCTTCGCGATGTTCAACGACATCACCAACAAGGTCGCAAGCTCGATCCGCTTCTCGCGCCCCTTCCTGGCCTATCCCAGCGTGACCTTCATCGATGCGATGATCGCGCGGGTGCTGCTGAACGCGCTGACCCATACCGTGGTGATCGCCATCGTCTTCGTCGGCATCTATGTCATCTTTCAGTTGCCGGTGGTGGTGAACCTGGCGCCGGTGCTGGAATCGCTTCTGCTGGTCACGCTGCTGGCGGTCGGGGTCGGCACGCTGAACTGCTATCTGATGACCGCCTTCCCGATCTGGGAGCGGATCTGGCAGATCCTGACCCGGCCCTTGTTCCTGATGTCGGGCATCTTCTTCACCTTCGACCTGATGCCGCCCCAGGCGCAGAACCTGCTGTGGTACAATCCGCTGATCCATTGCGTCGGGCTGATGCGGCAGGGGATCTATCCGACCTATCAGGGCAGCTACATCAATCCGGAATATGTCATCGGCATCTCGGTCACGCTGCTGCTGCTGGGGCTGATGCTGCTCGAGCGCCGGCACCGCGACCTGCTGGAACGCTAGAGCAGCAGGTCCGAGGCGCCGAGGCTGGACAGGGTGCCCAGATCGACTGTCAGATCGGCGGCACCGTCGCCGTCGAGGTCGACCAGCAGTCGGGTCGCGCCGGGCTGCGACAGGTCGGTCCTGACCTGGCCCGCGCCCGAGAAGGCCTCGCTGCCGATGAAGGTCAGGTTCAGCCCGGACAGATCGATCCGGTCCAGCCCGGTCTGGAAATCGGTGATGGTGTCGCTGCCGCTGCCGAAGTTCTCGGCGCTGGTGAAGACGAAGACATCGGCCCCCGCGCCGCCGGTCAGGGTGTCATAGCCGGCGCCGCCTTCCAGCCGGTCGTCGCCATCGCCGCCGTCCAGCAGGTCGTGCCCGGCGCCACCGAGCAGCGAATCGCTGCCGCCCTCGCCGCGCAGGATGTCGTTGCCGGTCTCGCCCAGCAGCGTGTCGTTGCCTTCGCCGCCGCCGGCCTCATCATCGCCCTCGCCGCCGTTCAGCAGGTCGTCGCCCAGGCCGCCAAACAGCGTGTCGGCGCCGCGAAAGCCATAGAGCGTGTCGTTGCCGTCGTCGCCCGACAGGTAGTCGGAGCTGGCCTGCCCCCAGAGCAGATCGTTGCCCGCTCCGCCGCGAAGCGTGTTGTTGCCGCCCTCGCCGTAAAGCGTGTCGTCACCGTCTCCGCCCAGCAGCAGGTCATGGCCATTGCCGCCGTAAAGCACGTCATTATCGGCGCCACCGTCCAGCAGGTCGTGGCCCTCGCCGCCCATCAGCGTGTCGGTGCCATTGCCGCCATAAAGCGTGTCACTTCCCAGCCCGCCCGCCAGCGAGTCGCTGCCGTCCTGGCCCATCAGCGTATCGTTGCCGTCGCCGCCGAACAGGGAATCGTTGCCAATGCCGCCATAGATGGCGTCATGCCCGCCGTCGCCATAAAGCGCGTCATTGCCGGAATCGCCCCAGATCGTGTCGTGGCCTTCGCCGCCGTAGACCACGTCATTGTCTTCGCGTCCCCGCAGGATGTCGTGGCCCAGCCCTCCGAAGAGCGTGTCGTTGCCCCGGCCGGCATCCAGACTGTCATTGTCCGCCCCGCCGGCCATGTAATCATTGCCCATGCCACCGATAAGCGTGTCCATGCCTGCCCCGGCCATCATGCTGTCGTTACCGATGCCGCCGAAGAGATAGTCGTTGCCGGCTCCCGAGATCAGGGTGTCGTTGCCGTCGTCACCGTTCAGCCTGCCGGCGGCATTGCCGATCTGCAGATAGTCGTTGCCGACGCCGCCCCACAGGGTGTTGTTGCCGCCCAGGTCCACCAACCGGTCGTTGCCGGCATCGCCGAACAGGACGTCATTGCCAGCGTCCCCGCCGAGCGTGTCGTCTCCGGCCCCGCCGTAAAGCGTATCATTGCCCTTCCAGCCGTAGACCCGGTCGTTTCCGTTGCCGCCATAGACCTGGTCGTTGCCATCCATGCCGAAGAGCGTGTCGTTCCCGTCGCCGCCCCGAAGCGTGTCGTTGCCGAGGCCCCCGTTCAACTCATCGTTGCCAAGCCCGCCCAGGATCAGGTCGTTTCCGGCATAGCCCAGAATCTTGGACCCGTTGCGCGAGGCATTGAGCGAGTCGTTCCCGGTCGTGCCATGCACGACGGTGCGCATGTTGGGCGCGGCGTAATGCGTCACCGGGAACAGGGAATTGTCGAAGGCGCCGGCTTGCAGCGTGGTGTTGTCTTTTGTCATGACGAAAATGACCGAGTTTCCATAGAAGATCTTGATGCCAAAGGCTTGCGGGCGAAACACCAGCTGGTCGGTGCTGCGGATCATGCCAAGCGCCGACAGGTCCAGCCGGTCCACGCCCAGTTCGAAGTCGGTGACGGTGATGCGGCCGTTGACCTCGGTCACCGCGAAGATGTCGGCGCCGTCGCCGCCGGTCATGCTGATGGGCGCGCTGCCCGACATCAGGATGTCGTCGCCGGCGCCGCCCCGCAGATCGGTCGTGCCGGCGCTGGCCTGCATCAGGTCGCTGCCCTCGGTGCCGCCCTGCACGCCGGCGCCGACCACGCGGGTCAGGCCGATCTCGCCCGGCTCGAAGACGAACTGGCTGATGCCGCGCTCGGTCCGGGACGAGACGAAGACTGCGATCTTGCCATCGATCTCCATCGCCGAGATCGCCGAGACATCGGCCAGCGCCCGGTCGTCTGTGTCGGCCAGCGTCGCGATATGCAGGAGCTTGCCGTCGGGCAGCACGGTGAAGACGCTGATGCCGTCGTCGCCGCCGCCGACGAAGATGAAGGCGCGGCCGTCCATGTTCAGCGTCTCCATCGCCGTGGCGCCGGAAAAGCGGGTCGTGCGCTCGTCGACGATATGGTCGACCGGCAGAAGCTGGCCGTCATAGGTCAGCCGCATCATGGTCAGCGACGAACTTTGCGAGGCGGCGATGGCGGCATAGGTCACGCCGCCGACCGTCACTGTGCCCAGGTGGCTGGGCTGGTCCATGCCCAGACCGTTCCACGACCACAGCATCTGCGCGCTGCCCAGGCTGCCGTCGGCATGGACCATCTGCACCGAGACGTAATTGCCCATGCCCGAGGCGGCCAGGATGAAGCTGCGGTCGCCCAGGGTGGCGACATGCATGGCGTCGATCTCGGTCCCCTGCACGCCGGCGCCGAGCGGCAGCTGCGCGCGGGTGACATGGCTGATGCCGCCGTTGTCGGCCACGCGCCAGATGTCGAAGGCGGTCTGGCCGTCGCGGGCGCTGTAGAGGAAATTGCCCAGGGGCGTGCTGAACTGACCGAGCCGGATCATGTCCTGCGGCAACGGGTTGCCGCCCGGCGCGGCGGCGCTTTCCAGGAAATCGCCCTGGTTGCCCAGCCGGATCGCCGGGCCGGTGCCATTGCGCAAGCCGGTGCCGAACAGCACGGAATCACCCCCAAGTTGCAGGATGGCCGCCGCCGGGTTGCCGGCATAGCCCGCGGCCGCCGGATAGGCCTGGCTGCCCATGACCTGGATCGGCTGCTCGGCCGAGGTGATGCGATAGGCCGCGATGCCGCCGCCCATATGGGTGACGCTGTAGAGCGCATGGCCCTCGGGCCCGGAATGGGTCCGCAAATCCGTGATATTGCTCACGAATGGTGCATCAGCACCCGTATAGGTGGCGATCAGTCGATAGCGCATAGCGGGTTTCGCTTGTGGCAGGTGGCGGTGGTGCGGGACAGCTCCCGGTTGCCTAACAAGGCGATAATTCGCGCCTTCAAGTCACGCATTATTCCCCGTGCATTTTAACATCCGCAGGACTAGGTTGGCGCGGCGCGGCGCCTTGGGGGCCGTCTCGGGTTTCTCTGCGCGGTCTTCCGCGCAGAACTTATCTGGTAGAGACAGATGCAGATCGAAAAGACCTCGCTTCCGGGCGTCCTGGTCCTTGCTCCCCGGCGTTTCGGCGATGAACGGGGGTTTTTCTCGGAAAGCTGGAATCGGCGGACGCTGCACGAGGCCGGGCTGGACCTGCCCGAGTTCGTCCAGGATAACCATTCGTTATCATCGGCTTGCGGCACGCTGCGCGGCATGCACTTCCAGGCGCCGCCGCATGCCCAAGGCAAGCTGGTGCGCTGCGGGCGCGGCCGGCTGTTCGACGTCGCCGTCGACATCCGCAAGGGCAGCCCGACCTATGGCCGCTGGACCGGATACGAGCTGTCGTTCCAGAACGGCTTGCAGCTGTGGATCCCGCCGGGCTTTCTGCACGGCTTCGTCACGCGCGAACCGGACACGGAAATCATCTACAAATGTAGCGATCATTACGCGCCGGATTGCGACGGGGCGGTCGCCTGGGACACAATCGGCATCGACTGGGGCCTGACCGGTCGTCCGATCCTGTCCGGCAAGGACGCCGAGGCCCCGGCATTGCGCGATTTCGACAGCCCCTTCACCTATGCGGGCCCCTTTGATTACGAGGCGAGACTATGAAGATTCTGGTTACCGGCGGGGCGGGGTTCATCGGTTCGGCCGTGGTGCGGCTGGCCATCGCGCGCGGGCATGCGGTGGTGAACCTGGACGCGCTGACCTATGCCGCCAACCTGGAAAACGTCGCCTCGGTCGCGGACGACCCGCATTACGCCTTCGAACAGGTCGACATCCGCGACCGCGCGGCGCTGGACCGGGTGCTGGCCGCGCACAAGCCCGACGCCATCATGCACCTGGCCGCAGAAAGCCACGTCGACCGCTCGATCGACGGGCCGGGCGCCTTCATCGAGACCAATGTCACCGGCACCTACAACCTGCTGGAGGCCGCGCGCGCCTATTGGGTGGGGCAAGGCCGGCCCGAGGGCTTCCGCTTCCACCATATCTCGACCGACGAGGTCTTCGGCAGCCTTGGCGAGACCGGCCAGTTCACCGAGGACACGCCCTACGATCCGCGCAGCCCCTATTCGGCCTCGAAAGCCGCCTCGGACCACCTGGTCCGGGCCTGGCACGAGACCTATGGCCTGCCGGTGGTGCTGACCAATTGTTCCAACAATTACGGGCCGTTCCACTTTCCCGAGAAGCTGGTGCCGGTGGTGATCCTGAACGCGCTGCACGGCAAGCCGATCCCGGTCTATGGCGACGGCGGCAATGTCCGCGACTGGCTCTATGTCGAGGATCACGCCGACGCCCTGCTCTTGGTCCTCGAAAAGGGCGCGCTCGGGGAAAGCTACAATATCGGGGGCGAGAACGAGGCCAGGAACATCGACTTGGTGCGCACGATCTGCGCCGAGATGGACCGGCTGCGGCCGGATGCCGCGCCGCATGAGCGGCTGATCAGCTTCGTCACCGACCGGCCCGGCCACGACCGGCGCTATGCCATCGACCCGACCCGGATCCGCACCGAACTGGGCTGGCGCCCCTCGGTCACGGTCGCGGAGGGGCTCGCGCGCACCGTCGAATGGTATCTGGCGAACGAGGACTGGTGGCGCCCGCTGCTGACCCGGCAGGGCGTCGGCCAAAGGCTCGGCGCGGCGTGATGGACCTGCTGGTCTTTGGCCAAAGCGGCCAGGTCGCGCAGGAACTGGCGCGGCTGGCGCCGCAGGCGCGGTTCCTGACCCGCGCCCAGGCCGATCTCTCCGACCCCGAGGCCTGCGCGGCCGCGATCCGGGCCTCGGGCTGCGCGGCGGTGCTGAACGCCGCCGCCCATACCGCCGTCGACCGCGCGGAATCCGAACCCGAGCTCGCGCATCGCATCAATGCCGAGGCGCCCGCCGCCATGGCCCGGACCTGCGCCGATCTGGGCCTGCCCTTCCTCAGCATCTCGACCGATTATGTCTTCGACGGCTCGGGCGCGCACCCATGGGTCGAGACCGATCCGACCGGCCCGCTGGGCGTCTATGGCGCCTCGAAACTGGCCGGAGAGCGCGGCATCGCGAGCGCCGGCGGGCAATGGGCGGTGCTGCGCACCTCCTGGGTCTTTTCCGCCCATGGCGCGAATTTCGTCAAGACCATGCTGCGGCTGGGGCGCGAGCGCGACGAGTTGCGCGTCGTCGCCGACCAGCACGGTGGCCCGACCCCGGCCGAGGCTATCGCCCGCGCCTGCCTGACCATGCTGGCGGCGATGCGCGCCGACCCGGCGCAGGGCGGCCTCTACCATTTCGCCGGCAGCCCCGACACGACCTGGGCCGATTTCGCCCGCGCCATCATGGCCGGCGCCGGGCTTGGCTGCCGCATCATCGACATTCCGACCTCGGACTATCCGACACCGGCGCGACGTCCGGCGAATTCCCGCCTGGATTGCGCCGCCATTCTGCGGGACTTCGGCATCAGTCGCCCTGACTGGCAGGCCGGGCTCGCCAAGATATTGCAGGAGCTGACCGCATGACCCAGACCGTTCCGCCCGCGCGCAAGGGCATCATCCTGGCCGGGGGCTCGGGCACCCGCCTCTATCCGATCACCATGGGCGTCTCGAAGCAGCTGCTGCCGATCTATGACAAGCCGATGGTGTTCTATCCGATCACCGTGCTGATGCTGGCCGGCATCCGCGAGATCGCCATCATCACCACGCCCGAGGACCAGCTCCAGTTCCAGCGCCTGCTGGGCGACGGCAGCCAATGGGGCTTGCGCTTCGAATACCTGGTGCAGCCCTCGCCCGACGGGCTGGCGCAGGCCTATCTGCTGGCCGAGGATTTCCTGGCCGGCAGCCCTTCGGCCATGGTGCTGGGCGACAACATCTTCTTCGGCCACGGCCTGCCGGTGCTGCTGGCCGCCGCCGACAACCGCCAGAGCGGCGGCACCGTCTTCGGCTATCGCGTCGCCGACCCCGAACGCTATGGCGTCGTCGCTTTCGATCCCGACGGCAAGGCCAGCGCCATCATCGAAAAGCCTGAAGTGCCGCCGTCCGATTACGCCGTCACCGGGCTTTATTTCCTCGACGGCACCGCGCCGGCGCGCGCGCGCGCGGTCAAGCCCTCGGCCCGGGGCGAGCTCGAGATCACCACGCTTCTGGAAACCTACCTGCACGAGGGCAGCCTGACGGTCGAGCGCATGGGCCGCGGCTTTGCCTGGCTCGACACCGGCACCCACGCCAGCCTGCTCGACGCCGGCAATTTCGTGCGCACGCTGGAGCAGCGCCAGGGCCTGCAGACCGGCTGCCCCGAGGAGATCGCCTTCGAGGCCGGCTGGATCACCGCCGACGACCTGCGCGCGCGGGCGAAGCTGTTCTCGAAGAACGCCTATGGCAAATATCTGCTGCGGGTGCTGGGCGAGTCCGAATAACGCCGGGGGCCGTCTGCCCGTCGCCGGCCGGTCCTCGGACCGGTGGCGCACCGTCCGGCGACCCCCGAGGATATTTTCACAAGAAAGAATATGGGGAAGCAGCGCGGGAATGCCATTCTTCTTTGCTCCCGAAATACCCAAATGCCGACCGGGCAATCGGCGCGGGGCTCAGCCGCCTTCGGCGATCCGCGTGACCTCGGCATGGCTGCGGCTGAAATCGCCGCGCCAGGCGTCGCGAATCGCCAGGCGGATCAGCTTGCGGCAGACCTGCCTTTCGGCCTCGGGCAGCGAGCCGCCGGTCGCGAGCCATTTCGGCAGCATCAGGGCCATCAGCAGCGGGAACAGCACCGGCCCGGCGGCACGGCGATAGATCAGCCAGCGGTTGCGGGTGTTGTAATAGATCTTCCAGAACGGTCGCGGGATGGCGCCGGCGATCTGGGTGGCGCATTCATGCTCGAAGGTCAGGTCGGGGGCGAAGAGCAGCCGTCCCCCGGCCTGGGTCAGGCCCAGCGTATAAAGCACGTCGTCGCCATAGATGAACAGCCGACCGTCGGGATAGCCGGCCCGCGCCACGCCCGCGCGCGAGATGAAGAAGCCGACGAAGGAGGTGCCGTCCAGCACCCGGTCGGTGCCGGGCGCATAGGCGCTGTCGGGAATGTGAAAGGCGGCGCGGCCGCCGCCGGCCAGCACGCGCAGCAACACCGGCAGGCTGGCAAAGGGATTGACCCAGGGCCGGTTCATCTCGCAGATGCCGCCATCCGGGAAACGCACCGCCGCCGCCAGCGCCTGGGCCCCAGGCCAGCGCCCGCTGGCGAGCCCCGCGCGGAAGGCCGCGAGGGCGCCGGGCTGCGGGCGGGCGTCGTCGTCCATCAGCACCAGCCAGTCGGGATCGAAGCGTGCCTGCGCCTCGCGCATGCCGGTCTCGAACCCCAGGGCGCCGCCGCCGTTGCGATCCATCTCGATCACCGCCAGCCGCGGCTCGTCCAGCGTCGCCAGCCACGCGCGGGTGCCGTCGGTCGAGCCGTTCTCGATCACCAGCACATGGTCCAGCGGCTCGGCCAGAAGCCGCGCCAGCGTCTTCTGCAGCGCCGCCCGGCGGTTGAAGGTGACGACGACGGCCGTGACCACCGGGGCAGGGGGATCGGTGGGGTGCAAGGTTACAGCCGCATCTCGGTCACGACGCGGGCCGCGAACAGCCGCTCGACATCCTCGCCCCGGCAAAGTTCGCTGGCGGGAGTCTGCACGGTCGCGGATGCGGCGGCGGCGGCCAGCCCCAGGGCGTCGGGCACCGGCCAGCCCCGGGCATAGCCCAGCACGAAGCCGGCGAGGAAGCTGTCGCCGGCGCCGACCTTGCTGACGATGGGCACGCGCGCCGCCTCGGCATGCCAGAGGCCGTCGCGCGTGGCGATGATATTGCCGTCGCGGCCGCGCGCCACGATCACCGCATGCGCCGCGCCCGAGGCGACCAGCCCGGCCGCGAAGCGCGCCGTGTCCAGGCGATAGGGCAGGGCATGGCCGGCCAGCCCCTCGGCCTCGGCATCGTCCATGCGCAGGATCTCGACCCGGCGGTCGACCACGGCGGCGGCCATGGCCAGCGCCTCGCCCGAGGTATCGACCACCAGCCGTGCGCCCGAACCCTGCAGCCGCTCGGCCAGTTGCGCGGCAAAGCCCGCCGGCACCCCCGGAGGGTTCGAGCCCGAGAGCACCACCAGCGCATCGGGGGCAGCGGCCGCGACGGCGGCCTGCAAGGCAGCCTCGACGTTCGCGCTCGACCATTCCGGCCCGGGCATGACAAAGCGGTATTGCTGGCCCAGGGCCTGGTCGTCCACGGTCACCGACTGCCGGGTCTCGCCCGGGGCGGGCAGCGTCACCAGGGGCACGCCCGCCTCGGCCAGCAGCGCCGCCAGCCGCTCGCCGGTCGCGCCGCCAAGCGCCACCAGCGCCGTGCTCTCGCCGCCCATGGCGCGGATCGCCCGGCTGACGTTAATGCCGCCGCCGCCCGGATCGAAGCGCGGCGCGGTGCAGCGCAGCTTGCCGTCCGGCACCACGCGCGGGGCCGAGGTGGTCAGGTCCAGCGCCGGGTTCAGGGTGATGGTCAGGATCGGCGCCTGGTGCATCATTCCCACCAGCGGTCGATGGCGGCGATGTCGTCGTCGGACCAGCCGAAGTGATGGGCGAATTCGTGGACCACGACATGGGCGACCAGCTGGCCCAGGGTCACGTCGCCGCGGCTGGCCCATTCGTCCAGGATGGCGCGGCGGAACAGCCAGACGGTGTCGGGGAAATGCTGCGGCTCGCTGGCGGATTTCTCGGTCATCGGCACGCCGTCGTAAAGCCCGGTCAGCTCCAGCGGGTCGTCGATCTGCAACTCGTCCAGGAATTCCTCGCCGGCGAATTCCTCGACCCGCAGCACCACCGCGCGCGCAGGGCCGGCGAATTCCGGGGGCAGGGCGGCGATGGCCTCGCGCGCCAGTTCCTCGATCGCGCCCGCGTCGGGGGCCTCGGCGTTCTTCCAGTCAAGCATTGGCTAACCTCGTCTTTGGCCCTGATATGGACAAAAACCGCCGTTTGTGAAAGAGCGAAGCCGACAGGAGACCTCCCATGACCACCACCCGTTTCGCCCCTTCGCCCACCGGCCACATCCATGTCGGCAACCTGCGCACGGCGCTGATGAACTATCTGATCGCACGCAAGGCGGGCGGCACCTTCATCCTGCGGCTGGACGATACCGACCGCGAGCGCAGCAAGCAGGAATATGCCGACGGCATCCAGCGCGACCTGGAATGGCTGGGCCTGACCTGGGACCGGATCGAGCGGCAGTCGGACCGGCTTGACCGCTATGCCGAGGCGGCCGAGGGGCTGCGCGGCGAGGGTCGGCTCTATGAGGTGTTCGAGACTCCGACCGAGCTGGACCTGAAACGCAAGAAGCAGCTGAACATGGGCAAGCCGCCGGTCTATGACCGCGCCGGGCTGAACCTTTCGGACGCCGACAAGGACCGGCTGCGGGCCGAGGGCCGCGACGGCTATTGGCGCTTCCTGCTGGACCAGGAGCGGATCGAGTGGCCGGACGGCATCCTGGGCGATATTTCCATCGACGCGGCCTCGGTTTCGGACCCGGTGCTGATCCGCGCCGACGGGCAGGTGCTTTATACCTTTGCCAGTTCGGTCGATGACGCCGACATGGGCGTGACCCATATCGTGCGCGGCGCCGACCATGTGACGAATACCGCGACGCAGATCCAGATCATCCGCGCGCTAGGGGCCACGCCGCCGGCCTTTGCCCATCACAGCCTGCTGACCGGCGCGCAGGGCGAGGAACTGTCCAAGCGCCTGGGCGTGCTGGCGATCAAGGACCTGCGCGAGTCGGGGGTGGCGCCCGAGGCGCTGTTGTCGCTGATGGCGCGGCTGGGCTCCTCGCAGCCGGTCGAGCTGAAGATGTCGCTGGATGAGCTGGCTGCCGGCTTCGAGCTGTCGCAGTTCGGCGCCTCGCCCACCAAGTTTGACGCCGAGGATCTGTGGCCGCTGACGCGCGAGGCGAACCAGGCGCGGCCGTTCTCCGAGGTCAAGGACCGCATCGCCGCGCTGGGCGTGCCGGCCGAGCTGGCCGAGCGGTTCTGGCGCGTCGCCTCGCAGAACATCACCAGGCTGGACGATCTGGCCGGCTGGTGGGAGATCTTCTCGAAGGGTGCCGAGCCGCAGATCGACGCGGAGGACGCCGATTTCATCGCCCAGGCCATGACGCTGCTGCCGCCGCCGCCCTATACCGACGCGAGCTGGGGCGAATTCACCGCGGCCGTGAAAGAGGCCACCGGGCGCAAGGGCAAGGGCCTGTTCATGCCGCTGAGGAAGGCGCTGACCGGCCAGGCGCATGGCCCGGACATGTCGGATGTGATGCCGCTTCTGCAGGTGGTGCGGGCACGCGGCTGAACCCGGTTTACCGCCACGGCGAACAGGTCGTCCCGTCGGGGCGGCCTTTTCGCTTCGGGCTTTACGGCGAAATCCTAGCGTCTGACTGGTGACGCATGCCGACCTTACATCACACGCTCAAAGATGCGGGGATTTGCGCATTTCATCCAGAAGGAGATCTGCGACGGGTTGCGCCGAGGCTAGGCAAGGTCCGGTTTGCGGGCAAGAACTGGGACGCAGCATGGTGGCCCCTCCAACTGGACAATCGGATGGATGACTTGCGGCATCCATCCGATCATGCGGAGCACAGGTAACACGGAACCATTCAACTCTGGTAAACAAACAACCACTTACAGAGTAACGCCTGTATGCTCTGCCTCGAGTGGAATGTGAACCTGTCCATAAGTTAGTTCAGTTGTATGGGGCGCATGGCGGCCTTGCAGTGGACGCCGGGGCGGATCAGCGTCACACGCGCCGGCCGCCGCGATCACGCGGGATATGAGCAATTTTAGCGAGTTCAAGGTCTTGTCATGCAGGAACTTGCCGAACTGATCGGCGTCCGAGCGTCACGCTGTCCAAGAAGCAGGCGGCCGCACCTACCCGGCAGGTCTGGTTCAACACGAAGCCATGCGTTGAGTGTCGCGATCTAGCCGCGCTGATGGCACGGCCGGACCGGCCGATGGTTATGCCCCCCGGCCGGTATCGACTGGACCGACTTCTGTGCCGCACTCGAATATCGCGAGGCAATGCCGAACTGTGCTCAGCGCTTCGGTAGACATCGGCGATTGCGGCGCCTTGGGCCCAGCACACCGGTATCTCGCGCGACATGGGGGCATGTCCTGGACGGTGAGCTGGACGACAGCCGCCTGGCCGGCAACGGCGACGGCCGTGCCTGCGCTACCGGAACCCGAATCTTGCCGCGTCGCGGCGCGCTTTTTCGTGGCGGCGCGGCATGGCGACGGGGCGCCGATTCTGCCTTCCTCCTTGCTATGGACGGCGAAATCCCCTAGCTAGCGCGCTGAAACAGGCGGGGGCGCGGGCGCAGGCTTTGCTGCCGTCCCGGGGGCGGGGCCTCCTCCCGCGGCATGGTTGGATGAAGGAAGACAAATGCAGGTCAAGGAAACCCAGAACGAAGGGCTGAAGCGCGGCTATGAGTTCACCCTGCCGGCGGCCGATCTGGCGGCGCAGGTGGACGCGAAGCTGAAAGAGGCCCAGCCCGAAGTCGAGATGAAGGGCTTCCGCAAGGGCAAGGTGCCGATGGCGATGCTGAAGAAGCAGTTCGGCCAGCGCATCATGGGCGACGCCATGCAGGAGGCCATCGATGGCGCCCTGCGCACGCATCTGGAAAAATCCGGCGACCGCCCGGCCGTGCAGCCCAAGATCGAGATGGTGGGCGGCGAGACCTGGAAGGAAGGCGACGACGTGGTCGTGACGGTGGCCTACGAGGCCCTGCCGGCGATCCCGGAAGCCGACCTGTCCGGCATCGAGCTGGAGCGCCTGGTGGTGTCCGCCAGCGACGAGCAGGTGAACGAGGCGCTGGAGAACCTGGCCAAGAACGCCCAGTCCTTCGAGGACCGCAAGAAGGGCACCAAGGCCAAGGACGGCGACCAGGTCGTGATCGACTTCAAGGGCATGGTCGACGGCGAGGCCTTCGAGGGCGGCGCGGCCGAGGATTACCCGCTGGTTCTGGGCTCGGGCAGCTTCATCCCCGGCTTCGAAGAGCAGCTGGTCGGCGCCAAGGCCGGTGACGAGGTCAAGGTCGAGGTCAAGTTCCCCGAGGAATACGGCGCCCCGAACCTGGCCGGCAAGGACGCGGTCTTCGAAACCACGGTGAAGGCCGTCAAGGCGCCGAAAGCCGCCGAGCTGGACGACGAGTTGGCGAAGAAATTCGGCGCCGAGAGCCTCGACGCGCTGAAGGCCCAGATCCGCGAGCGGCTGGAGGCCGAATACAAGGGCGCCTCGCGCCAGGTGCTGAAGCGGGCGCTGCTGGACAAGCTGGACGCGCTGGTCAAGTTCGACCTGCCCGAATCGCTGGTCGAGGCCGAGGCGCATCAGATCGCGCATCAACTCTATCACGAGGAGCATCCGGACGATCACGGCCACAACCATGGCGAGATCGAGCCGACGGACGAGCACAAGGCGCTGGCCGAGCGCCGTGTGCGTCTGGGCCTTTTGCTGGCCGAGATCGGCCAGAAGGCCGAGATCACCGTCTCGGACCAGGAGATGACCCAGGCGGTGCTGCGCCAGGCCCGGCAATATCCGGGGCAGGAGCGCGCCTTCTTCGAGTTCATCCAGCAGAACCCGCAGGCCCAGCAGCAGCTGCGCGCGCCGATCTTCGAGGACAAGGTCATCGACCATATCGTCGAGGGCGCCAAGGTCTCGGACAAGGACGTCAGCAAGGAAGAGCTGGAAAAGGCCATCGAGGCGCTGGATCAGGTCTGATCCTCAGCCGATGCCCGCATGGGAAAGGCCGCCTCTCGGGGCGGCCTTTTGCTTTTCTCGCGCCTTCGGGGTGGCGGCGCGGTCGCCGGAGTATTTGGAAAACAGTGAAGGCGCCTAGAGCCGGTGCATGCGCGGGTCATGGTCCTGCGGCGTGTCGGCGTCGGGGCCGTCCAGCGGATCGTGGGTCAGCGGGTCGTCGCGCAGGTCGGGCATATGAACGCCGTGGCGGTCGTCGGGGCGCGGCGGATCGCGGCGCGGCCGGTCGGACCCGGCGGGGCGGCTGCGGCCCAGGATGTCCTGCACCAGCGCGGCGGCGTCGCCGAATTCGCGCATGATGTCGCTGGCCTGGGCGGCCACGGTGCGAAAGCCGGTCATGCCGGCGGTCAGCGCCTGCATGACATTGTCCACGCCCTTGGTCAGGCTGGCGGTGTTGGCCTCGATCTCCTGCATCAGCCCGACGCGCGGGGCGGGTTTGCGCGGGCGCGGGCGGGCCTGGGCCGCCGCGGCGCGCAGCTGTTCGGCGCGGGCATCCTCGGCGCGTTCGCGGCTCTCGGCGCGGCGGCGCAACGCCTCGCGCTCGGCATCCGGCATCGCGGCCATGCGCGGCGCCATGGGCGGCAAATCGCGGTGCGGCCTGGGGTCCGAGAGGGCGTGCATGACCTGGCGCGCGGCGATCACCGTGCCGGCGGTCAGGGCGGCGGCGGTCAGCGCCGTGCCGCCCCAGACCAGCCATCTGGCGCTGCGCGAGGGTTGCGGCCAGGGCCGGCTGCCGTCGGGCGAGACCCGACCATGCGGCGGGATGCGGCGCGATTCGGGTGCGTCATGCGGGCCGCGGTGTCCCGGCGGCACCGGGCGCGGCCCGAAGCGGGTGTCGGTGGGCGCATCGGCCTCGGTCCGGCGGATCGGGCGGGGGGAGTCGGGCTCGTGATGCATCGGGAATCCTTTCGCGGGTGGCGCTTTGCGGATCAAACCCGCCAGCCCGGCGAATGTTCCGTCCCGGCCTGCGCGCGGCGCGTGCGGAACGGCCATGAAAAAACGCGCCGGGTTGCGGCGCGTTTCCTGTCTTTCGGCGATGACCGGCGATCAGTTCGCGGCATCGTCCTCGTCGCGGCCGGCCGAGCCGATCTCGTCGAAGAGTTCGGCGATCTCGAAATCGGCGGCGGCATCGGCTTCCGCGGCCAGTTCCTGGATCGACTTGCCGGTGGCTTGCAGCTCGGCTTCCTCGGCCGAACGGGCGACGTTCAGCTTGATGGTCACGTCGACTTCCGGGTGCAGGTGCACGCGGACCTCGTGCAGGCCCAGCTCCTTGATCGGGGCGGTCAGGACGACCTGACGGCGCTCGACCGCGAAGCCTTCGGCATTGGCGGCATCGGCGGCGTCACGCGGGGTAACCGAGCCGTAGAGCGCGCCGGCGTCCGAAGCCGAGCGGATGATGACGAAGCTCTGGCCGTCGAGTTTCTCGGCCAGCTTCTGCGCCTCGGCGCGGGTTTCGTCGTTGCGGACGGCCAGTTCGGCCTTGCGCTCTTCGAAGGCCGCGATATTGGCTTCCGAGGCCCGCAGCGCCTTGCCCTGCGGCAGCAGGTAGTTGCGCGCGAAGCCCTCTTTGACCTTCACGACTTCGCCCATCTGGCCCAGCTTGGCCACACGTTCCAGCAGGATGACTTGCATGTTCGTCTCTCCTTACTTCACGGCATAGGGAAGCAGGGCGAGGAAGCGGGCGCGCTTGATGGCGCGCGCGAGTTCGCGCTGCTTCTTGGCCGAGACGGCGGTGATGCGCGAGGGCACGATCTTGCCGCGTTCGCTGATGTAGCGCTGCAGCAGGCGGGTGTCCTTGTAGTCGATGGCGGGGGCGTTGTCGCCCGAGAAGGGGCAGACTTTCCGGCGGCGGAAGAAGGGTTTGTTGGCCATGATATGCGTCCTTTCCCTCAGTTCCGGTCGTCGCGGTCGCGACGCTCGCGGCGCTCGCCGCGATCACCACGGTCGCCGTCGCGGTCGCGGCGCTCGCCACGGTCCCCGCGGTCGCCACGATCCCCGCGCTCGCGCTCGTCGCGCTTCTGCATCTGGATCGAGGGGCCTTCCTTGTGCTCGTCCACGCGGACGGTCAGCACGCGCATGACGTCGTCATGCAGGCGGGCCAGACGCTCCATCTCCTGCACGGCGGCCGAGGGCGCGTCCGAACGCAGGAAGGCGTAATGGCCCTTGCGGTTCTTGTTGATCTTGTAGGCCAGGGTGCGCACGCCCCAGTATTCGTTCTCGACCACCTTGCCGCCGTTGTCGGCCAGCACGGTCGAAAAATGTTCGATCAGCCCTTCGGCCTGCGTGTTCGACAGGTCCTGGCGGGCGATCAGCACATGCTCGTAAAGCGGCATGTCTGTTCCTTTTTCAGGGCGCATTTCAACGACGGGACAACCCATTCCGCGCCCCGTCACGAGAGGCTGCGCCGGTTTCGTGTCTGCGGAAGGATGCGGCCTTATACAGGCGCGGGCGGCGGATGCAAGACGAAAGGCGATCGTCGCCGCTGCGGCGATACTGTTTCCCCGGTGCGGGCCAACACGAAATTGTCAGGCAAATGCAAGGAAACCTTTGTTGTCATTGGCGCCTTCCCTGTGGGAACCATTCATGAGCAATTCAGTCGGAGCTTGACCTATGAAATCCGTTTTCGTCCCTGCCGCCGCCCTGGCCCTGTTCAGCGCGGGCGCCGCGATGGCCGCGCCGGTGCAATACGACTTTGACCCCGCGCACAGCCAGGTGGTCTTCGAATACAGCCACCTAGGCTTTTCCAACAGCACCGGCATCGTCAACGGCCTGACCGGCAAGCTGGTGCTCGATGCCGAGAACCCGGCCAATTCCAGCGTCGAGGCGACCATCCCGCTGTCGGGCCTGCACATGATCGCGCCGGAACTGGACGAGCATATCTTCGGCAAGGACTTCCTCAACACCGACAAGAGCGGCGCGGTCGCGACCTTCAAGTCGACCAAGGTCGAGCCGGACGGCGACAAGGAAGCCAAGGTCACCGGCGACTTCACCCTGAACGGCGTGACCAAGCAGATCGTGCTGGACGTGGACCTGAACAAGCTCGGCGCCCATCCGATGAGCGGCAAGGAATCCGCCGGTTTCGACGCCGAGACCGAGATCAAGCGCAGCGAGTTCAACCTGGGCCAGTTCGCCCCGGCCGTCGAGGACGAGGTCGAGATCAACATCACCGTCGAGGCGGTCAAGGCCGAGTAAGGCCGATCCGTTCCGAAACAGCGAAAAGGGGCCCGCATGGGCCCCTTTTCCGTTTCGCGCTGCGCGGCGCGCCCTACATCGGCGCCGGCAGCGGCGTCGTGTCGGTGCGCACCGGCAGCACCGGATGGGCGATCTGCGGCTGCTTGCCGGTGACCGCATGCAGGAAGGCCACGATGTCGTCCACCTGTTCGGGCGCGAGTTCCGTGCCCAGCTGCGACGAGGACATGATCTGCACCGCCTCCTTCAGGTCCCAGACCACGCCCGAATGGAAATAGGGCGCGGTCAGCGCGACATTGCGCAGCGGTGCGGCGCGGAAGACATATTCGTCATTGACCGTCTTCGTCACCTCGAACCGGCCGGTATCGCCCACCGGCAGCACCTCGGCCCCCGGCTTGGCGACCAGGCCGAACGGATAATAATCCTGTCCGCCGATGTTGCGGCCATAGTGGCAGGCGGTGCAGCCGGTATCCATGAAGGCCTGCAGCCCGCGTTTCTCCTGCTCGGTCATGGCCGAATCGTCGCCGTTCAGGAAGCGGTCGAAGGCGCTGTCCGGGGTGATCAGCGTCGCCTCGAACTGCTCGATGGCGGCGGCGAAATTGTCGAAGCTGACCGGCTCGCGCTCATCGGGGAAGGCGGCGCGGAACGCCTCGACATAGGCGGGCATCGAGTTCAGCGTGCGCACCACCTCGTCAGGGGTATTGCTCATCTCGACGCTGGCCTGCACCGGACCCTTGGCCTGCTCGGCCAGGTCGGGCGCGCGGCCGTCCCAGAACTGCGCGGCGTTGAAGATGGCGTTCAGCATGGTGGGCGCGTTCCGCGGCCCCTTCTGCCAGCCATGCCCGACCGAGGTCGGCAGCCCGTCCACGCCGCCCAGGCCGACGTTGTGGCAGGTCTGGCACGAGATCAGCCCCGAGCGCGACATGCGCGGGTCAAAGAACAGGGTCTTGCCAAGCTCGATCTTTTCCGTGGTCAGCGGGATGCCCTCGGGGGCGTCCTCGGTCTGCTTGATCGCGGTCAGCTCGGCGGGGATCGCCTCGAACACGCCCTTCGCTTCCTCGCGCAGGGCGCCGCTGTCGATGGCTGCGGTCTGGGCCAGGGCGGGCAGGGCCGCCAGGGTCAGCGCCGTTGCTGTCAGCAGGGGAACGAGTTTCACCTTTGTCTCCTTCTGTGGTCGTCGCGCGCAGCATGATGATCGCGCAAGGGCGGGCGCGGCGCCTTGATCTGGGTCACGCCCGCGCCCGCTTCCGCCTTGCCGCCCGCCGGATCACGGGATAATCCCGTGGCATGCTGCCGCAGGACCGCCTTTCCCAGATCGTCGCGCGTTTCGAATATCTCGAGGCGCGGCTCAATGCCGGCCCGGCGCCGGAGGAAATCGCCGGCATCAGCCGCGAATATGCCGAGCTGAAGCCGGTGGTGGCGCAGATCGCCGAATGGCGCGCCGCGCAGGACGGCATCACCGAGGCCCAGGCCATGCTGGCCGATCCCGAGATGCGCGAGCTGGCCACGGATGAGCTGGGCCGGCTGCGCGAGCTGCTGCCCGGGCTGGAACATGCGCTGCGCATCGCGCTTCTGCCCCGCGACGCGGCCGACGCCCGGCCGGCGATCCTGGAGATCCGCCCCGGCACCGGCGGCGAGGAGGCGGCGCTGTTCGCCGGCGACCTCCTGGCCATGTATCGCCGCTTTGCCGAATCGCAGGGCTGGCAGTTCCAGATGCTGGAGCTGGCCGAATCCGACCTGGGCGGCGTGCGCGAGGCCGTGGCCCGGATCGAGGGCGAGGGCGTCTTCGCCCGGCTGAAATACGAATCCGGCGTGCATCGCGTCCAGCGCGTGCCCGAAACCGAATCGGGCGGCCGCATCCATACCAGCGCCGCCACCGTCGCCGTGCTGCCCGAGGCCGAGGAGGTCGACATCGACATCCCCGCCGCCGAGATCCGCATCGACACCATGCGCGCCAGCGGCGCCGGCGGCCAGCACGTCAACACCACCGATTCGGCGGTGCGCATCACCCACCTGCCGACCGGCATCGTGGTGACCAGCTCCGAGAAATCCCAGCACCAGAACCGCGCCAACGCCATGGCCGTGCTGCGCGCCCGGCTCTATGACATGGAACGCTCGCGCGCCGATGCCGAGCGCGCGGCGGACCGCAAGTCGCAGGTCGGCTCGGGCGACCGCTCGGAACGCATCCGCACCTACAACTTCCCGCAGGGCCGGATGACCGATCACCGCATCGGCCTGACGCTTTACGCGCTGGACCGCATCATGCAGGGCGACCTGTCCGAGACGGTGGATGCGCTGGCCGCGCATGACCAGGCCGCCCGGCTGGCGGCGCAGGGCGACACGTGACCGGCGCCGAGGCGCTGCGGCAGGCGGCCGAGCGGTTGTCGCAGGCGGGCGTCGCGGATGCGGCGGGCGACTCGCGCCTGCTCTTGGCCCATGCGCTCGCCCTGCCGCGCCACCATCTCAGCGCCGCCTTGGCTGCGCCGCTGCCGCCCGAAGCCCTGCGACGTTTTGACGCAGCCGTCGCCGCCCGCGCCGCGCGCCAGCCGGTCAGCCAGATCCTCGGCCGCCGCGCCTTCTGGAAGCATGACTTCCGCGTCACCGCCGACACGCTGGACCCGCGCCCGGAAACCGAAACCCTGGTCGAGGCGGCGCTGGCGCAGCCCTTCGCCTCGGTCCTCGACCTGGGGACCGGGACGGGCGCCATCCTGATCTCGCTGCTGGCCGAGCGGCCGGGCGCGCGCGGCACCGGCACCGACATCTCGATGCCGGCGCTGGCGGTGGCGCGCGACAATGCCGCGCGGCTCGGCGTGCGCGCCGATTTCATACAATCTGACTGGTTTTCGGCGGTCTCGGGCGCGTTCGACCTGATCGTCTCGAACCCGCCCTATATCGCGCTGGCCGAGATGGCCGGCCTTGCCCCCGAGGTGCGCGACTGGGAGCCGCGCGGCGCCTTGACCGACGAGGGGGACGGGCTTTCGGCCTATCGCGCCATCGCCGCGGGGGCGCCCGCGCATCTGAACCCGGGCGGCCGGCTCATGGTCGAGATCGGCCCGACGCAAGGCGCGGCGGTCGCGGCGCTGATGGCGGCGGCCGGGCTGGAACAGCCGCGCATCCTGCCCGATCTCGACGGCCGCGACCGCGTGGTCATGGCCCGCAAGCCCGGCTGACCCGGCAAGGATCCGCGCGTTTTGCGCCATTCGATGCAGATTCCACTTGTAAGCGGCGATGCGGCGTGTTTATTCGCAGATGTGACGGGGGCGCTGCCCACGCATGGGTCAGCCATACTCAGATAACCCAGCACAATCCTGGCAAAGCGGGAAACGGAATTCCACCGCTCCCGTTCTGGACACTCGCTTCCGAGATGACCCCAACCTCAGCCGGACAAATCCGGACGAAACGACAACAAGCTGATGAGATCATCCAAATCCCGTTCGCGTAACAAGTCGAACCGCCAGCGCTCGCTGGGCAATATCGTCAACCGCGTCTTCGATTCCTCGGGCCCCGAGGGCAAGGTGCGCGGCACGCCCCAGCAGATCATCGAGAAATACCTGGCGCTGGCCCGCGACGCCCAGCTCTCCAATGACCGCGTGGCCGAGCAGAGCTTCCTGCAGCATGCCGAGCATTACACCCGCATGCTGGGCGAGGCGCAGCGCGAGCAGGCCGAGCGCCAGCAGCACCAGGCCCGAGACGACGATTTCCAGGACGGCAACGGCCATTCGGCCCAGTCCGAGAACGGCCAGAACGGCAACCGCCACGAGCGCCAGGATCGCCAGGACCGGAACGAGCGGCGCGACGACCGCCGCGACCAGCCGCGCGAGGAACGTCATCGCGACGACCGGCGCGAGGATCGCAACCGCGACGAGCGGCGCGACGACCGCAACCGCGACGACCGCCAGGCCGCGCGTGCCGAAGCCCCGGCGCCCGCCGGCCTGCCGCCGGTGATCGCCTCGGACGAGGACGCCGCCGGCCCGGTCGAGACCCCGGAAGCCGCCATCGCGCCCGAAGCCCCCGTCGCCGCCCCGGCCGAGCCTCAGCCGCCGGCCCCCGCAGCGGCCGAGCCCGCGCCGGAACTGGCGCTGGAGGAGCCCGCGGCCCCGGCGCCGCGTCGCCGCACGCGCCAGCCGGCCGCCGCCGCGGCTGCCTCCGCCGCAACCCCGGCGCCGCGCACCCCGCGCACCCGCCGCAAGCCGGCCGAGGGTGCCGAGAAGAAACCCGCGGCAAAGACCGACAAGGCTTCCGGCGAATAAGCCCTAGGTTCTGTGGACTCTTTGGATTTCCTATTCTGAGGAAAGATGGTTCAAGGTTTCTGTTGCAGGAGGTTTGCGATGGGAACCTTGGATCGGCTGGTGCTGTCGGACGGGCAATGGAACCGGATTTCCGGCCATATCAACGGGGACGAGCGGACACGGGGCAGCAGTGGTCGCGACAACCGGATGTTCGTGCGGACGGATTCGCCGTGGCATGACCTGCCGGACGTGTTCGGCTCGTGGAACAGCATGTTCCGCCGCTTCAGCCGATGGAGCCGGAAGGGGGTCTGGTGGCGGCTCTTCGCGGCGATGTCCGACGATCCCGATTTCGAATAGCTGATCGTGGACAGCCCGATCATCCGCGCCCACCAACACGCCGCTGGTGCAAAAGGGGGCTGAAGATCAGGCCCTTAGCCGGTGCCGCGGCGGGCTGAGCCCCAAGCTCCACCTGGCAGTGCGAGGCCTTGGCTGTCCGGTCCGCTTCACCCTGACCGCCGGGCAGAAGGGCGGCGCCCCGCAGGCCGAGGCGGATCGCCGACCTGCCTGCCGAGGTCGTCATGGCCGACACCGCCTATGACAGCGACCGCCTGCGTGAGGCGATCGCTAAGCAAGAAAGCTCTTGCCGTCATCCCTAAACAACCCGTCCCGGGCGCGCAAGCATCCCCTCGACAAGCATCTCTGTGCCCGGAGACATCCGATCGAATGCTGCTTCTCCAAGCTCAAGCAGTTCCGAAGGGTCGCCACGCGATACGAGAAAACCGCCAGAAACCACCTCGCCGCCATCACCATCGCTGCCATCGTCCTGTGGATCAAGGAAGTGTCCACAGAACCTAGCGCGGCGCGGCGGCCAGGCCCCGCGCCAGCGCGCAGAACTGCTCCAGCCCGATCTCCTCGGCGCGCGCGGTGGGCGCAATGCCCGCCGCCAGCAGCAGATCCTCGATGGCCGGATGCAACCCCTTCAGCGAGGCGCGCAGCATCTTGCGCCGCTGGTTGAAGCCCGCCGCCACCACCCGATTCAGCACCGCCGCATCGGCGGGAAAGCGCGGCTCGGGCAGGGCGGTCAGATGCACCACCGAGGAATGCACCTTGGGCGCGGGCACGAAGGCCTCGGGGGGCAGGGTCATGACGATCCGCGCATCCGAGCGCCATTGCGCCAGCACCGCCAGCCGGCCATAGGCCTTGCCGCCGGGTTTCGCCACGATGCGCTCGGCCACCTCCTTCTGGAACATCAGTGTCAGCGATTCCCAGAACGGCGGCCATTGCGGCGGCGCCAGCCAGCGGATCAGCAGCTCGGTGCCGACATTATAGGGCAGGTTGGCCACGACCCGGATCGGCGGCGTCAGATGCGCCAGCGGATCGACTTCCAGCGCATCGCCATGGATGACCTGCAACCGGCCGGGATAGGCGGCGGCGATCTCGGCCAGGGCGGGCAGCGCGCGCGCGTCCTTCTCGATGGCCAGCACATGGCGCGCGCCCTCGGCCAGGAGACCGCGGGTCAGCCCGCCCGGGCCGGGGCCGACCTCGATCACGTCGCAGCCGGTCAGGTCGCCGGCGGCGCGGGCGATCTTGGCGGTCAGGTTCAGGTCCAGCAGGAAGTTCTGGCCCAGTTGCTTCTTCGCCCGCAACTCGTGCCGGGCGATGACCTCGCGCAAGGGCGGCAGCCCGTCGATCGCGCTCATGCCCGCGCCCCGGCCCGGCGTCCCGCCATGTCCCAGGCCATGCGCAGCGCGGCGATGGTGCTTTCGGCATCGGCGACGCCCCGGCCGGCGATGTCGAAGGCGGTGCCATGGTCGGGCGAGGTGCGCACGAAGGGCAGGCCCAGCGTGACATTCACGCCGCCGGCGAAATCCAGCGTCTTGATCGGGATCAGCGCCTGGTCGTGATAGGCGCAGATCGCCGCGTCATAGCGGGCGCGCGCCGCGGGATGGAACATGGTATCGGCGGGCAGGGGGCCGGCGATGTCGAACCCCTCGGCCCGCAGCCGCGCGGCCAGCGGCGCGATCCAGCGCATCTCTTCGCTGCCCATGACGCCGTTCTCGCCGGCATGCGGGTTCATCCCGGCCAGCGCCAGCCGCGGCGCGGCCATGCCGAAATCGCGGCGCAAGCCGGTATCGGTGATGCGCACGGCCTGCTCGAGCAATTCCGGCGTCAGCGCCCGCGGCACCTCGGACAGCGCGATATGGATGGTCGCCGGCACCACCCGGCAGGGCGGCTCGACGCCGGTCGAGGCCAGCATCATGACCACCGGCACGCCGCCGGCCAGATGCGCCAGATATTCGGTATGGCCAGGAAAGGGGAAATCGGCCCCTCGCTTCAGCGCCTCTTTGTTGATCGGCAGGGTGCAGATGCCGCCGGCGGCTCCGCTCTGCGCCAGGGCGACGGCGCGGGCGATGACGTCGATCACGCCAGCGGCATTGGCCGGATCGGGGCGCCCAGGCACGGCCGGCGCCGCGAAATCATGCCGCAATACCGGCAGAACGCCCGGCGCGACTGCCTCGCCCGGCGCCGAAACCTCGGCCCAGGCGGTGCCCTCGGGCAGATGCCGCGGATCGCCCAGGAAGACGAAGGGCACCCCGGCCGCCAGCGCCTTGGGCGCCAGTTCCGACCCGACGCCGGCCGGTTCGCCGCAGGTCAGGATGATGGGTCGCGGCTCGGTCATTCTATCTTGTCCAAATATCCCGGGGGGAGCGCCTGACGCACCCCGTCGAGGGGTGCGTCAGGCGCGGGGGGCAGAGCCCCCCGGCCACCCGCGTCACGGTCGGCGAATGATCGCATTCGAGCGCAGCTCGGCCAGATAACTCTCGGCCGCCTGACCCACCTTGCGGTTGAAGATCATGTTGCGCACCTCCTCACGCCCGGGCAGCGCGTCGGGATCGGCGGCGGGCTGCGCCTCGCCCTCGGCGGTGACCGGCACCGGCGCCTTCTCGGGCGCCTCGGCCAGGGCGGCCGATTGCCGCTTGCACAGCATCAGCAGTTCCACCGCGCCGCCATAGGAAATCACGGTGCTTTCATTGTCGTCGAGCACCGCCAGCCGGATCGCCTCGCCGGTCGGGATCTGGCCCTGCGGCAGGGTCTGCCGGCTGATCTGCTCGGCCGGCAGGCCGCGGGCATGCACGAACAGATCGGCGCATGTGTCAGAGACGGCGGCGATGCGCCGCGCCTCCTCGGCGCTCGACAGCCGGAAGCGCACGAAATCCAGCACCTGCGCCGTGGCGCCGGGCCGCAGCGTGCCGCGGGTGTCGCGCAGATAGAACAGCACCACCGCGCCCTCGACCCGCAGGGGCTGGCCGACTTGGCCGGGCTTCATCCCCAGGATGATCGGCTGCAGCGAGGGCGGCAGGTTCGCCAGCGGCGTCCAGGGCAGCCGGCCGCCGTTCTCGGCCGAGGGCGTCGCGGAATATTGCCGGGCGAAAGCCGCGAAATCGCCCTCGGAGCGCGTGTCGGCGACGATGCGCCCGGCTTGGGCCATGGCGGCCTCCTCCTGCCCGGGCGGGGCGGGGATGATCAGCTCGGACAGCGCGACATGGGTCACGCGCGGCGTCTCGATCACCTTCTGCAATTCCTGGTCCACCTCGGCATCGGTGACGCGGACCTGCGGCACGACGCGCTGGCGCACCACCTCGCGCCAGACCACCCCGGCGGTGACGAAGTCGCGGAAGGTCTGCCGCTCGACCCCGGCCCGGGCCAGCTCGGCGGTGAATTCCTCGACCCCCAGGTTGGCGCGGCCGGCGAATTCCGCCAGGCCCGCATCGATCTGCTCGTCGCTGGCGGTGATGCCCAGCTGCTTGGCCGCGAACATCCGCAGCCGGTCGTCGACCAGCGCCTTTTGCGACGCGGCCGCATCGGCATCCGGCGCCCGCAGCAGCTCCATGAAGCGCATGCGCTGCGCCAGCTCATAGCGCGTGACGGCCGAATCGTTGACATAGACCAGAGGCTGGAACGGGTTGGACTGTGCGAAGACCGGGGCCACCCCGCCCGCCGCCAGCATCGCGGCCATCGCCGCCCCCAGAAGAATTCGCCGCATCAGCTCCCTCGCCGCATGGTTTTGCCGGGACATTAGCGCAGGCAGGCGCGACGCGCCACCGTTCCCGGACCGGCCTTCTGCTGTCCGAAGCCGCCCAGCCGGATGCCCAGGTCGAAGCTGGTGTCGGGCCGCAGCTCGTCCGACGAGGTGAAGCGGCGCTGCACCGACATTTCCACCGTCACGCATTCGTTGCGATATTCCAGCCCCAGCTGCGCCTTCTGCGCCCGGTCGGCGGTGAAATCATAGCGCGTCTCGGTCGTGGCCCACCAGCCGTCGCGGATCTGCCAGCCGCCGGCCATGGTCAGTTCCGACACGTCGTCGACCCGGTTCTCGCTTTCGTCCGAATCGAGCCACAGATAGCCGGCCGAGACCTGCAGCCCCGGCTTCAGCCAGCCCAGCCGCAGCTCGTTGCGGCTGATCGAGAGGCTGTCGTCGAACAGCGCCCGGTTCACCAGCGCCAGCCCGTTCGCGCCCTGATAGGTCGCCGACAGCAGCCAGTCCGAGCGTTTCTTGCCCTGCGGCCCGGTAAAGACCGGATTGCCGCCCTCGTCCAGATAGGCAAAGGCCGGGTCCGGCTCGCTGCGGAAGACGCGGCCGGCGGTCAGGCCGATGGACCAGCCGGCCGGGTCGATGCGGGTCCAGCTGACCCCCAGATTGGCACGAAAGCCCGACTCGCGCGCGTCCCAGCCCGGAAAGCGGTTCAGCGAGAACAGGTTGCCCTCGTCGAATTCGATCAGCCGGCTGTCCTCGTTCGGCACGTCGTCCTCGCGCCTGCGCTCGGGCGACCAGATCAGCTGCGCCACCGGCTCGATGACATGGGTGACGCCGCCGGCATGGCGGGCGAGCGGCCAGCGCAGCTCGGCCGCGATGGTCGGATCGGCGCGCGCCACCCAATCCTCGTAATCGCTGTCCTGGTTGATGCGATAGACGTCGGCGGCGACCTCGCCCTCGACCGTGCCCAGGACGCCGCCGGGCAGGATCTCGGTCCGCTGCCAGTCGAGGCTGACCGAGCCGCGCGCCATGTCGCGCCCGACCACGTCGAGCCCCGACGAGCGGCGATGCGCATGCAGCGACCATTCCAGGCTGGCGATGCCGCCCAGCCGCGCCGGTGACCAGCGCCGCTTCCACAGCGCATCGGCGACGACCGAGGGGGTGAACTCGTCCGGCTCGTCGTCGCGCAGCGATTCGTAATTGCCGATCCGCGCCATGACCATGCGGTCGCGGCGCACGCGGTCCAGCGTCAGCCCGCTCCACAGCCGGTCGGCGTCGGAAATGTCGTAATCCAGCAGATAGGCGCGGTTGCTGGCCATCTGGATCTGCATCCCCAGCATATAGCCGCGCGGCAGCTCGAAACGGGCGGCGCCGAACAGATAGCCGCGGGTCTCGCCTTTTTCGAGGTCGTCGCGGCTGACGGCGCCGTTCCACTCCATCGCGCCATTGGTGAAGGCCTGGCGATAGCGCAGCTCCAGCGTGCGGGTGCGCGAGGCGGCGACATAGGGTGTCAGCGTCACGTCGGCATGATCGCCCAGCGTGACGAAATAGGGCAGCTTGATGCCGAAGCCCAGGCCCGAGGTGGTGCGGAACTGCGGCCGCAGGAAGCCGGTCATGCGCTCGACCGTGGGGTCGGGGGCGGTCAGCCAGGGCAGCACCGCCACCGGCACGCCAAAGGCGCGCAGCTGCGGCTGGTCGAAGCGCAGCTGGCGCGTGCGCGCGTCATGGGTGACCCTGCGGGCGCGGATCTCCCACAGCGGCACCGGGTCCTTGGCGCAGATCTGGCAGCTCGAGGCCACCACATTGTCCAGCCGGGTGACGGCGCCGTTCTCGGTCCGCCGCAGCTCGCGGGCGGCCAGCTGCATCTCGCGCGCCAGCACCAGCCGCGCGCCCTGCAGGATGCCGTCCTGCAGGTTCGGCTCCAGCTGGGCGCTGTCGGCGATCAGGATGGTCTCCTCGGGCGTGCCGGCGCGGGCGGGCTGGGTCAGGTGGATCGGGCCCTCGATGGTGGCCGCGCCGGTGTCGCTGTCATAGACCACGCGCGAGGCGACCAGCCGGCTGCCGCGATACCAGATCACCACCCCGCCCGAGGCGACCAGCTTCTTGTCCGCGCCCAGGCTGACCTGATCGGCCAGCAGCGTGGCCGGGCTGCCCTCGGGCGCCGCGCCGCTGTCCGCGATCCGCACCGAACCCGGCGCCTGCGCGACCGCGGGCGCGCGCGAGGCCTCGGTCCCGTCGGCGAAGCGGGCGTTGTCATCCGCCCCGGCGGTCGGCGCCAGCGCCGGGCCGGCCGCTCCTTGGACGAAATCGCCGTCCTGGCCGTAAAGCGGTAGGGTCTGGCCGTCGGGCGTCAGGCTTTGCCCCAGCGCCATGCCCGGAAGCAGCGCCGCCGCCGCCAGCAGCGCCGCCCGCGCCGCGCCTGTTCCGCCTTGCCGATCAGCCCGCCGCTTGCGCGCCATCATCCGTCCTCCAGCCGCAGAAGTGCCCCGAGCGCGAAAAGCAGCGCCACCACCGGCGGCGCCCATCCGGCCAGAACCGGCGGCAGCCCGCCATTGTCGCCCAGCACCTGCGCCAGGTTGCGCAGGAAGAACAGCCCGATGCCGCAGCCGAAACCCGCCAGCACCAGAAGCCCCATCTTGCGCCCGCGCATATGGCGCATGGCGAAGACGGCCGCAATGGCCACCATCGCCGCCATCAGCAGGGGCCGCGCCAGTTCCATCTGGAACCAGACCTTGTGGCGCTGGGCGGAAAAGCCTGCGCGTTCCAGCCCCTTGATGAAGGTCGGCAGCTGCCAGATCGGGATCGCCTCGGGATTGCCGAAACTGTCGCGGATGCGGGCGGCGGTCAGGTCGGTCGGCAGCTCCATGGTCGCGGCGGTGCGGGCCATGGCCTCGGGGTTGGGCTGGCTCAGCGGCCATTCCTTGACCGCGCTCAGCTGCCAGGCGCCGTCGCCCAGCCGCGCCTCGGCCGCGTCGATGCGGCGGCTGGGGCCGGTGCCCTCGGCAAAGACGGTGAAGGTGGCGTCGTAAAGCGTGGTCGCGTCCGGGCTGGCGCGGCTGGCCTGGATCACCACCTGGCCCATGGTCTCGACCCCGTCCGGGCCGCGCATCGGCAGCGCCTGGCGCAGCCAGACCGCATTGGCGCCGACGCTGATGGTCTGGCCGCCGCCGCTCTTCATCCGCGCCACCGCGTCGTCGTAGCGTTTCGAGGTCGCGGCCACCATCGGGTTCAGCACCGCCACCGCCAGCATGCCCACCAGCGCGGCGGCGACGGCGGGCGCCGCCAGCACCCGCAGCCCCGACCGCCCCGAGGCGCGGATCGCCACCAGTTCGGAGGTGCGCGACAGGCCCAGGAACAGCGCGATCCCGGCCAGCACCGTCATCAGCGGCATGATCGAATAGAAGCTCGCGGTGATGTTCAGCAGCGACAGCACGGCGGCGCCGGACAGGCCGATGGCCTCGTCGGAAAAGCGGCGGATCTGCTCGACGATGTCGATCAGGAACAGGATGGCGCCGAAGATCAGCGCGATCATCAGGAACATGCGCAGGAAGCGCCGCGCGACATAGGCCGACAGGATCATGCGGGCGCCCCCTTTCCGGCGCCGCGCGCGCCCCGCGGTCGCGCGGCCAGCCACAGCACCGCGACGCAGATCGCCGCGCCGACCAGCGGCGAGACATAGATCAGCGGCCAGCGCGAGGCGTCGCTTGCCACCTGGTTCTCGGCCGCCGTGCCCAGGAACTGCACCACGATCAGCGCCACTACCGCCCAGAGCACCTGCTTCCAGACCCCGAAGCGGCTGAAGCCGCCCAGAAGCAGCATGGCAAAGCCCAGCATGGCCGCGACCGGCGCCTGAAAGGGCTTGGCCAGCCGCTCATGCGCCTCGGCCCGGGCCTTGTCGACGGTGGCGCCGGTCTCGGCCAGCAGGGCATCGTCGGGATCCAGCAGCCGCAGCGTCGAATAGGCGCGCAGGTCGCGCTTGCGGGCGGCGTTCGGGTCGATCAGCGTGCCGAGGTCATAGGTCAGCTCGGAAAAGCGCGTGACCGACAGGTTCTGCTTCTCGCCGGTCCGGCGCAGGTTCTGCACCATGCCCTGCATCATCACCAGCCGCGGCCCGGCCTCGGTCCGGACCACCAGCGCCTCGGCGGCGGTATAGGTCACCTGTTCGCGCGGGTTGCGGGCGTCCTCCAGGAAGAAATAGACCAGCCGGCCGTCCGCCGCGATCTCGCTGATATACAGCGTCACGCCGCGCACCGGATACTGGAAGCTGCCGGCGCGCAGGAATTGCGCGGTGACATTCTGCGCGATCTCGGCCTGGCGGTCGGTCAGCCGGGCGCGGGCCAAGGGCACGATGGCATGCACCAGCAGCGCCACCATCAGCCCGACGGTGACGCCAAAGACCAGCACCGGCCGCGCCAGCCGCCAGGGCGACATGCCCGCGCTCTGCATCGCCACCAGCTCGGATTCCGAGGACAGCCGGTTGGTGCCATAGGCGCTGGCCGCGAAGGCCGCGATCGGCAGCACGACCGAGATCACCAGCGGCAGGGTCAGCGCGGTGAACTCCAGCACCACCAGCGCGGTCTGCCCGTCCGAGATCAGCTGCTCGAACAGCGACACCGCCCGGTTGATCCAATAGACCGAGACCAGCACCAGCGCAAAGAACCCGAACAGGGTCAGGAACTGCGTCAGGATATAGCGGTCGATGCGGGGCATGGCGGCTTTCACGGGCTGCGGTCTCGGGCTCGGACCTCGTTTGATTAGCCGCTGCGCGGGATTTGGGAAAGCCCCGGCTCTGGTCAAGCGCGCGCCGGGTGACTAGTTTCCGCCCATCGGATCAACGCGAAAGGCAGGATCATGACGCACCCGGTCGAAATTTCCTTCACGGCGACGGAGGTGGCCGGGCTGGCCGCGCATCCGGGACGCATCGCCATCCTGGTGCCGCAGACCGGGCGGCTGCCGGGCGGCCTGCCGCGCGCGGCGCGCGAGGCGGCGGCCCGCGCGATCCAGTCCGACGCCTGGAAGGCGGTGAAGCCCGGCAAGTCGCTGGAGTTGGCCTTTCCCGCCGGCATGCAGGCCGAGGCGCTGCAATTGGTGTCGCTGCCCTCGGGCGCGGACGTCTTGACCGCGCGCAAGGCCGGGGCGGCCATCGGCGCCAAGCTGGGCAAGTCCGACGCGCTGGTGCTGGCCGGCAGCCATGCCCGCGCCGCCGAGGTGGCGCTGGGCCTGGCGCTGCGGGCCTATGACTTCTCGGCCTACAAGACCAGGAAGACCGAGAACGGCGACGCCGACACCGAGACGCCCGAAACCGAGACGCCGGCCGAGCCCGCCGCCTCGACCAGCCGCACCGGCGCTGCCAGCGACGCACGGCTTTCGGATGCGGCCGAGGCGACAGCGCCGGCGGCCGAATCCGCGCCCGGCGAAAGGCCGCGCGGCAAGGTCACTTTCATGCACAAGGACCCCGAGGCGCTGGCCCGCTCGGCCGCCGAGGGCGCGGCGCTGGCCGAGGGCGTGTTCTTCACCCGCGACCTGGTGAACGAGCCGGCGAACGTCCTGACCACCAGCGATTTCGCCGACCGCCTTCTGGCGATGCGCGAACTGGGCCTCGAGGTCGAGGTGCTGGACGAGGACGAGCTCGCCAAGCTCGGCATGCGGGCGCTGCTGGCCGTTGGGCAGGGCTCGGAAAGCCCGTCCAAGGTGGTGGTGATGCGCTGGAACGGCGGCGCCGAGGATGCCGCGCCGCTGGCGCTGGTCGGCAAGGGCGTGGTCTTCGACACCGGCGGCATCTCGATCAAGCCGGCCGCCGGCATGGAGGAGATGACCATGGACATGGGCGGCGCCGGCGTCGTCGCGGGCGTCATGCGCGCCCTGGCGCTGCGCCGCGCCCGCGCCAATGTCGTGGGCCTGGTCGGCCTGGTCGAGAACATGCCCGACGGCCGCGCGCAGCGTCCCGGCGACATCGTCGCCTCGATGAAGGGCGACACGATCGAGGTCATCAACACCGACGCCGAGGGGCGGTTGGTGCTGGCCGACGTGCTCTGGTATGCGCAGGACCGCTTCAAGCCAGCCGCCATCGTCGATCTCGCGACCCTGACCGGCGCCGTCATCATCGCGCTGGGCCATGAGAACGCCGGGGTCTTCTCGAACGACGACAGCTTCGCCGAGGCGGTGCTGGCCGCCGCCCGGTCTGAGGGCGAGGGCGCCTGGCGCCTGCCCTTGGGCGCGGCCTATGACAAGCTGATCGATTCCCGGCTGGCGGACATCAAGAACACCGGCGGCCGGGCGGCGGGCTCGATCACCGCGGCGCAGTTCCTGCATCGCTTCGTCGCCAAGGACGTGCCCTGGGTGCATCTCGACATCGCCGGCGTAGCGCTGCCGCCCGCGGCCACCGATCTGGCGCCGAAGGGGGCCAGCGGCTGGGGCGTGATGACGCTGGACCGGCTGGTGCGCGACCGTTTCGAGACGAAGTGATGGGCGCGGCCCTGTTCTATCACCTGACCCGCTCGGGTCCGGGGCAGCTCTTGCCGATGCTGATCGGCAAGAGCCTGCAGGCCGGCTGGCGGGTCGAGGTCCGGGGCAGGGACCGCGCCCGGCAGGCGGGCCTGGATGAGCAGCTGTGGCTGGGAGAGGGCTTCCTGCCGCATGGGCTGGCCGGCGGGCCGCATGACGCGCGCCAGCCGGTGCTCTTGACCGTCGAGGGCCAGGCGGCCGGCAATGCGCCGCGCTGCCTGATCGCGCTGGACGGCGCCGAGGTCGCGGGCGACGAATGCGCCGGGCTCGAACGGGTCTGCATCGTCTTCGACGGCAACGACCCCGAGGCGCTCGACCGCGCCCGGGCGCAATGGCGCGAACTGAAAGCTGCGGGCGTCGAGGCGGAATATTGGTCCGAGGCCGGCGGGCGCTGGGAACGCAAGCAATAGCGCCGGGCCGGGCTCGTTCTTTCTTGTCCAAATATCCCGGGGGGAGCGCGGAACGCGCGGGGGGCAGCGCCCCCTTTGTTCACCGCCGCGCCGGGGGCTTTGCGCCCCCGGACCCCGCAGGATATTTGAACAAGAAAGAAGCCGGTCAGCGTTCCAGGATCAGGCGGTTGCCCTCGATGCTGACGCGGGCGAAGCGCGCAAGATAGGACATGCCCATCAGCGACTGGTCGAGATCGCTGCGCAGCACCATGGCCGGCACCCGGCTGTCGCGGATCTCGCCCAGGGTGAGACTGTCGAGGGTGACGGGGGCGGTCTCGATGATGCCGTTGGCGGTGCGGGCCTGGCCGACATAGGCCAGCGCCTCGGGGTCGATGCCGACGCGGGCCGCGTCGCGCGGACCAAGCGCGATGCTGCTGGCGCCGGTGTCGATGACGAAGCGGACCGGGGTGCCGTTCACCTGCGCCACCAGGTGGAAATGGCCGTCACTGCCCAGCGGCACCTCGATGCGGCCGCCCTCCAGCATGCGGGCCTGCGGCGCCACCGCCTGGCGGATGTCGCCCCAAAGCCCGGCAAGTGCGATGGCGCCCAGGAAGATCAGCCCCCAAGCCGCGGCCTGGCGCAGGGTCTTGCCGGGGCGGGCGCGCAGCTCGACCAGCAGGAAGCCGCCGACCGCGATCAGCAAGAGCACCAGATAGGCCGCGCGGCCGAATTCCTCGCCCATCAGAACAGCCCCGTCCCCTTGAGCCCGTCGATCACGAACTGGATCGACAGCGCCGCCAGCAGCATGCCGAAAAGCCGCGTCACCACCATGGTCCCGGTCCGTCCCAACAGGCGCGCGATCGGCCCGGCCATGGCGAAGAAACCCGCCGCGATCCCCAGCACCGCCAGCATGACCAGGTGGATCATCAGCGTATGCGCGGGGCTTTCGTTCTGCCCGACCAGCAGGATCATGGTGGCGAGCGCCCCCGGACCCGCGACCAGCGGCGTCGCCAGCGGAAAGACCGACGGGTCGTCGTCGTCGTCCCTGGCCTGGCCCTCGCGCCGCTCGGTCCGCCGCTCGAACAGCATGTCGAGCGCGGTCAGGAACAAGAGGATCCCGCCCGAGATGCGAAAGGCGGGCAGCGAGATGCCGATGCCGCGCAGGATCGATTCGCCCGCCAGGCCGAACAGCGTCAGCAGCCCCGCCGCGATGGCCAGGGCCCGCCAGCCGACGCGGCGGCGGTGTTGCGGCGACATGCCGCGGGTCAGCGCGATGAACAGCGGCGCCAGCCCGACCGGATCGATGACCACGAACAGGGTGACGAAGGCGCTGATGATCTGGGTCGTTTCCATGGCGGGGACCAGTATCGCCCGCTTTCCTCGCCGGGGGAAGCCGGGGCGCGCTTGACGCGCCCGGATCACGGAATTGGGGGTTTCGTGGCGGCCGATCCGCCCCTATATCGGGTGGGTACGAACACGCGGGGCTCCCTGGTCCTGCCACGGAGGTTAATGACATGCACGCACCTTCTCCCATGGCGCTGCTCCTGATCGCGATCGTCGTCCTGGTCCTGTTCGGGCGCGGCAAGGTCTCGTCCCTGATGGGCGAGGTCGGCAAGGGCATCACCGCCTTCAAGAAAGGCGTCAAGGACGGCGCCGACGAGATCGACACCGCCGCGAAGGGCGAGGTCAAGGAGGTCGAGCTGAAGACCGGCGAGGACATCGATCGCGCCCGGGCCGAGCTGGCCGCCGAACGGGCGCGGCTGGACGCCGAGCGCGCCCGCCTTGCCGCCGACAGCACGCTGCGCGACGTGACGCCGACCGATCAGACCAAGCTCTGATCCCAGCACGCGCATGTTGGACATCGGCTGGAGCGAGCTGCTGCTGATCGGCGTGGTCGCGCTGATCGTCATCGGCCCCGAAGACCTGCCCAAGCTGTTCCACACGCTGGGCCGCATCACCGCGCGCGCCCGCTCGATGGCGCGCGAATTCAGCTCCGCCATGGAGGATGCCGCCAAGGCCTCGGGGCTGGATGACGCCGCCAAGACGCTGAAGGACGTGAACGCGCTGGGTTCGAAACGGGCGCTGGGGCTGGACGCGCTGGAGCGCGCCACCGAGCGGTTCGAAAAATGGGATCCGCTGAATCCCAAGGACGAGGCGCCCGGCAAGCCGCTGCCCGATCCCTCGGCCCCGGTTCCGCCCGCGCCGGCCATGGTCGAGGCCGCGCCACATGCGATGGTGGCGGCCGAGCCGCCCGGGGCGCCGGTCGAGGGGCGGCGGCAGCTTCATGCCGTGCGGCGCTCGGACCGCGACCAGCAAGACTGACAGGAAGGGCCCCGCGCCGTGGCAACGAAATCCGCCAAGCCGGACGATATCGACGACAGCTCGGCTCCGCTGATCGAGCATCTCAAGGAATTGCGCACTCGGCTGATCTGGTCGGTGCTGGCCTTCGTGCTGGCCATGGTGCTGTGCTATTTCGTCTGGAACCCGATCTTCGACTTCCTGACCCAGCCGGTCTGCACGGCGCTGGAAAAGCGCGGCCAGACCTGCGGGCTGATCCTGCTGAAGATGCAGGAGGGGTTCTTCGTCGCCATGCGCATCGCCTTCTTCGGCGGCTTCGTGCTGGCGTTTCCGGTCGTGGGCTACCAGCTGTGGCGCTTCGTGGCGCCGGGGCTCTATCGCAGCGAAAAGAACGCGCTGCTGCCCTTCCTGGTCGCCTCGCCGGTGATGTTCCTGATCGGCGCGGCTTTCGCCTATTACATCATCCTGCCCTGGGCCTTCGACTTCTTCCTGGGATTCCAGCAGGGGCCGCTGGCGCTGCCGGACGACCCGGCGGGGGCGGCCACGGCGGCGGCCGGCGCGACCGCGGCCGCCAAGGAGCCCTGGGCCGGCATCGTCTTCCAGGGCTCGGTCGAGGAATACCTGACCCTGACCACCAAGTTCATCCTAGCCTTCGGCCTGTCGTTCCAGCTGCCGGTGGCGCTGACGCTGATGGGCAAGGCCGGGCTGGTCAGTTCCGAGGGGCTGGCCAGCATGCGGCGCTATGCGATCATCGTCATCCTGGTGCTGGCCGCCATGGTGACGCCGCCCGACGTCATCAGCCAGATCGTGCTGTTCACGGTGATCTACGGGCTTTACGAGGTGTCGATCTTCCTCGTGCGCCGCATCGAACGCAAACGCGAACTGGAAGAGCAGGCCGATGTCTGAGACCCTGATGACCCGCATCGCCGAGGCGCTGGAGCGCATGGCACCGCCGCCCGCCCCGGCGCCGAGCTTCACCGAGGCCACGGCCTATGTCTGGCAGCCCGACCCCGACCGGCTGGAGCCGGTGCCCGAGGTCAGTCGCGTCGAGCTGGTGCAGCTGATCGGCATCGACCGCGCCCGCGACACGCTCTTGGCCAATACGCTGCAATTCGCCCGCGGACACGCGGCGAACAACGCGCTGCTCTGGGGCTCGCGCGGCATGGGCAAGAGCTCGCTGGTCAAGGCGGTGCATGCCGAGGCGGTGCGCCAAGGCCTGCCGCTGGTGCTGGTCGAGATCGCGCGCGAGGACCTGGGCTCGGTCGGTCGGCTGCTGTCGATCCTGGGCCGGGCGCGCGACCGGCGCTTCGTGCTGTTTTCGGACGACCTGTCGTTCAGCCATGACGACACGCAGTATAAATCGCTGAAGGCGGTGCTGGACGGCGGCATCTCGGGCCGGCCCGAGAACGTGATCCTTTACGCCACCTCGAACCGGCGCCACCTGATGCCGCGCGACATGATCGACAACGAACGCTCGACCGCGATCCATCCCGGCGAGGCGGTCGAGGAGAAGGTCTCGCTGTCGGATCGCTTCGGGCTGTGGCTGGGCTTCCACCCCTGTTCGCAGGACGAATATTTGGCCATGGTGCGCGGCTATTGCGACGCCTATGACCTGTCGATCGGCGAGGACGAGCTGCGTGCCGAGGCCATCGAATGGCAGGCGACGCGGGGTTCGCGCTCGGGCCGGGTGGCCTGGCAGTTCTTCACCGACCTGGCCGGGCGCAAGGGCATTTCCGTCTGAGTTTTCAGCGGCCTGGCCCTGGTGGGGCCGGCTGCCGGCGTGGCGCGGCTGCGACCGGCTTCCTTGGGTATTTTCAGAGCAAAGAAGCCCGGTGCCGATCGCTTGCCCGGGTTTTCTGGGTATTTGGGAAACGGTGAAGGACGGGCGCGGGGCGGGGGCGAAAAACTTTGCCGAAATGCGGGGAGAGGCCCTTGACGGCCCCGGCGGCGCGCCGTAAATCCCTCGCACTCCGTGGCGGAGTAGCTCAGCTGGTTAGAGCAGAGGAATCATAATCCTTGTGTCGGGGGTTCAAATCCCTCCTCCGCTACCAATTTCCCCCCCTCGTCGTGCAGCACCGCAAAGGGTCGGCCTTGCCGGTTTGGCCGTGGCGCCTCGGTGGCCGTCAGCCCGTCCGGGCGGCGGGCAGGGCCTGCAGCCTTTGCGCGGTGACGCGCAGCCAGGCGGGGCGGCCTTCGGCCTTTTCATGCAGCGCCTCGAGGTAATGCGGGATCTCGCGGCGGCGGCGGGCGATGGCGTGGAATTCGGTCTTCGAGAAGCTGCCGGCGCTGATCGAGGCGATCAGATAGGCGAGCAGCCCCATGCGCTGCATGTCGGCGGCCAGGGTGTGCCCCAGGAAGGGCAGGTTCAACACCTGCATATTGCCGCCCGACAGCCTGGCAAGGTGGCGCATGTCCGGGACGCAGTAACGGTCCAGCACGATCAGCACCCGCGCCGCCTTGGCGAATTTCCCCACCGCATCGCCGTAGGGACCGCTGAAATCGCAGTCCTTCGCGGGTGGAAACCGGTTGTCCCAAGGCACCTTCCGCGGATCCAGCGTGGATTGCGGCGCGATGGCGATCACCGTGGTCGCGCCGATCAGGTCGGCGAAGGTCAGGGCTGCGAAGCCCCCCATCGAGCCGCCATAGGTCACGACCTCGTCGTATTGCGAGAACAGCCCGCGCAATTGCGCCAAGATTTCCGGCAGGTCCGGACGTGTGTACCAGTCCTTTCGCTTCGGTTTCACCGCGATGTGGTCTCTGCGCTGCACCCGCAGGAAACCCGCTCCCCAGCCCGGGCGATATTTCTGCGGTCGCTCCAGCGGGCCGCCAGCGTGTTCGAAGGTGATGAAGATCGTGCCCGATTCCGTGAAAAGAAAGCCTTCCAGGAAATAATTCTCGGTCTCGATGATGAAATTGCGGGAAATCTCGGCCCGTTGCGCGAATGCGGCCAAGGGGTCGCGCCGGGATGCGCGCGGACTGACGGCTGCCGCCGCGCGGTGCAAAATTCGAAAGGCAGACATGAAATGCGTCGTTAAACCATGAGTTTCGGCGGCACCGTAATGCATTGCCGGACGCTGTTCAACTCGGCGTGATCGGAATTGTCTGTCGCACTGTGCCGTCGGACGCAGGCCTTCTGCCGGCGGCGGAGAGTGGTGTAGCCCGGCACCGGCCAGGCGAGCCCGGACAGGGCCAACAGGCTGTCCACGACCCCGGTCGCCTGCCGGAGCGGTCGCGCCCGGCGCGGGCCCAGAGGTCGAGATGCAGGTCGGCCGTGATCAGGATGTTCATCGACCTCGCGCCTCCGCAGCAAGCCCGAGATCGACCCGGTCCCCGTCGGAATTGAAGAAGCGGGCCTCGAAAAACGGGATGCTGGCCATGGGATACTCCGGGCATGCAGGGGCTATCGGCCGGGACAGGCCCGGTCGCGGAAGAGGGGGGCTGGCTCCTTTTCAGAGACAAGCCCGCCTGGGCTGTTCGGAAAAGCAGGCGCTATTCCGGTGTGGAGAGTGACGAGTGGTGATGTTCCAAGTTTGGCAGCGGGGCGGAAACGGACCGTGACCGGCTGCCGATCTTGGAGCGGATGCCCTGACGATGCGCAGCCATCCAAAACTCGTCAATGGGACCGCGTTCGAGCCGGACAAGCGTGAAGCGACCGCGGGGCAAAAAGGGGAGGTCTATCAACAATAGATTGATAAATAAAAATAAAGTGAGCCAAGAAAAATCCTGGGCTCACTTTATGCTTGCAGAAAGGCTCAAACAGTCCGGGTAAGGCTCATTTCATGCCTGGCCGCACAAACAGCGACCCCGCCCCTCAGCCGCATTTCGAATAGCCGCAATGTGGGCAGGTCATGCAGCCCTCGATCATCAGCATGCCGTATTGCCCGCAGGAGGGGCAGGCCGGGCCGCGCGGCGCGTCGCCCCCCGCCCGCGTCTGCGGGCCACCGCCCCCCGCCCGCGTCTGCGGGCCACCGCCTAGCGCCAGCGCCGTCGGGTCGGATTTCAGCCCCTTGCCCTCGGCCTCGATGAAGCCGATGGCGATCATGTGGCGCTCGATCACGCCCCCGATCGCGGCCAGGATCGAGGGCACGTAGCGCCCCTCCATCCAGGCGCCGCCGCGCGGGTCGAAGACCGCCTTCAGCTCCTCGACCACGAAACTCACGTCGCCGCCGCGCCGGAACACCGCCGAGATCATCCGGGTCAGCGCCACGGTCCAGGCGAAATGCTCCATGTTCTTCGAGTTGATGAAGACCTCGAACGGGCGGCGGTGGCCGGCCTGCACGATGTCGTTGATGGTGATGTAGATCGCGTGCTCGCTGCCGGGGAACTTCAGCTTGTAGGTCGCGCCCTCCAGCGCCGCCGGCCGGTCCAGCGGCTCGGTCAGATAGACCACTTCGGCGCCGCGGTCGGGCTGCGGCGCGGCCTCGGAGCCCTCGCTGACCGCCAGCACGCTGCCCGTCACGTCGTTCGGGCGATAGGTGGTGCAGCCCTTGCAGCCCAGCTCCCAGGCGGCCAGATAGACGTCCTTGAAGGCCTGAAAGCCGATGTCCGCGGGGCAGTTGATGGTCTTGGAGATCGAGCTGTCCACCCATTCCTGCGCCGCCGCCTGCATGGCGACATGGTCCATCGGCGCCAGCCCCTGCGCATCGACGAAAGCCGGGGGCAGGCCGTCGCCATGCGCCTCGCGCCACAGCGCGACGGCATAGTCCACCACCTCTTCCTCGGTGCGCGAGCCGTCCTTTTGCAGCACCTTGCGGGTATAGGCATGGGCAAAGACCGGCTCGATGCCCGAGCTGACATTGCCGGCGTAAAGGCTGATCGTCCCGGTCGGCGCGATGCTGGTCAGCAGCGCGTTGCGGATGCCATGGGCGGCGACGGCGTCGCGCACGTCCTCGTCCATCTGCGCCATGAAGCCCGAGGCCAGGAAGGGCTCGGCCTGGAACAGCGGGAACGGCCCCTTTTCGCGCGCCAGATCGGCCGAGGCGAGATAGGCCGCCCGGGCGATGGCATGCATCCATTCCCGGGTCTGCGCCACCGCCCCCGGTGCGCCATAGCGCAGCCCCAGCATGACCAGCGCATCGGCAAGCCCGGTGACGCCCAGGCCGATGCGGCGCTTGGCCTGCGCCTCGGCCGCCTGCTGCGGCAGGGGAAAGCGGCTCGCGTCGACGACATTGTCCATCATCCGCACGGCGGTGCGGGTCAGCTCGTCCAGGGCCGCCATGTCCAGCCGCGCCGCATCCGTGAACGGCGCCTCGACCAGCCGGGCCAGGTTGATCGAGCCCAAGAGGCAGGCGCCATAGGGCGGCAGCGGCTGTTCGCCGCAGGGGTTGGTGGCGGCGATGGTCTCGGCATAGCCGAGGTTGTTCAGCTGGTTGATGCGGTCGATGAAGATCACCCCCGGCTCGGCATAATCATAGGTCGCGCGCATGATCCGGTTCCACAGGTCGCGGGCCGCGATGGTGTGATAAACCTTGCCGTCGAATTGCAGGTCCCAGGGCGCGTCCTCGTTGACCGCCTGCATGAAGGCGTCCGTCACCAGCACCGACAGGTTGAACATGCGCAGCCGGGCGCTGTCCTGCTTGGCCTCGATGAAGGCTTCGATGTCGGGATGGTCGCAGCGCATGGTCGCCATCATTGCGCCGCGGCGCGAGCCCGCCGACATGATGGTGCGGCACATCGCGTCCCAGACATCCATGAACGAGAGCGGCCCCGAGGCGTCGGCGGCGACGCCATGCACCGCCGCGCCCCTGGGCCGGATGGTGCTGAAGTCATAGCCGATGCCGCCGCCCTGCTGCATGGTCAGCGCGGCCTCCTTCAGCGCCTGGAAGATGCCCTCCATGCTGTCGGGGATGGTGCCCATGACGAAGCAGTTGAACAGCGTCACCTCGCGCCCGGTGCCGGCGCCGGCCAGGATGCGGCCGGCGGGCAGGAAGCGGAAATCCTGAAGCGCGGCATAGAAGCGGTCCTCCCACAGCGCGGGATCGGCCTCGACGCTTGCGAGGTCGCGGGCGACGCGGCGCCAGCTGTCCTCGACCGATAGGTCGATCGGCGTGCCGTCGGCCTGTTTCAGGCGGTATTTCATGTCCCAGATCTGTTCGGCGATGGGGGCGGCAAAGCGGGTCATCGGCATCCTCTCGCGCGGCCCAAGACGCGGGCCGGAGCTTCAGGATAACAGATAAGCACGGATCCGGGGCGTGAAAGTCCCCGGGGCGGTGCACGGGCTGTGTACGCGCGGTGTACGCCCGCTGCACGGGCTGCGCAGGGCCCGGCCCAGTGTTTGCTGGGGTTTGGCGTTTTTGCCAGCGCGGTGATGCCGATGCAACGCGCGCTGCCGTTGCGTCAGGGCGTCAGGCGCGCCCGGTCAGCTCGTCGATGACGTCCTGCCACAGGCTCGCCGGCTGGGCGCCGGTGACGACATGGCTCTCGGCGACGATGAAGGTCGGGACCGAGCCGATGCCGCGCTGGCGGGCGTGGATCTCGCGCGCGGCGATCTCGTCGCGGTCCTCGGCGGTGGCGAGCAGCCGGCGGATCACCGCGCCGCTCATGCCGGCCTGTTCGCCGATCCGGGCCAGCACGTCGGGGTTGCCGATGTTCTGGCCCTCGCGCCAATGCGCCCGCATCAGCCCGGACATGACCGGGGTCTGCACCCCTTCCAGCCCCGCCCAATGCAGCAAACGATGGGCGTTCAAGGTGTTCGGCACCCGCTCGATCAGGCTGGGGTTGATCCACAGGCCCAGGCGCTCGCTGGCCTCCATCACCGGCTTCATCGCGGCCAGGATGCCCTTTTCGTCGCCGAATTTCATCTTCATATAGGCGACGTAATCCATGCCGGCCTGCGGCATCTGCGGGTCCAGCTGGAACGGCTGCCAGGTGATGGCGAAGGGGTGGTCGGGCCGGCTTTCCAGCGCCCGGTCCAGCTCGGCCTTGCCGATCAGGCACCAGGGGCAGACCGGGTCGGCAAAGATGTCGAGGCGGATCTGGCCGGGAAGGGGCTCGGTCATGGCTGGTCCTTGCGGTATTGCGCGCGCAGGGCGCGGCGGTTGATCTTGCCGGTCGGCGTGCGGGGCAGGGCGGAAAGCTGAATATATTCGCGGGGTTGCTTGTAGCGCGCCAGCCGGGCCTCGGCATGCTCGCGCAGGGTTTCGGCCGGGGCCGGGCCGGTCCAGAAGGCGGCGATGACGCTGCTGCCAGGGCCAACGGGCAGGTCGGTTGCCGCCACCTCTCCGGCCTCGGGATGGGCGGCCAGCGCATCCTCGACCTCGCCCGGCGCCACGCGGAAGCCGCCGGCGTTCATCATGTCGTCGGCGCGGCCCAGGGTGCGGATGGCGCCCTCGGCCGTGGTCTCGGCCAGGTCGCCGGTCAGGAACCAGTCGCCGAGGAATTTCCCTGCCGTTTCCTCGGCTTGGTCGAGATAGCCCAAGAACAGGCCGGGGTCGCTGCGATGCACGGCCAAGGTGCCGGGTCCGGCGGTTTCAGCCCCCGCTTCGTCGAGGATGGCCAGGCGGCGGCCGGGCTGCGCAAAGCCCGCCGTGCCCTCGGGCGCCGGCCGCGCCGGGCTGCCGGACAGGAAGGTCGAGCATTCCGACATGCCCATGGCCTCGTGCAGGTCGGTGCCGGTGCGGGCCTGCCAGGCGCGGCGCAGGCCGGGGTCCAGCCGCTCGCCCGCCGTCAGCCCGTGGCGCAGCCCCGGCCAGGGCTGCCAGTCGGCCCGCAGCATGCGCCGGAACACGCCCGGCGCGGCGGCGACCAGCGTGGCGCCGTGGCGGCTGGCCAGCAGCGGGATCTGCTCGGGCGCGACGCCCTCGGCCGGGATCAGCGCCGTCGCGCCCACGGTCCAGGGGTCCATCAGCCCGGTGCCCAGCGTGAAGGTCCAGTTGAAGGCGCCGGCATGCAGCAGCCGGTCCTGCGGCATGAGCCCATACCAGCCCTGGAACATCATCTGCCGGGCCAGGATGGCGCGATGTGCATGGCAGACCGCGCGCGGCTGGCCCGAACTGCCCGAGGTGAAGACGATATAGGCCAGCCGGTCCGGGTCGCCCATGGCGAAACCCGCAGCAGGCAGCGATTCGAATTCGGCCAGCCGGGCGGCGGGCAGCACCGGGGCCAGGTGGACGGGCAGGGCGATGCCCGCATCCGCGACGATCGCCTTCGGCTGCAGGGCGACGGCGAGGCGGGTGATCTCGGGCGCCGTCAGCATGGCCGAGGTCGGGACCGGCACGATGCCTGCCGCGATGGCGCCAAGATAGGTGATCGGGAAGGCCGGGGTATTGCCCAGCCGCATCAGCAGCCGGTCGCCCGGGGCAAGGCCCTGCTGCAACAGGCCGGTCGCCGTGCCCAGCACCGCCCGGCGCAGCCGGGCATGCGACCAGCGGTCGGCGCGGCCGAGGCCCAGGACCGACATGGCCAGCCGGTCCGGATGGGCAAGTCCCGCACGCAGCACATGTTCGGCCAGGTTCATCCCGCAGTCTTTCGCTTGTTTCCGCCTGTCCAGATAGGCGCTTGGCGCGCGGCGGGAAAGGGGGCTCTGCCCCCACGCGGGCGTGCCCCCTCGATGGGGGCGCTCCCGCGTTCCCCCGGGATATTTCGCCAAGAAAGAAGCCGGCCGGCGCAAAGGAAAACGGCCCGCGACGGGGCGGGCCGTTTCGGGAATTCCGGCCTCTGGCGGATCAGAGCAGCTTGAGGTCGCTGGCCGAGCTGCGGCCGTCGCGGCCGGCTTGCAGTTCGTAGGCGATCTTCTGGTTGTCGTTCAGGCCGGTCAGGCCAGCACGCTCAACGGCGGAAATGTGGACGAACACGTCCTTGCCGCCGTCATCGGGCGCGATGAAGCCATAGCCTTTGGTGGCGTTGAACCATTTCACGGTGCCGGTAGCCATTATACCGTCTCTCCTTCAAGTCCTCCCGGGGCGAGATTGCGCCCGGGCCGTGCAGCCCTTTCCCGTCAAGTCCGGCTGCCCCGTGAAGGGAGGCGGTAGAAAGTCGTGCTCACGCGGACGCGAGGATGAACGATTCCTTAAAAAACGCAAGCAGGAAAGCGCCGCACCCCCCGGGATCGCTGGGGTTTGTGCGGCGTTCTGGGCGAATTGTCGCTGGTCTTCCGGTCGAATCATTCAGCGCAGGTCGGGCGGGGCCGCTTCGTCGCGAAGCGTTTTGACCGCCTGGTCAAGATCCAGCACCTCGCTGCCCAGCTTGTCAAGACGGCGGATCGAGACGCTGCGGTTCTCGACCTCCTTCATGCCGATGGCCATGATGACCGGGACCTTGCCGACCGAATGCTCGCGGACCTTGTAGTTGATCTTTTCGTTGCGGGTGTCGGCTTCGGCGCGGATGCCGGCCTGGCGCAGCTGGGCCACGACTTCATGCACATAGTCGTCGGCGCCCGAGACGATCGAGGCGACCACGACCTGGCGCGGCGCCAGCCACAGCGGCAGCTTGCCCGAGTAGTTCTCGATCAGGATGCCGATGAAGCGCTCGAAACTGCCCAGCACGGCGCGGTGCAGCATATAGGGCCGGTGCTTGGCGCCATCCTCGCCGACATATTCCGCGCTGAGCCGCTCGGGCAGGTTGGGATCGACCTGGAAGGTGCCGCATTGCCATTCGCGGCCGATGGCGTCGGTCAGCTTGAAGTCCAGCTTGGGCCCGTAGAAGGCCCCGTCGCCGGGGTTGATCTCATAGGGCAGGCCCAGCTTTTCGATGGCGCCTTTCAGCGCGCCCTCGACCTTGTCCCATTGCGCGTCGGTGCCGATCCGCACCTCGGGCCGGGTCGAGAGCTTGATGTCGAAGCCGTCGAAGCCGAGGTCCTGATAGACCGAGGACAGGAGCGCGATGAAGCCGGCGCATTCGTCCTCGATCTGGTCTTCGGTGCAGAAGATATGCGCGTCGTCCTGGACGAAGCCGCGCACCCGCATCAGCCCGTGCATCGAGCCCGAGGATTCGTAGCGGTGGCACGAGCCGAATTCCGCCAGCCGCAGCGGCAGGTCGCGATAGGATTTCAGGCCCTGGTTGTAGACCTGGACGTGGCAGGGGCAGTTCATCGGCTTCAGCGCATTGACGCGCTTTTCCTTGGCGCCTTCCTCGTCCACCTCGACGATGAACATGTTTTCGCGATAGGCTTCCCAGTGGCCCGACTTTTCCCACAGGATGCGGTCGACGACCTGGGGCGTCTTGATTTCCTTGTAGCCGGCGCGGATCAGGCGGCGGCGCATATAGGCCTCGAGCTCGCGGTAGATCGTCCAGCCGTTCGGGTGCCAGAACACCATGCCGGGGGCTTCCTCCTGGAAGTGGAAGAGCTCCATTTCGCGGCCGAGCTTGCGGTGGTCGCGCTTGGCGGCCTCTTCCAGCATCGTCAGATGGGCCTTGAGGTCGTCGCGGTTCCTGAAGGCCACGCCATAGATGCGCTGCAGCATCGGGCGCGAGGCATCGCCCAGCCAATAGGCGCCGGCGACATGGGTCAGCTTGAAGGCGTCCGCCGGGACCTGGCCGGTCGATTGCAGGTGCGGGCCGCGGCACAGGTCCTGCCAGTCGCCGTGCCAGTACATGCGGATCGGCTCGTCGCCCGGGATGCGGTCGAGGAGTTCCACCTTGAACGGCTCGCCCCGCTCTTCGTAATAGGCGCGGGCACGGGCGCGGTCCCAGACTTCGGTGCGGACCGGGTCGCGGGCGGCGATGATCTGCTTCATGCGCGCCTCGATGGCGCCGAGGTCCTCGGGCGTGAAGGGCTCGGCGCGGTCGAAGTCGTAGAACCAGCCCTGGTCGCGGACCGGGCCGATGGTGACCTTGACGTCGGGCCAGAGCTCCTGCACCGCGCGCGCCATGATATGGGCGAGGTCGTGGCGGATCAGCTCCAGCGCCGGCTCGCTGTCCTTCATCGTGTTGATGGCGATCCTGCCCGATTTCTCGATCGGCCAGGCCAAGTCGATGTGCTGGCCGTCCAGGCTGGCCGAGATGGCGTTCTTTGCCAGGCTGGGGGCGATGGAGGTTGCGACCTCGGCCGCGGTCGTGCCGGCGGGATAGTCGCGCGCATTGCCATCAGGGAAGGTGAGGGAGATCTGGGACATCATGTCCTCCTCGTCGGTTTGGCGCCCACGGAACGCCCGGTTGCGGGTTATGTCGCGCGGGGTGTCGCGCGATTGTCGGGGCTTGTCAATGCGGCTAGGTTCGCCGGGGGGCTTTGCGCCCCCGTCGCGTGCCGCGACTCCCCCGCAGGATATTTGGACAAGAAAGAATGACGGAATTTCTGGACGGGCCGCAGGGGCGGCGGATCGCTTGCAACCGGCTGGAGGGGCAGGGGCCCTGCGTGGTGTTCCTGGGCGGGTTCCGCTCGGACATGCAGGGCACCAAGGCGGTCTGGCTGGAGGATTGGGCGCGGGCGCGCGGCCGCGCGTTCCTGCGGCTGGATTATTCCGGTCATGGCGAATCCTCGGGCGCCTTCGAGGACGGCTGCATCGGCGACTGGCTGGCCGATGCGCAGGCGGTGCTGGACCGGGTCGAGGGGCCGCTGGTGCTGGTCGGGTCGAGCATGGGCGGCTGGATCAGCCTGCTTCTGGCGCGGGCCATGCCCGGGCGGCTGGCGGGACTGGTCACCGTCGCGGCGGCGCCGGATTTCACCGAACGCGGTTTCTGGGCGGGCATGGACGCGCGGCAGCGCGCGGCGCTGCTGCGCGAGGGCCGGGTGCTGCGGCCCAGCGATTACGACGCGCCCTATGTCATCACCCGCCGGCTGATCGAGGACGGGCGGCGGCATCTGGTGCTGGACCGGCCGCTGGAACTGCCGTTTCCGGTGCGCTTCCTGCAGGGGACGGCGGATGCGGATGTGCCGGTGTCCTGGGCGCTGGACCTGCTGGGCCATGCCGAGGGCCCCGACATGCGGCTGGTGCTGGTCAAGGGCGCCGATCACCGCTTTTCGACGCCGGACTGCCTGGCGCTGATCGGCGCGGCGCTTCAGGAGGTGCTGGAGCGGGCGTGAGAAGGGCGCGGCCGGGGCCGCGCCTTTCGTCGTGGGATCGGCGGGTCAGACCGCCAGCTTGCCGTCGAGGTCGTTGCCCGAGGTCAGGCCGCAGTCGATCGGCGCCGTGCTGCGGCGGCGACGGATCGGGGTGGCCGGGGCGCTGAGCTGTTCGTCGATGAAGTCCAGCACCAGCGGGCGGATGTTCAGCCGCCAGCTCTTGCCGGCGAAGATGCCGTAATGGCCGGCGCCGGGTTCCAGATGCTGCTGCTTCTTCGCGTCCGGCACGCCCGAGCACAGTGCCAGCGCCGCGACGCATTGGCCGGGGGCCGAGATGTCGTCATTGGCGCCCTCGATGGTCATGACCGCGACATCGGTGATCCGGGACAGGTCGACCGCCTGGCCGTTCACGGTAAAGCGGTTCTGCGCGATTTCCAGCCCCTTGAAGATGCGCTCGACGGTCGAGAGGTAGAATTCCGCCGTCATGTCCATCACGGCCAGGTATTCGTCGTAGAACTTGTAGTGCTTGTCGCCCTCGGAGCCCTCGCCGCGCGCCTCGGCGAAGATCTTGTCGATGAAGGCCTTGGCATGGGTTTCGGCGTTCATCGCGATGAAGGAGCTGAGCTGTGCCAGGCCCGGATAGACCATGCGCCCGGCGCCGCGATACTTGAAGCCGACCTGCTGGATCATCAGGTAGTCGAGCTCGCCCATGGTCATGCGGTTGCCGAAGTCGGTGACCTCGGTCGCGGCGGCGTCGGGGTCGATGGGACCGCCGATCAGGATCAGTGAACGCGGCTGGGCCTTGGGCTCTTGTTCCGCCAGCAGCGCGGTCGCGGCCAGGGCCAGCGGCGCCGGCTGGCAGACCGCGATCACGTTCACGTCCGGCCCGAGGTGGCGGATGAAGTCGACCAGGTATTGGGTGTAATCCTCGATGTCGAACTTGCCGCAGCTGACCGGAATGTCACGGGCATTGTGCCAATCCGTCACATAGACTTCGCAGTCTGGAAGCAGTGATGTGACGGTGGTGCGAAGGAGGGTGGCGTAGTGCCCGGACATTGGAGCGACCAGCAGGACCTTGCGGGCCATCGGCTCGCGCCGGGCGACGCGGAAATGCACCAGGTCGCCGAAGGGCCGCTCGACCACCGGCTCGACATAGACGACGTGGTCCTGGCCGTCCTCGGAGACGATGGGCGGGATTTCCCAGTCCGGCTTGATGACCATGCGGGCGAAGCTGCGCTCCGCGACCCGGCCCCAGGCGGACATCAGCTTGAACATCGGGTTCGGGATCATCGCGAAGGCCGGATAGGACGACAGCGCCCGCGCGCTGGCCCCCATCCATTCATTGGTGTTGCGGATCGTCTCCATCGCGTCGTAGGAGATGATGCCCCTCAGTCCCTTGTAAGTCGCCATCGCTACCAGTTCTCCGTTGAATGCGCCGGATTCGGCCTGGCCGGGAAAGGTCACGGCTTTACCTGCGGTATGTGCTAGGCATAATGCTTTTACGTTTAGGGGAGGATTGTCAATTATGGCGGGCAAGGACGAAAAACCGGACGCGGGCACGGATGCCAAGGCTGCCGGGGCCGAGGGAAAACCCCGTTCCGGCGCCGCGAAGACCCGCGCATCGACCAAGACGGTGAGCCTGGCCACGGAAGCCGCCCCGGTCCCGGGCGATTCGGCCCCCGCCAAGCCGAAGCCGGCGCGCAGCGGGGCGGCCAAGACGGCCGCGAAAACCGAAGCCGCCAAGACCGAAGCCGCCAAGACCGAAGCCGCCGCCGCGCCCGCCGGCAAGCCGACCGTGAAACCGGCCGCGGCCAAGGCTGCGGCCGCGAAGTCCACCCCGCGCAACGCCGCCGCCCGCGCCCGTGCCGCCGTGCGCAGCGACACCCGCACCGGAACCCGCCGCAAGCCCACCGCCAAGGTCGCCAAGGCCGATGCCGCGACGCTGAGCGCCGCCGACGAGGCGCTGCGGCCGCTCGGCGCGACCGGCCCGGCCCCGGCCGCCGAGGCGGCCCCCGCCCGGGCGCCGGCCGCCGGGGCCGCTGTCCGGCCCGCCGCCGGCGCCTCGGACTCCGCCGCCGCCCGCCCGGGCAATCCCGCCACCGTGGCCTTTGCCGAGGCCGCCTTCGGCAGCGCCAGCCGGCTGCCGGGGCAACTGACCGCCAATATCGAGCGCATCGAATCGCTGACCCAGCGCCTGATCGGCGCCCTGTCGCAGCGCAAGGCGCATAGCCCCGGCGTCGAGATGCCCGGCCCCGACCTGTTCGCGACCGCCACCTCGGCCTGGATGAAGCTGCTGGCCGAACAGCCCGAGCGGGTGATGGGCCAGCAGGTCAGCTATTGGGGCGAGACCCTGCGCCATTTCGCCGAGGCCCAGGCCGCGCTGGCCCGCGGCACGCTGGTGCCGCCGGCCGACGAAGGGCCGCGCGACCGCCGCTTTGCCAATCCGCTGTGGGAGGCGCATCCCTTCTTCAACTTCATCAAGCGCCAGTACCAGATTAACGCCCAGGCCCTGACCGAGGCGGCAAGCGCGCTCGACCTGCCACAGATGACCGACCGCCGCCGGGTCGAATGGTTCACTCGGCAGATGATCGACATGATGGCGCCGACGAACTTCCTGGCGACCAACCCCGACGCGCTGGAAAAGGCCGTGGCGACCGAGGGCGAAAGCCTGGTGCGCGGGCTCGAGAACCTGGTGCGCGACGTCGAGAACCACAGCGGCGAGCTGATCGTCTCGCTGGCCGACCGCGACGCCTTCCGGGTGGGCGAGAACATCGGCACCTCTGCCGGCACCGTGGTCGCGCGCACCAAGCTCTATGAACTGATCCAGTACAAGCCGACCACCGAAAGCGTGCACGAGATCCCGCTGGTGATCTTTCCGCCTTGGATCAACAAGTTCTACATCATGGACCTGAAGCCGCAGAACAGCCTGATCAAATGGGTGGTCGATCAGGGCTATACGCTGTTCGTGGTGGCCTGGAAGAACCCCGATCCCAGCTATGGCGACACCGGGATGGACGATTATGTCTCGTCCTATCTGGAAATCATGGACCGGGTGCTGGACCTGACCGACCAGAAAAAGCTGAACGTGGTCGGCTATTGCATCGCCGGCACCACCCTGGCGCTGACGCTGTCGCTGCTGAAGCAGCGCGGCGACAACCGGGTGAACTCGGCCACCTTCTTCACCACGCTGACCGATTTCGCCGAGCAAGGCGAATTCACCGCCTATCTGCAGGACGATTTCGTCACCGGCATCGAGGAAGAGGCCGGGCGGACCGGCGTGCTCAGCGCGCAGCTGATGACGCGCACCTTCAGCTTCCTGCGCGCCAACGACCTGGTCTGGGGCCCGGCGATCCGCAGCTACATGCTGGGCGAGACGCCGCCGGCCTTCGACCTGCTGTTCTGGAACGGCGACGGCACCAACCTGCCGGGCCGCATGGCGGTGGAATACCTGCGCGGCCTGTGCCAGCAAAACCGCTTCGTCGGCGATGGGTTCGAGCTGATGGGCCACAAGCTGCACATCAGCCAGGTCGAGGTGCCGCTCTGCGCCATCGCCTGCGAGACCGACCATATCGCTCCCTGGCGCGACAGCTGGCGCGGCATCGCGCAGATGGGGTCCAGGGACAAGCGCTTCATCCTGTCGGAATCGGGCCATATCGCCGGCATCATCAACCCGCCCAGCAAGAAGAAATACGGCCATTACACCTCGGACGCCGGCTTCGAGGGCGGCGAGCAGGCCTGGCGCGACCAGGCCCAGTATCACGAGGGCAGCTGGTGGGGCCGCTGGGGCGAATGGCTGGCCCAGCACGCCGGCCGCATGGTCGAGGCGCGCGAGCCCGGCGAGGGTTTCGGCCCGGCGCCCGGCATCTATGTCCACGAGCGGGCCTGAGGAAATTTCTGCACCGCAGCGAAAATAATCTTGCAATGCTGCGGTGCAGAAAGTATATGAGGGGACAGAACAATCAACCGGTGCCCAAGCTTCGCGCCGATCTAGGAGAGAGCAAATGGCCAAGACCCCCGATTTCACCAAGACCATGCAAGAAATGATGTCGAAACTGCCGATCGACACCTCGTCCTTCCAGGACGCCTTCAAGTCGCAGACCGCGCTGGGCGAGAAGATGGCGAAAGTCGCCCTGGCCGCTGCCGAGCGTTCGACCGAGATCTCGTCGCAGTGGGCGAAAGACACCATCGCCCGCCTGGGCGAACTGACCGCCTCGAAGGAAGAGCCGGCCGAATACGCGAAAGCCGTCAGCGACTTCGCTTCGGCCGCCGCCGAGATGGCTGCCGAGCACATGGCCGCCTTTGCCGAAGTGGCGAAGAAAGTGCAGATGGACACCGTCGATCTGATGCTGACCGCCGGCAAGGACCTGGCTTCCGACGCCCAGAAAGCCGCCGAGAAGGCCACCCGCGAGACGCAAGCCGCGGTGAAGAAAGCCACCGCCGCCGCGACCTCGACCAACCCGACCGTCGCCAAGGTCTGATCCCGGTCTGGCCGCGTTCGAAAAGGGGGCAGGTTCTGCCCCCTTTTTCATGTCCGCGCGGGGCCTCTCGCGGCGCGGCATGGCGATTTTCTTTGCATTTCCGCGGGCCATTTCCCATCATGCTGCAAATGCATTGCCGGAGGAGCCATGGCTGAGGCCGAGAACACGACCCCGCTGCTGATCAAGCGCTATGCGAGCCGCCGCCTCTACAACACCGAGACCAGCGACTACGTCACGCTGGACGACATCGCGGGCTTCATCCGCGCCGGCCGCCAGGTGCGCATCGTCGACCTGAAGACCGGCGACGACCTGACCCGGCAATACCTGTTGCAGATCATCGCCGAGCATGAGGGAAGGGGCGAAAGCGTGCTGCCGATCGACGTGCTGGTCGACCTGGTGCGCAGCTACACGACCCAGGCGCAATCCGTCGTGCCGCAATTCCTGGCCGCCAGCTTCGAGATGCTGCGCGAGGGCCAGTCGAAGATGATGGAAAACCTGTCCACCTTCCCGAACCCGATGTCCTCGATGCCGGGTTTCGAGGCCTTGCAGCGCCAGCAGCAGCTGTTCCTGAAGGCGATGGCCTCGGGCTGGAGTACCGCCGGCAGCAGCGGCCCGTCGCTGGATGACGACGCGGCGCCGGGCAAGGCCGGCAAGAAGGTCGGCGAGGGCGAGGACATGGCCGAGATCCGCCGGCAACTGGCGGAATTGCAGAAGAAGATTTCCCGGCTGTGAAGCCTTGCGGAAGCCGGCCCGTCGCGCTAGACGAGCCGCCACGGACGGTTGGCCGAGTGGTCGAAGGCGCACGCCTGGAAAGTGTGTAGGCGGGGAACCGTCTCGAGGGTTCGAATCCCTCACCGTCCGCCACTTGCCCCCGCGAAAGCGTTCTCCCGATCCGGCTGCGGCCGGATTTTCTCGTTGTTTTCGAGGGTTATGCGGGCGGGGCTGACCACCGGTGCCGACGCCAGGTGGCCCGGAAGCCGTCTCTCAGGGTCAATATTCTCCGGACCTCTCGACCGCGCAATTTCGGTGCAAAGCCTGTAAGTGCATGGATAGAAAGGGTTACTTTCCGGCCGCAGTTCTGCACTTCGATCTTGGGACCTTTCGCGAGAAGGGTCATAAATCGAACTGGTGCCAGCTCCAGGGGGACCGTCGTCGCCTCAGCTCCCGGTAAGCTGAGGAACGGGTAATTCGTTCAGCTCCCGCCGGGCTTCAGGCCAACTCGGATAATGCTCAGAAAGCAGAGCAAAGAACCGGGGGCTGTGCGTCGGCTCGGAAATATGGACCATCTCGTGAACGATTACATACTCCAGTAAGTCGCGCGGTTTCTTCACGAGTTCAGTGTTCAACCGAATAGTGCCTGCCTTCGAGTTGCAGCTTCCCCACTTGGTTGTCATCCGCTGCAAGAAGTAGCGGTGGACCTTAACGCCGATGCGGCTTTCCCATTTGTCGATGATGGGCGGGACTGCGCCATGAAGTAGCTTCAGATGCCAAGCGTGAATCACCTTGGCGCGTCCGTCGCGGGAAGTTCCGGGGCGGACCTGGAGATGGATCGTGCGGTGGTCTAGTTTTACCTCAGGCTTGGCGTCGAGCTCCGTCACACGGAGAAGATGGCGTCGTCCCCAAAGGTAGTGGGTCTCGCGACCGACGAATGAACGTGGGGCTTCCCTCGCCTGCGAGCGAAGCTGCTCTTGCTGCTGCCGGATCCATCCAATTCTTGTGATCGCGTATGCGCGCGCAACATCGATCCTGGTCGAAGTAGGTGTTACAAGCGTGACGCGTCCGTCCGGCGGGTGGACCGACAGGTGGACGTTCTTGACGTCCTTCCGGGTCACGCTGATTGTGATGTCTCCAATTTCGATGGACTCTCCCATCAATACCCCTGTTGGTTCTTGATGATCTCGAACATCGCGAGGGTTGCATCTCGATCTCGGTTGAAGAGCGGGAAGAGCACGTTCTTGACCTCCCGCTCGCGAACTGGGTCACCCTTCCAGCCGGCAGGGGCGTGTTCGCGGATGGCCCGGTCGATTTCGAGGGCGAGCTCCGCCCTTTGTTCCTCATCGGCAGGACAGGTGAACTTGTCAGCAGTCAGACTTTGGAGGTTGTTGAACACTACCGTAGCCTCACGATTTCCGTGGAGCCCGGCTGGCAAGTCTGGACCTGCTTCGCGCGCCGCCAGCTTTCGAACCAGCTCTTCCGCTTTTTTCAGAAACGCCTCGTAGGCTTCCGCACTATCGCGGCTCTGTTTGATTAAATCCTCAAGGAGTTTGGACATCTCATCGTAGAAGCGCGGGTCCGTGAGCTGATCACGAATAATAGTCTTTCGGATATTGTTTATGATGCCCTCTGCGACAGCCTTCTTTGACAGCTTGCCCTTCTCGTTGAGTTGTTTGGCAATGGCGTCGTGGATGCCAGTTTCGATGATGGCTTGCGTTAGCGAAACGTTCGACAGTGCACCAAGCGTCTGCGCTGGGTCCGCTTGAATATAGGTGTTCAGCAGGTGCCGCATGTCCGCTTCATACGGCTTGATGTCGAGTTCTTCTCCCGAGTGCCTTTTTATTGCGGCGCGGAGGTCGGTGTAGAAGTCAATTTCCTGCTGGATGTCCGTCTGCTCAGACGGGGTATACCCGGCTTCATCTAGATTCTGCGCAATCGCTGCATAAGCGCGGACAAAGGAGGCGACGGTCTTGTAGAATGAGACCCTGAGTGCCTCAGTCTCGCTCAAGGCGTTCGGGTCTCCGGCATCGCCACAGAAGTATCGCAAGAACTGCTCGATCTCCCTCGGAGGTGCCACTGGCGCACACAGGTAGTGAAGCGCTTCCCGCGCCGCGTCCAGGCGCGCCTTACCTTCCTCGAGCCAATTCTTGATCTCGACGTTGTTTTCTCCGCCGCTCCCTTCATCAACATCCAGCTCATCCGAGCTGTAGACCGCGATCGCGTGCTGTACGTCGCCGAACAGCTCCTTGAAGTCGACGATGTGGCCGTAATCCTTGTCGTCGCCATCGAGCCGGTTGGTCCGACAGATCGCCTGGAACAACGTGTGGTCCCGCAGCTTGTCGTCGAGGTAGATGTAACTGCAACTCGGCGCGTCGAAGCCGGTGAGCAGCTTGGATACCACGATCAGCAGCTTCATGTTCGCGGGTTCTTCGATGAAGCGCCGCTTGACCTCGGTCTCATAGGCTGTCGTGCTCTGGCCGCCCTTCAGCACGAATTTCGTGTAGGTGTCGTACTTGTACCGCTCGTCGCTGTTGGCGGGCTCCCTCGAGATCGCATTGTGGTTCGGCTCGAACGACGTGACGATTCCCACATGCGGCCCGAGCCGGGTGCTCTGGAATTCGCGATAGAATTCGCAGGCGTCGCGGATCGAGGAGGCTACCAGGATTGCGGTGCCTCGGTCGTCGCTCAGCCGCGGCTTCAGATCGAAGTCCTGCACGATCTCCGCGACGATCCGGCGTTTCCGTTCTGTCGCGCTGAGCAGCTCCTCCATGTTGGCCCAGCGTTTCCGCAGTACTGCCTTCTGGAAGTTGTTGAGGTTCCTGGTCTTCTTCTCGAACCAAGCGTCGATTGCTGCCGGGCTCGTCATGCGCTGCGGCACGTCGCGCGCCTCGTATTTCAGGTCGAGCACGACCTTATCCCGGACCGCTTCCTGAAACTTGTAGGTGTGGATGTAGGTGCCGAAGACCTCGCGCGTGGTCTCGCGGTCCTTGCGCAGCAACGGGGTGCCCGTAAAGCCGATGAAGATCGCGCCCTCGAGCCAGCGCTTCATCTGCTTGTTCATGTCGCCGCCCTGGGTGCGGTGGCACTCGTCCACGAACACGTAGAAGCGGCCGGTGACGCGCGGGGGCGGCCCCTTAAGCTCCGTCGTGTCGAACTTGTGGATCAGCGCGCAGATCAGTCGGGGCGAAGGCGCGCCCAGCCAGCTCACGAACTCGTCGCGGCGCGTCACCCGAGGCGATGGCGCATCGGCGCCAACGACGCCCGCGTTGCGCATCACGCCCTCGATCTGCTTGTCGAGCTCGTCGCGGTCGGTGATGACCAGCACACGGGCATCCGGCTCGCGTTCGAGAATCCATTTGGCCAGCAGCACCATCAGGATGCTCTTGCCAGACCCCTGGGTGTGCCAGATGACGCCGCCCTCGCGCTTGGCCAGCCGCTCCTGCGCCAGCTTCACGCCCACGAATTGGTGTTGCCGGGGTACTTTCTTGATGCCCGCGTCGAAGATCACGAAGTTCCGGATCTGATCGAGCAGCCGGTCCTTGCGCAGCATTTGCGCAACGGGGCGGTCGAGAAGCGCACCGGCCACCAAATCGCCAGTCGGCGGCACCTCGTCGCGCCATTCGACGAACAGCGTTTCAGGCGTTCCGACCGTGCCGTAGCGCAGGCCCTGTGCATCGCTTCCTGCCAGCAGAAGCTGCGCGGTGGCGAAGAACGGGGCGTTGAAAATCTCGTCCTGGTTGGAAATCAGTTGCCGGATGCCGTCGCCGATTTCGACCGACGAACGTTTCAGCTCGATCACCGCGACGGCGAGGCCGTTGAGGTAGACGACCAGATCGGGGCGCCGTTCGTGGCCGCCCTTCAGCGTCACCTCTTCGGCGAGGGCGAAGTCGTTGGCGGCGGGGTTGTCCCAGTTGATCAGGTGCACGGTCTTGTGCGGGGCGGCGACCGAGGTCTGCACGTCAACGCCATAGCGCAGCAGCGTGTAGGTGCGCAGGTTGGCCTGATAGAGCGTGGTGCCGGTCACCTCGATCGCCTGCATCAGGCGCGTCAGGGCGGCGTTGATCTCGTCGTCGGAATAGCCGCGGGCGGAGAGGTTGGCGCGCAGCAGGTCAGGCTCGACACAGCGGTTGCCCGGACGGCCCGACCAGTCGCCGAGGTGCCGGTAGCCGAGACCGCCCTTGTCCTCTGGCGTGGTGATGTGGGCCGCAAGTCGGTCCTGCGTGACGCGCTCGCTACGGGGGCGTTCAGGCATGCGCCACCTCCAACGCGTCCAACGCCTCTCCTTGAACCGGCAGGCGCACGCGGCCGGTCAGCAAGGCCTGCATCATCCCCTGCTTGAGCGCTCGGGTCTTCTCGAGACGAGTCTTCAACGTGGCAATCTCTAGATCAAAATCTTCGATTGTCTTCACAATCGCTACTTGCTCCGCCTTCTCTGGCATAGGGATTGCGACCTTCATCAAAGCCTTTTTTGATATGTTGTATCTGGTAGAGCCTTGTGCCAATTCCTTGACTAGACGGCGGCCAGCATCACAACGCAAGTAGTGCACCAAGAAACGGCCATCTTGCTCACGTGGGTCAATTAGACGGAAGCCAAAGCAGAAGCTATTCAAGTACAGTTCGGCATGATCTTCATCCATGAAAGCGCACAGCGCCACCTCTTCCGGCGTTTCTGAGGATCCATTAAACAGGATATCCCCTTTCAATACGCGATTCTGTTTTTCTGTTGGGCGAATGTGGACTAAGTCGAACGATGAAGGTTCGATAATTGAAGCCCCAACCACGCCCATGAATGTCACATAGCGCGCTTGACCAAGCCCGAAATCGGTCTTGGTCTTGCCAGTGAGGCCGCCATAGGTGCGACCAATCTCGCCAATCATCTTCTCCTCCCATGGAGAACTGAAGCCTGGCAGTCGGGTCTTGCCTGTCACCAAGCGCTGCATTGCGCCTGTACGAAGGTCACGCTTCTTAGCGATCAGCTCAGCTAAGCGCGCAATCGAGATATCAATATCTAAGAGCGCTTGCGCTATGGCTCGCTGCTCGGCCACTGGCGGAACCGCCAGGATGGCAGCGGACAGCGAACGGCCGTTGGTCAAGGCCCGCGTCGTGTAGGTCGCCCGCGCAACGACTTGTCGGCGAAAGTACCGTGGCGAGAAGCAGTAGGCTTTGAACAGATCGTCAAGCCTGTCGCCCGTAGGTCGCGCGCGCAGGACGAACCCGCTGAATACGGTGTCCTCCGCCGGATCGAGCATCGCCGCAGCAACGCCAATCTCCTCAACGGTTTCAGACGTGCGGGTAAAGAACACGTCGCCCTTCCGCACCTCGAAGGCTTCCAGCTCGGACTTGGAAACGTCGACCCGCCCCTCGACCCGGTCAAGACGCAAGCCTGGATGCCGAAACACATCCATGTAGTTCACGATGGGCGTGCCATAACCGAAATACTTCTTCGCCTTGTTCAGCCCGTTCTTGAACGTGAACAGGTCACCCAAGGGCACCGCGTCCCAGTCCTCGGGGATCGGGCCAATCTCGGTTTGCTTGTAACCGGGTCTCAGGTCCATGCGGCCCCCATCGCCTTCAGATGGGTTGCGACACGGGCGGCAAGCAGATCGACCTCTTCTTCCAGCTTGGGCAGCGGCATGGCATACCGCTCGGCCAGCCCCTTGACCCGGGTGGACAGGGCTTGCGCCACATGCGCGACCTCATCGGTAACGCGGCCCTCGATGGTGTCGAGCCACTTGTCCGCGACCACCAGCGTCTTGGCCTCGTCCTCGGTCAGCGTGCCATAGCGGTCGTGCACCATTTTCCACAGGGCATCGTCCGCCGCCTTGCGCTTCTTCTTCGTGGCGTCGAGCGCGGTCATCCCCTTCTGGTAGGCCTCAAGCGCTTCCCGTTCATCGGCCATGTCCGGGTCGCGGCCGATCTCCTTCAGCCGGGCCTTCAGCGCCTTGACGGTGATCTTCTGCTTGTCGCCTTCGCCCTCGATCACCTCGGCCAGTAGCCCGTCCTCGCCCGCGCCCTCTTCAAGCTTTTCGGCAAGGTCCTGTTCCAGTTCCGCGATCTGCACGTCGAACGCATCAATCTCGGCCTGCTCGGCCGCGAAGAACCGCGCCACCATCAGGCGGGCCGGAATGAGGTCCGAAGTGAACCGCCGCCGCCCGAGGACGTAATCGCCCGGCTCCGGCCAGGCGAGCTTGCCGTCCTTGTTCTTGCGCTTGACGATCTCGCGCGGCTTGGCGCCGGCGACCCATCCGGTGGCCGCGATGACATAGGAATCGTCCTGCAGCGCCTCGGCCCAGTAGTCCATCAGATGCTGGTATACGTCATAGGGGTCGACCAGCGGCACCTTGCGGAAGGCTTCGAGCAGGTCCTCGGAAATGGTTTCGATCAGCTCCTTCGGCTGATCGCCGGGAGCGAAGGCCCGGCAGGCAGCATCCGTCCTGCCCCGCCAAGCGGCGAAGGTTCCCGCGGCTGCGGCGGTGAATGTACGGAATTCCTCATGCTCCTCGATACCAGCCTTCACCTCGGCGATCGGGCGGGTCAGCGACAGGTAACCGGGCCTCAGGTCTTCGAAGAGTTCACCGCGCAGCGACGGCATGACCTTCCACCAGCCTTCCAGCGCGTCGATGTCCCGTTTCGGGATGCCGCCCTGCAGATGCGCGTCGATGTCGTGGATATCCTCGGGCTCCGAGGTGTCGATGTAGCGCGCCAGGTTGAGGTTGAACGCGTTGCGCGGGTCGGCGATTTCGTCAAAGGGCACCATGCGGGCATAGCCCGGCGCGTCCGCGCCCTTGCGGTAGGTGTCGACGATGCGGTGGATGTCCTGCTCGCGCAGGCGGTTCTTGGCGCCGTCCTTGCGGAACCCCTTGGACGCGTCGATCATGAAGATCCCGCGCCGGGCGGTGGCATTTTCCTTGTCGAGAACGACGATGCAAGCCGGGATGCCCGTGCCAAAGAACAGGTTTGGCGGCAGACCGATGATCGCCTTGAGATAACCGGACTTGATCAGCGCCTCGCGGAGGTCGGCCTCGGCATTGCCACGGAACAGCACGCCATGGGGAAGAATGCAGGCGGCCTTACCGCTGCTTTTCATGGTGCGGATGATGTGCAGCAGATAGGCGTAGTCGCCCTGTTTTTTGGGCGGAGCGCCCCATTCGAACCGCTTATGCTTGTCCGTAATGGCGCCCTTTTCGTCATAGCTGAAGCCAGTGCTCCATGCCTTGTCCGAGAACGGCGGATTGGCGACGACGTAGTCGTATGTCCGCAGGCGCTCCCCCTCGAGGAACTTGGGGGTCGTCAGGGTGTTGCCCGCCACGATCTTTGCCGTCGGGAAGTCGTGCAGGATCATGTTCATGCGGGCGAGACCGGCGGTGGTCACGTCCTTTTCCTGGCCTTCGAGCGTGATCCGCTTGCCCGCCTCGGCCGCAACCTTGAGGAGCAGAGAGCCCGATCCGCATGTGGGGTCATATGCGGTGGTTCCAGCAACGGTGTTCTTCGGCGAGATACCGATCACCTTGGCGATGATCCGGCTGACCTCCGACGGGGTGTAGAACTGCCCCTTGCTCTTGCCGCTTTCGGTCGCGAAATGGCGCATGAGGTATTCATAGGCGTCGCCCAGAATATCGTCATGGTCCGCTCGGTTCTTCGCGAAATTCAGATCCGGGCTCGAGAAAATGGAAATCAGACGACCAAGCCGGTCAACACGGTCATTGCCTTCACCAAGTTTGTTCGGATCGTTGAAGTCGGGAAAATCTGTTCGCGCCAGCATCTCGTTGGCATCAACGAGCGGCTGAATCACCTGCGTATTGATCAGATCCCCAATATTCGGATTTCCCGTAAGGGCCGCCATGTCACTGAAGCTCGCGCCCTTCGGAATGATGATTGGTGGCTCGAGATCATCGCTGTCCCCATATTTGTCAGAGACATATTTGATAAACAGCATGAACAGGACATAGTCTTTGTATTGACTCGCATCCATTCCGCCGCGGAGCTCGTCGCATGATGCCCAGAGCGAGGAATAAAGATCTGATTTCTTGACTGCCATTTCGTCTTTTCGGCCCCATGTCGTCGAAGAAGGCCATGAGGGCTCTTCGGGTTGATTGTGATTTTCCGGGCCAGAGTAGCGATCGAGGGGGCCGCCTTCCAGCGCCAACTGCCATGGAGTGCCAGTGGCTTACGTTGCGAGAACGCTGTGGCGGCTACGAATGATTGCGGTCGAGCTCGATTGCCGCGCCTTGGCTCATCCACTCCACCGGGAACGGCTCCAGCACCCGCGCCAGTGTCACCTCCGGCCGCTGCCTTCCGTCCAGAATCGCCTCAACGATGTCTGGCGCCAGCAGGGTCAGGCGCAGGACCCGGGCCATGTAAGTGAAGGCGATCCCTTCCTTCTCAGCCAGCTCGGAAATCGACGCGAACTCGCCCGACTCCAGCATCCGCTTCCAGCGGAACGCGCGGGCCAACGCCTTAACCACCGTGTTGTCCGTCCGCCGCGGTTGCGTGGCGCCCTCGGGCATCTGCATCTCCTTCCGCCCGCCACGCTTCACGATCCTGAATGGGACGTGGAGAGTAACCGTCTCCGGGATCGGAGCACCGCGGGTCATGCTGCCGCCTCGATGCCACCGGCCAGCATCACGCGGGCGAGGCCGCCGAGCCCGTCGACGCGCAGGCGGACGTTGAGCCCGTCAGAGCCGATGTCCACGCGCTCAACCATCAGCGCCACGATGCGCGCCTGCTCGGCGGGGAAGAGTTCCTCCCACAGCGGGTCGATCTGCTGCAAGGCCACGCGAGCCTCGGCCTCAGTAATGGCGGTGGCATGGGCGCAGGCGGCCTTCCACGTGCCCGCCACGATCTCGGGCTGGCGGAAGACGGCGCGCAGCTGGTCGATGACGGCGGCCTCGATCTCGCCCGCGGGCACGCGGCCGACGGGACACGATCCGGCACCATGCTTCAGTACCGTCTGGCTGACATAGTAGCGGTAGAGCTTGCCGCCCTTTCGGGTGTGGGTCGGCGAGAACGCCGCGCCATCTGGGCCGAACAGCAGCCCCTTCAGCAGCGCGGGCGTGTCGGAGCGGGTGCGGGCGGCGCGCTTGCGTGGGCTCTCCTGCAGGATGGCGTGGACGCGGTCCCACATCTCGCGGTCGACGATGGCGTCGTGCTCGCCGGGATAGCTCTCGCCCTTGTGGACCGCCTCGCCGATGTAGGCGCGGTTGCTCAGCATCCGGTAGATGTATTTCTTGTCGATCCGATTGCCGCGCGGCGTCCGGATGCCGCGCGCGCCGACCTCTCGCGCCAGCTCCGTGCAGGACCCGATCTCGAGGAAGCGCGCGAAGATCCAGCGCACATGCGCGACGGCTTCTTCGTCGATGACCAGCTTTCGGTTCTCGACGCGGTATCCATAGGGCGGCACCCCACCCATCCACATGCCCTTTTTCCGGCTGGCGGCGACCTTGTCGCGGATGCGCTCGGCCGTCACCTCGCGCTCGAACTGGGCGAAGGACAGCAGGATGTTCAGCGTCAGCCGACCCATGGACGTGGTCGTGTTGAACGACTGGGTGACGGAGACGAAAGTCACGCCGTTCCGGTCGAACACCTCGACCAGCTTGGCGAAGTCGGCCAGCGAGCGGCTCAGGCGGTCGATCTTGTAGACCACGACGACATCGACCAGCCCGTCCTCGATGTCTTCCAGAAGTCGCTTGAGGCCGGGCCGTTCCAGCGTCCCGCCCGAGATGCCGCCGTCGTCATACTGATCGCGGACCAGCACCCAGCCTTCCGACCGCTGGCTGGCGATGTAGGCTTCGCATGCCTCGCGCTGGGCGTGGAGCGAGTTGAACTCCTGCTCCAGCCCTTCCTCGGAGGATTTCCGAGTGTAGACAGCACACCGCAGCTTGCGGACGACCTTCGATTTTTCAGGCGGCTTCGTCATGTCCGCCCCCTGTGGTTCTTGAGGCCGAAGAACACCCAGCCGTTCCAGCGCGTGCCGGTGATGGCACGCGCGATGGCGGACAGCGACTTGAAGGGCCGCCCTTGCCATTCGAAGCCGTCGGCGGTGACGGTGACGATCTGTTCGACGCCCTGCCACTCGCGCAGCAGCCGTGTGCCGGTGATCGGGCGGTCGCGATCGGCGCGGATGCCGCGCTTCCTCTTGTCCCCGCCGTCCAGTTCCTCGCCTAGCCGTTCCAGCCGCCGGATTGTCTCGGGCTTCAGCCCGCCATAGGCCAGTTCCTGGATGCGATAGGCGATGCGGCTTTCGAGATAGCGGCGGTTGAACGGCGGCGGCTCGCTGTCGAACAACTCGCGCCACTGCTTCTTCAGCTCCTGCGTCGTGGCGGTCTTCAGCGCGGCCAGGCGCGCGGGGATGGGATCGTGGGTCGTCATGCAGTTCTCCGGTGAGTTGGAGTTGCATGACGGCATTGGTCGGGCGGATAGTGTAGGTAACTTTCTCCAGTATCGTCAGATACTTCGCCCTTCTCCCGCATGCGCAACCGAACAAGCCCGAGCGCCAACAGGCCGCAGAGCTCGGCGCGGCGCTCGGCGGGCGTCATGTGGTCGGGAGGGAGCGGGTTCGGGCGTTTCATGTCTCGGTGGCTATGCTCGGTGGTGTCGTTACCGATCAAAAGCCACCCAGCCGCCCGGGACAGGACATCTCAGAAGAACGGAATGCAGAAATGCGAACAGGGAGAGAACATCAGGGCTTGCCGATCACGGATATGTCCATGATTATCGTGGGTTGAATTAATCGAGAGCAGTTGTTCATTGAGGTGAGTTCATGGCGCGGAGGAAGAGCGAATTCGGACCGAACCTCGGGAGTATCCTTCAGGGCGCCCCCGCTGCGCTGGTCCGGCAGTTTCTCGCCAGCTTCAAACGGCCCGACGACACTCTTCTCGCTCCGCCGGAAATCACTGAGGGCACGACCGATGATCAGGGCAAGGCAGCGCTGAGTGCGTACCTGCGTTCGGAGGACAAGGAAATCATCGGGCTACTTGAGGGCATCGCTGGCGCTCTGCTCGACATGGGCCAGGACAAGGGAGCGACCTCACTCGAAACGGTTGCGGGCCAACGGCTGCAGAATGTCGACTACGACCAGTATGAGTCCCAGCCTGACCTGCTGTGCAAGAGCATCTGGATGCGCACGGTCTTCCCGATGCACTTCCACGACGCCCAGAGCTTCTATGCCGCGCGGCGCTATCGAGAACGGCGGACGTACTACACATGCTGCGAAGTGGACTTCGACCACGCTTCTGTTGCCGACACAGACGGAATTCCTGACGAGAAGCTCTGTGACGCTGTTCAGGAAGCTCTGGGACTGAAGGGCAAGGTCACCGCGTCCGTCCTCGAATTGCCCGAGACCGCCAACTACCCGCCGTCCTTCATGGTCGCCCTGCGCCATCCCGGGCCCCTGTCGAGCATCGACAATCATCGCGAGGAAGGGGGCTGGACCGTCCATTACTACAGGCCCTCGCATGAGGCTGTCCTGATCTACACACCCCAGCTGAAGAAAATCGAGGTCGCGTCTGCCAGCAGCGACGTTCGCGAAAAGACCTCTAAGGTCTTCGCGGAGGTCGTTCTAGGGCGCCCGCCGTCGGCCAAGCCGTTGACCCGCCGGGAATTCAACCTCGAACGCTTCAGGTCTTCCTTCGATCTGGATTGTCCGGATCTCGAGGACGTCGAGATCACGATGGCGGCGGTAGTCGAGGCCGAGGTCCGCCTCGGCTCGTGGGGCCGAAGACTGAACATCAAGGTGACCATAAAGGACAAGATGGAGGACGTTGTCCGGAAATACGTCTCCAATTCAGCCAACCTGATCCGGAGTTTCGGCTTCACAAAAATCGCCATCGCAATTGGTTACACCCGTCGATCGGACGGAAAGGAGGGAACCTTCCGGGTCTCGATCTCGGATGGCAGCAGTTCGGACGTGCAGAGCATGCGCGATCCGTTCCTTCGGGACCTCGGGTTCCGACTGCTCGAACACTGGGGTCTTACGCAGAACCTGCGGACACTCACCGATCAGGAACGGGCGCAGTGGTTCGGCTTTCTTCTGTCGCTGTACGACCTGCCCGGCGACACTGTTGCAGGTGCGTTCTTCAACTCCGCGGGCGTCGATCCAGCGCGCCTGGTCAGTGCGAGATTGATTGCCCGCAAAGGGCGGCAGGTGATTGGGCTCGCCGAGGATGACGATGAGGTTGTCGAAGTTGAGCAGCAAACGGGTCCGGAGCCAGGGACGGTTCGACAAGCCGGTTCCTTTGGAGAGGCGGATGGATTGCGTCTCGACACCAATGCGATCGAGTACGGGATCGATCGAGCATGGCTCGCCGAAACCATCCTCAAGGCGATAGCTGGCTCTCTCGGCATCAGGAACATCGAAACCATCAACGAGTTCCTCGTCTCGCTTGGGCCGATGGCACTAGGTGAGCGAAAGGTCCCACTTTACCTGGCGCGCCGCCTTGCCGATCTGAAAGCCCGCGAGAGTGTGGAGACTGCGCTTCGGTCGCGGCATACAGCGGGCCCCGGTCTCGTACTCGCCGTTTCCGATGAGCCGCCGCAATTCCTCGGGCCGAACGTCGTTATCGCGCTGCGCGACCTGCTGCTGAACGACGGAAGCCTCGGCGATCTGGACCGAGAGGAAATGGCCCGGCGCTTCGAGGCAAACCGAACGCTGGCGACCTCTGCGCAAGTCGCTCAGGTTGTGCGACACACGCCTCGCTCTGCGACGCTCATCATCCCTGGTCTCGAGCCGCTCACGCTCGACGGCGTGGGCCAGATCCAACTCTTCGAAAGCCTTGTTGAAGCGGCGACCGATGGCACAGGCCAGCGGCTGACCAAGGTCCTGATGGACGGGATGGGGTCCGACAATCCCAGACAGCTGTTCTCTTCCGGCGCATGGGCGAAGGCGCATCCGACTTACATCCGGCACGGCTCGAGCAATCGCTATTGGCGTCTCGGCGAGGCGACCGACACCGCGTGATCTAGAGTTCATCTAGGGTTTCGGGCGGGACGGTCTAACAAACCGCTGATTATTGGAAGGGCTCCACATCAGAGGAGCACTTCCATGCCGACTCCCTTCCCCTCGCGCCAGGCAGCCCAGACGAGCTGGTCCGGCGCCGCGACAACCAAGCACTCCACTCACAACTCGGAATGGCGCTGCACGCGCTGCGACAAGCTGCTCGGCGTCTGCCGGGACGGCCGCATGCACCTGCGCTTCGCGCGGGGGCACGAGTATCTCGTGGGCTTCCCGGTGCAGGCCACCTGCCGCGGCTGCGGCTCGCTGAACAACGCGACCGCACCCGCGCGCTGACGCGCGCATTCACCCAACCCCCTGAAATCGCAGAGACGCGCGACGTCCTGACCTGGCCACGAGAAGGCGCCGGACGCCTGGCCGCAAGGCAGGCGTCCGATGTCCTTTGCGTGGCACGAGATCCGTGATCACCTCATGCATTCATCCTCCAACCTTCACTTCCAGCGCAGTTTCGACGCCGTCAGGCGCGCGCAGGCCGCCCTCGCTCCGTTCCGGGATCCGGCGGCGCTGCTGGACGGGCTGCATCGCAAGACCGGCGATCAGGGCCAGAAGAACCTGATCCTCGTCGCTCTCGTCAGGGCAGCGCAGAGCGACGGGCCCGCGTCCAACTGCGCCCTGACGCTGCTGTTGCTGGCACTCTGGCCCGGCCTCGACGCCATCCGGCGCCGGTCGCTCTGGCGCAGGATCGGCACCGCCGACGAGGTCGCGTCCGATGTTCTGGCGCGCACCACCGAGGCTGTCCGCAGCCTCGACCTCGGTCGCGTCAACTGGATCGCGGCCACGGTCCTCCGGAATGTCGAGCGCGACATGATCCGAGTGCGCCAGCGCGACCAGGCACGCGAACATCTCACCAGCGGAGCAGACCCCGACGAGGTGGCGCACAGCGGCGACAGCGGGATCGGCGCCGCCGGGTACGCGCGGCTGAGCGACGCCGTTCGGAAGCTGCTCGGCGACGACGCGCTGCTGGTGATCCGCGTGGCGATCGAGGGTTTCTCGCAAGCCGAGGTCGCCGTCGAACTGGGCCTGACCGAGGCTGCCGCCCGCAAGCGGTACCAGCGCGCCATGCGCCGGTTGCACGACGCCCTCGAAGAAATCCCCTGAGCCGATGTCCCGATCCGGTCCCGCCGGTGGCTTTTTCCATTCGAGCGCCCCGAGCGCCTTCCCTCCAACCGAAAGCAGACACGCATGAACCGCACTGCCGATCTGTCGCTCGAGGATTTCAGGCGTCTTCCGGGGCTCTATCGCCGCTGGGAGCTGACCGAGGTCTGCGAGCCAAACCGCAACTATCAGATCGAGGACGCTGGCGCCCATGCCGACGGGACGCCGCTGCTGGCGATCTACGTCGCCGAGCCCGCGCCCGACGTCCGCGAGGCCGCGTGATGCGCCTCCTCGATCACCTCATCCCACGGAGAACCGCCATGCCGGATCAGCCGGACGACATCACCCGTCTTCGCGCGGCGAACTACGCCCTTGAAGACCTCCCCGAAACCATCGCCTTCCCACAGCGCCCCGGTGACGAGCCGCGCGAGCCGCTGCCGGTCGTCGAGGCGACCGTCGACGAGATCGCCTTCGCGATCGTGGAAGCGGAGCGCGAGAGCACAGTCGCCTACCGCCGCGCAGACGCGCTGAAGCGGCTCTACAAGCTCGCCCGCGAGGCAGGGTGCATCGGCGCAGATCGCGCCGCCGCTGCAGTAATGAAAAAGGAGGGCCAGTGATGGCCCTTCCCATCATCGGCGCCGACGAACGGCTCGCGCAACGCAAGGGCATCAAGGGCGTCATCTTCGGCCGGTCCGGGATCGGCAAGACCAGCCTGCTTTGGACGCTTAACGCCTCGACCACGCTCTTCCTCGACCTCGAGGCCGGGGATCTGGCGGTCGAGGGGCTGGAGATCGACACGCTCCGGCCGCGCACCTGGAAGGAATGCCGCGACTTCGCGGTGTTTATCGGCGGGCCGAACCCGGCGCTGCGCGAGGACCAGCCCTACAGCCAGGCGCATTTCGACGAGGTCTGCGGCCGCTACGGCGATCCGGCGGTGATCGGGAAGTACGAGACCGTCTTCATCGACTCGATCACCGTGGCCGGGCGGCTCTGCTTCCAGTGGTGCCGCGGCCAGCCCGAGGCGTTCTCCGAGAAAACCGGGAAGCCCGACATCCGCGGCGCCTACGGGCTGCATGGCCGCGAGATGATCGGCTGGTTGACCCACCTGCAGCACACGCGCGGAAAGCATGTCTGGTTCGTCGGCATCCTCGACGAGCGGCTCGACGACTTCAATCGCAAGGTGTTCCAGCCGCAGATCGACGGCTCGAAGACCGGACTCGAGCTGCCCGGGATCGTCGATCAGGTCATCACCATGGCCGACATCCCGGACCCGGGTGGCCAGCCGCAGCGCGCCTTCGTTTGCCAGACGCTGAACCCCTGGGGCTTTCCGGCCAAGGACCGTTCGGGCCGCCTCGACAGGGTCGAGGCCCCGCATCTCGGCCGGCTGATGGAGAAGATCCAGCGCCCTGCGGTGCCAGCCTCCGAGCGTCTCACCTGGCCGCCGGTGACCCCGGCCGATCCCGCGCCCGCGCCCGCGCCGGAGCCCGGCCATGGTTGAGCGCCTCTCACCATGCCCGGTGTCCCGATCCGGTCGCCGGGGTGGCTTTTCCCCTCTGACGCCACTGCGCGTCCCATCCTCCAACTGAAAGGAGCCGCGCAATGTCCGGACCCTGGAACGACTTCAACTCCGCGCAATCCAACACCAACGTCATCCCGAAGGGCACGCTCGCCAAGGTGCGCCTGACGCTCCGCCCGGGCGGCTTCGACGACCCCTCGCAGGGCTGGACCGGCGGCTGGGCGCGCCGCGCCACCACCGGCGCCGTCTATCTCGACGCCGAATACACGGTGCTCGAGGGGCCCTATGCCCGGCGCAAGGTCTGGTCGCTGATCGGCCTCTACAGCCCGAAGGGCCCGGACTGGGCCAACATGGGGCGCGGCCTGATCCGCGGCATCCTCAACTCGGCGCGCGGCGTGTCGGACAAGGACAACTCGCCCGAGGCGCAGGCGCGCCGCCGCATCAACGGCTTCGGCGATCTCGACGGCGCCGAGTTCGTCGCCCGCATCGACATCGGCACCGACACCAACGGCGAGGACAAGAACGAGATCCGCGCCGCGGTCACCCCCGACCATCGCGACTACGCCGCGCTGATGGGCACGATCGCGCCGCAGTTCGCCGCCGCCCCGGCGCAGGGCCATGCCCCGCAGCAGCCCACCACGGCCACCCAGCCCAGCCAGCCCGCGTCCGCCCCCGGCGCCGCCGGTCGGCCGAGCTGGGCGCAGTAAGGGGGAGACCGGCCATGCGCCTGCGCCCCCGCCAGAAGACCTTCGTCGAGCGCAGCGTGGCTGCGCTCGCTTCCCGCGGCAACACGCTGGGCGTGGCGCCCACCGGTGCGGGCAAGACCATCATGCTCTCGGCGGTCACCGGCGAGATGATTGCCGACGGTGCCAAGGCCTGCGTGCTGGCCCATCGCGACGAGCTGACGGCGCAGAACCGCGCCAAGTTCCAGCGCGTGGTGCCGGGCGTCGCCACATCGGTCATTGACGCCACCGAGAAGTCCTGGAACGGTCAGGTCGCCTTCGCCATGGTGCCGACGTTGGCGCGGGCCTCGAATCTGGCCGACATGCCGCGCATCGACCTGCTGGTTGTCGACGAGGCGCACCATGCCGTCGCCGACAGCTACCGCCGCATCATCGACCGGGTGCGCGAGGCCAATCCCGACGCCCGCATCTTCGGGGTCACGGCGACGCCGAACCGGGGCGACAGGAAGGGCCTGCGCGAGGTCTTCGACAACGTGGCCGATCAGGTTCGGCTGGGCGAGTTGATCGCCTCGGGCCACCTGGTGCCGCCGCGCACCTTCGTCATCGACGTCGGCGTGCAGGACGAGCTGCGTTCTGTCCGCAAGACCATGTCGGATTTCGACATGGCGGAGGTGGCGGGCATCATGGACCGCGCCCCCGTCACCGACGAGGTGATCCGCCACTGGAAGGAGAAGGCGTGCGACCGGCAGACCGTGGTGTTCTGCTCCACAGTCGCCCATGCCGAACATGTCACCGAAGCGTTCAGGGCAGCGGGCGTTTCCGCAGCGCTGATCCACGGCGATCTCGCGGCCGAGACCCGCAAGGCGATCCTCGCCGACTACGCGGCGGGCATTATCCGCGTCGTCGTCAACGTCGCGGTGCTGACCGAGGGCTGGGATCACCCGCCCACGTCCTGCGTCGTGCTGCTGCGGCCCAGCTCCTACAAGTCCACGATGATCCAGATGGTCGGGCGCGGGCTGCGCACCGTCGACCCCGAGGAACACCCCGGCATGGTCAAGACCGACTGCATTGTCCTCGACTTCGGCACCTCGAGCCTCATCCACGGCACATTGGAGCAGGATGTCGATCTCGACGGCAAGACGGAGACCGGCGAGGCACCCACCAAGACCTGTCCGGCCTGCGAGGCGGAGATCCCGCTGGCCGCCACCGAATGCCCGCTCTGCGGCGAGGTTTTCCCGCGGGAGGACGAAGAGGCCGGTGAAGGCGGCGGTGCCGCGCCGCTGTCGGGCTTCATGATGACCGAGATCGACCTGCTGAAGCGGTCCAGCTTCGCGTGGGTCGACCTCTACGGCACGGACGACGCGCTGATGGCCACGGGCTTCGCGGCCTGGGGCGGCATCTTCTGGCTGGACGGGGTCTGGTACGCAATCGGCGGGGCCAAAGGCGAACGCCCGCATCTGCTCGGCGTCGGCGAGCGCACCGTCTGCCTCGCGCAGGCCGACGACTGGCTGAACACCCATGAGACCGACGAGAGCGCCTTCAAGACCCGCTCCTGGCTGCGACAGCCGCCGACCGAAAAGCAGCTGCAGTACCTGCCGCCCGAGTTCCGCCATGACTTCGGCCTGACGCGCTACCGCGCCTCCGCGCTGATGACCTTCGGCTTCAACAAGCGCGCCATCCGGCAGCTGATCGACACGGCCGCCGGGCCCGAACGGAGGGCGGCATGATCCATGACCGCCTTCACATCCATCAAGGCCGAGGACCGGCGGCGGCTCTGGCATCCGCGTGGAACACTCTGTGCTGTCTGCCGGCAACCCACCCGTGGCTTTGGCTGGTTCGATCCGCACCGAATGAGGCGGCCCCGGCCATCGGTCTGGTTCTGCTCGATGCCCTGCCAGTCCTTCTGGACGCGCTTGGCGCGGGAGCGTTTCGCCATGGTTGACCTGACCGAGGAAGAGCGCGCCGCGATCACCGCCACCATGAAGCGCGTGGCGCTGCTGATGGACGAGATCGGCTGGGCCACGCCGCTCGGCGAACTGACCGAGGCGCAGGTGCGCGCGCTGATCGAGGAAGCCGTCGAGGGCTTCCGCGAGGCCATGTCCGACATCGCCCGTGCGCAGACGCCGGAGGTGCCGTTTTGACCAAGCTCTGCACGAAGTGCGGCGTCGAAAAGGACGTCTGCGAGTTCGGCCGCCGACGGCTCAGCCCCGACGGGCGACAGTCCTGGTGCCGGGATTGTCGCCGCGAGTACCAGCGTGCCTATGCGCAGAACTTCCGCAATCCCGAGAGGCATCGGGAGGCGCAGCGCCGCTATCGGCTGCGCCACGCCGAGAAGAACCGAGCGCACAGCGTCGTCAGGAGCGCCGTCAAGGCGTGCCGGATCATCGTCCCGGTCTGGTGTCAGCGCTGTGGCTGCGTGACCGATCTCGAAGCGCATCATCACGATTATTCCGAGCCGCTCGCGGTCGAATGGCTCTGCTCGACCTGCCACGGGCTCGCCCACCGCAGCTATGACGGAGGCGAACATGCTGGACTATAACCGACGCCCCAGCTTCGCCGAGCGAGTCAACGCCGCCGTCGATCGGACGCTGACTGCCGATCAGTCCACACGGCCACTCCGCGACTATCTCGGCGGATCCCGCCTCGGCCATGCCTGCGAGCGCGCCCTGCAGTTCGAGTTCACGGCGACGCCGAAGGACGAGGGCCAGGACTTCAGCGGCCAGTCGCTGCGCATTTTCGCCATCGGCCATGCGCTCGAGGATCTGGCGGTCGCCTGGCTGCGCGGCGCGGGCTTTGACCTCTACACCCGGAAGGGCAACCGTCCCGATGGCGGCCAGTTCGGCTTCTCGGTCGCGGGCGGGCGCATCCGCGGTCATGTCGACGGCATCATCGCTGCGGGGCCCGAAGGCTTCGGTCTGGCCGTTCCCGCACTGTGGGAATGCAAGACGATGAACGCCAAGAACTGGCGCGCCTGCGTCAAGGACGGCGTGACCAAGTCGAAGCCGGTCTATGCCGCCCAGATCGCGGTCTATCAGGCCTACATGGAAACCAGCGTGCCAGGTATCAGCGCCGCGCCCGCCGTGTTCACCGCGATTAACAAGGACACCGCCGAGCTTCACCATGAGCTGGTGCCCTTCGACGCCGATCTCGCGCAGCGCATGTCCGACCGGGGCGTGCGGATCCTGCAGGCGACCGATGCGGGCGAGCTTCTGCCACGCGTAGCGACCACGCCCGACTTCTTCGAATGCCGCTTCTGCCCGTGGTCCGAGCGCTGCTGGGGGCTTCCGGCATGAGCGACGACGGTATCCTGCACTTCAACCCCTGGACGGACTTCAACGACGGGCCACCCTCCGAGAACCCGTTCGGCTGCGACCCCGACCCAGAGCAGATCGCCGTGTTCCTCGACACGGTCTTCAGCTGGTGCGAGGGGCTGATCCCGCTCCGCGGCTTCGTCGACAAGGGTCAGGGCCGGGACGGCAAGCCGCACAACATCTGGATCCCGGCCGACGACACTGCGCCCGAGAAACTCGCAACCTTCGCCGGATGGGCGAACCGCGAGGGGGCGGCGGTCTATGTCATCCCCGGCACGGTCGAGGAGCAGGGCCAAGCCCGCGCCGCCGATGTGCTGCAGATGCAGGCCATCGTCGTCGATCTGGACGCGGGCGACATCCCGGCCAAGCTGGACCATGTCACCCGCCACCTCGGCGCGCCCACGCTCATCATCGAAAGCGGCGGGCGCACGCCCGAGGGCGCCGCGAAGCTCCATGTCTGGTGGCAACTCACCGAGCCTGCCGAGGGCGATGACCTGGCCACCCTCTGCCGCCTGCGCGGCGAGATTGCCGTGAAGGTCGGCGGCGACACGCATTTCCGCTCTGCGCACCAGCCGATCCGGGTGCCGGGCACGGTCTATCACAAGCACGGCCACCAGCGCCTCGTGCAGATCCGCGAACATCGCGACGTCGAGGTGGATCTTGCGGATTTCGCCGAAAAGGTCGCCGAGATGCCGCCGCTGCCCGGTGTGGGCTTCGCCAGCGACGTTGCCACACCAGCATCGAAGCCCGGCATCGACGCGGTGCTCACCACGCCGGTGCGCGAGGGCGCGGTCGACGACTGGTCCCGGTTCCAGGGGGCCAGCGCCGCCATTGGCCATTATGTGCGCCTCGTCCACGAGGGCCGCCTCGATCCCTTCGCGGGCTGGGAGGCGATCTGCGGCTACAACGCCGCCATGCTGCGCCCATCCTGGCCGCTCGATCGGCTGCAGGCCGAGTCCGAACGCCTCTGGGCGCTGCATGTGAAGCGCAACGGTCCGCCGCTCCTGCGCGCGGCCCACGCCGACGCCCCGGCCAGCCCGCTGCCGACCTTCAGCCTCGGCGCTCTCCTCGACGACACCAGTCCGATGCCCGAGGACATCATCGGCCCGCGCGTGCTGACACCTGGCGGGCTCCTCGTGCTGGGCGGCGCGCCCAAGGTCGGCAAGAGCGACTTCCTGATCTGCTGGCTCGTGCACATGGCGGCGGGCGTGCCGTTCCTCGGCTTCACGCCACCCCGGCCCCTGCGCGTTTTCTACCTGCAGGCCGAGATCCAGTATCACTACCTGCGCGAACGCATGCAGCAGATCGCGCTGCCCGCCGCCGTGATCGCCGCCGCGCGCGACACCTTCATCGCCACCCCGAAACTGAAGCTGCTGCTCGACGCGGAGGGCATCGCCCGCGTGGCCGAGGCGATCAGGGCCGCATTCCCCGACGCGCCGCCCGACATCATCGTCATCGACCCGATCCGCAACCTCTTCGATGGCGGCCCCGAGGGCGGGGGCGAGAACGACAACACCGCCATGATGTTTTTCCTGAAGGATCGGGTCGAGCTTCTCCGCGAGGCGGTCAATCCGGATGCGGGCGTCATCCTCGCCCACCACACCCGCAAGGCCACCAAGCATCAGGTCAAGGACGATCCCTTCCTTGCGCTCTCCGGCGCCAGCGCGCTGCGCGGCTTCTACACCTCGGGGCTGCTCATGCACCGGCCCGACGAGGACAGCAGCGTCCGCAGGCTGGAGATCGAGCTGCGCAATGGCCCCGCGCTGCCGGGCAAGCTGATCGACAAGGTGAAGGGCGAATGGGTCGAATTGAACCCGATGAACGAGCGCCTGGTGCGCAGGGAGGTCGGCGCCAAGCTCGATGCCGAGCGGCTGCGCAAGCACGATGTCATCCTCGGGATGCTGCTGGATGAGGCGGCGAGCGAGCGCCTCTACACCGCCATGCAGTTCGCCGAGACCTTCGAGAACCGGGGCGGGCTGGGCAGCAAGCACACGATCCGTGAGCGCCTCAGCGTGCTGGCGACCAAGGGCTTCGTGAAGTTCCTGCGCGACCCCTCGGGGTTCGGCTTCCCCGTCACCCGGTCGCGGTTCGGCTACCTCTGCGTCGAGGGTATGCAGTTAGGCGCGCCCGTCGAGGAAATCGATCCGGACACCGGCGAGGTCACCACAACCGCCCGTCCGGTCCTTCCCAGCCACTTCAAATGCCCCCAATCCGGGCTCTGCCTGCAGGTCGAAAACCCCGCCGTCTGGGTCTACCCGGAGGGGGTCGAGGACGACCTAACTCATATGAGTGAGGCCTGACTCATATGACAGCGCCAACTGTGCACTCAACGAAATCAACGGGTTACGGGCAAATAAGAGTTAGCTCCCTAACTCATGCCCGAAGACTTCATGAAGTCTTATTCCGCAATGATTTTAGCCACTTGTCCTCCCCGGAACAGTTAGGTGTCAAACCCCCATACTACGTATGGGAGGGCCACCCCACAGGGTTGGCCACTCCTCCCATACGTCCGGGCCAGCCGCGCGCGCCGCCGTGACGGTCTGTTGTGCTTCCCGATCCGACGACGGCGGCCCCGTACCGCCAAGCACCAGACCGCCGTCGTCTTCCACCACCACAGGCCACCGGCAAAGGAGACCCATCATGGCTCAGCCGACTCTGATCCCGAATTGCGACGGCGCAAGGTTTGAATCGCTGCCGCTCGACGCCCCCCGCAACCGCTGCATTCTCGCGCTCGACCTCGGCACCTCGACCGGCTGGGCGATCCGCGGCCATGACGGCCTGATCACCAGCGGCACCGTCTCGCTGCGCCCCGGCCGCTTCGACGGCGGTGGCATGCGCTACCTTCGCTTCACCAACTGGCTGACCGAGATCGACCGGCTCTCTGGTCCTGTCTCGGCGATCTCGTTCGAGGAAGTCCGCCGCCACGCAGGCACTGATGCCAGCCACATCTACGGCGGGCTCATGGCCACGCTGACGGCATGGGCCGAGCTGCGCGGCGTGCCCTACGAGGGCGTTCCGGTCGGAACGATCAAGCTTCACGCCGCAGGCAAGGGCAACGCCGACAAGGCCGCCATGGTCGCGGCCGTCCGCGCCCGCGGCTTCAGCCCGGTCGACGACAACGAGGCCGACGCCATCGCCATCCTGCTCTGGGCGATCGAGACGAAGGGAGGTGTCGCATGAGATGGCATCCCCACGGCTACGGCGGCCGACGCCGGGATCCCGAGCAGGTCAAGCGTGAGGGCTGGCGAGAACAGGGCGTCCTCGCGGTCTCCGCCGATGACGAGCGCCTCACTTGGCCGGAGCGTGAACTGGTTCGCCAACTCGGTGAGAAGCTCTACGGCCCGCGTCCCTCCGACAGGGAGGCGCGCCATGGCTGATCGCGAATGGACCGCCGACTGCGTCGCCGATCATTTCGAGGAGGCGTTCCGCACCCTGCGCAAGCTTCCGCCGGTGAAGGCGCAGGGCTACTTCAACACCTGGCCCGACATCGTGCGGACCAGCCGCGAGATCGCGGCGATGGAACCGCAGCCGATGCGGGTCTGGCCCTCGGCCGCCGCGATCACTCGACTGGAGCAGACCTCGGACTGGGTACTCTGGATCGGCGTGGAGGAGCGCAAGCTGGTCTGGTCCCGCGCGGCCCGGGTGCCGTGGAAGCAGATCAGCGGCGAGCTCGGCTGCGACCGCACGACAGCGTGGCGGCGCTGGCAGCTGGCCCTGACCAAGATCGCCGCGCGCCTGAATGCGCAGTGACTCCAATGTGTTGCAACACTTTTCCCTTCGACATCTGCAACATGATCGTGCTATTCCGAAGGCAAGATGGGGAGAGTGCGCTGGAAAGCTCGCTCTCCCCTTTGCGTTGACGGGGGCCACTTGGACCCCGGTATCCAGCGAGGGTCCGGCCGGGGTCCAGCCCACGGCAGTTTCCGGTTCCTTCCTGGCGATATTCGTATGCTGGCGGGCGAAGCGCGGCACATCGCCAGCGACAGGGCCGGATTTTTGGGAAGCCACCCGGAAGCCGCTGCCTAGTAAACCCGCCTGAAACACCGCAAAATCAAACCCTTGAAGCTGGACACCCGTGGTGGCCGCTGGACCCCGCGTGGAGTCCAGTCTGGACGCCGGAGTCCGGAAGCCAGGGGTTTCCACCCTGATCCGAGGAATGACCCGACGATGACGCTGAGCTTCGCCCCTGAGCGGATCGAGACCTGGCCGCTTGCGCGCCTTCAGCCCTACGCCCGCAATGCGAAGGCGCATGGCGCGGACCAAGTCGCGAAGATCGCCGCCAGCATGGCCGAGTTCGGCTGGACCGTGCCCTGCCTCGTCGGCGAGGACGGCGAGTTGATCGCGGGCCATGGCCGGGTGCTCGCCGCCACTCAGCTCGGGTTGACCGAGGCGCCGGTGATCGTGCTCGGGCATCTGACCGAGGCGCAGCGGCGGGCTTATCGCATCGCGGACAACAAGCTGACCGAACTCGGGACCTGGGACGAGGCGCTGCTGTCGGCGGAACTGAACGATCTGCTGGCCGAGGATTTCGACCTGTCGCTGGTCGGCTTCTCCGACGGCGAACTCGACAAGCTGCTGGCCTACGTGCCGGAGGGGGACGGGGAAGAAGGTGGCGCCGGGGGCTCCGTGCCGCCGGTGACCATCCCAGAGCCGCCGCGCAATCCGGCGTCGCGCCCCGGCGATCTCTGGATCCTCGGGGACCACCGGCTGCTTTGCGGCGACAGCACCAGCGCTGCCGACGTGCGCCGCCTGATGAATGGCGAGCGCGCAATTCTGTTCGCGACGGACCCGCCGTATCTGGTGGACTACGACGGCTCGAACCATCCGACCCGGAACAAGGACTGGTCAGCGTCTTACGGCACCACGTGGGACGACAGTTCGCAGGGCGCGGAGCTCTACGACGGCTTCATCGCCGCGGCCGTGGCCGAGGCGATCACTGATGACGCGGCCTGGTACTGCTGGCACGCCTCGCGCCGCCAGGCGATGCTGGAGGCTTGCTGGGAAAAGGCCGGCGCTTTCGTCCACCAGCAGATCATCTGGGTGAAGGACCGCGGTGTCCTGACGCGGTCGCATTACCTCTGGAAGCACGAGCCTTGCTTCATGGGATGGCGCCGCCCGAACCGCCCGCCGAAGGTCGCCGAGGAAACGCTGCCCTCGACATGGGCGCTACCGTCCTTCGCCAAGGACGAACGCCCCGATCACCCGACGCCGAAACCCCTCGACGCCTTCGGCATCCCGATGCGCCAGCACGTCGCCCGCGGCGGGCTGTGCTATGAGCCGTTCTCGGGCTCGGGCTCGCAGATCATGGCGGGCGAGGCCAACGGCCGCCGCGTCTTCGCGATGGAAATCAGCCCGGCCTATGTCGATGTCGCCGTGGAGCGCTGGCAGGCCGAGACCGGCCGCGACGCGACCCTAGACGGCGACGGTCGGACCTTCGCGCAGGTGAGAATCGAGCGGCTGGGCGACGATGCCGACGCACGGGCCGATGCGACGGACACGGACGCCGCCCCCGAACCCGCGCGAAAGCGCAAGACCGCCGCGTGACATGCATGACCTGGCTTTACCTTCCTCCGGACGCGCTTCCGGAGCCGGAGACGCATGCCTCTTCGGCCTCTCCCTCTGCTCCGGCGCAGGCGGGCTCGATCTCGGGCTTGTCCTCGCCATCCCCGGATATCGTGCTGTGGGCTATGTCGAACGGGAAACCTTCGCCGCAGCCACTCTCGTGGCGCGGATGGAAGATGCGTCCCTGGATCGCGCGCCTGTCTGGGACGACATTGGCACCTTCGATGGCCGCCCGTGGCGCGGCGCGGTGGACATCGTCACTGCGGGCTATCCGTGCCAGCCGTTCTCCGTCGCGGGCAAGCGCCGGAGTACCGACGACCCGCGCCACCTCTGGCCCCATGTCGCCCGCATCATCGACGAGGTCCGGCCGCCCTTCGTCTTCCTCGAGAATGTCGCCCATCATCTCCGCCTCGGCTTCCCCGAAGTCGCCGCAGGACTGGTCGTCATGGGCTACCGCCTTGCGGCAGGCCTCTTCACGGCGGCGGAAGTCGGCGCGCCCCACAAGCGCGAGCGGCTGTTCATCCTCGCCGTCCGAGAGGGGGACAAGTTGGCCGACCCCGCGCGCCTGCTCTGGGACCCGGTCGAGTGGCGGGAACCGGACGGAGCTGCTGCGGCTCTGGCCGACGCCCCGGGCCAGCGCCAACGAGAACCGGCAGACGAAGCCGACGCCCTCGCAGGAAGCCGGTCAGCACGGGATGAACCTTGCGACGACGGCTGCGATGTGGCCGACGCCGATGGCCAACGACGGCTGCAAGCCGAGCGCGGGCAACCGCCGCTCGGCCGACCTGACCCATTCTGCGGGGATGTGGATGACGCCGACGGCCCGCGATCACAAGGACGGAGCGACGACACTCGCGAACACGCCGGTCAACGGCCTGCTTGGCCGCCAAGTCCTGGTGACGCCGATGGCTGGGAACGATACCTGCGATGTGCGCCGAACCTTGAACCCGCTGTTCGTCGAGGCACTGATGGGCTGGCCCACCGGGTGGACCGGCTTCGCCTCTGTGGAAATGGAGTGGTGCCGCTGGTTGCGGCGCATGCGCTGCGAACTCTGGCAGCTGAATTGCTGGCCGATGATTGAGGGGGCGACATGAAGCAGTCGCGCCTCATGTCGCTGGTCGAATCCGTCGCCAACGTGATCGTCGGCTATGGCGTCGCGGTGGCCACGCAGATCCTGATCTTCCCGGTCTTCGGGCTGCACACGACACTGGCCCAGAACCTGAAGATGGGCGCGGTCTTCACAGTGGTCAGCATCGCGCGGTCCTACGTCCTGCGGCGGCTGTTCGAACGGCTGCGGCGAGCCTGATCCGGCGGCTGGCGGTCCGGCTCCTGCGCTGGTAGCCTTCAGGCATGTCCGAAGGCTGGCAACATATCGAGATCAACGATCATGGGACCATCGTCGTCCTGCGTCCGATTTCGGACGAGGGACGGGACTGGCTTGCGGAGCATGTCGGCGAGCCGGAACCGGGTGGCATCTACACCTGCGAGCCGCGGATGGCGCAGGATATCCTGCAGGCCGCCGCCCGCGATCTGCTGTCGTGGCAATGAAAAACCGCCGCCCGGTCGGGGCGGCGGCGGTAGCAATCTTCTCGCGGCGTCAGGCGGCGGGAAGCCGATAGACCCGCCCGCGCCCCTCGACTTTCTCGGAGGTCACCTCGAGCCCGAGCTTCTTCTTCAGCGCCCCGGCCATCGCGCCGCGCACGGTGTGCGACTGCCAGCTGGTCGCGGCCATGATCTCCTCGATGGTCGCGCCCTTCGGCGCGCGCAGCATGGCGATCAGCGTGGCCTGCTTCGTCCCCTCGCGCGGCGTGCGCGCCTTGGGCGCGGCCTCCGGTTCGGTCGGGGTATTCGGCGAGGGCTCCTCGGAAGGCGCGTCCGTCGCGCCTGCAGGCGCGGTGTTCGCGTCCTCGGGCTCTATCCCGATGGCGGCGAGGCCTGCGTCGGTGGCGACGAGCGTGGTGCCGTGGCCATCGCCGGTTTCGCGCCACATGGGCTCGCCCTTGCGCAGGTCGGCATCGACTTCCTGCAGCAGGCCCTTGGCGAGCATCGCGCCGACCACCTTGGCGGCGGCGCCACCCCGCAGGCTCTCGGGCAGCGGCAGGGCGATGCGGTCCTCGCGCTGTGCGGCGGCACTGAGAATGATTGCTTGAGTGTCGGAAAGCTTGGTCATCGTCGTCTCCCGTATCGGGGCGCGCGGAATGCGGGCCCTTCTACGAGGTCGAGCCCGCCAGTCGGCGGGCGGGACCGGGAGCGGGTCGTCTCACTCGGCGTGTTCGCCTTCGTGGAAGGCCATGTCGGTGATCTCGCGCAGCTTGGCGCGGTAGTGGTTCAGGGTGCCGACGTGGCCCCAGTTGATCTCGTCGGGGTGGGTCTCGAAGTGGTCGGCGCTGAGGGCGGCGAGGCGTTCCAGCATCGCGTCGATCTCGGTCTTGGCGGCGATGAAGGCGTCGAGGGCTTTCGTGTTGTCGGTCGCGCGGCGGGTCATCGTGGTGGCTCCTTGGGTCGAGTTGCATCGCTTCGTTGGAGTGACGTTCGCTCTGTCCGCCGCGCTTATCAACGCGATAAGCGCATGAATCTGAATGATAATCGGAGCCGTCGATGCAGGGCATGAGCGAGCGCCAGTACGCCGCGCACGTCGGGCTGTCGCGGGGCGCGATCCAGAAGGCGAAGACCGCCGAACGGCTGGTCCTCTATCCCGACGGCAGCATCAACGCGGCCGAAAGTGATGTGCGGCGGGCGGAAACCACCGACCCATCGAAGACGCGCAAGCCGCCCGCGCCGAAGCTGAAGCCCGTCCCCGAGGCGGCGGTGGCCGCCGTCGGTGACACGCTCCGCGAACAGGGTCTGGCGGTGCCGGCGGTCGGCGGCGGCACGACCTTCCTGCAGGCGAAGACCGCGAACGAGGTGCTGAAGGCGCAGGAGCGGCGCATCCGGCTCCAGAAGCTGAAGGGGGAATTGATCGAGCGTGCCCGGGCGCTGTCTCTGGTGTTTCGCCTGGCGCGGGAGGTGCGGGATGCGTGGGTGAACTGGCCCTCTCGGTCGTCGGCACTCATGGCGGCGGAATTGGGCGTGGAACCGGCCGCGATGCAGAAGGCCTTGGAAAAACATGTACGCGCCCACCTCGACGAACTTGCCGAGGTCCGGCCCGACTTCCGGTGAAACTGGCGACGACCTGACCGACTTCGACGGCGAGGCAGAAATCCTGCGCACCTGGGGCGCGGGGCTGTCGCCCGATCCTGATCTCACAGTGTCACAATGGGCGGACCAGCACCGGATGCTCTCGGGCCGCGCCTCGGCCGAACCGGGGCGCTACCGTACGGCGCGCACGCCCTACATGCGCGAGATCATGGACCGGCTGTCGCCCGGCGATCCCACCCAACGGATCGTGTTCATGAAGGCGGCACAGGTCGGCGCGACCGAGGCGGGCAACAACTGGATCGGGTTCGCCATCCACCAGGCGCCGGGGCCGATGCTGGCGGTCCAGCCCACCGTAGAACTTGCCAAGCGCAACTCGCGCCAGCGGATCGACCCACTGATCGACGAGAGCCCGGAACTGCGCGAGCGGGTGAAGCCCGCGCGATCCCGCGACGCGGGCAACACCATGCTGTCGAAGGAATTCGCGGGCGGCATCCTGATCATGACCGGGGCAAACTCGGCCGTGGGTCTGCGCTCGACCCCGGCGCGTTATATCTTCCTCGACGAGGTCGATGCCTATCCCGCCTCGGCCGACGAGGAAGGCGATCCCGTCACGCTGGCCGAGGCGCGGTCGCTGACCTTCGCCCACCGGCGCAAGGTGCTGCTGGTCTCGACGCCGACGATCCGGGGTCTGAGCCGGATCGAGCGGGAGTATGAGGCGAGCGACCAGCGGCGGTTCTTTGTGCCGTGCCCGCATTGCGGCGCGATGCAATTTCTGAAGTTCGACCGGCTGCGCTGGCAGAAGGGCCGCCCGGAGACAGCGGAGTATCACTGCGAGGGCTGCGACGCGGCAATCGCGGAGCACCACAAGACGGCGATGCTGGAGGGCGGCGAATGGCGGGCAACCGCCACGGCCGCCGATCCGACCACGGTCGGGTATCACCTCTCGGCGCTCTATTCGCCGATCGGCTGGCTGAGCTGGGAGCGGATCGTGCGGGCATGGGACGCGGCCCAAGGGTCGGACGAGGCGATCAAGGCGTTCCGCAACACGATCCTCGGCGAAACATGGGTCGAGACCGGGGAAGCGCCCGACTGGCAGCGGCTCTACGACCGGCGCGAGCATTGGAAATCCGGCACGGTGCCTGCGGGCGGGCTGTTCCTGACCGCCGGGGCCGACGTCCAGAAGGACCGGATCGAGGTCGATGTCTGGGCCTGGGGGCGCGGGCTTGAGTCCTGGCTCGTCGATCACGTCGTGATCGAGGGCGGGCCGGATCGGCGCGACGCATGGTCCGAGCTGACGGCGCTGCTGGATCGAAGCTGGCCGCACGAGCGCGGCGCGCATCTGCGCATCGCTCGGATGGCCATCGACACCGGCTACGAGGCCCCGGCGGTCTATTCCTGGTCGCGGGCGCAGGGGTTTGGGCAGGTGTCGCCGGTCAAGGGCGTCGAGGGGTTCAACCGCTCCAGCCCGGTGTCGGGGCCGACCTTCGTCGACGCGACCGAGGGCGGTAAACGCCTGCGGCGCGGCGCGCGGCTCTGGACCGTGGCGGTGTCGACCTTCAAGGCCGAGACCTATCGCTTCCTGCGGCTGGCGCGCCCGACCGAGGAGGAGATGGCCGACGGGGCGGCGTTTCCGCCCGGATCGGTCCACCTGCCGCACTGGGTCGAGAACGAATGGCTGAAGCAGTTCGTGGCCGAGCAGCTGGTGACGGTGCGCACGAAACGTGGCTTCGCCCGGCTGGAATGGCAGAAGCTGCGCGAGCGGAACGAAGCGCTGGATTGCCGGGTCTATGCCCGCGCCGCTGCCTGGATCGCGGGCGCGGATCGCTGGCCCAACGAGAAATGGCGTGACCTCGAGGATCAGCTCGGGGCCGCCCCCACCGACACCGATCCCGCCGGACAGATCAACCGGCCGGGACAGGCCCCGCAGGGCAAGCGCCGCTCCGACTGGCTCGGGCGGCGTGGAGGATGGTTTTGAACATGACGGACTGGACGGAAACCGAGCTCTCGGCGCTGCGCCGGGCCTATGCCAGCGGTACGACGCGGGTCAGCTATGACGGCAAGTCGGTCGACTACGGCTCGGCCGAGGATCTGCTGGCGCGCATCCGCACCATCGAGCGCGCCATCGCGGGAAAGACACGGCCGCTGCCGGTGGCCGGGCTGGCTGGCTTCAGCCGCGGAGATCGCTGATGTCGGCGACCTGGTTCGATCACGCCATCGCCACGGTGGCGCCGCGCATGGCCGCCCGCCGCGTCATGGCGCGTCAGGCGTTCGAGACCCTGACGCGGGGCTATGACGGGGCCGCGCGTGGGCGGAGGACCGAGGGCTGGCGCGCGCCGGGATCCTCCGCCGACACCGAGATCGGCGTCGCCGGAGCCCTGTTGCGCGATCGGATGCGCGACCTGGTGCGCAACAACCCGCACGCGGCCAAGGCCGTCGCGGTGCTGGTCAACAACATCATCGGCTCGGGGCTAATGCCCCGCGCCGCCAGTGGCGACGACACGCTGGACCGGAAGGTCGACGCGCTCTTCGAGCGCTGGACGGCGGAGTGCGATGCCGACGGCCAGCTGGACTTCTACGGCCTGCAGACGCTGATCTGCCGCGAGATGGTCGAGGCGGGTGAGGTCCTGGTACGCCGCCGGTTGCGGCGGGCAAGCGATGGCCTGCCGGTGCCGCTGCAATTGCAGGTGCTGGAAGCGGACTTCCTCGACGCCTCGAAATCCGGCGCCTTGGGCGCGGGACGCTTAGTCCAGGGGATCGAGTTCGACCCGGTCGGCAAGCGCCGGGCCTATTGGCTGCACGCCGAGCATCCGGGCGACGCCTATGGCGCCTTGCAGAACGGCCTGCAGAGCCGCCCGGTCCCCGCGACCGAGATCGCGCACATCTACGAGAAGCAGCGCACGCAGGCGCGCGGCGTTCCCTGGGGCGCGCCGGTGATCCGGTCGTTGCGTGATCTCGACGATTACGAGGTGGCCGAACTGGTCCGCAAGAAGACCGAGGCCTGCGTCACCGCCATCGTCTTCGGCGACGACGAGGCGCAGCAGGGCATCGCGCCCTCTGTGGTCGACGCCGATGGCAACCGGGTCGAGCAGTTCGAGCCAGGGCTCATCGCCTATGCCCGCGGCGGCAAGGACATCCGGTTCAACCAGCCCTCTGCCACCGGCGGCTACGGCGAATACAAGCGCGCGAGCCTGCACACGATCTCGGCCGGGTTCCGCGTGCCCTACGAGCTGCTGACCGGTGACCTCAGCCAGGTCAACTACTCCTCGATCCGGGCGGGGCTCGTCGAGTTCCGCCGCATGATCGACGCCGTGCAGTGGCAGCTATTCATCCCGATGCTATGCGCGCCGGTGTGGCGCTGGTTCACGGAAGCCGCATGGGCAGCAGGGCAGATCCCGACACCGGACGTGCCGGTGGAATGGTCGCCGCCGAAGTTCGATGCCGTCGATCCCTACAAGGATGCGATGGCCGACCTGCTGGCAATCCGGACAGGCACGATGACGCTCGCGCAAGCCATTGCCCGGCAGGGCCACAACCCGGACGCGGTGCTGGCAGAAATCGCTGCCACCAACGCCAAGCTCGATGGCCTCGGCCTCGTGCTCGACAGCGATCCGCGCCGCGTCACCAAGACCGGCAGCGTGCAGGCGGGTGACCCGACCAGTGACCCGGCCGCCCCCGCATCCGAAACAGAGAAGGAATAGGGCCATGCCCGACACGATGATGGCGGCCCCGGTCGCCTTGCCGATGCAGCTGCGGCGCGCACCGATCCTGCCCGCAACCGTCAATTCCGAGGCGCGCTCCGTCGACGTCGTCTTCACCTCCGGCGCGGCTGTCCGGCGGCGGCGCTGGACCGGCTGGGACACCTCCGTGCCCTTCGACGAGATCCTCGAGGTCAGCGACCGCGCGGTGGATCTGACGCGCCTCAATGCCGGGGCCCCTGCGCTCGACAGCCATTCGGTCTGGTCCTCGCATTCGCAGGTGGGCGTGGTCGAACGCGCCTGGATCGAGGGCAAGGAGGGCAAGGCCACCATCCGTTTCCCGCGCGAGGGCCTGGACCAGGCCGCCGACCGCATGTTCGGCCTGATCAGCGACGGGATCATCCGGAACGTCTCGGTCGGCTATTCCATCGAGCGTGTGAAAGTGGTCGAGCCCGCCGCCAAGGGCGAGGTCGAGCAGCGCATTGTCGAACGCTGGACGCCGCTCGAGGTCAGCTTCGTGACCGTTCCCGCCGATCCCCGCGCGCAGGTCCGCGCCGCGGATCAGGCCAGCTATCCCGTCGAGATCGTCGACACCCGCATGCAAAAGGAGGCATCCATGCCTGAGAGCACGACCACCGTGGCCGGGGATGTCCCCGCCATGACCGAGACCCGCCAGCAGCCCGTCGCGGCCCCGGCACAGCCCGAACAGACGGCCGCGCGTATGCCGGAACCGGCTGCCGCACCCGACAGCGAGGCCATCGCCACCCGCGCCCGCGAGGCCGAGCGTGATCGCGTCTCCACCATCTACGATCTGACCGGTCGTCTGAACCTCGAGCGCAGCTTCGCCGAGGATCTGGTCAAGCGCGGCGTCAGTGTTGACGAGTCCCGCCGCCTGATCCTCGACCAGGTGGCGGCGAAGTCGGACGAGACCCGGACCTTCCCGCACGTTTCCATCCCCCTCGGCGGCCGGGACGAGCGCATCACCCGCCGCGACGCGGTGGCGAACGCGCTGCTGCACCGCTACAGCCCGACGCTGTTCCCGCTGGAAGACGCCGCGCGCCAGTACCGCGGCATGACGCTGCTGGAACTGGCCCGCGAAAGCCTCGGCAATGCCGGGGTCAACACGCGCGGCCTGTCGCGCGACGAGGTGGCGACCCGCGCGCTGCATTCGACCTCGGACTTCCCCGAGATCCTCTCGGCCGTCACCAACAAGACCCTGCGGCAGGCCTATGACGCCTATCCCCGGACCTTCGCGCTCTTCTGCCGCCAGGTGCTGGCGACCGACTTCAAATCGATGCACCGGGTCCAGCTGGGCGAGGCCCCGCAGCTTCTGGAGGTCGGCGAAAGCGGCGAGTTCAAGCGCGGGACGCTGGGCGAGAGCAAGGAAAGCTACAAGGTCAAGACCTATGGCCGGGTCGTGGCCATCACCCGGCAGGTGCTGATCAACGACGATCTGGATGCCTTCACCCGGATCCCCGCGATGTACGGCAACTCCATCGCCCAGCTGGAAAGCGACGTGGTCTGGGGCATCATCACCGCGAACCCGGCGATGGCCGACGGCAACGCGCTCTTCCACACGACGCACAAGAACCTCGCCGCAACGGGCGCGGCGCTGGACGTGGCGAGCGTCGGGGCGGCGCGGGCGGCGATGGCGCTGCAGACCGGGCTCGACAAGAAGACGGTGCTGAACATCCGGCCCGCCTTCCTGATCGTGCCCGCCGCGCTGGAACTGAAGGCCGAGCAACTGGTCGCCCAGAACCTCGTCCCGGCCGACAGTGCCAAGGTGGTGCCCCAGTCGATCCGGACGCTGTCCCCGATCAGCGAACCGCGCCTCGATGCCGCCAGCGCCACCTCCTGGTATCTGGCGGCCTCGCCCAACCAGATCGACACCATCGAATACGCCTATCTGGAAGGCCAGCAGGGCGCCTACATCGAGACCCGCAACGGCTTCGACGTCGACGGCGTCGAGATCAAGTGCCGCCTCGATTTCGGCGCCAAGGCCATCGACTGGCGCGGCCTCTACAAGAACCCCGGCGCATAACCGCCACCCCATGCTGAACCCTGACATGCGGGCGGTCCAATCGGGCCGCCCTTCGTCATTCCACAAGGATCCTCCCCATGAAAACCTACGTCCAGCCCGGCAACACCATCACCCTGACCGCGCCCTACGCCGTCGCCGCGGGCGATGGCCTGCTCGTCGGCTCCATCTTCGGCGTGGCCTCCGGCACCGCCGCCATTGGCGAAAGTGTCGAGGCCGCGCTTGTCGGCGTCTACGAGCTGAAGAAGCTCGGCTCGCAGGCGTGGGCCGTCGGCGAGCGCATCTATTGGGACAACACCGCCCGCCAGACCACCAAGGTCACCACCTCGAACACCCTGATCGGCGTGGCGACCGAAGTGGTGGCGGGCGGCGCGGGTGATGTAGTCGGCCGGGTGCGGCTGAACGGGGCGTTCTGATGAGCGCCTTCGCCGCTGCCGTCGGCGTACTCTTCGCCGATCCGAACGTCGGCCGGGATGCGGTCTACATCGCCGATGGCGGCGCGCCGGTCCTGGTGCGCGTCGTGGCGCGGCGCGCCGATGCGTCGACCTCCTTCGGCGACGCGCGGCTCTGGTCGGAGACTACGCGCGTCGATCTGCGCGTGGCCGAGGTGCCAGCGCCGCGGCCCGGCGACCGCATCGAGATCGACGGCGACGCCTTCCTCATCCAAGGCGAGCCCGTCCGTGATCGTGAACGGCTGGTCTGGACCATCGACCTGCGCCCGGCATGACCGCGATGAAGCTGAAGCTCGACATCGATCCCGACATCGTCGCGATGATGGCGGCTGAGGTTTCGGCGGGCGAGCGCGCCGTGTCGGCCGCGATCCGCGAGGCCGGGACCGGGCTGAAGGCCGCCTGGCGGCTGCAGATCACTGGTGCGGGGCTTGGGGCCCGGCTCGCCCGCACCATCCGGTCGGAGCAGTTCCCCAAGGTCACGCCCAGCCTCAACGCGGCAGCCGTGGTCTGGTCCAACGCCCCGGTCATCGTCGGCGCGCACGACACCGGCCCGCTGATCCGCTCGAAAAATGGCTTTTGGCTGGCGATCCCCACGCCCGCCGCAGGCAAGTCCTTGCGTGGCGGTCGGAACACGCCCGGCGAATGGGAACGGCGCACTGGCCTGCGCCTGCGCTTCATCTATCGCCGCAGGGGGCCGAGCCTGCTGGTGGCCGAGGGGCGGCTGAACACCAAGGGCCGCGCCGTCGCGTCACGGTCAAGGACCGGCCGGGGCCTCGTGACAGCACCGATCTTCCTGCTGGTGCCGCAGGTCAAGCTGCCGAAGCGGCTGGATCTGGCGCGGGACGCGGCGCGGGCGCATCATGCGGTGCCGGGGTTGATCGTCGCGAACTGGGTGGAGGGAACGTCTTGTGACGAAGTAAACCCGCTCAGGGACGCAGGACTACAATAGCAACTTGACCCCCGATGCCAGCAGCAGCGCGGCCAGGATGCCTCGCAGCCAGCGGTCCGAGAGGTATCGGCTTCCGACGAACGCGCCAACTGTGCCCCCAACCGCGACTGCCGCAAGCCACAAGGGCAGCGATGCGGGGATCTGATCCCAATAGGCGTAGGCACCGATCAGGGCGGCCGCAGAATTCATCAGATTGTAGAGCGCTGTCGTTGCGGCCGTCTGATGCGCCGTGCCCCATCTCATCGCAAAAATGACTGGCGCGAGAAAAACACCGCCACCGGTCCCTGTCGTTCCCGATACGAAGCCTATCAGCGCCCCTGTCGCCAGAGCAGCCAGGAATGGCGGCGTCCTGGGAGGTGCGACGTTTCCTGCGGATCTTTTCATCACTGATCGTGCCATCTGCAACGCGGAAAGCACCAGGATCGCACCGACGATAGGGTAGTACACCCCTTCCGCCAACTGGATCGACCCACCAAGCATCGAGAACGGGAAGCCCAGAACGGCAAATGGATAGATGTGGCGCCATGACAATCGGCCGGACTTCATGAACCACGCCGTGCCGATTGCGGCCACCATGAGATTCAGGGCGAGCGCGGTCGTTTTCATGGCCAACGGCGCGACTCCGAATAGTGCCATGATCGCGATATAGCCGGACGCTCCTGCCTGTCCTACGGCGGCGTAGATCACGGCAATTACGAGAAAGACGCCGGCAAGCCAGAATACTTCGGTGTCCAATACTCTCTGCGCCTCCACGGCAAAGCATGACTCGGCCACGGCCGCACGTGCCCGAAAATCGGACGAAGGTTCGTGCGCCTTCCGATCAACTATCGCAATTGGCTCGAGCAATGCCCACCCCCCGCGAAACCATCCTCGCCGCGCTGCACGCGCGGCTTTCGACGTTGCCCGCCGCCGCCCTGCGCGGTGACGTGCTGCCAGAGCGCGTGCCAACCGCAGGCCTCCTGATCCTGCGCGACGGCGAGCCGGGGGAACCCGAGGTGACGCTGTCGCCGCTGCGCTACCACTATCAGCACCGCGCCGAGATCGAGGCGGTCGTGCAAGGTGCCACCCGTGACGCTACCTTCGACATCCTCTGCGCCAGCATCGGCGCGGCGATTGCAGCCGACCGCACGCTGGGAGGCCTCTGCGATTGGGTCGAGGCAGAAGCGCCGCGTCCGGTCGATCTGCCGGTCGAGGGTGCCGCCAGCCTGAAGGCAGCGGTGATCCCGGTCATCCTGCACTATTCCACGGCCGATTCGCTGGCCTGACCCCGAATAACGAAAGGAGACTACGATGGCACGAGCCCATGGGGCGCGGGCGCAGATGGCGCTTGCGTTCGAATCTGTCTATGGCACCGCGCCCGCTTCGGGCTACCGCACGGTGCCCTTCGCCAGCACCACGCTTGGGTCCGAACAGCCGCTGATCGCCTCGGAACTGCTGGGCCAGGGGCGCGATCCGCTGGCCCCGATCAAGGATGCGGTCACCGCCGATGGGGATGTGGTGGTGCCGATCGACGTCGAGAACTTCGGCCTCTGGCTTAAGGCGGCCTTCGGACAGCCGACGACCACCGGCACGACGCCCAAGACCCACACCTTCCAGTCTGGCAACTGGACGCTGCCGTCGATGGCCATCGAGACAGCGATGCCCGAAGTGCCGCGTTACGCGATGTACACCGGCTGTGTCTGCGATCAGCTGTCCTGGCAGATGGCGCGGTCGGGGCTGTTGACCGCCACGGCCCGGCTGGTGGCGCAAGGTGAAAGCGTCGCGGCGGCCACGGCCGCAGGCACGCCCACCTCGCTGGCGCTGCAGCGGTTCGGGCATTTCAACGGGGCGATCACCCGCAATGGATCGCCGCTCGGCAATGTCATCTCGGCCGAGGTGACCTATTCCAATGGCCTCGACCGCATCGAGACCATCCGCTCGGACGGGCGCATCGAGGGGGCCGACCCCGGCATGGCCGCGCTGACGGGCCGGGTGGAAGTGCGCTTTGCCGACACCACGCTGATCACGCAGGCCATCGACGGCACGCCGTGCGAGTTGGTCTTCGCCTGGAGCCTCGGGGCCAACGCCAGCTTCACCTTCACGGCGCATGCCGTCTACCTGCCGCGGCCGCGCATCGAGATCCCGGGCCCGCAGGGCATCCAGGCAACCTTCGACTGGCAGGCGGCCCGCGCCACCAGTCCCGCCCGGATGTGCACCGCCGTCCTCGTCAACACCGTCGCAACCTATTGAGAAGGCACGCCATGCTGACCCTCGACCTCACGAACGCGCCGCAGTGGTGTGACCTCATTCCCGGCGTGCGTGTGAAGCTCCGCCCGCTGACCACGGCCCTGATGGTCTCGGCGCGGGGCGATCCCGCGATTGCCGACCTGCCTGAGGGCGCTGCGACCGAGGAAGCCGCGCTCGCCATGGCCAAGGCGCTGGCCCGGCGCGCGATCCTCGCATGGGAGGGGATCGGCGATGCCGATGGCAGTCCCATCGATCCGGGCCCCGAGGCCATCGACGCGCTCCTCGACCTCTGGCCTGCCTTCGAGGCGTTCCAGACAACTTACGTCGCCAAGGCCCTCCTGCTGGACGCGGAAAAAAACGCCTCTGCGCCCTTGCCGACTGGTCCTTCGGCGGGGGCGAAGGCTACTGCGCGGCCTGTGCTGGACCCTGTCCCGACTGCCCCGCACGGCTGAACCGGCCGCTAACGCTCGAAGGCGCGCAGGTCTGGGACCTGGCGCAGCGCCTTGGCGGCCAGATGCGCGTCATCCCCGGCGCTGTGATCGGTTGGGACATGGGTGCGGCGCTGGCCCTGGGCGCGGCCCTCGGCATTTCCCCGCCTGCCATCGCCGAACTGCTGCCCGCCTTCGAGGCGGTGATGGTCCGCCGCGTCAACGAACAGATCGCGGCCAGCCGCGACTGACCCTATCCCAACCGGAGCCCCGATCCCATGGCCGAGAAACGCGTCTCCGTCCGGCTCGCCGCCGTTGGCGGTCGCCAGGTGCGCGCCGAGCTGGAAGGTGTCGGTGAGGCCGGGGCCCGTGGCTTCGGCCGCCTGTCACGCGAGATGGAACTGGCGAACACCCGACTTGCGGCCTTCGCGCGTCGCGCGGGCCTCGCACTCGGGGCCGCCGCTGCCGCCGCCACGGCCTCGCTCGGGCTGATCGTCCGGTCGACGGCCGAGAGCGCCGCGCAAGTCCGACAGTTCGCGCAGGTCGCCAACACGACGCCCGAGGCCCTGCAGCGCTGGTCGGCCGGGGCGCGGACGGTGGGTATCGAGCAGGAGAAGCTGGCCGACATCCTGAAGGACGTGAACGACCGGGTCGGGGATTTCCTGCAGACCGGCGGCGGGCCGATGGCGGATTTCTTCGAGAATGTCGCGCCGCGCGTGGGCGTCACGGCTGACCAGTTCGCGAGGCTTTCCGGTCCCGAGGCGCTGCAACTCTACGTCGACACGCTGGAACGCGCGGGACTCAGCCAGCAGGAGATGACCTTCTATCTCGAGGCCATGGCCTCGGACGCCACGCGGCTGATCCCCCTCCTGCGCAATGGTGGGGCGGAGATGACGCGGCTTGGCGACCAAGCCTCCGACCTTGGGGCGGTTCTGGACAGCGATGCGCTGGAAGCCCTGCGCCGCACGCAGCTGGCGCTGGGCACCGTATCGCTGGTCTTCGACGGGTTGCGCAACCGCATCGCCGTCGCCGTGGCCCCGACCATCGAGGCGCTCGCCAATGCCTTCGTTGCGCTGGCCTCGGACGGCGGCATCCTGCGCTCGGCCATCGACGGGCTGATCGGCAATCTCGGGCGTCTCGCCTCTTATGCCGCGACTTTCGCCGCCGTCATGGCCGGGCGCTGGGTGGCGGGCTTGGCCGCCGCCGCCCTCTCCGTACGCGGGCTCGCAACGGCGCTCGTGTTCCTGCGCGGTGCCCTCATCCGCACCGGCATCGGGGCGTTGATCGTCGGCGCGGGCGAGCTGGTCTACCAGTTCTCGCAGCTTGTCACCCGTGTCGGCGGCGTGGGCGAGGCCTTCCGCCTGCTCGGCGATCTGGCCCGCGAGGTCTGGTCCCGTATCGGGCTGTCGCTGGACGCTGCCCTCGCGCGGATGGCGGCCGGGTGGGAGGGGCTGAAGGCGGCCGGTCTCTCGGCCCTCGAGGGCACCATCGCAGGCGTCGTCAGCTTCGGCGACCGGACGGCCGCGATCTTCCAAGGGGCCTATGATGCGGCCGTGGCGATCTGGGGCAGCCTGCCCGGTGCCATCGGCGATTTCGCCTTCCAGGCCGCAAACGGGCTGATCTCGGGCGTCGAGGCGATGCTGAACGGCGTCGTCACGCGCATCAACAGCTTCATCGAGACCCTGAATGCCGCGCTGGCCCTCCTGCCGGAATGGGCCACTGGCGAAGGTGGGGTGCGGATTGGAACGCTCGATCCGGTGGAACTCGGCCGCATCGGCAATCCGTTCGAGGGCGCCGCGACCGCAGCCGGTGCCGCGGCCGCGGATGCCTTCTCGGCTGCGCTGGCACGCACCTATCTGGAACCGCCCGATCTTGGCCTCGGCGCGATGGCCGAGGATGCCCTCGCTCGGGCCGATGGGTTCCGCGAAGCGGCAGGCATGCTCGCCGATGCTGCCGGTCGGCCGCTGGCCAGCTGGCAGGCGTTGAAGGATGCCGTGACCGGCACAGGGAAGGAAGCCGAGGCCGCACTCGCCGATGCGGCCGCGTCGGCCGATGCTCTCACGGCCGGGCTGAATGACACGGCCACCGCCGCCGATAGCGCGGGCGGTGCCGCGCACGACGCTGGGGCCGCTGCAGCCGAAGGCGCGGACACCGCCCTGATCGGCTGGCAGGCCGTCACCGCGGCGCTCGCCGACTACGCCGCGAAGGCTCGCAACATTGGCGGCGATATCGGCAGCGCGCTGGTCGGGGCGTTTCAGAGCGCCGAGAACGCCATCGGCGACTTCGTGAAGACCGGCAAACTCGACTTCCGAGATCTGGTCACATCGATGATCGCCGATCTCGCCAAGCTCGCCGCCCGGCGTTTCATCCTTGGCCCCATCGCCAACGCCCTTTCCGGCGCGCTGGGCGGGGCAGGCGGGATTTTCGCAAACATCCTGCATGCAGGCGGGATGGTCGGCGGCCCGAGCCCCGGCCGGATGGTCCCGGCCCTGGCATTCGCGGGCGCGTCTCGGATGCACACCGGCGGTTGGGCCGGACTGCGCCCCGATGAAGTGCCCGCGATCCTGCAACGCGGGGAGCGGGTTCTCTCCCGGCGCGAAGCAGCAAGCTACGGCCAGGCGGGCGCGCCCACCGTCAACGTCACGATCAACGCCCGCGACGCCGAGAGTTTCCGCCAGTCCCGGACGCAGGTCGCCAGCGACATCGCCCGAGCCGTGTCCCTCGGGCAGAGGGGGATGTGATGGCCTTCCACGAGGTCCGGTTTCCGGACAACATCAGCCGCGGCGCACGCGGTGGCCCCGAGCGGCGCACCCAGATCGTCGAGCTCGCCTCGGGCGCCGAGGAACGCAACGCCAGCTGGGCCAACAGCCGCCGCCGCTATGACGTCGCCTATGGCATTCGCCGCGCTGATGATCTGGCGGCGGTCGTCGCCTTCTTCGAGGCCCGCAACGGCCGCCTGCACGGCTTCCGCTTCAAGGACTGGGCCGATTTCAAGTCCTGCCTGCCGTCGCAGACGCCGGGGCCGACCAACCAGCCGATTGGCACCGGCAACGGATCGGCCACCCTGTTTCAACTGACCAAGCGCTACACTTCCGGCGCGCAGTCCTGGACGCGCTCGATCACCAAGCCGGTGGCCGGGACCGTCACCCTAGCCCTGAACGGCACGCCGCAGGCCTCCGGCTGGTCGGTTTCCACTGCGACGGGCCTCGTCACCTTCACCACCGCCCCGGCCGCAGGCGTCGCGATCACCGCAGGTTTCGAATTCGACGTCCCCGTCCGCTTCGACACTGACGCCCTCGACGTCACGCTCGATCTCGAACGTCTCGGATCGATCACCACGATCCCCCTCATCGAACTCCGCCTCTGAAGGACCGATCCCATGTCCGAACCCACGACCGTGCGCATGGGCGCACTGGCCGCCTACCTGAGCCTTGCCCTCGCGCTGTCGGCGCAGGGCGGGGCCGCGATCTGGTGGGCGGGCACGCAGAACACCCGCATGACGTCGCTCGAGGCGCGGGTGGCCGAACTGCTCTCCACCTCGCCGCTCTACCACCGGCAGATCGTCGAAGCCGACCGCCGCATCGCCGTCATCGACGAGCGGATCGCAAACATCCTCGCCCGGATCGAGGCGCTGACCGCCGCGCTCGAACGCCGCCACGACGTCCCCTGATTTCCCAAAAGGACCACCGCCATGCAGACCACCGACCGGGGGCTTCTGGCCCTGATCCGGCACGAAGGCGTCGTGCCCGGACCCTATCTCGACGTGAGGGACGTCTGGACCTTTGGCATCGGCCACACCGCTGCTGCCGGGCCGCCCGATCCGGCGCGCATGCCACGCGGGATGCCCGCCGACACGCAAGCCGGGATCAGCGAGGCGTTTCGGCTCTTTCGCACCGACCTCGCGACCTACGAGGCCGAAGTGCTGCGCGCGGTGAAGGTGCCGCTGGAACCGCACGAGTTCGATGCGCTGGTCTCCTTCCACTACAACACGGGTGGCATCGCCAAGGCTGCGCTGACACGTCACCTGAACGCAGGCAACCGCGCGGCGGCCGCAGCGGCCTTCATGGGCTGGCTCAAGCCCGCCGCCATTCGGTCCCGGCGCGAGGCGGAACGCGATCTCTTCGCGAAAGGTATCTACCCGACCGGCACCGTCCCGGTCTGGGCCGTCGACCGCAACGGCAGGGTGGATTTCTCGCGGCCGATCAGGCGGCTGACCGAGGCCGAGGCGCTGGCCTTGCTGCGCCCGAGCGGCACGCCAATGCCGCCTCCCACCCATCCCGCCACCGCGCCCAGCTGGTGGCAGCGCCTCGCCAGCCTCTTCACCGGAAAGGAAACGACATGAACTGGACCTTTGCCCGCGGCCTCGTCTATCTCGCCTGCCTTATCGCCTCCGGCCTCGCGATGGCGGGGCTGGCGGATTTCGACCTGGCGACCGGAACCTTCGACCTCAGGCCCTTCAACCTCTATGCCCTGACCGGCGCGGCAGGCGGGGTCGTCTCCTCGGCGCTGGCCTCGATCGCGCTCTGGCGCGGCTGGGGGCGGAAGTGAAGTCGCTCCCGCCAGCACTGCAGGCCCATCTCGACGAAGGCACCACGACGCTCGCCTGGTGCTGGCGGATCACCCGGGCGGACGGCGTGACCTTCGGCTTCACCGATCACGACCGGACGCTGTCGTTCGACGGGACCGAGTTCGAACCGGAAAGCGGGCTGACGGCGTCCGAAGTCCGGTCGGGGTCGGATCTGTCCGTGGATGCGCAGGATGCCCAAGGGGTGCTGTCGTCGGACCGGATCACCGAGACCGACATCCTCGACGGCCGGTGGGACAATGCGGCAGTCGAGGTCTGGCGCGTGAACTGGTCGGCCCCGGCGCAGCGCGTGCTCCTGCGCCGCGGCGCCATCGGTCAGATCCGGCGCGGGCGGCTCGCCTTCGTCGCCGAGGTCAGGTCGCTGGCGCACATCCTTGGCCAGACCGTCGGACGAACGTTCCAGGCCAGCTGCGACGCCGCGCTGGGTGATGCACGCTGCGGCGTGAACCTTGAGGCCCCGGCCTTCAAGGGCATCGGCGCGGTGATCGATGCGCTGCGCGACCGAGCCTTTACAGCCTCCGGCCTCGGCAGTTTCGCGGCGGGGTGGTTCGCCTTCGGTCTCGTCGAATGGTCGACTGGGGCGAATGCCGGGCGACGGGTCGAGGTGCTGTCGCATGATCTCGTCGACGGTCTGGCGATCCTCACCCTGCTGGAAGCCCCGGTGCGGCCGATCATGGCGACGGATGCTTTTGTGGTCCGGGCGGGCTGCGACAAGCGGATCGCGACCTGCGGGACGAAGTTCGCCAATGTCGCCAACTTTCGCGGCTTCCCCCACATCCCAGGTCAAGACGCGGTCCTGCGCTACGCTAGCAAGGACGGCGGCCACGAGGGAGCTGTGCTGTGAAGGCCGCCGATCCGACCCGCGTCATCGCCGCTGCCCGATCCTGGCTTGGCACGCCCTATCACGACCAGGCGAGCTTGCGCGGGGTCGGCTGCGACTGCCTCGGCCTCGCGCGCGGTGTCTGGCGCGACGTGGTCGGGCCGGAGCCCTTCCCGATCCCGCCCTACAGCCGGGATTGGGGCGAGACCGGTCCGCGCGAGGTTCTGGCGGATGGAGCGCGGGCGATGATGCCGGAGATCGCACCGGCAGATGCCCCACCCGGCGCGCTGGTCCTGTTCCGCATGATGCCCCGCGCTATCGCCAAGCATGTCGGCATCCTGACCGGACCGGGCACCTTCCTTCACGCCTATGAGCGACTAGGCGTGATCGAGGAACCGCTGACGCCCACATGGCGACGCCGCATCGCCTTCGCCTTCCTCTTCCCCGCTCGCTGAGATTTTCCCATGGCCACGCTTGTCCTCGGCGCTGTCGGTTCCGCCATCGGCGGGGCGTTCGGTGGCGCGATCCTCGGTTTTTCCGGAGCCGCCATCGGCGGTTTCATCGGCTCGACCATCGGTTCGGTCGTCGATAGCTGGATCGTGTCCTCGCTGGCGCCCGCGCAGAAGATCGAGGGCCAGCGCCTCGACAGCTTGCGGATCACCTCGGCCACGGAAGGCGCGATCATCCCGCGCCTTTACGGCCGCATGCGCATTGGCGGCAACATCATCTGGGCCACGGATTTCCGCGAGGAGACCAAGACCACGACACAGGGCGGCGGCAAGGGCGGCGGCGGTGGCCGGGTCCAGACGACGGAATACCTCTACTACGCCTCCTTCGCGGTCGCCTTGTGCGAAGGCCCGATCACCGGCATCGGCCGCATCTGGGCGGACGGCAAGCCGCTCGACATGACCGGGATCACCTGGCGCTGGTATCCCGGCGACGAAGCGCAAGCTGCGGACCCCTTCATCGCGGCCAAAATGGGGGTGACCAATACCCCAGCCTATCGCGGGACAGCCTATGTGGTCTTCGAGGAACTGGCGCTCTCGAACTACGGCAATCGACTGCCGCAGCTTTCGTTCGAGGTCTTCCGGCCGCTCGCGGATCCCGACACGGCCGAGGGGCTGGTCAAAGCCGTGACCATGATCCCGGCCTCGGGCGAGTTCACCTATGCTACCGAAGCGGTCCGCAAGACAGTCGGGGCCACGACCACCATCTTTGGCCAGACGACAGGCGGCACCACCTCGGCCGAGAACCTGAACGCGCTGCCCGATGAGGCCGATATCGTCGTGGCCCTCGACCGTTTGCAGGCCATGGCCCCGGCCGTCGAGAGTGTCAGCCTCGTCGTCGCCTGGTTCGGCAATGACCTGCGCGCGGGCAATTGCTCGATCAAACCGGGCGTCGAGGTGGCGACGAAGGTCACCAGCCCAAAGGTGTGGACGGTCAACGGCGTGGCACGGGCCGCCGCCCATCTCGTCAGCCGCGATGCCGAGGATCGGCCCGTCTATGGCGGCACACCTGCGGATTTCGCGGTGGTGCAGGCGATCCGCGAGATGAAGGCGCGCGGCCTGCGCGTCACCTTCTATCCCTTCCTGCTGATGGACGTGCCACCCGGCAACACGCTGCCGAACCCCTACAGCGCGAATGCCGCGACGCCGGGCCAGCCGAGTTTCCCGTGGCGGGGCCGGATCACCTGTTCCCCGGCGTCGGGCTATGCCGGAACTGCGGACAAGACAGCAGCCGCCGCAACACAGGTCTCCAGCTTCTTCGGTACAGCCACCCTGGCGCAGTTCGCAGTATCGGGCGACAACGTGAACTGGACCGGCCCCGCGGGTGACTGGGGCCTGAGGCGCATGATCCTGCATTACGCCCATCTCTGCACGGTGGCGGGAGGTGTCGATGCCTTCCTGATCGGGACCGAGATGCGGGGACTGTCGACGATCCGGTCCAGCGGCAGCGCCTATCCGGCCGTGACGGCGTTCAAGGCGCTGGCGGCGGATGTAAAGTCAGTCCTCGGCGCGGGCACCAAGGTCGGCTATGCTTCCGACTGGTCCGAGTATTTCGGCCACCAGCCCGGCGATGGAACAGGGGACGTGTTCTTCCACCTCGACCCGCTCTGGTCGGACGCGAACATCGACTTCATCGGCATCGACAACTACATGCCGCTCTCCGACTGGCGCGACGGGTTCGACCATGCCGACGCCCTCGAGGGCTGGCCCGGCATCCATGACCGGGCCTACCTGCAGGCCAACATTGCCGGGGGCGAGGGCTTCGACTGGTTCTATGCCAGTGCGGCCGACAGGTCGGCGCAACTGCGCACGCCCATCACCGACGGCGCTGCAGGCAAGTCCTGGGTCTTCCGCTACAAGGATCTCCGCGCCTGGTGGTCGAACCCGCATTTCAACCGACCGGGCGGGATCGAGAGCGGCACGCCGACGGCATGGGTGCCGCAGTCAAAGCCCGTCTGGTTCACCGAGCTTGGATGCCCCGCCATCGACCGAGGCACGAACCAGCCGAACGTGTTCTTCGACCCGAAGTCCTCCGAGAGCTTCACGCCTTACTTCTCGCGCGGCTGGCGCGACGACGCCATCCAGCGTGCCTACCTCGAGGCCAGTTACCTCTGGTGGGGCACCTCAGCGAACAATCCGGTTTCGGCCATCTACGGCGACCGGATGGTGCATGTGCCGGAATGCGCCGCCTGGACCTGGGATGCGCGGCCCTATCCCTTCTTCCCCGAACTGACGGGCATCTGGACGGACGGCCCCAACTGGCGGCTCGGTCACTGGCTGACAGGTCGGCTGGGCGCGGTGTCGCTCGCCGCGCTCGTGCGCCACCTCTGCATGCGCGCCGGTCTTGCGGAAAGCCTGATCGACGTTTCCGGCCTCTGGGGCGCGGTCGAGGGCTATGTCATCGGCGCGCTGGAAAGCCCGCGCGCGTCGATTTCTACTTTGGCCCGCCACTTCGGCTTCGATGCCATCGAGACCGAGGGCGTGATCCGCTTCGTCATGCGCGGCCGGGCATCCAGCCTGACCCTATCGGTCGACGATCTGGCCTCCAGCCGCGAGGGTGAGGTGCTGGAACTGACGCGGGGCCAGGAAACCGAGCTGCCGCAGGCGCTGAAATGGCAACTAGCCCGGGCCGACGAGGACTACGACGCCGCGCTGGTCGAGGCGCGACGCATCACCGTCGATACGGCGCGGATCACATCGGAGAGTTTCCCGATGGCCGTTCCGCCGGAAGAGGCGGAACGCCGCTGCCGCCGCGCTCTGCTCGAAGCCTGGACTGGGCGCGAGAGCGCAATCTTCCGCCTTCCGCCCTCGCGGCTGGCGCTCGATCCCGCCGACGTGATCCGGCTCGCCCATGACGGGCGGGAGATCGAGTTCCGTCTCGTCTCCGTCGCGGATGCCGAGGCACGCGGAGTGGAAGCGATCCGCCAGGACCGCGCGACCTATGATCTGCCGCCCGGCGATCCGCGTGCGGCCTCGCTGACGCGCCCGGTCGTGTTCGGAGCGCCCGACGCGATAGTGATGGACCTGCCGCAACTGACCGAGGATCAGCCGGCGCATCGTCCCTTCGTCGCAGCCCATGCCGTTCCATGGCCCGGCGAGATGGCGGTGTTCCGCAGCGGCTCGTCCGATGGCTTCGAGCTGCTGACCACCTTCGGCGGTCGGGCGCGGATCGGCGTCCTGGTTTCGGATTTCTGGTCGGGGCCGACCTCACGCTTCGATCTCGGCAACGTGCTGGTGGTCGATCTGCTTTCGGGCACGCTGGAGAGCGTCACGGATCTGGCGCTGTTCAGCGGCGCCAATGCACTCGCCATCGAGAGCGCACCAGGCATCTGGGAAATCGTGCAGGCGGGTGCGGCCGAGTTGCTGGCGCCCGGTCGGTATCGTCTGACCCGGCTCTTGCGCGGGCAGCGCGGAACCGAGGGTGCGATGGGCAATCCGGCGCCCGCTGGTGCGCGGGTGGTCGTGCTGGACGAGAGCCTTGCCTCGCTGCCGGTCGCCGAGGCCGATCTCGGGCTTCCCTGGAACTGGCGCATCGGCCCGGCAAGCCGTCCGGTCAGCGACGAGACCTATGTTGCCACGAGCTTCACGCCCGAGGGCGTGGGGCGCCGGCCGTTCTCGGTCGCCCATGTCGAGCAGCCATGGCGAAAGCCACGCACACCGGGTGATCTCACGATCCGCTGGACCCGCCGTTCGCGATCCCTCTCGGCGGACAACTGGGGCACCGGCGAGGTGCCGCTCTCCGAGGAGGTCGAAGCCTATGAGGTCGAGATCCTCGACGGCCCGGCCGTCAAGCGAACCTTGGCCGCCGCCAGCACCAGCGTAGTCTACGCCGCCACCCAGCAGTCCGCCGACTGGGGCGCACCGCTCGGACCCGGCCAGACGCTGGCAATCCGCATCTTCCAGCTCTCCGCCCTGATCGGGCGGGGCGCAGCGAAAACCGTGACCCTCAGCTTCTGAAGGCTTTCCCCATGTCCGACACGACGACCCATCTCCTGCTGCCCTACATCCTGACGGCGCAGGCCCAGAAGCATGTCACCCACAATGAGGCCCTGCGGCTGCTCGACGGGCTCGTCCAGCTCTCCGTTCTCGACCGGAACCTGAACAGCCCGCCAGGCAGCCCCGCCGATGGCGACCGCTACATCGTCGGCTCCGGCGCCACCGGCGACTGGGCGGGCTGGGATCTGAGCGTGGCGCTCTGGACGGACGGCGCCTGGCTGCGCCTGCCGCCCCGGACCGGCTGGCGGGTGTGGGTCGAGGACGAGGACCTGTTGCTGGTCTACAACGGGTCTGGCTGGGCCGGGACAACCCCGGCATCGCTGCAGAACCTCGCGCTCCTTGGGCTGGGGACGACGGCGGATGTGTCGAACCCATTCTCGGCCAAGCTGAATGCGGCGCTCTGGACGGCGAAGACCGTGGCCGAGGGTGGGACCGGCGATCTCTTCTACACGATGAACAAGGAGGCTGCGGGCGACGATCTCGGGCTGACGCTGCAGACCGGCTTCGTGACCAAGGCGCTGGTCGGCCTCTTCGGTTCAGACAAGTTCCGCCTCGCGGTTTCGGCTGATGGCAGCAGCTTCTTCGACGGGCTGATCGTCGACAACGCCACCGGCATCGTCGATCAGCCCCGGCTGCCGCGCTTCAAGGGCTATACCAACTACGACAACTATGTCGCCGTCGACAGTTGGACGAAGATCGGCATCAATAACACCGACTATAACGATCAGGATGCCTTCGATGCCGGCAACAACCGCTTCGTCGCCCCGGTCGATGGCACCTACCTCTTCGGCGCCACGCTGCTCTACAAGGTCAATTCCAGCACCAATGCCCGGATGCGCGGGCGACTGGTGCTGAACGGATCGACCGAAATCCGGGGATCGCGGGGCGAGATTTCCGGGGCCCATGCCTCCGAGGCGACGGCGCTCTGGCTGCAGACCATGGTGCTGCTCGCACAGGGCGACACCGTCGAGCTGCAGGGCACCTTCCGCGCGGCGGATGGGTATTTCGCCGCCGATCACTCCTCGTTCTGGGGCGCAAAGATCGGCTGAGGGAGGCATGCTATTACACTTCAATGACCCAAGGATGACTTCGTCCGCATGCCAGAGCACGGGATCGTCCGAATGTCGGTATGTCTCCGTCCAGTTCCATTATGTGGACACACATGCCGAGGGGATCAGCGAGAAAACCGAGCAAAGGGCGTTGTTGCAGTCGAATCAAAGAACTGGGCCTCGTGGTCATTCCAGACCACCGTGTGTTGCGATTGCTGACAGCCGCAACTCGTTTGCGCTGACTCCACATACAGCGCGCGGGCGCGCCGCTCCTTCAACCGGCACCCAGTATCCGGCTAGTGGCGGCGCGCCCGTCAAACATCGCAGATAGCCACCTATGGGATACCTGCGTGGTCGGCGATATGTCCGCCGACCGTGGTGGGCTCCGAGCGGGTTCGCCGCCATCCCCACCGCCGCACTTGATCCGGCCCACCGTCCGGCGTCTCCTGCGGTCCCCGCGCTTATCGGGTCCGGGTCCCCATCATCTGCTGCCAGCCCGTCAATCGGGGCTATTGGTTTCCACCGGTGTGATCTCAGTAATTGTCTTAAACTCGCCGAAGAATTCTGGATGGTTCTGCGCGAGATACCGCACCACACGAGCGTTCCCGAGGAGCCTGCCGACATATCCTTTGATCACGGTCAAATGCAGGTGATCCTGACCGTATGTGTCCTGGATCGAAGCGATGCCCTCCTGCAGCCGGGCCAGTTCCTGTTCCATCCGCGCCATGGCTTCTGGTGTGATGCCCTTGACCTTCTTCGGCTTCGACGACTCGAGCAATTGCGATTGCGGTGTTCCCGCCAGGATCGCATTTACATAGGCTACGGAATAGTTGTTCGCGTTCACGAGCAGTTCTGCGGTCTCAATCTGGCGCATGGTCTTCATCTTGCGCAGCGCCTCGAAGACGGCAGCCGTGCAGGGTTTATCCTTCAGGATCGCCACCGCCTCCTCGCAGACCCCGTCCAGAAGATGAACTTTTCGCCGAATGCTACTGAGATTGAGAGCGAGCGCGGCCGCGATCTTCTCTTCCGGGACGCCGCGCTCGATTGCCTTGCGGATCATCTTGTGTTCCTGGACCGGGGCGAGGCGGCTGACTTGCCTGTTGTAGGTGAACGCCTCATCGTCGGTGGAAACCAGACATTCCACCTCCTGAACGCCTTGGTCCTTCAATACCTCGATCCGCATATGCCCGTCGAGCAGCAGCCATGTGGCGGATCGATCCGGGTTTCGCGCCACGACCGGTGGCTCGACGAGACCTATCTCGACAATGGAAGCAAGGATCTGTCGATACTTCCGACTTGATTTGGCGGATTTGCCCAGCGTGCGCAGAGGGAGGATCGCCTCGATGGCAATGGTGACGCAGTCGTCCTCGAAGCCGCGATCAACGTCATGCGGGTGCTGGCTCGAATCGCGGATCAAGTCGGCCTCCCATCCGTGACAGCCTTGGCGAGGTCGCCCGGCATCGTCTCGAGTCCTTCGGCTCGCAGAAGCGTCATGAAATGCTCGTCCGTGCGGAGTTTCCGAAACGCCTCGCGCACGAACATCAGTCGGCCCTGCGTCAGTTCGGCCTTCTTGATCAGCAGCTTCTGACGGGTCGCTTCCTGCTGATAGGCCCGCACCAGCCCTTCGCTGGTCAGCGCCCGCTTCGCCCCATCGCGGCGGCCAAAGGGATTGTGGCGTAGCTGCGGCCCGCGCTGTTCACGCTGCTGGATCAGCCGACGGACGAGTGTCAGCTTCCGGCCCCGCAGCTTGTTCTGCGTGTAGGCGTCCATCAGCGCCTTCTGCGCGCCCTTCGCGTCCGTCTTGGATATCTGGATAGCGAGGTTCAGCGGAAGAACCCCGGTCTCCACGGCCGAGACCAGGCGTTCTTAGCCCTTCTCCAACAGGCCGGCGATCATGTTTACGTATTCCGTGGACACGCCAATCTTCTCGCCGATCTGGCGGTCGTTGTAGCCGCGCTGGCGGAGCGCGCCGATCTCGCGCATCAGATCGATGGGGTTGTGCTGCCGCCGCGCGCAGTTCTCGACGAGGCTCATCACAAGGCAATCGCTTTCGTCGGCCTCGATCACAATGGCCGGGATGCGGTCCTGCTTCAGTTCGATGAAGGCCTCGAGGCGGCCCTGTCCACAGACGAGGTCATATTCCTGCGGATCGGTCCCGGCGCGCGGCGCCACGGTGATCGGGCGCTTCAGGCCGATGCGCGCGATGTTCTCCACCATCGCCTCGAAGGTGCGACCGTTGCGGATGCGGGGATTAAGAACCCGGATCCGTTCGGTTGGGATCAGGGTCACCTGCTTCTGGCTGATCGGCTCCATGTCGTCGGGCATCACGCCACCTCCGCGATCCTGGCCCGCGAGGCGAGCGCGTAGAAGAAATCGAGCGTGTCGAACCGGTACGCATCGAGCGCGAGCCCGTTCTGCTCGGCGAATTTCAGTTTCCCGAAGGTGATGTCGATGCTGGGCAGCACGTAGTAGTCGCGCGGCGCCGCGTTCGCCTCGTCCATGCGCACGGCGATCGTGATGTCGGGAACCAGGCCGGTGTCGAGACGGATGCGCCAGCGCAGTGATCCGGTCGCTGTGGCTGTGCAGCGAGCCAGCACGATGGACACCGTGAACTCGCCGTTGACGCGCACCAGGTCGGTGTCGGGGTCCTGCACGGCTGACCCGCCGCGCCGGGCGACGCCAGCGATGATTTCGGCCACCACTTGTGGATGGGCCTGCCGCAGCGCCCGGTTGACCTCGATGTAGCTGTAGTCCCGGTCGGGCTCATAGCCGATCAGTCGGTACGCGCGCAGCAGGCTGCCGAAGCGGCCGCGATAGGCGCTGGAGGACGGCACGTCGTCCTCCTCGTCAATGATCAGCCCCGAAAGCATCCCTTGGCGCTTCAGAATCGCGCGCAGGGCATCCAGCAGCTCCTCGTCCGAGAAATGGCGGCTGCGCGCATCGACGATTTCCCGAGCGCGCAGGAACAGAGCCTCATCGACGATGGCCGGATAAGCGCCCTCGGCGCGGATCCACATCTCGCGCGGGTTCACCACCCGGCGCTGTTTCAGCTTGAAGGAGATCTTGTTGAAGACGTTGTTGCCGATGTATTTCTCGTTGGTCAGCACCTGATGGACCGTCGCCCGCGTCCATGGCCGGTCGAGATCGGTGCGCAGTCCATCGGCGTTCAGGGCATCCACTATCTCGCGCTCGGATCGGCCGTCCTCGACGAACATGCGATACATGCGCCGGACGACATCCTGTTCGTGCTCGGGACCGAGGACGAGAATGACCCTGTCGGTCTGAAGGCTTTTCTGCTCGCCGCGCGACAGTTCACCCTTGGGATTGCCGTGCTCGTCGATCAGCACCCGGCGCAATCCGTATCCGGGCGCGCCGCCCTGGCGAAAACCGAGTTCGACGAGGCGGCACTGGCCCGCGAAAACCTTGACCGAGAGTTCGCGGCTGTATTCGCCAGCCATGACCCGCTTCACGGTTTTCAGCAGGTTCGAGCCGATGCTGCCGTCATTCTCGAACTGCTCGCCGCAGTAGTGGACGCGGATCCCGGCGCGCGAGCAGACATGCTCATGGTAGGCGCCTTCGTCGGCATCCTGAAACCGGCCCCAGCGGCTGACGTCATAGACGAGGATCGCCTTGAAGTCGGCTTGCCCGGATTCGACCTCTCCCATCAAGCTCTGTAGTGCCTCGCGGCCGTCGAGGCGTAGCCCGCTCCGACCGGAATCCTCGAAGATGCGCAGGATTTCAAGACCGCGATCCGATGCATATTTGCGGATGACGTCGAGCTGGTTCTCGGTCGAGTATTTCTGGTGATCCGTCGACATTCGGACATAAGCGACCGCGGGCACATCCACCTCGGGCGCCCCGTCGCTCCTGTCCGAATTGGTCGTCCATCGACCGCCCAAGCGCGCATCTCCTCGTCATTCCAAGCAAATTCCTCCAGTCCGCGCAAAGCTGCGGCTGAATCCCCGTGTCCATGTAACGCGAGGGAGGCCGGAATGTCGTTTCCGAAAAAGGGCAAGTTCTTTCCAAACGAAAAAAGGCATACTGGGAACGGTCAGCACGAGCCGGACAACTGGTTCGCGGCTGAGATCGCATCGACCTTGAAGCGATCACTCGGAGACAGTCGGGCGGGGGCAAAGATCGTCGCCTCCTGGACCGGCGCCAATGAGAAGACGGTGAAGAACTGGTTCGCTGGCAGATACGGCCCGAGCGGAGAGCATTTGGTCGCTCCGGCGCGACACTCCGACGAGGTGCTGGGGATGTTCCTCGCAATGGCGGGGCGGGAGGAACTGATGATGGCCGTGAAACTCGCGGCAGCGGAACAGGCGATCGAGGAGCTACTGGCGACGGTCCGTCGGCTGACAGTCAACGATGAACCCGACGACACCGAAGGATCGCCTGACGAGGCTGATTTTACCGTCCGCCGATAATGCGCAGGATTTCGCGGCGCTCCCGTGCTATCTGATATGGCACGAGACAGAGAGTTGTGTGCCTGATCAGCCCCTCCGCGGGTTTGACCCAAACAGCACCAGCGGCCATCGCGCACAGCGAAAACCGCCGTTTTTCCCCCTGCCATGTTGTTCAGCGCTCAAGCTTTCAGGCCTGCTGAAAAACAACTTCGCTTTGTGCATGGCGAACCGGGGGAACGACGGCCCGAGCGCACGGCGGATATCGTGACAATATCCGCCGCTCGGCTCTGGTCAGACCCGCGGCGCCGGCTCATCCTTGATGAACTGATTCAGCACGTTCTTGGTCATCTTCGAGACATTGTTATCGTAATCATTCCAGGACAGGCTGCCCAGCCAGGAAATGGACGATGTCGCGAACATGCCGCCACCATTTGCGGTCGAGAAGTAGGTGATGTCGGCGCGGACGAAAGGATGTTCGCCACCATTCATCCCCGGATGCGGAAATGCCTTGTCATCGGGGATGACCGTATAGACGACGCTATGCTCGACCGAGCTTGCAAGCAGTAAGGTATTCGGCGGCGTGCCCAGAGCAAGATCGTAGCGATCCAACTCATATCCACCGGCACCACCTCCGACGAGGCCGCCATCGCCGATCCGCTCTTCAGGATCGATCCCCTCCATGATCCAGGCGACGCGCTCGTCCTGGCTGTCGGGCATCTGAACGAAATAACCCGAATGATCGAAACCGAAACTGCTCATTCCGGTGCCCCAGATCTTCTGGGTCGCGCGGGCGCGTCCACGGAAACGACCGCCGCGCCGTCCATTGGTGCTGTAGTGATATTCGCCGGGCGGCGCTTCCCAAGCGGTCACGCCCAGTTCCTTGCGGACCTCCATGACCCAGGGCTTTTCCGGATGAACTTCCACAATCCAGTACATCCCGTTCGCGGCCAGATACATGCCGCGCCCGCCGTCGGCCAGATAATCCTCCCACGCATCGGCATTGGCCCAAGTCTGATATTCGGGATGCGAGCCGGTCAGCACAACCTTATAGCGGCGCAGCAATTCCGCGCCCTGATCGTTCAGATCATGTTCCGTGGCGACGTCGTACTCGAAACCGTTATGGTTCAGCCAGTCGATCAAGTGTAGATCGGCGGGAAGCTCCCAGATCGAGCCGAAACCCTGACGATGTTTCGGGCGAAGGTTCATGATCGGGCGCCGCCATGAGGTGTATTGCACGCCGCGACCGTCGATATGACCATCATAGGTTGACAGCCCGTAATAGCTCAGGTTCTTGTGCAACTCGACGTCGTTTTCGTTCAGAACCGGCGTATGGCCGGCGACGGCCTGTCCGATATCCGCCTTGTGCATGATCTGCTCATTGGCATAGGCGAGATAGCTCAGCGTGCTGGCAATGACGAGGATCGGCGCCGTGGCGGTTCCGCGCGGCGGAAGAACGAAGAACGGAATGTAATCCTCGGTGTCCTCGTAACGGATCTTCACCGCGTAGAAATCGCTTTTCAGGCCCTCTGGAACGGTGAACTCGAAATCCTTTTCCCAGCGGCAGTCGTCCAGGCAGTCCTCGTGAAACCAGAGCGCGCCATACTGCTCGGGGCAGTGGATGAAGTTCTCCTCATGCCCGTCCCAGTTCCACCCGGTCGAGCCGCGATCGGGCTGATTCATGCAGCGGCCGTGATGCCCATTCCCCGAGGCATCGACGACGTGATCGGTGGGAATCCCGTTCAGCCCGATCCCAGCAGAAAAATCCCAATGGGCAAGGCGGGAAATAGGCCTCACGATCTCGCCCCTGGACAGCTTTTCCGCATCGTCTTGGCCCAGCGCGCAGCCATAGATCTTGGGGGCATCGACCTTGCCGTTGTAATGGGCGATGCACCAGGTCCGGCCGTCCTGCGCGGCTGCCTCGCCGAGCCCGGCAATCAGCAGCGAGGTTTCGGAATCGGCAGCCTTTACAGTGGCATCGGCAGAGACGGCACAATCCGAATCGAGCGGGACGACAAGCCCGAAGCGGCTGTTTGTCCGGTTCACGACGGATTTCTGATACAGCCGAAGCTGTTTCTTTTCGGGATCATAAACACCGGTGATCGAATACCAGATCTGCTGAAACAGCGGGCGATCACTGACGACACTGGAGGTCGCACCGCTGCCGTCGCCAATCGTAAACACGACGCGGCCGTCCTCGATCGCGAGGTTCCACCCCGACTGGCGCTCGTCGTTCCATCGCGACGCAATCCCCTGACGGCCACGGCTCGGCGTTGTGGACCAGAGGAACAGATGAACGGAAAACGCACCATCGGGCTGCAACCCGGCGTCGGGATCCGCGACCTCGACATAGCTTCCGAACTGGGTGCGCTGAAAGCGGGCGGGATACTGCCCTTCCAGATCGGATTTGATCGCTTCCTCCTTGTAACCCGGACCCGCCGGATTGCTGTCGCCATGGATCAGCCGGACCAGCTCGGCATCGAATGTCCCCCTGGTTTCGTTGGCGCTGACGTAAAAGCGGATCGTTTCTCCAGTGGCGACGCTGGGGCGGTCACAATATCCGCGAATGGCAATGTCTTTCATGTCTTCCCCCTGTGTGAATTCGTGCTGAGAAATGACTATGCAAGCTCTGCGCGCACATCTTCGATGCGGCGCAGGAACACGGCGTGCATGGCCTCTTCTTCGGTCTTGAATCGCTCATCACCCAACTCCGGCAGCTCGCCGAACTCCCTGATCGTGGCGATCCGATAGGCGTCCCATTCCCTTTCGGAATAGATGTAGTATTTTCCGAAGGTCGGTTGCATGCGGAAATAGTTGTGCACTCGCTGAAGATAGGGGCTGGGGTGCTTCCTGTAGCCGAACGGGTTCGCGGCATGCTCCTCGACGATTTCGGGGTGTTCATCAATGATGTCAATGATCTCCTTTCGCCGCCGCTCGTCATAGAACGCGTACCAGTCGGCGCTCCTGTCACGATAGTTCGACGGATCCCGGACGCAGGATTCGCTGGCTTCAGTCATCTTCTCCTCCCTTTTTGTGGCATTGTGCCGAATTGAAATGTGCGACAAGGTAATCTAGGTTGATCAGGCCGGAGCTCGCGGCGAGATATGCAAGCTCGATCCGGTTTCTGGCGAAGGTTTTTTCTAGTATATTTTCGATATGCCGATCGACGGTCCGTGCAGATATTGTCAGAATGTCCGCAATCTGGGTGCGCGTCATGCCGATAGCAGAGAGTGAGCAGACCTCGGCCTGCCTGATGGTCAATCCGAAGGGTAGGGACGCGGGGACGTGGCTTACAAGCCAGCCGCCATGGCAGATCTTGAAATCGACGCGATGCACGATCTCTCCGCATAGGCACCAGCAGGTGCTGGGCAGACGCGCGCCGATGACATGCAGGCTGTCGATGTTGCCGTATTTTCTGACGGCAATGTTGGACAATTCATGTATCCTGCCGAAGATACATGCCTCATGCCTGTGGGGGCGCTGAGTGTTTCCCTTGTCGTCGATGAAGAGGGAGCAGGCATGTTCCTCCAGCCCTTCGATCAGCGATTTCGGTGTTTCCCAGTTGTCGACCAGCGCAGACAGCACGGGCGAAATGTCATCAATGATCCTCAGGAACCCGACAGATGGCTGGCCGGGATCTTCGCTGCTGGTATGCAGATTGCCGACATATCTGTTTGATCGGCTCTTCAGATAGCTGGTCGACCCCCCCTTGTAGCCAGCCGGGTTCCAGAAATTGCGCGCGG
>NZ_KQ955210.1:186272-193314 GCF_001546115.1 Paracoccus aminovorans
CGACGGTTTCCCGGGAATATCCGTGCGAAAATATTGAGTTGTGATTGCGGGTCAGCGGGTCATAGATCGATAGCGACATCGCGGCCAGCGGCGCCAGAGTGTTCAGTTCCTCTGCGACCAACAAAATCCTGTTGGCTCGGGACAGGTCTTCAGACATGATTGACATGATATTCGAGACAGACCGGCGCTGTGCGGATGTCGCGTAATGCGAATTATCAATCTGCATGCTTTACCTGCGCTGTTGTTACTTAGAACTCCAGACATGTCATCTTGCTTACACGTTACGAGGGCGGCAGATTCGAGTCATGAGTATATCTACCCATGGCTCGAAAAAAGTTCCCCGATTGCATGCCGGGGCGCTGTCAGGGAAACCTGTCTGGCCGGACTGCGGCGAGCCCCCTACCCACCCTGTCATAACCCAGCCCTCGCCCTTCCGGTACTTTAAGACCTCGCCCGAGGTCATCCGCCTGGCGGTCATGCTCTATGTGCGCTTCCCGCTCTCGCTTCGGAACGTCGAAGACCTGCTGCGCGAGCGTGGCATCGACATCTGCCATGAAACAGTCCGGCAGTGGTGAATGCGCTTCGGCCCAATGTTCGCCGCCGAGATCCGGCGCCGCCGCGCCTCGCGCTTGCGGACGGGCCCTGAATGGCGCTGGCATCTCGATGAGATGTTCGTGAAGATCAACGGCGAGCAGCACATCCTCTGGCGAGCCGTCGACCATGAGGGCGAGGTGCTGGAGGGACTGGTCACGAAGACCCGAAACCGCAAGGCCGCCCTGAACTTCCTCAGGAAACTGATGAAGCGCTGCGGTCCCCCCGAGGAGATCGTCACCGATCTACTGCGATCCTACGCTGCGGGAACTCGGCGCCGCCCAGAAGCAGGTCACCGGGAGGTAAACACTGCGTATCGCTATGGCCGTCCTTGAACCGTTCAATGTGCTGCGAGCAACATATGGGTTCGATTCCGTATAATTCTGATGCTGGCCGATCTCCATGACCACGAGGATCCCGCGATGCGATAAGGTGTATCGAGACGCGGCGGCGGCCCTACGGATGAAGGGGCTGCTGTTCGGCCCCGATGGTGCGGTCTTCTCGCCGACGCGCAGGCCCGGTCGCTGGCAATGACTTCGGCCGCTGTCCGCGGCTTGTAGCTGGTCTCGGGCCCGGCGAAGGGGCGGGTCAACTCGGCCTTCAGCCTGTCGAACGCCTCCTGCTCTGCCCGCTCCTTGTCCCGCCGGATCAGGTCACGCACGTATTCGCTGATGTTCTCGTAGGAGCCGTTCTCGCTGACATTGGCCGCGACGAAGTCGCTGAACGCACCGCTGAGGCAGACGGTCATGGTCGTGGAGCGGGACTTCGCAGACTCCTCATGTGCGGCGCGTATTCAATATAACCAAAGAAACACTACACATCAAGGATGCCGCTGGCCTTGGCCAGCGGCGCAGATGTGTCGGCGCGAGTGCGTGCGGCGCGCTTCGTGGCGCTTGAGGACGGGCGGATCGTCGCGGATCAGCGGAAGGATCGTTGATCAGCCGAATCTTTGGTCCGCTAGGCTATTGAAAACAAACGAGTATAAGTGGAGAAGGTTGTCTTTCAGACCCCCATCCTCCGCCACTTGCCCTCGCGAAAGCGTTCTCCCGATCTGGCTCCGGCCGGATTTTTCCGTTGTTTTCGAGGGTTATGCGGGAGGGGCTTTGCACCGACGTCCTCGCCATAGCAGGCGGACACGTTCTCTTGAGCCCGACATTCTCCGGACCTCTCGACTGCGCGCATTCGGTGTAGAGCCCGTAACCAGAGGAAAACATTGGACCAATTCCTCGCGCCACCTGAACACTTCGATGCCAGTGGCGTTCACGGAAAGGAACGGAAATCCAACCAGCTCTTTTTCCTGAAGCCTCGCAAGCCCCTTCCGCCATTGAGAATTTCCGCCGACGACGGCATCCTGTCGGTGAAGGAGGCTATACATGGCGGAACCGGACCTCGACACCGATAAGCTCGACGACGCGGCGCTGGCGATCCTCAGCCTGACGCTGCATGACGGCAATCGCGTCTGGAAAGGGATCGACTGGTCGATCACCGACCGGCTGCACGCCAAGGGGCTGATCCACGATCCCATCGGCAAGACGAAATCGCTCGCCCTAACGGAAGATGGACTGGCGCGAGCGGAGGCGGCTCTCGCCGAGTTGTTCGTGAAGCCGCAGTCGAAGAATCCAGCAAGGTCCGAACCATGAAATCGACCGATGAAGACCGCATCGCGGCGCGTCTGGCCAAACTGATGGCGATGATCTGTGTGCGCAACACGGGGATCGAGGAATTGCACGCGGGGACCGTCCCGGTCACCCACACGGGCGATTATTCGGACGTGTTCATCACCGACGCCGACGGCCGCCAGATTCGATGGTCTGACGCCTCCCATCTCGACGACGACCAGATGCGAAGCCTGATGCGGCAGATCGTCGACCGGCTCTACACCTTTCACCTCAAGGCTGACGATCAGGGGTTCCGCGACCACCTCGACCGTTGGCTGACCGTCGCCGAACGATGGAACGAACCGAAGCTGGATGAGTCATTCCTTGCAACCATCTCCCGCGGGGAAGCCAAACTGCCCAGTTAGCCATTCGCGGTCAGGTCGGGCTTCGACGAATGGTCGCCGGATCCAACTATGAAACGGGTTCCACAACGGCCGAGTGCTTCGTGACAATGTCCTGAATTTCCGCGGGCTTGAACGCGACATCCCATGCCCAGTGGCCGAAGCCGCCCGCCGCGTTGACCGCCTTCACCCACTCGTTCAACGCGTCCCGCTTGGCCTTGTTCTGGGGGCTGTCGGTGCCCTTGATCTCAAGCGCCAGAATGGTGCCGCTGGCAAGGCGCACGAGGAAATCCGGAACATAGCGGCGCCTTGACCCGGCCCACATGTAGTAGATCTGGAAGCCGAGATGATCGTTTTTGGCGTAGGCGATGACGTCTTCGCGCATCTCGAAGATGTTCGCGGCATGTCCCTCCCAGGACGAATCCCCGACCAGGTGGCTGATATGCGACTTGGTGGTCGGAAAGCACGGCTTGGTGGTGTACCAGGTCCGCATCTGGCCGGTGGCGCCGATCGGGTTTTCCTCGTCGAACACCGGCGTCAGGCGCTCCGTGTTCTGCTCGGTCACGTTGCTCAGCACATGCTGAACGACAAGGTCGATGTTGAGTGCGATCAGAATCCGCCGCCGAAGCGGGTCGGAGTGGAACAGCGACGGGATGTCGAGGCGGTCGGAGTTGAGGAACGCCTCGACGATCCTGACCAGCTGCGCCGCCAGATACTCGTGGCTACCCGAAAAACCGTGGCTGAGTTCGGCGAAGGCCTTCCGTGCTGCCTGAAAGACAAGACGTTGCAGGCGGAAGCCGTCTGGCAGCTTCTCGAGGTCAATCGCTGTCACCTTGCCCATGTCGGTCGCGCCGCCGAGCGCCGGAGCCAGTTCCGCGCTGATCGGCGTGCTGGCGGGGTCGAGCACGAGCGGTGTCACCTTACCCCAATCCATGGCAAGTTGCGGTCTCACGACCGTTTCAACCCGCAGCACGTTCGGCCAGCGAAGCTCTAGGTTGGCCCGCTCGGGCACGACTTCGATCTGGGTGGTCGGCTTCGGAGGCGGCGGAGCTTCCCCGCCTTCGCCTGTTTCCGAAATGGAAAGCGGCACACCGAAGACGTTGACGTATTCGGGCAGGAACAGGCCATTCTCGTCCGTGTCGTAGGACACCCGACGCAATCCTCGCCCGACGACCTGTTCGCAGAGTAGCTGGGATGTGAAGGCGCGGAGACCCATGATGTGCGTGACGTTCTTGGCGTCCCATCCCTCCGACAGCATCGCGACCGATATGACGTTCTGCAGGTCTTGTCCGGCCGCTCCCCGCTTCCCGACGTTGTCCACGATTTCGCGCAGCAGTTCCTCCTTCTTCAGGGCACGGAACTGCTGGCGGCGGGTCTCGGGGATGGTCGCGGCGTCGACGATTGCCTTCAGCCGTGCCTCGTAATCCTTGTCGGAGGTCGCGGTCTCGCCGATCTCGGCCTTCTCCAGCACCTTGGAATCGACCCGGAGCGTTCGTGTCGGTGCGTGCAGTTCGGGCCAGTGCGCATCGCCCTTGTTGAAATAGGTCTCGATGCGGGCTGCGGTTTCGGTGCGGTTGCAGACCGTCAGCATGACCGGCGGGGAATGATGCCCGGCCTCCTGCCATTGCGCCCGGGTTTCCCGCCAGTCGGCACCGAGCAACGTATACGCGTCCTGGACCAGCTTCGGCAGCGCCTCATGCGCTTCGGCCTTGCGGTTCAGGTCTTCGGAAACGGTCGGGTCGCGGTAGATGTGGTAGAGCTTTGAACGCAACGTCTTGGCATCCGGAACCGCATTGTCGCGGACAACGACGCGCGGTGTCTTGACCAGCCCTGCCTCGATCGCGTCGTTCAAGCCGAAATCCGAGATGATCCAGTCGAACAGCGCCGTGTCGGTGCTCTTCTTGCCAGTCGGCGCGAAAGGCGTGGCCGAGAGGTCGAAGCAGCGCTGGATGCGCCGGGTCTTGTGGATGCGGTCGAGGCCTTCGATCCAGCGCGTCGCTTCATCCAGGTCGATGCCATGTTCTTCGGCATGCTTCTTGCTGATCTTCACCTCGGGCGGCTTGCGATAGGCGTGGTGCGCCTCGTCGTTGATGACGATGATGTCCTTGTGCGCCGCCAGCTTGCCCAGCACTCGCCGCGTGAAGGCTTCGTCGGACTCGCGTCCCTTCTTTACCACCGAGCGGTCCGCTTCCTTCAGCGGCATCAGCGTGTGCCAGTTCTCGATCAGCACTTCGGCCTGGTTCAGCTTCTGGCGCAGGGCCTCGGACGGGCACAGGTTGAACTCGTCATAGTAGCTGCCCTCGCTGGGCAGCAGCACCTGCAGCCGTTCCTTCACGGTCAGGCCGGGCGCAACGATGAACACGGCGCGGCTGAAATCCCTGTTCCGCTTCGGATAGGTCAGCGCATTCAGCACCTGCCAGGTGATGATCATTGCCATCACCGTGGTCTTGCCCGCGCCCGTCGCCATCTTGTTACAGAGACGCTCCCAGACGCCGCCATCGCCGGGGATCGCGATGCCCTGCTTGTAGGCTTCGGCGCCTTCGACCCACCAGATCAGCGTCTCGATGGCCTCGAGCTGGCAGAAGTAGAACGGATGCTGCCGCGCCTCGCGGTCGTGCCAGTGCTCCAAGAGCTTGCGGGTGACGATGGTCACGCCGGGCCAACCGTCCTCGCGCCACTGATCCACGCGGGTGCGGATCGTGTTCACCAGATCCAGCACCTCGGTGCGCTTGGTGTTGTTGCGCGCGTCGAAAACCTCATAGCTCGCAGGCCGCCGCTCAGGCTTGATCTCCAGCTTGCCGCCCTTGGCCTCGACCCAATGCTGGCCTGGGCAGACGAAGGGCGAATTGATGATGAGGGACATGGGCTTATCCCTCCAGCGACATGATCTTGAGCGACTCAATCCCGCGGTCGTCCACGATCTTGACCGCGATCCGGCGGTTCTCGCCCGCCTCGAAGGGCAGCGAGACGGTGCCGTGGAACTGCTCCAGCAGGTCCTCGTCCAGCTCTGCCCTCACGGTCTTGCGCAGGCGGTTCCAGCCGCCCTTGGCATCCGCCATGGGGAAGAACACCTGATGCGGCATCAGGGATCGGTTATCGTAATCCACGTCCAGCGACCACATGGCGATCTGCTTGGTGCCACCCGAGACCAGATCGCCCTTGCGCGGATCGAAATAGTCGAAGCCGTTGACCTGAACCTCCCACATCCCGTCCTTGCGCTTGCGCAGGTCCACATCAGGCTGGCCCATCAGCCAGAAGGACTGGTTCGAGCTGCGTCCCTTCTTCAGATCTTCGGTCAGAAGATCAGTGTTCATCTGCGCCTTCAGCAGCGTGACGCCGGGCCAGTTCACCTCGTCGATGTCCTTCGCGGCTTCCGGGTCGAAGGTGAAGGCGCAGAACAGGATGAATTTCGGCGACGGGCGCAGGGTCTCGGCCTCGGTCAGCGCCAGTTCCACCTGACGCTGCTCCAGCGCCGCGTGCTCGGGGCCGAAGCTGACGACGACGCGCTCACCCGTCTCGGCCAGCGAGCCGCTGGCGTGAATGTGCTTCAGCCCCGGCAGGGTCTCGAACTCGGCGAAGCGCAGCATGGCGCCGCCCTTGCCGCGCACGCCGGTCTTGAGCAGCTCATCGCGCCACAGCGCCTGGCGCGAGGTCTCGCCAGAGCGGGCGATGGTCTCGTTGGCCTCTTGCGGGGGGATGCTGTCGTCCAGCGACAGGACGGTGGGCGCCGGCACAGCTTCCACTGAAAACGGCCCGCAGATGCGCAGCTTGGATTTGTCGATGCGCGGCTTGTCGTAAAGCGTCTCCTGTTCGGCATGGTCGACGATGGACTGGTCCATGCGACGCAGCATCGCCTGCCGGACAGCGTGGAAGCCGTCGAAGGACGCGCGGGCGACCTCGGGCCAGTCGTCGGGCCAGTCGAAGGGCACCTCCCATTCGTGCAGGGTGTCGCCTTTGGCGAAGTCCACTGGCTTACCTTTGCGCACGCCTTGGCCCGGCTTGAGCGGCTTTGGTGGGGTGGCGGCCAGCGCACTGGTCAGATCGGCCAGCGCCGCGGCAATCTTGGGATGGTCCTCGTCATATATCTTGTCGATGTCCGTATTACTGCCAATCGACCCAAGGCTTATGCGCTTTGCAGTTTCATAATCAAATCCGCCCTTCAATCCTTCGTGCGGGTATTTTAGAATGTAATAGTCAAAGCTGGCAGTCATCAATCGCTGTTTTGCGAGCGTGACGGCGATACGTGAGGTGTCGCAAGTGATCCAGCGACGCCCCCATTTTTCAGCTGTAAACGCTGTAGTTCCGGAGCCACAGGTAATATCTAAAACCAGATCGCTCGGATCAGTCGCCATCAATATGCATCGCTCTACAATGCGAGTGTTGGTTTCGACGACGTATTGCATGTTGGATGCACCGCCAAACCCGAGCCAAACTGAGTGAAAGACCTTGTAT
>NZ_KQ955210.1:193431-214812 GCF_001546115.1 Paracoccus aminovorans
AGGATGTCGCACACCTTTCCAAGGTGGCTGCCAGTCACAGATCCTGTTTTCGAGAATGATATCTGCGAGACAAAATTCGTTACGCCGAATACTTCGTCCAGCACTCCCCTGACCAAATGCACGTTCTCATCAGATATCTGAACGAAGACCGATCCACTGTCGTTCAGTAGCTCTCTTGCCAATATTAACCGGTCACGCAGATAGGTGAGGTAGGAATGGATGCCGAGTTCCCAAGTGTCTCGAAACGCTTTGATCATCTCGGGTTCTTGGTTAAGGTCCTCATCCTTATCCGAGTCAGCCAGCTTTCTTTTGTTCGTGAAGGGCTGAAAATTCGAGCCGTATTTGATGCCATAGGGCGGGTCGATGTAGATCATCTGAACCTTGCCGCCCATGCTCTCCTTGGTCAGCAGCGAGTTCATCACCAAGAGGCTGTCGCCCGCCACCAGCCGGTTCGACCAGCCCTTTTCGTGGTGGTAGAAATCCAGCGCCTGGCGCAGCGGCAGGTTCTCGAACGGCGCCGCGAACAGGTCCGGCTGCCGCCACTGCGTCGCCGGATCCTTGCCCTTCAGCCGCCTGGCCGCATTGGCGAGGATCGTCGCCGGGTCCACCCGTTCGTGCACATGCAGCGAGACGGTATCGACCTCGACGCTGGTCCGCTCCGCTTTGCCCGTCCAGTTCAGATAGGGCGCCTGCAGCCGCTTCAGTTCCTGCAGCGCGTCCTTCATCCGTTCGGGATCGCCCGAGGCCAGCGCATCGTCGATCAGCCGTTCGATTCCCGCGCGCGCAGAGTCGAAGTTCAGCACCGGGTCGAGATGCGGGTCATAGGCCCAGACCGTCTTGTCGCCATCCGGATCGGTGCCGGCATGGACCATGCCCACCTCGGGGTTGTTCACCCGCGTCTCGCCATGGCGGTAGGACAGCACCTGCACCGGCCCGTCCGGCCTGCGCGCGGCCTTCTTCCCGGTCTTGGCCCGTCGTTGGCGCGGCGCGGGCTCGATGGTGTGGGTCAGTTCGAACCCATCGTCCTCGTCGCCCTCATCCTCATCCAGGTCGTCATCCTCATCGTCCGGTTCATCGGTGACACGGAAGATCGACCCGCCACGGCCCTTGCCACGCCCCAGCACGCCCTCATCGATCAGCGCATCGCGCGCGGCGATGTAGTCGTCTTCGGCAAGGTCCGGCATGTGCTCGCGCAGCAGCGCCAGCATGGCTCCGTTGCCGATGGAGGAACCGTCTTCGGGTGACAGGGTCAGGATCAGGTCGGAAATGTCGGACATGCGGCGCGCGAGCTCACGAAAAGGTCTTGTTTTGAATTACCTATCGCGCCGGTTGCCATTTTGCACGCGGGAATCAGTTAACGTCGGACCAGAGCGCGTGCTGCTCTTTCCAGTCGGCCGGGAACGGGTCCATCAAATTGGCGAGTGTAATATTCGCGGGCTGATGGCCGTCCATCACGGCATCGACCAGTTCCGGGGAAAGGAGCGACAACCGCATCAGCCGCGCCATGTAGGTGAAGGCGATCCCCTCCTTCTCGGCCAGTTCGGAAATCGACGCGAACTCGCCCGACTCCAGCATCCCCTTCCAGCGGAAGGCGCGCGCCAGCGCCTTGACCAGCGTGTTGTCCGGCTTTCGTGCTTGTGCGCCGCCCTCCGGCAGCACCATCTCCTTCCTTCCGCCGCGCTTCACGACGCGGAACGGGACATGGATGGTGATGGTGTCGGGGATCGGCGTGTCGCGGGTCATGCTGCTGCTCCAATGTCGGTAGCCATTTCGCGCGCCAGTGCCGCCAGCCCCTCCATGCGCAGGCGGAGTTTGATCCCGCTGACGCCGATCTCGACCCGCTCGGCCAACAGGGCCACAATGCGCGCCTGTTCAGCCGGGAAGAGCTCGTCCCACAGCGGATCGAGCTTATGGAGGGCCGCGCGTGCGTCGGCCTCGGAGATGTCGTCAGCGTGGGCACGCGCCGTCTTCCAGGTTCCTGCAATAATCTCTGGCTGGCGGAACACGGCACGGAGTTGGTCGATGACGGCGGCCTCGATCTCGCCCGCAGGCACGCGGCCGATAGGACACGCCCCCGCGCCGTGCTTCAGCACCGTCTGGCTGACGTAGTAGCGGTAGAGTTTGCAGCCCTTGCGAGTATGGGTCGGCGAGAACGCGGCGCCATCGGGACCGAAGAATAGTCCCTTCAGCAGCGCGGGCGTGTCGGCGCGAGTCCGGGCGGCGCGCTTGCGGGGGCTTTCCTGCAGGATGGCGTGAACCTTGTCCCAAGTCTCGCGGTCGATGATCGCGTCGTGTTCGCCGGGATAGCTGTCGCCCTTGTGGACCGACTCGCCAAGGTATGCCCGGTTCGAAAGCATCCGGTAGAGATACTTCTTGTCGATCCGGTTGCCACGAGGCGTCCCGAGCCCCCGTGCGTCGACCTCGCGGGCCAGCACCGTGCAGGAGCCGATCTCGATGAAGCGGGCGAAGATCCAGCGCACATGCGCGGCGGTGTCCGCGTCGACCAACAGCTTCCGGTTTTCCACCCGGTAGCCGAAGGGCGGCACCCCACCCATCCACATCCCCTTCTTCCGGCTGGCGGCGACCTTGTCGCGAATCCGCTCGGCAGTCACCTCCCGTTCGAACTGGGCGAAGGAGAGCAGGATGTTCAGCGTCAGCCTTCCCATCGATGTGGTCGTATTGAAGGACTGGGTCACCGAGACGAAGGTGACGCCGTTCCGGTCGAACACCTCGACCAGCTTGGCGAAATCGGCCAGCGAGCGGCTGAGGCGGTCGATCTTGTAGACCACAACCACATCGACCAGCCCGTCCTCGATGTCGGCCATCAACCGCTTCAGGCCGGGGCGTTCCAGCGTGCCGCCCGATATGCCGCCGTCGTCATACTGATCGCGAACCAGCACCCAGCCCTCGGACCTCTGGCTGGCGATGTAGGCTTCGCAGGCCTCCCGTTGGGCGTGGAGGCTGTTGAACTCCTGCTCCAGTCCTTCCTCGGAGGATTTCCGGGTGTAGACTGCGCAGCGCAGCTTGCGGACGACGGGTTTCGTCATGTCCGCCCCCTGTGGTTCTTGAGCCCGAAGAAGACCCAGCCGTTCCAGCGCGTGCCGGTGATAGCGCGCGCGATGGCGGACAGCGACTTGTACGGCCGCCCCTGCCATTCGAAGCCGTCAGCGGTGACCGTGACGATGTATTCGACGCCCTGCCATTCGCGCAGGAGGCGCGTGCCGGTGATGGGGCGATCGCGGTCGAGGCGCATGCCGCGCTTCTTCTTGTCGCCTCCGTCCAGTTCCTCGCCGAGCCGTTCCAGCCGCCGGACGGTCTCGGGCTTCAGCCCGCCATAGGCGAGTTCCTGGATGCGGTAAGCTAGGCGGGATTCAAGGTAGCGCCGGTTGAACGGCGGCGGTTCGCTGTCGAACAACTCGCGCCACTGCTTTTTCAGGTCGGGCGTCGGCGTGGTCTTCAGCGCCGCCAGTCGCGCGGGGATGGGGTCGTGAGTCGTCATGCGGTCTCCGTAGGGTTCTGGGTTGCATGACGGCATCGGTCAGCCGGATAGTGTAGGCGAATTTCTCCAGCATCGTCAGAAGGTTCGCCCCGCGCACGCTGCATCAGCCGCACCAGCCCGAGGGCGAGCAGACCGCACAACTCGGTGCGACGCTCGGCGGCGGTCATCTGGTCGGGCGGCAGTGGATTGGGACGTTTCATGCGAGCAAGTCCGTGTTGGCTTGCCCTGCCTCTACTCAGCCGATCCGAAAAACGTCCCGCAGAGAAAATGGCGGTTACGCAAAAGGCCGGACTCGACTCATGGTTGATCCATCGGGTAGAACATAATCAGAACAGGCCGGCCGTTTGCGAGGTATTCCCGTGGGTTCCGATCTCAAGAAATTTGTTAATCCGAAGTTTCTCAAAACCATTGATCCGGCCTTGATGCGGGTTTTGTTCGTTCGGCACTTCGGCGAGGACGAACTGCCTGTGTCATTCGAGGGAGAGGCCCCAACCATTCGGGCAGCTCTGGCGGCGCATTTCGAAGGAACCGTTGCTGGCTGGAACGCCGGAATGGTCGCCGATTTGCATCGCGTTGCCGAGCTTGGAACCAGCGAGGGCATGCAGCTTATTCTGAACGAAGCCCGGCGTCGTGGCGTGGTTCTCTATCCCGAGCCCGACCCTGACGACACCGAGGCAGCGCCCATACGCCATGATCCCAAGCACGTCGCGCTTCATACCTACCTGCTGCATCACCGCGTTTTCGAGGCTGCAGCCGACTTTCATGCGCTGCGTGCGCCGACATCGCCTGCAGAGTTCCGCGGGCCAGAGCGGGACGTGGGGGCGGACCTGACCGAAGAAATGACCGAGGCTTTCAAGGCAGCGGTGATCAATCTGTTTTCGCAGGACCTTCAGGGTCAATATTGCCGCCTTGGGCCTTATGAGGAAGACGGCGAAATCAACCTGGTGATCAGCCACGGCGCGCAAGTGACTACAACGCCGGTGGTCACCGGGGATCGGGAAGAGATCATCACCCTTCGCGCGGTCAAATATGCGGTGCTGCGGTACTCCCCGGTGGAAGGGCGCCTGTTCGTGGGCGGCGTGGTCAAGGCGCAGCAAGGCGAAATCGCCGAGCTTTTCGCCCGGCATGTTCTGCGGTGGCCGGGCTTCTTCTCGGGGCGGGACGCCCGCGATCTCTATACGCTCGATCCGATCAGCGATGCCGGGCCCGATTTCGCGTTCCAGCATCGCTATGACGAGACCATCAAGGAGGTCCGGATCGTGGCTGCCGCTGCTGACCTCTTCGAGCGGGATGAAGAGGATCAGCGCTGGCGGCATGTGCGCAGCTGGGAGTCGAAGGACGCATCCGGCGGCGCGCTGACGCATTTCCGGGGCAGCGAGGTGCGGTTCGGCCGGGGCTGGCGGTTGGGCGAGATCACCTTCCGGGTCGCATTCGAAACCGGCGCAAAGCGACCGGCACAGGTCACAGTGCGGCTGAAGCCACCGGGTACGCTCGCCTTCCGCCGGACGCGGTTCGAGAAGGCAATCCACACGCTGGTTCAGCGCAACGGGCTCGAGAAGGACCGCGATGCTGGCATGGTTGTGGACGCGGCTGAGTGAGGGCGGCGCCCGGGTCGCGATCTCGGGCCGGGCGTTGGGCCGCTTTCCCGCAAGCGATGTCGAGCGCCTCTTGCGGGCGCAGGTGCTGATCGAGGAACGGAAGGCCGATACCTGGTCGGTCTGCGCCGAGTGCGACTGCGGGCTTGATGCTCGCCCCCTCGAACAGTCGGGTGATGCGTTCCGCGCTTGCTGCCCGCACGATCAGTCCGAAGACGTGATCCTTCAGAAAGACGATCTGCGCCGTTTTTCGGTCGACGTCGACCGGCTCGTGGCCCGGATTGCTGCCAGCGGGAATCTGGGCGGCGCAGTTGCATGCATTGCTGACGGCGTCTGGCTATTGGGGGACACCACGTCCGGCCATACCGTGGTCCTGTCATTTGATGCCGACAATCTGGTTGCGCCGGGCGCGGTGATGGCAATCAGGGCGGCAGTGGGGCCAAAGCCGATCATGGCAATCGTCCACGACCTTTCCGCAACAATCGCCGTCAGGCTGCGGGAGGCCGGAGTCGAGCCCCACGAAATTGCAGCTGTTTTCAAGGCAGGGTCGGATGGCACGGAACGCCTCGTCCTCGATCCGCCATCTTCAGTGCCGCGCCTTGTCATGACGCTTTCGGCGCAATCGGTCACTCTCGACGGCCGTCGGCTCGACCTGCCGACACAGATGTTCGCGCTGTTTCGGCTGCTGATCGAGCAATCCGTCAAGCGTGATCCAGTCCTGAAAAAGCAGGATATTGAGAGGCAGACCGGCCGTCCCGCCAATGAAATCGCCCGCGACCTGCGCAACGCGCTCGTCTCCTCGGGCATGCCCGAGGCGCAGGCGAAATCGCTGGTCGCGACGGTTCGCGCGCGCGGCTATCGGCTCGGCCTCGACCCTGCCGAAGTGGTCATCGAACCCTGAGGCCGTCACACACAATCCGCACATAACAAACACACGGCAATCACACCGGCAGCAGCGGGCTGAGCGGCACATTCGGACCAACAGCAACATGTTCCGAGGTGCTCCCGAATGTTTCCGCCGATTTCCCCCGACGACCTTGCCACGCTGATCGACGAGGCAGCCATTGCCGCGCGCCGCCTGCATCGCAAGCTGATGCTGCCCGCCGCCGATCTCGACGATCTTCGCCAGGACCTGCTGGTGGACCTGATCTGCCGGCTGCCCGGCTTCGACGCGCGCCGTGGCAGCATCGGTGCTTTCGCCAACATTGTCCTGCGCAACCAGTCCTCGCGGATCGCCATCCGTCATCACCGTCAGCGCAGGATGCAGGGCGGCACGGTGCTTTCGCTCGATGCCCCCGTTTCCGGCGCGACCGAGCCGCTGGGCTGCCTGCTTGCGGAGGCCGATGGTCTGGCCGCCTGGCATGGGCAGGACCGCTCTGCGACGGACGACGCCGAGACCCACCACGATCTCGCCCGGGTGCTGGGCGGCCTGCCCGGGGAAGCGCGCGGGCTTTGCGCGGCGCTTGGCACATGCGCTGTCGCGGAGATCGTCGAACGCACCGGCACCTCCCGTTCCGCCCTCTACCGTCACATCGCCCGCCTGCGGCTCGACCTCGCCATGCGCGGGATTGGGGCCGAGTGGGACGGTTCGAAAGCGGCGTGAGTAGAGGATCGACATGGAGATGATCGTCATGCCCCTCACCGAATTCACGCCCGCAAAGGTCCGGCCGCTCACCGACATCGAGTTCTGCGCCTGGATCGGCCAGGCCATGCCGGGCGACCGGCTTGAGTATCATCGCGGGTTTCTCGGGATCGATACCACGGCGGTGATTTCCACCTTGCCGGAACCGGAGCGCCGCAGGCTTGGGGCGTTGGCCAGTGCCGCCCACCGCGCCTTCGAGGCCGCGCTGGTGCATCTGGTGCAGGTCCGCGTCGGCCCTGATCGCTTCGCCTATCTGGCCATCGCGCGGACCAAGCCGCGCCATGCGCCGATCCCGTTTTCCCAACTCATCGCGACAGAGGAGGCCGCCTGATGCGCGCCACGCTTGCCTGGATCGGGGATCGGCTTCCTCCGTCCCTCTACTTCCTTCTGGCCGGAAACTCGGCCCCATCCCTCAACGGAGACCACGACATGACCGAGACCGACGGCCCGCTTGCGCGCCTGCGCAAGGCTTTCCGCAGCCTTGAGGATCTGCCGGAGGTGATCCCCGCCTCCTGGCGTCCCGGCAATGCCACCGATCCGCTGCCCGTCGAGACCGCGAGTGTCGACGATATCGCCATCGCGATCGTCGCCGCGAATGCCGAACTGTCCGCGGCCATCCAGCGATCCTCGGCGCTGGAAAAGCTCCATCGTCTGGCGCGTGAAGCCGGGGCTGTCGGCACGGACCGCGCCGTGGATGCGGCACTGAAGCGGGAGGGGCGCTGATGGCCATGCCGTTCCCCAGCACCGAGGCGCCGACCGAGGCCCGCCTCGACAACCTGCCAACGTTCGACGACCTCGATCGGCTGTCCATTGGCGAGATCGCCGACATGCCCGCTGCGCTGCTTCTTGCGCTGCAGGACGAAGCAGCGGCCGAGAGCGCCCGGGTCAAGCGCCTGAAGGACCGTTTCGAGGCGGCACTGGCGCAGCGTTATGGCGCCGCGACCGAGGCCAAGCGGTCTGGACAGGGCAAGACCTCCGGCACGGTCCGGATCGAGGATGCGGGCGTGGTGGTAATCGCCGATCTGCCGAAGAAGGTCACCTGGGATCAGGACCGGCTGGCCACCATGGCAACCCGGATCCGCGAGGCCGGCGACGATCCGACCCAGTATCTCGAGATTGCATATCGCGTGCCGGAACGCCGCTTCGGGGCCTGGCCCGACGCCATGCGCGAGGGCTTCGCTGCCGCCCGGTCCGAGACCACCGGCAAACCCGTCTTCCGGCTCGAGACCCGAGACCGGTGACGCGCGGCGGCGGGACGCCCGAGCGGTAACGCCGGGCAGGTTCCCCTTCGGCACCCGGTCACCCCCGCCGCCGCGCCCTTTCAATCCTTCGGAGAACCCCATGGCCTTCCGCATCATCACCGCCGACGAACGCCTCTCGGCCGCCGAGAACAAGACCTCGCTTGCCATCTTTGGCCCACCGGGCGTGGGCAAGACCACGCTTCTGAAGTCCCTGCCTGCCGAGGAAACCGTCTGCCTCGACCTCGAAGCCGGGATGAAATCGGTGCAGGACTGGCGCGGCGCGTCGATCCCGGTGCGCAGCTTCACCGATTTCCGCGATCTTGCCGTGCTGATCGGCGGGCCGGACCCCGCGCAACATCCGCAGTCCTGGTACGGGACCGAACGGCATGCCTGGCTGCAGGCCCAGCACCGCGACAGCGGTATCGAGGCCTTCCTTGCCGCGCGCCGCATCGTCTTCGTCGACTCGATCACCGATTTGACGCGGCAGGCGATGGCCTATGCCCGCCAGCAGCCCGAGGCATTCTCGGACCGGACCGGCAAGCCCGATGTCCGAGGCGCCTACGGGCTTCTGGGGCGTGAGGTGATCCAGGCGCTGAAGCACCTCCAGCATGCGCGCGGCAAGACCGTGATCTTCGTCGGCGTGCTGGAAAAGGTGACCGACGACTTCGGTACCGTCACCTGGCAACCGCAGATGGAAGGCAGCAAGGCCGGGCGGGAGTTGCCGGGCATCGTGGACCAGGTCGTGTCGATGCACCTCTTCGCCCGCGATGCCGAGGGTGGCTGGGTGCTGGACGAGACCGCCACCGACCGCCGTCTTGCCTGCAAGTCCGGCAACCCCTGGGGCCTTCCTGCAAAGGACCGGTCTGGCCGCCTCGACCTGACCGAACCGCCCGACCTCGGCGCGCTGCTCGCCCGGATCGACGGCCGCGCGCCCCACCAATCCGCTTTCGCCTCCTGATCCCTGAAAGGACATGATCCCATGAGCTACGACCTGAACGACGCCCAGCCGCAGATGGCCCCCATCGGCGAGCTGATCCCGGACGGCACCTTCGCCAAGGTGCGGCTGACCATTCGCCCCGGCGGCGTGAACGGCGCGACCCCGGCGGATGCGGGGCTGCTGAAGGCTTCGCAGTCCAGCGACGCCCGCATGCTCGACTGCGAATTCACCGTGGTCGACGGCCCGCATGCCCGCCGCAAGTTCTGGCAGAGCTTCACCGTGGCGGGCGGCAAGCTGGACGAGAAAGGCCAGTCCATCGGCTGGAAGATCTCGAAATCCACCTTTCGCGCCATCGTGGACAGCGCCCTTGGCCTTGATCCCAGGGACGAAAGCCCCGCCGCCAAGGCCAAGCGGGTTCTGCCCGGCCTGCGGCATCTGGAGGGCATCGTCTTCGCCGCGCGCATCATGGTGGAGCCCGCGTCCAACCCGCAGTACCGCGACCAGAACCGCATCGCCAACGTCGTTCTGCCCGATGAGCCGCAGCATGCCGCCATCATGCGCGGAGAAACCGTCCCGCCCGATCCGGTCAACGCCCCGCCGCGCAAGGCCGCGAGCGTCGCGGCGCCGGGCTGGCAGGCTCCGGCACCGGCCTGGGGCGCGGCGCAACCGTCGCCTGCGGCGCCGAACTGGGGCGCGACACCGCAGCCCGCCGCGGCACCGGCGCCCGCATGGGGGTCGCAGAATGTCCCGGCCGCTCCCCCCGCGCCGCAGGCCCCCGCACCCGCTGCGCCGGGCACCCCCGCCATGCCCGCGTGGCTCAATGGCTGAGGCGCGGCGAAAGCGGCGGTCGGGTGGGTCGGCGCGATCCACCACAGCCGAGCCCGAAGGGGCTGGGCCGGGCGACCGGCCCATGACCCCGGACGAATGGCAGGCGCATGTGACGCGCGCCGCCGCGCTGGAGATCGGAACATGGCTCGAGGCCCGAGGAAGACTGCACCAACCCATCGCAAGCCTTACCCTCGGCGAGCTCGAGGCCATGGCGGTGAACGCCATCTCGCGCTGGATCGTGATGCAGTCGGAACGGCTTCACCGACAGGACTGGCCGCAGGACGACCTGATCGCGACGCTCTTGCTCGGGTAGCGCTATGCGCCGTCTGCGTCCGGGAGGCCCGGGGCTTTGGCTACGTCCACCGGCTCCAGCACGACCGCTATCCCTATCACCGCTTCTGCTCGCTCCGCTGTCAGGACTTGGGCAGCGCAATCGCTCAAAGGAACAATGGCATGATCGACAAGACCGCCCGCGAGGCACAGGCCATCCGCGACGCCCGGGTGCTGTTCGCCGAAGCGCTGACCGACCTCGGCCTGATGGCGCCCTTCTTCAACCGCACCGCCGCCGACATCGATCGGCTGATCGAAGCGGCCGTCACCGGCTACGTGGACAGCATGCTGGCGCAGGGTGCGCGCAAGGAGCGGACCGGCACGGCCCATGACGACCCCATTCCGTTCTGAGGGGGCGCGCGATGATCGACCTGAACGACGACACCGCGTCCTGCAGCTGGAAGCCTCTGCTCGAGGCGGCCACCGGGAACGCCGTCACCGACTTCGAGATCGAGTTCTGCGACAGCCTCCGCGAGAAGCTGGCGCTGTTCGGCGAGAGCGCCCGGCTAACGGACGCGCAGTTCCACAAGCTGACCTGCATCGCGCAGGCCGGCGGCTTCTGGGAGCGCGAGCGATGATCGACCTGAACCATAAATCGGGCTTCCTCTACGGCGCCGGCGCACCACGCCCGCCCATCGCGCAAGCCGTGTCCGCCGCCATCGATACGGCGCTGTCCGCGCGCCATCGCGCCGAGCGTCCGCGTACCTATGTCAGTTCCTCGGGTCTTGGCCGCGACTGCCTGCGCCAGATCCAGTACGACTTCCTCGCGGTCCCGAAGGACGAAGGCCAGGAGTTCGCGCCGCGCACGCTGCGCATCTTCGAGGCGGGCCACCGGGCCGAGGACATCGTCGCGAACTGGTTCCGGGTCGCCGGGTTCGACCTGCGCACCGAGCGACCCGATGGTCGCCAGTTCAGCTTCGAGGCCATGGCGGGCCGGTTCAAGGGCCATATCGACGGCTGCTTCGTCTCGGGCCCCATCGCGATGGACTATCCCGCCCTATGGGAGAACAAGGCGCTCGGGGCCTCCAGCTGGAAGGATGTGGTCAAGCGCGGCGTCAGCGTCGCGCGGCCTGTCTATGCCGCCCAGATCGCCCTTTATCAGGCTTACATGGACCTGCCCAACCCGGCGCTGTTCACCGCGCTGAACCGCGACACGATGGAATTGCACGCGGAACTCGTCCCGTTCGATGCCCGCCTCGCGCAGGAGATGTCGGATCGCGCCGTCACGGTCGTACAGGCCTCGGCGGCGGGGGAATGGTTGCCCCGGATGGCCACCGAGCCGACGGCGGTCGTCTGCCGGGGCGGCATGGCCGGCGGCAAATGGCACGCGCCCTGCGCATGGGCAGAGCGGTGCTGGAGGGGCGGCGGTGTCTGACTTCGTCCCCTCGGCCGCGCAGGCCGCCGCCATCGCCGAAGTCCGCGACTGGTTCGAGAACCGCACCGAGGAGCAGCAGGTGTTCCGGCTCTTCGGCTATGCTGGGTCGGGCAAGAGCACGGTCCTGAAGTTCGCCCTCGACGACCTCGGTCTGTCACCCCACCGCAGCGCCAAGGACGGCAGTTGCGTGCCGGGCGTCGTCACCGCGACCTTCACGGGCAAGGCCGCACTGGTGCTGACTCGCAAGGGCACGCCAGCGCGCACCATCCACAGCCTGATCTATTCGGTCATTGAGTCGACCGAAGAGCAAATTGCCGCCGCGGCCGCCAAGGTTCAGGAAGCCGAGACTGCCGCGCGCAGGCTCACCGGTTTCGACAGGACCGCGGCCGAAGCCGGGATCGAGGCGATGCGCCAGGCGCTGTCCGCGATGAAGCATCCCCGTTTCGCCCTGAACCCACAAAGCGATGCCGCGGATGCGCGGCTGATCGTGCTGGACGAGGTGTCGATGGTGGGCGAGGAGATGGCCCGCGACCTGATGAGTTTCGGCAAGCCAATCCTCGTGCTGGGCGATCCCGGCCAGCTGCCGCCAATCAAGGGCGAAGGGGCCTTCACCCGGGACGCGCCCGACATGATGCTGACAGAGATTCACCGCCAGGCGGCCGAAAGCGCCATCATCCGTCTCGCCACCATGGCGCGGATGGGGGAGCCCATCGGGTTCGGGATTTACGACGCCCATGTCGCCAAGCTACGCAAGGGCGACATCACGCCGGATCAGGCGCTTCGCGGCGGGCAACTGATCTGCGGCCTGAACGCGACGCGCTTGCAGCTGAACAATGCGATGCGCGCGGCGGCCGGGCTGGGCGGGACATATCTTCCCACCGGCGGGGCGGAAAAGATCATCTGTCTGAAGAACGACAATTCGCTCGGTCTGATCAACGGCATGTTCCTGACCCTTGAGGATATCGTCGACGAGGGTAGCCTCTACTTCTCGGCCGTGGTGCATGATGAAGACGGGCGACGTGTCACGCCGTTCGACAGGGACGGCCGTCCGGGCCGGTTGCGCATCTACAAGGGGCATTTCGAGGATCACGTCGCCTACGATGCCAAGCGTCATGATCGCGACTGGCGGGAAAAGCGCAAGCTGACCGAGGCGACCTTCGGCTGGGCGATCACCGCCCACAAGGCGCAAGGATCGCAGTGGGAGAACGTGATCGTCTGGGACGACGGGCTGGGCCGCAGCGAGATCGACCGCCGCCGCTGGCTCTACACTGCCATCACCCGCGCCGAGCGCGGCCTCGTCCTCTTGGCGTGAGGGGACGCGATGATCGATCTCAACGATGTCGCCACGCCGAAGGCACGCCACGATCTGGCCGCCGTGAAGGATCGGCTGGCCGCGACCGCTGGCGACTGGCTCCCCGGCATCTTTCCGGAGGCGCGGCTTGCGCGCGACCGTCGCTCCTTGCGCTGTGCCGACCTGTCCGGCCGCCCACCGCGCAAGGAAGGATCGTGCACCATCCACCTCGACGGGCCCTATGCCGGCTGGGGCTTCGACTATGCGACCGGAGAAAGCGCCGGGCCCATCGATCTGATCGCGCAAGCGACGGGGCTGAGCGACGGCGCGCTCTTCGACGAAGCGGCGCGGATTGCCGGGATGGATCGCCCCATGCCCCGATCCGCACCGCGCCCGAAGCCCGACCATTCAACCGAGGTTGCGCGTCTGGTCGATGGCGCCCAGCCGCTCGCCGGAACAGTGGGCGAAGCCTATCTGCGTGCGCGCGGGCTCGGCGATCCGGGATGCCCGGATCTGCTGTTCCATCCTGACCTGCCGGATTTCGACACGCGGCGTGGATGGCCGGGACTGATCGCATTGCCTCGACTGGTGGACGGCACCCGCGCGCCGGGCATCCACAGGACCTTCCTCATGGATGACGGCAGTGCCAAGGCGCCTGCCGGCAAGAAGATGCTGGGTTCGGTGGCCGACGCGGCCGTGCGGTTGTTCGCCATGCCTGCCGACGGCCATCTCGGCATTGCCGAAGGCATCGAGACCGCCCTCGCAGCGCATGCCCTGTTCGGCACCGCCGTCTGGGCGGCGCTGTCCGCGGATGGCCTCGCCCGCTTTCGCTGGCCTGAGGGCACCACAAGGGTCACGATCTATGCCGATGCTGGCGATGCCGGTCGTCAGGCGGCCGCCACGCTCTCGGACCGGCTGAACCGGGCCGACATTCCGAACGAGATCGTGGTCCCGCTGCATGGCGACGACTTCAACGACGACCTGCTGCGCGGGGCGCGCGCCGAGAACTACGGCCCGCGCCAGGGGCTGCCGACCGAAGACCCGCCCGCCGCGATGGATCGCTTGCCGTCTGCCGGCGACATCATCGCTGAACTGGTGGCGGCTGCCGATGGGCTGACCAACCCGCCCGATATCTCTGCCCTTGGCGAACTTCTCGGCCGCATTGCCCTTGCGCGGCTGGACCCGCTGCCCGCGCGCCAGATCCTTGCCCGCATCAAGACCACGACCGGCATCGCCATGTCGATCCTCGACAAGCAGTTGATCGAACTGGTGAAGCGTGTGAACGTCTCCGGCGATCCCCATGCGCGGATCGCCAAACCGGCCTGGTTCAACCGCCTGCGACAGGATCTGGTCGGAACGCCCGAGCGCAACGAGGCCAATGTCATCATCGCGCTGACGTCCGACGTCGCTTTCGCGGGCGTGCTGGCCTTCGACGACTTCTCGCAGGAGATCGTTGTCCGCCAACCGCTCCCTTGGGATACCGCGACCGGCCCGCTTCCCCGTCCGTGGGAGGATGCAGACGATGTCCGGACCGCGGAATGGCTGCAGCTGCGCGGGGTCAATGTCGCGCCGCTCGTGGTCGGCCGTGCCGTCGGCGCCGTCGCCCGCGAACACCGTATCCATCCCGTACGCGACTGGCTGGAACATCTCCGCTGGGACGGCACGCCCCGGATCGAGACCTGGACCAGCACCTATCTCGGCGCTGCCCCGACCGCGTTCCACCATACCGTCGGCGCGTTCTGGCTCATCTCGGCCGTGGCGCGCATCTTTCGCCCCGGCGTGAAGGCCGATCACATGCTGATCCTCGAAGGCCCGCAGGGCGCGCGCAAATCGACCGCCATCAAGGTGCTGGCGGGTGAAGCCTGGTTCACCGACGAACTGCCCGAGCTTGGGTCAAAGGATGCCGCCATCCACATGCAGGGCGTCTGGATCGTGGAAATCGCAGAGCTCGATGCCATCGGCCGGGCCGAGGTCTCGCGCATCAAGGCCTTCCTGACCCGCACCACAGACCGCTTCCGCCCGCCATACGGCCGCTACACCGTCGAGGTGCCGCGCCAGTGCGTCTTCGCAGGCACGGTGAATCCCGACACCTATCTGCGCGACGAGACCGGCAACCGCCGCTTCTGGCCGCTGCGCTGCGGGACCATCGACATCGCGGCGCTGGCCCGCGACCGGGACCAGCTCTGGGCCGAAGCCGTCCATCGCTTCCGCGAAGGCGCGATCTGGTGGATCGACGATCCGGCGATCCTTGCCGAAGCCGCCGACGCGCAGGAGGCACGCTACCAGGCGGATGCCTGGGACGCCCGTATCGACCGGTGGCTGACCCATGACACCCGCAGCGTCAATCGCGGCCATGCGGGCTATGAGGATTGGCAGGATGAAGAGTTCGAACGTCCCGAGCCGATCCGCGATGTGTCGGTGGGCGAAATCCTTGAAGGTGCGCTCGGCATCGAACCCGCGAAATGGACGAAGGGCGACCAGATGCGCGTGGGGGCCTGGCTGAAGTCGAGGGACTGGGAGCGGTACCGTAGCGGCGCGGGCGCGACCCGCGAATGGCGCTACCGCAAGCGGCAGTGCGGCGGCTGACGTCGGGATAGCTTTGTCAGGCATCGAGGGGCATCCATCCGGGTGCCCCTTTTCCTTATGGCAGCCGTCCCACTTCAGGTCATGTCCCACTTCAAGCCCAAGGTGGGACAGAAAAAACCGTTCAAGATCAATGCCGTCCCACCGGTCCCACTTGGATCGCCAACTTCTCTCTTTCCTATATGGAGCGTATGTTTCCCGGCCGACCTCATTCTTCCTCATGCGACGTAAGGCAAAAGGTGGGACAAGTGGGACAGGTGGGACACGCGATGTTTTGAAAGGAAAATCTGGCGTCCCACTTTGATCGGCAAGTGGGACACCCCACGACCAAGTGGGACAGAGGCGTCGTCAGGCGCATTTTTCTTGAATGGGCACGCATGGCGTGATTCTCTGCCCGTGACCAAAGCCGAAGGCCCACAATTCAGGTGAGCCTTCATCATGACGCTGACCACCGAGACAGCTGACCTGCACCTCGAACCGAGGTGCCTTTCTGCGTCCTGCATCCTTGCCCTCGACCTCGGGACGACGACAGGTTGGGCCTTGCGCGGTCGTGACGGGCTGATCACCAGCGGGACCGTCTCGCTGCGTCCCGGTCGCTTCGACGGCGGTGGAATGCGCTACCTGCGCTTCACCAACTGGCTGACCGAGGTCGACCGACTGTCAGGGCCCATGGCAGCGATATGGTTCGAGGAAGTCCGGCGCCATGTCGGGACGGACGCTGCCCATGTCTATGGTGGGCTGATGGCCACCCTCACGGCATGGGCCGAACTGCGTGGCATTCCCTATCAGGGCGTTCCGGTTGGAACGATCAAGCGTCACGCCACCGGCAAGGGTAACGCCGACAAGCAGACGATGATCGCTGCGGTCCAGTCGCGCGGCTTCAGCCCCGCCGATGACAACGAGGCGGATGCCATCGCAGTCCTACACTGGGCGATTGAGACGAACGGGGGTGTCGCATGAGGTGGCATCCAAGGGGCTACGGCGGCCAACGACGGGATCCTGAGCAGGTCAAGCGGGATGGGTGGCAGGAACAGGGTCTGCTGGCGATTTCTGCCGACGATCCCCGGCTCACCTGGCCCGAGCGCGAACTGGTGCGTCAACTGGGCGAAAAGCTCTATGGGCCGCGCGCGGCCGAACGGGAGGTCGCAAATGGCTGACTGGACGCCCATCATGGTCGAGGACCGGCTCGAGAGAGCGGCCGACGTGTTCCGTTCGCTGCCCGAGGTGAAACCGCAGGGCTATTTCAACGCCTGGCCCGAGTACTTCCACAGCTTCGCTGATCAGGTTGGCCAGGAACCACGGATGCGACGCCCGAAGCCGGGCCCGCGCGACATCACGCAGGCCGAGGATGCGCTGCTCTGGCTGCGCTGGCCCGAACCCGGCGACGCTCGCCTGCTCTGGTTGCGGGCGAACCGCAAGCCATGGAAGCCGATCTGCTGGGAACTGGGCATCAGCCGTGCCACCGCGAACCGGCGCTGGCAGTACGGCATTGCGGTCATCGTCTGGCGATTGAATGGGAAACGGGTGCCATCTAGGCGATCTATCGACTATATCGTGCGAGCAGCTGGCTGAGCACGGGAAGATAGATTTGTTCGCGTTCGTTGACGAAACTGGGAATACTGGCTCGAACATCTTCGACGAAGCGCAGCCAGATTTTTTCACGGGAGCGCTCATTACCAAGTCAAACTTCGATGTCCTGCACAAGAAATCGCTGAGCGCCCTCTGCAGGAAACACGGCATCGCGTCCCTGCATGCCTCGATCCTTGGCTTCGGACCGATCGAGAAGATCGCGCCCGATCTCCTCAACATCCTCAAGAGGGTCGACGCGAGGTTTTTCGTATCGCGTGTCGAGAAGCGGTATCTGGTCGCCACCAAGCTCTACGATACCTTTTTTGATTCCGGCGAGAACCCGGCGGCGAACTGGAATGCCTACAACGTGAGGGTTCTGAAGCTGACCCTGTGCTTCAAGGTTGCGACGATCCTGACCGAAGAGATTGCCCGCGAGTTCTGGTCAATGCTGATGGCCCGCAACGAGAAACAAGCGCGCGCGAAGATCCCCGCCATTTGCGACGCCATCCTTGAGAACGTGCATCTGCTTGCCGACCAGAGGTCGAGGGATGTCGTCACAGAAACCCTGTTGTGGTCGCGCGGCCACCCGGAAGCCCTCGACATCTTCATCGCGGGGCGCCAAGCCAAGAACGGGCACATGCCGAACATGGTAGCATTCGCCAACCTGCTCGACGGCTTGGAAGGGTTCTCGAAACGGTGGAACCGCCCTCTAAAGAAGATCATCCATGATAGGCAGTCGCAATTCGAGAGTTCGCTTGAAGAGTGGCACCGCATGTTTTCAAACGCCTCCGGCGAGCCAATCCACCGACCCGGTGAGACAATGGTTCTACGCAAGGTCCCAGGTTCGACCTTCGAAGTCTCGAGCTCCGACGATAGCGCGGGGATACAGATCGCAGATCTGACGCTCTGGCTGTTTCGGCAGTTCCTCGCCGGGAAGGAACTCCCCGATGGTTCGGCTGCTATCCTCAGCTATGTGTTCAAGAAGGGCTACCAGCAAGACTTCTCGTTTCGTGGTGTCGGGGCCCAGGTGGAAGTGCAGCTCCGCGAGATCATGGAAAAGGATATTCCTGCCGAAGCGATGGAAGCAGGCCGACGTCTGCGCGAAGAGCAGGAACAACTCCGACAGCATCTCATCGCAAAATACGAAGAAGATGGTCTAATGCCGTATCAGCGCGGCCCATTGAAGTTGGTGTCGCCCGAAGACGACTGAGGATCTTGTCAATCCCATTCCGGGTCGTGAGACGGTTTCTCGCGAGACATCGCATGGTGAGACGGATCGCCCCAAAGCAGCTATCCATAGCGATATACTCGGGAGTGGAGCGCGCAGGCAGAGGCCGCGCCGCTGGCTTCCGGGGTCCAGAGAGGGGACCAGTCGGGGTCCGAACTGCCAAGCCTTTGATATCTTGGTTCCTTCCTGGCGATATTCGTATGCTGGCGGGCGAAGCGCGGCGCATCGCCAGCGACAGGGCCGGATTTTTGGGAAGCCGCCCGAAAGCCGGATCCACCTGACCCCGTGCAAACCCCAATAAACGCTGGCCCTTCGGCTGGACACCTCGGACGCCGCTGGACCCTGCGTGGAGTCCAGCGCGGCATCCAGTGTCCAGAATCCGGCCAGCATCCACCCTCATATCGGAAGCCACCCGACCATGACGCTGACCTTCGCCCCCGAGCGGATCGAGACCTGGCCGCTTGTGCGCCTGCAGCCTTACGCGAAGAACGCGAAGATGCACGGCGCGGACCAGGTCGCGAAGATCGCCGCCAGCATGGCCGAGTTCGGATGGACCGTGCCCTGCCTCGTCGCCGAGGACGGCGAACTGATCGCGGGCCACGGCCGGGTGCTGGCCGCGACGCAACTGGGGCTGCTTGAGGCGCCGGTGATTGTGCTGGGCCATCTGACCGAGGCGCAGCGCCGGGCGTACCGGATCGCGGACAACAAGCTGACCGAACTCGGCACCTGGGACGAGGCATTGCTCTCGGCGGAACTGAACGACCTGCTGGCCGAGGATTTCGACCTGTCACTGGTCGGCTTTTCGGACGGCGAACTCGACAAGCTGCTGGCATTCGTGCCGGAGGCGGACGGGGAAGAAGGTGGCACCGGGGGCTCCGTGCCGCCGGTGACCATCCCTGAGCCGCCGCGGAATCCGGCGTCGCGCACCGGCGACCTGTGGATCCTCGGCGATCACCGGCTGCTTTGCGGCGACAGCACGAACCATGACGATGTGTGCCGCCTGATGAATGGCGAGCGCGCGATCCTGTTCGCGACCGACCCGCCGTATCTCGTTGACTATGACGGCTCGAACCATCCGACCCGCAACAAGGACTGGTCGGCGTCCTACGGCACCACCTGGGACGACTCTTCGCAGGGCGCGGAACTCTACGACGGCTTCATTTCTGCCGCCGTGGCGGAAGCCATCGCTGACAATGCTGCGTGGTACTGCTGGCACGCGTCCCGCCGCCAGGCGATGTTGGAAGCCTGCTGGGAAAAGGCCGGGGCCTTCGTGCACCAGCAGATCATCTGGGTGAAGGACCGCGGGGTTCTCACCCGGTCGCATTACCTGTGGAAACACGAGCCCTGCTTCATGGGCTGGCGCCGCCCGAACCGGCCGCCCAAGGTGGCCGAGGAAACCCTGCCATCGACCTGGGCGCTGCCCAGCTTCGCGAAGGATGACCGGCCAGACCACCCGACGCCCAAGCCGCTTGACGCCTTCGGGATCCCGATGCGCCAGCATGTGGCGCGCGGCGGGCTTTGCTACGAGCCGTTCTCGGGGTCGGGGTCGCAGATCATGGCGGGCGAGGCCAATGGCCGCCGCGTCTTCGCGATGGAAATCAGCCCGGCCTATGTCGATGTCGCAGTCGAGCGCTGGCAGGCCGAGACCGGCCGCGACGCGATCCTTGATGGCGACGGCCGGACCTTCGCGCAGGTGAGGACCGAGCGGCTGGGCGACGATGCCGAGGCCCGGGCCGATACGCCGGACCCGGACGCCGCCCCCGAACCCGCGCGAAAGCGCCAGACCGCCGCGTGACATGGATGACCTGGCTTTACCTTCCTCCGGACGCGCTTCCGGAGCCGGAGACGCATGCCTCTTCGGCCTCTCGCTCTGCTCCGGCGCTGGCGGGCTCGATCTCGGGCTCGCCATCGCCATCCCCGGATATCGTGCTGTGGGCCATGTCGAACGGGAAGCCTACGCCGCAGCCACTCTCGTGGCGCGGATGGAAGACGCGTCCCTGGATCAGGCAGTTGTCTGGGACGACGTTGGAACCTTCGACGGCCGCCCGTGGCGCGGCGCGGTGGACATCGTCACTGCGGGCTATCCGTGCCAGCCGTTCTCCGTCGCGGGCAAGCGCCGGGGTGCGGATGATCCGCGGCACCTCTGGCCGCATGTCGCCCGGATCATCGGCGAGGTCGAGCCGCCCTTCGTATTTCTCGAGAATGTCGACCATCATCTCCGCCTCGGCTTCCCCGAAGTCGCCGCAGGACTGGTCGGCATGGGCTACCGCCTTGCGGCAGGCCTCTTCACGGCGGCGGAAGTCGGCGCGCCCCACAGGCGCGAGCGGCTGTTCATCCTCGCCATCCGCGAGGGGGACGAGCTGGCCGACCCCGCGCGCCTGCTCTGGAACCCGGTCGAGTGGCGGGAACCGGACGGAACTGCTGCGCCTCTGGCCGACGCCGAGGGCCAGTGCCAACGAGAACCGGCAGACGAAGCCGACGCCATCGCAGGAAGCGGGCCAGCATGGGATGAACCTCGCGACCACGGCCGCTATGTGGCCGACGCCGATGGCGAACGATGGGTGCAAGCCGAGCGCGGGCAACCGCCGCTTGGCCGACCTGACCCATTCGGCGGGGCTGTGGATGACGCCGACGGCACGCGATCACAAAGATGGCGCGACGAGCCTTGCCAACACGCCGGTGAATGGCCTGCTTGGCCGCCAGGTCCTGGCGACGCCGATGGCTGGGCGCGATACCTCCGAGCCGCGCCGGACCTTGAACCCGCTGTTCGTCGAGGCGCTGATGGGCTGGCCTATCGGGTGGACCGGCTTCGGCTCTGTGGCAACGGCGTGGTTCCGCTGGTTGCGGCGCATGCGCTGCGAACTCTCGCGGCTGAATTGCTGGCCGATGGATGAGGTAATGCCAAGATGAAAAATTGGAACAACACAGTTTCTTCTTCCACGCACCCTATCGCGGGATCGTGAACTCGAATGCATAATTGCGAGTGTTGACCCCTGTACCAAAATCAATCAGCGCAAACGGGCTAGCGCCATCCACCGGAGGCCGATTTAGATCGACTACCTTTGACCCGTTGATCTCATGAAAAATTTCGAAAGCGGGAAACGTTCCGGTAGTACCTGTTACGGACAACAACCTGTCCGATACCGAGTACCTTATCGAACCAACCGCATCAATCTTTGGGGCTAAGGGAATTTGCGGATTTCCTGCGCCTATTGAAAAGAATAGAAGATAGTGCAGCCCGTCTCGCTTAACTTCTCCGACAG
>NZ_KQ955210.1:214954-345742 GCF_001546115.1 Paracoccus aminovorans
CCAACGTACGTTTTTGGAATAAACGCACGAACGGTCAATGAGACCTTTACATCATCAGCCAAAGCCTGACTACACAGGCCAATACATAACCCAAGCAAGGCAAGGCGCAATGCAGCCACTCGAAACGCTACTCGCCCGTCTCGATTATTGACGTGTTGTCTAGATTGCCCGTAGTTGAAACATCAGCATTGTCAAAATCAATGCTGATCCCGCCCGGAACCGAAGTCACTGTACCAGCGTCAGCCCCAGGCATCGTGAGCGTGCTATCGGGATAAACGAACATTTCAGCATTCTCTGTTCCACTTGGTGCCGGGCAGATGTAGGTCCCATCTGTTGCGGTGTAACAGTCCTGTGCTGAAGCGATGTGCGGGATAGTTACAACGGCAGCCATCAAAAGCGCTCTCATCTTGAACCTTTTCCTGTTGTCTCCTTCGCTACGAAGCGAGTTTAGCACGAATCTGTGATTCGTTTTCAGAGTTCAGATGGTTTTTCTGGTGTATGCCATTCACTGCCTGCCTCCTCCTCAGAGCATTGTGGTGAGAGCTAAATTATTGTTTTCTATTAACAATCGGAGCCATCGATGCAGGGCATGAGCGAGCGCCAGTACGCCGCGCATGTCGGGCTGTCGCGGGGCGCGATCCAGAAGGCGAAGACCGCCGAGCGGCTGGTGCTCTATCCCGACGGCAGCATCAACGCGGCCGCCAGCGATGCCAGGCGGGCGGAAACCACGGACCCCTCGAAGACCCGCAAGCCGCCCGAACCGAAGCTGAAGCCCGTTCCCGAGGCGGCGGTGGCGGCCGTCGGCGACACGCTCCGCGAACAGGGGCTGGCAGTCCCCGCCGTCGGCGGCGGCACGACCTTTCTGCAGGCGAAGACGGCGAACGAGGTGCTGAAGGCGCAGGAACGGCGCATCCGGCTTCAGAAGCTGAAGGGGGAATTGATAGAGCGGGCGCGCGCGCTGTCGCTGGTGTTCCGGCTGGCGCGGGAGGAGCGGGACGCGTGGGTGAACTGGCCTGCGCGCGCGGCGGCGCTGATGGCGGCGGAACTGGGCGTCGAGCCAGCCGTGATGCAGAAGGTCCTTGAGAAACATGTCCGTGCCCACCTCGACGAGCTTGCCGAGGTCCGGCCCGACGTCCGATGATGATAAGGCCCTGACCGACTTCGATGGCGCGGGCGAGATCCTGCGCGCCTGGGGCAACGGGCTCCGGCCAGACCCCGACCTGACCGTCTCGGAATGGGCGGACCGGCACCGGATGCTGTCGGGCCGCGCCTCGGCCGAACCGGGGCGGTACCGGACGGTGCGCACGCCTTACATGCGCGAGATCATGGACCGGCTGTCGCCGGGCGATCCCATGCAGCGGATCGTGTTCATGAAGGCGGCGCAGGTCGGCGCGACCGAGGCCGGGAACAACTGGATCGGGTTCGCCATCCACCAGGCGCCGGGGCCGATGCTGGCGGTCCAGCCGACAGTGGAACTGGCCAAGCGCAACTCGCGCCAGCGGATCGACCCGCTGATCGACGAGAGCCCCGACCTGCGGGAGCGGGTCAAACCGGCCCGGTCCCGCGACGCGGGCAACACGATGCTGTCGAAGGAGTTCGCGGGCGGCATCCTGATCATGACGGGGGCGAACTCGGCGGTCGGGCTGCGCTCGACCCCGGCGCGGTACATCTTCCTCGACGAGGTCGACGCCTATCCCGCCTCGGCCGACGAGGAAGGCGATCCGGTCACGCTGGCGGAAGCGCGGTCGCTGACCTTCGCCCATCGGCGCAAGGTCTTCCTGGTCTCGACCCCGACGATCCGGGGGTTGAGCCGGATCGAGCGGGAGTTCGAGGCGTCCGACCAGCGCCGGTTCTTCGTGCCGTGCCCGCACTGTGGCCATGTGCAGTGGCTGAAGTTCGACCGGCTGCGGTGGCAGAAGGGTCGTCCGGAGACGGCCGAGTATCACTGCGAAGGCTGCGACGCGGCAATCGCGGAGCACCACAAGACGGCGATGCTGGAGGGCGGCGAATGGCGGGCGACCGCCACGGCCGCCGATCCGACCACGGTCGGGTATCACCTCTCGGCGCTCTATTCGCCGATCGGCTGGCTGAGCTGGGAGCGGATCGTGCGGGCATGGGACGCGGCACAGGGGTCGGACGAGGCGATCAAGGCGTTCCGCAACACCATCCTCGGCGAGACATGGGTCGAGACCGGGGAAGCCCCGGACTGGCAGCGGCTCTACGACCGGCGCGAGCGCTGGACGTCCGGCACGGTGCCAGCGGGCGGGTTGTTCCTGACCGCCGGGGCCGATGTGCAGAAGGACAGGATCGAGGTCGATGTCTGGGCCTGGGGCCGCGGGCTCGAAAGCTGGCTGGTCGATCACGTGGTGATCGAAGGCGGGCCGGACCGGCATGACGCTTGGTCGGAACTGACCGCGCTCCTGGACCGGTCCTGGCCGCACAAACGCGGCGCGCATCTTCGCATCGCCCGGCTTGCCATCGACACCGGCTACGAGGCTCCGGCAGTCTATTCTTGGTCGCGGGCGCAAGGGTTTGGGCAGGTGTCGCCGGTGAAAGGCGTCGAGGGGTTCAACCGTTCGAGCCCGGTATCGGGGCCGACATTTGTCGATGCGACCGAGGGCGGCAAACGTCTGCGGCGCGGGGCGCGTCTCTGGACCGTGGCGGTGTCGACCTTCAAGGCCGAGACCTATCGCTTCCTGCGGCTGGAGCGCCCGACCGAGGAAGACATGTCTGAGGGGGCGGCGTTTCCACCGGGATCGGTGCATCTGCCGCATTGGGTCGAGAATGAATGGCTGAAGCAGTTCGTGGCAGAACAGCTGGTGACGGTGCGCACCAAGCGCGGCTTCGCCCGGCTGGAATGGCAGAAGCTGCGCGAACGCAACGAGGCGCTGGATTGCCGGGTCTATGCCCGCGCCGCCGCCTGGATCGCGGGCGCGGATCGCTGGACCGACGAGAAATGGCGCGACCTCGAGGATCAGCTCGGGGCGGCGCCAACGGAAATCGATAGTGCGGGGCGGGTCAATCGGCCGCAAGCCGCACCCCAGGGAAAACGGCAGTCGGACTGGCTTGGCCGACGCGGAGGATGGTTCTGAGATGGCAGACTGGACGGAAACCGAGCTTTCGGCGCTGCGCCGGGCCTATGCCAGCGGCACGACGCGGGTCAGCTATGACGGCAAATCGGTGGACTATGGTTCGGCCGAGGATCTGCTGGGCCGCATCCGGACCATCGAACGCGCCATCGCGGGCACGGCGCGGCCGCTGCCTGTGGCCGGGTTGGCGGGCTTCTCCCGCGGGGATCGCTGATGCCCGCGAACTGGATGGACCATGCCATCGCCTCCGTCGCCCCGCGCATGGCGGCCCGGCGCGTGCTGGCGCGGCAGGCCTTCGAGACCCTGACGCGCGGCTATGAAGGGGCGTCGAAGGGGCGGCGCACGGACGGGTGGCGCGCGCCGGGATCCTCTGCGGACACTGAGATCGGCGTGGCCGGGGCTCTTTTGCGCGACCGGATGCGCGATCTGGTGCGCAACAACCCGCATGCGGCCAAGGCCGTGGCGGTGCTTGTGAACAACATCGTCGGTTCGGGCATCATGCCCCGGGCCGCCAGTGGCGATGACAAGCTGGACCGCAAGGTCGACGCCCTGTTCGAACGCTGGACGGCGGATTGCGATGCCGATGGCCAGCTCGATTTCTACGGGCTGCAGACGCTGATCTGCCGCGAAATGGTCGAGGCAGGCGAGGTGCTGGTCCGTCGCAGGTTGCGCCGGTCGTCGGATGGCCTGCCGGTGCCGCTGCAATTGCAGGTGCTGGAGGCCGACTTCCTCGACGCCACGAAATCCGGCGCCATCGGCGCGGGACGGCTGGTGCAGGGGATCGAGTTCGATCCGCTCGGCAAGCGCCGGGCCTACTGGCTCCATGCCGAACATCCGGGCGACGCCTACGGGGCCTTGAAGAACGGCCTGCAGAGCCGCCCGATCCCGGCGGCCGAGATTGCCCATGTCTACGAGAAGCAGCGCACGCAGGCGCGCGGGGTTCCCTGGGGCGCGCCGGTGATCCGCAGCTTGCGCGATCTCGACGATTACGAGGTCGCGGAACTGGTCCGCAAGAAGACCGAGGCCTGCGTCACCGCCATCGTCTTCGGCGATGACGAGGCGCAGCAGGGCATCGCGCCCTCGGTGGTCGACGCCGATGGCAACCGGGTCGAGCAGTTCGAGCCGGGGCTGATCGCCTATGCCCGCGGCGGCAAGGAAATCCGCTTCAACCAGCCCTCGGCGACGGGCGGCTACGGCGAATACAAGCGCGCGAGCCTGCACACGATCTCGGCAGGCTTCCGCGTGCCCTACGAGCTGCTGACGGGGGACCTGTCCCAAGTGAACTACTCCTCGATCCGGGCGGGTCTCGTGGAGTTCCGCCGCCAGATCGACGCCGTCCAATGGCAGCTGTTCATCCCGATGTTCTGCGCCCCGGTGTGGCGGTGGTTCACGGAAGCCGCATGGGCGGCGGGGCAGATCCCGTCGCCGATCGTGCCTGTGGAATGGTCGCCGCCGAAGTTCGAGGCGGTCGATCCGCAGAAGGACGCGATGGCGAACCTGCTGTCCATCCGCTCGGGCACCATGACGCTGGCCGAGGTGATCGCCCGGCAGGGCCGCAACCCCGACGCCGTGCTGGCCGAGATCGCGGCGACCAACGCCAAGCTCGACGCGCTGGGGTTGGTCCTCGACAGCGACCCTCGCCGCGTCACCAAGACCGGCAGCGCACAATCCAAAGACGGGGCCAGCGATCCGGCGAACGATCCGGCCGCCGACGAACCAGACGCCGACGACCCGACCGCCGACGCGGATACAGACCCGGCGCAGGCCGACCAACAGGACTGACCTTCATGGACACGATGATCGAACTGCCGGCCATGCGCCGGTCGGCGGAGCTTGCGCCGAACACGGCCGATGCCGACAACCGCACCGTCGAGGTGGTCTGGTCGGCCGGGGCTCGCGTCCGCCGTGCCACCTTCTTCGGCGAGCCTTATGACGAGGAACTCAGCCTCGACCCGGCCCATGTCCGGCTCGACCGGCTGAACGCGGGCGCGCCGTTCCTGAAGGTGCACGAGCTCGACACGCTCGACGCGGTGATCGGCTCGGTCGTGCCGGGCTCGGCCCGGATCGAGAACGGTCGCGGCATCGCCTTGGTCCGGATCAGCGAGCGTGCCGATGTCGAGCCGATCTGGCGCGACATCCAGGCGGGGCACATCCGCGCCGTCTCCATCGGCTACCAGGTCCACCGGTTTGATATCTCGAAGCCTGATGGCGCCCGCGAGCTCTGGCGCGCGGTGGACTGGACGCCCTTCGAGGTCTCCGCCGTCGCGGTCGGAGCCGACCCAGCAGCGGGCTTCCGCGCCCAGCACCCCCTTCACGACTGCGTCCTCCACCGCCGGGACGCCCCTTCCACCACGAAAGGACCGATCCCGATGACGGACACGACCCAGACCCCGGCGAGCGACGCCGCAACCCCCGCCAACACCCAGCCGACCGCGCCGGTCGAAACCGAGGACACCCCCATGACCGAGCCGAAACCGGCTGCGCCCGACCCGAAGGTCGCGGCCAGCGAGACGCGCAGCCAGAAGACGCAGGTAACTCCCGCGCCCGATACCGAAGTGGTCGCCACCCGCGCCCGCGAGGCCGAGCGCGACCGCGTCTCCACCATTTACGATCTGGCCGGGCGGCTGAACCTCGAGCGCGGCTTCGCCGAGGATCTGGTCAAGCGCGGCGTCAGCATCGACGAGTCCCGCCGACTGATCCTCGACCAGGTCGCCGCGAAATCCGACGAGACCCGGAACTTCCCCCATGTCTCCGTCCCGCTCGGCGGCCGAGACGAGTGCATCACCCGCCGTGACGCGGTGGCGAACGCACTGCTGCACCGCTACAGCCCAACGCTGTTCCAGCTCGAGGACGCCGCGCGCCAGTATCGCGGCATGACGCTGCTGGAGCTCGCCCGCGAAAGCCTCGGCAATGCCGGGGTCAACACGCGCGGCCTGTCGCGTGACGAGGTGGCGACGCGCGCGCTGCACTCGACCTCGGACTTCCCCGAGATCCTGTCGGCCGTCACCAACAAGACGCTGCGGCAGGCCTACGAGGCCTATCCCCGCACCTTCATGCTGTTCTGTCGCCAGGTGCTGGCGACCGACTTCAAGGCGATGCATCGCGTCCAGCTCGGCGAAGCCCCGCAGCTGCTCGAGGTCGGCGAAAGCGGCGAGTTCAAGCGCGGCACGCTGGGCGAGAGCAAGGAGAGCTACAAGGTCAAGACCTATGGCCGGGTGGTCGCCATCACCCGTCAGACGCTGATCAACGACGATCTCGACGCCTTCACCCGCATCCCGGCGATGTACGGCAACTCCATCGCCCAGCTGGAGTCGGACGTGGTCTGGGGCATCATCACCGCCAACCCGGCGATGGCCGACGGCAATGCGCTCTTCCACACCACCCACAAGAACCTGGCAGGCACCGGCGCGGCGCTCGATGTCAGCAGCGTCGGAGCGGCGCGCGCGGCGATGGCCAAGCAGACCGGCCTCGACAAGAAGACGGTGCTGAACGTCCGGCCTGCCTTCCTGATCGTGCCGGCCTCACTGGAACTGAAAGCCGAACAGCTGGTGGCCCAGAACCTCGTGCCCGCCGCGACGTCCAGCGTGGTGCCGCAGTCGATCAGGACGCTGGCGCCGATCAGCGAGCCCCGGCTCGACGCCGCCAGCGAGACCGCCTGGTATCTGGCGGCCAGCCCGAACCAGATCGACACCATCGAGTACGCCTATCTCGAGGGCCAGCAGGGCGCCTATATCGAGACGCGCAACGGCTTCGACGTCGACGGGGTCGAGATCAAGTGCCGCCTCGACTTCGGAGCCAAGGCCATCGACTGGCGCGGCCTCTACAAGAACCCGGGCGCGTAAGGCGCGCTTCCTGAACCCTGACACACGGGCGGTCCTGACGGGCCGCCCTTCGTCTTTCCACGAGGATCCCCATCATGAAAACCTACGTCCAGCCCGGCAACACCATCACCCTGACCGCGCCCTATGCCGTCGCCTCCGGCGATGGCCTGCTCGTCGGCTCCATCTTCGGCATCGCCGCGGGTGCCGCCGCCATTGGCGAGCCCGTCGAGACCGCGCTCGTCGGCGTGTTCGACATCACCAAGGTCGGCTCCCAGGCGTGGACGGTTGGCGCCAAGGTCTATTGGGACGACACCAACAAGCGCACCACGACCGTCGCGACCGACAACACCCTCATCGGCGCGGCCGTCGAGGCGGTGGCGAGCGGCGCCGGCGACACCATCGGCCGGGTGCGCCTGAACGCGACGTTCTGATGTCGGCCTTCGCCGCCGCCATCGGCGCGCTCTTCGCCGATCCGAACATCGGCCGGGACGCGGTCTACATCGCCGACGGCGGTACACCCGTGCTGGTGCGTGCCGTCGCCCGTCGCGCCGACGCGGTCACCGACTTCGGCGACGCGCGGCTCTGGTCCGAAACCACCCGGATCGACCTGCGCGTGGCCGAGGTGGCGAACCCGCGTCCCGGCGACCGCATCGAGATCGACGGCGACGCCTTCCTCATACAGGGCGAGCCGGTCCGCGACCGCGAGCGGCTGGTCTGGACCGTCGACCTGAGGCCCGCGTGAAACTGAAGCTCGACATCGATCCCGACATCGTCGCGATGATGGCGGCCGAGGTCGCGGCGGGTGAACGGGCCGTCACCGCCGCCATTCGCGAGGCCGGGACTGGGCTGAAGACGGCGTGGCGGTTGCAGATCACCGGCGCGGGGCTTGGTACACGGCTCGCCAACTCGATCCGGAGCCAGAACTTCCCGAGGTCGGGCGAGAGCCTTGAGGCTGCGGCGCTGGTCTGGTCGAAGGCGCCGGTAATCGTCGGTGCGCATGACACCGGGCCGCTGATCCGATCGAAGAACGGGTTCTGGCTGGCGATCCCGCTGCCCGCGGCGGGCAAATCCCTGCGCGGCGGCCGGATCACCCCCGGTGAATGGGAGCGGCGACGCGGCCTCCGCCTGCGTTTCGTCTATCGCCGGACGGGCCCCAGCCTGCTGGTCGCCGAGGGGCGGCTGAACACGAAAGGCCAGGCGGTGGTGTCGCGGTCGAAGACCGGGCGCGGAAAGGTCACTGCGCCGATCTTCCTGCTGGTGCCGCAGGTCAAGCTGCCGAAGCGGCTGGATCTGGCGCGGGATGCAGACCGGGCGTTGGACAGCGTGCCGGGGCTGATCGTGGCGAACTGGGTGGGGGGTAGGTTGTGATCGCATCGATGCGCAATCTTGCTCGGCAGCCACGAAACCGACGGCTCGGGTTACCCCGCGCAGCACGACAGCTTCGCGACATCCTTGTCGAAGGTCTGCGCGGCGAGCTTCAGCCCCTCTACCGTGGTCAGATAGGGGAAGATCGTCTCGCCGAGCGCCTTTGTCGTCATGCCGAACTTGAGCGCCATGGCGAGCGTCTGGACACTGTCGGCTCCCTCCGGCGCCATGATCACGCCGCCCAGGAGGCGGTCGGTCGCCCGGTCCGCGACGAGCTTGATCAGGCCGCGCGTGTCGCGGGCGGCGAGCGCGCGGGGCACGTTGTCGAGCGTCAGCACACTGGTCTTGACGTCATGACCCGCGGCGCGCGCCTGCGCCTCGGTCAGCCCGACGCCGGCGACCTGCGGATCGGTGAACACCACCCACGGCATCGCGGCGTTGTCGTAGCGCTCCGCCCCGCCCAGAACGGCGTTGCGGGACGCGAGCTTGGCGCCATAGGCGGCCATGTAGACGAACTGGTCGCGGTCGGTCACATCGCCCGCCGCGAAGATGCCGGCCTTCGTGGTCTGCATGTCGTCGCCCACCCGGATCGCGCCACGCGCGTCGGTCTCGACGCCCATCTCCGCGAGGCCCAGCCCCTCGGTGTTGGCTGCGCGTCCCGTCGTCAGGACGAGGCGGTCGGCCGTCAGATCGCGGTCTGCGCCGTCCACCGTCACCGTCAGGACCGCACGGGCCCCGTCGCGCCGTGCGGCGTCGTAGGTCGCGCCATCGACAACCGCGACGCCCTCGGCGCGCAGCGTCTCCGTCAGCGCCCGGGACACCTCCGGCTCTGTGCGCGGCAGCAGGCGCGAGCGGCAGACAATGGTGACGCGGGTGCCCATCCGCGCCATCATCTGCGCCAGCTCCACGCCGATGTAGCCGCCGCCGAGGAAGATCAGGCTTTCGGGCAACCGGTCCAGCTCCAGCAGCGACGTGCTGTCGAGCGTTGGTGCGTCCTGGATCCCAGGGATGTCGGGCACGGCGGGTCGGCCACCGGTCGCGACGATCACCTTGGGAGCCGTGATCCTGCGCCCGCCGACCTCGACCCCGCCGAGGACGAGACGCGCCGGACCCTCGTCGAGATAGGTCACACCGCCGTAGCCCGGCAGCAGATCGGCGTACTTCTTCTGGCGCAGTGTCGCGACAAGATCGTCCTTGGCCGCAATCAGCGCCGACCAGTCGGCGACCTGCGCCTCGCTGTTCAGGCCCGGGAACCGATGTGCTGTCTGCGCACCGTGCAGGGCTTCCGCGGCCCGGATCATCGTCTTGGAGGGCACACAGCCCACGTTCACGCAGGTCCCGCCGATGGTGCCATGGCCGATCAGCGCGACGCGCTTGCCTCCCTCGGCGGCGGTGATCGCGGCCGAGAACCCGGCCGATCCGGCGCCGATCACGGCAAGGTCGAAATCGCCCTTGGGCGCGCAGCAATCGTCTTTCATCAAGTCATCCATCCGTTCGAGTGGTCTGGCGCCGCTGCCGTCTCCAGACCGCGTACACGGTCAGCGCGACGAAAAAGGCGAGCGCGGGCAGCAGAACGTAGTCGAGCCAACCCAGCCAGGCCGACAGGCCCACGGCACCCAGAAGCACCACCAGCACCGGAGTGAAGCAGCAGAGCGCCGCGATGACGGTGCCGACGATCCCTGTCGCGATCAGCTTGCGGTCGGACTGCTCGGTCATCTCGTCAGCCCGCGACACGCGCCGGGTAGCCTGCATTGGCCGACGCGGTCGCGATGGCGTCGGCGCTCGTCGCGGCGGTGTCGAAGATCACCGTGGCGGTGCGGGCATCGAAGTCGATCTCGACGGCGCGCACGCCCGCGACGCCCTCCATCGCACGCTTCACGGTGACTGGGCAGAGCGCGCAGGTCATGTTGTCCACCGCGAAGGTGACGGTCTGCTCGGCGGCGACGGTCTGCGCGGCAACAGGGATGGCGGTGATCGGCACAACGGCGGTCAGGCCGAACAAGGCGAGTGCAAGGATCTTCTTCATGTGGATGTCCTTTCGGGGTCAGTAGAGAAGCGGGGCCCACCAGTCGATGGTGAGGGCTGCGAGAACGAGGATCAGGGAGGCCCAGAGAGCCGACTTGGTGATGCGCGCCGATGCTGGCCTTGCGCAGTAGGAACCGGGTTCGCAGACGGTTGGCTTGCGGAAATAGACCTGCCAGAAACCCGCCGCGATGAAGCCGAGCGCGATCACGGCGAAGATCGGCTTGTAAGGCTCCAGAGCCGTCAGGTTGCCGATCCAGGCGCCCGAGATGCCGAGAGTCAGAAGCACCAGCGGCCCGATGCAGCAGGCCGAGGCGAGAAAGGCGCCCACCACACCGCCCGCCGCGAGCCAGCCCTTTCGGGCGGGGCGATCCGCGCCCGTGCTGTCCGTTCTGTCGTCTGTCAGCGCCATGTCGCGCACCTCTCGTCTGTGATTGACGATGGGTGTAGGGTCTGTAGCAACTACAGGCTCAAGAGGAAACTTGCCCATGACCGATCACGAGCGCGAGAGCGGCTTCACACGCGGCGACCTGGCCCGGGCGACCGGCTGCAACATCGAGACGATCCGCTATTACGAGAAGACCGGCCTGCTGCCCGACCCGCCCCGCACGGACGCCGGCTACCGGGTCTATTCCGCCGCACACGCCACACGCCTCCGCTTCATCCTGCGCGCCCGCGAACTCGGGTTCTCGATGGAGGACATCCGCGGGCTGATGGGGCTCGGCGACGGCGCCGCGCCGACCTGCGCCGAGGTCAAGGAACGGACGGAGCGGCACCTTGCCGATGTCCGCGCGAGGATCGCGGATCTTCGGCGTATCGAATCCGTCCTCGCTACAACTGCATCCAGGTGTTCGGGCGCCGAAGTCCCCGATTGTCCGGTGCTCGACGCGATTTCCAACTCGGCCGACCCATGACACCTCGCGAAACCATCCTCGTCGCGCTGCACGCGCGGCTCTCGGCGCTGCCCGCCACCGCTCTGCGCGGGGACGTGCTGCCCGAGCGCATGCCGGTCGAGGGCCTGATGATCCTGCGCGATGGCGAACCAGGTGCGCCCGAAGTCACGCTGTCGCCACTGTGCTATCACTACCAGCACCGCGCCGAGATCGAGGCGGTCGTGCAGGGCACCACCCGTGACGCCGCCTTTGACACCCTCTGCGCCAGCATCGGTGCCGCGCTCGCCGCAGATCGCACGCTGGGCGGCCTCTGCGACTGGATCGAGGCGGAAGCGCCGCGCCCAGTTGATCTTCCGGTCGAGGGTGCCACCAGCCTGAAGGCGGCGGTGATCCCCGTCGTCCTGCACTATTCCACGGCCGATCCGCTGGCCTGACCCCTCACACGACAGGAGAACACGATGGCACGAGCCCATGGGGCGCGGGCGCAGATGGCGCTTGCGTTCGAGACCGTCTATGGCACCGCGCCCGCCTCGGGCTATCGGACGGTGCCCTTCGCCAGCACCACACTCGGCTCCGAACAGCCGCTGATCGCCTCGGAACTGCTGGGCCAGGGGCGCGACCCGTTGGCCCCGATCAAGGACGCGGTCACGGCCGATGGCGACGTGGTTGTGCCGATCGACGTCGAAAACTTCGGCCTCTGGCTGAAGGCGGCCTTCGGGCAGCCCACGACCACCGGCACCACGCCCAAGACCCACACCTTCCAGTCGGGGAACTGGACCCTGCCGAGCATGGCCATCGAGACGGCCATGCCCGAGGTGCCGCGCTATGCGATGTATACCGGCTGCGTCTGCGACCAACTGTCGTGGCAAATGGCGCGGTCCGGTCTGCTGACCGCCACCGCCCGATTGGTGGCACAGGGCGAAAACGTCGCTGCCACCACGGCCGCTGGCACGCCGACCGCTTTGGCGCTGCAGCGCTTCGGGCACTTCAACGGGGCGATCACGCGCAACGGCACACCGCTCGGCAATGTCATCTCGGCCGAGATCACCTATTCCAACGGCCTCGACCGGATCGAGACCATCCGCTCGGACGGGCGCATCGAGGGCGCCGACCCCGGGATGGCCGCCCTGACCGGCCGGGTGGAGGTGCGTTTCGCCGACACTGCGCTGATCACGCAGGCCATCGACGGCACGCCTTGCGAACTTGTCTTCGCCTGGAGCCTCGGTGCCAACGCCAGCTTCACCTTCACCGCACACGCCGTCTACCTGCCGCGACCTCGGATCGAGATCCCGGGCCCGCAGGGCATCCAGGCGACCTTCGACTGGCAGGCGGCCAAGGCCACAAGCCCCGCCCGCATGTGCACCGCCGTCCTCGTCAACACCGTCGCAACCTACTGAGAAGGCCTGCCATGCTGACCCTCGACCTCACGAACGCGCCGCAGTGGTGCGACCTCATCCCCGGCGTGCGTGTGAAGCTCCGCCCGCTGACCACGGCCCTGATGGTCTCGGCGCGGGGAGATCCCCCGATTGCCGACCTGCCCGAGGGGGCCGCGACCGAGGAAGCCGCGCTCGCCATGGCCAAGGCGCTGGCGCGGCGCGCGATCCTCGCATGGGAAGGGATCGGCGACGCCGATGGCAATCCCATCGAGCCAAGCCCCGAGGCCATCGACGCGCTTCTCGACCTCTGGCCCGCCTTCGAGGCGTTCCAGAGCCACTACGTTGCGAAGGCGCTGCTGCTGTACGCGGAAAAAAACGGCTCTGCGCCCTTGCCGACTGGTCCTTCGGTGGGGGCGAAGGCTACTGCACGGCCTGCGCAGGACCCTGTCCCGACTGCCCCGCGCGGCTGAACCGGCCGCTGACGCTGGAGGGCGCGCAGGTCTGGGACCTCGCGCAGCGGCTTGGCGGGCAGATGCGGGTCATCCCCGGCGCGGTGATCGGCTGGGACTTGGGCGCGGCGCTGGCCTTGGGCGCGGCCCTCGGCATCTCCTTGCCCGCCATCGCCGAACTGCTGCCCGCCATTGAGGCGGTGATGGTCCGCCGCGTCAACGAACAGATCGCGGCCAACCGCGGCTGACCCTATCTGGAGCCCAATCCCATGGCCGAGAAACGCGTCTCCGTACGGCTCGCCGCCGTGGGCGGCCGCCAGGTGCGCGCCGAACTGGAGGGTGTCGGCGAGGCCGGGGCGAAGGGCCTCGGCCGTCTCTCGCGCGAGATGGAACTGGCGAATACGCGGCTGGCCGCCTTTGCACGCCGGGCGGGCCTGGCGCTCGGGGCCGCCGCGGCCGCTGCCACAGCCTCGCTCGGCCTGATCGTGAGGTCTACCGCCGAGAGTGCCGCCCAGATCCGGCAGTTCGCGCAGGTCGCCAATGCGACGCCGGAGGCGCTGCAGCGCTGGTCGGCTGGGGCGCGGACAGTGGGCATCGAACAGGAGAAGCTGACTGATATCCTGAAGGACGTGAACGACCGGGTCGGAGATTTCCTGCAGACCGGCGGCGGGCCGATGGCGGACTTCTTCGAGAATGTGGCCCCGCGTGTGGGTGTGACGGCCGACCAGTTCGCCCGCCTTTCTGGCCCCGAGGCGTTGCAGCTTTACGTCGACACGCTGGAACGCGCGGGTCTGAGCCAGCAGGAAATGACCTTCTATCTGGAGGCGATGGCATCGGACGCCACGCGCCTGCTGCCGCTTCTGCGGAACGGCGGGGCGGAGATGGCCCGACTTGGGGATCAGGCATCCGACCTCGGCGCGGTGCTGGATGGCGATGCGCTGGAAGCCCTGCGCCGCACGCAACTGGCACTGGGAACCGTATCCCTCGTGTTCGACGGCCTGCGCAACCGGATCGCCGTGGCTGTCGCTCCGACCATCGAGGCGCTGGCCAATGCCTTCGTGGCGCTCGCCTCCGATGGCGGGATCTTGCGCTCGGCTATCGACGGACTGATCGGCAACCTTGGAAGGCTGGCGTCGTATGCCGCAACCTTCGCCGCTGTCATGAGCGGGCGCTGGGTCGCGGGAATGGCTGCCGCAGCCCTATCCGTGCGCGGTCTTGCGACAGCCTTGGTCTTCCTGCGTGGCGCCCTGATCCGAACCGGCATCGGCGCTCTGATCGTCGGCGCAGGCGAGCTGGTCTTTCAGTTCTCGCAACTCGTCGCCCGGGTCGGCAGCGTGGGCGAAGCCTTCCGGCTGCTCGGCGATCTGGCCCGCGAAGTCTGGTCGCTCATCGGCCTGTCGCTGGACGCGGCGCTGGCGCGCATGGCGGCCGGATGGGAGGGGCTGAAAGCGGCCGGACTGTCGGCCCTCGAGGGCACCATCGCGGGCGTCGTCAGCTTCGGCGACCGGACGGCCGCGATCTTCCAGGGGGCCTATGACGCGGCGGTCGCGATCTGGGGCAGTCTGCCGGGCGCCATCGGAGACTTCGCGTTTCAGGCCGCGAACGGGCTGATCTCGGGCGTCGAGGCGATGCTGAACGGCGTCGTCACGCGCATCAACAGCTTCATCGAGACGCTGAACGCGGCCCTCGCGCTGCTGCCCGAATGGGCGACCGGCGAAGGTGGCGTGCGGATCGGCATCCTCGATCCGGTTGAACTCGGCCGCATCGGCAATCCGTTCGAGGGGGCTGCAACGGCTGCAGGGGCTGCGGCGGCAGATGCCTTCTCGGCCGCGTTGTCGCGGACCTACCTCGAGCCACCCGATCTCAGGCTCGGGGCCATGGCTGAGGATGCCCGCGCCCGGGCCGACGGCTATCGCGAGGCGGCCGGGATGCTGGCTGATGCCGCAGAGCGGCCGCTCGCCAGCTGGCAGGCGCTGAAGGATACCGTCACCGGCACGGGGGCCGAAGCCGAGACCGCGCTCGCCGATGCCGCCGCTTCGGCCGATGCTGTCAAGGCAGGGCTTAACGACACGGCCACCGCGGCCGATGGCGCTGGCGGCGCTGCACGCGACGCGGGGGCGGCTGCAGCCCAAGGCGCGGACACGGCCCTCACCGGCTGGCAGGCCGTCACCGCCGCCCTCTCCGACTATGCCGCCAAGGCGCGAGACATCGGCGGGGATATCGGCAGCGCGCTGGTCGGGGCGTTTCAGAGCGCCGAGAACGCTATCGGCGACTTCGTGAAGACCGGCAAACTCGACTTCCGAGATCTGGTCACCTCGATGATCGCCGACCTCGCCAAACTGGCAGCGCGGCGCTTCATCCTCGGCCCCATCGCAAACGCGCTTTCCGGCGCGCTGGGCGGCGCGGGTGGCATCTTCGCGAACATCCTGCATTCGGGCGGCGTGGTCGGCGCCCCCGGTCCCGGCCGGATGGTCCCGGCACTGGCCTTCGCCAGTGCGCCGCGGATGCACGACGGGGGCTGGGCCGGGCTGCGGCCGGATGAGGTGCCCGCGATCCTGCAGCGCGGGGAGCGGGTGCTCTCTCGGCGCGAGGCGGCTGGCTACGGCCAGGCGGGTGGTTCGACCGTCAACGTCACGATCAACGCCCGCGACGCCGAGAGCTTCCGCCAGTCCCGCACGCAGGTCGCAAGCGACATCGCCCGCGCCGTGTCGCTGGGTCGGCGCGGCATGTGAGGATCAGCCATGGCATTTCACGAGGTCCGGTTTCCGGACAACATCAGCCGCGGAGCACGCGGCGGTCCCGAACGGCGCACCCAGATCGTCGAACTGGCAAGCGGGGCCGAGGAGCGCAACGCCAGCTGGACCAACTCGCGCCGCCGCTACGACGTCGCCTATGGCATCCGCCGCGCCGACGATCTGGCGGCGGTCGTCGCCTTTTTCGAGGCAAGGAATGGCCGCCTCCACGGCTTCCGCTTCAAGGACTGGGGCGATCACAAATCCTGTCTGCCCTCCGGGACACCCGCACCGACCGATCAGGTGATTGCCACCGGCGACGGCGCGACGACGACATTCCAACTGGTGAAGCGCTATACCTCGGGCGCGCAGTCCTGGTCGCGCGCCATCACCAAGCCCGTCGCCGGGACGGTGACAATCGCCCTGAATGGCACGCCGCAAGCCTCTGGATGGTCGGTTTCCACGACTTCCGGTCTCATCACCTTCACCACAGCTCCGGCCGCGGGCGTCGCCATCACTGCGGGCTTCGAGTTCGATGTCCCGGTCCGCTTCGACACCGACGCGCTCGACGTGACGCTCGACCTCGAGCGGCTGGGCTCGATCACCTCCATCCCGCTTCTGGAGATCCGACGATGAATGACGAGACCGGATTTCTGGCGGCGGCGCTGAAGGAACTGCTCGCCTCCACGGCGGTGATCCTCGCCGCCTGGGGCGCGCTCGGCGGCGCGACCAACGCGTTGACCACGAAGATGCGGCTGCGTGACGCGCTGCGCCATATCCTGCTCGGCGGGCTGATCGCGGCCGGGATGGGCACTCTCGATGGCGATCATCACTCGCTGGCTCAGCCTGCCGCCCGAGGCGATCCCGGCCGGGGGCGCGGCCGGATCGGCCGCCTATCTGGTCGGTGTCTTCGGTCCCGCCTTCATCGAGGTGCTGCTCGCCCGTCTGCGCCATGCCGGGAAAGGTGATGGCGATGCATGACCTTCTGCGCCTCGCGCGCTCCCTGCGCTGCTACCCGGCCGATCCCGGCCAGGCTTTCCGCCACCGGCTGGGCGTCGGCATCGCCATCGCCGTTCTGATCCTGATCCTCTCGCTTCTGGGGTAATTTCCATGCAGATGACCGACCGGGGCCTGCTGGCCCTCGTCCGGCACGAAGGCATCGTGCCCGGACCCTACACGGATGTGAAACAGGTCTGGACCTTCGGCATCGGCCACACGGCTGCCGCCGGGGCACCCGATCCCGCCACGATGCCGCGCGGCATGCCTGCCGATCTCGATGCCGGGATCCGCGAGGCGTTCCGGGTCTTCCGGGCCGACCTCGCGCGGTATGAGGCCGCCGTCCTGCGCGCCGTGAAGGTGCCGCTCGAGCCGCACGAGTTCGATGCGCTGGTCTCGTTTCACTACAACACGGGCGGCATCGCCAAGGCGGCGCTGACCCGGCACCTGAACGCGGGCGACCGGGCAGCTGCGGCAACAGCCTTCATGGGTTGGCTCAAACCCGCCGCGATCAGCCCGCGCCGCGAGGCCGAGCGCGATCTCTTCGCAACGGGCCGCTATCCCGTCGGCACCATACCCGTCTGGTCGGTGGATCGCAGCGGACGCGTCGATTTCTCGCGACCGATCCGGCGTCTGACCGAGGACGAGGCGCTGGCGCTGCTGCGCCCCGCAAGCGTGCCGGTGCCGACGCAAACCATTGTCGCTCCGTCTTGGTGGCGGAGGCTGTTGGACCATTTCAAAGGAAAGGCAACATCATGAACTGGACCCTTGCACGTGGCCTCGTCTATCTGGCCTGCCTTGCCGCCTCCGGCCTCGCTCTGGCCGGGCTGGCGGATTTCGACCTCGCAACCGGCACGCTCGATATTCGCCCCTTCAATATCTATGCCCTGACCGGCGCGACCGGTGGTGTCGTGTCTTCGCTGCTGGCGTCCGTGGCCCTCCTGCGCGGTTGGGGGCGGAAGTGAAATCCCTTCCGCCCGCGCTGCAAGCCCATCTCGACGAAGGCGCCACCACTCTGGCCTGGTGCTGGCGCATCACCCGCGCCGATGGCGTGACCTTCGGTTTCACAGACCATGACCGGACCCTGTCGTTCGACGGGACAGAGTTCGAACCGGAAAGCGGACTGACAGCCTCCGAAGTCCGATCCGGCTCGGACCTCTCCGTGGATGCGCAGGACGCCCAAGGCGTGCTGTCCTCCGACCGGATCACCGAGACCGATATCCTCGACGGGCGCTGGGACAACGCGGCTGTCGAGGTCTGGCGCGTGAACTGGTCGGCCCCTTCGCAGCGCGTGCTTCTGCGGCGCGGGGCCATCGGCCAGATCCGGCGTGGGAGGCTCGCCTTCGTGGCGGAGGTCCGGTCACTGGCCCATGTCCTCGGCCAGACCGTAGGGCGAACGTTTCAGGCGAGTTGCGACGCCGCGCTGGGCGATGCGCGCTGCGGCGTGAACACCGATGCCCCGGCCTTCAAGGGCACCGGCGCGGTGATCGACGTGCTGCGGGATCGGGCCTTCACCGCTTCCGGCCTCGGCGCCTTCGCGGCGGGCTGGTTCGCCTTCGGGCTGGTCGAATGGACCAGCGGCGCGAATGCCGGACGGCGGATCGAGGTGCTGTCGCACGACCTGGTCGACGGCGTGGCGATCCTGACCCTGCTGGAGGCACCAGTGCGACCGATCACGGCGACGGATACCTTCGTGGTCCGGGCGGGTTGCGACAAGCGGATCGCGACCTGCGGGACGAAGTTCGCCAATGTCGCCAACTTTCGCGGCTTTCCGCACATCCCGGGCCAAGATGCCGTGCTGCGCTACGCCACCAAGGATGGCGGCCATGAGGGGGCGGTGCTGTGACCCTATCACACCGGACCGCTGATCCCGTTCTTGTCATCGCCGTCGCGCGGTCATGGCTCGGCACACCCTATCACGACCAGGCCAGTTTGCGCGGGGTCGGCTGCGACTGCCTCGGCCTCGCGCGCGGTGTCTGGCGCGAGGTGGTCGGGCCGGAGCCATTTCCGATCCCGCCATATAGCCGCGATTGGGGCGAGACCGGGCCGCGCGAGGTGTTGGCCGATGGGGCGCGGGCGATGATGCCCGAGATCGCACCGGCCGATGCGCCACCCGGCGCACTGGTCCTGTTCCGGATAGTGCCCCGCGCCATCGCCAAGCATGTCGGGATCCTGACTGGCCCCGACACCTTCCTCCACGCCTATGAACGCCTCGGCGTGATCGAGGAAGCGATGACACCGACTTGGCGGCGGCGCATCGCCTTCGCCTTCCTGTTCCCCGCACGCTGAGATTTTCCCATGGCCACGCTCGTCCTCGGCGCCGTCGGTTCCGCCATCGGCGGAGCCTTTGGCGGCGCGATCCTCGGCTTTTCCGGGGCCGCCATCGGTGGCTTCATCGGCTCGACCATCGGTTCGGTGGTCGACAGCTGGATCGTGTCCTCGCTGGCCCCCGCGCAGAAGATCGAGGGCCAGCGCCTCGACAGCCTGCGCATCACCTCGGCCACCGAAGGCGCGATCATCCCGCGCCTGTATGGGCGCATGCGGATCGGCGGCAACATCGTCTGGGCCACCGATTTCCGCGAGGAGACGAAGACCACGACGCAAGGCGGCGGCAAGGGCGGTAGTGGCGGCAAGGTCCGGACCACCGAGTATCTCTACTACGCGTCCTTCGCCGTGGCGCTCTGCGAAGGCCCGATCACCGGCATCGGCCGCATCTGGGCCGACGGCAAGCCGCTCGACATGACCGGCATCACCTGGCGCTGGTATCCAGGCGACGAGGCGCAGGGGCCTGACCCGTTCATCGCCGCCAGGATGGGTGCCGCCAACACCCCCGCCTATCGCGGCACGGCCTATGTGGTCTTCGAGGAACTGCCGCTGGCGACCTACGGCAACCGCCTGCCGCAACTGTCGTTCGAGGTGTTCCGGCCGCTGGCAGATCCCGACACGGCCGAGGGGCTGGTGAAGGCCGTCACCATGATCCCCGCCTCGGGCGAGTTCACCTATGCGACCGAAGCGGTCCGCAAGACCGTGGGCGCCACGACCACAGTCTTAGGCCAGACCACCGGCGGCACCACCTCGGCCGAGAACCTGAACGCGCTGCCGGATGAGGCCGACATCGTCGTGGCCCTCGATCGGCTGCAAGCCATGGCCCCGGCCGTCGAGAGCGTCAGCCTTGTCGTCGCCTGGTTCGGCAACGATCTGCGCGCGGGGAACTGCACGATCAAGCCGGGCGTCGAGGTGACGACCAAGGTCACCAGCCCGAAGGTCTGGACGGTCAACGGCGTGGCGCGGGCGAACGCGCATCTGGTCAGTCGTGACGCCGAGGATCGTCCGGTCTACGGCGGCACCCCTTCGGACTTCGCGGTGGTGCAGGCCATCCAGGAGATGAAGGCGCGCGGGTTGCGGGTCACCTTCTATCCGTTCCTGCTGCTTGACGTGCCGCCCGGCAACACCAAGCCCAATCCTTACAGCGCCAATGCCGCTGCCTTGGGCCAGCCGACATTCCCCTGGCGGGGGCGGATCACCTGTTCCCCGGCTGCGGGTTTTGCAGGGTCGGTGGACAAGACCGCCGCAGCCGCCACGCAGGTATCAGCCCTGTTCGGCACAGCGGCGCCCGCGAACTTCAGCGTGTCAGGCACCCATGTCAGCTGGACCGGGCCGGTCGGGGAATGGTCGCTGCGCCGGATGATCCTGCACTACGCGCATCTCTGCAAAGCGGCCGGGGGCGTCGATGCCTTCCTGATCGGTTCAGAGATGCCCGGCCTCACCACCATCCGCTCCAGCGCCAGCGCCTATCCTGCCGTCACCGCCTTCAAGGCACTGGCGGCGGATGTGAAGGCGGTCCTCGGAGCGGGCACCAAGGTCGGCTATGCCTCCGACTGGTCGGAGTATTTCGGCCACCAGCCGGGCGACGGCAGTGGCGACGTCCATTTCCACCTCGACCCGCTCTGGTCGGACGCCAACATCGATTTCATCGGCATCGACAACTACATGCCGCTGTCGGACTGGCGCGACGGGTTTGATCATGCCGATGCCCTAGAGGGCTGGTCCGCGATCCATGATCGCGGCTATCTGCAGGCCAACATCGCGGGCGGCGAGGGCTTCGACTGGTTCTACGCCAGCGCCGCCGACCGGTCGGCCCAGCTCCGCACCCCGATCACCGATGGCAGCGCGGGCAAACCGTGGGTCTTCCGTTACAAGGACCTGCGCGCCTGGTGGTCGAACCCGCATTTCAACCGGCCGGGCGGCGTCGATTGCGGCACACCGACGGCATGGGTGCCGCAATCGAAGCCCGTCTGGTTCACCGAACTGGGTTGCCCGGCCATCGATCGGGGCACGAACCAGCCGAACGTGTTCTTCGACCCGAAGTCGTCCGAGAGCTTCACGCCGTATTTCTCCCGCGGCTGGCGCGACGATGCGATCCAGCGCGTCTATCTCGAAGCCAGCTATCTCTGGTGGGGCCAAGGGGCGAACAACCCGACGTCGTCCGTCTACGGTGGCCGGATGGTCCATGTTCCGGAATGCGCCGCCTGGACCTGGGATGCGCGACCCTATCCGTTCTTCCCCGAACTGACCGGCGTCTGGACGGACGGGCCGAACTGGCGGCTGGGTCACTGGCTGACCGGACGGCTCGGCGCGGTGTCGCTGGCGGCCCTCGTGCGCCACCTCTGCCTGCGTGCCGGGCTTGCGGAGAACCTCATCGACGTCTCGGGCCTCTGGGGCGCGGTCGAAGGCTATGTCATCGGCGCGCTGGAAAGCCCCCGTGCGTCGATTTCCACGCTGGCCCGGCATTTCGGCTTCGACGCCATCGAGACCGAGGGCGTGATCCGCTTCGTCATGCGCGGCCGCGCCTCGGTCGCCACCCTGGCCATCGACGATCTGGTCGCCAGCCGTGAGGGCGAAGCCTTCGAACTGACCCGTGGTCAGGAGACCGAACTGCCGCAAGCCCTGAAGTGGCAGGTCGCACGCGCCGACGAAGATTACGATGCGGCGCTGGTCGAGGCGCGGCGCATCACGGTCGACACGACCCGCATCGCTTCCGAGTCCTTCCCGATGGCCATCCCGCCCGAGGAAGCCGAACGCCGTTGCCGCCGTGCGCTGATGGAAGCCTGGATCGGCCGGGAAAGTGCCACCTTCCGCCTTCCGCCCTCGCGGCTCGCTCTCGATCCCGCCGACGTGATCCGGCTGGCGCATGACGGCCGGGAGGTCGAGTTCCGCCTCGTCTCCGTCGCCGATGCCGAAGCGCGCGGGATCGAGGCCGTCCGGCAGGACCGCGCCGCCTACGATCTGCCGCCCGGTGATCCGCGACCGGCCTCGCTTTCGAGCCCCGTCGTCTTCGGCACGCCAGAGGTGGTGATGCTGGACCTGCCGCAGATTTCGGAAGATCAGCCCGCGCATCGCCCCTTGATCGCCGCGCATGCCAGCCCCTGGCCGGGCGAGATCGCGGTCTTCCGCAGCGCATCCACCGACGGGTTCGCGTTGCTGACCATCTTCGGCAGTCGCGCGCGGATCGGCAGGCTGGCCTTCGACTTCTTTCCGGGGCCGACCTCGCGCTTTGATCTCGGCAACGCGCTGGTCGTCGATCTGCTGTCCGGGACGCTGGAAAGCGTAACGGACGTTGCCCTGTTCGGCGGGGCCAATGCGCTTGCGGTCGAGAGTGCCGCTGGCCAGTGGGAGATCGTCCAGGCGGGCGCGGTCGAACTGATCGCGCCCGGCCGCTATCGCCTGACCCGCCTCCTGCGCGGCCAGCGCGGGACGGAACATGCGATGGGCAACCCGGCCCCGGCAGGAGCGCGGGTTGTGGTCCTGGACGCCACGCTGGCCTCGCTGCCCGTCGCCGAGGCTGACCTTGGCTTGCCTTGGAACTGGCGGGTCGGCTCGGCCGCGCGTTCTGTCAGTGACGCAAGCTATGCCGCGCTGGGCTTCACCCCCACTGGCCGGGGGCTTGTTCCCTTCGCCCCGGTCCATGTCGAGCAGCCATGGCGGACAGCACGCAACCCGGGCGATCTGACCATCCGTTGGACGCGGCGGTCCCGGGCGCTCGCCGCCGACAGCTGGGCCGGGCTGGAGGTGCCGCTGGCCGAGGAACTCGAAGCCTACGAGTTGGAGATCCTCGACGGCGCATCCGTGAAGCGGGTGCTGAGCACCGCCACAACCAGCGCAGTCTACACGGCCGCCCAGCAGACCGCCGATTGGGGCGGGCCGCTCGGCCCCGGCGACGGCCTCACCGTACGCATCTACCAGCTCTCCGCCCTCGTGGGACGGGGTGCGCCGAAAACCGTCACACTCACGTTCTGAAGGCCATCCCATGTCCGACGCCACGACCCATCTCCTGCTGCCCTACATCCTGGCGGCGCAGGCCCAGAAGCATGTCACCCACAACGAGGCGCTGCGGATCCTCGACGGGCTCGTCCAGCTCTCGGTGCTCGACCGGGATCTGACGGCACCGCCCGGTTCGCCCGCCGATGGCGACCGCTACATCGTCGCCTCGGGCGCGTCTGGCGACTGGGCGGGCTGGGATCTGAACGTCGTGCTCTGGACGGACGGCGCCTGGCTGCGCCTGCCGCCCCGGACCGGTTGGCGGGCGTGGGTCGAGGATGAAGGCTTGCTGCTGGTCTATGACGGCGCGGGCTGGATCGGGACCACGCCCGCGGCGTGGCAGAACATGGCGCTGCTCGGGCTGGGCACGACCGCAGATGCATCGAACCCGTTCTCGGCCAAGCTGAACGCCGCGCTCTGGACGGCGAAGACCGTGGCCGAGGGTGGGACCGGCAATCTGTTCTATACCATGAACAAGGAGGCGGCAGGCGATGATCTCGGCCTTACGCTGCAGACCGGCTTTTCTACCCGCGCGCTGGTAGGCCTCTTCGGCTCCGACCGCTTCCGCCTCGCGGTCTCCGCCGACGGCAGCACCTTCTTCGACGGGCTGAGCGTCGACAACGCCACCGGCATCGTCGATCAGCCCCAGCTGCCCCGCTTCAAGGCCTGGACCAACTATGACAATTACGTCGGCGTCGGGACCTGGACGAAGATCGGCCTGAACAACACCGACTATAACGATCAGGGCGCCTTCGATGCCGCGAACAACCACTTCGTCGCGCCGGTGGATGGCACCTACCTCTTCGGCGCGACGCTCCTCTACAAGATCAACGCCAGCGCCACGGCCCGAATGCGCGGTCGGCTCGTGCTGAACGGCACGACCGAAATTCGCGGCTCCCTCGGCGAAATCTCCGCCACCCATGTCTCGCTCGGCACCGCCATCTGGCTGCAGACCATGGTCCCGCTCAACGCGGGCAATACCGTCGAGCTGCAGGGGTATTTCCGGGTGGCGGACGGCTACTTCGCCGCTGACCACACGTCCTTCTGGGGCTGCAAGGTCGGCTGAGCGGCGGAAGGAGGATCCGATGACACCACCCCGATCCGACGGCTTCGTGCGGATGCCCGACGCCGAGTTCGAGGCGATCCTGACGCGGGCGGCCGAGGAAGGCGCGAAGCGTGCGCTGGCCGATGTCGGCCTCGACGGCGACGAGGCCGCGCTCGACATCCGCGATCTGCGCTCGCTGGTCGACTGCATCCGGCTGGTCCGCCGCACCGCGATGCAGACCGCCGTCCGCATGATCACCACCGGCGTCATGCTGGCGCTGCTCGCGGGTATAGCGATCAAGCTGAAGATCTTCGGCGGCGGCCCGTAGCCGCTCAACACCCCCGTTCACCAGCCCAACCGCACCCGCCCTCGAGGCGGTTTTTTTTCGTTTCGGAGGACCCTCATGACCACGACCTTCCACCGCCATTGGCGTGATGTGCCGGAGAGCGCCTGGCGCTGGCCGAATTTCTCGCCCGCCGAGATTGCATGCCGGGGCACCGGCAAGCTGCTCGTGAACGAAACCGCGCTCGACAAGCTGCAGGCGCTGCGCGACCGGCTGGGCAAGCCGCTGATCGTCCGCTCCGCCTACCGCAGCCCAGAGCACAACCGTGCCGTGGGGGGCGCGGGCCGGTCGAAGCATCTCGACGGCGCCGCCTTCGACATCGCCATGGCGAACCACGATCCGGTGGCCTTCGAGGCTGCGGCGCGCGAGGTCGGATTCCTCGGCTTCGGCTTCTACCCGCGATCGGGGTTCATCCATGTCGATCTCGGGCCCGCGCGGCAGTGGGGCGAGCGGTTCCCGGTCCGGGCGACGGCATTTGCAGCCGAGACGCCGCCCGCGCGCGAGGTGCTGGCTGACAGCCGCACCATGAAGGGCGGCGGGGCAGCCGGTGTGGCGACGCTGGGCGCGGCGGGCGTCGAGGTGGCGCAGCAGGTGCTGGCCGAGACCCAGACCGCGATCTTGCCGCTTGTGCCGTATCTCGACACGTTGCGTTGGGTATTCATCGCCGTGGCGCTTGGCGGCATCGCGGTCACGATCTACGCGCGTCTCGATGACTGGCGCCGAGGGCAGCGGTGATGGCCCCGCTCCTGATCGGGTTCGCCGCCAGCCCATGGATGCGGGCCGCTTTGCGCTACGGCGCCATCATCCTCGCCCTGCTCCTGTTCCTGCTTTCGCTTCGGCGGTCCGGCGAGCGAGCGGGACGCCTCGCTGAACGCCTTCAGACCACGGAGAAAGCCAATGATGTCCAACGCCAGATGCTCGAGGCGACGGCTCGTCGTCCTAGGTCTCGCGACGAGCTTGCTGAGCGGCTGCGCAACGGTCGGTTCTGAGCCCGGCATCGCGACCGTCTGCCCGCCCGTGGTAGAGTACAGCCGCGAGTTCCAGGCGCGCGCAGCCGAGGAGCTCGCGCGGCTGCCGCACGGGTCGGCCATCGCCGAGATGCTGAGCGACTACGCCGTGATCCGGGATCAGGTCCGTATGTGTTCTCGCCCCTGATCAAGAGCCGAATTGGAGCCTCAAGGTCAGGCAGCAGCGTAGCTGGTAAAGACCTCGTTCGATCCGTCGCGCCGGATCAGAAACACGTCGTAGGCCTCGCGCTGGCTTTCCGGTCCCATCCCGGGCGAGCCGTAGGGCATGCCTGGCACTGCGAGGCCGACCGCGTCGGGGCGTTCCAGCAGGAGACGGCGAATGTCGGCAACAGGGACGTGACCCTCGATAATGTAACCATCCACACGACCCGTATGGCAGGAGACCATCTCCTGCGGGATGCCGTTGTCCAGCTTGTAGCGCATCAGAAGCGTCCCGGCGCTCGCCTCGGTCGTGACGGCGAAGCCGTCGTTCTCGAGGATCTCGATCCAGGCCGAGCAGCAGCCGCAGTTGGGGTCCTTCATCACGTGGATCGCCGGACCGGCGCCTTGCGCCAGAGCCCTCAAGGGCGACGCAGCCGCCAGCGCAGCTGTACCGATCAGGAGCTTGCGGCGGGAAAACATGTCTTGGGTCATCTGATGTTCCTTTCGAGGTTGGATGTGTGGGCTGGCAGATCAGAGGTCGACCCGCCTGAGCCGCAGGGCGTTGGTGATCACCGAGACCGACGACAGGCTCATCGCCGCCGCCGCGATCATCGGCGAGAGCAGAAGTCCGGTGACAGGGTAAAGCAGCCCGGCGGCGATGGGGACGCCAAGCGCGTTGTAGGCGAAGGCGAAGAACAGGTTCTGCTTGATGTTCCGCAGGGTGGCGCGGGCGAGCTTGCGCGCCCGCACGATGCCCATCAGGTCGCCGCCCAGCAGGGTGATGCCTGCGCTTTCCATCGCAACATCGGCCCCGGTGCCCATGGCGATGCCGACATCGGCGGCGGCGAGCGCGGGGGCGTCGTTCACCCCGTCGCCCGCCATGGCGATCTTGTGGCCGTCGCGGCGCAACTGGTCGATCAGGTCCTTCTTGGCCTCGGGCAGGATGCCTGCGCGCACCTCGTCGATGCCGAGCTTGCCCGCCACCGCCTGCGCCGTGCGTTCGTTGTCGCCCGTCGCCATGATCACCCTTAGCCCTTGGGCATGAAGTTCCCGAATGGCCTGCGCGGTACTCTCCTTGATCGGGTCGGCGACCGCCACGATGCCGACGAGCGCGCCGTCAAGCGCGACGAACATCGCCGTCTTGCCCTCGGCGCGCAGGGTGTCGGCCTTTGACTCGGCCTGCGCGGTGTCGAGCCCCATCTCCCGCATCATCGCCGCGTTGCCTAGCGCCACCGCGCGCCCACCGACCCGGCCCTGTACGCCCTTGCCAGTGACGGCGTCGAAGTCCGTGGCCTCCTGACGCGGCGCACCCTGCGCCTCGGCTCCCTCGACAATCGCCTCAGCCAGCGGGTGTTCCGAGCCACGCTCCAGCGCTGCGGCCAGCGACAACAGGTCGGTCTCGGTGACGTCCCCGAGCGCAACCGTATCGGTCAGCTTCGGCTTGCCCATGGTCAGCGTGCCGGTCTTGTCGACGATGAGCGTATCGACTCCTGCCATTCGCTCCAGCGCCTCGGCGTCCTTGATCAGCACGCCCGCCTGTGCGCCGCGCCCCGCCGCCGTGGTGATGGAGATCGGTGTCGCCAGCCCCAGCGCGCAGGGGCAGGCGATGATGAGGACCGACACGGCCGAGGCGATTGCGAAGACCAGCGCGGGCTCCGGGCCGAAGATCAGCCAGACCACGAAGGCGACGATGGCGATGACCACCACCGTCGGCACGAATATCGCCGACACCCGGTCGGCCAGCCCCTGGATCGGCGCGCGGGACCGCCGCGCGTTCGACACCATCGCCACGATCTGCGCCAGCACGGTATCGGACCCGACCTTGCCTGCCTCCATGACCAGAGAGCCGTTCTTGTTGATCGTGGCGCCCGTCACCTCATCCCCCGGCCCCTTTTCCACCGGCATTGACTCGCCGGTCAGCATGCTTTCGTCCAGCGACGAGCGGCCCTCGATCACCGTGCCGTCGACCGGAATGGCGTCGCCGGGACGGACCCGCAGCCGGTCGCCCTCCATGATGTTCTCCAGCGGCGCATCGTATTCAGTGCCGTCCGGCAGGATGCGCCGCGCGGTCTTCGGCGCCAGATCCAGAAGCGCGCGGATCGCATCCCCGGTGCGTTCTCGCGCTCGGAGTTCCAGCACCTGGCCCACGAAGACCAACGCGACGATCACCACCGCCGCCTCGAAATAGGTGCCGACGCCGTGGCCCATCCGGTACTGTTCCGGAAACACCCCCGGCAGGAACGTCGCGACGAGCGAGTAAAGGTAGGCCGCCGCCACGCCGATGCTGATCAGCGTCCACATGTTTGGGCTGCGGTTCACAATGGAGTCCCAGCCGCGCCGGAAGAAAGGCAAGGCGGCCCAGAGGATGATCGGCGTTGCCAGCACGAACTCGAGATAACTTGCGGTCTGATGCCCGATCCAGTCGCGCACTGGCAGCGCGACCAGTTCACCCATCGTCAGGATGATGAGCGGCACCGCCGCCGCCGCCGAAATCCACATCCGACGCGTGAAGTCGGTCAGCTCCTCGCTGGGCTCATCCGACGGCACCATCGGTTCCAGCGCCATGCCGCAGATCGGGCAGGACCCCGGCGCATCGCGGACGATCTCGGGATGCATCGGACAGGTGTACTGGACGTTGGCCGGAGCAGCCTTCTTCTGTCCGGCGGCCCGGCCCGAGGCGTAGAACCACGGATCCGCCTTGAACTTCGACTGGCATTTCTCCGAACAGAAATGAAAGGTCTCTCCCTGGAACTCGGCGTGACGCCCGTCCGGCTTGACCGCGACCGTCATCCCGCAGACCGGGTCCTTTGCGGTATTCGCCCCCGCCGGAATGTCGGGCGCCGCGTGATGGTGATCGTGCTCCATAGTCTGCCAGCCTTTCGATCTCTTGTTTCAGCTTGCCGCTTCCAGCCGTTGGAAGCTCAAGCTCTTTTCAATGGTGGTCGTGAGCGCCTTCCAGGGCGGGATTCCGTGCGAGGAAGATTCCGACGAACAGGAACACCAGCGCCATGCCGATCGCACCCAGGACGACGATCAAGGGGTCGGACTGCCATTTCATCGCGGCGAAGGCGGCCAGCACCACGGCATCAAGTGCGATTGCCGTCAGCAACACCCAGCCCCGAGCGCCGATTTCTTCGCGCAGATGCCGGAACACGCCGAAATGGATGATCATGTCCATCACCAGATAGAAGAAGGCCCCGAGCGAGGCGATGCGGCTGAGGTCGAAGAAGACCGTCAGGAAGCCTGCGATCACGACGGTGTAGACGAGTGTGTGGTCCTTGATCGTGCCTGGCATCCCGAAATGGCTGTGCGGGATCATCTTCATGTCCGTCAGCATCGCCAGCATCCGCGAGACGGCAAACACGCTGGCGATCAGGCCCGAGGCAGTTGCCACCAGCGCAAGCGCCACCGTCAGGTAGAAGCCGGTTTGCCCGAGGGCTGGTTGGGCCGCTTCAGCCAGCGCGTAGTCCTTCGCCGCCACGATGCGATCGAGCGGCAGGCTGGAGCCGACCGCGAATGCGACCAGCAGGTAGACGACGACGCAGATGGCGATGGACAGGACTATGGCCCGGCCCACGTTCCGATGCGGATTGGTCACCTCGGCGCCGCTGTTGGTGATGGTCGTGAACCCCTTGAAGGCGAGAATGGACAGCGCGACCGACGCCACGAACCCACCCGCACGAAAATCTCCGCCCGACGCTTCGAACGAAATGCCGCTGGCCCACAGACCGGCCGCCCCGAACAGCGCAATGCCGCCCACCTTGAGAATGGCCATGATAATGGACAGCAGCCCGACCGACCGGTTGCCAGAGACGTTCACGAGATAGGCGAAGACGATCAGCCCCACGCCGAGGACCGGCACGAGAATGCTGTCCGGATCGCCGCCGAAGGCTCGCAGGGTGTAGGTTCCGAAGGTGCGAGCGACGAGGCTTTCGTTGATGACCATCGACAGCGCCATCAGGAGAGCTGCGCCCGCCGCGACCGTCGTCGGTCCGTAGGCTTTCTTCAGGATCATCCCGATGCCGCCCGCAGACGGGTATGCGTTCGACATCTTGATATAGGTGTAGGCGCTGAAGGCGGTCACGATGGCGCCGACCACGAACGAGAGCGGGAAGAGAGGCCCGGCGAGTTCGGCGATCTGGCCGGTCAGCGCGAAGATGCCCGCGCCGATCATCACGCCGGTGCCCATGGCTACCGCACCGGAAAGGGTGATGCTGTTCTTCTGGTACTCGCTTCCGGTCATGGATTTCCCTTTTCAGGCTTTTGCCGCATGGCTACCCAAAGCAGTGGCAGGCCCGTCAAGAGGCCGAGGCCAAGTACTGCCCATGTCGCCCGGCCCAGATCTCCGCTCACCGCCTCGCCGCCGAAATGGGCCAGCAGGAAGCTTGCCGGAATGATCCCCGCCAGTGTTGCCAAGGCGAAACGCCAGGCGTGCAATCGGCTCAGTCCGGCCGCGTAGCTGATCATGTCGAAGGACACGAAGGGCATCAGGCGGCTGGCAAGAACCGTCGCCGTCAACGCGTTCTGCGAGCCGAGCAGCCCGGCATCGACGCGGTCCCCGAACACCCGCCGCAGGACGTCATGCCCCAGAACCCGTGCGAGACCGAAGGCGATCAGCGCCCCGAGCTCGGCGCCGATGACGACCTGCACGGTCCCCCAGAGATGTCCGCAGGCCGCTCCGGCCGCCAGTGCGATGGGTGCACTCGGGATTGGGCTGGCCACGACCGCGATGGTCATAAGCGTGACGATCAGGACCGGCCCCCAGAGACCCGCACGCGCCACCAGCGTTTCCAGACGCTCGGGCTCCAGGAGGCTGCGCGCCTCGGCGAACACCGAAGGCGCGAACTGCCAGACAGCGAGCAGTCCGATGCCGAGGATCGCAAGGCCCGCGAGAATGGTGACGCGCAGGCTCATCTCAGACCGCCGCGACGGCCTTCGCCAGGAGGTCGCGCACCTCGCCCGCCACGGCCGTCAGTTCGGCGTTCTCAATCGCCTGCATCGACGCCACAGGATCGATGGCACTGACTTCCACGCCACCGTCGACCTCGCGCAGGATGACGTTGCATGGCAGCATCGCACCGACGCGCGGTTCGATCCCGATGGCCTGATGCGCCATCTTGGGGTTGCAGGCGCCGAGGATGCGGTAGGCGGGCATCTCGACATCTAGCTTCTTCTTCATCGTCGCCTTGACGTCGATCTCGGTCAGGATGCCGAAGCCGTGGTCGGTGAGGGCCTTCCGCGCGCGAGCGTCGACGTCGTCGATACCGGCGTCGGGGAACATTCGATTGATCGTGTAGGTCATTGCCAACTCCTTTTTTCTATTTCCGAAGATACTTGATCAGCGCTGCTATGGCCAAAACCAGCAGCACGAGGATCAGCAGGCCGAAGAGCCAGCCAAACCCCATTCCGAAACCCATTCCGGGGCCCATGTCGTTCCAGTTCATCATCTCATCCTCCTGATTTTTACCCGCAGGGTGCGTCTTTTGGCCGGCCCTCACGACAACATGGGGCAGGACAGACCAGGATCGGTGCCGGGCGGGGCGCCATGTCCGGACGACCCGCTGGGATCAGACGGACGCCGTGACCGCGAATTCGGTCATCATCCCCGTCGTAAGGTGCGGCATGTGGTGGCAATGCAGCATCCATCGGGCGGCCTCACCGACATCGAGGGCGACATCGACCATCGACATCGGTGGCACGTGAACCGTGTCGCGTAGTGCACCGGCGACCCGACGCCCGTTCAGCCCGACGACCTGGAACACATGGCCGTGCAGATGCATCGGGTGCGCCATCATCGACATGTTGTGGAACGACAGCACGACCCGCTCACCGCTGCGTGCGGTGATCGGCTGGTGCTGGCCCCAGACTGCCCCGTTTATCGTCCAGACGTACGGCTGCATCGAACCGCCCAGCATCAGCATCTGGCTGCGGTCCACGGGTCGATCCGGCAGAGCGTCCAGCGCGATGAGGCGCGCCTCCTGCGCCAGATCGGTGTCGAACGCGGGCGCTTCGGCATCCGCCATTGCATCGAGACGCCGCACTTCGGCACCCTGCGTGGCGAGGATCAGGCCGGTGCGCTCGCGCGCGCCTTCGCGCAGGGCGAGGATCGGCCAGGCGCCGCCTTCGTGCGGCAGGTCGATCTCGATGTCCAGACGCTGGCCCATTGCCAGACCGAACCGCGTGCCGGCGAGAGGTTCGACCGCGTGCCCATCTACCGCGACCAGCCGCGCCTCGGCACCGCCGGTCTCGATCCAGAATACCGTCGCCGCAGCGGCGTTGATGACCCGAAGCCGGATACGGCCACCGCGCTCGACCTGGACCACCTCCGGGTCCGACAGGGTCCGGTCATTGGCGAGATAGGCGTCCCAGTCATAGTCGTTCAGGTCCATGGCCATGCCGCCCATCTGGCCGCCCATACCCATCATCCCGCCCATTCGGGGCATGTTGCCCATCGGCATGCCGCCCGTGGCGCCATGGCCCATGGCCCCGTGATCCATGCCCTGCATCGCCCCCATGCCTCCCATGGGAGCGCCCTGATCGGGCAATGCACCGGCACCATGGCCCGCGCCGTGCCCGCCGCCATGACCTGCGCCGATCTCGGCCAGAACCTCCTCGGGGGCCTTGAAGGAGAAGTCATGAAGGAACATCACGACGTCTTGCCGGTCGGCAGCAACGTCCTCGGCCGAGCGCACGATCAGCGGCGCGGCGAGCAGCTGCATCTCCTGGGTGGGCACATGGCTGTGCATCCAGTGCGTGCCGGGCCGTGCCTCGAAGTCGTAGGATCGGGTTTCACCCGGTGCGAGGAGGGGCATCGGCATGTCCGGCACACCGTCCTGCGCGTTGGGCGGGATCTGTCCGTGCCAGTGGATGATGGTACCGACGTCCAGGTCGTTGGTCAGATCGACCCGGAACCTCTGGCCGGGGTCGAGGATCAGTCCCTGACCGCCGGGGCCGGCAAGCCCGAAGACCGTGGCAGCGCGACCGTCGATGTCGAGCGTGCGCGTCGCAGCGGAGAGGCTGATCGGCGCCACCCCTTGCGCGAAGGCGATGCGGGGCAAGTGTGCAGCGCCAATGGCGGCCGCACTTGCGGCAAGAAAGCCGCGTCGAGAAAGCATGTTCATGGTCGTCTCCTCGGGACTTCCGTCCCGTTCATCAATACCGATGGGGCGCCTCGGGCGTCTGCCCGGGCGCGCTCAGAGGAGACGGAGCTTGGGAGGTCGTTCGTTCAGTCCCGGCGCACGGCTGACGTGGATTGCCGCGGACGGGACGTCATGACTGGCGGCGCCGTAGGCGTGCCCGGCTTCCTCGCCTGCCGACGTCAGGAAGGCAGAGAGGCCTGCGCATACGAACTCGCACATCTCGGCATCGGCCGATCCACAGTGCTCTCCAGCGTCACAGTCGAAGCCCGAAATGACCGGAGAGTGCATCATGTCGGCGACATGCATCGCGTGATCCACACCGGAATTCATGCTCATGCGTGTCGCATGCGCGGAGGTCACCGTCGTCACCACGGTGATCGCGAGTATGGCAAGCATGGTGACGACACGTTCGAGCATGCTGCAAAGATAGGCATTGCTCACGAGAATGTCCATTGTCGCAGGCGCCTCGCCGCTGGCACAACGTGGTCTCGACCAAACGCGAATGTTATTCCGCAGTGATCGGCGATAGACGTCTTGAAAAAAGCTCTCCGAAATACTGTCGTGATCGGTCTGGTCGTCGGAGGTGTGATCCTCGCGGTCTTTGCTGGCTGGCGTTATGCCGGTACCGCATCCACCGCCGTGGCGTCGGCGGACATCATCGCGCAAGGACGCCAGATCTATGCGGATCAGTGCGCCGCCTGCCACGGCGCGGAACTGGAGGGCCAGCCGGGCTGGCGCTCGCCGCTTCCGTCCGGCCGGTTGCCGGCGCCACCCCACGACGCCAGCGGCCACACCTGGCACCATCCTGACGATGTCCTGTTCCGCATCGTTAGGGAAGGCACCGCCGCCGTGGTCGGCGGCGGATACGAGAGCGACATGCCCGGCTTCGCAGACGTGCTGAGCGACGCGGACATCCGCGCCGTTCTCGACTACATCAAGAGCACATGGCCAGAGCGCGAGCGCCGATACCAAGAGAGGGTGTCGGAGGCAAACTGACATTCCCCATGGTCGTCGGCTGCTACTCGCGCCAGGCCAGTTCGCAGACCGAGTTAGAGGAACGTCGCCGACCAGGTCAGCACCATGAAGCCGCCGAGCGACTGCATCATGTTGACCATCCGTATCGGCCCGGTTGCCTCGATCTGCGTGTACCCGAGCGTGGCGAAGTTGACGCCGGAGAAGTAGATCAGGCCGCTCCAGCATGGGTCGTAGCTGCCGTCGAAGCCTCCCACGCCCCAGCCCTGCAGCGCCCTGTAGACTGCGGCGAAAGCCAGGATTTCAATCGTGTGGAGCGCGAGCAGCCCGACGAACGCCACCATGATCGCCGCCTGCGGTCTCTCTTTCGAGTTCGGCTTCACGCCCCGGACGGCCAATAGCCCCGTAGTGGTGCGCGACCAGATGGCGGCCACCAGCGCGAAACCGAGCAGAAGCCCGATTCCAGTTGCAGCATGTTGAGCACTCGCGGCGGAACAGTACCCCGAGGTTTATGTTCTCAGCGCTCGGCCCTGCGGCATGGCAGCGGAACCATCGCCCTGCCGATGATCTGATCTCAGGCCTCACGTTCCGGATCAAACGCAAGAAGCCGCAGCGCGTTCAGTGTGACGAGCACCGTCGCGCCGGTATCTGCAAGGATCGCGATCCACAGCCCGGTAATGCCGAGGATCGTCGTCACCAGAAACACCGCCTTAAGGCCGAGCGCGATCGCCACATTTTGCCTGATGTTCGCCATGGCTGCGCGAGCAAGGCGAATCTTGCCGGCCACATCGGTCACGCGATTGCGCAGGATCGCGGCGTCCGCGGTTTCGAGCGCGACATCCGTTCCCGAGCCCATGGCCACGCCGATGTGGGCGGTGGCGAGTGCAGGGGCATCATTGATGCCGTCGCCCACCATCATGACATGGCCCGTGGCCATCATCTCGCGGACCGCCGCGACCTTGTCTTCAGGCATCAGTTCGGCGCGATGCTCAATGCCCAGCCCAGCGGAAATGGCTGCTGCCGTGCGCCGGTTGTCGCCGGTCAGCATCACAGACGCGATGCCAAGCGCCTTGAGTTGCTGCACCGCGCGGGCGGCATCCTCTCGGGGTTCGTCCCGGAGCGCTACGAGTCCGACCAACTGGCTCCGGCGGAAGACCGCGACGACTGTCTTGCCTTCATCTTCCATGCCGACCACCGCCCGGAGCGCGTGGTCGTCCAACACACCGCGCTCCCCGGCGAACCGTGGAGAGCCCACCCAGGCGGTTTCACCCTCAACGACTGCTTCGGCCCCTTTGCCCGGAAGCGCTTTGGCGGCGGTCGCGGCCAGGAACGGCGCTCCCGCAGCTTCCGCGCGGGACAGGATCGCCTCCGCCAGAGGATGGCTCGACCCCGCTTCGACGGCGGCAGCCAGCGCCAGCACCTCTGTCTCCGATCCCGAGATCGGCACCACGTCCGTGACGCGCGGCCGTCCGTGGGTCAGGGTTCCGGTCTTGTCGAATGCGACATGCGTGGTGGCCGCCGCGGCCTCGATCACGGCGCCTCCTTTCATCAGCAGCCCGCGACGCGCGCCTGAAGAAAGCGCAGAGGCGATGGAAGCCGGTACCGAGATCACCAGCGCGCAGGGGCATCCGATCAGGAGAAGCGCGAGCGCCCGGTAGATCCACGTATCCCAGCCTTGCCCGAACGCGAGGGGCGGGACGATGGCCACCAGCACCGCAACTCCGACGACGGCCGGCATGTAGATGCGGCTGAAACGGTCGATGAAGCGCTCGGTCGGGGCCCGGGCGCTTTCCGCTTCCTCGACCAGCCGGATGATACGGGCAATGGTGTTGTCCTCGGCCGACTTGGTGACCCGAACACGCAGCGCCGCCTCGGAATTGATGGAGCCGGCAAAGACGGAGGCACCGGGTTCCTTCAGCTTCGGCACACTCTCGCCCGTGACGGCGCTCTCATCGACGCCCGAGGTGCCCTCGATAACTTCGCCATCTGCCGGGACCCGGTCTCCCGGGCGCACCAGAACGATCTGGTCCACCTGCAGCTGGTCGGCTGGTATCACCCGAGTCCGGCCGCCGATCTCCAGGATCGCGGTCTTCGGTACCAGACGAGCGAGCGCCCGGATCCCGTCGCGGGCCTTGTTCGCCGCAACACCTTCGAGAACCTCCCCGACGGCGAAGAGGAAGACGACGAGCGCCGCTTCCTCGGCGGCGTCGATGACGAGCGCGCCGCTGGCGGCGATTGTCATCAGCATCTCGATCGTGAACGGCATCCCCGCTCTGGCGGACGCGACGGCGCGGCGTGCGATAGGGGCGACACCAATGAGCGTCGCGAGGATGAATGCCCACGTTGCCACATCCTGGGAGGCGAGCAGTTTCACGGCCCATGCCGCCGCGAGGAGGAGACCGGTGCCGATCACCAGTCTGCCCTTCGCGGTCTGATACCAACGCGAACCGGGCCCGGGACCGCTCTCGGGCCCTGTCGATCCAGCGTTGGGCTCGAGTCCTGCGGCATCTCGCGAGCCGTCCGCACGGGACGCTTGCTCATCGTCCGGCAGCACGAAGCCTTTCCGATCGGGGCTCGATCCTTTCGCCGCGATCCCGTAGCCGAGCCGCTTGACGATTGCTTCGATCTGGTTGCGAGGGGTCTGCCCTTCATCCAGAGTCAGCCGAAGCCGCTCGGTCATTAGCGCCACATCGACGTCGCTCACGCCAGGCAGGCGTTCGACCGCACCCCGGACCTTGCCGGCGCACGACGCACAGTCCATCCCGGAAACCGTCCATTCGTAGGTTGCACTGTCGTTCGCCGTCATCACGCCCTTCCAACCCGCCCAGCGGGCAACATTGTATTTGCTGAGTCGGGAACCTAAGGTCTCTAGTAGCTATAGCTTCAAGAGGAAATCTGATGCTCACCATCGGAAAATTGGGCGAAGCGGCCGGCGTGAAGGTTCCGACGATCCGCTACTACGAGCAGATCGGGCTCCTGCCGGAGCCAGATCGCAGTGCCGGGAACCAGCGGCTCTATGGGCAGTCGGCACTGGATCGGCTAGCCTTCATCCGCCATGCGCGGGAGCTCGGTTTTCCGCTGGACGCTATCCGAGACCTTCTGAGTCTCTCTGACAGACCCGATCAATCCTGCGCAGCCGCCGATGTCATCGCCAGGGCGCAGCTGGCCGAGGTTGAAAGCCGCCTTGCGCGCCTGACTGCGCTGAAAGGCGAACTTGAGCGCATGGTCGTGCAATGTGCAGGCGGTCGGATTGCCGATTGCCGGGTCATTGAAGTTCTGGGCGACCATTCGCTATGCGCAACCGATCACCAGCATCCGGAGAGCGAGGCGGCATCGTGAAAGCACCCGGCACCCTCGCCATCTACATCGGTGCCGCTCTGGCCGAGATTGCGGGCTGCTTTGCGGTCTGGGCATGGATGCGGCAAGGCGCGAGCGCGCTCTGGCTGGTCCCCGGCCTCCTGAGCCTGGCCGTCTTCGCTTGGCTCCTGACCCTTGCCCCCTCCGATTTTGCGGGGCGGGCCTACGCAGCTTATGGCGGGGTCTATATCGCAGCCTCGCTCCTCTGGCTGTGGCTCATCGAGAAGCAGCGCCCGGACACTTGGGACCTGACAGGTGCCGCAATCTGCCTCGCCGGTGCGGCCGTCATCCTGTTGGCGCCGAGGGCGGCTGGTGGATGATCGGGGGTGCTCTCCAAGATCAAGGCAGCCGACTGCCGCTCATCGTTGCCGACATCACGATAGAGCCAACCTTTGCGGACGGACTCCCGCTCTTCCAGCGTAGCAGCTGTGCGCATCAAATAAAATCAATGACTTATACTGGGCTCTGTTGCACAAATCGCGTGAGGGATTCATCTCGCGAATCCAGGGTGGTAGCTGGGATGCATGAGCAGACCCATACCCCCGACCTACAAGACCAGGAACTGGCCAGCCTACAATGAAGCACTCAAGCGCCGGGGCTCGCTGACGATCTGGTTTGACCCCGAGATGAGCTGGGATGCCGCGCCGACAGGCAGGCGTGGCCGCCAGCAGACCTACAGCGATGCCGCTATCCAGACGTGCCTCTCGATGAAAGTGCTGTTCGGCATGGCGCTCCGGCAGACGACCGGGTTCGTCGAGAGCCTGCTACGGCTGGTCGGCCTGAACTGGACGGTGCCCGACTTCAGCACGCTATCTCGCCGCCAGAAGACCTTGGCCGTGAACATCCCCTACCGCGGCTCCAAGGGGCCGTTGCACCTGCTGGTCGACAGCACCGGGATCAAGGTCGAAGGTGAAGGCGAGTGGCACGCACGCAAGCATGGCGGCCCGAAACGGCGCGTCTGGCGCAAGCTCCACCTTGGGATCGATGAAGAAACGTTGGAGATCCGGGCCGTCGAAGTCACCGGGAGCCACATCGGTGATGCGCCCATCCTACCCCACCTTCTCGACCAAATCCCGCAGGACCAGGAAATCGGTAGCGTTACGGCTGATGGCGCCTACGACACGCGCAAATGCCACGATGCGATTGCAGATCGCGGTGCCCATGCCGTCATCCCGCCCCGCAAGAACGCGAAGCCCTGGAAGACGATCACCGCCGGAGCCGTGGCCCGAAATGAGGCCCTGCGCGCGGCGAAATACCTGGGCCGCGCGCTCTGGCGACGATGGTGTGGATACCACCGCCGAAGCCGCGTCGAGACAAAGATGCATTGTATCAAGTTGCTGGGCCAGCGGCTCATGGCACGGGACTTCGACCGACAGGTCGCCGAACTCCAGGTCCGCATCGCCGTCCTGAACGGCTACACCGCGCTCGGAATACCCGTCACGGAAGCTGTGGGATAAGTCCGTCCGGGGAAAGGGGAACCTCGGCCTTAAGCCGATTTGTGCAACAGAGCCGTTCAGCCCGCGTCTTCCCACCCACATTCCTGCACAGGAGGATCCGATGAAGGATCTGCATTCCAGTCTCTCGGTGGCCGCGGCCATCGACGTGGCCACGCTCACCGACGACAGCACCCCCGTGGCCATTGATCTGCGCGGTCATGACGGTGCCGAGATCATTCTCGCCATTGGCGCGGGCGGCATCACCTTCACCTCGACCAACAGGATCGAGTTCATCCTGACCCATTCCGATGACGACAGCAGCTATGAGGCGGTGACCGCAGCCGACCTGCTGGGTGTCCCGACCGTGGGCGAAGGCGGCATCATCAAGGCGCTGGTCGAGGCCCACGCCACCGCCGCCGTTTACCGCTTCGGCTATGTCGGAACCAAACGCTACCTGAAGCTGCTGGCGGCGCTTGAAGGCACCCATGCCACCGGCACGCCGATTGCCGGCCTGGTGATCAAGGGTCACGGCCGGATCAACCCGCAGGCCGATCAGGCCTGAGTTCGATGCTGCAATAACTGCGCGGGCGGTGAAGACCGCCCGTGCCCTGCCTCAGGGGGTTTTTGCCCATGTTCACGCTGACCCGCATCACCGCGCCCGCGGCCACGCCGATCACGCTGGAAGAGGCCAAGGCGCAGCTTCGGGTCGATCACGAGGACGAGGACCTGCTGATCCAGCATTATATCGATGCTGCCACCGCCTGGCTCGACGGGCCGGCCGGCATCCTCGGCCGCTGCCTGGTGACCCAAAACTGGCAGATGGGTCTGGATGCCGTCACCGGACCCATCCTGCTGCCGTTTCCCGACAGCGAGATCGACAGCGCCGTGTTCACCGATGCCGCGGGCGGCGATCTCGATTACTGGATCGACCGGCGGGACCAACGCCTGTTGTTGCGACCCCTCGCGGGCTTTGGCCGTCCTGCGGCGATCACCTTCACCGCGGGCTATGGCGCCCCCGCCGAGATCCCCGTCGCCATCCGCCAGGCCATGCTGCTGCTAATCGCCCATTGGTATGAGAACCGGGCGGCCGTCAGTCCGGGCACCAGCCCATCGGCGCTGCCCGTGGCCGTGGATGCGCTGCTCGCCCCCTATCGCAGGATCAGGCTGTGAGCATGGTTGCCGGGCGCCTGCGGCGCAGGGCCACCTTCCAGGAGGCGGTGATGATCCGCGATCCGGACGGGATGCTGATCCAGGGATGGGAAGATCGCTTCACCCTGTGGTGCCATGTCCATTACCTGCGCGGCTCCGAGGCTGTCATGCAGGCACGGCTGGTCTCGAAGTCGCCGGCTATCCTGACGGTCCGTGCCAGCGCCGAGACCCGCGCCATCACCTCCGAATGGCGCGCCGTCATCGATGCGGTGATCTTCGACCTGAAGGAAGACCCTCGGCCCAGTGAGGGCGGCGCCTATCTCGAGATGCTGGCCGAGGCGTGAGAGGCGTAGGATGCGGGAGGCGCCGATGACACCGCACAGTTCTGATCGGTCGGATGCCGAACTGGAAGCATTGTTGGTCCGGGCCGCCGAGCAAGGTGCGAAACGGGCCCTCGCTGACCTTGGCCTCGATGGCGATGAAGCCGCGCTCGACATCCGCGACCTCCGCTCCCTGGTGGACTGCATCCGACTGGTGCGCCGCACCGCGATGCAGACGGCAGTCCGCATGATCACAACCGGCGTGATGCTGACGCTGCTCGCCGGCATCGTTCTCAAGCTCAGGATCTTTGGCAGCGGGCCGTAATGCGCGTTGCCGTCGATCAATTGTTCAGAACACACGCCCTCGAAGGCGGGTTTTTCCGTTTGGAGGACGCGTATGACCACGACCTTCTACCGTCATTGGCGTGACGTGCCCGACGGTGCCTGGCGCTGGCCGAACTTCAGCCCAGCCGAAATCGCCTGCCGCGGCACTGGCAAGCTGCTCGTCAACGCGCCGCCGCTCGACAGACTGCAGGCGCTGCGTGATCGCCTCGGCAAGCCGCTGATCGTCCGCTCGGCCTATCGCAGCCCCGAGCACAACCGCTCCCTGCAAACGCCCAAGTGCGCGACAGGATGAACGTACAGATAGCTGCAAAGACGGTCGAGATCAGAACGGCAGCTTCGAGACGAAACAAGCCGATGCCCAGCAATAGGAACAGGACGGTTTCATTTGCTAGAAATCCGATTGCCGCCACCACAGCGAACCGTCCGAAGGTCTGGGTCGCGGCCGAGCCATGTCCGGCGAAGGTGAACAGATGGTGACCCAAGAAACTGACCATGAAGGCAATCACGAAAGCAACGGCGTTGCTCATCAGCGGAAGCATGCCAAACTGGACAAGGCCAATCGCGGCGCCCAGATGGACAAGCGTTGCTGCACCCCCGGTCAGGGCGAACCGCACGACCTCGCCTAACATTCGCGTGACGCGGCAATCGTGACATCCTCGGCGATCAGATAGCCGGGGCGGCCTTTCACCTCGCTGAAGACCCGCGCCAGATATTCGCCCAACACACCGATGGACATCAACTGGATACCACTGAAGAAGAAGATCGCCACTGCCAGCGTGGACCAGCCGGGCACAGCATGGCCGAGCAGCAGCGTGCGGCTGGCTAGAAACAGCCCGTAGAGGATCGACAGCATGGCAAGGATCATTCCGATGCCGGTCCACATGCGCAATGGCCAGTCGGTGAAAGCGGTCAGCCCGGTCATGCCCAGTTTCAGCAACCCGCGGAAGCGGAACTTGGAGCTGCCCCCGCCGCGTGGCTGCAACTCGACCGGGATGGCAAGCGAGCGGAAACCGACCCAAGCATAAAGCCCCTTCATGAAGCGATTTCTTTCGGGCAGGGCGCAAAGCGCATCGACCACCTTTCGATCCATCAGCCGGAAATCCCGCGCTCCGGCAGGCATTGACACCTCGCTGCCGATATTCAGGAAGCGGTAAAAAGCGGCGGTGCAGCGGCGCTTCAACCAGCTTTCGTCATCACGATGGGCGCGGACGGCGTAGACGATCTCATAGCCTTCTCGGTAGCGCTCCAGCATCGTATCGACATAGCGCAAAGGCTCTTGCAGGTCGGCGTCGAGAATTACCACGGCTTTGCCCGTCGCATGACGCAGCCCAGCCATGATCGCCTGTTCCTTGCCGAAATTGCGCGACAGACGCAGCAGGCGAACCGGCAGGTCCCATTGGCCGGATGTGACCAGTTCCAGCGTTTCGTCGCTGCTGCCGTCATCGACGACAACGATCTCGGAATGCAGCACCAGCCTGCGCGCCTTGCGCGACACCCGTGTCAGCGTTTCCGCGATTGTTTCTGCCTCGTTATATGCCGGAATGACAAAGGATAGATCGGGCGCCAATGGCCCTGAATCGAGTGCGCGCGGCCTCATGTTTGCCGTTTCGCGACTGATATCCTGCATGCGGCCCATCATTTCACCTCGTTCGTCGGTCGGGTGACGAACAGGACGTGCCGCCCATATTCTCCCAAGTTTTCAAGACCCAATGTCGCCGCCTCCAACGCCATGGTCGGAGGCACCGAAAAAGCCGCCGATGCACCGCTGCCGGCCAGTCGCGCGAAATCTGCGGGATCAATGGCGCGCGCTTTGCCCCGCGAATAGAATTCGGCCGAGTAGCTGCGCCCGCCGAGGGTATAGAGCGGCGCATCGGGCATCGCTGTGCTGGCGGCCGCAACGAGCCGCTTGTCGGATTTCAATCGGATCTTCTGCGGCGCGAAAACCGCGCCCGAGATCAGCGCCAGGAAAAACGCGAAGATTACCGATGTCGCGATGGCAAATCCTGTTCGAGTTGCACGGCTCGGTTGGGCCTCGAACACCTGCGTGAACAGCACCACCAGCAAGACAGCGGCAGCTGGAAGGCCGGGCAGGACATAGGCGGCGAGAATATTGGATGCGGGCGTGAACAGCAGCAAAGGCGACAATGCCCAGAGCAACAGATAAACCAGCCAGCCCGAGCGATCCTGCCGGAACATTGTGACCGTCTTGTCCAGGCGGGTCAGTAGCAAGGTGGCAACCAAGCTCCATGGCAGGGCTGCCATCAGCCAGAACAGCCAGATCATGCCCTTGGCTTCCCGATGGCCAGACCCGTACAGATCGCCCTGCCAGCCGGGGGTTAGGAAACGCTGAACATGCTCTCCGATGAGGAAGTAGCGCAGGAATCCGGGTGTGGCGATTTCGGCGGCGACATACCAAGGCGCGACCAGCGCTATCAGCAATGCCATGCCGCGCGCCCATGGCAGCAAGCGCAGCAGGTGCCAGTTCCATGTCAGGGCCAGCCACAGCATCAGGGGAATGCCGCTCAGCACAACCGCCACCGGCCCCTTGGCCAGCATTCCAATTGCCAGCCCTAGAAAGACGCCATAACCCCAACGCCTGTTGCCATCACCGACCGCCTGCCAGAATCCGACCATGACCAGCGTCGTGCAAAGAACCATCGGCATGTCGGTCATCACGAAACTCGAAGCGCCAAAGAACATCGCCATCGTCGCAAGCACCGTCATCGCAACCAACGCCGTATTGCGCCCGACGGTATCACGCACCCACAGCCAGACGAGAAACAGAACCGCCAGAGCGGTCAGCATGATCGGCAACCGAGCGGCCGCTTCGTTCACGCCGAACAGTTGCATTCCCCCTGCCGATAGCCAGGTATGCAGCGGCGGCTTGCCCCAGAACGGCACGCCATAGTCGAATTGCGGTGTCAGCCAGTTCCCGGTTTCAACCATCTTGCGGGCGATTTCGCCATAGCGGGCCTCGGTCGTGTCGGAGAAAGGTACGGCAAACATTGCCCAGAGCCGCAGAAGCCCGAACGCCGTTAGAACTGCCACCAGAAACCGGCGGGTCGGGCTATCCAACTGCATATCACACAGCGTCGGTCGCACATTTGGGCGGGTTCGGGTCGCCGCCGCGTGCTGGCGCACATGGGCCTCGTCTATTGTTGTCATCTTGTCCTGCTCGATCGGCTGACGGTTCGTGTCAGCAGCTATCTACCAGGAACGATCTGTCCGGGCCGTTGCCGGAACTATACCAATCCGTAATGTCCCGACGTCTTGACCCAACCGCACAGTGGGCTATCCCTGCGGGCAGACAGAATACGGAAAGCAGCAGCCATGCGCGTCCTTGTGGTCGAGGACCATCCCGAAACGGCCGACTACATTGCCTCCAGCCTCCGGGCGCAGGGGCATCTGGTCGATCACTGCGACAATGGCCGCGATGGTTTCCTGTCGGCGCTGGACAACAGTTACGACGTGATGATCTTTGACCGCATGTTGCCAGGTCTGGATGGGCTGACCTTGATCAAATCCGTGCGCGGCGCAGGAGTCGAGACGCCGATCCTGATCCTTTCGGCGATGGACGGGATCAATGACCGGGTCGAGGGGCTTGAGGCGGGATCGGACGACTATCTCGTCAAGCCATTCTCGTTTCAGGAACTGTCAGCGCGGCTGGCAGCGCTGACTCGCAGGCCGCCGCTGAAAGCCGAGGAAACCGTCTTACAGGTGGCCGATCTGGAAATGAACCTGATCCGCCGTACGGTCACGCGGGCGGGCATTTCTCTGGACCTGCAGCCTCGCGAGTTCAAGCTACTGGAATATCTGATGCGCAATGCTGGCCGGGTACTGACCCGCACGATGCTGCTGGAATCAGTCTGGGATTTCCATTTCGATCCCAAAACCAACGTCGTCGAGACCCATATCAGCCGGCTACGTAACAAAGTGGACAGGCCCTTCAAGATCGAGTTGATCCATACCGTCCGCGGGGCCGGGTATAGCCTGCATGGCTAGGAATCTCGGCATGTTTCACTTCCTGCGCTCGACCTCGGCGCGGTTGTCTCTGCGTTTCGCCGCACTTTACGCCATCATCACTGCCCTCGTCTTTGGCCTGACTTACCACTTCGCGGATCGGGAAATCAGCGAGTGGGTGCTAGACCAACTTGCGGACGATGCAGCCGGTTTTGGCAATCTTTACGAAAGCGAAGGTCTGGATGCGGTTCAGGCAAAGCTGGGCGGATTTGACGGGTTCAACTTCGAGGATTATCGGATCTATCTGCTTCAGGACGCGGACGGCAACGTTCTGGTCGGAAATGTCAATGCCATCGACCGGCAAGGCAGCAGCGACTACGTCCCGGTCAATGCAATCCAAGCCGACAAGCCCCGCTATGAAGATGTGACGGGTTATCTGCTTCACTCGGTGCAACTCGGCCCGAACCGGCTGACATTGGGCACAAGCACCTATTTTCTTGAAGAGCTGCGCGAGGTTTTAGGCCGCGGATTCGTTGCAGGTTTTATCCTCTTGCTGCTTACCGGTTTGCTGGCCGGGATCATTGTCGGCCGCAAAACCGAACGGCGGCTGACCCAGATCGCCACGACGCTGAAATCGGTGGCACTGGGGCAGTTGGATCGACGCGTCCCCACCACTGGCAGCGATGGCGATGACCTTGCCCGTATGGCAGATGAAATCAACCGCACCATCACACAGCTTCAGCAGATGGTCGAAAGCCAGAAACAGATTTCAGCCGATATCGCCCATGACCTTCGCACGCCCATGCAGCGCCTCAAACAACGGCTGGATGTGCTTCGGAATACGCCCGACCTGACTTCCGAGATCAGGGAAGATGCGGAACAAGCCGTGGAGATCGCCGACGATCTGATCGAGACATTCCACGCCCTGCTGCGGATCGCGCAGATCGAAGCCGGTCAGCGGTCAGGTCGGTTTACCGCAACCCCTCTTGCCCCGATCCTCGCCCGGATCGAAGACGCCTACGGTCCCGTCGCCGAAGAAAACGGTCAAACGCTGAGGTTTGACATCGAAGATCAGGACGCGATGGTTCAGGGCGATCAGCAACTCCTCACCCAGATGATCGCAAATCTCGTTGAAAACGCCCTGCGTCACTGTCCATCAGACACGCGGATCGAGGTCACGCTGTCGAGGGTGGATGACAGCGCCCTACTTCAGGTTTCCGACAATGGTCCGGGCATCCCAGCTGAGGAACGGGACAAGGTTTTCCGCCGCTTCTTTCGCCTCGAAAAGAGTCGCACGACCCCGGGCAATGGCTTGGGCCTCAGTATGGTCAGGGCGATTGCCGAATTGCATGGCGCGGTGTTGACACTGAACGATAATCATCCGGGCCTGTGCGTTCTGGTCTCGTTTCCGCCTGTTGCTCGCGAAGATTACTAGCTGTTCAGTCCCGGCATCTGGTGGATCGGATCGACGATGAATCTGTCCGGCTCTGAAGTCCAGACTTTGCAGATGTATTCGTAGGGCGTGAGACCGCTGAGCGTCTTCAGCCTGCGAGCGAAGTTGTAGGCAGCCATGAAGTCCATGAGATGTGTGCGGAGTTGGTCGTGGGTGTCGTAGTGGAAGCGTTTGACGGTAGCCTCCTTGATCGTTCGGTTCATCCGCTCGACCTGGCCATTGGTCCAAGGATGGTTGGGCTTGGTAAGCCTGTGCTCGATCCCGTTGGCTTCGCAAATCATGTCGAAGCGCATCGGCCGGGAGTAGGCAGTGTTTCGGTTCCTGGGCTGCTCGGCAAACTGGATGCCGTTGTCCGTCAGGATCGTGTGGATGCGATAGGGCACGGCTTCCAGTAGATGCTCCAGGAACTCCCAAGCGGTCTTCCTGTCAGCCTTTTCGACGAGTTGGGTGACCGCGAACTTGCTCGTTCGGTCGATGGCCACGAAGAGATAGAGCTTGCCCTCGGCCGTCTGCACTTCGGCGATATCCATGTGGAAGAAACCGATGGGATAGCGCTTGAACCGCTGACGCTTCGGCTTGTCGCCGCCGATCTCAGGCAGGCGCGAGATGCCGTGCCGCTGAAGGCACCGATGCAGCGCTGACCGTGTCAGGTGAGGGATCGAAGGCTGTAGAGCATAGAGACAGTCGTCCAGCGGCAAGAGCGTGTGACGCCGAAAGGCAACGACCATTGCTTCCTCAGCCTCGCTGAGCACGGAGGATCGGGGCTCCTTGGGCCCAGTCTTCAAATCCTCGACCGTCTCGCGGTTACGCCATTTCGCCACGGTCTTCGGATTGATCCCAAACTCCTGGCTCAGTGCCGCGATCGAAGCTTGCGATCGCTGTATTGCTGCTCGAATGGCGTGCGTGGTCGTGGCGCAGCCGTGACGAACTTGTCCCATAGTGCTTCCTTCCATTCCGACGAATGGATCGCACCATCAAACCGTGGGATCAAACACCTAGTGCCAGGGAATGTCTGACACACCTGCTGCTTCCGGCATGAGCTGGTCGATTTGGACATCCGCGCACGCAAATCGAATTTTTCCTGTCCGCAAGTTTGATCCGTCCGGGGGCGACCTGCGTAATGACGATGGAGGGTACGGATATTGTCCTCTGCGAAACACTACTTGACACAATGGAGAAACGGAATGCTACGCAAGTTTCTGATGGGGGCTGCGGCAACGACCATGCTGGCAGGTGCCGCCATGGCGCAAGATGCGACCTCGGACATTGTTGATACGGCAGTTGCCGCGGGCGATTTCACGACGCTGGTTGCTGCGGTTCAGGCGGCCGGGCTGGTGGACACGCTGAAAGGTGAAGGTCCCTTCACTGTCTTAGCGCCGACGGACGCGGCCTTTGCGGCCCTTCCCGAAGGGACCGTGGACACGCTGCTGAAGCCGGAAAACAAGGATCAACTGGTCTCGATCCTGACCTATCACGTGGTTCCGGGTGCGGTCATGTCTTCGGATCTGACCGAGGGGATGTCGGCAGCCACGGTTCAGGGCGGCGAGGTGACCTTCACGCTTGATGGCGGCGCGAAAGTCAATGACGCCAACATCACCACGGCCGATATCGCGGCCTCGAACGGAGTGATTCATGTCATCGACGCGGTGATCATGCCTCCTGCCAACTGAGGCGAATGGCACAGTTGATCATATGTAAACCAGATAGACCCCGGCTGTATCAGCCGGGGTAGCGTTTTATAGCGATCAGCCGCGGCTGGATTTGGGGATGAACCGGTCGAACATTGCGAGCATGATGATTCCCGCGCCGCAGATCATGGCGATCAGCCAGTCGCCGGCGCCCGCATTGGCCACAATGACGCCGAACAATGCCCAGATGACACCGGCGCGATAGGACCAGACGTGCGGACGGACGAAGGCGACCGCAACAGCCGCAATCAGGACGCAAATGATCAGCGCAATGGCGGCTGTTCGCGGCGGCAATATGCCATATCCCGTCGCCACCACCGAAAGGGCGACCCCTGATGCAGCCGTCAGCCAGCCGGTGTATAGCCCGATGGGTGCCCATTCGCGCCAGCCGGGCCCGACCCGCAGCATCGCCATGATCGCAGCCGCCGCCATCACCAGGATCATCGCCGTGGCGATCGATGGGGAACGGAGGGCAGCCTCGATCCAGAACACGCCGATGAACAGGCTGATGCCAAGGGGCCAGGCAGCGCGCCCCCAGCCCGGTATGGTTTCAGGGCGCCAAAGAGCCCATACCGAGGCAAGAATCAGCCCCAAATAGATCAGCCCCCAGATTGAAAAGGCCCATCCAACGGGTTGGGCGGGCCAGCGGTCCACCTGCACGGGAAAGCTTTCCGTGTAAAAGCCGCCAAAGCCATTCGACAGGACGGGCGAAACGGCGAAACCCACAGCCAACAGCAGTATGATGATCCTTGCGTTGCGGTCATTCATTTCAGGTCTCCGATATGGTGGCGCGAAACTGTGCCAAGGCCGCCAGCGCGGCATTGCGCCCCTTGGCCAGCATGGATGGGGGACCGGGGAGCCAAGGTCCGCGGTTCCACGCCGGTGGAATGCTTTGCAGCCAGACCTCAGCCTCTGGGTAAGAGGCACCGTCAAATCCAGCAAGCCAGCGCCGGCGATAATCGCCCTGAGGGTCGTATTGTTCCGCCTGCCTCTCGGGGTTGAAGATGCGGAAATAGGGCGCCGCATCGGGGCCGCAGCCCGCCACCCATTGCCAGTTCATCGCATTGGCGGCCGGGTCCCAATCGGTCAGGCAATCGGCGAAATGCGCCAGCCCCGCGCGCCAGTCGATCAGCAGATGCTTGGTCAGCCAGCTTGCAACCACCATGCGCACGCGGTTGTGCATCCGGCCCGTCAACCACATCTGGCGCAATCCGGCATCGACCAGCGCCACCCCGGTTTCCGCCCGCTGCCAGCCGATCAGCTCAGGGGCGTCTTTGCGCCAGGGAAAGCCCTCCCATTCGGGACGGCAGCAGGCAACCGGCATCTGCGGGAACTCGATCAGCAGATGCCAGGAAAAGTCGCGCCAGATCACTTCGGACAGGAACTTGCCGATGCCGGCTGCGTGTTCGGGCGACACCTCGGCCCTCAGCATGGCGCTGGCCCAGACCACGCGTGGACTGATTTCTCCCACCGCAAGATGATCGGAGAGGCCGGAAGTCGCGTCGAGATCGGGGCGATCACGCCCGCCGGGATAGGCAGAGGCTCGGTCGAGAAAGTCGTCCAGCCGGGCAAGCGCTGCGCCTTCGCCCGCAGGCGGGGCAAACTGCTCCAAGGCGGCGCGGCCACGGTGCAGGTCCGGAGCGAGATCCAGTTTCAGTGGATCAAGCCCCTGAAGCGGCTCGGTGCAAGCTGTGATCCGCCGCGGCGCGTCAGCGGCGGGCCGATCGGGGCCGAGCTGCCGCACTGCCCGCGCAAAGGGGGAATAGACCCGATAGGCGCCCCCATTGCCTGTTCGGATCGCCCGGGGGTGCACCAGAAGATGGCCCGGATGCAGGACCAGCTCGGCACCCGCAGGCCGCAGGGCCGCCCGCATGCGGCCTTGCAGCGTCCGCATTTCGGATGTGGGCCAGTCGGACTGGTGCAGCCTGCGCACTCCCAGCCGCTTCATCAACGGTGGCAGGATCTCATCCGCCTCGCCGCGCAGGATCGTGATGCCCTTGCCGCCGGTGCGTTGCCGAAGGGTGGCATCCAGCGATTGCAGCGCGCGCATCAGCCGCCAGCGGCTGGCCGCGCCCTGCGTCATGGTCAGCCGGTCGATGATGAAAACCGGCAGCAGTGGACCATCGGCAATGGCGGCCTGAAGCGCGGGGTTGTCATGCAGACGAAAATCACGGGTCAGCCAGAGGATGCCGGGCGCCGTCATTCAAGCCGCCGCATCCGCGTGGTCAAGCGTCACCTGCACCACATCGCAGCGCCCTGTGGCAAAGGCAGCGGCGCAGCCCTCCAGATAGAACTGCCAGCCGCGCAGGAACGCGTCACCATAGCCAAGCCGCTCGATGCGCGGGCGCTGTTGCATCATCCTCTCGCACCAGATCCGGCAGGTGCGGGCATAATCCGGGCCGAAAGCGTGGCTGTCTTGGACGCGCAGCCCGGCCTTTGCGGCCTCATGGATGATGATCGCAGAACAGGGCAGCATGCCGCCGGGAAAGACATGCTGACGGATGAAATCCGAGCGGCGGCGATATACCGAAAACTCGGCATCAGGCACGGTGATCGCCTGCAAGACCGCCCGCCCACCCGGTGCCAGCCGCGCCTTGAGGGTGGCGAAATAGGTCGGCCAATAGCGTTCTCCCACCGCCTCGATCATCTCGATCGACACGATGTTGTCAAAGCTGCCCGTCACCTGACGGTAATCCTGAAGCCGCACCTCGGCGCGGCCATCCAGCCGGGCATCGGCATAGCCCTTTTGCGAGGGCGACAGCGTGATCGCGGTCACGTCATGGCCGTGATCCGCAGCAGCTTCGGCGAACCCGCCCCAGCCGCAGCCGATTTCCAGCAGGCTTTCGCCCGGTGTCAGTTGCGCCAGGATGCGCGCGTTCTTGCGGGCCTGCGCGCGCGGCAGATCATCGCCTTCACCAAACAGTGCCGAGGAATAGGTCATGCCGGGATCAAGCCACAACTGGTAGAACTCGTTCCCCACATCGTAATGCGCGCGGATATTGCGCCGCGATCCACGCAGACTGTTTGGCCGCATCAGTCGGTCGACCAGCCGCATTCGCATGGCCTGAAGCCGCCCCGGCTCTCCCCAACCGGCCCGAAGGCCAAGGTTGCGCAGGGCCAGCGACAGCGTCGCCTCCAGCGTCTCGCTGTGCCACTCGCCGGCGATCCAGCCTTCGCCCAAGCCCACATCGCCGCGCAGCGCCAGACGCGGAAGCAGCCGCCAGTCGCGGATCTGCAAGTCCGCCTCGGGGCCGGCGCTGCCAAAGCGATGGCGCGTGCCCTCGGGCGTGGTAAGGGTCAGGATTCCATCGCCGATCCCTTCAAGGGCGGAAAGAAAGCGGGACTTGAGGGAGCGTGTCGCAAGGCTCATCGACTGATTTCCTGATCGGGTGGGGTGGGAACGCGGCGATAGGCAGCGCCTTTGAGTTTCAGGCGCAGCGCGTGCCAATAGATCTGGGCAATCACCCGCAGCGCACCGCCCGGCCGGCGAAAACTTGTTGCAAGAACCCCGAGGGTGGTCAGCGGCACCAGGCGCCCTGTCATGGCGGTGTCGATGCCTCCCGCGCCGTCCTGTTGTGCGATGCGGATGGCGATGCGGTCGGGATGCAGGGCAAAGCGGAAATGATACTCCCCCGCCACGTCCTGAAAGGGCGAGACGTGAAACACCTTGCGCGCGGTCAGTTCCGTTTCAGCGGTAATCGGCGCAAGGTCGGGGCGGGCCAGCAGATAACTGTGGCGTTGGCCGAAGGTGTTGTTGACCTCGGCAATCGCGGCGATCAGCGCGTCGCCCTGGATCAGCATCCAGAAGCTGACTGGGTTGAACCAGTAGCCCAAGAAACGTGGCTGCGTCACCAGCACCAGCACCAGCCCCGGACGGCGGGCGATCCCGGCCGCGCCGAACTGCGCCCAGGCCCAGTGGGCGCCGGTGCCCGCGCCACGCGGGCCGCCGTGGTCGGAGTCGTAAAAGGCGATCAGGCCAAACCTGTTATGCCCCATCAGCCGGGGCGGGTGAAAATGTTCAGGCGCCAGCAGCAGATGATCGGCATGGGTACGGAATGTGTAGCGCAGGGCACCGCGCCGGGCATGGGTCACCAGCGCGGGCATCGCCAGCACCTCACCCGCCTCAAGCCGCGCGGCGAGGGTCATGGCAGCACCGCCACAGGCAGCAACCGCCGCGCGATGCGCATGGCGCTGGCAAAGCCGTCTTCGTGAAAGCCGTTGCGCAGCCATGCTCCAGCAAACCAGGTGTTGCGATTGCCCTGCATCGCGGCAATCCGCGCCTGTGCGTCCAACGCCGTAAGATCAAAGACCGGATGACGGAAGGTTACCTGATCGTAGATCAAACGCGGGTCGATCCCGTCACCCGCGTTCAGCGTGACAAACAGCGGATCGTCGTCCGGGATATTCTGCAGCCTGTTCATCCAATAGGTGACGGCCACACCCGCTCGCCCGGTATCGCCCCGGCTGACCCATGAACTCCAACATCTGCGGCGGCGCGGCATCACGGATGGATCTGCGTGAAGGACAGCGTGGTTGGGCTGGAACCGGATTGCCGAAAGGGCGGCCTGTTCGGTCCCGTCAGCATCACTCAGGATCGCGAGCGCCTGATCGGCATGGGTTGCAAGGATGACATGATCGAAACTTTCGGCCTCTGCCCCTTTGGCGCGCAGGGTTACGGTATCGCCGCTGCGCGTGACCGCCTCAACGCAAGTGCCGGGGCGCAGATCGACTCCGGCCTGCACCAGCGCCGCCAACAGGCGCTCGACATAGGAGATCGAGCCGCCGTCCACCGTCCACCACCGGTGATGCTGGCCGCGCGACAATAGCCCGTGGTTGCGCATGAACCGCACCATCGCACGGGCCGGGAAGGCCCCGATGTCGTGATCGGGCGTGGACCAGATCGCCCCGCAGAACGGATAAAGGTAATGGTCGCGAAATCGTGCACCCAGACGCATCCGCGCGATCAGGGCGGCGATGGTCATCTCGGGCGCTGCCGCCACTTCGGCCTCGGCCCCGGCATTGAAGCGCAGGATGTCGCGGATCATCAGGTGAAAGCGCGGGTCCACGATGTTGCGGCGCTGGCCGAACAGCGCATTGCCGGACCGCAGCGCATATTCCACCCCGCCAGCGTCCAGCGAGACGCCAAAGCTCATGTCGCTTTTGACGATTGGCACGTCAAGGTCGCGAAACATCGCCGTCAGATGCGGGTAATTGACATGGTTGAACACGATGAACCCGGTATCGACCGGCTGATCGCCCCGCTTGCCGGCAAGAACCGTGCGCGCATGGCCGCCAAGCCGGATCGCTTCTTCGTATAACGTAACATGATGGTGGCGCGACAGAACCCATGCGCAAGCCAAGCCCGATATGCCCCCGCCGACGATGGCAATTCGCTGCGGCGCGCCGTTGGTGATGTCAAAAGGCATCTGGACTCCACTAACTCTTTGACAAGGTTACGCGTGGAACCTGGCCTTGGATCAATCAAACCGAAAAATTGCCGTAAGAATGATCTGCTACGCCTTGTCACCCGTATTGCATGGCATGAACACTGCATTTGCACCTGTCGAGCCTTGCACTTATAGAACGCTCGGTCCGATGGCACCGCCACTGGTCTATAGCGGTGCCGTGGGTGCCACAGTGGTGAGTCAGCAGCCGATGGGTGATCTTTCCGAGTTAAGTCGAGATTTGATCGCTGTCCGCGACAGCCGTGACCGCGCGGCGTTCGGACGGCTCTTTGACCATTTTGCCCCAAGGATCAAGGCGATGATGCTGCGCGGCGGGCTGCACGACGTTACTGCCGAGGATGTGGTGCAGGATGTGATGCTTGCGGTCTGGCACAAGGCCGGACAGTTTGACCCGCATCGCGCCGACGCGGCCGGTTGGATCTATGGCATTGCCCGGAACCGGCGCATCGACATGGCGCGCCGCCGCCCGCTGGCACAACCCGACGAGATGCCCGAGCTTGAGAGCCTGGAACCCGACGCAGATCAGATCATCGCTCTGCAGCAGGAGGCGCGCCACCTGGCCGAGGCACTTGCGCGACTCGCTCCCGAACAGGTCGAGGCGCTGCGCGCCGCCTATTTCAACGACGTTCCCCATAGCCGTATCAGTGAAATGACCGGGCTGCCGCTTGGCACGATCAAGTCCCGCATCCGGCTTGGCCTTGAACGCCTCAGGCATGAACTGAGGAATATCGCACCATGACCGCCATCCGCCACCACATCCCCGACCACATGCTTGACGCGTATCGCGCCGGAACCTTGCCACATGCCTTCGGCGTGGTCGTGGCTGCGCATCTGTCACTTTGCGACCAATGCCGCGCCCGCCACGAGGCGGTAGACATGATCGGCGGCGCGTTTTTGCTGGGTGCAGAGGGTGCAAAGCTGCGCGCCGATGCACGCGACCGTATGATGGCGGCACTGGACGCACCGGCGCCGAAACCGCCCCCGCGCGCCTCTGGCCCGTTTCCCTCGGCTGTGATGCACGAATTGGGCGGAAGGCCGCCGCACTGGCGCATGTTGGGCGGTGGCATCCGCCAGCAGATCCTGACCACCGATCGTGAAGGCTCGCTGCGGTTGTTGTATATCCCGCCGGGCAAGGCCGTGCCCGAACACGGGCATAGCGGGCAGGAATTGACGCTGGTGCTGCAGGGCAGCTTTTCCGACAGTGCGGGCGCATTTCATCGCGGCGACGTAGAAGTGGCGCATGACGAGATCGACCACCAACCCGTGGCCGGCCCAGGCGAGCCTTGCATCTGCCTGGCGGCAACAGATGCGCCCCTGCGCTTTCGCGCGCTGATCCCGCGGCTGTTGCAGCCGATCTTCCGGATTTGAAGGATGGGCCATGCAGGCCGCCGCATCTGGATCATTGGTGCCAGCGCCGGGATCGGCGCTGCACTTGCCCGGGCGCTGGCCGGGCAAGGTGCGCAGCTGATCCTTTCCGCCCGCGATGGTGACGCGCTGGAGGTGCTGGCCACGGAATGCGGCGGTGCGCAGGCCCTGCCGCTGGATCTGGGACAACCCGAAACGCTGGCAGCGGTGGTGAAGCGGCTTGCGCTTGAGGCGCCGCTCGATGCGATCATCTGCACCGCCGCGCTTTATGATCCCGGTCGCGTCGCCGACATCGACCCCGCCCAAGCCGAGGCGATGGTGCGGGTCAACATCCTGGGCATGATCGAGGTCGCCCGCCAATGCCCCCCGCTGCTGCGCGACGGTGGACAGTTGGTGCTGTTCGGCTCGGTTGCGGGCTATATCGGTCTGCCGGGGGGGCAGCCTTATTCAGCGACCAAGGCTGCGGTGAACAACCTGGCCGAAACGCTTGCGGTCGAACTGGCACCGCGCGTGGACGTGCGGCTGGTCTGTCCTGGCTTCGTCCAGACCAGATTGACAGCAAGAAACGACTTTGCCATGCCCGCAATCATCACTCCCGAGCAGGCGGCAGAGGCGGTGCTGCGCGGGATGCAGCGGCGGGGATTCGAGATCCATTTCCCGCGCCGCTTCACCTGGGTGATGAAGCTGGTGCGGGCCTTGCCTTATGCGCTCTCGCTGCGCCTGTTGCGACGCTTGGGCTGATCGTTCAGTTAAATCGCCCCGAAAGTGCCAGAACGCCAATCCAGGCTGAAAATCCGGTCAGCAGCATGCCCCACAATCCATCGATGATGACCTGCTCCCACGACCAGTCGGCGAGCGTGGCGTAATTAGTCATCTCATAGGTACCATAACACATCAGCCCGATGACCATGCCTCCGATCAACGCCTGCAGGGGATCGTTGCCCTTCAGCGCGGGCCAGGAAACCAGCCACACAAGCCCGGCGATATATCCCAGATAGAACAGCGCTGCCGGACCAAGCCGCAGCGGATCGGCAAGAAGATGGCCGACATTGCGCTCGAACACCGGCCGGATGAGAAACCGGATCCCTATCGCATCCAGAGCGAGAAACACCGCGGCGGTTGCAGTATAGAGAAGCGCGACTTGAAGCATGGGGAGTCCCTCGAAATTCTTGAGCTGCCAGTTGTCGTCCAGCCGCCGCAGATAGGGCGAACCTTCTGCTATTCTGGCCATTTTCTTTGCTTTACGCACATAACCTCGCAGCAGATCAATTTTTGCGTGCAGAACGGCAGACTGATCGTCCCTCATTATAGACGAAAGCGCCGAGCGCATTCGGGCCCCAGGGACGGTGTGGACGTCAACCTCCGCTGACACCTGACGGCATAACAATGCGCCAAACCAATGCTTTCCAAGCACGATCTGAGATCGTGTTCAACAAAATATAATACAATCAATGCGTTACAATTGGAGAAGGTTGTCTTTCAGGCCCTTTCCCTCCGCCACTTGTACATTGCAAACCCGAAAACAGGTCCCTCGCGGGGCCTTTTTCTTTATGTGCCAAAGGGGTTTGCAAGGACCATCCGCCCTTCGGAGACGGGCCGACTGCGCGAGATCGGTCTCCGAACGCCCACCGTCTCTTTCCACCCGCCCCTCGCTCTCGGCGAGACGGATTCACCATCCCCATACATTTCAATGAACTGACCGGATCGCGTTGCGCCCGTGTTTCGCTGGTTCCGGCTCGCCTCAAAGCAGATGGCGACGCGACACGGGCGGCGTGGTCGTTGGTAAGTCTTGGGAGTTTTGCGCGAAGTCTCTGATGACAAACGCAGTTTCCCCATTTACCGTGCCGTCCTGTCGGCTGGCCCTGGCTGTCTGGCCAATGCAGCTTTTGCCGCTTGCTGAGTTTCAACTGATCCGGATTTTGACTATGCGTTTCGCGGCAGAAGACCTGTTGTCCGCCCTTCTAGAAGCCACACCCCTCCCGACCGCCCAGGCGCCGCGCGATGCACGCGGTCTCTACCGCCTCGTCGATCATCATGGCGATCTTCGCTACATCGGCTCGACCAGCTCGTCCGGTCAGACCTTCTATGAACGGATCCACCAGCGCCATCGGACCGGATCGGAGGGCATGAGCCACTACTTCTCGCAGATGTACTACACCGGCCGAATGTGGCGCGACCGCAAGGATGCGCTGACCGAGGCCGATGGTGACATTGCCAAGGTGCGGCAAGCCTGTCCTGATCGGCGAAGTCGTTGCGGCCATAGTGGAGGTCCATGCCGTCGCGGTGGCGTGACAGGGCCACATAGCTGCCGTGGGCATCCATGCCCGGTATTGCCAGAACATGGGTGCGGTCCACCGTCATGCCCTGCGCCTTGTGGATGGTCGCGGCATAGCCGTGGTCGATGCGATTGTAGTCCTTGAGGTCGAAAGCGACGGAACGGCCATCGTCAGTCTGCACGGTCATGCTCTGCGTGCTGACCTGTTCGATGGTGCCGAACGTGCCATTCTTCACACCAAGACCGCGCTCGTTTTGCAGGAACATGATGCGATCCCCTGCGGCGAAGTGTCGTTCGCCGCGCTCCACCGTCACGCGCACGTCCTCGCCAAGATCGCCCGCTTCCCGCATCCGGTCGCGGGCCGCCTCGTTGAGTTCCCGCACCTCCGCATTGGTGTGCACGTCGAAATCCTGCGCCAGCTCGATCAGCGTCTTCTCGCCCTTGATCGCGGCTGCCGCCACTTTCGCCTTGAAGGCCGGACTGTGGTTCCGGCGCGGTCGTCTTCCCATGGTCTTCTCCTCGCTCGCAGCATCATGCTGCCCAATCGCCGGGAAATTGATCCACTGGATCAATTTCTGGCCCGGCTCATACGCGGAAAATCCACTTATCCCGGCTGTTCAGATTTCCGGAGCCACCTCTGTTTTCCGACCCGATGCGGATGACGACATCGCGCAACTCCTGCGTCAGGCGCGGCCTGCCCACCGCCTGGAATGGGCGGCCGGCGCGCATCTGGGCGAGCCAGCGCTTGTAGGTCGCGGGTCTGGCCACTTCCATGAGCCCGTCGATATCGTACCCGCACTCGGCCCCGATGCGCAGCAGTTCGGATTTCTCGGCGGGCGACAGGATGATCCTTTGCGCCGGGATGCGGGCTCGCAGAATATGGATCTGGGCCTTGAGCAGCCGCATCTGCGCGTTGTGCCGCGGCATGAAGAACCGGGCTAGGTCATGTTGACAAATGGCGGAGCCAGAGGCGGATCGACGTGATATCGATGAAGCCAAGGAAGCTTTCGGCGGTCTTGTCGTAGCGGGTGGCGACACGGCGATCGTTCTTGAGCTTGTTGAAGCACCGCTCGACAAGGTTCCGCAGCCGGTAGAGCCTGCGATCGACAGCGACACGGAGCCTGCGAGACTTGCGCATCGGGACCACCGGCAGGATGCTACGCGCCTCCATGGTTTTGCGAACCTTGTCGGAGTCATAGCCGCGATCGGCCAGCAGGATGCAAGGCTCCGGCAGGTTGTCGTCCATGACCAGATCAAAGCCCAGGTAGTCCGATGTCTGGCCCGGCGTGATGTCCGACCTCATTGGCAGCCCGGCAGCATTGACGCGCAGGTGGACCTTGGTCGTGAAACCACCTCTTGAACGGCCAAAACCCTGTCTTGGAGTCCCCCTTTTGCGCCCGCTGCCTGATGATGGGCGCGGATCACGGTGCTGTCGATCATCTGGAGCGCATCCGGCACGATCCGACTTTCGTTCAGCGCTTCGAGGATCTGCTCCCACAACCCCGCCAGGGTCCAGCGCCGGAACTGGCGGTAGACACTGGACCACTTCCCGAACTCTTCTGGGAGGTCGCGCCAAGGAGAGCCGGTCCGCGCGATCCAGAAAATCCCATCAAGAACAAGGCGGTGATTTGCGGGCTTGCGCCCGTTCGGGGCGCGCACGGCCAGAATGAAGCGCTCATGAAACGCCCATTCCTCGTCCGACATCAGGTCTCGTGCCAAGCTGGTCTCCATTGCAGGTACCAGCTTGAATCACGATCAGGCCACCCTGTGAATCCCTTTTGTCAACACCACCTAGGAAGGCCAGAAGGAGGGAAAACGTCGAATTCATCTTGCCGAGCTCCGCCGTGGCACTTAAAAAATGCCGTCATGTCAATGCGATGAGACATATCTACATTCTGGTACCCCGCTGGCGCGCGCTACGCCTCGGGGTCAGAAGCTTCCGGATCACGCCAACCCCAACGCAAAGCGGTCATCGAGATAGGCCCGGGCCGCAGCGATGGCTGCTGCCGTGTCTCCCCGGCCCGTGACGACGCCCAGCACGTCGCCCATCAAGCCTTCCATGGGACTCTCGTCATGACCAAGGGACCTGCAGCGGTCTGACCTCCCGTGTTGCAGAGCAACAGCGGCGGGGGGTCGGAAGGCAGGGCAGGGTCAAAGCAACTGCCAGCCAAAAGCCGCTCGCATGTGGATCAGGATTGGGCTTTCGCCGGCTGCCGTGCTATCCTCGTGAAATCAGTTGATGGGGGAGAAAATGGGTCAGAAATTCGTGCCCGAACTGCACGACCCGAACTACCGCAAAACTGAGGGGCAGAAGGAAGAGCCGCTGACGGACGACGAAGCAGAGCGCCTGTTCGACGCCATGATCGCCAAGCTGGATGCGGAAGAATCATCGCAGCGGCCGAACTAGCCAAACGCCCCGCCCCGGCTGCCCCGGGGCGGGGCTTTTCCATGCCCGCGGTCAGCAGTCCTCGCCCTTGTCCACGATGCCGGGCTTGCTGCGGTCCTCGCACATCGCGGTATTCGGCTTGGCGCCGCGCGGCTGGGCGGGCCACTCCTTCCCGCGTTCGGGATCAGCTTCGAGGAACTCTTCCGGCTGGTGAGGGATGCCTTCGTGCTTTCCCTGGCCGTTCTCCCGCTCGGGGTCGGTCGCGGGGTTGTCCTTCGGGGTCGCTTGTTCTCGGGTCATGATGCACCTCCTGCCTGCCAACCAGAAGAGGGCCGGGATGTTCCAGAGCGCCGGACTTTTGTAACCGCGCCCGTGCGGGCCTGCCGGGCAGCACGGCTTTCCTGCCTTGAAATGTTCCTATTTTGTTCCAGATATGGTTCATGCAGATGGCGTTCAGCTTTTGGGCTACCGAGGATATGGCATGGGTGCGGGACCGGCTGAGGCGCCGCTTCGGCCATGCTGAACCGACCTGTGCCCGGACGCCCATCGGCCAGCTGGTGAAATCGCTGATCAGCGGTCGCACCCGCGACGAAGTCTCGCTCGGGGCCTATCGGCGCCTCATCGAGGCCTATCCCCGCTGGTCCGACATGGGGGCAGCAACCGATCTCGAGCGGCTCATCGGCGATGTCACCTTTCCGGACGTGAAGGCGCGCCATCTCGGCAAGACGCTGGCCGCCATCGCAATTCATCGTCCGGACTTCGACTTGGCGTTTCTGAGCGACTTGGGCGACCCCGGGGCGCTCGCCTGGCTGGAACGCCTGCCGGGTGTCGGGCGAAAGGTCTCGGCCTCCACGCTCAACTTCAGCACATTGCGCATGCCGGCCTTCGTGGTGGACACGCATATCCTGAGGATATTATGCCGCTTCGGCTTTGTCCGAAGCAATGCCGACACGCGGACCGCCTATGACCTGACGATGGCTGCGCTGCCCGGCTGGCGTGCTGCCGATCTTGCGGAACTCCATGTCCTGATGAAACTGCTGGGTCAGACCACCTGCCGCGTTGCTCACCCCGATTGCCGAAGCTGCCCGATCAGCCGGCGCTGCCGGACCGCAGCATATCTTCGGGGCCCGACGACCGTTCCGGCAGAATAGCGGAGACGGAGTTTCGGTCGCGGCCGGTTGTTTCGGCGTGGACCCGGCCGTCCGCTCGCTTTCGTTACGACATTTTCGGCAGTTTTCCGGACCTCATGGCAAACAGACAACACATCTTGCGCCGGCCCGCCACAGCCCGCGGTTACGCCTGTCGATGCACCAGGCGGCGGCATCGGCCGCAGATGGTCCAGGACGAGCGGCGCTTCGGATCGACGATTTCTTAGGGATTACAGTTTTTTCCGCAACTGCCCGTACGATCTGCCAGCCGAACGCGCCACGGGCGGCCATCCCGCGCCTTCGACGCCAAAACTACCGGAAGCTCGGCCGCGAATCGCCGAAGAGCAACCACCTAGCGAATAATACAGTCCGAAAAATCACCTCGGCGGTTTACCGCCGACGGCAAGGTTTGCTACGCTTTGTCCATGGAGAGGCCGCCAGGCGCCCGCAAAGCGCCCCGGCGGCAGGGAAAATCGCATCATGTGCCGGATCCGGCCCGCAGGCGACCATGCGTCGCCCGGGACAGCATGACCGTGTCCGCACGTCGCAAGAGGCAAAGGCAGGTGAAACGTCTGAGCAGCTTCTGGGGTCTGGTGTCGGCGTACTGGTTTTCGGAACGCTGGCGCGAGGCTTGGCTGCTGACCGTCATCGTGCTGGCGATGACCACGCTGCTCAGCAAGGCCAGCGTCTGGGTCGCGCTGGCCAGCGCGGATTTCCTGGCCTCGCTCGCCAGCTTCCATGACACGCCGCCGGGCGTCGACCCCGCGCGCATCGTGCTGCTGGCTGGCGGCGCCTATCTGGGCATCTTCCTGGCCCGCGCCGCCGGCGTGGCGCTGCGGCATTTCGTTTCGGCCACGCTGCACCGCCGGGCGCGCGGCTGGCTGGTCGGGCGCTTCGACCGCGCGATCCTGGCCGATGAGCGCATCGCGCTGGACCTGATGAGCGACCGCTCTGCCGCGGGCGACCGCTCGCGCATGCCCGATGCCATCGACCAGCGCGTCGACGAATGCTCGGGCGGGCTCTATGGCGGCATCATCGGGCTGGCGATGGGGCTCTGGGGGGCGGTGACCTCGATCTATTTCGTCTCGGTCGCGCTGATCCAGCGCAGCCAGCCGGTGCCCTTCCTGGACCGCTGGGGCGCCGACGCCGGGGCGGTGCTGGGCCTCGACCTGGGGCCGGGTCCATACGGCTCGGCGCTGCTGGGGCTGGCGATGGTCGCGGTCTATGTCCCGGCGATGACCTTCGTCGCCTGGCGCATCGGCCGCATCCTGGAACGGCTGAGCGTGCAGCGCCAGCGCCGCGACGGCGCCTGGCGCGGCGAATGGGGTGCGATGCTGAACCGCGTGGGCCAGATGGCCATCGCCCGGGGCGAGCGCGCGCAAAGCCGCATCAACCACCGCCTTTACGCCGACCTGGACCGGACCTGGGGGCGGCAGAACCGGCTTTCGGCCGGGATGATGCTGTTCACCAACACCTATAATTTCCTGTCCAGCCGGCTCTTGGCCTATCTGCCCGCGCTGCCGGCCTATATGGCGGGCGGCATGAGCTTTCGCGATTTCGTCGCCAGCAGCGAGCTGACGGCCGAGTTGATCGGCGACGTCTCGTGGTTCATCAACGTCATGCCGGCCATTGCCACGCTCAAGGCCAATGCCGGCCGGCTGACCGAACTCGCCCGGGCCATCGAGCGGGTGCGCGACCGCCAGGCCTTCTATGCCGAGACCGGCGTCAGCGCATTCCAGCGCCGGCGCAGCGCCAAGGGTCCGGTGCTGGCGCTGGACGGGCTGCGGCTGCACCATCGCGGCCATATGACCGCGGCCTTCCTGACCGTGCCGGCGCTGCGGCTTTATCCGGGCGAGCGGGTCTATCTGGACGGCCAGAACGGCTGCGGCAAGAGCAGCCTGCTGAAGGCGGTGGCCGGGCTTTGGCCCTATGGCGCCGGCCGCATCACCCTGCGCGAGGGCGCGCGGCTGTTCTTTGCCGGGCAGGAACCGGACCTGCCCGACCGGCTGACGCTGAAGGCGCTCTTGACCTATCCCGACCACCCCGAGCAGCAGACCGACATCGCCGCGGCCTCGGTCCTGTCGCTGGTCGGCCTGGGCGAATTCATCGCCTGTCTGGAGGACGAGCTTTACCAGGGCAAGAACTGGCGCAACGTGCTCTCGGGCGGGCAGAAGCAGCGGCTGGTGCTGGCGCGCATCCTGCTGGCCAAGCCCGACGTCCTGCTCTTGGACGAGGCGACGGCGGCGCTGGATGCGGGGGCGGCGATCGACTTTCACCTGACGCTTGCCCTCTATCTGCCCGATGCGGCGGTGCTGTCGGTGCTGCATGGCGATAGCCTGCCCTATGGCCCGGACGGCGCGCCCTTCTATGGCTCGGTGCTGGAGATCCGCAACGGCCAGGGCCGCTTGTCGCCCGTCGATCCGCTGGATTACGATCTGGCCCGACACGCCGCCGAATGACGGCAGGGTAACGGGGGACGCATGGGACAGGGGGCTGCCGTCGACCGGCTGATGGCCGGGATGACGCTGAAGGAAAAGATCGGCCAGCTGAACCTCTTGCCGGCCGGGCAGGGGCTGGTGACCGGGGCGCAGGCCCCGACCACGCTGTCGCAGCGGCTGGACGCGGGGCAGGTCGGCGCGATCTTCGGCACCAAGTCGCTGGCCTCGGCCCGGGCGATGCAGGAGCGCGCGCTGGCGGGCTCGCGCCTGGGCATCCCGCTGTTCTTTGCCGAGGATGTGATCCACGGCCATCGCACGGTCTTTCCGCTGAATATCGCGCTGGCCTGCAGCTGGGACATGGCGCTGATCGAGGCAACCTCGGCCCATGCCGCGGCCGAGGCCACCGCCGAAGGGCTGCACCAGGTCTATGCGCCGATGCTGGACATCAGCCGCGATCCGCGCTGGGGCCGGGTGGCCGAGGGGCCGGGCGAGGATCCGCTGCTGGCCTCGCGCATCGCCGCTGCCGCGACGCAGGGTTTCCAGGGCGCGGGGCTTGGCACGCCGGAGCGGGTCGCCGCCTGCCTGAAGCATTTCGTGGCTTACGGCGCGCCGCAAAGCGGCCGCGATTACGACAATGTGTCGATGGCCTGGGAGGATCTGATCGAGACCTATCTGCCGCCCTTTGCCGCCGGGATCGAGGCGGGCGCGGCCAGCGTCATGGTCGCCTTCAACGCGGTGAACCGCCTGCCGATGCACGCCAACGCGCCGCTGGTCGAGGGCTGGCTGCGCGGGTGCCAGGGCTTCGACGGGCTGGTCGTCTCGGACTATACCGGCGTCAAGGAACTGGTCGCGCATGGGCTTGGTCCGGCGCCGGTCGCGGTGGCGCGCGCGCTGCATGCCGGCATCGACATGGACATGGTGGGCGAGGATTATCTGAACGAATTGCCGGCGCTGGCGACCGAGGGGCTGGCGGCGCGCACGGCCGGGCTGGCGATGTCACCGGCCGCTGTCCGTCGCTTGATCGACCGCGCCTGCCGCCGGGTGCTGACCTTCAAGGCGCGGCTGGGGCTGCTGGACGATCCGTTCCGGGGCATGGCGGGCAAGGCGCCTGCGCGCGCCGAGGGCCGGGCCTTGGCGCGCAAGGCGGCGGCGCAATCGGCGGTGCTGCTCAAGAACGACGGGCTGTTGCCGCTGGCGCCGGGCAGCCGGATGGCGCTGATCGGGCCCTTCGCGGCGGATCGCGCGAACATGCTGGGCACCTGGGCGGTCTCGGGCCGGGCCGAGGACGTGGTGCCGCTGGACCGGGCCATCGCCGCGTTGACCGGACAGGCGCCGACCGTCTGCTGGGGCGCGAATATCGTCGACGAGCCCTGGCTCGAGGCGCGTCTGAACTGCCACGGCACCACCGTGACCCGCGACCCGCGCGAGGAATCCGCGCTGCTGGCCGAGGCGGTCGCGGCGGCGCTGGCCGCCGACGTGGTGGTGGCGGCGGTGGGCGAGGCCAAGGAGCACGCGGGCGAGTCCTCCTCGCGTCTGGCGGTGGACCTGCCCGCACCGCAACGCCGGCTGATCGCGGCGCTGGCCGGGACCGGCAAGCCGCTGCTGGTCGTGGTCTTTGCCGGCCGGCCGCTGGCCCTGGGCGAGGCCGCGACCCAGGCCGATGCGCTGCTCTATGCCTGGCACGGCGGCGTTGCGGGCCCCGAGGGCGTGGCCGACCTGATCTTCGGCGCGGCCGAGCCCTCGGGCCGGTTGGCGGTCACGCTGCCCGCGCATCCGGGCGAGGTGCCGCTGACCTATGCCTGCGACACCACCGGCCGGCCCTGGCCCGGCCGTTTCGGCAAGTTCCTGACCGGCTGGCTCGACATGCCCGACGACGCGCCGCGCTTTCCCTTCGGCTTTGGCCTGGGCTACAGCGCCGTGCGCTATGGCCGCCCGATCCTCTGCCGCCACGCGGCCCATGCCGATGAGACCGTCACCCTGCTTCTGGGGATCGAGAACACCGGCAACCGCCCGGCGCTGGAAACCGTGCAGCTTTACGCCAGCGACCCGGTCGCCCGCGTCACCCGCCCCGGCCGCAAGCTGATCGACTTCCAGCAAGTCGCGCTGGCCCCGGGCGAGGCCCGCGAGGTCCGCTTCGCCGTCACCGCCGACCAGTTCCGCTATCCTATGGCGCCGACGCTCGAGACGGTGGAATGGGTCCGCGACCCCGGCATGGTCGGGCTGCATGTCGGCCCGAACAGCCGCGACACGCAAGAGGTGGCACTGACATGGCTCGACTGACCGGCCTCGACGATGCCGCGCTGCGCGACCGCGTGGCCCAGGCCACGGCGCTGTATTTCCTCGACTGGAGCCATCCGGTCAGCGGCATGGCGCGCGAGCGCAGCGCCGGCGCCTTCGGCTATGACATGGAGCAGACCTGCTGCACCGGCGGCACCGGCTTCGGCCTGCTCGCGCAGATCGTCGCGGCCGAGCGCGGCTGGCGTCCGCGGCGCGAGATCCTCGACCGCGTCGAGCGGCTGGTCGGCTTTCTGGAAGGGGCCGACCGCTTCGACGGCGTCTTCCCGCATTTCCTGCATGGCCGCACCGGCCGCGTGCTGCCCTTCATGGCCGGCGACGACGGCGGCGACCTGGTCGAGACCGCCTTCCTGATGCTGGGCCTGCTGGGCGCCGGGGCCTATTTCCGCGAAGCGCCGGAACTGGCCGCCCGCATCCAGGCGCTCTACGACGCGGTGAACTGGGCGGCGCATCTGCGCGAGGATGGCGCGGTCATGTGGCACCGTCAGCCCGACCGGCCCTGGCCCGCCAGTGCCCTGCCGATCCGCGGCTGGAACGAGGCGATGCCGGTCTTCGTCCTCGGCGCCGGCTCGGCCACGCATCCGATCCCGGCGCGCTCCTATCACGACAGTTGGGCGCAGACGCCGACCTTCCTGAACGGGCGCGATTACGGCGGCGTGACCCTGCCCTTGGGGCCGGACTGGGGCGGGCCGCTGTTCCTGTCGCAATATCCCTTCCTGGGCATCGACCCGCGCGGGTTGCGCGACGCCTATGCCGATTACGGCCAGCAGGCCCGGGCGCATGCGCTGGTCAACCGCGCGCATTGCCTGGCGAACCCGCAGGGCTGGGCGGGCTATGGCGAGAGCCTGTGGGGCCTGACCGCCAGCGACGACCCCTCGGGCTATGTCGCGCATTCGCCGGTCGAGGATACCGGGACGATCACCCCCACCGCCGCGCTGGCCTCGTTTCCCTTTGTCCCGGAGGAGGCGATGCCGGTGCTGCGTCACATGCACGATGACTGGGGCGGCCGGATCTGGGGCGAGGCCGGTTTCGTCGATGCCTTCTGCCCGGCCCGCGACTGGGTGGCCGAGAGCCGGCTGGCGATCGACCAGGCGCCGATCGTGATCGGGCTGGAAAACCACCGCTCGGGGCTGATCTGGCGGCTGGTCTCGGGCCGGGCCGAGGTGCAGCGGGGCCTGCGCGCCTTGGGCTTTTCGGCGCCCTATCTCGCCATGGCCTGAAGCGCGGTCTCGCGCGCGGCAGCGGCTTCCAGGAAGGCCGCTGCCGACCAGGTCAGGTCCAGGCAGCCGGTCGGGGCGCCGGTCCGGCGGTCGAATTGCTCGGGCAGCGGGCCGGGGATGGGCGCGACGGATTGGATCAGCGCGAGCCAGCCTTCGGCCTTGGCGAAGGCCTCGGTGTCGCCGGTCAGCGCTGCGATGCGGTAATGCAGCTCGGCAAAGCCCAGCGTGGTCGGATACCAGGGGTTGCCGTCGAAATAGACATCGCGGGCAAAGCGGCCGATGGCCAGCGGGTTGCGGCCCCGGTTGATCGGATAGAGCTCGGCAAAGACCGCCTCCAGCCCCGCCACGGTCGCGCGGCTGCGCGGCGCGGTCAGGGCAAAGGGGCCGGCGCTGCGCCGGGCGTGCAGGATGGCAAGGCAGGTCGCGGCGTCGAGCCAACCCGGCGCGGCCTCGATGCTGTCGCGCCAGCCGCCCGAGACCGGGTCGGCCGCCTGGTCGATCAGCGCGGCCAGCCGGGCGGCCTCGGCGCTTTGGCCGGCCCGGTCCAGCGCGTCCCATTGCACGATCAGGGTGAATGTGCTGCGGCGGGGCGGCGCCTCCTCCCACGGGCCGATGCAGGGGCGGCCGGCGACGCGCGCGAGATGCGCGAGATCGCGGGCGATCAGGGCGCGGGCGGCGGCGCTGTCGGCCTGGGGCACGGCGTCCAGCACCGCCATCAGGCTGGATGCGCGCAGGGCGGGGCCGTCGTCCTGCGGCCGGCTCCATTGCTCCAGGTCCGGGCTGCCGTCGGGGCCGAAGCGGGGCTCCTCGAGCCAGGCCGTGCCGGACAGCGCCGCCAACTCGGCATCGGGGCGCAGGAATTTCTCCAGCCCCGGCCGGATGGTGGCGCGCAGCGGGTTCATCGGCGGTCCCTGCCGCGTGGGGTCCGACAGCGTCAGCGAGAAGCTGACGAAATCCGCGATGAAACGCAGCCAGAAATCGCGCGCCTGCGGATCGGCCATCATGGCCAGCGGCACGGCACGCAAGACGATGGCGGAATCGCGGATCCAGTGGTGGAAGTAATCCGGCTCGGGATCCCAGCTGGCCATGCGGGGCGAGGCCAGCACCGACCCTGGCGCCGGCCGCACCGCGCCGCCGAAGCCCTCGCGCCGCCGGACCAGATGCGTGGCCGAGCAGGCCCCCCGCATCGCTTGGGCCGAGGCCAGCCGCTGCGCCGCGATCCAGCCCGGATCGGGGGCGGCCATGTCAGGCGCCAAGCGCGGCCAGCGCCGCCGCCAGCATCGATGCGCAGGCCGGCCCGGCCGGGCAATGATGCTGATCCGGCAGCGCCGCGAAGAAGCGCCCGTTCGGCGCGGCGGCGAAATAGGCGCGGGCATCGGCCAGCGGCACCAGCCCGTCGCAGGCGCCCGTCACCACCGCCAGCGGCGCCGTGACCCGGCGCAGCGCCGGCTCGGCATCGGCGGTCTGCATCTCGGTGAAATAGGCGGGCGCCTCGCGCCGCACCTCCTCGATGGCGGCGGGGCCCATCGCCTCGCGCGCGCGCATCAGCACCATCCCGGACATCGGCGGCGAAACCGCGAGGACATGGTGGATATCGGCCCTGTCGGCCGCCAGATGCGCCACGGCATAGCCGCCGATGCTGTGCCCGGCCAGCGCCAGCACCTGGCCCGGGGTCTGCGCGGCCAGCCAGTCGCGCACCCCCGCCGCCGCCCGGACATGGCGGGCAAAGCTGACCTCGGAGGCCGGCCCCGATCCGGGCGAGGCCGAGGAATTCGGCAGCGCCGGCGCCGCGACGCGCCAGCCGCGCGCCAGATAGGCCAGCGCGATCTCGGCGATCTGCGGCTGGGCCGGCGCGCCATTGCGGCCATGCAGCAGCAGGACCGTGCCTCGCGCATTCTCGGGGCCGGCGATCAGCACGGGAAGGACGCCCTCGGCCGTCGGGGCCTGAAGGCAAAGGGCGGTGTCGGTCCAGGCGGGCATCGTGTCCATGCCCCGATTCCTAGCCCAGCGGCCGCGCCGCTCCAACAGCTTTTGCCCCTGCCGCAGGGCGTGAGGCCGTGCTAGCGTGGTGTCATGGCACAGCTACCTTCCCGAACCGAAATTCTCGACTGGGTCAACGCCCATCCCGACGCCACCGCCAAGCGCGACATCGCCAAGGCCTTCGGCATCAAGGGCGCGGCCCGCATCGAGCTGAAGCGCATCCTGAAAGAGCTTGAAGCCGAGGGGCTGCTGGAGCGCCGCCGCCGGCATTACCGCGATGCGGAACGGCTGCCGCCGGTCACGGTGCTGCAACTGCTGCCGCCCGACAAGGACGGCGACATCTTCGCCAAGCCGATGGAATGGCAGGGCGAAGGTCCGGTGCCGCGCATCCTTTATGCCGCGCTGAAATCCGACCCGGCGCTGGCCCCCGGCGACCGCATCCTGGCCCGGCTGATCGAGACCAGGGGCGAGGATCACGACTACCAGGCCCGGCTGATCCGCCGCATCGGCACGGTCAGCCACAAGATCGTCGGCATCTACCGCGCCAGCTCCGGCGGCCCCGAGGCCGGCGGCCGCATCCTGCCGATCGACAAGGGCAATGACAAGGAATGGGTCGTCCCGGCGCGCGAAGTGCATGGCGCCCAAAGCGGCGAGCTGGTCGAGGCCGAGCAGACCGGCCCGCGCGGCCGCCTGGGCCTGCCGATGGCGCGGATCACCGAGCGGCTGGGCGACCCCTCGGCGCCGCGCGCCGTCAGCCTGATCGCCATCCACCAGCACGGCATCCCCGACGATTTTCCCGACGTGGTCATGGCCGAGGCCGATGCCGCGAGGCCCGCGACCATGAAGGGCCGCGAGGATCTGCGCCAACTGCCGCTCATCACCATCGACCCCTCGGACGCCCGCGACCGCGACGATGCCGTGGCGGCCGAGATCCGCGAGGACGGCGGCGCCGACATCTGGGTCGCCATCGCCGACGTGGCGCATTACGTCACCCCGGGCTCGGCCCTGGACCGCGAGGCGCGGAAGCGCGGCAACTCGACCTATTTCCCCGACCGGGTGGTGCCGATGCTGCCCGACATCCTGTCGGGCGATCTCTGTTCGCTGCACGAGGGCGTGGACCGGCCGGTGATCGCCGTCCGCATGCGGCTGGACGCGCAGGGCAACAAGGTTTCGCACAGCTTCCACCGCGCCATGATGCATTCCGCTGCGAGCCTGAGCTACGAGCAGGCCCAGGCGGCCGCCGACGGCAACCCGGACGCGGTCACGGCGCCGCTGCTGGATGCGGCGATCCGGCCCCTGTGGCATGCCTATGGCCTGCTGAAAACCGCCCGCGCCCGGCGCCAGCCGCTGGAACTGGATCTGCCCGAGCGCAAGATCGTGCTGACCCCGGACGGAAGGGTGAAGTCGGTCAATTTCCGCGACCGCTTCGACGCGCACCGGCTGATCGAGGAATTCATGGTGCTGGCCAATGTCGCCGCCGCCGAGGAACTGGAACGCCTGCGCCGCCCGCTGCTCTATCGCGTGCACGAGGAGCCGACGGTGGAAAAGCTCGACGCGCTGCGCGAGGTGGCCGCGGCCTCGGGCTTCACCCTGGCCAAGGGCCAGGTGCTGCAGACCCGGCACCTGAACCGGCTTCTGGAACAGGCCCAGGGCTCGGATTTCGACGAGCTGATCAACATGACCGCGCTGCGCTCGATGCAGCAGGCCTATTACCACCCGGAGAACCTGGGCCATTTCGGGCTGGCGCTGCGCAGCTACGCGCATTTCACCTCGCCGATCCGGCGCTATTCCGACCTGATCGTGCATCGCGCGCTGATCCTTGGACACAAATGGGGCAAGGACGGTCTGTCGGAGGGGGACATCGAGAACCTGTCCGAGACCGCGCAGCAGATCTCGGAAACCGAGCGCCGCTCGATGGCGGCCGAGCGCGACACCACCGACCGCTATCTTGCCGCCTATCTCGCCGACCGGGTCGGGGCCGAGTTCTCGGGCCGCATCTCGGGCGTGCAGAAATTCGGCGCCTTCGTGCGGCTGGACGAGACCGGGGCCGACGGGCTGATCCCGATCCGCGAGATCGGCCGCGAATATTTCCACTACGACCCGGATGCGCAGATCCTGATGGGCGCCGAAACCGGGCTGGAAATCGGCATCGGCCAGCGCGTCACCGTCCGCCTGTCCGAGGCGGTGCCGCTGACCGGCGGGCTGCTGCTGGAGCTGCTCGAGGTCGAGGGCCGGCCGCTGCCGCCGGGCTCGGGCCAGCGCGGCAAGGGCAAGGGCCCGATGCGCAAGCGTGCCACCCAGGCCCGGCTGGCCGAGGTCAAGCGCGCCCAGAAGCGCCGCCGCATCCGGAAATAGCCCATGCCCGACAACCGGTTGCAGCGGCTGCTGCCCTATGTCCTGACGGCGCTGATCCTGGCGCTTGCCGCCGCATGGCTGCTGTGGATCGGCCGCGAGCCGATCTGCACCTGCGGCCATGTCAAGCTCTGGCACGGCAAGACCGTCAGCTCGGAAAACTCGCAGCACATTTCCGACTGGTATACGCCCTCGCACCTGATCCACGGCGTCCTGTTCTATGCCGCGCTGTGGCTTGTCGCCCGGCGCATGTCCTTCGGCTGGCGCCTGGCCATCGCCACGCTGGTCGAGTCGCTGTGGGAAATCGTCGAAAACTCCGATGCCATCATCGAGCGTTACCGCGCCGTGACCATCTCGCTCGATTATTACGGCGACAGCGTGCTGAACTCGGTCAGCGACATCCTGGCGATGATTGTGGGCTTCGTCCTGGCCAGCCGCCTGCCGGTCTGGGCCTCGGTCGCCCTTGCCCTGGGGTTCGAGATCCTGACCACCTGGCTGATCCGCGACGGGCTTACGCTGAACGTGCTGATGCTGATCTGGCCGCTGCAAGCCGTGCGCGACTGGCAAGCCGCGCTATGAAACACGGGCGGCCTCGCGACCGCCCGTGTTTCTTTGTTCCAGAAATACCCCGGGGGAGCCCCGCAGGGGCGGGGGCAGCGCCCCCATGCCTCAGCCGATGGCGGCGGCGCGCACGTCCTCGTCGATCTTGTCGGCATATTGCGCGAAATTGTCGCTGAACATGCCGACCAGCTTCTGGGCCTGGGCGTCATAGGCGGCCGGATCGGCCCAGGTCTGGCGCGGGTCCAGCAGCTTGTCCTCGACGCCGGGGACCGAGACCGGAACCTCGAAGCCGAAGTTCGGATCCTTGCGGAACTGCACGCCGTTCAGCGAACCGTCCAGCGCCGCGGTCAGCAGGGCGCGGGTCGCCTTGATCGGCATGCGCTTTCCGGTGCCGAAGGCGCCGCCGGTCCAGCCGGTATTGACCAGCCAGCAATGCGCGCCGGTGGCGGCGATCTTTTCCTGCAGGAGCTTGCCATAGACTTCCGGCCGGCGCGGCATGAAGGGCGCACCGAAGCAGGTCGAGAAGGTCGGCGTCGGCTCGGTCACGCCCACTTCGGTGCCCGGCGTCTTCGAGGTGAAGCCCGACAGGAAGTGATACATCGCCTGCGCCGGGGTCAGCCGCGCGATCGGCGGCAGCACGCCATAGGCGTCGCAGGTCAGCATGATGACGTTCTTCGGCATGCCGCCCAGCGAGGAGGGCGAGGCGTTCGAGATCTGCTCCAGCGGATAGGCACAGCGCATGTTGTCGGTGATCGAGTTGTCCTCGAAATCCAGCTCCAGCGTGTCGGGATCGAAGACCATGTTCTCGATCACGGTGCCGAACTTGTAGCAGGTGGCGTGGATCTCGGGCTCGGCCTCGGCCGACAGGTTGATGGTCTTGGCGTAGCAGCCGCCCTCGAAGTTGAAGATGCCGTTGTCCGACCAGCCGTGCTCGTCATCGCCGATCAGCGTGCGCGAGGGATCGGCCGAAAGCGTGGTCTTGCCGGTGCCCGACAGGCCGAAGAAGATCGCGGCGTCGTCCGGATTGCCGATGGCGTGGTTGGCCGAGCAATGCATCGGCATCACGCCTTTTTCCGGCAGGATGTAGTTCAGCAGCGTGAAGACCGACTTCTTGTTCTCGCCGGCATAGGCGGTGTTGCCGATCAGGATCAGCTTCTTCTCGAAGTTCAGCGCGATCACCGTCTCGGTCCGGCAGCCGTGGCGTTCCGGGTCGGCCTTGAAGCTCGGGCAGTTGATGATGGTGAACTCGGGCACGAAGCTGGCCAGCTCGGCCGCCTCGGGACGGCGCAGCAGGTTGCGGATGAAAAGCCCGTGCCAGGCCAGTTCCGTCACCACGCGCACGTCCAGCCGCAGCGCCGGGTCCGCACCGCCGTAGAGATCCTGGACGAAATAGTCGCGGCCCTTCATGTGGGCCAGCATGTCGGCGTGCAGGCGGTCGAAAGCCTCGGGCGCCATCGGCCGGTTGTTTTCCCACCAGATGGCGTTTTCCACGCCGGGCGTGCGCACGACATGCTTGTCCTTGGGCGAGCGGCCGGTATGGACGCCGGTGGTGGTCAGGAAAGTCCCGCCCAGGCCCAGCTTGCCTTCGCCGCGCTGGATGGCGGCCTCGATCAGCGCCGGTTCAAGCAGGTTGTAGTGAACTTGGCCGAGCCCGGTGATTCCCTGGTCTTCCAGACGGCAGTTCGGATTGACGCGCGGTTCGCTCATGACAGCTTGGCTCCTGCAAGATTCCGGGCCGACAACCGGCCGTTGCGCGTCCTATAACACGCCCTTTTCCCGGGGAAAGCGCACATATCGTCAGGTTTAGCGCTACCAGGATGGTTTATCGCTATCAGTCGCCCGGACATGGCTTTGCCGTCGGGATTTCGTCACAAAGAGCGGCAGCCTCAACCTTTGGGTGGAGCGATTCGAGGCCGTATCAAGGGGAGGTGACCATGATCCTGCATGCATCCTGCGTCGCGCATCGGGGCCGGGGACTGCTGATCCTCGGTGCCTCCGGCGCAGGCAAATCCGGCTTGGCGCTTGAAATGATGGCGCTCGGCGCGGCGCTGGTCGCGGATGACCGCACGGCGCTGCGGTATGAGGCCGGCGCGATCATCGCCGATGCGCCTGATTCGCTGCGCGGGCTGATCGAGGCGCGCGGCGTCGGCATCCTGCGCGCCCGCGCGCATGGGCCGGTGAAGTTGGCGCTGGCGGTCGATCTGGACCAGGCCGAACCCGAGCGGCTGCCGCCCGACCGCCGCTTTGGCCTTTTCGACAGCGACCTGCCCCTTGTCCTTGGCGCCGGCCGCGTTCATCTTGCGTCAATGCTCTTGCAATATCTTGATTCCGGTAGGGCGGACACGGAGTTGCGCGACAGCTGAATCAAGGGCCGGAGGCGATGGACGATCTCGACAGCCAGGAAAAGGATGGCCGCGACGAAGGCGCGCAGCGGCTGGTCCTGATCACCGGGCCGTCCGGGGCGGGACGCTCGACCGCGATCAACGTGCTCGAGGACCTGGGCTATGAGGCCATCGACAACCTGCCCTTGTCGCTGATCCCGCGGCTTCTGGACGGGCCGCCGCGCCCGGTGCCGCTGGCGCTGGGGCTGGACGTGCGCAACCGCGATTTCTCGGTCGCGAACCTGATCGAGCTGATCGACAAGCTGACCCGGCTGCCGGCATATGCGCCCGAGGTGCTGTTCCTGGACTGCACCACCGAGCAGCTTTTGCGACGGTTCAATGAAACCCGCCGCCGCCATCCTTTGCGGGGCGAAGCCTCGCCCCTGGACGCCATCCGGGCCGAGCGCGACATGCTGGCGCCGATCCGCGCCCGGGCCGATGTGCTGGTCGATACCTCGGAACTCTCGCCGCATGATCTGAAGGCGGAACTGTCGCGTTGGTTCGATGCCGAACAGGGGCGGCGGCTGGCGGTCTCGGTGCAGTCGTTTTCCTATAAGCGCGGGGTGCCGCGCGGGGTGGACGTGATGTTCGACTGCCGCTTCCTCGCCAATCCGCATTGGGAGCCGGCGCTGCGCCCATTGGACGGCCGCGACAGTGCCGTGCAGGGTTACGTTGCGTCGGATCCGCGATTCGCGCCCTTCTTCGAACGGGTGCTGGATCTTGTGCTTTTTACCCTTCCGGCCCATCTAGAAGAGGGTAAGGCCCATCTGGCCATCGGCTTCGGTTGTACCGGAGGGCAACACCGTTCCGTCACAATGGCGGAAAAAATGGCTGATGCGCTTGCGAAAGCAGGTTGGCAAGTGTCAATTAGACATCGGGAACTTGAACGCCGCGAGAAGGCGCCGGCACCTGGTGATGATGGCCTGATTGGCCTCTCGCACAGCACGGGCGCGGGTTTTGGCGGCTGATGCGTGGTGGAGCGAATTGATCGGGATTGTCATCGTGGCGCATGGCGGCCTTGCGCGGGAATATCTCTCGGCGGTCGAGCATGTGGTGGGACCGCAGACCGGCATCCGGGCCGTAACGATCGAGGAGAACCACGATCGTGGCCAGAAGCAGGCCGAAATCTGCGCGGCCGCCGATTCGGTGGATGCCGGCGACGGCGTGGTGGTGGTGACGGACCTGTTCGGCGGCTCGCCCTCGAACCTGTCGCTGATGGCCTGCGCGGCGCGCAACCGCTCGATCCTGTACGGCGCGAACCTGCCGATGCTGGTCAAGCTGGCCAAGTCGCGCAAATTGTCGGTGGCGGATGCGGTAACGCTGGCCAAGGACGCCGGGCGCAAGTACATCAACAGCTATGATGTCCTGCCTGCCGATGTGATCCCTGTGCCGAGCCGCGCCGCCTCATGAATGACCTGACCAACGGGGCCGTCACCCGCGAGCTGGCGATCATCAACGAAAAGGGCCTGCATGCGCGGGCCAGCGCCAAGTTTGTCGAGACGGTCGAGCGTTTCGATGCCCAAGCCACCGTGGAAAAGGACGGGCTGAGCGTGTCGGGCGATTCGATCATGGGCCTGCTGATGCTGACCGCGCCGCGCGGCAGCACCATCCGCGTCACCACCAAGGGGGCGGAGGCGGCCGAACTGGCCGATGCGCTGAGTGCGCTGGTCGGGGACTATTTCGGCGAAGGCATGTAAGGGCCGGTCATGGCCCGTTCCTCCTATCACCACGGCAATCTGCGCCAGGCGCTGGTCGAGGCCACGGTCAAGCTGATCGAGGACAGCGGCCCGCAGGGCTTTACCCTGGCCGAGGCCGCCCGCCTGGCCGGCGTCAGCGCCGCCGCGCCCTATCGCCATTTCGCCGGGCGCGACGAATTGCTGGAAGAGGTCGCCCGCCAGGGTTTCGAGGAATTCGCCGACCGGCTGGAAGCCGCCTTCGACGATGGCCGGCCGCGGCCGCTGACCGCCTTCCTGCGCATGGGCCAGGCCTATCTGGCCTTCGCGGCCGAGCGGCGCGGCTTCTACATCGCCATGTTCGAATCCGGCATCTCGATCGCCGGCAATTCCGCCTTGCAGCAGGCCTCCGAGCGGGCGCGCGGCGTGCTGGTGCGCGGCGCCGAGTCGCTTTTCGTCGCCCGGCCCGGCCCGCGCCCGCCCGCCGGCATGATCGCCGACCACATCTGGGCGCTGAGCCATGGCGTCGTCGAGCTCTTCGGCCGCGGCAAGCCCGGCGCGCGCTCGCCCATCGCCCCCGCCGACATGCTGGAAAGTGGCGCGCTGATCTATCTGCGCGGCCTGGGCATCATCCCGGACTGACTTTTTCCCGATGCGGACTTGAACCCCGCTTGCGGCGCTCCATCTATGTAAATGTGATTAACATTCACATCGGAAAGGGACCGCAATGAACACTGAAATCGCCCCGTGCCCCTCCGTCGTGGACCGGATCGGCGCTGCGCTGGCAGGCATCCGGGACTGGCTGGACGAACGCGGAAAGGTGGCCTGGATCGCCGCCATGATCCTGGGCTTCATCGCCTGCTGGCCCGTGGGCCTCGCCATCCTCGGCTACATGATCTGGAGCAAACGCATGTTTTCCTGCCGCCACCGCCATCATCACCACCACCACCGTCGCGGCTTCGGGCGCGATTTCGCGCAGCCGACCGGCAACTATGCCTTCGACGCCTATCGCGAGGAAACGCTGAAGCGGCTCGAGGACGAGCACCGGGAGTTCCTGGACTTCCTGCAGAAGCTGCGCGAGGCCAAGGACAAGGCCGAGTTCGACCAGTTCATGGCCGGCCGCAACCAGCCGCCCGCCACCCAGAACTGACATCGGAAAAAGGGCCGGGGATTACTCCGGCCCTTTGCTTTCAATAGGAATATTCGGCGTAGATCCGCGACAGGTCGCCCTGCCATTCGCCGTGATATTTCTCCAGCATCTCGTCGGCCGGCACCTTGCCGGTCTCGACGCTTTCCTTGAGTGCGTTCAGGAAATGCGTCTCGTCCGGAACCAGCCCGCCCGCCCCGGGACGCGCCCGCGCCTTCAGCCCGGCTTCGGAAATCGCCAGCACCTCGCGCGCCAGATCGCGCATCCGGGTGCCGCCGACCGCGCCGTCCAGCGCCTTGAGCCCGGCCTCGCGCCGCCAGCTTTCGCGTGTCTCGGCGTCCCAGCCCTTGACCAGATCCCAGGCCGCGTCCAGCGCCGCGTCGTCATAGACCAGCCCGACCCAGAAGGCGGGCAGGGCGCAGAGCCGCCGCCAGGGGCCGCCGTCGGCGCCGCGCATCTCGATGAATTTCTTGACCCGCGCCTCGGGGAAGACCGTGGTCAGGTGGTCGGCCCAGTCGGACAGCGTCGGCACCTCGCCCGGCAGCGCCGGCAGCTTGCCCTTGAGGAAATCGCGGAAGCTCTGACCCAGCGCGTCGATGTATTTGCCGTCGCGATAGACGAAATACATCGGCACATCGAGCACGTAGTCGACCCAACGCTCATAGCCCATGCCATCCTCGAAGGCGAAGGGCAGCATGCCGGTCCGCGCCGCGTCGAGGTTCTGCCAGATATGCGCGCGCCAGCTTTTCCAGCCGTTCGGCTTGCCGTCGAGGAAGGGCGAATTCGCGAACAGCGCATTGGCGACCGGCTGCAAGGCCAGCGCCACGCGCAGCTTCTTCACCATGTCGGCTTCGCTGGCGAAGTCGAGATTCACCTGCACCGTGCAGGTGCGATACATCATCTGCGTGCCCAGCGTGCCGACGCGGCCCATGTAATCGGTCATCAGCCGATAGCGGCCTTTTGGCATCATCGGCATCTGGTCCTGGGTCCAGATCGGCGCCGCGCCCAGGCCGATGAAGCCAGCGCCCAGCTTGTCGGCGATCTCGCGCACCTCGGAAAGGTGGCTGTTCACCTCGTCGCAGGTCTGGTGGATGGTCTCCAGCGGCGCGCCCGAGAGTTCAAGCTGTCCGCCCGGCTCCAGGCTGACATTGGCGCCGTCGCGCTCCAGCCCGATGATATGGCCGGCCTCCAGCACCGGGGTCCAGCCGAAGCGGTCGCGCAGGCCCTCCAGCATGGCCTTGACCGAGGGCTGGCCCGCGGGCGCCTCATAGGGCAGGGGCATCAGGTCGGCATGGCGATAGCCGAATTTCTCGTGCTCGGTGCCGATGCGCCAGGCGTCGCGCGGCTTCTCGCCCGAGGCGAGATATTCGGCCAGCTGTTCGGGACGCTCGATCGGGCCGCCGCCCTGTTGGGGAATGGACATCGGTGGCCTTTCTTCTGCCTTGCCCGCCACAGGTGGCAAGGCCCGGGGCTCAAGTCAAGGCGGCGCGCGCGGGCCTGGTCCAAACGGTCTGAATCGTCGGCGCCCCGGGCGCCAGGGCGGCGGCCACGCGGCCCATGTCGATGCCGGGCAGGGTGGCGAAGGCGCCGGCCAGGAATTCCGCGCCGCGCGCATCGACGGGAACCAGCAGCGCCTCGCCCGCGACGCTTTTCAGCCGCCAGTGGCTGCGACCGTTGAGGCGCATGAGCCGGATCTCGGTCAGTTCGCGCAGGCCGATCTCGCCGCCCAGCAGCCGGTTCGGCGACAGGTAGCGAATCGCGCCCTCGTCCAGTTCGACCATGCCGGGGCCCAGCCCGTCATGGCGAAAGCGCATGCGCCGGCGCGCATCCAGCGCCCAGGCGGCCGCGGCGGCGGCGATCAGCCCGCCCAGCGGCCAGAACAGCCAGCCGCCCAGCGAGAACACCCAAAGCCCGAAGCCGGTGGCGGCCAGCGCCGCGCCGGTCTCGGCCCAGGGGCGCAGCTTTTCGGCCAGCTCCGGGCGGATCATCAAAGCTCCAGCGCCATGTCGCGATGCGGGATGCCGGCATCGTCATATTCCGGCCCATAGGCGGCGAAGCCCAGCTTTTCGTAGAATCCGATGGCATGGGTCTGGGCGCCCAGCTTGGCGCGACTGATGCCCGGCATGGCGCGCAGCCGCGCGAGCGCCGCGCGGATCAGCGCCGCGCCCGCCCCGGTGCCGCGCGCCGATGCCAGCACGGCGACGCGGCCGATCTTGCCGGTCTGCCCTTCGGTCAGGATGCGGGCGGTGCCGATGGCCGCGCCGGTTGCGTCGCGGGCCAGCAGGTGGATCGCCTCGCCATCGCGGCCGTCCCATTCCTCGGCCTCGGGCACGGCCTGCTCGACGACGAAGACCGCGCGGCGGATGGCGCGGCAGGTGTCCAGGTCGGTGGTTTCCTCGATCATGCGAAATACTGCTCCAGGATGCGGCGATAGATGCGCGACAGCTGGCGCACCTGCTCGGCCGGGACGCGCTCGTCCACCTGATGCATGAAATGGCCGACCAGGCCGAATTCAAGCACCGGGCAGTGATCCTTGACGAAACGCGCATCCGAGGTGCCGCCCGAGGTCGAGAGCACCGGGTCGAGCCCGGTTTCCGCGCGCACCACGCCCGCGACCAGCTCGACGAAGGGGCCGGGCGCGGTCAGGAAGCTTTCGCCCGAGACATCGGTCGCGATGTTGAAGCCGACGCCGGTCGCCTGGGCGATTGCCTCGGCCTTGCTGCGGATCATCGCATCGAGGCTGGCCGCGCTATGCGCATCGTTGAAGCGGATGTTGACCGTCGCCCGCGCCTTTTCCGGGATCACGTTCGAGGCCGGGTTGCCGACGTCGATGGTCGTGACCTGCAGGCCCGAGGGGTCGAAATGCGCCGTGCCCTGGTCCAGCGGCTGGCTGGTAAGATCGTGCAGCAGCCCGAGCAGGGCGTGGACCGGGTTCTTCGCGCGATGCGGATAGGCGGCATGGCCCTGCACGCCCCTGGCCTCGATCTGCAAGGTCATCGAGCCGCGCCGGCCGATCTTGATCATCTCGCCCATGCGGTCGGGGTTCGAGGGCTCGCCGACGATGCAGACGTCCATGCGCTCGCCGTTGGCGGCCATCCAGTCCAGAAGCGCCAGCGTGCCGTCGCGGCCGGGACCTTCCTCGTCGCCGGTGATGGCCAGGATCACGGCGCCCTCCGGCGGGGTCTCGGTCACGAAGCCGATGGCGGCGGCGGCAAAGGCCGCGACGCCGGATTTCATGTCGGTGGCGCCGCGGCCCCAGATCCAGCCGTCGATCTCGGCCCCCGAAAACGGCGGATGCGTCCAGCTGGCCGGGTCGCCCGGCGGCACCACGTCGGTATGGCCGTTGAAGCCGAAGGTCCGGACGCCCCTGGCCCCCCAGCGCGCGAACAGGTTCGGCACGCCGTTGCGGTCGGTGCGGTGGCATTCGAAACCGGCTTCGGCCAGCACGCGCGCCAGCAGCTCCAGCGCGCCACCCTCCTCGGGCGTGACCGAGGGGCAGCGGATCAGTTCGGCGGTCAGTCGGGCGGGGTCTGGCATCGGCACTCTCCTGTCTTGGCGGCAGGGTTACACCGGCGGCCCCAGCAGTTCCAGCGCCCGGCGGATCAGGTTCAGCCCGGTCAGCACCAGCAGGACCAGCGTCCAGCGCCGGAACTGCACCACGTCCAGCCGGTCATGCGCCAGATAGCCCAGCCCCATGCCGATGATCGCCGGAACCACCAGCGCGGCGGAAAAGGGCAGCGTCTGCGCGTTCAGCAGCCCCGATTGCAGATGCGCCGCCGTCAGCACCACGGCGCCGATGAAGAACACCACGCCCTGCACCCGCATCTGTTCGGCCTTGGGCGCATGCAGCGACAGCAGGAGCACGATCAGCGGCGGCCCCCAGATGCCCGAGATGCCGCCGATCAGCCCGCCGATGATGCCGGTCGCGATCTCGGCCCGGCGGCGGTGGTGGATCGGCAGCGCCAGGCTGCGGCCGGCCAGCTGCCAGCCCGCGTAAAGCGTGATCGGCACGCCGATCAGCGCATACATCAGCCATTGCGGCACCCGGGTCGCGAAAAAGGCGCTGACCGGGATGAACAGCACCACCATGCCGATGTGCCAGCGATAGGCCCAGGTCGCCTGCGCGGCCGGCCGCCAGCCTTGGCGCAGCGCCTGGCGGATGTTGGTCAGCAGCACCGGCAGGATCACCGCCGCCACCGCCTGCTGCGCGGTCAGGAACGACCCCAGCGCGGAAAGCATGATCATCGGCATGGCAAAGCCGATCGCGCCCTTCACGAAGCCGGAAAACAGCGTGATGGCGATGGCGAGTGCCAGGTGAAAGGGGTCCAGTCCGAACATGAGGCAGCCATAATGCAGGGGGCGGCGGATGCAAGCGGGACGGGGGCTCTGCCCCCACGCCTGCGGCGTTCCCCCGGGGTATTTGGGGAGCAAAGAAGGTCCGAGGCAGGCGGGTCATTTTCGTTCGTTGTGGCGCTGCGGTGCGCATGATAGTTGCGCTGCGGCCGCGAAACGGCTAGTCATGCTGCGACGCCGCAAAAGGATTCCGCCATGAAGGACATGCCCGCGATGCCCGCCGACACGCCCGCCGCCCTGCTGGAGCTTGCCGCCAAGACCGTGCCCGAGCTTCAGGCCCTGCAATCCCGCGCGACCGAGGCCCTGCGCGCGCTGGTCGCCCCCGCCGGCAAGCCGCAGGCCGACCTGCTGGAGGAACACCAGCACGCCGCGCATGCCCTGTCTTGGCTGACCACCTATGTCGAATCGATCCGCCAGCTGTCCGCCTGGGCCGGCCGCCTGTCCGAGGCCGGCACCCTGGGCCGGGCCGAGGCGCTGATCCTGCAGATCGGCCTGGGCGAATATCTGACCCAGATCGCCGGCGGCATCCCGATGAGCCAGACCGAGTTCGCGCGGCTTTCGGACCTCGGCCTCGACTGGACGCCGGGGGACGCGGCGCGGGCGCTGATGCGCGGCAATACCCCCGCCGCCCGGGCCGAGCTGGTGCGGCTGATGCAGGACAACCACGGCCGCGCCACTTTCGGCGCCTCGGGCCTGGACGAGGATCTGGAGATGATCCGCGACCAGTTCCGCCGCTATGCCGAGGAGCGCGTCATCCCCAATGCCCATGAATGGCACCTGAAGGACCAGCTGATCCCGATGGAGATCATCGAGGAACTGGCGGAACTCGGCGTCTTCGGCCTGACCATTCCCGAGGAATTCGGCGGGCTCGGCCTGTCCAAGGCCTCGATGGTGGTGGTGACCGAAGAGCTGTCGCGCGGCTATATCGGCGTCGGCTCGCTGGGCACCCGCAGCGAGATCGCGGCCGAGCTGATTCTCTGCGGCGGCACCGATGCGCAGAAGGCGAAATGGCTGCCGGCGCTGGCTTCGGGAGAAATTCTGTCGACGGCGGTCTTCACCGAGCCGAACACCGGCAGCGACCTCGGGTCGCTGCGCACCCGCGCGGTGAAGGACGGCGAGGACTGGGTCGTCACCGGCAACAAGACCTGGATCACCCATGCGCAGCGCACCCATGTGATGACGCTGCTGGCCCGCACCGACCCGAACAGCACCGACTGGCGCGGTCTGTCGATGTTCCTGGCCGAAAAGACCCCGGGCACCGACGACGACCCCTTCCCGACCCCCGGCATGACCGGCGGCGAGATCGAGGTGCTGGGCTATCGCGGCATGAAGGAATACGAGCTGGGCTTCGACGGCTTCCGCATCAAAGGCGAGAACCTCTTGGGCGGCGAGCCGGGACGCGGCTTCAAGCAGCTGATGGAAACCTTTGAATCGGCTCGGATTCAGACCGCGGCCCGCGCCGTCGGCGTGGCGCAATGCGCGGCCGAGATCGGCATGCGCTATGCCATCGACCGCAAGCAGTTCGGCAAGTCGCTGATCGAGTTCCCCCGCGTGGCCGACAAGCTCGCCATGATGGCGGTCGAGATCATGATCGCCCGCCAGCTGACCTATTTCAGCGCCTGGGAAAAGGACCACGGCCGGCGCTGCGACCTCGAGGCCGGCATGGCCAAGCTCTTGGGCGCCCGCGTCGCCTGGGCCTCGGCCGACAACGCGCTGCAGATCCACGGCGGCAACGGCTTCGCGCTGGAATACACCATCAGCCGCGTGCTTTGCGATGCCCGCATCCTCAACATCTTCGAGGGCGCGGCCGAGATCCAGGCCCAGGTTATTGCACGCAGGTTACTGGACTAGGATGAAATTCCGGCCCCTGCTGGACAGCGGGGGCCGTTCAGGCATTATGGCGGCAACAACAGAACCGGAGCTGCCAATGACCCGCATCCCCCTGATTTCCGCGGCGATTGCCGCCACGCTGGGCCTTGCCGCCTGCGAGCCGACCGCGCCTTCGACCCCCGGCTCGAACGTGCCGACCGGCCCCTATGTGCTGGTCGGCATCGGCTCGGACACGGTGCCGCAGCGCAATGTCGGCATGACCATCGAGGCCGACGGCTCGATCTCGGGCCAGGCGCCCTGCAACCACTATTCCGCGCCGCAGACCGCAGAGCCGCCGGGTTTTGCCCTGGGCGCGCTGACCAGGACGGAAGCGGCCTGCTCGGGCAAGGCCGGTCAGCTGGAATCGCGCTATTTCCAGGCGCTCTCGGGCGCCAACGGCATCTCCTATGAAGGCGGCGTGCTGACCATCAAGGGGCCGACCTACCTGACCTACGAGCCGGGCTATCGCAAGGAGAAGTGACCGGGCGGCGCGCCCCCTCGCAAAAAGGAACGGACCATGCGGACAATCCTGCTTGCCCTGCCGCTGGCCCTGGCGGCCTGCGTGACGGAAGCCGAAACCGATGCGGCCATCCCCGGCGATTACGCGCTGATCGCGGTCGAGGGGGTCGCGGTCTCGGGCGTGCCGACGCTGCGCATCGCCGAGGATGGCGCGGTTTCGGGGCAGGGTCCCTGCAACAGCTTCACCGGCCGCAACCGGGCCAGGCTGCCGGCACTGGACCTGGGCACGCTGGCGACCACCCGCCGCGCCTGCCTGCAAGAGGGCGGCGAGCACGCTTTCTTCCAGGCGCTGGCCGCGGTGCGCGAGGCGCGGCGCGACGGTGACGCGCTGGTCATGACCGGACCCGATGTCACCATTCGCTGGAAGGTCGTGACCCCGTAAGCCGCGCCACCAGCCGGGCGCGGGCGGCGGGCAGCGGCCTGCCGGCATGGACCTCGGCCAGCCGGGCATGCAGGAAATGCCCGGTCAGCGCCAGGGCATCCGCCAGCCCGCCATTGCCGCGCCCGCCCAGCATCGCCGGCAGCGGCAACAGCCGCGGCGCCCAGTCGCCCGCCGCCTGTGCCGACACCGCCCGGCCCGAGCGCGGGCTGACATAGGCCAGCCCCTCGCGCGCGCCGGTGACGGCGCAGCGGCTCAGGTCCAGGCCGAAACCCAGCTCATCGAGCAGCCGCATTTCCCAGCGCAGATAGTCCTCGGACCAATCGGCGCCGGCATCCATCAGGTCCAGCAGCAGCTCGGTCGCATCCGTCAGCCGGGGATGCGGGTCGCGCTCGGGCAGGGCCCAGGCCAGCAGCGCCGTCACCGCATTGACCCCGGCCAGCGCATCCGCCCCGGCGATCAGACCCGGCCGCGCCCGGCCCGGCTCGACGGCAAAGGTGCCCAGCTGGTCCTCGAGCCGCGCCCGCCAGCGCAGGCTGACCCGGTTGCCCGGTTGCAGCATGGCCGCGCGCCTGGCGCTGGCGCCGCCCGGCACCAGCCCGCGCATCAGTCCCGCCTCGCGCGTCAGCACGGTCAGGATCACGGCGTTCTCGCCATGCCTCGCGCCGGTCATCACGCTGGCCTCGCCGCTCCATTCCATCACGCCGCCTTTCCTTCCGCGCCACCCTGCCGCAATCTGGGGGCCAGGAACAAGGAGACAGCGATGCTGAAGCAATGGACCGAATCCCAGCCCCGCCTGGTCGAGGTGGCGGCCGGCCGCGCCCCGGCCGATCTGGTGATCCGCGGCGGGCAATGGGTGAACGTCCACACGCGCGAGGTGATCCCCGGCATCGACGTGGCGGTGGCGGACGGTCGCGTCGCCTATGTCGGCCCCGACGCCGGCCCCGCGATCGGCCCCGACACGCAGGTGGTTGAGGCGGCGGGCCGCTTCATGGTCCCGGGCCTGATCGACGCGCATATGCATGTCGAGTCGGGGATGCTGACGCCGGCGGGCTTTGCGGCGGCGGTGATCCCGCATGGCACCACGACGATCTTCCACGACCCGCACGAGATCGCCAATGTGCTGGGCCTTGAAGGCGTGCGGCTGATGCGCGACGAATCGCTGATCCAGCCGATCAGCATGTTCACCCAGATGCCCAGCTGCGCGCCCTCGGCCCCCGGCCTGGAAACCACAGGCCAGCCCATCACCGAGGGCGAGGTGGCGCAGGCCATGGGATGGGAGGGCATCGTGGCCTTGGGCGAGATGATGAACTTCCCCGGCGTCGCTGCGGGCGACCGTCAGATGCTGGCCGAGATCGCCGCGACCCGCGCGGCGGGCAAGACCGTCGGCGGCCATTACGCCAGCCCCGACCTCGGCCGCCCCTTCCACGCCTATGTCGCCGGCGGCGCCAACGACGACCACGAGACCACCTCGGAAGAGCAGGGCATCGCCCGCGTCCGCCAGGGCATGGGCTGCATGATGCGGCTGGGCTCGGCCTGGTACGATGTAGCAAGCCAGATCACCGCGATCACCGAAAAGGGGCTCGACCCACGCTTCTTCATCCTCTGCACCGACGACAGCCATTCCGGCACGCTGGTCCATGACGGTCACATGAACCGGGTGGTGCGCCATGCCGTCGATTGCGGTTGCGACCCGCTGGTGGCGATCCAGATGGCGACGATCAATACCGCGAGCCACTTCGGCCTTGAACGCGAACTCGGCAGCATCACCCCCGGCCGCCGGGCCGACCTGATCCTGACCAGCGACCTCACGACCTTGCCCATCGAGACGGTGATCGCCCAGGGCGCGGTCGTGGCCGAGAACGGCCGCCTGCTGGCCGACTGCCCCCGCATCGACTGGCCAAAGACGGCCCGCAACTCGGTGCATCTCGGCAAGACCCTGACCGCCGGCGACTTTGAAATCCGCGCGAGCGGCGACAGCGCCCGCGTCCGCGTCATCGGCGTGGTCGAGAACCAGGCCCCGACCCGGGCGCTGGAGGCCAGCTTGCCGATCCGCGACGGCGTGATCGAGGGCCAGGGCGAGACCTGCCAGATCGCGCTGGTCGAACGCCACCGCGGTACCGGCGGCGTGGTCAACGGCTTCGTCACGGGCTTCGGCTACCGGGGCCGGGTCGCGGTCGCCTCGACCGTCGCGCATGACAGCCATCACATGATCGTCGTCGGCACCGACCGCCAGGCCATGGCCGCGGCTGCGAACCACCTCGGTGCGCTCGGCGGCGGCGTCACCGTCTTCCGGGACGGGGAAGAGCTCGCCAGCGTCGCCCTGCCCATTGCCGGGCTGATGTCCGACCGCCCGGCCGAGGAGGTCGCCCAGGCCGCCCAGGCCATCGTCCAGGCGATGCAGGATTGCGGCTGCACGCTCAACAACGCCTATATGCAGCACTCGCTGCTGGCGCTGGTGGTGATCCCGGAACTGCGCATCTCGGACCTGGGCCTGGTCAACGTCACCCGCTTCGAGCTGGTGGACCTGATGCTCGACCCCTGAGTTTCACCGTTTCCCAAAGACCCGAATCGACGCGCAACCGGCTTCTTTGCTCTTCAAATACCCATGGCGAGGCTCGAGGTCTCGCCCTGCCGCTCGACCGCCAGGAACTGCGCCCGGCCCCGCAGCGCCGCGAACAGCTCGGGCCCGGTGCCGGTCAGCAGGCTCTGCGCGCCCAGGCCGCAGATCTCGTCGTAAAGCGCGGCGCGGCGGTCGGCGTCCAGATGCGCCGCCACCTCATCGAGCAGCAGCACCACGCTTTCCCCGACCAGCGCCCGTGCATTGGCAAGGATCAGCGACAGCAGCAGGGCCTTCTGCTCGCCGGTCGAGGACAGCGCCGCGGGCATGGCCTGCGGCCCCCAATGCGCGCCCAGGTCGGCGCGATGCGGGCCGGTCAGGGTGCGTCCGGCGGCCATGTCGCGGGGGCGGCCCTCGGCCAGCCGGGCGGCGATGCGCGCGGGGTCGGGATCATCCGCGAAACCCTCGCCCGGCAGCAGCGCCAGGCTGGCCGAGGGGAAGGCGGTGCCGGCCCCGTCCTGCGCCGCTGTGATGCGGGCGATGGCATCCAGCCGGTTGCGGGTGACGGCCGCGCCCGACTCGGCCATCTGCGCCTCCAGCGCGCGAAACCAACCGGCATCGCGGATCTCGTCCTTGAGCAGCCGGTTACGCTCGCGCATGGCTTTCTCATACCCCAGCGCATCCTCGGCATGGCCGGGGGCAAAGCTCAGCGTCACCCGGTCCAGGAAACGCCGCCGCGCCTCGGGGGCGTCGGTCCACAGCCGGTCCATGGCCGGGGTCAGCCAGATCACCCGCATCAGCCGGCCAAGCGCGATCTGGGTCGAGGGCTTGTCGTCGATCGCCACCTCGCGCGGCTGGCCGGGCAGGGCGCGGGTCGCGACCTCATGCTCGCCGATCCGGGCGCGGATCTGCCAGCCGACCTCCGGCCCCTTGCGGGCCTGGTCGCCGGGCGCCGCGCCGCGCATGCCGCGGCCGGGCGACAGCATCGAGATCGCTTCCAGGATATTGGTCTTGCCCGCGCCATTCGGTCCGTGGATGGCGACGGGCCGGTGGTCCAGGTCGATGTCGAGCCGGGCCCAGCTGCGGAACTGGGCCAGGTGCAGCCGGGAAAGCGTCACACGCGCATCGGCATCACGACATAGACCGCGCTGGTGTCGCCGCCCTCGCGGATCAGCGCCGCGTCGCCCGAGCCGTTGAACAGGAAGACCGCATTCTCGCGCTCGATCTGGCTGGCGATCTCGTGCAGGTATTTGGCGTTGAAGCCGATCTCCAGCGGCTCGTCGGCATAGGCGACGGGCAGTTCCTCGTCGGCCGCGCCGGCATCGGGGGCGTTCACCGACAGCACCAGCCGGTCCTCGTCCAAGGACAGCTTGACGGCGCGCGAGCGCTCGCTGCTGACCGTCGCCACCCGGTCCACCGCCTTGGCGAAATCGCCGGCATCGACTTCCAGCTTGCGGGCATTGCCCGAGGGGATCACGCGGCTGTAATCCGGGAAGGTGCCGTCGATCACCTTCGAGGTCAGCGTGATGGTCGGCGTCGCGAACCGCACCTTGGTCTCGCTGACCGAAACCGCGATCTCGGTCTCGTCGTTGTCCAGAAGTTTCTTCAGCTCGCCCACGGTCTTGCGCGGCACGATCACGCCGGGCATGGCCTCGGCCCCCTGGGGCAGGGGTGCGTCGATGCGGGCCAGCCGGTGGCCGTCGGTCGCGACGCAGCGCAGGCTGGGGCCGTCCTCGCCTTCGGCCACATGCATGTAGACGCCGTTCAGGTAATAGCGGGTTTCCTCGTTCGAGATGGCGAATTTCGACTTGTCGAACAGCCGGCGCAGCACCGCCGCCGGAGCCGAGAAATTCGCCGAATATTCCGACGAGGACATGACCGGGAAATCCTCGCGCGGCAGGGTCGCGAGGCTGAAGTTCGACCGCCCCGCCTGCACCGAGAGCCGCTGCGAGGCCGCGTCCAGGCTAAGCTGCACCAACGCGCCATCCGGCAGCTTGCGGGCGATGTCGTTCAGCATCGAGGCCGAGACCGTGGTCGCACCCGGCCGTTCGACCTGGGCCGCGGCCCGGTCCACGATCTCGGTATCAAGATCGGTGGCGCGCAGGCTGACGCCTTCGGGCGTGGCCTCGATCAGCACATTGGCCAGGATCGGGATGGTGTTGCGACGCTCGACGACGGACTGGGCCTGAGAGACCGCCTTCACCAGATCGGCACGTTCAATCGAAAATTTCATGGTCGGTCCTCAAGTCGATCTTGCGCGGCGGCGCGGGGCGCCAATTTGGCACAATTCCGCACAAGGTCAAGCGGATGGATCAGGCTTCCAGCAGCCGGCGCAACAGGTCGATATCCTCGGCCAGGCTGCGGTCCGCGCCGCGCAATTCCTCGATCTTGCGCACGCCATGCATGATGGTGGTGTGATCCCGGCCGCCGAAGCGGCGCCCGATCTCGGGCAGGCTGCGCGAGGTCATCTGCTTGGACAGATACATGGCGATCTGCCGCGGCCGGGCGACAGTGCGCACCCGCTTCGGCCCGATCATGTCGGCGAGGCGGATGTTGTAATGCTCGGCCACCTTGCGCTGGATCTCCTCGATGGACACCTTGCGATCATTGGCGCGCAGGATATCGGCCAGGCATTCCTGCGTCATGTCCAGCGTGATCTCGCGGCCCATCAGGCTGGCGAAGGCAAACAGCCGCTGCAGCGCCCCCTCCAGCACCCGGACATTCGAGGTGATGCGATGCGCGAGAAACTCCAGCACGCCCGGCGCGATCAGCAGGCCGGGATATTGCGCGCGGAAGCTGTCGGTCTTGCTTTGCAGGATGCCCAGCCGCAGCTCGTAATCGGTCGGGTGCAGGTCCACGACAAGGCCGCATTGCAGGCGCGACTTGATGCGCTCTTCCATGTCCTTGATCTCGCCCGGCGCGCGGTCGGCCGAGATGACGATCTGCTTGCCCTGGTCGACCAGGGTGTTGAAGGTGTGGAAGAATTCCTCCTGCGTGCTGTCCTTGCCGGCGATGAACTGCACGTCATCGACCATCAGCACCGAGACGGTGCGGAACAGCTCCTTGAAATCCATCACGGTGCGGTCGCGCAGCGCCTGGACGAAGCGATACATGAACTGCTCGGCCGAGAGGTAGAGCACCCTGGCCTCGGGTTGGCGGATCTGGATCTCGCGCGCGATGGCATGCATCAGGTGGGTCTTGCCCAGGCCGACGCCGCCATAAAGGAATAGCGGGTTGAAGGTCACCGGCCCGCCCTCGGCCACGCGGCGCGCGGCGGCATGGGCCAGCTCGTTGGGCTTGCCGACGACGAAATTCTCGAAGGTGAAGCGGCTGTCCAGCGGCGCGGCCAGATCCTCGTCCACCGCGGCGCGGGGCGTCGGGCGCTTCACCGCGGGGGCGGCGGCCGGCGGGCGGGCCGAGGCGCTGCGGGTCTCGAAGCTCAGCCGCTGCACCGGGCCGCCGACGCGGTCCAGCACCTTCAGGATGTCGTCGCTGTAATGGCGCGAGACCCAGTCGGACAGGAAGCGGGTCGGGCAGGCGATGGTGGCGGTGCCCTCGGCGACGCCGGTCAGGCGCAGGGGTTCGATCCAGGTCGAGAAACTGTCGGCTCCGACGATCTTCTGAAGTTCCGCACGCGCCTGTCCCCAAACTGTGTCCATTGTCTCGCCCAAGTCCGTCTCTTGTCCCCGATCTCTGCCGGATTCCCGGCATGAGGCGCCTTGCACCGGCCCGACGGACAAATTTCGGCAACAGGACATCCGCCGCCGAAGCGTCGCGCAGAGCCGTCCTGCGGCCGAAACGTTCAGACACGAAACGCAGGCCGGTGGCAGCCGGCTTGCGCGTCATCGGTAGCGGATCCTTAATTGATCCTGCTGCCGCTCCAGCGGGTGGCGGTCGTGCTGACCGCTGAAGCATGTCCCCCAGGCGCGATGGTGAATCGCAGGGACGAAGCTAGCAAGAACCGCCGCCGCCCAGCAACCGATCTTCGCGCTTGACAGTCACTTTGCCGCATCGAATCTGGCCGGCGCCGCGGGCGCGGCAAGCGATCCTGCAAGCCACTGATTTTCCGGAGGAAAACCAGCGGCTCTTCATGCGAAAGGGCGCGCTCCAGAGGAGTGCGCCCCTAAATCTTGCACCCGACAGTTGCGCAAATGCCGCATCCGTCGCGGTGGTCCGGCGGCCGATCAGGCCGTGGCCAGCGCCTTCACCCGGGCCGCGAGGCGCGAGATCTTGCGCGAGGCGGTGTTCTTGTGGACGACGCCCTTGGTGACGCCGCGCATCAGTTCCGGCTGGGCGCTTTTCAGGGCTTCGGCGGCCGCGGCGGCATCGCCCGAGGCCAGCGCCTCTTCGACCTTGCGCAGATAGGTGCGGATGCGCGAGCGGCGCGCCTTGTTGACGGCGGTGACCCGCTCGATCTGGCGGGCGCGTTTCTTGGATTGGGGCGTGTTGGCCATGGGTTCTGTCTTTCTCTCGTAATCTCTGTCACGCAAAAGCCCCACGGCACCGTCCCCGAAAGGACGGTCATGATTCTTGCCTTAAGCGGGCCCACGCGCATGTAAGCCCGGGCCTATACAGCGCCCCGGGCCGAAAGCCAAGCCCAATCAGCGATCGCGGAACTGCGGCTCGCGCTTTTCCAGAAAGGCGGCCATGCCCTCCTTCTGGTCCTCGGTCGAAAACAGCGCCTGGAAGGTGCGGCGCTCGAACAGCACGCCCTCGCGCAGCGTGGTCTCATAGCTGCGGTTCACGGCCTCCTTGGCGGCGACGGTGGCGATCTGCGACTTCTCGGCGATCTTCTTGGCCACCGCCATCACCTCGGGCAACAGCTTCGCGGCCGGCACCACGCGGCTGACCAGGCCCGAGCGTTCCGCCTCGGCCGCATCCATGAAGCGGCCGGTCAGGTGCATGTCCATCGACTTCGACTTGCCGACAAAGCGGGTCAGGCGCTGGGTGCCGCCGATGCCGGCGATGACGCCCAGGTTGATCTCGGGCTGGCCGAATTTCGCATTGTCGGCGCAGATGATGAAGTCGCAGGCCATGGCCAGTTCGCAGCCGCCGCCCAGCGCATAGCCCGACACCGCGGCGATGATCGGCTTGCGGGCCGCGGTGATGCGGTCGATCTCGTCGCCGAAGATATTGCCGGTATAGACGTCGACGAAGCTCTTACCGGACATCTCCTTGATGTCGGCGCCGGCGGCGAAGGCCTTCTCGCTGCCGGTCAGCACGATGCAGCGCACCTTTTCGTTGCGGTCGGCCTCCGCCACGGCATCCGCCAGCTCGCCCATCAGCTGCGAGTTCAGCGCGTTCAGCGCCTCGGGCCGGTTCAGCCGGATCAGGGCCACATAGTCGTCGATCTCGACGGTCAGGGTCTGGTAAGCCATCATCTCATCGCCTTTCGAACCAAATTGACCGCGACTCGTAACAAAAGCGCGACCGCAAGGCCAGCGCGCTTCTTTCCGGTCCGCGGCGGCGCCGGCGCGCCCTTTTGCCAGCCCCGATCCCGGCTTCAACGATGGCGTGGACCGCCCTATGCTCCGCCCCTCGAATCGAGGAGGAGCGCATGAAATTCTTCGCCTATGCCGTCAAAGGCATGCAGGGCCTGGCGGTCGAGACCGAAGCCGGCCTCCGGGGCCTGCTTGCGAGCGAGGCCGGCTATCCCGGCGACCTTCCGAGCCTGATCCGGCAGGGCGGCGAGGCGCTGGCCCATGCGGCCCGGGCGTTGCAGCACGGCCAGCCGGTCGACCCCGAGGCGGTGTCTTTCCTGCCGCCGATCGCCCATCCCGGCAAGATCGTCTGCGTCGGGCTGAACTATGCCGACCATGCCGCCGAAAGCGGGCTCGCGCAGCCGGGCTATCCGGCGCTGTTCGCACGCTTCAGCTCCAGCCTGATCGGCCATGGCGCGCCGATCCTGCGCCCCGAGGTCTCGGAGCAGCTCGACTACGAGGGCGAGCTGGTCGCCGTGATCGGCAAGCGCGCCCGCGACGTCGAGGAAGCCGAAGCCCTGGATCACGTCGCCGGCTATTCGATCTTCAATGACGCCTCGGTGCGCGACTATCAGTTCAAGTCGCCGCAATGGACGGCGGGCAAGAACTTCGACGACACCGGCGCCTTCGGTCCCTGTTTCGTCAGCGCCGACGCGCTTCCGCCCGGCTGCAAGGGCCTGCGGCTGACCACGCGGCTGAACGGCGAGACGGTGCAGAGCGCGATGATCGACGACATGGTGTTCCCGGTCGCGCGGCTGGTGTCGATCTGTTCGCGGTTCATGACGCTGGAGCCGGGCGACGTGCTTGTGACCGGCACGCCCTCGGGCGTCGGCATGGCCCGCAAGCCGCCGCTTTTCATGAAGCACGGCGATATTTGCGAGGTCGAGATCGACCGGATCGGCATCCTGTCGAACCCGGTCCGGGACCGGGCCGCGCGCAGGGGCTGACGGCTTTCCCGGCCATCATCCGGGCGCGGGCCGGGCTCAGCTTTGGCAATGCGGGCAGAAATAGCTCGACCGGCCCGATTGCACGATGCGTTCGACGGTGGCGCCGCAGCCATGGGGGCAGGGCGCGCCCTCGCGGCCATAGACGCGGAAGGAATGCTGGAAATAGCCCAGCTCGCCCGTTGCCTGCCGGTGGTCGCGCAAGGACGAGCCGCCGGCCGCGATGGCTTCCTCGAGCACGGCGCGGATATGGCCGACCAGCGCCGCGATTTCCGCGGCCGTGACCTGCCCGGCCAGCCGGCGCGGGTCGATGCCGGCGCGAAACAGCGCCTCGGAGACATAGATATTGCCCAGGCCCGCGACGATGCGCTGGTCCAGCAGCGCCGCCTTGACCGGCGTGCGCCGCCCGGCGAAGGCCGCCGCCAGGACCGCCGGGGTGAATTCCGGCGACAGCGGCTCGGGGCCCAGCTGCGCCAGCAGCGGATGCGCGGCTCCGGGCGCGACCAGGTCCACCATGCCGAATCGGCGCGCGTCGTTGAAGGTGATGCGGGTGCCCTGGTCGGTCCAGAACACCACATGGTCGTGGCGCGGCAGGATGGCCGGGTCGCGGTGGAAATCGCCCTGCGACTCGCCCTCGATCAGCATCCTGCCCGACATGCCCAGATGCAGCAGCAGGCTGCCGCGATCCTGAAGGTCGGCGAGGATATACTTCGACCGCCGCCGCAGCCCCGTCACCCGTGCACCGGTCAGCACCTGCACCAGGTCCGGCGGCAGCGGCCAGCGCAGGTCGGGACGGCGCGCCTCGGCCCGGGCGATGACATGGCCCTCGAGATGCGGCGCAAGGCCACGGCGGACGGTTTCGACCTCGGGCAGTTCTGGCATTTCTTTTCCATTCGTCGCATGGTGCGCCGCGCGCTTTCGGACTATCTGGGCGCGAAACGACGGATGGACAAGCGCGATGACCGACGACCCCAGCAAGCAAACCCATTTCGGCTTTCGCACCGTGGCCGAAAAGGACAAGGCCGGGCTGGTCCATGGCGTCTTCTCGCGCGTGGCCTCGCGCTATGACGTGATGAACGACCTGATGAGCATGGGCATCCACCGGGTCTGGAAAACCGCGATGATGGACTGGCTGGCGCCGCGCGACGGCCAGCACCTGCTGGACGTGGCCGGCGGCACCGGCGACATCGCCTTCCGCTTCCTGGAACGCGCCCGGGACGCCCGCGTCACCGTCTGCGACATGACCGAGTCGATGCTGGTCGAGGGCAGGAAGCGCGCCGAGGCCGGCAAGCTGGCGGACCGCCTGGCCTGGGTCACCGGCGACGCGATGGCGCTGCCCTTCGCCGACGACAGCTTCGACCGCTACACGATCAGCTTCGGCATCCGCAACGTCACCCGCATCCCCGACGCGCTGGCCGAGGCGCGCCGGGTGCTGAAGCCCGGCGGCCGGCTGATGGTGCTGGAGTTCAGCCAGATCCCGGTGCCGATGCTGCAATGGGCCTATGACCGCTATTCCTTCAACGTCATCCCGGTGATGGGCCAGGTCGTCGCGAACGACCGCGACAGCTATCAATACCTGGTCGAATCGATCCGCAAGTTCCCCGACCAGGAAACCTTTGCCGAGATGATCCGCGCCGCCGGCTTCGGCCGGGTGCAATGGCGCAACCTGTCCATGGGCATCGCCGCGCTGCATTCCGGCTGGAAGCTGTAACGATGCGCGGCCCGCACAATATCTGGCGGCTGGTCCGCACCGGCGCCACGTTCGAGCGCACCGGCGCGATGAAGGTGGCGCTGGACGCGGCCGAGGCTCCGGCCCGCGTCCGCGTCGCCGCCCGCATCCTGGGCTGGCCCTTCGCCTGGCTGGGCTACAAGGGCGATCCGTCCCTGCCGCCCGTCACCCGTGCCATCACCGCGCTGGGGCCGGCCTATATCAAGTTCGGCCAGATCCTTTCCACCCGCCCGGACGTGGTCGGGCCGGAACTGGCCGACCAGCTCGCCATGCTGCAGGACCGGCTGCCGCCCTTTCCCCAGGACCAGGCCCGGCGCATGGTCGAGGCCGATCTCGGCCGCCCGATCGAGGCGCTGTTCAGCGAATTCGCCGAGCCGGTGGCGGCGGCCTCGATCGCCCAGGTCCATCGCGGCCGCCGCGCCGACACCGGGCGCGAGGTCGCGGTCAAGGTGCTGCGCCCGGGCATCGAGGGCGCTTTCCGCCGCGACATCGACGCCTTCCACTTCGCCGCCGGCATGATCGAGCGGCTGTCGCCCGCGACCCGCCGCCTGCGCCCGCGCGACGTGGTGGCGCATTTCGAATCCGTGGTCATGGGCGAGCTGGACCTGCGGCTCGAGGCCGCCTCGGCCTCGGAATTCGCCGAGAATACCGAGGGCGACACCGGCATGCAGGTGCCGAAGCCGCATTGGCACCTGTCGGCGCGGCGCGTGCTGACCAGCGACTGGGCCGAGGGCCTGCCGATGGGCGACGTCGAGGGGCTGCGCGCCGCCGGCCACGACCTGCCGACCATCGCCGCCCGGGTGCTGCAACTGTTCCTGCAGCACGCGCTGCGCGACGGCTATTTCCATGCCGACATGCACCAGGGCAACCTGAAGGTCGCGGTGAACGGCGATGTCATCATCTATGACTTCGGCATCATGGGCGAGATCGACGAATACACCCGCCGGGTCTATGCCGAGATCCTGATGGGCTTCATCCGCCGCGATTACGAGCGCGTGGCGCGGGTGCATTTCGAGGCGGGCTATGTCCCGCGCGACCGCGACATCAAGGAGTTCTCCCGCGCGCTGCGGGCGGTGGGCGAGCCGATCTTCGGCGCCGATGCCAGCCAGATCTCGATGGCCAATCTGCTGGCCTATCTCTTCGAGGTCACGGAACGCTTCGGCATGGCGACGCGGACCGAACTGATTCTTCTGCAACGCACCATGGTGGTGGTCGAGGGCGTGGCGCGCAGCCTCGACCCGCAGATCAACATCTGGCAGGTCGCGCGGCCGGTGGTCGAAAGCTATATCCGCGACAACCTCGGCCCCAAGGCCGCGGCGCGCGACCTGGGCCGCGCCGTCCAGGTGCTGGGCCGCTTCGCGCCGCTCTTGCCCGAATTCCTGGAACGCCGCATGCCCGAACTGCTGCGCGAGCCGCAGATCGTCGCGGTGCCGGTCCGCCGGGGCAGGGGGATGGCCCTTGGCGTGGTCCTGGGGGCTGCGCTGGCGCTTTCGGGCGTGGCGCTGGGGCTGTGGCTGGGCTGAAGCGGCGAACCGGGGTTGAGCGTCCCGGGGCTTTGGCCTAACGCTGTGGCATGCGAATCCTCTATCTAGGCGATGTGATGGGGCGCGCCGGTCGGCGCGCCATTTCGGAAGGGCTCGAACCGCTGAAGCAGCGGCTGGGGGTCGATTTCACCATCGTGAACGGCGAGAACGCCAGCGGCGGCATGGGCCTGACGGGGGGGCACGCCAAGCTCATACTCGATTCGGGTGCCGATTGCGTGACACTGGGCGACCATGCCTTCGACCAGAAGGAAATGCTGTCCTTCATCGAGACCGAGCCGCGCATCATCCGGCCGCTGAACTATTCCAAGGTCGCGCCCGGCCGCGGCGCCCGGGTGTTCGAGGCGACGCGCGGCCGCAAGGTGCTGGTGGCGCAGGCGCTTGGCCAGGTCTTCATGAAGCGGCCCTTCGACGACCCGTTCTCGGCCCTCGATACGGTGCTGAAGGCGCATCCCCTGGGCGGGCTGGTGCAGGCCACGGTGGTCGACATCCATGCCGAGGCCACCAGCGAGAAGATGGCCGTCGGGCATTTCTGCGACGGCCGCGCCAGCCTGGTCGTCGGCACCCATACCCACGTGCCGACCGCCGACACGATGATCCTGAACCGCGGCACCGCCTATCAGTCCGATGCCGGCATGTGCGGCGACTATGACAGCGTCATCGGCATGGAAAAGACCGAGCCGCTGCGCCGCTTCCTGACCGGCATGGCCAGCGAGCGCTTCACCCCGGCCGAGGGCGAGGCGACGCTCTGCGGCGTGCTGGTGACCACCGACGACCGCACCGGCAAGGCCAGCGCGGTGCAGGCGTTGCGCAGGGGCGGCAGGCTGGATCCCGCGCCCGCCGGCGCCTGAGCGGAAAAGCCCATGCTGTTTCGCTTGCGGCGGTGGAGAAAATAATTCTAATACCCCACCGAAAGGGCCGTGATTAACAGCGCCTCTGGACAGGATCTTCATGCTGGGTTTCGAACTGACCGGGACGAATGCGGCCATCGCCATGCTGGCCATCATCGTCGTGATGTTCATCGAATTCGTCCGCGAGCGGAACCCGCCCGAGGTGGTGGCGATCGGCACCGCGGCGGTGCTGATGCTGCTGGGCCTGCTGCCGTTCAAGGACGCGGCCTCGGTGCTGTCGAACGCGGCGCCCTGGACCATCGCCTTCATGTTCCTGATCATGGGCGGCCTCTTGCGCACCGGTGCGCTGGAAATGATGTCGCAGCTTGTCACCGCCCATGCGAGCGACCATCCCCGGTTGACGCTGGCGGGGCTGTTCGGCTTCGTCATCCTGGCCTCGGCGATCATGAACAACACGCCTGTGGTGGCGGTGATGATCCCGATCTTCATCCAGCTGGCGCTGCGGCTGGGCACCTCGCCGTCGAAATTCCTGATGCCGCTCAGCTATTTCACCATCCTGGGCGGCATGATGACGCTGATCGGCACCTCGACCAACCTGCTGGTCGACGGCGTGGCGCGCGAGGCCGGCATGGTGCCGTTTTCCATCTTCGAGATCGCGCCGGTCGGCATCGCCATCACCCTGGCCGGCATCGCCTATTTCGCGCTGATCGGCTGGAGGCTTCTGCCCGAGCGCACCTCGCTGGCCGGTTTCCTCGGCACCCGGCGCGGCATGAAATATTTCACCGAGGTCGCCGTGCCCGCCGATTCCAGCCTGGTCGGCATGAACGTGAACGAGGTGCCGCTGTTCAAGCGCGACGCCGTGCGGGTGATCGACGTGCTGCGCGGCGACCTGTCGCTGCGCCGCAACCTGGCCGAGGTGGTGCTCGAGCCGGGCGACCGCGTGGTGCTGCGCTCGGAAATGGCGGAACTGCTCGAGATGCAGGCCAACAAGAACTTCCAGATGGTCGACAAGCTGAGCTCGGTCGCGACCGAGACGGTCGAGGTGCTGATCTCGCCCGGCGCGCGTCTGGTCGGCCGGCGGCTGGGCGACATGCGCTTGCGCCGCCGCTACGGCGTCTATGTCCTGGCCGCGCATCGCCGCAGCCAGAACATCGGCCGCCAGCTCGACGACCTGGTGGTGCAGGTCGGCGATACGCTGCTGCTGGAAGGCGCGCCCGAGGACATCGGCCGCCTTGCCGCCGACATGGAACTGGTCGATGTCTCGCGGCCCTCGGCGCGGCCCTATCGCCGCTCGAAGGCGCCGATCGCGGTGCTTTGCCTCTTGGCGGTGGTGTCGCTGGCGGCGCTGGACGTGGCGCCGATCATGGCGCTGTCCTTCGTCGCGGCGGCGATCATCCTGATCACGCGCTGCGTCGATGCCGAGGAGGCCTTCGAATTCGTCGATGCCCGGCTGATGGCGATGATCTTTGCCATGCTGGCGGTGGGCGAGGCGCTGGAACATACCGGCACCGTGACCCTGGTGGTGGATTTCGTCGCGCCCTGGCTGCGCGGCCTGCCGCCCTTCGCCACGCTGATCGCGGTCTATTTCCTGGGCCTGGTGATGACCGAGATCCTGTCGAACAACGCCGTGGCGGTGCTGCTGACGCCGGTCGCCATCGCGCTGGCCCAGTCGCTGGGCCACGATCCGCGCGCCTATGTCGTGGCGGTGATGTTCTCGGCCACCGTCGCCTTCGCGACGCCCATCGGCTACCAGACGCATCTGATGGTCTATGGTCCCGGCGGCTACAAGTTCAGCGATTTCGTCAAGGTCGGCGTGCCCCTGGACATCATCTGCGGCATCGTCGCCTGCCTGACCATCCCGCTGTTCTGGCCGCTCTAGGCGGCAACGCGGTCGTGGCGCCGCTGCTGGGGTATTTGCACAACAAAGAAGGCGATCCTCTGGCTTCCCTCGGGATGCGCGCTTCCTTGTGGCCTTCTTTGTTGTGCAAATACCCAGGCAGCGGCGCCACCGGCGCGGCGCGTCAATCCTGGCCGAAACCTTGCCGCACCGCCGCTTCGGCCTTGGCGGAAAGCGTCTTGCGGGTCTCTTCCGCGACCGGGATCGGCGGCAGCAGCCGCACCGTGACCGCGCCCTGGCGCGGCTCGGCCAGGACCGCCAGCAGATGCGGACCCAGCGCCATGCTGCCCCACCAGCCATAGAAGCGCGGGTCGCGGCCCGGCGGGGCGTGGTAATGCGCGCTCATCGGCTGGATGGCCAGGCCCCGGGGCAGGGCGGGATCGAGGAAGCCCTGGAACAGGGTCGGCTTGAAGGGCAGCACGCGGCGCCCGTCGCTGCTGGTGCCTTCGGGAAAGAACAGCAGCCGGTGGCCGGCGCGGGTGCGGGTGGCGAATTCCTCGGCCTGCCGGCGCGCGAGGCGCGGGTCGCGGGTGACGAAATGCGTGTCGGTGACGCGGGTCAGGATATTGATGCCGGGCCAGCCGGCCACCTCGGCTTTCGACACGAAGAACACCGGCATGGCCGCGTTCAGAACGAAGATGTCGAGCCAGCTCGAATGGTTCGCGACCACGGCGCCCGGGCCGCGCAGCGGCCTGCCCTCGCAGCACCAGCGCAGGCCCAGGATCCACAGGCAGAGCCGGCAGACCAGCTGCACATGCGGCCCGCTGACCGGACGGCGCGGCCCGGCGAAAAGCCGCTCGACCCAACGCATCGGCAGGATCAGGATCACGCCGATCAGCAGCACCGAGACGACGCCCAAGCCCCGCGTCGCCACCAGCAGCCAGCCCAGAGCCGAGGGGCGGGGGATGGCGGGCGGCGTGGCCTCGCCGTGCCAGGTGCCCGGGGAGGTCTCGCTCATTGGCCCTGCCGGGTCTCGTAGAACTTGCGATGCTTTTCCGACATGGCCCTGGTGTCGACCATCAGGAAGACGTCGGTGGTGTTGAAGGGTCGGTCCAGATAGGCGCCTTCGCCGACCAGCCCGCCCAGCCGCAGATAGGCCTTGATCAGCGCCGGCATGCCGGTCATGGCCGCGCGGCGATCGAGCTCAGCCTCCGGGATCAGGTCCATCGCCTGGAAGCCCTCGGGCCGGGCGCGGGGCCGCAGCGTCGCGGGGGCCAGGTGGTGGTGGTGCAGCCAGCTCAGCGGCTGCGCCAGGGCCTGCGCGTCGGTGCCGTGGAACGAGGCGACGCCGAACAGGATCTCGATCTCGCGGCCCAGCACGTATTCCGCCAGCGCGTTCCACATCAGGAACATGCCCGAGCCGCCGCGAAACGCCGGATCGACGCAGGACCGGCCCAGTTCCAGCAGCGAGCGGCCGGCAGCGCGCAACGCCGTCAGGTCATATTCGCTGTCGCAATAGAAACGGCCGAAGCGCTCGGCCCGGTCGCCCGGCAGCAGCCGGTAGACGCCCACGACATGATCCAGCGCCTGGCGCGAGCGGCGGTTGTCCACCAGCACCAGGTGATCGACCACCGGGTCGAATTCGTCGCGCTCCAGCCGGTCGGCGTGATCGACCATGGTGCCGTCGCCGCCCAGCTCCTCGACGAAGACGCGATAGCGCAGGCGCTGCGCCGCCAGAAGGTCGGTCTCATCCGTGGCGAGACGGGTTTCGAAGAAGGAGGTTTCGGGCGTCATCGTCCGGGCATGGCCTGCCTGTTGGGGATCCGGTCCCGTGTCTAGGCGCGGCTGGACGACATTGCAACCGCGTCCGAACGGGCGGCGCCAAGACCGATTGACTCGCGCAAAAGTTGAATTACTCTGCCCGATGCGTCAGAAAGGATCGCCCGTGACCAGTTCAAGACTGACATGTCTGCCATCGACCACCTGCTTTCCGGCATGGGTGAAGTTGACGGTGATGCGATCCCCGATGCGCGACTGGACCTGGCCGGTGCCCCATTCCGGCGCGCCCGGGTGGCGCACGATCATGCCCGGCTCCAGGATCTCATTCATCTCACGCCCTTTCCTTCGGCGCTTTGCAGGCTAATTCCTCATGGACGATCTGACAATCCATCGCGACCCCCGGCTGCCCTTCGGAACCGAGCCAGAGCGGCTGGCGGCGCTGGTCAGTTCGCGGCTGTGCCACGACATCGTCTCGCCGCTTGGCGCCATCGGCAACGGGCTGGAGCTGCTGGAACTGTCGGGCGAGTTTCCCGGCATCGCCCGCAGCGCCGAGATGCAGCTGATCGCCGAGAGCGTCGAGGCGGCGCGGGCGCGGATCCGCTGGTTCCGCGTCGCCTTCGGCCATGCCTCGCCCGACCAGCGGCTGAGCCTGTCCGAACTGTCGGCGCTGCTGGCCGATGTCGAGAAGGGCGGCCGCCTCAAGCTGCGGCTCGAGGCCGAGGGCGACCTGCCGCGGGCCGAGGCGCGGATGATCCTCTTGGCGCTGATGTGTCTGGAAACCGCCTTGCCCTGGGGCGGGCGGGTGCTGGTGTGCCGCGGCGCCTCGGGCTGGCGGCTGGTGGCGGAATCGAGCCGCACCAAGCCCGATCCGGCGCTGTGGTCCTGGCTCGACCCGGACGCGACCCGGGCCCGGCCCGAGCCGGCCTCCTCCGAGGTGCATTTCCTGCTGCTCGCCGGCTTCGCCCGCGCCGCCGGGCGGCCGCTGAGCTGGGAACTGGACGAAAGCGGCGGCGAGATCGCGTTCTAGGCGCCGTCGAGCGCGCGCGTGAGCCGGCGCAGCAGGCGGGGCGGCAGATCGGGCTCTTCGGCCAGCCGCGCGGCAAGCAGGGTCTCGGCGCGCGGATCGCCCCGTTCCAGCAGCAAAAGCGCTGCCTCGATGGCCGGCCCGGGCGGGGCTTCGGCGGCCAGGGTATGCAACTCTGGCGCCGCGCGCTGCGGGTGACGGGGCAGGGCAGCCTCGGCCAGGCGCAGGCGATAGGCGGGATTGCCGCGCCGCGCGGCGCGGTGCAACTCGCGGATGGCCTGCGGGTCGATGCGGTCCCGAACCAGCATCTCGGCCACTCGGCCAGTGCCGCCGGCGATCACCCCGGTCGCCGGATGGCCGCCATGCGGCAGCGCCACGGCGGTCAGCCCGGGAAAACCCGCCCGCACCCGCGCCGCATGGGCGCGGTCGGCGGCGATGGAGGGATCATAAAGCAGCAGCCCGCCGATGCCGGTGTCGCCATGCGCTTCCGGCCGCGGCATGGGCTGGCCGATGCGGGCGAATTTCCCGTGCCGTCCGGGATCGAAGGGCGCGACCGCCGGGTCGATCGAATATTGCGGCGAAACCGCCATCACCCGCCGCGCCCGGCAGGCGGCGGAATAAAGCAGCGCCGCATAGCCGCCCATCGAAAAGCCGGTGGCGGTGACCTCGGCATAGGCTGCGGTGGCAAGGGACAGCGCCTCGGCCAGCGCGGCGCTTTGCGGCGACAGGAACCAGTCGCGCCGCGCGGTCTGCACCACCAGCGCGTCGATGCCCAGCCGCCGGGCAAAGCGCGGGCAGGACGGCGGGGTGAAGCCCCGCATCGCCACGTCGCGGCCGTGTTCGAAGGTGACGACGGCCTGCCGCCCCCCGCCCGCGCCGCGAAACAGCGTGATGCGGTGACGGTCGTCCTGATGCAGCCGTCCGGCATCCATCAGGGGCGGATGGTCCCGTCTCCGGTGACCAGGTATTTGAAGCTGGTCAGCTGCTCGGCGCCGACCGGGCCGCGGGCATGCATCTTGCCGGTGGCGATGCCGATCTCGCCGCCCATGCCGAATTCGCCGCCATCGGCGAACTGGGTCGAGGCGTTGCGCATCAGGATGGCGCTGTCGAGGCCCTTGAAGAAGCGCTCGGCGGTGGCGTCATTCTCGGTCAGGATCGATTCCGTGTGGCCCGAGCCGTAGCGGCGGATATGCGCGATCGCCTCCTCGACGCCATCGACCAGCCTGACGGCGATGATCTTGTCCAGGAACTCCTGCCCGAAATCCGAGGGCTCGGCCGGCACCGTGCCGGAGATCTTGGCCAATTCGCCCTCGGCCCGCACCTCGACGCCGGCGTCGAGCAGATCCTGCACCAGCACGGCGCCGTGCCTGGTATAGAACTGCCAGTCGATCAGCAGGCATTCGGCAGCGCCGCAGATGCCGGTGCGCCGGGTCTTGGCGTTCAGCACCACGCGGCGGGCCTTCTCCAGGTCGGCGTCGCGGTCGGCATAGACGTGGCAGATGCCTTCCAGATGGGCAAAGACCGGCACCCGGGCTTCCTTCTGCACCAGCCCGACCAGGCCCTTGCCGCCGCGCGGCACGATCACGTCGATGAACTCCTGTGCCCGCAGCATGGCGGCCACCGCCTCGCGGTCTCGGGTCGGGACCATCTGGATCGCCGCCTCGGGCAGGCCGGCCTGCTTGAGCCCCGCGACCAGCGCCTCGTGGATGGCGGTCGAGCTTTCCAGGCTTTCCGAGCCGCCGCGCAGGATCACCGCATTGCCGGCCTTCAGCGCCAGCGCCGCAGCATCGGCGGTGACGTTGGGCCGGCTTTCGTAGATCACGCCGATGACGCCCAGCGGCGTGGCCACGCGCCGGATATGCAGCCCGTTCGGCCGGTCCCATTCGGCCAGAACCTTGCCCACCGGGTCCGCCTGGGCCGCGACCGAGCGCAGCCCCTCGGCCATGGCGCGGATGCGCGCCGGGTCCAGCTTCAACCGGTCGAGCATGGCCGGGCTCAGGCCCTTTTCCTCGGCGTGGTGCATGTCGAGGACATTGGCGTCGAGGATCGCATCCTCGGCCTTGCGGATCGCCTCGGCCGCGCCGATCAGCGCGGCATGCTTGCGCTCGGCCGTGGTCTCGGCCAGCACGGCGGCGGTCTCGCGCGCCTTGCGGCCCATCTCGGCGATCAGCGCATCGGCCTCGGAAGTGGTCAGGTCTTTCATGGCGGCATTCCCTTGCATCGGCCCGAGATAGGACGCTGCGCCACGGATTTCCAGAAGAAAGGGAAGGTGCAGGATTCTGTTGCCAGGCTCCTGCGGGCCCCGCCTTACGCTGCTAGGCGGAAGGACTTGAGTTTCGGTTACCCGAGCTGCTTACGCAGCCAGAGCGACCGGAGCACGGTTGTCGTTGGCAACTGTACATTTTGCACCGATGACGGTGGTAGCTCACCGAGACAAAGCAAACAGCTTTAGACGTTCGTCGATCCTGTTTCGACCCCATGTGCCCCCAACGAGAGACTCTGGTGGAGTCGCCGGGTACCGCCCCCGGGTCCGATCCGCTTATTACCTGCGCGTTTATGTCCATAGCCCGGGCGAACCCGGACAAGCCGAATATAGGCGCGGTACCTGTGCCACGCAAGGGAGGGGAACGCTGTTCGCCTTGCGGGATGTTCGCCGGCATTCGCCAAGGTTCTGCTGCGCGAGAACATGGATTAAAGACAATGGCTTAAGCGGCTGCATTGTTCGCGGGCGTCCATGGGCGTTCGTGGGCATCCGAAGCAATTACATGGTATCAAATGGACGCGATACGCACGAGTCAGGGGATGACATGCCGCTAACCGATGCCAAGCTGTGCAACCTGAAGCCGCGCGAGAAGCCTTTCAAGGCGAACGACGGGCATGGGCTCTATGTCCTGGTCAGCACGACTGGCGCGCCTATGGCGATTTAACTACAAGATGGAAGGCCGGCAGAAGACGTTGGCTCTTGGGCAGTATCCGCAGATGACGCTTCTGCAAGCCCGCATGGCGCGCGACCATGCCAAGGCGCAACTGGCGAAGGGCATTGATCCGACCGCAGCCAAGCGCGGGCCTGTTGCAGCCGAGGGCAACACATTCGAGGCGCTGGCGGAACGCTGGTTTCTGAAGCATCGCGCCAAGGTCGACCCTGCAACTTTCCGCGGGATTATGCCAAGGTGAAGCGGGACGTGTTCCCGACGCTGGGCGACAGGGTTGCCAGCACGATCGCGCCCAAGGACGTGGTGGCCGTGGTTCGCAAGATCGAGGGGCGCGGCTCTGTTGCAGCGGCACGACGAATCCGCGGGAAAGTCAGCCAGATTTTTCGCTTCGGGGTGGCCGAAGGCATTTTGACCCACGACCCGGCGCGCGACATAGACGAGGCGCTTGCGCCGCGCAGTCGGCAGAAGCGGCTTTCATGGTTGTCGGCCGAGGAACTGCCGGCGCTGCTTGTCCGCGTCAGGGCCGAGGCGCCCCCAGAGGTGGGGCTGGCGATCCTGCTGGCTGCCGATACGATCCACAGGACACGACCGGTCCTGCGCGCCGAATGGGCCGAGATCGAGGAACTGGACGGGCTGGAATCGATGTGGCGCACCCCGGCAGACAAGATGAAGGTCAAGGCGTGGGCGAAGGGGATGCGCTGTCACACGTCTTTGTTGGCAGCCATTGACTCCGAACTAGAGGTCAGCCGCCCCGATGGGGGCAGAGTGGTATCCCTTCGGGTAGGCAAGCAGCGTGACGCCCGTTCAGACTATGATCTTGCCAACGCCGAGCTTGTGAGGGTGCGCATTGGCACGGATGAGGAAGGCGACGCTATCGAGTCGGCTGTTATGGCATGGGGCATCGGAAAACCTGCCGAGCCGGTGAAGCTGACCAGGCCGCAAGAAATCGCGATGCAGGTATTCAATACCCTTGGCAACGGCGAGCCGGTGAACCGTGAAAAGCTCATTTCCGCTTGTGTAGCGGCCGGCGTTTCTGGGGCAAAGGACGAGAAGTCGCGGCGCAGAGGCGTTAAAGGCGCCTTGAACGAACTAACCGACAAGGAAGTTCTGACCTGCGAAAATGGAATGTATCGCACATTTCATCCTGACGACCGCTTGGGCTTTGAAGATCTGGGCGAATTGTCCGACGGGGAAAACGGGGGAAAATCCCCTATTTTCCCCACCCCGGCAGACATCGGTGAAGGGGGAAAACGGGGAAAGCGCCCTATAGGGCTTTCCCCTTTCCCCCACGATGCCCCCTCGATTTTCGCTATGAGGTGATGCAGATGCCCGTGGATCAAAAGCCCCAAACCCGCCTTGCGTTCGCTGACGTTCGCCCGCGTTCACCTGTTCGCCGGCGTTCGCTGGGGTCCTTCCCGGGCGGGTGGCGTCTGCGAGGGCCCTGACCGCGTGTGGTCACTACTTGCAAACAATTCTCAACTATGGAATCCCGCACATGAACGCCTTCTTTGACCTTCTCGGCGAACTGCCCGAAAATCTGCCCGTAGAGGGGTTGACGCAATCTGTCGTTCGCAGCATCATGCTGCCCAATCGCCGGGAAATTGATCCACTGGATCAATTTCTGGCCCGGCTCATACGCGGAAAACCCACTTATCCCGGCTGTTCAGATTTCCGGAGCCACCTCTAGCTGCGGCTTCCATGAAGTCGAATGGCATAACATAACCTGGCCCGAGGGCGAGACCGACAAAGCGGCTTGGACCTGTCCCGGCTGCGGTTGCGTGATCGAGGAACGCCACAAGCCCGCGATGATCGCGCAAGGCCGCTGGCGCGCGACGGCGCCCGAGGTGAAAGGCCACGCCGGTTTCCGGATCAATTGCCTGGTGAGCCCGCACCACAATGCCCGCTGGGGCAAACTGGCTGCCGATTTCATGCAGGCCAAGCGCAGCCCCGAGACTTTGCAACCGTTCGTCAACACGATCCTTGGCCAGCCCTGGAAAACGGAAGGCGAGGACCTGGACGAGCACGAGCTGTTCGGCCGCCGCGAGCCCTTCACCCTCGACCAGATGCCGCCCGAGGTGCTTTGGCTGACTGCGGGAGTCGACTGTCAGGATGACCGGATTGAAATCGTGATCATGGGGCACGGTGAAACAGATTGGTTCGTTCTGGCGCATCGCGTGATTTACGGCCCTATTGACGGCGAAGCGGTTTGGCAGGATCTGGACTCGCTGTTGCGCGAGACGTGGCAGCACCCCAACGGCGGCACGATGCGCATTGATGCTTGCGCCGTGGACTCGGGCGATGGCGGGCATTTGGAGCATGTCATGGGCTTTTGCCGGCCGCGCTTCGGGCGCCGCGTGGTGCCGATCAAGGGCGTTCCTGGTTTTAGCCGGCCGCTGCTGCAGAAGTCCGGCAACCAGCACCTTTGGCTTGCCGGCGTTGATGCTGCGAAATCTCAGGTGTTCGCGCGCGTCAGTCGCAAGCAGGGGATTCGGTTCGGCGAAGCATTGGCGCCGATCTTCTTTGAACAATTCGCGAGCGAGCGCAGAATCGTGCGCTATGTCCGCGGCAAGCCGGAAGCGAGATTCGAGCGCATCAAGGGCAAGCGAGCCGAAACCCTTGATGCGACGGTTTACGCGCTTGCCGCACGGCAGCTTATCGGGCAGCGCTTGGACCTGCGGCAAGCAGAGCTTGCAAGCAAAGCAGCGCGTAAACCGTCGCCTGCTATTATTCGTTCGGCATGGTTGAATCGTTGAGTCCGGACATGACGTGTTCATAGCCTGTCGCAGCCCAGAAGGCAAAGCGTGCCAAGCATTTCTGATCGTTGCGCTTCACCGCATCTTTCAACGCCCTGCTGATCGGCTCAATCTCGATCGAATGCGGATCCAGGCTGAGCGCGATTCTGATTGCGCGGTCTGCGGCTTTTTCACCCGTGGCTTTCATCAGTCAACCTTTCTTTGAATTGACCCATGACTGCCATGATGCTTTGCGATTCGCAAGTATTTGTTTTTACTAAGCTAAATGTGGATTGCAGCCACCTATTCAACCGTTGCCAGCGTTCCAGGTTGAATTGATCGGCGGGGCCTAAATGCCGCTCTGCAACTGCCCTGCCTTCGCGATGCTTTCCAGAGGCTTCGGCGCAGGCGAGCCAGAACGCTGGCTTTCGGAGATCTGCTGAAAGTCGCGCCACAAGCTGCGCCATGATCTGATGAATTGCCGCTGGTTTGGCGCGCAGGCGGGGCAGGGTGGTGTTTCTGGGATTTTCGGCATGTGAGTCCTCGAATGAAAAAGCCCAGCGTGACCATGAGCGGGCGCACGCTGGGCTTTGCGCCCGAGGGGAGGATGAATCCCCGAGCCCGCCGATAACCCACGACGGCCGGGATGGGCGCCAGCCGGGACTATCCAACCTCGAAGCAGGATTGTTCCCCCCGACTGATAAGACGCCTGCAAGGCCGGTGTTCCCTGCAGGCGTCCATCGAAGCTCTGGGATTCGCGTCGATATAAAGCCAAACAAGGAGAAATCGCATGCACACCCTGGCCCAAATTGCCGAGACCTTCGCCCGCTTGGACGCTATCGCCCCCGAGGATCGCGCCGCCTACGAAAAAGGGCTTCGGAACCTTGCCCAACGCAATCACCTTCCGCCCGCCGATGTTTCTGGCCGCGTGTTTCTTTACGACGATGCAGGAGCCGCTTCGATCCGTATGGTTCAGATTGCCCATGGCTTCGGCATCGGGCGCATGGCGGTTGAGGTGCTGACGCAATTTCTTGCGGGGCACCGGCAGGAAATCATGGGCCGCGCGCAGGGAGGCGAGAGCTTCACCGTTGCTGTCTGCATGGGCACCGATGGCCGTTTCCGTGCGCTGTCCGATTGGTCCCGGCCTGCTGCGGATGATGCCGGGCGAGAACGCCGCCAGCGGGCCGCGCAAATGGCCGGTCGAGCGCATGCGCCGGAAATCGCGCGCTTTACCCTGCCGGCGTCCGAAATCGCGCGCGACGTGCTGGCGGCGCTGAAAGGCTGATCCCCATGGGCATCCTGTCGCGCATCCTTCGCCGTTCTGCGCCCGCGCCCGCCCAGCGGTGCAGCTATGACGCGGCAACACCTGCCCGCGCCCGGTTCAACGGCGGCGCAAACCGCTTCATCAGCTACGGCCCGGAAACGGTTGCGGCCAGTCCGTCGATCCGCAGCCGCGCGCGCCACGTCGCCGAGAACAACGCTCTTGCTGCCGCGGCCGTGGCAAGCTGGACTGATGCCACAATCGGGCCGGGCATCATGCCGACCAGCCAGCACCCGGACCCGGAAACGCGCGCCTTGCTGGACAACTATTTTGCCCGCTGGGTGAAGCGCGCCGACGCGCAAGGCCGGGCCGACTTCTACGGGCTGCAGAGGCGCAGCTTGCCCGCGCCGAGCGCATCGACGGCGAAGCCTTCCTGCTGTGGCAGGGCGACCAGCTTTTGCACCTGCCGCCCGAGCAACTGGCCGACCTGACGACCGACAGCATCGCCGCGGGCGTGGAACTGGACGACGCCGGCCGGGCGACTGCCTCCCATGTGCATCCGATCCGGCCTGACGCGCTGCAGGCGACTTATGCGCCGCCCGTTCACGTTCCCGCTGCCGATGTGCTGCATGTTTTCGATCCGAAGGGGCCGGGGCAGGTGCGGGGCGTTTCAGCACTGGCGCCGATCCTGCTGGCGCTTCCGAACTGGACGCGCTGGAAGACAGCCTGCTCACGCAAACCAAAATCGCGGCGCTGCTTTCCGTCATTCTGACGAACGAAGGCGAAATGGGCGGCGACAATCCGCTGCAGGACGGGCAGTCCTTGGAGCCCGGCGCGATTTTGCGCCTTCCCGGCAACTGGCGTGCCACGACCGTCGCCCCGCAGCAAAGCCAGCAGGCGGGCGAGTTCCTGCGGCACATGGCGCATCGCATCGCGGCCGGCGCAGGTGTCCCGGTCCACCTGGTCACGGCCGATGTTTCGCAAGCTAATTACAGCAGCCTGCGCGCTGCGATGGCGGCTTTTCCGCCAGCGCGTGGAGCGTTTCCAGTTTCAAACCCTGGTCCCGCAATTCCTCGATCCTGTCTGGCGCCGTGTCGCGACGGTGGCGGCGCTGGATCTGGGAATCGAGATCACCGAGAATCTTTCCGCTGTCGAATGGATTGCGCCAGCGCAGCCTTGGGTTGATCCCATGAAGGATGCGCAGGCGCAAACCCTGCTGCTGGAAAAAGGGTTGCTGTCGCGCCGCCAAGCTGTCGCGGCTTTGGGTTACAGCGTCGAACGGCTGGGCGCCGAAATCGCCGCTGACCGTGAGCGCGAGGCTGCGCTTGGCTGAATTTTTCCGAGAACAAACCGGAATCCAAACATGAACAAAAGGAGCAGACCAATGAATAAGTCGCTGCCGCACCGCCTGACCGGCAATCCGGCCAAGGCATCCAAGATCCGCGACACGCGCGCACCTGATTGCACCTCAGGCGAACTGTTGTTCCGCACCATTCAGCGTGCGGGCGATCTGGGCGAGGAAAGCCGGACCTTCCGGGCGACCGTGGCAACAGATGCGGCCGGCGCCGCGAGCGTCAAAGTTCGCCTGTCCGGTTTCTGAGGAGTCCAGCCATGCCCAAGCTCTACGCGAAAAACCGCATCGTCCTGCCGGACGACAGCGAGATCCCGCCCCGCACGGTCTTTGACGCCACGCCGGAACAAGCCAAGCAGTTCGATCACCTGAACGCAGCGCGACCGGCAACCGAGGCCGAAATCAAGGCTGCCAAAACCGCCTGATCGCCCGAACTGACATCAGGACGCCCCGCTTGCTTTCCGGCAGGCGGAGCGTTTCTGTTTCTGCCGTTACCTTGCGTTCCCGCTGCGGCATGGTATTAGATGGGGTATCAGCCTAATTAAGCTGTTGTTTTTAATGTTTTCAGAGGGGAACGCCGTTCCCCTCTTGCCCCGCTTCGCGGGCCAATTCACCCCATGGGGTATTTTTCCAACAAAGAAGGGCGGGGCCTGCGGACCGGCCTTCTTTGTTTTCCAAATACCCCTGCGACCGGGCCGATCACGCGGCGCCGGTCGGGTTCAGGGCGTCAGAAGCCGGCCTTGATCTTTTCGAACTCCTGCAGCTGGCGCTCGCGCTGCTGCGGGTCGTTCGGGGTCTGGGCCAGGATCGGCGCATCGATGGGCGAGAGGCCCTCCTTCACCGCCGGCTCGTCCTTGATCGTCTCCATGGCGACGGTCGAGGTATGGCCGTAGCCGATGGTGTCCAGCAGGCCCTTGGCCGCCGGGGGGGCGAGCCAGGCGTTGATGAAGTCATAGGCCTTGTCTTCCTTGCCCGGGCCGTTCTTCAGGTTGATGAAGCCGCAGAAGAAGGTCGAGCTGCCCTCCTTGGGCGCGCGCTGGAAGCCGACCGGGAAGCCGTCTTTCTCCAGCAGCACCACGCCGTCGTTCCAGGACCAGGCCACGTCCACCGCGCCCGAGGCCATCAACTGCGCCTGCTCGGCTGGGTCGGCCCAATAGGCGGCGACGTTCTGATGCGCCTGGCGCAGCCAGTCGGCGGCGGCCTTGAACTGCTCGTCCGTGACCTTGGTCCAGTCGGTGGTGCCGGTCGCCAGATAGGCCAGCGCCCAGACGTCATCCGCCGAATCGGGCAGCGACACCCGGCCTTGGTATTTCGGGTCGATGAAGACATTCAGGCTGGCCACGTCCTCGGCCGGGACGGTGTCCTTGTTATAGGCGATGGCGGTCGCGCCCCAGTCGGTCGGGATATACCAGACGCCCTGGTCGTCCTTGAAGATCGGCGAGTCGAGGAATTTCGGGTCGAGCGTGTCGAAGGCCGGGATCTTCGCGGTGTCCCAGGGCTCGATCAGCCCGGCGTCGCGGTATTTCGACACCATCTGCGAGCAGGGGTGCGCCACGTCCGCCTTGAAGCCCGAGGCGAGCTTCTGATAGGCCTCGTCGTCGTCGCCGTAAAAGGCGAATGTCGGGCTGTCGCCGTTCTTGTCGATATAGCCCTGGAAGATCACCGGCTCCTCGAAGCCGGCCCAGTCGAAGACCGTCAATTCGGAATCGGCGGCATGGGCGGCGGTGCCGGCGAGGATCAGCGCAAGGGCGGAGGAACGCAGGAGTTTCATCGGGGGCCTTTCGGATGGGTGGCGGAATGGCCCTGACGCTAGCCGGCCCGGGTCCACCTCGCAAGCCTTGCCCGGCGGCCGGCCGGGCCGTGCCCCGCAAAACCGACGGCCTACCAGCGCCCCGAGGCGCCGCCGCCGCGCGACGTGCCGCCGCCGAAGCCCGAGCTGCCGGGGCGGCTGGCGCGGAAGGCCGGGTTGCGTTCCTGGCGCAGCAGCGCGCCGGCCGGGCCGTAGAAGCTGCGCGTGCCCAGCGGCGCCAGCCGGGTTTCGCTCCAGCCGCATTGCGGGCAGCGCCGCGTCACCACCTGGTCCGAGACCAGGGTGCTGCCGTCGGGCTGCGGCTGGCTGTTCGGGGCGCGGGTCGTTTCCAGCCCGCGCCTGCCGCATTGCGGGCAGCGGTTGCGGCGCCACAGCCGCCAGCCCATGCCGGCCAGGATCAGCGTCCAGGCGCCGCCGAACAGGAACGGGAACAGCCGCGCGAGCCAGCTGCGGCGCGGGGCCTCGATGCCGCGGCCCTGGGCTTGGGGCAGGGCGATCTGCTCGATCACCGCCAGCGTGCCCTCGCGGATGCCCTGCGACATGCGGCCGTCGCGAAAGGCCGGCAGCATGGTGCCGCGCATGATGTCCTGGGCCAGGATATCGGCATCGCCCGGATAGCCGGCGCCCAGCTCGATGCGCGCAGCGCGGTCCCGGGCCAGCACCAGCAGCATGAAGCCGTCGTTGCGGTCCGCCCGGCCGACGCCCCACCGGTTGAAGAGCCGGGTGGCGAAATCCTCGAGCCCGGCGCCGTGGCTGCTGTCGAGCGTGACCACCGTGCCCTGCACCCCGGTCTGGCGGTCGAGCTCCGACAGCGCCCGGTCCAGCGCGGCCGCATCGGCGGGCGTCAGCAGCGCGGCAAAGTCGTTGACCGTCGTGCTGGCGGGCGCGGGCAGGTCCTGCGCTTGCAGCGGCAGCGCCAGTCCCAGGACCAGCAGCACGGCCGCCAGCAGCCGCATCATGGTTCCAGGATCTCCGGCCCGCCGGTGATCTTCGGATCGGGGTTGCCGATCACCGCATCGTCGCGGCCGGTGAAATCCACCGCGCGCAGGATGGCCTGGATCGCCGCGATCCGCGCCCGGCGCTTGTCGTCCGAGCGGATCACCGTCCAGGGCGCGATGCCGGAATGGCTGCGCCGCAGCGTGTCGCGGATCGCGGCGGTATAATCATCCCATTTCGCCAGCCCGTCCACGTCGATCGAACTGAGCTTCCATTGCTTGAGCGGATCCTTCTCGCGGTCGAGGAAGCGCTTCAGCTGCTCGGCCCGGCCGACGTTCAGCCACAGCTTGACCAGGGTCACCCCGTCGTCGACCAGCATGCTTTCAAAGGATGGCAGCTGGCGGAAGAAGGTCTCGCGCTGCGCCTCGGTGCAGAAGCCGAAGACCTTTTCCACCACGCCGCGGTTGTACCAGCTGCGGTCGAACAGCGCGATCTCGCCCCGGGCCGGCAGCCAGTCCACGTAACGCTGGAAATACCACTCCCCGGCCTCGCGCTCGCTGGGCTTGGGCAGGGCGGCGATATAGGCCGAGCGCGGGTTCAGGTTCTCGCGCACCCGCTCGATGGTGCCGCCCTTGCCGGCGGCGTCGCGACCCTCGAACAGCACCACGATGCGCTTGCCGGTATGGATCACGTCGCGCATCAGCCGCACCAGCTGCAATTGCAGCCCTTCCATCTGCGCGTCGTATTCCTTGCCCTTCATCTCGTCGCGATAGGGATAGGAGGCGTCCAGGATCTCGTCGCCACTCGCGTCGCGGATCGCCTTGCGCAACGCCTCGGGCGCGTCCTTGTCGAGATAGCGCGAGATGGCGCCGACGAAAGGCAGGTCGGGATGGGTTGCGGCCAGCGCCTTCTCGTCGGATTTCTTCGCCATTCACCGCTCTCCGATGCGCGCGATGTCATACCAGGTGGTCTGGTAGATCTCGTTGATCCAGTTACCGTAGAGCAGATGCGCATGGCTGCGCCAGCGGTTCGTCGGCGCCTGGGACGGGTCGTCGTCGGGATAATAGTTCACCGGCACGTTGATCGGCTTTCCGGCCGCCACGTCGCGGTCGTATTCGTCCTTCAGCGTGGTGCTGTCATATTCGAAATGGTTGAAGACATAGAGCGCGCGGTGGCCCGGATCCTCGAGCAGGCAGGGCCCGACCTGGTCCGAGGCGATCAGCGTGTTCAGCCCCGGGCAGGTGTCGACCTCGGGCTGGCGCACCTCGGTCCAGCGGCTGACCGGCACCAGCACGTCGTCGGAAAAGCCGCGCAGATAGGGGCTGGACGGCGCCAGGTTCTGGTGGCGGAAGCAGCCGAAGGCCTTGCGCGCCAGCATGTGCTTCTTCAGCCCGTGGAAATACCAGGCCATGGCCATGCCGCCCCAGCAGACGCCGAAGGTGGAATGCACATGCGTCCGGGTCCATTCGAAGACGCGGGTCAGCTCGTCCCAATAGGTCACCGCCTCGAAGGGCAGGTGCTCGATCGGGGCGCCGGTGATGATGAGCCCGTCGAACTTCTCGCCCGTGGCCGCGACGTCGCAGAAACGGCGATAGAAGCTCTCCATGTGGTCGGCGGCGGTGTTGCGGCTTTCGTGGTCCGACATGCGGATCAGCTGGAAGTCGATCTGCAAGGGCGTCGCGCCGATCAGCCGGGCGAACTGGTTCTCGGTCTGGATCTTCTTCGGCATCAGGTTCAGAAGCCCGATGCGCAGCGGCCGGATGTCCTGGGTCGCCGCACGACCCGGCGACATGACCATGACGCCTTCGTTCGACAGGATGTCAAAGGCGGGCAGGTCATTCGGTAGGGTGATGGGCATCATGCTTCCTTTCGTTCGATGGCCCGGCCGATCAGCCGGATCAGCTCGTCCGGGGTGCGGATCTCGGCCACTTCCTCGGCCAGGATCGTCAGGCCGCGCCGGGCCATGGCCTCATAGCGCGGCTGGCGATGGGCCAGGGCGCGGGCATAGGTCCAGCGGATGAAGTCGTCGGGATTGACCTCGTCCTCGGCCAGGCCCTTCTCGACCCGGTAGTCGGTCCAGGCCCGGTCGAGGAAATCCGGCTGGTAATACATCGGCTTCGGCGCGCGGTCGAAGCGGCGCACCAGTTCCTGGGTATGCGCGTCCGAGCCCTTGATCCAGACCAGAGCCAGGTCGCGTTCCAGCGCGTCCAGCACCGGGTCGGTCTCGGCGAAGGGGTCGACCACCTCGCAGACCGAGCCGCCGGAATCGCAGACGAAATTCCCCAGCCCATAGAGCTCTTGCGCGCGGCGGATGAAATGGCTGGTGTCCAAGAGCGCCGCGATCTCGGCGGCGCGGTGCTGGCCCTGACGGCGCATGTATTCCGGGAACTCCAGCCCGCCGCGCGTCACGCTGCCGGGCTTGCCGAGATAGGTCGACAGCGGCGCCAGGTTTTCAAAGGTGATGTTGCTGGCGATATAGACCGAATCCGACAGGAGCAGCTCGCGCAGGAACGGCACCTTCATCGCCTCGCGCTTGAAGTTGTCGGCGATCAGCTCGCCCATGTAGCGCGTGCCGATGCGGTAATCGACCGAGTAGTGGAACCACTCGCCCGAGCCACGCAGCATCGAGGCGAGATAGGTCTTGCCGAGGCCCGACATGCCGAAGAACAGCACGCGCTTTCGCGGCGCGGCCAGCCATTCGGCTTGGGTCTTGTAAAGCATGGGCGCTCCTTCCTGCCGGGCCCATCCGTCGGGCAGGGGATAGTTAATCCCGCGCCGGCGCATAGAAAAGGCCCCAGAATCCCGCCGCCTCGGCAAAAAATCCGCACCCACCCCTTGCGCCGGGCCCGCGAGCCCCCAAGTCCTGCGGGCGGACCGGGCCCCTCTGACGACCGAAAGGTCGTGATGTCGGACCGCATCGAGCCTGCTCGATGCCAGCCCGGAACCCGTCGTCCCGCCCGTGCGCCTGGCATCCAGCACCCAAACTGGAGCCTGACCCGTGGAACCCTTCTACCTCACCCTCTTTCTCGGCACGCCGATCTGGCTGTGGCTGGTCTTCGTCGGCCTGGTCGGCCTGCTGCTGGCCTTCGACCTCGGCGTGCTCAACCGCGGCGACAAGGAGATCGGCGTTGCCGAAAGCCTGAAGCTGTCGAGTTTCTACATCACGCTGGGCGTGCTGTTCGGCGGCTTCGTCTGGTATCAGCTGGGCAGTCATGCCGCCGCCGAATACATGACCGCCTTCGTGGTCGAAAAGACGCTGGCCATGGACAATGTCTTTGTCATCGCGCTGATCTTCGCCACGCTGTCGATCCCGCGCCGTTACCAGCATCGCGTGCTGTTCTGGGGCATCCTGGGCGTGATCGTGCTGCGCGGCATCATGATCGGCGTCGGCGCCACGCTGGTCGCGCAATATGGCTGGATCCTCTATGTCTTCGCCGGCTTCCTGATCCTGACCGGGATCAAGATGCTGTTCGTGGGCGACAAGGACCACGACATGGCGGCAAACCCGGTCCTGCGCTTCCTGCGCCGCCGCATGCCGCTGACCGAAGGGCTGCACGGCCATGCCTTCGTGGTGCGCCAGCCCGACCCCAGGACCGGCCGGCTGCGCCGCTATGCCACGCCGCTCTTGCTGGCGCTGGTGATGATCGAGATCGCCGACGTGATCTTTGCCGTCGATTCGGTGCCGGCGGTCTTTGCCATCACCACCGACCCCTATATCGTCTATACCTCGAACATCTTCGCCATCCTGGGCCTGCGCGCGCTGTTCTTCGCGCTGGCGGCGATCATCCACCGCTTCGAATATCTCAAGCAGGCGCTGGCGGTGCTGTTGATCTTCATCGGCGCCAAGGTGTTCATCGCCGACCTGATGGGGCTGGCGAAATTCCCGCCGGCGCTGTCGCTGGGCATCACCTTCGCCATCCTGGGCGCCGGCGTCGCCTGGTCGCTGTGGCGCACCCGCAAGGACGCGGCAGGCGTCTGAGCCCGACCTGCGGCGCCGCGCCCGGCCGCGCGGTTGCCGTTGGGTATTTGAACAACAAAGAAGGCAGGGGCGGCGGTGCGAGATCCGGCCGCCTCCGCGCGATGTGATCCGGGCTGCCGCTGCGTTAACCAATCCGCTGTAGCGCGCCCGGGCCAATCGCGCTATGATTCGGCCCAGACCCGGAAAACGGGCGACGACAAACGAGGCAGTGACGGCGGTAACCCATGACCGAGATGGTCTTTGGCACCACGCCCGTGCGGGCTGGTGATCCGATTCTTCCCCGCTGGTGGCGCACCCTGGACCGGTGGTCCCTGGCCTGCGTGCTGGGGCTTTTCGCGGTGGGGCTTCTTCTGGGGCTGGCGGCCTCGGTGCCGCTGGCCGAAAAGAACGGCCTGCCGCAATTCTATTACGTGACCCGGCAGGCGGTGTTCGGCGCCATGGCGCTGGCGGCGATGCTGGTGATCTCGACCTTCTCGCCGCGGATGGTGCGGCGGATCGGCGTGCTGGGCTTCCTGGCCGCGCTGGTGGTGCTGATGGCGCTGCCCTTCGTCGGTACCGATTTCGGCAAGGGCGCGGTGCGCTGGCTGCGCCTGCCCGGCGGCATGTCGGTGCAGCCCTCGGAATTCCTGAAACCCTGCTTCATCGCCATCTGCGCCTGGTTCATGGCGGCAAGCCAGGAGGTCGGCGGCCCGCCCGGCAAGCTGTTCTCCTTCGGGCTGGCGGTGGTGGTGGTGCTGCTGCTGGCGCTGCAGCCCGACTTCGGCCAGGCCTCGCTGGTGCTGTTTTCCTGGTGCGTGATGTATTTCATCGCCGGGGCGCCGCTTTACCTTCTGGGCAGCGTCATGGGGCTGGCGGCGCTGGGCGGCTTCTTCGCCTATGGCGCGTCCGAGCATTTCGCCCGCCGCATCAACGGCTTCCTGGCCGCAGAGGTCGATCCGCGCACCCAGCTCGGCTATGCCTGGAACGCGATCCAGGAGGGCGGCTTCTTCGGCGTCGGCGTGGGCGAAGGTTCGGTCAAATGGTCGCTGCCCGATGCGCATACCGATTTCATCATCGCCGTCGCGGCCGAGGAATACGGGCTGATCCTGGTCCTGATCATCATCGCGCTTTACGCCACCATCGTCATCCGCTCGCTGCTGCGCTTGCAGGACGAGCGCGACCCGTTCGCGCGCATCGGCGGCACCGGGCTTGCCTGCGCCTTCGGCGTGCAGGCGCTGATCAACATGGGCGTGGCGGTGCGGCTCTTGCCGGCCAAGGGCATGACGCTGCCCTTCGTCAGCTATGGCGGTTCGTCGGTGATCGCCTCGGGCATCGCCATGGGCATGCTGCTGGCCCTGACCCGCGCGCGCCCGCAGGGCCGCATCGGCGACGTGCTGGGGCGGGGCCGGGGATGAGCGCGGCTCCGCTTTGCCTGATCGCCGCCGGTGGGACCGGCGGCCACATGTTTCCGGCGCAATCGCTGGCCGAGGTGCTGCTGGCGCGCGGCTGGCGGGTGAAGCTGTCCACCGACGAGCGCGGCGCCCGCTATGCCGGCACCTTCCCGGTCGAGGTGACGCGCGAGGTCGTCAGTTCCGCCACCACCGCGCGGGGCGGGCCGCTGGCCAAGCTCGCCGTGCCCTTCCGCATCGGCGCGGGCGTGCTGACCGCGATGCGCCGCTTTCGCGCCGACCGTCCGGCGGTCGTGGTGGGCTTCGGCGGCTATCCGACCATTCCCGCCATGGCGGCGGCGCTGGCCTTGGGGATCCCGCGCATGATCCACGAACAGAACGGCGTCATGGGCCGGGTCAACATGGCTTTCGCCCGCCGGGTGAGCCGCGTCGCCTGCGGCACCTGGCCCACCCGCCTGCCCGAGGCGGTCGAGGGCATCCACACCGGCAACCCGGTGCGCCAGGCCGTGCTGGACCAGGCCGCCGCGCCCTATGTCCCGCCGGGCGAGACCGGCCCGCTGCACCTGCTGATCATCGGCGGCAGCCAGGGTGCCCGCGTGCTGTCAGACGTGGTGCCCGAAGCCATCGCCAGCCTGCCCGAGGACATGCGCCCCCGCCTGATCGTCAGCCACCAGGCGCGGGCCGAGAACGCCGAGCGCGTCACCGCCGCCTATCGGGCGGCCGGAATCGCCGCCACTGTGCGGCCCTTCTTCGATGACGTGCCGGCGCGGCTGGCGCAGGCGCAGCTGGTGGTCAGCCGGGCCGGGGCCTCGTCCATCGCCGACATCACCGTGATCGGCCGCCCGGCGATCCTGATCCCCTATGCCGCGGCCACCGCCGACCACCAGACCGCCAACGCCCGTGCCCTGGCGGAATCCGGCGCGGCGGTGCTTCTGCCCGAATCCGTGCTTGACGCCGAAAGCCTCGCGCGCGACATGCGGGACATCCTATCCGACAGCGCCCGCGCCACCCGAATGGCAGCTGCCGCGCTGGAGCTCGCCCGCCCCGATGCGGCGCAGCGCCTTGCAGATCTAGTAACGGACCTTTCCCGATGAACGCAGCGACCAAACTTCCGGGCGAACTGGGCCCCATCCACTTCATCGGCATCGGCGGCATCGGCATGTCCGGCATCGCCGAGGTGCTGATGACGCTGGGCTATGCCGTTCAGGGTTCGGACGCGAAACGCTCGAAGATCACCGACCGGCTGGAAAAGCTGGGCGCCACCGTCTTCGAGGGCCAGCGCGCGGAAAACATCGGCGAGGCCGGCGTGGTCGTGATCTCGACCGCGATCAAGAAGGGCAACCCCGAGCTCGAGGAGGCCCGCCGCCGCGGGTTGCCCATCGTGCGCCGGGCCGAGATGCTGGCGGAACTCATGCGCCTGCGCTCGAACGTCGCCGTGGCCGGCACGCATGGCAAGACCACCACCACCACGATGGTCGCGACGCTGCTGGACGCCGGCGGCTTCGACCCGACCGTCATCAATGGCGGCGTGATCCACGCCTATGGCTCGAACGCCCGCGCCGGCGCCGGCGAATGGATGGTGGTCGAGGCCGACGAATCCGACGGCAGCTTCAACCGCCTGCCCGCCACCATCGCCATCGTGACCAACATCGACCCCGAGCATATGGAGCACTGGGGTTCCTTCGACGCGCTGCGCAAGGGTTTCCAGGATTTCGTCTCGAATATCCCCTTCTACGGCCTCGCCGTCTGCTGCACCGACCATCCCGAGGTGCAGGCGCTGGTCGGCCGCACCACCGACCGCCGCGTGGTCACCTTCGGCTTCAACGCCCAGGCCGACATCCGCGCGATAAACCTGCGCTATGAAAACGGCATCGCGCATTTCGACATCGCGCTCCAGGGCGAGGAGGACGCCCCGGTCATCGAGGATTGCACCCTGCCGATGCCGGGCGACCACAATGTCTCGAACGCGCTTGCCGCCGTCGCGGTCGCCCGCCACCTGGGCATGAAGCGCGCCCAGATCCGCGAGGCGCTGGCCAGGTTCGGCGGCGTCGGCCGCCGCTTCACCCGCGTGGGCGAGGTGAACGGCGTCACCATCATCGACGACTACGGCCACCACCCGGTCGAGATCGCCGCCGTGCTGAAGGCCGCGCGCCAGGCCACCAAGGGCCGGGTCATCGCCGTGCACCAGCCGCACCGCTACACCCGGCTCTCCAGCCTGTTCGACGATTTCTGCACCTGTTTCAACGAGGCCGACGTGGTCGCCATCGCCGAGGTCTATTCGGCGGGCGAGGAGCCCATTCCCGGCGCCTCGCGCGACGATCTCGTCGCCGGCCTGATCGCCCACGGCCACCGCCACGCCCGCGCCGTGATGGACGAGGGCGACCTGGAGCGCCTGGTCCGCGAGCAGGCCAGGCCCGGCGACATGGTGGTCTGCCTCGGCGCCGGCACCATCTCGGCCTGGGCCAACAACCTGCCCGAACGGCTGATGGGACAGGCGGCATGATGCTGCTGGCCGGCCATCCGTTCGTCGCGGCGTTCTGCGCGGTCCTCTGGGGCGTGCTGGCCTGCCTGCTGCCCTTCGTGCGGCTGCGCTGGCGCCATGCCGCACTGTGGACGCTGGTGCTGTGCGGCGTGCCGGTGCTGGGCTGGCTGACTTATCTCTGCGGCCCGGGCTTCGGCGTGCTGTTCCTGTCGCTGGGCCTGTCGCTGCTGGTCTGGCCCCCGTTCGAGACCCGCCGCCGCCGGGCCGTGGCGCAGCGGGGCTTGCGCTAGCGACGGTGGCGCTGACCGCCGGCATCGGCGCGATCCGCGCCGCCGCGCGCAGCTGGGCGCCGCTCACGCTGCTGCTCGGCTCGGCCGGCGCCTGCTCTCTGATCGGCGAAAGCAAGACCGCGGACCCGATCCGTCCACCGCCAACCGCGCATTGGGATGTCTGGCAGCTGGCGCAGTAGCGGCGCTGGCGGCGGTGCTTGCGCGATGGAGTAGGGGAGGCACCGAAAAACGATCTTCAGAAATCGGTAGAGCGCTTCCACCGCGAGTTCGATGCTTTGAGAAGAGGCAGCGGAACTTGCGTTTCCGTCTGCCATGCGATTCCTGCCTGCCATCCGCTATCTGTCTTTCAGAGACGGAACGGCATGCGGTAATTTTTGACGGCAGGACTTGTGCTTGCCAAAAAGTTGATGTCGCAACACTGCTAACTGCGGCTGAAGCCCCCGTGCTATCGCCTTCCTGGCATCCGTCCGAAAACCCGCCCAATCAAGATGGCAGGTCAGATGTGCGACGCGATGATCAACCCCGGCGGGGCCGGTGCAATGGGTGTAGCGCAGTTCTAGCTTTTTAATGCCGGGCCCGGCGGAGACAGCACGCCGATGGTGGAGGATATCCGGCAGATCAAGTCTAAAGATACTGGACCTTGGCAGAAGGCGGGGAATCTTGCGCTCCCTGTAGTTTTGCCCGTCAGGCCGACGAGAATCGGCAAGCCTGCGGCCCGATGTTGCTCAACTCTTTCTGGGTTGAATGGTATCGGCGGGTCCTCGAGGGCCATCCCCCGAACTGGCCTCTGCTTCGCGATGTCGCGCTGATCGACGACGCGGTTTGGCAGGTGGGCGGCGTTCGCTGATCGAAGAGGCGGCGAGTTGTGGCTCGCCCGTGGTCCGGCAGGAGGCGGGCGACCCGCCCAGGCAGGGCAGCTTCCTGGCGCCGACCCTGACCGATGTGCCCTCTCATGCGCGGATCATCAACGAGGGGCTGGAGTGCCCCCACTGAAGTGGTCCACCCACTGGGATAGAAATATCCTGTTCAGGAGGACCATCAGATGGCAGGCAAGCGAGACAAACCGGAAGACATCGTTCTGAAGCTTCGACAGATTGAAGTGCTTCATGGACAGGGCATGGCAATTTCCGACGCGGTGCGGCCGATCGGCGTGACCGAGCCGACGTATTATCGCTGGCGCAAGCAGTATGGCGGCATGAACCGGGATCAGCTGAAGCGGCTCAAGGAGCTTGAGGCGGAGAGCCAGCGGTTGCGGCGCGCGGTGTCAGATCTGATCTTGGACAAGATGATCCTGAGCGAGGCTGCACGGGGAAACTTCTAAGCCCTTCGCGCCGTCGCTAGTGCATTGACCATGTGCGGCAGGCGCTCGGCATATCCGAGCGCCGCGCCTGCCGCATCCTCGGGCAGCACCGCTCGACGCAACGCAAGGTTCCTTGCGGCGCCCCGGACGAAGAACGGCTGACGGAAGACATCATCACGCTCGCTCGCACCTACGGGCGATATGGCTATCGGATGATCACCGGATTGCTGAACAACGCCGGTTGGCATGTAAATCATAAACGCGTGGAACGGATATGGCGGCGTGAAGGGCTGAAGGTCCCGCAAAAGCAGGCAAAGAAGGGTCGGCTCTGGTTGAACGACGGGTCCTGCGTCCGTCTCCGGCCGGAGCACCCGAACCACGTCTGGTCCTATGATTTCGTTCAGGACCGGACACATGACGGACGGCTGTTTCGGACGCTCAATATCATCGACGAATTCACGAAGGAGGCGCTGGTGATCCGTGTAAACCGCAGGCTCAATTCCACCGACGTAATCGACGCCCTGACGGATCTGTTCATCTTGCGTGGCCCGCCTGCGTTCATAAGGTCCGACAATGGCGCGGAATTCATTGCCAAGAAGGTGCAGGGCTGGATCGGCGCAGTTGGTGCCAAGACCGCGTTCATCGAGCCGGGTTCACCCTGGGAGAACGGGTATTGCGAGAGCTTCAACGCTCGATTCCGCGACGAACTCCTGGATGCAGAAGTCTTCTATTCGCTCAGGGAGGCCCAGATCCTCATCGAGCGATGGCGCCGCCACTACAACACTGTCAGGCCGCACAGCTCCCTGGGATACCGCCCACCCGCACCGGAAGCCGTCATCCCAATAGACCAGCGGCCGACGATGCACTAACAATCAACCCGGACCACTCGGTGGGGGCAGTCCAAAAGCCAAATTTTTCGCGAAGCTCTTGAAGCGGCAGCGGACGTGTGAATGATTTTACATCATCAAAGACAAGAGCGTAGCCATAATCCAATCCCTCGAAATACTTGTCGAACAACGGCCGTTCGATAAAGGCTGTGGCTTCAAACTCAGTCCAAATCTGTTCGACCGGAAGCTTCAGGATATCACGGATCGAAACAGTACCAACTATCGCCTTAACTGGCGAGCTAGAGTAGATATAGGCTAGCGCCCCGTACGGCGCCGCGACAGGGAAGCGACGGCGCAATACCCACATGCGATGCAGAACGGTGGCCAGCTTGCGCGCCAGTGCCACTTTCGCCCGTTTCATGCCCCGCCGTTTTGCCACGCCTATCGCCCAGGCTTTGAGAGCAGAGAACCTCGAGGCCCGCGTGAGCACGATAGGCGCAGCTTCGTAAAGTGCGGTACGCACCATCGTGTCGCCGACCCTGGTAATGCCGCCATCTCGATCGGTCTCGCCCGACTGGTATTTTCCGGGCGTCAGGCCAAAGTAGGCGCCGACGGTGCGGGATCTGGAAAACCGCCCCGGGTCATCGACCGCCGAGCGATAGGTCAACGCCACCAGAGCTCCGACGCCGGGCACGCTCGTCAGCCGCCGGCAAACAGGATCGGCCCGGGAGATCTTCAGCATCTCGCGATGCAGCCGGGTGAATTCCGCCCACAAGGCAGCCCGCGCTTTCAGCATCGCGCCGATCACCGGTGCCAGCATGTCGTGACCCTCGACGAGATCACGAATGCGGGCCTCGAAACGCCCGCGGCTGACCTCGCCGACCTTGAGGCCGTAGCCGCGCAGAATGCCGCGAATGCTGAATTCGACATCGCGCAGCTTGGCCTGCAGCAGCTTGCGGCCGACCAGAAGCGCCCGCACGGCCTGGGCATCCGCAGACTTTGCATGAACAGGACGAAACCAGCCCATGCGCAGCAATTGCGCGATCCCGCGTGCGTCCTTGCGATCGGTCTTCACGGTCATCGCCGACAATGCCGCCTTCACATGCCGCGTTTCCAGCAGCACCACCTCGAAGCCTGCCCTGATCAGACCATCACGCAGCCATTGCGACAGGGGACCCGCTTCGAGACCGATCCTGACCACCGGAAAGCCGAGCTCGGCAAAGTGCCGCGACAGGGCTTCCGGCGCGCTCGCCACTTTCGTCTCCCGGGTGATCTTTCCTGAACTGTCCACCACGCAAACACTGCTCTGTTCCAGAGACACGTCAATTCCTGCATAGTAGTCCATGGCCGTTCCTCGCCTGATGCTTGGGGCCGACATCATCGTCGGACCCCGTTTCAACATCATCACTCCGAGGGACAGCCACCTTCATGGCGATCGGAACAGCGCGGGCCCATTACGGTATATAGGCCGGGCGCATCTGGCCGGCCAGGATCACCACCGCGCCCAGGATGCACAGCCCGCCGCCCAGCAGGTCCCAGCGGCTGGGCGCCTGGCCCTCGGTCAGCCACAGCCAGGCCAGCGAGGCCGCGACATAGATCCCGCCATAGGCGGCATAGGCGCGGCCGGCGAAATCGACCTGCACCCGGGTCAGCAGCCAGGCGAACAGCGCCAGCGAGGCCATGCCTGGCAGCCAGCCACCAGGCCGAGCGGCCCAGCCGCAGCCAGGCCCAGAAGGCGAAGCAGCCGGCGATCTCGGCCAGCGCCGCCAGCCCGTAGAAAGCCAGCGGCGCGGCCAGGGTCACAGGTCCAGTTCCTCGGCGTCGGCGAATTGCGCGTTTTCCTGGATGAACTGGAAACGCAGCTCGGGCTTCTTGCCCATCAGCCGCTCGACCAGGTCCGAGGTCTCGCCGCCCTCTTCCTCGTCGATCGAGACCCGGATCAGCTTGCGCGTCCTGGGGTTCATCGTGGTGTCCTTCAGGTCCTTGGCGTCCATCTCGCCCAGGCCCTTGAAGCGTTGCACGTCGATCTTGCCCTTGCCGCCCAGGCCCTTGGCGAGCCAGAGCTCCTTCTCGGCATCGTCGGCGACATAGATGCGATGCGCCCCCTGGGTCAGCCGGTAAAGCGGCGGACAGGCCAGATACAGGTGGCCCTTGTCGATCAGAGGCCGCATCTGCGTGAAGAAGAAGGTCATCAGCAGCGAGGCGATATGGGCGCCGTCCACGTCGGCATCGGTCATGATGATGATCTTGTCGTAGCGCAGGTCCTCGACGTTGAACTTGGACCCCATGGCGACGCCGAGCGCCTGGCACAGGTCGCTGATCTCCTGGTTCGAGCCCAGCTTGGAACTGGCGGCGCCCAGCACGTTCAGGATCTTGCCGCGCAGGGGCAGCAGCGCCTGGGTCTGGCGTTCGCGCGCCATCTTGGCGCTGCCGCCGGCCGAGTCGCCCTCGACGATGAAAAGCTCGGTGCCTTCGCGGTTGGTGGCCGAGCAATCGACCAGCTTGCCGGGCAGGCGCAGCTTCTTGGTGGCCGATTTGCGGGCGGTTTCCTTTTCCTGGCGGCGGCGCAGCCGCTCCTCGGCCCGCAGCACCAGGAAGTCCAGGATGGCGCCGGCGGATTTCGTGTCCGCCGCCAGCCAGTTGTCGAAATGGTCGCGCACCGCGCCCTCGACCAGCCGGGCGGCCTCGACCGTGGCCAGGCGGTCCTTGGTCTGGCCGACGAATTCCGGCTCGCGGATGAAGCAACTGACCAGCGCGCAGCCGCCGGTCAAGAGGTCGTCGCGGGTGATCTGCGCCGCCTTCTTGTTGCTGACCCGCTCGCCATAGGCGCGGATGCCCTTCAGGATCGCCGACCAGAAGCCGGCCTCATGCGTGCCGCCCTCGGGCGTGGGCACGGTGTTGCAATAGCTCTGGATGAAACCGTCGCGCGAGGGCGTCCAGTTGATCGCCCAATCGACCTTGCCGGGGACGCCGAACTTCTCCTTGTAGTCCACGCTGCCGGCAAAGGGCCGGTCGGCATAGGTCGAGGCGCCGGTCAGCTGTTCGTTCAGGTAGTCGGCCAGCCCGCCCGGGAAATGGAACACCGCCTCCTGCGGCGTCTCGCCATCGTCGATCTCGGACTTCCAGCGGATCTCGACGCCCGAGAACAGATAGGCCTTGGATTTCACCATGCGGATCAGCCGCGCCGGCTTGAAGCGGTGGTGGCCGAAGATCTGCTCGTCGGCGTGGAAGGTCACGGTGGTGCCGCGCCGGTTCGGGGCGGCGCCGACCTTTTCGACCGGGCCCAGCGGGATGCCGCGCGAGAAACTCTGCTGGAACAGCTCCTTGTTGCGGGCGACCTGCACCACCATGCTGTCGGAAAGCGCGTTGACGACCGAGGCGCCGACGCCGTGCAACCCGCCCGAGGTCTGATAGGCGTCGCCCGAGAACTTGCCGCCGGCATGCAGCGTGCACAGGATCACCTCGAGCGCCGACTTGCCGGGGAATTTCGGATGCGGGTCGATCGGGATGCCGCGGCCGTTGTCGCGGATCACCACGCTGAAATCCGCCAGCAGCTCGACCTCGATGCGGCTGGCATGGCCGGCGACGGCCTCGTCCATCGAGTTGTCGAGGATCTCGGCCACCAGATGGTGCAGCGCGCGTTCGTCGGTGCCGCCGATATACATGCCCGGGCGCTTGCGGACGGGTTCCAGCCCTTCCAGCACCTCGATGGACGCGGCGGAATAGCTGTCAATCGCCTTGTCCGAGGCCGGGAAAAGATCGTCTGCCATGGCACCTGCTCGTCTTGCTCTTTGGGCCGGGGTTATCTCATGGCGCGGCGGGGCGGGGCAAGGGCAAGTGTCGGCAGGGTCATCCGCGTCGCGCGCCTGGTCAAATGTGACAAGAACCTGCGACAACTTGATGCGCGTCAAGGCGCCCCACCCGGGCCTATGTCACAATTCCTTTGTTGAGTGGTAACGGAGGGACGCGCGCATGGATGGTATCACGGTCAAGAGGGAAACGCCCGAAGCCTCCGGGGTTGACGAGTCGGCGGCGACGGTGGTCGGGGCGGTCGCGCCCCCGGCCGCCGCCGCTGTCCCGGATGCGGCGGTCGGCGCGGAGCCGGCCGCCGATGGCAATGGCGAGGGGCAGGGGCCCAGAAGCTTTCCCACCGTCGACCCGGATGCGATCCGCCTGGCCTTCGAGACCGGGCGCTATCCCTATCCGCGCCGCATGGGCCGCGCGGTCTATGAGCGGGAAAAGGCGCTCTTGCAGGCCGAATTGCTGAAGGTGCAGCTCTGGGCCCAGGAGACCGGGCAGAAATTCGTCATCCTGTTCGAGGGCCGCGACGCCGCCGGCAAGGGCGGCACGATCAAGCGCTTCATGGAGCATCTGAACCCGCGCTTCGCCCGCGTGGTGGCGCTGAACAAGCCATCCGAGGTCGAGCGCGGCCAGTGGTTCTTCCAGCGCTACATCCAGCACCTGCCCACCGCGGGCGAGATGGTGTTCTACGACCGCAGCTGGTACAACCGCGCCGGCGTCGAACGGGTGATGGGCTTCTGCTCGCCCACCGAATACCTGGAATTCATGCGCCAAGCCCCGGAATATGAACGGATGCTGGTCCGGGCCGGGGTGCGGCTCTACAAATACTGGTTCTCGGTCACCCGCGACGAGCAGCGCCGCCGCTTCAAGGAACGCGAGACCGATCCGCTGAAACGCTGGAAGCTGTCGCCCATCGACCTCGCCAGCCTCGACAAATGGGACGAATACACCGAGGCGAAGGAGGCGATGTTCTTCTATACCGACACCGCCGACGCGCCCTGGATCATCGTCAAGTCGAACGACAAGAAGCGCGCGCGGCTGAACTGCATGCGGCATTTCCTGTCGACGCTGGACTATCCCGACAAAGACCCCGGGATCGTGACGCCGCCCGATCCGCTGATCGTCGGCCATGCCGGGCATGTCATCCACCAGTCCGTGCATATTCTGGGCGCCTCGCTGCATCCCGAGCACCGGCGCGCGGCCAAGGACGCGCAAGCGGCCGGCTAAGGGCACCTGGAACTGCCGATTGACCTTGTCCAACGGGTATGGAGCCTTCTTGTCCGGAAGTTCCATGCGGTTGCCGCGGATAATGCCTTGAATCCCCACGCCTTCATCCCCTTGCGACCGTGCATCGGGCAGCATCGAAGCCTTCCCGACCAAGCTGCCGCCAACCGCACTGGGCTTGCCTGTGCCGGTCGCCCCATCCTCGAAAGCCGGGAACCTGTCTGCCCTGGCATCCGGGGACCAATCCCCCGAGCCTCGCCGCACCTGCTGTTCCCCGAACTGGACAAAGGCCCGGTGCATGGATTGCAGCAGCCTTGCCCGGCTGTCGTCATCCACCGCCAGCCCTCGGCCCATCAGCAGCCGGTCGGCATCCTCGCCGTGCATCCGTTCCAGCCCGGCAGGGTCCGGTTCCTGCACGGCTGTCAGCCCCGCATCCCATTCCTTCGGGCTGCCCGGTTCATTGCCATGCTGGCTGGTCAGGTCGCGGTAGTAGCCCCAAGCGTCAAGCTGGCCGATAGCTCCGCGCATCGCCATGCCGGCGCTGGTCGCTTCCTCGGCCAGCCGCTGATAAGCACCGTCAAGCTGTTGCAGTGAGCTACTCCCCGATCCTTGGACAGTTTTCGGGGATATTTAAGCTACTGCCTGCGCTTGCTGATCGATTTCGATATTGTTGAAGTAAACCACGGCGGGTGGCCGTCCACCATGGGCGGTGTGGGGCCTCTGGTGGTTGTAGAAGGTGATCCATCGGCCAATGGCAGCCTTGGCCTGTGACCCCGTTTCCCAGGCATGCAGGTAGACGCATTCGTATTTCAGGGACCGCCACAGGCGCTCGATGAAGACATTGTCGATGCACCGCCCCTTGCCGTCCATCGAGATGCGGGTGCCGACGCGCTTTAGCCGATCTGTCCAGGCGAAGGACGTGAACTGGCTGCCCTGGTCAGTGTTCATGATCCCCGGCGCGCCGAAGCGGTGGATGGCCTCCTTCAGCGCCTCAACGCAGAAGTCGGCCTCCAGCGTGTTCGAGATGCGCCAGGCCAGAACCTTGCGTGTGAACCAGTCCATGATGGCCACCAGATACAGGAAGCCGCGCCGCATCGGCAGGTAGGTGATATCGGCGCACCAGACCTGGCCGGGACGATCCACCCGCAGCCCGCCCAGCAGGTAGGGCCAGGTCTTGTGGCCCTTCCTCGGCTTGCTGGTGTTGGGCTTCTGATAGATCGGCATCAGGCGCATAAGTCGCATGAGCCGCCGAATGCGCTTCTGGTTCACGCCATGGCCTTCGTTCTGCAGGTGCCAGGTCATCTGGCGAACCCCATAGAACGGCGTGTCGAGGAACTGCCGGTCGATCAGCCGCATCAGGCCGAGGTTCTGATCCGTCTCTCCAGCCGGCTCGTGGTAGAACGACGAGCGCGAGATCGACAGCAGGCGGCACTGCGCCCCGATGGACAGCGCCGGGTGGTTCCGTTCGATCATCCCACGCCTCACTTTCCGGTCCACGGCTTGAGCTTTCGTGACAAAAAATCGTTGGCGACAGCCAGCTCCCCGATCTTGGCATGCAGTGATCGGACCGTCTCTTCATCCACCTCCGTCGAGGGCTTCTTGCCGCCGCGCTCGAAGATATCCGCAGCTCCGTCGAGCAGCGCCTTCTTCCATTGATGGATCATCGTCGGATGCACGCCGTATTCGCCCGCCAGCTCTGACACAGTGCGCTCGCCCTTAACGGCCTCGAGCGCCACGCGCGCCTTGAAGCCCGCGTCATGGTTTCTGCGTTTCCGCATTCCTGATCTCCTCGTTCTTGGAGACCAGCAAACGTCAGATCGTAGCTTCCGTCACTGTCCGATTTCCGGGGAGCAGCTCACCGGACGGGTTCACCGTCTCGACCTCGCGCTCGAATTGAACCGTCCGGTTCAGTTTGCCGGCCTCGATCATGCCCGCCACCTCACGACAGCCTCTAGCGCCATGACGCCATGTGTCATCGTCAGGGACGGTTGCGGGTCGCGCAGCCAGACCAGCGTCGGCCGGTGCCATTCATCGACCTGAATCTCGGCCGTGTCTTTCGGACCGAACTCGATTGCCTGATAGACAGCACCACCGATCTTGCGCGCGGTGTCCTGGCCGTCATCTTCGCCCCAGATATGCAGCTCGATTGCCACGCGGGCGAGACGCTGCGAGCCGGACGCGCAGCCTAGAAACTCGACGCGCGGGTCGGAGAGGATCACGGCCGGGAACCGATCAGGCCGGACAGCACCGGCCCGGATATTGTCCGGCTGGACATGCTCAAGGACGGCCAAGGACGCCAGCAGGGACGCCCGCAGAGCCGTTTGAAAAGCGAGGCTCGGGTCGATCATGCGCCAGCCCTCGAAGCATTGCGCACGGCGCGACCGACAGCGCGGCCGATGCGGCGACGATTGCGGTCTTGGGTCAGCCGTGCAGCAGGCAGCAGGAACGGCCGTGCAGCGGTGCCGGGGTGCCGGGTGCCGGCGAACTGCCCGCCGTTGACGTGCGGCGCGGTGCCGAACTCGACAAGGTGCCCGTGCCGGACCTTGGGCGAGCCGACAGTCACCAGCGCTTGGTTCTCGGCAGCCTGGCGACGACCACCTTGCGCAGCATAAGCCGGCGTGATGCCACCGGGCGGCGTGACCGTGATCGACGCTTTCAGGTCGCCTTCATCCTCGGGTGCCAGAGAGCGCGCGACCTCGGCCGTATCCTCGGCCGCTTGCATCAGCGCCGGCCGGACCTCGGCGACAATCTCGACGGGGATCTCGGCCAGCCGCTTCGCGAGCTTGGCCGATTGCTTCATCAGGTCATCACTCATTGCGCGACCTCGGCCGGGACGTAACCGACAAGCCATGCCTTGTGCGGCCGTAGAAGATCATGGACGCCGAAAGGCACCTCATAGGCGCTGCCGCCGAAGCTCGCAGCCTCGCGGACCTCATACCAGAACGCGGCCAGCATCAGCACCGCTTGCTTGATACTTGCCGGGCAGGGGTCGGGAACGGCAGCCTCGCCGATGTAGCTTGCGGCATAGGCTTCGGCGGCTGCGATCTTCTGGGCCAGAAGGGCGTTGTCCAGGTCGTGTTCGAGGTTGAGCTGGGCTTTCAGCTCGTCAACAGTCAGGGCAGGCATGGAAACGATAGAACTCTTCACGCAACATTATTGCGTAAAGATAGGGTATCTGCGCAATAAATGTAATGCGTGAAAAAGTTATTTTCGCACCTGTCTTGCGCGGACCTCCCCCCGCCGGTTCCCGAGATAAGGCGAAAGTTCGAGGATACCCCGCCTACGATAGTTCTCCATTACGACCGATTAAGTCACCGCTATCGCTGAAAGTATTGGTTAAAATAATAGCTTCCGGAACTCCGCGCTTTCGGCAGTAAGCTCGAAATGCAACCAATGCCAACTTTCGAGAAATACCAGTGAGACCCGGCGCTGACCAACCCATAAGTGCTAGACCAGTATAGACGAGCCCGACGATTGTAAGCCAGT
>NZ_KQ955210.1:347382-510730 GCF_001546115.1 Paracoccus aminovorans
AGACTCGGTTATGTTCCAACCGTAAATTCCGTTTGCTGCCTTGGCAATCAAACTGGCAGTTACCGGCAAGCCTTTAACCTTATCAAGAGCAGGCAGTAAAAAATATGATAATGCATCGATGACATCTGAATCGGTATTATCTTTTAGGGCCGCCAAAAGAGAACTAATGCGCAAAGATGAAGGCGAGATTCTCATTGAGCCACCTGAGAAAGATTCACTGTCAGGCAGGTTAGCGAGCAGTTTTAAACCTGTCGATAGGGCGGCTCTACATCGAAGGCCACCTTACTGATTTCGTTCTGCCCTCTGCTTCGTCGAACTATGGCAGCCGGTGCACAGCGCCTGCCAGTTGTTCCAGTTCCAGAACAGCGCCTTATCGCCCCTATGGGGCTTGATGTGGTCAACAAGTGTCGCGTCGGCACCGCACATGGCGCAGTAGGGATGAAGGCGCAGGAACTCGGCCCGCGCCTTCTCCCATTCGCGCGTATATCCGCGCGCACGGGCCGAAGGTCGGCGGGCATCGTGGCGACGGTTGCGGGCGCGGGTGCTGGCGATCTGGCACAGGCAGCGCTCGCCATGGGGCACCGTGCGGCCGCAATGGCAGGTATGGGGCGGGCGTGGCATCAGGTGGCACTCAAGCCGGTAAAGATTTCCTCGGTCGTGCTGCCAAGCGGGTCATCCTCGCTGCGAATGGACAGCGAGCCGTTGATCATGGTCCCGCCGGTCCAGACGCGCCCATAGACGATGGGCACAATGCCGCCCTCGCGCGTGGTCGTGGTCGGACCGGTCATGGTGAAAGATTTGGTGTCGTCGGGCGCGTCCTGTTGCGGCGCGATGAAGGACGCGACGCCAGAGATCAGCAGACCGGCACCGCTGGAACCCATCAGGCTGGCGGCGGTCGTCGTGGAACCGAGAATACCGGCTGTCCAAAAGGTGCCAGCCATACCACCCGTGACCATCGACAGACCGATCAGTGCAATCCCGGCGATGATCTTGCCGATGCCACCGCGCTTGCGCCCTTTCACAACTGGCACGATATGCAGGTCTTGCTGGCCGAGCTTGAAGCCGGGAAGCATCGCTTCATCCAGTTCCATGCCGTTGCGGGAAGTCTTGCCCACCACGACACGATAGAAGCCGTGCCGGATCGCGTCGAAGAACTTCGGGAAGTTCGCGCGCAGAGCCTCGATTGCCTCGGCCACGGTATCGACCGCGAAACGATGCAAGCTGCCGAACTCTTTGCCCAATTTGCCGTAAAGATGAATGGTTCTCATGCCTGATGCCTCGCTTTCAATGCCTGTAGCGCACCGCGATCAAAGGCGGGGTCGAAGCCTTGCTCCTCGATCTCGCGCAGCCGCTCGGGCGTGTAAGCGTTAGACGGGGTGTCTTGCTCTTCCTCGGCCGAACCGTGGATAGCCTTGAGCTTGGCGACGTGGCCCTTCATGGCGGCTGCGATCTCGGCCGGGGTCGCGTTCCAGGCCTCGGCAGGGGTCCAGCCAAGCCAGCCCGTGCCCATCTCGAAGAGCTGCGAATAAACCTTTGACCAGGCAACCGGATCACCAGCCGGGGCAGAGGTGCCCTTCGGGGTTTCGTCGTCATCCTCGACCGGCAGCAGGAACCGCGCCAGAAGCTCGCAGAGCGCCGCAGAGACGGCCTTCTCGATCTCGGCAATGGGTCGGGTGCTGAAAGACGCTAGAAGCGCCTCGGCGGCGCTCCTATCGCTTGCAGCGGTGCGAATGATTGCGGTAATCGTGCCGGTGTCGAATTGATCGACACGCCGAAAGAGCGCTTCCCATCCATGGTGCAGCCGCTCAAGGATGGATGCGGCCCGCAAGGTCGGGCGCAGTATCACCACATGGTCGCGGTGATAGAGCGCGATGTCCTCGCGGGCTGCGATCATGGCTTAGACCGCCATCAGCAGCTTGCGGAAGGCAGCCGGGCGGACCACGCCGGCACCGACGCGGCGGCGGGCGTGATAGCGCATCAGACCATTCACGCGGACGCTGTAGGGGTCGGCGAAGACTTCCAGCGACAGCCGGTCATAGATCCGATAACCGCGCTTGAAGTCGCCGAAGATGATCGGCGTTTCGTCGGCCTCGATGTTGGGCATATCCACCGCCTCGACCACCGGACGGCCCAGAATGGTTTCAGGCTGGCCGGCCTGATAGCTGGGCTGCCACAGATAGTTGCCATGCCCGTCTTTCAGGGTGCGAATGGTCGCCAGAGTGGTGCCGTTCATCACCCAGGTGCCGGCGTTGCGATAGGTGGCGGGCAGCGCATACATTAGCGCGATCAGCGCATCCGGCGACAGGTTCGCAGCATGGCCGTTGTCATGGGTGGCAATGTCGGCGTTCGCCATGAAGCCCGAAGGCTCCAGCGCCAGATTGCCATTCACGAAAGCCGCAGCCTCTTTCTGCCCGAAGTCTTCGGCCAGAGCGAGATTCACTTCGGACAGCACGTTGGCGCTATCCTCGGCCAGTTGAAGCGACAGGTCCACATAGGTCGCGATTTCCTTGGTTGCGATCTCGGCCTGATCGAAGGTCGGCTCGCTGGCGTTGCGGGCACCGGTTTCACCCACCCAGGCGGCATTCGTGACGCCGGTGCGGTGCGGTAGGATCACGGTCGCGCTGCCGGTGCTGCGAACGTCAGCGATGCCGCGAATGGGCGAGAACTCGACCAGATTGCGAATGAACTCGCCCGACACGTCTTGCGGTGCCAGAACGTGGTTCGCGGTGTCGCTGGCCGTGGTCAGCGCCTTGGCCTCGACGCTGCCGGTGCGCAGATACTCGACGAAAGCCTTCTTCTCGGCCGTGGTGTCGTTCTTGACCTCGACCACGCCGGGGCGTTGCGCCTTGGCCTCGATAGCGTCCAGACGCGATTTGACTTCCTCGAACTTCTTCGAGGTCAGCCCCTCGATTTCGTCTTTGGTGACATAAGAAACGTTAACAGTCATACTTTCCCCATGGGATTGATCTTGAGATTTCAGAGAGGTGATCTTCGCGCCGGGGTGACAAGGCACCGCGACAACGCTGATTTCGTGCAGGGCAAGCGCCTTGATGGTGCGGCCCTTGGCGTGGCGGGTGGCGTCCGTGGCGACAAAGCCGATGCTCAAGCCAGAGACAGCGCCGGCCTTGACCATGGCGCGGACCTCGCGGGCGCGTTCCACATCATCGACCAGCAAGCGGCCTTTGACGGTCAAGCCCTCGGCCGTCTCGGCGATGGAATCCCAGACGCCGATCACCTGGGCTTGGTCATGGCCGAAAAGCATCGGCACCGAAGCCGGGGACGTGGCGAAAGCGCCTTTCTCGATCACGTCGCCCACGCGATCCGGGGTGCCGAACGGCCACGCCAGACCCGTGATCTCACCGGCATCGGTGACTTCGAGAGCGGCCTTGATTTCGAGACGGCCGGTCATGCTGCCACCCCTACACCGGTCCAGCGCGCTTCGAGGATCTCGAAGGCGACGGGGAAAACCTCGGTCAACGGCCGGTTGTCGGCATAGGCTTCGACCAGTCGCCGGGCATCTTGGGGCGCGGTGCCCGCGCCGATCAGACCCAGACGGATGATCTCGCGCAGGAAATTCGCCGGATAGCTCATATTGACCATACAGGCATAAACCGCGCCGATTCCTTGGCCGGTGATCCGTTCCAGCTCGGCCAGCATGGTGTCGGTCAGACAGAAGGTGCGCTCGCCATCGCCGAAGAACGCGCGAAGCGTGATGTCGTCATTCATTTTCGGGGATCTCGTTCTTGTTCGATGCGGCCGGGGTCGCATCGGTCGGGGTGATATGCGGGGATGCCAGCACGTCGCCGTCATCGCGCGGCGGCAGGTTCAGGCCGGCGCGGACCTCGTTCGCCGTCATCACGCCCGCAGCGCGATAGGTCGAATATGCCGCTGCACGATTGGCGGTATCGGTCGTGGTCAAGTCGTCGGTGATGAACTCGACGTAAAGCTCGCGGCGCTCGGCCGGGGTCAGCAGGCAGCGCGCATAAGCGGCCGCCCAGGTCTTGAGCCACGGGGCGAGGGTGAAAACCAAGAACTGCCGGCCCATTTCCTCGCTGTTCGACCAAGTGGCCCGCGACAGCTCGAAAAGCATCGGCGGCGGGACGTTGAAGGCGCGGGCGACCTCGCGAACCTGTTCGACGCGGTTCTCGATGAATTGCGCATCGGTCAGCGTCTCGGCGATCCGCTGATAGGTCATGCCTTCATCAAGAATTGCCGTGCCACCGGATCGGCCCGCGCCATGGGCGGCTTGCCATCCCTTTGCTAGATTGCCCTTGCCCTCTTCGGTCAGCGTCTTCTCGGTCGTGATGATACCGGACGGCCGGGCACCGTTGGCGAAGAGCTTCGCAACATGCGATTCCATGGCCGAAGCAAGGCCGATTGCCTCGCGCGCCCGGACAATGGGCGAGACGCCATTGAAGGCGGCGACGTGCAGCACGTCAGCGTAATGATAGCGAGCCGGCCCGGCCGTGGTCGTGGAGATCAGATAGGACGGTTCGCCGGTCAGGGTGTCGGTTTCGATCTGGACGCGGCCCGGTTCGACGCGGTGAAGCTCAAGGGCTTCGCCCAGGCTGTTGCGCACCACGACAGCGAAGCCGTGACCGTGTTTCAGCGCGTCGGCCGTCAGATCGGTTCGCAGAGCTTCGGCAGAGGTCCAAGGGTTCGCAGCCTCATGGACAAGGTGATAGGCGGGATGATCGGTGACAGACGCGCGGGTGCCGCGCTCGAAGAGCTTCACCGGCAGGTTGCCTGCGCCTTCGGCGATCAGCGACACGGCGCGCGCGACGGCCGGGACGCGCATTGCGGCCTCGGCCGTGATGTTCTGGCCGGTGATGGTCGGCGCGATACCGAAGATTTCAAAGGCGGCTGGCGAGGACAGACCAGCCGCCTTCTCTTCGCGCGTGAAGACACGCCGAAGCGTGGAAACCATAGACACTAGACGATTTACCCAAAGAACTAGTTACTTGTAGGAAGATAGGCTAATGAAATTGCGATTTAAAGGCTTATGACGCAATATTGTTGCGTGACACATCCGGCCGCTATTCGATATTGTAGTCCGGTAGCGCGTCGATCACGCGGGCTTTCGCAATCAATGAAACATCGCCGTAGTCATCCGATGCGGTGCGTCCGGCGTGGCCTTGGATCGCATCCACCACCCGACTATCCGCGCCAATGTCTCGCGCCAGCGTCTTGAACCGATGCCGCCATGCATGGGACGGCTGGACGCCATCAGGCACAAGATCCAGGTCTTGCAGCCATTGCGAGATGCGGCCGGACGTTCCCCGTGCTGATGCGAGGAAACGGGCAGGGGTCTTTCCTCCGTGAAACAAAGGACCGGCTCGCGCGGTTCTCACAAAGTCGGCGAAGCCCATGGAGATAACCTGCTTGTGCAGCGGCACATCACGGAAGTCGCCTGTCTTGACGCTGCCCGCGTCCGGCGTGATGCGGATCACCCAACGGTCGCCCTCTTGGCGAAGATCCTCTTTCCGTAGCTGCGTCATTTCAGAGACGCGCGCGCCGGTGAAGGCGCAGAGAAGCGGCACCCACCGCTTGGCATCCGTGATATGCGCGCTTTCACGATGGGCGGGATTGTCCGTCGCTTTCGGCTGATAGCCGGTCGAGGCTTTCAGGACCGCGATTGCCTCTGCATCGGTATAACCTGCCTCGCGGGTGCGCCGTTTCTTTGCGACCTCCTGCCGGACGGCCTCGGCCTCATTGGTCGGCAGAAGGTCATTCTCATGCGCCCATCGCAGCATTGCGCGGACGCTGGCGAGATACTTGTCGGCGATGGTCTTCGTTGATTTCTTCTCGGCGACCAGTTTGTCGCGCCAGTCGAGAAGGTTGCGCTTGGTGATGCGTCGGGCATCCGAGTGACCAAGGAATTTGATCAGGTGCAGGACGGCCGTTTCCCAAGCCTTCGCGCCGTCCTTGTGCTTTCCAAGAGCCTGCCGGCTGGCGATGTAGTCCTTGAATAGCTTCTTGATCGGAACCGGCTCTAGCGGCGCGGCTGCGGCCGCTGGTGGGCTAACAACCGGATCGGCAGGCTTGCCGCCATAGTCGCCACGGTCGCGCTCTAGGGTGCGCTGTAGCGCCTCTATCTCGGCGCGCATGATCCGCTTTGCCAAGGTAGCGCGTTCCGCCGATCCCTCGGGCGCGGTCAGGCTATGGCGATCAAGGTAAGCGGCTATCTCATGCTCGGCCGGGTGCGTTCGATCCGCAGCCAGGTCTTTGCGGAGAGCGTCCAGTCGGGCCTTGCGGGTGTTCTGGTCAAACTCGCGAGCGCCTTTCAGGACATGGACCTCTAGGGCGGCATCCAGCATCGCCAGCGGGTCAGACGTGTCTATACCGTCCTTCTGGATACGCTTAATAGCACGGTCGGTTGCGGCCCCGATCTGGTCGGGCGTCGGATAGCGGGCGCGGGTCTGTTCGTCCTCGGCCAGCATATCGGAATAGCGTTGCCAGATCGCGCGGGAAAAGTCCTCGGTGGTGATGGGTGTGCGCAGGTCGTCCAGTCGGTCGCCTGCCGTCGTAGCCTCTGCCGTCGCGATCTGGCGCTGTAGGGTCGCCACGGCAGCAGGCAGCGCCTTCATAGCCGCGCGGCGTTCGCCACCTAGCGGCTTGACCAGTTCTGTCTTGCCGATGATCTGGCGAAGGTGCGCAGGGACAGCCACGCGGGCATAGAATCGACCACCTTTGACCTTGAGATTTTTGACCTGTCCAGCCATCGCCATAACCCCATTCTGGCACCAATGCCGGCACCAAAAGAGGCACTAACCCCAACAAGGCAAGGACTTTTTTAGATTTCAAATGGATAAGATGGTGCTGTGAGAGAGGATTGAACTCTCGACCTCTCCCTTACCAAGGGAGTGCTCTACCACTGAGCTACCACAGCATCGTGGACGGGGCTTTAGACCGAACCACCGGGTAGGCGCAAGGGGGGATTTCCAAAAATCGCGCGGCACCGACCGGCGCCGGCCTTCGCGCCGCCGCTGGACGCAAGCGGGCAAGGACGCTAACAGGGTGGGCATGACCAAACCACCCCGCGACCCCCGGAGCGACACGCGCGAGGCGCGGCTGAAGGCCGCGCTGCGGGCCAATCTGGCGCGGCGCAAGGCGCAGGGCCGCGCGCGGGCCGAGGCGGATTCGCAGGACGAGCAGCATGGGCAACAGACGCCGGATCAGGGCGCGCCCGGGAACGAGGACTAGATGGACCAGATCATTGTAAGGGGTAACGGGCCGCTCAAGGGCGAGATCCCCATCGCCGGCGCCAAGAATGCCTGCCTGACGCTGATGCCCGCGACGCTGTTGACCGACCAGCCGCTGACGCTGACCAACGCGCCGCGGCTCTCGGACATCCGCACCATGACCGCGCTGCTGCAATCGCTCGGGGCCGAGGTGGCCAGCCTGCAGGATGGCGAGGTGCTGGCGCTGTCGAGCCATGACCTGAACAACCACACCGCCGATTACGATATCGTGCGCAAGATGCGCGCCTCGATCCTGGTGCTGGGACCGATGCTGGCGCGCGACGGCCATGCGGTGGTGTCGCTGCCCGGCGGCTGTGCCATCGGCGCGCGGCCGGTGGACCTGCACCTGAAGGCGCTCGAGGCGATGGGGGCGGAACTGGACCTGCGCGAGGGCTATGTCCATGCCAAGGCGCCCTCGGGCGGCTTGCGGGGCGCGGTGATCGACTTCCCGCTGGTCTCGGTCGGGGCGACCGAGAACGCGCTGATGGCCGCGACGCTGGCGCGCGGCACCACCGTCATCAACAACGCCGCGCGCGAGCCCGAGATCGTCGACCTGGCAGAATGCCTGCGCCGCATGGGCGCGCAGATCGAGGGCGAGGGCTCGTCGACCATCACCGTCGAGGGCGTGCAGGCCTTGCGCGGCGCCACCCATCCCGTGGTCACCGACCGGATCGAGTTGGGCACCTACATGCTCGCCCCGGCGATCTGCGGCGGCGAGGTCGAATGCCTCGGCGGTCGCATCGACCTTGTCGCGGCCTTCTGCGAAAAGCTCGACGCCGCCGGCATCGACGTGGTCGAGACCGAGCGCGGCCTCAAGGTCTCGCGCAAGAACGGCCGGGTGCGGGCGGTGGATGTGGTGACCGAACCCTTCCCCGGCTTCCCGACCGACCTGCAGGCGCAGATGATGGCGCTCTTGTGCACGGCCGAGGGCACCTCGGTGCTGGAGGAGAAGATCTTCGAGAACCGCTTCATGCACGCCCCCGAGCTGATCCGCATGGGCGCCCGGATCGAGGTCCACGGCGGCCATGCCACCGTCCGCGGCGTCGAGAAGCTGCGCGGCGCCCCGGTGATGGCCACTGACCTGCGTGCCTCGGTCAGCCTGATCCTTGCCGGGCTGGCGGCCGAGGGCGAGACCATCGTCAGCCGGGTCTATCACCTGGATCGCGGCTACGAGAAGGTGGTGCGCAAGCTGCGCGGCGTCGGCGCCCAGATCGAACGCATCAAGGAGGGGACGGCCGATGGCTGACGCGAGATTCCAGGATGCCGATCCGGCGCCGCTGGCGCTGATGGCGAGCGATGCCGAGGATCTGGCGGTCATTGCGACGCTGGCGCAGGATGCGGTCCTGCCGGTGACCGAGATCGCCTATGATGCCCGCCACCGCCAGCTGGCGCTGCTGCTCAACCGCTTCCGCTGGGAGGATGCCGAGGCCGCCCGCCGCGAGAACCGCCCATATGAGCGGGTGCGCGCGGTGCTGCTGATCGGCGACGTGCAGCGGGTGCAGAGCGACGGCATCGACCGCAAGGATCGCGACCTGATCCTGGAGCTGCTGACGCTGCAATGGCAGCCGGGCCAGGACGGCGCCGGGCGGCTGCTGCTGGAATTCGCCGGCGACGGCACGCTGGCCGTGGATGCCGAATGCCTGAATGTCGAGCTGCGCGACGTGACCCGGCCCTATCTCGCGCCCTCGGGCAAGCTGCCCCGGCATCCGGATAGCTGAACCTCTGCGCACAGGGCCACCGGATGCGCGTGTCGCCCGGTCGCAATGGGTATTTGAAGAACGAAGAAGCGCATGAAGCGTCCCGCTTCTTTGCTCCCCAAATACCCGATCCCAACCGGGCAACTGGGATGGGCGGGGCGGTTCAGGCCGCAGCATAGCCGCTTGAGCCCCCTGGCGGCAGTCGCTAACAAGGGCGGGTCATTGAAGGCCCGAGCCATGCCCATCCATCTTTCGACCGCCCAGCCCGATTTCGCCGAGCGCTTCGCAGCGCTTCTGTCGATGAAACGCGAGGATGCGGCGGATGTGAACGAGGCCGTGGCCGCGATCATCGCCGATGTGCGGGCGCGCGGCGACGCGGCCCTGGTCGAGCTGACCGCGCGCTTCGACCGGCTTTCCCTGACGCCGGAGGCCCTGGCCTTCAGCGCCGATGAGATCGCGGCCGAGACCGCGCGCGTCTCGGCCGAGGATCGGGCGGCGCTGGTCATGGCCGCGAACCGCATCCGTGCCTATCACGCCCGGCAGATGCCCGAGGACATGCGCTGGACCGACCCCGAGGGCGCGAGCCTGGGCTGGCGCTGGACGCCGGTCTCGGCGGCGGGGCTTTACGTTCCGGGTGGGCAGGCGAGCTATCCCTCCTCGGTCTTGATGAACGCCATTCCGGCGCGGGTGGCGGGGGTCGAGCGGCTGGTGATCTGCGTGCCGACGCCCGATGGCGCGGTCAATCCGCTGGTGCTTCTGGCCGCCGAACTGGCCGGCGTCGACGAGATCTATCGCATCGGCGGCGCCCAGGCCGTCGCCGCCATGGCCTATGGCACCGAGACCATCCGGCCGGTCGACAAGATCACCGGCCCCGGCAATGCCTATGTCGCGGCGGCCAAGCGGCACGTTTTCGGCCGCGTCGGCATCGACATGATCGCCGGACCCTCCGAGGTGCTGATCATCGCCGAAGGGGCGCAGAACCCGGAATGGCTGGCGCTGGACCTGCTGGCCCAGGCCGAGCATGACGCCGATGCCCAGTCGATCCTGGTCACGCCCGACGCCGACCTGGCCCGCGCCGTGGTGGCCGAAGTCGAACGCCTGCTGCCGACGCTGCCGCGCGCCGCCGTTGCCGGCGCCAGCTGGCGCGACTATGGCACGGTGATCGTGACCCGCGACCTGGCCGAGGCGGCGGCGCTCTCGGACCGGCTTGCGCCCGAGCACCTGGAGCTTTGCGTCGACGACCCCGAGGCGCTGGCCGGCCAGATCCGCCATGCCGGCGCCATCTTCCTGGGCGGCTGGACGCCGGAAGCGGTGGGCGATTACGTCAGCGGGCCGAATCACGTGCTGCCGACGGCGCGCTCGGCGCGGTTCTCCTCGGGCCTGTCGGTGATGGATTTCCTCAAGCGCACGACCATCGCCCGCCTGACCCCCGAGGCGCTGGCCGCCATTGGCCCGGCGGCGGTCAGGCTGGCCGAATCGGAAGGGCTGGGCGCGCATGGCCGGTCGGTCTCGGCCCGGCTTGCGGCATTGAACGGGGGGAATGGATGAGCCAGGCCAGCACCGACCGCATCTGCCGGATCGAGATCGACGACAGCGCCCTGCCGCCGCCGACCCCGGGCATGGAACAGGACCGCCGCGTCGCCGTCTTCGACCTGCTCGAGGACAACAGCTTCGTGCTGCCGGGCCGCGAGGGCGCTCCGGTGCCGCAGGGCCCCTATGCCCTGGCGCTGGCGGTGCGCGAAAAGCGCCTGGTCTTCGACATCGCGACCGAAGCCGGCGACCGGCTGGCCGAGTTCCACCTGTCGCTGGGCCCGTTCCGCCAGACCGTCAAGGATTACTTCCAGATCTGCGCCAGCTATTTCGATGCGGTCAAGCGCCTGCCGCCGGCGCAGATCGAGGCCATCGACATGGCGCGGCGCGGCATCCACAACGAGGGCGCCCGCACCCTGCAAGAGCGGCTGGAGGGCAAGGCGCAGATCGACATCGACACCGCCCGCCGCCTGTTCACCCTGATCTGCGCCCTGATCCCGGAGTGATTCGTGGCCGGACCGATTCCCCATTCGGTGCTTTTCTGCTGTGATCACAACGCGATTCGCTCGCCCATGGCCGAGGGGATGATGAAGAAGTTTTACGGCCGCGCCGCCTATGTGCAATCGGCCGGGGTCAAGAACGACATGGAGATCGACGGTTTCGCCATCGCCGTTTGCGACGAGATCGGGGTCGAGCTGTCGCGCCACCGCGCGCGGTCCTTCGAAGAGATGCAGGCCTGGGGCGACGACCTGGGCAGCTTCGACCTGATCGTGGCGCTGTCGCCGGCCAGCCAGAGGCAAGCCCTTGAATTGACGCGGGTTGCGCATCTGGACGTCGAGTATTGGCCGATCATGGACCCCAGCGGCCTGGCCGAGGGGCGCGAGGCCAAGCTGGCGCTTTACCGCGGCGTGCGCGACCAGATCCGCAGCCGGATGCTCGAGCGTTTCGGCCCCCCGACCGAAGCCTGAGCGAAAAAATCGCCGCCGCTAAGGGATTGTTAGCGTCTTGGCGCCATGCTGGCGGAAATTCCTGCATGAGGCTTTTCGCATGTCCCAAGTCCAGCGGCTGCACCACGATGTCGAATGGGCGATGCGCGCCATCCGCACGCATCGCGCGGTGCTGATCCTTGATCTGGCCGGGCGAATCCTGGCGGTGAACCAGTGCTGTCTCGGCATGTGCGGCTATCAACGCGACGAATTGATCGGCCGGCCGGTCGTCATGCTGCTGGACGATGCGGAGAAGGCGCCCGAGCGGCTGCGCCAGATGCTGCAAGGCGGCGAGGGCAGGGAGGCGCGGCTGCACGGCCTGGCGCAGGTGGCGAAATCGGGGCGCCGCTTTCGTGTCGATGCACGGATCTGCCGGATCCGGGACGAGGACGGGCAGGTTTGCCTGAATGTGCTGTTCCTGAGCGAATCGGACGGCGAGCAGGAGTCGCTGCGCGCCCTGCTGCCGCGGATGCTGCCCGCGACTGGCGAGGTCATTCGCCTGCCGGCCCGGGGGCTCGAAAATCCATGGGCGCGGCCGTTGCCATGGGCGCCGCCCGCGCCGGAAAACTGCGCCCGGCGCTGCGACGGTTAGCGGCCCGAGCCTGATGCGCTTGCCGGTCCTGTCAGACCACCACCGCCGCGCCTTCGGTCGCGGGGCCGACATGGGCGCGGAAGGCGGCGAAAAGCTCGCGCCCCAGGCCTTCGGCGCTGCGCGATGGATCGTGCTGGACGGCGGGGCGGTCCAGGAAGTCGGGCTCGAGACAGGTCAGCGTGCCCGCGACCGCGTCCAGCCGCAGCAGGTCGCCGTCGCGCAGCCGGGCCAGCGGACCGCCATCCGCCGCCTCGGGCGAGATATGGATCGCCGCCGGCACCTTGCCCGAGGCGCCCGACATGCGCCCGTCGGTGACCAGCGCCAGGCGCAGCCCGCGATCCTGCAGGACGGCGAGCGTCGGGGTCAACGAATGCAGTTCCGGCATGCCGTTGGCCTTGGGACCCTGGAAGCGGACGACGACGATGGTGTCCTGGGTGAACTCGCCGCGCTTGAAGGCGGCTTTCACGTCCTCCTGGTCCGAGAACACCCGGGCGGGCGCCTGGATGACATGGCGCTCGGGCGCGACGGCCGAGACCTTGATGACGCCGCGGCCCAGGTTGCCCGACAGTTGCTTCAGCCCGCCGGTCGGGGCGAAGGGATCGGCGGCCGGGCGCAGGATGCGGTCGTTCAGGCTGTCCCGCGCGCCCTCGACCCATTCGACGCGGCCGTCCCGCAGCTTCGGCTCGCGGGCATATTGGTCGAGCCCGCCGCCGGCGATGGTCTTGACGTCGGGATGCAGCAGCCCGGCCTCCAGCAACTGACCGATCATGAAGCCCAGGCCTCCCGCGGCATGGAAATGGTTCACGTCGGCCAGCCCGTTGGGATAGACCCGGGCCATCAGCGGCACGGTCTCGGACAGGTCGTGGAAATCCTCGAGATCCAGGATCACCCCCGCCGCCCGCGCCATCGCCGGCAGGTGCAGCACCAGGTTGGTCGAGCCGCCGGTCGCCATCAGCCCGACGATGCCATTGACGAAGGCGCGCTCGTCCAGCACCTCGCCCGCCGGCAGGTAATCGTTGCCCAGGCGCGTGATCGCGGCCGCGCGCGCGACGGCGGCGCTGGTCAGCGCCTCGCGCAGCGGCGTGTTCGGGTTCACGAAGCTCGACCCCGGCAGGTGCAGGCCCATGAACTCCATCAGCATCTGGTTGGTATTGGCGGTGCCGTAGAAGGTGCAGGTGCCCGGCGCGTGATAGCTGGCCATCTCGGCCGCCATCAGCGCCTCGCGCCCGACCTCGCCGGTGGCGAATTGCTGGCGGACCTTGGATTTCTCGTCGTTGGGCAGGCCCGAGGGCATCGGCCCGGCCGGGACAAAGACCGCCGGGATATGGCCGAAGGTGCCGGCGGCGATGATCAGCCCGGGCACGATCTTGTCGCAGACCCCCAGATACAGCGCCGCGTCGAAGACGTCATGCGTCAGCGCCACGCCCGAGGCCAGCGCGATCACGTCGCGGGAAAACAGCGACAGCTCCATCCCCGGCCGGCCCTGCGTGACCCCGTCGCACATTGCCGGCACGCCGCCCGCCACCTGCGCCGTGGCGCCCGCGGCATGGGCCGCCTGCCGGATCAGGTCCGGGTAACGCTCATAGGGCTGATGCGCCGAAAGCATGTCGTTATAGGCGGTGACGATGCCGATGTTCGGCTTGCGGCTGGTCGCCAGGTCGTCCTTGTCGGGCATGGCGGCATAGGCATGGGCCTGGTTGCCGCAGGACAGATGCGCCCGGCGCGGGCCCTCCTCGGCGGCGCGGGCGATCTTGGCCAGATAGGCGCTTCGGCTGCTGGCCGAGCGGGCACGGATGCGGTCGGTCACCCGGTCGATGGTGGCGTGCAGGGTCATGGCTGGCTTCTCCTTCGCGCGCAGGGTATCATGTTAGCGGTAACGGCGCAACCGGCCGGCTCTTGCCCGCAGGCGCGCATCGTGGCAATCCTGCCGCGTTTTGCACGAGGCCGCCATGACCGCCGATCTGCCCATCATCCGATTGCGCCCCAAGTCCAAGCCGCAGGCGATCCGCCACGGCTTCCCTTGGGTCTTTGCCGACGAACTGGTCGTGGACCGCCGCACCCGGGCCATCGCGCCGGGCAGCTTCGCGGCTCTCGAGGATGCCGAGCGCCGGCCGATGGGCGTGGTCACGGTCAATGCCGAATCGAAGATCATCGCCCGGATGATGGATCCCGACCCGCAGGCGGTGATCGACGGCGACTGGATCGCGGCGCGGCTGACCCGGGCGCTGGCGCTGCGCGAGCGGCTGTTCGACGCGCCCTTCTATCGCCTGGTCCATGCCGAGGCCGACGGCCTGCCCGGCACCATCATCGACCGCTTCGGCGATGCCGCGGTGATCCAGCCCAACGCCGCCTGGGCCGAGCGCATGGTCGAGGAAATCGCCGCGGCGCTGCGCGCGGTCGCCGGGGTCTCGACGGTGATCCTGAACGGGCAGGGCCGCGCTCGGGGGCTTGAGGGGCTGCCCGAGCGCATGGCGGTGCTGTCGGGCGGCGTCCAGGGTCCGGTCGAGGTGCCGATGAACGGCGCGATCTACCTTGCCGACCTGATGGGCGGGCAGAAGACCGGGCTGTTCTATGACCAGCGGCCGAACCACGCCTTTGCGCAGCGCCTCGCCAAGGGCGCGCGGGTGCTGGACGTGTTCTCGCATGTCGGCGGCTTCGGGCTGGCGGCGCTGGCGGCGGGGGCCGGGCAGGCGACCTGCATCGACGGCTCGGCCGCGGCGCTGGAACTGGCGCGGGGCGGCGCGCGCGCCATGGACGCCGAATCGCGGCTGACCATCCGCCAGGGCGACGCCTTCGACCAGATGGAGGCGCTGGCGGCGGAGGGCGCGCGCTTCGACCTGGTGATCTGCGATCCGCCGGCCTTTGCGCCCTCGAAGCCGGCGCTGGAGGCGGGCCTGCGCGCCTATGAGCGGGTGGCGAAGCTCGCCGCGCCGCTGGTGGCGCCGGGCGGCTATCTGGGGTTGTGTTCGTGCAGCCACGCCGCCGACCTGTCCGCCTTCCGCAACGCCTCGACGCGCGGTATCGGGCGTGGCGGGCGGCGGATGCAGCTTCTGCACACCGGCCAGGCCGGCCCCGACCATCCGGTGCTGCCGCAACTGGCCGAAAGCGGCTATCTCAAGGCGCTGTTCTTCCGGCTGGACGGATGAAGGCCGTCCTGGACGCCTGCGTCCTGTTCCCGACCGTGCTGCGCGAGATCCTGGTCGATGCGGCGGATGCCGGGCTGTATGCCCCGGTCTGGTCGCGGCGCATCCTGGACGAATGGCGCCATGCCGCCGACCGGCAGGGGCTGGCGGCCGGGGTCGAGATCGCGCTGCTGGAATCGCGCCTGCCCGGGGCGATGGTTGCCCCGTCGGGCGGCGCCGAGGGGCTGGACCTGCCCGATCCCGCCGACCGCCATGTGGTCGAGGCGGCGCTGGCGGCCGGCGCCTCCAGCATCATCACCGCCAATCTGCGCGATTTTCCGCGCGGCGCGTTGGCGGCGGTCGGGCTGACGGCCGTCCATCCCGACGAATTCCTGCGCGATCTCTACCTGCGCGCGCCCGATGCCATTGCCGCCGCCGTCGCCGCGACCGAGGCGCGCGCCCAGGCCGCCGGCGCTGCGCTGAGCCGCAAGGAACTGCTGCGCCGCGCCCGCCTGCCGCGCTTGGCCAAGGCGATGGCGCGGCACCAGGATTTCGACACCCGGCCGGCCAGCTCGGCCGCGGATCGGGCCGGGCCAGGACAGGACTGAACGGGCATGGGCTTGCAGGACTTGATGTTAACGCTAACATCCGCTAACCGACAGATCAGCGATGAGGAGGCAGCGATGGTTTCACGCGTGATTCCGGTCGAGGATTTCGACCTTGTGATCTTTGGCGCGACCGGCGACCTGGCCCGGCGCAAGATCGTGCCCGGGCTGTATCGGCGGTTCAAGGCCGGCCAGCTGCCGGCCAGCGCAAGGATCATCGGCGCCGCCCGCACCCGCCAGGACGACGCGGCCTTCCGCGCCGAGATGCGCGCCGCCATCGCCGAATTCGTCGGCAAGGCCGAGGATCCCGCCCGCGTCTCGGCCTTCCTGGACCTGCTCGGCTATGTCGCCATCGACGCCCGCGGCACCGAGGGCTGGGCCGAGCTCAAGGCGCGGGTCCGCCCGGGCGTCGTGCATGCCTTCTATTTCTCGGTGGCGCCGGCGCTGTTCGGCGACATCGCCGAGCGGCTGGCCGAGCATGGCATCGCCGATGCCGACAGCCGCATCGTGGTGGAAAAGCCCTTTGGCCGCGACCTGGCCACGGCGAGGGCGCTGAACGACACCCTGGCCCGGCATTTCTCGGAAAAGCAGATCTATCGCATCGACCACTATCTGGGCAAGGAAACCGTCCAGAACCTGATGGCGGTGCGCTTCGCCAATATCCTGTTCGAGCCCTTGTGGAACGCGCAATATGTCGACCACGTCCAGATCACCGTCGCCGAGACGGTGGGCGTGGGCGGGCGCGGCGAATATTACGACCATTCCGGCGCCATGCGGGACATGGTGCAGAACCACCTGATGCAGCTTCTGTGCCTGATCGCCATGGAGCCGCCCTATCACATCGACTCGGACGCCGTGCGCGACGAGAAGCTGAAGGTGATCCGCGCGCTGGAGCCGGTCGCGGCCGAAGAGATCGTGCGCGGCCAATATGTCGCCGGCCCGGACGGCCCCGGCTATCTCGAGGATGCCGAGAACCGCGATTCCCGCACCGAGAGTTTCGTCGCGCTGAAGGTGTGCATCGCCAACTGGCGCTGGACCGGCACGCCCTTCTACCTGCGCACCGGCAAGCGGCTGCGGGCGCGGACCAGCGAGATCGTCATCACCTTCAAGGAACCGCCGCATTCGCTCTTCGACGACAGCGGCACCCACAAGGCCAACCAGCTGGTCATCAAGCTGCAGCCGAACGAAGGCATGGACCTGACCGTGATGATCAAGGAGCCGGGGCCCGGCGGCATGCGCCTGGTGCAGGTGCCGCTGGACATGAGCTTTGCCGATGCGCTGGGCGCCGAGGGCAGCGACATGCCCGACGCCTATGAGCGGCTGATCATGGATGTGATCCGCGGCAACCAGACCCTGTTCATGCGCGGCGACGAGGTCGAGGCCGCCTGGGCCTGGACCGACCCGATCATCAGCGCCTGGGAGCACGGCTCGAAACGCCCCGAACCCTATGACCCGGGATCCAGCGGCCCCGAGGAAGCGTTGCGCCTGCTGCACCGCGACAACCGCCGGTGGAGGGAGATACGGTCATGAGCCTGGATTTCGTCGAATATCCCGACCGCGAGATGCTGTTCCTGTCGCTGGCCGACAAGATCGCCGGCCAGCTGGCGCAGCACCTGCGGGTGAATGACAGCGCCAGCCTCTGCGTGCCGGGCGGCACCACGCCGGCGCCGGTCTACGACTATCTCTCGGGCAGCGAGCTCGACTGGCCGCGCGTCACCGTGCTGCTGAACGACGAACGCTGGGTCGACGGCGAGCATCTGCGCTCGAACAGCCGGCTGCTGCATCGCCACCTGCTCAAGGACAAGGCGCAGGCGGCGCGCTACATCGACCTCTATACCGGCGATGCACGCCCCGAGGATGCGGCCGAGGCGCTGGGCGCCCAGGTCGCGCCGCTCTTGCCGCTGACCGTGCTTCTGCTGGGCATGGGCACCGACATGCATACGGCAAGCCTGTTTCCGGCGGCTTCAGAAACCGTGCTGGCGCTGGCCCCGGATGCGGCCCCGGTCATGGCGGTGGCCAGCATCAAGGACGAGCCGCGCATCACCCTGACCGCCGCGGCGCTGAAGGGCGCGATCAACACCCATCTTCTGATCACCGGGGCCGACAAGCGCGCCGCACTTGAGCGTGCGCAAGGCCTCGACCCGACCGAGGCGCCGATCAAGGCCTTCCTAGGCGACATCACCGTGCATTGGGCAGAGTGACATGAGCGAGATCTGGACCAGACTGACCGACCACCGCAAGGCGCAGGGCGCGCTGCGCATCGAAAGCCTGTTCGCCAGCGCGCCCGGCCGGGCCACGGCCTATACCGTGCAGGCCGAGGGGCTGGCCCTCGACTGGTCCAAGACCAGCATCGACGACACCGCCCGCGCGCTGCTCTTGGAACTCGCGCAGCCGGTCGCCGAACGGCGCGAGGCGATGTTCTCGGGCCAGCGCATCAACGAGACCGAGGACCGCGCCGTGCTGCATACCGCGCTGCGCAACCTCGACGCCAGCGTGCTGGTCGACGGCCAGGACGTCATGCCCGAGGTGCGCGCCACCCATGCCCGCATGCGCGCCTTTGCCGATGCGGTCCGCGACGGCAGCTTCGCGGGGCAGGGCGGCAAGATCACCGACGTGATCAACATCGGCATCGGCGGCTCGGACCTAGGCCCGGCCATGGCGACGCGCGCGCTGTCGCCGTATCACGACGGGCCGCGGCTGCATTTCGTCTCGAACGTCGACGGCGCCGACATCGCCGACACCATCGCCGGGCTCGATCCGGCGACCACGCTGGTCATCGTCGCCTCCAAGACCTTCACCACCATCGAGACCATGACCAACGCCAGGACCGCGCTGGACTGGATGGCGGCCAGCGTCGCTGAGCCGGCGCAGCAGTTCGCGGCGCTTTCCTCGGCCACGGCCAGGACGGCGGAATGGGGCATCGACGCCGCCCGCGTCTTCGGCTTCGAGGATTGGGTCGGCGGCCGCTATTCCATGTGGGGGCCGATCGGCCTGGCGCTGATGATCGCCATCGGCCCGGACGAATTCGACCGCTTCCTGGCCGGCGGCGCGGCGATGGACCGGCATTTCCGCGAGGCGCCGCTGGCGGAAAACCTGCCGGTGATCCTGGCGCTGGTCGGGCTCTGGCACCACCAGGTCTGCGGCTATGGCACCCGCGCGGTGCTGCCCTATGACAACCGCCTCGGCCGCCTGCCGGCCTATCTGCAGCAGCTGGAAATGGAATCGAATGGCAAGCGCGTGGCGATGGACGGCAGCGACCTGACCGTCCCCTCGGGCCCGGTGGTCTGGGGCGAGCCCGGCACCAACGGCCAGCACGCCTTCTACCAGCTGATCCACCAGGGCACCGCCATCGTGCCCTGCGAATTCATCGTCGCCGCCCGCGGCCACGAGCCCGCGCTGACGCATCACCACCTGCTCCTGACCGCCAATTGCCTGGCGCAGTCCGAGGCGCTGATGCGCGGCCGCTCGTTCGACGAGGCGCGGGCGCTGATGCAGCAGAAGGGCCTCAGCGGCGCCGAGCTCGACCGCCAGGCCCGCCACCGCGTCTTCCCGGGCAACCGCCCCTCGACCACGCTGCTGATCCCCGAGCTGACGCCCCATGCCCTGGGCCAGATCGTCGCGCTCTACGAGCACCGGGTCTTCGTCGAGGGCGTGATCCTGGGCATCAACAGTTTCGACCAATGGGGGGTCGAGCTGGGCAAGGAACTGGCGCTGAAGGTCGCGCCGCTGCTGGAAGGCAAGCCCGCCCCCGGCCACGACCCCTCGACCGAGCACCTGGCGCAGCTGATCCGCGACGCGCAGGCCTGACGGCTTCTTTGCTCTGCAAATACCCAAAAACCGGCGGTGCCCCAAGGCGCCGCCGTTTCCATGTCACCCGCCCCGCATCCGCATCCGCCTCACTCGACGCGCATCCGCAGATGCCTATTCGGCGCGCATCCGCAGATCCCTACTCGGCGCGCATCCGCAGATCCCTACTCGGCGCGCATCCGCAGATGCCTATTCGGCGCGCATGCGCGCGACGCGCCGATCCATGACCCGCCGCCAGACCCGCGGCAGCATGGCCAGCGACGCCATTACCGGCAGCGAATAGGGCAGCATCGGCCGCGGCGTGGCCTCGCGCTCCAGCCGCAGCCCGGGATAGGCCCGGCCGGGATGGGCGTGATGGTCGGAATGGCGCGGCGCGTTCACCATCATCAGCGAGGACAGGAAATGCGGCGCGTCCCAGCTGTGGCGCGGCCCGACCGGCTCGGGCCGGCCATCCGCGCGCAGCCCCCGCTCCAGCCCGTAATGCTGCACGTAATCCGCCAGCATCATCTGCACCTGCGCGTAAAGGCACAGCCCCAGATACCAGCCAAGCCCCGCCCATCCCAGCGCCAGGCCGACCAGCAGGCAGCAGGCGAAGCCGCCGCCGACCCAGACCAGATAGGGATTGAGCCGCCCCGGCCGCCGCGCCGACAATGCGCGCTCGGCCGCCAGCCCGGCCCGGAACGATCCAATCAGCGCGCGCGGCAGGAAATGCCAGAAGCTCTCGCCCAACCGGGCCGAGTTCGGGTCCTGCGCGGTGGCGACATGGCGGTGATGCACCAGCCGGTGCGCCGAGGTGTGATGCCCGAAAAGCAGCGTCACATAGACCGCCGCCCCCAGCCGGAACAGCCCGCGCGCGCCGCGATGGATCAGCTCATGCGCGTTGGAATTCGACACCTGGCCCATGAACAGCCCCAGCCCCAGGAACAGCGCCAGCCGCGAGGCCGCATCCATCCCGGCCCCGGCCAGCGCGACCAGCCCCAGGACCAGCAGCAGGAAATGCAGCCCCGCCAGCACCACCGACAAAAGGTCGGTCGCCGGCGGCACCCGGTCGCCCTGCGGATCGGCGAAGCCGCGCGCGATCACCGTGTCGACGATCTGGCTGGCGCCGCCCATCCAGATCAGCGCCGCCCAGGTCCAGCCGCCGCCCCAAAGGCAGGCCGCCAGCAGCAGCAGCCCCGGCAGCAGCGCGAAAAGCGCGAAGGCGGGGATCGAGGCGGGCCGGTCGAAGGGATCGGGCATGATCGCTCCAGTTTTCCTGCGCCTATAGCCGGTTTGTGGCGGCAGGGCTACCGGGGGATGCATTCGGTGATTGACGCTCGCGCACGCTCGTTTAGCCTCGGGTCGCAGGTCGGCAGAAAGGAAACGCGCATGGATCTGATGGCCAGGGCGACCGCGCTGGTGGGCGGGGCGATGGTGCTGATGCGCCGGATGGGCGCGCCCCGCATCCCCGCCTTCGGCCGCGACCCGCAGATCCCGCAGGCGAAATCGCAGGGCATCATGACGCTGAAGATGCCGACCGCGCGCGGCTGGCGCGGCGACGAGGCGCCGGTGCCCGCGCCCGGCCTGCGCGTCAACGCCTTTGCCCGCGACCTGCTGCACCCGCGCTGGATCGAGGTCCTGCCCAACGGCGACGTGCTGGTGGCCGAGGCCCTGCAAGAGGCGAGCCCGCCGAAGACCCTGCTCGACCGCGCCACGCAGGCCACCATGCGCCGGGCGCGGGCGCTGGGTGTCAGCGCGAACCGCATCAGCCTGTGGCGCGACGCCGATGGCGACGGCGTGGCCGAAACCCGCGAGCTGTTCCTGGAAAACCAGCGCCAGCCCTTCGGCATGGCGCTGGTCGGCGACACGTTCTATGTCGGCAATACCGACGGCATCGTCGCCTTTCCCTATCCGCCCGGCGCATCCCGCATCGAGGGGGTGGGCCGGCGGCTGGTCGAGTTCCAGCCCGGCGGGCACTGGACGCGCAGCCTGATCGCCTCGGCCGACGGCAAGCGGCTCTATTGCGGCGTGGGGTCACTCTCGAACATCGGCGATCACGGCATGGAGGCCGAGGAAGGCCGCGCCGCGATCTGGGAGCTGGACCTGGAAACCGGCCGGGCGCGGATCTTCGCCTCGGGCCTGCGCAACCCCGTGGGGCTGGCCTGGGAGCCCGTGACCGGCGCGCTGTGGACGGTGGTGAACGAACGCGACGGCCTCGGCGACGAGACCCCGCCCGACTATCTGACCTCGGTCAGGGACGGCGGCTTCTACGGCTGGCCCTTCTGCTATTGGGGCCAGACCGTCGACGACCGCGTGCCGCAGGACGCCGGCATGGTCGCCCGCGCCCTGACCCCGGATTACGCCCTGGGCGGCCACACCGCCTCGCTGGGCCTGTGCTGGATGCCCGCGGGCACCTTGCCCGGCTTCCCGGACGGCATGGTGATCGGCCAGCACGGCTCGTGGAACCGCTCGACTCTGTCGGGCTACAAGCTGATCTTCGTGCCCTTCGAGGGCGGCCGGCCCTCGGGGGCGCCCCGCGACATCCTAACCGGCTTCCTGTCGCCGGACGAGAAATTCTCCTATGGCCGGCCGGTCGGCGTCGCCATCGGCCCGGATCGCCGCTCGCTTCTGATGGCGGATGACGTGGGCGACGTGATCTGGCGCGTCAGCGCCGCCTAGAGCCGGTCGAAGACCGAGCCCATGCGCGGCGCGAACAGCCGCTCGTAGCTGCGCAGCAGGCTGGCGTCGGTCATGGCCGCGACATGATCGCAGATCGCCCGCAGCCCGTCCTCGGCATGGCGCCGGCGCCATTCCTCGGGCAGAAGCCGCTCGGGGTCCGAACGCAGCGCCTCGAACAGCGCGACCACCATGGTCTGGCCCTTGAACTCCAGCTGCTGCACCCCGGCGCTGCGGATCACGTGCCGGAAGATGAAGCCCTTGAGCAGGTCCAGAACCTGCCGCTGCTCGGGCGGCAGCGCGACGCGATGGCGCAGCAGCGGCTCGGCAAAGCCCGGCTCCTCGCGGAAGCGCACGCTGGCGATGAAATGATGCACCAGCGCGCCGATGCATTGCTTGCGCGCCGCCGGCGGTCCGAACAGCGGCGCGACCAGATCGCCGGGCGCCGCGCCCGCCACCTCGGCCTCGAAGGCCTCGGCCGAAACCAGCCCCAGCGCGATGGCATCCTCGAGGTCGTGGACGCCATAGGCGATGTCGTCGGCCAGGTCCATGATGCTGCAATCCAAGGATTTATGCAGCGTGGACGCATGCTTGCCCGGGTTTTCTCGAATCCGGGTGAAGTTGTCGCGGTCCTCGTTCGACAGCGGCGCCAGGATCCAGTCGACCAGCCCGGCCTCGCTGTCCAGGTGGCACTTCGGCGGCGCCGAGGCCTCGGTGTCGATGCAGCGCAGCACCGAAAGCCCGTCCCGCAGGCGCGGCGCGCAGGCCGGATTGGCCAGCCGCGACCAGGGCGCCGGGTATTTCAGCACGCCCAGAAGGCTGCGCCGGGTCAGGTTCACCCCCGGTTCGGGCAGGCTGCCGGGCGGGCGCGACAGCAGCCGCAGGGTCTGGCCGTTGCCCTCGAACCCGCCGTCGTCGCGCATGCACCAGTTCAGCGCCACCTCGCCGCCATGGCCAAAGGGCGGATGGCCCAGGTCATGGGCGCAGGCGATGGCCTGGATCATGCTGCGGCCGGGCAGGGCGGCGGCGCCGGCATGGCCGCCCGCCGTGCCGCGCAGTTGCTGCACCAGCCCGCCGGCGATCTGCGCCACCTCCAGCGAATGCGTCAGCCGGGTGCGGTAGAAATCGCTGTCGCCCAGGTTCAGGATCTGGGTCTTGCCCTGCAGGCGCCGGAAGGCGGCGGAATGGATGACGCGGGCGTAATCCACCTCGCCCTCGCTGCGGAAATCGTCGGCGCGGGGCAGGCGCGGCTGGCGGCGTTCCTGCCAGGGATCTAGAACCACTGTCCCGGCTCCATCAGGCCGAAATCCATCAGCTGCTGCGAGTTCCACAGGAAGGGATGCGAGTTGCGCCAGCGGAAGCTGCCGATGGCCCCGCGCGAGCCGGGATTGCGCGCCAGCGCCTTGGCGACCCGGAACGAGGCCACCGCCGCCGTCAGGTTGTGGTGCCAGGGGCAGGAATAGGTGTTGTATTCCTCGACGTTGAAGCGGTGGTCGGGCAGCAGCTTCAGCCCGGGCTGGGTGCGGAACAGCGCGATGCGGTCGATGCGGCGGCGGTCGCGCGGGATGTGTTCCTCGAAGCGCCAGCGCAAGCCGCCGTGGAAGTCCAGCTGCCGTTCCCTGTGCCGGCCGTCGCGGTCGGCGCGGCCAAGCGCGAAATAGCCGGTGCGGTCGAACATCGCCTGGTCCAGGCTGACCGCATCGGGAAAGCGGTCGAGGTCCGGGGCATAGAGGTCCACGACATAGGTCAGCATGGCCCGGCGCCGTTCCTCGGCGTGAAAGCCCAGCATCTCGCCCACAGTGCGGTGTTCCGAGAAGGGGTAGAACAGGAATTCCGCGTTATAGCCGTAATAGAGCCAGGTGTCGTTCGGCACCGCCTCGATGGCGGCATTGACCGCCTCGACATGGGCGCGGCCGCGGCGGGCATCGTGGCGCAGGTTGACGATCTTGCTGGCGCCGGCGGCGGGGATCGCATCGGCGGGCAGGGGCTCGGGCGACAGCGCCAGGATCAGCTTGAAGCCGGCGCGCAGGTGATGCTCCAGCGTCTGGGCGACGGCGGCGTCGTCCTCGACCAGGATCAGCGCGATCGGGCCCTTGGCCAGCCGGTCGGGAGCCTCGGCCAGGAACCGGGACAGGCTCGGGAAGCTCATGGCAGCGCCGCCCGGATCTGTTCCAGCAGCGCGGGGCGGGCGGCGGCGTCGGCCTCGGCGCGTGCGACCAACGCCGCCAGCTCGGCCTTGCGCGCCTCGGGCAGGGCGGCCGCCGCGACGATCCGGCGCAGCCGGGCGGCGTCGAAGCCCTGCGGGGTCAGGGCGGCGTCGATCTCGACCGCCTCGCCCGCCGCATTGCCGGCGGCGCGGGTGGCGCTGGCCGCATCGCGGGCGGCGGTGCCGGCGGCCACAGCGGCAGCCTCGGCCTGCGTGGGCGCGGCGCTGGCCCGGGCCGCGGCCTCGGCGGCGCGGTCGGCCGCGGCGATGGCTTCCTCGGCCGCGACCTCGGCCTGGTCGGCGGCCGAGCCGGCGGGGGCCACGGCGGCTGATGTCGCCGATCCCGCGGCCTCTGCCGCGGCGTCCGCCGCGATGGCGGCGGCGTCGGCGGCCGCATCGGCGGCGGCATTGGCCTTGTCCTGGGCGGCGGCCGCCGTGGCGTCGGGTGCGGCGCCCTGCCCGGGGATCAGGCCCGCGAGCCGGGAAAGATCGCCGCCGCTCCACAGCCAGGCCCCGCCAAGGGCCAGCACCAGGATCACGATCAGGGCGAGAAGTCTGGGCATGGGTCGCTCCGGCAATGCTGCGTTCCGGCTTCTATGCCATGGCGCGGCGGGCGGGAAAAGCGCCCCGGCCCCATGCCCGCGCCAAGCCGGGCACAAGAGCGGCAAATGCGCGGCAAACCCGCCGAATCCGGTTGAAAATGCGGCTCCGCGCGACTATCTAGCCGCCAGAAACCCCCGGCCATGTAAGGAAGACAGCCATAGCCCGCAGACCGCATAACGCTCCGCCCACCCGTGACACCGGCCCCCGCGTCAACGAGCGCATCCGAGTCGCCGAGATCCGCCTGATCGGCGCGGATGGCGAAAACGTCGGCGTCGTGACCCCCGCCAAGGGGATGGAGCTTGCGCAGGAGGCCGGGCTGGACCTGGTCGAGATCTCGCCCAATGCCGTGCCGCCGGTCTGCAAGATCATGGACCTCGGCAAGTTCAAGTATGAACAGCAAAAGCGCGAGGCCGAGGCCCGCAAGAAGCAGAAGATCATCGAAATCAAGGAGATCAAGTTCCGTCCCGGGACCGATACCCATGATTACGACGTCAAGATGCGCTCGGTGATGAAGTTCCTGACCGAGGGCGACAAGGTCAAGGTCACCCTGCGCTTCCGCGGCCGCGAGATGGCGCACCAGTCGCTGGGCCTGGAACTGCTGAACCGCGTCGCCGCCGACGTGGGCGAGGCCGGCAAGGTCGAATCGATGCCCAAGCTGGAAGGGCGTCAGATGGTCATGATGATCGCGCCGAAGTGACGATGGCGGGCGCGGTCACGATTCTGGTTCTGCGCGAACCGGGCGCGGATGCCGCGCTGCCCCTGCCGGAATACCAGACCGCGGGCTCGGCCGGCGCCGACCTGCGGGCCGATCTGGGCGGAGATAGCCTGGTGCTGGCGCCGGGCCAGATCAGGCTGGTGCCCACGGGCCTGCGCGTGCAGATCCCCGAGGGCTATGAGATGCAGATCCGCCCGCGCTCCAGCCTGGCCTTGAAGCATGGCGTGACGCTGCCGAACACCCCGGGCACCATCGACAGCGATTATCGCGGGCCGCTGGGGGTGATCATGATCAACCTCGGCGCCGAAGCCTATACCATCCACCACGGCGAGCGCATCGCCCAGGCCGTCGTCGCCCCGGTGACGCGCGCGGCCTGGGTCATGGCCGAGGCGCTGGACGATACCGCGCGCGGCGCGGGCGGCTTCGGCTCGACCGGGCGCGGCTGAGGCGACGCCATGCCCATCGTCATCGCCGGCGTGTTCCTGTGGCTGACGAAGGGCTGGTGGCTCTTGGGTCTTGCCGCCGTGCTGGGCTTGGCGCATTGGCTGGGCCTGCGCGGCTGGAAGCTGCTGGCGCTGGGGGTGATCCTGTGGCTCGCCGTGGCGGCCGGCGTGCATCACGCGCCGGACAGCCGCTTTGCCTGGGCCGTGCACTGGTCGGCCGATGGCATGATCTGGATGCTGGTCATCGGCCTGATCGCGCTGGGCGCCGGGCAGGGTCTGGCCTTTCTGCATCGCCGCAACATCGCGCCCGGCCATGACGCGCCCGGTCTGGTGCCGCTGCGGCGCGCGGCGCCGGCCGTCGCGCCCAAGGCGCCGGTCTCGGACCCCGAGCTGGACCGCTATGCCCGCCACATCGTCCTGCGCGAGATCGGCGGCCCGGGGCAGGCGGCCTTGCGGCGCGCCAATGTGCTGGTCGTCGGCGCCGGCGGGTTGGGCGCGCCGGTCTGCCTTTATCTCGCCGCCGCCGGGGTGGGGCGGATTACCGTCGCGGACGACGACCGGGTGAGCCTGTCGAACCTGCAACGCCAGGTGATCTTTCGCAGCAGCGACGACGGCCGGCCCAAGGCGGATGCCGCGCGCGACGCCATGCGGGCGCTGAACCCGCTGGTCGAGATCACGCCGCTGAACCGCCGCGTGACCGCAGCCGACACGGCGCTGATCGCCGGCCACGACCTGGTGATCGACGGCAGCGACAGCTTTGCCTCGCGCCAGGCGGTCAACCTCGCTTGCGCCCGCGCCGGCGTGCCGCTGGTCGCCGGCTCCATCGCGCAATGGGAGGGGCAGCTGACCGTCTGGGATCCGGCCCGCGGCGCGCCCTGCATGGCCTGCATCTTCCCCGAAGCCCCGGCCCAGGGCCTTGCCCCGGCCTGCGCCGAGGCCGGCGTGGTCGGCCCGCTGCCCGGCGTCATCGGCGCGATGATGGCGCTGGAGGCGATCAAGCTGATCGCCGGCGCGGGCGAGCCCCTGCGCGGGCGCATGCTGATCTTTGACGGGCTCTATTCCGAAAACCGGCTGATGAAAATTTCGCGACGCGCCGCTTGCCCGGTCTGCGGCTCTGGACATTTGCCGCCGGGGTGAAAACATGCAGGGCAACCGAAAGGATGCCGCATGAACCCTGAGTTGACCGAATGGACCGGGCCGCTGGGCCTGCCGCGCTTCGACCTGATCCGCGACGCGGATTTCGCCCCCGCCTTCGACGCCTGCCTGAAACTGGCCGAGGACGCCGTCGAGGCCATCGCCGCCAATCCCGAGCCGCCGACCTTCCAGAACACCGTCGCCGCGCTGGAAACGGCCGAGGAGCCGCTGAACCGGCTCTGCGCCGTGTTCTATACCCTGGCCGGCGTCGATTCGAACCCCGCGCGCGAGGATTTGCAGCGCCAGTTCGCGCCGCGCCTGGCCGCGCATGGCGCCAAGACCAGCATGGACCCGCGGCTGTTCGACCGGGTCGAGGCGATCTATCAGGACCGCGACGAGCTGGCGCCGCAGGACCAGCGCCTGACCGAGCTGACCCTGCGCGGGCTGCGCCGCTCGGGCGCCGGGCTGACCGGCGCGGCGCGCGAACGCATGGCGCAGGTCCGCGAAAGGCTGGCGGTGCTCAGCACGGATTTCGCCCAGAACGTGCTGGCGGATGAGCGCGACTTTACCATGGCCGTGCCGGACGACCGGCTTTCGGGCCTGCCGGACTGGCTCTTGCGCGCCATGCGGGCGGCGGCGCGCGAACGCGGGCTGCCGGGCCAGATCGTGACGCTGAACCGCTCGCTGATCGTGCCCTTCCTGGAATATGCCGAGGACCGGGCCTTGCGCGAGACCGCCTGGCGGGCCTGGACCGCGCGCGGCGACGGCTCGGGGGCAGGGGGCGCCAAGACCGACAACCGCCCCATCGCCGCCGAGATCCTGGCGCTGCGCCACGAACGCGCCACGCTGCTCGGCTATGCCGATTTCGCCAGCTACAAGCTGGAGCCCGAGATGGCCGGCAATGCCGGCAATGTCGAGGCGCTGCTGAAACAGGTCTGGACCCCGGCCAAGGCCCGGGCCGAGGCCGATGCCGCGCGCTTCACCCAGATGCTGCACGCGGACGGCGTGAACGGCGCGCTGGAGCCCTGGGACTGGCGCTTCTACGCCGAGCGCCGCCGCAAGGCCGAGCACGAGTTCGACGAGGCGGCCGTGAAGCCCTACCTGACCTTGGAGGCGATGATCGGCGCGGTCTTCGACACCGCGAGTCGGCTGTTCCGGCTGGAGTTCCGCGAATTCCAGGCGCCGCTCTGGTCGCCCGAGGTCCGGGCGTGGGAGATCACCCGCGACGGCCGGCAGATGGCGGTGTTCCTGGGCGACTATTTCGCCCGGCCCAGCAAGCGCTCGGGCGCCTGGTGTTCCTCCTTGCAGCAGCAGCACCGGATCGGCGCGCGCCAGCGGCCCATCGTGGTCAATGTCTGCAACTTCACCCCGCCCGAGGCGCCCGGCGCGCCGGCCTACCTGTCCTGGGACGACGCGCATACGCTGTTTCACGAATTCGGCCATGCGCTGCACCATATCCTGTCGGACGTGGACTGGCCCTCGATCTCGGGCACCTCGGTCGCGCGCGATTTCGTCGAGCTGCCGAGCCAGCTGTTCGAGCATTGGCTGGAACAGCCCGAGGTGCTGGACCGCCACGCCCGCCATGCCGAGACCGGCGCGCCGATGCCGGCCGAGCTGCGCGACCGCATCCTGGCGGCGCGCAATGCCGACCAGGGCTTCGCCACCACCGAATACCTGGAAAGCGCGCTGGTCGACCTGGCCTTCCACACCGGCACGCCGCCCGCCGACCCGATGGCGCGGCAGGCCGAGGTGCTGGCAGAGCTGGGCGCCCCCGCGGCGATCCCGATGCGCCACGCCACGCCGCATTTCGCCCATGTCTTCTCCGGCGACGGCTACAGCGCCGGCTATTACAGCTACATGTGGTCCGAGGTCATGGATGCCGACGCCTTCGAGGCCTTCCTGGAAAAGGGCAGCGCCTTCGACCCGGAAACCGCCGCCCGGCTGGAGGAATGGATCCTCTCCAAGGGCGATTCTTTGCCCGCCGACGAACTTTGGTTGAAATTCAGGGAACGAAAACCGGGGGTTCACGCTTTGTTGAAAGGACGCGGCCTGTTGACCGACGTTTCCTGACACAACGGGAGATTGAAATGACTGTGATGAAACCCCTGCTTGCCCTTGCCGCCGTGGCCACGCTTGGCATCGCCGCCTGCGACCAGGTCGCCCCGGCCGCACCCGAGCCGACCCCCGGCCCGCTGGCGCAGTCCAGCGCGCTGAACGGCACCTACAACCTGCTGGAATCGAACTGCGGCGATCCGGCCAGCGACAAGCGCCTGGTCATCGACGGCAACAAGTTCATGTTCCCGGCCTCGACCTGCACCGTCGCCAGTTCGGAACCGCAGGTGAACCGCACCCGCGTCACGCTGGCCTGCGAAGGCTCGCCCGCCGCCGGCAACCGCGTCGTGGACCTGCAGACCCGGCCCGACGGCACGCTGCGCATGACCGAGGATTCGATCACGCTGACCTATCACCAATGCATGAAGGCCAGCGCCAGCACCGACTCGCTGGTTGGCCAGACCATGTGACGCGGACCGACCCGCAACCACGTCAAGGCCGTCCCCCGGGGCGGCCTTTGCAATTGCAGGGCGTGCCCGGCCCGCGCGCCACACGCCGCGCTGGTATCGCGGCGCCAAAGCGGCCCTGCGCATGGCAAGGCGCTTGCCGCCGGCCCGTCCCCGGCCTTACGCTTTTCCCATCCGGTGTTTCGGGGAGAGTGAAGCGATGACTTCGGCCAATCCCGTCAGGACGATCAGCGACATCCCGATCGACAAGATGGGGCTTGCGCATTACTTCCAGAACTACGCCACCTTCCTGGGGCCGCGGCGGCACGAGCCGCTGGACCTGCTGGAGCTGGGCGTGGCGCGCGGCGATTCCCTGAAATACTGGCAGGAATGGCTGCCCAACGCCCGCATCACCGGGCTGGACATCAACCCCTGCGACGCGCGCTTCGGCGACCGGGTGCGGTGCTATGTCGGCGAGCAGCAGGACAGGGCGCTCCTGGATCGCATCGCCGCCGAACGTGCGCCGCAGGGCTTCGACGTCATCATCGACGACGCCGCCCATGTCGGGCAGCTGGCGCGGATCTCGTTCTGGCACCTGCTCGAGCACCACCTGAAGCCGGGCGGGCTGTATTTCATCGAGGATTGGGGCACCGGCTATTGGCCGCAATATCCCGACGGCAAGCACTACCGTCCGCCCGAGCCGGAACTGTCCTGGCATGAGCGGATGCTGGACCGCGCCCACAAGAACGGCGTGGTGCGCGCGCTTTATCCGCTGCGCAAGCTGACCGGCTGGCTGCGCTGGAACCTGGTGCGGCGGCGCTTTCACGGCCACGACCGCGGCATGGTCGGCTTCGTCAAGGAGCTGATCGACGAATGCGGGGCCGAGGACATGACCCACCCGACGCTGGGCACCGGCGGCGCCCGCTGCTCGCGCATCGCCTGGATGCGGGTGTCCCTGGGGCATGTCGTGGTCTGCAAGGCCGGCGGCGAGACGGGGGCCGAGGCGCCGCCGCCCTAGTCGCGGATCTCGGCCGCGTCGACGCCCCAGATCGCGGTCTTGGGCACCCAGCCCTTTTCCCCGGCGCCCGAGACGCGGCACCAGTCGGGATTGCATTCATGCAGCCGCACGATGGCGCCGGCCTCGGCGCGGGCGACGACATCGGCGCGCGGCTCGGGCCGGGCCAGCAGGTCCAGCATGTCCTTGGTGACGATGGCGGTGCGCACGCCCGACAGCAGCGAATAATGCACCCAGCCGCCGGCGCCCTCCTGGTCCTCGACCCGGCGCCACTGGCCGAACTCGGCCACCACGCGCAAAGGCATGCCGGCGTGGCGGAACACCCAGTCGATGCGATGCGACAGGCTGGGACCGCGCCTGGCGTTGCCCTCGCCGCCCTTCAGGCTGACATAGCGCGGCAGCGGCAGGTTGGTGACCGGGCCGCGGTTCGGATCGGCCTGGCCGTCCGGGTTGCGGCTGATCGCCGCGTCGGCGGAAACGCCGGGCACGGGCTTGGCGTCCAGCGCCTCGCCGGGATCGTTTGCCTGCGCCAGCGCGGCGCTGCCGCCGCCGGCAAGCCCCAGCCCCATCGCCGCGGCATAGAGCCAGGCCTGTCCTTGCTTCATCTGCTCGTCCTGCTTCTTCGGGGTCTTGTGCGCGCCCCGCATCGCGGGCACTTTGCCAAAAGCCGCCCGGCTTTGGAAGAGAGGAGCGACCATGCCCGCCGTTCAAGCGACCGATCCGACCCGCTCGCGCCTTAAAGTTACCGTGACCCGGCGCCTGCCCGAGGTGGTCGAGACCCGCATGTCCGAGCTTTTCGACGTGTCGCTGAACGCCGACGACCACAAGTTCAGCCGCGAGGAACTGGTCGCCGCCATGCGCGTCTCGGACGTGCTGGTGCCGACGGTGACCGACCTGATCGACGCCAACATGCTGGCCCAGGCCGGCGAGAAGCTGAAGCTGATCGCGAATTACGGCGCCGGCGTCGACCATATCGACGTGCATTCCGCCCGCCAGCGCGGCATCCTGGTCAGCAATACCCCGGGCGTGGTGACCGAGGACACCGCCGACATGGCGCTGGCGCTGATCCTGGCCGTGACCCGCCGCCTGCCCGAGGGCATGGCCGAGATGCAGGCCGGGCGCTGGCAGGGCTGGTCGCCGACCTCGCATCTGGGCGGGCGGCTGGGCGGGCGCCGGCTGGGCATCCTGGGCATGGGCCGCATCGGCCAGGCCGTGGCGCGGCGCGCCAATGTCTTCGGCATGCAGGTGCATTACCACAACCGCCGCCGCCTGCGCCCGGAAACCGAGGCCGAGTTGCAGGCGACATATTGGGAGAGCCTGGACCAGATGCTGGCGCGCATGGACATCATCAGCGTGAACGCCCCGCACACGCCCTCGACCTTTCACCTGCTGAACGCGCGGCGGCTGAAGCTGATGAAACCCTCGGCCGTGGTCATCAACACCTCGCGCGGCGAGGTCATCGACGAGAACGCCCTGACCCGGATGCTGCGCACCGGAGAGATCGCCGGCGCCGGCCTTGACGTTTTCGAGCACGGTCACGAGATCAACCCGCGGCTGCGCGAACTGCCCAATGTCGTGCTGCTGCCGCATATGGGCTCGGCCACCGTCGAGGGCCGGATCGAGATGGGCGAGAAAGTCCTTATCAACATCAAGACTTTCGCCGATGGCCACCGGCCGCCGGACCAGGTGGTGCCCTCGATGCTGTGACTGCTGCGCCCCGGTTTCCGGGGCGTTTTGCCCTGGTCCGGGCCATGCCGGCCATGTCGCTTTTTGCCGGGAACATGTCGCGCTGTGGACATGATTCCGCGCCGGCTGTGGCAGAGATGTTTCTCAGCAAAGCTCACGCGCGAAAAAGGAGTCGCTCGCCATGAAAACCCATGTGAAGGCCCTGGTGGTCGGCGGCGGCGCCGTCGGTTGCGGCATCGCCCTGCATCTGGCGCGCGCCGGCTGGGACACGCTGCTGGTCGAGCGCGACGAGCTGACGGCCGGCTCGACCTGGCACGCGGCCGGCCTTCTGCCGCTGTTCAACATGGGCTACGCGACCAGCCACATCCACGACTATTCGGTCAAGCTCTATGCCGGGCTCGAGGCCGAGACCGGGCTGAACGCCGGCTTCACCCGCTGCGGCAACCTGCGCATGGCGCAGACCCAGGACCGGATGGACGAATACGAGCTGTATTCCTCGATCGCCGAGACCGTGGGTGTCGAGCATGAATTCATGACCCCGGCGCAGATCAAGGATCGCTGGCCGCTGGTGAATATCGAGGGGCTCAAGGGCGCGCTGTTCCACCCGACCGACGGCTATATCAACCCGGCCGACGTGACCCAGGCCATGGCCCGCGCCGCGCGCATGGCCGGCGCCAGCATCGAGCGCAAGATCCAGGTCAACGGCTATCGCTGGACCGGCGACGAATGGGTCGTCACCTGCGAGAAGATGATCGAAAAGGGCGGGAACCTGGTCGGCTCGGGCGAGGAGTTCGAGATCCGCGCCGAACATGTGGTGACCGCGACCGGCAACCACGCGCAGCGCACCGCGCGCCTTCTGGGCATCAAGATCCCGGCGATCCCGGTCGAGCACCAGTTCATCGTCACCGAGCCCGACCCGGCGCTGCTGGCCTGGCGCGAGGCCGGCAACCCCGAACACCCGGTGCTGCGCGACGCCGACGCGAAATGGTATGTGCGCGAGGAGCGCGGCGGCTGGATCCTCGGCCCCTATGAGGCCGGCGCGCCCGCCCGCTTCAAATACGACGTGCCGGAAACCTTCCGCGCCGACCTGTTCCCGCTGGACCTGGAACGGATCGAGGAAGAATACATGTCGATGATCCACCGGCTGCCCAGCTCGGAAACCGTGGGGCTCAAGGACGACTTCAACGGCCCGATCTGCTACACCCCCGACGGCAACCCGCTGGTCGGCCCGGCCCCCGGCCTGCGCAACATGTGGCTGGCCGAGGGCTTTTCCTTCGGCATCACCGCTGCCGGCGGCGTCGGCTACTACCTGGCGCAGATGATGACCCAGGGCGAGGCCGAGATCGACATGGCGAGCCTCGACCCGCGCCGCTATGGCCAGTGGATGACCACCGAATACGCCGTGCAGAAGAACGAGGAATGCTACGAGCACGTCTTCATCCTGCACCACCCGGACGAGGAACGCGAATCCGCCCGGCCGCTGCGCACCGCCCCGGCCTATGACCGCCAGGTCGCGGCCGGCGCCCAGATGGGCCAGGTGAACGGTTGGGAGCGCCCGAACTACTATGCCCCCATCGGCTTCGATGACCACGCCGCGCGCAGCTTCCGCCGCGGCGGCTGGTGGCAATATGCCAAGGCCGAGGCCGAGGCCGTGCGCAACACTGCCGGCCTGATCGACGCCTCGGCCTTCACCAAGCACCGGGTTTATGGCCCCGGCGCCACGGCTTTCCTGGACTGGTTCACCACCAACAAGCTGCCCAAGGTCGGCCGCATCAACCTGACCTATGCCCTGACCGAAACCGGCACCACCCGCACCGAATACACCATCGTGCGCCTGGCCGAGGACGACTATTACCTGATCTCGGCCGGTGCCTGGACCGATTACGACGCCGACTTCCTGCGCAAGACCGCCGAAGAGATGGAGGGCGAATTCGGCCAGGTCATCATCCAGGACGTGACCACGCAATGGGGCGTCTTCGCCATCGCCGGGCCGAAGTCGCGCGCCATCCTGAACGAGCTGGTGCGCGACGCGAACCCGGAAACCGTGCTCGGCAACAAGCGTTTCCCGTGGCTGACGATGCGCAATATCGAGCTTGGCATGTGCCCGGTGCGCGCCATCCGCGTCGCCTATACCGGCGAGCTGGGCTGGGAGCTGCATCACCCGATCGAATTCGGCCGCTACCTCTGGGACCAGCTGGTCGCGGCGGGCGCAAAGCACGGCATGAAGCTGGTCGGTGCCCGCGCCCAGAACTGGCTGCGGCAGGAGAAATCCTATCGCGCCTTCGGCACCGAACTGGGCCGCGACGCCACGCCGCTGGAAGCCGCGCTGGACCGCTTTGTCGACTTGGGCAAGGAATTCAACGGCAAGCAGGCCATGCTCGACAAGGGCGTGCGTTCGCTCTGCTGCACGCTCTTGATCGACGGCCCGGCCGATGCCGACCCCTGGGGCCGCGAGGCGCTGTTCACCGAGGACGGCGCGACCAAGATCGGGCGGCTGACCTCGGGCGGCTGGTCGGCGGCCTTCGGCAAGTCCATCGGCATGGGCTATGTCCGCCCCGACCTGGCGAAGCCGGGCACGCGGCTGAAGGTCCGCATGCAGCGCCAGCTCTGGGATGCGGTGGTGACCGAGGACAGCCCCTATGACCCGGAAAACAAGGTGATCCGCGTCGACGGCTGACCCTCCTCCCCAGCCGCGATGCAGGAAAGGCCCGGCGCGCTGCCGGGCCTTTTTATCGCCGGACCAGCCGGTTACAGCAGGAAATCCGCCCCGGCCAGGCTGTGGCTGCCGTTCAGCGCCACCGAGAAATCCGCCCGGCCGTCGCCATTGCTATCGGCCAGGATCGTGGTCACATTGCCGGCCCGCTCATAGCGCAGCTCGCCCGCCGCCCCGGTAAAGGCGCGCTCGCCGATCAGCCGGAAGGCCTGGTCGCCGGCAAGCCCGGCATGCGCGTCGATGCCGCACAGGTCGATGCGGTCGCCCTGGGCGCGGCTGAAGTCCTGGATCAGGTCGCGCCCCGCCGCTGCCACGCTCGACTCGCCCAAGGTCAGGAACACGAACTGGTCGGCGCCCAGCCCGCCGTTCAGCCGGTCCGCGCCGGCGCCGCCGGTCAGCACGTCATTGCCGGCGCCGCCCAGCAGGCTGTCGGCCCCGGCGCCGCCCAGCAGGCTGTCGTTGCCGCCCCGGCCATCCAGCTGGTCGTTGCCGGCGCTGCCGTTCAGCCGGTTCGCCGCGAGATTGCCCCAGAGCCGGTCGGCAAAGCCCGAGCCGTCCAGGTTCTCGATGCCCAGCAGCAGGTCGCTGCCCTGGCCGCCGCCGATCGCCTGCGCGCCGGCCGTCGCCAGGTCCACCCGCACGCCGCCGCCGGCCGCGCCATAGCCCGCCGTATCGGTGCCGAGCCCGCCGCTCAGCGTGTCGGTGCCAGCCCCGCCGACCAGCGTGTCATTGCCCGCGACCCCGGACAGCAGGTTCGCGGCGACATTGCCGGTCAGCACGTCGGCGAAGTCCGAGCCGTTGACGTTCTCGATCCAACTCAGCGTGTCGCTGCCCTGGCCGCCGCCGATCGCCTGCGCGCCGGCCGTCGCCAGGTTCACCCGCACGCCGCCCGTGGCCGCGCCATAGGCGACCAGGTCCACCCCCGCGCCGCCGTCCAGCCGGTCGTCGCCGGTCCCGCCGTTCCGCGTGTCGTTGCCGGCGCCGCCCAGCAGCGTATCATTGCCCAGACCGCCAAGCAGCGTATTGTTGCCGGCATTGCCGCTGATCCGGTTCGCCAGCGCATTGCCGGTGCCGTTGATATTGGCAGTCCCGGCCAGAACAAGGTTCTCGACATCTGCAGTCAGCGCATAGGAAGCCGCCGATTGCACCGTGTCATTGCCTTGATTACCGACCTCCACCACCAGATCCGAGGCCTCGATAACTTGGTAAAAGTCGTTTCCAATCCCACCCGCCATGGAATCGACTCCTATGCCACCCAGCAACCGATCATTCCCGGCACCGCCAATCAGCGTGTCATTGCCGGCATTGCCGTTCAGGAGATTGTCTGCCGCATTACCCTGGATATGGTTGGCCAAGGTATTGCCCGAACCATTGCTCGCTGCGGCACCGGTAAGGATCAGATTTTCTAGGTTGCCGCCCAAGACATAAGAGATGGTTGCGTGGACAGTATCGCTTCCGGCGTTCTGCACCTCATTCACGATGTCACCGGCATCGTCGACGATATAGGTGTCATTACCCATCCCACCGGTCATGGTGTCGGCACCTCTGCCGCCGTTCAACGTGTCAGCGCCGCCCAATCCATTCAACGCATCATTGCCGGAAAATCCCCAAAGCTGATCGCCCATGCTCATGCCCGCGACGACATCGTTTCCGACAATCCCCCTTACATAGAGGCTGACGGAGGGTGCACCTGGGTAGGGCGTGGCCAAGGGATTGGCGATAGAAAGAACGTGGCCTCGATTCAGATCGTCATTCGCGTCCAGAATCAGGCTGTTGATTGTCGGCCGGTGCACAGTGCCCCAATAGTTCTCGTCGGCGATTGCAGGGGCCGATATCTCTACCGCAATAGCACCGTTGGGGACCGAAAAGGTGTTGTATCGAATGATCACGGGTTCGCCGTAGGCCGCCCGGACCTCCATGGGTCCGGCAATATTGACGAAGCTGTTCGCTTCTACGGTCAGCGAGCTGTCATGGCCTGTTCCGATGCTTAGAGGCGATGAACCGACAAACAGATTTCGGGTGAAGTTGCTTTCGGATGTAGGATACCAGATGTAGAAGCCCTGCGTGCCGTTGAACGTGCTGTCTGATACGGAAAAAGAACCGTAACTGCCATTGCCCGTGGCAGGTAGAAACTCACCGCCGGCCCAGTTCGTAAATGCCATTTCCAATCTTGCCGGGATTCTGTGCTCGCTCCCGAAGGTAAGCCTGACGTTGTCGAACGTCACCTGATTTTGCTGCGTCCCTTCGACCGACAGCGTTCCGAAGACCTGAATGCTGCCTCCCCGGACAACCGCTCCTTCTTCAATCGTGAGGGTGGCTCCAGCGGCGATCTGAACAGTCTCGTTCAGTTCGATGACCTCGCCGGCGCGCCATACCGTATCATTGCGGATAATCAAGGGTTATACTCCTGGAAGGCGTGTCTTTAGGCTGATAGAGGTGGTTCGATTGATCTGAACAGGTTCTGGGCGATTTCCAAGTGGTTTTCTGCCTCGGTTATGCCGCTGCCGCTTCGGGCATTGGCGGGGTGAAGTAGGCCTGATCGGGCGTTTTCCCGTCAAGCGATGAATGCGGACGGCGGCTGTTGTAAAAGCCGAGATAGCGGCCGATCCCGGCGCGGGGCTCAGACACGCTGGCATAGGCCCGCAGGTAGACCTCCTCGTATTTGACCGTCCGCCACCGACGCTCGACGAAGACGTTGTCGCGCCAGGCGCCTTTGCCATCCATGTGGACTTGATCTCTCGGGCGGCCAGAACCTTGATGAAGTCGATGGACGTAAACTGGCTTCCCTGAGCCGTGTTGAATAGCTCGGGCGTGCCGTGACGTGCCAGTACCTCCGCGACGGCTTCCTTGCAGAACTCGGCCTCCAGCGTGATCGACACCCGGCATGCCAGGACACGGCTTCGGTGAACCAGTCGAGCACGGCAGCCAGATAGATGAACCCGCGGGCCATGGGAATGTAGGTGATGTCCATCGCCCAGACCTGATTGGGGCGGGTGATCGGCAGCTTCCTGAGCAGATAGGGGTAGATCTTGTGCCCCCGGCGCTGGCTTCGAGGTGTTAGGTCGGGTAGAGCGCCTCGATGCCCATGCGCTTCATCAGCGTGGCAACGTGCAGCCGCCCGACCTTGAACCCTTCCTGGATCAGCAGGCCCTGCAGCATCCGGCTGCCCGCGAAGGGGAATTCCATGTGCAGCTTGTCGATGCGGTGCATCAGCTTCAGGTCCGCGTCCGACACCGGGCGGGGCTTGTAGTAGACGCTGCCCCGGCTGATCCCCAGCACGATGGCCTGTCGGCTGACGCTCAGCTTGGCCGAGGGATCGATCATCTTTTTGCGCTCGGCAACAGACCCGCCTTGCCGAGCGCGCCGGACAAAAAATCGTTCTCCAGCGTCAGCTCTCCGATCTTTGCATGCAGGGTCTTCACATCGACGATCGGTTCTGGCTCAGCTTTCGCGGCTTCGCCGAACACCCCGGTCGCGCCCTCGAGCAGCTGGTCACGCCACTGCTTGATCTGGTTCGGATGCACGTCGAAATCCTGCGCCAGCTCGATCAGCGTCTTCTCGCCCTTGATCGCGGCTGCCGCCACCTTCGCCTTGAAGGCCGGGTGTGGTTCCGGCGCGGTCGTCTTCCCATGGTCTTCTCCTCGCTCGCAACATCATGCTGCCCAATCGCCGGGAAATTGATCCACTGGATCAATTTCTGGCCCGGCTCATACGCGGAAAATCCACTTATCCCGGCTGTTCAGATTTCCGGAGCCACCTTTGTGCTACGGCGATATCTAATGCAAGCCATAGGGCTTGCTCAGAAAGACCAGTGTCGGGCATGATCAACCAATGGTAAACAATACGTGATCCTCGTGCCTTACCCCGTCCCGGAAGGCCGCAGAAGCTGACGATTTGGACAGGTTTGCCGGCGCCATCCTTGCGGCTTCAAGATGCACCGCCGGTGCACGCATGGTGTACGGCCGGTGTCCGCCGGTCACAGGCAGTCTTTCTTTGATATCAGAAGGTTGCCGAAACCGTTGCACGTCATGCGCACGCCCCGTTGCGCGTCCGCCTCAGCCGCGCAACGCCCCCAGCCGCCGGGTCAGCTCATCCCGCAGCGCCACCCGCTCCTCGGGGGCCAGGAAGGCGCCCAGCTCGACCTCGCGCCGGCCGTCGGTCAGCACCAGGTAATCCTCGACCGGGCCATTCGCGCGCAGCACCGCCCGGACCCAATAGGGGTTGGTCCGCCAGATGCGGTCGGCGCGGCCCGGGTCGCTGCGCACCAGTTCGAGCCGGTCGTGCGACAGGTGCATCACCTCTTGCGGCACCCGATAGCTGTGCCGGATCGCCGCCCACAGCCCCCAGACCGCCAGCGCGGCAAAGGGCAGCAGGCCCCACAGCACCGCCGTGCCCAGCACCGCGATCAGCGGCAGCGCCAGGAAGCCCGCCGTCAGCCCGATCACCCAGGCAAAGCCACGCCGGGGCAGGGCGCGATGCGGGCGGATCTCCAGACGGAAAACGGCCCCGGATTGCTCCGGGGCCGCGTCATGCCATTGCCAGGGCATCGCTCAATGCGCGTGGCTGCGATCCCAGTCCTCGCGCTTGGGCAGCTGCTCGAACGTGTGCTCGGGCGGGGGCGAGGGCAGGGTCCATTCCAGCGTGTCGGCGTGCTCGTTCCAGTAGTTCGGCACGTTCACCCGGCGCCCGGCGAAGAGCGTGTAGAACACGATGCCGATGAACAGCAGGAAGGAGGCGAAGCTGATATAGGCGCCGATCGACGAGATGTTGTTCCAATAGGCGAACTCGACCGGGTAGTCGATGTAGCGCCGCGGCATGCCCTGGCGGCCCAGGAAGTGCTGCGGGAAGAAGATCAGGTTCGAGCCGAGGAACATCATCCAGAAATGCAGCTTGCCGGCCCATTCCGGGTATTGCCGGCCCGACATCTTGCCGATCCAGTAATAGACCCCGGCGAAGATGCCGAAGACCGCGCCCAGGCTCATCACGTAGTGGAAATGCGCCACGACGTAATAGGTGTCGTGATAGACCCGGTCCAGCGGCGCCTGCGACAGCACCACGCCGGTCACGCCGCCGACAGTGAACAGGAACAGGAAGCCGAAGGCCCAGAGCATCGGCGTCTTGAACTCGATCGAGCCGCCCCACATGGTCGCGATCCACGAGAACACCTTGATGCCGGTCGGCACGGCGATGGTCATGGTCGCCAGCATGAAATAGGCCTGCTGGGTCAGCGACATGCCGGCCGTATACATGTGATGCGCCCAGACCACGAAGCCCAGGATGCCGATCGCGGCCATGGCCAGCACCATCGGCAGGTAGCCGAAGATGGGCTTCCTCGCGAAGGTCGAGATCACGTGGCTGATGATGCCGAAGCCGGGCAGGATGATGATATAGACCTCGGGGTGGCCGAAGAACCACAGGATGTGCTGATAGAGCACCGGATCGCCGCCGCCTGCCGGGTCGAAGAAATGCGTGCCGAAGTTGCGGTCCATCAGCAGCATGGTGATCGCGCCCGCCAGCACCGGCAGCGACAGCAGGATCAGCCAGGCGGTGATGAAGACCGACCAGGCGAACAGCGGCACCTTGAACAGCGTCATGCCGGGGGCGCGCATGTTCAGGAAAGTGGTGATGATGTTGATCGCACCCAGGATCGACGAGGCGCCCGAGACGTGGACGGCAAAGATCGCCAGGTCCATCGAATAGCCGCCTTCGGTGGTCGAGAGCGGCGGATACAGCACCCAGCCCACGCCCGAGCCGGGCTGGTCCGAGCCGCCGGGTGCCAGCAGCGAGGCGATGCCCAGCGCCACGCCGCAGACATACATCCAGTAGCTGAGGTTGTTCAGCCGCGGGAAGGCCATGTCCGGGGCGCCGATGTGCAGCGGCATGAAATAGTTGCCGAAACCGCCGAACAGCGCCGGGATGACGACGAAGAACATCATGAGCACGCCGTGATAGGTGATCATGACGTTCCAGAGATGCCCGTTCGGGGTGCATTCCGCCGAGGCGTCGGCGATCAGCCGCGCGCCTTCCAGGCACATGAGCTGCACGCCGGGATGCTGCAGCTCCATGCGCATGTAGACGGTGAAGCAGACCGAGATCAGGCCGACGACGCCGGCCGTGAACAGGTAAAGGATACCGATATCCTTGTGGTTGGTTGACATGAACCAGCGGGTGAAGAACCCGCGGGTGTCATGATGGCCACCGTGGCCGTGAACGGCTGCGTCTGCCATGCGTGGACTCCCTCAGATGCGGCTGGCCGGCCTCGGGGGCCAGCGGACTCGCTATCGGTTCTAGAACAGGATGATGGGCTGAGGCAATCCGCCACAGGTCTCAAATGACACGCCCCCGGACGCTTTCGGCGTGCCGGGGGCGCGAATGTTGCCGCTTGGCGACAGGATCGGCTCAGTTCGACGCCGGCGCGGCGGGAGTCTCTGCAGGGGCCTCGGCGGGAGCATCGGCCGCGGGCGCGTCGCCGGCCGCGGGGGCGGCGCCCGCCTCGGGCGAGTGCTGCGCCAGGAAGGCCACCACGTCGGCCTGGTTCTTGGTCATCTTGAAGGTCATCTTGGTCTTCAGCGACTTGTCGCCGACCTTCTCCTCGACGTATTTGTTCGGGTCGGTGATGTAATGCTCCAGATCCTCGGTGGTCCAGACCTCGCCGGCCTCGCCTAGCTTGATCAGCGCGTCGGAATATTTGAAGCCTTCCTCGGTGCCGGCCTTGCGCCCGACCACGCCGTAGAGGTTCGGCCCGGTCTTGCCGCCCTTGACCACATCCGAGCCGTCCGGCGACTGGATCATGTGGCAGGCCTTGCACTTCTTGAATTCCTTCTCGCCCTTGGCCGGGTCTCCGGCGTCCTGGGCCATGGCGGGCAGGGCGAGAAACGTGGCGGCGAGAGTGGCGTAGATGCTGGTCTTCATCGCGAATCCTCTGGGTTCTTTTCCTTGAGTCGACGAGAGGACCCTCGTCCTCCTCCGAAGTACAGGGGTAACATGCCGGGCTGGGGTGCAACACCGTCAAAAAGTCGCAGAAAGTTTTGAGACTGCTTTTCCGTGCGGGTGAAAATCAGCCGGCCAGCGGCGGGAAATGCCGTGCGAATCCGGCCCGCAGCGCCAGGTCGAGGTCGCCCATCCCGACCGGCAGGCCGAGATCGACCAGGCTGGTCACGCCATGGCCCTGGATGCCGCAGGGCACGATGCCGGCGTAATGGCCGAGGTCGGGCTCGACATTGATCGAGATGCCGTGGAAGCTGACCCAGCGGCGCAGCTTGACGCCGATGGCGGCGATCTTGTCCTCGCGCATGCTGCCGTCGGGCAGCGGCGCCTTGTCGGGGCGGGCGATCCAGACGCCGACGCGGCCGTCGCGGATCTCGCCCTTCAGGTTGAACTCGGTCAGGGCATCGATGACCCAGGATTCGAGCGCCTTGACGAAGGCGCGCACGTCGCGGCCGCGTCGATTCAGGTCCAGCATGACATAGACTACGCGCTGGCCGGGCCCGTGATAGGTATATTGCCCGCCGCGGCCGGTCTCGTGCACCGGGAAGCGGGCGCTGAGCAGGTCTTCGGCCCTGGCCGAGGTGCCGGCGGTATAGAGCGGCGGGTGCTCGACCAGCCAGATCAGCTCGTCGGCGCGGCCGTCGTGGATCGCGGCGGCGCGCGCCTCCATGAAAGCCACGGCTTGCGGATAGTCGGTCAGTCCGGGGGCGGTGATCCATTCGGTCATGGCCGGCAGATATTCCTGCGGACGGGCTGTCGCAAGGGGGCGCCGTCGGCGGTGGGGGCGCTGCCCCCACGCCCCCGGGGTATTTGCCGAGCAAAGAAACATGAGCCTGCTTCAAGATCATTGTGCGGATGTTGAATTTCACTAAATGCCTGTGTGCCTGTATAGGTTGCCACCCAACCCAAGTCCGGATGCCGCCATGACCCTGCCCAAGTCCCCCGTCTTCGAAGCCCTGCGCGAGGCCGCGCGCCAGCGTATCCTGATCCTCGACGGCGCCATGGGCACGCAGATCCAGCAGCTGGGCCTGAAGGAGGACGATTTCCGCGGCCATGGCGGCGGCTGCAACTGCGGCTGCCATCCGCCGGCGCCGGGCGAGCATCCGCAGCAGGGCAACAACGACCTGCTGATCCTGACCCAGCCCGCAGCGATCGAGGAGATCCATTACCGCTATGCCAAGGCGGGCGCGGATATCGTCGAGACCAACACCTTTTCCTCGACCACCATCGCCCAGGCGGATTACGGCATGGAGGCGGCGGTCTATGACCTGAACTTCCACGGCGCCCGCATCGCGCGCCGGGCGCTGGACCGCGCCACCGCCGAGGACGGGCGGCTGCGCTGGGTCGCGGGCGCGGTGGGGCCGACCAATCGGACGGCCTCGATCAGCCCGGACGTGAACAACCCCGGCTATCGTGCCGTGACTTTTGACGATCTGCGCGTGGCCTATGCCCAGCAGATCCGCGGGTTGATCGATGGTGGTGCCGACCTGATCCTGATCGAGACCATCTTCGACACGCTGAACGCCAAGGCGGCGATCTTTGCCTGCGAAGAGGTCTTTTCCGACGTGGGGCTGCGGCTGCCGGTGATGATCTCGGGCACCATCACCGACCTGTCGGGGCGCACGCTGTCGGGGCAGACGCCGACCGCCTTCTGGTATTCGGTCAGCCACGCCCGGCCGGCCACCATCGGGCTGAACTGCGCGCTGGGGGCCGCCGCCATGCGCCCGCACCTGGCCGAGCTTTCCTCGGTCGCGGATACGCTGATCTGCGCCTATCCCAACGCCGGCCTGCCGAACGAGATGGGCCAATACGACGAATCGCCCGAGGAGATGGCCGCGCAGGTCGCCGAATTCGCCCGCGAGGGTCTGGTGAACGTGGTCGGCGGCTGCTGCGGCTCGACGCCTGCGCATATCGCCGCCATTGCCCGCGCCGTCGAGGGCCTGCCGCCGCGCGCGATCCCCGAGATCGAGCCGCGGCTGCGCCTGTCGGGGCTGGAGCCCTTCTTCAAGACCGACGACATTCCCTTCGTCAACGTGGGCGAGCGCACGAACGTCACCGGCTCGGCCAAGTTCCGCAAGCTGATCACCAATGGCGATTACGCCGCCGCGCTGGACGTGGCGCGGGACCAGGTCGAGAACGGTGCCCAGATCATCGACGTCAACATGGACGAAGGCTTGATCGATTCGAAGCAGGCGATGATCGACTATCTGAACCTGATCGCGGCCGAGCCCGACATCGCCCGCGTGCCGGTGATGATCGACAGCTCGAAATGGGAGGTGATCGAGGCCGGGCTGAAATGCGTGCAGGGCAAGGCCATCGTGAACTCGATCTCGCTGAAGGAGGGCGAGGCGGCGTTCCTGTATCACGCGGACCTGTGCCGCCGCTACGGTGCCGCCGTGGTGGTCATGGCCTTCGACGAGAAGGGCCAGGCCGACACCGAGAACCGCAAGGTCGAGATCTGCGCGCGGGCCTATGACATCCTGGTCAACCGCGTCGGCTTCCCGGCCGAGGACATCATCTTCGACCCGAACATCTTCGCCATCGCCACCGGGATCGAGGAGCACGACAACTACGGGTTGGACTTCATCGGCGCGACGCGGCGGATCATGCAGCAGCTGCCGCATGTGCATGTCTCGGGCGGGGTGTCGAACCTGAGCTTCAGCTTCCGCGGCAACGAGCCGGTGCGCGAGGCGATGCATGCGGTGTTCCTGTATCACGCGATCCAGGCCGGCATGGACATGGGCATCGTCAACGCCGGCCAGCTGGCGGTCTATGACCAGATCGAGCCCAGCCTGCGCGAGGCCTGCGAGGACGTGGTGCTGAACCGCAAGCCCAAGGCCGGCGGCACGGCGACTGAGAACATGCTGGAGATTGCCGAGCGTTTCCGCGGCGAGGGCGGCGCGAAGGCCCGCGAAAAGGACCTGACCTGGCGGACCTGGCCGGTGGACAAGCGGCTGGAACATGCCCTCGTCAACGGCATCACCGAATATATCGACGAGGACACCGAGGAGGCCCGCCTTGCCGCCGCGCGGCCGCTGCATGTGATCGAGGGCCCCTTGATGGCCGGGATGAACGTGGTCGGCGACCTTTTCGGCTCGGGCAAGATGTTCCTGCCGCAGGTGGTGAAATCGGCGCGGGTGATGAAGCAGGCGGTGGCGCATCTGCTGCCTTATATGGAGGCCGAGAAGGCCGCGGCCGGCGGTGGTGGCGGCGCCTCCAGCGCTGGCAAGATCCTGATGGCGACGGTCAAGGGCGACGTGCATGACATCGGCAAGAACATCGTCGGCGTCGTGCTGGCCTGCAACAATTACGAGATCATCGACCTGGGCGTGATGGTCCCGGCGACCAAGATCCTGGAAACCGCCAAGGCCGAAAAGGTGGATATCATCGGCCTGTCCGGCCTGATCACCCCCTCGCTGGACGAGATGGCGCATGTCGCCGCGGAAATGGAGCGCGAGGGTTTCGACATTCCGCTGCTGATCGGTGGCGCGACGACAAGCCGCGTGCATACCGCCGTGAAGATCCACCCGCGCTATGCCAAGGGGCAGGCGGTCTATGTCACCGACGCCAGCCGCGCCGTGGGCGTGGTGGGCAGCCTGCTCTCGGGCCAGAAATCGGCCTATGTCGACACGGTTCGCGCCGAATACCTGGACGTGGCAAACCGCCATGCCCGCGCCGAGGCGGAGAAGAAGCGGCTGCCGCTGGCCTCGGCCCGCGACAATGCCGTGCGCATCGACTGGACCGGCTATCAGGCCAAGGCGCCCGAATTCCTGGGTGCGCGCGTCATCGACGATTTCGACCTGGCCGAGATCGCGCGCTATATCGACTGGACGCCGTTCTTCCAGACCTGGGAGCTGAAGGGGGTCTATCCGCGTATCCTTCAGGACGAAAAGCAGGGCGAGGTGGCGCGCCAACTCTTCGCCGATGCGCAGGCGATGCTGACGCGCATCATCGACGAATCCTGGTTCAAGCCGCGCGCCGTCATCGGCTTCTGGCCGGCGAATCGCATGGGCGACGACATCCGCCTGTTCACCGCCGACGACCGCGCGCATGAGCTGGCGACGCTGCATACCCTGCGCCAGCAGGTCAGCAAGCGCGACGGCCGCCCGAACGTGGCCCTGGCCGATTTCGTCGCGCCCGAGGGCCATCGCGACTATGTCGGCGGCTTCGTGGTGACGGCGGGCGGCGAAGAGCAGCAGATCGCCGAGCGGTTCAAGGCGGCGCATGACGATTTCTCGGCGATCCTGGTGCAGGCGCTGGCCGACCGCTTCGCCGAGGCGCTGGCCGAGATGATGCACGAGCGGGTGCGCAAGCAATACTGGGGCTATGCCGAGGAAGACTTCAGCCCCGAGGAACTGGCGGCCGAACCCTACAAGGGCATCCGCCCGGCGCCCGGCTATCCCGCCCAGCCCGACCACACCGAAAAGACCACGCTGTTCCGGCTGCTGGATGCGACGGCGGCGACCGGGGTCGAACTGACCGAGTCCATGGCGATGTGGCCCGGCTCGTCGGTCTCGGGCCTCTATATCGGCCATCCCGAGGCCTATTATTTCGGCGTCGCCAAGGTCGAGCACGACCAGGTTCTGGACTATGCCCATCGCAAGGGCATGTCGCTGCGCGAGGCCGAGCGCTGGCTGGCGCCGATCCTGAACTATACCCCGCAAGGCGCCGTGGCGGCGGAGTGAAAATCGCGTGCGGCGGGTGAAAATCTCTCTTTTCATCCGCCGCGCAACCGTCTAGAACGCGCGGGCCTGCGGCAGTGCGGTCGTGGCGGAATTGGTAGACGCGCAGCGTTGAGGTCGCTGTTCCTTAACCGGAGTGGAAGTTCGAGTCTTCTCGACCGCACCAACATCCCTTCCCTGAAGCGATGCCATGCTCATTCCCGCCCCGGCGGAGAAAGCGCGTTCTCCTGGACGGCTGCGCGGCGCCATGCCGCGTCTTTCCCGGCGCCATCCCCCGGATTTCGATGGATTTCCGCTGCGAAACCCGCCTAGTCTCTGGCCCGCAGCTAGGGAGAGTTTCCATGTCCGACAGCATGTCCCCCGATTGGGGCTTCGACACCAGCGCCGTCCATGCCGGCAGCGCGCCCGACCCGGCGACCGGCTCGCGCCAGGTGCCGATCTATCAGACCACCGCCTATGTGTTCCAGGACGCCGGCCATGCCGCGCGGCTCTTCGGCCTGCAGGAGGTCGGCTATATCTATTCCCGCCTGACCAACCCGACCGTGGCCGCGCTGCAGACCCGCATCGCGGCGCTGGAGGGCGGCGCGGGCGCGGTCTGCTGTTCCTCGGGCCATGCGGCGCAGATCATGGCGCTGTTCCCGCTGATGGGGCCGGGCCGGAACATCATCGCCTCGACCCGGCTCTATGGCGGCACCATCACCCAGTTCAGCCAGACCATCAAGCGCTTCGGCTGGTCGTGCAAGTTCGTCGACCTGGACGATCTCGAGGCGTTGCGGGCGGCGGCGGACGAGGATACCCGCGCCATCTTCTGCGAATCGATCTCCAACCCCGGCGGCTATGTCACCGACATTCCGGCGGTGGCCAGGGTGGCGGACGAGCTTGGCGTCCCGCTGATCGTCGACAACACGCTGGCGACGCCCTGGCTTTGCAAGCCGCTGGAGCTGGGCGCCACGCTGGTCGTGCACAGCCTGACGAAATACATCACCGGCAATGGCACGGTGACCGGCGGCGTGATTGTGGACAGCGGCAAGTTCGACTGGTCGGCCTCGGACAAGTTCCCCAGCCTGTCGCAGCCCGAGCCGGCCTATCACGGGCTGAAGTTCCACGAGACCTTCGGCAGCCTCGCCTTCACCTTCCACGGCATTGCCATCGGGCTGCGCGACCTGGGCATGACCATGAACCCGCAGGCCGCGCATTACACGCTGATGGGGGTCGAGACCCTGGGCCTGCGCATGCAGCGCCATGTCGAGAACGCGCAAAAGGTCGCGGAATGGCTGGAGAAGGACCCGCGCGTCACCTCGGTCACCTATGCCGGCCTCGCGTCCTCGCCCTGGAACGCCACCGCGCGGCGGGTCTATCCCAAGGGGGCGGGGGCGCTTTTCACCTTCTCGATCAAGGGCGGCTATGACGCGGCGGTAAAGCTGGTCGACAGCCTGAAGCTCTTCAGCCATGTCGCGAACCTGGGCGATGCCCGCTCGCTGGTGATCCATTCCGCCTCGACCACGCACAGCCAGCTCAGCGACGCGCAGAAGATCGCGGCCGGGGCCGGGCCGGACGTGGTGCGGCTGTCGATCGGCATCGAAGACGCGCAGGACATTATCGCCGATCTCGACCAGGCGCTGGCGGCGGCGACGGCCTGAACGAAACGGGCGGCGGAATGGCCCGCCGCCCTTTCTGCTGCATTTGCGGCGCTCAGTTTGCCGGCGCCTCGCCTTCGGGCGCGTCGGGAGCCGGCGCGTCGGGGGCAGGGGCATCGGGGGCAGGGGCCGTGTCCGGCGCCGCGCCGCCCTCATGCATGGCGAAGACCGCGGTCACATGGGCCGTCACCGCCAGCTCGCCCGCCTCGATCGGCGTGTCGGCCTGCTTGGCCGCAGCCGCCATCATCATTGGGCGCGGCCCGCCGCCGGCCTGCGCCTCGGAGAGCGAGATCAGCGGCCCGAGCTTCATCCCGGCCGCCTCGGCCATGACCTCGGCGCGGTGGCGCGCATCGGCGATGGCGGCGGCGCGGGCCTGGTCCAGCGCCTCGGTCATGTCCTCGCGCGAGAAGCTGATGCCGCTGATCTCATTGGCGCCCGAGGCGACCAGCTTGTCCAGCACCCCGCCAAGCGCCGCGATGTCGCGCACACGCAGCGTCACCATGTTCTGCGCAGCGTAGCCGGTCAGCTTGGGCGGCTGGCCGTCCTGATAGTCGATGACCGGCGACAGGCTCAGCCCCGAGGTCTGGATGTCGCGGGCCTCGATCCCCTCGGCCTTCAGCGCCTCGATGACCTTGCCTTGCTGCTCGGCGTTCTGCGCCATGGCCTCGGCGGCGGTGGCGGCGCGCGAGCTGACCCCCAGCGAGATCGTCGCCATGTCGGGCTGGGCCGCGGACTGGCCCTCGCCGGTCACGGTCAGCTTGGCCATGGGGCCGTGATGCTTGCCGGGGTGTTTCATGGCATGCTGTCCGATCTGCGGCGGCGGGGCGTCGGGGGCGGTCTGGGCCAGCAGCGGGCCGGCGCCGATGGCGATCAGCGTCGCCGCGGTCAGCAGGGGGCGGAATGGGGCCATGATCTCTGTCTCCTTGGCGCGGCCTTGGGGAAGGATTCTGGCCGCGCGATTGTCGTTCCCGCCCCATAACACCGGAAATCGCGGTTTGGATGCCTCACAATCCGGTGTTCCGCTTTTCACGGATCGCGTTCTGCGGTAGTCCATTCAAAAAGATCACAAGAACGCGCGCAGGCGCCCGGGACCGCAGAGCAAAGCCTATTCATGTCGCTTGATTCCGTTACCGAATACGCCCTTTCCTTCAGCGAGGATGCCGTGCATCTGCAACGCCGCGAGACGGCGGCCGAGGGGCAGGTGCCGGCCGCATGGCGCCATCTCGGCTCGGTCGAGTTCGACTCGGCCGGGTTTCGCGACGAATTGACCGCGCTGCGCGCCATGGCCGGGGACGCGGCCCCGCTGCCGGTGACGCTGGTCATTCCCGACGACCAGATCCTTTACACCACCCTGACCGTCGCCCCCGGCGCCGACCGCGAGCGGTCGGTGGGCCGGGCACTGGACGGGCTGACCCCCTATGCCATCGACGACCTGGCCTTCGACTGGGAGGGCGACGGCGACAGCGTGCGGGTCGCCGCCGTGGCGCGCCAGACCCTGCGCGAGGCGCGCGACTTCGCCGCGCAATACGGCTTCGACGGCCAGGGCTTCTGCGCCGCCCCGTCCGAGGGCGCCTATCCGGGCGAGCCGGTCTTCGTGCTGGATCCGCCGGCCCGCGCCCGGCCCGCGGTCGATCCGGCCCAGGCCGGCGTGACCTCGGCCGGGCTGCAATTCGCCGAGGACAGCGCGGCCTCGGATCTGGACCTGGGCGGCGACGTGACGGAGGCCGCGGCGGAAACCCCCGCCGAACCCGGGCCGACGGTGGAGCCCGAGACGCAGATGCCCGCCGCCGAAGCGCCGCCGGCCCCGGCACCGGCCGCCGATGCGACGCCCGCGGAAACCGATGCGCCCAAGGCCGATGCCGCCACGGCCGATGTGCCGGACCCCGAGGTACCCGAGCCGGAAGCGAAAGCGCCCGAGCCCGCCGATGATGCGCCCGCCCCGCCGGCCGGCGCAGCCGAGGCCGAGACCGCCGAGGCCGCGGTCGCCGTAGTGCGCCACGCGCCGACCGCCGCCGAGGGTGCCGCGGCCCTGAACCCGCGCGCCCGGGCCATCCATGAACGCGCCGCCGGCGCCCGCAAGACGCGCGAGACCGTGGCCGCGCCGCCGCCCGGCCGCCGCCCGGGCGAGCGTGGCGGGCTGGTCGGCCTCGTCGGCATGCTGGCGGCGCTGGTCGCCGGGCTGATCCTGATCTGGGCCTTCGTGGTGCCGCGCGACGGTGGCGACAGCCTGGCCGAATCCGCCCCCACGGCCGAGCAGCCGGCCGATCCGGCGCCGCAAGCCGCCGCAACCGCACCCGTCCCCGAAGCCGCGCCGGAGCCCGTCGTGGCAGCCGCCCCCGAACCTGCGGCCGTCTCGGCGGTTGCCCCGCAAACCGCGGCCCCTGCTCGGCCCGCGCCGCAGCTGGCCGCGCCCGCCGCGCCGATCTCGGCCCTGACCGAGGAGGAGCGCCGGCGCGTCATCGTTGCCGCCGCCGCGGTCGCCGCCGCCGTGGTGCCGCCCTCGACCCATGCCGCCGCGCCTGCGGCCCCGGATGCGCCGGCCGCGGTCCCGCTGCAAGCGCCCGCCGTCGCCGCTGCCGCCCCGGCAGCCAGCGTCGCCGCCACCCGCCCCGCTGCCGCGCCGCAGCAGGTGGCCCGGACCACGTCCTCGGCCGCACGGCCGACCGCCCCGGCGCGGGCAGCGGGACGCCTCAGCAGTTCGGCGCGGCCGCAGCTGGCGCCGCGGCGCAGCACGCCGCAGACCAGCGCGCCGCGTGCCGACAGCGCGCCGCGCCTGCCGGCCGATCCCTTGCCCTATGCGGCAAGCCAGAAGGCGGCGCAGCCGATCCGCGCCACCCGTCCGCCGGAGCGCGCCCGCCGCGCCGTCGCCCCGGCCGCGACGCCGGCCGCCAGCCCGACTGCGGCGCCCGCCGGCCGGGTCGCCCAGGATACGGCGCTGCGCGGCTCGTCCCGGCCGCCGCTGCGCCCCGAGGGCGCGGCCCCCGACCTGATCGAGGACGAGCCGCTGACCCCGGCCGATGACCGGCAGTTGCGCGATCTGATCCGAGACCTGGGCCGGCACGGCCTGGTCGAGGCCCGGATGGTGCCTGCGGCCGAGGGCGCGCGGCTGGCCCAGGCCCGGCCGTTGCGCAAGCCCGGCAGGGCCGCCACCGCCAGCGATGCGGTCAGCGCCTCGGCCGTCGATGCCGCGCTGCGCGCCGCCACGACGCCACCACCGGACAAGCCCGGCCGCAGCGCGGAAGCCGCGACGCCCGCCCGGGATTCGGGCGGGCTTTTGCGTGGCTCGTCCCGCCCGCAGCCGCGTCCCGGCAAAGGCGGCGCCACGCCCTCGGCCGGAGCCATCGACGCGGCGCTGTCGGCCGCTGCCGCCGCGCCTGCGGCGACGCCGGGCGCGGTGCAGCTTTCGGCGCTCGCCTCGTCGCCCTTGCCGCCCCGGCGCGGCGCTGCGGCCGAGCCCGCCGCCGACCCGACGCCCGGCCCCGAACCGGCCGCGGCGGCCCCGGCAGCGGCCGCGCCGGCTGCGGGCCCCAGCGATGCCGAGATCGCCGCCCGCCGTGCGCTCGACGAGCAATTGCAGGCCCAGGCCGAGGCGCGCATCCGCGCCCGCGCCCAGGCCGATGCCGCCGCCGAGGCCCAGGCCCGCGCCCAGGCCGAAGCCCGCGCCCGCGCCCAGGCCGAGGCCGAGGAACGCGCCGCCCGCGCCCGCAAGCAGGATTACAAGCCGCCGGAAATCGACAACGAGCCCGAGATCGCCGCCTCGGCCCTGTCGAAAGGCGTGTCCTCGGCCAGCGTCGCCAAGGCCGCGACCCAGGCGCGCGGCATGGACACCGGCCGCACCACCATCATCGGCATCATCGGCGCCGGCCAGGCCAGCCGGGCGCTGATCCGGCTGCGCAGCGGCAAGGTGGTGACGGTGCGGCTGGGCGACCGCATCGACGGCGGCACCATCAACTCGATCGGCAACGGGCGGCTGACCTATGTGAAGTCGGGCCGCACCCACGAACTGCGGATGCTGGACGGGCGCTGATGGAATCCTTCCTGCTGATCGCCACCGTCTACCTGCTGACGATGGTGATCGCCGTGCCGCTGTCGGCGCGGCTGGGCCTGGGATCGGTGCTGGGCTATCTGGTCTCGGGCATCGTGATCGGGCCGGTGCTGGGCATCGCGGGTTCCGCCGGGGCCATGGCCGACCTGCAGCATTTCGCCGAATTCGGCGTGGTGATGATGCTGTTCCTGATCGGGCTGGAGCTGGAGCCCGAGGCGCTGTGGCAGATGCGCAAGAAGCTTCTGGGCCTGGCCGGGATGCAGATCCTGGGCACCGTGGCGCTGCTGGCGCTGCTGGCGATGGCGCTGAACCAGGACTGGCATGTCGCGGTGACGCTGGGCATGATCCTGTCGCTGAGCTCGACCGCCATCGTCTTGCAGACCCTGTCGGAAAAATCGCTGATGCAGACCCCGGGCGGGCGCAGCGCCTTCGCCGTGCTCTTGACCCAGGACATCGCGGTGATCCCGATGCTGGCGCTGATGCCGCTGCTGGCGACACGCGCGCCGTTGCCCACGTCCGAGGAGCATATCGGCGAGGCCTTCATGCATTCGCTGCCCGGCTGGGCGGCGGCGCTGGTCACCCTGGGCGCGGTGGCGGCGGTGATCCTGATCGGGCAATACCTGATCCGGCCGATGTTCCGCTATGTCTATTCGGCGCGGCTGAACGAGCTCGACACCGCGCTCGCGCTGCTGATCGTGGTGGGCATCGCCTCGCTGATGGAATTCGTCGGCCTGTCGCCCGCGCTTGGCACCTTCCTGGCCGGGGTCATGCTGGCCGGGTCCGAGTTCCGCCACGAGCTCGAGGGCCAGATCGCGCCCTTCAAGGGGCTGCTGCTGGGGCTGTTCTTCATCACCGTCGGCGCCGGCATGGACTTCGGCATCCTGTTCCAGCAGCCGGGGACCGTGCTGGGCGTGACGGTCGCGCTGATCGCGATCAAGGCGGTCGTCCTGCACCTGATCGCCCGGCTGACCGGGTTGCGCGGCCGCGACCGCACGCTGTTCACCCTGTCGCTGGCGCAGGCCGGGGAATTCGGCTTCGTGCTGATCTCCTATGCGGTTTCGCTGGCGATCCTGCCGCGTGCCCTCGCTCAGGGCATCCTGCTGGTCATCGCGCTGTCGATGCTGGCGACGCCGCTTCTCTTCATCCTGTCGGACTTCATCTCGCGCCGCATCGCCGAGGAACGCGCCAGCGACCTCGCCGACGAGATCGAGGAGCAGCAGCCGATCATCATCGCCGGCGTCGGCCGCTTCGGCCAGGTGCTGAACCGGCTGGTGACCATGTCGGGCTTCAAGACCACGGTGCTGGACCACGACCTCGCGGTCATCCAGCTGATGCGCCGCTTCGGCTTCAAGGGCTATTTCGGCGACCCGACCCGGCCCGAGATCCTGGCGGCGGCCGGGCTCGACAAGGCGCGCGTGCTGGTCGCGGCGCTCGACGACCCCGAGGCGAACCTGCGCCTGGTGCGCTATGCCAAGGAAAAGCGCCCCGACATCGTGGTGATTGCCCGCGCCCGCGACCGGGTGAACGTGTTCCAGCTTTACGCCGCCAAGGCCGACCATATCGTGCGCGAGACCTTCGACAGCTCGCTGCGCGCCGGGCGCTATGCGCTGGAGCATGTCGGCCTGTCGCCCTATGAGGCGGCCGAGCTGGAGCGCATCTTCTACCGCATGGACCGCGCCCATCTGCGCGAACTGGCCGAGGTCTGGAAGCCTGGCGTCCCGGTCGAGGAAAATCCCGACTACATGGCGCTGAGCCGCGACCTGAACCGGCAGCTGGAAAACGCCCTGATCGAGCGCTTCTCGCACGGTCCCAGCGCCGCGCCCATCGGGTCCGAAGGCGACGAGGCGCCCGAGCACGGGCTGGCCCGTCCCGGTCGTCCAGGTGGTCGCTGAGGTCAATGTCCGGGCTTTCCGGTTGTTGCTCGGTCGGGTTCGGGTATTTGGAAAACGGTAAATGCAGGATTGGCGAGAGCCTGGCGCGGTCCATTCTGGTGGCGCCGCGGCGGTTGGGTATTTGAGGAGCAAAGAAGCGCGCAAGAGATCTTGTCTTCACTGTTTTCCAAATACTCCTGCGGCGCTGCCACGGCCCGGGCCTTGCCGGGCGGGCGCCGAGACCCTAAAAGGCGGGCAGCCTTGCCAAGGGGAATGCCATGCTTGACCATCTGACCTATACCGCGCCGGAACCGAAAGTCATCCAGGGCGCGAAGCAGGATTGGGAACTGGTCATCGGGCTGGAGGTTCACGCCCAGGTCGCCTCAAATGCCAAGCTGTTTTCCGGCGCCTCGACCGGCTTCGGGGCCGAGCCGAACAGCCATGTCGCCTTCGTCGATGCCGCCATGCCGGGGATGCTGCCGGTCATCAACGAATTCTGCGTGGCACAGGCGGTCAAGACCGGGCTGGGGTTGAAGGCGGCGATCAACCTGCGCTCGGCCTTCGATCGCAAGAACTATTTCTATCCCGACCTGCCGCAGGGTTACCAGATCAGCCAGCTCTACCACCCGATCGTGGGCGAGGGCGAGGTGATCGTGGACATGGGCCCCGGCGTCGCCCGCCGCGTCCGCATCGAGCGCATCCACCTGGAGCAGGACGCCGGCAAGTCGATCCACGACATGGACCCGAACATGAGTTTCGTGGACCTGAACCGCACCGGCGTCGCGCTGATGGAGATCGTCAGCCGCCCCGACATCCGCGGGCCGGAGGAGGCGGCGGCCTATGTCGCCAAGCTGCGCCAGATCATGCGCTATCTGGGCACCTGCGACGGCAATATGCAGAACGGCAACCTGCGCGCCGACGTGAACGTCTCGGTCTGCCCGCCGGGCGCCTATGAGCGCTACCAGGAGACCCAGGACTTCAGCCATCTCGGCACACGCTGCGAGATCAAGAACATGAACTCGCTGCGTTTCATCCAGGCCGCCATCGACTACGAGGCGCGCCGCCAGATTGCCATCCTGGAAGACGGTGGCAAGGTGGTGCAGGAAACCCGGCTCTACGATCCCGACCGCGGCGAGACGCGCTCGATGCGGTCCAAGGAAGAGGCGCACGACTACCGCTATTTCCCCGATCCCGACCTGCTGCCGCTGGAGATCGAGCAGGCCTGGGTGGACGGCATCGCCGCCTCGATGCCCGAGCTGCCGGACCAGAAGAAGGCCCGCTTCGTGGCCGATCTGGGGCTTTCCGAATATGACGCCGGCGTGCTGACCGCCGAGGTCGAAAATGCCGATTACTTCGAGGCCGTGGCCCGGGGCCGCGACGGCAAGATGGCCGCGAACTGGGTCATCAACGAGTTGTTCGGCCGGCTGAACAAGGAAGGCCTGACGGTGGAAACCTCGCCGGTTTCCGCCGCGCAGCTGGGCGGGGTGATCGACCTGATCGGCTCGGGCGCGATCTCGGGCAAGATCGCCAAGGATCTGTTCGAGATCCTGTGGACCGAAGGCGGCGACCCGGCCGAGATCGTGGACGCGCGCGGGATGAAGCAGGTCACCGATCTTGGCGCCATCGAGGCGGCCGTGGACGAGATCATCGCCGCCAATCCGGCGCAGGTGGAGAAGGCCAAGGCCAATCCGAAGCTCGCCGGCTGGTTCGTGGGTCAGGTGCTGAAGGCCACCGGCGGCAAGGCCAACCCGGCCGCGGTGCAGGAACTGGTGGCGCGGAAGCTGGGCCAATAGGCGGACGGCTGGGGCGCGCGGGATCTGGTCTCCGGGGCTGTCCTTCGTGGGTCAGACTTGGGCGCGGCTCTCGCCGCTCCGTCGTTGCTGGTTTAACCATGTTGGTCGTTGGGGCAGCGCCGCAGCATGCGCAGTTCGGCTGGTGGTTTCATAGCCAGCCTTGTTGAAGCAGAATTCAGCTTGTCCGCGATGGTATGTTCGGGCACCGGACCAAGCCTGCCAAATCGTGATCGTGGACGACGATCGGGCCAGCAGGCTGTCGAACGGCATGCAATCTTGGCTCTGGTTGATGCCTAGGTTTCGCAGTTCAGGTTGCGGCGGTAACGCGGGAGGGATGCCGGCGCGGCCATCCAACCGGCCTTGAGGAGCTTCAGGCGATTGATCTGGCTTCGGTTTGTCCGTTTGACTACGGTTCGCTCACTAAGGAAGCGGCGGCCTGATCTTTTCAAGTCACGGTCGAAGACGGATCGCAGGCTTTACGGACATATTACCGCCCTCATGGTCGAGAACATGGGCCGAAGGAAGCGGTGACGAACTCAAGGGCGCGGCGCAAGCTGAAGGAGATCTTCGATCGCGACGGCTCCGAGGTCGCGGCCGAGGGACTGCGTCGGATCGCCGAACTTTACCGGATCGAGGCCGAAATCCGCGGTATGGGCCCCGGCCAGCGGCTGTCGGCTCGCCAAGCGCGCAGTGCCGCTCGTCGCCGCATTCGGCGAATGGCTGCAACTGCAGTCTGCACGTATCGATGAAATCGCGTCTTGGCGAGAAGCTGGCCTATATCCAACTGGGTTTATGCTGTCCATATGTGCAGGAGATCCCATTTCCTCAGCCCGAGCTGATGGAGTGGATCGAGGAAAACGGTGATTTCTGCCTGCTGTCGGCACCGCTCGATCTCTGCACGTCCGAGGACGCCAGCTATCTAGTTGCCGCGATCCGCGAGGATTTCGACCAGATGCCCAGCCTGATCGTGGTGGACACGCTGGCCCGCACCATGGGGGCGGGCGACGAGAACACCGCCAAGGACATGGGCATGTTCATTAAGAGCATCGACCTGTTGCGCGAGGTAACCGGGGCGCATGTCATGGTGATCCACCACAGCGGCAAGGACGCCAGCAAGGGCGCGCGAGGCTCTGGCAGCCTGCGGGCCGCGGTCGATACCGAGATCGAGCTGACCCGCACCGACGACGTGGTGACGGCCGAGGCGCGCAAGCAGCGGGATATGCCCTGTGACGGCGTGTTCGCCTACCGGCTCAAGGGCGTGTTCCTCGGCCATGACGAGGATGGCGACAAGGTAACTTCGGCTGTCGTGGAGGCGACCGAGGCCCCGGCCAAGCGCGTGAAGCTGTCCGGCTCCGACAAGATCGCCCTGCAAGCCCTATCCGACGCAATCGCGCAGCACGGCAAGGTGATGCACAGCGACATGTTCCCGGCCAACCGCGAGGTGGTTTCAGTCGAGAACTGGCGCGAGTTGTGCGACCGCCATTCGCTTTCCACTGGTGATAGCCCGACGAGCAAGAGAACCGCGTTCCACAAGGCCAAGACCCGCCTGCAAGACAAGGAACAGGTGCGGATTGTGGACGGCTATGACGCTGATGCGGCGCAGCTTCCGGGGCAACCGGGGCGCGGCGCTGGTCATCGAGGGCGTGGCGCAGGCGACGGCGGCGGGCATGAACCCGAACATCGGCCAGTCGCCGGATCAGCTTTCCCCGCAGCTCGACAAGACGCTGGCCGACAAGCTGCTGACCGAGGCCAAGGGCGAGATCTTCGGCGTGTTCGGCATCCTGCCCGGCCTGCACAACCCGGCCACGACCGGCCCCACCCGGCAGGACTACGACAAGGTGATGGACTACCTGCGCGAGAAGATCGGCAGCCACGTGAAGGAGCCGATGTCATCGGGGCGCAAAAGGCCAATGCTCACCGCACCCGCTTTGCGAATTACATCCCCCAGATGCTGGTCGTTCTCTGCGAACATGCCATTGATCTGGGCTGGATCCAGAACAACCCGGCGAAAGGCGTTCGGGGCTCAAGACCCCGGCCGAGCGGCAGCGCGAGCATCTGCCCTGGCCGGATTGGGCGGTAGAGAAATTCCGGGCCGAGGCCAGCGAGCTATGCCGTCTGATCTTTGAGATCGGCGTGAGCAGCGTCCAGCGCCCGAGCGACTGGCTACGCTTCACTTGGGGCGATTATGACGGAGACATGCTGCGACTGCGGCAGGGCAAGGCTGACAAACCCCTGATCCTGCCATGCACTTCGGCGCTCAAGGCGGCACTGGAACAGGCGAGGCGGGCGCTGGGCGCGACGCCGATTGCGGCCCGTCCGATTCTGACCCAGCCCAACGGCAACCCGATGACCTATTTTTACATGGCAAAGGTCATGCGGAAAGAGCGCCTGCGTCTCGGGCTGGAAGCCTACGACCTGCACGCCCTGCGCTATCGCAGCATCAAGGAATTGGCATGGGCAGGCTGTGATGACGACGAGATAGCCGCCTATAGCGGCCACGCCACGAAAGCCATGATCGCCAAGTATGCGGACGAGGCGCGGCAGGAAATGCGAGCGCGACAGGCGCGGGAGAAACGCCAATGAACAGAACAGGACCAGAACGAGAAACTGATACCGTGAGTGATACCCCTAATGGAGCAGTAACAGCTATGTCTTTGAAAAGATGGTGCCCGGAGGCGGATTCGAACCACCGACACGCGGATTTTCAATCCGCTGCTCTACCAACTGAGCTATCCGGGCGCCGGAGCTATCTTGCTTCGGACTGGCGCGTAGTTAGGCCAGGCTCGCCGCGCTGTCCAGAGCGAAAAGCGAAATTTTCACTCTTCCTCGTCGCTTTGCGGAAGCGGCGCGCCGGGGATGCGGTAATCGCCGCGAAACCAGCGCGCCAGATCGACATCCGCGCAACGCCGCGAGCAGAAGGGTCGGTAACGCTCGGAAACAGGCTTGCCGCAGATCGGGCATTTCATGCCGGCGACTCCGTCTCGACCAGGCGTGAAAGCGGCAGGCGGTCGCGCTTGCGGCTGATCTCGTAAAGCCCCATCGCCGTCCAGCCGATCAGCACCGTCTCGGCCGATTCGGCGCGGAAGGCGGCGCGCAGCACCTGATCCAGCGTGCCGCGATCGCGCTTGGGGCAGGGGGCGAAGTCCACGACGATCTGACCGCCCAGGCCCCGCAGTCGCAATTGCCGCGGCAGGGCGCGGGCCAGCGCGATATTCGCCTTGAGCCCCGCTGCGGGCGAGTGGTCGCTGCCGGTATTGACGTCGATGGCGACCAAGGCCCGCAGCGCCTCGATCTCGGCCCAGGCGCCGCCGCCCAAGTCGAGGCGGGGTCGCAGCAGTTGCCGCACGGCATCGGCCGCGCCGGTCGATTCGAATGCGTCCTCGCCCTCGGCAATGCTGTCGGGGGCGGGATCGGCCCAGTCCTGCCAGGCCTGTTCGGCCGGCTCGGGGGCGTCCAGCAACAGCTCGGGCGCACCGTCGCGATCGGCGGCGACGGCGCGGGCCAGGGCCAACAATTCCTGAAGCTCGGCGGCGATCTCGTCCTCGGGGGTTTCGGCAGCGATGCTGCGGAAGACCAGGCCCGGCGGCTCGTCCAGCCCGGCCAGCGCGGCCTCGCCAAGCTGGACCAGCGCTTCGCGCAGGGCACCGTCGCGGATCCGGCGCGACACGTTCACGCCGGGCGCGCCGGGGGTGACGATCAGCGTGCGGCCGCGGAAATTCAGCCGCGACGAGACCGGGATGGCCTTGCCTTCTTCGGCGCTGCCGCTGACCTGGACGACCAGCGACTGCCCCTCGCGCAGGCCGCCGCGGTCGCGCAGATAGCCGCGCGCGCCCGCGGGCAGGCGCAGGAAGACGCCGCCCTGGCCCTTGACCAGCCGGTCGACGCGGGCCCGGCAGATTGCGCCGGGCACCAGCGGCGTGGCGCCGGCGGGGTCGAGGATCAGATCCTCGAGCTGGCCGTCGAGCATCAGCGCGGCGGCGTTGCGACCAAAGACCTGGCCAAGGACGATCTGGCGACCCTTCATTCCGTGCGTTCCCGAATTCCGATTGCGGCGAGCAGCGTGGCGGTTTCGGCCAGCGGCAGGCCGACCACCGCGCTGTAGGAGCCCTGCATCCAGACCACGAAGGCCGAGGCCCGGCCCTGGATCGCATAGCCGCCGGCCTTGCCTTGCCATTCGCCCGAGGCGAGATAGGCGTCGATCTGGCCCGCGGTCAGCGGGCGGAAGCGCACGGTGGTCTCGACCAGCCGTTCGCGCAGCCGGCCGGCGCAGGCCAGGGCGACCGAGGTCAGCACGCGGTGGCGCCGACCTGACAGAAGCTCAAGGAAGCGGCGCGCCTCGGCGGCATCGGCGGGCTTGCCCAGGATGCGGCGTCCGGCGACGACGGCCGTGTCGGCGCAAAGCAGGGCGGCATGCGGGCTGAGGGCCTCGCCGGCCATTGCCTTTTCGCGGGCCATGCGCTGGACATAGTCGCGCGGCGCCTCGCCTCGCCTCGGGGTTTCGTCGATCTCGGTTGGAAGGACGCGGTCCGGGACGATGCCGATCTGCCGCAGCAGTTCGAGCCGGCGCGGGCTGGCCGAGCCAAGGACCAGTTCAGGCAAGCGCGAGGACGCGCCGGGGGCGGGGGGCAGGTCCGGGGCCGTCATGCCGGCCACGGTATCACTTGAAGCGGTAATTGATCCGCCCCTTGGTCAGGTCGTAGGTGTTCATCTCCACCTGCACCTTGTCGCCGGCAAGGACGCGGATGCGGTTCTTGCGCATCTTTCCTGCCATATGTGCGATGATCTCATGGCCGTTCTCTAGCTCGACCCGGAATGTCGCATTCGGCAGGAGTTCCTTCACGACGCCGGGAAATTCGAGCATTTCTTCCTTGGCCATGTCTTCTCCTGTAGGGGTGACCCGCGCCTTGGCGGGCGCAAGCTACATGCGTCCAGACGGGGCGCTTTTCAAGGGGAATCTGGCCTCTGGAGGCCGTTGCCGGGTTTTGGGGCGGCAAAAGCCCTCAAATTGTCGCAAAAGCCCCGCCGGACCGGATGCGACCCCGCTGCTTAGCCGGCAAAGCGGACCGGCGTCGCGTCGGGGTCGGGCTCGGCGCCGCGGAACGGATCGGCTTCGTGATAGTCCTGCAAGGGCGGCTCCTGCGGATCGGGCGGCAGCGACGTTGTGACGGCCGAGGCGGCGGCCAGGGAACCGGCCGGCCATGCCGGAGGAGCGGTTCGCGGGGCCGTCTCCTGCGCCAGATCGCGCAGGCGGATGGCGTGAAAGCCTTCGGCCTCGCCCAGCCGGCCGCGCGCCAGCAGCTGGCCTTGGGCGGTTTCGATGCGCGCGTCGTCCAGCACATTGGTCGGCAGGGGGATCGAGGCACCTGGGGTCAGGTTGCGCAAGAGCTGCAGGCTGACCTTGCGCCGGCACAGGATGCCGACCAGGGCGACCGGAGCCTGCTGCACCACCTCGGCGAGCGAGGCCCCTGGCGCCTGCCCGACCGGCGCGACCGGGCTGATGCCGGGCAGAACGGCGGCGGGCCGGGCCGCTTCGGACGGCGGGATGCGCATGTCGCGTTCCAGCGGCAGCGCGATCACCAGCGTGCCGTCGCGCTGTCCGCCCGGACCGATGCGAAAGCGCAGGGTCAGCCGCACCATGTCGCCATCCTCGAGCATCAGCGAAAGCGGGCGGGGATCGTCCATATAGGTGGCATAGCGGAAGGCGGCGAAATTCGGCGCGTCCTGGCCCTGGCATTCGCGCCCCAGTTCACCGAGCAGGGCATTGACGAAATCGGCCGAGATCGAGGCATCGGTGCGCGTCGGCTTGCGCGCCGGGGCGGGGCGGGCGGTGACACGGCCGATCGCCTGCATCTCGATCAGCGAGGCCAGCAGATTGGGGCAGATCGCGGCAACCCCGATGGCATCACGTCGCCCCTCGATCACGGCGAGCAGGGCGCGTTCCGGCAGGATCTCCGGCAGTTCCGACAGGGTCATGCGCGCCAGTTCGACCTTTTCGACGAAGACCGGCAATTGGGCCTGGCGTTCCGCCGCCCGGCCGAGCGCGGTCGCGGCCGCCCGCTCCAGCCGAAACTCGGCCGGTGTCGCGATTGCCGATTGGGCGCGGGCGTTGCCGCGCGCCGCGATCCAGCGGTGAAGCACGGGAGCACCCGCCGCAAGCGCGGGCCCGCTGCCTGCTGCCGGTCCGGTGCTGTCGGGGCCACCCGCCTGTTCCGTTGCTGCGCTGTTCATAACCCACGCGAATCCATAACGACTTTCGCGCAACATGCCATGCACAGGTTGCCAAATGGTTTAACGCGCCGCATTTTCATCATTTTCCGCCCGGCGCGCGGGGCGCGGCGGCAGCGAAATACGGAAGCAGGCGCCGCCTTGGCCGGGCAGGTAAGCGATCGAGCCGCCCAGGAACTCCATGATTTCCTTGCAGATCGCCAGGCCCAGCCCGGCACCGCCGGCCCTGGCGGGATCGTTCAGCCTCGCGAACTTCTCGAAGATCAGCGCCTGGTTGCCGGCGCTGATGCCGGGGCCGTTGTCGGCGATATCGATCTCGGTGCCGCCGTCCGGGCTGCGGCGGCAGTCGATGCGGATCTGCGGCGCCTCGGCGCTGCAATATTTGCGCGCATTCGTGATCACATTGATCAGGACCTGAAGCAGCCGGTCCTGATCCGTGATCACAGGCAGGTGCTCGGCGGCGATATTGCGGCGGATGGCGAAGTCGCGCCCGGAGGCTGCGGCGCCGGCCGAGGCGAGCGCGCGCTCGATCAGGTCGTGCAGGTTGAAGACGCCGGGCTTCAGCCGCGCCTTGCCGGCCTCGAGCACGGAAAGATCCAGCAGGTCGTCCAGCAGACGGGTCATGCGGCCGGCCTCGTCATGGATGATGCCGGCAAAGCGGGCGCGTTCCTCGGTCGGAAGATCCGGCTCCATCAGGAATTCGGAAAAGGCGCGGATCGAGGTCATCGGCGTGCGCAGCTCATGGCTGATCTGGCCAAGGAAAGCGTCCTTCTGCGCGGAAAGCGCGGTGAGTTTCTCGTTGCTTTCCCGCAGCATGGCGGCGGTTCTTGCCAGTTCGGCCGAGGTGTTCTCCAGCCGCCGGTTGTCTTCGCGCGCGCGGCTGGCCTCGCCCGCCACCTCCATCAGGTCCGACACGGTGACCCCGCCGCGCCCGCCGACGCGGGTCATCAGCGCCGCGGCGGTGGCGGCGCCGACGGTGCCGGCCAGCAGCCGCTCGAAATCGGCGAGGAAGCGCGGCGTCAGGTCGGGCAGGTAACCGCCCTTGCCCTGGCTTTCGGCGGCGCGGCGAAAGGTTTCCAGCGCGTGGTCGTTGCCCCAGAGCCGCCCGGCCAGCGTCAGCAGCGCCTCGGGCTGCACGGCCGGGGCGCCGTCGCCGGGCGCGGCGTCGGGCGCGACGGCGTGGACGAAGGACAGCGACTGCAGCCGCTCGGCCGGTTCGGGGAAATCCATCAGCGAGATCAGCACCAGAAGCAGCAGGTTCACCGCCAGCGCCAGCAGCACGGCACCGGCGAAGGGGTCGATGCCTGCGGGCATCGCCGGCTGCGCCAGAAGCCCCAGCGAGGGCAGGAAGACCAGCAGCGTCCAGATCAGCGTGCCGCCGACCACGCCGGCAATGGCGCCGCGCCGCGTGGCGCCGCGCCACAAAAGCCCCGCGACCAGCGCCGGCAGCACCTGCGCCATGCCGGAAAAGGCCACCGTGCCCATGGCGGCCAGGGCCGAAGTGCCGCCCGACATGCGGTGGTAAAGCCAGCCCGCGCCGATGATCGCAAGGATCGCCAGCCGGCGGGCGTTGAGCATCAGCGTGCCCAGATCCTCGGGCGCGCGCGCCGGCCCGGCCAGCGCCGCCTGGCGCAGCCGCAGCCACAGCGGCACCAGCCAATGGTTCGCCATCATCGTCGACAGCGCGATGGCACTGACCACGACCATGGACATGGCCGAGGAAAACCCGCCCAGGAAGACCAGCGTCGCCAGGGCCTCGCGGCCCTGCGACAGCGGCAGGTCCAGCACGTAAAGGTCGGGATTGGCGCCCTTGGGCAGGATGTCGGCGCCGACCACGGCGATGGGCAGCACCAGGAAGGACATCAGCGCCAGATAGGCCGGAAAGGCCCAGCCGGCCTGGCGCAGCCGGTCCTCGTCGCTGGCCTCGACCACCAGGACGTGGAACATGCGCGGCAGCACCATCACCGCCGCGCCCGACAGCAGGATCAGCGTGAACCAGCGCTCGGGGTTGATCGGCCAGCCCTCGCCGCCGGCCGAGACGGACATGCGGTCGATGCGTGCCAGCACGTCGGCGGGGCCGTCGGCGATGCCCCAGATCACGAAGACCCCGACCGCGACGAAGGCGGCGAGCTTGACCACCGCCTCGACGGCGATGGCGATGACGACGCCGTGGTGGCGCTCGTCCACCGCAAGGTTGCGGGTGCCGAACAGGATGGCGAAGGCCGCGAGCCCCAGCGCCACCCAGACCGAGACATTGCGCGGCAGCGCGTGCTCGGGCGTGGCAAAGGCCGACAGCGCCATCGAGACCGACTGCAATTGCAGCGCGATATAGGGCGTCGCCGCCATTACCCCGATCAGCGTGACCAGCGCGGCCAGCCCCGCCGACTTGCCGAAGCGGCTGGAGATCAGGTCGGCGATCGAGGTCACGCGATGCATCCGCGCCACCCGCACCAGCCGGCGCAAGCCCCACCAAGCGCCGGAAAACACGATGCCGGGACCAAGATAGATGGTCAGGAATTCCAGCCCCGAGCGGCTGGCGTAGCCCACCGCGCCGTAAAACGTCCAGGCCGAGCAATAGACCGAGAGCGACAGCGTATAGATCACCGGCCGGTCCATCCAGCGCCAGCGCCCGGCGGCGGCGGCGCGGTCGGCGGCATGGGCCAGAAGGAACATCAGCGCCACATAGGCCACCGAAGCGGCGACCAGGGATTCAGGCGTCATCCTCGTCCTCCGCCGAGGGCCGTCCCAGCGCGCGATGCAGCGCGGCGGTCGCGGCGATGGCCAGCGCCCAGGCCACCGCCAGCCAGACCGCGCCGCGGGCATAGCTGAAATGCTGCGGCAGCCAGATCGGCGGGATCAGCACCAGCGCCGCGAACAGCACCGGGACCAGCCGGGTCGCCTCGGCCAGCCGGCGGCGGCGATAGGCGGTGCGGCCCAGGAACAGGCGGGGCGGGCGCAGCCTCATGCCTGCTCCAGCAATTCGCGCACCACGGCGCGCAGATCGGCATTGGCGAAGGGCTTGGGCAGCACGCGGTCGGCGCCGGGCGGCAGGTTGGCGGTGCCGCGCGCCGACAGGAGCAGCACCGGCAGCGCTGCGAGGGCAGGGTCGGCGCGCAGGTCGGCCAGGATCTCGGCGCCGGACCGGCCGGGCAGCATCAGGTCCAGGATCAGCATGCGCGGCGCCAGCGCCCGGATGCGCTCCAGCGCGCCGGTGCCCTCGGGCCATTGCTCGCAGCCCCAACCGTCGCGGGTCAGGATGAAGCGCACCGCCTCGGCGATGCTGGGCTCGTCCTCGATCAGCAGCACGTCGACGCTCATGCGCGGTTCTCCGGAATGGGGCTCATGCCGGGCCCAGGATCGAGGGTTCGTGCCGCGCCGGGCAGACCGTGCGCGGGCAGATCCGGCAGGCGGGACCGACGCCGAGCGCCGGGCGCGCGTCCTGGGGCCCGGCGGGGCGGATCAGCATCTGCGCCCGGCTCAGCACCGGGCCGTCGAAACCCATCGGCAGCAGCCGCTCGGCCACCGCCCAGGCGGCGAAGCGGCGGCCGCCGGCGGTCTCGATCAGCCGCGCGACCGGCAGCTGCGGCTGGGCCAGGGCCTCGAACAGCGGCCAGAGCGCGCAGCCTTCGCCGGGGCGGGGCAGCTCGAAGCCGGGCGCGGCGTGGCGAAAGGGCGTGGCGCCCGAGCCGTCGCAGACGATCAGCCCGGCCTGGGCCCAGGGACCGGGGCGCAGCATGCCCAGCCGGCGCAGCACCAGCTCCAGCGGCCGGCCCAGCCGCGCCGCGATCAGCGCCGGGTCGCCGCCGGTCTCGCCGGCCTCGTCCACCGCCGCCGCCAGCGCCGCGTCGGGCAGGGCGGCGCGGTCGCGGGCCTGCGCCGCCAGCAGGTCGCGCGCCATCACCCGTGCCGCGTCCGAGGCCAGTTCGGCCGCATCGGCCGGGTCGGGCTCTCCGGCGGCGATCCAGGCCTCGACCTCTTCCTGCGGCGACATCGGCACGGCCTCGTCCTCGAAACTGTCGAGATAGGCCACCAGCGATTGCGCGGTGCGCGACAGGCGCTGGCTGTCGCTGTCCAGGTTGGCGTGGAAGCGGTCGCGCCATTCGCTTTCGATTTCCGGCGTCTCGGCCAGGATGGTCGCGGTCGAGCGCAGCGCCGTCACTGCCGATTGCACCTCGTGCAGCGTGGTCAGCAGATAGGGGTCGCGGGTCATGCGGTCCGACAGCGCGACCAGCCGCCGTTCCAGCGCGTCGGCGCGGCGCACGGCCAGGGCCAGCACCGCCGCCCAGCCGGGAAAGCGGGCGGCGAATTCGGCGATCTGGTCCAGCTCGACCGGCTGCTCGCCCGCGCGCGCGGCCGCCTCGCGCAGGGCGCCGATCAGCGCCTCCTCGCGGTCCGAGGCAAGCTCGGTCGCGTCGATCTCCAACGCCTCGGCCAGCCGGGTCAGCAGCGCCTCGCCGACCGGGCGGCGGTTGTGCTCGATGAGGTTCAGATAGGCGGCCGAGATCTCGGCCCGCCGCGCCACCTCGGTCTGGCGCCGGCCGAGCGACAGGCGCCGCTCGCGGATGCGGGTGCCGATCAGCGGCCGGGCATGGGGCGAGCGGTGCGAGGCGGGCGGGCGCGCCATGGCTCAGACCTCGTCCCGGCTTTCGTCGAGATGGCGCACGGCCTTGACCACCAGATCGGCCAGGCTGGTGGCGCCCAGCTTGTCCTTCAGCGTCTGGCTGACGTTCGAGACGGTCTTGTAGCTGATATTGGCGCGGGCGGCGATGTCGCGATAGCTGAGGCCGCTGGCGATGGCGCGCAAGATCTCCAGCTCGCGCGGGGTCAGGCGCGGGCGGGCGGGGGCGGCGCCGGGCCGCTCCATCAGCGCGATCTTGCGGGCGAGGTCGGCGGGGACGTAATCGCGCCCGGCGGCCAGTTCGCGCAGCGCCTCGCAGATCTCGGCCGAGGGCGAATCCTTCATCACGATGCCGTTGCAGCCGGCCTGCAAGGCGCGCCGGGCAATGAGCGGGCTGCGATGCATGGTAAAGACCAGGATCGGCAGTTCGGTCCCGGCGGCGCGCAGCCGCTCGATCAGCCGCACCCCGGCCAGCCGCGATTCGCCCATGGTCAGGTCGATCACCATCAGGTCCGGGGCCGCGCGCCGCCATGCCCGCCAGCCCTGCAAGGGCGTCGCCGCCGCGGTAATCCGACAGTCCAGCCGGCCTTTGGTGATCCATTCCCAGCCCTCGGCCACCACCGGGTGGTCGTCGACGATCAGCACCCGCAGGGCGGCGGGCTCGGCATCGGCGGCAGGGGCGCTGGCGTTCATCAATCGGTTTCCTGGTCCTGCGGTCCGGCCAGAGTCAGCCGGCATTCGGTCACGGTCATGGCGCCGTCGCGGCGGGGCGGCGTGTAGTCTCCGCCAAGCGCGCTGGCGCGGTCGCGCATGCCGGTCTGGCCCAGCCCCTTGCGGCCGGCGGGCCGGGGGCCGGCGCCGTCGTCCTCGACCCGGGCCAGCAGCGCGGCGCCGGGTGCCGTGGCCAGCGCGACCCCGACCCGCGTCGGACGGGCGTGGCGCAGCGCGTTCAGCACGCTTTCGCGCACGAAGCGGAACAGCGCCACCCGCGCCGCCTCGTCGGCCGCGGGCAGGTCCTGCGGCGCATCGAGCGCGAATTCGACCTCGGGCGCCATGTCGGCGAATTCGAACAGCAGCTCCTGCAGCATTTCGGCCAAGCTCGCGCCCTCGGCCGGCGACAGGCGCAGGTCGTCGATGGCGGCGCGCGCGCTGGCCCGGATCGCCGCCGCATGGCGCGAGACCGCCGCCAGCGCCCCCGCCAGGGCCGGGTCGGCGGCCCCGCCGGCGCGTTCCCCGGCTTGGTCGATGGCGGCTTGCAGCGCGAAAAGCTGCGGGCCGACGCCGTCGTGCAGGTCGCTGGCGATGCGGGCGCGCTCGGATTCGGCCAGGGTCATCATCCGGCCCTGAAGGCGGCGGTTCTCGGCCCGCTCGCGTGCCAGATGGCTGGCCAACGCATTCACCCCGTCGCTGAGCTGGCCCAGCTCGGCCAGCCCGGTCTGCGGCGCCCGCACGGCCAGGTCCCCCGCCCGCATCCGCGCCAGCGCCGCGCCCAGCACCCCCAGCCGGCGCAGCACCAGCCCGGTGATTGCCATGGTCACGCCCAGCACCGCCAGCGCCATGCCGCCCAGCAGCGGCAGCATCAGCCGGAAATCGGCCCAGGCCTCGGCGATCTCGTCGCCGGGATCGGTGCGGATCTCGAGCACGCCCAGCACGTTCGGATATTGCGAGACCGGGATCAGGTCGGCCCGCGGGGCCGGGCGCAGCAGGGCGGCGAACCAGCCCGGCGGCGGGTCGCGCGGGGGCTGCGGCGCCAGTGGCAAGGCCACCGGCCGGCCGGTGGCGTCGCGCAGCTCGGCCGAGACATGGCGCTGCGATTCGATGTCGGCGGCGATCTGGCGCGCCTCGGCCATCATGTCGCGACGCTCGAAGGCGGTGGGCAGGCGCATGGTGGCAAAGGCATTGGCCAGCCCGAAGGCGGCCTCGGTCTCGGCGCGCACGGCGGCGCGGGCGTTCAGCATCAGCACCGAGACGACGATGGCAAAGATCGCGAGCCAGGCCAGCGTCGCGCCCCCCAGCGCCAGCGGGCGCAGCGCCACGCCATGCGGGCGGGGGCGTGCCTCATCCGCCTGCCGCACCCCTGCGATCTGGCCGGTCGCCTCCATGTCCCCTCCTGCGGCCCCTTGGCGAAAGACTAGGCCGGCGCGCGAAAGCCCGCAAGCGGGCTGGCGCGGGCAGGCCAGGTCAGGTGCGGGCGGCGCCCGGCTCGGGTGCCTCGGGCCGGCCGAGCGCCCGGCGCACCAGCACGAAGAACAGCGGCACGAACAGCACCCCCAGCACCGTGGCCGAGACGGTGCCGCCCAGCACCGTGGCGCCGATGGTGTTGCGGCCGTTGGCGCCGGCGCCGGTCGACAGCACCAGCGGCAGCACGCCCAGCGAGAAGGCGACCGAGGTCATCATGATCGGCCGGAAGCGCTGGCGCGCGGCCTCGATCACCGCCTCGAACAGCGGCTTGCCGTGTTGCTCCACCTGCTCGCGGGCGAATTCGACGATCAGGATGGCGTTCTTACCGGTCAGGCCGATGACGGTCAGCAGCCCGACCTGGAAAAACACGCCATTGTCGAAGCCGCCAAGCCAGGCCCCGACCAGCGCGCCCAGGACGCCGATCGGCATGGCGAGCATGACCGCGAAGGGGATCGACCAGCTTTCGTAAAGCGCGGCCAGGCACAGGAACACCACCGCCAGCGACAGCCCGTAAAGCAGCATGGTCTGGTTGCCGGCCGCCTGTTCCTCCAGCGAAAGGCCGGTCCAGGCCACGTCGAAGCCGGGCGGCAGCTGCGCCGCCAGTTCCTCGATGGCGGCCATGCCCTGGCCCGACGAGACGCCGGGCGCCGGGTTGCCCTGGATGTTCATCGCCGGAACGCCGTTATAGCGCGACAGGCCCTGCGGCCCATAGCTCCAGCGCCCCTCGGCGAAGTTCGAGAAGGGCACCAGCCCGCCGGCACTGTTCCTGACCCGCCATTTGTCGATGTCGGTCGGCACGGCGCGCGACTGCGATTCGCCCTGGACATAGACCCGCTTGATGCGGCCGCGGTCGATGAAGTCGTTGACATAGCTGCCGGCCCAGGCGACCGACAGCAGGCTGCCCACGTCCGAGGCCGTGACCCCCATCGCCCCGGCCTTGCGCCAGTCGATGTCGAGCTTGTATTCGGATGCGTCCTCAAGCCCGTTCGGCCGTGCCTGGGCGATGCGCCCGTCCTGCGCGGCCATGCCCAGAAGCTGGTTCCTCGCGTCCAGCAACTGTTCATGCGGCTGGCCGGCGCGGGCCTGCAGATAGAAGTCGAAGCCCGAGACGTTGCCGAGCTCGATCACCGAGGGCGGCACGATGGGGAAGGCCATGGCGTCGCGGATGCCCATGAAGGCCGGGAAGGCGCGGCCGGCGATGGCCTGCACCGACTGGTCGGCGCCGGGGCGTTCGTCCCAGTCCTTCAGCCGCAGGAAGGCGATGCCCATGTTCTGGCCCGAGCCCGCGAAGCTGAAGCCCGAGACGCCGAAGAAGCTGTCGACATTCTCGGATTCGTTCTCGGCGAAGTAATGCTGGATCTGGTCGATGACCGCGTCGGTGCGTTCCTGCGTGGCGCCGGTCGGGCCCTGGATCAGCGCGAACATGATGCCCTGGTCCTCGTCGGGCAGAAAGCCGGTGGGCGTGCGCAGGAACAGGAACACCATGGCCGCGCCGATGGCGGCATAGATCAGCATCATGCGCAGCGGCCGGCGGATGATCCAGCCGACCGCGCCGCCATAGCCGCGCATGGTGCTGTCGAAGCCGCGGTTGAACAGGCCGAAAAGCCCGCGCGTCTTGTGGCCGTGCTCGTTTCTCAGCAGGGTGGCGCACAGCGCCGGGGTCAGCGACAGCGCCACGACGACCGACAGGCCCATGGCGCTGGCGATGGTCACGGCGAACTGCTTGTAGATCACCCCGGTCGAGCCGCCGAAGAAGGCCATCGGCACGAAGACCGCCGACAAGACCAGCGCGATGCCGATCAGCGCGCCGGTGATCTGGCCCATGGACTTGCGGGTGGCCTCGCGCGGCTCAAGTCCCTCGTCCTCCATGATGCGCTCGACGTTCTCGACCACGACGATGGCGTCATCGACCAGCAACCCGATGGCCAGCACCATGGCCAGCATGGTCAGCGTGTTGATGGTAAAGCCGAAGGCCGCGAGGATGCCGAAGGTGCCCAGCAGCACCACCGGCACCGCCAGCGTCGGGATCAGCGTCGCGCGCCAGTTCTGCAGGAACAGCAGCATGACGAAGAACACCAGCACGATGGCCTCGACCAGCGTCTTGACCACCTCCTCGATGGAGATCAGCACGAAGGGCGTGGTGTCGAAGGGGATGACGTAATCCATGCCCTCGGGGAAGAAGCGGGCGAATTCCTCCATCCGCGCCTTGACCCGTTCCGCCGTGTCGAGCGCGTTCGCGCCCGAGGCCAGGCTGATCGCCAGCCCCGAGGCCGGCTGCCCGTTGTAGCGGGCGTTGGTCATGTAATCCTCGGCGCCGATCTCGACGCGGGCCACGTCCTTCAGCAGGATCAGCCCGCCGTCCTGTTCGGCGCGCAGCACGATCTGCTCGAAATCCTCGGGCGTCGACAGCAGCGATTGCGCGGTGATGGTGGCGTTCAGCATCTGGCCCTGCGGCGCCGGCTGGCTGCCGAAGCTGCCGGCCGAGATCTGCGCGTTCTCGGCCGAGACCGCCGCGACCACGTCGCCCGGCGTCAGCTCATAAGCGGCCAGTTTCGACGGGTCGAGCCAGATGCGCATGGCATATTGCGCGCCGAAGACCTGGATCGAGCCCACGCCCTCGATCCGGCTGAGGTCGTTGACCAGGTTCGAGATCAGGTAATCCGACAGGTCCACCTGCTCGAAACTTCCGTCGGGCGAGGTCAGGCCGATGACCATCAGGAAGCCCGAGGCCGATTTCTCGACCGTCAGGCCCTGGCGCTGCACGGGTTCCGGCAGCAGCGCGGTGGCCTGGGACAGCTTGTTCTGCACCTGGACCTGGGCGATGTCGGGGTCGGTGCCGGTTTCGAAGGTCAGCTCGGTCTGCGAACTGCCGGAGGAGGTCGAGCTGGACTTGAAATAGCGCAGCCCGTCGAGGCCGGTCATCTGCTGCTCGATCACCTGGGTCACGGTATTGGCCACCGTCTCGGCCGAGGCGCCGGGATAGGTGGCGCGGATCGTCACCGTGGGCGGCGCGATCTGCGGATATTGCGCGACGGGCAGGGACAGGATCGACAGGATCCCCAGACCCATGATCAGGATCGAGATCACCCAGGCGAACACCGGACGGTCGATGAAGAAGCGGGCCATATGCGGTTCCTGTCTTTCCTCGCGGTGTCGCGGTCAGTTCGCGGGCTGGGCCGGGTCCGCCGCCTCCGGCGCGGCCTCGGCGGGCGCGGCGCCTTGGGCCGGCGCGGCGTCGTCGGCGGCTTGTTCGGCCGGCTCTTCGGCAGCGGGCTGCTCTGCGGGCTGGCCGGCGGCAGCGTCGCCGCCCTCGGCCGGCACGGCCTCCGCATCGGTGCCTTCGGCCGCCTTGCGTTCCTCGGGGGCGACGGTCATGCCGGGGGCGATCTTCTGGACGCCCTCGACCACGATGCGGTCGCCGTCGTCCAGACCTTCACTGACGACCCATTGGCTGCCGTGGTCCTGCAGCACGGTCAGCTGGCGCTGCTCGACGACGTCCTGGGCATTGACCACCAGCGCGATGGGCTGGCCGCGCCGGTCGCGGCTGACGCCTTCCTGCGGCGCCAGCACCACGTCCCTGGCGGTGGCCTGCTGCACCACGGCCTGCACATACATGCCGGGCAGCAGGATGCGGTCGGGATTGGCGAAGGCCAGCCGCAGCGTGACCACGCCGGTCGTCTCGTTCACATAGGGCTCGGCGGCGGTCAGCGTGCCCTCCTGGTCGAATTCGGTGCCATCCGCCAGGCGCAGCGTCACCTTCTGCTCGGCATGTTTGGCGCCTTCGTTCTGCGCGGCCATGGTGCGGCGGAAGCGGATGACCTCAGCCGCCGATTGCGTCACGTCGACATGCACCGGGTCCAGCTTGCGGATCACCGCGAGCGGCGTCGCCTGGCTGGCGGTGACCAGCGCGCCCTGGCTGGTCTGCGCCAGACCGATCTCGCCGTCCAGCTCGGCGCGGATGGTGGTGCGCTCCAGTTCGATATTCGCGGTCTGCAGCTGCGCCTCGGCGACCTTGACCGCGGCCTCGGCGGCGTCGCGCGCGGCGATGGCGCTGTCGGTCGAGCTTTCCGAGGCGACGCGGCGGTCGCGCAGCGCGCCGACGCGCTCGGCCTCGCGCCGGGCATTCTCGGCCTGGGCGCGGGCCTGGGCCACGGCGGCCTCGGCCTGGGCCACGGCGGCCTGGTAGGTGGTGGCGTCGATGCGGAACAGCGGGTCGCCGACCTTGACATGGCTGCCCTCGTCGAACAGGCGCTCGGTGACGATGCCGTTGACCTGCGGGCGCACCTCGGCCTCGGCCGAGGCGGTGACGCGGCCGGGCAGGGTGGTGGTCAGGGGCACATCCTGGGCCCGCAGCGTGACCACCGTGACCGGGGTCGGCGGCTGCTGGCCGGGATCCTGCGCCAGGCTCGGCGCAGGCATCAGCCCCGCCGCGATCGGCAGAAACAGGGAAATCGCCATGCGGCGCGCGGGCGCTGACATCGTTCTTGCTCCGGGCAGTCTGGTCACGCTCCGATAACGAACAGTTTGGCCGGCGATTATCAATCCCAAATCCGCCCGGAATGCGCCGCCCGGATTCTTACCCTGGATTTTCTTCGTTCTCCAAATACCCACCCGGACCGCGCCACCGGGCGCTGGCAATCGCCCCCTTGGCAAAACCCGTCGCGACTGGCTTAGTCGCGGGCGCGCGATCGCGACGGAGGGGCAAGTGCCGCATTACGATATCTACAGCCAGGGCCTGGACATCTGTCCGGCGAATTACGCGCAGCTTTCGCCGCTGCGTTTCCTGGAGCATACCGCCCAGGTCCATCCTCGGGCGCTGGCCGTGGTGCACGAGGGCGTGCGCCGCAACTGGGCCGAGACCTATGCGCGCTGCCGCCGCATCGCCGGGGCGCTCGCCGCGCGCGGCATCGGCAAGGGCGACACGGTGGCAGTGCTGTCCGCGAATATCCCCGAGCTGTTCGAGAGCCATTTCAGCGTGCCGATGACCGGCGCGGTGCTGAACGCGATCAACACCCGGCTGGATGCCGAGGCGGTCGCCTTCATCCTCAGCCATGGCGAGGCCCGCGTGCTGCTGGTCGATCCCGAGTTTTCGGAACTGGCCGAGCGCGCCGTCAAGATCGCGCGCGGCCGCGAGATCCTGGTGGTGGACATCCTCGACCCCAGCTTCCAGGGCGGCAGCCGCGTGGGCGCGCTGAGCTATGACGACCTGCTGGCCGAGGGCGATCCGGACTTCGACTGGCAGATGCCGCCCGACGAATGGGACGCGATCTCGCTGAACTATACCTCGGGGACGACGGGCGACCCCAAGGGCGTGGTCTATCACCACCGCGGTGCGGCGCTGAATGCGCTGGCGAACATCACCTCGTGGCAGATGCCGCATCATGCGCGCTATCTGTGGACGCTGCCGATGTTCCATTGCAACGGCTGGTGCTTCCCCTGGACCATCGCCGCCAATGCCGGGGTCTGCGTCTGCCTGCGCGCGGTGCGGGCCGAGCCGATCTTCCGCCTGATCCGCGACGAGCGGGTCACGCATTTCTGCGGCGCGCCCATCGTGATGAACATGCTGGCCAATGCCCCCGATGCGCTGAAGGACTTCGACCATCCGGTCAAGGCCATGGTCGCGGGCGCACCGCCCCCGGCCTCGGTCATCGCGGCGGTCGAGGCCATGGGCATCGAGATCACCCATGTCTATGGCCTGACCGAGACCTATGGCCCCTCAGTCGTCTGCGCCTGGAAGACGGAATGGGACGGGCTGGAGGGCGAGGCGCGCGCCCGCATGAAATCGCGCCAGGGCGTGCGCAACCCGGCGCTGGACGGGCTGATGGTCGCCGACCCCGAGACGCTGGCCCCAGTGCCCGCCGACGGTGAGACCATGGGCGAGGTCTTCATGCGCGGCAACAACGTGATGAAGGGCTATCTGAAGAACCCCTCGGCCACGGAAAAGGCATTCCGGGGCGGCTGGTTCGCCTCGGGCGACCTGGGCGTGATGCATCCCGACGGCTATATCGAGCTCAAGGACCGTTCCAAGGACATCATCATCTCGGGCGGCGAGAACATCTCCTCGATCGAGGTCGAGGACGTGCTCTACAAGCACCCCGACGTGCTGGAGGCCGCGGTGGTCGCCCGGCCGGATGAGACCTGGGGCGAGACGCCCTGCGCCTTCGTGACGCTGAAGCCGGGCCGCGCGGCCGAGGCCGAGGCGCTGATCGCGTTCTGCCGGCAGAACATGGCGCGCTACAAGGTGCCGAAAACGGTGGTGTTCGGCGAGTTGCCCAAGACCTCGACCGGCAAGATCCAGAAGTTCGTGCTGCGGGACCGGGCGCGCGCCCTGGGGTGAAGCCGGGTGCCCCGGCGCGCGGTCGGCGGGGTATTTGGAAAACAAAGAAGGCCCGGGCGCGGAGAAAGAGGCGCGCGGTCCGGGCCTTTTGGCGCGGTCGGCGGAGTATTTGGAAAACAGTGAAGGCTGGAGGCGTCGGGTGCTGGCGTCAGGCGCGCAGCGGCAGGCGCAGGATATGCTGCGGGCCGATCTGGCCGCCGTGGTGGAGCGCGCCGGTATCCCGGAAACCCGCCGCCAGATAGACGGCGCGGGCCAGGGGGTTGGCCTCGTTCACCGTCAGCACCAGCGCGCGGGCCTGGGGATAGCGGCGCGCGACATAGGGGCCGAGCGCCCGCATCGCCGCCTTGCCGCTGCCCTTGCCCTGCTCGCGCGCGTCCACCATCACGCCGCGCAGGCCCAGTTCGTCCGGCGCGGCGAAGTCGTAGCGCGCAGCATAGGCGCGGTCGATCTTGAAGAAGCCGACCGGCCGGCCGTCGCGGGCGATCAGGTGGAAGTCGCAGCCCGACTCGTCGGCCTGGAAATGGCCGGCGATGGTGCCGCAGAAGGGTTCCTGCTGCGGCGTCACGGCGATATGGGCCACGCGGTCGTAACCGTCGCGGCCCAGCGGTTCCAGCGTGATCACGCCTCCATCGCCTCGAGTTCGTCGATGAAGCCCTCGATCATCGCGAGGCCCTTGTCCCAGAAGGCCGGGTCCGAGGCGTCGAGGCCGAAGGGCGCCAGCAGTTCCTTGTGATGCTGCGCGCCGCCGGCCGAGAGCATGGCGAAATATTTCGCCTGGAAGTCGGGCAGCCCGTCCTCGTAGGCGGCATAGAGCGCATTCACCAGCCCGTCGCCGAAGGCATAGGCATAGACGTAGAAGGGCGAATGCACGAAATGCGGGATATAGGTCCAGAAGGTCTCGTATCCCGGCATGAATTCGAAGGCATCGCCCAGCGATTCGGCCTGGATCGACATCCAGAGATCGTTGATGTCCTCGGGCGTCAGCTCGCCCTTGGCGCGGGCGGCGTGCAGCTTGCATTCGAAATCGTAGAAGGCGATCTGGCGCACGACCGTGTTGATCATGTCCTCGACCTTGCCGGCCAGCAGCGCCTTGCGCTGGGCCTTGTCGCTGGTCTTGGCCAGCAGCGCGCGGAAGGTCAGCATTTCGCCGAAGACCGAGGCGGTTTCCGCGAGCGTCAGCGGCGTCGAGGCCAGGAGTTCGCCCTGTCCGGCCGCCAGGCGCTGGTGGACGCCGTGGCCCAGCTCATGCGCCAGCGTCATCACGTCGCGCGGCTTGCCGAGGTAGTTCAGCAGCACATAGGGATGCACGGTGGTGACGGTCGGGTGCGCAAAGGCGCCGGGCGCCTTGCCGGGCTTCACGCCGGCGTCGATCCAGCCCCGCTCGAAGAAGGGCTGCGCCAGTTCGGCCAGTTTCGGCGAGAAGCCGGCATAGGCGTCGAGCACGGTCGCCTCGGCCTCGGGCCAGGCGATCAGGCGCGGCGTCTCGGTCGGCAGCGGCGCGTTGCGGTCCCAGACCTGCAGCTTGTCGAGCCCCAGCCAGCGCGCTTTCAGCCGGTAATAGCGATGCGACAGGCGCGGATAGGCGGCGGTGACGGCATTGCGCAACGCCTCGACCACCTCGGGTTCGACATGGTTCGACAGGTGGCGCGCGGTCTGCGGCGTCGGCATCTTGCGCCACTTGTCCTCGATGGATTTTTCCTTGGCGAGCGTGTTGTGAATGCGCGCGAAAAGCTTGATGTTCTTGCCGAAGACCGCGGCCAGGGCCTTGGCGCCGGCCTCGCGCCGGGCGCGGTCGTGGTCGGTCAGCAGGTTCAGCGTCGCCTCGATACCCAGCTCTTCGCCGTCCACGTCGAAGGTCAGCCCGGCGGTGGTCTCGTCGAAGAGCCGGTTCCAGGCGGCGGCGCCGACGACTGAATTGTCGTGCAGGAAGCGTTCCAGCTCGTTCGAGAGCTGATAGGGACGCATGGCGCGCATGCGGTCGAACACCGGCTTGTAGCGCGCGGGGCCGTTCGGGGCCGCGAAGACCTCGGCATAGCGGGCGTCGGGGATGCGGTTGAATTCCAGGCTGAAGAACACCAGCTTGGTCGTCGCCGTGGTGATGCGGTCCTGCATGTCGCCCATCAGCTTGGCACGGGCCGCGTCGGTGGTGTTCTGGTAATAGCGCAGCCCGGCATAGGACATGATCCGCCCGGCCAGAATGTCGATGTCCTGGTAGCGCTCGATGCATTCCAGCATCTTGTCCGGCCCCAGCGCGACCAGCTTGCCGTCATAATCGCGCGCGAAGGCGGAGCAGGCCGCCTCGACCGCCTCGAGATCGCGGGTCAACTCCGGCGCGTCGGGTGCCGGGTAGAGATCGCTTAGATCCCATTCCGGCAATTGGCCCAGTTCGGGGGCGTCGGCGGCAACGGGAAGCGCGTTCTCGTCCCGCGGCAGGGCGCGGAGGGGCAGGGGGCGGCAGGCAGAAATCGTCATGATCGGTCCTTTCCTCTGGCCCATCATGTGACCTTTGCCGCGCCGGGGCGCAAGTCCCAGAGGCACCGCCCGGCCCGCGGCCTAGGCCGTCATCACCGCCGCGAAATGCGCCAGCGCCGCCTGCAGGAACAGGTCGCGGACGGGATCGCGCTCGATCATCGGCTCGTGCCGGCACTCCTCGAGTTCGAGAAGCCGGGCGCCCGGCCAGGCGGCGGCGCGGCTGCGGATGGCCTGGGGCGAGACGATGCGTTCGCCGTCGCCAAGCGCGATCAGCGCCGGCAGGCCGGGCGCGGGCAGCGTGGCCAGGCGGCGGCATTCCAGGATCGCCTCGCGCAGCCAGTCGTTGCTGGCGCCGCCGACCGAAATGTCGCGCCAGGCGGCGGCCTCGGCCACCAGCCGGCCCCAGCGCTGGCCGTCATGGGTCAGCAGGTTGTCGTGGAACGGGTCCAGCAGCACGAAGCTTTCCTCGCCGCCGGTGCGGGGCGCGGGATGGCCGCCGCGACCCAGCCGCGACAGCAGCGTCGCCAGCGCCAGCGCCGCCGGCTCGGGGATTCCGCGCAGGTTGATGCCCCACATGGGCGAGGAAAACACCACGCTCGCCACCGGCAGGCCGCCGTCCAGCGCCGCAAGCCCGATGGCCCCGCCCATGGAATGCGCCAGCAGATGCCAAGGCTGCGGCAGGTCCAGTTCCTGCGCCGCCACCACCAACTCGACCACGTCGCGCTGGTAGTCGGCGAAACTGCCGATATGGCCGGGGCGGGTATTGTCCTGCAGCCGGTCGGACATGCCTTGCCCGCGCCAGTCCATCGACAGCACGTCAAGGCCCGCCGCATTCAGGTCCGCCGCCACGGCGGCGTATTTTTCCAGATATTCGGTGCGCCCGGGGAACAGCAGCACCGTCCCCGAGGCGCCGCCCGCCGCCCAATGCGCCGCCCGCAGCCGCACCCCGTCCTCGGCCCGCAGCCAGAAGGCGCGGGCGAGCGGCAGCGGGTCGCCCGGAAGCGTGTTGAAGGGCGCCGGGTTCATCGCGTCAGGACAGAAGCGCCCCCAGGCGCATGGCGGTGCCCATGGCGCCATCGACCTTGAGCTTGCCGGTCATGAAGGCGGTCGTGGGGTTCACGTCGCCCGCGATGATGCCCTCGAAGGTCTCGCGGCTGGCGGTCAGCGTCACCTCGGCCTCGTCATCCGCGGCGCGGGCGCCGTTCGCGTCGATATAGACCGAGCCTTCGCCCTCGATGACGAATTTGGCGGTGCCGTCGAAGCCCTTGGCTTTCTCGTCCAGCGCGGCCACGGCGGCCTCGACCACTTTGCTCATTCCATATCTCCTGTTCTCGTCTCTGGTATTGGTTGGGTGGGAGGTTTACATGGGGAATATGCGTTGGCCAGTCCCTGATTTCCATCATGCCGTCGCGGCAGGGCTTTTCCTGGGGCTGCTGGTCCCCGGCGCGGCCCCGGCATGGCCGGATGGCGCCTTTCGGGCGATACCGGTTCAGGATGCGGCCCCGCAAGAGAATTCTCCTGAAAATGAGAGCGATCCGCCCGCGGCCGACCCCCTGGCCGAGCCCGCCGCCCCGGCCGAGCCGACCGTCGCGGCGCTGGCCCGCGACCGCGAGGACCTGGACCTGCTGTTCGCCGAACTGGCCCAGCCCGAGGGCGAGGCCTGGGCCCGGGCCGAGACCGACATCCTGCGCATCTGGTCGCGCTCGGGCTCGGCCGCCATGGACCTGCTCTACAAGCGCGGCGAGGCGGCGCTGGACGCGGGCGACACGGCGACGGCCATCGGCCACCTGACGGCGCTGACCGACCATGCCCCGGATTTCGCCGCCGGCTGGTATCTGCGCTCGGTCGCCTTCTACCTGGACGGTGATTACGGCCCCGCCATCGCCGATATCGAACAGGTGCTGCGGCTGGAGCCGCGCCATTTCGGCGCGCTGACCCAGCTTGGCACCATGCTGGAGGAGCTGGGCGACAAGCGCCGGGCGCTGGAGGCGTTCCAGGCCAGCCTGAAGATCCACCCGCACCAGCAGGACGCGCAGGATGCGGTGACGCGCATCGAACAGGAATTGCAAGGCACGGACGCCTGATGAACGACAGATCCCGGGTCACGGCCGTGCTTGGCCCGACCAATACCGGCAAGACCCATTATGCCATCGACCGGATGCTGGCGCATCGCACCGGGGTCATCGGCCTGCCGCTGCGCCTGCTGGCGCGCGAGGTTTATGACCGCATCGTCAAGGCGCGCGGCCCCTCGGTCGTGGCGCTGGTCACGGGCGAGGAGCGCATCGTCCCCGAGCGCGTGCAATACTGGGTCGCCACCACCGAGGCCATGCCCGAGGTCGGCGCCGATTTCGTCGCCATCGACGAGATCCAGCTTTGCGCCGACCCGGAACGCGGCCATGTCTTCACCGACCGGCTGCTGAACATGCGGGGCCTGCACGAAACCCTGCTGCTGGGCAGCGACACCATGCGCCCGGCCATCGCCGCGCTGGTCCCCGGCGTGCAGTTCATGCGGCGCGAGCGGTTTTCCACCCTGTCCTGGGCCGGCTCGAAAAAGATCAGCCGGATGCCGCCGCGCTCGGCCATCGTCTGCTTCTCGGCCGACGAGGTCTATGCCACGGCCGAGCTGATCCGGCGCCAGAAGGGCGGCTGCGCCGTGGTCATGGGCGCGCTGTCGCCCCGGACGCGCAACGCCCAGGTCGCGATGTATCAGAACGGCGAGGTGGATTTCCTGGTCGCCACCGACGCCATCGGCATGGGGCTGAACCTCGACATCCGCCACATCGCCTTTTCCGGCACCGAGAAATTCGACGGCCGCCGCTATCGCCCGCTGTTCCCGCATGAGCTGGGCCAGATCGCCGGCCGCGCCGGGCGCCATACCGAGCCGGGCACCTTCGGCGTCACCGGCGACGCCTCGCCCTTGGACGAGGGGCTGATCGATGCGATCGAGAACCACCGCTTCCAGCCCATCGCGCGGCTGATGTGGCGCAATGCGGCGCTGGAATTCGGCACGGTCGAGCGGCTGATCGCCAGCCTCGAGGCCGCGCCGCAGTCGGAATGGCTGAGCCGCGGGCGCGAGGCCGACGACCTGCGGGCGCTGAAGACGCTGACCTCGATGCCCGAGATCCGCGACATGCTGACGCATCCCAAGGATGTGCGGCTCTTGTGGGACGTGTGCCGGATCCCGGATTTCCGCTCGATCTCGGCGGCGGAGCATGCGACGCTGCTGGCGCGCATCTTCGGCTTCCTGCGGGTCGGCACTGTGCCCGGCGACTGGCTGCGCAAGCAGATCGAGCGCATCGACAAGACCCAGGGCGATATCGACACATTGTCGAAACGATTGGCATTTATCCGGACCTGGACCTATGTCGCGCAGCGTTCGGGGTGGGTTTCCGACGAAAGTCATTGGCGCGCCGAGACGCGCGCGGTAGAAGATCGACTGTCGGACGCGTTGCACGCGGCGCTGACGCAAAGATTCGTGGACCGGCGCACCTCTGTGCTGCTGCGCCGGCTCAAGCAGAAGGAGAGCCTTTTGGCCGAGGTGAATGACAAGGGCGAAGTGACGGTCGAGGGCGAATTCGCCGGCCGACTGGAAGGCTTCCGCTTCCATGCCGATCCGAATGCGACCGGGGACGAGGCGAAGATGCTGTCCCGCGCCGCCTATGAGGCCCTGAGGCCCGAGTTCCACCTGCGGGCCGATCGCTTCTACAACGCGCCGGACACCGAGCTGGACTTTACCGAGCAGGGCGGCCTGATGTGGGGTTCGTCCGCCGTCGGCAAGCTGGTCAAGGGCACCGAGCCGCTGAAGCCCGGCGTCGAGGCCTTCGTCGACGAAGAGGCCGGCCCGGACATCGCCGAGAAGGTGCGCCGCCGGCTGCAGCATTTCATCGACCGCAAGATCGCCACCGCCTTCGAGCCGCTGCAGGCGCTGAAGAATGACGAGACGCTGACCGGCCTGGCCCGCGGCTTTGCCTTCCGCCTGGTCGAGGCGCTGGGCGTGCTGCCGCGCGAGGGCGTCGCGAACGAGGTCAAGGAGCTGGACCAGGAGGCGCGCGGCCTGCTGCGCAAGCATGGCGTGCGCTTCGGCCAGTTCACCATCTTCCAGCCGGCGCTGCTGAAGCCGGCGCCGACCCGGCTGCGGCTGGTGCTCTGGGGTCTGGATCAGGGGCTGGCGGAGTTCCCGGAAAGCCCGCCCCCCGGGCTGGTGACGATCCCGAATCTGCCGGACGTGCCCAAGGGCTATTACACGCTCTCGGGCTATCACCCGGCGGGTGAACGCGCGATCCGCATCGACATGCTGGAACGGCTGGCCGACATGCTGCGCGGCCAGGACAGCCGCGGCGGTTTCGAGGCGACCCCGGACATGCTGTCGATCACCGGCATGACACTGGAACAGTTCTCGGGGCTGATGGGCGGCCTCGGCTATCGCGCCGAGCGCGGCGAGCGTCCCAAGGCCCGCGCCGAGGCGCCGGCGCCCGAGCCCGCGCCCGAACCGGCCGATCACGAGCATCCGCTGACCGAGGAGGAAAGCGTGCTGGCCGCCGAGACCCGCGCCAGGTGGGAGGCCGAGCAGGCCGCCCGCAAGGCTGCCGAGGCCGAGGCGGCGGGCGAGGCGGCCGAGGAAGCCGCGCCCGAGATGGAGGTGTTCTACACCTTCACCTGGGCGCCGCGTCCGCGCGGTGGCCATCGCCGCCCCGAGCGCGGCGAGCGTCAGGGTCAGGCTGCGCAGGGTGAACGCGCGCCGCGTCCGCAAGGGGAGCGCGGCCCGCGCCGGGACCGCGACGGCGACAAGCCGCGCGAAGGCGGCAAGCCCTTCGAGGGCAAGCGCCGCGGCGACGACAATCGCGGCGAGCGCGGGCCCAAGGGCAAGCCGCGCTTCGACAAGGGCAAGCCCCGCCACGAGGGCCCGAAAAGCTTCGAGGCCCGCCCGCCGCGCGCCGAGAAGCCGATCGATCCCGACAGCCCCTTCGCCATCCTGGCCTCGCTCAAGAACAAACCGTGAGCGAGGCGGCGGCGGACACGGTCCGGCTGGACCGCTGGCTGCATTTCGCCCGGGTGTTCAAGACCCGCACCCTTGCCGCCGATGCCATCGTCGGCGGGGGAATCCGGCTGAACGGCCAGCCCTGCAGCAAGCCCGCCCAGCCGGTGCGACATGGTGACACGGTCACCGTCTCGGCCCATGGCCGGGTCCGGGCGCTGCGGGTGCTGAACTGTGGCGAAAGACGCGGCCCGGCAACCGAGGCCGCAACGCTTTACGAGGAAATCGGCCCCTGATTCGGCGCTGCGGCGCGGCATTCCCGGAACCCCGTTCCGCGGCCGCGCGCTGGCCTGGAATGTCGTCCCGCGGCCCCGGCCTTGCCTGTGATGCCCGTCTTTTCACCGGCGCCGGCCTTGAATGATGATCGCGTCAGGCGTAACTACCCGCTCAGGAAAGCAGGAACCAGCGCCCCATGACCTACGTCGTCACCGATAACTGCATTATGTGCAAATACACCGATTGTGTCGAGGTATGTCCCGTCGACTGTTTCTACGAGGGCGAGAACACGCTGGTCATCCACCCCGACGAATGCATCGACTGCGGGGTCTGCGAACCGGAATGCCCGGCCGACGCCATCCGCCCCGATACCGAGCCGGACATGGAGACCTGGGTCGAGTTCAACCGCAAATATGCCGAACTCTGGCCGGTCATCACCCGCAAGAAGGACCCGATGCCCGGCTATGAGGAGATGGACGGCCAGCCCGGCAAGCTCGAGAAATATTTCTCGGAAGCGCCCGGCGAGGGGGATTGAGCCTGCGCCCGGCCGATCATGCTGCGCTGCGGCGACTGTGGTCGATGGGCATCAATAGTCGTATTTGTCTGCAAGGACGTAGCGTAAGGCAGCGGGAATCGTTAGACGGCGCTTTGTGGACAAGGACGAGCGATTCGTCCCCGTCCACGCATCGGTTCTGCCGGTGAAGGGTTGCGAGTTCCTGATTTTACGATGGTTTTTCACAGACGGCGGAACCGATGCCGCTTTGCAGCGAGGCTTTGAATCGCGGCGTATTTTATGATATGATGTCGGCATATCGCGCCGATCAGGCCGCCTTGGTGGCTTGGTCGGCGTTGCTGCCTGTTCTGTCCGCAATCCGGCCAGATCCGCGAAAACGATGAATTGGCCCGTAAGGGGGGATCGTCCCGCCTTGGGGTTTTTTGTGCCGCAGCGCGGCGCAACTGCGAAGGAAGCCCAATGTCGAAAGTCAAGAAGACCGAGTTCCGTCCCGATGATTTCGTGGTCTATCCGACCCATGGCGTGGGACGCATCGTCTCGATCGAAGAGCAGGAGGTCGCCGGGCTGCGCCTCGAGATGTTCGTGATTTCGTTCGAAAAGGACAAGATGACCCTGCGCGTGCCGACCGCCCGCGCCTCCGAGATCGGCATGCGCGGCCTCTCGACCCCGGACCTGGTCGAGCGCGCGCTGGACACGCTGAAGGGCAAGGCCCGCGTCAAGCGCCAGATGTGGTCGCGCCGCGCCGTGGAATACGAGGCCAAGATCAACTCCGGCGACCTGATCTCCATCGCCGAGGTGGTGCGCGACCTGCACCGCAGCGACGACCAGCGCGAGCAGTCCTATTCCGAACGTCAGCTCTATGAATCGGCGCTGGACCGGCTGACCCGCGAAGTCGCCGCGGTGGCCGGCATGGACGAGGCCGGCGCGCAGAAGAAGGTCGAGACGGTGCTGACCGCCCGCGCGGCCTGATCCGGCACGGCAAGACCATCCGGGGCGCCCTTGGGGCGCCCTTTTTCATGCCCGCATGATCGCCTCGATCTCGGCCCCCGGCAGGGCGTCCCGGGCATAGGCAAAGGTGCCGAAGTCGCGCACTTCGCGCGCCGCCCGCATCAGCCCGCCAAGCGCCGCCCGCGCGAAGGAACCGCCGACGCTGACCCGGCGCACGCCGGCCTCGGCCAGTTCCGCCAGGCTGTAGCTGGGTCCGCGCAGCCCCATCACCACGTTCACCGGCTTGTCGAGCGCGGCGCAGACCCGGCGGATCGCCGCGAGGTCGGGCAGGCCCGGCGCGTAAAGCACATCGGCCCCGGCCTGCGAAAACGCCTGGAGCCGGCGGATGGTGTTGTCGAGGTCCGGGCGGCCGCAGAGGAAATTCTCGGCCCGCGCGGTCAGCAGGAAGGGCAGGCCGCGCGCCGCCTCGGCCGCCGCCCGCACCCGCGCCACGGCCTCGGCGAAGTCGAAGATCGGCGCGGCGGGATCGCCGGTCGCATCCTCGATCGAGCCGCCGACCAGCCCGGTCGCAGCCGCGCGGCGCATGGTCTCGGCGCAGCCCTCGGGCGTGGCGGCAAAGCCGTTGCCGAGATCGGCCGAGACGGGCAGCGCCGTCGCGGCCACGATTTCCGCCGCATTGGCCAGCACCGCCTCGAGCCCCAGCGCGCCCGGGTCGTCGGGCCGGCCCCGTGAGAAGGCTAGGCCCGCGCTGGTCGTCGCCAAGGCCGGAAAGCCAAGGCTCGCCAGCAGCCTGGCCGAGCCCGCATCCCAGGGATTCGGGATGACGAAGGCCCCGGGTTGCGCATGCAGCGCCTTGAATTGCTGGAACTTCGCTGTCTGATCCGCCATCGCCGCCCCCTTGCCGATACCGTCGCCAGTCTAGCGGATCGGAACGAAAAGGGAGCGGCGTTTGCGTCAGGCCAGCGCCGCGAGGATGCGCGCCCAGCTGCGCGCGCCCTTGGCAAAGCTTTCCAGGTTGTATTTCTCGTTCGGGGAGTGGATGCGGTCGTCGTCATGGCCAAAGCCGATCAGCATCGAATCCATGCCGAGGATCGCTTTGAAATCCCCCGCGATGGGGATCGAGCCGCCGGCGCCGATATGGGCGGCCTCGCGGCCCCATTCCTGCGACAGCGCCTGTTTCGCCGCAGCAAAGGCCGGGTCGCGGATGTCCATGCGGCTGGCCTGGCTCGCGCCATGGCCGTGGAACGCGACCGTGCAATCGGCGGGGATGGCGGCGCGGACATGGGCGCGGAAGGTTTCGCGGATCGCCTGCGGGTCCTGGGTGCCGGTCAGGCGGAAGCTGACCTTGGCGCGCGCCTCGGCCGGCAGCACGGTCTTGAAGCCCTCGCCGGTATAGCCGCCCGAGATGCCGTTGATCTCGAAGGTCGGGCGGTTCCAGACCATTTCGAGCCCGGTGCGGCCGGTCTCGCCGATGGGCAGGCGCAATCCGACGCGGGACAGGAAGTCGCCGGCGTCGAAGGCCAGGGCGTCCCAGTCGGCGGCGAGCTCGTCGCTGAGTTCCTCGACGCCGTCGTAAAAGCCGGGCAGGGTAACGCGGCCGTCGGCATCCTTGATCGTCGCCAGCAGATCGACCAGCAGCTGGACCGGGTTCGCGGCGAGGCCGCCGAAGCTGCCCGAATGCAGGTCGCGGTCGGCGGCACGGACCACGATTTCCTCGCCCAGCAACCCGCGCAGCTGGGTGGTGATCGCCGGGCGGCCGTCGGAATACATGCCGGTGTCGCAGATCATGGCGATGCCGGCGCGCAGCTCGTCCGCGTTCTCGCGCAGGAAGGGCTGCAGGCTGGGCGAGCCGGATTCCTCCTCGCCCTCGAAAAGCAGCACCAGGTCCGAGGGCAGGGCGCCATGCACCGCCTTCCAGGCCCGGAAGGCTTCGACGAAGGTCATCAGCTGGCCCTTGTCGTCGGCGGCGCCGCGGGCGCGGATGACGCGGCCCTCGGGCGTGTCCTGGACCTCGGGCTCGAAGGGCGGGCGGTCCCACAGTGCCAGCGGATCGACCGGCTGCACGTCATAGTGGCCATAGAACAGCAGCGGCCGGCGCGTGCCCTTCGGCGAATGCGCCACCACCATCGGATGGCCGGGCGTGTCGCGGACCGAGGCCTCGAAGCCCAGCCCGGCCAGTTCGGCGCAAAGCCATTCGGCGGCGCGGCGCACGTCGCCGCGATGCGCCGGATCGGTCGAGATCGAGGGGATGCGCAGGAACGCCTTCAGCCGCTCCAGCGCCTGCGGCAATTCCGCGTCCAGCGTTGAAAGAACTTCGTCGATTCGGGTGCTGTCAGCCATCTTTTCCCTATTCCTGAATGATTTGCTCAGAGATTTCGGCTGGTTCGATGGTCGCAATGCGACAATTTTGCCCTATATTTTCTCTGAATTGACACGTATCAAGTCATGACCCGCGGGATCGGAGCATGATCCCCCAAGCGAGCAAGTTCAAGCAAGGCAAGGGACCGCAGATGGATTATTCAGCCGCCCTCGATCAAGCCATCGGGAAGCTGCACGAGGAGGGGCGCTATCGCACCTTCATCGACATCGAGCGGCGCAAGGGGGCCTATCCGCAGGCGATCTGGACCCGGCCCGACGGCTCGGAGACCGAGATCACCGTCTGGTGCGGCAACGACTACCTGGGCATGGGCCAGCATCCGGTGGTGCTAGCGGCCATGCACGAGGCGCTGGATTCGACCGGCGCCGGCTCGGGCGGGACGCGCAACATCTCGGGCACCACGGTCTATCACAAGAAGCTGGAAGCCGAGATCGCCGACCTGCATGGCAAAGAGGCGTCGCTGGTGTTTTCCAGCGCCTATATCGCCAATGACGCGACGCTTTCGACGCTGCGCAAGCTGTTCCCGGGCCTGATCATCTATTCCGACGCGCTGAACCACGCCTCGATGATCGAGGGGATCAAGCGTTTCGACGGCGCCAAGCGCATCTTCCGCCACAATGACGTCGCGCATCTGCGCGAGCTGCTGGAGGCCGACGATCCCGAGGCACCGAAGCTGATCGCCTTCGAATCGATCTATTCCATGGACGGCGATTTCGGCCCCATCGCCGCGATCTGCGACCTGGCGCGCGAATTCAGCGCGCTGACCTATCTCGACGAGGTCCATGCCGTCGGCATGTATGGCCCCCGCGGCGGCGGCGTGGCCGAGCGCGACGGGCTGCTGGACCGCATCGACATCTTCAACGGCACGCTGGGCAAGGCCTTCGGCGTCTTCGGCGGCTATATCGCCGCCTCGGCCAAGATGGTGGACGCGATCCGCTCCTATGCGCCCGGCTTCATCTTCACCACCTCGCTGCCGCCGGCGGTGGCGGCGGGCGCGGCGGCCTCGATCGCCTTCCTGAAGACGGCCGAGGGCCAGGTGCTGCGCGATCAGCAGCAGCTGAACGCCCGCATCCTGAAGATGCGGCTGCGCGGCTTGGGCATGCCGATCATGGACCATGGCAGCCATATCGTGCCGGTGCATGTCGGCCATCCGGTGCATTGCAAGGCGCTGTCGGACATGCTGCTGGCCGATTTCGGCATCTACGTGCAGCCGATCAACTTCCCGACCGTGCCCCGCGGCACCGAGCGGCTGCGCTTCACGCCCTCGCCGGTGCATGATCCGCGCCAGATCGACCAGCTGGTGCGCGCCATGGACAACCTGTGGTCCCAGTGCAAGCTCAATCGTTCAACTTCTGCGGCCTGATTTCGGTTTCAGGGTGAACAGCTCTCGCGCCCGTGATAACCTTGCTTTAATCAATCCGTGAGAATCTCCCGATTCGGGAGGGCAGAAGAGAATGGGGCAGGCGCGATGATCGGGCTGAGGGGGAATCCCCCGTCGCATGGCCATGACGAGGCTGCGGCTTTGCCGCATGGCTTCGACGATCCTGATATTCGACTCGGCGACCTGATGCGGGGCGAACGCGCCACGCTGGGCAAGTCGCTGCTGGACGTGCAGCGCGAGCTGCGCATCCGCGCCTCTTATGTCGCCGCCATCGAGAATTGCGACATCTCGGCCTTCGACACGCCGAGCTTCATCGCCGGCTACGTCCGCTCTTACGCGCGCTACCTGGGGATGGATTCGGACTGGACCTTCCGCCGCTTCTGCCAGGAATCCGGCTTCCAGCCCACGCATGGCATGGCGCCGGCCGCCTCGGGGCCCAAGCCGCAGCGCCGGCCCTCGGACCCGGCCGAGGCGCTCGCCAATCCGCATCCGATCTTCCTGCCCAAGCCGGAAAGCATGTGGTCCTCGATCGAGCCGCGCGCCATCGGCTCGCTGCTGGTCATGGTCGCGCTGGCCTGCGGGCTGGGCTATGGCGGCTGGGCCGTGCTGCAAGAGGTGCAGAAGGTCAACCTGACCCCCGGCGACCAGGCGCCCGGCATGATCGCCGCGCTGGATCCGGTGCAAGAGGCGGCCGAGCCCGAGACCGTGGAATCGGCCCAGGTCAACCTGCCACGTCCCGAGGGGCTGGATCGCACCTATCGCCCGCAGGCGCTGGAGGTGCCGGTGCTGGTGGCCCGCGACGGCCCCATCGCCGCCATCGACCCGGGGCTGGCGGCCCCGGTCGCGGCGCAGCCCGAAGCCGCCATCGCCCAAGCGGTCACCGCCCCGGCACAGGCCGAGCGCGTCTTTGGCCCCGAGATGCCGGCCGAGCAGCTGGCCGTACGCACCATCGCCCCCGACGCCGCCGAGATCGAGATCCTCGCCGCCCGTCCGGCCTGGGTCCGCGTCACCTCGGCCGACGGCACCGTGCTCTTGGAAAAGACCATGGACGCCGGCGAACGCTTCGCTCTGCCCAAGCTGGAAGCGCCGCCGATCCTGCGCGCCGGCAACTCGGGCGCGGTCTATTTCGCGGTGAACGGCCGCACCTATGGCCCGGCCGCGCCGGGCGCCAAGGTGGTGAAGAACGTCGAGCTGTCGCCGACGGCGCTGACCGCCAAATTCGCCTTTGCCGACCTGACCAAGGATCCCGAACTGGCGCAGATGGTGGCCATGGTCGCAGCCCCGGGCGATGCCCCGGCGCCGGTGCAGGAATAGCCGTCTTCCCCGGTCACGGATGCGACATTGCCGGAGGGGTGGCTTGCCGACCCGGCCGCATGCGCCTATCTGTCGGGGACGAACCCGCCTCTTGCGCAGGAAAAGGCCGCCGCCATGTCGCATAACCCCATCCGCCCCTGGCGCAACATCGACCGGCGCAAGTCGCGCCAGATCATGGTCGGCAAGGTGCCGGTGGGCGGGGACGCGCCGATCAGCGTGCAGACCATGACCAACACCGACACCAGCGACGTCAGGGCGACGCTGGACCAGGTGCTGCGCGCCGCCGATGTCGGCGCCGACATCGTGCGCGTCTCGACCCCTGACGAGGCCTCGACCCGCGCCCTGCGCGAGATCTGCCGCGAAAGCCCGGTGCCGATCGTCGCCGACATCCATTTCCACTACAAGCGCGCCATCGAGGCCGCCGAGGCCGGCGCCGCCTGCCTGCGCATCAACCCCGGCAATATCGGCGACGAAAGCCGGGTGCGCGAGGTCATCAAGGCTGCCCGCGACCACGGCTGCTCGATCCGCATCGGCGTCAACGCCGGCAGCCTGGAAAAGCACCTGCTGGAAAAATACGGCGAGCCCTGCCCGGATGCGATGGTGGAATCCGGTCTCGACCATATCAGGATCCTGCAGGACAACGATTTCCACGAATTCAAGATCAGCGTGAAGGCCTCGGACGTCTTCCTCGCCGCCGCCGCCTATCAGCAGCTGGCCGAGGCGACCGACGCGCCGATCCATTTGGGCATCACCGAGGCGGGCGGGCTTACGGCCGGCACGGTGAAATCCGCCGTCGGTCTGGGCAATCTTCTATGGATGGGCATCGGCGACACGATCCGCGTCAGCCTGTCCGCCGACCCTGTCGAAGAGGTCAAGGTCGGGTTCGAGATCCTGAAATCGCTGGGCCTGCGCACCCGCGGCGTGCAGATCATCTCCTGCCCCAGCTGCGCGCGGCAGGGCTTCGACGTCATCAAGACCGTCGAGACGCTGGAAAAACGCCTCGAACACATCAAGACGCCGATGAGCCTGTCGATCATCGGCTGCGTGGTGAACGGCCCCGGCGAGGCGCTGATGACCGACATCGGCTTCACCGGCGGCGGCGCCGGCGCCGGCATGGTCTACCTGGCCGGCAAGCAGAACCACAAGATGACCAACGACCAGATGGTCGATCATATCGTCGAACTGGTCGAGAAACGCGCCGCCGAGATCGAATCCGCGCAATCCGCCGCCGCCGAATGAAAGGGGCGGCCCGCCGGACCGCTCCCCATACTTCTTTGCTCTGCAAATACCCAAGCGACGCCGGCGCCCGGCTCAGCCGTTTTCCGCCCGCGCCCGCGCAATCGCGCCCTGCAGCCCGTCCGCCGGCACGCCGCGCAGCATCTCGCCGCCGATGATGAAGGTGGGCGTGCCCATCACGCTCATCTGCTCGGCCAGCTGGCGGTTCTTGCGCAGCACGGCCGAGACCTCCTCGGTATTCATCCGGTTCAGCACCGCCTTGTCGTCGACGCCCAGCTCGCCCGCAAGCGCGGTCAGGCTTTCCAGGTTCACCGGTCCGCGCGATTCCATCAGCGCGTCATGCGCCTTCTTATAGGCATCCGCGCCCGCCTCCTGCTGCACCGCCACGGCAAAGCGCGCAGCGAGGTCGCTTTCCTGGGTCAGGATCGGGAATTCCTTCAGGATCCAGCGGATATTGCCATCGGCCGAGATCAGCTTCTCCAGCTCCGGGTTCACCTTCTTGCAGACGCCGCAGCGATAGTCGATGAACTCGACCAGCGTCACGTCGCCCTCGGGGTTGCCGCCGACCCAGCTGTGGCCGTCGTCGAAGATTGCGTCCTTGTTGTTCTGGACCAGCAGCTTGTCGTTCTTGGCCTCGTCGGCCACGCGGCGCTCTTCCAGCACGTTGATCGACTCGACCAGCACATCGGGATTGGCCATCAGATAGTCGCGCACTGCTTCGCCGAAGGCGGCCTTCTCGGCCTCGCTCATGTTCGCCGGGTCGAAGGCAAGGGCGGGCAGGGCGGTCGCCGTCAGAGCCGCGGCGGTCAGAATGGCTTTCATCGGTGGTCCTTTCCAGTTGCCGCAAAGCTTGGCCCGACACGCCCGCCGTTGCAAGCGGCAGGCCCGGGTTTCAGGCGCGCTTTCACGCGGGCTTGACCTCGGGCGCTTGACCCGGGGGGCGCCAGGCCCGATACCCGGCCAAAACCATGAGGCAGAGATGAGACATTCGCAGCGCGGGCAGGTCGATCCGTTCATCGTGATGGATGTCATGGAGGCGGCCCGCAAGGCCGAGGACGCCGGCCGCCACATCATCCACATGGAGGTCGGCCAGCCCTCGACCCCGGCCCCCGAGGGTGCGCGCCGGGCCTTGGCCGCGGCGCTGGACCAGCCGCTGGGCTATACCGTCGCGCTTGGCCTGCCGGAACTGCGCCGCGGCATCGCCGGGCTCTACCGGCGCTGGTATGGCATCGAACTGAACCCGGACAGGGTGGTGGTCACGCCCGGCTCCTCGGGCGCCTTCATCCTGGCCTTTGCGGCGCTGTTCGATGCCGGCGACCGCGTGGCCTTGGGCGAGCCGGGCTATCCCAGCTATCGCCAGATCCTGCGCGCCATGTCGCTGCAACCTGTCGGTATCCCGACCCGGGCCGAGGATCGCTATCAGCCGCGCCCGCAGGACCTGCCGCTGGATGCGCGGGGGCTGATCCTGGCCTCGCCCGGCAACCCCTCGGGCACCGTGCTGCGGCGCGAGGAACTGGCGGCGCTGACCGCGCGGGCCGCCGAACTGGGGATGAATGTCATCTCGGACGAGATCTATCACGGGCTCGATTACGGCGCCGGCTTCCATTCGGCGCTGGAGGTCACTGACGAGGTCTTCGTGATCAACAGCTTCTCGAAATATTTCAGCATGACCGGCTGGCGCGTCGGCTGGATGGTGGTGCCGGAAGCCATGATCCGCACCGTCGAGCGCATTGCCCAGAACATGTTCATCTGCCCGCCCCATGCCAGCCAGGTCGCGGCCTTGGCGGCGCTGGATTGCGTCGAGGAAGCCGATGCAAACCTGGCTGTTTACGCGGAAAATCGCCACCTGATGCTGGAACGCCTGCCCGGCATCGGCTTTGACCGCATCGCCCCGCCCGAGGGCGCCTTCTACATCTATGCCGATGTTTCGGAACTGACGGACAACAGCCTGAACTTCGCCGCCGAGATCCTTGAAAAGGCTGGGGTCGCCGTCACGCCCGGGCTGGATTTCGACCCCGTGCGCGGGGCGCGGACGCTGCGCTTCAGCTATGCGCGTTCGACCGCCGACATCGCCGAGGGGCTGGACCGGCTTGCGGGTTTCATGGACGATTACCGGGCGGCCCGATGAGGTGGCTTTTCGCGCTGCTGCTGGTCTGCCTCGCCTGGCCCGCGCTGGCGCAGGACCGCTCGGCGCTGGCGCGGATCGACCTGGCGCATTCCGCGCTGCTGGCCGAGGGGCGCGACCGCGGCAAGCCGCGGCCGCTCGAGCTGCAACTGGCGGTCAGCCAGCCGGTGCCCTATCGGGTCTATTTCCTCGATGGCCCGCCGCGGCTGGTGGTGGATTTCCGCGAGATCGACTTTGCCGGCACCGACGCCCAGGCGCTGCCGGGGCGCGAACTGGTGCCGGCGCTGCGCTGGGGCCGGTTCCGGCCGGGCTGGTCGCGGCTGGTGATGGAACTGCCCGGCGCCTATGCGCTGCGCATGGCGGTGCAGCGCCCGGCCGAGGGCGGCGCCGGCGGCGCGCTGGTCAAGCTGCGCATCGAGCCGGTGCCGCAGGACGAATTCGCCACCCGCGGCAATGCGCTTTCGGCGCTGTGGGATCTGCCGGCGCCGGCGGCGGTGGCGCCGCTGCCGCCGCGCCGCGCCGCCGACCGGCCGCTGCGCATCGCGATCGACCCCGGCCACGGCGGCCATGATCCCGGCGCCCAGGTCGGTGCCATCTATGAGGCGGCGGTGATGCTGGGCTTTGCCCGCGAACTGTCCGAGATACTGACCCGCGCCGGTTTCGAGGTGGTGCCGACCCGCAGCGACGACAGCTTCGTGCCGTTGGAGCGGCGCATGACCCTGGCGCGCGCGGGGCAGGCCGACCTGTTCATCTCGCTTCATGCCGATGCCCTGCCGGCGGGCGAGGCGGCGGGGCTCTCGATCTATACCTGGAACCCGCAGGCCGACGACCGCGCCACGCGCGAACTGGCGATGCGCCACGACCGCACCGATCTGCTGGCCGGGCTGGACCTGGCCGGCACCGATGACCAGATCGCCGACGTTCTGATGGACATGGCCCGCATCGAGACCCAGCCGCGATCCGAGGCCTTCGCCAAGTTTGCCGTGTCGGAACTGAACCGCGCCGGCATCGTCATGCACCGCCGCCCGATGCGCGGCGCGGCGTTCTCGGTGCTGAAATCGCCCGACATCCCCTCGGTGCTGATCGAGCTCGGCTTCCTGACCGATCCCGGCGACCGGGCGAACCTCTTCGACCCGGAATGGCGGGCGCGCACGGCCGGGGCCATCGCCCAGGCCGCCAGCCTCTGGGCGCGCGACGACGCGGCGCGGGCGGCACTTTCCCGCAAGTAGCGCAAGGTTGCTTTGACGGGGGCGGTGGCGCTGTCTATAGAGGCCCTGTTTTCCCCGAGAGGCCTTGCCCGTTGCTGCGTTTCGTCCTGTCCTTCTTCGGCGCGATCTTTTCCTGGTTCGTGACGGCCGTGTTCTTCATCGCCTTGACCGTGGGGGGGGTGTTCTGGATGTATTCGCGCGACCTGCCCAGCCACGAGCAGCTGGCGCAATACGCGCCCAAGACCATCAGCCGGATCTTTTCCGGCGAGGGCCGGATCATCGACGAATTCGCCGAGGAACGCCGCATCTTCGTGCCCATCGACGAGATCCCGCCCCTGGTGCGCGAGGCCTTCGTCAGCGCCGAGGACAAGAACTTCTATCACCACCACGGTTTCGACCCGCGCGGCATGATCGGCGCCATGGTCGAGGCGGTGAAGTCGCGCGGCCAGAACGTGCGCGGTGCCTCGACCATCACCCAGCAGGTGATGAAGAACTTCCTGCTGTCCAGCGACCGCAGCGTCGAGCGCAAGATCAAGGAGCTGATCCTGGCCACGCGGCTGGAATCGACGCTGTCCAAGGACCAGATCCTGGAACTGTATCTGAACGAGATCTTCCTGGGTCAGAACAGCTTCGGCGTCGCCGCGGCGGCGCAGACCTATTTCAACAAGCCGCTGACCGAACTGGCCCCGCATGAGGCGGCGACGCTGGCCGCCATGCCGCAGGCCCCCGGTCGCTATCACCCGGTCCGCGCCAAGGAGCGGGTGACGGAACGGCGCAACTACGTGCTGCGCGAGATGTGGCAGAACGGCTATATCGACCAGGCGACCTGGGAGGCGGAATCGAAACTGCCGCTGCGCTCGGTGCAGAACGGCGATTTCCCGGCCTTCCAGCAGCAATTGCCGCCGCGCGACTATTTCACCGACGAGATCCGCCGCCAGCTCTCGGCGCAGTTCGGCGCCGAGGAGTTCTTCTCGGGCGGGCTCGCCATCCGCGCCACCGTCGATCCCCGGCTGCAGAAGGTCGCGGCCCGGGCGCTGCAGAAGGCGCTGGAGCAATACGACCGCGGCCGCGGCATCTGGCGCGGCACCCGCGTGACCATCCCGGCCGAACAGCTCGCCACCGAGGCCGACTGGCGCGCCGCCCTGGCCGAGACCAAGGTGCCGCGCGACATCGAGGGCTGGTTCCCGGCCGTGGTGCTGGCGCTCGGCGACACCGACGCCACCATCGGCATCGAGGACCACGAGGCGACCCAGACCATCCCCGCCAAGGACGTGCAATGGGCGCGAAAGCGGCTCTCGGACGGCAAGCTCGGCCCCAAGGCGCGCGTGGCCTCGGACCTGCTCGAGGTCGGCGACGTGGTGCTGGTCCGGCAGATGACCGACGACAAGACCGGCGCGCTGATCCGCTGGACGCTGCGCCAGGTGCCCGAGATCGAGGGCGGCTTCATGGCGATGGACGTGAACACCGGCCGGGTGATCTCGATGCAGGGCGGCTTCAGCTACCAAAGCTCGGTCTTCAACCGCGCCACCCAGGCGCAGCGCCAGCCGGGCTCCAGCTTCAAGCCCTTCGTCTATGCGGCCGCGCTGGATTCGGGCTTCACGCCCGCGACGATCATCGTGGACGAGCCGATCACCGTGAACACGCCGCAGGGGTTGTGGACGCCCAAGAACGCCTCGGGCAAGTTCTACGGCCCGACGCCGATGCGCACCGGGATCGAGCAGTCCAGGAACCTGATGACCATCCGCATCGCCCAGGACATCGGCATGGATACGGTGGCGAAATATGCCGAGAAATTCGGCGTCTACGACCATCTCGGCCATTTCCTCGCGAACTCGCTCGGCGCGCAGGAGACCACGCTGTTCAAGATGGTCGCCGCCTATGCCATGTTCGCCAATGGCGGCGAGCGGGTGGAACCGACGCTGGTCGACCGCGTGCAGGACCGCCGCGGCCGCACCATCTATCGCCACGACCGCCGCGACTGCGTGACCTGCGGCCAGGCGACGCTGCCGGCCGGCGCCGCGCCCCAGATCGTCTCGAACCGCGAGCGGGTGATGGACGCGATCACCGCCTATCAGCTGACCTCGATGATGGAGGGCGTGGTCAAGCGCGGCTCGGGCCGCGGCGTCAGCCTGCCGGTGCCGGTGGCCGGCAAGACCGGCACCACCAATGACGCCAAGGACGTGTGGTTCATCGGCTTCACCTCGAACCTCGTCGCCGGCTGCTACCTGGGTTACGACCAGCCGCGCACGCTTGGTTCGAACGCCTTCGGCGGCACGCTTTGCGTCCCGGTCTTCAACGAATTCATGAAGGAAGCGGTCAAGGAATTCGGCGGCACCGCCTTCAAGGTGCCGCCGGGCGGGCATTTCGTCAACATCGACCGCTTCAGCGGCGCCATCCTCGGCCCCGACGCCAAGGGCGACAATGTCATCGCCGAATATTTCCGCGACGGCCAGGATCTCAGCGGCCTCGGCCTGGTCGACGGCGGCTTCGGCCGCGCCGATCCGGCGACGTTGCCGCTGTTCACCTCGGCCCGCGACGGCGGCCAGGCGGTCACCACCTCGACCGGCAAGAAGAAGGTGATCCCGAAAAAGGCCGATTTCGGCACCCTCTCCTCGGGCGGCCTCTACTAGCCGCAAGGATTTCTTTGCTCTGAAAATACCCCCGGGGGTCCGGGGGCAGGCAGCCCCCCGGCGCCGGCCGTGCCTCGCGCGCATCCCTTGCCCGCGACGCGCGCCCGCGCTATCTGTGCTGCGGTTCCGACCTGAAAGAGACCGACCCATGCGCGCCGAAACCCAAGCCACCATCGATGCGATCCGCAAGTCGCTGAAGCTTCTGGCGCAGCGCATGGATTGGGAAACCGCGCCGCACCGGCTGGAGGAACTGAATGCCATGATCGAGGCCGGCGACATCTGGTCCGACCCGGCCCGCGCGCAGAAGCTGATGCGCGACCGCCAGATGCTCTCGGACGCGGTCGAGACCTATCGCCGGATCGAGACCGAGCTCAAGGACAATGCCGAGCTGATCGAGCTGGGCGAGGCCGAGGATGACGCCGAGATCGTCGCCGATGCCGAGGCATCGCTGAAGGCATTGGCCGAACTTTCGGCGCAGAAGGAACTCGAGGCGCTGCTGAATGGCGAGGCCGACGGCAACGACACCTTCCTCGAGGTGAACGCCGGTGCCGGCGGCACCGAAAGCTGCGACTGGGCCTCGATGCTGGCGCGGATGTATGTCCGCTGGGCCGAGAAAAAGGGCTATACCGTCGAGCTGCTCAGCGAGACCGGCGGCGACGAGGCCGGCATCCGCTCGGCCGCCTACAAGATCTCGGGGCCGAACGCCTATGGCTGGCTGAAATCGGAATCCGGCGTGCATCGGCTGGTCCGCATCTCGCCCTATGATTCGGCGGCGCGGCGGCATACCTCGTTCAGTTCGGTCTGGGTCTATCCGGTGGTGGATGACAATATCGAGATCGACATCCCCGACAAGGACATCCGCATCGACACCTATCGCTCGTCGGGCGCGGGCGGGCAGCACGTCAACACCACCGACTCGGCGGTGCGCATCACCCACCTGCCGACCGGGATCGTGGTGACCAGCTCGGAAAAATCCCAGCACCAGAACCGCGCCAACGCCATGGCGGCGCTGAAGGCGCGGCTGTATCAGCTGGAGCTCGACAAGCGCAATGCCGCGATCAACGCCCAGCACGAGGCCAAGGGCGATGCCGGCTGGGGCAACCAGATCCGCTCCTACGTGCTGCATCCCTACCAGATGGTGAAGGATCTGCGCACGGCGCATGAGACCTCGGACACGCAGGGCGTGCTGGACGGCGACCTCGACGCCTTCATGGCAGCGACCCTGGCGTTGGATGTCGCCGGCAAGAGCCGGGCCGAGGCGCAGGCCGAGGACTGACCTCACCGCGCCTGTGGCCCGGTCGCAGGGGTATTTGCAAAACAGAGAAAGCCGGAGCCGGGCGGTTTCATGCTGCGTTGCGGCATGTTATGCTGCATGTGCAAAATGCGGCTGAAACGCTGGAGGCGACATGGCGGTCAAGCACATCAACCTGGCCCTGCAGGGCGGCGGCGCGCATGGCGCTTTTGCCTGGGGCGTGCTGGACCGGTTGCTCGACGAGCCCGAGATCGAGATCCGCGGCATCAGCGGCACCTCGGCCGGGGCGCTGAATGGCGCGGCGCTGGCGGCGGGCCTGTCCTGCGGTCCCGGCCGCCGCGGACGCGAGGCGGCGCGGCAGAATCTGGCCTATATCTGGTCGCAGGTCGGACAGGTCAGCGACAATGCCATGGTGCGCTGGCTGCATTCGATGTTCCCTTCGCCCAGGGGCTGGCAGCGGCTGACCGAGCTGCTTTCTCCGGTGGCCTGGCTCGGCTCGCTGACCCGGATTTTCAGCCCCTATGACAGCGGGCCGTTCTATTCCAACCCGCTGGCCGCCATCCTGCGCGAGATGCCGCATCCGCGCCTGGGCCGCGAGGAGGGGCCGGCCTTCTTCGTCACCGCGACCAATGTGCGCACCGGCCTGGTGCGGGTCTTCGGCGGCGCCGAGGTGACGGTGGACACGGTGCTGGCCTCGGCCTGCCTGCCGGAGATCTTTCGCGCGGTCGAGATCGACGACCCGCTGACCGGGCGGCGCGAGGCCTATTGGGACGGCGGCTATTCCGCCAATCCGGCGCTGTTCCCGCTGTATCGCGCCGACCTGCCGCGCGACATCGTCGTGGTCAACATCAACCCGATGCTGCGCGAGGTGCTGCCACGCTCGCCGGCCGCGATCCAGGACCGGGTGAACGAGATCAGCTTCAACGCCGCGCTGTTGGCCGAGCTGCGCGCGATCAATTTCGTCAAGAAGCTGCATGCCGAGGGCCGGCTGACCGGGCGGCCGATGAAGAACGTGCTGCTGCATGCGATCATGGACGACGCGCTGATGAATTCGCTGACCGCCGCGACCAAGCTGGTGCCGGCGCCGGGCCTGCTGGAGCGGCTGCACGATGCCGGCGTCGTCGCGGCCGAGGCGTTCCTGGCGCAGAATGCCCAGAATATCGGCATCCGCGATTCCTATGACCTGGCGCAGCTGTTTCCGACGACGGCGGTTTCAGGGCGCTGACGAGGGGCGGGCTTCAAAGCCGCGGTCGAGCCGTGGCTTTTGGTGGTCGGGTGCTGCGGATCAGGCGCTTGCTGCGCTTTCGGACGCGCCACGACATGCCGCGCGGCGATGGAATAGGAACGGCTTTTCGCCTCCATTTATCTGCATCCAATTGTCGGTTGCGTCCCGGATCTCACGCCGGAACGGTTCGGGGAGGGGACCGGTATCAGTCCAGGCCGCACCACCTGCTTGCATCGGGTCCAAGCGCGTTCTGCGCCTTCCGCCATCGTTGCTCTGATACCAGCAAGTCAGCCTGTCGTGGAAGTTCTCGCGGGTGCTGATTCCGCTCTGCAACATGCGGCCTCTCCCGTCGGCCAATCGTCGAACAACCTCGGGCCGTCCGTCATGCCCGCGCCTCATCCACGAAGAACCCCGCGCGCCCATCCGGCGCCCCCGGCCAGCCCCGCCGGTCGAGGAAAAGCCCTGCGCCGCATCATCGCGTTGGTGATGTCCGCAGCCGCGCGTCCTTGGGCCGCGCCTCGCGCCGGCCCTCGCCCGGGGCAGCGCGCGACGCTTCCCTTGCCGGCGCATCTCGCCTAACCTGCGCGCAAAAGAAAGGCGAGAGCATGAGCAGCTACGAATACACCGTCATTCCCGCCCCGGCGCGCGGCGAAAAGGCCAAGGGTGCCCGCACCGGCATCGAACGCTTCGCCGCGACGCTGGCCGACGCGCTGAACGACATGGCGCGCGAGGGCTGGGAATATGTCCGCGCCGAGGTGCTGCCGGCCGAGGAACGCTCGGGCCTGACCAGCCGCACCACCGTCTATCACAACCTGCTGGTCTTCCGCCGCGCCCTCGTGGCCGAGCCTGCCCGCAACCTGCCTCTCGAGGAGCCGGTCGCGGCCCCGACCACGCCTCCGACCGCCGCGCCATCCGTTGCGCCCGAAGCGCCGGCACCGATTCGCCCGGCGGAGCCGTCCACGGCCCAACCCGCGCCGGTCCGGGCGCCCTTCAGCCAGCCGATGCGCGCCATGCCGCAACAGCAGGCCCATGCCCGCGCCGCCGAACCGCCGCTGACCGCGCCGCTGCAGGCCGCGATGCCGGCCGGCCCGCGCCTCGGCCCGGCAACCCGCTGACCCTTCTCCGTTTCGGAAATACCCCCGGGCTTCCAGACGCCTGGGAAAAGGTCCGGGAGACCTCTTCAGTCGAGAAGCGGCCGGCACAGGCCCGATAGCCCGGCACGGGCCGAGGGCAGGGCCCTTAACCCTTCACCAATGCGGCGGGCGCTGGTCGGCCAGGGGGATGGTGCCGCCCTCGGCTTCGCGTTCCGCCTCGCGCTCCATCAGCAGCCCGACCCGCCGGCTCAGCCGGACGATCTCGCGCTCCTGGCGCGCCACGACCTCGGACAGGTCGTCGACCACCCGGCTCAGATGCGCCACGGCCTCCTCCAGCCGCAACTCCCGCTCGCGCTTGTCCATCAACCCTCCATCCGCTAGACCCGCGCCTGGAAAAGCCCGAGGCAAACCATGGCGAAAGATCAGAAGAAACAGCCCCGACCCAAGGCGGAAACGCCCAAGGGGTTCCGTGACTATTTCGGCGCGGACGTCACCGAACGCAAGCAGATGCTGGACCGCATCGCCGAGATCTATCATCGCCACGGCTTCGAGCCCCTGGAAACCAGCGCCGTCGAGACCGTCGAGGCGCTGGGCAAGTTCCTGCCCGACGTGGACCGCCCGAACGCGGGCGTCTTTGCCTGGCAGGAGGCCGATGTTCCGGGGGGCGGCGCCGGCGACTGGCTGGCGCTGCGCTATGACCTGACCGCGCCCCTGGCGCGCGTCGCGGCGCAGTTCCGAAACGACCTGCCCAGCCCCTATCGCCGCTATGCCATGGGCCCGGTCTGGCGCAACGAAAAGCCGGGGCCGGGCCGGTTCCGCCAGTTCTATCAATGCGATGCCGATACCGTGGGCTCTGCCTCGGTCGCCGCCGATGCCGAGATCTGCGCCATGCTGGCGGCGGCGCTGGAACATGCCGGAATCGCCCGCGGCGATTACCTGATCCGCATCAACAACCGCAAGGTGCTGAACGGCATCCTGGAAGCCATGGGCGTGGCCGAGGGCAAGCCCGCGGACGACGTGCTGCGCACCATCGACAAGTTCGACAAGGTCGGCGAGGAGGGCGTGCGCCAGCTGCTGACCTCGGGCCGCAAGGACGAATCCGGCGCCTTCATCGAGGGCGTGGGGCTGAGCCCGGAACAGGCCGGGCCGGTGCTGGCCTTCCTGACCTCGAAGGGTGCGGACAACGCCGCGACGCTGGCCAATCTCCGCGCCGCTGTCGGTGCCTCGGCCGTGGGCGCCGAGGGGGTCGAGGAACTCGCCCAGATCAGCGAGATGCTCGCCGCCATGGGCGTGGGCGAGGATCGCGCCGTGATCGACCCCTCGATCGTGCGCGGCCTCGGCTATTACACCGGCCCGGTGTTCGAGGCCGAGCTGACCTTCGAAATCCTCGACGACAAGGGCCGCAAGCGCCAGTTCGGCTCGGTCGCCGGCGGCGGGCGCTACGACGGGTTGGTCGAACGCTTCACCGGCCAAAAGGTGCCGGCGACCGGTATCTCCATCGGCGTGGACCGGCTGCTGGCCGCGCTGCGCGCCAAGGGGCTGATGGGCGGCGAGGCGCAGGGCCCGGTCGTCGTCACCGTCATGGACCGCGACCGCATGGCCGATTACCAAGCCATGGCGGCCGAGCTGCGCGCCGCCGGCATCCGCGCCGAGGTCTATCTGGGCAATCCGAAGAACTTCGGCAACCAGCTGAAATATGCCGACAAGCGCAATGCCCCGGTCGCCGTCATCCAAGGCGGCGACGAGGCGGCGCGTGGCGTGGTGCAGGTCAAGGACCTGGTCTTGGGCGCGAAGATCGCCGCCGAGGCCAGCCACGAGGAATGGAAATCCCAGCCCGCCCAGACCGAGGTGCCGCGCGACCAGCTGGTCGCCGAAGTCCGGCGCATCCTCGGATGAGCAAGCGCGAGAAACAGGCCATCGGCCAGCAGATCCTCGCCGCCTTCCGCGCCGCCGGCGCGCAGGAGGTCGCCCCCGATCTGCTGCTGCCGGCCGAGACGCTGCTGGACCTTTACGGCGAGGACATCCGCGCGCGCGCCTATGTCACCCAGGACCCGATCCGGGGCGAGATGATGCTGCGGCCGGACTTCACCGTGCCCGTGGTGCAGATGCATATGCAGAACGGCGCCGAGCCCGCGCGCTATTGCTACCTGGGCGAGGTGTTCCGCAAGCAGGACCATGGCGAAACCCGGCCCGAGCACCCGCGCGACAACGAATATCTGCAAGCCGGTTTCGAGCTTTTCGCCCGCGACCCGGACGCCGATGCCGAGGTCTTTGCGCTGTTTCACAGCGTGCTGAAGCCGCTGGGCCTGCAGGCCAGCATGGGCGACATGGACCTGCTGATGGATGCGGTGCGCGCGCTGCCGCTGTCGGGCGCGCGCCGCGCCGCACTTCTGCACCACATCTGGCGGCCGCGCCGCTTTGCCAAGGCGCTGGCGCGCTTCGCCGCGCCGGCCGAGGCCCGCAGCTTCCCGGAAAGCGGCGCGCCCTGGACCGGGCTGCGTTCGCCGGCCGAGATGCAGGCCCGCATCGACCGGCTGCGCAGCGACGCCGCCGAGGCGCCGCTGCCGCCGCAATGGGTCGAGCGGCTGGAGCGACTGTTCGCCATCCAGGCCCCGGCCCCCGAGGCGCTGCGGCAGCTGCGCGGGCTGGCGGCCGAGATCCCCGACATCGCCGAGGCGGTGGACCGGCTGGAACGCAACCTCGCGGCGCTGTCCGCGCGCGGCATCGACGTGAGCCAGGTGCATTTCGACGCCAGCCATGGCCGGCACACGATGGAATATTACGACGGTATGACCTTCAGCTTCGCGGCAGCGGGGCGCGAGGACTGGCCGCCCGTCGCCTCGGGCGGGCGCTACGACGCGCTGGCGGCGGTGCTGGGCCAAGCGCAAGGCCGCTCGATCCCGGCGGTGGGCGGCATCATCCGCCCCGGGCTGGTGCATGAACTGGGGGGGCCAGTCTTGGGGAAATCGGCATGATCCGGCTGGGGGTGCCGTCCAAGGGGCGGCTGATGGAGCAGACCTTCGACTGGTTCGCCGAACGCGGCGTGCGGCTGTCGCGTGCGGGCTCGGACCGCGAATATGCCGGCCGGGTCGAGGGCGCGGAAAACGTCGCGCTGGTGCTCTTGTCGGCGGGCGAGATCCCGCGCGAGTTGCAGGCCGGCCGCATCCATCTGGGCGTGACCGGCACCGACCTGATCCGCGAGAAGCTGGCCGGCTGGCGCAGCCATGTCGAGGAACTGGCGCCGATGGGCTTCGGCCATGCCGACCTGATCCTGGCCGTGCCGGCCTGCTGGCGCGATTGCGAGAGCTTGGACGATTTCGCCACCATCGCCCGCGACTTCCGCGCCGAGCACGGCTTCCGCCTGCGCATCGCCACGAAATACCACCGGCTGGTGCGGGCCTGGCTTTCAGCCGAGGAGGTCGCGGATTACCAGCTGGTCGACAGCCAGGGCGCGACCGAGGGCACGGTGGCGAACCTGACCGCCGAGGCCATCGCCGACATCACCTCCTCGGGCGAGACCTTGCGGGCGAACCACCTCAAGGTCATCGAGGGCGCGCCGATCCTGCGTTCGCAGGCGACGCTGCTGCGCTCGGTCGCGGCCGGGGACGCGGCCGAGGTGCGGGAATTCGCCGCCCGGCTGGGGCTCTAGCAACCGCGGGCGGGGCAGGGACGTTCCCCTTGGCAACCAACCGGAGGAAACCGATGCGCCTGCCCGTCCTGCTGATCGCCCTTGCCGCCACCCCCGCCCTGGCCTCCAGCGACGAAGCCTGGGAGCAGTTCCGCGCCGAGGTGGAACAGGCCTGCACGGCGCTGGCGCCGGCCGAGGGCGAAACGGCGATCGAGATCAACCCCTTCGGCTCCGAAAGCTATGGCGCGGCGCTGCTGATCACCACGCTGGCCGATGGCGGCGCCGACCGCTATGTCTGCATCTACGACAAGAAGGCCAAGACGGCCGAGCTGACCGCCGCCTTCGAGCAGCCCAAGGACGTGTCCATGCCCGCCGCGACCAGCGGCGGCAATGTCGTGCCCGAGGAAACGACCAAGACGGATACGCATCTGGTCAAGCCCTGACGTCGCCCGGCTTGCCCGGCCGCAGGGGTATTTGAAAAACAGAGAAAGCCTCAGTCGAGCCCGACCAGCGCCCGCGCGAAGTCTCGGGCGTCGAAGGCGTCGAGGTCGTCGATCTGCTCGCCGACGCCGATGGCATGGATCGGCAGGCCGAAACGGTCGGCCAGCGCCACCAGCACGCCGCCGCGCGCGGTGCCGTCGAGCTTGTTCATGACCAGACCCGAGACATCGGCGAGCTTCTGGAAGGTCTCGACCTGGCTCAGCGCGTTCTGGCCGGTGGTGGCGTCCAGCACCAGCAGCGTGTTGTGCGGCGCCGAAGGGTCCTTCTTGCGGATGACGCGGACGATCTTGGCCAGTTCCTCCATCAGGTCCTGGCGGTTCTGCAAGCGGCCGGCGGTGTCGATCATCAACAGGTCGGCGCCCTCGGCCTCGGCCCGGGTCATGGCGTCGAAGGCAAGGCTGGCGGGGTCCGAACCCTCGGGCGCGGTCATCACCGGCACGCCGGCGCGCTGGCCCCACACCTGCAATTGCTCGACGGCGGCCGCGCGGAAGGTGTCGCCGGCGGCGATGACGACATTCTTGCCCGCCGCCTTGAACTGGCTCGCGAGCTTGCCGATGGTCGTGGTCTTGCCCGAGCCGTTCACGCCCACGACCAGCACCACCTGCGGCCGCTTGGGATAGATCGGCAGCGGCCGCGCGACCGGGGCCATGATGCGGGCGATCTCGGCGGCCAGCAGCTCCTTCAGCTCGGTGGCCGAGATGCGGCGGCCCATGCGGCCCTCGGCGATATTGGCGGTGACGCGCAGGGCGGTCTCGACCCCCATGTCGGCCTGGATCAGCATCTCTTCCAGCTGCTCCAGCATCTCGTCGTCCAGCTCGCGCCGCGGCTCGGCCGGGGCGGCCTGGCCGAAGAGGCGGCCAAGAAGCCCGGGCTTGGCCGGCGCTTCAGGGGGCGGGGCCTCCGGGGCGGGTGTGGCAACCGGCGGCGCAGGCTGCACCGGTGCCGCGCCTTGCGGATCGGCGCCTTCGGACACGATGTCATCCAGCCCCGCGCCGATCTTCGACGACGACCGCGTCAGCCGCTCGCGCAGTTTCGAGAAAAACGCCATGCACCCATCCTTCTGCCTGTGGCGCGAGAGACTAGGCGTTCCGCGGCCAAAGGAAAAGGGCGCCTGCGAAGCGCCCTTCTTTCTTGTCGAAATATCCCGGGGGTGCGGGGGCAGCGCCCCCGCGGGCGCTCAGGCCTTGCCCAGATAGATGTCGACCAGCTTCTGCAGCATCTCCAGCGCATCCTCGCGCGAGCGTTGGAAGCTGTTGCGGCCGATGATCGAGCCATTGCCGCCGCCGTCGCGGATGGCGCGGGCATCGTCAAAGACCGCGTCCGCACCCTTGGCCGCGCCGCCCGAGAACACCACGATGCGGCGGCCGTTGAACGAGGCCTGCATGCAATGCGCCACGCGCTTGGCTTGGGTCGAGATGTCGATCTTTTTGTCCTCGTAGACTTTCTTCGCTTCCGGCAGCATCAGGTGGTCCGTGGAGAGCTTGATCTTGATGATATGCGCGCCGATCAGCGCCGCAATCTGGGCGGCATAGGCGGCGATGTCGATGGCGGTCTCGCCGTCCTTGGTGATCGCCTCGCCGCGCGGATAGGACCAGATCACGGTCGCCACGCCCTTGGCCGCGGCTTCCTTGCGCATCTCGACGATCTCTTCGACCATGTCGAGCGCCATGTCCGAGCCCGGATAGATGGTGAAGCCGATGGCCGAGCAGCCCAGCCGCAGCGCGTCGTCGACCGAAGCCGTGATCGCCTGGTTCTTGCCGGCGGTGTCCGACATCAGCGAATTGGCCGAGTTCACCTTGAGGATCGTGGGGATCTGGCCGGCAAAGGTGTCGGCGCCCGCCTCGATCATGCCCAAGGGCGCGGCATAGGCGTTCAGCCCGGCGTCGATCGCCAGCTGATAGTGGTAATGCGGGTCATAGCCGGCCGGGTTCGGGGCGAAGCTGCGCGCCGGGCCGTGCTCGAACCCCTGGTCCACCGGCAGGATGATCATCTTGCCGGTGCCGGCCAGCTTGCCGGTCATCAGCATGCGGGCCAGCTGGGCCTTCACACCAGGCGCTTCGCCCTCGTAATTGGCGAGGATCTTGCGGACGGTATCGGTCATCTGCATCGGGAACTCCATGTCGAGAATGGCGGCTGCTTAGCAGACCCGCCGCCAAGGGCAATCAGGGTTGCGCTAACGGAACTTCCTGCCCGGCCGCGCGTTATATGCGGCCGTAATCGGGAGGATATTCCCATGGCGAACGAAGACCCCGCAGGCATTCCCGAACAGATCCGCCAGAACCGGCCCTTCTTCCTGGTGCTTGGCCTGGCGTTCGCGATTTCCATCTGCGCCTTCCTGTATATCCTGTTCATGGATACCAGCGACCGCGACATCGAGCGCAACCTGCCGCCGGCCGTCACGGCACCGGCGCCGCAGGCCCCCGCTGCGGCCTCTGGTTAAGGCCAGCCTGCCGGGCGGGGGGTTGCCGTCCGCCCGGCAACCTTGACGGGAACCGCGGCTTCCCCTGCCGGGTTTTGCCGGAGAGGAGATTGTCATGTCACACAATACCGAACCCGAGAAAGCCGCCCGCCGTCACCCGGCGGCGATCATCGCCATTGCGGTCGCGCTGGCGATCGCCGCGCTGGCGGCCTTCCTGTTTCTTGGCGCCGAGCCCGAGGAGACGAACGACGTCTCGCGCATCGAATCGGAAACGCCGGCGACGGCCGAGGGCACGGCAACCCCGGCGCCCGCGCAGCCGACCGAGGCGCCCGCTGCGCCTGCGCAGAACTGAAAAAGGGGGCCGCTACCGCCGCCAGGATCGCTTCGCCGGCCTCAGCGCTTTTGCAGCGCCGCGACGCCGGGCAGTTCCTTGCCTTCCATCCATTCCAGGAAGGCGCCGCCGGCGGTCGAGATGAAGGTGAAGTCGCCCGCGACCCCGGCCTTGTTCAGCGCCGCCACCGTGTCGCCGCCGCCGGCGACCGAGGTCAGCTTGCCCTCGCGCGTGAGCCGCGCCGCCTCGGCCGCGGCGGCATTGGTCGCGGCGTCGAAGGGGGCGATCTCGAAGGCGCCCAGCGGGCCGTTCCAGATCAGCGTGCGCGACGCCTCGAAGACGGCGCGGATCGCCTCGACCGTCTGCGGCCCGGCGTCGAGGATCATCGCATCGGCCGGGCAGGCGTCGGCGGCCACGGTTTCGCTGTCCGCGCCGGCCTTGAACTCGCGGGCCACGACGACATCGACCGGCAGGTGGATGGTGCAGCCGCCGCTTTGCGCCTTGGTCAGGATCTCGCGCGCGGTATCGGCCATGTCGCGTTCGGCCAGCGACTTGCCGACCTCGATGCCTTGGGCGACCAGGAAGGTGTTGGCCATGCCGCCGCCGATCACCAGGTGGTCGACCTTCTCGATCAGGTTGCCGAGCAGGTCGAGCTTGGTCGAGACCTTGGCGCCGCCGACCACCGCCACCACCGGGCGCTGCGGATTGCCCAATGCGGCATCCAGCGCCTTCAGCTCCGCCTCCATCAGCCGGCCGGCGGCGGCGGGCAGCAGCCGCGCCAGCCCCTCGGTCGAGGCATGGGCCCGATGCGCGGCCGAGAAGGCGTCGTTGACATAGGCCTGCCCCAGCGCCGCCAGCGAGGCGGCAAAGGTCGGGTCGTTTTCCTCTTCGCCGGGATAGAAGCGGGTGTTTTCCAGCAGCGCCACATCGCTCGGCTTCAGGTCGGCCACCACGCGCTTGGCCGGGCCGCCGATGGCTTCCTCGGCGAATTTCACCGGCTGGCCAAGCGCCGCCTCCAGCGCCGGCAGCACGACCTTCAGGCTCATCGCATCCACGCGCTTGCCCTTGGGACGGTCGAAATGCGCCAGCAGCACCGGGATGCCGCCCTTGGCCTGGATGTCCTTGACGGTCGGCACGATCTTCTCGATCCGGGTCGCGTCGGTGACCTGGCCGTTCTCGACCGGGACGTTCACGTCCACGCGGACGAGCACAACCTTGCCGTTCAGATCCAGATCGTCGATCGTGTTGAAATCCGCCATCTCGTTTCCTTTCCTGCCGGGCTGACGCAGCCGTGCGCGGTTTTCCCGCACAATGACATATTCGTCAACCGGTAGGGCGAACCCGGACGCCCGGGCGGCGTTGTGCGACCGGGACGAAATGCGTAAGGCTGCACCCGAGCCTGAGAAGAGGAGACCCCCATGGCCGAGATCAAGGATCCCGAGAACACGGTCATCATCGCGCTGAAGGACGGCCCGGTGGTGATCGAACTGCTGCCCGACGTTGCCCCCAAGCATGCCGAGCGCATGAAGGAACTGGCCCGGGCCGGGAAATACGACAACGTGGCCTTCCACCGCGTGATCGAGGGCTTCATGGCCCAGACCGGCGACGTGGAACACGCCAACATGGAAAACAACTACAACCCGGGCCGCGCCGGCACGGGCGGGTCCGACCTGCCGGACCTGCCGGCCGAATTCTCGCGCCTGCCGCATGACCGCGGCACGCTGGGCGCCGCGCGCTCGATGAACCCGAACAGCGCGAACAGCCAGTTCTTCATCAACTTCAAGGACAACCATTTCCTGAACGGCCAGTACACCGTCTATGGCCGCGTCATCGAGGGCATGGAGCATGTCGACAAGATCGCCCGCGGCGAGCCGCCGGCGAACCCCGACCGGATGATCTCGGTGAAGGTGGCGGCCGATGTGGAATAAGCTGCTGATCCCCGCGCTGGTCTTCGGCGCGGCCTCGGCGCATGCGGCGGGCCTGCCCGGCGTGACCGACGGGCCGGGTCCGAACCTGGTGATCGAGGTCGCCGATGCCAAGGGCGCGGCCAAGGGCCAGATCGTGCTGGATCTCTACAACGACAAGGCGCCGAAGCATGTCGAGCGTCTGGTCGGCCTGGCGAAATCCGGTGCCTATGACGGGGTGGTGTTCCATCGCGTGATCGACGGCTTCATGGCCCAGACCGGCGATGTGGAATTCGGCAAGCACGGCGGCGACACCGCGCGCGCCGGCATGGGTGGATCCAGCCTGCCGGACCTGGCGGCCGAGTTCAACGATGTCAGCTTCCAGGCCGGCACCGTGGGCATGGCGCGCTCGAACGATCCGAATTCGGCCAACAGCCAGTTCTTCATCGACCTGGCTCCGGCGGAGTTCCTGGACAACCAGTATACCGTCGTGGGCCAGCTGGTCGACGGCTGGGACGTGCTGAACGCCGTCAAGAAGGGCGATCCGGCCGCCAATGGCGCGGTGATCGAGCCCGATTACATGGTCAAGGTCACGGTTCAGGAGTGATCCGGCCGACCCGACCCGGAAAGCCCCGCCAGCGCGGGGCTTTTTCATCGCAGGAGGACCGATGACCACGCTTTACATCGACGCCGACGCCTGCCCGGTGAAAGCCGAGGCCGAGCGCGTCGCCACCAGGCTGCGGCTGCCGATGGTGCTGGTCTGCAACGGCGGGCTGCGGCCCTCGGCGAATCCTTTCGTGCGTTTGCAGATCGTCCCCGACGGCCCGGACGAGGCCGACAAGTGGATCGCGAGCGCCTGCGGGCCGGGCGACGTGGTGGTCACCTCGGACATCCCGCTGGCCGACCGCTGCCTCAAGGCCGGGGCGCAGGTGGTCCAGCCCGATGGCGAGGTGCTGACGCTGGCCAATATCGGCGGCCGGCTGGCGACGCGCGACCTGATGCAGGACCTGCGCGCCTCGGACCCGTTCCTGCAGGGCCGGGGCGGCGGCTTCGGCAAGGCGGAGCGGGCGCGTTTCCTGCAATCGCTGGACCGGCTGATGGCCGCGGCGCTGCGGGTGCAGCCGCGCTAGGGCAACCCGGCCGTGGCCGGGTGCGGTCGCGCGGCGCGGAATCCTGTTGCCATCAACGACATATGGGCCTGATATGATCGCATCGCCGCGGGTCGGGTGCCGCGCGGCGCTCGACATGGAGAGCGCGCATGTGCCAGACCTGCCTTGAAACCGTCGCAAGCACCGGCACGGTGCGTTTCTGCCAATGCGGCAGCCCCCAGACCCTGGCCGCCATGGCCCGGATCGAGGCCGACATCTCGCGCCGGCAGATCATCGGCGGCATGGCGGCGGTGCTGGGCATGTTCGCGGGCTTCGGCCTGGCCCCGCGCGAGTTGCGGGCCCAGACCCCGGCCCGGCCGCTGCTGCTGACCAACCTGCGGCTCTTCGACGGCCAGGCCCTGTCCCTGCGCGAAGAGGTCGAGATCCTGGTCGATTCCGGCCGCATCGCCGCGCTGCCGGGGGTGGGGCAAGGGCCGCAGGACGCCGAGCGCATCGACTGCGGCGGGCGCACGGTCATCCCCGGCCTGATCGACAGCCACTGGCATGCGACGCTGGCCGGGGTAAGCCAGATCGCGGCGATGACGCAGGACATCGGCTTCGTGCACCTGATGTCGGGCAAGCAGGCCGGCGACACGCTGATGCGCGGCTTCACCACCGTGCGCGACGTCGGCGGGCCGGCCTTCGGCTTGCAGGCGGCGATCGACCGCGGCGTGGTGACCGGGCCGCGCATCTTCCCCTCGGGCGCGATCCTGTCGCAGACCTCGGGTCATGGCGATTTCCGCTTTTCGAACGCGCTGCCGATGATGCCCTCGGATCCGGCGGATTACGCCACCCGCCAAGGCATGACCGCGCTGGCCGACGGCGCCCCCGAAGTGCTGCGCCGCACGCGCGAGCAGCTGATGAAGGGCGCGAGCCAGATCAAGATCAGCGCCGGCGGCGGCGTCGCCTCGCAATACGACCCGCTGGAATCGCTGCAGTTCACCCTGGACGAGATGCGGGCGGCGGTGGATGCGGCCAGCGACTGGGGCACCTATGTCTGCGCCCATGTCTATACCGCGCCCGGCATTCGCCGCTGCATCGAGGCCGGGGTGAAATCCATCGAGCACGGCCAGCTGGCCGACGAGGATACCGTGCGCATGATGGCCGACCGCGGCATCTGGTGGTCGATCCAGCCCTTCCTGGCCGACGAGGATTCCAACACCTACACCGACCCCAAGGCCGCCGCCGCGCAAAAGGCGGTGGCCGAGGGCACGGTGCAGGCCTTTGAATGGGCCGACAAGCACAAGGTCAACTGGGCTTTCGGCACCGATATTTTGTATGGCGGCGGCGAATCGCAGGGCCGGCAGCTGGCGAAGCTCGCGCGCTTCATGTCGCCGCTGGCGGCGCTGCATCGCGCGACCGGCGCGGCTGGTGAGTTGCTGGCGCTGTCGGGCGGCCGCGCGCCCTATGACGGGCGGCTGGGGGTGATCGCCGAGGGCGCGCTGGCCGACCTGCTGGTCATCGACGGCGATACCGAGGCGAGCCTCGACTGGCTGGCCGATACCGCCAATCTGCGGCTGATCATGAAGAACGGCCGCCTGTTCAAGAACGAGTTGCAAGGGGGGTAGAGGATGCGCGAATTCCTGGCGGCCGCCGCGGCGGCGCTTTCCACGGGGCTTGCCCCCGCCATGGCGCAGGACTGGTCGGGGCAGATCACGCCCTATGTCTGGGGCGCGGGCCTGGGCGGCGAGGTGACGCCCTTTGCCGGGGCGCCGACGCTGTCCTTCGACAAGTCGCTGTCCGAGGTGCTCGAGGATACCGACGGCGCCTTCTTCCTGTCGGGCTTCGCCCGGCGCGATCGGCTAGTGCTGATGGGCGATCTGAGCTGGTCGACAAGCTCCAAGGCCGGCACCCTGCCGCCGGGCCTGCCGGCCGAGGGCAAGGTCACGCAGCGCTCGCTGACGCTGCTCGCCGGCTGGCGCGTGGTGTCGAACGACCGCATGACGCTGGATGCGCTGGCCGGTGCCCGGGCTTGGCGGGTCGAAAGCCGGATCAAGATCGCCGGCGGCGCGATCCAGGCCTCGCCCGGCAAGGATTTCATCGATCCGATCCTGGCGCTGCGGGCCAATGTCGCGCTGGCGCCGCAATGGTCGGCGATCCTCTATGCCGATGTCGGCGGCTTCGGCGCGGGGTCCGAGCACACCAGCCAGTTCCTGGCGACGGTGAATTATCAGGTCACCGACCAGCTTTACGTCTCGGCCGGCTACCGCCAGCTGAACGTCGATTATCGCGACGACGGCACCAGGCTGGACGTGACCATGGCCGGGCCGATCCTGGGCGCCACCTGGCGCTTCTGACGAAAAGGCCGGGGTCGCCCCCGGCCTTGCCGCCTAGCCCAGCTGCACCATGCGGTGCTTCTTCTTGCCGACCGAAACCTTCAGCCCGTCGCCGATCAGCGCCGCATCCACCGCCAGTTGCGGGTCGCTGACGGGGTCGTTGTTCAGCCGCAGCCCGCCCTCGGCGATGAGCCGCTTGGCCTCTTTCCCCGAGGCGGCGATGCCGGTCTGCGCCAGCAGTTGCACCACCGACAGGGGCAGCGCATCCGCGCCCACCGTCACCACCTCAAGGTCGCCGCCAGCGCCGCCCTGTTCGAAGACCTCGCGCGCCGTGGCTTCGGCCGAGGAGGCGGCCTCGGCGCCGTGCAGCAGCGTCGTGACCTCATTGGCCAGGATGATCTTGGCGGCGTTGATCTCGGAGCCGGAAAGCTGGCCCAAGCGGTCGCATTCCGCGACCGGCAGGTCGGTATAAAGCTTCAGGAACCGGCCCACGTCGGCGTCGGTAGTGTTGCGCCAGAATTGCCAGAACTCGTAAGGCGACAGCATGGCGCCGTTCAGCCAGACCGCGCCGCCCTGCGACTTGCCCATCTTGCGCCCGTCCGAGGTGGTCAGCAGCGGCGAGGTCAGGCCCCAGATCTCGCCATCCAGCACGCGGCGGGTCAGGTCGATGCCGTTGACGATATTGCCCCACTGGTCCGAGCCGCCCATCTGCAGCCGGCAGTCGTAGCGGCGATACAGTTCCAGGAAGTCATAGGCCTGCAGGATCATGTAGTTGAATTCGAGGAAGCTCAGCGATTGCTCGCGATCCAGCCGCGACTTGACCGATTCGAACGACAGCATCCGGTTGACCGAGAAATGCCGGCCGATGTCGCGCAGGAAATCGAGGTAGTTCAGCCCGTCCAGCCATTCGGCATTGTTGAGCATCGTCGCGCGCCCCTCGCCATAGTCGAGGTAGCGGGCAAAGACCTGCTGCATGCCGTCGATGTTCGCCTGGATCGCGTCCGGGGTCAGCAGCGGGCGCTCCTCGCTGCGGAAGCTGGGGTCGCCGACCTTGGTGGTGCCGCCGCCCATCAGGGTGATCGGGCGGTTGCCGGTCTTCTGGAACCAGCGCAGCATCATGATGTTCAGCAGATGCCCGACATGCAGGCTGGCCGCCGTCGCGTCATAACCGATATATGCCGTCACCGGTCCGTTGATCAGGGCTTCGTCCAACGCCTGCAGGTCGGTGCAGTCCGCCAGATAGCCACGCTCGATCATCACGTTCAGGAAGTCGGATTTGGCATGGTAGGTCATGGGCTTTTCCTTTCGAATGGCGCGGATATACCGTTGGGGCGAAAAAAGGGAAAGCATGATGATCCGGGCGCTGGGGATGATGTCGGGCACCTCGCTGGACGGGGTCGATGCCGCGATGATCGAGACCGACGGCATCCGCATCGCCGGCTTCGGCCGCAGCGCCTATCGCCCCTATTCCGGCAATGAATCCGGGCTGCTGCATGCCGCGCTGGGGCAATGGCCGGGCGGGCCGGACGTGGCCGAGGCGGCGGCGCTTTCCGTGGCCGCCCATGCCGCGCTGGCCGAAGGCTTCCCAGAGGCGGAACTCGTCGGCTATCACGGCCAGACCCTGGCGCATGATCCGGGCACGAAGACGCAAAGGGGGCGGGGCACGCATCAGGCCGGCGATGGCGCGGCGCTGGCGCGCCGGCTGGGGCGGCGCGTGGTCTGGGATTTCCGCTCCGAGGACGTGCGGCAGGGCGGCGAGGGCGCGCCGCTCGCGCCCTTCTTTCACTGGGCCTGCGCGGAATGGGCCATGGGGCAGGGGCTCTTGCCGCGCGCGCCGGTCGCGTTCCTGAACCTGGGCGGGGTGGGCAACCTGACCTTTGTCGACCCCGAGTCCCCGGCCCCGGAGGCGCCGGGCGCCTGCATCGCCTTCGACACCGGCCCGGCCAATGCGCCGCTGAACGACCTGATGCGGGCGCGGCGCGGCCAGGCCCGGGACGAGGGCGGGCGGCTTGCCGCGCAAGGCGTGCCGGACGAGGGGGTGATCGCGGCCTTCCTGCGCCATCCGCATTTCGCCCGGCCACTGCCGAAATCGCTGGACCGCAACGCCTTTGCCGGAACGCTGGACGTGGCGCATCTGGGCGATGCCGATGCCGCCGCTTCCCTGACCCATGCCGCGGCGGCGGCTGTCGCGGCGGGGCTTTCGGCTCTGGAGCGGTTGCCCGGGCGCGTGCTGGTCTGCGGCGGCGGCCGCCTGAACGGCGCGATGATGGCGGCGCTGGCGGCGCGCCTGCCGGTGCCGGTGGCGCCGGTCGAGGCGGCGGGGCTGGACGGCGACATGCTGGAGGCGCAGGCCTTCGGCTGGCTCGCGGTGCGGGTGCTGCGCGGGCTGCCGACCTCGGGGCCCGGCACCACGGCGGCGCCGGCGCCGGTCTGCGGCGGCCGCATCAGCCCGCCCGGCCGCGGCTGAGGCCGCGGAACTCGGGTGGCGGGTTTCTGCCAACTGGCGCGTTTCGCGTCATTTTCGGGAACGAAGCGGGAAAGGCCGCGTTGGGTCGCCATGGGACGGCTTCGCCCGTCCGTGACAAAAGACAACCGGAAAGGACAGCGTCCATGAAACCTCTTGTCATTGCCGCGACGACCCTGGCGCTGGCGGGTGCCGCCTTCGCGCAAGATGCGACCACCACCATGCCGGCCGATCCGGCCGAGCAGGCGCAGGGCGCCGCCAATACCGCCGAGCAGGCCGCCGACCAGGCCGCGACCGCTGCGGACCAGGCGGCCGACCAGGCCGGCGCCACGGCCGAGAAGGCCGCCGACGATGCCGCGACTGCGGCCGATACCGCAGCCGATGCGGCCGCAACTGCCGCTGACGATGCCGCGAATGCCACGGCCGGAATGGGCGAAAACGCCGCGGAGGACGCGGCCGATGCCGCCGATGACGCGGCGGCCTCTGCCGACAATGCGGCCGAGGATGCCGCCGATGCCGCCCAGGACGCGGCCGAGGCCACCCCGGTGACGCCGCCCGACGTGAACGCCCCCGCGATTTCGGAGGCCGAGCCGGGCGTGCTGTCGAGCTGGGTGACCAGCCGCCGCATCTGGACCACCAACCAGCCCTCCTCGACCGAATGGGTGGCGCCGACCATCGAGGAACGTCCCGCCGAGTGGCAGGACATCGCCAAGGTCAATGACATCGTCATGGACGATTCGGGCCAGGTGGTGGGCTATATCGCCGATATCGGCGGCTTCCTGGGCATCGGCGCCAAGAAGGTGCTCTTGGGCGAGGATGCGATCCATCTGATCACCGTCGGCAACGACACCTTCTTCGCCACCAATTACACCAAGGCCGAACTCGAGGCGCTGCCCGACTTCGACGAAAAGACCGTGCGGAAATAAGGCCTGCGCGCCTTGCCGAACGATACTCGGGGCGCCTTTCGGGGCGCCCCGTCGTTTTTTCGGTGGAAACGGCCTTGACGCCATCCGCCCCCATGCGTAAACCCCCTCGCACCCCGGACGGCGATCCGGGGGAGATGGTCTGCGCGGTTGTAGCTCAGTTGGTTAGAGTACCGGCCTGTCACGCCGGGGGTCGCGGGTTCGAGCCCCGTCAACCGCGCCACCATTTCCGAACGTCGCCACGAAAAGCGCGGTTGTAGCTCAGTTGGTTAGAGTACCGGCCTGTCACGCCGGGGGTCGCGGGTTCGAGCCCCGTCAACCGCGCCATTTTCGACTTTCCCTTTCAGTCTCATGGACTTGACCGCGGCGCCGTTGGCGCGGGCGGCTTTGAGTATTTGGGAAACGGTGAAGGCGCTTGCGTCGGGGCAGTCGGCGGCGGCCGGGGGTTTTCAGGGGCTTTTCAAGCCGGCCCAATTCCCTATGCTGGCGGCCAGAGACACGGAGGGCCCATGGCACGCGGAATCGATTACGGCGGCATGATGCACCGGGCCATGGTGCGGCTGATCGCCGATGTCCTGGCCCAGGTCGCGGCCGAGGGCCTGCCGGGCGAGCATCATTTCTTCATCACCTTCGACACCCGCGATCCGGATGTGGAAATGGCGGACTGGCTGCGGGCGCGCTATCCCGAGGAAATGACCATCGTCATCCAGCACTGGTTCGAAAACCTGGAGATTTCCCAAGACGGGTTCCGCATCACGCTGAACTTCGGCGATTCACCCGAGCCGCTGTATATCCCCTTTGACGCACTGCGCACCTTCGTCGATCCGGCGGTGGAATTCGGATTGCGATTCGAAAACCACGAAGAGGACGACGAAGCCGCGGAGGAGGATGAGGACGAGGCCGAGGCGCCGGCGCCCGACACGCCTCCGGGCGGTGCCGAGGTGGTCAGCCTGGACAAGTGGCGCAAATAAGCCGCTGTTAGCGCATGGCATACGACGGCATACAGATTGCGAATCCTCGCCATCTTGCCTAGAACCCCTCGCGACACCGTGAGGGAGCATGCGATGACCAAGACCACCCGCACCGAGACCGACAGCTTCGGTCCGCTGGAAGTCCCCGGCGACAAGTATTGGGGCGCGCAGACTCAGCGCTCGATCCAGAACTTTCCCATCGGCTGGGAGCGTCAGCCGGTCGCCATCGTGCGCGCGCTGGGCGTAATCAAGCAGGCCGCGGCGCAGGTGAACATGGCGACGGGCAATCTGGACCCGAAGCTGGGCGCGGCGATGGTGCAGGCGGCCTCGGAAGTCGTGGCCGGCAAGTTCGACGACAACTTCCCGCTGGTGGTCTGGCAGACCGGGTCCGGCACGCAGTCGAACATGAACGCGAATGAGGTGATCTCGAACCGCGCCATCGAGATCCTGGGCGGCGAGCTGGGTTCGAAGAAGCCCGTGCATCCGAACGACCATGTGAACATGGGGCAGTCGTCGAACGACACCTTCCCGACCGCGATGCATGTCGCCATCGCCATGCAGGCGCGCGACGTGCTGATCCCCGGGCTGGAAAAGCTGCACAAGGCGCTGGTCGCGAAGTCCGAGGAATTCAAGAACATCATCAAGATCGGCCGCACCCATACCCAGGATGCGACGCCCCTGACCCTGGGTCAGGAATTCGGCGGTTACGCGCATCAGGTCGCCAAGGGCATCGAGCGGGTGAAGCTGGCGCTGGGCGACATCTATGAACTGGCGCAGGGCGGCACCGCCGTCGGCACCGGGCTGAACACTAGGAAAGGCTGGGACACGGCCATCGCCGCCGAGATCGCCAAGATCACCGGCCTGCCCTTCGTGACCGCGCCGAACAAGTTCGAGGCGCTGGCCGCGCATGACGCGATGGTGTTCTTCTCGGGCGCGCTGAAGACGGTGGCGGGCTCGCTGTTCAAGATCGCCAACGACATGCGGCTGCTGGGTTCGGGCCCGCGCTCGGGCCTGGGCGAGCTGATCCTGCCCGAAAACGAGCCGGGCTCCTCGATCATGCCGGGCAAGGTGAACCCGACCCAGGCCGAGGCGCTGACCATGGTCTGCGCCCATGTCATGGGCAATGACGCCGCCATCGGCTTTGCCGGCTCACAGGGCCATTTCGAACTGAACGTCTATAACCCGATGATGTCCTACAATGTGCTGCAATCCATGCAGCTGCTGGGCGACGCGGCGGGGTCCTTCACCGACAATATGGTCGTCGGCACGCAGGCGAACATTCCGCGCATTGACAAGCTGATGAAGGAATCGCTGATGTTGGTGACGGCGCTGGCGCCCACCATCGGCTATGACAACGCCACCAAGGTCGCCAAGACCGCGCACAAGAACGGCACCACGCTGCGCGAGGAGGCCATCGCCCTGGGTCTGGTCGACGGCGAGACCTTCGACCGCGTGGTCCGCCCCGAGCAGATGGTCGGCCCCGAGGATTGATGGTGGCCGGCCCCGACACCGGATCAGGCAAGGGCAAGGTCGTGAACCTGCGGGCGGCGCGCAAGAGCGCCGCCCGTGACGCCGCCCGTCGCCAGGGCGACGAGAATGCGGCGAAATTCGGCCGCAGCAAGGCGGCGAAGCAGGCCGAGGCGGCCGACCTGGCCCGTGCCGCCCGGCACCTGGACCAGCATCACCTGGACCAAGATCGGCGCGAGGAAGGGGACGCGGATGCCTGACCTGCCCGAGATGACGCCGCCGATCAAGCGCTCGGTCACCATCGGCGGGCATCGCACCTCGGTCAGCCTCGAGGATGCGTTCTGGCGCGAATTGCGCGGGCTGGCGCGCGAGCGCGGCGAGACGGCGGCCGGGCTGATCGCCGCCATCGACCGCAAGCGGCCGCCGGGGGTGGGGCTGGCCACCGCGCTGCGGCTTTATGTGCTGTCCGAGATCGGCCGCCATCAGGGCTAGGCTTGCGATTTCGGCCCGCGCCGCATAAAAGCGCCGGCGATATTCCGTATGAAAACTGGGAAAGACCATGGCAGGCCATAGCAAATGGGCCAATATCCAGCATCGCAAGGGCAAGCAGGACAAGCTGCGCTCGAAGCTGTTTTCGAAACTGGCCAAAGAGATCACCGTCGCCGCGAAGATGGGCGATCCCGACCCCGAGAAGAACCCGCGCCTGCGCCTGGCGGTGAAGGAGGCGAAATCGAACTCGATGCCCAAGGACGTGATCGACCGCGCGATCAAGAAGTCGATGGGCGGCGATGCCGAGAACTATGACGAGATCCGTTACGAGGGCTATGGCCCAAACGGCATCGCCATCATGGTCGAGGCGATGACCGACAACCGCAACCGCACCGCCTCGAACGTGCGCAGCTATTTCACCAAATACGGCGGCGACCTGGGGCAGAGCGGCTCGGTCAGCTTCATGTTCGACCGCAAGGGCGAGATCATGTATCCGGCCAGCGCCGGCGATGCCGACACGGTGATGATGGCGGCGATCGAAGCCGGGGCCGAGGATGTCGAGAGCGACGAGGACGGCCACTGGATCTATACCGCCGACACCGACCTGGCGGAGGTCTCGAATGCGCTGGAGGCCGCGCTTGGCGAGTCGGAATCGGCCAAGCTGATCTGGAAGCCGCAGGCCCCGACCGAGATCGACCTGGAGACCGCGCAAAGGCTGATGAAGCTGATCGATGCGCTGGAAGACGACGACGACGTGCAGAACGTCACCGGCAATTTCGACATTCCCGAGGACGTCGCGGCCCAGCTGGAGTGACGCCTCCGGCGGGGGTATTTGAAGAGCAAAGAAATCAGGGTCGCAGGTCTGCTGCGGCCCTTTTCATTGCGGCGGTCAGCGGCGCCAGCGCCGGCGCCATGGCGCGCTGGACGTGCCAGTAGAGCGGCACGTCCAGCGGCAGGCCGGGGACGAGTTCCCGCAGCCCGGCGCCGGCCATGCTCTCGGGCACCATGCCCCAGCCGAGGCCCAGGTCCACCGCCCGCGCGAAGGCCTCCGAGGCCGGGATGCGGTGGCCGGTCAGATGCAGGCGCCGGCCGGTGGCCTGTTCGGCCCAGCGGGATTGCGCGGCGTCCTTCTGGTTGAAGATCACCGCCGGCGCGCGTTTCAGCGCGGCCTCGGTGACGCCGTCCGGAAAGTGGCGGGCGATGAAGCCGGGCGTGGCCAGCGCGAGATAGCGCATATGGCCCAGCGGATGCACGTCGCAGCCCGGCACCGGCTGCGGATCCGAGCAGATCGCCCCCGAGACCTGGCCCTGGCGCAGCCAGTCGCGGGCATGGTCCTGGTCGTCGACTTCCAGTTCGTAGAGCAGCGGCAGCGCCGTCAGCGCCGGCAGGAACCAGGTCGCCAGGCTGTCGGCATTCACCGCCAGCCGCAGCCGGGCCGGGCCGGCGCCGGGGCGCAGCGCGCCGTCGAGCGTGGCTTCCAGCAGCCGCACCTGGTCCAGATGCTGCATCAGCCGCAACCCGGTCTCGGTGCCGGTGGCTGGCGGGCCGCGGTGGATCAGCACCTGGCCCAGGCGTTCCTCGAGCCCCTTGATGCGCTGCGAAATCGCCGAGGGCGTGACGCCAAGCGCCGCGGCGGCGGCGTCGAAGCTGCCGCGGCGGATGATCTCGGCCAGCGCGGCCAGGGCGGCATAGTCAAGCATCAGGCGGCCTTAATCCAGGTAACGATTTTGAATTTGCCTGAACTGCCCGGGCCGGGCAAGACGCGGTTGAAAGGAGATCGCCATGCATGCCTATCTGGCCGGGCTCGGCACCACGCTGTCGCTGATCGTCACCATCGGGGCACAGAACGCCTTCGTGCTGCGGCAGGGGCTGATGCGGCGCCATGTGCTGGCGACCTGCCTGTTCTGCGCGGTCTCGGACGCGATCCTGATCTCGGCCGGGGTGCTGGGGGCGGGGGCGCTGGCCGGCCATGCGCCGGGGTTCCTGGTGGCGATGCGCTGGGGCGGCGCGGCCTTCCTGCTGGTCTATGGCACGCGCGCCTTTCGTGCCGCCTGGCGCGGCGGTGCCAGCATGGGGGGCGGGCAGGGTGCCGCCGGCCTGCTGGCGACGCTGGGCGTATTGGCGGCGCTGACCTGGCTCAATCCGCATGTCTGGCTGGATACGGTGGTGCTGATCGGCTCGATCTCGGCCGGCTGGCCGGACAAGCCGGGCTTCACGCTGGGGGCGATCAGCGGCTCGGTGCTGTTCTTCTTTGGCTTGGGTTACGGGGCGCGGCTGCTGGCGCCGGTCTTTGCCCGGCCGGCGGCCTGGCGGGTGCTCGATGCGCTGGTCGGGCTGACCATGTGGGCCATCGCGCTGGGGCTGGTGCTGAAGGGCTGACCCTTGCGCCGGGCCTCGGGGCGGGGCATGGCTGGGGCATGAGCCATATCGCAACCCCCTCCTTGCGCAACGACCTGTCGGCTATCCTGTGGATGCTGACGGCGGGGCTGTGCTTCGTCGCCGTGAACGGCACGGTGCGCTGGCTGGGCCAGGCGCTGCCGGCGGCCGAGGGCGCCTTCATCCGCTTCGCCTTCGGCCTGCTGTTCCTGCTGCCGGCGCTGGGGCCGGCCCTGCGGCGCGGCTTTCCGGCGCGGATCTGGCGGTTGTTCGTGCTGCGCGGCGCGCTGCATATCGTCGCGGTGATCCTGTGGTTTCACGCCATGGCCCGCATCACCGTGGCCGAGGTCACGGCCATCGGCTTCCTCAATCCCATCGTCGTGACCTTGGGCGCGGCGGCTCTGATGGGCGAGCGGATCTCGTGGCGCCGGGCGCTGGCCATCGCGGTGGCGCTGGTCGGCGCGCTGATCGTGCTGCGCCCGGGGCTGCGGCAGCTCGAGGAGGGGCATCTGGCGCAGCTTGGCGCCGCCGTCACCTTCGGCGGCTCCTACCTGGTGGCCAAGCGGCTGTCCGAGCGGGTGCCGGCCTCGGTCGTGGTGGCGATGATGTCGCTGACGGTCTGCCTGGGGCTGGCGCCGATCGCGGCGCTGCATTGGGTGGCGCCAAGCGCGGTGCAATGCGCGGTGCTGGCCTGCACCGCCTTCTTCGCCACCGCCGGGCATTACGCCATGACAAGGGCCTTTGCCGCGGCGCCGCTGACCGTGACCCAGCCGGTGACGCTGCTGCAGCTGATCTGGGCCAGCCTACTGGGCGCGCTGGTCTTTGCCGAGCCGGTCGATGTCTGGGTGCTGGTCGGCGGCGCCACGATGATCGCCGCGATCAGCTATATCACCTGGCGCGAATCGCGGCGGGGCGGGATCACCCCGCCGCCGGGACAGGAAAGGGACTAGCGCCGGCGGCGATCGCCCGGCTCCAGCCCGATGTCGCGCAGCAGGTGGTCCGAGAGCGCGCTGACCGGCGGCGGCCGCCCCCGGCCGGGCCGCAGCGCCGCGCGCATCAAGGCCAGGGCCACGCGGCCGAGGCCATGGGTCTGGATCAACTCGTCAAGCGGCAGGCGCAGGTCGCGCGTGGAACGCAGGTCGGAAAGGGTCATCCGGTCTTGCCGCCCGTTCGCACGGCGCGGCCCTCATGTCTTGCAGGGATGGGAATCGCGGATGCGGCGCGCCACGCGGTTGCGCGCGGCGGTCAGGCATCGGCGATGTCGGGATGGGTCAGCCTGCGGCCGGACCCAGGGTTGCCGTCAATCGCGCCGGAACTGGCGTCGATTCACCCCGAAACGGGCGGCGTCGTGATCGGTCATGCCTCTGCCCTTTCCATGCTGGGGTTGCGGACCGGCCCTTGATAGGCACGCTTTCCGATTCGCGACAACCCGCCCCGCGGCAGGCGCGGGGCGGGCTATGGCAGGACGGCAACAATGGGGCGCTCAGTGCTCGACGGCGCCGCCGCCCTTGTGCACGACGGCCAGCCGGTTCAGGATGCCCGCCTGGCTGATGCGGCCGCCGCCTTGCAGGGGCAGGGCCTCGGCGCTGCTGGCGGCCAGGCTGCGCATGACCTCGCGCAGCGGCGTTTCGCGGTCGATGGGCGTGCCGGGGGCCTCGCCGGGTTCGGCGATATCCTCGGCGGTCAGCACGGCGAGCGGATTCATGTGGGCGACGAAATCCTCGACATAGGCATTGACCGGATTGGCGATGATCTCGCGCGCGGTGCCGATCTGCACGATGCGGCCGCCCTCCATCAGCGCGATGCGGTTGCCGATGCGGAACGCCTCGTCGAGGTCGTGGCTGACGAAGATGATGGTGCGGCGCAGGCGCTCTTGCAGCTCCAGCAATTCGTCCTGCAGCCGGTTGCGGATCAGCGGGTCCAGCGCCGAGAAGGGCTCGTCCATCAGGAGGATCGGCGCCTCGGTCGCGAAGGCGCGCGCCAGGCCCACGCGCTGCTGCATCCCGCCCGACAGGTCGCCCACCTTGCGGTCGGCCCATTCGGTCAGGTTCACCGTGGCCAGCTGCGCATCGACGCGACGCGCGCGCTCAGCCGCGGGCATCCCGGCCAGTTCCAGCCCCAGGCCGACGTTCTCGCGCACCGTGCGCCAGGGCAGCAGGCCGAATTGCTGGAAGACCATGGCGACGCGCTCGCGCCGCAGCCGGCGCAATTCGGCGCCGCCCGCATTGCTGACCGAGGCCATGCGGTCGCCGTCCCAGACCCGCACGTCGCCGCGGCAGACCGAGTTCAGCCCATTCACCGCGCGCAGAAGCGTGGACTTGCCCGAGCCGGACAGGCCCATCAACACCAGGATCTCGCCCTCCTTGACGGTCAGGCTGCAATTGTGCACGCCCAGGACCTGACCGGTCTCGGTCTTGATCGGGCCGCGCTCCAGCCCCTGGTCCATCAGCGGAAGCGCGGCCTCGGGCCGGTCGCCGAAGACGATGTTCACATTGTCGAATTCGACGGCATTGCGTTCCGTCATGGCGCGTTCAGTCATGGTGTTTCCCCACCCGCAGCATCCGGTCCAGCATGATGGCGACGACGACGATGATCGAGCCGCTTTCGAAACCCAGCGCGGTGTTCACGCTGTTCAGCGCCCGAACCACCGGCACGCCCAGGCCCGAGGCCCCGACCAGCGCCGCGATGACGACCATCGACAGCGACAGCATGATGGTCTGGTTCAGCCCGGCCATGATCTGCGGCGCGGCACTGGGCAGTTCCACCTTCCACAGAAGCTGGCGCGGGGTGGCGCCGAAGGCGGTCCCGGCCTCGACCAGCGCCTGCGGCGTCGAGCTGATGCCGAGATAGGTCAGCCGGATCGGCGCCGGCAGCACGAAGATCACCGTGGCGATCAGGCCGGGCACCATGCCGATGCCGAAGAAGACGATGGCGGGAATCAGATAGACGAAGGTCGGCAGCGTCTGCATCAGGTCGAGGATCGGCCGCATCCAGGCGTAGAGCCGCGGCCGGTGCGCCGCCGCGATGCCGATCGGCACCCCCAGCGCCATGCAGACCACGCAGGCCGAAAGCACCAGGGTCAGCGACTGCATCGTCTCGTCCCAATAGCCCTGGTTCAGGATGAAGAGCAGGCTGAGAGCCACCAGCAGGCAGGTCTTCCAGCTGCGTTGCAGGCCCCAGGTCAGCGCCACCGCCAGCAGGGTGAAGACCAGCGGATGCGGAAAGTCGAGGATCTGCAGGATGCCGTTGATCAGCCCGTCGAGCAGCTTGGAAATGGCGTTGAAGATGAACGCGGCATGGGCGTTCAGCCAGTCGAATATGGCTTTGGCGGTCTTGCCGACAGGGATCTTGGTGTCGGTCAACAGAGCTGTGAGTTGGTCCATGCTTCCTTTGCTACCGTTCGGGGTCATCAAGACCCGGGGTTTGTGAGGCGTGGCGGAATGGTCGGTCCCGGCGGGGACGGTTCGTCATCTCGGCATCGGGCCGCGACGGTGGGACCGGATTACGGCCCGGCCCGGGCGGCGGATGGCGCAATCGCGACAGGATTCGGCACGATCGCGCCCTGCGGAAACGGCCGCCCGTGCCGGGCGGCCGTGCTTGACGTCAGTCGTTCAGCACCTTGTCCAGTGCGGCCTGCGCGTCGCCGCCATCGGCGGTGGTCACGCCCGCGATCCAGGGCTTCGCGGCATCGGGATTGGCTTTCAGCCATTTCAGCGCCGCATCGCCGGGCTGCTCGCCGTCGTTCAGGATCAGGCCCATGACTTCGCTTTCCATGGGCAGGGTGAATTCCAGGTTCTGCAGGAACTTTCCGACATTCGGGCATGTCTCGGCATAGCCCGCGCGGACGTTGGTGTCGACCCGCGCGCCGCCGAAGTCCGGCCCGAAGATCTCGTCGCCGCCGGAAAGATAGGTCATCTTGAACTGGGTGTTCATCGGATGCGGCTCCCAGCCCAGGAAGACCACCGGCTTGCCGGCGCCGTCCGCGCGGGCGACCTGCGCCAGCATGCCCTGCTCGCTGCTTTCGACCACCTCGAAGGTGCCCAGGTCGAACTTGTTCTCGGCCACCATCTCCAAGAGCAGGCGGTTGCCGTCGTTGCCCGGCTCGATGCCGTAGATCTTGCCGTCAAGCTCGGCCTTGTGCGCGGCGATCTTGCTGTAGTCGTCGATGCCCAGCTTGGCGCCGGCCTCGTTGGTCGCCAGGGTGTATTTCGCGCCGGTCAGGTTCGTGCGCAGCACCTCCACGGTGCCCGCGTCGCGATAGGGCTTCAGGTCGTTTTCCTGGCTGGGCATCCAGTTGCCCAGGAACACGTCCACGTCGTCCTTGGCCATGGCGGTATAGGTCACCGGCAGCGACAGGATCTTGGTCTCGGTCGCGTAGCCCAGGGCCTGGAGCACGGTCGAGGCCAGCGCGGTCGTCGAACTGATGTCGGTCCAGCCGACATCCGAGAAGACGACCTCGCGGCACTCGGCCGGTTCCTCGGCCTGCGCGGCGCTGACCGGCCCGAGCAGGGTGGCCAGCCCGGCCGCGATCAGCGCTGCGGTGCGGCGTAATGTCATCTTGTTCTCCCTGGTTTGTTGACTCGTTACCTGATTAAGGCTTTTATTGATTGACGAGTCAATCAAAGATCTGCCAGATGCAGGTGAATGGGGCGGAATTTTCCGCGTGAAAGCTGAAACAAGCTGCAAAATGGTGTCCTGTCATGCCCAAACTGGGTGTTGAGCCTATCCGAAAGGCGGCATTAATCAACGCCACCATTGCCACGGTGGGGCGCGCAGGGTCGCTTGACGTGACCGTGGCGCAGATCGCGCGCGAGGCCGGGATGTCCTCGGCCTTGGCGCATCACTATTTCGGCTCCAAGGAGCGGATCTTTCTTGCCGCGATGCGGCATATCCTGACTCAATATGCCGAGTCGGCGCGCGCGTTGCTGAAGGATGCGCCCGACCCGCCCGAGCGGCTGCGCGCCGTGGTGCAGGCGAACTTCACGCCGCAGAACTTCGCGCGCGAGACGGTCGCCGCCTGGCTGAACTTCTATGCGCTGGCGCTGGTCGAGCCCGAGGCGGCGCGGCTCTTGCGCATCTATCACAAGCGGCTGCGCTCGAACCTGCTGGTGGCGTTGCGGCCGCTGGCCGGCGCCGGGGCCGAGCGCATCGCCCGCACCGTCGGCGCGCTGATCGACGGGCTTTACCTGCGCGCGGCGCTGTCGAACGAGGCCGATGCCGCCGCCGCCGAACGCACGACAATGGACTATCTGGAGAAGGTGCTGCCATGAGCCATGACGCCCGCCAAACCGCGCAACCCGCCGCCAGCCTCTATATCGACGGCGCCTTCGTCGAGGGCGAGGGCGCTGCGCTGCCGGTGCATTACCCCTATAGCGGCGCGGTGATCGCCGATCTGCGCGAAGCCTCGGTCGCCCAGGTGGCGCAGGCCACCGCCGCCGCCGCCGCCGCGCAGCCGGCCTGGGCGGCGCTGCGCCCGGTCGAGCGTGCCCGCGTGCTGATGCGGGCCGCCCAGATCATCCGCGAGCGCGGCGAGGAACTGGCCCGGCTGGAAACACTGGACACCGGCAAGCCGATCCAGGAGACGCGGGTGGCCGACTGGCCTTCGGGCGCGGACGCGCTGGAATATTTCGCCGGGCTGGCGCCGACCGTGACCGGGCAGAGCATCCCGCTGGGCGGCGATTTCGTCTATACGATCCGCGAGGCGCTTGGCGTCTGCGCCGGCATCGGCGCCTGGAACTACCCGAGCCAGATCGCCTGCTGGAAGGCGGCGCCGGCCTTGGCCATGGGCAATGCCATGGTCTTCAAGCCCAGCGAGGAGACGCCTTTGGGCGCGCTGAAACTGGCCGAGATCCTGACCGAGGCGGGGCTGCCGGCGGGCATCTTCAACGTCGTGCAGGGCCGCGGCGCGGTCGGCGCGGCGCTGGTGACCGACCCGTTGGTCGCCAAGGTTTCGCTGACCGGCTCGGTCGCGACCGGGCAGAAGGTCTATGCCGCCGCGGCCGAGGGCATGCGCCACGTCACCATGGAACTGGGCGGCAAGTCGCCGCTGATCGTCTTCGACGACGCGAGCCTCGAGGATGCGGTCGGCGCGGCGATCCTGGCGAATTTCTATTCCTCGGGGCAGATCTGCTCGAACGGCACCCGGGTCTTCGTGCAAGAGGGCATCCTGCCGGCCTTCCTGGAACGGCTGTCGGCGCGGCTCGCCTCGGTCAAGGTCGGCGATCCGCTGGCCGAGGACACCCAGCACGGTCCCATCGTCAGCCCGGCCCAGGCCGCGAAGATCCGCGAAGCCATCGGCAAGGGCCAGGCCGAGGGCGCGCGGCTGGTCTGCGGCGGCGCGGGCGAGGGCGCCTTCGTGCCGCCGACCGTCTTTGCCGATGCCACGGACGAGATGTTCATCGTGCGCGAAGAGATCTTCGGCCCGGTCATGTCGGTGCTGAGTTTCGCCGATGAGGCCGAGGTGCTCGCCCGCGCCAATGCCTCGCCCTATGGGCTGGCGGCGGGCGTCTTTACCCGCGACCTGGCGCGCGGGCACCGGATGGCGGCGGGTTTGCAGGCGGGAACGACCTGGATCAACGCCTATAACCTGACCCCGGTCGAGGCGCCCTTCGGCGGGGTGAAGCTGTCGGGGATCGGGCGTGAGAACTCGGCCGCGGCCATCGAGCACTATTCCCAGTTGAAGTCGGTCTATGTTGGCATGGGTGGCGTCGATGCGCCCTATTGAGCGGCGCCGCGCCGGCGGCGCGGTCGGCATGGGTATTTGGAAAACAGAGAAAGCCCGCAGGGCGGTGCAGGAGGCCAGGGCATGATCCCGGATTATGTGATCGTCGGTGCCGGCTCGGCCGGTTGCGCGCTGGCCTATCGGCTGGTGATGGCCGGCAAGCGCGTCGATATCATCGAATATGGCGGCTCGGACATCGGGCCCTTCATCCAGATGCCGGCGGCGCTGAGCTATCCGATGAACATGCGGCGCTATGACTGGGGATTCTCGTCCGAACCCGAGGAGCACCTGGGCGGGCGGCGGCTGGTCACGCCGCGCGGCAAGGTTCTGGGCGGATCGTCCTCGATCAACGGCATGGTCTTCGTGCGCGGCCATGCCCGGGACTTCGATTTCTGGGCCGAGAGCGGCGCGGCCGGCTGGGCCTATGCCGATGTGCTGCCCTATTTCAAGCGCATGGAGACCTCGCATGGCGCGGTCAGCGCCTATCGCGGCACCGAGGGACCGCTGCATGTCACGCGCGGCTCGCGCAAGAACCCGCTGTTCAACGCCTTCATCCGCGCCGGCAACGAGGCCGGCTATGCCATGACCGACGATTACAACGGTGCCCGGCAAGAGGGTTTCGGCGCCATGGAGGCGACGATCTGGGAGGGCCGGCGCTGGTCGGCCGCCAATGCCTATCTGCGTCCGGCGCAGGAGACCGGCCTGCTGCGGCTGCGGCGCGGGCTGGCGCAGCGCGTGGTCTTCGAGGACGGGCGCGCGGTCGGCGTCGAGGTCAGGAATACCCGCGGCGTCATCGTGTTCCGGGCCAAACATGAGGTTATTCTTTCGGCCAGCTCGATCAACACGCCGAAGATCCTGATGCTGTCGGGGATCGGGCCGGCGGACCACCTGCGCGAACATGGCATCGAGGTTCGGGCGGACCGGCCCGGCGTGGGGTCGAACCTGCAGGATCACCTTGAGATCTATATGCAATATACCGCGACCAAGCCGATCACGCTCTACAAGCACTGGAACCTGTGGGGCAAGGGCTCGATCGGGGCGCAATGGATGGCGACCGGGACGGGCCTGGGCGCCTCGAACCAGTTCGAGAGCTGCGGCTTCATCCGCTCGGCCGCCGGGGTGGAATATCCGGACATCCAGTATCACTTCCTGCCGCTGGCGGTGCGTTACGACGGCAAGGCGGCGGCCGAGGGCCATGGCTTCCAGGTGCATGTCGGGCCGATGCGGTCGAAATCGCGCGGCACGGTGCGGCTGAAGTCGGGCGATCCGAAACAGGCACCCGAGATCCGCTTCAACTACATGTCGCATGCCGACGACTGGGCCGAGTTCCGCGCCTGCGTGCGCCTGACCCGGGAAATTTTCGAGCAATCGGCCTTTGCCGATTACAAGGGCTATGAAATCCAGCCGGGCGAGGGCGTGGTGACGGACGCCGAGATCGATGCCTTCATCCGCGAGCATGCCGAGTCGGCCTTCCACCCCTGCGGCACGGCCCGCATGGGCCGGCGGGACGACGACATGGCGGTGGTCGATCCCGAGCTGCGGGTGATCGGAGTCGAAGGGCTGCGCGTGGCCGACAGCTCGATCTTCCCGCGCATCACCAACGGCAACCTGAACGCGCCCTCGATCATGACCGGCGAGAAGGCCGCCGATCACATCCTGGGCCAAGGCATGCTGGCGCCCTTGAACCTGGGGCCGCAGATGGACCCGGAATGGCAGGAAAGGCAGCGTTCCGCGTAGCTTACTGCGGCTTTTTCGAATCCTTCAGCAGATCCGCAAGGCCGGCGAAGGGCTTGCGGGTCGGTTCCTCGGCATCCGGTGTCTCGGGGGTGTCCAGTTCGGCGCCGTCGGCGCGCGGATAGAGCGGCAGGGCCAGCGACAGCTCCTCGGCCATGATGGCGGCCAGGTCGATGAACGGACCCAGGGGCTCGAGTTCGTCGTCGGGCATCTCGATCTCGTCGCCCTCGGGCGCGCTGACATGGGGCGAGAAGACGCGGTGCACCGGCTCCTCGAGATCGGTCGTGACCGGCGCCAGCGTCACCACGCAGGGCTGGACCACGCGGGCCTTGAGCGCGCCCGCCACCTGCCAGGCGTCCTGGGCCACGGCCTGGATGCGGCCGGCGAAGCGCAGCTTCGGCAGATCCAGCAGCCCCAGCTCGGCCGCCAGCGCCTGGCGCGTCGCGGCGTCGGGCGCCAGCGTGAATGCGGTCGGCTGGCGCGGGTTCAGATGGGCCACCCGAAAGCGGGACTGCGGGGGCTTCATATCGGTCATCATGGGCCTTTCGCGGGCGGCTTCGCCCTGGGTCTGGATATTCTTGAGCGCAGGGCGTGAGTTTGCTAAGCCGGTCGCGCGGCGTCAACAGGCGCGTAGAGGGGCAGAGAGACGATGAAGATTTCCCGGCGGCAGATCATGGCCTTGGCACTGGTCGCACCTCTTGCGCTTTCCGCCTGCCAGGCCACCTATCGCAACCACGGCTATGTCCCGCCCGAGGAGCAGCTGTCGCAGGTGGTCGTCGGCCAGACCTCGCAATCCGAGCTGGAGGGGCTGGTCGGCCGACCCTCGGCCCAGGGCCTGCTGACCGGATCGGGCTGGTATTACGTCGGCTCGCGCTGGGAATATTTCGGCGCCCGCCAGCCGCGCGAGATCAACCGCGAGGTCGTCGCCGTCAGCTTCAACGAATCCGGCACCGTCAGCAATGTCGAGCGTTTCGGGCTGGAGCGCGGCCGCGTCGTGGTGCTGTCGCAGCGCGTCACCGACAGCGGCGTGACCAGCCTCGGGCTGATCCGGCAGCTGATGGGCAACGTCGGCCGCGTCTCGGCCGGGCAGCTGCTGGACCAGCAATAGGCAAGGCGCGGCCCGCGCTGCCTGCCGCAAGCGCGCGGGGCGTCTGCTGGCGCGCGCTGTCATCTTTGCGCTTCAATCCACCATGCAGCTGTTACAAGATGGGTGCAGGGAGGGGCGTAACAAGTCGGATCGGGACCGGGTGACGGTCGAACTCAGGATCGGGCAAGGCGCGATGATGGCATTCCGCAAGGGCCGCTACGAGGTCGGTTTCGCTGAAACCGCAGAGGAAATCCGCGAGGCGCAGCACCTGCGCTGGCTGTGCTTCATCGCGCGCGGGCGCGACGACGGCGACACCGGATTGCTGGACGCCGACGATTACGACGACCGCTGCACCCATGTGCTGATTCGCGAAACCGGCGGCCGGCTGGTGGCCTGTTTCCGCATGATGACGCTGGAGGGCGGGGCGCAGATCGGCGAAAGCTATTCCGCGCGCTACTACAACCTGTCACGTCTGCGCGATTTCCACGGCCGCATGGTCGAGATCGGCCGCTTCTGCATCCATCCCGAGATCCGCGATCCCGATATCCTGCGCCTGGCCTGGGGCGCCTTGGCGCGCCATGTCGATGCCGAGGGCGTGGCGATGCTCTTCGGCTGCTCCAGCTTCATCGGCACCGACACGCGCGGCTACGAGGACGCCTTCGCGATGCTGCGCGAGCGGCACCTGGCGCCGAAACGCTGGCTGCCGCGGGTCAAGGCGCCGCAGGTGTTCCGCTTTGCCCGCGTGCTGCGGCTGCGCAAGCCCGACCCGCGCCGGGCCATGGCGGCGATGCCGCCCTTGCTGCGCAGCTACCTGGCCATGGGCGGCTGGGTCAGCGACCATGCCGTCGTCGACCGGCAGATGGACACGCTGCATGTCTTCACCGGGCTGGAAATCGGCGCCATTCCCTCGACCCGGGCGAAACTCCTGCGCGCCGCCGGGGCCTGAGCGGGCCTTGCATCCGGCGCCGGAACGCCTATCAGCAGCCGCATGAGCGAGAAATTCAGTTTCCAGGTCTCGGCCACCGATGGCCGCGCCCGCACCGGCATCATCGACACGCCGCGCGGCCGGATCCGCACGCCGGCCTTCATGCCCGTCGGCACCGCCGCCACGGTCAAGGCCATGCTGCCCGAATCGGTACGCGCCACCGGCGCCGACATCCTGTTGGGCAATACCTATCACCTGATGCTGCGCCCCGGCGCCGAGCGTATCGCCCGGCTGGGCGGCTTGCACCGGTTCATGAACTGGGACCGTCCGATCCTGACCGACTCCGGCGGCTTCCAAGTCATGTCGCTGGCGAGCCTGCGCAAGCTGACCGAAGAGGGCGTGACCTTTTCCAGCCATATCGACGGCAGCAAGCACCATCTCTCGCCCGAAACCAGCATGGAGATCCAGCGCCTGCTGGGCTCGGACATCGTCATGGCCTTCGACGAATGCCCGGCGCTGCCGGCGAGCGAGGAGCAGGTGGCGCAGTCGATGCGCATGTCGATGCGTTGGGCCGCGCGCTCGCGCGACGCCTTCGGCGACCGGCCCGGTCATGCGCTGTTCGGCATCATGCAGGGCGGGGTCACCCGCGAATTGCGCGAGGAATCGGCCGAGGCGCTGAAGGCGATCGGCTTCGAGGGCTATGCCATCGGCGGCCTTGCCGTGGGCGAGGGGCAGGAGGCGATGTTCGGCGTGCTTGACTATGCGCCGGGCTTCCTGCCGGCGGACAAGCCGCGCTATCTGATGGGCGTGGGCAAGCCCGACGACATCGTCGGCGCCGTGCTGCGCGGCGTCGACATGATGGATTGCGTGCTGCCCTCGCGTTCCGGGCGCACCGGCCAGGCTTGGACCCGGCGCGGCCAGGTCAATGTCAAGAACGCCCGGCACGCCGACGATCCGCGGCCGCTGGACGAGCATTGCAGCTGCCCGGCCTGCACCGGCTACAGCCGCGCCTATCTGCACCATGTCTTCCGCGCCGGCGAGATGATCTCGGGGATGCTGCTGACCTGGCACAACCTGCATTACTTCCAGGAGCTGATGGCCGGGCTGCGCGAGGCCATCGCGCGCGGGGAACTGGCCGCATTCGTGACGGAATTCGCGGCATTGCGAGCACAGGGCGATATCGATCCGCTGTGAAACCCAAGGTAATTCCTTGAATTTCGCCAAACCTTCGATATTGCCGAAAGGAATCGCCCGGCGGATGACCCGCCGCCCCTGAAAGAACCCAATGGCAGCCAACCCACAGACCGACCACAAGACCGAGATCCGCACCATCACCACCACGGCCGAACTGGCCGAGTTCTGTGAACTGGCCAAGGCTCAGCCCTATGTCACGCTCGACACCGAATTCCTGCGCGAGCGCACCTATTACTCCAAGCTCTGCCTGATCCAGGCCGCGTTGCCGCCGGCCTCGGCCAGCAAACTGCCGGGCGGCCCGGCCGTGCTGATCGACCCGCTGGTCGAGGGCCTGTCGCTGGAACCGCTCTATGACCTGTTCCGCCACAAGGCGACGGTGAAGGTGTTCCACGCCGCCCGCCAGGATCTGGAGATCTTCTTTCACGACGCCGGCGTGTTTCCCGACCCGCTGTTCGACACCCAGATCGCCGCCATGGTCTGCGGCTTCGGCGAGCAGGCGGGATACGAGACTCTGGTCAAGAAGATCGCGCGCCAGCCGCTCGACAAGTCCTCGCGCTTCACCGACTGGTCGCACCGGCCGCTGTCGGATGCGCAGGCGGCCTATGCGCTGGCCGATGTGACGCATCTGCGGGCGATCTACGAGTTCCTCGCGGCGCAGCTCGACAAGACCGGCCGCGGGCCCTGGCTGGGCGAGGAGGTCGCGGTGCTGTTGAACCCGGAAACCTATATCACCCGCCCCGACGAGGCCTGGGAGCGGGTGCGCACCCGCTCGGGCTCGCCGCGCTTCCTGGCGGTGGTGCGCGAACTGGCGCGCTTCCGCGAGACCTATGCCCAGGAACGCGACATCCCGCGCGCCCGCGTCTTCAAGGACGATGCGCTGATCGAGCTTGCCTCGACCAAGCCGCTGACCGAGGCGGACCTGGCGAAGTCGCGCCTGCTGTTGCGCGACGCGCGGCGCGGCGACATCGCCAACGGCATCCTTGCGGCGGTCAAGGCCGGGCTCGAGGCCAAGGACCTGCCCAAGCCCGCGCCCGAAGAACCCGGCCGCCCCGGCAATGCCGCGCTGGCCGAACTGCTGCGGGTGCTCTTGAAGGCCAAGTCGGATGCGGCGGGCGTGGCGCCGCGGCTGATCGCCTCGGCGGCGGAACTGGACGCCATCGCCTCGGGCGCGCGGGATCTGCCGGCGCTGGCGGGCTGGCGGGCCGAGGTCTTTGGCCGCGACGCGCTGCGCCTTGCCGCCGGCGAGATCGCGCTTTCGGCGCAGAACGGCGCGGTCAAGGTGGTGCCGGTCGGCAGCTGAGCCGAAGCCTTCCGAAACCCCGCGCCGGCCGGAACCCGGCGGGGCAGCGGCACGTTCCGCGTGGCAGGCCTGACGGTCGGGCTGCCTTTTTGCGCGGAATTTCCATGACCTTACCCCAGGTGCTGTCCTTTGCCATCATCATTGGGATGATGGTGCTCTTCATCTGGGGCCGGCTGCGTTATGACCTGGTGGCGATGCTGGCGCTGGCGGTATCGCTGCTGGCCGGCACCGTGACGCCCGAGGATGCGTTTTCCGGCTTCAGCGACGATATCGTCATCATCGTCGGCAGCGCGCTGGTGGTCAGCGCCGCCGTCTCGCGCTCCGAGATGATCGAGGTGGCGCTGCGCTGGCTGGTGCGCAAGCTTGGCAGCTATCACGCGCAGCTTGCGGTGCTGGTCGGCGGGGTGACGATCCTGTCGGCGCTGATCAAGAACATCGGCGCGCTGGCGATGATGATGCCGGCCTCGCTGAAGATGGCGCGGAAATCGGGCCGCTCGCCGGCGCTCTACCTGATGCCCATGGCCTTCGGCTCGCTCCTGGGCGGGCTCATCACCCTGGTCGGCACCTCGCCCAATATCATCGTCAGCCGGGTGCGCGAGCAGATGACCGGCGAGCCGTTCCGCATGTTCGACTATGCCCCGGTCGGCCTTGGCCTGTCGGCGGTCGGGCTGGTCTTCCTGATGTTCGCCGCGCGCCATCTGCTGCCCGCCGACCGCCGCGCCACCGCCTCGCTGGGCGAGGCGGTCAATATCGCCGATTACAACACCGAGGCCAGCGTGCCGCCCGATGCCCCGGTCGCCGGCAAGACCATCGGCCATTTCCTGGGCCTGGCCGATGGCGAGGTGACCGTGACCGGGGTGATCCGCAACGACAAGCGCCGCGCCGTGACGCTTTCGGACAGCGTGATCGAGCCGGGCGACGTGCTGCAATTGCGCGGCAAGCCCAACGCGCTGGAGCGGGCGGTGTCCAAGGGCGGGCTGCTGCTGGCGCGGCAGGACGTGCCCTCGCCGCCCGATACGCCCGAGGCCCGCATCGGCGTCATCGAGGCGGTGGTCAAGACCGCCTCGCCGCTGGTCGGGCAAAGCGCGGCGCGGCTGCAGCTTTTCGACCAGCACGGGGTCAATCTGCTGGCCCTGTCGCGTGCGGGCAAGCGCATGACCGAGCGGCTGTCCGAGACCATGCTCGACGCCGGCGACGTGCTGCTGGTGCAGGGCCCGCTCGATCTGCTGCCCGGGCGGATGCAGGCGCTTGGCCTTCTGCCCCTGGCCGAGCGCGAGCTGCGCTTCGGCTCGGTCCGGCGCGACCTGCTGCCGGTCGCGATCCTGGCCGCGGCCATGGCGCTGACGGCGGTCGGGCTGGTGCCGGTCGCCATCGCCTTCTTCGGCGCGGCGCTGGCGATGATCCTGACCGGGGCGATCAGCGTCGAGGCCGCCTATGAGGCGATCGAATGGCCGATCCTGATCATGCTGGGCGCGCTGATCCCGGTCAGCGAGGCGCTGCAAAAGACCGGCGGCGCCGAACTGATCGGCGACCTGCTGTCGGCGACGGCGGCCGGCCTGCCGGTCTGGGGCGCGGTGGCGCTGATCATGGTCGCGGCCATGGCGGTGACGCCCTTCCTCAACAATGCCGCCACCGTGCTGGTCATGGCGCCCATCGCCGCGATCTTCGCCGAGCGGCTGGGGCATGCGCCCGACCCCTTCCTGATGGCGGTGGCGGTCGGCGCGGGCTGCGATTTCCTGACGCCCATCGGGCACCAGTGCAACACGCTGGTCATGGGGCCGGGCGGCTATCGCTTCGGCGACTACGCTCGGCTGGGCGCGCCGTTGTCGGCCCTGGTGGTGCTGGTCGGCGTGCCGCTGATCCTGGCGGTCTGGCCGGCCTGAGGCACGGTTGCCGGAGTATTTGGAAAACGGTGAAACGGTGCGGCGTCAGGGCGTGATGAATTCGACCCCGGGCAGGGCGGCGATCTCGGCCATGTCGTCGTCATAGGCGGCGCCGATGCGGTCGACCAGGGCCTGGTCCCAGCCGGGCAGGTTCAGCTCGACCTCGATCTGGTCGGGCAGGGCGTGTTTCTGCAAGGCGGCCGAGAAGATGCGTCGCCGGCTCTCGATGGTCAGCCGGGTTTCCTGCGCCATGGCATCGCGGATCATGCGGATGCCGTCCGGGTGCAGGATGTCGCCCAGGATCTGCAGGCCCGCCTTCAGGGGCACGTCGCTGGGCATGGTCGAGATGCGCCGCACCACCTCGGGCCAGATCAGCGAGGTATCCTCGTGGCACCAGACCACCAGGCGGTGGCCGGGCAGGGCGGTGAGGATACGCCGGATCGCCGGCGCCCAACGCAGGCTTTCCGGGTCGATGCCGCCCATGACCTCGGCATAGGTGCCGCTGCCCTCTTGCGCCAGCACGAAGGGGATCAGCGTCGCCGGGTTCTTCAGCCCCATGAAGAATTCGACCTCGGCGCTGGGAAAGAGATTGGCCAGCGCCGCCATTTTCTCGCCCGCCGCGGCATAGAGCCCGTCGAGCGACAGCGCCCGCTCGGCCTTGCCAAGGAAGGTCGGCGTGCTGCAGATGATGCGCTGCGGATCGTCGCTGTCCAGGATCGCATCCAGCATCACCTGCTCCATCTCGGCCGTGGCGGCGCCGCCGTTCAGCGCGCTCAGCGCCTCGTTGAAGACGTCGCGGTGCCGGTTCGGCGTCACCGGCTCGATCCCGTTGCGCAAGAGCCAGTCGCGATTCTGCAGCAGGGTCTTGACCATGCGGTAAAGATCGGTGCCGTGGACGCCGCAGTGAAAGACGACCTGCATGGTGCGGGGAACTCCTGACTCGTTTCCGGCGCACAGTAACCAGCTATGCCGGCCGGGAAAACCCGCTGGTTGAATTCCGGGCGCGCAGAGCCGCTGACGCTACGTCAACTGGATGCAACCGGATTAACTCGGCTTTCCAATTGCTTTAAGTGAATTGCCTGCGGTAATTTCGCGCGACATCGGGGAAATCCGCCGGGTGGCGTCCTGCGCGCGGTTCCAGCGGGGGAAAGATCGTTTCACATTTCGCTTTTCACCGGCAATTATGATGACAGGCATTGAGAGTTCCCGACCCATGGATCTCCTGACGGACATCGAGACGGTGTTGGCGGCGCGCACGACCGACAGCCTGTGGCGGTACTATACCGAGCGGCTGGCCGGGCTGGGTTTCCCCTATGCCTCCTATTACAGCGTCCGCATCATCGAGACGGCGGGCGAACGCCAGATCGACGATTGCCTGTTCCTGACGAATTGCACGCCGCGCCTGTTGCAGGAGATCCTGGCGCAGGACGCCCTGGCCAGCGTGCCGATGTATCGCTGGACGGCGGGGAACCGCGGTAGCGAAAGCTGGGACTGGATGCGCCGGCTGCGCCAGGCCGGCCGGCTCAGCCCGGCCGAGGAGCGGATGTTGGACCTGTTCGCGCGCCATGGCCATGTCGCGGGCTATGCGGTCGGCCTGGGCGACAGCGTGCAGCCGGTGCGGGCGGGCGTGATCCTGTCGGGCGCCCTGGGCGTGGACCAGCGCCGGCTGGACGGGCTGTGGCAGCAGCATGGATCTTTGATCGAGGCATTGACCGGGCTGATCCACCTGCGGTTGTCGGTGCTGCCCTATGAACCGCCCGTGCAGGTGCTGACGCAGCGCCAGCGCGAGGTGCTGGAGCAGATCGCCGTCGGCCGCACCACGCAAGAGATCGCCGGGCTTCTGGGCGTGTCGCGGGCGACGGTGGAAAAGCACCTGCGGCTGGCGCGCCAGGCGCTGACGGCGCGAACCACGCCGCAGGCGATCCTGCTGGCCAGCAACCGCCGGCAGATCTTCGTGGGCCCAGGCGAGCGCTGCACCGCCGAGCCCGGCGAGAGCCTGGCGGCTGGCCGCGCCTGGCGCTGCCAGAGCTTCGCAGCGCCGGCCCCCCGGACCGAGACGGCCGTCGCCAGGCTGCCGCGCTGCGCGCGGGCCTGACGCATGTGCCAGGACGAGTTGCGCGGATCGTGCCGGATGGCAGGCAGGGGATCTGCCCATCAGGGCCGCGGTGTCCCGTGACGCCGTCCAGGGTCTGACAAGATGAGGCCGATGCCATCGGTCGGTGGGGTGGCTCGTCATCCGGGCTGCTTCCGATCGCGCAGAGCGCCGGGAAGCCTGTGCGAAAACGCCATGCCCCCGCGCGAACCGCTGGGCGACCTGATACGACCGCCGCAGGCCAGCGCCGCCGGACCCTGCGGTCGCAGACCGCACTGCGAGTCAGCCGAAGGCCCGCGCCGCGCGCATGTCGCGGCGCTTCCTCGACGGTGCCACCGCATGCGACCGGCCACCCGCCGGCGGAGCGCGAAAGGCGGCGCTCCAAAAGAACGACGCCGGCCCTTGCGGACCGGCGTTGCTGTCTGGCGGAAAGACGGGGATCAGGCGCCGGCGCGGGTCTTGGCGACCTCGGCGGCGAAATCCTCTTCCTTCTTCTCGATGCCTTCGCCGACCATGACGCGGGCGAAGCCGGTGATCTCGACGCCGGCCTCTTTCGCGGCCTGCTCGACGGTCAAGTCGGGGTTGATGACGAAAGCCTGGCCCAGCAGCGTGTTCTCGGCCACGAACTTCTTCATCCGGCCCGGGATGATGTTGTTCTGGATCACGGCCTCGGGCTTCGGCTTGGCCGAGGCGGCGTTCTCTTCCAGCGCCTTCGCGGTCTGCACTTCCAGCTCGCGCGCCAGCAGCGCCTGGTCGAGCGTGGCTTCCGACAGCGAGACCGGGTTGGTGGCGGCGATATGCATGGCGAATTGCTTGCCGATGGCCTGCGCCTTGTCGGCCGGGCCCTTCAGCGCGACCAGCACGCCGATCTTGCCCATGCCCTCGGTCGCGGCGTTGTGGACATAAGAGACCACGGTGTCGCCTTCCAGGACATGCATGCGGCGCAGGGTCAGGTTCTCGCCGATGCGGGCGATGGCGTCGGTCACGACTTCCGAAACCGGCTTGCCGTTCAGATGCGTGGCGCGCAGCACCTCGACATCTTCGGCGGTTTCCAGCGCGACATTGGTGATCTCGCGCACCAGCGCCTGGAAGTCGGCGTTCTTGGCGACGAAGTCGGTTTCCGAGTTCAGCTCGACGGCGACGCCGCGGCCGGCCTTGACCGAGACACCCACCAGACCCTCGGCGGCGACGCGATCGGCCTTCTTGGCGGCTTTCGCCAGGCCCTTGGTGCGCAGCCAGTCCACGGCGGCTTCCATGTCGCCGTCGGTTTCGGTCAGCGCCTTCTTGGCGTCCATCATGCCCGCGCCGGTCGTTTCGCGCAGCTCTTTCACCATCGCAGCGGTGATAGCCATCGGGGATCTCCTTGCTTTTCAATGCGTCAGGCGGGGCTTATCCCCGCCTGATGAATATTGCGTAAACCCTTGCGGGGGCGTCGGCCCCCGCCGGTTTCCGATCAGGCTTCGGCTTCTTCGGTCGCGCCTTCCAGCGTTTCCTCGACCGAGGCTTCCAGCGCGCCCAGGTCGACGCCGGCGGCGCCCATCTGCGCGGTCATGCCGTCCAGAGCGGCGCGCGAGGCCAGGTCGCAATACAGCGCGATGGCGCGGGCGGCGTCGTCGTTGCCCGGGATGATGTAGTCAACGCCCTTGGGCGAGCAGTTGGTATCGACCACGGCGACGACCGGGATGCCCAGTTTCTTGGCTTCCAGGATGGCCAGGTCTTCCTTGTTCACGTCGATGACGAACAGCAGGTCCGGCAGGCCGCCCATTTCGCGGATGCCGCCCAGCGAGGCCTGCAGCTTGGCCTGCTCGCGTTCCATCTGCAGACGCTCTTTCTTGGTCAGGCCCTCGGCGCCCGAACCCAGCGTCTCGTCCAGAGCCTTCAGGCGCTGGATCGACTGCGACACGGTTTTCCAGTTGGTCAGCGTGCCGCCCAGCCAGCGGTGGTTCATGTAGAACTGCGCCGAACGCTCGGCGGCATCGGCGATGGATTTCTGCGCCTGGCGCTTGGTGCCGACGAAGAGCACGCGGCCGCCCTTGGCGACGGTGTCGCGCACGGCTTGCAGAGCGGCGTCCAGCATCGGGACGGTCTGGGTCAGGTCGAAGATGTGGATGCCGTTGCGTTCACCATAGATGAACTCGGCCATCCGGGGGTTCCAGCGTTGCGTCTGGTGACCGTAGTGCACGCCAGCTTCAAGCAGCTGACGCATGGAGAATTCGGGAAGCGCCATTCCATGTTCCTTTCCGGTTTGCGCCTTGGCAGGGTTTTCAGGGCGCATGCCCCAACCGGTGGACCTGCGGGGATTTCTCCCCCGAAGGCCCGACCCCGCCTGTGAAGTGCGCGCGACATAGTCCGGTTCGGCCGCGAATGCAAGCCCGAAGCCGCGTCGGCCTGCCGCAAGAGCATCAAAAAGGCGAACCGGGCAGTCCGGGGGTCAACGATGTCTTAAACTCTTTGCGCGATGCTCGCGCAAGACGAACACCGATTCAGCCATGGAAGATTGCGCATGACCGTCCTGAAATCCGCTTGCCGGCGCCGCTATCCGTCCGGGGAATCGCGATGACGCTGACGGTTTTGCTGCTGCATGACGATTCGGCGCTCTGCGCCCAGGCCTATGCCGTCTTGACCGAGGCGGGGTTCGAGGTCATTCCCGCCGTCGACGGCACGCACGCGCTGGAACGGCTGGGCCAGCGCGAGATCGACGCCATCGTCACCGGGGTGAACATGGCCGGCCTGGACGGATTCGCCTTCATCGAGGCGGTGCGCCAGCAGCCGGCGCTTTACGGGATGCCGATCCTGGTGCTTTCGGCCGAGGCCATGCCGGATCTCAAGACCCGGGCTCGCAACGCCGGCGCCGCCGGCTGGCTGCCGCATCCCTTCGATCCGCAGCGGCTGGTCGAGACGGTGCTGGCCGTCACCGGCTGAGCGGTCGCGAGCATCAGCCCGCGCTTGCGCTGCGCCGCGCGAAGGGCTATCCGATCAGGCAGATGCCGGTTTAGCTCAGCTGGTAGAGCAGCGGTTTTGTAATCGGAGGGCCGTGGAGTCAAAAAGCGAATCGGATCATGCGCTTAAGGTCGGCGCGGTCCGAGCAGGTACCGAATAGACACCGGAATCGGTGTCCGCCAGGGCCGGCGTAGCACAGCGGTAGTGCAGCGGTTTTGTAAACCGAAGGTCGGGAGTTCGATCCTCTCCGCCGGCACCATTCTCCCACAGAGTCTAAAATTCCTAATCTCCTGGTCAAGGATTCGAATCCCTTCCGGGAGGCTATCCAGCTTAGATGATAATAGCCGCGCCTTCGGCAACGCCTGGCTCTGTTGCACAAATCGGCTTAAGGCCGAGGTTCCCCTTTCCCCGGACGGACTTATCCCACAGCTTCCGTGACGGGTATTCCGAGCGCGGTGTAGCCGTTCAGGACGGCGATGCGGACCTGGAGTTCGGCGACCTGTCGGTCGAAGTCCCGTGCCATGAGCCGCTGGCCCAGCAACTTGATACAATGCATCTTTGTCTCGACGCGGCTTCGGCGGTGGTATCCACACCATCGTCGCCAGAGCGCGCGGCCCAGGTATTTCGCCGCGCGCAGGGCCTCATTTCGGGCCACGGCTCCGGCGGTGATCGTCTTCCAGGGCTTCGCGTTCTTGCGGGGCGGGATGACGGCATGGGCACCGCGATCTGCAATCGCATCGTGGCATTTGCGCGTGTCGTAGGCGCCATCAGCCGTAACGCTACCGATTTCCTGGTCCTGCGGGATTTGGTCGAGAAGGTGGGGTAGGATGGGCGCATCACCGATGTGGCTCCCGGTGACTTCGACGGCCCGGATCTCCAACGTTTCTTCATCGATCCCAAGGTGGAGCTTGCGCCAGACGCGCCGTTTCGGGCCGCCATGCTTGCGTGCGTGCCACTCGCCTTCACCTTCGACCTTGATCCCGGTGCTGTCGACCAGCAGGTGCAACGGCCCCTTGGAGCCGCGGTAGGGGATGTTCACGGCCAAGGTCTTCTGGCGGCGAGATAGCGTGCTGAAGTCGGGCACCGTCCAGTTCAGGCCGACCAGCCGTAGCAGGCTCTCGACGAACCCGGTCGTCTGCCGGAGCGCCATGCCGAACAGCACTTTCATCGAGAGGCACGTCTGGATAGCGGCATCGCTGTAGGTCTGCTGGCGGCCACGCCTGCCTGTCGGCGCGGCATCCCAGCTCATCTCGGGGTCAAACCAGATCGTCAGCGAGCCCCGGCGCTTGAGTGCTTCATTGTAGGCTGGCCAGTTCCTGGTCTTGTAGGTCGGGGGTATGGGTCTGCTCATGCATCCCAGCTACCACCCTGGATTCGCGAGATGAATCCCTCACGCGATTTGTGCAACAGAGCCCCCAGGAAGCCCGAAAGGACGGTAACGGGCAGGCGCTTGTCGCGGGTGTGCTGGCTCAGTGGCATGGCGTCCTCATGAATGCAATGTTATTACATTGCATGAATAGCCAGGATCACCAGGGCGTGCAATGCCGTTTGTCTGGTCAGGCCCCGATGCGCGCGCCTCGCTTCAGTTGGTAGAACGGGGCCCGCCCGGCGGGCAGGCCCCGTTTCGTCATTTCGACACCGCGCCGGCCAGCTGCGGATCGCATCCGAGACCTTCGTCGTCATCGGCGGGATCGTCGCGGAACGGACGGTCGGGGCGGATCAGCAGCGCGCAGGCCGCGCCCACCAGCAGCAGGACCAGCGAGGCCGCGAAGGGCAGATCCCAGCGCCCGGTCAGGTCGATGATCAGCCCGAAGACGATGGGCGAGATCATCCCGGCCAGCCCGAAGCCGAAGTTCATGAAACCGCTGGCGGTGCCGGAATATTGCGGCGCGATGTCCATCGGCGTGGCCCAGATCGGCGCCACGATCAGCTCGGCAAAGAAGAAGGCCGCGCTGAGGCTGATCGCCACCGTCACCAGGTCGGTCGAGAACATCACCGGCAGCATGCAGGCGAAGGCGCCGAGGAAGCCCAGGATGATGACGCTGATCCGCGCCAGGGCGACATTGCCGGTGCGGCGCAGGATGCCGTCGCTGAGCCAGCCGCCCGCCAGATCGCCCACCACCCCGGCCAGAAAGACGCCGGCGGCGAAGATGGCGGATTTCTTCAGGTCCAGCTCGTGCTGGTGCAGGAAATAGGACGGGATCCAGTTCAGGAACAGCCACAGCGTCCAGCCATAGCAGAAGTCGGTGATCGTCACCGGCAGCATGCGCCGCAGCAGCCGGCCCCAGGGCAGGGTCTTGCGCTCGCCCACGATCTTCTGGTCGGGCAGGGTCTCCAGTTCCTGGGGCGTGATGCCCTTGTGGCTGCGGGGATCGTCGCGGAAATACCACCACCACAGCCCCACCCACAGGAAGCTGATCAGGCCGACGATGATGAAGGCATGCCGCCAGGACAGCGCGATGACCAGAAAGGCGATCAGCGGCGGGGTCAGCGCATTGCCGAAACGGGCGAAAGCATGGGTGATGCCCTGCGCGAAGCCGCGCTTCTCGGCCGGCATCCAGTTCGACAGCGCCCGGGTGGCGGTCGGAAAGGCCGAGCCCTCGCCCATGCCCAGAAGCACGCGCGCGATGATCAGCGAGACCGCGCCCTCGACGAAGCCGATCATCACCGTCGCGGTCGACCAGACCGTGCCGCAGATGATCAGCGTCTTGTGCGGCCCCAGCCGGTCGCCCAGGCGGCCGCCAAGGATCTGGAACAGCGCATAGGGATAGGCGAAAGCGGAAAACGCCAGCCCCAGCTCGAAATTCGTCAGGCCCAGTTCGGCCTGCATGGCGGGGGCGGCGGTGCTGATGTTGACCCGGTCGATATAGGTGACCAGATACATCAGGCAGATGACGAACAGAACCCGGTCCGTCGTCCTGAAGCGGGTAAGCCTTAGCATGTCTCCTCCCTGGATTATGCTGGATGTGTTGGCACGTCCGTTTGCGGCCCGTCGCGCGATCCCCTGTTGAAGTCCCGCCCTCCTCCGACGGGTCTTCGGGCTTCTGGCGCCGGGCCGGGCTTCTGTAAAATGGGTCTCCTTCCTGCCCTGGGGGCGCTATTGCGTCAGTTGCGCCAGCTTCAGGCGCTGGATCTTGCCCGAGGGGCCCTTGGGCAGTTCGGCCAGCAGGTGAATCGCCTCGGGCGACTTGAACGCCCCCAGCCGCTGCTGGCAGATCGAGATAAGCTCGGGCGGCTGCAGCGCCGAGCCGGGGCGCAGGGTGACGGCCGCCTCGACCCGCTCGCCATAGCGGGCGCATTTGCGGGCAAAGGCCGCGGCCTCGATCACGTCGGGATGGGTATAGAGCGCCTCGTCGATCTCGCGCGGGGCGATGTTCTCGCCGCCCTTGATGATCAGCTCCTTCAGGCGGCCGGTGACGAAGACGTAACCCTCCGCGTCCATCCGGCCCAGGTCGCCGGTGCGCAGCCAGCCGTCCGCGGTCAGCGCGGCGGCGGTCGCAACCGGGTCGCCCAGATAGCCGCGCATGACATTGGCGCCGCGCACGGCGATCTCGCCCTCGGCTCCGGGCGGCAGCGGGCGCAGGTCGGGCGACAGGATCGCGACCTGGTTGCCCACCGCCCGGCCGGGCGAGCCGATCTTGCGCGGGCCCGGCGGCAGCGGGTTCGACAGGATCTGCGCCGCGGTCTCGGTCAGGCCCATGGTCTCGACGATGGGAATGCCGAAGCGGCGCTCGAAGCCCGACTGCACCTCGGGCGCCAGCGCCGCCGAGGCCGAGCGGCCGAAGCGCAGCCGCGCCCGGGCCTCGGGCGACGGTTCGCCCTCGCCATGCAGCAGATGCGAGATGATCGTCGGCACGACCGAGAACCAGCTGGCCCCGTGCCGTTCGCAACTGGCCCAGAACTGGCTGGCCGAGAAGCGCTCGCAGACCACCACCGAGCCGCCCGAGAGCAGCGGCGCCAGGATGGTCACGCAGAGCCCGTTGATGTGATAAATCGGCAGCACGCAGATCGCCCGGTCCTCGGGGCAGAGCTCATGCGCCAGCGCCGTGGTCCAGCCGCCGGCCAGCAGGCTGGCATGGCTGTGCAGCACGCCCTTGGGCCGGCCGGTGGTGCCCGAGGTATACATCAGCAGCGCGTCATGCCCGGCGCCATGCGGATGCGGCGCCGCCGGTTCGCAGCCGGCGGGCCAGCGGAAGCCGTCCCCGGCCTCGATGACCATGGGTTCGGCGGCATGGGCGGCCAGCGCGCTGTCGAGCAGCCCGCGCTGGCCGGGATCCAGCAGCAGCGCCCGGGCGCCGGAATGCGACAGCGCATAGCCGACGGCCTCGGCCCCGGCGACCAGGTTGATCATCGTGGCGCGAAAGCCGCCGTAGAGCGCGCCGAACAGGCCCAGCACCGCATTGCGACCATTGGGCATCATCAGCGCCACGCTGTCGCCGCAGGACAGGCCCAGCCCGGCCAGGTGCCCGGCGATGCGGGCGGCCTCGCCCTGCAACTCGCGCCAGGTCAGCGCGCCGCCGTCGCCGGGGAAGATGTGGCTGATGGTATCGCCCCGCTCGGCGGCGCGGATGTCGAGCCAGTCGCGGACGGTGCCTTGCGGCGGATGGTGCGGGTCCAGCCTCATTGCCCGACCTCCTGCCAGTAGTCGCCGAAGATCTCGTCCAGCGCCGGCTCGCGCGGCGGGATCGGCCGCACGACGCGGGTGCGCTGCATGAAGTGCCGCCAGTTCAGGTTGGCGTCGATGGAATTGCCGCCCCAGCTGCCGCAGCCCATCGACAGCGAAAAGGGCAGGCCGTTGTCGAAGGCGCCGCCGGTGGCGAAGCAATGCGCCTGGTTGACGATGACCCGGCAGACCGGCAATTCGCGGCCCAGCCAGATCGGGCGGCCGGTGTCGCGCGAATGCAGCCCGACCGAATGGCCGGCGCCCTGATGCAGTAGGATGCGCCGCGCCAGCTCGGCCGCATGGCCGAAATCGCGGGCGCGGTAGAGCGCGGCGATGCGGCTGAGCTTTTCGCCCGACAGCGGATGGTCGGGGCCGATGCCCTCGGTCTCGACCGCGATCAGCCGGGTGCCGGGCGGCACCTTGCCGGCCAGCCCCAGCTTGTCGAGCATCACCTCGGCATCCTGGGCGATGATCTCGCGGTTCATGTGCCCGTCCTGCCAGAGCCGGGCGACGATGCCCGGCGCCTCGGACGGCGGCAGCACCGCGCCGCCCTCGGCCGCCAGCGCGGCCAGGAAGGCGTCATAGACCGCATCTACCACGATCAGCGCGTTTTCCGACGAACAGGAGGTCGCGTTGTCGAAGGTCTTCGAGGCGGCGATCCTGCCGGCCGCCGCCGCCAGGTCGGCGGTCTCGTCCACGATCACCGCGACATTGCCGGCGCCGACGCCGATGGCGGGGGTGCCGCTTTCATAGGCGCGGCGCACGTTGTCCTGGCTGCCGGTCACCACCACCAGGTCGGCGGTTTCCAGCAGGCGCTGGGTCTTGGCCTTGCTGCCCTGGCCCGGCAGCATCTGCACCAGGTCGCGATCCTCGCCGATGCGGTCGAACTCGGCATGGATGAAGCCCAGCAGCATCTCGCAGCAGGCCACGCCCTTGGGCGAGGGCGACAGCAGGATGGCATTGCCGCATTTCAGCGCGTTGATGATGTTGTTCGCCGGCGTCGCCGCCGGGTTGGTCGAGGGCACCACCGCGCCGATCACCCCGATGGGCCGGGCGATCTCGGTGATGCCGGTTTCGGGATCGTCGGACAGAATGCCATGCGTGGCCACGCCGCGGATGTCGCGCAAAAGGCCCAGGGTCTTGCGGTGGTTCTTGACGATCTTGTCGGCGACATTGCCAAGCCCGGTGCTGCGGACCGCCAGCTCGGCCAGTTGCCGGTTGCGCTCGGGCTGCATGATGGCCCAGCCGGCGGCCAGGGCGGCGCGGTCATAGCGGCCCTGGCTGCCCCGCGCCTCGTATCCGGCCTGCGCGCTGCGCGCCCGCGCCATCGCCGCGTCGACCGAGAGAATATCGTTCGAGATGTTCATACCTGTCACTTGCTCCGGTTCCCGGCAGGCTGGCCGCCGGGAGGGTGAATGGGTCAGCGGCCCGGGAAACCGGGTCTCACCATGTCTGCAATGTTGGTCTGGCACGGCCTCCTCTTGCCGTGATCTTCGACCTTAGGCGATGAAAACAGTCTTGCAAATGTTTTCATAAACTCTCATTATTGATAAAATTATATCCGGAAAATCCGATGATTAAGCCCGATATTGTTTTCGTCGCAAAGCTTGCAGGCGTTTCACCGGCCACGGTGTCGCGGGTGATGAATCACCCCGACCTGGTGCATCCGGCGACCCGCAAGAAGGTCGAGCTGGCGGTCGAGAAATCCGGCTATATCCGCAACCGCGCCGCGCAGGCCATGCATGGCAGGCGCAGCGCCACCATCGGGCTGGTGGTGCCGACCGTCGCCAACACCATCTTCGCCGAGGTGGTGCAGGCCTTCAACGACACGGTCAGCGCGCAGGGCTTCACCCTGCTGCTGGCCTCGCATGGCTACGATCTGGACAGCGAATACCGGCTGGTCCGCAAGCTGCTGGAGCATCGCGTCGATGCGCTGGCGGTGGTCGGGCTGGACCACAGCGCCGGCACCTTCCGGCTGATCGCGGAACAGCGGGTGCCGCTGCTGGCGCTGTGGAACTACCTGGCGGATTCGGCGCTGCCCTGTGTCGGCGTCGACAATCGCGAGGCGGGGCGGCTGGCGGCCGAGCATCTGGTGGCGCTGGGGCATCGCCGCATCGGCATGGTCTTTCCCGCCACCTTCGACAACGACCGGGCGCGGGATCGCAAGACGGCGGCGACGGCGGTGTTCCGCGCCGCCGGCATCGAATTGCAGGAGCGCTGGCAGGTCGAGGTGCCCTATAGCATCGCCCAGGCCAAGGCCGCCTGCCTGGACCTGCTGGCCGGCGAGGACCGGCCGAGCGCCTTGCTCTGCGCCAATGACGTGATCGCGCAGGGGGCGATCTATGCCGCGGCGCGGCTGGGGATCGCGGTGCCCGCCAGCCTGTCGGTGATCGGCATCGGCGATTTCGCCGGCTCGGCGCAGATGGAGCCGGCGCTGACCACGGTGCGGATCCCGGCGCAGCAGGTCGGCATCGCGGCCGGACAGGCCATCGTCACGGCGATCGGGCGCCCGGATGCCGATTTCATGATCCGCAGCCGCGTCGAACTGGAGCTGATCATGCGCGCCAGCACCGGCATCGCGGCCGAGATGATCCGGCCCTGACGCCCGTCACATCAGCTCGGCCAGTTCCTCGGCCGCCGCGCGCAGGTCGGGCAGGTATTTCAGCCCTTCGGCCAAGGTCAGCCGCTGCACCGGGGCGTGGAAGGACACCGTGGCAATCAACTGCCCGGAACGGTCCAGCACCGGCACGGCCATGGCGATCATCCCGGGCACGAATTCCCCGGTATCGGTCGAATAACCCTGCTGCCGGATCTGGCGCAGCTCGTCGCGCAGCCGGTCCGGGTCGGTCAGCGTCTGCGCCGTATAAGCCCGCAGCTCGGCGCGTTTCAGATAGCGTTCCAGCTTGCCGTCGTCGATCTGCGACAGGGCGAGCTTCCCCGCCGCCGTGGCGTGCAGCGGCACGCGCGAGCCGATGTGAAGCTGGATGCGCAGCGGCCAATGCGTCTCGACCCGGTCGATGTAGAGCATCGCATCGCCCTCCGGGATCGACAGGTTGCAGGTCTCGCCCAGGCGCTGGTTCAGCCGAATCAACACGTCGCGCTGCGGCAGGTCCTGGTGCCAGAAGCGGATGACGCCCTGCATCATCTGCCGCAGCTTCGGGCCCGGCTGGTAGCTGCGCCCGTCGATATGGCGGCTCAGGAAGCCCTCGGCTTCCAGATTGCCGACCAGCCGGTGGATGGTCGGCACCGGCAGGTTCAGCGAGGCATTGATCTCGGTCGCGGTCAGGGGCCGCCCCTCGCTGGCAAGAACCTCAAGAATCTGCAGATTCCGAAAGCTTGGCGGCAGGGAGGACTTGTCCTGAAGGCGCGTCATGATCGGTTCTTCCGTCGTTTCTCGGCCCGACTCTACATGGTTGCCGGCGCCGCTCCAACCGCCCGGCGCGCGGGCTGAAATTACAAAAATGAGAGTCTAGCTATCAAAAATGCTTTGACATGGCTCGGCAGCATGAGGCAACGTCCGCTTGCCGGCAAAAGGAGGATTTGCCGGGAACAGCTGAACAATCGAACAACGCTGCAGCATCAGGGAGGATGTCATGGCGGTCATAGCCGCTGGCGCCAACACGGTTGGCGACCGGGAAAACGACGTCAAGAAGGTCGTATTCGCAAGCCTCGTGGGATCGACCATCGAATGGTACGATTTCTTTCTTTACGGCGTCGTCGCCGGCATCGTCTTCAACAAGCTGTATTTTCCGGCGGACGACCCGACGATTTCGGTGCTGCTGGCCTATGCCACCTTCGCGGTGGGCTTCGTGGCGCGCCCGCTGGGCGGCGTCATCTTCGGCCATTTCGGCGACCGCATCGGCCGCAAGGCCATGCTGGTCATCACGCTGCTCTTGATGGGCGGCGCGACCGTGCTGATCGGCCTGCTGCCGACCTATGACCAGATCGGCATCCTGGCGCCGATCCTGCTGTTGCTGCTGCGCGTGGCGCAGGGCATCGGCATCGGCGGCGAATGGGGCGGGGCGGTGCTGATGGCCTATGAATTCGCGCCCGAGAACAAGCGCGGCTTCTATGCCTCGATCCCGCAGATCGGCCTGTCGCTGGGGCTGTTCATGGCCTCGGGCGTGATGGCGCTCTTGACCATGATGCCCGACGAGGCCTTCATGGCCTGGGGTTGGCGCGCGGCCTTCGTCGCCTCGATCATCCTGGTCGTGCTGGGCACCTGGATCCGCAGCAACATTGGCGAAAGCCCCGAGTTCAAGAAGGCCAAGGCGGAATCGCGGGCCAAGGACCAGGGCCTGCCCTTCGTGGACATGCTGAAGCGCTATCCGGCCAATATCGTGCTGGGCATGGGCGCGCGCTATATCGACGGCGTGTTCTTCAACGTCTTCGCGGTCTTCTCGATCCTCTACCTGACGAAATACGTCGGGCTCGAGCGGACCTTCGCGTTGTGGACGGTCTGCGGCGCCGCCATCGTCATGGTGGTCTGCATCCCGTTCTTCGGCCGGCTGTCGGACCGGATCGGGCGGCCGCGCACCTATGCCATCGGCTCGCTACTGCTGGCGCTGAGCGTGTTCCCGGCCTTCGCGCTGATGTCCACCGGCGATCCGCTGCTGGTGATCCTGGGCATCGCGCTGCCCTTCGGCATCGTCTACCCGATGTGCTACGGCCCCGAGGCGGCGCTGTTCGCGGACCTCTTCGATCCCAGCGTGCGCTATACCGGCGTGTCCTTCGTCTATCAGTTCTCGGGCATCTTCGCCTCGGGGATCACGCCGATGATCGCGACGGCGCTAATGGCGGCGAACGACAACGACCCGTTCTGGCTTTGCGCCTATGTCGTTTTCGCCGCGCTGGTCTCGTTCGTCTGCGCCGTGCTGATCGGCCGGCGCGAGCGCGGCTAGAGCCTTGCCGGGCGGCAGCCCCGCCCGGTTTTCCTTCCCGAACCATGGGCGCGAGCCCGCAAAGGATGCCAAGATGAGCCAAGCATCAGACCTCGCGGATTACGTCATCGTCGGCGCCGGATCGGCCGGCTGCGTGGTCGCGAACCAGCTTTCCGCCGATCCCGCGATCCGCGTCACCCTGCTGGAAGCCGGCAACCGCGACTCGAGCCCCTGGATCCATATCCCGGTCGGCTATTTCCGCACCATGCACAACCCGGACTTCGACTGGTGCTACGAAACCGAGCCCGACCCGGGCCTGAACGGCCGCTCGCTGCACTGGCCGCGCGGCAAGGTGCTGGGCGGATCCTCGTCGCTGAACGGGCTGCTCTATGTCCGCGGCCAGCGCGAGGATTACGACCGCTGGGCGCAGATGGGCAACGAGGGCTGGTCCTGGCGCGAGGTCGGCCCGCTGTTTCAGGAATTGGAAACCTTCCAGCGCGGCGAGGGCGAGGGGCGCGGCAGGCATGGGCCCTTGCAGGTCTCGGACCCGCGCCTGCGCCGCCGCATCTGCGAATTGTGGATCGAGGCCGCCAAGGCCAACGGCATCCCCTACAACCCCGATTACAACGGCCCGGTGCAGGACGGCGTCGGCCATTTCCAGCTGACCGTGAACAAAGGCCGGCGCTGCTCTTCGGCGGCCGCCTTCCTGAAGCCGATCCGCCATCGGCAGAACCTGGAGGTGGTCACCAAGGCCCAGGTGCGCCGCGTGGTGATCGAGGACGGCCGCGCCACCGGGGTCGAGATCCGGCGCCCCGACGGCAGCCATCAGGTGATCCGCGCCGCGCGCGAGGTGATCCTGTGTGCCGGCGCCATCGGCTCGCCGCAGATCCTGATGCTCTCGGGTGTGGGCGATGCCGCGCATCTGCGCGACCATGGCATCGCGGTCGCCCAGGACGCGCCCGAGGTCGGCCGCAACCTGCAGGACCATCTCCAGGCCCGGCTGGTGTTCAAATGCCGCGAGGCGACGCTGAATGACGAGGTGCGCAGCCTGATGAACAAGGCGCGGATCGGGCTGGAATACGCGCTGTTCCGCAGCGGACCGATGACCATGGCGGCCAGCCTGGTCTTCGGCTTCCTGCGCACCCGGCCCGGCCTCGCGACGCCCGACATCCAGTTCCACATCCAGCCCTGGTCCGCCGACAGCCCCGGCGAAGGGGTGCACCCCTTCTCGGCCTTCACGCAATCGGTCTGCCAGTTGCGGCCGGAAAGTCGCGGCACCATCACGCTGCGCTCGGCGGATCCGCTGGAGGCGCCGCTGATCGAGCCGAACTACCTAGCCACCCAGACCGACCGCGACACCCTGGTCGCCGGCATCGAGATCGCCCGGAAGTTCGCGCGCACCGAGCCGCTGAAATCCGCCATCTCCGAGGAGTTCCGGCCGGCCGCCGACGTGCAGGGCCATGACGAGGTGCTGGCCTGGGCACGGATGAACTCGACCACGATCTACCACCCGACCGGCACCTGCCGCATGGGCGCGGACGCGCGCGCCGTGGTGGACCCGCGCCTGCGGGTGCGCGGCATCCGCGGCCTGCGGGTGGCCGATTGCTCGATCATGCCCGAGATCGTCTCGGGCAACACCAATGCGCCCGCGATGATGATCGGCGCCAAGCTGGCGCGCATGGTCCTTGATGACCGTCGCGCCGAAGCCGGCGCGGGATCCCGCGCCGGTATCGACAAAGCTGCCTGAAGGACGAGGAAACAGCCATGAGAATGACCACTGAGGAAGCCTTTATCAAGGTTTTGCAACTGCATGGTATTGAGCATGCGTTCGGGATCATCGGTTCTGCGATGATGCCGGTGTCGGATTTGTTCCCGAAGGCGGGGATCACGTTCTGGGACTGCGCGCATGAGACGAATGCCGGGCTGATGGCGGACGGGTTCACGCGCTCGACGGGCAAGATGTCGATGGCGATCGCGCAGAACGGGCCGGGGGTGACCGGCTTCGTGACGCCGGTGAAGACCGCCTACTGGAACCACACGCCGCTTCTGCTGGTGACGCCGCAGGCGGCGAACAAGACCATCGGCCAGGGCGGCTTCCAGGAGATGGAGCAGATGCGGCTTTTTGCCGATTGCGTCTGCTACCAGGAGGAAGTGCGCGACCCGTCCCGCATCCCCGAGGTCTTGAACCGGGTGATCATGCAGGCCTGGAGGAACTCGGCGCCGGCGCAGATGAACATCCCGCGCGACATGTGGACCCAGGTGATCGACGTCGAGCTGCCGCAGGTGGTCAGCTTCGAGCGGCCCGCGGGCGGCGAGACGGCGGTGGCCGAGGCGGCAAGGCTGCTGTCGGAAGCGAAATTCCCGGTCATCCTGTCGGGCGCCGGCGTGGTGCTGTCGGGCGCGATCCCGGATCTGGCGAAACTGGCCGAGCGGCTGGATGCGCCGGTGGCCTCGAACTACCAGCACAACGACAGCTTCCCGGGCAGCCACCCGCTGGCGGTCGGGCCCTTGGGCTACAACGGCTCGAAGGCGGCGATGGAGCTGATCGCCAAGGCCGATGTGGTGCTGGCGCTGGGGACGCGGCTGAACCCGTTCTCGACCCTGCCGGGCTACGGCATCGACTACTGGCCGAAGCAGGCGAAGATCATCCAGGTCGACATCAACGCCGACCGCATCGGGCTGACCAAGAAGGTCACCGTGGGCATCCAGGGCGACGCGGCCAAGGTGGCGCGCGCCGTCCTGGCGCAGCTCGCCCCCTCGGCGGGCGACGCCGGCCGGGCCGAGCGCAAGGCGCTGATCGCGCAGACCAAGTCCCGCTGGGCGCAGGAACTGTCGAGCCTCGACCACGAGGATGACGATCCGGGCACGGAATGGAACGCCGAGGCGCGGGCGCGCGACGCCGGGCTGATGAGCCCGCGCCAGGCCTGGCGGGCGATCATGCAGGCGGTGCCGAAGGAGGCGATCGTCAGCTCGGACATCGGCAACAACTGCGCCATCGGCAATGCCTATCCGAGCTTCGAGGCCGGGCGCAAATACCTGGCGCCGGGGCTGTTCGGTCCCTGCGGCTACGGCTTCCCGGCGATCCTGGGCGCCAAGATCGGCAATCCCGAGGTGCCGGTGATCGGCTTTGCCGGCGACGGCGCCTTCGGCATCTCGATGAACGAGATGACCGCCTGCGGGCGCGCGGACTGGCCGGCGATCACCATGGTGATCTTCCGCAACTACCAGTGGGGCGCGGAAAAGCGCAACACGACGCTGTGGTATGCCAACAACTTCGTCGGCACCGAGCTGGACCGCGACACCTCCTATGCCGGCATCGCCCGGGCCTGCGGACTGCACGGCGTGCAGGTGACGTCGCAGGAGGAGCTGACGGCGGCCCTGCACGAGGCGGTCGAGCGGCAGATGCAGAACCGCGAGACCACCTTCATCGAGGTGCTGCTGAACCAGGAGCTGGGCGAGCCCTTCCGCCGCGACGCGATGAAGAAGCCGGTGGTGGTGGCGGGGATCGACCCGGCCGACATGCGTCCGCAAAAGGGCGCCGCCTGACGCGCTTCTTTGCTCGGCCAATACCCCGGGGGGTGCGCTTGCCGGGCCCCATCGAGGGGCCGGGCAAGCGCGAGGGGGGCGGCGCCCCCCTCGGGGCCCAGCCTCGCCGGCCCCGCTTCGTCGGCTCCGCTTCGCCGACCTCGCCTCGCCGGCCCAAGCTGACGGCGCGCGCGCCCTCCTTCCGACGACGACCCGGCGCGACCCCTCGCGCCGGCCCCATCCCCGCATCCCGGTGACGACGATGACAACCAGCCTGATCCCCTCGCGCAGCCTCCTCTCGGAGGCCTTCCCGGGCTTCGCCGTCTCGGCGCTGGTGGCGGCGACGGCGCAGTTCCTGTCGGACCATTACGGCGCCCCGGCCATGCTGCTGGCGCTGCTTCTGGGCCTGGCGCTGAACTTCCTGGCCGAGGACGGCACCCGCACCGCGCCGGGCGTCGCGCTGACCGCGCGCAGCGTGCTGCGGCTCGGGGTGGCGCTCCTGGGCGCGCGGATCTCGGTCGACATGCTGGCGGCGCTCGGGCCGCGCGCCATCGGGCTGGTGGTCGCCGGGGTGGTGCTGACCATCCTCTGCGGCCTCGCGCTCGCCCGGCTCGGCGGCCGCGACTGGCGCTTCGGGCTGCTCACTGGCGGCTCGGTGGCGATCTGCGGCGCCTCGGCGGCCATGGCCATCGCCGCCGTGCTGCCGCGGCACGAGAAATCCGAGCGCGACCTGGTGTTCACCGTGCTCTCGGTCACCGTGCTCTCGACCGTGGCCATGGTGCTCTATCCGATGCTGGCCGCGCTCTTCGGCTTCACGGCGCGCGACAGCGGCGTCTTCCTTGGCGGCACCATCCACGACGTGGCCCAGGTGGTCGGCGCCGGCTTCTCCATCGGCCCCGAGACCGGCGAGACCGCGACGCTGGTCAAGCTGATCCGGGTCTCGATGCTGGCGCCGGTGGTGCTGGCGATCTCGCTCATCATTCGGGCGCGCGGGCTGGCCGACAGCGACGGCGGCGCGGCGCCGCCGCTTCTGCCGGGCTTCGTGCTGGGCTTCCTGGCGCTGGCGGCGCTGAACAGCTTCGGCGCGATCCCGCAGGCGCTGTCGGACCTCGCCGGGCAGCTGTCCCGCTGGGCGCTGCTGATCGCCATCGCGGCGGTGGGCATCAAGACCTCGCTCAAGCGCATGCTCGAGGTCGGCACCGGCGCCATCGCGCTGATCGTGGCGGAAACCGTGTTCCTCGGCGTCTTCGTGGTCGCCGGCCTGCATCTGCTGGGGTAGACGATGAAACCGCTCGACCGCATCCATGCCGAAGCCCGCGCCCGCGCCCGCCACATCATCCTGCCCGAGGGGGACGACCCGCGCGTGGCCGAGGCGGCGCGGCGCATCACCGAACAGCGCCTGGCGCGGGTGACGCTGATGAACGGGCCCGCGATCCCCGGCGTCACCGCCCTGGTCCCGGCCGAGGCGCCGGACCTGGCCGAGCTTGCCGATCACTGGCACCGGCTGCGCGCCGCCCGCGGCATGACCGCGGACCGCGCGCTTTCCGAGATGCGCGACCCGATCCGCCAGGCGGCGATGCGGGTGCGGCTGGGCCAGGCCGACGGCACCGTCGGCGGCGCGGTCGCCACCACCGCCGACACGGTGCGCGCGGCGCTGCAGATCATCGGCAAGGCGCCCGGGGCCGGCATCGTGTCGAGCTTCTTCCTGATGCTCGCCTGCGGGCCCGAGGCGCCGGTCCGGGGCGGCATGATCTTTTCCGACTGCGGGCTGGTGATCCAGCCCGACGCGGCCGAGCTGGCCGCCATCGCGCGCGCGGCCGCGGCGAGCTGCCGCCAGCTCCTGGCCGAGAAGCCGCGGGTGGCGCTTCTGTCCTTCTCGACCGCGGGCTCGGCCGAGCACCCGAGCCTCGGGCGGCTGCGCGAGGCCCTGGCGCTGATCCGCGCCGCCGAGCCGGATCTCGAGGTCGACGGCGAATTGCAGTTCGACGCCGCGCTCGACGAGGCGATCCGGGCCAAGAAGGCGCCGCAGAGCCGGCTGACCGGGCGGCCGAACGTGTTCATCTTTCCGGACCTGGCGGCGGGCAACATCGGCTACAAGATCGCGCAACGCCTGGGCGGGCTGACGGCGATCGGCCCGATCCTGCAGGGCCTCGCCCGCCCCGCCAACGACCTCTCCCGCGGATGCTCCGTCAACGACATCGTCAACGCAACCGCAATAACCGCAATCCAGGCAGAATAAACAAAAACGGTGAAGCATGAGTGCACGGATACGCCGCCGGAAACAACCGATGGCGCTGTGCAGGCGGCGGGAATCACGGCCGGGATCGCTTGGCGCAGGTCGGAAAGAATGCCGCGCCGGGGGTGGCGGGGCCTGTCGATCCGCAGGACTGTGTCGAAAAGACCGAGGGCGACAGCCTGGATGTGGCGAAGCAGGCTGACGTTTCAGGGGATGCACGACGACCTCCGGCGGCGGCCCGCTTCCCGCGGAGGATCCCGCTGTCCCATGCGATCGAGGCCATTCGGCGAGCGCAGCAACACCTTCGCCGGTGATGGCGCCGATCTTGGGTAGTTGGGCGATCTGCATCGCTGGCAGCCGGACCGATCCCCGGGGTGAAGCGGGCAGGTGATCGCGTACGGCCGGTGCCCTCTGCACCTTGTCGTCAGATCCGTCTTGCCAGACGGGCGATTCCTTCATAGCACCCGGCGGAACAGAAAGGCGGAACATGTCTGACAAGGATCTCGAGCCCCGACATCTCGAAACGCTGGACCGCGATCTCGGCCGCTTCGCCAATCTCGAGGCGGCTGCCGCCTATGTCTCGCGGCCCCTGGTGGCGCCCGGCATCGCGCTCGTCTTCATCATCCTGGCCGGACTGGCTGCGGGAATGCTGCTGGGGCAGAGCGGCGAGATGCTGATCGTCGTCACCGCGGCCGTGTTCGGCGCCTATATGGCGCTGAACATCGGCGCCAATGACGTGGCAAACAACATGGGGCCGGCGGTTGGGGCGAACGCGCTCAGCATGGGCGGGGCCATCGTCATTGCCGTGATCTTCGAAAGCGCGGGCGCGCTGATCGCCGGCGCGGATGTGGTCTCGACCGTCGCCAAGGGCATCGTCGCGCCCGAGGCGCTGGATACGCCGGCCACCTTCGTCTGGGCGATGATGGCGGCGCTGCTGGCCTCGGCCCTGTGGGTGAACCTCGCGACATGGATCGGGGCGCCGGTCTCGACCACGCATGCCGTGGTCGGCGGGGTGGTCGGCGCGGGCATCGCCGGGGCCGGACTCGGCGCGGTCAACTGGGAGCAGATGCTGGCGATCGCGGCAAGCTGGGTCATCTCGCCGGTGATGGGCGGCGTCGTGGCGGCCGCGTTCCTGTGGCTCATCAAGAGCCGCATCGTCTATCGCGAGGACAAGATCGCGGCGGCGCGGGTCTGGGTGCCGATCCTCGTGGGCATCATGGCGGGGGCCTTCACGGCCTATCTGGCGATGAAGGGGCTGAAGCAGTTGGTCGAGATCTCGATGCGCGCGGCGCTGTTGCTGGGCCTGCTGGCGGGGTTCTGCTCATGGCTGCTGATGATCCCGGTCACCCGCCGCCAGTCCGAGGGGCTGGAGAATCGCAACAAGTCGCTGAAGGTGCTGTTCGGCATTCCCCTGGTCGCCTCGGCGGCGCTGCTCAGCTTTGCCCATGGGGCGAATGACGTCGCCAATGCCGTCGGTCCGCTGGCGGCCATCGTGCAGACCGTGACGACCGGAAACTTCAACGGCGATGTGGTCATTCCCCTGTGGGTCATGCTGATCGGCGCCTTCGGGATCTCTTTCGGGCTGAGCCTGTTCGGTCCCAAGCTGATCCGCATGGTCGGAAACGAGATCACCAAGCTCAACCCGATGCGGGCCTATTGCGTCGCGCTGTCGGCGGCGGTGACGGTCATCATCGCCAGTGCGTTGGGGCTGCCGGTCAGCTCGACCCATATCGCGATCGGCGCGATTTTCGGCGTGGGCTTCTTCCGCGAATGGGATGCCGAGCGGCGCCTGAAACAGGCCCGGATGGCCGTGCCAAGGCCGGAGTCCATCCCGGCGGACGAGCGCCGCCGCCGCAAGCTGGTGCGCAGGCTGCATGTGCTGACCATCGGGGCGGCATGGGTCGTCACCGTTCCCGCCGCGGCGCTTCTGTCGGCACTTCTGTTCCTGCTCCTGCGGCAGATCCCGGTCTGATCGGCGGCCGACGTCGGGGCTGCGTGCCGACCAAGGCGCTCAGGCGATTCGCGCGCCAGAGGCCCTTTTCCGGGGCTTTCCGTTCGAGATCACGCGGAGAGAGAGCTGCTTTCGCGCAACAAGACCACGGGAAATCTGATCTGTCGGACGGGTAGCCCGGTCTTCGCGGCTATGTCTTCCATGCCATAGCCGGCTTTCAGCATTGGCCGGATCATGGCACGATTCTGACCCGCACCGGTTTGGCGGAGGCTCCATGTGTGGATGCCCCGGTTCATGCAAGGGCAAATTCGTGCCGCCGGGCATGTGATCGGTGCGGTCATGTGTCAGGCCTGTCGATACGGCGATGTGGTTGCCGCCGGCCGTCATGGAGATACGCGGAACAGGCGCAAATCAACTCAGCGAGCTTTTCGCTCTTGGAGCCTCGGTGCTTTTCCTGGTCCCGATCAGTCCGATCATTTGCCCTTGACGTTCACGACCTCCTCACATGCCCACCTCTCCTGATCCCGCGGCGACCGAGCGCTTGCTCAAGCGGCTGCGAGACCGGGATCCCGATAGTCTTCTCTCTTGGTCTGCATGGCCCAGATCGCGCGCGCCATCTTGTTTGCCAAGGCTACGGCGACCAACATCAGCGGCTTGCGGTCCATCATGCGGCTGAGCCACGAGCCAGGCCGTGCGCCGCGGCGGGACGCCCATCGTATCACCGCCATGGCTCCGATTATTAGGAGCCTTCGGATGTCGCGTTGACCCATCTTCGAGGTGCGCCCGAGCCGCTGCTTGCCGCCGGTTGAGTGCTGAACCGGCACGAGTCCAAGCCAGGCGGCAAAGTCGCGACCACGCTTGAAGGTCTGCATAGGTGGTGCGAATACCTCCACCGCCATGGCTGTGATCGGGCCGATGCCCGGCATCGTCTGCAAGCGGCGTATTTCTTCGCCGAATTGGGCTTCGCGACGAAGCGTTTTCTCGAGGTCTGCAATTTTGGCGTTCAGCTGTTCGATCTGCTCGAGGTAGATCCGGCCGATATCGCGAACCAGCTGCGGAATTGCGACATCGGTCGCGTCCAGTGCTTTGGCCAGAGACTTCAGGTGAGCCGGTCCTTGCGGCACAACGAGACCGTGTTCTGCGAGGTGGCCGCGCAGGGCATTGATCAGTTGCGTCCTTTGGCGCACGAGCAGATCGCGCGTCCGGAAGACCATGGAGCGCGCCTGCTGTTCCTCGGTCTTCACGGCGACGAAGCGCATTGTCGGCCGAGACCCTGCTTCGGCAATGGCCTCCGCGTCCGCCGTATCGTTCTTCTGCCGCTTCACATATGGCTTGACGTAGCTGGGTGGGATGAGCCGCACATCGTGGCCGAGCTGCTGGATCGCGCGGCCCCATTCATGAGCGCTGGCGCATGCCTCCATAACGACCACGCAACGCGGCTGCGCCGACAGGAACGGAAGCATTTGAGCTCGGGTCAACCGCTTCCTGAACGCGACGCTGCCGTCGATGTGTGCTCCGTGCGCGTGGAAGACGCGCTTCGCCAGATCGATGCCGATGATGGTGGCGTTGTTCATGTCCTTCCTCCTCTTCACCGCAGCTCATCCTGCTACTGCCACTGTGCCACGCCTCGGCACGGGCGGGAGGGGCATCCACTCCATCAATTTCTGAGCAGGACGGAGCACATGAGCAAGACGACGAGCAAGTTTTCCCCTGAAGTGCGTGAGCGTGCTGTGCGCCTGATCCTCGACAATGAGAGCCAGCATGAATCGCGCTGGCAGGCAGTCATGTCGATTTCCGCGAAGATCGGCTGTGCGCCCCAGACCCTGAACGAGTGGGTCAAGAAGGTCGAGGTCGACGGCGGCAAGCGGGCCGGTGTCACCACCGAGATGGCGGATCGGCTGAAGGCACTGGAACGGGAGAACCGGGAGTTGCGCCAGGCCAATGAGATCTTGCGCAAGGCGCGCGCATATTTTGCGATGGCGGAGCTCGACCGCCGGTCGAAGTGATGGTCGGGTTCATTGACGATCATCGTGGTGCACATGGGGTCGAGCCGATCTGCAAGGTTCTGCCGATCGCCCCCTCCACCTACTACGATCACCTGGCGAAGCGGGCCGATCCGGCCCGGCTGTCGGATCGTGCCCGGCGCGACGCAGTCCTGCGGCCCGAGATCGAGCGCGTCTTCGAGGAGAACTGGCGTGCCTACGGCGTGCGCAAGGTCTGGCGTCAGCTGGATCGGGAAGGCTTCGCCGTCGCCCGATGCTCCGTGGCCCGGCTGATGAAGTGCAGGGGTATTCAAGGCATCATCCGGGGCAAGCCGCACAAGACGACCATCCCCGACAAGAAGGTCCCTTGCCCGTTGGACAAGGTGAACCGCGAGTTTCGCGTGCCGGCGCCGAACATGCTCTGGGGTCGTTCATTGTGGCGCCATTGGTCCGAGCCCAATGGACGACGATTTCACCTACGTCGCTACCTGGCGAGGGTTCGTCTATGTCGCCTTCATCATCGACGCCTACGCCCGCCGGATCGTCGGCTGGCGGGCGAGCCAAACCGCACACGCAGGCTGCGTGCTCGATGCCCTCGAACAGGCTGTTCATGATCGCCGCCCGGTCAAGGGCGCGGGGCTCGTCCACCATTCCGACCGGGGGTCGCAATACCTGTCCATAAAATACACCGAGAGGCTGGGCGAGGCGGGGATCGAGCCCTCCGTGGGCAGCGTTGGCGACAGCTATGACAACGCTCTGGCGGAGACCATAAACGGTCTATTCAAGGCCGAGGTCATCCACCGCCGGGGGCCATGGCGCAATTTCGAGGCAGTTGAATACGCTACCCTCGAATGGCTGGATTGGTTCAACAACCGCCGCCTCCTCGAGCCGATCGGGAACATCCCGCCGGCGGAAGCAGAGGCAAACTTCCACGCGGCTCTGGAAACTGAAGAAATGGCCGCGTAACTAACCGAAATCAGCCTCCGGCAAACCCGGCGCGGTTCAACCTGATCGACCTGATCCGCCTGTCGCTGGGTTGCAGCATGGTCGATGCGCTGCGCGAGGCCCGGTCTGTCTGGGCCTGCGCTACGACAGCCCCGAGAACATCGCGCGCCCCAAGGCCGCGGCCGAGCGGTCGAAGCGCTTGGCCGAGGAGGCCCGCGCCAGGGCCGCGAGCAGGCCAGGCGCCGGCGCAAGACGGCCGTGGCGCTGTGGCTGTCCGGCCAGGAGCGTATCCAGTCCACGCCGGTGGAATACTACCTGCGCGACACGCGCGGCATCGACCTGGCGCAGCTGGACCGTCAGCCCGGCGCCCGGCGCTATCACCCGGCCGTGCGCTATAAGCACCTGGACCGCGAGACGGGCGAGGTCTGGGACTGCGAAATGCCGGCCATGCTGTCGTTCGTCAACGACGGCCAAGCCCGGTGCGAGGCCCATGTCTGCTTGCGCCGCGCCATGGCGGGGTTTTCGGCATGTCGAACGCCGGGCCGCTCCGTCCGGTCCCAGCTCGGTGATGGTCTGGGTCAGCAGCCCTAGGTTCTGTGGACACTTCCTTGATCCACAGGACGATGGCAGCGATGGTGATGGCGGCGAGGTGGTTTCTGGCGGTTTTCTCGTATCGCGTGGCGACCCTTCGGAACTGCTTGAGCTTGGAGAAGTAGCATTTTATCACATGTCTCCGGGCACAGAGATGCTTGTCGAGGGGATGTTTAGGGATGACGGCAAGAGCTTTCTTGCGGGCGATCGCCTCACGCAGGCGGTCGCTGTCATAGGCGGTGTCGGCCATGACGACCTCGGCAGTCAGGTCGGCGATCCGCCTCGGCCTGCGGGGCGTCGCCCTTCTGCCCGGCGGTCAGGGTGAAGCGGACCGGACAGCCAAGGCCTCGCACTGCCAGGTGGAGCTTGGGGCTCGGTCCGCCGCGGCACCGGGCCAAGGGCCTGATCTTCAGCCCCCTTTTGCACCAGCGGCGTGTTGGTGGGCGCGGATGATCGGGCTGTCCACGATCAGCTATTCGAAATCGGGGAGTGTCCTGAACTTTGTGTATCTGGCCCGGTCCATGCGGTTTCAGATACTCAAGCGGCGAAGCGCTCGCCGAACATTATGGCGAACTGATTTCGCGCCGCAAACCATTCCCGAACGTTTCGGCCATCTTTCTCGAAGCTGCGGATCGCCAGGTAGATCAGCTTCGTTGCAGCGTCATCAGTCGGGAATGACCCACGGGTCTTGATGGATTTGCGGATCACGCGGTTCAGACTCTCGATGGCGTTGGTCGTATAAACCACCTTTCGGATCGCCGGATCGAAGGCGAAGAACGGGACCACCTCGGCCCATGCCCGCCGCCAGGCCGGGGCGATGGATGCATATTTCCCGGCCCATTTTTCCTCGAAGGCGTCGAGTTCCACGGCAGCCATATCGGCGGTCGGTGCGCTGTAAATCCGGCGCAGATCGGCGGCCACAGCCTTGCGGTCCTTCCAGGAGCAGAAGTTCAGGCTGTGGCGCACCAGATGCACGATGCAGGTCTGAACCATGGCGTCCGGAAAGGCGGCGGTGATGGCCTCGGGAAAGCCCTTCAGCCCGTCAACGACTGCGATCAGGATGTCCTGCAGCCCTCGGTTCTTCAGCTCGTTCATCACCGACAGCCAGAACTTGGCGCCCTCGTTTTCGGCAATCCAAAGGCCCAGGACCT
>NZ_KQ955211.1:0-90585 GCF_001546115.1 Paracoccus aminovorans
CAGGCCGACGCTCACGCCGCGATCTGCCGGGCCTTGGCGACCAGCACCTCGGCCTGGCGGATCGAGGCATAGTCGATCAGCCGCCCGTCCAGCGAGACCGCGCCCTTGCCCTCGGCCTCGGCCCTGGCCATGGCGTCGAGGATGCGCTGCGCCCGGTCCACCTCGGCGGCCGAGGGGCTCATCACCTCGTTGGCCAGCGCGATCTGGCTGGGGTGGATGGCCCATTTGCCCTCGCAGCCCAGCACCGCGGCGCGATAGGCGGCCGCCTTGTAGCCGTCGGGATCCGAGAAATCGCCAAAGGGTCCGTCGACCGGCCGCAGCCCGTTGGCGCGCGCCGCGACCACCATGCGCGACAGCGCGTAATGCCACATGTCGCCCCAATGGATCTGGCGCGCGCCGTCGTCCAGCTTGTCGGTCAGCACCGCGTAATGCTCGTTCACGCCGCCGATGACGGTGGTGCGGGCGCGGGTCGAGGCGGCGTAATCGGCGACGCCGAAATGCAGGCTCTCGTTGCGCTTGGACGCCGCGGCGATCTCGTTGATGTTCTGCATGCCCAGGGCGGTCTCGATGATATGCTCGAAGCCGATGCGCTTTTTATAGCCCTTGGCATCCTCGATTTGCGTCACCAGCATGTCGACGGCATAGACGTCGGCGGCGGTGCCGACCTTGGGGATCATGATCAGGTCCAGCCGCTCGCCGGCCTGTTCGACCACGTCCACGACATCGCGATACATGTAATGCGTGTCGAGCCCGTTGATTCGCAGCGACATGGTTTTCTTGCCCCAATCGAGCTCGTTCAGGGCCTTGATGATGTTCTTGCGCGCCTGCGGTTTTTCGTCCGGCGCCACCGCGTCCTCGAGGTCCAGGAAGACGACGTCGGCGTCGGATTTCGCAGCCTTTTCAAACATGTTCGGCTGGCTGCCGGGCACGGCAAGCTCGCTGCGGTTCAGGCGGGCGGGCGCGGGTTCGATCGGGAAGAAACTCATGGCGGGATGCCTCCTTGGCGGGGGTAAAACTCGCGCAAAGGGAAAGAATATTTCTATTTACTGTCAAGAAATATAATTTCTGACAAAGCGAAAAGTTCTAGATCGCCGCTCAGCCGCCCGGTCGCGAGCCCTGCTGGGAATAGAAAAACGCGATGGCCTGGGAGCGGCTTTTCACCGACAGCTTGTCGTAAAGGTTCGATAGGTGGAACTTGACCGTATTGGGCGAGATGCCGAGTTCGCGCGCCATTTCGCGGTTGGTCAGGCCGCGGGCCAGCGCGGCCAGCATGTCGGTTTCGCGCCGCGACAGCGAGTGCAGCGGATTGCGTTGCAACTCGCGCACGTCCAGGAACGGGAACACCATCCGCCCGGCCGCCACCGCGATGCAGGTCTCGAGCAGGGTCTCGACCGGGCCGTTGCGCGAGACGAAGCCGGCGGCGCCGGCGCCCATGGCCGAGATATGGCCCTGGCTCGATTCGCGGGCATAGACGATGACGCGGGGCGCGGCCTCCTGTTCGCGCAGCTGCTCCATCAGCCGGGCGCCGCCCATCTCGGGCAGGTCCCAGTCGATGATTCCGACCCGGGCCGGCACCCGGCGGGTGGTGGCCAGGAAGCCCTCGGCCGTGGCCGAGGTGGCCAGCAGCGAAAAGCGCGCGTCGCGTTCGAACACCTCGGACATGGCGGACAGGACCAGCGGGTTGCTGTCGGCGAGAATCACCGAAATCGCCGTTTCCGCCCCGCGCACGGTGCGGATCGGCCTGTCCATGACCGCGCTTGCGCCTTGCGGCGGCAAATGCTGGGCCAATTCCTTCCTCCCATTCATTCGGGTAGGTTTTGCCCCACCCGAACGGATACCTCGATGCAACATAATCTTACGTTGTGGCAGCTGTCCAGAGCATGTTTCTTTCAATTCAACATTCTTGAACTGAAGGAAATTGCGCATGACTGACGCGACGATCTTTCCGCAGCTGGAAATCCCCGACACGCTGGCAGCCGGTCCGGGTCCGGGCAATACCGATCTGCGGGTGCTGCAACGATTTGCCAGTGCCGGCGTGGCCGACCACATGCAGGCCGATGTGCTGCGTGGCATGATCGAGGCCAAGCTGATGCTGCGCCAGGTCATGGGGACCCGGAACATCCACACCTTCGGCGTCGCCGGCACCGGCTGGAGCGGGCTCGACACGCTGTTCAGCGCGGTGATGCCGGGCGACAAGGTGGTGGCCTTCGTCAACGGCACCTTCTCGGGCATCGACGGGCTGACGCTGCGCATGAAGGCCGCCACGGCCGAGGAACTGGCCGCGGCGCCGCTGGACCCGAAACCGGCCTCGGTCGTGGTCGTCTCCGTGCCGCATGGCCAGTCGGTCACCGGCGAGATCGTCGAAAAGGCGCTGGCCGAGCACAAGCCGAAATGGGCCGCGATGGCGCATTGGGAAACCGGATCGGGCCGCATCAACGACATCCAGGGCTTTTCCGACGCCTGCGAGAAGCATGGCGCGATGGGCCTGGTGGATGCCGTGTCGTCGCTGGGGGTCGAGGATTTCTCGATCGACGATTACCCGGGCGTCGCCGGCTGGGCCTCGTGCCCGCAAAAAGGGATCTGCTGCCTGCCGCTGACCTATGCGCCGGTCAGCTTCACCGACCGCTATATCGACAGCCTGAAGAAATCCGGCGCCCGCACCTTCGTGCATCACCCGATCCTCGAGGCCCGGCACTGGGGCATCATCGACGGCAAGGACGTGGAAAAGGGCGCCTATCACCGCACCCACAGCGCCTATGCCGTCGCGGCCTTCCACGAGGCGCTGCGCATCCTGCTGCAGCAGAGCGTGGCCGGCCGGGCGCGCTCCTATGCCTTCCACGAGGCGGCGCTGCGCGATGCGGTGACGGCGATGGGCTGCAAGGTCACCTCGAACATGACCTCGCTGGTGGTGCTGAACCTGCCGCCGGCCTTGGCGGGCCGCGAGGCCGAGCTGGTGGCCTCCTGCCGTGCCAAGGGCTTCGGCATCTGGCCGACGCTTTCGGAACCCGTGCAGGTGCGCATCGGCATCCTGAACCTGCTGAACCAGCGCGCCATCACCGACATCGTCACCCGCTTTGCGGCGGCGCTGAACGACATGGGCGCCGGCATCGACACCGGCCCGGTGCTCGAGGGCCTGCAGCGTCACTACGATACGGCCGTCGCCGCCGAATAAGCGACACCCAGGGAGGGGAGAAGACGATGGATATCCACGAATACCAGGCCAAGGAACTGCTCAGCAAGTTCGGGGTGGGCATTCCCACCGGCGCGCTGGCCTATAGCCCGGAACAGGCGGCTTACCGGGCGCGCGAGATGGGCGGCGACCGCTGGGTCGTCAAGGCCCAGGTCCATGCCGGCGGCCGCGGCAAGGCCGGCGGGGTCAAGGTCTGCAGCAGCGACACCGAGATCCAGGACGTGACCGAGAACATGTTCGGCCAGAAGCTGGTGACGCATCAGACCGGGCCCGAGGGCAAGGGCATCTACCGCGTCTATGTCGAGGCCGCGGTGCCGATCCTGCGCGAGATCTATCTGGGCTTCGTGCTGGACCGCGCCAGCCAGCGCGTGATGATCGTCGCCTCGGGCGAGGGCGGCATGGAGATCGAGGAGATCTCGGCCGAGAAGCCCGACAGCATCGTCCGCGCCGCCATCGAGCCGGCGGTCGGCCTGCGCGAATTCCAGGCCCGCGAGATCGCCTTCGCGCTTGGCATCAAGCCCGGGCTGGTCCAGCAGATGGTGCGCACGCTGATGGGCTGCTACCGCGCCTTCCGCGACCTCGATGCGACCATGGTGGAAATCAACCCGCTGGTGGTGACCTCGGACGACCGCATCCTGGCGCTGGACGCCAAGATGACCTTCGACAACAACGCCCTGTTCCGCCATCCGCAGATCAGCGAGCTGCGCGACAAGTCGCAAGAGGATCCGCGCGAATCCCGCGCCGCCGACCGCGGCCTGTCCTATGTCGGGCTGGAAGGCAATATCGGCTGCATCGTGAACGGCGCCGGCCTGGCCATGGCGACGATGGACACCATCAAGCTGGCCGGCGGCGAGCCTGCGAACTTCCTCGACATCGGCGGCGGCGCCACGCCCGAACGGGTGGCCAAGGCGTTCCGGCTGGTGATGTCGGACAAGAACGTGCAGGCGATCCTGGTCAACATCTTCGCCGGCATCAACCGCTGCGACTGGGTGGCCGAGGGCGTCGTCAAGGCGCTGCGCGACGAGCCGGTGGATGTGCCGGTCGTGGTGCGCCTGGCCGGCACCAATGTCGAGGAAGGCCAGAAGATCCTGGCGCAAAGCGGGCTGCCGCTGATCCGCGCCACCACGCTGATGGAAGCCGCCGAACGCGCCGTCGCCGCATGGCGCGCCGATACCAAGCAGAACCCCAACCTGAGGGCCGTGTGATGAGCATTTTTCTGGATCGTGAAACCCGCGTCATCGTTCAGGGCATCACCGGCAAGATGGCCCGCTTCCATACCAGGGAGATGATCGACTACGGCACCAATGTCGTCGGCGGCGTCGTGCCCGGCAAGGGCGGCGAGACCTGCGAGGGCGTGCCGGTCTTCAACACCGTCAAGGAAGCGGTCGAGGCGACCGGCGCCCAGGCCTCGCTGGTCTTCGTGCCGCCGCCGGCCGCGGCCGACAGCATCATGGAAGCGGCCGATGCCGGCATCCAGTACTGCGTCTGCATCACCGACGGCATCCCGGCCCAGGACATGATCCGCGTCAAGCGCTACATGTACCGCTATCCGAAAGAGCGCCGGATGATCCTGACCGGCCCGAACTGCGCCGGCACCATCAGCCCCGGCAAGGCCATGCTGGGGATCATGCCGGGCCATATCTACATGCAGGGCCATGTCGGCATCATCGGCCGCTCGGGCACGCTGGGCTATGAGGCGGCGGCGCAGCTGAAAGAGCTGGGGCTGGGGGTCTCGACCTCGGTCGGCATCGGCGGCGACCCGATCAACGGCTCGTCCTTCCGCGACGTGCTGGAGCATTTCCAGAACGACGACGACACCCATGCCATCTGCCTGATCGGCGAGATCGGCGGGCCGCAGGAAGCCGAGGCCGCGGATTACATCCGCGAGCATGTGACGAAGCCGGTGGTGGCCTATATCGCCGGCCTGACCGCGCCCAAGGGCCGCACCATGGGCCATGCCGGCGCCATCATCTCGGCCTTCGGGGAAAGCGCCTCGGAAAAGGTGGAAATCCTGTCGGCGGCCGGCATCACCATGGCGGAAAACCCCGCCGTGATCGGGCAGACCATCGCCCGCGTCCTGCAGTAACGGAGGCAGACATGGCGAAACCTCGGGTTCTTGTCACGCGCCGCTGGCCCGCGGCGGTCGAGGCGCGGCTGGCGGAGGCGTTCGACGTCAGGTTGAACACCGCCGACAAGCCGCTCACGCCCGAGGATTTCCGGGCGGCGATGCGGGATTACGACGCGATCCTGCCCACCGTCACCGACAAGCTGGGCGCGCCCGCGCTGGACATCGACAAGCCGCAGGTGCGGATCCTGGCGAATTACGGCGTGGGCTACAGCCACATCGATCTCGACAGCGTCGGCCGGCACGGCATCGTCGTGACCAATACCCCGGACGTGCTCAGCGAATGCACCGCCGACCTGGCGATGACGCTGCTGCTGATGGTGGCGCGCCGCGCCGGCGAGGGCGAGCGCGAACTGCGCGCCGGGCAATGGACCGGCTGGCGGCCGACGCATCTGGTCGGCACCAAGGTTTCCGGCAAGACGCTGGGCATCATCGGCTATGGCCGCATCGGGCAGGAAATGGCCCGGCGCGCGCATCACGGCTTCGGCATGAAGATCCTGGCCTATAACCGCAGCCCGGTCGCGCCCGAGGTGCTGGCGCAATGCCAGGCCACCCAGGTCGCCAGCATCGACGAACTGCTGCCGCAATGCGATTTCGTCTCGCTGCATTGCCCGGGCGGCGCGGCGAACCGGCACCTGATCAACTCGCGCCGGCTGGGGCTGATGCGGCCCGACGCCTTCCTGATCAACACCGCGCGCGGCGAGGTGATCGACGAGATGGCGCTGTCGCATGCGCTGTGGTTCGAATCCATCGGCGGCGCCGCGCTGGACGTGTTCGACGGCGAGCCGAACATCAACCCGGCGCTGCGTGACAGCGACCGGCTGGTGATGCTGCCGCATCTGGGCAGCGCCACCCGCGAGGCGCGCGAGGCGATGGGCTTCCGCGTGCTCGACAACCTTGAAGATTTCTTCGCAGGACGCGCACCGCGCGACAGGGTGAACTGATGCAAAGCGGGGTTCAGCGGATCGGCAGCCTGCCCCCCGACGAAACCGAGGACGCCTATGGCGGGCGGCTGCGGGCCGAGTTGCGCGCGCTCTGGACCAATGTCATCGCCCGCCGCGCGCCCGGCATCCTGCCGCTGCTGTCGGGCGAGTCGGCCGAGCTGCCGCAGGACGGCGACGTGACCGTCTGCCTTCAGGCGCTGAACATCTGGTTCCAGCTGCTAAAGATCATCGACGAGAATGTCGCGACCCGCGCCCGCCGCATGGTCGAGACCGGCGACGGCCCGGCCGCGGTCAATGGCAGCTTCGCCCGCGTGCTGGCGCAAGGCCCGCAGCTGGCGCCCGAGACCTTCTGGCGCAATGTGCAGGGGCTTTGCGTCGGCCCGACGCTGACCGCGCATCCGACCGAGGCCAAGCGCGTCACCGTGCTGGAGATCCACCGCCGCATCTATCGCGCGCTGGTCACGCTGGAGACCGACCGCTGGACCCCGCGCGAAAGGGCCGATCTTTTCGCCGATCTCGAGGCCGAGATCGACCTGTTGTGGCTGACCGGCGAATTGCGTCGCCAGCGCCCGACGCCGCTCGACGAGATCGAATGGGGCCTGCAATTCTTTCGCGACAGCCTGTTCGACGCCGCCCCGAACGTCATGCGCCGCTTCCAGCAGGCCGCGGCGCAGGACCATGGCGCCGACCCCGCCGACCGGCCGGTGCCGCTGCTGCGCTTCCATTCCTGGATCGGCGGCGACCGCGACGGCAACCCGCATGTCACGACCGAGACCACCCGCACCGCGCTCGACCGCGGCCGCGCGGCGGCCCTGGACCGCTGCCGGCAGGGGCTGGAGCTGGCCGCGCGCCAGCTCAGCATCAGCAGCGCCATCGCGCATCTGCCCGGCCAGGCGCTTGGCCTACTGCAGGCGGTGATCGACGCCGCCCCGCCGCCCGAAGGGCAGCAGCACCGCAACCCCGGCGAGCTGTTCCGCCAGGCGATCAGCGCCATTGCCCGCCGCATCGAGGCCACCGCCTCGGGCAACGGTCCGGCCTATGCCCATATCCGCGACTATATCGCCGAGCTGCGCCGCGTCGAAACCGCGCTGGAGCTGATCGGGGCCGGCCAGCTGGCCGAACGGCTGGTGCGGCCCCTGCGCTGGCAGGCCGAGATCTTCGGCTTCCGCACCGTCACGCTGGACGTGCGGCAGAATTCCTCGGTCACGACGCGGGCGCTGGCCTCGCTCTGGGGCGAGGGCGCGCCGGACTACGGCACGCCGGAATGGTCGGCGCGGCTGCGGGCCGAGATCGTGCAGGACAGGCTGCCGAGTCCCCGGCGCGAGGCGCTGCCGGCCGAGACGGCCGAACTTCTGGACCTCCTGGACCTGATGCGCGTCACCCGCTTCGGCGCCGACCCGCTGGCCATCGGCCCGTTCATCCTGTCGATGACCCGCTCTTGCGACGACCTGCTGGGTGTGTTCCTGCTGGCGCGCTATGCCGGTTTCGGCCCGGAACGGCTGGACCTGCGCGTGGTGCCCTTGTTCGAGACCATCGGCGACCTGCGCGCCGCGCCGGCGATCCTGGACGAATTGCTGCGCGTGCCGCTGGCCCGGCGCAGCCTGGAAACCGAGGACCGCCGCATCGAGATCATGCTGGGCTATTCCGACAGCAACAAGGACGGCGGCTTCCTCTGCGCCAGCCGCGAGCTGGAAAAGGCGCAGCGCAGCATCGCGCGGGTGCTGGCCGGACACGGGCTGATGCCGGTGTTCTTCCACGGCCGCGGCGGCTCGGTCAGCCGCGGCCAGGCGCCGACCGAACGCGCCATCGCGGCCCAGCCCGCCGGCACGGTGAACGGCCGGTTGCGCACCACCGAACAGGGCGAGGTGGTGTCGTCGAAATACGCCAACCGCGGCACCGCGCAATACGAGCTGGAGCTCTTGGCCTCGTCGGTCATGGCGCAGTCGCTGGCGAGTGCGGTCGAGCCGGTGCGGCCCGAGTTCAACGACACGCTCGAGGCGCTGTCGGATCTGTCCTGCACCGCCTATCGCGGGCTGCTGCACCGGCCGGGCTTCATCGACTATTTCAACCAGTCGAGCCCCGTCGAGGAGCTGGCCATGCTCAAGATGGGCTCGCGCCCGGCCCGGCGCTTCGGCGCGCAAAGCCTCGACGACCTGCGGGCCATCCCCTGGGTCTTTGCCTGGTCGCAGAACCGCCACCTGATCTCGGGCTGGTATGGCTTCGGCTCGGCCATCGCCACCTTCCGCCGCTTCCACCGCGCCGAGGGCGACAAGCTGCTGCTGCGCATGGTCCGCGAATCGCGCGTGTTCCGGCTGATCGTGGACGAGACGGAAAAGTCGCTGTTCCATGCCGACATGGCGGTGGCGGCGAAATACCGGGCGCTGGTCGCCGACGACGGGGTGGGCGACGACATCTTCGGCCGCATCCGCCAGGAGTATGACGACAGCCGCGCGGCGGTGACCTTCCTGAACGGCGGCACCGAGATCGGCGCGCGCTTCCCGAACATGTCGGCGCGCTTCGGCCGGGTGCGCGCCGATCTGGACCGGGTGCATGACCTTCAGGTCGCGCTGCTGCGCAAGAATCGCGACCAGACCGGGCCAGGCCTGCCGGTCGCGCTGATGCAGACGATGAATTGCATTTCCGCCGCTCTGGGCTGGACTGGATAAGGAGCAGACAGCATGAACGAACAGACCCCTTCGGGCTTTTTCACCGAGCCGCTTTCGACGCGCGACCCTGCGATTTTCGGGGCGATCCGTCAGGAGCTTGGCCGGCAGCGCGACGAGATCGAGCTGATCGCGTCCGAGAACATCGTCTCGAAGGCGGTGCTCGAGGCGCAGGGCTCGGTCCTGACCAACAAATACGCCGAGGGCTACCCGGGCAAGCGCTATTACGGCGGCTGCCAATATGTCGACATCGTCGAGGACCTGGCGATCGAGCGCGCCAAGCAACTGTTCGACTGCGGCTTCGCCAATGTGCAGCCGAATTCGGGCAGCCAGATGAACCAGGCCGTGTTCCTGGCGCTGCTCAGCCCCGGCGACACCTTCATGGGGCTCGACCTCAATTCGGGCGGCCACCTGACGCATGGCTCGCCGGTCAACATGTCGGGCAAGTGGTTCAACGTCGTCAGCTACGGCGTGCGCCAGCAGGACCAGCTGCTGGACATGGAGGACGTGCGGAAAAAGGCGCATGAGCACAAGCCCAAGCTGATCGTCGCCGGCGGCACCGCTTACAGCCGCATCTGGGACTGGGCCGAGTTCCGCAAGATCGCCGACGAGGTCGGCGCCTACCTGATGGTCGACATGGCCCATATCGCGGGCCTGGTGGCGGGCGGCCAGCATCCCTCGCCCTTGCCGCATGCCCATGTCGTGACCACGACGACGCATAAATCCCTGCGCGGCCCGCGCGGCGGCATGGTGCTGACCAACGATGCCGAGATCGCGAAGAAGATCAACTCGGCGGTGTTCCCCGGCCTGCAGGGCGGCCCCTTGATGCATGTGATCGCGGCCAAGGCGGTGGCCTTCGGCGAGGCGCTGCGCCCGGGCTTTCGCGATTACGCGGCCCAGGTGGTGAAGAACGCGCAGGCCATGGCCGACGAGCTGATGAAGGGCGGCATCGACATCGTCTCGGGCGGCACCGACAACCACCTGTGCCTGGCCGATCTGCGTCCCAAGGGCGTGACCGGCAAGGCGACCGAGGCGGCGCTGGGTCGGGCGCATATCACCTGCAACAAGAACGGCGTGCCCTTCGACCCCGAGAAGCCCTTCGTGACCTCGGGCGTGCGCTTGGGCGCGCCGGCCGGCACCACGCGCGGCTTCGGCGAGGCGGAGTTCCGCCAGATCGCGCGCTGGATCGTCGAGGTGGTGGACGGGCTGGCCTCGAACGGCGAGGCCGGCAACGCCGAGGTCGAGGCCCGCGTCAAGGCCGAGGTCGAGGCGCTCTGCGCGAAATTCCCGCTGTACAAGGGCATGTGAGACATGGCGCGGGGGCGACCCCGCGGCTGCAGGACCGGCGCGGCGGCGGGGCAAATGAGCCCGGCCGCCGTTTGGCATTGGCGGGACCGCGTCAGCATTCTGGCGCGGGATCGGGCAGGCTGACCACGGGCGCGGCAATCCGGCGATCTTCTTTCCAGGATCGGAAATTTATCGCCAAGAAACTTTCCTTTGCGCTCCGCCCGCCCATCATGAACCCGTTCACCTTGCCATGATGGGTATCGCCATGAGATTGAAGAAAGCCCTGCCGGCCGGACTGGCCGCGGCCCTGCTGCCCGCCCTTGCCCAGGCGCAAGAGGCCGGACCCGCGCTCAGCGCCGGGGATACCGCCTTCGTCGCCACCTGCGCGCTGATCGTGATGCTGATGATGCTGCCCGGGCTCGGGCTGTTCTATGCCGGCATGGCGCGATCGAAGAACGTGCTTTCGGTGCTGACGCATATCTTCGCCTCGGTTGCGCTGATCGCGGTCTTGTGGATCGCCTTCGGCTATTCGCTGAGCTTCGCCGAAGGGCCGCTGAACGCGTTGATCGGCGGCACCTCGAAACTCTTCCTGTCGGGCGTCACCCAGGACAGCATGGTCGGCACGATTCCTGAATATCTCTATGTGCTCTTCATGCTGATGTTCGCGGCGATCACGCCGCCGATCATCGTCGGCGCCTTTGCCGAGCGGATGAAATTCGCCGCCGTGCTGATCTTCATGGCGGTCTGGCTGACCATCAACTATGTCCCCATGGCGCATATGGCCTGGGGCGGCGGCTGGGTCTTCGACATCGGCGTGCAGGATTTCGCCGGCGGCAATGTCGTGCACCTGAACGCGGGCATGGCGGCGCTGGTCTGCGCGCTGGTTGCCGGGCCGCGCCAGGGCTACGGCAGCACGATGATGGCGCCGCACAACATGACCATGACCTATACCGGCGGCGCCATGCTCTGGGTCGGCTGGCTTGCCTTCTGCGGCGGCTGCGCGCTGGCAGCGAACGGCTTTTCGGCGCTGGTGATGCTGAACACCATGCTGGGCGGTGCCGGCGGCGCGCTTGGCTGGATGGCGGCGGAATGGCTGCATCGCGGCCGGGCCAGCACCTTCGGCCTGCTCTCCGGCGCCATCGCCGGGCTGGTGGCGATCACCCCGGCCTGCGGCTTCGTCGGCCCGGCCGGCGCGGTGGCCGTGGGCTTCCTGACCGCCCCGGTCTGCGTCTTCGCCGTCGAGGTGGTCAAGCGCCGCTTCGGCTATGACGACAGTTTCGACGTGTTCGGCGTCCACGGCGTCGGCGCGGCGGTCGGCGGCGTGTTGACGGTGATCTTCGCCGCGCCGGTGCTGGGCGGCCTCGGCTACCCCGAGGGCCGCACGCTGATGACCCAGATGGTGCCGCAACTGGCGATCATGGGCTTTTCCATCCTCATCTCGCTGGTCACGACCTGGATCGCGCTGAAGGTCGCGGACGCCCTGGTCGGGCTGCGCGTCGACGAGGACGCCGAATTCGACGGGCTCGACACCGCCGAACATGGCGAGGTCGGCTATCGCCTGGGCGACGGCACCTATGCCGGCGCGGCCATCGCCGCGCAGCCGGGCAGCCCGGCCGCCGCGCCCGCCCTGGCACCGGCCCGCAGCTGATCCACCGGGCCGGGCGCGACGTCCGGCCCTATTTGCTTTGCGGGTAGGTGATGATCGACAGGTATTTCGCCGGCAGCTCGATCAACTCGATCGGCCCATGCGGCGCATCGGCGTCGAACAGCAGCGTATCGCCCGGCTCCAGCCGATAGACCTGCTCGCCATGGCGATAGCCGACGATGCCTTCCAGCATGTAGAGCAGCTCGATCCCCTCGTGCTGGAAGGTCGGAAAACGGTCGCTCTCGGTGGTCAGCACGATCATGTAGGGCTCGACCACCACGCCGGAATTGTTCGAGCCGATATGGCCCAGCAGGTGATACTGGTGCCCGGACCGGGTGCCGGCGCGCTCGATCTCGACGCCTTGCCCAGATTTCACATGCATGGCGCCGCGCGGCTCGGCATAGCCCTGGAACAGCTGGATCAGCGGCACCCGCAGGGCATTCGCCAGCGCCTGCAGGGTGCCCAGCGAGGACGAGATCACCCCGTTCTCGATCTTGGACAACATGCCGACCGACAGGCCGGTCTGCATCGCCAGATCGGCCCCGGTCATGCGCTGGCGCTTGCGCAGCTCGCGCACGGCGCGGCCGATGGCGACCTCGAGGTTGCGTTCGGAACTGTCGCGCAGGGCATGCGGGTCCTGCGACAGTTTCATCTGGCTGACCGATTTCCTGGCCATGTCGGCTCGGCTTCCTTTCCTCAGAGGAAAGAAGTCTGCTGAGGATTGCGACAGATTACAATCCTCGGCAGAGCCTTGGCCGTCGCCTGTGCCGGATTTGTCGCTTTTCACCCCATGCGCTCGGAGGCATAGGACCCCGGGGAGGGCGGGAAGACGACGGTCTTGTTGCCGTTGAGGAAGACGCGGCGGTGGATATGGGCGTGGATGGCGCGGGCCAGGACCTGGCTTTCGACGTCGCGGCCCAGCGAGACATAGTCGTCGGGCGACTGGGCATGGGTGACGCGGATGATGTCCTGCTCGATGATCGGGCCCTCGTCGAGATCCGCGGTCACGTAATGCGAGGTGGCGCCGATCAGCTTCACGCCGCGCTCGAAGGCCTGCTTGTAGGGATTGGCGCCCTTGAAGCTGGGCAGGAACGAGTGGTGGATGTTGATGATCCGCCCCGACATCGCCTTGCACATCTCGTCCGACAGGACCTGCATGTAGCGCGCCAGCACGATCAGCTCGGCGCCGGAATCGCGCACGATGCGCATCTGCTCGGCCTCGGCCTGCGGCTTGTTCTCCTTGGTGACCTTGATGCAGTGGAAGGGGATGTCGTGGTTCACCACCACCTTCTGATAGTCCATGTGGTTCGAGATCACCGCCACGATCTCGATCGGCAAGGCGCCGATGCGCCAGCGATACAGAAGGTCGTTCAGGCAATGGCCGAAGCGGCTGACCATGATCACGACCTTCATCTTCTCGGCCTCGTCATGGAAGGCCGAGACCATGCCGAAGGCCTTGGCGGTCTCGGCGAAATCGGCGCGCAGCTCCTCGAGGCCGACGCCCTCCTCGGACAGGAAGCTGACGCGCATGAAGAACTTGTCGTTCTCCATGTCGTCGAACTGGCTCGAGTCGGTGATGTTGCAGCCCTTCTCGGCAAGATAGCCCGAGATGGCGGCAACGATGCCCCGCGTCGTCGGGCAGGCTACGGTCAGGCAGTATTTGGTCATCGTGCTCTCCACTGTGCCCGGGCGGGGCCCGGCTTCTTTCTTGTGCAAATATCCCGGGGGAACGCGCCCGTGGCCCCACCCTGGGGCCGCGGGCGGGTGGGGGCAGAGCCCCCGGCCCCCGGCAATCTCAGCCGACCAGCTCGGGGTCGGGCAGCCCGTTCGCCCGGCAGCAGGCGGTCAGCGTATTGGCCAAGAGGCAGGCGATGGTCATCGGCCCGACGCCGCCCGGCACCGGGGTGATGGCGCCGGCGACCCGGGCCGCGCTGTCGAAGTCCACGTCGCCGACCAGCCGGGTGCGGCCGTCCTCCTCGATGCGGTTGATGCCGACGTCGATCACCGTGGCGCCGGGCTTGACCCAGTCGCCGGGGATCATCCGCGGCCGGCCGACGGCGGCGACCAGGATGTCGGCGCTGCGGCAGACCTCGGCCAGGTTCTTCGTGCGGCTATGCGCGATGGTGACGGTGCAGCTCTCGCCCAGCAAGAGCTGCGCCATCGGCTTGCCGACGATGTTCGAGCGCCCGACCACGACCGCGTTCAGCCCCGAGAGATCGCCCAGCCGGTCGCGCAGCATCAAGAGGCAGCCCAGGGGCGTGCAGGGCACCATGCTCTTCTGCCCGGTGCCCAGAAGGCCCACGTTCAGGATGTGGAAGCCGTCGACGTCCTTTGCCGGATCGATGGCGTTGATCACCGCCTCGGCATCCATATGCGCGGGCAGCGGCAGCTGCACCAGGATGCCATGCACCGCCGGGTCGGCGTTCAGTTTCTCGACCAGCGCCAGCAGCTCCGCCTGTCCGGTCTCGGCCGGCAGCTTGTGCTCCCAGGAGGCCATGCCGGCCTCGCGGGTCTGGATGCCCTTGTTCCGGACATAGACCTCCGAGGCCGGATCCTCGCCCACCAGCACCACCGCCAGCCCCGGCACGATCCCCCGCGCCGCAAGACCCGCAACCCCCGAGGCAACCCGCCCCCGCAAGCCCAAGGCAAACGCCTTCCCGTCAATGATGTTGCTCATGCCCGGATCTCCTGCTGTTCGGCGGCGTCGACGAGCGCGTGCCAGATGGTGCCGGCGGCCGAGCGCATGCCCAGCACCGCCAGCCGGTCCGCGGCGCGGCGGATGATGAAGATGCTCATGTGGTGAAAGCCGCAGCGGGTGGCCGAGCCGGAACCGAAGCGGGCCGGATCGACGTTCACCAGCTTTTCCATCAGCGCGACCAGCACCGGCTCGGGCGCGGTGATCTCGAAAGCGGCGAAACCGTCGGTCTGCTCGGTCACCGAGACGCCGGGGCCGGCGAGCCGGGCCGCGACATCCTGGCTGGCCTGGCCCGGGAACTCGACCATCCACTGGTCGGGTCCGGTCCAGAAGGCGGCGATGCCCTGGCCTTCGGCCCAGCCGCCGGGGCCGGGCAGCGTCAGGCCCAGGTCGGGGGCCGCGCCGCCCCGGCGCAGGGCCAGCGAGGCCAGGCCCAGCTCGGCGTTTTCGGTCAGGGTCACCGCGCCGATGGTGCGGCTTTGCGGCACGGCGGCGCCCAGGGCGCAGATCGGCGTCAGGTCAGTCACGGACGCGGCCTCCTTCGGGGTCAACGAAATGGGCCGAGACCACGCGAACGCGCACGGACTGGCCTTGCAGCGGGTTGGCGGCGACCACCACCTCGCCCTTGCGGCTGTCGCCATTCACCAGATAGCCCAGCCCGATGGCGCTGCCGACATGCGGCGAATAGCAGGCCGAGGTGATCCAGCCCTGGTCGTTCGCGGTATCCTGCGCCGCGCCTTCGGCAAAGAGATGCGCTCCTGCCATGACCGGATCGGCGGCGTTGACGGGCTGGAACCCGACCAGCACGCGCCGGTCGGCGACCATGCCCTCGCGCCGCGACAGCACCGCGCCGATCGAGTCCTTTTTGGTCGAGACCATCTTGCCCATGCCGAGCATCTGCGCCGTGGTCTGGCCGTTCAGCTCGTTGCCGGCGGCATGGCCCTTTTCGATGCGCAGCACGCCCAGCGTCTCGGTGCCATAGGGCGTGGCGCCCAGGTCGGCGCCGACCTGCAGCATGCGCGCCATCAGCGCATTGCCATAGCGTGCCGGCACCGCGATCTCATAGGCCAATTCGCCCGAGAAGCTGATGCGGAACAGCCGCGCCCGAAGGCCGCCGCAGACCGTCAGGTTGGCGCAGGCCATGAAGGGGAAGCCCTCGTTCGAGATGTCGAACCCGTCCACCACCCGCTCCAGCAGCTTGCGGGCATGCGGGCCGGCGACCGACATCTGCGCCCAGGCATCGGTGGTCGAGATCAGCTGCACGTCGAGTTCCGGCCACAGGCATTGCCGGCAGAACTCCATATGCTTGTAGATCGTGCCGGCGTTGGCCGTGGTCGTGGTCACGACATACTGGTCCTCGGCCAGCCGGGCGCAGGTGCCGTCGTCCCAGGCAAAGCCGTCCTCGCGCAGCATCAGGCCATAGCGGACCATGCCGACCTTGAGCGATTTCATCGCATTGGCATAGACCCGGTCCAGGAACTCGCCGGCGTCGGCGCCCTGCACGTCGACCTTGCCCAGCGTGGTCACGTCGCAGATGCCGACGCCCGCGCGGGTGGCCAGGACCTCACGGTCCACGGTCTGGCGCCACTCGGTCTCGCCCTTGCGGGGGAAATACTGCGCCCGCATCCATTGCCCGACCTCGACGAAGACCGCGCCCTGCGATTTCGCCCATTCATGCGTCGGCGTCAGCCGGCGCGGGCGGAAATGCGCGCCGGTGTCGCCGCCGCCCAGCACCGACATGGAAACCGGCGTATAGGGCGGGCGGAAGATCGTCGTGCCGGTCTGGTTGATCGACTGGCCCGTCAGTTCCGCCATCACCGCGATCGCGGTCACGTTCGAGGTCTTGCCCTGGTCGGTCGCCATGCCAAGCGTGGTCCAGCGCTTCAGGTGCTCGACCGGGCGCAGGTTTTCCACATAGGCCAACTTCACGTCCTTGACGGTCACGTCGTTCTGGAAATCGACCCAGGCGCGGCCCTTGCCGGGGACGTGCCACAGCGGCTTGAGGTTCAGTGCCTCGTCCTCGGCGCGGGGCAGGTCGGGCAGATGCGCGCTGATGCCGATGTCGGCCAGCGCGGCGACCGCCGCCTGCGCGCCCGAGGCCAGCGCCTGCGCGGTCGAGCCCTTGCCGGCGGCGGCGCCGGCGATGCTGAGGCCCGCGACATTGCCGTCCTCGGCCAGGAAGGCCTGCGCGGCTTCGTTCCAGACCGGCCGCCCGCGATGGTGCGAGGCGATGTGCAGGTTCGGGTTCCAGCCGCCCGAGACGCCGAGCGCGCCGCAGTCGATCCATTCCGCGCGGCCGTTCTGCGTCACCTCGACCTTGGCCAGGCCCAGCCGGCCCTTGCTGTCGGTGACCATGCCGCCGGCAATGGTCCGGTAGCTGCCGCGCGCGGGCGCGTCGGGGCGGCTGTCGACCACGGCGGCGATCTCGACCCCCTTGGCGGCCAGGTCGGCGGCGGTGCGGTGGCCGTCGTCGTTGTTGGTGAAGATCGCCACCCGCTTGGCCGGGCTGACCGCCCAGCGGTTGGCATAGGCCCGCATCGCGCCCGCCATCATCACCCCGGGCCGGTCGTTGTTGGCGAAGGGAATGTGACGCTCGGTCGCGCCGGCGGCCAGGATCGCGCGCTTGGCGGTGATGCGCCACAGCGATTGACGCACGCGCTTGCCGGGCGTCGGCAGGTGGTCCGAAACCCGCTCGACCGCGCCATAGATGCCGTGGTCGAAGGCGCCCCAGACCGTGGTGCGGCGCATGACGCGCAGGTTCGGCAGGCTGGCGAATTCGGCCTCGACCTCGGCGATCCATTCGGCCGCCGGCCGGTCCAGCGGCGCGCTTTCGGCAAGCAAGCGGCCGCCCAGGCGGAAGTCCTCGTCGGCCAGGATCACCCGTGCGCCGGTCCGCGCCGCGGTCAGCGCCGCCGCAAGCCCCGCCGCGCCGCCGCCGATGACCAAGAGGTCGCAATGCAGGAAGCCCGCGTCATAGCTGTCCGGGTCGGCCTGCATTGACAGGCTGCCCAGGCCCGCCGCGCGACGGATCATCGGCTCGTAGAGCTTTTCCCAGAACGCCTTGGGCCACATGAAGGTCTTGTAATAGAAGCCCGCCGCGAAGAAGGGCGACATCAGGTCGTTCACCGCCAGCAGGTCGAAGCCCAGCGAGCCGACATGGTTCTGGCTGCGGGCGTCCAGCCCCTCGAACAGCTCGGCCACGGTGGCGCGGGTGTTCGGCTCCTGCCGGTTGCCGGCGCGCAGCTCGACCAGCGCGTTCGGTTCCTCGGAGCCCGCGGTGAAGACGCCGCGCGGGCGGTGATACTTGAAGCCGCGGCCCATCAGCCGCACGTCGTTGGCAAGCAGGGCCGAGGCCAGCGTGTCGCCGGCATGGCCGGTGTAGGACTTGCCGTCGAAGGTGAAGTTCAGGCTGCGGTTGCGGTCGATCAGACCGCCGGAAAGACGGGTCATGCCGCACCGCCTTTCGCCATCGCCAGCTTCACGTCGCGGGCAAGCTCGGCGCCCAGGATCTCGTGCGTGACGGTGTTGCGGGTGACGACCAGCCAGCTGCGGTCGCCCTGTTCGTGGAACCACAGCTCGCGGTGGACGCCGGCCGGGTTGTCGCGCAGGTGCTGGTATTCATAGAAGCGCTGCGGCGCGTCGGCGGCCATGCCGTCGGGACGCTCCAGCAGGGTGGCATCGCCGAGGTACGAGAACTCTTCCGAGTCGCGCAGGCCAAGCAGGGGATGGGGGATCAGCATGTCATGGCCCTCAGTGCAGATTGGGCGTCGCGCCCATGCCTTTTTCGTCGATGGGATAGCCGCGCTCGAACCGGTCCAGCCGATAGGCCTTGGCGGTGTCGTGCGGCGTGTCGGTGGCCAGCAGATGCGCGAAGGTATAGCCCGAGGCCGGGGTGGCCTTGAAGCCGCCGTAGCACCAGCCGGCGTTCAGGTAGAGTCCCTCGACGGGCGTCTTGTCGATGATGGGCGAGCCGTCCATCGACATGTCCATGATGCCGCCCCAGACCCGCAGCAGCCGCGCCCGGCCGATGGCCGGCATCAGCGCCATGCCACCCTGGGCCACGTCCTCGATCACCGCCATGTTGCCGCGTTGGGCATAGGAGTTGTAGCCGTCGATGTCGCCGCCGAAGACCAGGCCGCCCTTGTCGGACTGGCTGACATAGAAATGCCCGGCGCCGAAGGTGATGACGCCGTCGATGGTGGGCTTCAACCCCTCGGAGACGAAGGCTTGCAACACGTGGCTTTCGATCGGCAGGCGCATGCCCGCCTGGGCCATGACCCGACCCGACGAGCCGGCCACCGCGACGCCGACCTTGTTCGCCGCGATATAGCCGCGCGAGGTCTCGACCCCGCGCAGCTTGCCGCCCTCGATGCGGAAGCCGGTGACTTCGCAGTTCTGGATCAGGTCGACGCCGGCCCGGTCGGCGCCGCGGGCATAGCCCCAGGCCACGCCGTCATGGCGCGCGGTCCCGGCCCGGCGCTGCAACAGCCCGCCCTTGATCGGGAAGCGGGCATTGTCGAAGTTCAGCCAGGGATACATGGCCCGCACGCCCTCGCGGTCCAGCAGTTCCGCATCGGCGCCGGCGAAGATCATGGCGTTGCCGCGGCGGCGGAAGGCGTCGCGCTGCGCATCGGTGTGGCACAGGTTCAGGATGCCGCGCTGGCTGACCATGGCGTTGAAGTTGAATTCCTGCTCGAGGTTCTCCCAGAGCTTCATCGAGAATTCATAGAACGGCTCGTTGCCCGGCAGCATGTAGTTCGAGCGGATGATGGTGGTGTTGCGCCCGATATTGCCCGAGCCCAGCCAGCTTTTCTCCAGGACCGCGATGCGGGCCTTCTTGAAGGTGTTGGCCAGGTAATAGGCCGTCGCCAGGCCATGCCCGCCGCCGCCCACGATGATATAGTCATACGCGGGCTGGGGATCGGGATTGCGCCAGATCGGCTTCCAGCCCTTATGGCCCGTCAGGGCCTCCTTGATGACGCGAAAACCCGAATATCTCACGGTGTCAGCACTCCGATTCGCCTTTCCTCACAGGAAAGATACGCGGGATTTTCGGCGTCATTTGTCTTGAACGGACAAAAAATTGCCTTTAGGGGACGGGGACAAAGTTTTTGTGACGCGAGGGCGGCATGGCCGAGGAAATGCTGCGAATCGGCTTCATCCTGACGCCGGAATATTCCCTGATGTCGCTGACCGCGGCGGTCGAGCCGCTGCGCGCGGCGAACCAGCTGGCGGGGCGCGCACTCTATCGCCCCAGCTATCATTCCGTCGCCGGCGGCTTTGCCGCGTCCACCTCGGGCGGCGGTTTCGCTACCGAGACCCTGCCCGATCCGGCGGCGCTGGACCTGGCGCTGGTCGTCGCCGGCGGCAACCCGCTGCGCTATGAGGATGCGGCGCTGGCGCGGGGGCTGCGGGCGCTGCAGAACCGCAAGGTCCGGCTGGGCGGGATTTCCGGCGGCGCGGCGATCCTGGCCCGGCTGGGGCTGATGGAGGGGCGCCGCTTCACCCTGCACTGGGCGCATATCGACGCCCTGGCCGAGCACCAGCCCGACCTGCTGATCGAGCGCGCGCTTTACGTCATCGACCGCGACCGCTTCACCTGCGCCGGCGGTGTCGCCGCGCTGGACATGATGTGTGCGCTGATCGCCCGCGACCACGGCGCACCCTTCGCCCGGCAGGTGGCCGAGTGGTTCATCCACCCCCGCGCCCGCAATGCCGACGAGCCGCAGCAATCCCCGGTCGCCGAGCGCTTCGACCTGCGCCACCCCATGCTGGCGCAGGCGGTGGACCTGATGTTCAGCCACCTGTCCGACCCGCTGACGCCCGAGCAGATCGCCGCCCAGGTCGGCTGCAGCCCGCGCCAGTTGCAGAGGTTGTTCAGCGATCAACTCGGTTCCTCGATGATGGAGTTCTATCGTGAGATGCGGCTGCGCAAGGCCGACGAGCTGGTGCAGCAGACGGCGCTGAGCATGCTGGACGTGGCGCTGGTCACAGGGTTCACCAGCGCCGCGCATTTCTCGCGGCTTTACGCGGCACGGTTCGGCATGCCGCCGGCACGGCGCCGGCAGGCGATGCGCAAGCGGCCCTAGTCCGGGTAGATGCCGGGCGAGGTGGGCGCGCCGTCGTCGAACTTCGACAGGTATTCGACGATCAGCGGCTTGTTGACCAGGAAGCCCTTGTAGGTCGCCAGGTCGTCCGGCACGTCGCGGATCACCCGATGCAACCGGCGGCCCCATTTCGGCACCTTCACGATGTCCTCGAGCGCGCAGAGATAGCAGCGGATCGGGAACACGATGGCGTTCGAGCGCGGCAGCCGGAAGAAGGTCTGCAGCTCGACGCGCAGATATTGCTTCTGGCCGACGTTTTCCGGGGTCAGCGTGCGCTTTTCCGGGCCCCATTCGGGATAGGTCTCGGGGCTGGTGTCCAGCCGCGGGTTCACGGTCATGGTCCAGTTCAGCCGCCGGGCCGGCGTGTCCTGCTGCACGTTCAGCAGGAACTTCAGCGCCCGCTGGAAGATGCCCATTTCCGCCGCGCGCGGCACCGGCGCGTGCCATTCGAAGAAGTTCATGCCGATGTCGAAATCCAGGCTCCAGTCGGCCTGCGACGTCACCATGCCCGCATCCATCCACAGGTTGTTCTCGCGCTGGTCCAGCAGCGCGAAATCGCCCTGGGTCTGGCGGGTGATGTATTCCATCGGCCCATAGGGCAGGCTGAGATCGTCCATGAAGGTGAAGCTGTCGTCGATGCCCAAGGGCTTGTTCACCCAGCGCCAGCGGTCGCCGTCGCGGTGCAGCTCGAACAGGTCCGGATAGTCCTCGGACTTGGCGGTCATGATCAGTTCCAGCAGATCCCAGCCCGCCAGCCGCATATGCGGCAGCGACTGGCAGCGGCCCGGGTCGCGCTGCAGCGTGATGGCGCGGTCCGCCATCTCGGCTACGTAATGCTCGTCCACGTCGAAGCGGCGCTGGAACACGCTGTGGTCGGGACCGGCGGCGCGATGCGGCTCCATGTTCACCGAATACATGTATTCGTCGCGGTCGAAGGGGAAGGGAAAGCGGCGGATCGCGGCGGGCGAGTTGTGATAGCTGTAGTCGCCGCGAAAGCTTTCCTTGTTGAAGGTGATGGTCATCGGAGCCTCCTATCGGTCGATGGTCAGCAGCCGGCCGCGGAAGCGCGACACGCAAGGCATGATCTTGCGGGCGCGTTCCTCGGGTTCCAGCCAGTGGTCGTGGTGTTCGATGGTGCCGTCGCAGGCCAGCACATCGGTTTCGCATTGCCCGCAGGCGCCGCCCCGGCACAGCCAGGGCGCGTCGATGCCGGCGTTTTCCAGCGCCTCCAGCAGGCTTTCATGGGCGCCGACGGTCAGGGTCTTGTGACTGCGCGCGCAATGCACCTCGAAGGGCTCGCCGGGGGCGGGGGCCAGGAATTCCTCGGAATGCAGCGCGTCGCGGGGCCAGCCGAGCGCCAGCGCAGAATCCAGCACCGTCGAGATCATCCGGTCCGAGGCGCAGACATACAGATGCGTGCCGAGCGGCTGCGCCGACAGCAGCGCGCCCAGGTCCATGCGCGAGCCTTCGGCGCTGACATGGACATGCACGCCCTCGGGCAGCAGGGGCAGGGCGGCCAGCTCGTCCCGCGCCCGCACGGCGTAATGCAGCTCATAGGGCAGGCCCAGCCGCCGCAGCTCGCGCACCTGCGCGAGGAAGGGCGTGATGCCGACGCCGCCGGCGATCAGCAGGTGCTTGCGGGCCTTGAGGTTCAGCGCGAACAGGTTCACCGGATTGCCGATATGCATCAGCATCCCCGGCTGCGCCTCGCGGTGCATGAACAGCGAGCCGCCGCGGCCCTGGTCCTCGCGCTGCACGGCGATTTCGTAGCCCGAGCCGTCCTCGGGGTCCGAGATCAGCGAATAGGCGTTGCGGCGCAGGATGTTGCCGTCCTGCATCTCGACCATGACATGGGCGCCGCCGGAAAACAGCGGCAGCGGGCCCCCGTCGGGGCGTTCGAAGCGAAAGCGGGTGATGCGGGGCGACAGCGTTTCGCGCGCGGTCAGGATCAGGGGTTGCATCAGCGGATCTCCACGGGTTCAGGCACCTCGCCGGGGGTTTCGGCGTCGATGCAGACGCCCTGGAAGGCGCCCAGCCGGCGCGAGAAATGGTCGCGCACGAACAGCGCCCGGCCGCAGCCGGGGCAGGTATAGGGGTCGGTCGTCACGCCCTCGGCGACGGTCTTGCAATGCACGCATTGCATGCGCCGCGCGGCGGTGCCGCGATGTTCGGACTGGATCGCGCCCAGTGGCAGGCCGGCATCCAGAAGCTGCGCCTGTGCCTGCGCGATCAGCCCTTCGGAGCCGGCGAGAAAGGCCTGCAAGCCCATCGCCGCGCCGTCCAGCGCGCACTCCAGCGCCGCCGGCAACTCGGCGGTCGCGCCAAGCGTGACAAGGTTTGCCGGGTTCAGCGCCCGCAGCGCGGGGGCCATGGAAAAGCCGTCCTGAAGATGCAGCAGCGTGGCCTTGGCCATCAGGTCGGGCGCCTTTTCGGCCAGCGCGACCAGCGCCGCCGCGCCGGCGTCGTCGGCGACCATCAGGGCGCTGCGACAGGGCCGCGGTTCCAGGGTCGCGTAAACCGGGCGGCTGGTGAAGGTTTGGGTCGGCGGCGAGCTCATTGCGGTGGTCCCTGGCAGATTTGGCTGAGGGGGCGGGGGCGGCAGTCCCGCCCCCGGCCGGTGGCTTAGCCCTTGGCGGTGCGGCGTTTCTTTTCCGGGTCGAAGAACGGCATCTGGCCGGTGGTCGCCGGGATCTCGCCATGGGTGGCGCAGTTCACGACCAGCCTGGTGCCGTCGTTCGCCAGTTCGACCGGCAGACGGGCGATGGCGACGGTCCAGTCGTTCAGCGGCGAATGCATGGCCTGCGTCACCACGCCGACCTGCTTGCCGTCCTGCATCACCGGCGCGCCGTTGCCCGGAACCTTGTCGCCTTCCAGCTTCAGGCCCCAGATCTTGAAGCGCTCCTTGCCCTTCAGGCGGTAATGCTCATCCGCGCCGCGGAAGCCGGTCTTGCCGGGCGAGACGGTGAAGTCCAGGCCCAGTTCCCACAGCGTATCCCCGCCCTGCTCGTTCTCGAAGGGATACATTTCCGAGTTGTCGTAGGGGAAGAACAGCAGGTAGCTTTCGGTCCGCAGCATGTCGAGCGTGGTGAAGCGGCAGGGGATGATGCCCATCTCCTTGCCCTCTTCCAGGATGCGGTCCCAGACCAGCCCGGCGTCCTGGCCGCGCACGAAGATCTCGTAGCCGCGCTCGCCGGTATAGCCGGTGCGCGAGATCATCACCGGCTTGCCGAACAGCGAGGTCTGCATATGCGCGAAATAGGGCAGGTCGCGGATGCCCGGGACGTGCTTGGCCAGGTAGTCGACCGCCAGCGGGCCTTGCAGCGACAGGTCGTGCAGGTTGTCGTCGAAGATCACCGACACGTCGCGGCCATAGGCGGCCATGGTCAGCTGCTCGAAGCCCTGGCCGGCGCCGTGGACCACCATGAAGGCGTTCGGGCCGGTGCGATAGATCACGCAGTCGTCGATGAACTTGCCGGCGTCGTTCAGCATGCAGGCATAGACCGAGCGGCCGGGCATCAGCTTTTCAAGGTTGCGCGTGGTCGCGCGCTCGATGACATGGCTGGCGGCGGCGCCGGTGATATGGACCTTTTTCAGGCCCGACACGTCCATCAGCCCGGCCTTGGTGCGGATCGCCATGTATTCGGCATCCGGGTCGCCCGAGGTATAGGACCAGGCGGTGCCCATGCCGCTCCAGTCCTCCAGCTCGGAGCCAAGGGCGCGGTGGCGGTCGGCCAGCGTCGAAAAGCGCCAGGAATTCGTCATCTCGTCATTCTCCCAATAGTCTTGCGTTTGGGGCGGGACCGGGCTGCCGATCCCGCCGATTTCGGGTCAGGCTGGCAGCTGGAAGAACCAGTTGCTGAACAGCACCACCGCGGCCCCGGCGATCAGCGCCAGATAGGGCAGGATGCCGGCGCGGCGCGGGCCGAGGTCGCCGTGGTCGCTGAGGCCCAGGTCCTCCATCGCCTCGCGCGGGAAATGGCCCTTGTCCTGGTAGTAGTGGCGGAACCAGAACACCGGCAGGATGAAGCTGGCCATGATCAGCCCCGACCACAGCGCGCCGGAATAGCCCCAGACCTTGGCGCCCGCGCCCAGGAACATGGCGTTCACGAAGGCCAGGCAGGTGTTGATCCCGATCAGCACCGTCGGCGCCTTCCAGGGACGCACCAGATGCGGGCTGTCGATGCGGTGGATCCAACCGGCATTCAGGTTCATGAAGTTGAACATGATATAGCCGACGTTCGAGATGGCGAGCACGTAGAAATAGCCGCCGGGGTCCGAGGCCAGCGCCAGCAGGAACACGTTGAAGAACAGGTCGGTCCACATCGCGTTGGTCGGCGCGCCATGTTCGTTCACATGGCCCAGAAAGCGCGGCAGCCAGCCATCGCGCGACCCCTGGTAGAGCGTGCGCGACGATCCCGCCATCGCGGTCATGATCGCCAGGAACAGCGCCAGGATCATCAGCATCACGAGGATCTGGGTGATGACCGCGCCGCCGCTGACCAGCCCGGCCAAGGCGGCGCCGACCCCGGTCCCGTCGACGATTTCAGGGGCCAGCATGCCTTCGTGGCCCAGCACGCCCTGGAAGGCGAAGGGGATCAGGAAGAAGAAGACCATGCACAGCAGGCCGGAATAGAAAATCGCCTTGAAGGTATCCGTCGCCGGGTTCTTGAACTCGGCCGTGTAGCAGACCGCGGTCTCGAAGCCATAGGTCGACCAGGCGGCGATATACATCGCGCCCAGGAACAGCGTCCAGCCGCCGATGTCCCAGGCCCCGTCCGTCGCGGCATAGGCGGCGGTCGGCGGCACGATGCCGGTGACGTTCATCGTGTTGATCGAGCCGTTCAGGATCGGCACCAACCCGACCAGGAACAGCGGCACGAGCACGATGATGGCCATGACCCGCTGCGCTTTCGCGGTCGACGAGATGCCCCGGTGCTGGATCGCGAAAATGATCAGCATCAGGACCACGCCGATGACGAAGGTCGCGTTGAAATGCAGCGTGCCCAGGCCGGGGATCGGCAGCGCCAGCGCCTCCCAGGTGCGGAAGGTGGGGGTCAGGGCGGCGACGGCGTCCGCCCGGGCCACGGCCTGGATGGCGGCATCGGTGGCCGCGCCGGGATTGGCGGCGATATAGTCGATGACCGCCTGGCTCTGCGCCGTATAGCTGCCGATGTTGGCCGCGACCCAATCCATCACCGGCTGGCTGGTCGCCAGCGGAATCGGGAACAGCGAGTTCAGGATGTAGCCGGCCGCGATGGCGCAGCCCAGCGACAGCACCGGGCTCCAGGCGAACCAGTTGCACCAGACCGACAAGGGCGCGATCAGCTTCGAATAGCGCAGCCAGGCCGTCGCGCCATAGACCGAGGTTCCGCCCGACTTGTTGCCGAACATCCCGGCCATCTCGGCATAGGTAAAGCTTTGCAGAAAGCCCATGCACATGGACAGCATCCAGACCACGAAGGCGGCCTTGCCTGCGACGCCAGCGATGCCGCCGATGGAAAACAGGACCAGCGGCGGCACGCCCGCCGCGACCCAGAAGGCCCCGCGCCAGTCCAAGGTGCGGTGCAGTCTGCCCGACGCGGCCAAGCCGTCGTCCCCCGTCGCGCCGACCATCGGGCCGGCCGTTGATTGTTCAACCATATGCGCGTTTCCCTGTTGGACAAGCCGCCCCGGACCCTGTCGCGGTCGCTTTCAGGCTGGCTCGGTATGTTGCGGCGCCGGGGCACCCCTCATGCCCCGGCGGCATTCCCTTGCTTTGTCCGTCACAGGCAGCGACAGGCGCGCCCCTCCGCGATGCGGCGGGGGTTCTGTCCGGCACCGGGCAGCCCTGGGGCTGCGCGGAACCGGCCAGCGTCGTGGGACGCCGGGCTGCAATCATGTCGAACCTCTCTGTCGTCAGCGCCGCGGTTTCAGGACCGCGGTCGTTCTTTCTTCGGGTCGTAATGCGGGAAGGCGGTGATGCGCGCGGGCAGGCGTTTCTGCTGCCCGTCGAGCTTGCCGACCTCGATTTCGGTGCCCTCGTCCGCATGGGTCACGTCCACGCGGGCCAGGGCGATCTGCTTGTCCAGAAGCGGCGACCACATCGCCGAGGTGATCTCGCCGATCTGCGCCCGGCCGATATGCAGGCAGTCGCCGTGATGCGCCGGGATGCGGCTGTCGATCTCGATCCCGACCAGCTTCCAGCGCGGGTTCTCCTTGCGCCGGACCAGCGCCTCGCGGCCGATGAAGTCGTCGGGCTTGGTCTTCAAGGGCACGGTGAAGCCGATGCCGGCCTCGAACGGGTCGGTCTGGTCGGTGAATTCGTAATCCGCGAAGATCAGCCCGGCCTCGATGCGCAACAGATCCAGCGCGGCCAGGCCCATGGGTTTGATGCCATGGGGCGCGCCGGCCTCGGCCACGGCGGCAAAGACCTCGGCCCCGTCCTTGGGATGGCAGAAGATCTCATAGCCCAGCTCGCCGGTATAGCCGGTGCGCGAGACCACCACCGGGGCGCCGTTCGGGCCGTTCACCCGGCCGACGGTCCAGCGGAACCAGCCCAGTTCCGGGATCGCGGTCTGGTGCGGCGCGGTCCAGATCGCCGCGTTCATCACCTCGCGGCTTTTCGGCCCCTGGACGGCCAGGTTGTGCAGCTGGTCGGTCGAGGCGCGGATCATCACGTTCAGCCCCAGCGCCTGAGCCTGCTCGCGCATCCATTCGCCGCCGTAATCGGTGCCGCCGATCCAGCGGAAGCGGTCCGGCCCCATGCGGAACAGCGTGCCGTCGTCGACCATGCCGCCATGCGGATAGCACATCGCGGAATAGACCACCTGGCCCACGCCCAGCTTCTTGACGTCGCGGGTCAGCACCCATTGCATCAGGGCCTCGCTGTCCGGGCCGGTCACCTCGAACTTGCGCAGGGCCGACAGGTCCATGACCGCCACGCCGCTGCGGCAGGCGCGGTATTCCTCTTCGGGCGAGGAGTTCGGGAAGGTGTTCGGCAGCCAGAAGCCCTTGTATTCGATGAAGTCGCGGGTCAGCGCGGCGAAATTGTCGTGAAAGGCGGTCTGTCGGGTCATGATCGGCTCTGACTCTGGCATGGGCCGCCAGGCGACGGCGCGCTGGAAGCGTTCGCTGGCGGCATAGCTGCGGACATGGATGTCCGACAGGTGCCAGCCATTGGCGGGGCTGGTGTCGTCGGGGCAGGCCGAGGACACGCAGACGATGTCGGTCAGTGCCCGCAGCAGCACGTAGTCGCCCGGCCGGGACCAGGGCTCGTCGGTCATCAGCACGCCATGCGCGTCGATCCAGGTGTTGAAGAAGAAATTCGCCGCCATCCAGCCCTTGCGCGGATCGACGCCGTATTCCGCCAGCGCGCCGTTGAAATTGTCCGAGCAATTGGCGTGGCCGGGATAGCCGATGTCGTCATAATATTTCGACGAGCAGGCCATGGCAAAGGCGTCGTGCCGGCCGCAGGTGTCCTGCACCACCTCGACCAGCGGGGTATTGTCCTGGTCGAAATATTTCGCATGCAGGCCGGGCATGGCATAGCTGTGGCCCAGGATGGTGCGGGTCGTGGTGACGTCCAGCGGGTTCTGGATGCCGCGATCCAGCTTGCGGGCGTCGAAACACTGGAAATCCGTGCATTGCCGGCCGTCCACGTCCTGGATCTGGATATATTCGCCGGCCCGGACCAGATAGGCCTCGGCCGTGGCGGATTTCACCCGGATGTCCAGGATCGGGTCGGCCAGCGGGTCGGGCAGCGCGAACCCCTGCTTGGCGCGCGGGCTCGCGCGGTCGATCAGCAGGGTCAGCGGGCTGGCGGTGTCGCCGCTCTCCGGGTCCATCGGATCGCCGGGCGCGCAGGCGATCAGCCAGCCGGCGCCTTCGGCGGTGAATTCGGCGCGGTCGCCGGCGGGGCTTTCCGCCCCGAACAGCGCGATGGCGTGGTTCTTCGACAGGTCGATGCCGCGCGCCGCGATGCCGCGGGCAAGCCGGGTCAGGCTGTCCTCGCCCGAGCTCAGCGCCCGGCGCAGCCCGTGCGGCTCGTCCGAGGCCGGGCCCAAGAGGCCGGGACGGCCCTGCATGTCCACCGCGACCAACTCGGCGCGCTGGCCGCCCTCGGCGTTAATGACGGTGACGCGGTCGCCCTGCGCCAGCGGCAACAGCAGCGCGCCGCCGCCGGTCACGGTGTGGCGTTCCTGCGCGGGGGCGCGGCTGACGGGGGATGCCACGCGCAGCCCGCTGGGCCGGGGCGGGCCGGGGCGAAGCAGGCCGGGATAGGTGATGGCGCTCATCCGAGCCTCCATTGCCGGGAAAAAGACGGGGGTGGCGGATGCTGCCACCACCCCCAGTCGGGGGGATCAGTTGCGCAGATAGGCGGCCATGCTGTCGTCCAGCGCGTCCTTCCAGGGCGTATGGTGCACCGGCGCCATGGTCCCGGTGATGACCGAGCGATAGCAATGGTTGCGGAAGGCCATGATGTCCTCGGCCTTGTGGTGCTTCCATTCGTAGAAGGCCGCGCAGGCGCCATCGACGTCGAAGCTGGGATAGTCGGTTTCGGCGATCAGCTCCTTGACGTAGTCGCCCTGGTATTTGATCGCATATTTCACGTCGGGGCTGGCTTCCTCGCGCTCCTCGCGCTCGGCCACGTCGGCCAGCATCGCCTGCTTGTCGGCGGGCACCGCGATGCGGCCCAGGATGATGTCGCGCACGTACCAGGCCTGGGCATCGAACATGTTGAAGGTGAACCACTGGTCCTGCATGCCGACATAGAACATGCGCGGGTTGTGGACATAGACCACGCCCTTGTAGAGATCCGCCGTCGCCAGCCGGTTCGCCGTCTTCAGCCGCAGGTCGTCCGGCAGGAACGGGAAATAATGCCGGTAGCCGGTGCACAGGATGATCGCATCGACCTCGCGGCTGCTGCCGTCGCTGAAGAACACGGTCTTGCCCTCGACCCGCTCCATGGCCGGCTTTTCTTCCCAGTTGTCGGGCCATTTGAAGCCCATCGGCGCCGAGCGATAGCAGGAGGTCACCGATTTCGCGCCGTATTTCCAGCATTGCGAGCCGATGTCCTCGGCCGAATAGCTGGAGCCGACGATCAGCACGTCCTGGCCGCTGAATTCGCGGGCGTCGCGGAAGTCGTGGGCATGGGTGATGCGGCCGTAGAACTGGTCGAAGCCCGGGTATTCCGGCACGTTCGGCGACGAGAAATGCCCCGAGGCGACGATGACGTGGTCGAAACGCTCGCGATAGACGTGGTCGCGGGTCATGTCGTGCACGGTGACGGTGAAGTCCTGCGCCTCTTCGTCATATTCGATCCAGCGCACCACGGTGTTGAAGCGGATCCAGTCGCGCACGCCGGCCTTCTTCACCCGGCCCTCGATATAGTCGAACATGACCGCGCGCGGCGGATAGGAGGCGATCTGCTTGCCGAAATGCTCCTCGAAGGAATAGTCGGCGAACTCCAGCCCCTCTTTCGGACCATTGGTCCAGAGATAGCGGTACATCGAACCATGCACCGGCTCGCCATGCTCGTCGGTGCCGGTGCGCCAGGTATAGTTCCACAGCCCGCCCCAGTTCGACTGCTTCTCGAAACAGACGATCTCGGGGATCTCGGCGCCCTTGCGGGCGGCGGATTGAAAGGCACGTAGCTGGGCAAGCCCGGAAGGGCCAGCGCCGATAACGGCGACTCGCTTCGTCATGTGTTGCTCCCTGTGGTTCGGACCAATTTATGGTTCCGATATATTTGGATTGGACCAATTAGAGGCTCTGGTTCCCCTTTGGTCAAGAATTTTTATTGCGAGGAAGAGTTTCAGCGCGAAATTCCGTGTAACGTGGCGAGGATTCGCGCAAATCGGGAACGAACATGCAAAGCTCACTGGCACAGCGGCTGGCACTGGCCGGCAGCCTGCCGCGAAATCTGCGCCGCAGCGCCGGCCCGGTGCGAATCGGCCTGCTGGCACCGCTCAGCGGGCCGTCCGCGCCCTGGGGCAAGCCGGGGCTGGAGGGCTGCCAGATCTGGGCGGATTGGGTGAACGAACAGGGCGGGCTGATCCTGGGCGCGCAGCGCCGCCGGGTCGAGATCCTGGCCCGCGATGCCGCCATCGGTCCCGACGAAACCCGCATGGCGGCCATGGAGCTGGTCGAGCGGCTGGGGGTGCGGGTCATGCTGACGCTGGGGGGTGATTCGCTGGCCCCGGCGCTGCCCTGGCTGATGACGCGACGGGTGCTGACCACGACGCTGCTGCCCTTCGACCTGTCGCCCGATACCCCCAGCCTGATCGCCCCGGCCGAGGTGCATCCGATCTTTGTCGTCACCGGCGTCGAATGGCTGGCCGAGGCCCGGCCCGAGTTGAGGCGCGTTGCGCTATGCAGCCAGGAGGACATGCTGGGCCTGCCCTCGCTTGCCAGCTACCGCGCTGCTTTCGCTGCGGAAAGCATGACCGTGGTTTCCGAGCTGCGCTATCCGCCGCAGGAATGCGACGCCGAGGCGATGGTCGCGGCCATGCTGGCGCAGGACCCCGAGGTGCTGTGCTGGTGCTCGTCCGAGCCGCATATGGTCCATGCCCTGACCGAGGCCGCCTTTCACGCCGGCTTCCGCGGCCCGATCCTGTCGGCCACCGGCGACAACTACCACCGGCTGGTGGCGCGGACCTCGGTCGAATTCATGCAGGATTTCACCTTTCATTTCCCGGACTTCGACGATCCGGCGCTGGCAGGCACGGCGTTCTTCTTTCGCCAGCCGGCGGCATTTCACGCCGCCTATCAGCAGCGTTTCCCGGGGCATTGGTCGGCGGTCAGCTGGGAATATGCGGCCGCGCTGGACCTGTGGCACCAGGCGGTCGAGATCGCCGGCACCACCGAGCCGCTGAGCGTGCTCGATTCGATGAAGCGCGGCGGCCAGATGATGCAGGTTTTCGGCCCGGCGCGCTGGTATGGCGAGGCGCTGTTCGGCATCGACAACGCCCTGATCGGCAACTGGCCGGTGGTGCGCGTGACCGATGGCGTGGCCCGCATCGCCAGCTTCCGCTCGGTCCTGGGCTGGCTCGACCGGCACGAGGCGCTGCTTCTGCACGAGATGGAGGCCCTGGGCCTGCTGTGGCAGCAGCGTGCCGGCATGGGTGGCAAGTGGCTGCCGGGGGCGGGGATCAGTCCTCCTGCATGAGCAGGCGCTGTTCCTCGACCAGCATTTCCTGGACCAGTTCCGTCGCGGCGGCGATATCGCGCGAGGCGATGGCATTGAGCAGCGCGGCATGGACGCAGCGCTGGAAGGCCAGGCGCTCGGCGGTCATTAGCCGGCGCAGCATGGCGGCGCGGTGGCGCTGGCGGCGCGCCTTGACCACCAGGTTGTAGCAGCTGACCAGCAGCGGATTGCCGGTGCCCTCGGCCAGCTTCTGCTGGAAATCCTCCTCGGCGCGGGTGAACTGCGCCGGGTCGTTGGTCGCCCGCATCTCCTCGACCAGCTGGGCCAGCGTCTCGATCCCGGCGGCGGGCATGTTCAGGATCGCCAGCCGCACGATCTCGGGTTCCAGGATGCCGCGGGTGACATGCAGATGCAGCGGCCCGGTGGCGGCGGCGACCGGCACGGTATTGTCCCAATGCTCGGGCTCGACGACATAGGAGCCGGCGCCGGCGCGGCGCTGGATCAGACCCTTCTGTTCCAGGATGTCCAATGCCTCGCGCAGGGTATTGCGCGCCACCTGCAGGCTGGCGGCCAGCTGGCGCTCGGCCGGCAGGCGGCTGCCCTGTGGATAATCGCCCGAGGCCAGCCGATTGCTCAGGGCGTCGACCACCATCTGCACGGCGGGGCCGGACGCGGGCTTGCTGGGGGCGGCGACATGCGGCGGCTGCGGGAGAGACGACAAAATGGCAGACTCCGGTTTCAATACGCCATTTGTAACGCGTTGCTCCGGGGTCTGCCAGTCCAAAAGGAACCAATTGATCCAATTTTGGCCCCGGCGCAGGGCCGGGGCAGAATTGGTTCAGATGTCAAGCGTGTTGTCCCGCTCCCACTGTGTCAGATGGCCGCAGTAGGAATTCCATTCCTTGGTCTTCATCTCGACGAAAGCCTGCGCGAATTCTTCGCCAAGCGCCGCCTTCAGTTCGGTGTTGGCATCGAAGGTGCGAATGGCGTCCAGCAGGTTCAGCGGCAGCTTGGGCGCGTCGTTGACGGTGTGGCCGTCGGCATACATGTCGATGTCCAGGCGCTTGCCGGGGTCGCATTTGTTGCGGACCCCGTCGATCCCGGCGGCCATGATGACGGCTTGCAGCAGGTAGGGGTTCGAGGCCCCGTCCGGCAGGCGCAGTTCGATCCGGCCCTTGCCGGGGACGCGGACCAGGTGGGTGCGGTTGTCGCCCGACCAGGTGACCGAGTTCGGCGCCCAGGTCGCGCCCGACGAGGTGCGCGGCGCGTTGATGCGCTTGTAGCTGTTGATCGTCGGGTTGGTGATCGCCGCCAGCGACGAGGCGTGCTTCATGATGCCACCCAGGAAGTGGTGGCCGACTTCGGACAGGCCCAGCTCGTCATTGCCGTCGTAGAAGGCGTTGGTCTCGCCGTCGAGGCTCCAGCCCGAGATATGGGCATGCATGCCCGAGCCGGTCAGCTCCAGGAACGGCTTGGGCATGAAGGTCACGCGCAGCCCGTGCTTCTCGGCGACCGATTTCAGCATGAACTTGAAGAAGGCCAGCTTGTCGGCGGTCGCCAGCGCGTCGTCGTATTTCCAGTTCATCTCGAACTGGCCGTTGGCGTCCTCGTGGTCGCTCTGATAGGGCTCCCAGCCCAAGTCGATCATGTAGTCGCTGACTTCCGAGATCACGTCATAGCGGCGCATGATCGCCTGCTGGTCGTAGCAGGGCTTGGAGCCCACGTCGCGGGTATCGGCGATCTGACCGCCGCAGGGCGACAGAAAGAAGAACTCGGGCTCGACCCCGGTCTTGATGCGCAGGCCTTCCTTTTCGGCATCGGCGATCACGTTGCGCAGCACGTTGCGCGGCGCCTGCGGCAGCGGGCTGTCGTACATCGCGGGGTTGGCCGCGACCCAGGCCACCTCGGGCTTCCAGGGCAGCTGGATGACGGTCGTCGGGTCCGGCACGCCCAGCATGTCGGGATGCGCGGGGGTCAGGACGAACCCGCCCGCGAAGCCCGCAAAGCCGGCGCCGCCCTTGACGACGTTGTTGATCGTATAGGCCGGCACCAGCTTGGCGCGCTGCGCCCCACCCAGGTCGGTGTAGGACACCATGAAATACTTGACGCCTTTTTCCCGGGCGAATTCGGCAAGATCGGTCATTGATTTGGTCCCTGTTGAATACGGATAAAGCCGGGGCGGGCTCGCGTGGCCCGCCCTTCTGGTCTTGATCAGAAGCCGCCCTGACCAGGGATCCAGCTCGTGCCAGCCAGCGGAACGCCCGCCATCGCGGCCGCCTCCAGCGTCAGCGAGCACAGATCCTCGGGCTCCAGGTTGTGGACATGGCTCTTGCCGCAGGCGCGGGCGATGGTCTGGCATTCCAGCGTCATCACCGCCAGGAAGTTGCGCAGCTTGCGCGCGCCCTCGATCGGGTCGAAGCGCTTCATCAGCTCGGGATCCTGGGTGGTGATGCCGGCCGGGTCCTTGCCCTCGTGCCAGTCGTCATAGGCGTCGGCCGTGGTGCCCAGCGTGTCGTATTCGGCGGCCCATTTCGGGTCGTTCTCGCCAAGCGCGATCAGCGCCGCGGTGCCGATGGCGACAGCATCGGCGCCAAGCGCCAGCGCCTTGGCCACATCGGCGCCCGAGCGGATGCCGCCCGAGACCACCAGCTGCACCTTGCGATGCATGCCCAGGTCCTGCAGCGCCTTCACGGCGGGGCGGATACAGGCCAGCGTCGGCTGGCCGACATGCTCGATGAACACGTCCTGCGTCGCGGCGGTGCCGCCCTGCATGCCGTCCAGCACCACCACGTCCGCGCCCGCCTTCACCGCCAGCGCGGTGTCGTAATAGGGCCGGGCGCCGCCGATCTTGATGTAGATCGGCTTTTCCCAATTGGTGATCTCGCGGATCTCCAGGATCTTGATCTCCAGGTCGTCCGGGCCGGTCCAGTCGGGATGCCGGCAGGCAGAGCGCTGGTCGATGCCGATGGGCAGGTTGCGCATCCGGGCGACGCGCTCGGTGATCTTCTGGCCCAGCAGCATGCCGCCGCCGCCCGGCTTCGCACCCTGGCCGACCACGATCTCGATGGCGTCGGCGCGGCGCAGGTCGTTCGGGTTCATGCCATAGCGCGACGGCAGGTACTGATAGACCAGCTTTTCGGAGTGGCCGCGTTCCTCGTTGGTCATGCCGCCGTCGCCGGTGGTGGTCGAGGTGCCGGCCAGGGTGGCGCCGCGGCCCAGGGCCTCTTTCGCCGGGCCCGACAGCGCGCCGAAGCTCATGCCGGCAATGGTCACCGGGATCTTCAGCTCGATCGGCTTCTTGGCAAAGCGCGTGCCCAGCGTCACCGAGGTGTCGCAGCGCTCGCGATAGCCTTCCAGCGGATAGCGGCTGATCGAGGCGCCCAGGAACAGCAGGTCGTCGAAGCTCGGCACCTTGCGCTTGGCGCCGCCGCCGCGGATGTCGTAGATCCCGGTGTCTGCGGCGCGGCGGATTTCCGAGTTGATGCTGGCCGAGTAGGTGTAGCTTTCGCGGGGCAGCGTTTGCGGGGTCTTGTCCATGATGTCCCTCATCAGTAGGCGCCAGCGTGGTCGACGTGGAAGTTGTAGAGTTTGCGGGCCGAGCCGTAGCGCTTGAACTCGGACGGGTCCGCGTCGGCGCCGGCCCGTTCCAGCAGGTCCTTCAGGATCTCGACATGCTCGGGCCGCATCTCCTTCTCGATGCAGTCGGCGCCCAGCGACTTGACCTTGCCGCGCACGAACAGCCGCGCTTCGTAAAGCGAGTCGCCAAGCGCGTCGCCGGCATCGCCCAGCACCACCAGGTTGCCGGACTGCGCCATGAAGGCCGACATGTGGCCGATGTTGCCATGCACCACGATGTCGATGCCCTTCATCGAGATGCCGCAGCGCGACGAGGCATTGCCCTTGATGACCAGCAACCCGCCCTGGCCGGTGGCGCCGGCATATTGGCTGGCGTCGCCGTCGATGATGACGGTGCCCGACATCATGTTCTCGGCCACGCCCGGCCCGGCCGAGCCGGTGACCTTGATCGTCGCCTGCTGGTTCATGCCGGCGCAGTAATAGCCGGTCGAGCCCTTTACGGTGACCTCGATCGGCGCATCCAGGCCCACGGCGATGGCATGGCCACCCTTGGGATTCTCGATCACCCATTCGGTCTGGTTGGTCTGTTCGGCCTGCGCTTGCAGGGCCTGGTTCAGTTCGCGCAGCGGCGTTTTGGCAAGGTCGATAGTCTGCATGTCAGCGTTCCCAGAAATAGACGGTGGCAGGCTCGGGCTCCCAGACGCGGGCGGTTTCGATGCCCGGCAGGTTGGCCAATGCGCGGTATTCGCTGCCAAAGGCGACGTAATCGTCGGTTTCGGCCATGACGGCGGGCTTGCAGGCGATCGGGTCGCGCACGACGCCGAAGCCGTTCTTGGTGCCGACGACGAAGGTGAAGAACCCGTCCAGGTCGTCCAGCGTGCCCTCCAGCGCCTCGCCCAGGTTGGCGCCTTCGGCCAGCCGCGACGAGATATAGCAGGCGGCGACCTCGGTGTCGTTCTGGGTCTGCGGCTTGAAGCCCTTCTCGGTCAGGATGCGGCGCATCTGGTTGTGGTTCGAGAGCGAGCCGTTATGCACCAGGCACTGGTCGTCGCCGGTCGAGAACGGGTGCGCCCCCAGCGTGGTCACGGCGCTTTCGGTCGCCATGCGGGTGTGGCCGATGCCGTGGCTGCCGGCCATGTCGCGCAGGTGGAAACGCTCGGCCACGTCCTTGGGTAGGCCGACTTCCTTGTAGATCTCCATCGAATGGCCGGCGCCCATGACGCGGATGCCCTTCTCGGCCATGAAGGCGCGGGCCTGGGCCTCGGTGCCCTCGGGCAGGGTCAGCACGGCGTGGGTATCGATAACGCGCATCGTCACCGGCCCGTCCAGCGCCAGCGACAGCGCGGTGTCCAGCCCGTGGAAGGTTTCGTCGGGCGTGTCCGACTGCACGGTGATCTTCAGCTTGTTGCTGTCATCGCCATAGATCGCGATCCCGGCGCTGTCCGGGCCGCGGTCGGTCATGGTGATCAGCATATCGGTCAACAGGTCACCCAGCTTGGGGTGCAAGGCGTCGTTCTTGAGGAACAGGCCAACAATGCCGCACATGTTTTTCTTCTCCATCATGTTCAGGGAAGGCTCTGAGAAAATTTATTCACCGGAATTCGTTTTTCTTCAAGAGAAACTTTCTCTCAGGGAGAAATGCTTTCCTGCGGGGAATTACAGCCGAAAAAATCAGCAGAATCCAGCGTTTTTCCCAAGCATCCGGCCGCGACCGGCGACAGGCCCTGCCGAGCTTCGGCGGCGGGCTCTGCGATTTTCCGCCGTTCCGAAGCCGAGCACTGAGTCGCTGCATCGCAGCAGCGATTCATGTGCATATGCCGCATTCTGTCGCAGCCTGCGCAGGCGTCTGCCTCGGCGCGCGGTTTTCGCGCTCCGGCGGCGGCGGTTCTGAATTTTACCACTTGATAAAAAATCAGCCTGTGAGACGCTCGCAGGCAATAACAAGCCAGGGAGGTCCATCGTGACCAACAGCCAGTTCACGCCGGGGGTGGTGCCCGGCCGGCTGTCGCATGACAGCTATTGCACCAATTTCAGCGACGTGGCGCCGCCGCTGGATGCGCATCAGGCCCGGGTGGAATCGGACCGCTGCTATTTCTGCCACGACGCGCCCTGCACCGAGGCCTGCCCGACCTCGATCGACATCCCGCTGTTCATCCGCCAGATCGCGACCGGCACGCCCGAGGCGGCGGCGCTGACCATCCTGTCGCAGAACATCCTGGGCGGCATGTGCGCCCGCGTCTGCCCGACCGAGAACCTGTGCGAAGGCTCCTGCGTGCGTCAGACCGCCGAGGGCAAGCCGGTCGAGATCGGCGCGCTGCAACGCCACGCTACCGACACGATCATGGCGCGGCAAAGCCACCCCTTCCTGCGCGCCGCCGCGACCGGCAGGACGGTCGCCGTGGTCGGCGCCGGGCCCGCGGGCCTGGCCTGCGCGCACCGGCTGGCGATGCACGGCCATGACGTGGTGCTGCATGAGGCGCGGGCCAAGCCCGGCGGGTTGAACGAATACGGCATCGCCTCCTACAAGGCGGTGGACGGCTTCGCCGCGCGCGAGGTGGCCTGGCTGATGCAGATCGGCGGCATCCGCCTGATCGACGACTGGCAGCTGGGCCGCGACGGCGTGCTTGCGGATCTGGTCGGCGATTACGACGCGGTCTTCCTGGGCATGGGGCTGTCCGGCGTCAACGCCCTGCGCCTTGAGGGCGAGGACAAGCGCGGCGTCGAGCCCGCGACCGGCTTCATCGCCGAACTGCGCCAGGCGCGCGACCTCGCGGCGCTGCCCATCGGCCGCGACGTGGTGGTGATCGGCGGCGGCATGACCGCGGTCGATGCCGCGGTGCAGGCGCGGCTGTTGGGGGCGCTGAACGTCTCGATCGTCTATCGCCGCGCCCGGGCCGAGATGCCGGCCTCGGCCCATGAACAAGAGCACGCCTTGGCCAATGGCGTGCGCATCATCGAGAACGCCGCCCCGGTGGCGATCCATGGCAATGGCGCGGTGCGCGAGGTCGAATTCGCCTATACCCGCCGCGGCGCGCTGGGGTTGGAGCTGACCGACCAGACCTTCCGCCTGCCGGCCGACCAGGTATTCAAGGCCATCGGCCAGACCCTCGGCCCGATGCCGGCCGAGATCGCGCTGGAATCCGGCAAGATCCGCACCGATGCCCTGGGCCGCACCTCGGCCGCCGGGGTCTGGGCCGGCGGCGACTGCGCGCTCGGCGGCGACGACCTGACCGTGACGGCGGTGGCCCAGGGCCGCGACGCCGCCGAGGACATCCACAATTTCCTGATGGGGGCCTGAGCCATGGCGAATCTCGCGACCGACTTCATCGGCATCAAGTCGCCGAACCCGTTCTGGCTGGCCTCGGCCCCGCCCACGGACAAGGAATACAACGTCCGCCGCGCCTATGAGGCCGGCTGGGGCGGCGTGGTCTGGAAGACGCTCGGCGCCGAAGGCCCGCCGATCGTCAACGTGAACGGCCCGCGCTACGGCGTCATCCACGGCCCCGACCGCCGCGTCATGGGGCTGAACAACATCGAGCTGATCACCGACCGCCCGCTGGAGGTGAACCTGCGCGAGATCAAGTCGGTCAAGCGCGACTATCCCGACCGCGCGCTGGTCATCAGCCTGATGGTGCCCTGCGACGAGGAAAGCTGGAAGGACATCCTGCACCGGATCGAGGACACCGGCGCCGATGGGGTCGAGCTGAACTTCGGCTGCCCGCATGGCATGGCCGAACGCGGCATGGGTTCGGCCGTGGGCCAGGTGCCGGAATACATCGAGATGGTGACGCGCTGGGTCAAGACCCACTCCCGCATGCCCTGCATCGTCAAGCTGACTCCGAACATCACCGATGTCCGCAAGCCCGCCGAGGCGGCGAAGCGCGGCGGCGCCGACGCGGTCAGCCTGATCAACACCATCAACTCGATCACCTCGGTCAACCTCGACGCTTTCTGCCCCGAGCCGATGATCGACGGCATGGGCACGCATGGCGGCTATTGCGGCCCGGCGGTCAAGCCCATCGCGCTGAACATGGTGGCGGAAATCGCCCGCAGCCCGGCCACCCGGGGCCTGCCGATCTCGGGCATCGGCGGCGTCACCACCTGGCGCGACGCGGCCGAGTTCATGGCGCTTGGCGCCGGCTCGGTCCAGGTCTGCACCGCGGCCATGACCTATGGCTTCAAGGTGGTGCAGGAGATGATCTCGGGCCTGTCGGATTACATGGACCACAAGGGCTTCACCTCGGTCGCGGATCTGGTCGGCCGCGCGGTCCCCAAGGTCACCGACTGGCAATACCTGAACCTGAACTACACCACCAAGGCGGTGATCGATCAGGGCGCCTGCATCAAATGCGGCCGCTGCTTCGCCGCCTGCGAGGACACCTCGCACCAGGCCATCGGCGTCGAGCCCGGCCGCACCTATGTCGTCAAGGACGAGGAATGCGTCGCCTGCAACCTCTGCATCGATGTCTGCCCGGTCGATTGCATCACCATGAAGGAATTGCCGCAGGGCGACATCGACCCGCGCACCGGCCGCCCGGTCGCGAGCTATGCTAACTGGACCACGCATCCCAACAACCCGATGAGCCGCGCCGCCGAATGATCGCCTTCTTTGCTCTGCAAATACCCCACGGGGGTCCGGGGGTGTGAAACCCCCGGTATCGAGCGGGTCCGGGGGTGTGAAACCCCCGGCTGCCGCGCGTCAGACCCGCAGCAACCGCGCGAACAGCAGGTCCAGGAATGCGCCGGCCTCGTCGTAAGGGTCATGGCCGGGGCCGAGCACGGCGCGCACCTGCACCTCGAAATCGGCGTAATGCTGGGTCAGGGCCCAGATGGCGAAGATCAGGTGATGCGGATCGACCGGCGCCAGCCTTCCCGCCTCGCTCCAGGCGCGGATGACGCCGGCCTTTTCGTCGACCAGCGCCTTCAGCCCGGGCAGCGCCTCGGCCAGGCGCGGCGCGCCCTGCAGCATCTCATTGGCGAAAAGCCGGCTTTCGCGCGGCATGGCGCGGCTCATCTCCAGCTTGCGGCGGACATAGCGCAGGATCTCGGCCTGCGGCGCGCCGGCCGGGTCCAGCTCGCGCAGCGGCGCCAGCCAGATATCCAGCAGGCCGGCCAGCAGCTCGGCATGGATCGCCTCCTTCGAGGCGAAGTAATACAGCAGGTTCGGCTTCGACAGCCCGGCCTCGGCGGCGATCTGGTCCAACGTCGCGCCGCGAAAACCCTGGGCGGAAAACACCTCCAGCGCGGCCTCCAGAATGGCCTTGCGGTTGCGGCGCTGGATGCGCGTCCGTGCCGGATTGCCGTCGTCCAATGTCGCCCTTTCCCGTCAGACCGCCACGCCGATGCCGCGCAGGATGACCCGTTTGACCGATTCCCGCGCCGCGCGCCAGTCCGCATCGCCCAGCGGCCCGCCGTTCAGCACCTCGATCTGGTGGCCGAAATCGGCGTAATGCTGCGTCGCGGCCCAGAGCATGTAAAGCAGGTGCTGCGGATCGGTCGGCGCCATCTTGCCGGCGTCGATCCAGCCCTGGATCACCGCGGCCCGCCCGGCGGTCCAGTCGCGCAGCGTGGTCTCCAGATAGTCCTGGATCACCGGCGCGCCATGCATCACCTCGCTGGCCCAGACCTTCGAGCCGTTCGGATGCCGGCGCGAGATCTCCATCTTGGCGTCGATATAGGCAGCGATGCCCTCGGCGGGGCCGGGGGCGTCGTCCATGGCCCGCGCGGCTTCCAGCCAGATCTGGAAGATGCGCTCGACCACGCGGCGGTAAAGCTCTTCCTTGCTGGCGAAATAATAGTGCAGGTTGGCTTTCGGCAGGCCGGCAAGGCCCGCGATCAGCTGCATGGTGGCGCCGCCGAAGCCGGCCTCGGCAAAGATCGTCTCGGCCGCGTTCAGGATCGCCTCCTCGGTGGCGCGGCGGTTTGCCTCGCGTCGCCCGATTCTTGGGCCTTCTGCATCGGAACTGGCACTCATCCGGGCCTCTGCGGCTGAATTTTTGTTGACCGAATGGTCAGAACGTGGCCTCCTGCAATCTGACCATACGGTCAGAAAAGGATTCGTCGCAAGAGGGCCGAAGCCCCGAAGCCGACAGGGAGATCAAGGACATGCCAGCACCCGGAGAGAATCTCCGCATCGATTCCGCGCGGCTGTGGGACAGCCTGATGCAGATGGCCAGGATCGGTCCCGGCGTGGCCGGGGGCAACAATCGCCAGACCCTGACCGATGCCGATGCCGAGGGCCGCGCCCTGTTCCAGCGCTGGTGCGAGGAGGCGGGCCTGAGCCTGGGCGTGGACCGCATGGGCACCATGTTCGCCACCCGGCCGGGCGAGGACCCGGACGCGCTGCCGGTCTATGTCGGCTCGCATCTGGATACCCAGCCGACCGGCGGAAAATACGACGGCGTGCTGGGCGTGCTGGCCGGGCTGGAGCTGGTGCGGACGATGAACGACCTCGGCATCCGCACCCGGCATCCGATCGTGGTGACGAACTGGACCAATGAGGAGGGCGCGCGCTTCGCGCCGGCCATGCTGGCCTCGGGCGTCTTCGCCGGGGTGCTGGACCTGGACTATGCCTATGCTCGCGAGGATCAGCAGGGCCTGCGCTTCGGCGACGAGTTGAAGCGCATCGGCTGGCTGGGCGAGGAAGAGGTCGGCGCCCGCAAGATGCACGCCTATTTCGAATATCACATCGAGCAGGGCCCGGTCCTGGAGGCCGAGCAGAAGACCATCGGCGTGGTGACGCATTGCCAAGGGCTGTGGTGGCTGGAATTCACCCTGACCGGGCGCGAGGCGCATACCGGCTCGACGCCCATGGAGATGCGGGTGAATGCCGGGCTGGCCATGGCGCGAATTTTCGAGATGGTTCAAGAGGTTGCAATGGCCGCCCAGCCCGGCGCCGTGGGCGGTGTCGGGCAGGTGAAGTTCAGCCCGAATTCGCGCAACGTGCTGCCGGGAACGGTGGTGTTCACGGTCGACATCCGCAGCCCCGACCAGGCCAAGCTGGACGGGATGCGGGCCGTGATCGAGAGGCGCGCGCAGGAGATTTGTGACGCGTCGTCAGTGGGTTGTTCGGTCGAGGCGGTGGGGCATTTCGACCCGGTGACCTTCGATCCGGTGCTGGTCGGGCGGGTGCGCGAGGCGGCCGAGCGGCTGGGGTTGGATCATTGCGACATCATCTCGGGTGCGGGGCATGATGCCTGCTGGGCGGCGAAGGTGGCGCCGGCCACCATGGTCATGTGTCCCTGCGTGGGTGGGCTCTCGCATAACGAGGCCGAGGAGATCAGCCCGGAATGGGCCGCGGCCGGGGCCGACGTGCTGCTGCATGCGGTGCTGGAGACGGCCGAGGTGGTCGCGTGATGGCGCGGCCGGGCCGGGGGCTCTGCCCCCGGACCCCCGGGGTATTTTCGCAACAAAGAAGGGCTGAGGCATGAGCACGGTCATCAAGGGCGGCACAATCGTCACGGCGGATCTGAGCTATCCGGCGGATGTGCTGATCGAGGGCGGGCGGATCGCCGGGATCGGCGAAGGGCTGGCGGGCGACACGGTGCTGGATGCGACGGGCTGCTATGTCATGCCGGGCGGGATCGACCCGCATACGCATCTGGAGATGCCGTTCATGGGCACCTATTCCAGCGACGATTTCGAGAGCGGGACGCGGGGGGCGCTGGCGGGCGGCACCACGATGGTGGTGGATTTCGCTTTGCCTGCCCCGGGCGAGGGGCTGCTGGATGCCTTGAAGAAATGGGACAACAAGGCCGGGCGGGCCTGTTGCGACTATTCCTTTCACATGGCCGTGACCTGGTGGGGCGAGCAGGTCTTTGACGAGATGCAGGCCGTGACCGAGCGCGGCATCAATACCTTCAAGCATTTCATGGCCTACAAGGGCAGCCTGATGGTGAATGACGAGGAGCTTTTCGCCAGTTTCCGGCGCTGCGCCGAGCTGGGGGCGATCCCGCTGGTCCATGCCGAGAATGGCGACATCGTCGCCAGCATGTCGGCCAGGCTGCTGGCCGAGGGCAACACCGGGCCCGAGGCGCATGCCTATTCCCGACCGAGCCAGGTCGAGGGCGAGGCGACGAACCGCGCCATCATGATCGCCGACATGGCCGGGGTGCCGCTTTATGTCGTGCATACCTCCTGCGAGGAAAGCCATGAGGCGATCCGGCGGGCGCGGAGCTTGGGCAAGCGGGTCTGGGGCGAGCCGCTGATCCAGCATCTGGTGCTGGACGAGAGCGAATATGCCAACCCGGATTGGGACCATGCGGCGCGGCGGGTGATGTCGCCGCCGTTCCGCGACAAGCGGCATCAGGACAGCCTGTGGGCCGGGCTAGCCTCGGGCAGCCTGTCTTGCGTGGCGACGGATCATTGCGCCTTTACCACCGCGCAGAAACGCTTTGGCATCGGCGATTTCACCAGGATCCCGAACGGCACCGGCGGCCTTGAGGAGCGGATGCCGATGCTGTGGACCATGGGTGTCAGGACCGGGCGGCTGACGCCGAACGAGTTCGTGGCGGTGACTTCGACCAATATCGCCAAGATCCTGAACATCTATCCCAGGAAGGGCGCGGTGCTGGTTGGCGCGGATGCCGATCTGGTGGTCTGGGATCCGGAGGCGAAAAAGACCATCACGGCGGCGCGGCAGCAATCCGCCATTGATTACAACGTCTTCGAGGGGCGCGAGGTGGTGGGGCTGCCGCGCTTTACCCTGACCCGCGGCGTGGTCGCGGTGACCGAGGGCAAGGTCGATACGCATGAGGGCCATGGCCAGTTCGTGGCGCGCGAGCCCCGGGGCGCTGTCGGCCGGGCGCTGTCGACCTGGAAGGCGCTGAGCGAGCCCAGGCCGGTGTCGCGCGCCGGCATTCCGGCCAGCGGGGTGTGAGGTGGAGGCGGCACCGGCGGTCATCGAGGCCCGGCACCTGAACCTGACCTTTCCCACCGACGACGGCCCGGTCCATGCGCTGAAGGACGTGGACCTGACCGTGGCGCCCGGCGATTTCATCAGCTTCATCGGCCCCTCGGGCTGCGGCAAGACCACGCTTCTGCGCTGCATCGCCGCGCTGGAGACGCCGACCGGCGGCAGCCTGACCGTGCGCGGCATGACGGCGGACGCGGCGCGGCGGGCCAGGAGCTATGGCTATGTCTTTCAGGCGGCTGGACTTTATCCCTGGCGCACCATCGCCGGGAACATCCGCCTGCCGCTGGAGATCATGGGCTATCCGAAGGCCGAGCAGGCCGAGCGGGTCCAGGCGGTGCTGGATCTGGTCGAGTTGGGCCAGTTCGGCCGCAAGTTCCCCTGGCAGCTGTCGGGGGGCATGCAGCAGCGCGCCAGCATCGCCCGCGCGCTGGCCTTCGACGCCGAGATCCTGCTGATGGACGAGCCCTTCGGCGCGCTGGACGAGATCGTGCGCGACCGGCTGAACGAGGAGCTGTTGCGGCTGTGGCAGCGGACCGGCAAGACCATCGCCTTCGTCACCCATTCCATCCCCGAGGCGGTTTACCTGTCCACCCGGATCGTGGTCATGTCGCCGCGCCCGGGGCGCATCACCAAGGTGATCGAAAGCCCGCTGCCGCGGGTCCGGCCATTGGATATTCGCGACTCGCCCGAGTTCATCCGCATCGCCCATGAGGTGCGCGAGGGTTTGCACGAGGGACACGGTCATGATTGAGGCTGCGGCCCGCACCGCGGATGCACGGGGCGTACACCGCGCGTACACCGAGGATGCACCGTTTGGCGCCGTTTGCGGAAGGATTGCGACATGAGCCGCGTCCTGCCGGTCCTGACCGTGCTGCTGGCGATCCTGGTGATCTGGTACGCTGCGGCAGTCATGCTGAACCGGGCCTGGGTGCTGGACCAGGCGGCGCGGGCGGGCAGCGAGGTCGGCTTCAGCCAGATGCTGCGCGAGACCATGGCGCAGGACCGGCCGGTGCTGCCGGCGCCGCATCAGGTCGCCAAGGGGCTGTGGGACGGCGTGGCCGGGCAGAAGATCACCTCGAAGCGCAGCCTGGTCTGGCATGCCGGGGTGACGCTGTCGGCGACGCTGGCCGGGTTCGCGCTGGGGACGGCGGCGGGGCTTTTGCTGGCCATCGGCATCGTGCACAGCCGGGCGATGGACATGAGCGTGATGCCCTGGGCCATCGCCTCGCAGACCATCCCGATCCTCGCGATCGCGCCGATGGTGATCGTGGTGCTGGCCTCGCTCGGGATCAAGGGCTTGCTGCCCAAGGCGCTGATCGCCGCCTATCTGAGCTTCTTCCCGGTGCTGGTCGGCATGGTCAAGGGCTTGCGGGCGCCGGACGGGATGCAGCTGGACCTGCTGCGGACCTATAATGCCTCGCAGGGGCAGAGCTTGCGGATGCTGCGGCTGCCGTCCTCGGTGCCCTATCTGTTCGCCTCGCTGAAGGTCGGGATCGCGGCGGCGCTGGTCGGGACCATCGTCGCGGAACTGCCGGCAGGGGCGACGGCGGGGCTGGGCGCGCGGCTGCTGTCGGGCAGCTATTACGGCCAGACCGTGCAGATCTGGGCGGCGCTGTTCGCCGCCGCCATCCTGGCCGCGGTGCTGGTCATGCTGATCGGCGCGGTCGAGCGGGTGACGTTGAGCCGCATGGGGTTTTCGCGATGAGCTGGCAGGGCTGGGCCGCCATCGGCTTCTGGATCGCGGCCATGGCGCTGAACGTGCAGGTCGCGAACCGGCATGGCGCGGCGCGATGGGCGCGGGTCTTCGTGCCGACGCTGTTCGGCATCACGCTGCTGGTGCTGTGGCAGGGGCTGGTGCGCGGGCTGGCGGTCAGCCCGGTGATCCTGCCGGCGCCGACCGACATCGCGGCGCGCCTTGCCGGCAGCTTGCCGCTGCTGTGGGGCGATTTCAGCCAGACCATCCTGAAGGGGGCGCTGTCGGGCTATGTCATCGGCTGCGGCGCCGCCGTGCTGACCGCCATCGCGGTGGACCGCTTTCCCTTCCTGCAAAGGGGGCTGCTGCCGGTCGGCAATTTCGTCGCCGCCCTGCCCATTGTCGGCATCGCGCCGATCCTGGTGATGTGGTTCGGCTTCGACTGGCAATCGAAGGCCGCCGTGGTCGTGGTCATGGTGTTCTTCCCGGTGCTGGTGAACATGGTCGCGGGGCTGGCGGCCACCGATCCGCTGCAACGCGACCTGATGCGGACCTATTCCGCGAGCTACCGCGACACGCTGCTGAAGCTGCGCCTGCCGGCGGCGATGCCGTTCCTGTTCAACGGGCTGAAGATCGCCACCACCCTGGCCCTGATCGGCGCCATCGTGGCCGAGTTCTTCGGCTCGCCCACGCGGGGCATGGGGTTTCGCATCGCGACCGCCGTGGGGCAGCTGGACCTGCCGCTGGTCTGGGCCGAGATCGCGGTGGCGGCGCTGGCCGGCAGCGGCTTCTTCGGCCTGATGACGCTGGCCGAAAAGGCGGTCACCTTTTGGCACCCTTCGCAGCGGGGGCGATGATTTCAACCGGCCCGGGATAAACCGGCAACCAACAGTGGAGACGGGAATGAACAGATTTCTGATCGGAGCCGCTCTGGCAGCCCTCGCGGTGGGGGCGGCGCAGGCGGAAGAGGTGAAGCTGCAGCTGAAATGGGTCACGCAGGCCCAGTTCGCCGGCTATTACGTCGCCAAGGACAAGGGTTTCTATGAGGAGGAAGGGCTGGAGGTCGACGTCATGCCCGGCGGGCCCGACATCTCGCCCACGCAGGTCATGGCCGGGGGCGGCGCGGATGTGACGGTGGACTGGATGCCCTCGGCCCTGGCCGCGCGGGAAAAGGGGCTGGCGCTGGTCAATATCGCCCAACCGTTCAAAAGCTCGGGGATGATGCTGACCTGCCTGAAGGAAAGCGGCATCACCGGCCCCGAGGATTTCCGCGGCAAGACCCTGGGGGTCTGGTTCGGCGGCAACGAATACCCGTTCCTCAGCTGGATGGCGACGCTGAAGATCCCGACCGACGGCTCGCCCGAGGGGGTGACGGTGCTGAAGCAGGGCTTCAACGTCGATCCGCTGCTGCAAAAGCAGGCGGCCTGCATCTCGACCATGACCTATAACGAATATTGGCAGGTGATCGACGCCGGGCTGAAGCCCGAGGACCTGGTGACCTTCAAATATGAGGACGAGGGCGTCGCCACGCTGGAGGACGGGCTGTATGTCATGGAGGACAAGCTGAAGGACCCGGCTTTCGTCGCCAAGATGGAAAAATTCGTCCGCGCCTCGATGAAGGGCTGGAAATATGCCGAGGCGCATCCCGACGAGGCGGCGCAGATCGTCATCGACAATGACGAGACCGGCGCGCAGACGCTGGAGGTGCAGGCCCGCATGATGGGCGAGATCGCCAAGCTGACGGCCGGCTCCAATGGCGCGCTGGATCCGGCGGATTACGACCGCACGGTCAAGGTGCTGCTGGGCGGCGGCTCGGACCCGGTGATCTCGAAGGCGCCCGAAGGGGCCTATGTGCTGGAGATCACCGACAAGGCCTTGCAGTAAGGCTAGCGGGTCTCGGCCAGCACGCAGAGCAGCTCGAACAGCATCGTCGCGCCGGTCAGCGCGGTGATGCCGCCGATGTCGAAGGGCGGCGAGACCTCGACCACGTCGGCGCCGGCGATATTCAGCCCCGAGAGGCCGCGCACCAGCGCCTGCGCCTCGCGCGTGGTCAAGCCGCCGATCTCGGGCGTGCCGGTGCCGGGGGCCATGGCGGGGTCGATGCTGTCGATGTCGAAGGTGACGTAGCAGGGCGCATCGCCCATCAGGGCGCGGATCTCGGCCGAGACCGCATCGGCGCCGCGGCGGGCGAATTCCTCGATATAGATGATGCGGATGCCCTGGTCCTGCGCCCATTGGTGTTCGTCCGCGGCGTAGATCGAGCCGCGGATGCCGATCTGCACCATGCGGCGCGGGTCGAGAATGCCTTCCTCGATCGCGCGGCGGAAGGGGGTGCCGTGGGTATAGCGGTTGCCGCCGAAATAGCTGTCGTTAGTGTCGGAATGGGCGTCGAACTGCACCAGCCCCAGCGGGCCGCGCCCGGCCTTGTGGATGGCGCGCAGCACCGGCAGCGTGGTCAGGTGGTCGCCGCCGACCGAGAGCGGGCGCGCGCCGGCCGCGCAGATGGCACTGATGCCGGATTCGATCTGCGCCAGCGCCGCCATCAGGTCGATGGGCTGCACGGCCAAGTCGCCCAGATCGGCCACCCGCAGCCGTTCATAGGGCGCGACCCCGGTGACGTGATGCACGCGGCGCATCAGGCTGGACTGGTTCCTGACCTCGCGCGGGCCGTGGCGGGCGCCGGGGCGGTTGGTGGTGCCGCCGTCCCAGGGAATGCCGAGGATCGCCACGTCGAGCCCGGTCGGGTCGCTGAGCGCGGGCAGGCGCATGAAGGTCGAATGTCCCGCGAAACGCGGGACAAGGGCGGCATCGACGGGTTCGTGGAAGGGCATCGGGGGCCTCGGGCTGTGGCTGCGGGCCCCAGCCTAGGACGCCTGCCCGCGTCGGGGCAAGCGTCCGTGCTGCGTCAGTCGCGCAAGGGCTTGCCGGCGGTTTCGCGCGCGGCCAGCATGGCGACCAGGGCCACGACTGCGGCTGCGACCAGATACCAGGCCGGGGCGGTCTTGCTGCCGGTGGCGCCGATCAGCCAGGTGGCGACGAAGGGCGCCGTGCCGCCGAACAGCGCATTGGCGGTGTTGAAGCTGAAGGCAAAGCCGGAATAGCGCACCCGGGTCGGAAAGATCTCGGTCAGGAAGCAGGGCAGCGTGCCGTCGTTCACGGTCAGCAGCGCCCCGAAAATCACCTGGATCAGCACGATCATCGCGAAGCTGGCGCCGTCCAGCATGCCGAACAGCGGCACGGTCAGGACGATGAACAGCACCGAGGCCGCGATCAGCGCCGTCTTGCGCCCGAAGCGATCCGACAGCAGGCCCATCAGGAAGATCAGGAAGATATAGGCAAAAAGCGCGATGCTGTTGGCCAGAAACGAGGCGCTTTCCTCCATGCCCATTTCGGTGATGAGATAGGTCGGCATGTAGCTGAGGATCAGATAGAAGCCGACGGCGTTCAGGCAGGTGACGGCAAAGGCGCGGATGATCGGCTTGCGATAGGTGGTGAACAGTTCCTTGATCGGCGTCGCTTCGACATGGTGCTTTGCTTCCAGCTCGCGGAACTTCGGCGTGTCCTCGAGCTTCAGCCGGATATAGAGCCCGACCAGGCCCAGCGGAAAGGCCAGCAGGAACGGCAGCCGCCAGCCCCAGCCATGCAGTTGCGCGGTCTCGAGCTGCGAAAACAGCAGCGCCGACATCAGCGATCCGGCCAGCAGCCCGGCGGCCGTGCTGGCGGGCACCATGCTGGTGTAGAAGCCGCGTTTTGCGGGCGGCGCATATTCGGCCAGGAAGGACGTCGCCCCGGCATATTCGCCCGAGGCGGAAAAGCCCTGCACCATGCGCACGATGAGCAGCAGCACCGGCGCCAGCATGCCGATCTGGTGATAGGACGGCAGCAGGGCGATGACGGTCGTTGCCCCGGACATGATGAGGATCGACCAGGACAGCGCGGTCTTGCGGCCGATGCGGTCGCCGATGCTGCCCCAGACGATGCCGCCGATCGGGCGGATGACGAAGGAGATCGCGAAGACCGCGAAGGTCGCCAGCAGCGCGGCCTGCGGCGCGATCTCGGGAAAGAAGACCGCGGCGATCACGGTGGCGAAATAGCCATAGGAGGCATAGTCGAACCATTCGACGAAATTGCCGATGAAACTGGCGGTCAGAACCTTGCGCAGGACGGCCGGGCTGGCCTGGGCGTCGGACACGCCGTTCGGGCCCGCAGCGGCGGGGATGGTCATAGCGGTCATGGTCTCCTCCCATGGGAACCGATGATGGTGACGATCATCGTCGACGGCGCGACCCTCCCGGTCGGCCGGACGGCTTTGCATGCTGGCAAAAGCGAAAACCGGCGGGGCTTCTGGCCCCGCCGGTTCCTGGATCAGGCGGCCTTGGCCTTGCCCCGGACGATCAGGTGTTCGGGGCCGTAGGGGAAGCCGGTGATGTTGCGGTTGCCGGTCTCCTCGATCACCAGGATGTCGTGTTCGCGATAGCCGCCGGCGCCGGGCAGGTGGTCGGGGATGGTGATCATCGGCTCCATCGAGACGACCATGCCGGGTTCCAGCACGGTGTCGCAATCCTCGCGCAGTTCCAGCCCGGCCTCGCGGCCGTAATAGTGGCAGAGCACGCCGAAGCTGTGGCCATAGCCGAAGCTGCGGTATTGCAGCAGGTTTTCGGCGGCATAGATCTCGTTCAGCTCGGCGGCGATGTCGGCGCATTTCGCGCCGGGCACGAGCAGCTCCTTGCCGCGGTCGTGGACCTTGCAGTTGATTTCCCACAGCCGCAGGTGTTCGTCGCTGGCATGTTCGGCAAAGAGCGTGCGCTCCAGCGCGACGTAATAGCCGGCGACCATCGGGAAGCAGTTCAGGGACAGGATGTCGCCGGCCTCGATCTTGCGCGAGGTGACCGGGTTGTGGGCGCCGTCGGTGTTGATGCCGGACTGGAACCAGGTCCAGGTGTCCAGAAGCTCGGCCTCGGGCCAGGTTTTGGCGATCTCGCGCACCATGGTGGCGGTGGAGTGCAGCGCGACCTCGTGTTCGGGCGTGCCGACGGCGGTGGCCTCGACGCAGGCGGCGCCGCCGATGTCGGCGATGCGGGTCATCTGGGTGATATGGGCGATTTCCTCGGGCGATTTCACCATGCGCAGCCGCATCGCCGGGGCGGCGATGTCGACGAATTCGACGCCGGGGAATTCCGATTTCAGAAGCGCCAGCAGGTCGAGCGTGACATGGTCGAATTCGATGCCGATGCGTTTCGCGGCGCCCACGATCTGGCGGATGGCGTGGAAATAGTTGTCTTTTTGCCAGTCGGTATAGGTCAGGTTGTTGCCGAAGGTGCGGCGCCAGGGCTGGCCGCCGTCGATGCCGGCGCTGATCGAGGTGGCGTGGTCGTGGTCGATCAGGAAGCCATAGCGCCGGCCGAACTGGCAATACAGGAAATCGGCGTAGTAGTTGATGTTGTGGTAGCTGGTGAACAGCGCCGCATCGACGCCGGCCTGGGCCATATGGGCGCGGATGGCATCGTGGCGGCGCTGCATCTCGGCGGCCGAGAAGGTCGGCTGCGCCTTGCTGCCGTTGCCGACATAGTTCTGCAGCCGTTCGCGGGTGGTCATGGGGCTCTCCTGTCCTTGGGGATGGCAGCAGGATCGGGGTTGCGGGCCGGTCTTGTCAAAAGACGGTTTCTCATGCTTTCTGTGAGAAAATCTCAAGCCGGAAGGGGCCGGGATGCCGCTGCCTCCGCTGAATGCGCTGCGGGCCTTCGAGGCGGCGGCGCGGTTGAAAAGCTTCAAGGCGGCGGCGGATGCGCTGTTCGTCACCCAGTCGGCCGTCAGCCACCAGATCCGGCACCTGGAGGATTTCCTGCGGGTGCCGCTGTTCGACCGCTCCGGCGCGCGGCCGCGAATTCTGCCAGCAGGACAAGAGCTTGCGCGGACGCTGAGCCTGTCCTTCGCCGAGATCGACGCCGCCTGCCGGCGCATCGCCCAAGCCCGCCAGGACCGGGTGCTGGTGATCGCGGCCATCCCCTCGGTCGCGATCTGCTGGCTGATCCCGCGGCTGGCGCGGTTCCGCGAAAGCCACCCCGAGGTGGCGCTGCGCGTGGTCTATGCCATGCACGGGCATGAGATCGACTTCAGCGCGACTCACCTGGCCTTCGTCTATGCCGACCGGGTGCCGCAGCTGCCGGGGGTCGAGACGCTGGCCTTTCTGTCGGGGGCCTGCGTGCCGGTGTGCAGCCCGCAGCGGCTGCCGGCGACGGCGACGGTGGCCGAGATCAAGGCGGCGGGGCTGTTGCACGACACCGACCGCTCGGGCTGGGCGGAATGGCTGGCGCAGGCGGGATCGGGGCTGGACCCGCAGGATCCCGGGCCGCTGTTCGAGGATTTCAACCTGCTGCGCGCCGCCGCGCTGGCCGGGCAGGGGGTGGCGCTGTGCCCGCTGGCGATGATCCGCGACGACCTCGATTCGGGCCGGCTGGTGCAGCTGTCGGCCGAGGCGGTGCTGGACCAGTTCGACTATTACCTGCTTTGCACCGAGGCGCTGCCGCCGGCGCTGGCCGAGGATGCGGCGGCGTTTCGCGCCTGGGCCTTTGCCGAGCGCGACGCCGGCTAGTCCTGGCGCGGCCTGCTCGGCCGGGTCCTGCACCACAGGAACAGCCCGGCCGCCAGCGCCGCCCCGCCCAGCATGACATGGCGCGAGGTGATGCCCAGCCGGGCCTGGGCGCTGCGGCGATAGCGCGGGTCGAAGAAGCGTGTGTCGGCCAGCAGGCTGCCGAGCAGGGTTTCCTTGCGCGGGCGGATGGGGCGCAGACGGCGGCCGGTGGCGCGGTTCAGGTGCTGGATGGCGGCGATCACGCTGCCGGTGTCGTCGATGCGGCGCGCCACCTCGGCCGGGTCGCGGCCCAGGTGTTCGGCGATCAGCCCGTCGCGCAGCGCGCGGACGGCGCGGCGGTCGGCGGCGTCCTTGGCCAGCAACGCCACGTCGCATTCGGTGTCGAAGCCCATCGAGCGGCGGTCGATGTTGCCGGAGCCGACGCGCAACAGCCGGTCGTCCACGATCGAGACCTTGGCATGGACATAGATGTCCTCGCCCGTCGCATTCACCGGGTAGAGGATGCGGAAGCGGTCGTGCCGGTCCAGCGCCCGCAGCTGACGGATCATGCGGCTGCGGGTGACGTGCATCGCCTCGTCCTCGACCATGCCCTGGGCGGCGCGGGGGTTGACGATGATCACCTCGGGGCCGTCCGGCTCGGCCAGGCGGCGGGCGATGGCGGCGGTGATGCTGTCGGCGGCGAAATACTGCGATTCCAGATAGATGCAATCGCGGGCCGCGGCGATGCTGTCCAGATAGAGATGCTCGATCTCGGCGATGCTGGGCTTGTCGGATTCCGGCGGCTGGGTGCGGGCGATGGCGATGGGCACGTCGTGAAAGCCGACCGGGATGCTGTCGGGCCACAGATCGGCGCCGGGGCGGAAATCCTCGTCCATCTCGGCATCGTTGGCGCGAGCCCAGCGGGCGCGGCCGAGCCGGCTGAGCGCGGCGGCGGCGGGGCCGGAAAGCACGGTGGTGGCATCGTGCCAGGGCTGGGCCACCGCGCCGTCGCGCAGCCGGCGGCAGGGGTCGCCGGGCGTGTGGTCGCGGCTGTCCCAGCGCCCGTCGGTCACGTCGATGCCGCCGCAGAAGGCCAGCGAATCGTCGATGGCGACGATCTTCTGGTGGTGGCAGGCGCCGATCGGGTGGCGGCCGTCGAAGGCCAGGTGGATCTGTTCGGGCGACAGGAACTTGATCCGCGCCGCCGGCAACAGCCCGCCCGGCGCGATCAGCGCCCCGCCGCTCCATTTCAGCAGGTAGATGTCAAGCCCGGGGCGGCGGTCCACCAGCGCGTCGAGGAAGGGGCCGATCTGGTTCGGCATGCCGTCGGGCGCGTCGCCGTCGGCGTCGCTTTCGCCGGGCAGCATCTCGATCTCGAAGTCGAAGTCCCAGCCGATCAGGATCACCAGCCGCCGGGCCTTGAGCAGCGATTCGCGCAGGGCGCGGAAATAATCGGCGCCGTCGACGATGACCGAAAAGCAGCGCGCCGTGGCGACCCGCCAGCAGTTGCGGCCGGGGGTGAATTGCAGGTCCTGCATCGTGCTGTCCTTCGCGTGATCGGTGATGCCGAACCGCCAAGGCGGGCGCCCGGTTCCGCGGGCGCGCCGGCCTTCAGATGTGCAGCGCGTGGCCCAGGGCGCGCAGGCAGGCCTCGTGCAGCGCCTCGCCCCGGGTCGGGTGGGCGTGGATGGTGCCGGCGATGTCTTCGAGCCTTGCGCCCATCTCCAGCGCCAGCGCGAAGCCGCCGGCCAGTTCCGCGACGCCGGCGCCGACCGCCTGGATGCCCAGCACCTCATGCGTGTCGGGCCGCGCGGTGACGCGGATGAAGCCGGTCTCGTCATCCGCCGTCATCGCCCGGCCGTTGGCGGCGAAGGGGAACAGGCCGATCAGCGGCTCATGGCCCTGGCTGCGCAGCTCGTCGGGGCCGAGGCCGACGCTGACGATTTCCGGGTCGGTGAAGCAGACCGCCGGGATCGCGCGCTTGTCCCAGGCGCGCGGCTGGCCCGCGACCAGTTCCGCGACCATCTCGCCCTGGGCCATGGCGCGATGCGCCAGCATCGGCTCGCCCGTCACGTCGCCGATGGCCAGAACGCCGGTCATCGAGGTGCGGCAACGCTCGTCGATCTTCAGGAACGGGCCGGCCATGGCCAGGCGCAGCCCGTCGATGCCGGCGCCGGTGGCGCGGGGGCGGCGGCCGACCGTGATCAGCACCTTGTCGGCGGCGATCTCCTCGGCCCCGTCGGCGGCGGCCACGCGCAGGGCGCCGCTGTCCGAGAGGCCGCCGGCGCGGGCGCCGGTCAGCACGCGGATGCCAAGCGCCGTCAGCCGCTGCGCGACCGGCCGGGTCAGTTCGGCGTCATATTGCGGCAGGATGCGCGGCCCGGCCTCGACCACGGTGACCGCGGCGCCGAGCTTGGCGAAGGCGATGCCCAGTTCCAGCCCGATATAGCCGCCGCCGACCACGGCGAGCCGTTCCGGCACCTCGGTCAGGGCCAGCGCCCCGGTCGAGGAGATCACCTTGCCGCCGAAGGGCAGGGACGGGATCTCGATCGGCTCCGAGCCGGTGGCGATGACCAGCACCTCGGTGCGGATGCGGACCGGGCCTTCGGGGGTCGCCACCTCGACGGTCTTGCCGTCGCGGATGGTGGCCATGCCGGTCACCAGCCGCACCTTGGCCTTGCGCAGCAGCGTCGCCACGCCGCCGGTCAGGCGGCTGACGATGCCGTCCTTCCAGGCCATGGTGGCGGCCAGGTCGAGGGTCGGCGGCCCGGCCGAAATGCCCATCGCGGCAGTCGAGGACAGCGCCGCGATGCGGTGGAATTCCTCGGCCGCGTGGATCAGCGCCTTCGAGGGGATGCAGCCGACGTTGAGGCAGGTGCCGCCCGGTGGCTCGGCATCGACGATGACGGTGTCGACGCCCAATTGCCCGGCGCGGATGGCGCAGACATAGCCGCCGGGGCCGGCGCCGAGGATCAGCAGCCTGCATTGGATCTCGCGCATCGCTCAGCCCTCCACGAAGATCAGCGCCGGGGTCTCCAGCAGCTCTTTCAGCCGCGCCACGAAGGTGGCGGCGTCCCAGCCGTCGATCACCCGGTGGTCGAAGCTGCAGGACAGGTTCATCATCTTGCGCGGCTCGAAGGCGGCGCCGTTCCAATGCGGCCGCACCGCCAGCCGGTTGACGCCGACGATGGCAACCTCGGGCACGTTCAGGATCGGGGTCGAGGCGATGGCGCCCAAGGGGCCCAGCGAGGTGATGGTGATGGTCGAGCCGGTCAGCTCGTCGCGTTTCGCGGTGCCCTCCTTGGCGGCGGCGCCGATGCGGGCGATTTCCGCGGCGGTGGCGCGCAGGTCCAGCGCCTCGGCATGGCGCAGGACCGGGACCATCAGGCCCGAGGGCGTCTGTGCGGCGATGCCCAGGTGCACGGCGCCGAAGCGGCGGATCAGGCTGGCCTCGGCGTCGTAATGCGCGTTCAGGATCGGCTGTTCATGCACGGCGCGCACGACGCTGCGGGCGATGAAGGCCAGGGGGTTCAGCTTCGGCCCCTTGCCATGGGCGTTCATGCGGGCGCGCAGATCCTCCAGCGCGGTCGCGTCCACCTCTTCGACGATGGTGATCTGGGGGACGCGGTTGGCGGCCTCCATGCGCTCGGCGATCTTGCGGCGCAGGCCGATGACGCGGATCTCCTCGACCGAGGTGTCGGGTTGCGGGCCCGAGGGTGCCGGAATGCCGCCCGAGGCGATGAAGGCGTCGAGATCCTGATGCCCGATCCGGCCCGCCGGTCCCGAGCCGCGCACCAGGCGCAGGTCCACGCCCGCCTCGCGCGCCCGCGCCCGGACCGAGGGCGAGGCGATGGGCTTTTCGCCCTCGGCGCGCAGCGGTGCGGTGGTGGTGGTGGTGGCGCGGGGCGCGGGCCTGGCGGGTGGCGGCTCGGGTTCCGGTTCGGCCTTGGGCTGGGCCGCAGCCGGCTCGTGGGGGGGCGGTTCGTGGGCGGGTTCGGGGGCCGGCGCGGTTTCGGCCTGGCGCGATGGTGCGGCCGGGGCGTCGCCGGCGACATTGCCGGGGCCGTCCACCTCCAGCCGGATCAGCTCGGCGCCGACGGCGATGATCTCGCCCGGCGCGCCGGCCTGCCAGACCACGGTGCCGGTGACGGGCGAGGGGATTTCCACCGTGGCCTTGTCGGTCATCACCGCGACCATCGGGTCGTCCTCGCGCAGGACGTCGCCGGGCTTGACCAGCCATTCGGCGATCTCGGCCTCGGCGATGCCTTCGCCGATGTCGGGCATGCGGATTGCGTGGATACCCATGTCAGGCCACCTCGACCAGTTGACGCAGCGCCTCGGCCACCCGTGCGGGGCCGGGGAAATAGCTCCATTCATGCGTATGCGGATAGGGCGTGTCCCAGCCCGCAACCCGCCGGATCGGCGCCTCGAGATGCCAGAAGCATTCCGCCTGCACCAGCGCCGCCAGTTCGGCGCCAAAGCCCGAGGTCAGCGTCGCCTCGTGCAGCACCAGGCAGCGGCCGGTCTTGTTAACCGAGGCCGTGATGGTCTCCATGTCGAGCGGCAGCAGGGTGCGCAGGTCGATCACCTCGGCATCGACGCCCGACTCGGCCGTCGCCGCCAGCGCGACATGGACCATGGTGCCATAGGTCAGGATCGTCGCGGCCTGGCCCGGACGGCGCACGACGGCCTTGCCCAGCGGCACGGTATAATGCCCCTCGGGCACCTCGCCCAGCTCGTGCGTCTTCCAGGCGGTGACCGGGCGGTCGTGATGGCCGTCGAAGGGGCCGTTGTAAAGCCGCTTCGGTTCCAGGAAGATCACCGGGTCCGGGTCCTCGATGGCCGACATGAGCAGCCCCTTGGCGTCCTGCGGGTTCGAGGGCACCACGGTCTTGAGGCCGGTGACATGGGTGAACAGCGCCTCGGGCGACTGGCTGTGGGTCTGGCCGCCGAAGATGCCGCCGCCGGTGGGCATGCGCACCACCATCGGGCAGGTGAACTGCCCGGCCGAGCGATAGCGCAGCCGCGCCGCCTCGGACACGATCTGGTCATAGGCCGGATAGACATAGTCGGCGAACTGGATTTCCACCACCGGCTTCAGCCCATAGGCGGCCATGCCGATGCCGGCGCCGACGATGCCGGATTCGTTGATCGGCGTGTCGAAGCAGCGGGTCTTGCCGTATTTCGCCTGCAAGCCGGCGGTGCAGCGGAAGACGCCGCCGAAATAGCCCACGTCCTCGCCGAAGACGACCACGGTCGGGTCGGCGCCCATGGCCACGTCCAGCGCGTCGCGGATGGCCTCGATCATCGTCATGCGTGCCATGTCAGAACCCCGCCTCGTGACGTTGCTTCAGAAGATGCGGCGGCATTTCGGCATAGACGTCCTCGAACATGTCGGCCTTGCTGGGGTGCTGGCCCTGGTGCAGCGTGCCGATCGCCTCGGCCTTCTTCTGCTCGGTGCTGATCGTGGCTAGGATCTCGGCCTCGGCCTGGGCGTGGCGTTCCTCGGACCAGGCGCCAAGCGCGATCAGGTGGTTCTTCAACCGCAGGATCGGGTCGCCCAGCGGCCAGGCATTGCTTTCTTCGGCCGGGCGATAGGCAGAAGGATCGTCCGAGGTGGAATGCCCGCCGGCGCGATAGGTGACATATTCGATCATCGTCGGGCCGAGGTTGCGCCGGGCGCGCTCCGCCGCCCATTTCGCCACCGCCATCACCGCGAGATAGTCGTTGCCGTCCACCCGCAGCGAGGGGATGCCGAAGCCCAGGCCGCGCGCCGCGAAGGTGCCCGAGCCGCCGCGCGCGATGCCCTGGAAGGTCGAGATCGCCCACTGGTTGTTGACCACGTTCAGCACCACCGGCGCCTTGTAGGTCGAGGCGAAGACCAGCGCGGCGTGAAAGTCGCTTTCCGCCGTCGAGCCGTCGCCGATCCAGGCCGCCGAGATCTGGCGGTCGCCCGAGATCGCCGAGGCCATGGCCCAGCCCACCGCCTGGATATATTGCGTCGCCAGGTTGCCCGAGATGGTGAAGAAACCATGCTCGCGCGAGGAATAGCAGACCGGCAATTGCCGGCCGCGCATCGGGTCGTCGGCGTTGGAGAACACCTGGTTCATCATGGAACTCAGCGGATAGCCGGCCGCGATCAACAGGCCGGCCTGGCGATAGGTCGGGAAGTTCATGTCGCCCGGCGCAAGCGCACGCTGGAAGCCGCAGGAAATGGCTTCCTCGCCCAGGTGCTGCATGTAGAAGCTGGTCTTTTGCTGGCGTTGCGCGTTCAGCATGCGCGCGTCATAGATGCGCAGTGTCATCATGTGGCGCAGGCCGGCAAGCAGGTCCTCGGGCGTCAGGTCCAGCGCCTCGGCCCAGGGGCCGACGGCCTCGCCCTCGCGGTTCAGCACGCGGATGATGGTGAAGGCGAGGTCGCGGATCGATTCGGGATCGGCGTCCACGTCCGGGCGGCGCACGGTGCCAGCGCGCGGGATCGCGACATGCGAGAAATCGGGCTGGCCGCCGGGGCGCACCTCGGGCTCCGGCACGGTCAGGCTGAGCGGGGGCAGGCCGTCGTCGCTCATGGCCGGTCCTTTCCCGCGTGGGTTGCGCTGGTGGATTCTCTCTGCCGCATTTGCCCCTCCCTGGCCCATACAGGAACAGGATAGCCCGAGGATTCAAAAATTTCCTTTCCAATTTTTTCCCTATAGGCGATAGTTGAAAAGGAAATTCTGCGATTGGTGAAAATGACGGACGTTTCTGCCGAGCTTGACCTGGATGCCATCGACCGCCGAATCCTGCGCGAGCTCAGCCGCGACGGCCGGCTGTCGAACACCCAGCTGGCCGAGCGGGTCGGATTGTCGCCCAGCCCCTGCTGGCAGCGCACGCGGCGGCTGGAATCCGAGGGCTATATCAAGGGCTATGCCGCCATCCTGGACCGCGACCGGCTGCGCGTGCCCGAAACCGTGCTGGTCGAGGTGGTGCTGGACCGCCATGACGAGCACGTGCTGGAAAACTTCGGCCGCCAGATCGTCGAGCTGTCCGAGGTGATCGAGGTCTGGCTGGTCTCGGGCGAATACGACTATATCCTGAAGGTGGCGGTGAACGGCACGCGCGGCTACGAGGATTTCCTGCGCAAGCGGCTGTTCCGCATCCCCGGCATCCGCAACTCGCGGTCCTGTTTCGCGCTGCGCTGCCTGAAGGAAACCGGCATTCCCGTGCCCGAATAGCACGCGGCGCTTGCCCTGTGGCCGCAACCGGCCCACCCTGACCCCATAGTCAAAACATGTTCAGGGAGACGATAATGAGCGCAGGTGCGAGTTCCGCGGCAGCATCGCCGCACCAGACCGAATTGAAACGGGTCATGGGCCCGAAGCTGTTGTTGCTGTTCATCGTCGGCGACATCCTGGGCACCGGGGTCTATGCCTTGACCGGCACCGTCGCGGGCGAGGTGGGGGGCGCCGCCTGGGCGCCTTTCCTGGTGGCCTTCGCCGTCGCCACCATCACCGCCATGTCCTATATGGAGCTGGTGACGCGCTATCCCCAGGCCGCCGGCGCGGCGCTTTACACGCATCGCGCCTTCGGCATCCATTTCCTGACCTTCCTGGTGGCCTTCACCGTCATGTGCTCGGGGATCACCTCGGCCTCGACGGCCTCGAACGCCTTCGCGGGCTTTCTGAACGACGGCTTCGGCCTGGGCTTCCAGAAGGGCAGCGCGGGCATCCTGGTGTTGGCGCTGGGGTTCATGGCGCTGGTCGCGGCGATCAACTTCCGCGGCGTCGGCGAAAGCGTCAAGGCCAATGTGGTGCTGACCTGCGTCGAGCTGTCGGGCCTTTTGATGGTGATCTTCATCGGCTTTTACGCCATGGCGCAGGGCAGGGCGGATTTCACCGAGGTGATGATCTTCCAGTCCTCGGCCGAGAAGGGCTGGTTCCTGTCGCTGACCGCGGCGACGGCGCTGGCGTTCTTCGCCATGGTCGGCTTCGAGGATTCGGTGAACATGGCCGAAGAGGTCAAGGACCCGGTGCGGATCTTTCCGCGCATCATGCTGACCGGGCTTGCCATCACCGGGGTGATCTATGTGCTGGTGGCGATCTGCGCCGTGGCGCTGGTGCCGGTCGGCAACCTGTCGGACCCGGACAAGGGCTCGGCCCTGACCCAGGTGGTGCGGGCGGGGGCGCCGAATTTCCCCTTTGACAAGATCTTTCCCTTCATCGGCATGTTCGCGGTGGCGAACTCGGCGCTGATCAACATGCTGATGGCGAGCCGGCTGCTTTACGGGCTGGCGCGGCAGGGCGTGCTGCCGCATGCGCTGGGGCTGGTGCACCGCCAACGCCGGACGCCCTGGGTCGCGATCATCTTCACCACGGCCCTGGCCTTCGGGCTGATCTGGTTCGTGGTCACGCGCTCGGACCTGCCGGCGGTCAGCCTTCTGGGCGGGACCACGGCGCTGCTGCTGCTCTGCGTCTTTACCGTGGTCAATATCGCGCTGCTGGTCCTGCGGCGGCAGCAGGTCGGGCACGCGCATTTCCGTGCGCCGCGCGCCCTGCCCTGGATCGGCGCCGCGACCTGCGCCTTCCTGGCCGGGCCCTGGGCGCGCAGCGCGGCGCAGATGGACCAGTACAAGGTCGCGGGCTGGCTTCTGGGCATCGGCGTGGTGCTGTGGGCGGCGACCTATGTCTGGAACCGCAGCACGCGCCACCACGTCCCGGGCGACATGAGCCATATCGAGGACCTGGCCGAACATCACGGCGATTCCACCCGGAACTGAAGCGGCTGCGCGGCTCTGGCGTTTTCCGGCAAAGCCGCGCATGAGGGGGGCGACGCAACCCCTGACCCCGAGAGACGAGATGGGCTATTTCCCGCAATGGCGCCGCGCGACCGGCGCCACCGTCCTGCCGGACGAGAAACTGCCGCTGGCCGCGGCCCTGCCGATGAGCCTGCAGCACCTGCTGGCCATGTCCGGCTCGACCATCCTGGCGCCGCTGATCATGGGCTTCGACCCGAACGTGGCGGTGTTCTTTTCCGGCATCGGCACGCTTCTGTTCTTCGTCATCACCGGCGGGCGGGTGCCAAGCTATCTCGGCAGCTCCTTCGCCTTCATCGCCGTCATCATGGCGGCGACCGGTTTTGCCGGCGGCGGGCCGAACCCGAACGTGGCCACGGCGCTTGGCGGCATCATCGCCGCCGGCGCGCTCTATGCGCTGATCGGGCTCTTGGTCATGGCCATCGGCGCCGCTTGGGTCGAGAAGCTGATGCCGCCCGCCGTCACCGGCGCCATCGGCATGGCGATCGGGCTGAACCTGGCGCCGGTCGCGGTCAAGCAGCTGGCCGGCAGCTTCGCGCATCTGGGCATCGCGCTGGCGACGGTGCTGTGCATGGCGCTGGTCTCGGTCTATGGCGGACGGGCGCTTCGCCGGGTCGCGGTGCTGGTGGCGCTGGTCTTCGGCTATCTCATGGTGCTCATCTGCGGCAACGGGCTGGGGCTGGTGCCGGGCATCGACTTCGCCGCCGTGGCCGCCGCGTCCTGGTTCGGCGTGCCGCATTTCACCGCGCCGCGCTTCGACTGGGGCGCCGTCGGGCTGATCGCCCCGGTCGCCGTGGTGCTGGTGGCCGAGAACCTTGGCCATATCAAGGCCTTGGGCTCGATTACCGGGCAGAACATGGACCGCTATATCGGCCGGGGCTTCCTGGGCGACGGGCTGGCCACCATGCTGGCGGGCATGGGCGGCGGCACCGGCGTCACCACCTATGCCGAGAATATCGGCGTCATGGCGATGACACGGGTCTATTCGACGCTGATCTTTCCGCTGGCGGCGGTGATCGCCATCCTGCTGGGCCTGTCGCCCAAGTTCGGCGCCATCCTGCAGACCATTCCGGCGCCGGTCCTGGCGGGGCTGGCCGTGTCGGTCTTTGGCCTGATCGCCTCGGCCATGGCGCGGATCTGGGTCGACAACCGGGTGGATTTCTCGGACCCGAGGAACCTCTTCACTGTCGGCGTGGCGCTGATCTTCGGCGGCGGCGACTTCACCGTGAACTTCGGCGGCTTCGCGCTTGGCGGCATCGGCACCTCGACCGCCGCGGCGCTGCTGCTCTATCAGCTGCTGGGACTGCGGCGGCGTCCGGCCGAGTGACCCGGCTTCTTTGCTCCCCCAATACCCCGGGGGCCGCTTTCCGGGCCCCGTCGAGGGGCCCGGAAAGCGCGAGGGGGGCAGCGCCCCCCTCGGGGGCCCAACGGCGCGGCGGCGTCCCGGCGGTGCCAGCTCAGCCCCGCGCGTCCTCGCGCATCATCCGCGCGGCCTTTTCGGCGATCATCATCACCGGCGCATTGGTGTTGCCGCTGGTGATGGTCGGCATGACCGAGGCATCCGCCACCCGCAGCCGCCCCAATGCCCGGAAGCGCAGCCGCGCATCGACCGGCGCCGCATCGTCGGCGCCCATGCGGCAGGTGCCGACCGGGTGGAAGATGGTGGTGCCGATGGCGCCGGCGGCCTTGACCAGGTCCTCTTCGGTCTGGAAGGCGATGCCGGGCAGGTATTCCTCGGGGTTGAAGCGATTGAAGGCCGGTTGCGCGGCAATCTTGCGGGTCAGCCGGATCGCGCGGGCCGCGACCTCGCGGTCGGCGGACGTCGACAGGTAATTCGGCCGGATCGCCGGATGGGCGCGGAAATCCGGGCCGGTGACATGGACCGAGCCGCGGCTTTCCGGCCGCAGGTTGCAGACGCTGGCGGTCATGGCCGGGAAGGGGTGCACCGGGTCGCCGAACTTGTCCAGGCTGACCGGCTGGACGTGGTATTCCAGATCCGCCGTCGCCTTGTCCGGCCCCGAGCGGGTGAAGATGCCCAGCTGGCTGGGCGCCATCGACATCGGCCCCGAGCGTTTCAGCGCGTATTCCAGCCCGATCGCCGCCTTGCCCATCAGGCGCGAGGCCTTTTCGTTCAGCGTCGGCACGCCCGAGACCTTGTAGACCATGCGCAGTTGCAGGTGGTCCTGCAGGTTCTCGCCCAGGGCGTCGACCTCGGCCAGGGGCGCGATGCCGGCGGCCTGCAGCACGTCGCCGCGCCCGACCCCGGAATGTTCGAGGATCTGCACCGAGCCGATGGCCCCGGCCGCCAGCACGGTTTCGCGCGTGGCCCGCGCCTCGATGCGCTGGCCCTGGTGGTGGTAGAGCACGCCCTGGACCTCGCCCGCCTCGATCACCAGCCGCTCGACCTCGGCGCCGGTCAGGATGCGCAGGTTCGGGCGATGGGCGACCGGGCGCAGGAAGGCCTTGGCGGCGCTCCAGCGCCAGCCGCGGCGCTGGGTGACGTCGAAATAGCCGCCGCCCTCGTTGTCGCCGCGGTTGAAATCGGGCGTGCGCGGGATGCCGGCCTGCTCCGCCGCAGCCATGAAGGCATCCAGCACGGCCCAGCGGACCCGGGCGGTTTCCACCCGCAGCTCGCCGCCGGCGCCATGCATGTCGTCGGCGCCGCGATAGAAATCCTCTTGCGCGCGGAACAGCGGCAGCACGTCGTCCCAGCCCCAGCCGGTGCAGCCCAGCTGCCGCCAATGGTCGTAATCCGCCGCCTGGCCGCGCATGTAGATCATGCCGTTGATCGAGGAACAGCCGCCCAGCACCCGGCCGCGCGGATACATCAGCGCGCGGCCGTTCAGCCCGGGTTCCTCGGCGGTGCGAAAGCCCCAGTCGGTGCGCGGGTTGCCGATGCAGTAGAGATAGCCGACCGGGATATGGATCCAGTGGTAGTTGTCGCGGCCCCCGGCCTCGAGCAGCAGCACCCGGGCGCCGGGGTCGGCGCTGAGGCGATTGGCCAGCACGCATCCGGCGCTGCCCGCGCCGATGACGATATAGTCGTAGCTTTCCATGTCAGGCTCCTTGTGCGGCCCCCTCGGGGCCGCTGGATCAGGACTGCGCGCGGAACCCCAGTTTCCGGCCGATTTTGGTTGCGAAGAACTCGCCCACCAGCCCGCGGCGGAACAAGAGCACGCAGATCATGAAGACGACGCCGGTGATGATGGTGACCGGAAAGTCGGAGGTGGCGAGGTAGTTCTGCAGGCTGACCACCAGGCCGGCGCCGACGATGGGGCCGAAGAGCGTGCCGATGCCGCCCAGAAGCGTCATCAGGATGACCTCGCCCGACATCTGCCAGGCCACGTCGGTCAGGGTGGCGAACTGGAAGACCAGCGCCTTGACGCCGCCGGCAAGCCCGGCCAGCGCCGCCGACATCACGAAGGCGCCGAGCTTGTAGCGCGCCACCGAATAGCCCAGCGAGATCGCGCGCTGCTCGTTTTCCCGGATCGACTTCAGGATCATGCCGAAGGGCGAGTTCACGAAGCGCCAGATCACCAGCAGCCCGATCAAGAAGACCGCCAGCACGAAGTAATACATGTTCATGGTCTGGCTCAGGTCGATCACCCCGAACAGATGCCCGCGCGGCACGGACTGGATGCCGTCCTCGCCATGGGTGAAGCGGGCCTGCAGGCAGAAGAAGAAGAACATCTGTGCCAGCGCCAGCGTGATCATGGCGAAATAGATGCCCTGGCGGCGGATGGCGATGGCGCCCATCACCAGGCCCAGAAGCGCGGCGCCGGCGACGCCCAGAGCCACGCCGGCCTCGGGCGGCCAGCCCCATTCCTTCACCGCATGGGCGGTGAAATAGGCCGCCCCGCCGAAGAAGGCGGCATGGCCGAAGCTCAGCAGCCCAGTATAGCCCAAGAGCAGGTTGAAGGCCGAGGCAAACAGCGCAAAGCACAGGAGCTTCATCAGGAAGATCGGATAAAGCACATGCGGCACGATCAGCAGCGCGACCAGCGCAAGGACGACCAGCGCCAGCTGGATGCGGCCGGCCTGCGGATGGGCGGCGACGGTCTCGGTCGGGATGGGGTCGGATCTGCCGGCCATGTCAGGCCTCCTTTCCGAAAAGGCCCGCGGGCCGCAGGATCAGGACGATCGCCATGATGACGAAGATCACGATATTGGACGCCTCGGGGTAGAAGACCTTGGTCAGCCCCTCGACCACGCCCAGGAGATAGCCGGTGACGATGGCGCCCAGGATCGAGCCCATGCCGCCGACCACCACCACGGCGAAGACGATGATGATCAGGTTCGTGCCCATCAGGGGCGAGACCTGATAGACCGGCGCCGCCAGCACGCCCGCGAAACCGGCAAGACCCGCGCCAAGCGCATAGGTCAGCGTCAAGAGCAGCGGCACATTGACGCCGAAGGCCTGCACCAGCGTCGGGTTCTCGGTCGCGGCGCGCAGATAGGCACCGAGCTTGGTCTTCTCGATCAAGAGCCAGACCGCGATGCAGACCGCGAGCGAGGCGATGACCACCCAGCCGCGATAGATCGGCAGGAACATGAAGCCCAGGTTCACCGCCCCGGTCAGCTGCGACGGCGCGGCATAGGGCTTGCCCGAGGCGCCGAAGAAATAGCGGAAGGTGCCCTCGATCGCCAGCGCCAGGCCGAAGGTGAACAAGAGGCCATAGAGGTGGTCGAGCTTGTAGAGCCGCGACAGCATGGTCTTTTCCACCAGCGCCGCGAGCAGCCCCACGATCAGCGGCGCCAGGATCAGCGCCAGCCAGTAGTTGATGCCGCCCCAGTTCAGAAGCAGCAGCGCCGCGAAGGCGCCCAGCATGTATTGCGCGCCATGCGCGAAGTTGATGACGCGCAGCAGGCCGAAGATGATGGCGAGGCCCAGGGACAAGAGCGCATAGAAGCTGCCGTTGATGAGCCCGACCAGCAGCTGCCCCATCAGGGCCTGGAGCGGCACGCCGAAGATCATGGTCATGTCACACCCCCAGTTCGCGATGCAGCAGGTCCATCTGCTGCGGCAGATCGGCCACGGGGAATTCCGCCGTCATGCGGCCGTGGTCCATCAGGTAGAAGCGGTCGGCGACCTTGGCGGCGAAGCGGAAGTTCTGCTCGACCAGCACCACGGTCATGCCGCGCGCCTTGAGCTTGACCAGCACCTCGCCGATGGCCTGGATGATGACCGGGGCCAGGCCCTCGGTCGGCTCGTCCAGCAGAAGGCAGCGCGCCCCGGTGCGCAGGATGCGGGCCAGGGCCAGCATCTGCTGCTCGCCGCCCGAGAGCTTGGTGCCGGGGCTCGAGCGGCGTTCCTTCAGGTTCGGGAACAGCGCATAGATCTCCTCGACCGACATGCCGCCCTCGGCGACCTTGGGCGGCAGCATCAGGTTCTCCTCGACCGAGAGGCTGGCGAAGATGCCGCGCTCCTCGGGGATAAAGCCCAGCCCGGCGCGGGCGGTCCTGTGCAGGGGCAGCGCCATCATGTCCTGGCCGGCGAAGTCGATCCGGCCGGTGCGCTTGCGCAGGATGCCCATGATCGTGCGCAGGGTGGTGGTCTTGCCCATGCCGTTGCGGCCCAGGATGCAGATCATCTCGCCCTGGTTCACATGCATGGTAACGCCGTGCAGGACGTGGCTTTCGCCATACCAGGCCTGCAGATTCTCGACGGACAGAAGCGCGCTCATGCCTCGGACCCCATATAGGCGGTGCGCACGCGCGGATCGGCCGAGACGGTGGCGTAATCGCCCCGCGCGATGATCTCGCCCCGTTGCAGCACGGTGACGTGGTCGCAGATGTCGGCCACGACATTGAGGTTGTGTTCCACCATCAGCACGGCGCGCGAGCGGGCGACGTCGCGGATGATCTCGGCCACCATGCGCACGTCCTCCTGGCCCATGCCGGCCATCGGCTCGTCCAGAAGCAGCACCTCGGGGTCCAGGGCCAGCGTGGTGGCGATCTCCAGGACGCGCTTCCTGCCATAGGACAGGTCGGCGGCGCGGTGGTCGCGATACGGCGCCAGGCCCAGCTGCTCGATCAGATCATCCGCCCGCGCATTCAGCCGGTCGAGCGACGACAGCGGCAGCCAGAACTGCGTCGCCAGCCCCGCCGGCCGCTGCAGCGCCACCTTGACGTTCTCGCGCACGGTCAGGTGCGGGAAGACGGCCGAGATCTGGAAGCTGCGCACCAGCCCCAGCCGCGCCACCTTGTCGGGGGCGGTCGCGGTGATGTCCTGGCCCAGCAGCGTGATCCGGCCCCGCGTCGGCTGCAGGAACTTGGTCAAGAGGTTGAAGACCGTGGTCTTGCCGGCGCCGTTCGGCCCGATCAGCGCGTGGATGCGCGCATGCTCCACGTCCAGATCCACGTTGTTCACCGCCGTGAAACCCGCGAAATCCCGGCCCAGGCCGCGGGCGGAAAGCACCACCCGCGGCTCGGCCTGCGTTGCAGCAGATGCCATCACTGGACCAGCGGGCAGCCGCTCTTGGCCGGATCGAGGAAGGCCTGGTCGCCGGGGATGGTGGCCAGGACGGTGTAATAGTCCCAGTCCTCCTTGATGTCGGCCGGGGCCTTGACCTCCATCAGATAGGCGTCCTTGATCAGCCGGCCGTTGGCGCCGACCTTGCCGCCCTGGGCAAAGATGTCGTCGACCGGCATCTCGTGCAGCTTCTTGGCGACGGCCTCGGTCTCGTCGGTGCCGGCCTCCTGGATCGCCTTCAGGTATTGCGTCACCGCCGAATAGGTGCCGGCATGGACCATGTTCGGCATGACGCCGGTGCGTTCCTTGAAGCGCTTGCCGAACTCGGCCGATTGCGCGTCGCGGTTCCAGTAGAAGCTTTCAGTCAGGGTCAGGCCCTGCGCCGCCTCGGCGCCGAGGCCGTGCACCTCGGCGATCGAGAACAGCAGCGCCGCCAGCTTCTGCCCGCCCTGGGTGATGCCGAATTCGGCCGCCTGCTTGATGGCGTTCTGCGTGTCGAGACCGGCGTTCGCCAGGCCGATCACCTTGGCGCCCGAGGACTGCGCCTGCAGCAGGAAGGACGAGAAATCGGTCGTCGCCAGCGGATGGCGCACGGCGCCGACCACGTTGCCGCCATGCTCCTTGACCACGTTCGAGGTCTGCTCTTCCAGCGAATAGCCGAAGGCATAGTCGGCGGTCAGGAAGAACCAGCTGTCGCCGCCCTCCTTGACCAGCGCGCCGCCGGTGCCGACGGCCAGCATATGCGTGTCATAGGCCCAGTGGAAGCCGTAGGGCGTGCAGGCCTTGCCGGTCAGTTCGGTCGTGGCGGCGCCGGTGTTGATGGTGATCTTCTTCTTTTCCTGCGACAGCGCCTGCACGGCCAGGCCGACCGAGGAGGTGGTCAGCTCCATGATGCTGTCCACCTGTTCGGTGTCATACCATTGCCGGGCGATGTTCGAGGCGATGTCGGGCTTGTTCTGGTGGTCGGCGCTGACGATCTCGACCGGCGCGTCCAGAACCTTGCCGCCGAAATCCTCGACCGCCATCTTCGCCGCCTCGACCGAGTTCTTGCCGCCGAAATCGGCATAGACCCCGGACTGGTCGTTCAGGATGCCGATCTTGACCTTGCCGTCGGAAATCTCGGCCAGCGCGGGTGTCGCGGCCAGGCCGGCGGCGGCGGTCGTCAGCAGAATCTTGCGCATTTTTTTCCTCCCTGGGTGGTCCTTGGCAACGGCGGGCCCTGCCTGCCGTTGCGGCCTTTTTCGGGGGCGGCGCCCTGCTGTGCCCTCCCCGGCCGTGGTTGAACGATGCCGGGAAATCCGCTTTGACACAAGCGTTCAGACAGGTTTTATTTCTTACATATCCTGTGCATTCTTGAACAGATGACGACGCTCAGCTGGGACGACCTGCAATTCTTTCTGGCCGTGGTGCGCGAGCGGCAGCTGTCGCGCGCGGCGCGGGTGCTGGGCACCTCGCATGTCACGGTCTCGCGCCGCATCGACCGGCTGGAACAGGCGCTGGACACGAGGCTGTTCGAGCGCAACCCGCGCGGCTATGAGCCGACGCCGGCCAGCCTGCGCCTGATCGAGACCGCCGAGCGGATGGAGGAGGCCGCACTGCAGCTGCCCTTGGACCGCGGCGCCGGCCCCGGCCAGCTGCGACCCTTGCGGCTGGCCATGCCCGAGGGCTTTGCCAGCCTGTTCTCGACCCACCTGCTGCCGGCGTTCATCGCCCGCTTTCCCCAGGTCATGCCCGAGATGATCACCATGCCGCAGGTGCTGTCGCTGTCGCGGCGCGAGGCCGACATCTGGATCACCCTCGATCCGGTGACCAGCGGGCCCTATCGCTCGCAGCGGCTGGCGGATTACACGCTGCATCTTTACGCGACGGCGGATTACCTGCGCAGCCGCCCGGCCGTGACGGTGCCCGCCGACCTGGGCCGGCATCGCGTCGTCGGCTATATCGAGGAGATGATCTTCGCCCCGGGCCTGGACTATCTGCGCGAGGTGCATCCCTCGCTGCGCGCGACGATCCGGGGGTCGAGCATCTTCAACCAGCTCGCGGCGGTGCGCGCCGGGCTGGGCGTGGGCGTGCTGCCCTATTACATGGCGGCGAAATACCCCGAGCTGCGCATCGTGCTGCCGGAGGCGGTGCGGCTGACCCGCACCTATTGGCTGACCTGCCACCGCGACATGCGGATGATGCGCTGGGTCGAGGCGGTGATCGATTTCCTGGCCGGCGCGCTGCATGACCGCGGTCGAGAGCTGGAACGTCCCATGGGTATTTGAGGAGCAAAGAAGCCCCTTCGGGTCATCCCTGGGCGAGGCGCCGGCGGTCGTCGAGCGTCGAGAACACCAGCGCCGCCAGCATGCCGAGGCTGACGCCCAGGAGCGTGTCCAGCACCCGCTCGGGCGCCATGGCGGCGGCGTCGGCCTGCGGCGCGGCCAGATGGCTCATCAGCAGCGCCATGGGCGTGACCAGCGCCTGACCCAGCGCGTAATTGGCGCCGATCACCGTCTCGGTCAGGAATTGCAGCAGCACCAGCGCCGCGATCATTTCCCAAGGGCCGGGGACCTGGTTCAGGATCGCCCAGGCGAGAACCGCGCCGATGGCGGTGCCGGTCATGCGCTGCACGGCGCGCTGCATGTTGATGTGCAGGTGCGCGCCCTGCATCACCGCCAGCGCCCCCATCGCCGCCCAGGCCGGATGCGCGGCCCCCAGCGCGTGGCAGGCGAAGGCGGCGCTGCCGCAGCCGATGATGATGCGCAGCGCCGCGACCAGGCGCTCGGGCAGGGGGCGGCGCGGCTCGGCCGGGAAGGGGCGGTCTTCGGACTCGGGCGGCCGCAGGTGCTCGGTCAGGGCGCAGATCGCCCAGGCCAGCAGCGCGGCGGCGCCGGTGGCGGCGGCGCGGCCGGCGATCTCGGCCAGCCCGGCCTGATGCCCCATGGCGGCGCCGGCGGCAAAGACGAAGATCAGCGCCCCCGGCGCGCCGAAGCCGGCGCTGACCGTGACGAAGAAGAAGACGCCGCAGGACAGTGCCAGCAAGGCGAGCTGCACCGCGGCCGGGGCGCCGGCCCAGACCGCCAGCGACATGGCCGTCACGGCGGCGACCTGGCACAGCCCGCAGGCCAGCACCACCGGCCCGCGCCGCGGCGCGAAGCGGCCAAAGAGCGCGACCAGCGCCCCCAGCGCGGCAAAGCCGGTCAGCTCGGGCCAGGGCGAGAGCAGCGCCAGCGGCAGGGCGATGGCGACCGCCAGTCCGGCCTGGGCGCCGGCCAGCAGCGAGTTGCGCAGGAAGGGCTGGCGGTTCAGCGCCATGCTGCCCAGCAGGTTTCGCCGGCCCAGCACATGGCGCGCGGCGTCGATGCGCCGGGTCATGGGCTGCCCTCGCCGTCCTGCATCTGCCGCTCGATCCGGTCGAAGCCGTCGAGCATCGCGGCCAATTCGGCGTCGCTGAGCCCGGCCAGCAGCGGCTGTTCCGCCGCGGCGAGCTCGCGCAGGATCTCGGCCACGCGCGCCTGGCCGGTCTCGGTCAGGTGGATCAGCCGGGCACGGCCGTCGCTCGCGTCGGCGCGGCGCTCGACCAGGTTCTGCCGGCACAGGATGTCCAGCACGCGCACCAGGCTGGAGCCGTCGACGCCGACGCGCTGCGCCAGCGCCTTCTGGGTGATGCCGCCGCCGGTCTCGTGCAGATGCACCAGCGGCACCCAGGTCGCGTCGGTCAGGCCGGCGGCGGCCAGGCGGCTGTCGATGGCGCGGCGCCAGCGCCGCGCGAGCAGGGAAAAGCGCATGCCGAAGCGGGCGCGGGGATCGGGAATCGGGGTCATGCGATGGATATAGCATAGTTAATTTGATTTGCAATGCAAATTGATTAGGCGGTGCCTTGCGCTGGCCATCATCTCTTGCAAATCCCACCGAGAATACGCCCTTTCTGGCCGAGCGGCAGGACGAGCTGATCGACCTGTCGATGCTGAAGCCGGTGACCGAGCGCATGCATGTCGAGACGTTCCGCGCCGGGCTGCATTGGGTCGCGGACAATCTGACGGCGGCGGCGGCGCTGTCCACCTGCTGATGGCGCTGTCGAAATATCTGGGCCTGCACATGGAGCCTGCCGCTCGACAGCGCGGCATCATCCTCAAGGCGCTGGATCACCTGGCGCGCAACGGCAACCTGCGCGCGCTCTGCATGCAGCCGGGCGTGATCAACCCGCGCGCCGCCATGACCGCGGCCGGCCTGGCGCCGCCCTTTTGGCTGACCCGCGCCGCGGCCGATACCATCGCCGGCGCAACCGCCCAAGACGGTGCGCGAGGTGCTGGGCTGAAGCAGCGGGCCGGGTTCGCCCCGGCCCCGCTCTCTCAGGCGGTCTCGGCGGCGCGGCGCAGCGCCGGCAGGCCGACGCCGGTGGCGTCAAACCCGCCGTCCACCGCCAGCACCTGCCCCGAAACGAAACTGGCCTTGTCCGAGCACAGGAAGACGATGGCTTCGGCGATCTCGCGCGCCTCGCCATAGCGGTTCAGCGGGATGGCGTCGTAATAGGCGCTGATGATCTCGGGCGCATGCACCGCCATGGCCAGCTTGGTCCTGACCGGGCCGGGGGCGACGCAGTTCACCCGGATGCCCTTTTCGCCCAGCTCGGCGGCGAATTGCTTGGTCAGGTGGATCACCGCCGCCTTCGAGGTGCCATAGGCCACCCGCAGCGTCGAGGCGCGCAGCCCGGAAATCGAGGCGATGTTGACGATGGCGCCGCGGGTCTTGGCCAGTTCCTCGGTCGCGGCCTGGGTGCACAGGAACACGCCGTCGAGGTTCGTCGCCATCACCTCGCGCCATTGCTCGAAACTGGTCTGGCCGACCTGCGAGAACAGCGCCACGCCGGCGTTGTTCACCAGCGCATCGACGCGGCCGAAACGCGCCACGACCTGCCGGATCACGCCGTCCACCGCCTGAGGGTCGGAAATATCCGCCTCGACCGTCATCACGTTGTCGATGTGGTCGCAGGCGCGGTGCAGTTCCTCGGTGTCGCGGTCCACCACGGCGACCTGCCAGCCCTGCTCCAGGAAGATCTCGGTGGCGGCAAGCCCGATGCCGCGGCAACCTCCGGTGACGATGGCGGTTTTCATGTCTTGTCCTCTGTCGGCTCGATGATCAGTTCCAGCGTGACGCCGACCGGGTTTCCGCCCCGGGTCAGGCTGCCGCGCGCGATATGGCCGTGGATGTCCACGACCTCGATGGGGATATGCGCCCGGCCGGCGGCCAGATGCGCGCCCGCCAGCCGCAGTTCGGTGGCGTGGCAATCCATGCGATGCCCCTCGGCAAAGCGGATGTGGTCGATGCTGCCGACGCCATGCAGCCGGGCGTTTTCGATGCCATGGCGGCCGGCCAGCGCCTCGACGGCCGTCACCACATCCTCGCCGGGCAGGATGCGGGCCAGGAGGCCTCGGCCGTCCTCGCCGCCCGCGGGGGTGAACAGGGTAAAGGCCGTCTCGGGGTCGGGCAGGGCCTCGAACCAGGTCTCGGCCGCGCCCAGGCCCGCGACCTCGGCATCCGCGACGATCACCGAATCGAAGGGCAGCAGATGCCCCATCGCGCCGCCCCAGATGCCATGGCAATGCAGGAAGGGCGCGCCGTCCTTCCTGCCGACGGTGGCGGTGGCGCTGTCGATCCGCACCGGACCCTCGGGCGCGTGGGTTTCGGAATACCAGGCCGCATGCAGCCCGTCGCTGGCCGGCGCCGGCAGGACATAGCGCATCGGCGCGCAGGTCACGCCCGCCAGGTCCAGCACGCCGCCCTTGCAGCCATGGGCCGCGAAAAGATCGCCCACCGCCTGCATGACGGTCGCCCCCTTCGGCAGCACGCCCCGCAGCGGGCGCAGCTGCGCGCGCCGCGCCGTCGCGCGTTCGGCGGCGCGCGGGCCGGGATGGACCATCCTCATGCCGGCTCCACCAGGCCGCGCGCGGCGATCTCGTCGCGGATCAGCGTCTTGGTGATCTTGCCATAGGCGGATTTCGGCAGGCTGTCCCAGAACAGCACCCGCTTCGGCAGCTTGTAGCGCGAGATCTTCGGTTCCAGGAAAGCCGCGATCTCGGCCTCGGTCACCGGCGCGGTGGCGACGCAGACCGCCCAGCCGACCTCGCCCCACAGCGGGTCCGGCATGCCGACCACCGCGACCTCGGCGATGGCGGGATGGGTCAGCAGCTTTTCCTCGATCTCGCGCGGGTAGACGTTCGAGCCGCCCGAGATGAACATGTCGCTTTCGCGCCCGGTGATATAAAGGAAGCCCGCCTCGTCCACATGGCCCAGGTCGCCGGTGCGGAACCAGCCGTCGCGAAAGGCTTTCCGGTTCGCCTCGGGGTTCTGGTAGTAGCCGGCAAAGACGGCGGGGCCGATGACGCAGATCTCGCCGGTCTGGCCCGGGGGCAGTTCGCGGCCGTGATCGTCCTGGATCTGGATCTCGATGCCGGTGCGGGGATGGCCGCAGGTGCCGATGCGGGTGGCCGGGCCGTCCTCGGCCTCGTGCAGATGCGCGGGCAGCACGGTGATATTGCCGGTGACCTCGCCCAGGCCGAAATATTGCACCAGAACCTTGCCCAGCGTTTTCAAGGCCTTCTGCTGATCGACGCGATACATCGGCGCGCCCGCATAGATGACATAGCGCAGGCTTGAGGTATCGGCCGCGGCGGTCGCGGGATGCTCGACCAGCAGCTTCAGGATCGTCGGCACCGTGAACATGGTCGAGACGCGCCATTCGCGCACCAGATCCCAGACCTGGGCCACGTCGAACCGTTCGCTGGGCAGCAGCACGGTTTTCACGCCGCGCGCCACCTGCACCAGCTGATGCACCCCCGCGCCATGCGACAAGGGCGCGACGACCAGCGAGGCATCCTGACCCGTCAGCCCCGGCATCAGGTCGGCCAGGTGGTTCGTGATCACAAAGGCCATCTGGCCATGGGTCAGGACACTGGCCTTGGGCCGGCCGGTGGTGCCCGAGGTGAAGAAGAACCAGCAGGGATCGTCGCGATCCACCACGGCGACCTGCGGACGGCGGCCCATCGCGTCGGCTGTGATCACATCGACCGAAGATCCGAAATCCGCCGCGCCAAAGACCAGCGTTTCCACGCCGCAGGCCGCTGCGTGCTCGGGGAAGGCGGCGTTGCAGAACATCAGCGTCGCGCCCGCGGCATGGGTCAGCCAGGCGACCTCCTCGGGCGTCTGGCGAAAGTTCGCCGGCACCCAGACGCCGCCGGCGCGCCAGACCGCGAACATGGCCTGCATCATCTGCAGGCAGTTCTGCGACTGGCACATGACCCGGTCGCCCTTTTGCAAGCCGAAGCGGCTTTGCAAGGCATGGGCCAGCGCGTCGGTGCGCGCCTCGAACTCGGCCCAGCTCCAGCGCGCCTCGCCCATGACCAGCGCCACGCCGTCCGGGTCGCGCCGCGCCGCCTGCGTCAGCAGCGTGGCGAGGTTCATCACCCGGGTCGAGACCGGGGCCAGACCGCCTGCCGGACCCGTCATTTCTGCCTCTCGAGGATCGAGCAATACGAGGCCACCGCCGCGCCGCCCATGTTGAAGACACCGGCCAGCCGCGCATCGGCCACCTGCATGGCGCCGGCATCGCCCGTCAGCTGCATCGCCGCCATGACATGCTGCGAGACGCCGGTGGCGCCGATCGGATGGCCGCGCGATTTCAGCCCGCCCGAGGGGTTGACCGGCAGCGCGCCGTCGAAACGGGTCGTGCCCTCGCGGATGACCCGCCAGCCCTGGCCGGGCTCGGCCAGGCCCATCGCCTCGTATTCGATCATCTCGGCGGTGGTGAAGCAGTCATGCGTCTCGACCAGCGACAGGTCGGTGACGGCAAGGCCGGCCTGGTCCAGCGCCGCGCGCCACGCCCGGCGCGGCCCGTCGAAGGCGATGGGATCGCGCCGCGACAGCGCCAGATAGTCGCCGGCCTGCGCCCGCGCGCGGAAGCGGATGCCACGCGCCAGCCCCTCGGCCACCTCGGGCGCGGCCAGCACCAAGGCCGCCGCCCCGTCCGAGACCAGCGAGCAGTCGGTGCGCCGCAGCGGCCCCGCGACCAGCGGGTTCTTCTCGGACGGCGTGTTGCAGAAACCCGCGTCGAAGGCTTTCTGCATATGCGCATAGGGGTTGCGCATGCCGTTTTCGTGGTTCTTGGCGGCGATCATCGCCAATTCCTCGGAACGGTCGCCGTGGCGCTGGAAATAATGCTCGGTGATGCGGCCGAAGACGCCGGCGAAGCCGCCGGGAATCTCGCCCTCTTCCGGGACGAAACTCGCCGACAGCAGGATGTCGCCGATGCGGTCATTAGGCGTCGCGGTCATCTTCTCGGCCCCGATCACCAGCGCGACCTTGCCGCGCCCCGAGGCGATGAAATCCGCCGCCGCATAGATCGCGGCCGAGCCGGTGGCGCAGGCGTTTTCCGTGCGCAGGAACGGCACGCCCGCCAGTTCCGGCGTGCCCATGGCGACCAGCGCGCCCTGGAAATCCTGATGCGAGAAGCCGTTGTTGAAGACGCCGGTAAAGATGCCGTCCACGGCCTCGGGCGCGATGCCGGCATGGTCCAGCGCGGGGCGGGCGACCTCGGCCATCAGGGCCATGGTGTCGGGCGCCTCGGACTTGCCGAATTTCGTATGCGCCCAGCCGACGATCAGCGGATCGGTCATGAGAGGTTCCTTTGCGGTTCAAGGGCGGCCAGCCGCTGCCCGATCAGATGCGCCTCGCGCTGCAAGGCGGCGACAAGTTCGGCCTGGCGGATGAAGCCCATGCGGTTCTCGATGGCGGCGACGGACAGCGCCCCGGCGGGGCGGCCGTCCGGCCACAGGATCGCGACGCCCAGGCCCCAGGATCCGGCGACGATCCGGCCCGGGTTCAGGGCATGGCCCGCCGCGCGCGCGGCCGCCAGATCCTCGGCCAGGACCGGGGCCAGATCGCCGACCAGCGGCCCGACCTGCGCCAGCAGGGCCTCGGCCTCGGCCGGGGGCAGGGCAGCCAGGATCGCCATGGCGCCGGCGCCGACGCCCGCCGGCTTGCGGTCGCCCTTCATCAGCGCATGGGTGCGGACCGGGAAATCGCCCTCGATCCGCTCCAGGCACAGGGTATGGTCGCCCTGCGGCACGGTCAGCAGCACCGTGTCGCCGGTGTCGCGCGCCAGCCGCAGCATCGAGTCGCGCGCGTGGTGCAGGATGCCGTGGCGCTCCTCGGCAAAGCGCGCCAGCAGATAGGCCTCGGGGCCCAGGTGATAGCGGCGCGTGGCCCGGTCCTGCTCGACCATCCGCGCCGAGGCCAGCGCCAACAGCAGCCGCCGCGCGGTCGGCGGCGGCAGATGCGTGGCCTGGGCCAGCTCGGCCAGCCCCAGCCCCTGCGCGGCGCCGCGCCCGACCAGCGACAAGAGCGACAGCGCGCGCGCCACCGCCTGCGTGCCGCCGGTATCGGGCGCATCCCGCATCAGGCCAGTTGCCGCCCGACGGCGGCTTCCAGGATCGCCCAGGCCTCGTCGCCATAGGTCTTCTTCCACTCGGCATAGAAGCCGGCCTCGCGCAGCTTCTCCTCGAAGGGTTTCGGGTCCACGTCGTTGAAGGTGAAGCCGTTGCTTTCCAGGTCGCCGCGCAGGCTGGCGTTCAGCTCCATCACGTCGGCGCGCTGTTTCACGGCGCCGTCGTTGAAATGCTTGGCGACCACGGCCTGATGCGCCTCGCCCAGGGCGGCCCAGGCGCGGCGGTTGCCCAGAAGCCAGAAGCCGTCCCACATGTGGTTGGTCATCGAGAGATACTTCTGCACCTCCCACAGCTTGGCGACCTTCATGATCGCCAGCGGGTTTTCCTGGCCGTCAACGATGCCGGTCTGCAGCGCGGTATAGACCTCGGCGAAGTTGATCGAGGCCGGCGCCGCACCGAAGGCCGAATAGAGCGAGGTCCAGAGCGGGCTGACCGGCACGCGGATCTTGAAGCCTTCCAGATCGGCCGGCGTCACGATGGGCTTGGTCGAGCTGGTGGTCTGGCGGAAGCCGTTGTCCCAGATCTTTTCCATCACCACCAGGCCCGCGCCCTCGATCTGGCCGCGCTCATAGGCGCCCAGCTCGCCGTCCATCGCCTTCCAGACGGTGTCGTAATCCGGGAAGGCGAAGCCCACGCCGTTGATCGAGGCGTTCGGCACCAGCGTCGACAGGATGATCGGCGACAGCTGGAAGAACTCGACCCCGCCCGAGCGCAGCTGGCCCAGCACGTCGGTATCGGCGCCCAGCTGGTTCGACGGGAAGATCTGGATGTCCACCGCGCCCGAGGTTTCCTCCAGGATCGCCTTCACCGCCTCGCCCAGCCGGACGTTGCTGGGATGCTCCAAGGGCTGGTTGTTCGCGATCTTGTAGCTGAACTCGGCGGCCATGGCCCGGCCGGGCCGGATGAAGGGCGCGGCCAGCGCGCCCGCGGCGGCGCCCAGCAGGATGGTGCGGCGGTTGGTGATCATCGGGTTTCCTCCTCCCAGTTGTCTTGTCAAAGCAGTGCGGTCGAGAACCACGGCACGGCGGCGATGGCCAGAAGCCCCACCAGCAGCGCGGCGAGATAGGGCCAGATCTTGCGCATGACCTGGTCGGCCGGGACATTGGCGATCTTGCAGGCGATGTAGAAGCCGATGCCGATGGGCGGCGCCATCAGCCCGATGTTCATCGCCGTGACGATGACCATGGCGTAATGGATGTCGTGGATGCCCAGCCCGCGCGAGATCGGGAACATGATCGGCGCCAGCAGCACGATGGCCGGCAGCCCTTCCAGGAAGCAGCCCAGCACCAGGAAGATCACGATGCTGGCCAGCATGAACACGACCCAGCCGCCGGGCAGGCCGATGACGATGGTCATCAGGTCGCGGGCAAAGCCCGATTGCGTCAGCGCCCAGGCCATGGCGCTGGCCGCGCCCAGGATCAGCAGGATCGCGCCCGACATGGCGGCGGTCTCGACCAGCATGGTGCCCATCTTGCGCAGCGGGATGCCGCCATAGAGCACGATGCCGATGATGAAGGCATAGACCACGGCGATGGTCGAGACCTCGGTCGCGGTGGCGACGCCGCCGGCGACCAGGCTGCGGATCATGAAGGGCAGGACCAGCGCCGGCACCGCGACGATCGCGGTCTTGCCGATCACGCCCAGGCCGGCGCGGCGGACGCCGGCCATGTCCTCGGTCCGGGCCTTCCAGCGCGCCAGGATCGCCAGCATGACGAGCAGCACCATGGCGATGGCGAAGCCGCTGGTGAAAAGCCCGGCGATGGACACGCCCGCGACCGAGCCCAGCACGATCAGCACGATGGAGGGCGGCACGGTGTCGGCCATGGCGGCGCCGGTCGCCAGCAGCGCCGTCATCTCGGACGGCGAGTGGCCGCGCCGGCGCATTTCCGGGAACAGCGCCGGGGCGACCGTCGCCATGTCCGATACCTTGGAGCCCGAAATCCCCGAGACCAGGAACATCGAGCCCAGCAGAACATAGCTCATCCCCGCCTTGACGTGGCCCAGGAGCGAGGCGAGGAAGTTCACGATGGCCTTGCCCATGCCGGTGGCGTCGAGGATGCAGCCCAAGAGCACGAAGACCGGCACCGACAGCAGGATCAGCGCCGACATGCCCTCGTCGATGCGGCCCAGCATGACGAAGACGGGCGCGTGGCTGGCGAAGGTCAGATAGGCCAGCGTTCCCAGCGCGAAGCAGAAGGCGATGGGCACGCCGATGCACAAGAGCGCCGCCACCAGCAGCCCCAGCCAGATCGGCAGGTTCCAGTTGCCGATGGACAGCAGCGACGGCTTCAGCCACCAGCACAGCGCGACCAGCGCGCCGGTCACGATCAGCGTGCCGGCAATCGCCCGCCACTCACGCGAGCGCAGGACCGAGATCACCATCAGCACCGCCATCAGCCCGATGCCGGCCGGAATCGCCGAGGCGCGCCAGGACATCGGGATCTGCAAGGCGGGCGAGGTGACGAAGCTTTCCTCATAGGCGTATTCGACCGCGACCGGCAGCAGCCGCAGCAGCAGCACGCAGACCAGCACCTGCCCGGCGATCTCGGCCAGGCGGGCGGTGCGCTCGGGCAGCAGCGGCAGGAAGACGGTCAGCCGCATGTGCTCATGCCGGTCGACGGCCAGCGCCGCGCCCAGCATCGCCATCCAGATGAAGCTGAGCGAGGCGACCTCGTCGCCCCAGATCAGCGGCTTGTGCAGGACATAGCGGAAAAACACGTTGGCGAGCACGGTGACGATCATCACCAGCAACAGGCCGGCGGCGGCGATCTCGATGGGCCGCATCCAGGGCTCGGCGCGTTTCGGCTCGGCCATGGCCTCGATGCCGCCCAGGGCCAGCTCACCCTCGGGCTGGGTGTCGGTCAGTTGCATGTCGTTCCTCCGTCGGCAGTCGGGATCTCCCTCTCCCGGTTCGCGTTCCACGATGTGGAGCGCAGAACAGCCGCTTCTGCCCGTTTGTCGCGGAAGCGCACGCAGAAGTGCAAGCGGAAATTCATTGCCCGCCGAAAAAATCGCCCCATGCCGCCAATCGCAGGGCATAGGAATTCCACGATATGGAATTGGCCCGCCCTAGGCAGAATTGCCGCCCAGGGCGCTCACGGTTTGACCCGACCGGAAATCCGGCTAACATGCCGCTGCATTCGATCCGAGCCTTCCGTGTTCACTTTGGTCAGGAGGCATTTGTGAATATTCCTTTCAAGCAGGCGGGCCGGCTGGGCCGGCTGACCACCGCGCTTGGCGCTGACGAGCTGGTGCTGCTGCGCCTGGACGGCTCGGACCATGTGAACGAGCTGTTCGAATATCGCGTCGAGGCCCTGGCCAGCCACGGCAAGGTCGATTTCGACGCGCTGATCGGCACCCATGCCACGGTCGAGATCGAATCGCGCGACGGACCCCGGGCCTTCGACGGCATGGTCACGCAGGCGCGCTGGTCGGGGGTGGGCGAGAACGGCCACCGCTACGACCTGGTGCTGCGGCCCTGGCTGTGGCTGGCGAGCCGGCGGCAGAACCAGCGCATCTTCCACAACAAGACCGTGGTCCAGATCCTGACCGAGCTTTTCGCCGAATATGCGGGCCTGGGCGATCCGGCCTATGAGTTCCAGCTGTCCGAGGATTACCCGGTGCTGGAATATACCGTGCAATACCGCGAATCCGACATGGATTTCGCCCGCCGCCAGCTTGAGCGGCACGGCATCAGCTTCCATTTCCGCCACGCGCCGGGCAGCCACACCATGGTGATGACCGACGACGTGCTGGCGCATGACAGCATCGGCACAAGGCCCTATAAATCCTACGACGGCCACCACCAGGCCGAGGGCGAGCATTTCTGGGACTGGTCGGCCGAGCGCAACCTGACCACCGGCGCGACGCGGCTGATCGACTATAACTTCAAGACCCCTACGGCGGCGATGGAGGTTGACCAGATGGGCGACGCCGCCCATGCGCTCGGCCAGCTGGAAAGCTATGAATACCCGGGCGATTTCGCCGACCAAGGCGCCGGCCGACTGATCGCGCAGCGCCGCACCCGGCAGCATCGCGGCGGCGACCGGCGGGTGCGGGCCATGGGCGACTGCCTGTCGCTGGGCGCCGGCAAGACCGTGACGCTGGGCGGCGACGAGGTGCCGGGCACCGGCGAGCGTTTCCTCTGCCTGTCCGCCAGCCACCATTTTGTCAGCGAGGCCTATGGCTCGGGCGCGGCGGGCAGCGACGGCTATGCCTTTTCCGGCGCCTATGTGCTGATGCCCGACACCGCGCCGATGGCGCCGCCGCGCCGCACGCCGGTGCCGGTGATGCAGGGCCCGCAGACCGCCGTGGTCGTGGGCGAGGGCGAGATCGACTGCGACGAATTCGGCCGCATCCTGGTCCGGTTTCACTGGGACCTTCAGGGCGCGATCTCGATGCGCTGCCGGGTGGCGCAGAACTGGGCCGGCAACGGGCTGGGCGGCGTCGTCATCCCGCGCATCGGCATGGAGGTGGTGGTCGACTATATCGACGGCGACCCCGACAAGCCAATCGTCACCGGCTGCGTGGTGAACGGCCAGAACGGCAATATCTACGGCCTGCCGGCCAGCAAGACGAAAAGCGGCTTCAAGACCAAGACGCACCAGGGCTCGGGCTTCAACGAACTCAGCTTCGAGGACGCGAACGGCGCCGAGAAGATCTTCCTGCACGCGCAGAAGGACATGGAGCGCGTCATCAAGGACAACGAATCGACGCTGGTGGAAAACGGCAACCGCGCGATCACCGTCCAGACCGGGGACGAGACCAAATCCGTGGCCAGCGGCAACCTGACCGAGACCGTGGCGCTGACCCGCGCCAGCCAGGCCACCAAGATCACCGCGACGGCGCTGGCCGGCAAGGCGGGCCCCGGCGTCATCGCCTATGCCGCCGATGACGACATCACCGCCCAGGCCAAGAAGCTGGTCTCGCTGCATTCCGACCTGAAGATGCAGCAGACCGCCAAGACCATCAGCGCCGAGGCCACCGAAAGCCTGGTGCTGAAGGTCGGCGCCGGCACCATCACCATGACGACCGAGGGCATCGTGCTGCAATTCGGCTCGACCCGGGTGACGCTGGCCGAGGGCGTCCTGGACCAGATCGGCGGCATGATTCATCTCAACAAGGACTCGGCGAGCTGATGTATCGCATCAACGAGGGCAGCATCGACCTGCCGCGCGACTGGCAGGACCGGACGATCAACGTGGTGTCGTCGAACCCGGCGGGGCCGGGGGTGTCGCTGACCATCACCCGCGACGACATGCCCTGGGGCATGGCCTTCGCCGAATATGTCGAGGACCAGGCCAAGCAGGCCGCGCAGGCGCTGAAGGATTTCCGCATCGACGCCCGGCGCGAGCTGTCGGTGAACGGCGCCCCGGCGATCGAGATCGAATGCCGCTGGACCGCCAAGCAGGGCGCCATCCATCAGCTGATCACCACGGTCGGCGCGGCGGGCGGCAAGGTCCTGGTGCTGACCGCCTCGGTCGGGGGCGAGATGAGCGCGGCGCAGCAGGCCGAGATGCGGCGCATCGTCTCGACCCTGCGGCTGGAGCGGGCGGAGGGCTAGGCGATGGGGGCGTTGCTCGATGGTGCGACGGCGGGGGGCGCGCGGGTCGCCAGCCGGCGCGCGACCGGCAACGGCGCGGACGCCGGGCCGGGAAGCACGCCGCAGTTCAGCGACTATCACCAAAGCCGCATCGACGCAGCCAATGCCCAGACCGGGCCGAACGGTTTCGAGCAGGGCGTCGATTCCGCCATCGCCACCTATAATTCGGACGCGGTGCAGAACACGCTGACCGTGGCGCCGGTCGCCATGGCGGCGGCCTATGGCGCGGGCACGGCCATGGGCGCGGGACTGACCGGCACCGCCGTGCTGACCGCCGCGGCGACGGCCGCCGCGCCGGCGGCGGCGGCGGTGGTGGCGGGCATGGCCGCGGGCTATGTCGGCTTCAAGGCCGGCGAGGCTCTGGGTGGCTGGGCGATGGAGGCCATGGGCTTTCAGCGCATCGCCGAGGACGGCGAGATGCCGGCGACGGTCGGCCATCCCATCGCCCATGTCAGCGGCTGGTCCTTGGGCGCCATGGTGCTGGGCGCGGTGGCGGCGGTCGCGGTGGGCGTCCTGGTGGTGGCGACGGCCGGCGCGGCGCTGGGGCCGATCATGCTGGCGGTGGCGGCGGCCAGCGCGGCAGGCCTTGTCGGCGGCATCGGCTTCGGCTTCGCCTCGGTCGCTGGGCAATACGGCACCAACAAGGGCGTGATCAAGACCGGCTCGCCCGACGTGTATTTCCAGAACAAGCCGGTGGCGCGGGTCACCGATGTGGTCGATTGTTCGGACCATGCCGTGTCCAAGGTCGCCGAGGGCGCCGAGACGGTATTCGCCAACAACTGGCCCATCGCCCGCATCGGCCACAAGACCACCTGCGACGGCACCATCAACGACGGCGTGCCGACCATCGCCATCGACATCGACACCAGCGCCATCGCGCTGGCCATCGACGTGGGCTGGCAAAGCCGGCTGGCCAATATCGCGGTGATCGCCGCCGACCTGCTGCCCATTGGCGGGCGCAAGCCCAAGGGCGGCGACCCGTCCTATGCCCACCACGGCGAGGCACCGAACAGCTGCCGCAGCGGCTTTGGCTGCCCGGTGGACGTGGCGACCGGCCGCTTCATGGAGACGCGCACCGATATCGCCATTCCCGGCACCATCCCGCTGGTCCTGACCCGCACCCATGCGGTCGACTCGACCGGCATCCAGGGTGCAAGCTGGGCCGGCACCTGGGCGCAGCACCTGCGCATGGACGCCGAGACGGTGACCTTCCAGAACGACGAAGGCACGCAGATCGTCTTCCACACGCCCGGCGACGAGGTTCTCAGCCACAACCTGCGCTTTCCGCATCTGGAGCTGCTGGGCCGCCGCTCGGCCGAGCTGTTCGTGCTGGACCGCCGCAGCCAGCTTTTCCTGGTCTTTGCCGACGAGGGCGCCGCCACCCGCCGCCTGTCGCGGATCGAGGACCGCAACGGCAACCGCATCGCCTTCCTCTATGGCCCCGAGGGGTTGCAGCGGGTCGAGCATTCCGACGGTTTCGCGCTGGCCGTCCACAGCCGGGGCGGGCTGATCCGCCATGCCGTGCTGGATGCGCCGGACGCGCAGGATTGCACCTTTGCCTGGAACTACAACCGCGCCGGCCAGCTGGTGCAGGTGCAATCGGCGCAGACCGGCACGCTGCGCTATGACTACGACGAATTCGGCCGGCTGACCGGCTGGCGCGACGCCAAGGACACCCATGTCCATTACGAATATGGCGAGGGCGACCGCATCCGGCGGCTGTGGTCCGACAGCGGCCATGCCGGCGGCACGCTGGACTATGACCTTGGCCGCCGCCGCACCGTCACCCGCAGCGATGAGGGCGCCGTCACCGTCTGGGACTGGACCGAGGACGGCGTGGTCTGGCGCGAGACCGACCCGACCGGCCAGGTCTGGCTGACCGAATGGGACCAGGCCTTCCACGTCACCGCCCGGGTCGATCCGCTGGGCGGGCGCAGCAGCTTCGCCTATGACGCGCAGGGCAACCTGATCCGCGCCACCGACCCTGAGGGCGCGGTCACGCAATGGGAATACGGCCCGGACGGGCTGCTGCTGGCCGCGACCGACCCGGTGGGCAACCGCACCAGCTTCCGCCATGATGCGCAGGGCAACCTGGTCGGCGTGACCGATGCGCTTGGCCGGGTGGCCTCGCTGGGCCTCGGGTCCAAGGGCGAGGTGCTGCGCGTCGACCGCCCCGGCGACGTGCAGGAGCGGTTCTTCTACGACCCGCTCATGCGGCTGAACCGCTGGCGCGACCCGGATGGCAACGAGATCCGCAGCCTGACCGACACCGAGGGCCGGCTGATCTGGGTGACCGACCAGATCGGCGCCGCGACCCGCTATGACGTCAGCCGCGGCCCGGACAATCCGCGCGGCAATATCCGCGCCGTCGAGCGCCCGGACGGCGCCGTGACGCGGCTGGCATGGGACGTCGAGGGCCAGCTTGCCGCCATCACCGACCCGGACGGCGACGCCCGCCGCTATCGCTTCGGCGCCTTCGACCTGCCGGTCGAGACCGTGGACCCCAAGGGCCACCGGCTGCAGCTGGAGCATGACCGCGAGATGCGGCTGACCGCCGTCGTCAACGAGCTGGGCGAGCGCTACGAGTACCGCTATGACGCCGCCGGCCGCGTGGTGGCGGAACGCGACTATTCCGGCCGGATCATCCGCTATGACCTGGATGCGGCGGGCCGGGTGGTGACGGCGACCGCGCCCGACGGGTCCGCGCGGCATTACGCCTGGTCGCCCGCGGGCCGGCTGCTGGCGCTGCGGGTCGAGGATGCCACGGGCCAGGCCGAGACGCGCTTCGCCTATGACCCGCGCGGCCTGCTGATCCGGGCCGAGAATGACGCGGCCACGGTGGAATATGCCTATGACGCGCTTGGCCGCGTGGTCAGCGAACGGCTGAACGGGCGCGAGATCGTCTCGGACTATGACCTGGCCGGGCAGCGGGTGGCGCGCTCGGGCGACGTGCTGCACCTGGCGGCGGCCTATAGCCGGGCCGGGCTGCCGGTCTCGCTGTCGGTGGGCGGGCACCAGCCGCTGGACTTCCGCCACGACCCGCGCGGGCTGGAGCAGTTGCGCCATTCCGGCGCCGGCTTCGCGCTGGCGCAGGGCCATACGATCACCGGCATGCTGGCCGAGCAGATCGCCGGCCCCTTCGCCCGCCTGCCCGAGGCGGCGCGGGCAGGCTTGGGCGCCGCCAGCGGCTTCGGCGACGCGACGCGCATGGGCGCGCGGCTGCATCGCAGCTATCTGTGGGACCGGCTGGACCGCGCGACCCAGATCCACGACCGCAGCGCCGGCCTGACCGAGAACCGCTATGACGCGCGCGGCCAGGTGGTGGCGCAGATCCGCGATGCGGGACCCTTGCGGCAGTTCGAATACGACCCGGCCCGCAACCTCGCGGCCGTGATCGAGGCCGGCATCGCCGAACCCGTCGAGAGTGCTGCCGGCCGTGTCCGCCGCCGGGGCCGGGTCGCCTATCGCCACGACGCCTGCGGCCGGGTGATCGAGAAGCGCATCGAGGAGCCGGGCTTCCGCCCCCGCGTCTGGCGCATGTCCTGGGACGGGCTGGGCCAGATGGTCGGGCTGGAGACGCCGGAGGGCCGGCACTGGCGCTATCGCTACGACGGGCTGGGCCGGCGGGTGGCGCGGCTCTCGGGCCAGGAGGGTGCGGTCTATCAATGGGAGGGAGACCGCCTGATCGCCGAGGCACCGCTGGCCGAAGGCACCGCCGCCTGGGACCGCGCCCGGCACTGGGTCTATGAGCCGGGCAGCTTCCGCCCGCTGGCGCAGCTACAGGACGGCGCGCTGCATTACATCGTCACCGACCACATCGGTACCCCGCGCGAGATGTTTTCCGAAGGCGGCGCCACCGTGGTCTGGCGGGCCGAGCTGTCGCTGTGGGGCGAGCTGGCCGAGCTGCGCCGCCGCGCCGCCAATGACGATGCCGCGCCCGATTGCCCGATCCGATTCCAGGGCCAGTTCCAGGATCCCGAAAGCGGGCTGCATTACAACCGCTTCCGCTATTACGACCCGGACGCGACGCAATATCTCTCGCCCGACCCGATCGGTCTGGAGGGCGGGCTGAGGCCGCAGGGCTATGTCGCGGATCCGAATGGATGGGTCGATCCGCTGGGGTTGGCATCCTGCGGCGAAAACTCTCGCATTCTTGGTGCGAATATGGCCCGAGAAGGGCGGCCCGTGCAATCCGGTCAGGCGGCGGGGCATATCGTCGCATCGGGCGGCAGCAAGGGCCGCTGGGCGCCCGCGGCTGATGCGCGGAATCTGTTGGACAAATACAATATAGGCATCAATGATGCGGCGAACGGCATTCCCATCGGCCACCCTAATCCGCATGGCTATATGCACACCACGGATTATCATCAGACGGTTCGCGATCGGTTGTATGGCGTCGAATCCCGCATGAAGCAACAAGGCTATGGCGATCGCGCGATCAGAAGTGCTCTGCGCCGCGAACTTCGTGCCATCGGCCGCGAAACCCTGAATGCCACCGCTGCCAATGATGCCACGAGGCCCTGATGTCGCAAGATCTTGCTCAGATTATCGCCGCCGCCGCCCGGAATGCCTTTTCAAGGTTGTTTCAGGAAACGCCCGAGGATTTCTATTACTGTACGCTTGTCAGCACCGGCGAAGGCCTTGCACCCTATCCATCGGCATGGTCATGGCAGGCATTGGATCGTGTGACTGCGGGCGCAACCAACCCGGAGGCGCGGAAGGCTTTGCTCAAATGGTCTTATTCGGACAGTCCCTACTGGCTGTTCGGTCAAGAATATTTTGATGACGTGGCCAAGGCATTTTCGGAAGTGCCCAACCTTCACGAATTGAAGAACGCAGATGAATATCGCCGGGAATTGGAGCGTCGCTTGTCCGTGACCGAGGCAGCGATGGCCTTGCTGGATGCCGAGGGGCTTTTTGGCACCGGAGAAAAGCGGGCCGGGACCATCGTTCTTGCCGAGGTCATGCCGCCCGACCGCGGTAACACGGAGCGGGCGTTGCGGTTAAATCCCCGCGGTCCGGCCCTGGATGCCTGGCTTGAGGAGGCTGCAGAAGAGTGACTGGGAATTGCGGGACTCGGTGATGCAAGCCTTCCAAGGGATTTGGCTGTCTCTGACGTTAATGTAGCATATTCTCCTGGCTCTGTTGCACAAATCGGCTTAAGGCCGAGGTTCCCCTTTCCCCGGACGGACTTATCCCACAGCTTCCGTGACGGGTATTCCGAGCGCGGTGTAGCCGTTCAGGACGGCGATGCGGACCTGGAGTTCGGCGACCTGTCGGTCGAAGTCCCGTGCCATGAGCCGCTGGCCCAGCAACTTGATACAATGCATCTTTGTCTCGACGCGGCTTCGGCGGTGGTATCCACACCATCGTCGCCAGAGCGCGCGGCCCAGGTATTTCGCCGCGCGCAGGGCCTCATTTCGGGCCACGGCTCCGGCGGTGATCGTCTTCCAGGGCTTCGCGTTCTTGCGGGGCGGGATGACGGCATGGGCACCGCGATCTGCAATCGCATCGTGGCATTTGCGCGTGTCGTAGGCGCCATCAGCCGTAACGCTACCGATTTCCTGGTCCTGCGGGATTTGGTCGAGAAGGTGGGGTAGGATGGGCGCATCACCGATGTGGCTCCCGGTGACTTCGACGGCCCGGATCTCCAACGTTTCTTCATCGATCCCAAGGTGGAGCTTGCGCCAGACGCGCCGTTTCGGGCCGCCATGCTTGCGTGCGTGCCACTCGCCTTCACCTTCGACCTTGATCCCGGTGCTGTCGACCAGCAGGTGCAACGGCCCCTTGGAGCCGCGGTAGGGGATGTTCACGGCCAAGGTCTTCTGGCGGCGAGATAGCGTGCTGAAGTCGGGCACCGTCCAGTTCAGGCCGACCAGCCGTAGCAGGCTCTCGACGAACCCGGTCGTCTGCCGGAGCGCCATGCCGAACAGCACTTTCATCGAGAGGCACGTCTGGATAGCGGCATCGCTGTAGGTCTGCTGGCGGCCACGCCTGCCTGTCGGCGCGGCATCCCAGCTCATCTCGGGGTCAAACCAGATCGTCAGCGAGCCCCGGCGCTTGAGTGCTTCATTGTAGGCTGGCCAGTTCCTGGTCTTGTAGGTCGGGGGTATGGGTCTGCTCATGCATCCCAGCTACCACCCTGGATTCGCGAGATGAATCCCTCACGCGATTTGTGCAACAGAGCCAGCCGGATGCGGAAAAGATTGCCCGGGCGCTAAAGACGAAATACCCGCCGGCGCATATCCAGCTGTTTGAAAAGGGCAAGGACGGGAACAACAACTTTCCCCTGCGCAGCCTGATGCTGGCGCGGCTGTCGGCGGCAGACGACAAGGACAGCATGTTTTCGCTGATTGCCCAGATCCCGGCCGAGGACGAGTCGCTGGTCGCCGCCGATTGGTGGCGGCTTGCGGCCGGTGCCGGGCTGAATGCCGGCCATGCCTATCTGATGCAATGGCCGGTGCGCGAGATAAACTATGGCATGTTTGCCGCGCTGACGCCGGATCGACCGACGCAAACCTGGACGGATTTCGATGCCTCGTGCCAAAGGCTGATGCTTGAGCCGGACAGTTTTCGCCCGGTGCTTGAAGGCAAGATGCTGCGCAATGTCTTGTCGCAGAATTTCATGACCGATTCTCTGGCCGAAACGATAAAGGAAAAGCTGCGAGTGACGGGATTGGCGACGGACGGATTTGACAGCCTCCCGCAAAACCGGGCTGTCTGGACGCTGCCGGACCCCGAAGTGCAGCGCATGGCCCATCGCATACTTTATCGCGAGGGGTTGGTTTGGGAGAGTGAATGGATCGACTTGGCTGGTTATATCCCGACCCGGTGATAGCCCGATATGGCGACCGCATCGCCGCTGCAATATTTCTGGCCAGAACCCATGTGACGAGCGGCTTTCAGCGGCAGAGCTGTGTCGCCGATCCGAATTGCTGGGTCGATCCGCTAGAGTTGGCGGGGTGTCGCAACAGGCCAAGCGGCAATGTCGCGCCTGATGCTGACGCGCATGCTAAGCCCGCAGCAGAATCGTGCGCCGGGCGACGGTAAAAATCGGACGGACAGCCGCGTCCAGTCACACCATCCAATCCAGGATGCCAGGGCAAGACGGAACGTACCGGGTTATGATTCGAACCAGGCGCCCGCCATCCTTCTGCCGTCATCGTCTGGCATGTCACATGCCCAGATTTCTGCGGCACAGCGGGCGTATCGCAGGCAGTATGGTTTTGGAACCCATATCCGCACCGAGTTCAACGAAGTGGTGCGGCAGATGCGGGCGGCTGGAGTTCCCGAAGCCAGGATCCGCCGTGTTATCAACCGCGCTTACTCGTATTTCGACAGTCTTGGAGCATTATAGATGATAGATGTCACGCTGCTTCGCCAAGTGTATGAGCTGCATCCCCCGGCCGATTCCGCTGACATCGCTGCGGCGCAAGAGGATCTGGGAAAAGCAATTCCGCCAGCTTACGTGGAGCTTTTGACGATATCAAACGGCCTTTCGGCTATCGGCGGGCTTACGCTTCTTGAGACGGAGGATATCGCTCAGCGCAACCGAGACTATGAGGTTGCGGAATATCTTCCAGACTATGTGATGATCGGTGATGACAGCGGCGGCGCAGCGATCCTGATGAAGCAAGGCGCCGAGACCATCTTCGAGGTCGATATGGGAGTCATGGATGAAAGTGATATTGAGGTAAGCG
>NZ_KQ955211.1:94434-336371 GCF_001546115.1 Paracoccus aminovorans
GTAATATATCCTGGCTGGTTCGAAGACCCCGAGCAGGTCCGACCTGTTGAAGGGGAATATCTGGCAATGAAAATGGGCAATGCTGATGTCAGGGTTCTTTATCCAAGCATCAAGAAAATCTGGACTGTTATCGGACATTCGCCGCTGAACGAGCGGGACAGGGAGCTTTGTTTCCATCTTGACGGCGGTACGCTTTATGATGGCGATGACAGCGTAAGAAACGCTACTTCGGATGACTACGCACGTTTCTCGCCGGTTCTGGCCGCAGGGCCAGTCGTCGTGCAGAATCTGATCCGACAAGCTCGATCCACGATACCGCGCATCGACTAGCCGTTATCGCTTTCGATTCAAGCGGGCTCCAACGGGATGCTTTTGCCATGAACACTGATTTTGTGCTTGAGCCGGTTCGGTTTTTCGGCAGAAAACAGCTTTTTTCCGGCGCCAAACCGGAGTTGCTGCCCGCCGGCTCGGCGATCATTCGCGATCTTGCCGAGGCCATGACTTTGGAAAACGATCAGGATCCGCCGCCTGGCTATCGGATCTGGCATGATGTCGTCGAACAGACGCTCGCCGAGTTCTGGTCGACCCCCGAAGCCCGAGAAGGCCGGAACCTTGTCGACGCCGCTGCCGATGAGCAATGGAATGCCATGGAGGATTTCGAACGCGAGTTGCGCAAGAAAAGGATTCGCAAGACAATCACCGCGAAGGAAGAGTTCTGGCTGACGGTTGCCTATGATAGCCTGGAAATCCTCAAGGGTATCGCCGTCGGCAGATATGTTTGTGGCGGAGTCCCGCTCCTTGAGGGAATATTTTCCGTATACAAGGCGGGATTCTATCCCTGCGGTGTCGCGCATGAGATGCGCCTGGCAGTATTTGATCCCACGACCCTTGGTGCCGACGCGGTCTGACAAAACCAAATGCGATTGATGAAAGGAGAGACCGCGACATGCGGATATGGTCGGTGAATTTGCAGGCCTCGCGCAAAACCGTACCATTGGGACGTCGACAGATCCAGAGGAGCAGCGGATGGCTCATGGCCTCTTTTTCGCTACGATCTGGTCGGGGAGAGCGATTGGGTAGACTTAGGTAGTTATCGCCCAAATCCATGATAGCCCGACATGGCGACCGCATCGCCGCTGCAATATTTCTCGCCAGAACCCGATGGTGTTGACGAGCGGCCATTCAGGCAAGGATCAACGCCCGTACCGCGACGCGCGATGACTATCAGCATCTGGACTGGGACCGCCGTTTCAACAATCGGCGCAACCGGGGGTGAGCAGGTTCTGGGCACAGGAAAGGCAGGCGTTGCGCGCCCGTGGGACAGGTAGCCGGAACTGGTCTGCACAGCAGCGCCGACATTCTGGCGGGACGGACGCCAACCTGCGACGGCGCTCCGATGGAAGGGCATCATCGGTACAACGCGCTGGACGGCTCTGATGCTGTGACCGCCCCCGACGGCATCTGTGTGCCAAGGTGGGTCTGCAATGATCCACAAAGGAGAGCGGTCATGTCGGAGATTATCACGGTCGGATTCGATTTGGCGAAGAATGTGTTTCAGGTTCACGAGGCCGAGGCTGCGGGCCGGGCGGTGCTGCGCCAGAAGCTGAGAAGAGACCAGCAATTCTTCGGACAGCTTCCGGCCTGCGTTGTCGCGATGGAAGCCTGTGGCGGTGCCCATTTTTGGGGCCGCGAGATCGGCAAGCTGGGCCATGAGGTGCGGCCGATCCCGCCTGCCTATGTGAAGCCCTTCGTAAAGCGCCAGAAGAACGATGCCGCCGATGCAGAGGCCATCTGCGAGGCGGCAATGCGCCCGACGATGCGCTTTGTTCCGGTCAAGAGCGAGGAGACCCAAGGCGCGGCAATGGTCTTCCGCGTGCGCGAGCTGCTGATCCGGCAGCGCACGCAGGCGATCAACGCCTTGCGCGGCCATCTGGCCGAATTCGGCCAGATCGTGCCACAAGGGGCACCCGATGCCACGCGGCTGATCGCGATCGTGGAAGATCCGGATGGCATTCTGCCTGCCGATGCCATCCCCACGCTGAAGACTTTGATCGCGGCACTTGCGCATCTGGAGGCAGAGATCAGGAAGCTCGATGCGGAGATCGCCCGTCGCGCCAAGGAGAATGACGTAGCCCGGCGTCTGATGACGGTGCCCGGCATCGGGGCGCTGATCGCCACGGCCATTGCTGCTCTGGCTCCGCCACCCGAGACGTTCCGCAAGGCACGTGACTTTGCCGCCTGGCTGGGTCTGACGCCCCGGCAACATTCGACGGGCAAGCAACGTCTCGGCGCGACGACCAGAACGGGCGAACGATCCTTGCGACGCCTGCTGATCATCGGCGCCAACAACGTGGTGATCAAACGTAACGTTCACAAGGAAGCGCAGCCCGGAACATGGCTGGGCAGCCTGCTGTTGCGCAAGCCACCGATGCTGGTGCGGGTAGCATTGGCGAACAAGATGGCGCGCATGGTCTGGGCCCTGATGGCTCGGGGCGGCATCTGCCAGTCTCCGGTCGCGGCAGCGTAAGCCGCCGCAGATCGCGAGGACGTCGGAGCGGAAGAGGGCAAGGAGCAGTTTGGCGCAACGATCGTGAGACGGGATCGGGAAAACCAGGGTGCAACAGAGTGCCTATGAGCACGCGGCTTTGATCTGGACCCGACCTTCGGACACCATACGGGCCCTGCGGCATGTATCGCGCCGCATCACGAGGCCGGACACATGTCAGCACCCGATGACGCGCCAAAATCAGCTTCAAAAACCCCCTTGCGCTTGGGGCGGTTACACATGTTGCGCAAATCGGCTGAGGGTCGGAGTAGCCCTTTCCCGAGACAGCCTCGTCCCACGGCTTCCGTGACGGGGATGCCGAGCCCGGTGAAGCCATTGCGCACGGCGACACGGAGCTGGAACTCGGCGACCTGACGGTCGAAGTTCCTGGCGGACAGGCGCTGCCGCAAGAGTTTGACGCAGTGCATCTTGGTCTCGGCGCGGCTTCGGCGATGATAGCCGCTCCATCGTCGCCAGATCGTTCGCCCGACGCGCCTTGATGGTCGCAGGATGTCGTTGCGGGCGATGGCACCGGCGGTATCGAGTGTCCACGGTTTGGCGTTCTTGCGGGGTGGGATGATTGCCGCGGCGCCACGGGCGGCGATGGCATCGTGGCACTTGCGCGTGTCGAAGGCACCGTCGGCGGTGACGCTGGCGATCTCCTGATCGGGCGGGATCTGGTCGAGCAACTCGGGCAGCATGGGTGCATCGCCCATGTCGCTGGTGGTGAACTTGGCCGCACGGATTTCCAGGGATTTTTCGTCGATGCCAATGTGGATCTTGCGCCAGATGCGCCGCTTCGTGCCACCATGCTTGCGCCTTCGTCGGGCAAACAGTCCCCCGGACTGTTTGCTGACCCTCCTCAGTCCACTCGCCTTCACCCTCGACCTTGATCCCGGTGCTGTCGACCAGCAGGTGCAATGGGCCGTCTGAACCGCGAGGGGATGTTGACCTTCAAGGTTTTCTGGCGCCGCGACAGCGTGCTGAAGTCCGGCACGTCCCAGTCCAGGCCGGCCGCAACAGGCTCTCGACGAAGCCGCCTCGCCATGGTTGCTCGAACCCGTGGCGCAACATGGCTCGATCTGCCTGAGTGCCATCCCAAACAGCACTTGCATCGTCGGCAGGTCTGGATCGCGGCAGCGCTATAGTCACATTGTCGCCCGCGCCTGCCGGTCGGCGCGGCCTCCCACGTCATGGCGGGATCGAACCAGATCGCCAGCGAACCGCGGCGCTTGAGCGCCTTGTTGCAGCTTGGCCAGTTCCTGGTCTTGCAGGTCGGCGGTATGGGTCTGCTCATGCAGCCCAGCTATTACGCTGGATTCTCAGGATGAATCTCCCCAGCCGATCTGTGCAACATGTGTAACCGCCCCAAGCGCAAGGGGGTTTTTTTGAAGCTGATTTTGGCGCGTCATCGGGTGCTGACATGTGTCCGGCCTCATGATGCGGCGCGATACATGCCGCAGGGCCCGTATGGTGTCCGAAGGTCGGGTCCAGATCAAAGCCGCGTGCTCATAGGCACTCTGTTGCACCCTGGTTTTCCCGATCCCGTCTCACGACCGTTGCGCCAAACAGAGGTGGTTCGATTGATCTGAACAGGTTCTGGGCGATTTCCAAGTGGTTTTCTGCCTCGGTTATGCCGCTGCCGCTTCGGGCATTGGCGGGGTGAAGTAGGCCTGATCGGGCGTTTTCCCGTCAAGCGATGAATGCGGACGGCGGCTGTTGTAAAAGCCGAGATAGCGGCCGATCCCGGCGCGGGGCTCAGACACGCTGGCATAGGCCCGCAGGTAGACCTCCTCGTATTTGACCGTCCGCCACAGACGCTCGACGAAGACGTTGTCGCGCCAGGCGCCTTTGCCATCCATGTGGACTTGATCTCTCGGGCGGCCAGAACCTTGATGAAGTCGATGGACGTAAACTGGCTTCCCTGAGCCGTGTTGAATAGCTCGGGCGTGCCGTGACGTGCCAGTACCTCCGCGACGGCTTCCTTGCAGAACTCGGCCTCCAGCGTGATCGACACCCGGCATGCCAGGACACGGCTTCGGTGAACCAGTCGAGCACGGCAGCCAGATAGATGAACCCGCGGGCCATGGGAATGTAGGTGATGTCCATCGCCCAGACCTGATTGGGGCGGGTGATCGGCAGCTTCCTGAGCAGATAGGGGTAGATCTTGTGCCCCCGGCGCTGGCTTCGAGGTGTTAGGTCGGGTAGAGCGCCTCGATGCCCATGCGCTTCATCAGCGTGGCAACGTGCAGCCGCCCGACCTTGAACCCTTCCTGGATCAGCAGGCCCTGCAGCATCCGGCTGCCCGCGAAGGGGAATTCCATGTGCAGCTTGTCGATGCGGTGCATCAGCTTCAGGTCCGCGTCCGACACCGGGCGGGGCTTGTAGTAGACGCTGCCCCGGCTGATCCCCAGCACGATGGCCTGTCGGCTGACGCTCAGCTTGGCCGAGGGATCGATCATCTTTTTGCGCTCGGCAACAGACCCGCCTTGCCGAGCGCGCCGGACAAAAAATCGTTCTCCAGCGTCAGCTCTCCGATCTTTGCATGCAGGGTCTTCACATCGACGATCGGTTCTGGCTCAGCTTTCGCGGCTTCGCCGAACACCCCGGTCGCGCCCTCGAGCAGCTGGTCACGCCACTGCTTGATCTGGTTCGGATGCACGTCGAAATCCTGCGCCAGCTCGATCAGCGTCTTCTCGCCCTTGATCGCAGCTGCCGCCACTTTCGCCTTGAAGGCCGGGTGTGGTTCCGGCGCGGTCGTCTTCCCATGGTCTTCTCCTCGCTCGCAACATCATGCTGCCCAATCGCCGGGAAATTGATCCACTGGATCAATTTCTGGCCCGGCTCATACGCGGAAAATCCACTTATCCCGGCTGTTCAGATTTCCGGAGCCACCTCTGCCTCCAGATGCGCAAGTGCCGCGATCAAAGTCTTCAGCGTGGGGATGGCATCGGCAGGCAGAATGCCATCCGGATCTTCCACGATCGCGATCAGCCGCGTGGTATTGGGTGCCTTGTGGCACGATCTGGCCGAATTCGGCCAGATGGCCGCGCAAGGCGTTGATCGCCTGCGTGCGCTGCCGGATCAGCAGCTCGCGCACGCGGAAGACCATTGCCGCGCCTTGGGTCTCCTCGCTCTTGACCGGAACAAAGCGCGTCGTCGGGCGCATTGCCGCCTCGCAGATGGCCTCTGCATCGGCGGCATCGTTCTTCTGGCGCTTTACGAAGGGCTTCACATAGGCAGGCGGGATCAGCCGCACCTCATGGCCCAGCTTGCCGATCTCGCGGCCCCAAAAATGGGCACCGCCGCAGGCTTCCATCGCGACAACGCAGGCCGGAAGCTGTCCGAAGAATGCCAGGACCTGGTCTCTTCTCAGCTTCTGGCGCAGCACCGCCCGGCCCGCAGCCTCGGCCCCGTGAACCTGAAACACATTCTTCGCCAAATCGAGTCCGACCGTGATAATCTCCGACATGACCGCTCTCCTTTGTGGATCATTGCAGACCCACCTGGGCACACAGATGCCGTCGGGGGCGGTCATAGCAACAGAGTCATTGAGCATGAAGGCTCTTGGTTTCTGACATAAACGCCAATTTCGCGCCAGAGCGGGTTTTTTGGTCGTGACGGCTGGCTGGCGGTCCCCTCGGGAAGCGCCATGCGCGCGGAAAATCATCTGCGCGGCGGGGCGATCGTCGTTGGATCATCTTTGCCCAGCCGGGAGCCGGGCGGATTCGCACGCCGCAAGCTGGACGTTCGCCTTGGCGTGTCTTGGGAAAGCCCGGCGCAGGCCGGGCTTCGCATTGAGATCAGCCTTCGGCCTTTTCGCCGATCTTGTCCTGCGTCCTGGTCAGGAAATCCGAGGCATCATGGCGCTCCCAGAGCTGCTCGGCAGGCTCGCCCGAGGTCTTGTTGACCATGATGCCGCGCCGAACGGCGGGACGCGCGGCGATCTCGTCATACCAGCGCCGGACGTGGCCATAGATCCCGGCATCGAGGAAGGTCGCCGCGTCGCCATAGACCTTGCCCGCGATGACCTGGCCATACCAGGGCCAGATCGCCATGTCGGCGATGGAATAGTCCTCGCCGGCCATGAAGCGGTGATCGGACAGGTGCCGGTTCAGCACGTCGAGCTGGCGCTTCGCCTCCATCGTGTAGCGGTCGATGGCATATTCGATCTTGACCGGGGCATAGGCATAGAAATGCCCGAAGCCGCCGCCCAGGAAGGGGGCCGAGCCCATCTGCCAGAACAGCCAGTTCAGCGCCTCGGTCCGCGCCGCCGGATCACGGGGCAGGAAGGCGCCGAACTTCTCGGCCAGATAAAGCAGGATCGAGCCGGATTCGAACACCCGCCGCGGCGGCGTGACCGAATGGTCCATCAGCGCCGGGATCTTGGAATTCGGGTTCACCGCGACGAAGCCGCTGCCGAACTGGTCGCCATCGCCGATGCGGATCAGCCAGGCGTCGTATTCGGCATCGCAGCCGGCTTCCAGCAGCTCCTCCAGCATGATCGTGACCTTCTGCCCGTTGGGCGTGGCCAGCGAATAGAGCTGCAAGGGATGCTTGCCGACCGGCAGGTCCTTGTCATGCGTCGGCCCGGCAACGGGCCGGTTGATGCTGGCGAACTGGCCGCCGTTGTCCTTGTCCCATGTCCAGACCCTGGGCGGGGCATAGTCGTCGCTCATGACTTCTCCTGTCGCTGCCTGGTCCCAAGATGTAGAGGATGGCGCCGAACATCAACCGTGGCTGCAGTGGCATCGTCGCTTGGCGATGCGGTTTTCCGCCATGGTGCGCGCCGCTGGTCCGATGCGTCACTTCCGGCGCGCGAGGATGTCCAGCATCCTCTGGCGGGCGGCATCGGGCAGGTCTTCGGGCAGGTCGGCCTTGGTCGCCGGGGTGTCGCCGACCTGGATCAGCATCGCCATCCCCATGGTGTAATGCGGCGAGCATTTGATGCCCCAGATGCCGGGCGCATCCAGCGTGACCTCGATTTCCTCATCGATCTTGCCGATGAACTTCGCGCCGCCCTCGGGGATCATGTCGGCGATGCTGGCGGCGTTGTGGCCGGGATCGGTGGCCAGGAACTTCACCGTGTCGCCGGGCTGGATCACCAGGTATTCGGGCTCGAAGGGCATCGGGCCGGTGGCGTTGCGGTTCAGCATCCTGACCTCATGGGTCTCGGCCAGGGCGGCGGCGGGAAGCAGGCAGGCCAGCAGGGCGGCACGCAGCAGCATGGTTTGTCCTTTCACGACAGACGCTGGAAGGCGAAGACCGGGCGGCCGCCGCCGGGATGGGGGATCAGTTCGGCCTCGACCCCGAAGATCCGACGGATCAGCGCCGGGGTCAGGATTTCGGCGGGCGGTCCCAGCGCCACGCAGCGGCCGGCCTGCATCACCAGCACCCGGTCGCAGCGCAGCGCGTGGTGCAGGTCGTGCAGCGCGATCACCGTGGTGACGGACAGCCCCGCGACCAGGTCGAGGATGCCAAGCTGGTGGTGGATATCCAGGTGGTTCGTCGGCTCGTCCAGCAGCAGGATGCGCGGCTGCTGCGCATGGGCGCGGGCGATATGGACGCGCTGGCGCTCGCCGCCCGACAGCGTGGACCAGTCGCGCGCGGCCAGATGCGCCATGCCGACCGCCTTGAGCGCGGCGGCAACCGCCGCGTCGTCCCCGGGCCCCCAGGGCCGCAGCGGTCCAAGCCAGGGGGTGCGGCCCAGCCCGACCGCATCCCGGACCGAGAGGCGGTCGCCGGTCTCGGCCGACTGCGCCACCAGCGCCAAGCGCTGCGCGATCTGGCGGCGGCGCAGCCGCGCCATCGGCTGGCCCTGCAGCCGGATCTCGCCGCTGTCGGGGCGGACCAGCCCGGCCATCAGGCTGAGCAGCGTCGACTTGCCCGAGCCGTTGGGTCTGACCAGGCCCAGCATCTCGCCCGGGCGCAGGGCCAGGCTGACATCGGCGACGATGTCGCGGCCGGCGACGCGGCGGCGGGCGCGGGCGACCTCCAGCACCGGCGTCATCGCTGCCTGCCCCGGACCATGACCACGGCAAAGGCGGGCGCGCCGACCAGCGCGGTGATGACGCCGATGGGCAGCACCTGGCCGGGCAGGACGACGCGGGACGCCACGTCGGACAGCACCAGGAACACCGCGCCCGCCAGCGCCGTCGCCGGGACCAGCCGGGCATGGCGGCTGCCGACGAGGAAGCGCATGGCATGCGGCACGACCAGCCCGACAAAGCCGATGGCCCCGGCGATCGAGACCATGACCGCCGTGATCAGCGCCGCCGTGCCGATCAGCACCGCCTGCGTGACGCGCAGGTCGATGCCAAGCGCGGCGGCGCTCTCGGCGCCGAAGGTGAAGGCGTCGAGCGCGCGGGCGTGCCACAGCGTCACCGACAGTCCCAGCGCCGCCACGGGCATGGCCAGCCAGGTGTCCGGCCAGCGCACGCCGGAAAGATTGCCCAGCAGCCAGAACATGATGCCGCGCGCCTGTTCGGCGCTGGCCGATTGCGCGATGATCAGCGCGGTCAGCGCGTTGAACATCTGCGAGCCGGCGATACCCGCCAGGATGATGACGCCTGCGCCGCGCAGCCCCGTGCCGCCGCCCGCCATCCGCGCCAGCGCGGCCACCAGCGCGAGCCTTGACCCCGACGGATTCCCTTTCAATTCCCTGCGGAAACCGACGCTTCGCCATAGCGTCCGCGCCCGCGCTGGCAAGGCCGGGAATCCGGGCCGGCGGAAGCGCGGACTTCATGGATGGGGCCAGACCTCGTTTGCCTTGGTGCTTTCCCCGGTCAGCGACCCCGCAGACCCGCGATCACCCGATCTGCCATGCGGGTGCAACGGGCGCCGTCGAAGGGAAAGACCGTATCGAAACCGCCGCGCAGCCGCGTCTCCAATGCCTGGCGCAGCCGGCGACGGGCGCGAAACAGCCGCGTGCGCACGGTGATCGGGTTCAGGCCCAGCTCGCGGGCGATGCTCGGGATCGGCTGGCCCTCGACCTCGTGCAGCAGGAAGGGCAGCCGCAGTTCGGGCGGCAGGCGGCTCAGCGCCTCTTCGAGCAGGCCGCGGATCTGGTGGCGGGCGGCGCCGGTCTCGGCGGTCTCGGCGCCGGGGAATGCCAGCACATCGGCCTGGAGGCTGGTCTCATCACTCACGCTGTGGTCCTTGTCGGGGCGCCGGCGGCGGGCCTGCATCCGGGCGGCATTGATGGTGATACGGCTGATCCAGGTGGAAAAGCGCGCCTCGCCGCGAAAGCCGTCCAGATGGGCGAAGGCGGCAAGATAGGCCTCTTGCACCGCCTCCTCGGCCTCGGCGTCCGAGGGCAGGATGCCGCGGGCAATGCGAAACAGGCGCGGGTTCATCCGCCGCACCAACTCGCGGATCGCCGCCTCGTCACGGGCGCGGGCGGCGGCGACCAACTGCCAGTCGGGGTCGTCCTGCGCCTTGGCAAGGGGGCGGGCGCGGATCATGTCGCGCCCTCCGCCTCGGTCCGGCCGCTGGCGAGGATCGCGTCGAGGCTTGGGAAAGCTGCCAGAACCTCGGGCATCAGATCCTCGCTGTCCGCCGCCATGCCCTCCCACCCCGGGTCGCCGGGCCGGCCCACCACGATCCGCCCGACCATCGCGGCCATTTCATGCGGCTGGCAATAATAGTCGTAGACGCCGGGCAGGGTCAGCGTGACCTCGAACGCCTGATCCGGCAACAGCAAACCGCTGTCCCAGGGCCGGGCGCCGGCCGGAATGCGGCGTTGGCGGTCGAATACGGCCGGGTGATAGGCGGTGGCGGTATGGCTGTTGCCCGGATCGCGGTTCACGAAGCGCAGGACCGCGCCCGGCGCCACCGCCAGCCCCTGGGGCGAGAACCAGACCCTTTCACCGCGCGGGGTGCCGCGCATGGCGATCCCCTCGGGTCCCGCGGCCTTGCCGGCGCCGGCAAGCGGGCCAAGGGTGGCGAGACCGCCGCCCAGGACCAGCAGATGGCGGCGGCTGAGCCTCATTGCGCCAGCCTGTCGCGCGCGCCCGCGTCGTGATACAGCACGACATGGGCATGGGGCTTCTCGACGCCCGGATGGCCGGCGTTGTAATAGATGTCGATGCTGGTCACCCTATCCTCGCCCAACGGCAGATCGTTGAAATCGCTGCCATTTTTCAGGTCGTCCAGCGGCACCATATAGACCGTCGCCGAAAGCTTGCCGTCATGGTCATAGGCCAGGAACGGCCCGGCGGGCAGGCTGGCCGGATCGACGTAAAGCGTGCCGAGGCCGGGGATGAAGTCGGGCAGCGCGACCAGCTTGCTGACCTGGGCAAAGGGCGCCGCCGGCGGCGCGGTGGTCGAGGCCGTGTCAGCCCAGGCCATGCCCGCGGTGGCAAAAGCGGCAAAGACGAGCGGGACGATGATACGCATGTCGTTTCCTTTCCGATCCGAGCCCGTCACCAGGGCTCATGCCGGATTGGATGCGGGTTTCCGGGAAATGTTCCCGCGGTGGCGAAAGAATTTCCGAGATCGGCCGCGACGCCGCTTGCGGTCCATGCCTGCAAGGGTCCCCGGGATCAGCGCGCCGGCAAGGCCGCCAGGGTCGCGGCAACAGCCGCCTCGCCGGGTGCGCAGGCGCGTTCGATCTCGTCCCGCTCGGCATGCGAAAGGGCGTCGAGGCGCGACGGGCGCCGTTGCGGCATGGCGGCGGCTCGCTCCAGCCAGTCTGGCGGGGTGTCGATGCCCAGGTGCCGGCCCAGCCGTTCGATGTTCTCGCGCGGATTGCGGCACAGGTCCTCGTGGCGCAGGACCATCGGCCGGGCGTCGCCCAGGCCCTGCAGGCCGCGGATCGTCAGCGCCGACCAGAAGGCGCCGGCCTCCGCCAGGCTGGGGCGGCGCGCGACGATGCGCCGGATCGCCCGGCCTCCGCCAAGCGCGGCGACCACGCTCCAGGCTGCGCCGCGCCCGAAATGCCGTTGCGGGTGCAGCAGGTCCAGGCCCAGCGGCCCCAGCCTGCGCCAGCACCAGATCGCCAGCCGCGCGGCGGGATAGTCACGCATCGACAGGGCCGTGTCCGGCCCGCCGCGCGCCAGCAGCACCAGCGCCGCATCGGGAAACATCGCGCGCAGCGTGGCCGAGGCCACCAGCGAGCCGCCGGAGCGCTCGACCCAGATCTCGCGGGGGCCGAGCCGGTCCGCCATGGCCGCGAAAAGCGCGCGGTAATGCGCGGCCAGCGGGGCCGGGGGCCGCGCGCGCATCGCTTCGGCCAGCGCGTCGAACAGGGCATCGGGCGCGTCGGTCAGATGCGGCAGCGTCACGGCCAGGATCGGCGGGCAATGCCACGGGTCATGCGCGGGCGCGGCGACCCGGCCATAGAGGAACTCGGACGGCGCGGCATCGGGATTGGCCACCTGGGCCATGGCGCGCGAGGGCGTCGCCAGATGCGCCCAGAACCGCGCGCCGTCCGGATGCGCCGGGCGGAAGGCGTTGTGCCCGACGGCGGCAAACAGTTCCGACACCGACAGCACCGCCGGATGCGCGTTCAGGATCTGCGACACCAGGGTCGAGCCGCAGCGGGCCGAGCCCAGGATCAGCGCGCCGCGCATGGCGCTTACTCGGTCCCGGCGCGGATGGCGGCGATCATGCGCTCGACCGCCGCATGGGCCAGCACCATCGGCTTCTGCCGGGTGATCAGGTCCAGCCGGTCGATGGCGGCCAGCGCGACGATGCCATGCACCGACAGCAGCAATTGCTCGGCCAGCAGGCGCGGGTCGCCCTCGGGCTGCAGCGCCGCGACCGGCTGGGTGATGCGGCCGATCAGCCCGTCGATCTGCGCCAGGTACCAATCGGGGAAGGTGTTCGAGATGCGCGGCCCCTCGAACAGCGCGCGCCAGACCGCGCGGCGGTCCAGCATGAAGGTGACATAGACCTCGGCCCGCGCCAGCAGCCGACGTCGTGTTCCATTGCGCCGCGCGCAGTTCCGCCTGGGGCACGCGGGACGAATTCCACGCCGCCAATGTGCTGGCGACCCGGCGCTTGCTGGACGCGGCCGAGCGGGCAGGGGTCAGGCGCTTCGTCCTTGCCTCGTCGCCCAGCATCTATGCCGATGGCACCGACAGGCTGGACCTGGCCGAGGATGCGCCGCTGCCGGCCCGGCCGCTATCGCTTTACGCCGAGAGCAAGCGGATCGCCGAGCGGATGGTGCTGGACCACGCCGGCGCCATGGCCTGCACCGCGATCCGGCCGCGCGCCATCTATGGCCGCCACGACCGGGCGCTGCTGCCGCGGGTGATCCTGGCCATGCGGCAGGGCCGGGTGCCGATGATCCGGGGCGGGCAGGCGCTGATCGACCTGACGCATCGGCACGACGCGGCGCGGGGGATGATCCTGGCCGCCTCGGGCCCGCGCGGCGGGGTCTGGAACATCACCTCGGGCGAGGCCATCCGCTTTCGCGAGCTGGCCGCGATGATCGCGCGCGAAAGCGGGCTGCGGCTGCGCGGGCTGCCCTTGCCCTATGCGCTGGCGCGCTGGCTGGCCGGCGCCTCCGAGGCCGTGGCCCGCGCGCGCGGCGGGGCCGAGCCGCGGCTGACGCGGCAGGCCGTGGCCTCGCTGGGCAGCAGCCTGACGCTGGACATCTCGGCCGCGCGGCGCGAGCTGGGCTATCGTCCGCAGGTCGGGTTCCGGCAGGGGGTGGCGGAATGCTTCGCCTGACCACGCTGAAGGTCGGCGCATGCCGCGCCCCGGCCTGGGGCGCGGGCCTGCCGGGTGCGGGCTTCGCGACCTTTCCAGCCCTGGCGACGCTGGTCGAGACCGAAAGCGCCTGCGTGCTGGTCGATTGCGGCTATGGGCCGGCGTTCTTCGCCGCGACGCGCGGCTTTCCGGCGCGGCTTTATCGCTGGCTGACGCCGGTTCGCCTGCCGGACGGCGAGCGGTTGCCGCGGCAGTTGCCGCGCCTGCCGGACCGGGTGTTCCTGACCCATATGCATGCCGACCACAGCGCCGGGCTGATCGACCTGCCGGCCGGCATTCCGGTCATGGCCTCGGCCGAGGCCATCGCGGCGCTGCATGCGCCCGGAGACCTTGCCAGCCTGCGTGCCGGCTGCCCGGCCCGCTTGCGCGACGCGATCCGGGCCCGCGATCCGCAGCCGGTCGCGGCCTGCGCGCAGCCCGAGTTTCCGCAGGGCCGCGACCTGCTGGGCGATGGCCGCCTGATCGCGGTGCCGCTGCCGGGCCACGGCACCGGGCAGATGGGCCTGTGGCTGCCCGAGGCCGCCCGCTTCCTGGTCGCCGACGCCGCCTATGGCCAGGCGCCGTTGCGCGCCAACCGGCTGCCGCCCGGCCCGGTGCTGGCCCGGCTGGGTGATGCCCATGCCTATCGCCGGACCTTTGCCCGGCTGCGCGCGCTGATGCTGCGCCGCCCCGACATCACCATCGACCCCTCGCATTGTCCCGAGACCGCAAGATGAGCCCGACCGCATTCCTGCACAGCCGCTATGGCGGCGGCTTTGCCTCGCGCGCCGCGATCGAGGCGCATCACGCCGCCGGCTTCCGCCGCTTTCGCGCCCGGGTCATCCCGCGTTCGCCCTTCTATCGCGCGATGGCGGACCTGCCGCTGGCTGATCTGCCGCGCATGGACAAGGCCCGGCTGATGGCGGAAGTCTCGGCCATCAACACCTGCGGCATCGACCGCGACGCGCGATGCGCATCGCCATCCGCGCCGAGACCAGCCGCGATTTCCGCCCGCTGATCGGCGATGTCTCGGTCGGGCTGTCCACCGGCACCTCGGGCCAGCGCGGGCTGTTCCTGGCCACGCCGCGCGAAAGGCGGCTCTGGGCCGCGATCATGCTGGGGCGCTATTGGCCCGAGCTGTGGCGGCGCCAGCGCATCGCGTTCTTCATGCGCGCCGACAATGCGCTGTATCGCGGGCTGTCGAACCCGCTGGTCCGCTTTGCCTTCTTCGACCTGCTGGCGCCGCTGGATGCGCAGATGCCCCGGCTGGCGGAACTGGCCCCCTCGGTCCTGATCGCGCCGGCGCGGGTGCTGGCCATGCTGGCCGAGCGGCAGGCGGCGGGCCGGATCCGGCTGGCGCCGCGCCGGGTGATCTCGGTCGCCGAGACGCTGTCGCCCGAGGATGCGGCGCTGATCGAGGCCGCCTTCGGCCTCCGCGTCGATCAGGTCTATCAGGCGACCGAGGGCGTGCTGGCCATGACCTGCCATGCCGGCAGCCTGCATCTGAACGAGCGCTGGCTGCGGATCGACCGCGAGGTCATCGACCCGGCGACGGGGGCCTTCTGCCCGATCATCCACGACTTCACCCGCGAGAGCCTGCCGATCCTGAATTATCGCCTGAACGACGTGCTGATCCCCGATCCCCGGCCGTGCCCCTGCGGCTGCGCCAGCCAGCGCCTCGCCCGGATCGAGGGGCGCGAGGACGACATGCTGTGGTGGGCCGCGGCCGCGGGACCGCGCATGGTTCCCTCCGAGGCGATCCGCACCGCCATCGCCTGCCTGCCGCAAAGCCTGCGAGACTATCGCATCATCCAGCGCGGCAGGGTGCTGCACCTGTGGCTGGACGGCGCCGCGCCGGGGGCCGAGGCGGCGCTGCGCGCCAGCCTGGCCGCACTGGCCGGGCAGATGGGGGCCGTCCTGCCCGAGCTTGCCTTTCACGCCGGCCTGCCGCCGGAGACCGACGCCAAGCGCCGCCGCATTCGGGTCGAACCGGCGGCGCTCCCGCCCGCCGCGCATCCGTGAAGCGACGCCCGCAAAAGCATCCTGCGCGGAACCGCGCCACGGCGGCTTTGGGATTGCGCCAAGTCACGGTATCGCGCTAGACCCCGGCCCGACCCTGGGAGGAAGCTCGCAATGAAACATGTTCTGGTTGCATCGCTGCTCGGTGCCATATTCGCCCTGCCCGCAGCCGCGCAAGAGATCAAGATCGGCTATGCGCTGGCCGAGGACAGCCATTACGGCGCCGGCGCCAAGGCTTTCGAAGCCTCCCTCAAGGAAAGCCTCGGCGATGCCTTCACCTTCCGGCATTTCCCCTCGTCCGGCCTGGGCGGCGAGCGCGAGGTGCTCGAAGGGTTGCAACTGGGCACGGTCGAGATGACCATCGCCTCGGACGGCACGCTGACGAATTTCGTGCCCGAGGTCGGCGTGCTGGGCATTCCCTTCCTGCTGCGCGACAAGGACCATGCCCGCAAGGTTCTGGACGGCGAGATCGGCCAGGAAATGCTGGCGAAATTCGACGATGCCGGCCTGCATGCGCTGGCCTGGGGCGAGCAGGGCTTCCGCCACATCACCTCGAACCGCGGCGCGATCGAGACCCCGGCGGACATGGCCGGGCTCAAGATCCGCACCATGGAGAACCCGATCCATATCGAGGCCTTCCGCGCGCTTGGCGCCGCGCCCACGCCGATGGCCTGGCCCGAGGTGATCGGCGCGCTGGAACAGGGCGCCATCGACGGCCAGGAAAACCCGCTGTCGGTGATCGTCTCGGCCAAGCTGAACGAGGTCCAGAAGAACCTGACGCTGGACGGGCACGTCTATTCCTCGACCATCATCCTGGTGTCGCCCTCGCTCTGGGGCGGGCTGGACGAGACGCAGCAGGCCGCCTTCCAGAAGGCCGCCAAGGACGCGGTGGTCGCCATGCGCGCCTATGTCGACGAGGTCGATGCCTCGGGCGTGGCGTCGATGCAGGAACAAGGCATGACCGTGAACGAGTTGACGCCCGAGCAGAAGGCGGCGTTCCGCGCGGCGCTGACCGAGCCCTACAAATCCTACGAGGCCCAGTTCGGCAAGGAGCTGATGGACCGCATCAGCGCGGTCGAGTAGGCGGCCATGCGCCAGGTCGAACGCGCCTTCGTCGCTGTCAACGGTGCCGTGCTGGTGCTTGCGCTGATGGCGATGACCCTGATCCTGGGCTGGAACGTCGCCGGCCGCTACCTGACCGGCAACTCGCTGACCTGGGCGGACGAGGTGGCGCGCTACGCCATGATCTGGGTGACCTTCCTGGGCGCGGGGCTGGCGCTGCGCGAGGGGGCGCATGCCGCCATCACCAATGCGCAAGAGGCGCTGCCGACGCAGGGCCAGCGCGTGTTGCGGGGGATCATCCTGCTGCTGCTGTTCGGCTTCTTCGGCTTCATGGTCTGGGTCGGGCTGGATTACATGGGCCGGATGTCGGTGCAGAAATCTGCGGCGCTGCGCGTGCCGATGAAATGGGTCTATGCCGCGATGCCCGCGGGATTCGCGCTGCTGATCGTGCATCTGGCGCTGATCGCGCCGCGCTATCTGCGCGCGGGGCTTGAGCATTCGGACGAGGCCGCCGTTGGTTGAGATCCTGGTCGCCGCCTTCCTGATCCTCATGGTGATCGGGGTGCCCGTCGCCTTCGCGCTGGCGATGTCGGCCTTTGCCGCCGTGGCGATCGGCGGGCGCTATCCCATGGTCGTGGTCGTCAAGGAGATGTTCACCGGCCTGGACAGCTTTCCGCTGCTGGCGGTGCCCTTCTTCATCCTCGCGGCCGAGATCATGTCCACCGGGGCGATCTCGCGCATGCTCTTGCGCTTTGCCTCGCAATTCGTCGGCCACCTGCGCGGGGGCTTGGGCTATGCCAATATCCTGACCGGGACGCTGTTCGCGGGCATCTCGGGTTCGGCCCTGGCCTCGGCCGCCGGTCCGGGGGCGATGATGGCGCGGATGATGGAGCGGTCGGGCTATTCCAAGGGCTATGCCGGGGCGCTGACCATCTCGGTCTCGGTGGTCGATCCGATCATTCCGCCCTCGATCACCATGATCATCTATGCGCTGCAGGACCGCAATGTCTCGGTCGGATCGCTGTTCATGGCCGGCCTGCTGCCCGGGCTGCTGATTTCGGGGCTGATCGCGCTGGTGAACTGGTGGATCAGCCGCAAGCGCGACTATCGCAGCCTGGAGCCGCGCCCGCCGGTCCGGCAGATGCTGATCAACACCGGCGCGGCGCTGCCGGCGCTGCTGCTGATCGTGCTGATCGTCGGCGGCATCCGCGCCGGGCTGTTCACGCCGACCGAGGCCTCGGTCGTGGCGGTGTTCTATGCCATCGCGGTCTCGGCCTTCGTCTATCGCGGGTTCAGCTGGGCGGACCTGTGGGGCGCCTTCCTGCGCTCGGCGATCATGTCGGTCGCGGTGCTGATGATCCTGGCCGCCGCCCGCGCCTTTGCCTGGGTGCTGATCATCGAGGGCGTGCCGCAGGCCATGGCCGATGCCGTGATCGCGATGGACCTGTCGCCGATCGCCTTCCTGCTGATGGTGAACGTGCTGCTGCTGGTCTTCGGCATGTTCATGGACCCGCTGCCGGGGGTGATGATCCTGGTCCCGATCCTGGCGCCCATCGCGCATAGCCTGGGCATCGCCGCGGATCATTTCGCGATCATCGTCATCGTCAACCTGACCTTCGGGCTGATGACGCCGCCGGTCGGCAGCCTGATCTTCGTGGTCGCCTCGGCCACCAAGCAGCGGCCTTCGGCGCTGATCCGCGAGTTGCCGCCCTTCTTCGTCGCGGCGATGGCGGCCCTGCTGATCCTGACCTTCGTGCCGGCAATGTCGACCTGGCTGCCCCATGTCAGCGGCTTCGCCCGCTAGCGGATAGCCAGGGGTTTACTCCTGCCGCGCCTGCCATTCCTTCCAGCGCATATAGGCGTTTGCGCCGATGGTGTCTAAGGGATGCGGCGGCAGGCGGCTGGGCTCGGCCTCGGCGGCGAAGAAGGCCGTCACCGCGCTGGTGCGCCCGCAGAGCAATTCGGCCGCGCCGATGCCGGTCAGCGTGCTGCGCGTGGTGCCCAGGCCGTTGTCGACGCAGGCGGCGTAAAGCCCGGGCTCCAGCTGGCGCATGACCGAAACGGCGTTCTTCGACAGGCACAGGTGCCCCGACCAGCTGTATTCGAAGCGCAGGCCCTTCAGCATCGGGAAACGCGCGTCGAACTTTTCCCGCATGATCCCGACCAGTCGCGACAGGTCATGCGCGCTGGTCTGCATGTTCGGCCGGTAATAGCCGCCCTGGCGGATGACGATGCGGTTGCCGCCCTGCGCGGGGCCGATGCGGCGCACGGTGGTGCCCATCGGGTCGGCCGGGGTGGCGCCCCAGCATTCGTGACCGCCAAGCGCGCGCATCGCCTCGGCCGGCAGCTCTTCGGTCATGCAGGCGTTCAGCATGATGTGCATCAGCCGGCCGCGCAGGAAGCCGAAGCTTTCCAGGTGGCCGTTGTTGGCCAGGATCACCCGCGGCGCGCGTAGGCTGCCCTGCGCCGTCGCCAGCCGCCAGCCCTGCGCATCCGATTCGATGCGCAGCACGGCCGAATCCTCGTGGATGCGCACGCCCTGGCCTTCCAGCCCGGCAGCCAGGCCCTGGACATAGCCGGCCGGCTGGATCATCGCCGTGCCCGGGGTGAAAAGCCCGCCCTGGTAATAGGCCGAGCCGGTGATCTCGCGCATGGCCTGGGCGTCCAGCATCTCGTGCGGTTCGCCCAGGTCGTGCAGGTGGCGGGCGTAGCTTTCGTTCGCGGCCATGCCGGTGGCCGAGGCGGCGGCGTTGATCTTGCCCGCGCGCTGGAACCAGCCGGCGGGGATGCCGTATTCCTCGACCGCCGAGGCGGCGAAGGCGATGGCCTGTCGGTTCAGTGCCGTCAGCTGGCGGTCGTGGCTGTCGCCCGAGCCGGCGTAGTCCGACGAGGTCAGCTCATGCGGCAGGTCGATCATGAAGCCCGAGTTGCGCCCGGTGCCGCCTTCGGAGACCCGGGCGGCCTCGAGGATCACCACCTCCAGCGCCGGGTCCAGCTGGCGCAGCCGCCGCGCGGCCGCGAGGCCGGCGAAGCCGGCCCCGACGATCGCCACGTCGCAGCCCGCATCCCCCTGCAGCCGCGGGCGCGGCGGCACCGGGGGCAGGATGGCGCGCCAGCCCGCGGGTCCGTTGAAGACCGGGGTTTGCAGGGCTTGGTGGACCGCCATCTCAGTCGGTCTCCGCCGCGGGCAGGGTCAGGTCGATCCAGATCGTCTTGAGCTGGGTATACTGGTCATGGGCATGGATCGAGTTGTCGCGCCCGCCGAAGCCGGACTGCTTGTAGCCGCCGAAGGGGGTGGTGATGTCGCCCTCGCCGAAGCTGTTGACGGTCACCGTGCCGGCGCGCAGGGCGCGGGCGCCGCGCAGCGCCGTCTTGCCATTGGCCGAGAAGATCGAGGCGGCGAGCCCATATTCGGTGTCATTGGCCACGGCGATGGCCTCGTCCATGCTGTCCACCACCACCACGGTCAGGATCGGGCCGAAGATCTCCTCGACCGCAAGCTTCGAGTCGCGTGCGGCCTCGACCACGGTCGGCTCGATGAAGCCGGGCTTCACGATGTTGCCGCCCATCAGCACGGTCTCGCTGCGGGCGGCGTCCAGATAGCCGCTGACCTTGTCGAAATGCGCCTGGCTGACCAGGGCGCCGACGCGGTTGGCCGGGTCCAGCGGATCGCCCACCCGCCAGGTCGCGGCCTCGGCCCGGACCTTTTCCAGCAGCCGGTCCCTGATGCCCCGCTGCACGATCAGCCGCGAGCCGGCCGAGCAGTTCTGCCCCATGTTCCAGAAGGCGCCGTTGACGACATGCGCCGCCACCGCGTCCAGGTCTTCGGCATCGTCCAGCACCACGCAGGGGTTCTTGCCGCCCAGCTCCAGCACCACCTCCTTGAGGTTGCTGTCGGCCGAGTAATGCAGGAAGCGCCGCCCGGTCACGGTCGAGCCGGTGAAGCTGACCATGTCGACGTCGGGGTGCCGGCCCAGCGGCTCGCCCACCGCGGAGCCCGAGCCGGTGACGATGTTCAGCACCCCGGCCGGCAGCCCGGCTTCGGCCGCCAGTTCCGCGACGCGCAGCGTGCTGAGCGTGGTCTCCGCCGCCGGCTTCAGCACCACCGAACAGCCCGCGGCCAGCGCCGGGCCGATCTTCCAGGCCAGCATCAGCAGCGGGAAGTTCCAGGGCAGCACCAGGCCCACGACGCCGACCGGCTCGCGCACCACCATGGCGATGTGGTTGTCCGAGGCCGGCGAGACCTGGTCGTAGATCTTGTCGATAAGCTCCGCGTGCCAGCGCAGGACATGGATGGTTTCCGGCACGTCCACGGTTTCGCAGTCGAAGATGGTCTTGCCGGCGTCCAGGCTTTCCAGCACCGCCAGTTCGCGGGCGTGGTCCTCCATCAGCGCGGCCAGGCGCAGCAGGACCTGCTTGCGCTCGGCCGGATGCAGGCGCGACCAGCGCCCGTCCTCGAAGGCGGCGCGGGCGGCCGCGACGGCGGCGTCGACATCCTGCGCGTCGCAGGCGGCGATCTCGGCCAGCGCCTCGCCCGTCGCCGGGTTGGTGCTGGTGAAGGTCCGGCCCGACAGCGCCGGGCGGAAGCCGCCGTCGATGAAGGCCTGCGTCGGGAAAGCCAGCCCGGCGGCGATGGCCTTGTAGTCCTCGGCGCTCAGCAGATCGGTCATGTCATTCCCCCTCGATGATGGCGGCGACGGCGGTCTTCAGCGTCGCGATCACGGCTTCCAGCTCGGCCTTTTCATCGGCGTTCAGCCCCTGCAGCGGCGGGCGCATCGGCCCGGCGCGCAACCCGGTGGTCTCGACCCCGTGCTTGACGCATTGGATGAACTTGCCGCCCTGCTCCAGCACGCCCATCAGCGGCATCATCGCGGTCATGATCCGGCGGCCGGTGGCGAAATCGCCGCGCACGGCGCAGGCTTCATACAGCGCGACATGCTCCTCGGGCAGGAAGTTCGAGCCGGCGCAGATCCAGCTGCGCGCGCCCCAGGCGAAGAATTCCAGCGCCTGATCGTCCATGCCGCAGCTCAGCTGGATGTTCGGATAGTCGCAGGCCAGCGTGTGGATGCGGTTCACGTCGCCCGAGCTTTCCTTGATGCCGATGACGTTTTCCGAGGCGCCGACGATGTCGAGGAATTCGCGCCCCATGCTGACGCCCATCCGGCCGGGGTAGTTGTAGAGGATGATCGGCAGGCCGGCGGCGCGGTCGATCTCCAGCGCGTTGGCGGCGTTCTCGGCCTCGGTCGGCACCGAATAGGGCGGCGTGGCCAGCAGGATGGCATCGGCGCCCATCTCGCGCGCGCCCTGGGCCAGCGCGATGCTGTCGGGGGTGCGCATGGCGCCGGTGCCGACGATGACCGGCAGCCGGCCGGCGCTGCGCTCGGTGATGAAGCGGGCCAATTCCAGGCGTTCCTCGACGGTCTCGGCATAGTTCTCACCCGTCGAGCCGCCCGAGATCAACCCGTGCACCCCGGCCGAGACCAGCCGCTCAACCAGATCGGCCAGCGCGTCGTAGTCAATCCCCCCAGCGGAGTCGAAAGGGGTGATAACAGGGGTGTAAATGCCTTCCAGGACCATGCGTTGCGCCATGTCGCGGCCTCCTTGCTGCGGGGACGGTATGACCGCTTTGCTAGGGCCGGGAGCGGATTCGCCGCAAAGGAGAATGTGCTTTACGGTCGCATTAGAAAAACTATGGCCCGGGCGGCAAGCGTGCTGGAAAGGCGATCGGTTCCGGCTAGAATGGTCCCAAGGGAAGATCAGGAGCCGCCCATGCCGCCGATCCGGCGTCGTCATCTGCCGTCCTTGGGTGCCTTTGCCACCTTCGAGGTCGCGGCCAAGCATCTGAGCTTTACCCTGGCGGCGCGCGAGCTGAACGTGACGCAGGGCGCGGTCAGCCAGCAGATCCGCCTGCTGGAGCGGGCGCTGGAGGTGGCGCTGTTCATCCGCAAGCACAATGCGCTGGAGCTGACGCCCGAGGGGGCGAGCCTGTTTTCCGCGGTGACCGCCGGGCTCGACACGATCAGCGCCGCGGTCTCGGTGCTGGCGGGGGACGAGGGGCCGCAGACCATCACCGTCTCGGCCACCGACGGCATGGCGCTGTTCTGGCTGCAGCCGCTGATCGACAGCTATCGCGCCCTGCATCCCGAGGTGGGCTTCGTGGTGCTGGCCTCGGACGCCGACGACACCTTGCGCAACTATGCCGATGTCGACGTCGCCTTCCTGTGCGGCAACGAACGCTGCGAGGTCGGCGAGGAGATGCATTTCCTGTTCCCCGAGACCGCCCAGCCGGTCTGTTCACCCGAGTTCCTGGCCCGGCACGGCCCGTTCGAGGATCCCGACAGCCTGAACCGGGTCAACCTGCTGCATTTGCACGACCGGCATTGGAGCGCCGATGCCATCGGCTGGCAGCCGCTGGGCTGGGCGGAATGGTTCCGCGCCCAAGGCGCGCAATGGGCCAAGGCGCCCGCCAGCCTGTCCACGAACAAGGTCAGCCTGCTGATGGCGGCCGCCATGGCGGGCGAGGGGGTGATGCTGGGCTGGCACCACATGGTGCGCGAGCCCATCGCCCGCGGCCGGCTGGTCTTTGCCCATCCGGCGCCGCTGACCGCCGGGCGCGGCAATTTCCTGAACTGCAAGCAGCGCGCGCTGGAGCGGCCGGCGCTGGCGGGTTTCGTCGCCCATGTGCTGGCCGCGGTGCGCGAGGCGGGGTAGGGGGCTCTGCCCCCGTCCCTGCGGGACTCCCCCGGGATATTTCCCCAAGAAAGAAGCCCCGGGCTGGGCCAGAATGACTAATGCCCCACCGAAGCAAATTCTCGTTTGCCCGGAATCGGAGTGCACGGGATAAATCCCTTGTCAAGGATGACGGGGCGTCCCCGAGACGTGCCTTCCTTTCCCTAGCATGCCCCGTCGCAGGACGGGCCCGGGCCGCCGCGATGCCTGTCGCGGCGCGTGGCCAGCCATGGCTGCTGCATCCCGGGCCTGCAAGATCATCGGACAGAGGAGGAAAAAAACATGCTTAGAATTTTCAAGGCCATCCTTGCCGGCGCTGTGGCGCTGGGGCTTGCCTCGCCCGTGCTGGCGCAGGACAAGGTCATCAAGATGGGCACCATGGACTGGGAGGACCTGACGCCGATCTCGGGCATCACCAAGAAGGTGCTGGAGGACAAGGGCTACACGGTTGAGCTGACCGAGTTTTCCGAATGGGGCATCGCCTATGCCGCACTGACCAAGGGCGACGTGCAGATCTTGGCCAGCCAGACCGATTACGTGGCGCAGGATTACTGGAACCGCAACAAGAACCGTCTGGAGAAGCTGTCGCCGGTCTCGCATGGGCTTTACCAGGGCATCGCGGTGCCGAAATACCTGCCGATCGATTCGATCGAGCAGTTGAACGAGAATGCCGACAAGTTCGGCGGCAAGATCATCGGCATCGAGCCGGGCGCCGGGCTGATGCGCGAGGCGGCCGATGCGGTCGATGCCTATGACATGAAGCTGCAGCTGGTCGAGGGCTCGACCGCCGGCATGACCGCGGCGCTGAAATCCGCCGTCGACCGCCAGGACTGGATCGCCGTCACCCTGTGGGAGCCGACCTGGATGGCGTTGAAGTTCGACACCAAGTTCCTGGCCGATCCCAAGGGCATCTTTGCGCCGCCGCAGTCCTATTACTGGATCGCGCAGAAGGGCTTTGCCGAGGCGAATCCGGAAGCGCGCGAGATCATCGGCAGCGTCTTCGTGCCGATCAACGAGGTGGCCCAGATCAATGCCGTCGTCAATGACGGCAAGACCATGGACGAGGCCATCGCCGGCTGGATCACCGAACACGAGGACCGGCTGAAGCGCTGGGAAAACATCAAGTCCTATTGATCCCGCCGGGCGGCCCGGCCCCCGGGCGGGGCCGCCCAAGCCAAATCAGGACCGACAGGGAAGCACATGGAACAAACGGATATTCTGATCGACTGCCGGTCGGTCTGGAAGGTCTTCGGCGACCGTTCGCGCGAGGCGATCGGGGCGATCACCGGCCGGGGCCTGGGCAAGCAGGAGGTGCTGAAGGAATTCGGCTGCGTGGTCGGCGTCTCGGATGCCTCGATCGAGGTGCGGCGCGGCGAGATCTTCTGCATCATGGGCCTGTCGGGCTCCGGCAAGTCGACGCTGATCCGGCTGCTCAACCGGCTGATCGAGCCGAGCCTGGGCCAGGTCCTGGTCAAGGGCCGCGACATCGCCGCCATGGACGCCGCCACCCTGCGCGAGACCCGCGCCCGCCATATCGGCATGGTCTTCCAGTCCGTCGCCCTGCTGCCGCAGCGCAACGTGCTGGAAAACGCCGGTTTCGGCCTTGAGGTGCAGGGGGTGCCGCGCGACGAACGCAACCGCGCCGCCGAGGCCGCGCTGGCCAAGGTGGGCCTGTCGGACTGGATGCTGCGCTATCCGTCCGAGCTGTCGGGCGGCATGCAGCAGCGGGTCGGGCTGGCGCGGGCGCTGACCTCGGACCCCGAGATCATCCTGATGGACGAGCCGTTTTCCGCGCTGGACCCGCTGATCCGCCGGCAGTTGCAGGACGAGTTCCGCCAGCTGACCAAGGAGCTGGGCAAGTCGGCGGTCTTCATCACCCACGACCTCGACGAGGCGATCCGCATCGGCGACCGCATCGCCATCATGAAGGACGGGGTGATCATCCAGACCGGCACCGCCGAGGAGATCGTGATGAACCCGGCCGACCAGTATGTCGCCGATTTCGTCGCCGGCATCTCGCGGCTGCACCTGGTCAAGGCGCATTCGGTGATGGTGCCCGCGACCGGCCCGGTGGACGGCCTGCCGCGCTGCTCGCCCGAGGCCGACATCGACGCGCTGATCGGCCAGATCACCGCGACCGGCAGCGATGCCATCGCGGTCGAGGAGGACGGCCGCGTCCTTGGCGTCGTCACCACCCGCAACCTGCTGCTGGGCGTGCGCGGCGATGCCGCCGCCGCCGCGCATTGAGGGGGCGTCATGGAGGATTTCGTCACCACCTTCGACAGCACCGTCGATAACGCGCTGTTCTGGCTGACCGACCATGCCGCCTTCATCTTCGACGGCGCCCGCGCGCTGCTCGAGGGGCTGTTCGACGCCGTGCAATGGCTGTTGCTGCTGCCGCCCTTCTACGTGACCGCGGCGCTGGTCGGGCTTTTGGCCTGGCGGGTGCTGGGCCTGGGGGCCGGCATCGCCACCGCCGTCGCGCTGGCGGCCTGCGCCGCGATGGGGCTGTGGTCCGAGACCATGGCCACGCTGGCGCTGGTCATCGCCGCCACCGTCATCGCGCTGGCGGTCAGCCTGCCCTTGGGGGTGATGGCCGGGCTGATGCCGCGGCTGGACCGGGCGCTGGTGCCGGTGCTGGACCTGATCCAGACCATGCCGCCCTATATCTACCTGCTGCCCTCGATCGCGCTGCTGGGCTTTGGCCCGGCCACGGCGCTGGTCGCCACGGTGATCGTGGCCATGCCGCCGGCGATCCGGCTGACCAGCCTCGGCATCCGCCAGACCCCGCACGAGTTCATCGAGCTGGGCCAGGCCACGGGCGTGACGCCGGCGCAGATGTTCTGGAAGATCCGGCTGCCCTTTGCGCTGCCCTCGATCATGGCGGGCGTGAACCAGAGCCTGATGATGGCCTTCGGCATGGTGGTGATCGCCGGCATCGTCGGCTCGGGCGGGCTTGGCGAGACGATCTACGGCGCCATCCGCACGCTGGACATCGCGACATCCATCAACGCCTCGATCGCCATCGTGGTGCTGACCATGGTGCTGGACCGCGTCACCCAAAGCCTTGCGAGGACGAAATGACCTTTAATCCCGGAGCCTTTCTCGCCCCCGTCGTCGACTGGCTGAACGCCAATTTCCACGGCTTCTTCGCGGTGATCACCCGGGTCATCGAGGCCGTGCTGGGCGCCATCGAGGGCGCGCTGCTGGTACTGCCGCCCTGGGCGCTGATTGCGCTGGTCGCGTTGGCGGCCTTCTTTGCCGCCGGGCGCCGGGTCGCGGTGCTGTCGGCCTGCTGCCTGGGGTTCTGCTGGCTGATGGGCCTGTGGACCGGCGCGATGCAGACCATCGCGCTGGTGGTGGTCGCGGTGTTGATCGCCGTCGCCATCGCCTTTCCGCTGGGCATCCTGGCCGCGCGCCGGCCGCGGGTCGAGGCGGCGCTGCGCCCGATCCTCGACGTGATGCAGACGGTGCCGCCCTGGGTCTATCTGATCCCGGCGGTGATGATCTTCAGCCTGGGCAAGGTGCCGGCGATCATCGCCACCATCGTCTATGGCATCCCGCCGATGCTGCGCCTGACCACGCTGGCCTTTCGCGGCGTGCCGACGGACCTCAAGGAACTGGGCGAGGCCATCGGCGCGAAGCCCGGCACCATCCTGTGGAAGATCGAGTTCCCGGCCGCGACGCCCACGCTGCTGGTCGGGCTGAACCAATGCATCCTTCTGTCGCTGGCCATGGTGGTGCTGGCGGGGCTGGTCGGCGCCGGCGGTCTTGGCGCCGAGGTCACGCGCGGCCTGACGCGGATGGAGATGGGCCTTGGCCTGCGCGCCGGCCTTGCCATCGTCGCCATCGCCCTGCTGCTCGACCGGCTCTCCCGCGGCGCGCTCGAAAAGAAAAGGGCGTGAGGGGCGATAATTTTCACCTTCCCCCTCGAAAACCGGGTCATGCTGCGCTATATAGGGGCGGCATACCTATGTTCGGACCTGATTCCTTTCGGCTCAGCTTTCGATCTTCAGCTTTGCCGGGCCGCTGCATGTCGCGAGCGGCATCTATATAAGGAATGACACGATGGCCAATGGCACCGTGAAATGGTTCAACGCCACCAAGGGTTTCGGCTTCATCGCCCCCGAAGGCGGTTCGAAGGACGTTTTCGTCCATATCTCGGCGCTGGAGCGTGCCGGCCTGCGCGGTCTGAACGACGGCCAGGCGGTGACCTTCGACCTGGAGCGTGACCGCAACGGTCGCGAATCGGCGACGAACCTGGCGCTGGCATAAGCCAACCGACATTGCATGAAGGCGGGGCCGGCGATGTCGGCCCCGCCTTTCTTTTTGCCCGACCGGCGGCCCCGCGCGGTCGGGGCAGCATTTTTCATCAAGGAAACACCATGATCGAGATTCACTGGGGCACGCCCCTGAGCTTCGTCGTCTCGCCACAGGGCGACGTGCAGAAATTCAGCACCATCGAGCAGGCCCATTATTGGCTGTGCCGCAAATGGCCGGTGGCCGACCCGGCCCGCGGCCAGGCGCTGCGCCAGGTCGAGGCGGCGATGAACTGCCTTGTCCCGGTCGGCGCGGCGCGGCAGTCCTTTGCCGAGGCCGCCGCAAGCGCCGGTTTCGTGCCGGCGCTGGCGGCCTGAGGCCCTAGCGCACCGCCTTGATGCCTTCCAGGATCAGGGTGGTCGCCACGTCGGCGTAATCCTCGCGCGTGATGCGGCCGCCGTCGCGGAACCACATGTAGACCCAGTTCATCATGCCAAAGAGCGACATGGTGACCGGCGTCAGCAGCGGGCGCTGCGGGTCGTCGAGGTCGGGGTTGATCTGCCGCAGCACCAGCGCGAAATGCTTGACGATGCGGCGTTCCAGCGCCAGGATCTCGGCCTTCTGCTCGTCCGACAGCGCCGAGGTGGCATTGAGCTGCACCTTGTGCTGGTTGTCGGCGCCGCGATAGCATTCCAGCACCGTGCCGACCAGCTTGCGCAGCCGCTGCTCGGGTGCCAGGGTGGCGTCGTCGGCCTGTTCGATGGCCTCGTCCAGTTCCTCCAGATGGGTGACGATGATGGCGAAGATCAGCGCGTCCTTGCTGGGATAATAGTGATAAAGCAGGGCCTTGGAGACATGGGCATGGGCCGCGATCTGCGCCATCGAGGCCTTTTCCATGCCCAGTTCGGCAAAGACCTCGGCCGCGCTGTCCAGCAATCCGCGCTGCTTTTCCTCGAAATCCGTCGCCCGTGTCCGAGCCATGCCGTCCTCATGTCTTCTGGTCTTTCGACGCGCCGGGGCGCGAATGGCACAGGGGCCCGACCGGCCCCCCCGCCGCTTTAGCGGGTTTTCCCGCCGCTGTCATGCCCGGCCCGGCGTCGCGGTGTCGCGGGCGGCTCAACCCTTCGGCCGGTTGTCGATCACCCGCTTGGCCTTGCCTTCCGAGCGGGCGATGCCGTTCGGATCCCTGACCTCGATCCTGGTCGAGACGCCGACCACCGACTTGATGTGATGCGCCAGCTCCTTGGCGGATTTGGCGCGGGCGTCGGCATCGGCCATCGCCTCGGCGCATTCGACATGCACGGTCATGTTGTCCATGCGGCCGGCGCGCGTCAGCTCGATCTGGAAATGCGGCGCCAAGCCCGCGCATTTCAGGATCTGCTCCTCGATCTGGGTCGGGAAGACATTGACGCCGCGCAGGATGATCATGTCGTCGCTGCGGCCGGTGATCTTCTCGATCCGCCGCATCGAGCGCGCGGTGCCGGGCAGGATGCGGGTCAGGTCGCGGGTGCGGTAGCGCACCATCGGCAGGGCTTCCTTGGTCAGCGTGGTAAAGACCAGCTCGCCCATCTCGCCGTCGGGCAGCACCGCGCCGGTGACCGGGTCGATGATCTCGGGAAAGAAGTGATCCTCCCAGATATGCAGCCCGTCCTTGGTCTCGACGCATTCCATGGCGACGCCGGGGCCCATGATCTCGGAAAGGCCGTAGATGTCGACGGCGTGCATGTCGAAGGCTTCCTCGATTTCCTGGCGCATGGCGTTGGTCCAGGGCTCGGCGCCGAAGATGCCGATCTCCAGCGAGCTTTCGCGCGGGTCGAGGCCCTGGCGGCGGAATTCGTCCAGGATCGACAGCATGTAGCTGGGCGTGACCATGATGATGCGCGGCTTGAAGTCGTGGATCAGCGTCACCTGCCGCTCGGTCATGCCGCCCGACATCGGCACCACGGTGCAGCCCAGCCGCTCGGCGCCGTAATGCGCGCCGATGCCGCCGGTGAACAGCCCGTAGCCATAGGCGTTGTGCAGCATGTCGCCGGCCCGGCCGCCCGCCGCGCGGATCGAGCGCGCGATCAGGTTCGCCCAATGGTCGATGTCGGCTTGCGTATAGCCCACCACGGTCGGCTTGCCGGTGGTCCCGGACGAGCCGTGGATGCGCACCAGCTTGGTCTGCGGCACCGCGAACATGCCGAAGGGATAGGTGTCGCGCAGGTCCTGCTTCACCGTGAAGGGGAATTTCGCGATGTCCTTGAGCGACTTCAGATCCTCGGGATGCACATCCGCCTGGATGAAGCGGTTGCGGTAGAAGGGCGAGTTCTCGAAGGCGTGCTTCAGCGAACGCTTCATGCGGTGGAACTGCAGCGCCTCGATCTCGTCGCGCGAGGCGGTTTCGATCGGGTCCAGTTCCTTGCGGTTCGGGGACAGGTCTTGCATGGCTTCCTCCCTATGCAAAGCGGCGTCCGGGGGGTCAGCCCGGCAGGTGGGTTCCCTTGACGGTGCGCGAATGGCCGCGGAATTCGGCGACATGCTCGCCCGTCTGGTTGGTGATGCGTATGTCGTAGATCCCCGAGCGGCCGCGCCGCGAAACCTCGCGTGCCGTGGCCGTCAGCCGGTCTCCGATCCGGCCGGGAACAAGATAGGTGATCGCGCAGTGTTGCGCCACGGTCAGCTGGTTGTAGCTGTTGCAGGCAAAGGCGAAGGCGCTGTCGGCCAGCGTGAAGATATAGCCGCCGTGGCAATTGCCGTGGCCGTTCGACATGGCGGCCGTGATGGTCATGGACAGCGTCGCCGCGCCCGGAGCGATGTGGTCCAGGCTCATGTCCAGGCGCTGGCTGGCGCTGTCGTCGTTCCACATGGCACGGGCGCTGGCCTCGGCCAGTTCCTGCGGGGTCATTTCGGCTGCGGGTTTCATTGGCCACGGAACTCCGGCTTGCGTTTCTGCAGGAAGGCGCTGACGCCTTCGGCATAATCGGCGCTGCGGCCGGCGCGGCGCTGGCCGTCGCGTTCCAGGTCCAGCTGCCGGTCCAGGCTGTTGTCGGCGGCGGCCTGGATCAGCTGCTTGGTCAGCCCCAGGCCCAGCGTCGGCCCGGCCGCCAGGGCCTTGGCGAGCGCCATGGCCTCGTCCATCAGCTGGGCGTCCTCGACGGCCTTCCAGATCAGGCCCCAGTCGGCGGCCTTTGCGGCCGGCAGCGGCTCGGCGGTCAGCGCCAGCGCCTTGGCACGGGGCTCGCCCAGGATGCGGGACAGCGACCACGAGCCGCCGGCATCCGGCACCAGCCCGATTTTCGAGAACGCCTGCACGAATTTCGCCGATTGTGCCGCCAGCACGATGTCGCAGGCCAGCGCGATATTGGCGCCGGCGCCCGCCGCCACGCCGTTCACCGCGCAGACCACCGGCTTTTCCAGCGCGCGGATCAGCCGGATCGTCGGATTGTAGTAGTTTTCCAGCGTCTGGCCCAGGTCCGGTGCCTCGGTCGCCTTGGACGGATCGCGGTCGCCCAGGTCCTGCCCGGCGCAGAAGCCGCGCCCGGCGCCGGTCAGCAGCACGGCACGCACCGCCGCGTCGTCATGGGCGCGCTTCAGCCCGGCGTGCAAGGCCAGGTGCATGTCCACGTTGAAGGCATTCAGTTTCTCGGGGCGGTTCAGCGTCAGAACCAACACGCCATCGGCCAAGGCCGTCAGGACCGTTTCCGTCATGAGTTGCTCCCAGGCCCACTCCCTCCGGGCCTCTGAAAATTTTTGTTGCATAAACCGACCGGCCGGTCAATGATAAATCGGAGCAAGCGAGGGAGGACGCTTTGGACGAGCTTTTCGAACGCCATCGGGACATGCTGGATGCCGCGCTGGCGGCGGCTCGTTCGCGCGCGTTCTGGACGCCCTTCCCCGAGGTGCCGAGCGGCAAGGTCTATGGCGAAACCGCGCGCGAGGACGGTGCGGCGGGTTTCGCGGCCTTGCGTGATTCGCGGCTGGACCTGCCCGGCCATCCAGGCACGGACTGGATCGGAGCCGAGGTCTCGCCCTTTGGCGGCGCCTTGGGAATCACCTATCCGGCGGCGGATGCGGCCGCGCTGATCGCCGCGGCGCAGGCGGCCGCCCCGGCGCTGGCCGAAGCCGCGCCCGAGACCCGCGTGGGTGCCTGCCTCGAGGCGCTGGTGCGGCTCAACCGCGACAGTTTCCTGATGGGCCATGCGGTGATGCACACCACCGGCCAGCCCTTTGCCATGGCATTCCAGGCAGGCGGGCCGCATGCCCAGGACCGGGGGCTGGAGGCCGTGGCGATGGCCTGGGACGAGATGACCCGATTCGCCCCCGCCGCGCGCTGGGAAAAGCCGCAGGGCAAGGCCGCGCCCATCGTGCTGGAAAAGCACTGGTCGCTGGTGCCGGCCGGGCTTTCGCTGGCCATCGGCTGCAATACCTTCCCGACCTGGAACAGCTATTCGGGCATGTTCGCCAGCCTCGCCACCGGCAATCCGGTGATCGTGAAGCCGCATCCGGCGGCGGTGCTGCCGCTGGCGCTGGCCGTGCGCACCCTGCGCGCGGTGCTGGCCGAGGCCGGGCTGCCCGCCGATTCGGTGCTGCTGGCCGTGGACCGCAAGGGCGCCGAGATCACCACGCGGCTCGCCACCGATCCGGCGGTGCGGCTGATCGACTATACCGGCTCGGGCGCCTTCGGGGCCTGGCTGCGCAGCCATGCGACGCAGGCGCAGATCTTTGCCGAAGAGGCCGGGGTCAATACCGTCACCATCGCCGCCACGGACGACTTTGCCGGCATGTGCGCCAATCTGGCGTTCTCGCTGGCGCTCTATTCCGGCCAGATGTGCACGGCGCCGCAGAACATCTATGTGCCCGAGGCCGGCATCGACACCGACCAGGGGAACCGCAGCTTCGACGAGGTCGGCCGTGCCCTGGCGGCGGCGGTGGACGCGCTGCTGTCGGACCCGGCCCGCGCCGCCGGCGTCTGCGGCGCCGTCGCCAACCCGGCCACGCTGGCCCGCATCGCCGAGACCCGGGCGCGCGGCCGCATCCTGCGCGATTCGGCGCCGCTGGGACAGGGGCGCACCGCGACGCCGCTGCTGCTGGCGCTGAACGACGGCGACCCCTTGGCCGAGGAGGAATGCTTCGGCCCCATCGGTTTCGTCATCGCCGTGCCGGATGCCGATGCGGGCATCCGTCGCGCCGCCGACCTGGCCCGACGCAAGGGCGCCATCACCGCCGCGCTTTACGACACCGATGAAAGCCGCATCGCCCGCGCCGCCCGTGCCTTTGTCGCGGCGGGCGTCAACCTGTCGGTGAACCTGACCGGCAATATCTTCGTCAACCAGTCGGCGGCCTTCAGCGACTTCCACGTCACCGGAGCCAATCCGGCCGGCAATGCCAGCCTGACCGACACCGCCTTCGTCGCCAACCGCTTCCGCCGCGCCATGTGGCGGCGGCCGGTGGCGGCCTGAACCAAGAATCTCTGGGAGGAGAAAACCATGAAGACGACCCTGAAGACGGCCGCCCCGGCCGCCCTGATCGCGCTTGGCCTAGCCACGGCCGCCAGCGCCGAATTGAAGATCGGCGCCTCGATCTCGGCCACCGGCCCGGCCGCGTTCCTGGGCGACCCCGAGGCCAAGACCCTGGAAATGCTGGTCGAAGAACTGAACGCCAAGGGCGGCATCAACGGCGAGCCGGTCGAGCTGGTGCTTTACGACGACGGCGGCGACGCCAACAAGGCGCGCACCTTCGCCACCCGCCTGATCGAGGATGACGAGGTCCAGGCCATCATCGGCGGCACCACCACCGGCACCAGCATGTCGATCCTGGCCGTGGCCGAGGATGCCGAGGTGCCCTTCATCTCGCTGGCCGGCGCCATCGACATCATCCAGCCGGTCAAGCCCTGGACCTTCAAGACCCCGCACACCGACCGCATGGCCTGCCAGAAGATCTTCGAGGACATGAAGAAGCAGGGCATCGCCAGGATCGGCATGATCTCGGGCACCGACGGGTTCGGCGCCTCGATGCAGGCGCAATGCAAGGACGTGGTCGCGGATTACGGCATCGAGGTCGTCGCGGACGAGACCTATGATCCGAAGGACGCCGACATGACGGCGCAGCTGACCAAGATCAAGAACGCCGAGGGCGTGCAGGCGGTGCTGAACCCGGGCTTCGGCCAGGGCCCGTCCATCGTGACCCGCAACTACAAGCAGCTGGCGATCGACCTGCCGCTGTATCAGTCGCACGGCGTCGCCTCGGACGGGTTCATCGAGCTGGCGGGCGCGGATGCGGCCGAGGGCGTGCGCCTGCCCGGCACCGCGCTGCTGGTGGCCGCGCTGCTGGCCGAGGGCGATGCGCAAAAGCCGGTCGTGACCGCCTACAAGGCCGCCTATGAGGGCAAGTTCAAGCAGCCGGTCAGCACCTTCGGCGGCTATGCCCATGACGGTTTCGCGCTGCTCACCGACGCCGTGACCCGCGCCGGCTCGACCGAGCCGCAGGCGATCCGCGATGCGCTGGAGGCGACCAAGGCGCTGGCCGGCACCACCGGCATCTATACCATGACGCCCGAGGATCACCTGGGCCTCGACCTGTCGGCCTTCCGCATGCTGCAGGTCAAGGACGGCAAGTGGACCATCGTCGAGTAAGGCCGCCGCGGCCCCCGGCAGGGGGCCGTTCCCGCCCGACAAGGGCATAGCCAGCCTGAAAGCCTCATCATGTCTGAACTGTTGCAATTCCTGTTTTCGGGGCTGACGGTCGGCGCGGTCTATGCGCTTGTCGCCCTGGGCTTCACCATCATCTTCAACGCCTCTGGCGTGGTGAATTTCGCGCAGGGCGAATTCGTCATGCTGGGCGGCATGATCACCGTCTTTGCCCATGCCGCCGGCCTGCCGTTGCCGCTGGCCGCGCTGATCGCCATCGCGGTGACGGCGGGGGTGGGCGTGGCGCTGAACCAGCTGGCCATCGAGCCGGCGCGCGGCGCCCCGGTGGTGTCCTTGATCATCATCACCATCGGCGCCTCGATCTTCATCCGGGGCGCGGCGCAGCTGGTCTTCGACAAGCAGATCCACAGCTTCCCGGCCTTTTCGGGCACCGAGCCGATCCATGTGCTGGGCGCGACCATCCAGTCGCAAAGCCTGTGGGTGATCGGCGGCGCCTTCGCGGTCTTTGCCGGGCTGTGGCTGTTCTTCACCCGCACGCTGCTGGGCCGGGCGGTGCTTGCCACCTCGAACAACCGGCTGGCGGCGCAGCTCGTCGGCATCAACACCCGCTTCATCATGACGCTGAGCTTTGCGCTCTCGGCCGCCATCGGCGCCTTCGGCGGCGTGCTGGTGACGCCGATCACGCTGACCTCTTATGACGTCGGGCTGGCGCTGGCGCTCAAGGGCTTTGCCGGCGCCATGCTGGGCGGCATGGGCAACCCCAAGGGCGCCTTCGTCGGCGGGCTGATGCTGGGGCTGCTGGAATCGCTGACGGCGGGGTATCTTTCGTCGCAATACAAGGACGCGGCGGCCTTTGTCGTCATCCTGGCGGTGCTGTTCTTCATGCCGCAGGGCCTGTTCGGCCGCAAATCGACGGAGCGGGTGTGATGTCGCAGAAACATGCAACGCTCCTGGTGCTGGCGGCGCTGATCGCGCTGTCGCCGCTGTTCTTTCCCTCGGGCTATTACTACCGCATCGGCGCCTTGATGTTCGTTAACGCGCTGGCGGTGACCGGCATCGTCATCCTGACCGGATATGCCGGCCAGATCAGCCTGGGCCACGCCGGTTTCGCCGGCATCGGCGGCTATGCCTGCGCGCTGGCGCCGGTGCATTGGTGCCTGCCCCCGGCGCTGGCCGTGGTCCTGGGCGCGGCGATCTCGGCCGTGCTGGCCTGGCTCGTCGGCCGGCCGATCCTGCGGCTCAAGGGCTATTACCTGGGCGTGGCCTCGCTGGGCTTCGGCATCCTGGTCGCCATGGTGCTGAACAACGAACGCTGGCTGACCAAGGGCCCGGACGGGATCGAGGTGCCGGACCTGGGCCTGCGCGGGCTGTTGAAAGACGTGGGCCTGGACCTGTCGAACGGCGAGTTCTGGTATGGCCTGACCGGCATCGCGCTGCTGGTGGGGGCATGGCTGGCGCTGAACCTCTATCACAGCCCCACGGGCCGGGCGCTGCGCGCGCTGCATGGCTCCGAGGTCGCGGCCGGCACGGTGGGCATCGACGTGGCGCGGGTCAAGTTGCAGGCCTTCGTGATCTCGGCGGTCTATGCCTCGGTCGCGGGCTCGCTGCTGGCGCTGCAGAACAAGTTCATCACCCCCGATGTCGCGGGCTTCATGCACTCGATCGAGATGGTGACCATGGCGGTTCTGGGCGGCGTCGGCTCGGTCCCGGGCGCGGTGATCGGCGCCGGCATCCTGACGCTGCTGCCGCAGGTGCTGACGGTCTTCGCCGATTACGAACAGGTCATTCTGGGGCTGGTGATGATGCTGGTGATGATCTTCCTGCCGCAGGGGCTGGTGCCGTCCGTCCTGCGCAAGCTAAGGGGGAAGGACGAATGAGCCTGTTGGAAATCCAGGGCCTGGGCATCAGCTTCGGCGGGCTCAAGGCGGTGCAGGACGTCAGCTTCAAGGTCGAGCCGGGCGAAATCGTCTCGGTCATCGGTCCGAACGGCGCCGGCAAGACCACGCTGTTCAATATGATCTCGGGCGTCTACCAGCCCGGCGCGGGGCGGGTGGTGCTGGACGGCCAGGACGTGACCGGGATGGAGCCGTTCCGCCTGGCCGCGCGCGGCATGTCGCGCACCTTCCAGAACCTTCAGATCTTCCAGAACATGACGGTGCTGGAAAACGCGGCCTCCGGCTTTCACCTGCGCGAACGCGGGCCGGTGCTGGCCGACCTCTTGAACCTGCCCGGCGCCCGCCGCCGCGCCCGCGCGGCCGAGGCGGGCGCCCGCGCCCTGCTGGCCCGCGTGGGCCTGGAGCGGGCGGCCGACCGGCAGGCCGGCAACCTGTCCTATGGCTCGCTGAAGCGGCTGGAAATCGCCCGGGCGCTGGCCCTGCAGCCCAAGGTGCTGCTGCTGGACGAACCCGCCGCCGGCTGCAACGCCGTCGAGACCGAGGAGATCGACCGCCTGATCGCCGAGGTCGCCGCATCCGGCACCGCCATCCTGCTGGTCGAGCATGACATGAAGATGGTCATGCGCATCTCGAACCACATCGTCGTGCTGGACCATGGCGAAAAGATCGCCGAGGGCGCGCCGCTGGAGGTCAGCCGCAACCCGGCGGTCATCGCCGCCTATCTGGGAACCGAGGAGGCCACCCATGCTGACGGTTGAGGGGCTGCGCTCGCGCTATGGCCGCATCGAGGTGCTGCACGGCATCGACCTGGCGGTGGAATCGGGCGAGATCGTGACCGTGGTCGGCGCCAATGGCGCCGGCAAGACCACGCTGCTGCGCTGCCTGTCGGGGGTGCAGCCGGTCTCGGCCGGGGCCATCACCTTTCGCGGCGAGGGGCTGACCACGGTGCCGGCGCACCGCCGGCTGTCGCGCGGCCTGGCGCAATCGCCCGAGGGCCGGCAGATCTTTACCAACCTGACGGTCGAGGAGAACCTGCGGCTCGGCGCCTTCCTGTTCAGCGACGACCGGGTGGACAAGGACATGCAGGATGCCTTCGCCATGTTCCCGATCCTGCGGGAAAAGCGCAACCTGGCGGCGGGCGGGCTGTCAGGCGGCCAGCAGCAGATGCTGGCCATGGCGCGGGCGCTGATGGGCCGGCCGGCCTGCTTGCTTTTGGACGAGCCGTCGATGGGGCTGGCGCCGATCATCGTGCAACAGATCTTCGACGTGGTCAGCGGGCTCAAGGCGCTTGGCGTCACCGTGCTTCTGGTGGAACAGAACGCTTTCGGCGCCTTGAAGATCGCCGACCGCGGCTATGTGATGGAGACGGGCCGCATCACCATGACCGGCCCGGCCGCCGAACTGATCGCCGACCCGCGCATCCGCGAAGCCTATCTGGGGATTTGACCATGACTGTCGTCAGCATCGAAAAGCAGGGCGACATCGCCGTCGTCACCGTGGACAACCCGCCGGTCAACGCGCTGAGCCAGGCGCTGCGGCAGGGGCTTTGGGATGCGGCCGAGGCGCTCGACGCCGATCCCGGCGTGCGGGCGGTGGTGCTGGCCTGCGCCGGCCGCACCTTCATCGCCGGGGCGGATGTGACCGAATTCGGCAAGCCGCCGGTGCCGCCGCACCTGCCCGACCTGGTCGCCCGGATCGAGGCGGCGGCCAAGCCCTGGGTCGCAGCCATCCACGGCTCGGCCCTGGGCGGGGGGCTGGAGGTGGCGCTGGGGTGCCGGTTCCGCGTCGCCGCGGCCGACGCCTCGCTGGGGCTGCCCGAGGTGACGCTTGGCATCGTCCCCGGTGCCGGCGGCACGGTCAGGACACCGCGCCTGGTGGGCGTCGAGGCGGCGGTGGATCTGGTCACCACCGGCAAGCCGGTCCGCGCCGCCCGCGCCCAGGCGCTGGGGCTGGTCGATGCGGTGATCGAAGGCGATCTGCTGCCCGGCGCCCTGGCCTTTGCCGCCGAGGCGCTGACCCGGCCCTTGCCCGCGCCGCTGTCCGCGCGCGCGGTGGCGGCGCCCGAGCCGGGCTTCTGGGACCGTGCCGAACAGGCCACGGCCAAGGCGGCCAAGGGCGCCGCCGCGCCGCTGCGCGCGCTGGCCTGCCTGCGCAAGGCGGCCGAGGTGTCCTTCGACCAGGCCATGGCCTTCGAACGCGAGACCTTCCTCGATCTGCGCGGCTCAACGCAGGCGGCGGCGCTGCGGCATGTGTTCTTTGCCGAGCGCGCCGCGCCGCGTCCCGCCGCGCTGCGCGACATCGACCCGCTGCCGCTGGCCCGCGTCGCGGTGATCGGCGGCGGCACCATGGGCGCGGGCATCGTCGCCGCCCTGCGCGAGGCCGGCCTGCCCGTCGCCCTGATCGAGCGCGACGCCGAGGCCGTCGAGCGCGGGCTCGCCAATGTCGCCGCCATCTTCGACGGCGCCGCCAGGCGCGGCAAGCTGACGCCCGAGCGGGTTGCGGCGCTGCGCCAGGGCGTGACCGGCAGCACCGACTACGCCAGCCTGGCCGAGGCCGATCTGGTCATCGAGGCGGTGTTCGAGGACATCGCCGTCAAGCGCGCCGTCTTCGACCAACTCGGCCGGGTCTGCCGGGGGGATGCGGTGCTGGCCACGAACACCTCCTATCTCGATCCGCGGCTGATCGCCGAAGGGCTGGCAAATCCCGGCCGCTTCATCGGGCTGCATTTCTTCAGCCCGGCCAATGTGATGAAACTGCTGGAAATCGTGCCGGTCCCCGAGACCGCGCCGCGCACGCTGGCGACCGGCTTTGCCCTGGCGCGGCTCTTGAAGAAGATCCCGGTGCAGTCCGGCATCTGCGAGGGGTTCATCGGCAACCGCATCCTGAAACGCTATCGCGCCGCGGCCGAGGCGCTGGTGCGGCAGGGCGTGCCGATCGACCGGATCGACGCCGCGATGCGCGGCTATGGCTTTGCCATGGGGCCGTTCCAGGCGCAGGACCTGGGCGGGCTCGACATCGCCCATCTGCAACGCGAGGGCGCGCGCGCGGCCGGGCAGGACGTGCCCGAGACGCTGGGCGACATCCTGGTCCGCGCAGGCCGCAAGGGCCAGAAGACCGGCGGTGGCTGGTACGATTATGCGCCGGGCGAGCGTCAGCCGCAGGTCTCGCCCACGGTGGCGGCGCTGCTGGCGCCCGCCGTCACCGCCGGCGCCGCCATAACCGGGCCCGAGATCGCGGCGACCCTGGTGGCCGAGATGGCCGCCGAGGGCCGCGCCATCCTGGCGGAAGGCATCGCCGAAAGCCCCGCCGCCATCGACCTGGTGGAAATCCACGGCTACGGCTTTCCGCGCTGGCGCGGCGGGCCGATGTTCGCAAGCGGGGCATGATGCCGCCCGTGTAACGAAACATTGCTGGGCGGCGGTGCAGCAACATCGGGTTGCAAATCCGGCCCGCTCCGGCAAGCATTCGTCACGCGGCGGACCTAAGCCGGACACGGGCGGGCGCTAGCCTTAGGGCATCGAAACCGCAAGGAGCCCCGCTGATGCAGCGATTCCCGATCAAGACCATGCTGGCCGCCAGCCTGCTCGCCCTGCTGAGCGCGCCGGTGGCCGTGCAGGCGCAAAAGGCCCAGCCCCAGCCCCAGCCCCAACCTCGGGCCGAGGCCCCGGTGCCCCATGCCCCCCATGCGGCCGGCCCGATGGCTCTGCCGATGCCGGCCCCGGGGCGGATGGCGGGCGGGCTGGACCTTGCCGCGCATCTGTCGGCCACCGAGACCTATCTCGGCATCACCCCTGAACAACAAGAACCTTGGCGCGATTATTGCCAGGCGCTGATCGGCTTCATGCAGCCCGAACCGCCGCCCGGACCCGAGGCCGGCCAGCTCATGGCCGAGCGCATGGCGCAGGCGGTGCTGGCCCGGGCCGACAAGGCGCAGGCGCTGCTGGTGGCGACCACCGCCCTGCGTGGCGCCTTGCAGCCCGAGCAACTGGCACGGCTGGTCGAAAGCCAACCCGGGCCGCAGGGCCCCGAGCGGCCGGACCGCGCCGGCTGATCCCCTCGAATTTCCACGAAACCGAAAGGATAACGCGATGCGTCGTCTTCTGATGATGGGCGCCATGGCCGCCCTGGTCCTGTCCGCGCAGGGCGCCCTGGCCGAGAGCCGTCCCGAGGGCCAGCCGCCCGCATGCCGGCAGCAGGATCGCAAATGCCCCGCCCCGCCGCCGCAGGACAAGCAGGCCAAGCCCGAGCACCGCCGCGAGGCCCGGAACGAGACCCGCCGCGACGGTCGCCCGGCGCCGCATGTCGGCGAGGATGCCCGCGCCGGCCGACCCTGGACGCCGCCGCGCGACAGCCGCATGGCGAAGGCGCCCCGGGGGCAGGAATACCGCGTGATCGCCGACCATCTGGTGCTGGTGGACAAGAAAAGCCACCGCATTGTTTCGGTCGTCGCGCCGGTCCGGGCGCGCTGAAAGCACCGGGAACGCATCAATAAGGCGGCGGTCGGGATGCTCGGCCGCCGTTTTCCCATGCCGGGACCATGGGCCCGGCCCCGGTCGGTCGGGCTAGTCGGCGCAGAGCGCCGCGGCCCCGGCCTCCAGCGCCGCCATGGCCGCCTGCGGGTCCAGCAGCAGCAACAGCCCGCGCTTGCCGCCGTTGATCGCGACCTCGGGCGTGGTCAGGGCGGCGGCCTCGAAAAGCACCGGCGCGGGGCGGCGCTGGCCGAAGGGGCTGATGCCGCCGGTGTGATAGCCGGTCAGCCGCTCGGCCTTGGCGGGCGGCATCATCGCCGCCGACTTGCCACCAAAGGCCGCGGCCACGCGCTTCATCGACAGCACCCGGTCGCCCGGCACCACGGCGCAGGCGGGCCGGCCGTCCACCTCGACCATCAGCGTCTTGAGCAGGCGCTCGGGCGGCAGGCCGATGGCCTCGGCCGCCTGCAGCGCCACCCGGTCCGAGCCGGGGTCATAGCGGTATTCGACCGGGCGAAAGCCGACGCCCTTGGCTTGCAGGAAGCGGGTCGCGGGGGTGGCGGTGCTCATGCGGGAGCCTCGGCGGCGGGCCGGCCGGCGGCACGGATGTTGAGATAGTTGCCGGCCAGGATCAGCGCCGAGCCGAGGACCACGGCCAGCCCGACCGGCTCGGCGTAAAGCAGCAGCCCGACCACGGCGATCACCGGCAGGCGCAGGAAGTCGAAGGGCATGACCAGCGTCGCCGGCGCCAGCCCCAGCGCCCTGGTGATGCAGAAATGCGCCCCGAGCCCGGTCAGGCCTAGCACCAGCACCCAGGGCGCCGCCGCCGCCGAAGGCAGGGCGATGCCGCCGTCGAGCCCGGCGCAGGCCAGCCCCATCAGCGCCTGGCTGAGCGACATCCACCACAGGATGCAGGACGCCCCGGCCACGCCGGTCAGCATCTTGGTGCAGACATAGGTCAGCCCGAAGCCCACCGCCGCCAGCGCCGCCGCCCCGACCCCGGCCAAAGCCCCGGCCGAGATCCCGGCCGCGCCCGGCTGCACGATCACCAGGATGCCAAGGAAACCCAGGCCCGCCGACAGCGCCCGCGCCCGCGTCAGGCGCTCGCCCAGAAGAAACGGCGCCAGGATCAGCACCCACAGGGGCGCGGTGAATTCCAGCGCAAAGACCTGCGCCAGCGGGATGGTGAACAGGGCGTGGAACCACAGGTTCTGCGCGACGAAATGCGTGACGTTGCGCGCCAGGTGCAGCCCGGGCCGGCGCAGGTTTACCGCACCCCAGTCGCCCCGCAGGCTCAGCACGGCGGCGATGATCGCCATCCCGATCAGCGAGCGCCAGGCCAGGATCTCGAACGTGTCGAGCTCACCCTGGACCATGCGCCCGGCCACGGCCATCAGCGTGAAGGCCGCGACCGCGCCCATCATCCAGGCGGCGGCCAGCAGCGGGCGGGGTTCGGTCGTGGTCGGCATCGGCTTCGTCCTGTTGCGCCGCAAAGGGCTAGCGGATCGCCGCCCGGCCGGCAAGCCGCCGGACTAGCGTTCCGACATGGCCGAGAAGCTGGCCGGATAGCGCCCGCCCGAGACGTTTTCGGGCGCAAAGGCGCGTTCCAGCGTCTCGCGCTCGGCCGCGGTCAGGGTGATGCCGGTCGCGGCGACGTTCTGCTCCAGGTTGGGGATGCGCTTGGCGCCGGGGATCGGCACGATGTCCTGGCCCTGCGCCAGCACCCAGGCCAGCGCCACCTGCGCCGCGCTGACGCCCTTGGCCTGGGCGACGCCCTCGACCACCGCGACCAGCTTGCGGTTCGTCTCGGCATGTTCGGGCTGGAAGCGCGGCAGGCGGCGGCGGAAATCGTCCTGGCCCAGGGTTTCGGTCTGCACCTGGCCGGTCAGGAAGCCGCGGCCCAGCGGGCTGAAGGGCACGAAGCCCACGCCCAGCTCGCGGCAGGCGGCCAGCACGCCGTTGGTTTCCACGTCCCGCGTCCACAGCGAATATTCGCTTTGCAGCGCGGTGATCGGATGCGTGGCATGGGCGCGGCGCAGCGTCTCGGCCGAGACCTCGGACAGGCCGAGCGCGCGGACTTTCCCTTCGGCCACCAGCGCGGCCATGGCGCCGACGGTGTCCTCGATCGGCACGGCCGGGTCGGCGCGGTGCAGGTAGTAAAGGTCGATCACATCGGTCTGCAGCCGCTTCAGCGAGGCCTCGGCCACGGCGCGGGCATTCTTCGGCGTGCCGTCGGTGCCGGTGATCTCGCCAAAGCCGTTGGCGTCGCGGCTGTAGGTGAAACCGAACTTCGTCGCGATCACCAGCCGGTCGCGGAACGGCTTCAGCGCCCGGCCCAGCAGCTGCTCGTTGTGATGCACGCCATAGACCTCGGCGGTGTCGAAGAAGGTCACGCCCAGATCGACCGCGCGCTCCAGCGTCGCGACCGAGGCGGATTCGTCCTGGTGGCCATAGGCCTGGCTCAGCCCCATGCAGCCCAGCCCGATGGCCGAGACCGTCAGCGTCGCGCCCAGTTTGCGCTGTTCCATCGCCTGCTCCTTGCATTGTCCGGGCGGCAGCATAGCCGCGCGCCCGGCACTTGCACAGGGTCAGGCGCGGGCGACCGCGCCATGCACCAGCCGGCCCTTGTGGAAGGTCGCGACCCGGGGCGAACGCCGCGCCACCGCCTCGGCCGAGCAACTGCAATCAGCCAGCGCGAATTCCGCCGCGTCGCCGGGCCGGGGCCAGGCGCGATTGCCGTCCTGGTCCAGCGGCAGCACGTCGCCGGTGGCGATGGCCAGCGCCCGGGTCAGGGCGAATTCGTCCCGCCCGCCATAGACTTGGGCCAGCAGGTTGGCCTTTTCCAGCATGTCGCCTGTGCCGAAGGGCGACCAGTGGTCGATGACGCTGTCGGTGCCCGACATCAGCGTCACGCCCTTCTCGCGCAGCCGGGGCAGCGGCATGACCAGCGACCCGATGGGCACGGTCGAGATCACCGTGACGCCATGCTCGGCCATGCGCTCGGCCAGCGGGTCCAGCTCGGACTCGGGCAGGGTGGCCAGGGCAAAGGCGTGGCTGAGGTTCAGCTTGCCCTTCAGCTCGGGCGTGCGCGCGACCGTCTCGACCATGTAGCGGATCGCCTCGGCGCCGGCCGGTGTGGTTTCGTGGATATGGATGTCCACGCCCTTGCCGTGGTCCAGCGCGATGGCGAACATCGCATCGATCGAGGCCTTCATGTCGCCGTCGACATTGGTCGGGTCCAGCCCGCCGACGAAATCGATGCCCAGGGCCATGGCCTCGCGCATCAGCCCGTCGACCTTGGAATGCAGCAGCCCGTGCTGCGGAAAGGCCACGATCTCGCAGTCGAAGCGGTCGCGGTTCTTCTGCAGCGCGGCCTGCAGGTGCTCGAGGCTTTTCAGCCCGCTGACCGGGTCGATGTTGCAATGGCTGCGCGCCATGGTGGTGCCCTGCGACAACAGCAACTCGATCAGCGCCTCGGCCCGCTGCTGCGAGGTCGGCAGCAGTTTCGGCAGCAGCACCTCCTCGCGCGCAATCATATCCATGATCGTCTTGCCCTGGCGCGGCAGCGGCGCCTGCCAGGGCCCGCCGTAGAAGGTCTTGTCCAGGTGGATATGCATATCGCGAAAGGCCGGCAGCGCCAGCGCGCCGCCCGCCGAATAGCGCGGGACCGAGGCATCCAGCGCGGCATCCGTCGCGTGGATCGCGACAATGGCGCCGTCGCGGATCTCCAGCGTGTAAAGCGCCGTGCGGGTGGCGGCGACATACTCGCCCTCATGCGTGAAGCCGTCCTCGAGCCGGACCTCGGTCAGGTGGTAATGCGGGTTGTCGATGGCGGTCGCGGTGGCTTCGGGCGTGGCGGCCGCGGCGGCGCCGGCGCCCAACAGGGACGAGGCGGCGAGCATTCCGCCGCCGGCGCCCAGGAAGGTGCGGCGGCTTGGGTGGGACAGGGGCTGCATGGGGATCTCCGGTCAGGAATCGGGTCGCCTCGGAGGATAGGGCCGGGGCCTATCATCTGGAAATTAAATGTCGGCATGATAATCATTTCGAAATCGAATGAGGAATCCATGCTCGATCCCCGCCTGCTGCGCGCCTTCGTCGCCATCGTCGAGACCGGCAGCTTCACCCGCGCCGCCGGCCAGTTGAACATGACGCAATCGACGATCAGCCAGCAGCTGTCGCGGCTGGAACAGGCCGCGGGCCAGCCGCTGGTCGCGCGCGAGGCGCGGCCGGTGCTGCCGACGCCGCAGGGCGAGCGGCTCTTGGGCTATGCCCGCCGCATCCTGGCACTGCACGAGGCGGCGGCGGTGGCGCTTGGCGATCCCGCCGGCAGCAGCGCCCTGCGGCTGGGCCTGCCCGAGGACATCTTCAACCCGGCGATGTGCGACATCTTTCGCGACTTCGCCGCGCGCTGCCCGCAAATCCGGCTGGACGTGACGGTGGGTCTCAGCCGCGAGCTGATGCGGCGCTATCGCGCGGGCGAGCTCGACATCGTGGTCGTCAAGGAACAGGCCGCCGCCCGCGACTGCCGCGCCAGCTTTGCCGAGGCGATGGGCTGGTTCGAAAGTGCCATGCTGGCGCGGGACTGGGCCGATCCGGTGCCGCTGGTGGTGTTCCCGCCCGGCGGGCTTTACCGCGACGTAATGTTCCAGCGCATCGAACGCGAGGGTCGGCGCTGGTATGTCGCCTTTTCCGGCAGCAGCCTGCACAGCGTGCTGCTGGGCGTCGAGCGCGGGCTGGGCATCACCCTGCTGCCCCTGGCCGCGGCCGAAGGCGCCGGGCTGCGGCGCTGCGCCGCCTTCGGGACCGAGCCGGCCATGGTGGTGGCGCTTTACGCCTGGGAATCCGGTGGTGCGGCGGACGATCTGGTGGCGCGCATGACCGATCTGCTGGAACGGCGCCACCGGCGCAGCCGGGCGATGCTTTGACTTCGTGTCCCGGCCTGCCCATATCCTTGCGCATGGGGCTTGGATATGCGGAGGACGAGCCATGCGCGGCGCAGTCGCGAAAACCCTGGGATTGACGATGATGCTGGCCATGGCCGCGCCAGTGGAGGCCATGGCGGCGGGACCGGTCGGCGTGACCTATGTCGCGCCCGAGACGTTCCGGGACCGCGAGTTCCGACAGGCGCGCAGCCGCGCCTCGGCCCTCGCCGAGTTTGATCGCTGGTTTGCCGAACTGGGCGCGCGCTACCTGCCCAGCGGGCAGAGCCTGCGGATCGAGGTGCTGGAGATGGACCTTGCCGGCGATTTCGAGCCGTGGCGCACCGGCTGGCAGGACGTGCGCTTCCTGCGCGACACCACGCCGCCGCGCATCCACATGCGCTGGCAGCTGGAACAGGGCGGCAAGGTGATCCGCCAGGGCGACGCGCGGCTTCACGACATGAACTACCTGTGGGACCCGCGCGGCAAGGGCGACAGCCGCCGCTTCGTCCATGACAAGCTGCTGATCCAGGACTGGTTCCGCAAGACCTTCGCCCCCGGGGTATCGGGATGAGCGGCGCCGACGGGATCGAACTGGGCAAGGAGCCGGGCCGCTATGTCGCTCGCATTCCCGGTATCGCGGGCGAGGGCGAGATCACCTTCACCGTCGAAGGGCCGGGCGTCATCAGCGCCGACCATACCGGCGTTCCGGACAGCATGGCCGGCAAGGGCGTGGCGCGGGCGCTGCTGGACTTCATGCTGCAGGACGCGCGCGCGCACGGCTTTCGCATCGTCCCGCGCTGCCCCTTCGTGCGCGGCCAATATGCCCGGCATCCCGAATGGGCGCCGCTGTTCACCACGAAGCCCGGCGAGGACCCCTAGAGGCTGGACGCGAAGCCGGCCAGATAGTCGCGCAGCTGCCCGCGCGTCTTGTCGTCGGTCAGGTTGCCCTGGTCGTCGAAGACGCTGCCCGCGCGCGACACCATCAGCCGGCCCTCGGTCCACAGCCGCGTCTTCAGCGTGCGCAGCACCGGCAACCAGTGGCTCTGCGCCAGGATCGTGCCGAAACCGCCGGGCGAGGCGCCGATCAGCGCCACCGGCTTGCCGACGAACAGGCCCAGCCCGTCGCCGCGCGACATCCAGTCGATGGCGTTCTTGAACACGCCCGGCACGCCGTTGTTGTATTCCGGCGTCACCAGCAGCAGCCCGTCGGCGGCGGCAAGCTGGGCCTGAAGCGCCTGCACCGCGCCCGGCAGGCCCGCGGCGGCTTCCAGGTCGCCGTCGTAGAGCGGCACCTCGCGGATCGAGCCGATCCGGATGGTCGTGCCCTCGGGCGCGGCATCGGCGGCGGCGCGCAGCAGCCCGCTGTTGAAGGAGGCGCGGCGCAGGCTGCCGCTGAGGCCGAGAATGGTCTTGGTCATGGCTGTTTCCCCGTTCTTGCGTGGCGGCGATGCTGCCGCAGACCGGCCGGCAGGGCCAGCGCCTTGGTCAGCGCCCCGGGAACCGGCGATTGTGCAGCAACGCTTGAAATAGCCTTGCGGTTTCTTTGCCTGCCCATCGCCGCCGGACCGGGTCAGGATGGGGCGCAGGCATGGGAGGAAGCGATGAAGGCGGAAGACGGCGACAGGGATGCGATGCGGGCCTTTCTGATGGACCTGCTGCTCAGCACGCCGCTGTTGCGGCCCGGGCGCGAGCATGAGACGGCGCGCGCCTATCAGGACCGGGCGGCGGTGGTGCATCCCGAGGTGGCGGGCGTGCTGCGCGAGGCCGCCCACCGCCTTCTGCACGGCTGAGAACAGGGAAAGGCCGGCGCGCCGTCTCCAGCACGCCGGCCCGGCCTTGGTCCTGGCGCCTTCAGTCGGCGCTGGCCTCGTTCAGTTGCAGGCCGGCGGGGGCCGGATGCAGGTCGCGGATCGGACGGGCCGCGCCGGTGGCCTCGCCGTTCAGGGCGCGGTCGAACTGCTCGCGGTCCAGGGCGCCTTCCCAGCGGCTGACGACGACGGTGGCGACGGCATTGCCGATGAAGTTGGTGATCGAGCGGCATTCCGACATGAAGCGGTCCACGCCCAGGATCAGCGCCATGCCGGCGACCGGCACCGTGGGCACCACCGACAGCGTCGCAGCGAGCGTGATGAAGCCCGCCCCGGTCACGCCTGCCGCGCCTTTCGAGGACAGCATGGCGACCAGCAAGAGCAGCACCTGCTGTTGCAGCGACAGGTCGGTGTTGGTGGCCTGGGCGATGAACAGCGCCGCCAGCGTCATGTAGATGTTGGTGCCGTCCAGGTTGAAGCTGTAGCCGGTCGGCACGACCAAGCCGACGACCGAGCGCTTGCAGCCGGCCTTCTCCATCTTCTCCATCAGCGAGGGCAGCGCCGATTCCGAGGACGAGGTGCCCAGCACCAGCAGCAGTTCGGTCTTGAGATAGGAGATCAGCCGGAAGATCGAGAAGCCGTTCAGCAGGCAGACCGTGCCCAGGATCACCACGATGAACAGCGCCGCGGTCAGGTAGAAGGTGCCGACCAGCGCCGCCAGGTTCACCACCGAGGCGATGCCGTATTTGCCGATGGTGAAGGCGAAGGCGCCGAAGGCCCCGATCGGCGCGGCCTTCATCAGGATGTCCACCATGCGGAACACGGCATGGCTGATCGCCTCGAACAGCGCGACGACCGGCTTGCCCTTGTCGCCGATCAGGATCAGGCCGATGCCGAACAGGATGGCGATGAACAGCACCTGCAGGATGTTGCCCTCGACGAAGGCCGAGGTCATCGTGGTGGGGATGATGTCCATGACGAAGCCGGTCAGCGTCGATTCATGCGCCTTGGCGGCATAGTCGGCGACCTTGCTGGCATCCAGCGTCGCCGGGTCGATGTTCATGCCGGCGCCCGGCTGGATGACGTTCGCGGTGATCAGCCCGACGATCAGCGCCAAGGTCGAGAAGGTCAGGAAATAGCCGAAGGCCTTGCCCACGACCGAGCCCACGCCCCTGAGCGTGCCCATGCCCGCAAGGCCGGTGACGATGGTCAGGAAGATGACCGGGGCGATGATCATCTTGACCAGCTTGATGAAGGCGTCGCCCAGGGGCTTCAGCGCCTCGCCGGTCTGGGGGTAGAAATGGCCGATCAGCGCGCCGGCGGCGATGGCGATCAGCACCTGGAAATACAGGTGGCGATAGAACGGGCGCGGCGCGTGAACGACCGGCGCTGCCGAGGTGTCGATTTGCATGGGGCCTCCTCCGACCTGCGAATGACGGGTATGTGACAGCCATGATAAGGCGGCGGGCGCCGGCGCCCAAAAGCCGGGCGCATGACAGCAATGCGTTGTAATCATGGGTTTTTGACGGCGTTCGGGGTTGCAATATGTGTGGTTTTCCGCATAGGTCCGCCGTGCTAGTGTGGAATTCCACACAAAGGCGGGGAGGAAGGCGGGCATGGCTGATTCGGCGCGGATGCGGCGGCTGGCGCTGGCGCTTGCCGTTCTGGCGGCGGCGCTGGCGGTTCTGGCGCTGACCTTCGTCACGGTGCGCGACAATGCGCCGCGCGAGCTGCACCAGCAGCTCGAGGTGACGGCGCGCAGCCGGGTGCAGGCGCTGGAAAGCGTGCTCGCCAAGCAGCGGGCGGTGGCCGCGGTGCTGGCCGACGACAGCCTGATGCGGGACGCCCTGGCCGCGCCGGGCGCCGGGACCGTGGCGCGCGCCTCGCGCAAGCTGGAACGGCTGCGCGCCGATACCGACAGCGCGGTGATCTATCTCCTGGACCGCGAGGGGCTGGCCATCGCCGCCTCGAACTGGGACCAGCCGGCCAGCTTCGTCGGCTCGAACTACGGCTTTCGCGACTATTTCAGCCAAGCCCTGCTGCGCGGCGAGGCGACGCAATTCGCGCTTGGCACGGTCAGCAAGCGGCCGGGCCTGTATCTGTCGCATGATGTGGCGGTGAACGGCCAGCCGCGCGGGGTCATCGTGGTCAAGGTCGAGTTCGACCGCACCGAGCAGAACTGGGCCCAGGCCGGCGAACGGATCATGGTCACCGATGCGACCGGGCAGGTGATCCTGTCGAGCCGGCCGGCGCTGCGCTTCGGCCCGCTGCCGGCGCAGGCGGCGGGCGAGGTCGGGGCCGAACTGCCGGTGCCGGGGGCGGATTGGCGGCTGGTGATCCGCGCGCCCTCGGCCCCGGCCGCCCAGGCGGCGGCGCTGGCGACCGGCACGGTGGGATTCCTTTTGTCGCTGCTGCTGGGTGCCGGCATCTGGGCCGCGCGCGCCCGCACCCGCGCCGCCCGCCGCGCCGAGGCCGAGCGGCGTTACCGCGCCGACTTGGAGCGTGCCGTGGACGAACGCACCCGCGACCTGACCGCCGAGATGCGCGAGCGTCGCGCCGCCGAGCAGCGGCTGGCGCAGTTGCAGGGCGAGATGGTCCAGGCCAACAAGCTGGCGACGCTGGGCCAGATCACCGCCGGCGTCGCGCATGAGGTGAACACGCCGCTCGCCACCATCCGCCTTCTGGCCGAGAACGGCCGACAGATGCTGCCCGAGGGCGCGGCGCCGGATGTGGCGGGCAACCTGGACCAGATCCTGCGCATGTCCGACCGCATCGCCCAGATCACCACCGAGCTGCGCGGCTTTGCCCGCAAGGCCACCGGCGAGCTTGGGCCCGTGGCGCTGAAGGACGCGCTGGACGCGGCGCTGCTGCTGGTCGCCAGCCGCCGCCGGGCCGAGGGCATCCGCGTGCTGCTGCCGCAGATCCCGCCCGGCCTGACCGTGCGGGCCGAGCGGGTGCGGCTGGAGCAGATCCTCGTCAACCTGATCCAGAACGCGCAAGAGGCGCTCTCGGGCCGCCCGGACGCCGAATTGCGCATCGACCTGGACCAGCAGCCCGACCGCGTGCGGCTGAGCATCCGCGACAACGGGCCGGGGCTGGCGCCCGGCATCGCGGCGACGCTTTTCACCCCCTTCGCCACCTCGAAGCCCAGCGGGCTGGGGCTGGGGCTGGTGATCTCGCGCGAGATCGCCCGCGACTTCGGCGGCGAGCTGACGGCCGCGCCCTCCAAGCCGGGGCAGGGCGCCAGCTTCCACCTCGACCTGCCGAGGATGCCATGACCGAGGCCCCGCTTGTCCGCCTGGTCGACGACGACCCCGACCTTCTGGCCGCGCAGGCGCAGGCGCTGAAGCTGGCCGGCTTCCGGGCCGAAACCTTCGACGACCCGGCCGAGGCGCTGCACGGCCTTGGCCCCGACTGGCCCGGCGTGGTGCTGTCGGACGTGCGGATGCCGGGGCTGGACGGCTTCCAGCTGTTCGAGCGCATCCATGCGCTGGACCCGGAACTGCCGGTGATCCTGCTGACCGGGCATGGCGATGTGCCGATGGCGGTCGCGGCGCTGAAGCAGGGCGTCTATGACTTCCTGACCAAGCCGATCGGCGGCGGCCCCCTGGCGGCGGCGCTGGCCCGGGCCGCATCCGCGCGGGCGCTGGTGCTGGAAAACCGCGCCCTGCGCGCCCGCCCCGCCGAAGAGCCCGCGACCGAGATCGGCCTTTCCGGCGCCTCGCCCGTCATGGTCCACCTGCGCGACAGCATCGCGCGGCTGGCCGAGCGGGGCGGCGACGTGCTGATCATCGGCCCCCAGGGCTCGGGCAAGCGCACGGCGGCGCGGGCGATCCACCGGCAAAGCCCGCGCCGGGGCCGTGCCTTCACCCGCATCACTTGCGCGGCGCTGGACGAGGCGCGGTTCGAATCCGAGTTCATCGGCCAGGAACCCGCCGGCTCGCGCCAGCCGCGCCAGCCCGGCAAGCTGGAAAAGACCCATCGCGGCACGCTGTTCCTGGACGAGATCGAGGCGCTGGCCCCGGCCCTGCAGGCCCGCTTGCAGGCGATCCTCGACGCGGGCGAGATCTGGCCTGCCGGCGCCGCGGCGCCGCGCCCGCTGGACCTGCGGCTGATCGCCTCGACCCGGGCCGACTTGGGCCAGATGGTCGAGGCGGGGACGTTCCGCGGCGACCTCTACTATCGCCTCTCGGCCGCGACCCTGCAGATGCCGGCGCTGGCGCAGCGGCGCGAGGACGTGGCGGCGCTGTTCCGGCAGTTCCTGCTGCAGGCCTGCCAGCGGCTGAACCTGCCGGTGGCGCCGGTGACGGGAGCGGTCAAGGCGCGGCTCGCCGGCTATGGCTGGCCGGGCAATCTCAGCGAATTGCAGCAATTCGCCGAAAGCCATGCGCTGGGGCTGTCCGCCTTCGACGGCGCGGGGGGCGATGCCGCGCCGCCGGGCCTGGCCGATCTGGTCGCCGATTACGAGGCCGAGCTGATCCGCGACGCGCTGCGCATGGCCGAGGGCAACGCGACCCAGGCGATGGCGCGGCTGAAACTGCCGCGCAAGACCTTCTATGACAAGCTGACCCGGCACGGCATCCGGCCGGCCGATTTCCGCGCCGCCAGCGGCTGAAAATGACCAGCCCCACGGATTTCTCCGCGGGGCTGGTCAATGCGCCTGTGTCCAGACCGGACGAACTCGGGACCATGAAACGGGAAAGGCAAACACCGCCTTCTCCTTCTGCGGGTATCGCACCGGGCGGGGCCCGCGGAAATGGCCGTGTTTGCCTAGGCAATATTGCCTAGGGCGCCGCTGCAACGCCGCCGTGGCAAAAATGCCGGCCCGGCTGTTGCCGGGCGGGCTTCGGTTGTATGGAACACCGGCGCGGCGCCAGGCCGCGTTCCGGGATTCGGGGGCCCTTGGGCATGATCAGGACGCTCAGCGCGGGCGGCGGTCCGGCAACGGGCGGGCCGCGATGAAGAAATCGCTGGGCGCATCGCTGGCGCTGGGACTGGCGGGGCTGCAATTCCTCGCCATCCTGCTGGTGGTGTTTTCGTCCTATCTGACCTCCGAGCGGGCGCTGATCCGCCATGCCCGCGACCTTTTGCGCGACGTCGGCATCAACACCATCGAGCATTCGCGCGGCTTCCTCAGCCCGGCGCAGGGCGCGGCGGAACTGGCGGCGCAGCTGGCGCAGAACAGCGTCATCGCCAGCGAGGATACGCCGCTGCTGGAGCAGCTCCTGTTCCAGCAGCTGAAGATCGCGCCGCAATTCGCCGGGCTCTATTACGGGCGCGAGGACGGCAGCTTCGTCTATGTCATGCGCACCCCCGGCGCGCGCGGCGATTTCCGCAGCAAGATCATCTCGGTCCGCGACGGCCAGCGCCGGGTCGAGTTCATCTGGCGCGACCACGACTTCACCCCGGTCGCCCGCAGCGAGGATCCCGCCGACCGCTATGACCCGCGCGCGCGGCCCTGGTATGTCAAGGCCAAGGCCGAGCGCGCGACGATCTGGACCGACCCCTATATCTTCTTCTCGTCGCACCAGCCGGGGATCACGCTGGCCGCGCCGGTGCAGCAGCCGGGCGGCGGGCTGCGCGGCGTGGTGGGCGTCGATATCGAGATCAGCATGATCTCGGAATTCCTGGCGCGGCTGAACATCGGCCAGCACGGCCGGGCGCTGATCATCAACCGCAACGGCGACGTGATCGCCCATCCCGACAGCAGCCTGATCCGGGCACGCAACGCCGACGGCAGCCTGCGCTTCGCCGCCATCAGCGAGATCGGCGACCCGATCGCCCGCGCCGCCTTCGGCCCCGCCGCGCTGGCCGGCGCCCTGCCGGTGGCGCAGGAGACGCCGGGCGAGTTCCTGCATGACGGCGCCTCCTATGTCTCGACCATCATGCCGGTGATCAGCGACAAGCTGCCCTGGACCATCGCGGTCTATGCCCCCGAGGACGATTTCACCGGCGCGCTGAAGCGCAACCGCATGCTGAACATCTGGCTCGCGGCGCTGGTCGCGGGGCTGACCGGGCTCTTGGGGCTGGCGCTAGCCGACGCGATCTATCGCCCGGTGCGGGCCTTTGCCGTGCGCACCGCGCTGGTCTCGCAGGGCGAGCTGGACCCGGACGCGCCGCTGCCCAGGACCTACAAGGAGCTGGAGCGCGCCAATGACGCGCTGGTCCAGCAGATCGTGGCGCGGCGCAAGACCGAACGCGAATACGGCCAGACCTTCGACATGTCCTCGCGCGGGATGGCGCAGATCGCGCCCGACAGCGGCCGCTTCATCCGCGTGAACGCCAGCATCTGCCACATCACCGGCTACAGCGCCGCCGAGCTGTCGCGCATGCGGCTGTCGGACCTGGTCCATCCCGAGGACCCGACCTTCGTCGGCGCATTCTTCCACAGCCCGGCCGGCGATTTCTCGGTCAACCGCGAGATGCGCTGCATCCGCAAGGACGGCAGCACCATCTGGATCACCCTGAACGAGATCCTGATCCGCGACGAAAGCGGCAAGCCGCTGCATTCGGTGCTGACCATGGACGACATCACCCAGGGCAAGCGCGCTGAGGCGCAGATCGTGCAGCTGAACCGCGACCTGTCGCACCTGGCGCGCGGCAATACCATGGGCGAGATGGCCGCGGGCCTGGCGCATGAGCTGAACCAGCCCTTGGCCGCCATCGCCCAGAACGCCGATACCGCGCTGCTGATCCTGGACCAGATGGCGGCCAAGGACCCCGAGCTGCGCGACGTCCTGATCGAGATCGAGGGCCAGTCGCTGCGCGCGGGCGAGATCATCCGCGCCCTGCGCAGCTTCATCAGCAAGGACGAGGGCGCCGCCACCAGCTTCGATCTGTCGGACCTGGTGCAGCAGACCCTGCACCTGATCCAGGCCGAGGCCGCCGAGGCGCGAGTGCTGGTGCAGATCGACCTGGCCCCCGGCCTGCCGCCGGTGCGCGCCAACCGCGTCCAGATCGCCCAGGTCATCGTCAACCTGCTGCGCAACGCCATCGAGGCGCTGGCCGACCATCCCGCCACCGACCGCCGCGTCCTGCTGGCCGCCCGGCGCGACGACGGGCAGGTGCGCATCAGCATCGAGGACACCGGCCCCGGCATCGCCCCCGGCATCAGCCTGTTTTCGCAGTTCGAGACCAGCAAGCCCGGCGGCATGGGCCTTGGCCTGTCGATCTGCCGCTCGATGCTGGCCGCGAACGGCGGCGCGCTGTGGCACGAAAGCCGGCCGAGCGGCGGCGCGCGCTTCGTCTTTACCCTGCCCGTCAGCCAGAAGGTGGCGTGATGGCCAGGCCCTCCCCCGGTATTCCGTTCTTGCAGGCAGGCCCGCCATGACCGATTCCCCGCTGACCGTCTTTCTGATCGACGACGACGAGGGCATCCGCCGCTCCTTGCAGCGGGCGCTGGAAAAACGCGGCTACGCGGTCGAGAGCCATGCCTCGGCCGCGTCGTTCCTGGCGGCCTATGATCCGGCGCGGCAGGGCTGCCTGCTGCTCGACTATGGCATGCCCGGGATGAACGGGCTGGAGCTGCAGCGGCACCTGAACGTGCTTGGCGCGACCATTCCGGTGATCTTCATCACCGGCCATGGCGGGGTGCCGGAATCGGTGCAGGCGATCAAGGCCGGCGCCGTCGATTTCCTGGAAAAGCCCTTCCGCCAGGCGCATCTGGTCGAGCGCATCGAGACCGCCTTTGCCGTCGCCCGCGAAAGGCTGGACCTGCACGAGCAGGACCGCCGCCTGCGCGCCCGGTTCCAGAGCCTGACCGCGCGCGAGCTGGAAATCGTGCAGCGCATGATCGCCCGCCCCTCCGAGATCTCCAGCAAGGAACTGGCGGCGGCGCTCGGCATCAGCCCGCGCACGGTCGATCACCACCGCGCCCGCATCCTGGAAAAGATGAACGTGAAATCCGTGGCCGAGCTGATCGCGCTGGCGACGCGCTGAGCCTGGTCCCGGCCCGGCCACCGGCGGTCAGCCCTCCAGCCCGTCCTGCACCCGGTTCCAGGCCTGGTCCATGTGCTCGCCGATGATGGCGGCCAGCCGGTCGGGATCGCGCGCCTCCAGCGCGGCGATCATCTCCTCGTGCTCGGCCACGGCGCCGGCCCATTTCTGCGGCCCCTCGTGGCCGATGAAGCGGATGCGCTTCAGCCGGGTCTGCAACAGCTGGTGCACGTCGGCCAGCGCGGCATTGTCCGCCAGCGCCACGATGGCGCTGTGGATGGCCTGGTTCAGCTTGTAATAGGCCAGCCGGTCGCCGCGCTGGTAACAGCCGATCATCTGGTCGTGCAGCGCCCGCACATGGGCGATGCCCGCGTCGCTGGCGGTGGCGCAGGCGGTGCGGCCGGCATGCTGTTCCAGGGTGCGGATCACGTCGATCATGTCGCGCACCTCCTTGGCGGTGAATTTCTTCACCACGGCGCCGCGGCTGGGGATCAGCTCGATCAGCCCCTCGCTGGCCAGGAACTTGATCGCCTCGCGCAGGGGGGTGCGCGACACGCCCAGGAAGGCGCCGACCTGGCCTTCGTTGATGCGCGTGCCCGGCGCCAGCTCGCCCTCGATGATCATGTCGCGCAGGCGGGTCAGGATGGCATCGTGCAGCGAATGCCGCTCGATCCGGTTCGGGGTCTCGGGCAATCCGGCGCTGCGGATGCGGGATTCCTCCACGATGGCTCTCCTTGCTAGCTTTCGTCATGGCTACGCATGGCCGGGGCGCAAGTCAATGACGTGCTCTGAATGCTGCATACAAAATAATTGCTGTGCGAACCACCATGCGCTAGGACAGGCGCAAGGGGATGATTCGAAAGGGGGGAGACATGGCGCAGCATGCCAAGGCCGCCGGCTGGACGGCCGAAAGCTGGCCGATCGCGGCGGCGATGATCCCGTTCCCGGCGGTGCTGCCGGACGGGCGGGCGATGCAGGACGGGGGCCCGGAGCTTTGGGCCGGGCCACTGGGCCAGGTGGCCGCCGCCGGCTTCGAGGCGGTGGACCCGACCGATTCCTGGCTGCGGGTCGCCGACCTGGACCCGGTGCGCCGGGCGGATTTCGCGGCGCTGTGCCGCGACCTGGGGCTGGCGGTGCCGGCGATCTCAACCTCGCGGCGCAGCCTGATCGACGCCCGGCACGGCGCCGAATACCTCGCCTATGGCCATCGCGTCATCGACTGCGCGGCGGAACTGGGCGCGGGCCATGTCAGCTTCGGCTTCTTCGAGCCGCTGACCCCCGCGCAGCAGCAGGCGCTGTGGTTCTGGACCGAGGACGGGCCGCGCAACCCCGACGATCCGGCAATCTGGCGCCTGGCGGTCGAGCGCGTGCGCGAGCTCGCCGGCCATGCCGCGGCATGCGGCGTCAGCATCGCGCTGGAAATGTACGAGGACACCTATCTGGGCACCGCGCGCGATGCCGTGCGCTTCGTGACCGAGGTCGACCATCCCGCCGTCCGGTTGAACATCGACATCGGCAACCTGGTCCGCCTGCACCGCCCGGTCGAGCCCTGGGCCGAGATGATCCGGCTGTGCGCGCCCTTTGCCGGCTATTGGCACGTCAAGAACTATTACCGGATCGAGGACCGCCGCAGCGGGCTGGTCATGACCCATCCCGCGCCGCTGCTGGGCGGCACGATCAACTGGCGCGCGGCCATCGGGACGGCGCTGGACCTTGGCTTTGCGGCGCCCTTCCTGTGCGAACATTACGGCGGCGACGGCCTGGGCGTCTGTGCGCAGAACCGCGACTATATCCGCAGCATCCTTGCCGGCAGGAGGAACCATGACCAGGCTGTTTGACGATCCCGAGGAATTCGCCGCCACCGCGCTTGCGGGCTTCTGCGCCGCGAACCGCGACCGCGTGCGCCCGGTGCCGCATGGCGCCCTGCGCGCTGCGCCCGGGCCCCGGGGCAAGGTGGCGCTGCTGGTCGGCGGCGGCTCGGGCCATTACCCGGCCTTCCTGGGCTATGTTGGGGCGGGCCTGGCCGATGCGGCGGTGGCGGGCGACGTCTTCGCCTCGCCCTCGACCAGCGCCGTGGCCGGCGTGGCGCGGGCAGCGCATCGCGGCGGCGGCGTGATCCTGGGCTTCGGCAATTACGCCGGCGACGTGCTGAACTTCGGCGCCGCGGCCGAGCGGCTGCGGGCCGAGGGCATCGACGCCCGCATCCTGGCCGTGACCGACGACGTCGCCAGCGCCGGCCCGGCCGAGCGTGCGAAGCGCCGCGGCGTGGCGGGCGATCTGCTGGTCTTCAAGATCGCCGGCGCCGCCGCCGAAGCGGGGCTCGACATCGACGCGGTCGAGGCGGTGGCGCAACGCGCCAATGCCGCCGCCGTTTCCTTCGGGGTCGCCTTCGACGGCTGCACCCTGCCGGGCCAGGCCGCGCCGCTGTTCCGGGTCGCCGAGGGCGGCGTCGCCTTGGGCCTTGGCATCCATGGCGAGCCGGGCATCCGCGAAGAACCGATGAAACCCGCCGCCGAGATTGCCCGCATGCTGCTGGCGCCCTTGCTGGCCGAGCGGCCGCAGGGCCATGCCGGCCGCATCGCCGTGGTGCTGAACGGCTTGGGCTGCACCAAATACGAAGAGCTTTTCGTGCTCTGGCACCACATCGCGCGGCAACTCGAAGCCGAGGGGCTGGAGGTGGTCGACCCGGAGGTCGGCGAATTCGTCACCAGCCTCGACATGGCCGGCTGCTCGCTGTCGATCCTGTGGCTGGACGCGGAACTCGAGGCGTTCTGGCGCGCTCCGGCCGATGCCCCGGCCTTCCGCAAGGGCAATGTCGCGCCGGGCGAGGCCGTCGCTGAGGATGCCGCGCCGCAGGTCGCGCCGGCGCAGGGCATCGCGCCCGGCTCGGCCGAGTCGCAGAAGGCCGGCGCCTGCATCGCCGGGCTTCTGGGCCGGCTGGCGCAGGCCCTGGCCGAGGCCGAGGAGATGCTGGGCCAGATCGACGCCCAGGCCGGCGATGGCGACCACGGGCAGGGCATGGCGCGCGGCTCCAAGGCCGCCGCGGCCGCTGCCGCCGAGGCGGCGCAGGCCGGGGCCGGCGCCGCGACGGTGCTGGGGCTGGCGGGCGACGCCTGGGCGGATCGCGCCGGCGGCACCTCGGGCGCGCTCTGGGGCGTGGCCCTGCGCGGCTGGGGCGCGGCGCTGACCGATGCCGAGCCGGCCTCGGCCGCGCGTGTCGCCGAAGGGGCGCAGGCGGGCCTGGTCGCGGTGCTGCGGCTGGGCGGCGCCCGGCCCGGCGACAAGACGCTGGTCGATGCCTTCGTGCCCTTCGTCCAGACGTTGCGCGCGGCGGTCGATGCCGGCACGCCGCTGGCCGAAGCCTGGCAGCGTGCCGCCGACAGCGCCACCCAGGCGGCCGATGCCACCGCGCAGCTGCTGCCGAAACTGGGCCGTGCCCGCCCGCTGGCCGAACGCAGCCTGGGCCATCCCGACGCCGGCGCTGTGTCGCTGGCGCTTTGCGCGCGGGTCGTGGCCGAGGCGCTGCGCGAGGCCTGATCCGCCTCTGCCTGACGGCTTAACGGCGCCGGGGCGACACCGGCGCCGTTTGCTTTCGCCTCTTGGCGCCACGGCCCGGAAGAAACTCGTGGACAGGGCTCAAAATGCTGTATACAGAATTCTAAATGTAAGCCGAGGGGGAGATTCGGACATGCGGATGGCACTGGCAATCGGGGATGCGGGCGGCGTCGGGCCGGAACTGGCCGCGAAGCTTCTGGCGCATCCTCAGATGCAGGACCGCGACATCGTGGTCGTCGGCGACGCGCGGGTGCTGCGCATGGGGGCCGAGCATGCCGGCGTGGCGCTGGACCTGCCGGTGCTGGCGGCCGATGCGCTGCAAGCCGAACTGCCCGCCGGCCGCGTCATCGTCGACCTGGCGAACTGCCCGGTCGAGGGGCGCAGCCTGGGCGCCTCGTCGCCGGAAGCCGGCGCGGCCTCGCTGCAGAACTTCGCCGCCGTCTTGCGGCTGGCGCAATCGGGCCTGGCCGATGCGGTGATGTTCACGCCCTTCAACAAGCATTCGATGCGGCTGGCGCGCCCGGCCTATGTCGACGAGATCGGCTTCATCGACGCCACGCTGGGCGCCGCCCGCAGCGGGCGCGAGTTCAACGTGCTGGACGAGGTCTGGAACGCCCGCGTCACCTCGCATATCCCGCTGCGCGAGGTCGCCTCGCGCCTGTCGGTCGAGCGCATCCTGGACAGCATCCGCCTGACCGTCGAGGTCATGGAGGGCGCCGGCAAGCCCAAGCCCCGCATCGGCGTCGCGGCGCTGAACCCGCATGCCGGCGACGGCCGCAACTTCGGCGACGAGGATGACGACATCATCGCCCCCGCCGTGGCCCGGGCCGCGGCCGAGGGGATCCGGGTCTCGGGCCCGATCCCGTCGGACACGGTCTTCGTGCGGGCGACGCGCGGCGAATTCGACGCCGTGCTGACCATGTATCACGACCAGGGCCAGATCGCGATGAAGCTGATGGGCTTCGACCGCGGCGTGACGCTGATCGCGGGCTACGGCTTCCCGATCGTCACCCCGGCGCATGGCACCGCCTTCGACATCGCCGGCCAAGGCAAGGCCGACCTGGGCGCGACGCTGGCCGCCGCCCGGCTGGGCTTCGACCTGGCGAAACTGAACCCGCCCCGGCAGGGGCAGGCCGCCCTGTCCGCGGACTGGGCCACCGAAGCCGTGGCAGAAGCGGCGCGCGTTGCCGGCTGAGGAGCCCGGCGCAAAGATCTGTGGAGGAGGAACGACCATGAACCATCTCAAGACCGGAGCCATCGCGGCGCTGGCGCTCGCGGCAGCCTTGCCCGCAAGCGCCGAATGGGCGCCCGAGCGGCCGCAGGAATTCGTCGTCGCCTCGGGCGCCGGCGGCGGCACCGACAACTTCGCCCGCACCATCCAGGCGATCCTGACCCGCGACAAGCTGGTCGACGCGCCCATCGTGGTGCTGAACAAGGGCGCCGGCTCGGGCGCCGAGGCGTTCCTTTACGCCAAGCAGAACGCCGCCGACCCGAACAAGGTGATCTTCGGCACCAACAACGTCTACCTGCTGCCGCATATCGCCAAGCTGGCCTACAAGGCCGAGGATCTCCAGCCGGTCGCCGCGCTGGCGGTGGACGAGTTCGTGGTCTGGGTCAAGGCCGACGCGCCCTATCAGACCGTGCTGGACCTGGTCGAGGCGGCCAAGGCCGAGCCCGGCAAGATCCCCTTCGGCGGCAGCCAGTCCAAGGACACCGACGAGACCCTGGTCGCCCTGATCGAGCAGACCACCGGCGCCGATTTCAAATACGTGCCCTTCAACGGCGGCGGCGAGGTCGGCGTGCAGCTGGCCGGCGGCCATGTCGCGGCCAATGTCAACAACCCGAACGAGAACCTGGGCCAGTGGCAGGCCGGCGCGGTGCGTCCGCTCTGCGTCTTCTCGCCGACCCGCATGGCCGAGAGTGCGCCGATCCACGACGGCAAGGGCTGGCAGGACATCCCGACCTGCAAGGAGCAGGGCCTGGCCATCGACAGCTACCAGATGCCGCGCACGGTCTGGCTGCCGGCCGGCGTGCCGGAAGAGGCCGTGGCCTTCTATCGCGACGCGCTGAAGAAGGTCGCCGAATCGCAGGACTGGAAGGACTACCTGGCCAAGACCTCGCAGACCGGCGCCTATCTGACCGGCGAGGAACTGTCGAAGTTCATCGCCGACAGCGAGACCCGCACGGTCGAGGTCTTCAAGGCCGAGGGCTGGTCCAAGGAGTGACAGGCTGACGCGGGCGCCGGCGGGGATTCCCGGCCGGCGCCCCTCCATATCCGGACGGCAACCTGAGGGGGGAGCGATGACCGTCAGACGTTTTCACGCCGAGATCGGCACCGCCATCGGCACCGGCGCCATCGGCGCGGCCGCAGTGATCGGCGCCACCGAGCTGGGCTATGGCTGGGAGGAAAGCGGCCCGCAATCGGGCTATTTCCCGTTCTATGTCGGGCTGATCCTGATCGCCGCCAGCCTGTGGAACCTGGTCGCCGCCTTCGTCAAGCATCGCCGCCCGGCGCTGGACGATGCCGGCATCGAGGCGCCGTTCCTGGACGGCGAGCGGCTCGCGCGGCTGGGCGGCTTCCTGGCCGCGATGCTGGCCTTCGTCGTCGCCACCCTGACGCTGGGCATCTATGTCGGCGCGACCGGCTACATCGCCTGGAACACCTGGCGCAAGGGCGGCTATCGCGTTCCCGTGGCGCTGGCCATCGGGCTGGGCTTCGCCGCGGCGCTTTACATCATCTTCGAGGTGATCTTCCTGATGCCGCTGCCGAAGGGGCCGATCGAGCCGCTTCTGGGCATCTACTGATAGGGGCGCGTCATGGGCAATTTCGATCTTCTGATGCATGGCTTCGGCGTCGCCATCACGCCGATGCACCTGCTGCTGATGGTGGTGGGCGTGCTTCTGGGCCTGGTCGTCGGCGTGCTGCCGGGGCTCGGGGCGCCGAACGGCGTCTCGCTGCTGATCCCGCTGACCTTCACGCTGGACCCGACCTCGGCCATCATCCTTTTGTCCTCGATGTATTGGGGCGCCCTGTTCGGCGGCTCGACCACCTCGATCCTGTTCAACATCCCGGGCGAGCCAAGCTCGGTCGCGACCACCTTCGACGGCTATCCCATGGCGCGCTCGGGGCAATCGACCCGGGCGCTGACGCTTGCCTTCATGTCGGCCGGCATCGGCGCGCTTCTGGGCGTGATCGTCATCACCCTGCTGGCCGGCTGGGCCTCGAACTTCGCGCTGCGCTTCGGCGCGCCGGAATATTTCGCGGTCTATTTCCTGGCCTTTGCCGCCTTCATCGGCATGGGCAGCGCCTCGCCGGTCAAGACGGTGGTGGCGCTGGCGACGGGGCTGCTGCTCGCCTCGGTCGGCATGGACAACGTGACCGGAGAGGTCCGCCTGACCTTCGGCTTTTCCGATCTTCTGGGCGGCATCAGCTTCCTTGTCGTGGTGATCGGCCTGTTCGGCATCGGCGAACTGCTGGCCACGGTGCAGGAGGGGCTGTCGTTCCGCGGCGTCTCGTCCCGCATCGACCTGCGCGACGTGCTGCGCACCATCGCCGAACTGCCGCGCTATTGGGCGACCTCGGTGCGTTCCGGCCTGGTCGGCATCTGGATGGGCATCACGCCCGGCGGGCCGACGGCGGCATCCTTCATGTCCTACGGCATCGCGCGCCAGGCCTCGCGCAAGGGCCAAGCCTTCGGCACCGGCCGCCCCGAGGGCATCATCGCCCCCGAGACTGCCGACCACAGCGCCGGCACCTGCGCCATGCTGCCGATGCTGGCGCTTGGCGTGCCGTCATCGGCCACGGCGGCGGTGATGATGGGCGGGCTGATGATCTGGGGCCTGACGCCCGGGCCGATGCTGTTCGCGACCAAGCCGGATTTCGTCTGGGGCCTGATCGCCAGCATGTATGTCTCGAACGTGATCGGGGTGATCCTGGTCCTGCTGACCGTGCCCATGTTCGCGGCGCTGCTGCGCATCCCGTTCTCGATCATCGGGCCGATGATCGTCGCGATCTGCTTCGTCGGCGGCTATACCGTCTCGAACGCCAGTTTCGATCTGTGGCTGGTGCTGCTCTTCGGCGTGGTCGGCTATCTGTTCACCCGGCTCGACTATCCTCTGGCGCCCCTGGTGCTGGCCATGGTGCTGGGCCACAAGGCCGAGAACGCCTTTCACCAGTCGATGATCCTGTCGGACGGCTCGCTGTCGGTGTTCTTCTCGAACACGCTGGTCAGCTCGATCATGGCGCTGGGGCTGGCGCTGCTGATCCTGCCGAAACTGCTGCACCTGGGCGGGCGCCTGCGTCGCCGCCAGCCGGTCGAATAAGAAAAGAGGGCCGCCATGAACCACCTGCGGATGTTCGCCGGGCGCGAGACGCGCCGCATCGAATGCGCCCTGATCGGCAGCGGCGGTTTCGGCCGCAGCTTCCTGTCGCAGGCGCGCCATGTGCGCGGCCTGTCCTGCCGGCTGGCCTTTGACCGCGACCCGGCCATTGCCGCCGCCGCCCTGGCCGCAACCGGCCATGACCGCGCCGAGATCGCGCAATGCGCCGACGCCGCGCAGATCCGTGCGGCCTGGGCGGCGGGCAAGCCCATCGCCGCCAGCAACCCCGCGCTCTTGGCCGAAGTGCCGGTCGAGGTGGTGCTGGAGGCGACCGGAAACCCCGAGGCCGGCGCCCGCCACGCCCGGCTGGCCATCGAGGCCGACAAGCATGTCGTCATGGTGACCAAGGAGACCGACAGCGTCGTCGGCCCGATCCTGGCGCGCATGGCGGCGGCGCAGGGCCGGGTGGTCTCGCCGGTCGACGGCGACCAGCCCAGCCTGCTGATCGGCCTTGCCACTTGGGCCGAGGTGGTCGGGCTGCGCCTGGTCGCGGCCGGCAAGTCCAGCGAATACGACTTCGTCTATGACCCGGCGACCCGGACCATCACCAGCAACGGCGTGACCGTGCCGGCGCCGGACTTCGGCGCCTGGACCCTGGCCGGCGACCGGCCTTGGCCCGAAGTCGCCGCCGGCCGCGCCAAGGCGGCTGCCGCCCTGCCGCAGCGCGCCGTGCCGGACCTGTGCGAGATGACGGTGGTCGCCAATGCGCTTGGTCTTGGCCCCGACCGGGCCGACCTGCACGCGCCCATCGCCCGCATCACCGAACTGGCCGATATCATGGCGCCGGCTGCCGACGGCGGGCTGTTGGGGGGCACGCCGGCGCTCGACGTGTTCCACTGTCTGCGCCTGCCGGGCGAGCCCAGCTTTGCCGGCGGGGTCTTCGTCACCGTCGCCTGCGAGGACGACGAAAGCTGGGCCATGCTGCGCGACAAGGGCCATGTCGTGGCCCGGAACGGCCGCACCGCGATGATCGGCCTGCCGCGCCACCTGCTGGGGCTGGAAGCCGCCACCACCGTCTTCGAGGTCGCGCTGCTGGGCCAGTCCTCGGGCGTGGCAGAGCCGCGCCCGGTGATCGACCTGACCGCCCATGCCGACCGCGACCTGCCCGCCGGCACGCTGCTGTCGGCCGAGGGGCACCACCACTCCATCGCCCATGTCTCGGGCCGGATGACCCCGGCGGCGGCGCTGGCCGAGGACGCGCCGATCCCCTATTATCTGGCGGCGGGGCGCAAGCTCGCGCGCGATGTCGCGGCCGGCCAGCCGATCCGCTGCGCCGACGTGGCGCTGGACGAGGGGTCCGAACTCTTGGCCTTGCGCCGGGCGCAGGACGCGCAGGACTGGAGCTAGGCCATGCTGCTGGGCTGTATCGGCGACGATTTCACCGGCTCGTCCGACCTGGGCAATACGCTGGTCAAGGCCGGCATGCGGACCGTGCAATATTGCGGCATCCCCGAGGTGCCGGCGGATCCCGCGGTCGAGGCCGGGGTGGTGGCGCTGAAGACCCGCTCGGTCCCGGCGGCCGAGGCGGTGCGCCAGTCGCTGGCGGCGCTGGACTGGCTGCGCGCCCAAGGCTGCCGGCAGTTCCTGTTCAAATACTGCTCGACCTTCGATTCGACGCCGCAGGGCAATATCGGCCCGGTGGCCGAGGCGCTGGCCGAGGCGCTTGGCGCCGATGCGGTGATCTTCTGCCCGGCCTTTCCGGCGGCGGGGCGCACGGTCTGGCAGGGCCACCTGTTCGTCGGCGACCGGCTGCTCAGCGAAAGCGGCATGGAGGCGCATCCGCTGACGCCGATGACCGACCCCGACCTGCGCCGCTGCTTGGCCGCGCAGGCGAGGTGCGGCGTCGGCCACCTGCCGGCCGCCACGGTCTGGCAGGGGGTGCCGGCGATCCGCGCGCGGCTGGCGGCCGAGGCCGAGGCCGGGCGGCCGCTGGTCATCGCCGATGCGATCCGCGACGCCGATCTGGTGGCGCTGGGTCAGGCGGCGGCCGATATGCCGCTGATCACCGGCGGCTCGGGCATCGCGCTGGGGCTGCCGGGAAACTTTGCCCGCGCCGGCCTGCTGGCCGGGGGGGCCGCCCCGTGGCAAGGCCAGCCGGGCCGGGCGGCGGCGCTGTCGGGTTCCTGCTCGCGCGCGACGCGGGGACAGGTGGCGCGGCATGTCGCGAGCGGTGCGCCGGCGCAGGAGATCGACCCCGAGGCGGTGCTGTTGGGCGCAGCAACCCCGCGGGCGGCGGCCGATTGGGCGCTGGCGCAAGACGGCCTGCCGCTGGTCTATTCCTCGGCCGATCCGCAGGCGGTGCGCGCGGTGCAGGACCGCCACGGCGGCGCCCGGGTCGCGACCGCGCTGGAGGGCTTCATGGCCGAGACCGCGCGGCTCTTGGTCGCGGGCGGCGTGTCCCGGCTGATTACCGCCGGCGGCGAGACCTCGGGCGCGGTGGTCGAGGCGCTGGCCCCCGGCGCGCTGGAGATCGGCCCCGAGATCGCGCCCGGCGTGCCCGCGATGCGCGCCGGCGCGGGGCTGGTGCTGGCGCTGAAATCCGGCAATTTCGGCGCCGAGGACTTCTTTGCCGCCGCCGATTCCGTGCTTGCGGGCCGGGCATGAGCACGGATGCCCGCCTGCGCGAGCGGCTTTGCGAGCTTGCCGCCTCGATGTTCGCGCGCGGGCTGACGGCGGGGTCCAGCGGCAATATCTCGGTCCGCACCCCGGATGGCGGCTTGCTGGTCAGCCCGACCGGCAGCAGCTTCGGCCGGCTCGATCCGGGCCGGCTGGCGCATTTCGACGCCTCGGGCCGGCAGGTCGGCGGCGATGCCCCGACCAAGGAAATGCCGCTGCACGCGGCCTTCTACCAGACCCGGGCGCGCACGGCGGCGGTGGTGCATCTGCACTCCTGCCATGCCGTGGCGCTGTCGGCGCTGCCCGAGGCGGATGCCGAGGATTTCCTGCCGCCGATCACCCCCTATGCGCTGATGCAGCTGGGCCGGGTGCGGCTCTTGCCCTATTTCCGCCCCGGCGACCCGGCCATGGGCGAGGCGGTGCGCGGCCTTGCCGGCCGCCGCTCGGCCGTGATGCTGGCCAATCACGGGCCGGTCGTCGCCGGGCTCGACCTCGAAGGCGCCTGCAATGCCATCGAGGAACTCGAGGCCACCGCCCGGCTGGCCCTGCTGTTGCGCGGCACCCGGCCGAACATGCTGGACTCCGCCCAGGTCGCCGAACTGCTGCGCCTGCACGAGATCGCCTGGCAGGACTGACCTAATCATATCAAAATTGATATGGCGAATGGTGGCAATGTCATTTTATTATCATGTCGTCGCGGCGTTATCGTTCCGTCAGGCCGCCGTCGCAAGCCGGGGCCGATGCGGCGGCGCTGCGCCGCCGGGAGGGGGATGCAAGGCAATCGGATGCGCCGCCATGCGGACGTCTGACCACGCATGACCTGAGCCCGGCGCGGCCCTCGCATCCATCGCAAGCGCAAGGGGGATCGGCCCATGTTCCTGTCGCAAATCAGACTGCCCGACGGCAGCCGCGCCGTCGCCCTGCGGCACGAAACCGAGGCCCGGCTGGTGCCCGGCGCCACCGCGACCCGCGACCTGGCGCTGGACGCCATCGCCGCCGGCCGCAGCCTGGCCGACGAGGTCCAGGCGCGCGGCCAAGGCGCCGCGGTCGATCTGGCGCAGGTGCTGGCCGAGGGGCGGATGCTGCTGCCGCTGGACCATCCCGACCCGGCGCATCTGCACCTGACCGGGACGGGGCTGACGCATCTCGGCTCGGCCGCGACGCGCAATGCCATGCATGCCAAGCTGGACGGCGACGAGCTGACCGACAGCATGAAGATGTTCCGCATGGGTCTGGAAGGCGGCAAGCCCGGCGCCGGCCAGGTCGGCGCGCAGCCCGAATGGTTCTACAAGGGCAACGGCCATGCCGCCGTGGCGCCCGGCGCGGCATTGGACAGCCCCGGCTTTGCGCTGGACGCGGGAGAAGAGCCGGAAATCGCCGGGCTTTACGTCATCGGCCCGGACGGCACGCCCTTCCGGCTGGGCTTCGCGCTGGGGAACGAGTTTTCCGACCACGTCACGGAACGCGGCAATTACCTGTGGCTGGCGCATTCCAAGCTGCGCCCGGCGAGCTATGGCCCCGAGCTGCGGCTGGGCGACCTGCCGCAGCATGTCGAGGGCACCAGCCGCGTCATCCGCGACGGCGCCGTGATCTGGGAAAAGCCGTTCCTGTCGGGCGAGGCGAACATGAGCCACAGCCTGGCCAACCTGGAACACCACCATTTCAAATACCCGCTGTTCCGCCAGCCGGGCGACGTGCATGTGCATTTCTTCGGCACGGCGACGCTGTCCTTTGCCGACGGCGTCTCGGCCCGGCCGGGCGACAGTTTCGAGATCAGTTGCGACGCCTTCGGCCTGCCGCTGAAAAACCCGCTGAGCCAACAGCCCAACGCATCGGCGCCGGTCGCCGTCTTTGCCCTCTGAGGTCGCCCATGTCCTTCAAACCCGCCCCCTGGCCCCGTCAGCTTCGCTCGCAGCACTGGTATGGCGGCACCTCGCGCGACACGATCTATCATCGCGGCTGGATGAAGAATCAGGGCTATCCGCACGACCTGTTCGACGGCCGCCCGGTGATCGGCATCCTGAACACCTGGTCGGACCTGACGCCCTGCAACGGCCACCTGCGCGAACTGGCGGAAAAGGTGAAGGCCGGGGTCTGGGAGGCCGGCGGCTTTCCGGTCGAGGTGCCGGTGTTCTCGGCGTCCGAGAACACGTTCCGGCCGACCGCGATGATGTTTCGCAACCTCGCCGCGCTGGCGATCGAGGAGACCATCCGCGGCCAGCCGATGGACGGCGCGGTGCTGCTGGTCGGCTGCGACAAGACCACGCCCAGCCTGCTGATGGCGGCGGCCTCGACCGACATTCCCTCGATCATCGTCACCGGCGGCCCGATGCTGAACGGCTATTTCCGCGGCGAGCGGGTGGGGTCCGGCACGCATCTGTGGAAGTTCAGCGAGGCGGTGAAGGCCGGCGAGATGACGCAGGAGGAGTTCCTGGAGGCCGAGGCGAGCATGTCCCGCTCATCCGGCACCTGCAACACTATGGGCACGGCCTCGACCATGGCCTCGATGGCCGAGGCGCTGGGGATGGCTCTGTCCGGGAATGCCGCGATCCCGGCGGTGGATTCGCGCCGCCGCGTCATGGCGCAGCTGTCGGGCCGGCGCATCGTGCAGATGGTCAAGGACGACCTGAAGCCCAGCGACATCCTGACCAGGCAGGCGTTCGAGAACGCGATCCGCACCAATGGCGCCATCGGCGGTTCGACCAATGCCGTGGTGCATCTGCTGGCGCTGGCCGGCCGGGTCGGGGTCGACCTGACGCTGGACGACTGGGACCGCTGCGGCCGCGACGTCAAGACCATCGTGAACCTGATGCCCTCGGGGCAATACCTGATGGAGGAGTTCTTCTATGCCGGCGGGTTGCCCGTGGTCATCAAGCGGCTGGGCGAGGCCGGGCAGCTGCACAAGGACGCGCTGACCGTCAGCGGCGCCACGATCTGGGACGAGGTCAAGGACGTGGTGAACTGGAACGAGGACGTGATCCTGCCCGCCGACCGGCCTCTGACCGACCAGGGCGGCATCGCGGTGCTGCGCGGCAACCTGGCGCCCAAGGGCGCGGTGCTGAAGCCCTCGGCCGCCAGCCCGCATCTGATGGTGCATCGCGGCCGTGCCGTCGTCTTCGAGGACATCGACGACTACAAGGCCAGGATCGAGGACGAGGCGCTGGACATCGACGAGACCTGCGTCATGGTGCTGAAGAACTGCGGCCCCAAGGGCTATCCCGGCATGGCCGAGGTCGGCAACATGGGCCTGCCGCCCAAGGTGCTGCGCAAGGGCATCACCGACATGGTGCGGATTTCCGACGCGCGCATGTCGGGGACGGCTTACGGCACCGTGGTCCTGCACACCTCGCCCGAGGCGGCGGCGGGCGGGCCGCTGGCCGTGGTGCGCGACGGCGACATGATCGAACTGGACGTGCCGAACCGCCGGCTGCACCTGGACATTTCCGACGCGGAACTGGCGGCGCGGCTGGCGGCATGGCAGCCGCTGCCCGACCAGCCGGCGAGCGGTTACGCCTGGCTGCATCAGGCGCATGTCATGGGCGCGGATACCGGCGCGGACCTGGATTTCCTGCGCGGCTGCCGTGGCAACCCGGTCGGAAAGGACAGCCACTGATGAAACTCGCGCTCGTCGGCATTGGCAAGATCGCGCTGGACCAGCACGTTCCGGCGCTGGCCTCCAGCCCGGACTGGGAACTGGCCGCGACGGTCAGCCGCCACGGCCGGGTCGATGGGGTCGAGGCTTTCCCGCGCATCGAGGACATGCTCGACGCCCGCCCCGACATCGGCGCGGTCAGCCTGTGCCTGCCGCCCGTGCCGCGCTTCGAGGCGGCGCAGGCGGTCTTGCGCGCCGGGCGGCACCTGATGCTGGAAAAGCCGCCCGGCGCGACCTTGGCCGAGGTGCATATCCTGCGCGACCTGGCGCAGGCGCAGGGGGTGACGCTTTACGCCACCTGGCATTCGCGCATGGCCCATGCCGTTGCCGGTGCCAAGGCATGGCTCGCCGATCGCGTGATCCACGAGGGCCGGATCACCTGGCGCGAGGACGTGCGCAAATGGCATCCCGGCCAGGACTGGATCTTTCAGGCCGGCGGCATGGGCGTCTTCGACCCCGGCATCAACGCGCTGTCGATCCTGACCGAGATCCTGCCGATGCCGGTGCATCTGCGCGCCGCCGAGCTGGATTTCCCGGAAAACCGCCAGGCCCCCATCGCCGCGCGGCTGGCGCTGTCGGGCAATATCACCGCCGATTTCGATTTCCGCCAGCAGGGCCCGCAGACCTGGGACATGGAGTTCCGGACCGACGCCGGCCGGCTGGCGCTGCGGCTGGGCGGCAATGTGCTGGAGATCGACGGCACCGAGGCCGGCGGGCGGGCCAGCATCATGGGCGAATACCCGGCGCTTTACGCGCGCATGGCGGAGCTGGTGCGCAGGGGCGCCTCCGAGGTGGACCTGTCGCCGATGGTGCTGGTGGCGGACGCCTTTACCCTTGGCAGCCGCAATACCGTGGACGCATTTGACTTTTGAAGGAAAACCGATGGACTGGACACCGCAAGGCAAGCATCTGATCGCGGGCGAATGGGTCGGGGGCGAGGCGACATTCCGCTCGGCCCCCGCGCATGGCCCGGCGCATGATTTCGCCAGCGGCACCGTCGATCTGGTGGATCGCGCCTGCGCCGCGGCCGAGGAGGCGTTCTGGACCTATGGCTGGACCGCGCGCGAAGAACGCGCGGCTTTCCTCGACGCCATCGCCGACGAGATCGAGGCGCGGGCCGAGGCGATCACCGCCATCGGCACGCAGGAAACCGGCCTGCCCGAGGCCCGGCTGCAAGGCGAGCGTGGCCGCACCGTGGGCCAGTTGCGGCTGTTCGCGGACCATATCCGCAAGGGCGATTACCTCGACCGCCGCCACGACAAGGCGCTGCCGGACCGCCAGCCGCCGCGTCCCGACCTGCGGCTGATCCAGCGCCCGATCGGGCCGGTGGCGGTCTTCGGCGCCTCGAACTTCCCGCTGGCGTTCTCGACGGCGGGCGGCGACACCGCCTCGGCCCTGGCGGCGGGCTGCCCGGTGGTGGTCAAGGGCCACCCCGCCCATCCCGGCACCGGCGAGATCGTGGCCGAGGCCATCCTTGCCGTCATCCGCGCCACCGGCATGCCCGCCGGCAGTTTCGGCTTCATCCACGGCGACCGGCACGAGACCGGCGCGGCGCTGGTGCAGCACCCGCTGATCCGCGCCGTCGGCTTCACCGGCAGCCTGGGCGGCGGCCGGGCGCTTTACGATCTTTGCGCCGCGCGGCCCGAGCCGATCCCCTTCTTCGGCGAACTCGGCAGCATCAACCCCTGTTTCGTGCTGCCCCATGCGCTGGCGGCGCGCGGCCAGCAGATCGCGCGCGACTGGACCGCCAGCCTGACCATGGGCGCGGGGCAGTTCTGCACCAATCCGGGCCTGCTGGTGCTGCGCGCCGAGGATGCCGAGACCTTCACCGCCGCCGCCGCCGAGGCGCTGACGGACGCCCCGGAACAGGTCATGCTGACCGATGGCATCGCCGAGGCCTATCGCGCAGGCGCCGCCCGTATCGGAGCCCATGCCGCGCCGGTGCTGGCCTGCGACAGCCGGGGCCGCAATGCGCGGCCCGGCATCTACCGGACCAGCGCGCGGGACTTCCTGCACAGCCACGCCCTGGGGGAAGAGGTCTTCGGCCCGCTTGGCCTTGTCGTCACCACCAGTTCGGACGACGAGATGCTGGGCCTTGCCCGCGCGCTGGACGGCCAGCTGACCGCCACCTTGCAGATGGAGGCCGGCGACACCGCGCTGGCCCGCCGGCTGATGCCGGTCCTGGAACGCAAGGCCGGCCGGGTGCTGGCCAATGGCTGGCCCACCGGGGTCGAGGTCGCCGACGCCATGGTGCATGGCGGCCCTTACCCGGCATCGACGAATTTCGGCGCCACCAGCGTCGGCACCCTGGCGATCCGCCGCTTCCTGCGGCCGGTCTGTTTCCAGAACCTGCCCGACGCGCTGCTGCCGGAGGACTTGCGGGGCTGAGAGGACAGCCCCGTAGAAAACGGTCATTGAGGGAGGAAACCATGACCAGATTCCTGATGAGCACCGCCGCCGCTGCCGCGCTGGCGATCTCGGCCACGGCCGCGCTGGCCGAGGGCGAAACCATCGGCTTTTCCCAGATCGGCTCGGAATCCGGCTGGCGCGCGGCCGAGACCACGCTGACCAAGACCCAGGCCGAGGAACGCGGCCTGAAGCTGCAATTCTCGGACGCGCAGCAGAAGCAGGAAAACCAGATCGCCGCGATCCGCTCCTTCATCGCGCAGGGCGTGGACGCGATCCTGCTGGCCCCGGTCGTCGCCACCGGCTGGGACGCCGTGCTGCAAGAGGCCAAGGAGGCCGAGATCCCGGTCGTGCTTCTGGACCGGCAGGTGGACAGCTCGGACGATCTTTACCTGACCGCCGTCGGCTCGAACCTGGTGCATGAGGGCGAGGTCGCCGGCAAATGGCTGGTCGACACCGTCGGCGACAAGGAATGCCGCGTCGTCGAGTTGCAGGGCACCACAGGCTCCAGCCCCGCCATCGACCGCAAGAAGGGCTTCGAGAACGCGCTGGCCGGCCATGACAATCTGAAGATCGTGCGCAGCCAGACCGGCGATTTCACCCGCGCCCAGGGCAAGGAGGTGATGGAAAGCTTCCTGCAGGCCGAGAATGGCGGCAAGGACATCTGCGCGCTCTATGCCCATAACGACGACATGGCGGTCGGCGCGATCCAGGCCATCAAGGAGGCCGGGCTGAAGCCGGGCACCGACATCCTGGTCGTGTCCATCGACGGCGTGCCGGACCTGTTCCAGGCCATGGCCAATGGCGAGGCGAACGCCACCGTCGAGCTGACCCCGAACATGGCCGGCCCGGCCTTCGACGCGCTCGCCGCCTATTGGAAGGACGGCACCCAGCCGGCGAAGTTCCTGCAGACCGAGTCGAAGCTCTACACGCAAGCCGACGACCCGGCCGGCGAATACGAGCGCCGCAAGGGTCTGGGCTACTGACAGCCGGCGGCCGGGCCGTCCATGCGGCGGCCCGGACCGAGCAAGGAGGGGCACGATGCTGCTGACCATCCGGTCTTTGACCAAGACATTCCCGGGAACGAAGGCGCTGGACGCGGTGGATTTCGACTTGGCCGCCGGCGAGGTCCACGCGCTTCTGGGCGAGAACGGCGCCGGCAAGTCCACGCTGATCAAATGCCTGACCGGCGCCTATCGCCGCGACGGCGGCACCATCACCCTGGACGGCGCGCAGATCGACCCGCAATCCACGGTCGAGGCGCAGGAGCAGGGCATCGGCACCGTCTATCAAGAGGTGAACCTGCTGCCCAACCTGACCGTGGCGCAGAACCTGATGTTCGGCCGCGAGCCGCGCCGCTGGGGGCTGATCGACAGCCGCGCCCTGCGGGCCGAGGCGCGCGAGACGCTGCGGCCCTATGGCCTCGACATCGACGTGGACCGCGATCTGGGCAGCTATTCCGTCGCCATCCAGCAGATCGTCGCCATCGCCCGCGCCGTGGCGCTGTCGGGCAAGGTGCTAATCCTGGACGAGCCGACCGCCAGCCTGGACGCGGCCGAGGTGCGCATGGTCTTCGACGTGGTGCGGGGGCTGCGCGAGCGCGGCCTGGGCATCGTCTTCGTGTCGCATTTCCTCGACCAGGTGTTTGACCTGACCGACCGCGTGACCGTGCTGCGGAACGGCCGCAAGATCGTGACCGAGCGCACGGCCGAGCTGGACCGGGTGAAGCTGATCGAGCACATGCTGGGCCGCGCGCTGGAGCATGAGGTGGCCGGGCAGGCCGCCCGGACCGCCGCCGCCCGCCCGTCCTTGCTGGAATTCCGCGGCTTCGGCCGGCGCGGCGTGGTCGAGCCCTTCGACCTGACCGTGGGGCAGGGCGAGGTGGTGGGGCTGGCGGGATTGCTGGGCTCGGGCCGGACCGAAAGCGCCGAGATGATGTTCGGCGTGCGCCCCGCGCAATCGGGCGAGGCCAGCGACGCGCAGTCCCGGCTGGACCTGTCCAGCCCGCGCGCCGCCATCGCCGAAGGCTTCGGCTTCGTCCCCGAAGAGCGCAAGACCGACGGCATCGTCGCCGAACTGTCGATCCGCGAGAACATCATCCTGGGCCTGCAGGCCCGGCGCGGCTGGGCGCGGCCGATTCCGCGCGCCGAACAGAACCGCATCGCCGACGACTATATCAAGCGGCTCGACATCCGCACCTCGGGCCGGGAAAAGCCCATCGGCGAGCTGTCCGGCGGCAACCAGCAAAAGGCGATCCTCGCCCGCTGGCTGGCGATGAACCCGCGCTTCCTGATCCTGGACGAGCCGACGCGCGGCATCGACGTCGGCGCCCATGCCGAGATCCTGCGCCTGATCCGCGAGCTGACCCAGGCCGGCATGTCGATCCTGCTGGTCTCCAGCGAGATCGACGAGCTGGTCGCCAGCGCCGACCGGGTGATCGTACTGCGCGACCGCCGCCATGTCGCAGAGCTGGACGGGCCGCGCGTGACCGGGGCCGAGATCATGCGCGCCATCGCCGGCGGGGAGGTGGCGGCATGACCCTGCTGAAACGCATTGCCCCGCAACTGGTGGCGCTGGCGCTGCTGGTGGCGCTGGTGACGGTGTTCTATCCGGATTTCCTGAAGATCGGCATCAGCGGCGACCGGCTGGTCGGGCCGATGATCGACGTCTTGAAGCGCGGCGCGCCGGTGGCGCTCTTGGCGGTGGGCATGACGCTGGTCATCGCCACGCGCGGCATCGACCTGTCGGTCGGCACCACCATGGCGATCTGCGGCGCGGTCGCCGCATGGGCCGTGGCCGGCGGCTGGGGGCTGGTGCCCGCGCTGCTCTTGGCGCTGGCCGCCGGTGCGCTCGCGGGGCTGTGGAACGGGCTCTTGGTCGCCGTGGTCGGCATCCAGCCTTTCGTCGCCACGCTGATCCTGATGACCATGGGGCGCGGCATCGCCCAGCTGATCACCGAAGGGCGCATCCTGACCTTCACCGACGCAGGCTTCGCCTTCTTCGGCTCGGGCAGCCTCTTGGGCCTGCCGGTGCCGGCCTGGCTGTGGCTGGCCTGCGGGTTGGGCATGGCGGCGCTGATGCGGCGCACCGCGCTTGGCCTGCTGGTCGAATCCATCGGCATCAACCGCCGCGCCAGCGCCCTGGCCGGGGTGAACGCCACGGTGCTGCTGATCGCGGTCTATGTCGTCTCGGGGCTTTGCGCGGCGCTGGCCGGGATCGTCGTCACCGCCGACATCCGCGGGGCGGACGCCAATAATGCCGGACTGTGGCTGGAGCTTGACGCCATCCTGGCCGTGGTGATCGGCGGCAATTCCCTGCTGGGCGGGCGGTTCTCCATCATCGCCTCGCTCTTGGGCGCGCTCATCATCCAGACCATCGACACCGGCATCCTGCTGGCCGGGTTCCCGTCCGAATACAATCTGGTCATCAAGGCCGGGCTGGTGCTGGTGATCCTGGTGCTGCAATCGCCGCGCATCGCCGCGGAATGGCGGCTGTGGCGCGACAGCCACCGCGCCAGCCGCGAGGCCGCGCTGCAACGAGGAGCCGCGAAATGAACACCCGCGCCCTGCCGCTTTACGCGACCGCCGTGATCTTCCTGCTGGCCTATCTGCTGTGCTGGCTGCAATTCCCGAACATCCTTTCGACGCGGGTGATCGGCAACCTGCTGACCGACAACGCCTATCTGGGCATCGTCGCGGTCGGCATGACGCTGGTGATCCTGTCGGGTGGCATCGACCTGTCGGTGGGCAGCGTCATCGCCTTTTCCGGCGTGTTCATTGCCGTGATCCTGCGCGAGACGTCGCTGCACCCGCTGGTCGTCTTCGCCCTGCTCTTGGCGCTGACCACCGCCTTCGGCGCGGCCATGGGCTTCCTGATCGACCGGCTGGCCATGCCCGCCTTCATCGTCACGCTGGCCGGCATGTTCCTGGCGCGCGGCACGGCCTATATGCTGTCGATCGACTCGGTGCCGATCGCGCATCCGTTCTACAAGACCCTGCAATCGGCCTATTGGCTGATGCCGGGCAAGGGCCGGCTGACGCTGATCGGGGTCGTCATGCTGCTGACGGTGCTGGCGGGCATGGTCGTCGCCCACAAGACTCGCTTCGGCGCATCCGTCTATGCGCTTGGCGGCGGCGAGGCGACGGCGCGGCTGATGGGCGTCCGGCAGGGCCGCACGACCATGCTGGTCTATGCCTTTTCGGGGCTGATGGCCGGGCTCTCGGGCATCGTGTTTTCCATCTACACCGGCTCGGGCTATTCGCTGGCGACGGTGGGGACAGAGCTGACCGCCATCGCGGCGGTGGTGATCGGCGGCACGCTGCTGACCGGGGGCGCAGGCTATATGTTCGGCACGCTGGTCGGCGTGCTGACCATGGGGCTGATCCAGACCTACATCGTCTTCGACGGCACGCTGTCGAGCTGGTGGACCAAGATCGTCATCGGCGTGCTGCTGCTGGTCTTCATCCTGCTGCAGAAGGGGCTGCTGAAACTGTCGCAATCCCGTCTGGCGTGATCGCGAAGGTTGCGGTTCCCGTCCGCTGCTTTCATAGTCGGCGCGGGCAGCGATGAGACGGCGGAATGGACGCAAGCGCGGCGGATGAAAAGACCAAGCCTCCCCGGCGGATGCTGCGGGAGGCCGCGCCGTCGGCGCTGTTCGCCGAGATCCCGCAGCTGGCCGAGCTGGTCAAGCTGCGCCCGCGCGAGGCCGAGGAGGGGCTGGCCTTCCTGCACCGGCTGCGCGCCTCGACCACGCCGGAAGAGGCTGTGACCTTCACCGCCTTCGCCGCCCTGCCCAGCGTCGCGGCGGGCTGGGGCTATGAATGCCTGCGGCTGATGGCCGACCACCTGCAACCGCAGGAGCGCCCGGCGATGCAGCAGATCGCTGCTTGGCTGGCGCAGCCCACGACCCGGCAGCGGCACGAGATCATGCGCGCGGCGCTTTGGGCGCCGACCCGCAGCCCCTCGGTCCTGCTGGCGCTGGCGGTGGGCTGGTCCACGGGCACGCCGGCGCCGAACGACCCCGAACGCTCGGCCCCGCACAAGGCACCGGTGGCGCTGAACAGCGCGGTGCTGTCCTGCCTTGCGCGGGCGGACCTGTCGCGGCGGTCGTTCTATCTTGCGCGTTTCCTGGATATGGCCGAGGCGCTGTTTCGTGCCTATTGACAAGATATGACCCTGACCCTGCAAATCGAGAACTTCCATGTGCTGGACGACGGCGGCCCGGTCAGCGTCGCCGTGCCGCAGCGCGGGCTGCAGGTCGGCCGCCGCTCGGGCATGGACTGGGTGCTGCCCGACGCCAGCCGCCATATCTCGGGCCATCATTTCGACGTGGGGTTCGAGGAGGGGCGCTGGCTGCTGCGCGACCGTTCGACCAACGGCACCTTCCTGCAAGGCCATCGCCACCGGCTGGACGGGCCGCATGTCCTGCGCCACGGCGACCGCTTCCAGGTCGGGCAATATGTGGTGGTGGCGCTGTTCGACCAGCCGGAGGGCGCGCCGATGACGCCGGGCTCGCTGCCCGAGCATCGCGTGGACAGTCCGGTGGACGAGCCGGTGATCGACGACCCCTGGGCGCTTGCCCCGGCACCCGCGCCCATCGACGTGACGCCGCCTTCCGACACGCGGCGCGGCCCGGATTTCGCCAGCGACTTCATGGCCTTTCCCAGCCCTGCGCCCGAAGCCGCCCCCGCGCCGGTGGCGCCCGCCCCGGCCCCTGCGCCCCCGGCCGAGGACGCCTCGGCCGTGCTGCGCGCCTTTTGCGAAGGCGCGGGCCTGCCGCCCGACCTGGCGCGCAATGTCGCGGCCGAGGATCTGGCCCGCGCGCTTGGCCAGGCCCTGCGCGCCGTCGCGGGCCAGGTCATGGCCGGCTTGCAGGACCGGGCGGCGGCGCGGCATTTCACCCGCTCGGCCGAGCGCACCATGCGCGGCGCCAGCGACAACAACCCGCTGAAATTCCTGCCCGATGCCGGCGAGGCGCTGGAGGCGCTGTTCCTGCGCCCGCGCGCCGGCTTCCTGACCGGCGCCGCCGGTTTCGACGCGGCGCTTGGCGACCTGCGCCGCCACCAGACCGCGCTTTTCGCCGCGCTGCAACCGGCGCTGCTGGGCCTGGTCGGCGATCTCGCGCCCGAGCGGATCGAGGGCGAGGTCAAGGGCGGCGGGCTGATGGGCAACCGCAAGGCCAAGGCCTGGGATGAATATGTCGCGCGCTGGGATGCCCGCACCGCCAGCGAGAACGGCATCCTGGACGAATTCCTGCGCCTGTTCGCCGAAGCCTATCGCAAGGCCCATGACGGTGGCGCGCCGTGACGAGAGGATTTCGCTTTGGCTGATTTCAACGTGCTGGAACCCGTGGCCGCAGAGCCGCCCTGCGGACCCGACCTGGAGGCGCAGGAGGACGACGCCTTCCTCGACTATTACTACGAGGCGGAATCGCGCCTGCCCGAACGCTATTTCATCCCCGGCAACCCGGGCGACCGGCGCGAGGACCGGCTGTTCGACCCGCGCTCGGTCGATCTGGCGGCCGAGACCGCGGCGATCCGAGGGCTGCTGGCGCGGTCGCGCGACCTGCGGCTGCTGAGCCTGCTCGCACGGTTCCAGATCCTGGCCGGGCGGCTTGAGGATTTCACCGCCACGGTCGAGGACATGGCGGCGGCGCTGGCGCAATGGCCGGACGATCTGCATCCGCAGGGCAGCGCGCGCCGCGCCGCCATCGAGGCGCTGAACGCCCAGGCGACCGCGGTGATGCCGCTCATGCACCTCTCGGTGGTGCCGAACGGCGAAGTGACGTTGCGTCGCTATATGGTGGTGACCGGCAAGGCCAGCCCGCGCGAATCCGAACAGGATCTGGCGGGCTCGGACTTCCTGGGCGCGCTGCGTTCGGAGGCCAATCTGCGCGCGGTGACGCAGGTGCATGAGCGGCTGTCGCGGCTGCTGGACGCGCTGCACCGCATCGCGGCGCTGGCGGCGGGGCAGGGCTTCCGCCCCGACCTGGCCGCGCTGCGCGATGCGGTGGCCGAGATGCAGGCCATGATCGCCGCCGCCCGGCCCGAGCTGTCGCCTTGGCAGGCCGCGCCCGAACCCGAGGCGCCGACCCCCGCCGCGGACCCGGCCGTCGCCGATGCGCCCGCGCCGCTGCCCGCCCCGCCGGCGGGCGAACGCCCGGTCCCCGACCGCGCCGCGGCCGAGGCGGCGCTGGACGCGGCGCGCGCCTGGCTGGCCGCGCAGGAGCCCTCGTCCCCGGCGCTGATGCTGGTCGCGCAGGCGCGCGCGCTGATCGGCCGCCCGCTGGTCGAGGCGCTGGAGATGCTGATGCCGCAGCAGGCCGGCGTCGCGGTGCTGCGCATTGGCCAGGGCACGCCCTTCGCCCTGCCGATGGAGCGGCTGAAGGCGCTGACCCAGGCCGGGCTGGAAGGCCGCCCCGCGGCCGTGGCTGCGCCCGCCGCGCCGCCGCCGATCGCCCGCCGCGCCGACCTGGTCGCCACGCTGCAGGGCGTCGAGGGCTATTTCGCCACCCATGAGCCGGCCAGCCCGGTGCCGTTGCTTCTGGCCAAGGCGCGTGACATGCTGCACAAGCGTTTTGACGCCATCGTGGCGGAATTGCTTGCCCAGGCGGGTTCCGGCGGGGAAACTTAGGGCAGTTTTGCGGAATTGACTCGCCGGGTGTTTTACAGTTTGCCTTGCGCAATGGAGGATTGATCTGATGGCTTCGGACAAGGCGACCGATTTTATCAAGCGCAACCGCCCGCCTCGGGTGAATATTTCCTACGAAGACCCCTATGACAGCGAGAAGATGGTCGAGCTGCCCTTCGTCATGGGCGTCATGGCCGACCTGTCGGGCAATGCCTCCGAGGTCGAGAAGCCCGAGATGGAAGAGCGCGACTTCGTCGACGTGACCGCCGCCACGCTGGACGACTACATGAAGAGCGTGGCCCCCGGTGCCAGCTTCAACGTCCAGAACAAGCTGGGCGGCGAGGGCCGGCTGGGCGTCTCGCTGACCTTCGAAAGCATGGACGATTTCAACCCGGCCGCCGTCGCGCGCCAGATCCCGGCGCTGAAGAAACTGCTGGAGGCGCGCCAGCACCTGGCGAACCTGCAGCGCTACATGAACTCGAAGCCCAAGGCGCAGGAGCAGATCCGCAAGCTGCTCAACGACCCCGAACTGATGGCCGCCCTGGCCGAGCGCGAGACGTCGAAATCGGCCGAGGAAGAGGATAACTGATGGCGCAGAAACAGCAGGCCGAGGCCGCAGGCAGCCTGACCGGCCTTGACGAGTTCTCGGATATCCTGAAGCAGACCATCAAGCCGCGCACCGACGTCGCCGCGAAAGAGGTCGACAATGCCGTCGTGGCGCTGGTGCGCGAGGCGCTGGACGACGAGACCCTGATCGCCGAGGACGTGATCGACACCATCGACGCGATGCTGTCGAAGCTGGACCAGAAGCTGACCGAACAGCTGAACGAGGTCATCCACAACGAGGAATTCCAGAAGCTGGAATCGTCGTGGCGCGGGCTGGCCTATACGATCAACCATTCCGAGACCGACGCCTCGCTGCGCGTGAAGGTGATGAACGTCTCGAAGAAGGAACTGCAGCAGATGTTCCGGCGCTATCCCGGCGCCAAATGGGACAAGTCGCCGCTGAACATGCGCGTCTATGAGGCCGAGTTCGGCACCCTGGGCGGCAAGCCCTTCGGCGCGCTGATCGGCGACTTCTACTTCGACCATTCGACGGCCGATGTGGCGCTGCTGCGCGACATGTCCAAGATCGCCGCCGCGGCGCATGCGCCCTTCATCTCGGCCGCCGCGCCCGAGCTGCTGGGCATGGACAGCTGGACCGAGCTCGGCACGCCCCCCGACCTGTCCGAGATCTTCGACACCCCGGATTACGCCGCCTGGAACGGGCTGCGCGACAGCGAGAATTCGCGCTATGTCGCGTTGACCATGCCGCGCGTGCTGGCGCGGGAACCCTACAGCCAGAACTCGAATTCCGTGGTCGAGGAGTTCAACTTCGAGGAAGAGACCGACGGCCACGCCGGTCAGAAATACTCCTGGATGAACGCCGCCCATGCGCTGGCGGTGAACATCAACCGCGCGCACAAGGAACATGGCTGGACCGTGCAGATCCGCGGCGTGCAGTCGGGCGGCGAGGTGCTGAACCTGCCCACGCACAATTTCGACACCGGCGACGGCTCGAAGGACCTGAAATGTCCGACCGAGGTGTCGATCACCGACCGGCGCGAGGCCGAGCTGTCGAAAGCCGGCATGATCGGCCTGATCCATCGCAAGCACACCGACAAGGCGGCGTTCATCGGGGCGCAGACGCTGTATCGGCCCAAGAAATACGTCGACGACCAGGCGACGGCCTCGGACAACATGTCCTCGCGGCTGCCCTATATCTTCGCGGTGTCACGCTTCAGTCACTATCTGAAGTGCATGGTGCGCGACAAGATCGGGCAAAGCCCGGACCGGCTGCAATTGCAGACCCAGTTGCAGACCTGGATCAACAAATACGTCTCGGGCAACCCCGAGAGCGCGACCGAGCGCGAGAAGGCCAAGAAACCCTTGGCCGGTGCGAAGGTGGAAGTGGTGGAGGACGAGGAAAACCCCGGTTACTACATGGGGAAATTCTACCTGAAACCGCACTTCCAGCTGGAAGGCATGGATGTCGGCATGTCGCTGGTCTCCAAGCTGCCGAAAGGCAAGTAACCCATTGAGATGATTATTATAGCCAAGGAGTGATCGAATGGCTGTCGATATCTTTCTGAAACTTTCCAACAACATCAAGGGCGAGTCGCAGGACGACACCCACCGCGACGAAATCGATGTGCTGGCCTGGAACTGGGGCCTGACCCAGTCGGGCACCACCCATGTCGGTTCGGGCGGCGGCGGCGGCAAGGTCAACGTGCAGGATATTACCCTGACGAAATACGTCGACCTGGCCACCAACGACCTGATCAAGCGCTGCACCAACGGCGAGCACATCGAAAACGGCGAGCTGATCGTGCGCAAGTCGGGCGGCGCGGCGCCGGTCGAATATTTCCGCATCAAGATGGGCAAGATCATGATCACCAGCTATTCGACTGGTGGCGCCAAGGACGGTCTTGACCGCATCCAAGAAACCCTGACCCTGAACTTCCGCCAGTTCGAGGTGGCCTACACCCTGCAAGAGGACACCGGTGCCGCCGGCGCCGAAACCCTGGCCGGCTGGGACATCGCCGAGAACAAGGAGTGGAGCGCCTAAGCGCCCCCTTGCCAGCAATCGGGGACAGGGTCGGCCCAGCCGGCCCTGTTCCTTTGCGCGCCGGGCCTTTGCCCGGGCGCGCCGCAACCGGGGGCCGATGATGGCGCGTCGCTCTGATGCAGAGACCGTGCGCAGGGGCCTGCGCGAAATGTCCCTGATGCATATCTTTCGCGATTCCGCGCGCCGGCGCGATTCGCGCGACCCCGGCCGCCGCTATACCGAGGGCGAGCGCGACCTGACGCTCATCAGCCAGAAGCACCGCGAGGGCGCGAGCGAGGAATCGCTGCGCCGCAACCTGGTCTTGGACCTGGCCAGCCTGATGAACACCATCCGGCTGGACGTCTGCACCGACCTGTCCGACACGCCGCGCGTGCGCGATTCCGTCGTCAATCACGGCCTGCCCGACATGGACACGCTGTGGCGCGACCATCGCACGCCGATGGACCTGGCCCAGGCCATCCGCGAGGCGCTGATCCGCAACGAGCCGCGCCTGCGCCCCGAGACGCTGGAGGTGCGGGTCGAGGATCTGGACCCCGGCCCCGACCAGCGCGTCACCTTCGAGATCCTGGCCGAGATGATCTCGGACCCGACCGACATCGCGGTGCAGTTTCACGCCGAGGTCGACCCCGCCGCCGGCAAGATCGCCATGAAACGCATGCAGGCCGAGCCATGAGAAAAGCCTTCCGCGACGCCTATGAGCGCGAACTGGACATGCTCTACGAGCGCTCGGCCGAATTCGCCGAGGAATTTCCCGGCCTCGCCGAACGCCTGGGCGGCGTCCTGCGCGAAAACATCGACCCGACCATCGCCGGCCTGCTGGAGGGCTCGGCCTTCCTGGCCGCCCGCGTGCAGCTGAAGCTCGACGAGGAGTTCCGCGACTTCACCACCGAACTGCTGGAGCAGATCTTTCCCGATGCGCTGGCGCCGATCCCCAGCTGCATGATCGTCGAGGCCGCGCCGCTGTCGCGCCGGAACGAGGGGCCGCAGGTCTTCAAGCGCGGCGAATATCTGGACGCGCGCTTTCGCGATGCCGAAAAGCGCGTGGCCTGCCGCTTCAGCCTGACCTCGGACCTGGTGGTGCTGCCGCTGGCGGTTGCGGGGCTGACCTATCACGACCAGACCACGACGCTGGGCGGCCTGGGCCAGGACCCCGACCCGGCGACCCGCGCCGGCCTGCAGATCGACCTTGCCCGCACCGATGGCGAGGCGATGGGGCTGAACGCGCCCGACGCGCTGACCTTCCACCTGACCGCCGACCATGTCCGCGCCATCGCCGCCTATGAGCAGATCCATTGCAACCTGACCCGAGTCTCGCTGCGCTGGCTGATGCCGAACGGCGACCCGGCCTTCCTGCGCCTGCGCGAGGGCCAGGTCGAGCAGATCGGCTTCACCCGCGAGGAGCTGCTTTTCGACCGCGACGGCCGGCTGTTCGAAGGGTTCGCTATCCTGCGCGATTTCTTCGCCTTTCCGCGCAAGTTCATGGGCTTCCGCCTGACCGACATGCGCAGCGTGCTGTCCCGCATCCCGGCGGGCGAGGTGCAACTCATCCTGGAATTCGACCGCGCCAATGACGAGCTGGCGCGCCAGATCCAGCCGCGCGACATCCGGCTGAACTGCGCGCCGGCGATCAACCTGTTCGAGGAAAGCTCGAACCAGGTGCGGCTGGACGACAAGCGCCATGAATATGTCGTCACCCCGGATTCCAGCCCGATCACCCATTACGAGATCCAGCGCATCCTGCGCGTGCAGGCCAGCTATGGCACCGCGCATGACCGGGTCGATGTGCATCCGCTTTACGCCCTGCCGCAGGGCGGCGCGCCGCGCGCGGCCTATTACCACACCATCCGCCGCAAGCCGCGCCGGCTGACCGAGACCGAGCGCCGCACCGGCCAGCGCCACGACTATCGCGGCACCGAGAGTTTCATCGCCATCTACGAGCCGCCCGAGTCGGTCGTCGGCCGCCGCGCGCAGCGGCTGCATATCCGGGCGCTGTGCTCGAACCGGCACCTGCCGGCGGTGCTGCCCCTGGCGGGTTCGGACGATTTCGCCATGGTCTCGGACCAGGCGCTGTCCCTGACCTGCGTGAACGGCCCGACGCCGCCGCGCGAGGCGATGACCGAAATCGAGCGCGCCGGCCCGCACCGCATGCGCCAGGGCGACGTCTACTGGCGGCTGATCTCCTATCTGTCGCTGAACCATTTCGGCCTCGACGACCGTTTCGGCCGCGACGGCGCCGCCAGCCTGCGCGAGATCCTGACGCTGTTCGCCGACGCCTCGGACCATGTGACCGAGGTGCAGATCGCTGGGCTGACCGGGCTGGCGGTGCGGCCGATCACCCGCTCGATCCGCCGGCCCGAGGGCATCTTTCCGGCCCGCGGGCTGGAGCTGGTGCTGAGCTTCGACGAAACCGCCTTCGAGGGCAGCGGCATCATCCTGCTGGGCGCGGTGCTGGACCGCTTCCTGGCCGAATATGCCAGCATCAACAGCTTCACCCAGACGGTGATCGCCAGCCGCCAGCGCGGCATCCTCAAGCGTTTCCCGTCCCGCACCGGCATGGGGCCGCTGATATGACCGCGCCGGGCTTTCTTGCCCTGCTGCGCCGGCTGGAGCGCGAGGCCGAAGCCAAGCCGCGCATCGGCCGCAGCACGCGGCGCGCGCAGGACATCGCCGATATCGGCCAGGACCCGCGCCTGGCCTTCCCGGCCGAGGATCTGGCCGACGTCCAGATCGAAGGCCCCCGCCCGCGCATCCGCGCGCAGTTCACCGGTTTCTTCGGCCCGCAAGGCGCGCTGCCGCTGAACACCACCGAGGAGGTGCTGCGCTGGCAGGACGCGGGCGAGGATGCCTTCGTCGCCTTCACCGACATGCTGTCGGCGCGGTTCTACCAGCTGTTCTTTCGCGCCTGGTCCGACTCCCATGCCATCACCCAGCACGACCGCCCCGACCAGGACCGCTTCCAGTCCTATGTCGGCGCGGTGGCGGGGATCGGCTCGCCCGCCTTCCGCCAGCACGACGATTTTCCCGACATCGCGCGCCTGCCGCTGGTGCCGGTCTTTGGCGGCCGGGTGCGCAGCGGCGTGCGGCTGCGGCAATTGCTCGGCGGCTATTTCGGCTTTCCGGTGACGGTGCAGGAACATGTCACCAGCTGGCTGGAATTCGAACCCGACGAGCTGCGCGGCCTGGGCCGGGGCGGGGCGCTGGGGCGCGACAGCTATCTGGGCGCGCGGCTGCAATCGGTGAACGAAAAGATCTGCATCCGGCTGGACCTGCCCGATGCCCGGACCTATCGCAGCTTCCTGCCCGGCCAGCCGCACCATGGCCAGCTGGCGGCGCTGGTCTATTGGTATCTGGGCAAGTGCCTGGACGTGGACCTGGCGCTGGCGCTGCCGGCCGACCGCATTCCCGCCGCCACCCTGGGCGGCGATGCCGCCATCGGCTGGCTTGCCGCCATGCGCCCCGAGGGCCTGCCCCGCAGCGGCGCCCCGATTGAAGTCGCCCGTTTCGCGCTTGGCCGCGATGCGGGCCAGCATTCCGCGAAAGGCCATTGATGACCGCGATCACCATCGAGAAATTCGCCGGCAAGATGAACCGGCTGGGCTATGAAGCCTTCCTTCAGGCGATGCGGCAGGCGCGCGGCGACGGCAACCGCAATGTCGAGCTGTCGCATTGGCTGTTCCACGCCGTCTCGCAACAGGACGGCGACATTTCCGTCACCCTGCGCGGGCTGGGGCTGGACCGGGGCCGGATGCTCAAGGACCTGGGCCGGGCGATGGACGGGTTGCAGAAGAACGTGACCGAGACCCCCGGCATCTCGGAACGGCTGGCGGACGGGCTGAACCACGCCTGGACCTATGCCACGCTGTTCTTCGGCGAGGCGCAGATCCGCACCGGCCACCTGCTGGTCGCGCTGCTGAACGACCCGGTCCTGCGCCGCGAGATCGAGCAATATTCGCCCCTGTTCGCCGAGATGTCGGCCGAACGCATCGGCTCCGAGGCGCGCAGCCTATGGAAGGACTCGGAAGAGGAAAGCCTGCGCCCGATGGACGGCACCGGCATCGGCGCCGCGCCCGCCGGCCGCGAGGGCGCCGCGACTGCGCTGGGGCGGTTCTCGGTCGACATGACGGCGCAGGCCGCCGATGGCAAGATGGACCCGGTCGTCGGCCGCGACGACGAGATCCGCCAGATCGTCGATGTGCTGATGCGCCGGCGCCAGAACAACCCGATCCTGACCGGCGAGGCCGGCGTCGGCAAGACCGCCGTGGTCGAGGGTTTCGCGCAGAAGCTCGCCTCGGGCGAGGTGCCGCCGGCGCTGCGGGGCATGCGGCTGCACATGCTGGATATCGGCGCCATGCAGGCCGGGGCCAGCATGAAGGGCGAGTTCGAGCAGCGCCTGCGCTCGGTCATCGATGAGGTGCAAAGCTCGGCCACGCCGATCATCCTGTTCATCGACGAGGCGCATACGCTGGTCGGCGCCGGCGGTGCGGCGGGCACGGGCGATGCCGCGAACCTGCTGAAGCCGGCGCTCGCGCGCGGCACGCTGCGCACCATCGGCGCGACGACCTGGGCCGAATACCGCAATTATTTCGAGAAGGATCCAGCGCTGACCCGACGTTTCCAGCCGATCTCGGTCGATGAGCCCTCGGTCGAGGTCGCCTGCGCCATGATGCGCGGCCTGCTGGCGCCGATGGAGGCGCATCACAAGGTCCGCATCGCGGACGCGGCGCTGGAGGCGGCGGTGAAGCTCTCGGCGCGCTACCTGCCGGCGCGGCAATTGCCCGACAAGGCGGTGTCGCTTCTGGATACCGCCTGCGCCCGCGTCGCGGTCAGCCAAAGCGCCATCCCCGCCCGCATCGCCGACCTGCGCGCCGAGATCGCCGGGTTGGAAACCGAGATCGCCGCCCGCGAGGCCGAGCGCGACCTGGGCGAGGGCGATGCCGCCCGGCTGGACGAGGCCCGCGCCCGGCTGGACGACGCGCGTGCCAAGCTGGCTGATCTGGAAGCCGCCTTTGCCGACGAGAAAACGCTGGTCGAGCAAATCCTGGCCCTGCGCAAGGCGCTGGCGGCACGCGAGGGCGAGGGTTTCGACGAGGACACCATCCGCGCCGAGCTGACCGCCGCCATGGACCAGCTGGGCCAGATCCACGCCGACGCGCGCATGATCTGGCCGCATGTCGATGAGCAGGCGGTGGCGAGCGTCATCAGCGACTGGACCGGCATCCCGGCCGGCCGCATGGTCGCCGATGAATTGCAGGCGGTGCTGGGCCTGTCGGACCTGCTGCGCGCGCGGGTGATCGGCCAGGACCAGGGGTTGCAGATGATCGCGCGCCGGGTCGAGACCGCCCGCGCCGGTCTCGGCAACCCCGAGAAACCCATCGGCGTCTTCATGCTCTGCGGCCCCTCGGGCGTCGGCAAGACCGAGACCGCGCTGGCGCTGGCCGAGGCGCTTTACGGCGGCGAGCAGAACGTCATCATCATCAACATGTCCGAATTCCAAGAGGCGCATTCCGTCAGCCTGCTGAAAGGCGCCCCCCCGGGCTATGTCGGCTATGGCGAGGGCGGCCGGCTGACCGAGGCGGTGCGCCGCAAGCCCTATTCCGTGGTGCTGCTCGATGAGATGGAAAAGGCCCATCCCGACGTGCACGAGCTGTTCTTCCAGGTCTTCGACAAGGGGCGGATGGAGGACGGCAACGGCCGCCCGATCAACTTCCGCAACACGCTCATCCTGATGACCTCGAACGTCGGCACCGGCACGATCATGACCCTCGCCCCCGAGGGCAGCATCACCGACGAGGAAACGCTGGAAGCCAGCCTCAAGGAGGAGCTGCTGGGCACCTTCCCGCCGGCGCTGCTGGGCCGGATCGTCACCATCCCCTATGTGCCGCTGTCGGCCGAGGTGCTGGGCGGGATCAGCCGCCTGAAGCTCGGTTCGGTGGCGCGGCGCATGCGCGAGAGCCACGGCGCCAGCCTGACCTGGGACGATGCGGTCATCGACCATATCGTCGCCGCCTGCCGCGACCCGGACAGCGGCGGCCGGATGATCGACAATATCATCACCAATTCGATCCTGCCCGACCTGTCGCGGCAGGTGCTGTCGCGCATGGTCTCGGGGCAAGGCATGTCGGACGTTAGAATCCAGGTGAAGGATGACGGCTTTTCCTATGATTTTGCACGAACATAGACGCTGCTGACCCCGACCAGCGCCTCGGGTCCGACCTCGCGCGCGAGCCGCTCGAAGAAGGTCTCGGCCAGTTCGCCCGCCCCGGCGCTGACGCTGGCCGGGCGGGCGGGAGTGGCGACCGCCAGCAGCAGCTGATGCGTGTCGCGCCCGGCGCCGTCGCGGGCGATGGGCAGGTCGAAGCGGATCTGCCCGCCGGCGCTGACCATGAAGCGGCGCAGGTCGTGGGTCACGCCATTGTCGTCGATCAACAGCAGCGTGACCTGCCGCCCGGCACCGCCCGAGATGGTGCCGCGCAGGCTCGCGCCGCTGGCCACGTCCTGCGATTGCAGGTTGATGCCCAGCGGGAACACCGGATAGCGCGCGTCGCGGCGGGCAAAGGCCAGCGCCGGGCATTGCCGGCGGTCGAGCAGCACCGCCTGGCCGTCGACGCCGGTTTCCAGCCCCTGCGTCAGCGCCCGCAGCAGGCCGGGGATCTGCGCATCGTCGGCGGCCAGCAGGTTCAGCCGGATCCGCCCCTCGGCATCCAGCGCCGGCAGCGCCAGCAGGCAGGGCGCGGTCAGCTGGCTGCGGATGCGCTGGAACAGGGCGACCAGGCGCGGGTCGGCGTCGGGACCGGTTTCGGCCCCGGCCTCGGGCTGCGGTTCGGGCTGGGGCGGCGCAGCCTCGCGGCCGGTCGGCAGGGCGCTGCTGGTCAGCACGGGCGAAGCGCCCTGCGGCACCGCCGGCGCCAGTGCGGGCTCCGGTCCGGTCTCGGGCTCGGGCGGCGCCGGGGCGGTGATCGGGCGCAGAACCTCGGTCTCGGGAGCCAGCGTCGGCAGCGGTAGGGCGCTGACCTGGATCTGCGCCGGCGCCGGCGTCGGCTCCTGCCAGGGCAGGGCCGGGCGCCACAGGAACGCGCCCGCCGCCGCGCCATGCACGGCCAGCGACAGCGCCGCCGCGACCGCCCAGCCGCGCGCCATGGGCTGCTGGCCGATCACGGCGCGACATCCTTCCGCGTCACCAGCCGGATGTCGTGATCGGCCAGTTCGGGCCGGCGCAGCACCTGCATCAGCAGGCTGGACGGCGCCGCGCGGTCCATCAGCAGATGCACCGGCCCCGACACCGAGGCCAGCGCCGCCGGCAGCATCTCGGGCCGGATCGGGGCGCCGTCCAGCAGCCAGTCCTGCGGCCCCCGGATCTCGAGCACCGGCGAGGGCAGGTCTTCGGCCGAAAGCGTGGTCGAGCGCGCCAGCTCCAGCGGCGTCTCGACCCGCGGCGCCTGGCCCGTCAGCAGGAAATAGAAGATCAGCAGCAGCACGATGTTCACGATCGACAGCGCGCTGTCGACATGCACCCGCCGCTCGCGGCGCGAGGGCAGGTGCAGGCTCATCCCGCGCCCCCGGGCGCCTCGGCGATCTGCACCGAGTCGATGCCGCGCGCCGAGAGGATTTCCAGCACCTGCACCAGGTCCTGCACCGGTACCGCGGGGCGCAGCACGATCAGCACGTTGCGCGTCCCCTGCGCCGCCAGCGCATCGGCCAGCGCCGCCACGCCGGGCAGGGCGAATTGCTGGCCCGAGGCGGTGATGCCGCCGGGGTTCAGCGTCCAGACGGCGGTGGCGCGCGCCTCGGTCAGGGTGGTGCCGGCCTGCGGCGCCTCCTCGCCGGCCGCCGCGCCGCCGCCGCTGTCGCGCAGCGCGCCGCTGCGCAGCGGCAGCAGCGAATAGCTGACGAGGCTCGCCGAGACCATGAAGAAGATCAGAAGCTGGAACAGCACATCCGCCAGCGCCGTCATGGCAAAGAAGCCCCGGCGGCGCGGCCTGCGCGGCAGGTCGAGCCCGGGTGGCCGGATCGAGGGCCGCGCCACCTGCATGGCCTAGCGTCCGGGCCGCGCGATCCGGCCGTGGATCGCGGCCGAAACGGCCAGCTCGATACCCTGGCGCTCATCCTCTATCCGGCCTTCCAGCCAGGCCGAGACGAAATAGGCGACCAGCGCGATGGCGAGCCCGGCCGCCGTGGTGGTCAGCGCCGTCCAGATCCCGCCGGCGAGCAGCCGCGGGTCCGAGGTCTGCTGGCTCAGCGCCAGGTTGCCGAAAGCGTCGATCATGCCGATGACCGTGCCCAGAAGCCCCAGCATCGGTGCCATCTGCACCACGGCCTCCAGCAGGCGCATGCGCGCGCCCATCTGCACCAGCTCGGCCAGCGCGACCTGGCGGGCCAGTTCCTCGCCATAGCCGGGTTCCGAGGGCCGGGCGCGCAGGCCCGACATGGTGGCGCCCAGCACGCGGGCCAGCACGGTGCGGCCGGAATTGGCCTTGCGCTGCGCCTCGTCCGGGCGGCCGTTCAGCCAGTCGTCCAGGATCGCCTCGGCCAGGCGGTGGCCGCCGACGCCCATGCGGCGGAACTGCATCAGCTTGAAGATCACGACAGTCAGGGTCAGCACCGAAAGCCCCGCCAGCGCGGCAAAGACGATCCAGGTGACAAGCGGCAGGTCGGCGAACATTTACAATCCGAACTCGATTTCGCTGCGGTTGCGGGCCTCGAGCCCGGTCAGGCAGGCCATGCGCTGGTCCGAGCCGTCCTCGGCCAGACATTCCGCCACGTCATTGACGACGATGCGCCCGATGCCGTCGCAGCCCTGGCCCGGCAGGGCGAATTGCGCGACCTTGGTCTTGCCGGCCAGCAGCGCGCCGAAGTCGAGGATCGGCAGGCCCTGCACCGCGCCCGCGCGGTCGAAGATAGCCACCTGCCAGGCGGCGCGGGTCAGACCGGTCGGCAGCGCATTGGTCGCGACCAGGGTCAGCTGGCAGCCGCCGTCCTTCGTGGTGACGGCGCCGTTCAGCTCCAGCAGCAGCGGCTTGGCGGCGGGGGCGTCCTGCTGCGCCAGGGCGGGCCCGGCCAGCACCGCCAGCAGCGCGGCCGCCCGCAAGCCAGGGCCCCGGCCTCGCGGAAAGGTTGCGCCCGCTGTCAGGATCGGTTTCATGCTGTTGAAACTCCTTTGCCCGTCCCGGGCTGTAACATGGCTGAAAGCGGTGCTCAATCGGCGCTCTATCAACCCTGAATTGAAAATTCTGGCCTTGGGCGTGCTGGCCACACTCGGCCCGGCAGCCGCATGGGCCGAGCTTCGGCTGTGCAATCAGTCCTTTGACGTGCTGAACGTGGCGCTGGCCCGCCCTTCGGGGCAGGATTTCGCCACCCGGGGCTGGTGGCGGGTGGCGCCGAACCAATGCGCCACCCTGGAACGCGACCCGCTGCGCTCACGCTATTATTACATTTTCGCCGCCGATGTGTTCGGTAATGAGGTGCTGGCGGGGGCGATTCCGATGTGCGTGGCACCGCGCCGATTCCAGATCGAGGGCCAGCGGGACTGCCTGCTGCGCGGCTATCTTGACGCCCGTTTCGCCGAGATCGACACCCAGGACCGCGCCGACTGGACGGTCTTCGCCACGCCAAGGCCGAATTGAGGGGGGGATGGGCAGGCGCGGGGCATATCTGGCGATGGTCGTGCTGGCGGGCTGGACGGCGCCGGCCGGCGCGCAGGGGCTGGTCATCACGCCGCTGCCCTCGGGCCAGGTGATCGAGGCGGTGGCCGCGCCGATGCCCGCGCCCTTGCCCGACAGCGGGCCGCAGCCCCCGACCCGTCCCGGTCTGCCGCAACCCTCGATCATCGTCGGCGACCTTGCCGTGCTGGCCGGCTTCGATCCGCGCGGGCCGCTGGGCCTGGCCTTCGAATCGCGCCAGGCGATCCGACAGCGCGACGCCGGGCTTTTCGAGCGCCTGCTGGGCGACGGCGCCTTCGATCCCGATGCCGATCGTCTGGCCGAGGCGATCCAGACCGAATTGCGGCGCATGGCCTGCTATGCCGGCAGCATCGACGGCGCCTGGGGCGCGGGCTCGGCGGGGGCGGTGCGGCGCTGGTCGCAGGCGGCCGGCGCCGAGGCGGACGCGCGCCCGGACACCGGCCTCTTCCGCGCCATCCTGCGCCGGGGCGAGCTGCAATGCCCCGCGCCGGCCACGGCCGCGACACAGCCCGCGGCCACGCCCCGCGCCGCCGCGGCGCGCTCTGCCCCGGCACGCGAAAGCCGCGCCGCGCCTGCGGCCAGCCGCGCCCAGCAGGCCGCGCCGCGCCGCCAGCCTGCGCCGGCGCAGCAGCCCACGCCCAGCCGGCAGATCAACCCGTCGCTGATGGGTTCGGGCCTGTTCCGCTAGGCCATGACCGGGATCGACCCCCGTTTCCGCCAGATGGGCCAGGGCGCGCGCCGGCGTCGGCGCCGGGGCCTTGCCCTGCGCGGCGCGCTGGCGGCGCTGGTGCTGGCCGGGCTCGGGGCCTGGCTGTGGCCGCGCCTTTCGGCCCTGCTGGCGTCCGAGCCGGCCATGGTGCAGGTCGAATCGCAATTCGACATCGCCCCGGTGGTGCGCGGCGACACCTTCACCGACATTCCCGGCGACCCGATCATCATCCCGCCGCCCGGCGACGGTGCCGAGGCCGAGACGCGCCGGCTGCCTGCACCGCCGGCGCTGACCGCTTCGGGGCGGGTGCCGGGGGCGGCGGCGGGGGTGCGGCTTCTGGACAGCACGCTGGTGCCGCAGGACCGGCAGCTGGTGGCGGCGCTGCCCTCGACGCGCGAGGAATTCGCGCTGTTCCAGGCCGAGCGCGGCCGCGAGCGGCTGATGAACGCCAGCCTTGCCGCGCCGGCCCAGGCCGATGCCAGCGCGGGCGTGCTGTTCCTGCGCGATGCCGCGAGCCGGGTGCCCTTGTGGCGCGAGATGGTGCTGGAGACCGCGCGCGACACCACGGCCGCGGCGCTGCTTTCGGAAAACGGCTTCGATGCCGGGGCCGCGGCCCGGGTCGAGGAGCGCCTGCACAGCCAGCTTGCGATGGACGGCAAGCTGGCGCGCGGCACGGTGCTGGCGCTGCGCTGGCGGCCGCGCGACGGCGGGCGCGAGGTGATCCAGCTGTCGCTTTATGGGCCGCAGGGCTATCTCGGCTCGCTGGCGCTGTCGGCGGCGGGGCAGCTGGCGGCCTCGGCCGATGCCTGGGCCGACCAGCCGCTGATGCAGGACGCCATGGCGCGCGCCGGCGATGCCGCGCCGCCGCAGGGCCAGCAGCGGCTGCTGGACGTGATCTATTCCGCGGCGCTGCGCGGCGACGTGCCGCCCGCCGTCATCGGCGAGGCGCTGGCGCTGATGTCGCAGGTCTTCGACCTGGACGGCTTCGCCGATGCGCAGGACCGGCTGACATTGATCTATGCCGATGCCGCCGCCGAGCGGCCGGGGGCGGTGCTGTTCGTCGGCGTCAGCGGGCCTTCGGGCGACAAGCCCTGCTATGTCGTGCCGACGGCCGAGGGTTTCGAATGCTACGCCCCCGGCGCGCGGGTCCGGCGCGCGGAGGGGGCGGCGCTGCTGCAACCCGTGGGCGGGGTGCTGTCGCAGCGCTTCGTGCCGGGCGATGCGGCCGAGGGCCGTGGCCAGGTGGTCTGGAGCGCGCCGCAGGGCAGCCCGGTGCTGGCGGTCGCCGCCGGGCGGGTCTCGGCGCTTGGCGCGGGCCTGGTCGAGATCACCCATCCCGGCGGGTTGGTCAGCCGCTATCTGGGCCTTGCGCCCGAGGTGGCGCAGGGGGCGGAGCTGGCGCAAGGCGCCGTCATCGGCCGCGCCGGCGTCGCTCCGGGCCGGGCCGAGCCGGGGCTGGCGCTGCAACTGCTGCGCGACGGCACGCCGGTCGACCCGCTGCCGCTCCTGGGCGGCGGGGGCGAGGTGCTGGCCTCGGATTCCATCGAGACGCTGATCGGCCATATCATCCGGGTCGAGAGCGGCGGCGATGCGGCGGCGAAGAACCCGCGCTCGACCGCGACCGGGCTTGGCCAGTTCATCGAGAGCACCTGGCTGCGGATGATGCGCAGCTATCGCCCCGACCTGGTGGCGCGCCTGTCGCCGCGCGAGGTGCTGGACCTGCGGCTGGACGCGGCGCTGTCGCGGCAGATGGTGCGCCATCTCGCGCAGGAGAACGAGGCCTTCCTGCGCGCGCGCGGTCATGCCGTCTCGGCCGGACGGCTGTATCTGGCGCATTTCCTGGGCCCGGGTGGCGCGGATATGGCGCTGCGGGCCGATCCGGCGCAATCGGTTGAAAGCGTCATGGGCGGCGCGGTGGTGGCGGCGAACCCCTTCCTGCGCCGCTGGACGGTGGCCGAACTGCGCGACTGGGCCGAGCGGCGCATGTCCGGCCCCGGCGGCGCGGTCGCGGCGGTCGAGACCATGCCGGCCCGGCCGCTGACCGCCGCGCTGCGCGCCTTCGTGGCCGAGGTGGACCGGATGCGGCATCCCGGCCCCGGCTGAGCGCGAAAATCGCCGCAGGGGGCGGTTCGGGACTTGTGCAGGCCCGGCGGGCCAAAGTAACCCTGTTAAGCAGAGTTCCGTGCGTGCCACATTATTCCTTCGCAAAAAGTGAATTCAGATGCTGCCAGTTTTCATATCGGACATTTCCCTGCCGCTGCGGCGCTTCGCCCGCTCGCGCCTTTTCGCGACCACCGCACTGATCTCGCTCGCCGCGCTGCCGGGGGCGGCGCGGGCGGACATGGAGCTGGATCTTTCGCGCGTGGACCAAGGCTGGTCGGACAGTAGCCAGATCTGGCTTGATGCCGACGGCGATCATGACAACCTGCCGGCGAATGAAACCGGAGTGATCACCGGCTCGCCTTCCGGCAGGATCACCATGCGGGTCAGCGGGCCGGTCACGGCGGCGGGGCTGCGGCTGGACGGCGGCGATTTCCGGCTGAGGCGTGACGGATTTTGGGGCGGGGAGTTGAATGCCAATGGTAGCGACCCGCTGGAATTTTGGGTCGGCAGCGGCCACGAGTTGGTACTGGACATTGACGTTGACGGCGACGTCCACATCGACGGTCCTGGCACGCTGGCCCTGGGATGGCAGGGTGCTCTGGCCGGCAATGTGGTCAACGACGGTTTCTTCGCCTTACGTGGAGAGGTCACGGGGGATGTGCGCAACAACGACCGGCTGAACATCCTCGGGACGGTGAATGGCCGGGTCGATGACTACGGCCAGACTTATGTGGTCAGCGATAGTTCGGCCGATGAATGGCAGAACCACGACGGCGGCGAGCTTATCGTCCAGGAGGGAAGTCGGCTCAGCGTCGCCAATGCGTTGCAGAACAGCGGCGACATCGCCTTGCAGGGCGAGATTTCAGCGGATCTGGTCAATGACGCCGACGGAAGTCTCTCGATGGAAGGCGGCACGCTGGACGGCGATCTCGACAACGCCGGCGGCATGACGGGCCGGGGCACCGTCTCGGGCGAGGTGCGCAACACCGGCACCGTCACCACCGACGGCGCGCTGACGGTCGGAACGCTCGTCAACGACGAGCAGGTCACCGTGCGCGGTGGCGACAGCCTGACCAGCACCGGCGGGGCGCTGCAGAACAACGACCGGCTGACCGTCAACGGCAGCCTCAGCGGCGGGCTGGACAACAGCGCCACCGGCACGGTCAACATGGGCGCGAACGGCGCGATCTCGGGCGGGGTCGACAATGCCGGGACGATGAATATCGCGGGCCAGGTCGCGGGCCGGCTGACGAACGACAATATCCTGGCCACCTCGGGCGACGTCCGGGTCGGGCAGCTGACCAACAATGTCACCGGCACGATGACCGTCGGCGCCGGCCATGTCCTGACCGCCGACCAGCGCGTGGTGAACCGGGGCCAGGCCACGGTCGCCGGCACGATCGCGGGCGATTTGCTGAACGGGGCCGGCGCGACCACGGCGCTGAACGGCGGCAGCGTCACCGGCACGCTGGAAAACGACGGCGTGCTGAACGCGCGCGGTTCCGTGGGCACGCTCGACAACAACCAGACCCTGAACCTGACCGGCGACCTTCAGGTCGAGCGGCTGGACAATTCCGGCACCGCCACCGTCGACGCGGGCGAGACCGTGACCGCGACCCAGCGCATCGACAACAGCAGCGCGCTGAACATCGCCGGCACCGTGACCGTGAACGGCACCGCCGGCATCCAGAACAGCGCCAGCGGCACGGTCACGCTGGACGGCGCCGAGGTCAACGGCAACCTGACCAACCGCGGCACGCTGCTGGTCAATTCCTCGTCGCAGGTGAACGGCGACCTGACCAACCGCAACCAGCTGACGCTGGACGGCACCAATGGCAGCGTGACCCTGGGCGTGGACGGCATCTTCACCAACTCGGGCCGGGTGGACGGCACCAACGGCACCGAGGACACGCTGACCATCGTCGCCGACCTGTTCGCCAACGAGGGCGGCACGGTGAACAACGTCGACATCATCGGCGACCTGCTGAACCGCAGCACCGTCACCTATAGCGAGGATTCCTTCCTCGAGGGCAACCTGACCAACGATACCAGCGGCGACATCACCGTCTCGGCCGGGCTGGACATGCGCGGCCACGATCTCGACAACCGCGGCGACCTGCATGTCACCACCGATGCCGATTCCAGCGGCGCACTGAACAATGTCCGCGCCCTGACGAACGAGGGCACCCTTGCCATCGACGCCGGCACCACGGCCACGGCGCAGAGCGTGCGCAACCACGACGACGGGGTGATGGAGGTCGCGGGCACGCTGACCACGGCCACGGCGCTGGAGAACGAGGCCGAGCTGAACCTCTCGGGCCAGCTGACGGGCGACCTGGACAATTCGGGCACCACGACGCTAGCGGCGGGAACGGTGGCCGGATCGGTCACGAACAGCGGCAACCTGCAAGGCGCCGGCACCATCACCGGCGGGGTGACGAACAGCGGCAGCATGGAGATGACCGGCACGGTCACCGGCACGGTCACCAATACCGGCACCCTGACCCAGGACGGCAGCCTGTCCGTGGCGGGGGTGGTGAACGACGAGGTGGTCGACATCACCTCGACCGGGGTGCTGACCGCGACCGGCGTGGTCGAGAACCGCGACCGCCTGACCGTCGCCGGCCGGCTGAACGGCATGGTGCAGAACCAGGCGAACGGCCGCCTGACGCTGAACGGCGGCACGGTCGACGGCCGGGTCGTCAACCTGGGCCAGACCTCGGGCAGCGGCACGATCACCGGCGCGCTGAGCAATGCCGGCAGCGCCACCCTGTCCGGGCGGGTCGGGGGAGGGGTGGAGAACGCGGCCACCGGCGTGCTGACCTCGCAGGGCCGGCTGAGCGTCGCCTCGGTGCAGAACGCGGGCCTCGTGGACGTGGCCGCGGGCAGCACGCTGCAATCGGACACGGCGGTGCAGAACGGCAACGAGCTGATCGTCTCGGGCCGGCTCGAGGCCGATGTGGTCAACCACGACAGCGCGACGCTGGACGGCGGCACCATCGCCGGCACGGTGACGAACGCGGGCACGCTGACCGGCAACGGCACCATCGCCGCGCTGGCCAACAACGGCACGGCCACGCTGGCCGGACGGGTGACGGGCGCCGTCACCAATGCCGGCACCCTGACCAGCAGCGGCACGCTGCGCGTCGGCTCGCTGGTCAATGACGAGGTGCTGAATGTCGCCGCCGGCAGCACGTTGCGCGGCGACGGCACCCTGGTCAACAACGACCGCGCCACGCTGGCCGGCCGGATCGAGGGCACGCTGAGCAACCGCGGCTCGGCCGTGCTGGCCGGGGGCACGCTGGCGGGGCGGCTGGAGAATGGCGGCACCCTGACCGGGACCGGCACCGTGACCGGCACGCTGGCCAATGCCGGCAATGCCACTATCGCGGGCCGGGTCGACCGGCTGGAAAACACCGGCACGCTGGCGCTGCAAGACGACCTGAGCGTCGCCACGCTGATCAATGACGAGCGGGTGACGGTCGGCGCGGGCCACCGCCTCAGCCTCGACGACGGCATGGTGAACAACGACCGGCTGAGCCTGGCCGGCACCCTGGACGGCTTCGTGGAAAACCACGGCACCGTGACGCTGGACGGCGGCACGGTCGAGGGCGACGTCGCCAGTGCCGGCACGCTGAACGGGCGCGGGCGCATCACCGGGCGGCTGGTCAACGACGGCACCCTGACGACCGGCGCCCGGCTGAACATCGGCCAGCTTTTCAACAACCAGACCATGTCGATCGCCGAGACGGGCGTGCTGACCTCGGCCGCGACGGTGCAGAACGCCGGCGGCCTGACCCTGGCCGGCCAACTGCAGGCCGATCTTGCGAACCGCGCCGGCGCCACCGCCACGCTGACGGGCGGCACGATCGCCGGCGATGTCGGCAACCTTGGCCGGCTGACCGGCACCGGCACCATCGCCGGCATGCTGGAGAACGCCGGCACGGCCACGCTGGGCGGCAGCGTCCAGTCGCTGCGCAACCTCCGGAACGGGCGGCTGGACGTGGCGGGCACACTCTCGACCGAAGAGTTCCTGAATGCCGGCACCGCCAGCATCGCCGCCGGCAGCCGGCTGGCCATGGCCGACCCGGACGCCGCGCAAGGCGCGCCGGTCGCGGCGCAGAACCTGGCCAGCGGCGCGCTGACCGTCGACGGCACCCTGCAGGGCGCGCTGGTCAATGCCGGCACGCTGGCCGGTGCCGGCACCATCACCGGCGCGGTGCTGAACACCGGCAGCGCCGACTGGGCCGGCCGCATCCAGGGCACCGTCACCAACCGCGCCGACCTGACCCTGGCCGGCACCCTCGCCGGCGGGCTGGTGAACGAGGCCGGGAATTTCACCACCCGCGGCGGCGATGCCACCGTTGCGGGCGGCATGCGCAACGAATCCGGCGCGACGGCGCGTATCGTCGCCGGCAGCGGGCTGACCGCGACGGGCGGCATCCTGAACCAGGCGGGCGGCAATTTCTTCCTGAACGGCCGGCTGACCGGCGATCTCGAGAACCGCGGCACCCTGACCCAGGCGGGCACGCTGGACGGCTCGCTGGCGACCTCGGGCCGGGCGACGCTGGCCGGCACGGTCACGGGCGACCTGATCTATGACGGCGGCACGCTGGTCCTGCGCGACGGCGCCAGCATCGGCCGCGACCTGCGGCTGAATGCCGATTACACACTCGGCGCCGGCAGCCAGGTCTCGGCGGCGCGCACCGTGGTCGGCTCCGGCACCACGTTGGCGCTGGCCGGCCTGCTGGACGGCGCGCTGCTGAACCAGGGCACGGTCGAGGTGGCGGGCAACCAGGCCCACGTCTCGGGCGCGGTCACGAACAGCGGCACTCTGGACATGGCCGACAATTCGACCTCGGGCGTGCTGCGCATCGGCGGCCTGAACGGCAGCGGCACCTATCGGCTGGACCTGAACCTGCGCACCATGACCGCCGACCGGATCGAGGTGCTGGGCGGCGCCGCGCATGGCAATTACCACCTGGATTTCGACCTGACCGACCGCGATACCGTGCCGCAGCGCGGGGCGCGGGTAACGCTGATCGACGTCGACGAAAGTTTCGGCAGCGCCAACGACTTCAACTATACCCGCAGCGACCTGCCGGCCGGGTCCGAGCGTATCGTCTATTCGGTGCAGCGCGCCGGATCGGACCGCCAGGGCGACCTGGAGCTGGTCAGCCAGCTGAACCCGGCCATGGGCGCGATCTTCGGCAACGTGGCGCTGGTGCAGTCGCTGATCGGCTCGGTGGTGAACCGCCCGACCAGCCCCTTCGTCACCGCCCTGGCCTATGAGGACCAGGAAAAGCCCTGCGGCATCGGCAGCTGGGGCCGCGCCATCGGCGGTCACGCCACCGCCAGCGGCCGCACCGACAACGGCATCAGCAATGTCGAAACCGAGGTGAATGCCGATTACTACGGCCTTCAGGTCGGCACCGACCTGGCCTGTTTCGACAACCGCTTCGGCGGCTGGAACATGGCCTTCGGCGCGCTGGCCGGCATCAACCGCGGCTCGACCAGCCAGCCGGTCTATGCCATCGACCCCTCGAACTCGCAGGACCTGACCTCGATCCTGACCTCCTATACCTCGACCGATTTCGAGCAGCGCTATGCCGGGCTCTATGCCACGGCGACCAAGGGGCGGTTCCAGGCCGACCTGCAATACCGCATCGAGCGCACCGATTTCACCATCGAGAACAAGCCGCTGCCGGGCTATACCGGCCTGGGCCTGGACGAGACCGACTTCTCCTCGGACACCCAGACGCTCAGCGGCTCGATCAGCTACGGCTTCCCGATCGGGGACAGCGGCTGGGCGGTGCTGCCGACCATGGGCTTCGCCTGGTCGAAGCTGTCCACCGACTCGATCCGCTTCGACGAGGATTACACGCTGATCTTCAAGGACAGCACCCGCAAGATCGGCTTCGCCGGCGCCACCCTGGCCAAGACCTTCGTCGACAACGGCCGCAACACGGCGCTTTACGCCTTCGCGACCGGCACCTGGTACAAGGATTTCGCCGACCCGACGATCTCGCTTTTCGCCTCGGCCGAGAACACCGAGACGCTGACGACCGAGAACCTGGGTTCCTATGGCGAGCTTAGCGTCGGCGCCAACTGGATCAAGGTGATGGGACCGAAGGCGCGGGGCCGTCAGCTTAGCGCCGGGGCGCGCATCGACGCCCGGTTCGGCGACCAGCTGGACAGCGTCGGCGTCTCGGGCCAGTTCCGCTGGCAATTCTGACTGGTCACCCGGGCGGCGCGTCGCTAGTTTGGCCGCGCCGCCGCGGGAAGACACAACGAGAACGGGAGTTCGCTGACGCATGTCCTGGTTCAGCAAGGTCGCCTGGAAAGAGGGGCTGTTCCTGCAGCCCCAGCATCTGCAGCAGGCCGACCGCTATCACGAGCATCTGGTCCAGGCCCGCACCCGGCTGATCACCCCCTATCCCTGGGGCGTGGGCGAGCTGGTGCTGGACCGCGACCAGGCGCAGCAGGGCATGATCGCGCTGCGCGCCGTGGCCGGGATCATGCCCGACGGCACGCCTTTCGACGCGCCGGGCACCGGGCCGCTGCCGGTGCCGGTGCGGGTGCCCGAGGACGCGGCCGGGCAATTCGTCTGGTTGACCTTGCCCGATTCCAGCCCCAACATGCGCGACGCCGCCCCCTATGAGGACGAGGGCGCGACGACCCGCTGGGGCATCGTGACCGAGACGGTCAGCGACAGCGCCTCGTCCGCGCGCATCGAGCAGGTGCTGGAACTGGCCGTGCCGCGGCTTGAGATCGCGATCCGCAAGACCCCGCGCCCCGGCTATCAGAACATCCGCCTGGCCCGCATCGCCGAGCTGCGCGACGGCGTGGTCACGCTGGACGAGACCTTTCCGCCGCCTTCGCTGGTCATCGGCGCGCATCCGCAAGTCATGGGCTACCTGACCCGGGTCATCGGCTGGATCGAGGCGCGGCTGGAAAGCCTGTCGCGCTATGCCACCGACCCCTCGGCAGGCGGCGGCTTGCAGGCCAGCGACTACCTGATGCTGATGGCGCTGAACCGCCAGATCGGCGTCTTGCGCCACCTGTCTCGGACGCTGGCCGTGCATCCCGAGCAGCTTTACCGCGAACTGGTCTCGCTGGCGGGCGAGCTTGCCAGCTTCGACAGCGCCAGCCGGCACGCGCCGGATTACCCGGCCTATGACCACGAAAACCCCAAGGAAAGTTTCGGCGAGATCGTGGCCGACATCCAGCGCCTGCTGTCGCGCGACGTCGGCCGGGCGATCCGGCTGCCCTTGCAGCAGGTCCGGCAGAACTCCTATCTGGCGGCGGTGGCGGATCGCAACCTGTTCCGCGAGGCCACATTCATCATCGAGGTCGAAAGCGCCAAGCCGCTGTCGCAGGTGCAGCTGCAGTTCCCCGAACTGTGCAAGGTCGGGCCGAACACCCGCATGTCGGAAATCGTCAACAACAACCTGCCCGGCATCGCGCTGCAGCACCTGCCGAACCCGCCGCGGCAGATCCGGGTGCTGTCCTCGAACGTCTATTTCCGGCTGGAGCGCAACTCGCCGCTGTGGCGTGAATTCTCGACCGCGACGGCCATCGGCATGCATTTCGCCGGCGACTGGCCGAACCTGAAACTGGAACTGTGGGCGGTGCCCGAGAGGTCGTGATGGCGGGCAAGGACGACGACGGCGACAAGACGGTCTTCGGCGGCCCGCTTCCGGGTCAGCACCCGCAGGACTGGTCGCGGCCAGGGCCAGGCGGCGGCTCGGGCTCGCCCTTTGGCCAGCCGGCCGAGGGCCAGACCTGGATCGGCGGTCCGGCGCGCCCGGCAGCACAGCAACCGACCCCCGGCCATCAGGGCTATCCCGGTGGCTGGCAGCCGCCGGGGCAGGGCGGGCACAGCCCTTTCGGCCCGGCCGATCCCGCGCAGATCGGGCGGGCGGCGGGACCGGACCAGCGCGGCTTCTTTCCCGACATCGCCACGCCGCAGCAGCCGAACCGCGTCGCGCCGCGCATCCCGCAGGCGCAGGCGATGCAGGTGCGCGATCTGGGCGCGGCCAGTTCCGCGAACCCGCTGATCGCCTCGGCTGCCCCCTTGCTGATCCTGCTGGGACGTCTGCGCACTGGCCTCGTCGAATTGCAGGTCGCGCCGCTGATGGAGCATGTCACGCGCGAAATCGACCGCTTCGAGCGCAATGCGCTCTCGCACGGCATCAACCCGCATGAGGCGCTGGTGGCAAAATACGCGCTGTCGGGCACCGCGGACGACATCGTCCAGAACCTGCCCGGCGCCGACCGCGGCAACTGGCAGCAATATTCCATGGTCGCGCGATTCTTTCACAAGCGCGATTCCGGCGTCGGCTTCTTCCAGGAGGCCGAAAAGGCGCTCTATGCCCCGGCGCAGAACTACAACCTGCTGGAGCTGATGCTGGTCTGCCTGTCCCTGGGCTTCGAGGGCCAGTTCCGCACCATGCCGAACGGCGCGGCAGAGCTGTCGCGCATCCGCAGCGCCATCTATGAAAGCCTGCGCCGGGTGAATCCGCGCCCGGACGAGGATATTTCCGTGATGTGGGTGCCGGTGGTGCAGGGCAGGGCGCGCCGCTTCGGCGCCATCCCGGTGCCGGCGGTGGCGGGCATCGCCGCCGTGGCGCTGGTCGCCGCCTTTGCCACGCTGCTGACGCTGATCAATCGCGACGCCGCCGTCGCGGCCGAGGATCTGCGCGGCGTGGCGCTGGACGCGCCGGCGATCCAGATCGACCGCACCCCGGGCGAGGTCTATGTCGCCGAGATCCCGCAGCTGCAACGCATCCGCGACGCCTTCGCGGCCGAAATCGCGGACGGCCGCGTCGGCGTCGAGGCCAAGGGCGACTATATCGCCATCCGCGTCGGCAACCTGCAGCTGTTCGACCTGGGCTCGGTCACGGTGAAGCCGGGCTTCGCCGACCTGGCCACCCGCATCGCCGAGGTGCTGAACGCCGAACCCGGCCCAATCCTGATCGAGGGCCATACCGACAACGTGCCGGTCTCGGGCCGGGGCCGGTTCAAGGACAATTACCAGATCTCGGCCGCCCGCGCCGAGGGCGTGGCCGAGGTGCTGAAACCGCTGCTGAAAGACCCCTCCCGCGTGACGACCGAGGGCCGGGGCGAGGACGATCCCGTCGCCGACAATGCCAGGCCCGAGGGCCAGGCCGCCAACCGCCGGGTCGAGATCATGCTGGCGCGCGAGGGCACCTATGACGCCCCCGCCCCGCAGGAGGCCGCGAATTGAGACTGCTAGGCATCTACGTCCCGACCCCGCGCTGGAGCAAGCATGGCTGGTGGCGCTGGACCGTCACCCTGCTGGGCATCGCGGCGCTGTGCGCGGCGGTCTGGATCGGCGGGCCGATGACGGGCTGGGGGCCGCTGGCCTCGGTGTTCTGGCGGGGGCTGATCGTCGGGCTGATCCTGGCCGCGACGCTGACGGTGCTGCTGCTGCGCTGGCGCCGCCGCGTCCGCGCCGCCCGCGCCATCGAGCAGGCGCTGGTCCCGCCCGAACCCGAGGGCGACGGCAAGGCGCTGGCCGAGAAGATGTCCGAAGCCCTGGCGGTGCTGAAGAAATCCGGCGGCGCGGCCTCGCTCTACGACCTGCCCTGGTATGTCATCATCGGCCCGCCCGGCGCGGGCAAGACCACGGCGCTGGCCAATTCCGGCCTGGATTTCCCGCTGGCGCAGACCCAGGCGATCAGCGGCTTCGGCGGCACAAGGAACATGGATTTCTGGTTCGCCGAGGATGCGGTGCTGATCGACACCGCCGGCCGCTATACCACGCAGGACAGCGACAAGGTGGCCGACAAGGCCAGCTGGGACGCCTTCCTGGACCTGCTGAAACGCACCCGCCCGAACCGGCCGATCAACGGCGTGATCCTGTCCTTCTCGGTCGAGGACATGATGCAGCAGGACGCCGCGACGCTGCAATCCCATGCCGAGACGGTGCGCGCCCGGCTGGCGGAACTGCACGAGCATCTGAAGATCGACTTCCCGGTCTATGTGATGTTCACCAAGGCCGACCTGATCGCCGGTTTCCGCGAATATTTCAGCAGCTTCAGCCTGAACCGCCGCAAGCTGGTCTGGGGCGTGACCTTCCAGACCGCCGACCGCAAGGCGATCACGCATGAAGCGGTGCCGGCCGAGTTCGACCGCCTGGTCTCGCGCCTGTCGGACGAGATCATCGACCGGCTCAGCGAGGAACCCGATGGCGTCGCCCGCATCGCCATCTTCGGCCTGCCGGGCCAGATGGCCCTGCTGCGCGACAGCGTGGCCGGCTTCCTGCGCAAGGTGTTCGAGCCCACGCGCTACAAGACCAACGCCATCCTGCGCGGCTTCTACTTCACCTCGGGCACGCAAGAGGGCACGCCCATCGACCAGGTGCTGGGCGCGATCCAGGAGCCGGGCATGGGCATCGGATCAAGCTTCATGTCCGGGCGCGGCAAAAGCTTCTTCATCCACGACCTGCTGCGCGGGGTGGTGTTCCCGGAACAGGGCTGGGTCTCGCATGACCGCAAGGCGGTGCGGCGCGCCTTCGTGCTGCGCAGCGTGGCCTTGGCTGCCATCGCGGTGCTGACGCTGGGCGCCGGCACCGCCATCGGCGTCAGCTACTGGAAGAACCGCGAACTGGTCCGCACCGCCGAGGCCGAGACCACCAACTGGCGCCGCGCCGCCGCCGAGGAGTTGCAGCGCGACGTGATCGACGATCCGGACCTGACGCCGGTGCTGCCGCTGCTGAACGATCTGGCCAGCATGCCCGCCGGCTATGGCGACAGCGAGGAGCCCAGCCTGTGGGAAGGCTTCGGCCTCAGCCAGCGCGACCGCCTGAACAAGGTCGCGACCGATAGCTATTCCAATGCGCTGGAGCGGATGCTGCGCCCGCGGCTGATCCTGGACCTGGAACGGCGGATGCCCGAGATCATCGCCTCGGGCGAAATGACCGAGATCTATCGCGCGCTGAAGGTCTATCTGCTGCTCGGCAAGCAGGGCGAGACCACCGACGACCCCGCCATCGAGGCCTGGTTCGCGCAAAGCTGGCGGCAGGATTATCCCGGCCGCGCGGGGCTCGAGATGATCGACCAGCTTTCCGGGCACCTGAAGGCCATGCTGGCGCTGGACGACCGCCGCGATTTGCTGGTGACGCTGGACCAGACCACGGTGGACAAGGCCCGGGCGGCGATCTCGCAGCTGCCGCTGGACGAACAGGCCTATGCCATCATCAAGGACGGCGCCGTCGCCGCCGGCCTGCCCGACTGGGCGCTGGTGCAGGCGGCGGGCGGCAATGCCGCGACGCAGGTCTTTGCCGCCCGTGACGGCAGCGACATTGCGGCCATGACCGTGCCGGGGCTTTATACCTATGAAGGCTTCTGGAGCTATTTCTACGACCAGCTGGCCGTGGTGGGCGAGGAATTGCGCCGCGACCAATGGGTGCTGGGCGATTACGCCAATTCCGACGAGATCGAGGGCCGGCTGGCGCGGCTGGACCGCGACCTGCTGGATCGTTACCGCGCCGAGTTCATCGCCGCCTGGAACACGGTGCTGGACAACCTGACGCTGGCCTCGATGGTCGCCGACAAGCCGCAATACGCCGCGCTGGGGACGGCGGCGCAGGCGCAGAATTCGCCCATCCTGGAACTGGTCAAGTCGGTCGCCGACCAGACCCAGCTGACCCGCGAATACGAGCAGCTGGAGGGCGAGCTGCCCGAGGCCCAAGCCGAGGCCGAGGGCAGCACGGCGGGCGGCATCGGCGATGCGCTGGCCTCGCGCATCCAGTCGCGCTCGTCCGGGGTGCAGCGCATTCTGATGGACGCGGCGATGCGCAAGCAAGGCAAGGCCGCGCGCCGCGCCGGCGCCGGGGCCGAGGAGGAGACCAACAGCGTCACCGCCCCCATCGAGGCCATCGCGAAAGCCTTCGAGAACTGGCAGCTGCTGGTCGCGGGCGAGCCGGGCAAGCGGCCCATCGACACGCTGCTGGGCAACCTGGGCGCGGTCTGGGAAAACCTGCGCCTGGCCGAGCACAACCCCGACCAGTCGGCCGCCGCGCTGCCGACGCTGCTGAATTCGCTGACGCAATACAATTCGCAGCTGCCCGACCCGCTGGCGCGCATGGTGACCAAGGCCGAGGGCGATTTCCGCTCGGGCGCCTCGGATGCCTCAATCGAGGTGATGAACCGGGCGCTGACCGACCGCATCACCTTCATGTGCCGCGACACCATCGCGCCGGCCTATCCCTTCGGCAGCGGCTCGCGCAGCCTGTCCATCGACAATTTCGCCCGCTTCTTCGGCCCGGGTGGCGAGATGGACAAGTATTTCACCGAATACCTGGAGCCCTATGTCGAGCGCACCCCCGAGGGGCTGACCTGGCGCGCCGACAAGGAGATCACCCAGCGCCTGTCCACCGCCACCCTGCGCCAGTTCGAGCGGGCCGAGCGCATCCGCCGCGCGTTTTTCGCGGGCGGCGGCACCAGCCCTTCGGTCGAGATCACCGTGGCGCAGGTCGATGCGCATCCGACCGTGCGCTCGGCGATCCTGGCGATCAACGACACCGTGGTCGAGACCGCGACCGGCTCGATGCCGCGCACCGTGGTCTGGCCGGGGGCGGGCAAGTCCACCATCCTGCAACTGTCGCCGCCCCTGGAGCGCGACTCGGTGCTGCGATTCGAGGGCAGTTCCTGGACCTTCATGCAGTTCCTCGCCGCCGCCCGCTACAAGGAGCAACGCGGCGACACGCTGCGCGCCACCTTCATGCTGGGCGGGCGCAACATCACCTATGACTTCACCATCAACGCGGTGGCGAACCCCTTCACCATGCCCGAGATCAAGGATTTCCAATGCCCGCAGAGCATCGACTGACCGCCGGTGCGGCAGGGCTTTACGGCAAGCATCCGGGCTTCGGCGACTTCATCTCGGCCGGGCTGGCCGAGGGCTGGCCGGGTTTCGCGGACTGGTTGCAGGCGGGCTTGGGGGAATGGCGCGAGGCGCAGGGGCCGGACTGGCAGCCGCGCTTCGATGCGGCGCCCGTGGTGCGGTTCTGGATCGGCCCGGCGCTGACCGGGGCGGGCCAGGCGCTGCGCGGCGTCATGGCGCCGTCGCGCGACCGCAGCGGCCGGCGCTTTCCGCTGGTCCTGGCGCAGGCGGGCGGGGCGCCCCCGGTGCTGGAGCCAGGCCAGGATTTCCACGACGCGGCCGAGGCGGCGCTGGCCGGCCTGCTGGCCGCCGACAGCTTCGATCCGCGCGCGGCGGCCGCCGCACTGGCGCTGCCCGCGCCCGGTCCGCCGGTGCCCGACTGGCCCGGCTTCTGGGCCGCCAATCCGGCGCTGTCGCCCGAACGGCTGCTGGCGCAGCTGGCCATGGCCGACCATGCCCATGCCACGGCCGGGCGCAGCTATTGGTGGTTCGGCGCCGGGGACGGCCCGTCGGGCGCCGCCTGCTGCCAAGGCTGGCCGGGCGTGGCCGAGCTGGGCTGGCTGATCGCCCGCGCGGCACCGGACGAGGTCGGGGCATGATCGAGATGAACACGAATTTCCGCTATGATTTCGCCGCCTTGACCGACCGGGGTTGCCTGCGCGACCAGAACGAGGACAGCGTCATCGCGCTGCCCGAATTCGGGCTTTGGGCCGTCGCGGACGGCATGGGCGGCCATGCGGCGGGCGAGGTCGCCAGCGGCATGATCGTCGAGGAGCTGGCCTCGACCGGCGTCGCGGTCAGCGCCCAGGACCAGCGCGCGCGCGTCATCGCCCGCATCGACCGCGCCAATCGCCGCATCCTCGACCACGCCGGCCGGAACGGCGCGCGCGGCGCCGGCTCGACCGTGGCGGCGCTGCTGTTGCACGAGGGCGAACTGGCCTGCGTCTGGGCCGGCGACAGCCGGGTCTACCTGCTGCGCGACGGCCGGCTGACCCGGCTGACCCGCGACCACAGCGAGGTGGCGCTGCTGATCGCCGCCGGCCAGATGACCGAGGACGAGGCCCGCGCCTCGTCGCGCCGCAATGTCATCACCCGCGCCATCGGCGTCGGCGACCCCGCCGCGCCCGAGGTGGTGACCGGGCTCGCCATGGACCGCGACCGCTTCCTGATCTGCTCGGACGGGCTGACCGAGCATTTCGAGGATGCCGAGATCGCCCGGCTGCTGGGCCAGGCCGGCCGCGCCGCCAGCATCGCCGAAGCGCTGATCCGCGAGACCCTGGCGCGGGGCGCGCGCGACAATGTCAGCGTGATCGTGGTCGATTGCCAGGCGCCGCCGGCCCTGGTCGAGGAGCTGGACTGACCATGTCCGACCCGGACCCCGACCCCGACGCCCCCCGTCCCGCGCCGCCCGACGCGACGGTGATGGCCTCGGCCGCCGATCCCACGGTGATCGGCGCCGGCGCGGCCACGCCCGAGCCGCGGCTGGTCCAGCCCGGCACGCTGATCAACAACAATTACCGCATCCTCGGCCTGGTCAGCGCCGGCGGCATGGGCGAGGTCTATCGCGCCGAGAACGTCTTCACCGGCGACCCGGTGGCGGTGAAGGTCATCCTGCCCGGCCTCGCCGACGACAAGGCGGTGCTGGAGATGTTCCGGCGCGAGGCGCGGGTGCTGGTGCAGCTGCGCGACGATTCCATCGTGCGCTATCACAACTTCGTCCTCGACCCCGGGCTGGGCCGCTATTGCCTGATCATGGAATTCGTCGAGGGCCGGCACCTGGGCGCGCGGCTGAAGACCGACGGCGCACTGTCCGAACCCGAGGTGCTGGTGCTGATGCGCCGCATCGGTGCCGGGCTGATGCGCGCCCATGATAGCGGCGTCACCCATCGCGACCTGTCGCCCGACAACGTGATCCTGCGCGACGACCGCATCGCCGAGGCGGTGCTGATCGACTTCGGCATCGCCCGCTCGACCGAGCTGGGCGACGGGCTGGCCGGGCGCTTTGCCGGCAAGTTCAAGTATATCGCCCCCGAGCAGCTGGGCCATTGGGGCGGCAAGATCGGCCCGCGCACCGATGTCTATGGCCTGGCGCTGCTGATCGCCGCGGTGGCGCGCGGCAAGCCGCTGGACATGGGCGATTCCGTGGTCTCGGCCTCGGCCCTGCGCGGCGCCATCCCGGACCTGTCCGGCATCTCGCACCGGCTGTTCCCGCTGCTCCAGCACATGCTGGAACCCGACCCGGCGCTGCGGCCCGCCGACATGGGCGCGGTGCTGGCGATGCTTGACGACCCCTCGCGCATCCCCTCGCGCTATCGCCTGCCGCTGTGGCAGGACAGCGCCGCCGCGCCGCTGGCCGAGGCCGAGGCCAGCGCCGTGACCGGCTCGGGCCTGGGTTCCGGCCTCAGCGGGCCGGCGCATTCCGCCAGTCCCTTCGGCGCGGCCCCGCCGCCGCCCGCCGAAACGCCGCCGGTGCCGCCCGCAACCGAGCCGCGGCGCTGGCCGCTGATCGGCGGCGCGGCGCTGCTGCTGGCGGGGATCGCCGGCCTTGGCTGGGTGATGCTGGATCCGGGCGAGCCCGCCGTCGCGCCGCCCGACGCCCCGGCCGCGACGCCGGCCGGGCTGCCGCCGCGCGACCCCTCGACGCGCGAGGGCTTCCTGGCCGAGCAGGCGCTGCCGGCCTGCGCGACGGTCGAGCGCATCGCCGCCGGTCCCAACGCCGGCCAGCTGCAATTCATCGGTCCGGGCGACCTGCAACCGGCGCCGGTGGTCGCGGCCTATGGCAGCCGCTTCGGGGTCAGCCCCTCGGTCCAGCAGGCGACGGCCAGCGCGGCGCAATGCCCGGCGCTGGACTTCCTGCGCGAGATCTCGGGCCGCCCGGCACCGCCCCTGCTGCTGCGGGCCGAGGCCAGCGCCGGTGACCAGCAGCTGCAGATCCGCGGCGCGGTCGAGGCGGGCCGGGACCGCAACCTGTGGCTGTGGATCGTGCCGCCCACGGGCGAGGTCTATGACCTGTCGGCGCAGCTGGCCGCGCCGGGCGAGGGCGCGCGCGACTTCGGCTTCGCGCTGTCCTTGGGCGGGCAGGCGCCCGGGACCTATCTGCTGGTGGCGCTGACGACCGAGGCGCCGCTGGCGGCGGTCGCGGCCGCGCCCTCGGGTGTGCCGGCGGCGCAGCTGTTGCCCCGGGTGCTGGAGGAACTGCGCGCCGCCGGCCAGGCCGCGTCGGTTGCGGTGCAGCCGATCATGGCGCCCTGAACGGCTCAGCGCCCGGCGCGGCGCGTGGTCAGCAGCAGGCTGGTCTCCGAGGTCACCACGCCCTCCAGGTTGCGGATCCGGCGCAGCACCTCGTCCAGTTCCGCCAGCGATTCCGTGGCCAGCTCCACGATCATGTCCCAGCGGCCGTTGGTGGCATGCACAGCCATCACCGCCGGCATGCCGGTCAGCCGCGCGGTGATGCGGTCGCTGCCGCGCCCCTCGATCCCGATCATCATCAGCCCGCGCACCGGCGCCTCGGACACATCCGCGCGGGTCAGCACGATGAAGCCCGCGATCTCGCCCGCCGCCTTCAGCCGCTCGAGCCGGCTGCGCACCGTGGCGCGGCTGACCCGCAACCGCTCGGCCAATTCGGAAATCGGCGCCCGCCCGTCGCGGCGCAGCTCGGCGATCAGCCCGTGGTCGAGATCGTCCATAATGGTGGCCTTACCTGCCAGTTTGGTTGAACTGCTGTGCAAATTAGCCAAAGATCCGGTTGAAGTCACCACCAGGCGGCAGGAATTTCCATCGAAGAAGGAGAGCGGAATGAGCAGAATTTCCCTTGTCGGCGCGCCGATCGACTCTGGCCAGCGCCGCCGCGGTTGCCTGATGGGGCCGGCCGCCTATCGCGTCGCCGGCATCGAGCGGGTGCTGGCCGAACTGGGCCACGCGGTCACGGACCTGGGCGATGTTTCGCTGGCCGGCCTGCCGCAGGCCGAATGCCCGAACCCCGCCGTGGACCAGCTGCCCGAGACCCTGGCCTGGACCGCCGCCCTGCGCGAGCGGGTGGCAGGCGTGCTGGGCGCCGGCGGCATGCCGGTGGTGCTGGGCGGCGATCACAGCCTGGCGCTGGGGTCGGTCGCGGGGGCGGCGGAACATGCCGCCGCAGCCTCGCGTCCGCTGTTCCTTTTGTGGCTGGACGCGCATAGCGATTTTCACACGCCGCTGACCACCGAATCCGGCAACCTGCACGGCACGCCCGTCGCCTATATCGCCGGCCGGCCGGGTTTCGAGGCCTTTCCGCCCTTTCCGGCGCCGGTGCCGCAGCAGAACATCTGCATGTTCGGCATCCGCTCGGTCGACGAGGCCGAGCTGGCCGCGCTGCGCGAAACCGACATCATCGTCAACGACATGCGCGTGCTGGACGAACGCGGCATCGTCGCGCCGCTGCGCGAATTCCTCGACCGGGTGCGGGCCGAGAACGGCATGCTGCACGTGTCGCTGGACGTCGATTTCCTCGACCCGTCCATCGCACCGGCCGTCGGCACCACCGTCCCCGGCGGCACCACCTTCCGCGAGGCGCATCTGGTCTGCGAGCTTCTGCACGAATCCGGGCTGATGACCTCGCTGGACCTCGTGGAACTGAACCCGTTCCTGGACGATCGCGGCCGCACGGCGCGGCTGATGGTGGACCTGGCCGGCTCGCTTTTCGGCCGCCGGGTCTTTGACCGTCCCACCCGCAGCTTTCACTGAGTATCCAAATGCTGAAACCCTCCGAAACCGCCTATGTCCCCTTCGTCAGCGTCGAGAACATGATGCGGCTGGTGCTGCATGTCGGCGTCGAAACGATGCTGGCCGAGCTGGCCGCCGAGATCGAGCGCGACTTTGCCCGCTGGCCGCTGTTCGACAAGACGCCCCGCGTCGCCAGCCATTCCGACATCGGCGTCATCGAGCTGATGCCGACCTCGGACGGCGAGACCTATGGTTTCAAATACGTCAACGGCCATCCCTCGAACACCCGGCAGGGCTTGCAGACGGTGACGGCCTTCGGGCTTCTGGCCGACGTGGCGACCGGCTATCCGCTGATGCTGTCGGAGATGACCATCCTGACCGCGCTGCGCACGGCAGCGACCAGTGCCATGGCGGCGAAGTGGCTGGCGCCCCAGGGCGCGACCACCATGGCGATGATCGGCAATGGTGCGCAGGCCGAATTCCAGGCCCTGGGATTCAAGGCGATCTGCGGCATCTCCGAGGTGCGCCTCTACGACATCGACCCTGCGGCGACGGCAAAATGCGCCCGCAACCTTGCCGGCCGCGGGCTGAAGGTCGTGGCCTGCCGATCGGCCGAAGAGGCGATCATGGGGGCGCAGATCGTCACCACCTGCACCGCCGACAAGCAATATGCCACCATCCTGACCGACAACATGGTCGGCAGCGGCATCCATATCAACGCGGTCGGCGGCGACTGCCCCGGCAAGACCGAGTTGCACCGCGACATTCTTCTGCGCGCCGGCATCTTCGTCGAATATCCGCCGCAGACCCGGATCGAGGGCGAGATCCAGCAGCTATCCCCCGACCACCCGGTGACCGAGCTGTGGCAGGTCATCGCCGGGCAGGCGCAGGGCCGCACGGATGCGCGCCAGATCACGCTCTTCGACAGCGTCGGCTTCGCCATCGAGGATTTCTCGGCGCTGCGCTATGTCCATTCGCGGCTGAAGGAATCGGGCCTGTTCCAGCGGCTCGACATGATCGCCGACCCGGACGATCCGCGCGACCTTTTCGGCATGATCCTGCGGGCCGAGGCGGCCAAGGCCGCCTGAGGCGCTTGCGGCCCCGCCCATGGGGCCGCTAAACGCGCCCCATCATGTCCCCGGAGGTTTCCATGACGCCCGTTTTCCCCGGCATCCGCATCGACGCGGCCGAGCTTCGGCTGGTGCGCCTGCCCCTGCTGACGCCTTTCGTCATCTCGACCGGCACCATGACGGAAAAGCTGTTCCCGCTGCTGGTGCTGCGCGGCGAAGGGCTGGAAGGCTACGCCGAGGGCGTCATGGACCCGCTGCCCGACTATCTGGAAGAAACCCTGCCCGGATCGTTGGCCTTTCTGCGCCAGGCGGTGCTGCCGCAGCTGGTCGGCCGCCGTTTCGACAGCCCGGCGGCGCTGGCGGCGCTGCTGGACCCCTGGCGCGGGCATCGCATGGCCAAGGCCATGGTGGAAATGGCGCTGTGGGATCTGTGGGCCAAGGCGCTGAACCTGCCCTTGTCGGCGGCGCTTGGTGGCGTGCGCGATGCGGTCGAGGTCGGCGTCAGCCTGGGCATCGCCGACATTCCGACCACGCTCGACCGGGTGCGGGTCGCGGTGGAGGCCGGCTATCGCCGCGTCAAGCTGAAGATCAAGCGCGGCCATGACACGGGCTTGCTGGCGGCCGTCCGGGCGGAGTTCCCCGACACAAAGCTGACCGTGGACGCCAATACCGATTACCGGCTGGGCGACCTGCCGCTGTTGAAATCCATGGACGCCTTCGGCCTCGACTATATCGAACAGCCGCTGGCCTATGACGACATCCACGACCATGCCCGCCTGCAGGCGCAGATGCTGACGGCGATCTGCCTTGATGAAAGCATCCGCTCGGCCACCGATGCGCGGCGGGCGCTGGTCGCGGATGCGGCGCGGGTGGTCAACATCAAGGTTGGGCGCGTCGGCGGCTTTGGCCAGGCCCGCGCCATCCACGACCTTTGCGCGGCCTTCGACGTGCCGGTCTGGTGCGGCGGCATGCTGGAATCCGGTATCGGCCGGGCGCAGAACATCCACCTGGCGAGCCTGCCGAATTTCACCAAGCCGGGCGATACCTCCTCCGCCAGCCGCTATTTCCGCCGCGACATCGTCGAGCAGCCGCTGGAGGCCGAGGCTGGGCTGATGGCCGTGCCGCGCCACGGGCCGGGCCTGGGCGTCACGCTGGACCGCGCCTATCTCGCCCAGGTCAGCGACGCGCCCGAGGTGTTTGCCGCATGACGGTGGCGATCCGCGAACTCGACGGGCTGGCCGAGCTGAAACGCTCCGAGGATCTGCAACGCGCAGTCTGGGGGCAGGGCGACCCGGCCGACAATGCCGATCTGCTGCTGGCGATCCAGCACGAGGGCGGGCTGGTCGCCGGCGCCTTCGACGGCGCGGACATGCTAGGCTTTCTCTTCGCCTTTCCCTCGGCCACGCCGGGGGTGCAGCATTCGCACCGGCTGGCGGTGCTGCGCCGGGCGCGCGGGCTGCGGCTGGGGCTGCGGCTGAAATGGTTCCAGCGCGACTGGTGCCTCAAGCGCGGCATCCGGCTCGTGCGCTGGACCTATGACCCGCTGCGCGCGGTCAATGCCGGGCTGAACGTGGCGGCGCTGGGGGGCGTCTCGACCACCTATCTGCCGGATTACTACGGCGCGATGGAGGGGATCAATGCCGGGCTGCCCTCGGACCGGCTGATGCTGGATTGGCAGCTGGACAGTCCCGGCGTGACCGCCTGCGCCGAAGGCGCCGCCGCGCCCGTGCCAACGGTCGCCCGCCGCGTGCCGATCCCGCGCGACCTGGACGCGCTGCTGCGCGCGGCGCCCGACCAGGCGCTGGCGGCACGCATGGAACTGCGCGCCGCGCTGACCGAAGGTTTCGCCGCCGGCCTGGGCATCATCGGTTTCGATACGGAAAAGGCGGAATATTGGCTGGGCTGAGGCCCGGCGCCGCGAGGACAAGCAGGGAGGAACAGATGGCCGAGATGCCAAGCCTAGGACAGCGCCTGATGCGGCGAAAGCCGGTCGAACAATTCGTGATCCAGTCGCAGGCGCATGGCGGCGAATTGCGCCGCAGCATCACGCTGTTCCAGCTGACCATGTTCGGCGTCGGCGCCACCATCGGCACCGGCATCTTCTTCGTCTTGGCCGAGCAGGTGCCGGTCGCGGGGCCGGCGGTGCTGGTCTCGTTCCTGATCGCGGGCCTGGCCGCCGGGCTGACTGCGCTCTGCTATGCCGAGATGAGCTCGATGATCCCGGTCTCGGGCTCCAGCTACTCCTATGCCTATGCCACCCTGGGCGAGGGGCTGGCCTTCATGGTCGCGGCCTGCCTGGTGATGGAATACGGCGTCTCGGCCGGCGCGGTCGCGGTCGGGTGGAGCGAATATCTGCACAATCTCCTGATGATCACCACCGGGCTGGAACTGCCCCGCGCGCTGCTGCACGCGCCCCTGGTGGCCGAGGGCTATGCGCTGCATTTCGGCGGCGACGGCATCATCAACCTGCCGGCGGCGATCCTGGTGTTCCTGTGCTGCATCCTGCTGACGCGCGGCTCGCGGGAATCGGCGCGGGCCAATGCCATCATGGTGCTGGTCAAGCTGGGCGTGCTGGCGCTGTTCATCGCCATCGCCTTCTCGGCCTATGATCCGCAGAACATGACGCCCTTTGCCCCGCACGGCTTTGCCGGCGTCAGCGCGGCGGCGGGGTCGATCTTCTTCACCTTCGTCGGGCTGGATGCGGTCTCGACCGCCGGCGAAGAGGTCGAGAACCCGCGCCGCAACCTGCCGCTCGCGATCATCCTGGCGCTGGTGATCGTCATCAGCTTCTACCTGCTGGTGGCGCTGGCGGCACTGGGCGCCCAGCCGCAAGCCGCCTTCGAGGGGCAGGAGGCCGGGCTGTCGGTGATCCTGCAGAACGTCACCGGCTCGGCCATCCCCTCGGTGATCCTGTCGGCGGGGGCGGTGGTCTCGGTCTTTTCGGTGACGCTGGTGGTGCTTTACGGCCAGACCCGCGTGCTTTTCGCCATGTCGCGCGACGGCATGCTGCCGCCGATCTTTTCGCGGGTGAACCCGCATACGCTGACGCCGACCGCGAACACCGTGATCGTGGCCTGCTGCGTCGCGGCCATCGCGGCCTTCCTGCCCTCGGCGGTGCTGTGGGACCTGACCTCGATGGGCACGCTGGTCGCCTTTACCGTGGTTTCGGCCGGGGTCATCATCCTGCGCTATCAGCGGCCCGACGCGCATCGCGGCTTTCGCGTGCCGCTGTTCCCGCTGCTGCCGATCCTCAGCATCGTCTCGTGCCTCTACCTGATCTCCAGCCTGTCCTCGATCGTCTTCAAGCTGACGGCGATCTGGGCGGTGCTGGCGGCGGTGCTGTATCTGACCTATTCGGCGCGGAACTCGGCGCTGGAGCGGGGCGGCGACGCCGTGATGGATGCCGCGGAATGAAGACGTTCCTGGTCGGTCACTCGGCGGACAAGGGCGGGGCCGAGGCGCTGCGGCTGGCCGCCACGCTGGCGCGGGCGGCGCGCGGCCGGGTGGTCGCGGCGGTGATCCTGCCGCAGACCTGGGACCACCCCTCGCCGGCGATGGTCGACGCGGAATATGCCGCCTTCCTGGAGCGCCATGCCGCGCGCACCCTGGCTGCCGCGCGGGCGGCAATGCCGCCGGACGTGCCGGCGGAATACCTGGCGCGGCACGGCGCCTCGACCGCCGCCGGGCTGCTGGCGCTGGCCGAGGAGACCGATGCCGACGCCATCGTGCTGGGTTCGTCGCGCAAGGCGCCGATGGCGCGCTTCCAGGAAGGCGTCGTCGCCAGCGAGATCCTGCGCAGCGCCCAGGTGCCGGTGGCGCTGGCACCGCGCGGCTATGACGCGCTGTCGGGCGGCGTGTCGCGGGTGACCTGCGCGCTGTCCGCCTCGGAGCATTCCATCGCCCTGGCCCGGCGCGCCGGCCAGATCGCGGCGGGGTTCCACGCGGCCCTGCGGCTGGCCACCTTCATCGTGCGCGACCGGCAGATGTATCCCAGCGATGCGGGCTATGACGCCGAGAACCTGGTCGCGAACCAGTTCCGCCGCCAGGCCCATGCCCTGCACGACCGCATCCGCGCCGACTGGCCGGACGAGGCCTTGCCGGAGTGCGTTCTGGGCGACGGGCGCAACTGGCGCCAAGCGGTCGGCGCGCTGGACTGGCGGCCGGACGAGCTGCTGGTGATCGGCTCCAGCGGGTTGGGCGGCTTGATGCGGGTCTTTGTCGGCTCGAACTCGGGCAAGATCCTGCGCCACGCCCTGGTGCCGCGCCTGATCGTGCCACGGCTGACGGCCTGAGCATCGGCCATCACGCCGGCGCGAGCTTCTTGCTGGGCCGGGCCAGGCGCTGCTGCGCTATGGCAGTCATGGTGCAATCGGGCCTGGACATGGCCGGCGTCGCGACGGCGCGCTGGCGTGTCGTCGGCTTCGCGCAATCGGGCAGCATGCAGATGGACGCGGTGCAGGACGACCGCATCTATCTGGCGCCCAGCCTGACAAGCCCTGCGAACCGACCAAGGCCGAGCAATACGAGATCGGGGTGAATACCAGCCGCCGGGCTCGGACGCGCTGCTGACCGTCCGGGCCTGTCGCATCACGCTGCAGAACCTGCTGACAACCGACCCCGAGCACCCGGATTTCTCGCGCCAGACCGGCGAGGTGCGGATGCTCTGCGCAACGACGCGCTGCTGGTCGCCGATCTGTCGCTGGGCTTGACGTCGGCGTCCGCAACCCGGCGCTGGAGGGGCTGAAGCTCGACCACCGCCCGGAACCTGGGCGCGGGCGAACAGACGCAATGCACGGCCTGGGCCGATCACTCGGCCGCCGGGGCTTTGGCCGGGCGGCGCACGGTCGGACGGCGCACCAGCGGCTCCTGGCTGCGCTCGGCCGCGCGCTGGACGGCGGCGTCGAATTCCTCGGGCGTCGCATCCCGCCACCGGCCGGCGTCGGCGATCAGCCCCAGCTCGGCCAGGCGCTGTGCCAGGCGCGGCTGGTCGAGCTCGCCCCAGGTGACATGGTTGGCGATCTTCTGCCGCTCGGGCATCCAGTCGGCGACCAGTTCGTCGATGACCTCGGGCCGGCGGCCGGTGAAGCCGGCAAGATGCTCGACGATATGGTGATAGGCGGGATGGTTGCGGCGCAGGATGATGCAGGCCTGCTGGTCGGGATTGGCGACAAAGCCCAGCATGTGGAAGGCCGAGCTGTCCAGCCCGACGATGCGCCTGGCGCCCTTGAAGATCGACAGCTGCTCGCGGATCGACAGTTTCTCGGGGTAGACCGGTGTATAGCCCTGGGCGATCAGGTTGTCCTCGACCAGCTGCTCGTTGATGATGCCGCCCTTGCCGCCGAAGCGGGTGCGCGAGACATAGACGTTTTCCAGCCCGCCCGGCTCGATCGGGGCGAAGGCGTCGCGGATGAAGCTGCGAAATTCCTCGGTTCCGGCCGAGATCCGCCCCAGGCCGAAGCCCTGGCCGGCGACGACCAGCTCTTCCACCCGCGTCGGTTCGCGCAGGATGCGGACCGGCAGGTCGGGCAGCGTCAGCTCGATCAGCTCCTTCTGGTAGGAGACGAAGTCGCGCAGCCGGCTGTGGCGCGGGGTGAAGATGACGCTTTCCACGCCCTCGGCGCGCGCGGCCCAGAGCCGCGACAGGGTCTCGACCAGGAAATGGCCGAAATGGCCGAAATAGATCCCGGCCCAGAGATGCAGCCCGGCCAGCGTGGCGGTGGGCTCGGGCGCCTCGGTCAGCGGCGGCGTCACCCGGGCGCCGTCGCGCCAGGTCGTGGCCTCGGCCACGTCGCCGTCGCACCAGACGCCGGGGATGTCCTGATGCGTCTCGGCCGGGCAGACCAAGGCGTTGCGCAGGTTCAGGATCTGCCGCGACCAGCCGCCGTCGGGAAGGGGTTCGTGAATCATGTTCAGCTCTGCAAAGGGTCACGTCAGGGTGATGGCCCTTCAGACCATGCGCCGCCGTCCGAGGCAAGCCGCGCCGCTGCTGGCTTGACGATCCGCCATGGCGGAAACCGTTCCGGTTCGGGGCGGGGTATCGCGGCAAAGCCGTGATCATTTCCCGCCGATCGGGCATTTCTGGAATGCTGTTCCGCGCCGCCGCCTTCGCGGCGCCGGCCGGCACCGTTAACCAGCCCGGCGGTTTTCGCGGCGGCGCGGTTTCGCGGCCACGTTTCGGGCCGCCGCCCCGCCTGTGGCACGGGCGGCGGGGTATTTCGAAAACGGAAAGCTGCGGGCCGGGGCGTCAACTGAGGTGGAAGTTCTGCTCGACCACCGCCTCCATCGAGACATGGCTGGAGGTGCTGTTCACATGCGGCAGGGTCGAGATCTTTTCCGCGAGGATCCTGCGGAAATGCGCCATGTCGCGCGAGCGGATCTTGAGTAGGTAGTCGAAGCCGCCGGCGATCATGTAGCATTCCTCGACCTCGGGGATGGCGCGGGCGGCGGTGTTGAACTGCTGCAGCGCCGCCTCGCGCGTGTCGTTCATCCGCACCTCCAGATAGGTCACGTTGGTCAGGCCCAGCTTCATCGGCGACAGGATGGCGCGGTAGCCGGTGATCAGGCCGATCTCCTCGAGATGCCGGATGCGCAGCGCCACGGGCGTCTTCGACAGGCCGACCTTGCGCGCCAGCTCCGCCACCGGGATGCGCGCGTTCTGCGTCAATTCGGCTAGGATCCTGCGATCCACGGCGTCGAGTGCATGATCCATCCTGAAACCTGCCCCAAAAATGTTCTTTTCGCCTAGCATATAGCATGACTTCGGACGCATCGACCAGCATCCTTGTGATAAACCACGCGCATCGGATCAAGGAGATCGGCATGTCCTCTGTCAGCACCCAGGTGTTTTCCTGCCAAGCCAAATTCGCGGACGAATCCGCGCTGCTGCAGGGGCTGGTCGCGCAGGCGGGGCTGGACGCCGGCCAGCGCGCCGCCGTCACCCGCCGCGCCGCCGATCTGGTGCGCCGCATCCGGGCCGAGGCCAAGCCCTCGATGATGGAGCATTTCCTGGCCGAATACGGGCTGTCCACGCGCGAGGGCGTGGCGCTGATGTGCCTGGCCGAGGCGATGCTGCGCGTCCCCGACCGTCAGACCATCGACGCGCTGATCGAGGACAAGATCGCGCCCTCGGACTGGGGCAAGCACCTGGGCGAGGCGACCTCGTCGCTGGTCAACGCCTCGACCTGGGCCCTGATGCTGACCGGCAAGGTGCTGGACGACGACCAGGCCGGCACCTTGCGCCGCATGGTGCGCCGGCTGGGCGAGCCGGTGATCCGTTCCGCCGTCGGCCGCGCCATGAAGGAGATGGGCCGGCAGTTCGTGCTGGGCCAGACCATCGACGACGCACTGGTCCGCGCCCGCAAGCGCGAGGCGCAGGGCTTCACCTACAGCTACGACATGCTGGGCGAGGCGGCGATGACCGGGCTTGACGCCGCGCGCTATGACCGCGCCTATGCCGATGCCATCGCCTCGATCGCCAAGGCCTGCGACAAGGGCTCGGTCGAGGCCAATCCGGGCATCTCGATCAAGCTCTCGGCGCTGCATCCGCGCTATGAGGTGGCGCAGGAAGCGCGCGTCATGGCCGAGCTGGTGCCGGTGGTGCTGCGGCTGGCGCAACAGGCCAAGGCCGGCGGCATGGGCATGAACATCGACGCCGAGGAGCAGGACCGGCTGGTCCTGTCGCTGAAGGTCATCGAGGCGGTGCTGTCGGACCCCTCGCTGGCCGGCTGGGACGGCTTCGGCGTGGTGGTGCAGGCCTATGGCAAGCGCGCCGGGCAGGTGATCGACTGGCTGCATGCGCTGGCCAGCCGGCTGGACCGCCGCATCATGGTGCGGCTGGTCAAAGGCGCCTATTGGGACAGCGAGATCAAGCGCGCCCAGGTCGAGGGCCTGCCGGGCTTTCCGCTGTTCACCAGCAAGGTTGCGACCGACGTCAGCTATATCGCCAATGCCCGCAAGCTGATCGGCTATGCCGACCGGATCTATCCGCAATTCGCCACCCATAACGCCCAGACCGTCGCCGCGATCCTGGAGATGGCGGGCGACATCCGCTTCGAGTTCCAGCGCCTGCATGGCATGGGCGAGCGGCTGCACGACATCGTGCTGCGCGACTATAACGGCCGCTGCCGGATCTATGCGCCGGTCGGCGCGCATCGCGACCTGCTGGCCTATCTGGTGCGGCGCCTGCTGGAGAACGGCGCGAACAGCAGCTTCGTGAACCAGATCGTCGACGAATCGATCTCGCCCGAGGAGGTCGCCCGCGACCCCTTCGACGCGCTGGCCGAGGCGCGCCCGCCGCGCAGCCTGCTGGCGCCCGCTGCGCTGTACGGCGACGAGCGGCCGAATTCGCAGGGCTTCGATCTGTCGGACGAAGAGGTGCTGGCGGGGATCTTTGCCGCCCGCGACGGCGCCATCCCGGATGCGCAGCCGCTGACGGTCCGCGAAGCCTCGGGGCAGGTGCAGGACGTGCTGAACCCGGCCACGGGCGAGGCCATCGCCCAGGTGCTGATGGTCGATGCCGCAACCGCGACGCGGGCCGTCGACGATGCCCGGACCTGGCAGGCGCCGGCCTCCGAGCGGGCCGCCGTCCTGCGCCGCGCCGCCGATCTTTACGAGGAAAATGCCGGTCCGATCCTGGGCGTGCTGGCGCGCGAGGCCGGCAAGTCGCTGGCCGATGCCGTGGCCGAGCTGCGCGAGGCCGTGGATTTCCTGCGCTATTACGCCGCCGAGGGCGAGGCGAGCCCGCAGGGCCCGCGCGGCATCATCGGCGCGATCAGCCCGTGGAACTTTCCGCTGGCGATCTTTTCGGGCCAGATCGCGGCGGCGCTGATGGCCGGCAATGCCGTCATCGCCAAGCCCGCCGAGGCGACGCCGATCATCGCCATGCTGGGCGTCCAGCTGCTGCACCAGGCCGGCGTGCCGGCGGCGGCGCTGCAACTGCTGCCCGGCGCCGGCCGCGTGGTCGGCGCGGTGCTGAGCGCCGACCCGCGCATGGCGGGGCTGGTCTTTACCGGCTCGACCGCGACGGCGCAGACCATCGCGCGCAGCATGGCGGCGAACCTCGCCCCCGGCACGCCGCTGGTGGCCGAGACCGGCGGGCTGAACGCCATGGTGGTCGATTCCACCGCGCTGCCCGAACAGGCCGTGCGCGACATAGTCAACGGCGCCTTCCGCAGCGCCGGCCAGCGCTGCTCGGCGCTGCGCTGCCTTTACGTGCAGGAGGACATCGCGCCGCATCTGATCGAGATGATCAAGGGCGCCATGGACGAGCTGGTCGTGGGCGATCCGTGGGATCTGGCGAGCGATGTCGGCCCGGTGATCGACCCGGCGGCGCAACGCGGCATCCTCGACTATGTCGCCGCGCGGCAGGACCGGGTGCTGCACCGGCTGGCGGCACCGGAGCGCGGCTTCTTCGTCGCCCCGACGCTGATCCGGGTGCGCGGCATCGCCGATCTGGAACGCGAGGTCTTCGGCCCGGTGCTGCATGTCGCGACCTTCAAGGGCGACGAGCTGCCCAAGGTCATCGCCGACATCAACGCCCGCGGCTTCGGCCTGACCTTCGGCTTGCACACCCGCATCGACAGCCGCGTGCAGGAGGTCTCGGACGCCATCCACGTCGGCAATATCTATGTCAACCGCAACCAGATCGGCGCCGTGGTCGGCAGCCAGCCCTTTGGCGGCGAGGGGCTGTCGGGCAACGGGCCCAAGGCCGGCGGGCCGCGCTATGTGCCGCGCTTCTTCGCGCCGCAGCCGCCGGCCGCCATCGGCATGGAATGGAAGGGGCCGGCGGATGAGGTCCGCCTGCGCGCCGCGCTGGCCTCGGCCGCGCCGCGCCGCATCGAAGAGCGGCTGATGCCGGGCCCGACCGGAGAGCTGAACCGCCTTTCGGCCCACAGCCGCGCGCCGGTGCTGTGCCTGGGTCCGGGCCGGGCGGCGGTGGCGGCGCAGGTCACCGCGGTCGAGCGGCTGGGCGGCAATGCCGTCGCCGTCGACGGCGCGTTGCCGGCCGCGTCGCTGACCGGGCTTCAGGGCATCTCGGCGGTGCTGTGGTGGGGCGACGCCGCGCATGGCCGCGCCTATGCCGAGGCGCTGGCGGCGCGCGAGGGCGAGATCGTGCCGCTGATCGCGGCGATGCCCGACCTGGCCCATGTCGCGCATGAGCGCCACCTCTGCGTCGATACCACGGCAGCAGGCGGCAACGCGGCGCTGCTGGCGGGCTGAAACGGCACGGGCGGCCCGGTTTTTCCGGTGCCGCTCGCCGACCAACCGGGCTATGCTTCGCCGGCAGGCAGAGCAAGGGCGGAACGCATGGACAGACCCCGGATGCAGATCACCGGTCAGTGCCATTGCGGCGCGGTCGGCTATCGCGCCGTGATCGACCCCGAGGCGGTGTCGATCTGCCATTGCACCGATTGCCAGCGGCTGACCGGCTCGGCCTTTCGGCTGACGGTCCGTGCCCGGGCGCAGGATTTCACCCTGACCGGGACGGCGCCCCGCTGCTATCTCAAGCACGGCGACAGCGGCGCCAAGCGGTTCCAGTATTTCTGCGGCGACTGCGGCGCGCCGATCTACACCACCGGCGAGGGCGAGGCCGCGCAGATCGTCGGCATCCGCGCCGGAACCATCGACCAGCGCGCGCAGCTGGTGCCGCGATCCCAGATCTGGGGCCGATCCCGGCTGCCCTGGCTGGAGCAGCTGAACGCCATTCCCTGCATGGACAGGGAATAGCGTTCGGCACGCCTCAGGCGCCGGCCGAGACCGAGATGGCGCGTTTCAGCGACAGCTGCCCGACCGGACGGCCCTGGGCGTCCTCGACCCCCAGCGCCTGCACGCCGCGGCCCATCATGTCGCGCAGCGCCTCGGTCAGGGTCACGTCGGCGCCGATCGTCGCCTCGGGCGTGGTGCCGTTCAGCGGCTCCATCACCGAGCCGACCTGGACCACCTTGCCGCGATCGACATGCTGGACGAAATTCGTCACGTAGTCGTCGGCCGGGTGCAGCACGATGTCCTGACCGGTGCCCTGCTGGATCACCGAACCGTCGCGCAGCAGCGCGATGCGGTCGCCGATGCGCAGCGCCTCATCGAGGTCGTGGGTGATGAAGACGATGGTCTTGCGGACCTCTTTCTGCAGGTCCAGCAGCACGGTCTGCATGTCATAGCGGATCAGCGGGTCCAGCGCCGAATAGGCCTCGTCCATCAACAGGATCGGCGCGTCATTGGCCAGCGCGCGCGCCAGGCCCACCCGCTGCTGCATGCCGCCCGACAGCTGTGCGGGATATTTCGCCTCGAAGCCCTTCAGCCCGACGCGCTCGATCCAGCGCATCGAGACCTTGTTGCGGGCCGCGGAATCGAGGCCCTGCACCTCGAGCCCGTAGCCCACGTTGTCCAGCACGGTGCGATGCGGCAGCAACGCGAATTTCTGGAACACCATGGCGGTCTTGTGGCGGCGAAAGGCGCGCAGCTCGTCCGGGGCCATCTTCACCACGTCCTGGCCCTCGACCAGGATCTGGCCCGCGGTGGGGTCGATCAGCCGGTTGATGTGGCGGATCAGCGTCGACTTGCCCGAGCCCGACAGCCCCATCACCACCTGGATGGCGCCTGCGGGGATGCTGATGTTGATGTCGCGCAGGCCCAGCACATGGCGGTGCTTCTCGTTCAGCTCCTGCTTGGTCATGCCGCGGTTGACCGCGTCGATGAACGTGGCGCCGCGCGGGCCGAAGATCTTGAACAGGTTCCGGATCTCGATGCCGATGGGATCAGACATGGCTGCCTCCGCGATGCTTTTGCAGCCGGTGGCCCCAGGCCTGGCTGATGCGGTCGAACAGGATGGCGATGCCGACGATGGCCAGGCCGTTGAACAGCCCGAGCGTGAAATACTGGTTCGAGATCGCCTTCAGCACCGGCTGGCCCAGGCCCTGCACGCCGATCATCGAGGCGATGACGACCATGGCCAGCGCCATCATGATGGTCTGGTTGATGCCCGCCATGATGGTGGGCAGCGCCAGCGGCAGCTCGGCCTTGACCAGGCGCTGCCATTTCGAGGAACCGAAGGCGTCGGCGGCCTCCAGCACCTCGCCGTCGACCTGGCGGATGCCGAGATTGGTCAGGCGGATCATCGGCGGGATGGCATAGATCACCACCGCGATCAGCCCCGGCACCTTGCCGATGCCCAGAAGCATGACCACCGGGATCAGGTAGACGAAGCTGGGCATGGTCTGCATCACGTCCAGGATGGGGTTCACGAAGGCCTGCACCCGGTCCGAGCGCGACATCAGGATGCCGATCGGCAGCCCGACCGCGATGGCCAAGAGCGTCGAGGTCAGGATCATCGAGATGGTCTTCATCGTATCGGCCCACATGCCGAAGATGCCGATCAGGCACAGGGTCACGATGCTGGCGATGACGATCTTGAGGCTGCGGCTGGCGAACCAGGCGATGGCGGCGACCACGGCCAGGATGATCGGCCAGGGGGTGTTGGTCAGCAGGTTCTCGGACCAGATCAGGAACACGCGCAGCGGCTCGAAAAGGCCCTCGATGGCGTCGCCGTAGCTGCGGGTGAAAGAGCGGAAGCCATCGTCGATGACCTTCTTCAGATCACGGAGGAAACCGTCATCCAGCTGGGGAAACTCGTTGAACCAAGCCATGGCGACCTTTCGATGGGGGGCTAGGACGAAGAAGGCGCGGGACCGCCGGGGCGGCCCCGCGCGGGGCTCAAAGCGCCGCCTTGATCTTTTCGGCCGCTTCCGGGCTGACCCATTCGGTCCACATCTCGGGGTGGTCCTTGAGGAACTGGCGCGCGCCATCCTCGCCGGTGGCCTGGTTGTCGGTCATCCACGCCATCAGCTGGTTCACGGTGTCATTGGTCCAGCTGCGCTTCTTGAAATAGTCCAGCACGCCCGCGTCGGTCTTGTCGGCAAAGTCCTTCGAGACCAGGGTGAAGACGTTGTCGCGCGGGAAGGCGTTCGGCTTCGGGTCGGTGCATTCCGCGACCGAGGTGCAGCGCTTCCATTCCGCCATGTCGTTCGGCACGCCGAAATCAACCGGCACCATGTCGTATTTGCCCAGCATCGAGGTCGGCGACCAGTAGAAGCCCAGCCACGGCGCCTTCTGCTCGTAGGCCCGGGCCATCGAGCCGTCGAGCCCGGCCGCCGAGCCGGTGTCGACCAGGGTGAAGCCCTTGCCCTCGACGTCGAAGGCCTTGGCGAGTTGTGTGGTGATGATGGTGCCGCCCCAGCCCTGCGGGCCGTTGTAGATCGCGCCCTTCGACGGATCCTCGGGCGCCGGGAACAGCTCGGGGTGGGCGAGGATTTCCTCGATCTTGTTCAGGTTCGGATGTTCGTCCAGCATGTAGCGCGGGATGTACCAGCCCTGCTGGCCGCCGTCCGACAGCGAGCGCGCCATCTCGACGATCTTGCCGTCCTTCAGCCCGCCGGCGACGACTTCGGGCACCAGGTCGACCCAGGCTTCCGGCACCACCTCGGGCTGACCCTTCTCGACCAGCGAGGTGATGGCCGGCACGGTGTCGCTGGTGGTGATGTCGACGCTGCAACCATAGCCGTTGTTCAGGATGAACTGGTCGAGGTTGGCCAGCACCTCGGCGCTTTGCCAGTTCATGCTGGCGATGGTGAACGAGCCGCAATCGGCCTGCGCCATGGTCGAGAACCCTGCCGCCGGGATGGCGGCGGCGATGGCGAATGCAAGTTTTTTCATTGTTTTTTCTCCCTGTGGCGGCTTGGCTGAGGGTCCCCGCGACGCTGCCGCCTGGCGCGCCGGGCTCTGGCTATGGGGCTAGGTCGGAGCGGGTGCGACCAGGCGGCGGGCCTTTTCCATGGCGGCTTCAAGCGCGCGCGCGACCGCCTGCGGGAAGCCGGCGGCCTCGGCGGCCTCGATCCCGGCGGCGGTGGTGCCGCGATAGTCGCGATAGGCCGCGACCAGTTCGACTGCGCGCTGCGGCCGGCCCGCCAGCATGGCGGCGCCGCCGCAGACCGCGGCCTCGACCGCGCGCCAGGCGACGGTTTCCGGCACGCCATGGCCGGTCATGAAATCCGCCATGGCCATGGCCATCAGCGCCGGATAGGCGGCGCCCGAGCCGGGCAGGGCGGTCATCAGGTCGATCTGCGCCTCGGCCGGCAGTTCGTCGGTGGTGCCGATGGCGCCCAGGATGCGGCGCACGGCCTCGCGATCCTCGGGAGTGACGCCCGGCGCGGCCCAGAAGGGCGAATAGGAATTGCCGCTTTCGGCGGCGGCATTCGGCATGGCGCGCACGATCCGCCCGCCCGAGGCCGCCAGCAGATCGGCGCCGACCCCGGCCATGAAGGACAGGACCAGCTTGCCCGGCGCCTGCAGCGCCAGGCCGTGCCAGTCCTCGGGGCGGACGGAAACCACGATGACATCCGCCAGCGCCACCAGTTCGGCGACATCGGCGGCCCAATGCGGGCGGTGGCCGTGATAGTCGGCGCGCGGACCGCTGCGATTGAGCAGCACCAGCGCCTCGGCCGGGACCACCCGGCCGGACAGCAGGTGCTGCCCAAGGGCCGATCCCAGCCATCCCGTCGCGCCGATGATCCCCACACGCATGTCGTCGATTCCCCGATCTCTGCCAGCTTGCCCCACTTGGCTAACAGATTCGCGCCATATCTGGCAAGAAAATGTTCACGATTGTCTTGTCAGGGTTCATCAAAGACCCTTCCATGGTCATGCAAGAACGGAATCGTGACGATCCTGCACATATCCCGCCAGATTGCGTTTTCGGAACGATCCTAAGGCAAGGATGCCGCAAAATTACCCCCAATAGGGATGATTTGCGACCCTTTCTTGTAATTTTGCGCCATGCGCGGCGCCCGGGCCGGCCGTCAGGGGCGGAAGCGGGCGGTGAAACGGGCCATTTCGCGCGGCTCGGGCAACTCGTCGGCATAGATCTTGACATAGGTGGGGATGCGGGCCAGCCGGGTCTCGATGTCCTCGTCCGCCTGCATCGAGATATAGCCGATCTGCACCAGATAGATGGTGCGGGCGCGGATATCGGCCTCGTCCGGAGCGATGCCCCATTTCGCCAGCATCTGCGTCAGCGCCGCGAGCCGGGCCAAGTCGGCGGCCTTGATCCGCGCCGCCACGTTCTCGTCCTGCAGCGACCAGCTGCGCACCGCGAATTCCAGCCGCGAATCGAAGACGCCCGGCGCCAGGAAGCAGGTCAGGACGTTCAGCATCGCCTCGGCCCGGGTCTCGGCATATTGCGTGGTCGAATCGATCAGCGGCCGGGTGGTGCGCAGCTCCCAGCCGTCGAGCAGGGCGGACAGCAGCGCCTCGCGATCCTCGAAGAACCAGTAGAAGCTGGTGCGCGACAGGTTCAGCCGCTTGGCCAGGGGCAGGATCTTGACCGCGTCGATGCCGCTTTCGATCAGCGCCTGATAGCCGGCTTCCAGCCAACCCTCGCGCGACCCTCGCCAGCCCGTTTCGGATGCGTTCGCCTGATCCATGACACTGCTTAGGACGCGCGCGACAACCGAGCAAGATAAATGTGCAATTTGCGGCGCTTTCGGTTCACCGATGATTTTTTAATTGACACAAGTGAACATTTTCGGATTTTCTCGGAACAGCACACTCCACCCAGAGCAGGCAGAGCCATGTCGAACGATCCCCTTCTGCAGCCGTTCCAGCTGAAGCACCTGACGCTGCGCAACCGCATCATGATCACCAGCCACGAGCCGGCCTATCCCGAGGACGGCATGCCCAAGGATCGCTATCGCGCCTATCACGTCGAGCGCGCCAAGGCCGGCGTGGCGCTGACCATGACGGCGGGCTCGGCCTCGGTCTCGCGCGACAGCCCGCCGGTGTTCAACAACATTCTGGCCTGGAAGGACGAGGTGGTCGGCTGGATGAAGCAACTGACCGACGAATGCCACGACCACGGCTGCGCGGTCATGATCCAGCTGACTCACCTGGGCCGGCGCACGCGCTGGGACAAGGCGGACTGGTTGCCCGTCGTCTCGCCCAGTCACGAACGCGAGGCCGCGCACCGTTCGTTCCCGAAGAAGATGGAGGACTGGGACATCGCCCGCATCATCGGCGATTATGTCGATGCGGCCGAGCGGATGAAGGCCGCGGGCCTGGACGGGCTGGAATTGCAGGCCTATGGTCACCTGATGGACCAGTTCTGGTCGCCGCTGACCAATGACCTCGACGGCCCCTATGGCGGCTGCCTGGACAACCGGCTGCGCCTCACCTTCGACATCCTGAAGGGCATCCGCGAGCGCTGTGGCGAGGATTTCCTGCTGGGCGTGCGCTATACCGGCGACGAATGCCTGCCCGGCGGCTTCGACGCGCAGGACGGCATCGCCATCTCGCAAAAGCTCAAGGACAGCGGGCTGGTCGATTTCCTGAACGTGGTGCGCGGCCATATCGACACCGACGCCGGGCTGACCGACGTGATCCCGGTGCAGGGCATGCGCAACGCGCCGCACCTGGAATTCGCCGGCCAGATCCGCAAGGCCACGAATTTCCCGACCTTCCACGCCGCCAAGATCCCCGACGTGCCGACGGCGCGCCACGCCATCGCCGCCGGGCTGGTCGACATGGTCGGCATGACCCGCGCCCACATGGCCGACCCGCATCTGGTGCGCAAGGTCGTCGAGGGCCGCGAGGACGACATCCGCCCCTGCGTCGGCGCGAACTATTGCCTCGACCGCATCTATCAGGGCGGGCTGGCCTTCTGCCTGCACAACGCGGCGACGGGCCGCGAGGAGACCATGCCGCAGACCATCCCGCCGGCCGCGGTGAAGAAGCGCATCACCATCGTCGGCGCCGGTCCGGGGGGCATGGAGGCCGCCCGCGTCGCCGCCGAGCGCGGCCACACGGTCACCGTCTTCGAGGCCGCCGACCAACCCGGCGGCCAGATCCGCCTGACCGCGCTGCAAGAGCGCCGGCGCGAGATGATCTCGATCATCGCCTGGCGCCAGGCCATGTGCGAAAAGCACGGCGTCACCTTCAACTTCAACACCTTCGCCGAAGCGGATGACGTGCTCGCGACCCGACCGGACGAGGTCATCGTCGCCACCGGCGGACTGCCGCATACCGAGGTTTTGCAGGCTGGCAACGAGCTGGTCTGCTCGGCTTGGGACATCCTGTCGGGCGACGTGAAGCCGGGCTCGAGCGTGCTCGTTTATGACGACGCCGGCGACCATGCCGCGCTGCAGGCCGCCGACCTGATCGCCGCGACCGGGGCGAAGGTCGAGATCGTCACCCCCGACCGCAGCTTCTCGCCCGAGGTCATGGCGATGAACCTGGTGCCCTATATGCGCAGCCTGCAAAAGCGCGACACCACCTTCACCGTCACCTGGCGGCTGCAATCGGTCGCGCGCGAGGGCAATCGGCTGCGCGCCACGCTGGGCAGCGATTACGGCGGCGTCACCCGCGACCGGCTGGTCGACCAGGTGGTGGTGAACCACGGCACCCGGCCGCTGGACGAGCTGTATTTCGACCTCAAGCCGCAATCCTCGAACCTGGGCGAGGTGGATTACGAGGCGCTGACCACCGGCGGCTTGCAGGATGTCCGCAAGAACCCCCAGGGCAAGTTCCGGCTGTTCCGCATCGGCGACGCGGTGGCGGCGCGCAATACCCATGCCGCCATCTACGACGCCTTGCGGCTGGTCAAGGATCTGTAATCGAACGGGAAACGGAAAGGGCACGGAATGGAACGACCGCAGGAATTGCAGGATTTCCTGGACATCGCCTTGCCCGCCATGCAGGCTCGGGCAGTCGGTGCGCAATCGCGGGCCTCGCTGGCCTGGATCGCCAAGGCCGCGGCCACGCCTGCCGCGCCCGGCGCGGCGCCGGCCAGCCAGCCGGTGGTCGAGCGGGTGCTGGAGCCTGCGCTGGACCGCCCGGTCGAACAGGCCGATCTTGCGGCGCTGCTGGCGGCGTTGCGGGCCCTGGCGCCGCGGCTCTGCTGGCGCCGGCGCAGCGGCGATGCCACCGCCGGGCCCGGCTTCGAGGACGGCCATGCCAATGCCATGCTGCTGGGGCCGGGCGGGATCGAGGACCGCCGCGACCTGTGGATCGGGCTCAGCCTGCTGGCGCCGGGCATCCGCTATCCCGACCACCAGCACGCGCCCGAGGAAACCTATCTCGTGCTCTCGCCCGGCGATTTCTGGCAGGAAGACGGCGACTGGTTCCAGCCCGGCGTCGGCGGCAGCTTCTACAATCCGCCGAACATCCAGCACGCCATGAAGGCCGGGGACGAGCCGCTGCTGGCGCTTTGGGCGTTGCGGCCGGAACGCGAGGCGGCCTCGCACAAGCCGCGGCTTGCAGCGCCCTGAACCGCGGCCGGTCGCGCGCGACCGGCTCGGCAGTCTTGAAGGTGGCGGTCAGGTTCAGCGCCGCCGGCCCTGCGCATCGAGCGACAGTCGGGCCCCCGCGTTCGACCTGCTGGTCGATGACGGCATGGGCGCTGTAGCTCGGGCAGCCTTGCCATCACCGCTTGGGCGTCGGTGACGGTCGGGCCCTTGAGCGCCACGGGTTTGCCGGCCGCAATGTGCGAGGGTTCTTGGTCCGGCTCGGCTTGCGCGCGGGGCCCGGGGGGCTTTGCCCCCCGCGTTTCGTGCACCCCTCGACGGGGTGCGCGAAACGCTCCCCCCAGGATATTTCGGCAAGAAAGAAGCCGGCCGGTCAGGACGCCTTGCGGGTGCCGGGCATCTCGATGTTGATTTCCAGGCTCGACAGGTCGTCGCTGCGTTCCAGCTTGATGTCGACCGCATCGCCGTCGACATCCATGTGGCGGCGCACCGCCTCGAGGATGTCGCGCTGCAGAAGCGGCAGGAAGTCGGGGCCGGAATTGCTGGTGCGTTCATGCGCAAGCAGGATCTGCAACCGCTCCTTGGCGGTCTGCGCCGAACTGGGCTTGCGCGGGCGGAGTGAGAAACCGAACATCTCAGGCCGTCCGTCCCAGAAGCCGCTGGAAGAAGCCGCGCCGCTGTTCGCCGGGGGTCGCCCGCATCTCGATCTGTTCGCCGACCAGGCGGCCGACCGCGTCCAGATAGGCTTTGCCGGCCGGCGATTTCTCGTCCAGCGACACCGGCGTGCCCTCGTTCGAGGCCTTCAGCACCGAGGTGCTTTCCGGGATGATGCCCAGAAGCGGGATGGCCAGGATTTCCAGCACATCCTGCACGCTCATCATCTCGCCATTGGCCGAGCGGGCCGGATCGAAGCGGGTCAGCAGCAGCTGCGCCTTGACCGCGCTGTCGTCGCCCTTTTCCGCCAGGAAGGTCTTGGAGTTCAACAGCCCCAGCACCCGGTCGCTGTCGCGCACCGAGGACACTTCGGGGTTGGTCACCACCACCGCCTCGTCGGCGTAATACATCGCCAGATGCGCGCCGCGCTCGATGCCCGCCGGGCTGTCGCAGATGATATAGTCGAATTCCTCGCGCAGCTCGTCCAGCACCGCCTTGACGCCCTCGGTGGTCAGCGCGTCCTTGTCGCGGGTCTGCGAGGTCGGCAGGACGTAGAGTTTCTCCAGCCGGCGGTCCTTGATCAGCGCCTGCTTCAGCTTGGCGTCGCCCTGGATCACGTTGATGAAGTCGAAGACCACGCGGCGTTCGCAGCCCATGATCATGTCGAGATTGCGCAGGCCCACGTCAAAGTCGATCACGACCGTCTTTTTGCCGCGTGCGGCCAGCGCGGCGGCGATGGCGGCCGAGGAGGTCGTCTTGCCGACGCCGCCCTTGCCCGAGGTGACAACGATAACCTTGCTCACGAGCGTTTCCTTTCGATCATGGTCATTTCAGCGATTCGATGCGCAGCTTCTCGCCATCCAGCCAGACCTGCACATTGTCGCGGGGGGTGTCGGGGCCCAGATTCTCGCTGGTGCGGTAGAGGCCGGCGATGGCCAGCAGCTCGGCATCGAGCGCGTGGCAGAAGATGCGGGCCGAGGTGTCACCGTTGACGCCGGCCAGCGCCCGGCCGCGCAGCCGGCCATAGATGTGGATGTTGCCGGCCGCGATGACCTCGGCGCCCGAGCTGACCGAGCCGACGATCACCAGGTCGCCGCGGTCGGCGAAGATCATCTGGCCCGAGCGCACCGGCTGCGTCACCATCCTGGTGGGCTGCGGTGCCTCGCGCACCGGGGCCGGCGTCTCGGGGCGGCTGCCCTGGCGGCTGACGCGGTCCAGCGGCACGTCGCGCCCGCCGGCCAGCGAGATCAGCCCCGCCGCCCGCGCTGCCGCGGCCTGCGCCGCCGTGCCGCTCTGAATGCCGAAGACCGACAGGTTGCGCGCCCGCAGGTCGTCGGTCAGGCGCAGGATCTCATCGACGCTTTCCAGCCCTTCGGCCTGTTCCAGGTCGATGACCAGGGGCGCATTGTCGAAGAACAGCGGCACCTGCGCCAGCCGCGCGTCCAGCGCGTCGAAGAAACCGGCGTCGGGGCGGCCCGACAGATGCAGCGCCACGGCCGTGAAGAAGCGGCCGCGGATCTGGATAGGCTTCAGGGTCGCGACTTTGCGCGTCGCGCTCTTGCCGGGGTGCATTCTGTTCTGCTCGGGCTATGGTCGATTCTGGCTGCGCGCTTGTCCGGCGCGCTTAGGGCTGCCTTCCTAATACGTCGCGGCGGCTGCGTCCATGCGCAACTGCCGCGCCGCGCGATTTCGGCAGAGACACGCCGTCCGGCCCGGGTGCATGGGCGGGAAACCGTCCCCTCTTGCCTTCATGGCCGCTTCTGCCGTCACCTGATCCGAAACCGGCAGGAAGGAATCGCCGCCATGTCAGGCAAGACCCGGAAATATGTCATCGTCCCCGAGGACAACGTCTTCAACGAAGGCATGGAGACCGCAAGCTTCCGGCTGTTTCGCAGCATGCACCAGCGGCTGTTCGGGGGCCGCGGCGCCAGCATTGCCAGCAGCGCCGCGCAGGGGGCCGAGGCGGGCGACCTGTCGCCGACGCGGCCGCCCTTGCGCATCCTCGAGACCGAGGCGGGCCGCATCCGGCTGATCGATTCCATCGGCGAGGACGAGGCCTCGCTGGTCCGCATGACGCCCGAACAGGCCTTCGTGCTGCAGCGCGCCTATCCCGGGCTGCGCATCCGGCCCGAGCTGCGGCTTTACCCGCTGCGCTTCGGCCAGGTGAACATCATCCGCCAGCAGGCCAAGCCCACCGCCTTCCGCTCGGAAAAGGAACTGGCGCTGCGCTGCGTCGATGCCGCCAGCGGCAAGCCCATCGCCGGGGCGCAGGTCGTGGTGGTTCTGAACAGGCGCCGGGGCTTCGGCATCTCGGACGTGCGCACCGATGCGCAGGGCTGGTTCCGCACCGCGCTGCCGGCCGGGCAGACCCGCATCGACGCCATCATCTGCGCGCCGCTGGCCGGCTATTGGCCGGGCGGGGTGCAGGATGTCGAGGTCGCGCCCCAGGGCGTCACCGAGGTCGAGCTGCCGGTGCCGCCCATCGCCGACGACTTTCCCGATGCGCTGGCCCGCATGGTGGCGCCGGCGGGCAAGAGCGACGGCGAGGGCATCAAGGTCGCGGTCATCGACACCGGGGTCGACCCGGCGCCGGGGCTGAACCTGGTCAAGGGGCTGAACACCACCGGCACCGAACCGGCGGACGAATGGTTCGGCAATGGCACCGGCCACGGCACCCATGTCGCCGGCATCATCGCCCGCGTCGCGCCCAAGGTGGCGCTGCACGCCTATCGCGTCTTCGAAAAGGGCGACGGCGGCGCCAGCGAATTCGCCATCGCCCGCGCCATCCGCCAGGCGGTCGAGGACGGCTGCGACATCATCAACATGAGCCTGGGCCAGTCCTCCGAGCCGATCTCGATCTCGCGCGAGGTGCGGCGGGCGCGGGCGCTTGGCGTGGTCTGCGTCGCGGCGACCGGCAACGACGGCATGGCGCCGGTGTCCTACCCGGCGCGCTCGGCGGCCGTGCTGGGCGTTTCGGCCGGCGGTGTGCTGGACGCCTGGCCCGAGGGGGCGATCACCGCGCGCAATGTCGCCCGGGATCCGGCGCCCGTGGGCGAGCGTTTCTTTGCATCTTTCAGCAATATCGGCCCCGAGGTGGACTTTATCGGGCCGGGCGTTGGTATTATATCTTGGGTCGACGACACGTCGAAAGGGGTGATGGACGGCACCTCGATGGCCTGCCCGGCGGTGGCGGGCCTGATCGCGCGGTTGCTGTCCCGGACCCCCGGGCTGCTGTCGGCCGAGCGCAACCAGCAACGCTCGGACGACATCATCCGGATGGCGAACGAACATGCACGGCCGATCGGATTCGGCAAGGAATATGAAGGCGCTGGACTGATCGAATAGGTTTTGGCGATGGCTATGGAAAACAAGCGCAACGAATGTTTCGTGCTGGTCTATTCCGACGACCGCGACCCCTCGCGCGAGGAAACGGCCGAGGTTCTGGACCAGTTGAGACCGCTGCCGGCCGAGGAGGTGATTCCCGGCACGATTCGCGTCACCGGCCCGCGGCGCGAGGTGGAACGCTGCACCGGGCCGCTGGCGCATTGGAAGCTGTCACGCGAAAAGGTGTTCCGGCTGAACCCGCCCTACAAGGCGATGCGCTGACCGGCGCGGCGCCGGAAAAATCCCCACGGTCAAAAGACTTGCGGCAAGCCCCGCCTGCCGCCTAACATCGGCCGGCCGGTGCCGTCCTGCCCGGTCCGCGCCGGGGTAGGGGCCGGCTGGGGGAATCGTGTCGTGACGAGTGCCGAGTCCAAGGCGGGAATGCGCGCGCAGCGGGAGATGGTCTCGCTGATGACGGCGCGGGTGCGCGACGCCGCGCTGCGCAAGCCGCATTTCGCCGATGCCGGCACCGACCTGGTCACGCTGTGCCGCGAGATGGCCGCGCGCGGCATTGCCGATGCGCTGGTCCGCGATGGCGACCGGCTGGGCATCTTTACCGCGACCGACCTGGTGGCGGCGCTGGCCGGCGACCGGCCGCCCTCGGCGCTGACGGTGGGCGCGTTCACGCATTTCGACCCCTGGTCGGTGCAGGCGGGCGACCCGCTTTACGACGCCATGCTGTTGATGCTGCGCCACCGCATCCACCGCCTCTTGGTGCGCGACGGCAGCGAGGTGGTCGGCATCCTGAGCCAGCTCGAGCTGATGGGCTTTCTTGCCAGCCATTCGCACCTGATCGCGGCCGAGGTGGCCCAGGCCGCCGACGTCCCCGACCTTGCCCATGCGGCGGGCCAGGTCGAGGGGCTGATCCGCGTCCTGCATGGCGACGGCGTGCGCATCGAGATCATCGCGGCGCTGGTCGGCGGGCTGAACCGGCAGATCTTTCGCCGGCTGTGGGAATTGCTGGCCCCCGAGGCACTGCGCGCCAATTCCTGCCTGATCGTCATGGGCAGCGAGGGCCGGTCCGAACAGATCATCCGCACCGATCAGGACAATGCGCTGATCCTGCGCGACGGCTTCGATTTCCCGGGGCTCGACCGCATCACCGAACGCTTCACCCAGGCGCTGATCGGCTTCGGCTATCCGCCCTGTCCCGGCGGCATCATGCTGAGCCGGCCCTTGTGGTGCCAAAGCGTCCAGGGCTTCGGCGCCGCGCTTTACGACTGGGTGCATGGCAGCGACCCCGAGGGGGCGATGAACCTGGCGATCTTCCTGGATGCGGCGGTGGTGGCGGGGGACGCCGAGCTGCTGGCGCAACTGCGCGCGCGACTGCGCCGCATCCTGACCGGCGGCGACGGCTTCCATGCCCGCTTCGCCGCGGCGATCCAGCAGTTCGGCGGCACCGCGCAGGGCGGCTGGTGGCGGCGCCTGCCGGGCCTGCGTGGCCCCGAGGCGGCCGAGATCGACCTGAAGAAGCTGGGCATCTTCCCGGTCGTGCACGGGGTCCGGGCGCTGGCGCTGGAATATGGCCTGAGCGCGCAGCCCACGGCCGAGCGGCTGCGGCAACTGGCCGAGGCGGGCCGGATCGACGCCGGGCAGGCGCGCGACCTGACCGATGCGCTGCATTGCATGATGGGGCTGAAGCTCGCCTCGAACCTGGGCCAGATCGCGGCGGGACGGGCACCCGACAACACCATCCGCCCGGCGGGCTTGGGCACGCTGGACCGCCAGGCGCTGCGCGATTCGCTGAACATCGTGCGCGATTTCAAGGCCTGGCTGGCGCAGCACTATCGGCTGGACGCGCTGTGAACCGCCGCGACGGCCCGCCCGCCCGGCTATTGGTGGCGCTGTGCGGCGCGGGGGTGCTGGCGCTGAACTTTCCGCTGCTGCTGATCTTCGACAAGCCGGTGACGGTCCTGGGCCTGCCGCTGCTGCCGGTGGCGCTTTTTGTGATCTGGGCGGTGCTGGTCGGGCTGCTGGCGCTGGTCTCGGGCCGGGATGGCGGCGAATGATCGCGCCGGGCACCGTGCTGGTCGCATCCTTCGGCTATCTGCTGCTGCTGGTCGCGGTCGCGGCCTGGGGCGACCGGCGGGCCGGGCAGGGCCGGTCGCTGGGCGGCAACGGGCTGGTCTATGCGCTGTCCTGGGGGGTCTACTGCTCGGCCTGGACCTATTTCGGCAGCGTCGGCCGCGCGGCCACGGCCGGGGTCTGGTTCCTGCCGATCTATCTGGGCCCGATGCTGGCCATGGCGCTGGCCTGGCTGGTGCTGCGCAAGATGGTCCGCATTGCGCAAAGCTATCGCATCACCTCGATCGCCGATTTCATCGCCAGCCGCTATGGCAAGAGCCCGGGCCTGGCGGCGCTGGTCACCATCATCACCGTCGTCGGCATCCTGCCCTATATCGCCTTGCAGTTGAAGGCGGTCTCGGTCGGCTATGACGTGCTGACCGGCCATGCCGGCGCCCAAGGCGCGCCGTGGTGGCGCGACGGCACGCTTTACATGGCGCTGTCGCTGGCGGGCTTCGCCGTCGTCTTCGGCACCCGCCACCTGGACCTGTCCGAGCGGCACGAGGGCATGGTCGCCGCCATCGCCTTCGAGTCGGCGGTGAAGCTGGTGGCTTTCCTGGCGGTCGGGGTCTTCGTGACCTGGGGGCTGTTCGACGGCATGGGCGACATCTGGACCCGCGCCCGGGAGCATCCGCAGATCGGCGCGCTGCTATCCCTGGGCGGGCCGGGATTCACCGGCTTTGCCGGGGCGCAATGGTTCGCGCTGACGCTTCTGTCGGCGCTGTCGGTGCTGCTGCTGCCGCGCCAGTTCCAGATGATGGTCGTGGAATGCGGGAACGAGCGGCAGATCCTGCGCGCCTCGTGGCTGTTCCCGGCCTATCTGCTGGCGATCAACCTGTTCGTGCTGCCCATCGCCATCGGCGGCATGCTGAGCCTTGGCGACGGCGGGGCAGGGGCGGAAAGCTATGTCATGACCCTGCCGCTGGCCCAAGGCGCGCCCTGGCTCGCGCTCTTCGTCTATATCGGCGGGCTTTCGGCCGCGACCGGCATGATCGTGGTCGAGACCGTGGCCATCTCGACCATGGTCTGCAACGATCTGGTCATGCCCGCGCTGTTGCGCCGGGGCCGGCTGGGCGAGGGGCAGGACCTGACCCGGCTGCTGCTGAACATCCGCCGCGCCGCCATCCTGGCGGTCGTGCTGCTGGGCTATCTCTATTTCCGCATCGCGGGCGAGGCCTATGCGCTGGTCTCGATCGGCCTCATCAGCTTTGCCGCCGTGGCGCAATTCGCCCCGGCGCTGCTGGGCGGGATGTATTGGCAGGGCGCGACCCGCGCCGGCGCCTTCGCCGGGCTGATCGGCGGCACGCTGGTCTGGGCCTGGACGCTGATGCTGCCCTCGGTCGCGAAATCGGGCTGGATCCCGGCGGGGTTCCTCGACGGGCCGTCGGGGCTCGCGTTCCTGGCGCCGCACAGCCTGTTCGGCCTGACCGGCTTCGACGAGCTGACCCATGCGCTGTTCTGGAGCCTCCTGGTCAATGTCGGGCTTTACGTGGGCGTGTCGCTGGCCAGCCGCCCCTCGGTGCGCGAGGCGAGCCAGGCGGTGCTGTTCGTCGACGTGTTCCGGCGCGGCGCGGACGGGCCGGTGTTCTGGCGCGGCCGGGCGCGGACCCAGGACCTGCGCGCCCTCGCCACCCGCTTCCTGGGCCCGGCCCGGGCCGAGGCACTGTTTGCCGACCACGAACGCGAGACCGGCGCGCTGACCCCCGACGCAAGGCTGGTGGACCGGGTCGAGCGCCAGATCGCCGGCGCCATCGGCACCGCCTCGGCCCGCGTCATGGTCGCCTCGGTCGCGCAAGAGGAGCCGCTGGGCACCGCCGACGTGCTGGAAATCCTCGACGAGGCCTCGCAGGTGCGCAGCCATGCCCGGGCGCTGGAGCTTGCGACCGAGGAACTGCGCGCGGCCAATGAAAAGCTGCTGAGCCTCGACCAGCTCAAGGACGATTTCATGTCCTCGGTCACGCATGAGCTGCGCACGCCGCTGACCACGATCCGCGGCTTGGCCGAGCTGCTGATCGACACGCCCGACATCGACGAGACGCAGCGGCAGGAATTCACGGCCATCATCCTGACCGAGAGCGAGCGGCTCAGCCGGCTGGTCAACCAGGTGCTCGACCTCGCCAAGATCGAGGCCGGCATGGCCGAATGGCACAGCGCGCCGGTCGACATGGCGGCGCTGATCCGGGGTGCGGTGCAAAGCAGCATGGGCCTGTTCCGCGACCGCGAGGTGGCGGTGGAACTGGACCTGCCCGAGGTGCCGCCGGTCATGGGCGATGCCGACCGGTTGGTGCAGGTCATGGTCAACCTGCTGTCGAACGCGGCGAAATTCGCACCCGCGCCGGGCGGCCGGGTCCGCGTTTCGCTGCGGCAGACGGGCGAGGCGCTGGAGGTGCGGGTCGCCGACAACGGCCCGGGCGTGCCCCTGGCCGACCAGGCGGCGGTGTTCGAGAAGTTCCGCCAGGCGGGCGATGCGGCGACGCGGCCGCCGGGGACGGGGCTCGGGCTTCCTATCAGCAAGCAGATCGTGGATAATCTGGGCGGGAGGATGTGGCTGGAGTCGGAACCGGGCCGGGGCGCCTGTTTCGCCTTCAGCCTGCCGCTTCGCCATCGGGAGGGGGTGGATGGTGACACGGGTATTGATCGCGGATGACGAGCCGAACATCGTCCTGACCCTGTCCTTCATGCTGAAACGCGAGGGCTACGAGGTGCTGACCGTCCCCGACGGGGTGCAGGCGCTGGCGGCGATCCGGGCCGAGCGCCCGGCCCTGGTGCTGCTCGACGGCGCCATGCCGGGCATGACCGGCTTCGAGGTCTGCGAGGCGGTGCGGGCGGATCCCGAGGTCGCGGGCACGCCGATCCTGATGTTGACCGCCAAGGGACGCGAGACCGACATCGCCCGCGGCATCGGTGCCGGTGCGGATGCCTATGTCACCAAGCCCTTCTCGACCCGCGAGCTGATCGTGAAGATCCGCGAGATGCTGGCATGAGGCTCGACCGGGGCCGCGTGCTGGCCGCGCTGGCGCCGGGGCTGGCGCTGGCGATATGGTCCGGCGCGGGCTTGCTGATCTGGCGCGCCGCGCGGCCCGAGGCGCTGGCCCAGGCGCTGGCGGGGCAGGGCGCGCTGCTGCTGGGCTGGCTGGCGCTTGGCGCGGCCGGGGCCGGCTGGCTGGCGCTGTCGCTGCACGACCGGCTGGTGCGGGCACCGCGCCGGCTGGCCGATGCGGCGGCGAACCTGGCCGAGAACCCGGCGGCGCCGCTGCTCGATGACCCGGCGCCGCTGGCGCAGGCGGTGAACCGGCTGGCGGGCCGCAGCCGCGCCTTGCAGGCCGACATGGAGCGCCTGGTCGCCGAGGCCAGCCGCAAGGTCGCGCAGGAACGCGACCAGCTGGGCGCGCTGATGGCGGAATTGCAGCAAAGCGTCGTGGTCTGCACGCTGGACGGCCGCATCCTGCTGTATAACGAACGCGCCCGGGCGCTGTTCCAGCGGCTGTCCGACGCGCCGCAGATCGCCGGCGGGGCGGACCTGATCGGGCTTGGCCGCTCGATCCATGCCGTGATCGACCGCCCGCTGATCGAGCATGCGCGCGAGACGGTCGAGCGGCAGCTGGCGCGCGGCGAACCGGCGGGGGCGGCGCGCTTCGTCACCACCACCGGGGCGGGGCATCTGTTGCAGGTGCTCTGGGCGCCGGTGCGGGCCGAGGTCGCGCTGACCGGCTATGTGCTGCTTCTGGACGACATCACCGAGGAACAGGCGGCGCAATCGCGCCGCGACCAGCGGCTGGTGGCGCTGACCGAGGCCAGCCGCGCCTCGCTGGCGAATATGCAGACCGCGCTGGACATGCTGGACTATCCCGACCTGCAACCGGCCGAGCGCGACAGCTTCCAGCAGGTGGTCCGCGACGAGGTGCAGGCCATGGCGGCGCGCCTGGCCGAGCTGACACAGGGCGGGGCGGATGCGCAGGCGCGCTGGCCCTTGCAGGACATGCTGGGCGCCGACCTGCTGGCGGCGGCGGCCGGGCATCTGCGTGCCAGTTCAGGCCGCGCGCCCGCGGTCGAGGAGCCGGCCCCCGACCTGTGGCTGCGCGTCGACAGTTTCGCCCTGGTGCATGCCTTGGGCGATCTGGCGGCGCCGCTGCCCGAGGGGGTGGCGCCGGGGCTGCGGCTGGCCGAGGCGGCGACGCCGGGCTGGGCGCATCTGGACCTGAGCTGGCCGCAGGACGCCGCGCCGGCCGAGGGCTTTGCCGCGATCCGCGCGTCGGCCCGCGCCGTGGCCGAGCGCCACGGCGGCGAGCTGTGGCTGGAGCATGACCGCGCCGCGGGCCGGTCGTTCTTTCGCTTTCTCTTGCCGATGGCCCAGGGCCGGCGCGAGGCGGCGGGCGATCCGCGGCCCGAGTTCTATGACTTCGACCTGTTCGGCGCCGATGCGGCCGGCCATGCGCTGGACGACAGCCGGCTGGAGCAGCTGGCCTATACGGTCTTCGACACCGAGACGACCGGGCTCGACCCCGCCGGAGGCGACGAGATCATCCAGATCGGCGCGGTTCGGGTGCTGAACGGCAAGATCCTGCACGGCGAGGGCTTCGACCAGCTGGTGGACCCCGGCCGCTCGATCCCCGAGGCCGGCATCCCCTATCACGGCATCCGCCCCGAGATGGTGCGGGGCCAGCCCCGCATCGCCGAGGTGCTGCCGGCCTTTCACGCCTATGCCGCGGGCACGGTTCTGGTCGGCCATAACGTCGCCTTCGACATGCGCTTCCTGCAATTGAAAGAGGCGGCGACCGGGCTGCGCTTCGACCAGCCGGTGCTGGACACGCTGCTGCTGGCCAGCATCGCCCAGCCGCACGAGCCCTCGCAATCGCTGGAGGCCATCGCCGCGCGGCTGGGGGTGACGATCGCCGGGCGCCACAATGCCGCTGGCGATGCGCTGGCGACGGCGCAGGTGTTCCTGGCGCTGCTGCCCCTGCTGAAGGGGCGCGGCATCGTCACGCTGGGCGAGGCGCGGGCGGCGGCCGAGACATCCTATTACGCGCGGCTGCGATATTAGCCGTCGGCGCCGGGGCGCTGCCCCGGGCCCCGGGGTATTTGGAGAACGGAGAAGGGCGAAAGGGCGTCAGCCCTGGGCATCGAGCGGCAGGCGGATCTGGATCCGCAACCCGCCTTCGGCGCGGTTGCCGAGCTCCAGCGTGCCGCCATGCGCGGCGATCACGTCCTGGGCGATCGAAAGGCCGAGGCCGGTGCCGCCCGTGGCCGGGTTGCGGCTGGCCTCGCCGCGCACGAAGGGTTCGGTGACGCGCGGCAGCAGCGCGGGCGGGATGCCGGGGCCGTCGTCCTCGATGCGGATCAGCGCCGCGTTCGGGCCGCGCTTCAGGCTGACCCGGGCCGGGCCGGCATAGCGGCGGGCGTTGTCGAGAAGATTGCGGATGGCGCGGCGGATGGCGACCGGGCGCAGCGGCATCACCAGCGGGCCCGCGCCGGCGTAGCTCGCCTGGCTTTCGGCGCAAAGCTGCGCCAGGGTCGCGTCGAGGTCGACGGGTTGCAGCGGCTCGGCGCCGCGCCGGGCCGAGGCGGCATGCATCAGCCCGTCGGCCATCACCGCCATTTCGTCGAGGACGCGGATCATGTCCTGGCGCTGTTCGTCGCCTTCCAGCATCTCGGCGCGGATGCGCAGGCCGGTGATCGGGGTGCGCATGTCATGGGCAAGCGCGGCGAGCATGCGCATGCGTTCGGCCTCGAAGCCGGCGATGCGGCGCTGCATGTCGTTGAAGGCCAGCGCCGCCTCGCGCAGCTCGCTCGCGCCGCATTCGGTGACGCGGGCGCTGCGGTCGCCGCGGCCGGCGGCGCGGGCGGCCTCGGCAAGGGCGCTGAGCGGGCGGGTCATCCGCCGCACGAACACGAGCCCCACGGCCAGCGTGCCCAGAAGCGAGGCGAGCAGCGGTGCGAAGAAGCCTTGCTTCCATTGCCAGGCATCATGCGCCGGCAGCGGATAGACCAGCGCGTTCAGCCATTGCCCGGCATCGACGCCGCGCTCCAGCCGGACCGAGACCAGCATCAGCGCCGCGCGTTCCTGTTCGGCGGGCTGGGGGGTGCTTTCATGGATGCGGATCAGCCGGCCCGGCAGTTCGGCCGCGAGGTCGGCTTCGTGGTCGGGCAGGCGCGTGGTCTCGCTGAGGTCGGGCGGCTGCGGCGCGACCCAGAAGCGGGTGAAGCCGGTGCTGCTGGTGCCGGGCAGCAGCCGCGCCGTGGCAAGGTCCGCGGTCTCCAGCGCCGCGACCAGCGCGTGCAGGCGGTGCGCGTCGCCCTGCAGGCGGATGGCGCGGTCGAAGGCCGAGCCCTCGCGCGCCATGACCCAGGCGGCGATCAGGTTGGCGCCGAGCAGCGCCGCGATGAGCAAGAGCGAGAAGCGCGCCGCAAGCCCGCCGGGCCAGAGCCGGCTCATGCCAGCGGCTCGACTTCGGCGGCCAGCCGGTAGCCGCCGCCCCATTCGGTGACGATCAGCTGCGGCAGGCGCGGATTGGCCTCGATCTTGTGGCGCAGCCGGCTGACGGTATTGTCCACCGCGCGGTCATAGGCCCGCATCTCGCGTCCCGCCAGCAGGTCGAGCAGCCGCATCCGCGACAGCACCTGGCCGGGATGGTCGAGAAACAGCGACAGGAGCCGGTTCTCGCCCGAGGTCAGCGCCACCTCCTGTCCCGAGGGCAGGGTGACGATGGCGCGGCCGGCCTCGTGCACCAGCCCGGCAAAGCGGCGCCGGGTCAGGGCGGGGGCGGGCAGTTCGGGCGGCACCCGGCGCAGGACGGCATGGATGCGGGCCAGCAATTCGCGCGGGTCGAAGGGCTTGGTGACGTAATCGTCGGCGCCGAGGTCGAGGCCCTGGATGCGATCCTCTTGGGCGGTGCGGGCGGTCAGCAGGATCACCGGCAGGCGCCGGCTTTGCACCAGGTCGCGGCAGAGGCTCAGCCCGTCCTCGCCCGGCATCATCACGTCGATGATCGCCAGATGCACCGGATCCTGCTCGAGCGCCGCCCGCGCCTCGGCGGCATCGGCGGCCAGGCGGATGCGAAAGCCGTTGCGGCGCAGATACTGGCCCAGCGGCTCGCGGATGTCGCGGGCGTCGTCGACGATCAGGATGCGCGGTTCAAGCGTGTCGGTCATCGGCATTCGGCGGAAACGGCGGCGCAGAGGGCGCGCCGCCGATCCATATCAGAAGGTCGAGGTCAGCGACAGGTAGAAGGCGCGGCCCGGTTCGTTGAAGGTATTGGCCCCGGCGCTGACGCCGCTGCCTTCGCGCAGCACCCGCTCGTCGAAGATATTGGTGACGCCGGCGCCCATGCGGGCATTGTCCGTCAGCTGGTAGTTGAAGCCCAGGTTGACGATCGTATAGGGGTCGCGCGCCTTGGGGTTTTCCACCGGATCCAGCGTCGTCGGACTGTAGGTCGGCGATTCGATCTTGCCGTAATGAGTCAGCGAGGGCGTGACCGTCAGCTTTTCGGTGGCCTGCCAGTCCAGCGCGGCGTTGACGGTGTATTTCGGCACCAGGCTCAGCGGGTCGCCGGTCTCCTTGTTCTCGGACTTCGCCATATAGGTGAAGTTGGTATTGAAAGTCAGGGTCGGGGTGATTTCCTTGCTCAAGTTGCCCTCGACCCCGGCCACGACCGCCTTGGGAATGTTGATCCACTGGAAATATTGCGCGCGATTGCCGCTGCCGGTGTCGAAGCTGCCGAGCGGCTCCAGGCTGGCCTGGATCTTGTCGCGGTAATCGTTGTGGAAGGCGGTCAGCGTGCCCGACAGGCCTTGGCCCGCGTCATAGGCGATGCCGATTTCGGCATTGAGGCTGGTTTCCGGGTCGAGGTCGGCGTTGCCGACCACATAGCAGCCGCTGCCCAGGCTGGGATAGGCTGCCGGGCAGCCGTTGCCACGGGTGTAATAGACGTAGTTCGGATTCAGCTGGTACAGGTTCGGCGCCTTGAAGGCCCGCGCCACGCCGACCTTCATCGTCCAGGCGTCGTCGAATTTGTAGCTGACGTTGAGGCTGGGGCTGGCGTTGAAACCGAAGGTATCGCCATGGTCCAGCCGCAGCCCCGGCGTCACCGTCAGCTTGTCGGTCCAGTAGATGTTCGCCTCGGCATAGAGCCCGGCGGTCAGCTGGGTCATCTTGGCGTCGCGCGCCTCGGGGTCGCTGATCGTGCCGGGGATCGCGCCGTCGTTCACGGTCTGCCGGTTCGAGATCGGGTCGACCAGTTGCTCGTGGCGCAGCTCGGCGCCCAGCGTCAGGCTGGTCTCGCGGCCCGAGAACTGCATGGGCAGGATCAGCTCGGACTTGGCAGTGATGTTTTCCAGTTCGATGGTGCCGCGCTCGGTGTCGACGATCGAACCCTCCGGGCCGCCGGCGGTGCCTTCCAGGTTGCGGGTGTTGTCGGTGCGCTCGTATTGCAGATAGCTGTGCGCGGTACCGAAATCGTAGTCGCCGCGATGCGTGACCGAGAAGGTCCGGCGCAGCATGGTGTTGGTTTCCTTGCCGTAAAGCGAGGTCAGCACCTCGTTCACCGAGGAGTTCTGCCGGTCGCCGGCGAACAGGTTGCCCTGGCGGCTGAAACCGGCCTCGAAGTCGATGACGTTCGAGGCATCGAGCTGCCAACTGAGCAGCGCGGTCACGTCCTTGTTCACCACGCCCTCGACCCCGGCGGCCGGGCAGGCGACGGTTTCCTCGGTGCCGGCCTCGGTGTCGTAGTCGCAGGTCGAATCGTCGATCACGCCGTTGATGAGCGGGTCATCGGCTTCCGACTTGGCGTAGTTGCCAGTCAGCCGGAAGGTCAGGTTTTCGCCCAGCGGCCGGGCGAACAGGAAGTTCGCGCGGTAATTGCCGCCCTCCAGGCTGCTTTCGGGCGAATTGACATAGGTGCCGAAGCTCAGCGTCGGCTCGGTCGGGCGCTTGGTGATGATATTGACCACACCGCCCGCCGCGCCCGAACCGTAGCGCGCCGCCGCCGGGCCGCGGATGACTTCGATGCGCTCGATCATCTCGGCCGGCACCCAATTGCTGTCGCCGCGCGAGTCGCGCTCGCCCGAGCGGCCCATGCGCACGGCGTTGCGCGACAGCACGGGCTTGCCGTCAATCAGGATCAGGGTGTTTTCCGGCCCCATGCCGCGCAGGTCGATCTGGCGCTGGTTGCCGCGCTGCCCGGTGGCCGAAGAACCGGTCAGGTTCACGCCCGGCATCTTGCGCACGATTTCGGCAATGTCATTGACCGGCGGGGCATCCTGGATGTCCTCGGCCGTCACGGTCGAGGTGCCGAGGGCCTGCTTGCCCTGTTCCTCGGCCGAAAGCACCACCGTTTCAAGGACGATGGTTTCATCGGGATTGGTGGCGTCTTGGGCCAGAGCCGCGCCGGCAAAGACCGGCAGCGACATCAGCAGACAGATTGCGGTGCCCGTGGCCGGGCGCGGGAAAGGCGTCGCCATCGCATGTTCCTTTGAAAGGGTTCGGGGATGGCTGGCGCGCGCGCGGGCTAGGCCCGCTTCAAGCATTTGTGAAGCCGGGCAGCAATGCGCGGTGTGGGATTATTGTGTCGCGAAATGTCGCAAATCGACCGGATCGCCGGGCTTCACCGCCGCTGCCGGGGGTTTCACACCCCCGGACCCCCGTGGGATATTTGGACACAAAAGAGAATGCCAATGAGGCGCGCGGGAGTAAGATGGCGGCCCAGAGGAGAGGCGGGGCATGACCGGATTGCCAGGCACGGCCGAGCTGGAAACGCATCGGGTGGTGAACCAGCCGGCGCCGGCCGGGGATGTCGATCCCTGGCAGGACGATCCCGTGCTGCACCGGGCGCTGCGCGGGCAGGGCGCCGCGCTGGAAGACCTGGCGCGCTATGGCGCCGGCCTGGGCGCGGCGGGGATGCGCGATGCCGCCCGCGACGCCGAGCGTCATCCGCCCGAGCTGCGCCTGTTCGACAGCGGCGGCCGGCGGCTGGACGAGGTGCATTTCCATCCGGCCTATCACCGGTTCATGCGCTTGTCGGTCGGCGCCGGCTATCATTCGGTCGCCTGGGAGGGCGGGCCCGCCGCCCATGCGCGTCATGCCGCGATGGTCTATCTGGCCAGCCAGGTCGAGCCAGGCCATTGCTGCCCGCTGACCATGACGCATGCGGCGCAGCCGGTGATCGCCGCCTCGGGCCTGCCTGCGGACTGGCAGCGGGGGATGATGTCGCGCGACTATGATCCCTCGATCCGGCCGGCGGCCGCCAAGGCGGGCATCACCCTGGGCATGGCGATGACCGAAAAGCAGGGCGGATCGGACCTGCGCGCCACGCAGACGCAGGCACGGCGCGACGGTGCGGCCTGGCGGCTGACCGGGCATAAATGGTTCTGCTCGGCCCCGATGTCAGACGGCTTCCTGACCCTGGCCCAGGCGCCGGACGGCCTGACCTGCTTCCTGGTGCCGCGCTGGCTGGAGCAGGAGCGCAACGGCATCCAGTTGCAGCGGCTGAAGGACAAGCTGGGCAATCGCGCCAATGCCTCGGCCGAGATCGAATATCGCGATGCGCTGGCCTGGCAACTGGGCGAGGCGGGCGACGGCATCCGCACGATCCTCGAGATGGTGCATCACACGCGGCTCGACACGGCCATGGCCCCGGTCGGCTTGATGCGGGCCGCGCTGCGCGAGGCGCATCGCTGGATCTCGCAGCGCAGCGCCTTTCAGCGCCGGCTGATCGACCAGCCGCTGATGCGGGCGGTGCTGGGGGATCTGGTGCTGGATTGGGCCGGTTGCCTGGCGCTGGGGCTGGGCGTGGCGGCGGCCAGCGAGGGCGGGCATGACCGCGCCTTGGCCCGCATCGGCGTGGCGCTGGCGAAATACCTGGCCAACAAGCTGTGCCCGCTGGTGGTCGCCGAGGCGATGGAGATGCTGGGCGGCATGGGCTATGTCGAGGATACGCCGCTACCGATGCTGTATCGCGAGGCGCCGCTGAACAGCATCTGGGAGGGTTCGGGCAATGTGATCTGCCTGGACGCGCTGCGCAGCTTGGCGCGCGAGCCTCTGGCGGCCGAGTCGCTTGCGGCTCGCCTGGATGCGGTGATCGGGCTGGAGCCGGGCTACGATACCGCGCTGGCGGCGCATCGGGCGCGCTGGCCCGGCCTGCCGCCCGAGGCCGAGGCGCGCTGGTTCGTCGAGGAGACGGCGCTGCTTCTGGCTGCGGCGAATTTGCTGGACTCGCATGAGCCTGCCGTGGCGACAAGTTTCGTGGAAACGCGCCTGACCGGCAGGCGCGGTCGGTTCATCGGCGCCTTGCCGGTCTCGGCCGCGGAGCAGGCTTTGGGCGGCGCGTTTGGTGAACACATTACATAAATCAAATTATCATTATTGCTTCCGATTGTGCAACGTCTATCTGTCCTACCACTGAAATAATGACCATTCGGGCCCCTTTTTTGACCATTATACAACCATTTAGTGGCCATTGCCGTGTCTCGACCTGAACAAAATCATTTGATTTCAATTTATTGACGGAATCCGGCCGACCGTCTCCTGCGGTTGTGATCCGTCATCCGGCCTTGGACCTGACCCGTTGACCGTCCGGATACTGACCGGCAAGGTCGCCTCAATCTCATTTGGAGCGATGGGAACGCCTGAAGGTCGCCAGATCTCCGCAGTTTCCTGACCACCACGTTTCCGCCGGAAAGTGCCGCCTTTCCGAACGGCGGAGCCATGTCTCGAAGGTCGACACGATGTCGCAATATGAAATCCATCCAGCCCCTGGACAAGATGCCCCTGAGGCCCAGGCGCAATCACCACCGCCCTGCCCGGCCCGGTTTCCCGCTCACATGCGCTGAGCCGAACGTCGGCCCCTGCCCTGACCCACCTCTGTTGCAACAGCCCGGCCGGTTTCCGGCTGCTGGCGCTGCTTTGCCAAAAGGAACCCCTCATGTCCTGCATCCCGTTTTTCGAGGCCCGTTTTTTCAATCCGAACGAGGGCCAGGTCGCACTCATTCTTGCAGCGGAGGCGCGCGGCCAATGAACATCCTGATCACGGCCGACCTGCACGTCGACCTCTGGGCCGACGACGGACGCGATCCGTTCGCCGGCATCGTGCCGGTGTTGCGTGACCTCGACGCACTGATCATCGCCGGCGACCTGGCCAATGATCCGCGGCGGAGCTGGCCCCTGGCACTGCCCAGCTCGGGCGCTGGTGCCGCCCGCGCGGATCTGGGTCATTCCCGGCAATCACAACTATTATGGTGCCACGCTCGACGACAATGTTCTGGCCCGGATCGTAACGGAGGCCGGGGCAAACCTTGCCCAGAAGCGGGTGCTGACCTTCGGCAACTGTCGGCTGCTATGCTGCACGCTCTGGACCGACTTTGCACTGACCGGCGATCCGGAGGCGGCCATGGCCCGCGCCGGGATGGGGATGCTGGACTACGCCCGGATCCGCCGGGCGGAGGGCGGGCTGATCCGCCCCGGGGACACCGTCGCGATTCACCATGATCACCGCGACTGGCTGACGCGGGAGATTGCCAAACCTTGGCGCGGACAGACCATTGTCGCGACCCATCACGCCCCGGACGCGGCTGTGGCCGGTCCCCTTTCCAGCATCAGCCCGGCCTTCGCCTCGGATCTGGAAAGCTGGATCGACGCACACCGGCCCGACTACTGGTTCTTCGGCCATACCCACCGGCCGCTCTCGACCCGCATCCGCGGCGCGCCGGTTGTCAACGTCTCGCTCGGCACTCCCGACGAGGTGCCAGAGGGCGGTCAGGCCGAGCTTCTGCTGCGCGGCCTGATCTTCCCCGGCGCCTGATCGCCATTCCCCCAATCCTCTTTCCCGGCCGGGTCTTCCTCGGCCGATGGCCCCCTCATGCCCGGAGTATTCCCATGTCCACCATCCCTTTCATAGAAGCCCGCTTCTTCGACCCGGCCGAAGGGCGCATTGAACTCGAAACCCGCCTCAAGAATCACCTGCGCAAACTGCGCTGCGGGAAGATTCCTCCAGAGCTTCTAACCCCGATCAGCGATGTAGAGGATGCAGACGACGGCCAGGGGCCAGATCTTATGGATTTCATTGGGATCAGTGCCCACGACGAGGCCCGTATCAATCGTCGGGTCAAACGGCTCCTGGAGCACCGCAAGGCGGCTTCTGGCCTCGAACATCTTAAGTCCGATAACCGGGCGCGGCTTGAGACCTTGAAAGACGGCGTCCGGCTAATCTCGATCCGGAGCGAGCATCACGCCGACGAGCTGGCCGCGGGCTTGCACGGGGACATGCCCTGGATGGCCCCGGCCACCGAGGTGATCTGGCACGCAATGCGCCGCTCGTGGCGCGAGGGTGCTCCGGGCCTCAGGATCCCGCCACTCCAGCTCACCGGCCCGCCCGGCATTGGCAAAAGCCGTTTCGGCAGAGATCTTGCCACATTGCTGGCCACGTCCACCGCCGTGATCGAGGCCACCGGCGAGAATGCCTCCTTCGGCATTGTCGGTTCGCAACGTGGCTGGGGTGGATCCTACCCCGGTCGACTGATCGAAACCGTCCTGCAAAGCCGCATCGCCAATCCGGTCATGATTGTGGACGAGATCGAAAAAGCCGGCACCGCGGTTTCGATGTAAGGGCATGCCTTCGGTCTGGCCGAGGCGGTTCTGCCGCTGTTGGAACCGCTGACCGCGCAGCGCTGGAGCTGCCCGTATTACCAGGTGAAATTCGATATGAGCTGGGTGAGCTGGGTGCTGACCTCGAACGATTGCCGGCTGCTGCCCGAGCCCTTGCTCAGCCGGTGCCCGCCGATCCGGTTGCGCCACCTCACTCTTGCGGAACTGCAGGCCTTCGTGCGCCGCGAGGGCGCGAAGCGCAACCTGTCCGAGACGAGTGTCAAGGCGATCTGCGAGATTCTGTCCCATCCGTCCCTGCAGCGGGATCGGCTCAGCGTGCGGACCGCCATCCGCATGCTGCAGCGCGCCGCCGATCTGGAACAGGGGCCGACGCTCCGCTGAACCGGCCCCTTTTCATACTTCCCTGAATCCAGCGCGCCTGCGGCGATGCCGCAGCCGCCCCTCTTCAAGCCATCGAAATGGAGGTATCATCATGAAACTCTCGCCCAACGAGCGCGCCTGGTTCGACAAGGTGCTGCGCGCCATCGACGCCGCCGAGGCCGGCCCGTCTGACGCAGACCTCGCACAGGCGCCGGTCCTGCCGGATTGGAAAGCGGCGATTTCGCCCGGCGGGCATGTGATGCTTTTGGGGCGAGGTGACCGACCACCCGCTTCTCGGCACTGCGAACATCACCACCTCGCAGCTCATCGCGATTGATCCCGAAGCCGGCTGGGCCCGGACGGCATCGCGCTGGTATCGGCTCGGCCGATCCATCGACGTCCTCGAGGCGGAATTGGCTGATTCCATGAATGGGAAGAAGGCCCTTGCCGGTTCCATCGACTTCACCCTTCCCGGATTCACCAACATCGATGATCCCGAGCTGCTTCAGAAGCTCCTCGCCGAATATATCACGCGGGTGCGCGAGATCGACGCAGCTGACACAACCCGTTGTCCTGCGAGGCTGCCGGCAAGGTCACGTCGGGAGAAGGACGTTGCCGATCCGGAAGCGCACACCGCGCCGACCTTTGACGATTTTGCCTCATCGGCATCTACCGCAATATCCCTCTTGTCGGCGCCTGGCCGCTGAAAGCAGTCCCCGACCCGGCAAGGACACGCACCGCGCGATCTCCGGCGAGCGCGCGTCGCGCAAGCTTTCCAAAGGGTTGTGCTGGGCATGCGCTATCGCTCCGGGCATCGCGCGCCTGATGACAGCAAGCAGGAACGAAGGTTCGCTGGCATCCGGATGACACCGGCAGCGACCATCCACGCCGGCAAGCAGAAATGCGAGGCCGGCGCGGTTCTGCCGGGCTTCGACGGCATTTCGGCCGTCAGTGGTTGGCAGCCGTCCGCAAGCTGCGGGCGGCCGCGTGCAAGTCCCATGACCGCAGGACGATCAAGGCATCGCCGCGGATCGCAGAAAGATCCAGTCAAAGCCATGGAATACGGAAGGCGCGGCAGGCACCTGCGGCGCCGGCGCGGGCCGAGGCATATGCGGTCGTCGCTTGATGGACCAGCTTCGGGCCGACTGCCGGGATGGCGGCGCAGGTCACCTATGCCTCGGGCGCACTGCTGATCGGCACCGGCGCCAGATCCTTCAGAAAGCCGCGCGCCCAAGCCTCGATCGGGTTGGCGCGCAGGACCGCCATCATCGCGGCATGGCGCTCGCGGCGTTCGTCCTGCGGCATGGTCAGGGCGCTGGCCAGGGCCTCGGCCACCTCCTCGATGTCATGCGGGTTGACGATCAGCGCCGCCGAAAGCTCTGCCGCCGCCCCGGCGAAGCGCGACAGGATCAGCACGCCCGGGTCCTGCGGGTCCTGCGCCGCGACATATTCCTTGGCCACCAGGTTCATGCCGTCGCGCAGCGGCGTCACCAGCCCGACCCGCGACATGCGATACAGCCCGGCCAGCAAGGTCTGGCTGAAGGCGCGGTTGATATAGCGCACCGGCACCCAGTCCAGGTTGCCATAGGCCGCATTCAGCCGGCCGGCGCGCTCGGCGACCTCTTGCCGGATGCGTTCATAGCCCTCGATCCCGGCACGCGAGGCCGGGGTGATCTGCATGTATCCCAGCTTGCCATGCAGCTCGGGGTGGCTGGCCAGCAGCTGCTCGAAGGCGCGCAGCCGCTCGGGCAGGCCCTTGGAATAGTCCAGCCGGTCCACGCCGATCACATGGTCGCGGGCACCGAAACGCTGGTGCAGCTCGCGGATGCGCGGCAGATCGCGCGCCCGCGCGGCCCGGGCGGCAAAACCCGCCGTGTCGATCGAGATCGGATAGGCGCCGATGCGGGTGTCGCGCGGCGGGGCGAACTCGAGCCGGTCGCGGGCGCCCTCCAGCGCGTCGCGCAGGTTGGCGGTATCGGTCGGGGTCTGCAGGCCGACCAGGTCATGGGCCAGCATCGCCGACAGGAAGCGGCGCGAGCGCGGCAGCGCCCGGAACAGGTCCCGCGCCGGCCAGGGGATGTGGTGGAAATAGCCGATGCGGTTTTGCACCCCGCGCCGGCGCAGCTCGGCCGCCAGCGGGATCAGGTGATAGTCGTGCACCCAGATCAGGTCGTCGGGCCGCAACAGCCCGACCAGCGCATCGGCAAAGCGGCCGTTCACCTGCTGGTAGCACTCCATGTCGTCGCGGGTATAGTCGAGCAGGTCGGCGCGATAATGGCACAGCGGCCAGAGCACGCTGTTCGAGATGCCTTCGTAATAGCCCTTGACCTCGGCCGGGGTCAGATCCAGCGCGGCAAAGGTGACCTCGCCGGCCTGGCTGAGGGCGACCGGGCCCGGCGTTTCCGCCGTGCGCCCCGACCAGCCCAGCCACAGCCCGCCCCGGTCCTTCAGCGCCGCTTCCAGCGCGACGGCAAGCCCGCCGGCCGCGACGCCCTTGCCGCGTGCGGGCAATCGGTTCGAAACGACGACAAGGCGGCTCATACGACGTCTTCCCATTTGCGCGACAGCTTGATCGCGGCGTTGATCAGCCCGACCATGGAATAGGTCTGCGGGAAATTGCCCCAGAGCGTGCGGCTGGCGACATGCACATCCTCGGACAGAAGCCCCAGGGCGGTGCGTTGTTCCAGCACCGCGGCGAAAATCTCGCGCGCCTCGTCATGGCGGCCCAGCCGGACCAGCGCGTCGATCAGCCAGAAGGTGCAGGCGGTGAAGGCGGTCTCGGGCGTGCCGAAATCGTCGGGCGCGCGATAGCGGAACAGGTGGTGGCCCTGGCGCAGCTGCGCCTCGCAGGCGGCGACGGTGGCCTGGTAGCGCGGGTTCTCGCCGGTGCAGTAGCCGACCTCGGGCATCAGAAGCAGGCTCGCATCCAGGTCCGCGCCGCCGAAGGCCGAGACATAGGCCCCGACCGTGTCGTTCCAGCCCTGGCTCTCGATCGCCTGGCGCATGGCGTCGGCATGGGCGCCCCAGGCGGCGGCGCGTTGCGGCAGGCCCAGATGCGCCGCGATCCGCGCCAGCCGGTCGCAGGCGCCCCAGCACATCAGCACCGAATGGGTGTGGACGCTTTCGCGGGTGCGGAACTCCCACAGTCCGGCATCCGGGGTGTTCCAGCGCGCCACCGCCTGCCGGCCCAGCACCTCCAGCCGCTCGAACAACTCGACCCCGCCGAGCCGCGGCAGGCGCTGGTCGAAAAAGCACTGGCTGACCGCCAGGATCACCGAGCCATAGCCGTCGTTCTGCACCTGCGCATAAGCGGCGTTGCCGCAGCGCACCGGGCCGTTGCCATCATAGCCCAGAAGCGCCGGGCAGGTCTCTTCGTCCAGCACCCGCTCGTGGCCAAGGCCAAACAGCGGCTGCATATAGCCGTCGGGCGTGCCGGTGGCGAGGTTCAGCACATAAGCGAGGTAATCCTCCATCGTCTTGGTGACGCCCAGGCTGTTCAGCGCCTTGACGGTGAAGAAGCTGTCGCGCAGCCAGCAGAAGCGGTAATCCCAGTTGCGCTGCGTATCGGCATATTCCGGGATCGAGGTGGTCAGCGCCGCGACGATGGCGCCGGTTTCCTCGTATTCGCACAGCTTCAGCGTGATGGCGGCGCGGATCACCACCTCCTGATAATCCGGCGGGATCGACAGCGCCCGCACCCAGTCCAGCCAATAGGCCTCGGTCCGTTCCAGGAAGGCGGCGGCGATGACATGGGGCCCGTCGCTCAGCGGCTCGTCGGGGCCCAGCAGGAAGGCATGCGGACGGTCCAGCAGGAAGGGCGTCTCGTTCAGCACGAATTCCACCGGCGCCGAGGTGGTCAGCCGCAGCGCCTGCTGGTCCAGGTCATAGCGCAGGTGGTTGGAGCCGCGCATGACCCGGGCGGCATGGGCGCCATAGCCGTGGCGCGGGCACAGGCGCACGGTGATGCGCGGCGTGCCGGCCAGCGGCTCGACGATGCGCACCAGCGTGCGGCCGCGGAACATCCGGCCGCGATCCGGGAAGCGGGGCAGGAAATCGGTGATCTTCAGGCGGTTGCCCTGGTCGTCCTCCTGGATCGTCTCGAGGATGGCGGTATGGCCGCGATAGCTTTGCCGGGTGCGCGCCAGCCCGTCGCAGCGGATCGACCACAGCCCGCTATCGGGACCGGATTGCGGCTCGAGCAGCCGGCAGAACACCGGGTCGCCGTCGAAGCGCGGCAGGCACATCCAGGTCACGTCGCCAAGCGCGTTCAGCAGCGCGGCGGTCGCGGCATTGCCGATCAGGCCGAGTTCCAGCGAGGGGGCAGGCATCGGGATCATTCGAGGCTCCGTCTTATCCAAAGGGCAAGGGCGGCCGGCCCGGCCAGGCGCAGGTCGCAAGGCAGGTCGCGTTCGCCGACGGCCACGGCCAGCCCCCCGGCCTGCCGCGCCGCCCGCAGCATGGGAATGTCGGTCAGGTCGTCGCCGAAGGCGACCGGGCGGCGGCCGCGAAACGGCGGGTGCGCCATGAAGCGGCGCAGCGCATCGCCCTTGTCATGGCCCCGGGGGCGGATCTCGACCACGCATTTGCCGGGTTGCAGCACCCAGCCCGGGCCAAGCGCCGTGACGGCCTGCTCGGCGGCCAGGGTCAGGGCCGGCTCGGCCGCGGGCGCCAGGCGCCAGTGCAGCGCCAGCGCCGGGCCCTTGTCCTCGAGCCGCGCGCCGGGATGGCGAGCGACGATGGCGGCGAGGCTGTCGCGCAACCCGTCCAGCGCGCCCGCCAGCGCGGCAAGGTCGGGGGTGTCGCCGTCGATCTCCCAGCCGTGCAGCCCGGCCAGGGGAATGCCCGCGGGCAGATAGCGGGCCAGGTCGGCGCGGCGCCGACCGCTCAGCGCGGCGACGGCGCCGCCGCTGCGCTGCCAGAGCCGCAGCAGGTCGGCGCGCAGGCCCTGGTCCAGCACCACATCTTCGGCGCGCGGCGCGATCTCGGCCAGGGTGCCGTCGAAATCGAAGAAAAAACCGTGGCTTCGAGGGTCCGGCATCGCCTCGCCCGCTGTGCTGTAATCCGTCAACCCCTGCCCCTTCCTGCCGCCGCCGGCGCGCGCTGCATGGCGCGGCCGGACGCGGGATCGCGGCCCCTGCCCCGCCGTGGCGCGGCGCCGACCGCTGCTCCATTAAGGCCCGGAGGCGGCGCAAGGTTCCGTGATCGGCGCGCGGTCAGGGACATGAAGCGGGCCGGCGCGCCTGTCGCGGGGATGCCGTCGCGCCGGCATGCGGCGCGACGGCCGGTGTCAGAACCTATGCACCAGGGACAGGGTGGCGTTGCGGCCCCGGCCGATGAAATTGCCGTAGCCCGGGCTGGCGATGGCCGAGTAATACTGCTTGTCGAACAGGTTGTTGACGTTCAGCTGCACCGCCGTCGCCTCGGACAGCTCATAGCGCGCCATCACGTCGGCCACCGCGAATCCGCCCTGGCGCATGGCATAAGGCGCACCGCCGGAATCGAACGAGCCGTCCGGATTGTCCTGATAGGTCCGGCTTTGATAGCGCAGCGCGCCGCCGACCGTCAGCCCCTCCAGCGCGCCGGCCAGGCGATAGGTGGTGTTCAGCTTGACCAGGTGCAGCGGCGCCGTGCCGGTGTTGTAGCGCTGGCCCGCATCCTCGCCTTCCTCGTATTCGGCATGGGCATAGGTATAGCTCGCCGCGACGTTCCAGCGGTCGCTGACGGCGCCCGACAGCTCGAACTCCGCGCCGCGGGTGCGGATCAGCCCGGCGTTGATGGAACAGCCGGTGGCGGGGCCGCCGCAGCCCGTATTGTCCGGGTCGTCCTCGGCCAGGCCGTCCTGGTCGGTCTGGAAGGCGGCGGCGGCAAAGGTCAGGCCGCCGTCCAGCAGCGCGGCCTTGGCGCCGACCTCGAAGTTCTTGCCATAGACCGGGTCAATCAGCCCGTCGACGCCCAGGGCATTCTGCGGGGTGAAGATCCCGGTATAGCTGCCATAGACGGTCCAGGTGTCGTTCACGTCATAGACCAGCCCGACATAGGGCGTCACCTCGGCATCGACCTTGTAGCCGTCGCTGGAATTGCTGCCGGCATAGCCGCTTTCGTTCTGCGCCTCATACCAGGACACCCGGGCGCCGGTGATCAGCTTGACGTTCTCGGCCAGGCTCCAGCGGGCCGAGCCGTAGAGGCCGTAGTTCCGCGACACCATGTCGCCGAAATAGGTCACGTCGCTCGGTTCCGGATAGGGATGCTCGTTCGGATCGGCGACCGAGGGATCGGCAATGACATAGGTATAGGGGTTCTTGCCGTCGTAGCGCGTCCGGTCCCGGTTGCCGTTCACGCCGAAGACCAGGTCATGCTCGCGCCCGAACAGCGTGACCTTGCCCGACAGGCGCAGGTCGCCCGAGTTGGTCTGGCTGACATAATGGAACAGCGCCCCGTCGCGATACAGCGCTCCGGTCGTGTCATACCACATATAGGACGACAGCATGTCCACCATGCCGTTCGACCGGCGCAGCTTGGCCGTCAGCTCCCAGCCGTTGTCGAACTCATGCCGCAGGTCCAGATAGCCGACGGTCTGCTCGCGGTCGGAATATTCCCATTCCGCCGCCGAGGCGGTGTGGGAATCGAAATCGTAGAAGCTGCCGTCGCGCGCGGTCCAGACGCCGCCCCAGGAATAGCCGTCGATCTTTTCCTTGCCATGGCTCAGCGCCGCGCTGATCGTGGTGCTGTCGGTCAGGTCGTATTCCAGCACGCCGTAAAGCAGCCCGCGTTCGTCGGTCATGTAGTCGCGGAAGCCGTTGCCGGCCAGGGCCGATGCGACGAAGCGGCCGCGCAGCCGGCCGTCGGCCGTGATCGGCCCCGAGGTGTCATAGGTCAGCCGCCCGTTGCCAAAGCTGGACGCCTCGACCTCGACCGAGCTTTGCCGCTCGGCCGTGGGCATCTTGCGCACCAGGTTGATCGAGGCCGAAGGGCTCCCGGTCCCCTCCAGCAGGCCGGTGGCGCCGCGCACGACCTCGACGCGGTCGAACATCGCCATGTCTTCCTGCGGGTTCACGTCGCGGGAATAGTAATGCACATAGTTCGGCACGCCGTCGAACTGCTGGTTCTCGACCGCCGAGCCGCGGGCGTAGAAGATCCAGCGGAATTCGCCGTTGCCCTGCTGCGCGGTCAGGCCCGGCGTCCAGTCCACGACCTGGTTCAGCGTGGTGATGCCCTGGTCCTGCATCTGCTGGCTGGTCATCACCGAGACCGATTGCGGCGTTTCCCTGGCCGACAGGTCAAGGCCCGCCGCAGTGCCCGAGGCGGCCTGGGTGGTATAGCGGCCGGTGCCCTCGGTCGCGGCATCGCCGCTCAGGGTGACGGTGTCCAGCACCACGGGCGCATCCGGCGCCGCATCGCTGTCCTGGGCCAAGGCGGCCGGGGCGGCCAGTGCCCCCACAAGGGCCAGCGCCAAAGGGCTGGCGCAGCCGGCAAGTTGCCGGCGGATCGGGTTCGCGACCATGAAACTACTCCTGGCGGGGTGCGCCATGCTCAGGCACGCCCCGGAAATATCGAGCGGCTGGCTTGGCCGCAGGCGTCAGGGTCGCGGCTGGCTTGGTTTCTTCCCTAACCGATGCATGACCGGCGCCGTCAACGATTCCCGTGGAGGGGCAGCGCGCCAGGCCGTCGCCTTTGCCCCGCTGTGGCACGAATGTGACAGACCCCGCATCAAGCCGGGCGCGGGCCCGAGCGTTGCGCGGGGCGCCATACGGTTACCGCCGGTGCGCGTCAGCCGAAACTCAGGCCAGAAGCAGCGTTTCCAGCTGGCTCAGCGCGACGAAGGGAAAGGCGCGGGCCAGGTTCTCGGCAAAGACCGGCTGCTCGAGCACCCTCAACCCGTTGCCGCGGCGCGGCACCTCGGGCCGGGAATCGTGGCCTTCGAGCTTCAGTTGCAGCGAGCCCAGGAAACGCGGATCCAGGAGACAGGGAAAGCGCCGCATCAGCGCGTAATGGCCAAAGGAATAGATCGTCTGCGCCGGCGATCGCGGCCGCACCGCCGCGCCGGCCGAATGGAAGGGGCGGTCGATCTCGTAGCGCGCCGGCTCGGCACCGGCATAGTTGCTGACCAGAAGCCCGCGCGGCATGCTGAAGGCGAAGACGTCGTATTGCCGGCCCGCCTCGGCGGCGCGATGCAGGGCGGCGGTGTATTCGATGCCCAGGCAGTCGTCGTCGTCCAGCCGGAACTGCACCAGCCGGTGCCGCCCGCCGTCCGAGATCTGCGCCAGCAGCGGCGCCAGCGCCTCGTTCACCGTCGGCTGGTCCGACACCAGCAGGTGGATGCGGCCATCGGCGGCGCAAAGCCGTTCCAGCCGCGCGCGATAGGCCTGCGGCATCGCCGGCGAGGTCAGCACGATGAAATGGAAATCGGGATGGCGCTGCGCCTTGATCGAGGCCAGCGTCAGCGCCTCGAAGCTGCGAAAGCGCTGCTCCAGCCGCTCGGGCTGATACAGCGTCTCGGCGACCTTGCGGCGCGCTTCGGCCTCGGCCTCGGAGCCGTGCCCGGTGCCGGAATAGATGGCCCAGTCGCCCCGGCCCAGGAAGGAAAAGCGGCAGATCCCGACGATAAGGTCAGCCATGGCCAGCCTCCCCGCCCCGATGCGCGCCGACCGGAAAAAGTCGCGCGCTGTTGCCTTTGGCCGCCGGCGCCGCAGCGAAGGAAAGCCGAGCCCGGAACAGGGCCATTGCCTGGAAAGAAACCACCATCTGAAACCACCTTCGCATGGCAATGGATCAACAGATAGACGGCCCCTTGACACGGGCCACCACTGGAAAACTCTCTTATGCATAGCGGGGGATGGCCGCGCAGGCAAGCTCTGGCAAGGACCTGATCTGGCAGCAGAACTTTCCGCAGGCCGGCGCGTACCGAAGCGACCGGGCATCGTGGGATCCCCGGCCGCCGAGACAGCGCACTCATTACTGTTAAACCCGGCCCCGACAAAAATGCCGCAGCCAAGTTGATTAATCACGCAGGATGCGGGTTGCGAAATTTCCGATTAGGTCATCTGCTGCTGCCGGAAAAGCAACACGGAGAAACGTCCATGGTGAAGCAATCGGCAACAGCAGAGGAAACCGCGCTTCCGGTCAGCCGCGGGCAGGCGCTGTCCCCTGCCCTGCTGGCGCGGATTTTCTACCAGGCGTCGCTGGTTCACTTCAATGCGGTGGCCGAGCACCTGTCGGTGCGCGAGGCGTCGCGGCGCCTGAACATCGCCGCTTCGGCGGTGTCGCGGCAGATCAGCCAGCTGGAATTCGCCCTGGGGGTCGAGCTTTTCGTGCGCGACCGCCGCCGGCGCCTGACGCTCTCGCCCGCCGGCGAGATCCTCTACGGCCATACCCGCAACCTCGGCAACATCCTCGACAGCGCCGTGGACGAGCTGGAGCTGCTGCGCGGGCTCAAGACCGGCACGGTGCGGATCGCCACGGTGGAAAGCATCGGCATCGCCTTCCTGCCCGAGATCATCTCGGAATTCGGCCGGCGCTACCCGGGCCTGCAACTCGAGGTGTCGATGGTTCCGGGCGCCGAGGTGATCGAGCGGCTGATCGACGAGCGGGCCGAGGTCGGCTTCGGCTTTCCCACCGACACCCATCCGCAGATCGCCGTCGCCCTGCACCGCGACGTGCATATCGGCGCCATGATCCGCCACGACCATCCGCTGGCCGACAGCCGCGGCCCGGTCAGCCTGGCCGAATGCCTGGCCCATCCGATGGCCATCGCGAATTCCGAGATCTCGATCCGCAGGATCGTCGACCCGTTCCTGCTGCAGGCGACCCAGACCCTGCCGCCCATGGTCGAGGTCGATTCCATCCGCATGCTGGTCGAACTGGCGCTGACCGGGCGCTATGTCTCGATCACCACGCCCATCGGCGCCCAGACCGACATCGCCGAGGGCCGGCTGGTGTTCCGGCCGCTGTCCGAGGAGGGCCTGCCCGCGAACCGCTTTGGCGTCATGCTGCGCGGCGGCGGCACGCTGCCGCTCGCCGCCGCGGTGTTCCTGGACTATGCCCGCAACCAGTTCTTGCGGATCGAACTGCCCGGCGCGGTACTGCCCGAGGGCGACGAGGGATAATCGCCCTCGGGCCGGGACGGATCGCGGCCGGCAGGGCCGCGATCCTCGTCGTAAGCGGCCTCGGCAGCTGCCCGGACAGGTTCAGAACCGCAGCGCCGTGGTCAGGAAGAAGCTGCGCCCGGGTTCGGGATAGCCCTCGACCAGCGCGTGGTCGCGGTCGAAAAGGTTGCGCACGCCGAACAGCACCTCGGCCCGCTCGCTGGCGGCCCAGGCGAAATCCAGGTTCGCCAGCGCGAAGCCGCCCATGCGGGTATAGGCGATGGCCGCCGGATCCTCGGGCTGGATCGCGCTTTCCGACAGGCGCGAACTCGACACCTGCAGCGAGGGCGAGACCGTCAGCACCGGCGTCGCCTGCCAGTCCAGCCGCAGGAAGGCGTTGTGGCGCGGCGTGTCGGTCGGCCGATAGTCGGCGCGCAACGGGTCGGTGATCGAACGGTGCAGCCAGGTATAGTTCGTCACCAGCACCAGGCTGTCGGCCAGCTGCCAGTTCGCCGCGACCTCGAAACCCTTGTAGACCCCGTCGCCGACATTGCGGCTCTGGGTGATCTGCTCGCCCTCTGCGTCCAGCGCGCCGGTCGGGACCGACTGGATCATGTCCTTGACCTTGCTGTAGAACAGCGCCGCGTCCACGGTCGCGGGGCCGATGTCGCCGCTGTAGCCCAGTTCAGCGTTCAGCGCGCGTTCCGATTCCAGGTCCGGGTTCGGCACCGCCGTCCCGAAGCGGGTGCTGTAGCGGTCGAAGAGCGTCGGGAACCGGGTGCGCGAGGACAGGCTGGCGCGATATTCGCCCATAGCCCCCGGTTGCCAGATCGCCGCCAGTTGCCAGTTCACCGCATCCGAGGACCCCGTCGGCAGGCCGGCGTCATCCCCGGTCCGGTCGGCTTCCAGCACGCGGGCCCTGTCATAGCTGAGGCCCGCGACCACGCGCAGATCCTCGCGTGCCTGCCAGGTATCCTCCAGCGCGACGGACCAGGTTTCCTCGGTGCTGATCTCGGCCGGATCGGGACTGCCGCCCAGTCCCGGGCGCGAGAACTGGATCGATTCATGCTTGTCGCGGCGGAAATGCGCGGCGCTGCGCAGGCTGTGCTCGCCGATGTCGGCCCCACCCTCCAGGCTCAGGCCCCAGGAGCGGTCCTTGTAGCGGCTGTCGAAGGCGCGGCGCTCGGTCTGGGTGCTGTGGGTGTAATCGTCCCAGGCCGAGAGCAGGTTGTCGAAGCGGTTGTAATAGGCCTTGGTCTTGACATAGCCGGCGCCGAGTTCGGTGTGCGAATAGAAGGCCAGGCTGTCGATGTCCCATTCCGGCCAGGTCCAGTCGCGCTGCCAGCTTTGGCCCTCGCCAGGCTCGTCGGTCAGGCCACGGATGGGCTGGTCGACGTGATAGGGCGCGTTCTTCTGCCCGGTCTGGCGGGTATAGCTCAGCACATATTCGTCACTCGCGTTCGGCGTCCAGCCGGCCTTGAGGTTCAGCCGCGAATCCTCGCTGTCGGAATAGTCGCGCAGGCCGGCGCCCTGCTGCGGGCGCGGCTGAAAATCGCGCGACAGGTGGAAGCCGTCGCTGTCGCGCTTCAGATAGCTGCCTTGCAGCCAGAACTGGTCGCGCTTCATGCCCAGCGACACATAGCCGCTGCGGCCCGAGATGTCGCCGCGATTGCCGGCCTCGACCCCCAGCCGGGCCTCGCCCTCGAAGGGCTGCGTGGGCTGGCGCGTGACCAGGTTGATGGCGCCGCCCATGCCGCCGGGACCGTTCAGCACCGAGACATAGCCCTTTTGCACCTGGATCTCGGCCAGGTCGGGGGTCAGGAAACGGCCATAGTCCAGCCGGTTGTCGGCCGGCAGATAGACCCGGATGCCGTCGATCGACAGCGGCGCCTGGAAGCGGTCGAAGCCGCGCACGAAGACCAACCGCTCGTTGCGGCTGCCGCCGGTATTGCCGACCTCGACCCCCGGCACCACGGCCAGCGCATCGTCCAGCGTCAGCCGGTTCTGCCGTGCAACCTGCTCGGCCGGAACGGTGCTGGCGGTGCCGCCCCCCGCATCGGCCTTGCCGGTCAGCACCACCGTGCCCAGCGTGAAGACCGGGCTGGCCGGTGCGGCCTCTTGCGCCATGCCCGTGTCGGGCTCTTGTGCCGCGCCCGTGTCGGGCTGTTGTGCCATGCCGGCCCCGGGCACCAGCCCGAGCAAAGCCAGGGCGAAAAGCCCCCTCATGTGAAACCCCATCGCTCCCTCTCGCGAATCGTTATGTTTAACAAGACATAACGTAACCGGACGGGATGGCCATAGCCTGAACGGCGTCGCACCCGGGTCGTGTCCGCCGCGCCACGCGGCGCTTGCCAGCACCGCCCGTTATGTTCCATCATCCATAACGTCGCGAGAATCAGCGCCAAAGGGGGGAACCACCATGGACATTCGCTATGTCTGCTCCGAGGAGGAGTTCAGGACCGACAGCGTGCTGAGCACGGCGGCCGAACGCGCGACGGCGCTTGGCATCGCGCTGGCCGGCACCGTGCAGCCGGTCGATCCCGAGGTGCCGCGCGGCCATTGCGACATCGTGCTGGCGCTCTTGCCGGATGGCGAGCGGCGCGGCATCAGCATCGACCTGCCGCCCGAGGTGCCCGGCTGCCGGCTGGACCCCGAGGCGCTGGAGGCCGCCGTCGCCGTCGTCGAAAGCCGCCTGCCCGGCGCACAGGCGCTGGTCGTGAACAAGTTCGGCAAGCAGGAGGCGGCGGGCCGCGGCTTGGTCGGCGCCATCGGCGAGGCCTGCGCAAAGGGCCTGCCGGTGCTGGTCGGCGTCGCCCCGCAATGGCGCGAGGCCTTCCTGGCCTTCGCCGAGGACAGGGCCCAGCCGCTGCCGGCCGAGGCCGAGGCGATTGTCACATGGTTGCAGCAGGCCTGCGCAGCCAGGGCCGACTGACCTGCAACCCTCTGGAAAGGAACTGCCATGAAACTCAGCGCAAGAAACGTCCTGCCCGGCACCGTGACCGAGATCGTGACCGGCGCCGTGACCAGCCATGTCCGCATCGACCTGGGCGGCAGCGTGGTCACCGCCTCGATCACCAATGACGCGGTCAAGGAACTGGGGCTCAAGGTCGGCAGCCGCGCCTCGGCCGTGATCAAGGCCTCGGACGTGATGGTCGGCGTGGATGAATGATGCCGACGCAAACGCGCTGAGGCCCCATGAGCAGGCCGTCGGCACGCCGCAGGGCTTTGACGCCGGGCTGTGGTTCATCGGACGCATCCGCACCCCCTGGACCCGGCGCGGCGACTGCCCGCATCGCGGCGATGCCGAAGCCGGCCCGCCGTGCCGGATCGAGCTGTTCGACCCCTGGGGGCCGGCGCTGACCGGCATCGAGGCGCAGGAGCGCCTGCAGATCCTGTACTGGATGGACCAGGCGCGCCGCGATCTGGTGCTGCAAAATCCCAAGTTCGGCGACAGCGCGACGGGCACCTTCGCGCTGCGCTCTCCGGTGCGGCCGAACCCGGTGGCCTCGTCGGTCGTCCGGCTCATCGAGGTGCGGGGGCCGGTGCTGACCGTGCGCGGACTCGACTGCCTCGACGGCACCCCGCTCATCGACATCAAGGCAGCGTTCGGAGCCCTCGCATGATCCGCCTGACCCGCCGGAGCCTCTCCGGCCTGATCCTCGCGCTGGTGGCGGCCGGCCCGGCGCTGGCGCTGGACGGGGCGCGTTTCACCGATGCGACCGGACGCGCGGTCGCGGTCCCGGCCAATCCGGCGCGGGTCTTTGCCGCCGGACCGCCGGCGGCGACCCTGCTTTACGCGCTGAAGCCGCAGGCGATGGTCGGCTGGGTCCGGCCGCTGAAGCCGCAGGACCTGCCCTTCCTGCGCCCCGAGGTCGCCGACCTGCCGACCCTCGGCCGCCTGACCGGCAGGGGCGACACGCTGAACCTCGAGGTGCTTCTGTCCACCCGGCCCGAGCTGATCGTCGATTACGGCACGGTGAATGCGACCTATGCCGACCTGGCGGCGCGGGTGCAGGACCAGGCCGGCGTGCCCTATGTGCTGGTCGACGGCGGCTTCACGCAGATGCCGCAGGCGATCCGGCAGATGGCCGGCGCGCTTGGCGTGCCCGAGCGCGGCGAGGCGCTGGCCCGCTATGCCGAGACCACGCTGGCCGACCTCGACGCCATGCTGGCCGAGATCCCGGCTGAAGCGCGGCCCCGGGTCTATTTCGCGCGCGGCCCCGAGGGCACCGAGACCGCCGGCCCCAACTCGATCAATGCCGAGGTCATCGCCCGCGTCGGCGCCACCAACGTCGCCCAGACCGACAGCGACGGCCTGGCCAATGTCTCGCCCGAGCAGGTGCAGGCTTGGGCGCCCGAGGTCATCATCGCCGTCGATCCGGATTTCGCCGCGAATGTCGCCACGATGCCGGAATGGCAGAGCATTCCGGCGGTGGCGCAGGGCCGGGTCTACCTGGCGCCGGCCGCGCCCTTCGGCTTCATCGATGCGCCGCCCTCGGTCAACCGGCTGGCCGGGGTGATCTGGCTGTCGCACAAGCTGTATCCCCAGGCCGCCAAGGGCGATCTGCACGGCCAGATCGCCGATTTCTACCAGCTGTTTTATGGGCCGCGACCCGATGCCGCCGCTGTCTCGGCGCTGCTGGGTGACTGAGCGCAGCCTGCTGCCGCTGCTGCTGCCGGGGCTGGCGGCGGCGGTGTTGCTGGGCGTGGCGCTTGGCCCCTACGGCCTGCCGCCGGGCCGCATCCTGGCGATCCTCGGCGGCGACCGCTCGGACCCGCAGGCGGTCACGGTGCTTCTGAACATCCGCATGCCGCGCGTGCTGGCCGCCGCCCTGGTCGGCGCGGCGCTGGCCGCCGCCGGCGCGGCCTATCAGACCGTGTTCCGCAACCCGCTCGTCTCGCCCGACATCCTGGGGGTTTCGGCCGGGGCGGGCTTCGGGGCGGTGCTGGGGATCCTGCTGGGCCTGCCGGTCATGGCGATCCAGATGCTGGGCTTCGGCACCGGGCTTGCCACGGTCGGGCTGGTACTGGCGCTGAGCCTCGCGCTGCGCGGCACGGGCCAGGTGCTGGTCATGGTGCTGTGCGGCATCGCCGTCGGCGCACTGGCCGGGGCCGGCATCGCGCTGGTGAAGCTGCTGGCCGACCCCGAGCAGCAATTGCCCGCGATCACCTTCTGGCTGATGGGCAGCCTGGCCGGCATCAAGCGCCCCGACATCGCCGCCCTGCCCGCCGTGCTGGCCGGCCTGCTGCCGCTGCTGGCGCTGCGCTGGCGCATCGGGCTCTTGGCGATGGGCGAGGACGAGGCACGCGCCATGGGCATTCCCGCCGGCCGGCTGCGGCTTCTGGTCATCGCCTGCGCCACGCTGATGACCGCGGCCGCCGTCGCCATGGCCGGGGTGATCGGCTGGGTCGGGCTGATGGTGCCGCATACGGCGCGGCTCCTGACCGGGCCGCGCTTCGACCGGCTGCTGCCGGCCTCGGTGCTGATCGGGGCGGGCTTCATGGTGCTGGTGGACACCGCCGCCCGCAACATCGCCCAGATCGAGGTGCCGCTGGGCATCCTAACCGCCGTGCTGGGCGCGCCGATCTTCGTCGGCCTGCTGGCGCGCGGCGCGCGGGGGTGGAGCGAATGATGCCGCTGCTGGCCGCCCGCGACCTGGCCGTGGGCCATGGCGACCGGGTGCTGATCCGGGGCGTGGATTTCCGGCTGGCGCCCGGCCGGGTGCTTTGCGTGCTGGGGCCGAACGGCGCCGGCAAGACGACGCTGTTCCGCACGCTCCTGGGGCTGATCCCGGCGGCCTCGGGCCAGGTGCTGCTGGGCGCCGATCCGATCGACCGGCTGTCGCGCCGCCAGATCGCGGCGCGGCTTGCGCATGTGCCGCAGGCGCTGGCCAATCCCTTTGCCTTCACCGCCCGCGACATCGTCTTGATGGGCGCCGCCGCCCGGCTGGGCGCATTCGCCCGCCCCGGCAGGCCCGAGACCGCCCGCGCCATGGCCGCGATGCAGGATCTGGGCATCGCCGACCTGGCCACGGCCGATCTGGCGCTTCTGTCGGGCGGGCAGCGCCAGCTGGTGCTGATCGCCCGGGCGCTGGCGCAGGACGCGGCGGCGCTGGTCATGGACGAGCCGACCGCCAGCCTCGACTTCGCCAACCGCCGCCAGGTCGGCCAGGCGATCCGCCGCCTTGCCGATGCCGGGCACGGCGTCATCCTGTCCAGCCACGACCCCGACCATGCCGCGGCCCTGGCCGACGAGGTGCTGCTGGTGAACCGCGCCGGCGTTCTGGCCCTGGGCCCGGCGCCCGAGGTGATGACGGCGGCAAACCTGTCGCGGCTCTACGGCATCGCCATAGGCCGCACCGAGACCGCGGACGGGCGACTGCATTTCCACTGAGATCGTCGCCGCATGCCGTGGCACCCGGGGCCGATCAGCCGCTTTTCCGGCGCGGTGCCGGCTTTTTCCCCGCCGGGGCCTTGCGCGAGGAGGACGCCTTCTTCGCCACCCCCGCGCTTTCGCGCAGCGCCGTCATCAGGTCCACGACATTCTCGCGCGGAGCGGGTTTCCGGGGGGTGATCTTGCGGCCCTCGATCCGGGCCTTGACCAGCTCGGCCAGCGCCGCGTCATAGCGGTCGTCGAAGCCCGAGATGTCGAATTCGCCCATCTTGGTCTTGATGATATGCTCGGCCAGCTCCAGCATCTCGCCCTTGATGCGCCGGGCGGGAATGTCGCGGAACACCTCGGCGGCGGGGCGCACCTCGTGGTCGAAGTTCAGCGTCGTCGCGATCATGCCGGCATCGTCGGCGCGGATCAGCACCGTGCGCACGCGCCGAAACAGCACCGCCCGCGCCAGCGCCGCCACCTTGCGGCGCGCCATGCCCTCGCGGATCAGGGCAAAGGCCTCCTGCGCGGCCCGGTCGGCCGGGGTCAGGTAATAGGGCCGGTCGAAATAGGTGTCGTCGATGTCCTGGCAGGCGATGAAATCCGACACCGCCAATGTCTTGTCGCTTTCCGGCACCGCCGCCGCGATCTCGTCGGGGTCCAGCACGACATATTCGCCGCTGGCCAGCGCATAGCCCTTGACCTGATCCTCGCTTTCGACGGGCTTGCCGGTCTCGGCGTCGACGAACTGGCGCCGGACCCGGTTGCCGGTGGCGCGGTTCAGGGTGTGAAAGCCGATCCGCTCGGAGGTCGAGGCCGCCGTATGCAGCGCCACCGCGCAGCTCAGTTCGGCGATCTGCAACCGGCCTTTCCAGACTGCCCGAGGGGCCATGGCTCGCATCCTCCGCATCCGCCTGGGGCCAACGCCCGGCCGCGGTCCGGGTTCCGCGCGACCCGCACCCGGGATCACGGCAGCGTGACGGAACATCCCGGCCCCGGGACGGTTCCCCTTGCCTACCCCACAGGAAAGGAGCGATCGGAATGGACCACAGCCATCATATCCGCCTGCAGGAGCAGGAACTGACCCCGGACACGCTGACCGGCGCCACGATCTATGGCCCGGGCGACGAAAAGATCGGCCATGTCGCGCATGTCCACGGCAATGGCCGCGAGGCGCAGGTCATCATCGACGTCGGCGGCTTCCTGGGCATCGGCGCCAAGCCGGTGGGCATCCTGGCGCGCGAGCTCGATTTCATGCGGGACACCGAGGGCACCGTGCATGCGGTGACGCGCTGGACCAAGGACGAGCTGAAAGCCCTGCCCGAGCATCACCACTGATCGAAAACGGAGGATACGGCCATGGGCGAGAAATTCGACCCGAAGGAAGAGAACGAAAAGTTCAACGTCCAGCAGAAAGCCCAGGCGCTGAAGATGGGCAATGCCGATCCGGCGCTGAACCCCGGCCGGATGCGCCGCCCCGACGAAGAGGCGAATGCCGGCGGCCAGAACCGCGAGGCGGGCGACCGCAAGGCCCGGCAGAACGACCGCGCCACCAACGGCGGGGAATAACGCCATGCCCGCCAAGTCCAAGGCCCAGCAAAAGGCGGCCGGCGCGGCGCTGTCCGCCAAGCGCGGCGACACCGCCAAGGGCGAGCTGCACGAGGCATCGCGGCAGATGTATGACTCGATGTCCGAGAAGGAGCTGGAAGAACTCGCCAGCACCAAGCGCAAGGGCAAGCCCGAGCACAAGGATTGACACCGGCGGCGGGGCGGACGGCCCCGCCCTGCGGGAACAAACCCCAGCGCCGGCCGTTGACTGGATCATTGCGAGCAGAAAGGGAACATCCCGCATGGCACGCTCCGATCCATTCCGGGGACGCTGAGCATGGCGCTGGAAACCTATCGCGAGAAGCGCGATTTCACCGCCACGCCCGAACCGCGCGGCGGCCGGCGCCGCAAGACGGGTCAAGCCTTCGTGATCCAGAAGCATGCCGCGCGCCGTCTGCATTACGATTTCCGGCTGGAACTGGACGGCGTGCTGAAAAGCTGGGCCGTCGCCAAGGGGCCCAGCCTGGTGCCCGGCGAAAAGCGCCTGGCCGTGCATGTCGAGGATCACCCGCTGGAATACGGCGATTTCGAGGGCACGATACCCAAGGGCGAATACGGCGGCGGCACCGTGATCCTGTGGGATCGCGGCAGCTGGACCCCGATCGGCGACCCGCATCAGGGCTATGCCAAGGGGCATATGGAATTCTCGCTCGAGGGCGAAAAGCTGCACGGCCGCTGGCATCTGATCCGCATGCGCGGCAAGCCCCGCGAAAAGCGCGAGAACTGGCTGCTGATCAAGGGCGAGGACGATTTTGCCCGGCCCGAGGACGCCCCCGACATCCTTGACGAGCGCCCGGAGTCGGTCAAGACCGGCCGCCACATCGCCGATGTCGCCGGCGAGGCGCCGGGCTGGTCCTCGAAAACCGGGCGCATCCGCAAGACAGCCAAGACCGCTGCCAAGCCTGAAACCAAGCCCGAGCCGGCGCCGGAAGCCGCGCCCCCGGATCTGGACCTTGCCGCCGTCAAGGGCGCGCGCAAGGCGGCGATGCCGGACTTCGTGCCGCCGATGCTCGCCACGCTGGTTGCGAAGGCGCCCAGCGGCGAACGCTGGCTGCACGAGATCAAGTTCGACGGCTACCGCTTGCAAGCCCGCATCCAGGCCGGGCGGGTTAAGCTCTTGACCCGCAGCGGGCTGGGCTGGACCTCGCGCTTCGGCAAGGCGCTGCCGGCGGCGCTGGCCGGCCTGCCCTTGGGCGAGGCGGTGATCGACGGCGAGCTGGTGGTCGAAACCGACGCCGGCGCCTCGGATTTCTCGGCCCTGCAGGCGGATCTCAGCGCCGAGCGCACGGACCGCTTTGCTTTCTACGCCTTCGACCTGATGTATCTGGACGGCTATGACCTGACCGCCGTGCCGCTGGTCCAGCGCAAGGCGCTGCTGGCGCCGCTGCTGGGCGCGGACGGTGGGCTTGTGCGCTTCAGCAGCCATCTTCAGGAAAGCGGCGCGATGGTGCTGCGCCACGCCTGCCGGCTCAGCCTGGAAGGCATTGTCTCGAAACTGGCCGACAGCCCCTATCGCGCCGGGCGCGGCAAGGCCTGGGTCAAGTCGAAATGCTCGGCCCGGCAGGAATTCGTCATTGCCGGCTATGTGCCCTCGTCGGTGTCGCGCAAGGCCATCGGCTCGCTGATCCTGGGCGTCTATGACGGCGGCCAGCTCGACCATGTCGGCCGGGTCGGCACCGGCTTTTCCGCCACCGTGGCCGAGGACCTGTTCCAGCGCCTCGAACGGCTGCGCATCCCCGAAAGCCCCTTCGCCGCGCGCCTGACCGCCGAGGAATCGCGCCAGGCCCGCTTCGTCCGCCCCGAGCTGGTGGCCGAGGTCGAGTTCCGCGCCTGGACCGCCGACGGCCACCTGCGCCACGCCTCGTTTCGCGGATTGCGCGAGGACAAGCCGCCCGAGGAGATCACGCGCGAAGCCAAGCCCACCGCCAAGCCGCCGGCCCCGCAACGCCGCCGGGTGCGGCTGACCCATCCCGACCGCGTCTATTGGCCCGACGAGGGCATCACCAAGGAAGGACTGGCCGATTATTACGCCGAGGTCTGGCGCCAGATCGCGCCCTGGATCACCGGCCGGCCGCTGGCGCTGCTGCGTTGCCCGAACGGCATCGCGGGCGAGAAATTCTTCCAGAAACACGCCTGGAAGGGCATCAGCCCGCATGTCCTGCAAGTGCAGGATCCCCAGGATCCGAAGGGCGAGCCGCTGATCGCCATCGAGGATCTGGACGGGCTGATGGGCCTGGTGCAATCCGCGACGCTGGAGATCCATCCCTGGGGCTCGACCCTGGCCGACTGGGAGCGGCCGGACCTCATCACCATGGACCTCGACCCGGGCGAGGACGTGGCCTGGTCCGCGGTGGTCGCCGCCGCGCGGGCCTTGCGCCAGCGGCTGAACGCTCTGGGCCTTGCGGCCTTCGTCAAGACCTCGGGCGGCAAGGGGCTGCATGTCGTGGCGCCGCTGAAGCCCCGGGCGGAATGGCCGGCCATCAAGGCCTTCACCAAGGCCATGGCCGATGCGATGGCGGCCGAGGAGCCCGAGCTTTACGTCTCGACCATCAGCAAGGCCAAGCGGCGCGGCAAGATCCTGATCGACTATCTGCGCAACCAGCGCGGCGCGACCGCCGTCGCAGCCTATTCCACGCGCGCCCGGCCCGGCGCCGCCGTCTCGGCCCCGCTGGGCTGGGAGGAACTGGACGAGCTGCCCGGCCCGGCCTGGTTCACGCTTCAGAACATGCCGACCCGCCTGGCACAGCTTTCGGCCGATCCCTGGGACGGCTTTCGCGCCGCCGCGGCGCCCTTGCCCAAGGCGCGCTAGCGGCCCTTGGGCTTCTTTTCCGCCGCGATGCTTTTCTTCAGCGCGTCCATGATGTCGACGACATTGCTGCGCGGCGCGGGCTTCTCGGCGGCGGGCTTGGCGCTGCGCTTGCGGGCCTTGGTCTTGGCGGCGATGATCTCCAGCAGCTTGTCCTGGACCGGATCGGCGACCATGGCCGGATCCCAGGCCGTGGTGCGGTCGTCGATCAGCCGCGTCACCAGCTTCAGCGCCGCCGGATCGACCTTGCCGGGTTCGATGCCTGCGAAATAATCCGCCTCGGGCCGCACCTCGTCGCCATAGCGCAGGGTCCAGAGCACGATGCCCTTGTCGCGCGGCTCCAGCAGCACCGCCCGCTCGCGCCGATAAAGCACCAGCCGCGCGATGCCGACCGTGGCGGTCGCCGCCATGGCGTCGCGGATCACGCAAAACGCCTCTTCGCCGATGGCATCGTCCGGGGTCAGGTAATGCGGCTTGTCATACCAGATCCAGCCGATGGAATCCGCGGGCACGAACATCTCGATGTCGATGGTGCGGGTGCTTTCCAGGGCCAGCGAGGCGATCTCGTCCGCCTCCAGCATGACATATTCGTCCTCGCCCCGGGGATAGCCGCTGACCTGGTCCTCATCCGCCACCGGCTTGCCGGTCCCGGCATCGATATAGCGGCTGGCGATGCGATGGCCGGTCCTGGCGTTCAGGGTATGGAAACGCACCTTCTCGCCCTCGCTGGTGGCGGGGGTCATCGCCACCGGGCAGGTGACGAGCGAGAGCTTCAGATAGCCCTTCCAGAACGAACGCGGCGCCATCGGGGTTTTCTTGCGTGGGGGCGGTTTGGGATCAACGGCGAAGGCCGCGCAATGTTCCCGCCCGGGCCATCGCGTCAGCGTCCAGAGGGTCCGCAGGCGGGCGGCGCGGCCAATCCGCCCAGCCTGCGGATTTCGGCCACGATCTCGGCCACGCCCTCGCCGGTGCGCAGCGAGCAGAAGCGCACCGGACGCGCGCCCCGCTGCCGCGCCGCGTCGCGGGCCATGCGGTCGCGGTCGCAGCCCACCGCCTCGGCGATGTCGATCTTGTTGACCACCAGCAGGTCCGAGCGGGTGACCCCCGGCCCGCCCTTGCGCGGAATGTCGTCGCCCATGCCGCAATCGATCTGATAGACGGTCAGGTCGGCCAGTTCGGGCGAGAAGGTGGCCGACAGGTTGTCGCCGCCCGATTCGATCAGCACCACGTCCAGATCGGGAAAGCAGCGGCGCAGATCCTCGACCGCCGCCAGGTTGATCGAGCAATCCTCGCGGATCGCGGTATGCGGGCAGCCGCCGGTCTCGACGCCGCGGATGCGCTCGATCGGCAGCGCCTGCACGCGCATCAGGTATTCGGCATCCTCGCGCGTATAGATGTCGTTGGTGATCGCCGCGACCGAGAGGTCTTGCGACAGGGCGCGGCACAGGGCCTCGGTCAGGCGGGTCTTGCCCGCGCCGACCGGGCCGCCGATGCCGATGCGCAGGGGGCCGTTCGGGCTGGTCATGTGCGATAGATCCTTGGCTGATGGGTTTCGTGGCGGATGGCGCACAGGTCGCCGCGGAAGGCGCAGCCGCCCAGGTCGTCCAGCGTCGCGGCCTGCGCCTCGGCCGCGATGTCGCGGATCAGCGGCATCAGGGCCGACAGCACGCGCTGGCCGTCGGTCGGACCGATGGGCACGGATTTGACGCAGGCCGTGACCAGGTTGGCGACAAAGGCCTGCAGGAAGATCGCCAGCGTTTCGGGCAGCGCTACCCCCGCGCGGGCCGCGGCCTGCCCCAGGACGACCGGATAGGGCGCCGCCGACAAGGGCCCGTCGATGGCCGATGCGGTGCGGGCGAAGCTGGCCCCCTGCTCAAGGGTTTCGCGCCGCCGCTCGGCACAGCCCGACAGGGCCAGCGCCAGATCGGCGACATCCTCGCCCCGCCAGGCATGGGCCAGCAGGATGGCGTCGTTGCGGCCGGCGCCGTGGCGCAGGAGATCCGCCAGCCAGCCCTGCACGTCCTGCGCATCGGCCAGCCAGCCATCGGCGATGGCCTGCTCGATGCCATGGGAATAGGCGAAGCTGCCGACCGGATAGGCCGGGGACAGCCAGGCGAACAGGCGCTGCAGCCCGGCGATCTCAGCCATGATGATGATGGTGGTGCCCGGGCCCATGCGCATGGCCGTGGTCGTGGCCCATCACCTGCGCCGGACCATAGGCGCCGCCCTCGGGCGTGAAGGGGCGGCGCGCCTCGGCCAGGGTGGCGCCAATGCCGACCAGCATCGCGCGCAGGACGTGATCGGCGCGAATGACCAGGTGGAACGGCTCGATCTGGCAGGGCGTGTGGCGGTTGCCGATATGCCAGGCCAGGCGCGGCAGGTCGCCAGTGACGATCAAGACGGGTTCCTCGGCGGCGGCGATCTCGATCAGCCCGGCGTCGGTCAAAAGCGCGTCGCCATGCGCCAGCGCCGTCACCTTGGGCAGGTCCACCAGCAGATCGCTGCCCAGGGCGGTGCGCAGCAATTTGCGGCGCAGGAAGCGCGCGTCGTAATCCAGCTCGACCCGGTCGATGGGGGTGCTGGCAAGCGGGGGGTGAAGGACGGATGTGGCTTTCATCTTCAGAACAGGAAATAGCGTTGCGCCATCGGCAGGGACTCGGCCGGCTGGCAGGTCAGAAGTTCGCCATCGGCGCGAACCTCATAGGTCTCGGGATCGACGGTGATCTTTGGCGTCGCGTCATTCAGCACCATGTCGGCCTTGCCGATGCCGCGGGTGCCCTGGACGGCGACCCTGTCCTTGGCCAGCCCCAGGTGATCCAGTTCCGCGTCGCGGCTGACAAAGATCGCCGCGCTGCGTTCGACCGAGCGGCCGAATGCCCCGAACATCGGCCGCGAATGCACCGGCTGCGGCGTCGGGATCGAGGCGTTGGGATCGCCCATCTGCGCCATGGCGATGCTGCCGCCCAGCAGCACCATCTCTGGCTTCACCCCGAAGAACGCCGGGTTCCACAGCACCAGGTCGGCCCGCTTGCCGGGCGTGACCGAGCCGATCTCGTGGCTCAGCCCATGCGCCACGGCCGGGTTGATGGTGTATTTCGCGATATAGCGGCGGACGCGGAAATTGTCGGCGGGGCCCTCGCCCAGCTTGCCCCTTTGCCGGCGCATCTTGTGGGCGGTCTGCCAGGTCCGGATCAGCACCTCGCCCACCCGGCCCATGGCCTGGCTGTCGGAGGAGATGATCGACATTGCGCCCAGGTCGTGCAGGATGTCCTCGGCCGCGATGGTCTCGCGCCGGATGCGCGATTCGGCAAAGGCGATGTCCTCGGGGATGGAACGGTCCAGGTGATGGCAGACCATCAGCATGTCCAGATGTTCCTCCATCGTGTTGACGGTGAAGGGCCGCGTCGGGTTGGTCGAGGAGGGGATGACATTCGCCAGCCCCGCGACCCGGATGATGTCGGGCGCATGGCCGCCGCCCGCCCCTTCGGTGTGAAAGGCGTGGATGGTGCGGCCGGCGATGGCGGCGATGGTGTCCTCGACAAAGCCGGATTCGTTCAGCGTATCGGTATGGATCATCACCTGCACGTCCATGCGGTCGGCGACCGACAGGCAGCAGTCGATGGCGGCGGGCGTGGTGCCCCAGTCCTCGTGCAGCTTCAGCGCGCAGGCCCCGGCGCGGACCTGTTCCTCCAGCGCGGCGGGCTGCGCGGCATTGCCCTTGCCGGCAAAGGCCAGGTTCATCGGCAAGGCATCGGCGGCCTGCATCATGCGGCCGATATGCCAGGGGCCGGGGGTGCAGGTCGTGGCCAGCGTGCCATGCGCCGGGCCGGTGCCGCCGCCCAGCATGGTGGTGATGCCCGAATGCAGCGCGTCGTCGATCTGCTGCGGGCAGATGAAATGGATATGCGCGTCCATGGCGCCCGCGGTCAGGATGCGGCCCTCGCCCGCGATGATCTCGGTGCCGGGGCCGATCAGCACGTCGACGCCGGGCTGGATGTCGGGGTTTCCCGCCTTGCCGATCACGGCGATGCGGCCGCCCTTCAGCCCCACATCCGCCTTGTAGATGCCCGAGGCATCGACGATCAGCGCATTGGTGATGACCGTGTCCATCGCGCCCTCGGCCCGGCTTTTCTGCGACTGGCCCATGCCGTCGCGGATGACCTTGCCGCCGCCGAACTTCACCTCTTCGCCATAGGTGGTCAGATCGCGTTCGACCTCGATGATCAGGTCGGTATCGGCCAGCCGCACCCGGTCGCCGGTGGTCGGGCCATAGATCGCGGCATAGTCGGCGCGGGACAGGGTTGCGGGCATCAGAGCTCTCCCATCACGCCGGCGCGGAAACCGTAGACCCGGCGCGCCCCGGAGAACGGGATCAGGGCCACGTCGCGGGTCTGGCCCGGCTCGAAGCGGATCGCCGTGCCCGAGGCAATGTCGAGCCGCATGCCGCGGGCCGCCGCGCGGTCGAAATCCAGCGCCGGGTTGGTCTCGGCAAAGTGGTAATGACTGCCGACCTGCACCGGGCGGTCGCCGGTATTGGCGACGGTTAGGGTGACGGCGCTGCGGCCCGCGTTCAGCACGATCTCGCCCGCGGCGGCGATGATCTCGCCGGGGATCAGGGAAGCGCGCGTCATCCCTGCACCGCCGCGACCACGAGCCCCGCCGCGGCGGTCGCGGCCCCCAGCCAGCGCACCAGCGCCAGCCGTCCCAGTGCGATGCCGGCCAGGTGCAGCGCGCCGGTGGCGAGCGCGAAGCCCGCCACATAGGCCGCAAACCCGTGGCCCGGCCCCTCGGCGCCATGGGCATAGCCGTGCATCACCCCGAAGACCGCCACCACGGGCAGCACCAGATGCACCGGCGGCCGCAGCGCCAGGGCGACGACGGCCCCGAGAAGGATGCTCGAGGCCAGGATCATCGGCTCGACCAGCGGCAGCGCCAGATGCGCCGCACCCAGCGCGCCGCCCGCGATCATCGCCGAGACGAAGGCCAGCGGCAGCGCCCAGACCGCCCGCCCGCCCAGGCTTGCCGCCCACAGGCCGATCGCCACCATCGCCAGCAGGTGATCGCTGCCGCCCAAAGGGTGGGCAAAGCCCGCCGCGAAGGGCGCCCCGGTCACATGGCCGGGATGGGCAAGGGCCGCGCCGGGCAGCGCCAGCGGCAAAAGGACGGCAAGGGTTTTCCGCATGGGCATGGCTTTCCTCAGCGAATGGGGTGGTGGACGGTCACCAGCTTGGTGCCGTCGGGGAATGTCGCCTCGACCTGGATTTCGGGGATCATGGCGGGCACGCCCTCCATGCAATCCTCCGCGCGCAGGATCTCGGCGCCGTGCGACATCAGCTCGGCCACGCTGCGCCCGTCGCGCGCGCCCTCGACCACGGCGTCGGTGATCAGGGCGACGGCCTCGGGATGGTTCAGCCTGAGGCCGCGCGCCTTGCGATTGCGCGCGACGATCGCGGCCATGGCGACCAGCAGCTTGTCCTTTTCGCGGGGGGTCAGGTTCATCAGAGCCTCAGAGTTGCCAGACGCGCGGCGGCGGTCCCGCGCGGAAATGCCGGATCATCGGGATCAGCGCCGCCCGCAGCGCCTGCGAGCTGGGCGCCAGGAAGCGCGCGACCAGCATCCCCGGCAGCGCCGTGACGCCGGCCACGGCGCCCTCGGGCACCAGGGCGCGGGCCGTCTCGCAGGCATCCTCGGCCGCCGCGGCGACCACGACCAGCGTCGCGCTGGCGCCGATCCCGGCCAGGGTCGCGTCGCTGGCGGGCATCGCGTCCAGCCGCACCGCCTCGGCATGGATCAGGCGCTGGTCGCGCCAGATCCGCCACTGGTCGCGCAGGCTGACATGGCGCAGCGTCTCTCCATGCGCCGCGCGCCCGAAGACCAGGCTTTCCAGCGCCAGCAGCGTGGCGCCCGCCGCCATCCGCACGCTGAGCCGCCGCGCCAGGGACGAGCCTTCGTAAAGGATGGTTTCCTGCGGCAGCCAGTCAAGCCGCGCGCCCTGTGCCAGCGTCAGCTCGTTGTCGACCTGCCCTGTCCCGCCCGCGCTGCGATAGACCCGCTCGGCGGCCTGCGTGGTCACGGTCAGCGCCTCGTCGCGGCCCGCCTCGATCCGGACCGCCAGGCGGTCGCCGCCGGTGATGCCGCCCGCGGTGTTCACCACCACCGCCTCGGCGCGGCCGCGCGGCAGCAGGATCTTCATGCAGCCCTGCTGATGCAGCCGCAGCAGCCGGCCCCCGGCCCGCGCAAGATGAACTGCCCCGAAACTGCGCGGAAGCGCCTGGACAGGATTGGGCTGGTCGCATGCCATGAGCCGGTCCCGAATTTGCCTGCCCCGACCAGGACCGGAATACCGCCGGGGGTCAATCGGCGGCGCGGCAGGGGCGACGGCGCGCGCCGGGTCCGCGGCCGGAATTGCCTGATTTCAAGGTAGGCTGCGCAATTTTTGATCTTTCGCGAAACGCGCGGCCAATGGGGCGCGCGCGCATGATGCGCGGGTGCTGAAGGCCGGCGCGCCGACCGGGCCGGCTTCGACGTCGCTCCGGGCAGCGCGGTCGCCATCATCGGCCGCAGCGGATCGGGGAAAAGCACGGCGCTGCGCTGCATCAACGGGCTGGAAAAGATCAACAGCGGCGAGATCACCGTCTGCAATCACCACCTGCACCACGACGTCACCCGGTCCCAGCTGCGCGCCCTGCACCTGGACGTGGGCATCGTCTTCCAGAGCTACAACCTGTTCCCGCACCTGACCGTCGGCCAGAACATCATGCTGGCGCCGCGCTGGGTGCAGCGCCTCGGCCGGGCGAGCGGCATAGGCATAAAGCGTGCCCGTCTGGACGCGCGGCGCCACCAGCAGGCGGAAGGGTTGCAGCGCGGCGGCGCCGAACACCTCGGCCAGCAGGTGATGCAGCGCCAGCCCTTCGTCAAAGGCGCCGCGCGCGCGCGGCCCGGCCCAGCGGTTCAGCGTCGGCAGCGGCATTTCGACCAGGTGCAGGCTCATGCCAGATCTCCCTGCCAGACGATGCGCGTGCCGCCATGCAGGCCCGAGACCCAGTTGCGGGTGTCGGGAATGTCCAGACGCAGGGCGCGCGGATGGGCCTGCCCCTCGTCCAGCCACAGGGCGCGGCCGGCCAGGTTCAGCGATTGCAGGGGCTGGTGGGCGCTGTCGGCCGTGGTCCAGCCTGGACCAGCCGGGCCGAGGGCATGCAGGGCTTGCGCCCGATGAACAGCGGTCGCGCCGGGCGGTCCAGCGCCTGCGCCAGCTCATCGAGCGAAAGCCCCTGTCCCGCTGCCAGCCGCAGCACGACGCGGGTTTCGTGATCGGCCAGATAGTCGCGCCGGCGGTGGTGCGTTATCCACTTTCTGCCGGTTTCGTTGCCAATCTGGGTTTTGACAGCGGGGTTCGAATAGCGGCTCCCCTTGTTTCTGCACTCGGGCTCTCCAGATGTCGTCCACGCTGGTTCACCCTCATAAGGGCGCGCATTCTGGTTGTCGGTGATGATCCAGGAAATCGCCCCCGCGACAGCGCGGGAAAGACCAGCCGGTCCTGCAGGGCCTGATGCTCGGCGCCCTGGTGACGCTGCCAGCCGAGCGCATTGCCAAAGAGCCCCGTCAGCGCCGAGGCCGAGGGAAACTCGCGCATGATGCCGACATGGTCGATGGTCACGCCACCGAAGGCCATCAGCGGCGAAGCCAGGCGCAAGTGCAGCCAGCGGTGCGTCATGCCGGCATCGGAACCGCGGTGGGCAGCCCGCCGGCGAACTGCGCCAACTCGGCCAGCGTGCCGCGTGCGGCGCCAGACAGGTCGCGGTTCACCAGCGTCATCACGCGGCGCTGCTCTCCGGTGGCATAGGCAGCGTCCAGCGCGGCAAGGTGATCGCTCAGCGCCGCGACCGCCTGCGCGGTGTCGGGCGGACCGGGTCGCGGAACGCCTCGGCCAGCGACCGCGGCTGGCGGTCACCTGCCTCGAGCAGCGGGAACGACGCCTGGCTGTAGGGTGCGGTCGAGCCCAGCTTCGCGCCCGGCGAGATCTCGGCCACCAGATAGACCAGGTTGTGCAGCACCTCGCCCGCCAGGCGCCGGTCGCCACCCAGGTTGTCGATCAGCGCCGGCAGGTCCACGACGACGTAACCACAGAACAGGCCCGAGATCAGTTCGGTTTCCTGGATGGTGTCGGCGCCGGTTTCCTCGTCACGCGCCAGATCGTCGGCGGCGATGAAATAGTCGCTTTCCGTCTCTTCCGCATGGACGGTAAAGGCATGGGCGACATGCACCGCCGCCTCGATATTGGCGCGCGGGTCGGAGGTGACCATGCGCCCGACCAGCGCGCCCACCAGACCGCCGGGCAGCTTCGCCCCCTCGCCCATGGCCTTGAGATTGGCCTTGTAGGTCTTGAACCACTCGGCGGCAACCTCCTTGCCTGTTTCGGATCGCCGTTCGCCTGCGCGGCCTGCGTCAGATAGGCCACCTCGACTTCGCCAGCAGCAGCGTCTGGCGGGATTTCTTGTCGGTGCCCTGTCGCCATAGACCGCCTTCAGCAACACCTCGCGGATTTCCGTGATCGTGTCACCGGCACGCCCTCGCCAGGCGCCTTGCGCTCGATGATCTCGCGCGAACGGCAGGCCGCATCCGCGCCGTCGATCCGGTCGAGCGCATGCGGATCGTCCGCCAGCCGCCAATGCCGCTTGAGGCATTGCGAGCTGATGCGGGTGCGCAGATGCCCCGCCATAGGGCAGGCGTTTGGCCAGCCCGGCATCGTCGCGGTTCAGCAGCGCGGCAGTATAGGGCCATGAAATGGATCTGCAGGAAACGGGGGTCAGTCATCGGTATCCTCGGGCTTTTGTTCGGATCGGCGGTCAAGCCGGGCGTAATAGTCGCGCGCAATGTCGCGGCCGTCCTCGCGTAGGACGGCCCAGGCCAGGCTGGGCGCACGGATGCAGGGTTGCTGGCGGGCCAAGGCGTGGATGGCGCGCTCGATGGCGTCCAGCCGCGCCGGGCCGCGCGCGGCCAGCAGCCGGGCCAGGCGCTGTTCCGACAGGGCGGGCTTGTCCAGCCGCGCCGTTTCCGCGCCGCCATCGGCCAGCACGGCGCCGAATTTCCGCCCGGCCCGGCGCCGGGCCCCGGTCGCGCTGGCGGGGGGTCAGCAGCGCCAACAGCTTGGTGATGCGGCGCCATTTGTCCTCTTCGCCGCGGGTGATGCCGTGGCGGGCAACCATCGCCAGGAGAATGCGCTGCCCTCGGGGCCCATGCGGCGGGCTGCGGCCCGGTCGCCGCTGTCAGCAACAGCAAGGGCGGCGGCGATGACGCAGGCGCAGGTGTCCACGGAGTCGCTGGGCTCAGGCATGTTCGATCTCTGTCATGTCGGCTTCCTTGAAGATCGCGGCGATGCCCGGTTCAGCGCCGCCCTGCCCCGTGCCACGGCCCGCGGCCGCATGATCGAGGCGCAGGGGATGCCCGGCGCGGCACGTTCGAACACGCCCCGCGCCGCCGAGGCCAAGTCGCGCATCAGCCGGGCGTGGACGACATTCCGGCTGCCCAGCCCGCCGCCAGCTTGCCCCAGAGCGCAGGAAAGAACGGCGCATCGGCGCGCGCTTGCAGCGCATCGCGGGCGGGAGTTGTCCGGGCGTAATCCGCCTTGCCGACCTTATCCCGCTCGCCTTGGGCGCTGATCAGCGCCAGCGCCTCGCGCAGGGCGCTGTCTACCTGCTTCACCAACTCAATCTGGGCTTCGGCCAGTTCGACCGCCTCGCTGCCCAGCATGGTCTTTCTGACCGCCTGGGCACCGGGATGACCCGCGACTTGAAGCCGTCCGTCTTGGAATTGCCGCGGGCAAAGGCCTCGGCGATCAGCAGCATGTCGGCCGCCCCTTCGTCCGGACCCGGCTCGGCCAGCAGGGGGACGAGCCCAGGTGCCGCTGAAATAGAGTTCGCAAATCAGCTTGTAGGCTCAGTCCTGCACGCCCAGCGTCAGCGCCTTGGTCTCAGCGACACGGACCGGCGCCCAGGGGTCGCCGGTCATGCCCTTGGACGCCTTGGCCTCGACCCGGGCGGATGTGGCGCGAAGCGCGCGCAACCCGTTCTGCAACCGCACGCGCCGGCAGATCTCAAGGGCCAGAGGGTGCAGCTGATCCAGCGTCAGCGCCCGGCCTTCGAGCCAAGGCAGACACCGCAGCAATGCAGGTTTTTCCGACCCGCCTGCCCTGCCCCGCCGGCGCCAGGGCCAGCATGGCGCGCGAGGACGATCCACCGTTCATCCGCGCCACGCCATAATGCCCCGCGCCGCCTAACCCCTCCATCGTTTGAAGGCTGACCAGCGCAAAGATCCAGTCCTGGGGCACGGCATTCTGCGCAACTTCGCTTTTGAGGTCATGACTGAGCGAGGTGATGACCATGTCAGCGCATCGGGCGTCGGAACCTCGGTCCATTTCAGACGCCGGGGCCAGAAGGCTACATGAAGCCCGGTTGCGCGGCGTATCGACGACCAGATGCAGGCGCATCATCGGGAAAATCCCGCGTCAGATGGCGCAAAGCCGCGCACCAGACGGCCTCGTCCTCGGGGATCGAGGCCAGCCCCGCCCTGTCCAGCGCCATGACGCCAAGCTGCATCAGGAACATGGGCCAGGCCGGGCGCTGATGCGGCCGCAGCGCCGGAAACGGCTCACCCTGCCCGCTGCCATCGCGGCAAGCAGCCCCGGCAGGCTGAACATGCCCGCATCGTTTCGATAAGCGGATCGTGCAGCAGGTCGTGTTTCATCGCAAGCCCCGAGTGATCGGGGAAATTGCCCCGGAGAAGAGCAAACTGGGACTATTCCGAGAATGCTCGGAACGCACTGAAACCGATAGCATTGATACTCGCTCCCGAAATACCTCCATCAGTTTTTCCTTGCGTTGATCCGGTCAATCGATTTCTTCGCGCGACACCCCATCCGGTCCATAGGAGAAGCGCTGTTCCTCTGTGCAGACTGTCAGGACCGCGCCGGGGTCCACCGTGACCTTGCCCTCGCCGGTCATGCCGCGCAACCAATGCACCGGCAAGGCCAGCCGGGCGATGGGCGCCCAAACGGGCCGATGGTTCCGTCCGGCAAGGTCAGGATCACGCCTTCCTCGCCCCTCCGGATGCGCACCGCCTCATCCGACGGAAAGCTGTCGGGAAAAGGCCGCGCCCGGTCCAGGATGACCAGTTCGGCGCCCTGTCTGGGCCAGGGCGCTGCCGGTCATGCGGCGCAGATAGCTTTCCCAGCGGTTTGCCGCGCAATCGCCTCAAGCTGCGCGGGATGGGTGGCAGCCTCGACCAGCGCGCGGTTCATGTCCGGGATGCCGTTCAGCGCCAGCACCAGTTCCGGCGATGCATCAACGCAGGCGCGCCAGGTTTCCCGGGCGTGATCGACGGTGTTGCGGATCACAAGCGCGCGGGCGCCCTGCCCGCCGCAGCCAGCGCCAGTTCGGCCGCGTCTGCCCGACTCCAGCGGTCAAGCGCCTGCAACGCAACAGTTTTCAGGCGCGGATCCGCAGTAACCGGGTGGCAATCACGGCGCGTCCAGACAGCAGGATAAGGCTCGCGCCGCGCCTGGTCGAAGCTGGGCAAGGCACCCCCGCGCCAGCCTGCCCTTGCGGACGCACCCAGCGTAGCAGACATCAGCAAGGTGTGCCCGCCAAGCGCGCATTGCGCATCCACCATTCTTTTCTGGATCCGGGTCATCCAGCTGTCCGAGGCATGCACCTCGTCGATGACCAGCAGCGACCGGGCCAGCGCCGCGCATATGCGCATGCTTGACCTGCAGGCCGGCCATCATCGCCTGGTCCACGGCGCCGACGGCGATCTGGGCCGCAAGGAAGCGCGTTGCATGTTCCGCCGCCCACCGCGCCGGTTTTCGCCATCGTCCCAGCGCGTCCTGAAGTCGGGCAGCCGGATGTCGCGCGCCTCGCCCGCCAGCATCTGGCCGGGGATGGCCAGCACCGCCTCGGGCGTAGGTTCGGCGAACATCCGCTTCAGCGCCTGATTCACCCTGCCTTGCCACTGCCGTGCGGCGGCCCTGGTCGGGACGGCGACGTAAAGGCTGTCCACCGCCCCGGCCTGATACAGCATGGCAAAGCGCCACAATGCCGCCTCGGTCTTGCCCGAGCCGGTCTCGGCCTCGAGGATGACCAGGGTTTAGTCCAGCGGCATTTCTGCCAGCTTCTGCTGGCCGGGCGCGGTTGGCGATGGTCGGACAGCAGCTTCCAATCCGCGCCGCCACGCAGGCTGGCCAAGGTCGTATCAAGTTGGATCGTCCGCAGCCAGGCGCGGGCCAGCGCGCACCCTGGCATAATAGCCTCGGTCGTAATCCGGCACGAAGCCAATATGCCGCGATCCGAGCCGATCCAGTAGGCCAGCGCCAGCAAGCCCGCAGAATGATGGGCCAGCCGCGGAACCGGCTCGAGTGGAGCGGCCGCGGCACTCTCGGGAAACCAGGCCGACATCGCCCGTCCCATCTGGGGCTCGGACGCTTTCCAGCTGTAATCGATGGGATCGTTGAACGCCGCCGTCGCCCAGCTTTCGGGCGGTTCAGCGATGGGCTGCCCGTGATGAGCGAACAGCACCTTGAACCATTCCTGGATCCCCGGCCAGCGGACGATATGCACGGCGTTGCCATCCAGGCCATTGTCGGGCTCCTCCCGCTCAACCAGCGCCATCCGCAGCGCAGGTGATCGCGCGGCGGGATGCCATGGCCGGCCGGCCAGCCCTTGGCCTGAAAGGCGGGGCCAGCTTGCCGACATCATGCAGGAAGGCCAGCGCGGCCAGGCAGGCGATGCCGTCATCGTCTACGCGCACCCCGGCGGCTGCTTCCAGGCGGGATCGAAAGCTTGGCAACAGCAGCAGCTCGTGTACCACAGCGGCGACATCCGCGCTGTGATAAATCAGGTGGTGGCTACCACCCGTCGGCAGGTCGGGCTTTCCCCAGGGTTCGCGCATGGAATATTCTTTGACCAGCAGGCAGACTGTTCACAGCTGTGAACTTTGCAGGGAAATATTGCGGATCATTTTAACCGCCGAGAATTCGCCCCTGGCGGCATTCACTGAAAGATCCCCAGATAGGCCGCGGGCGTGCGAATCTGGTCAACCGTTGCAGCATCGGCTGCTGCGATCATGTCCATATGCCTTAACGTCTGGTGCCAGACAGCATCGCAAATTCCGATCATCGGACGCAACCTCTCAGCGCTTACCAGCGCCGTCCCGTCACTGATTGGCTCTACAGGAAGGCCTTGCAGTCCATCGCACGTGTCGATCACCTCGGCCAGGGGCCGTCTGTCACGGTTTCGACACTGCTGTCAGAATCAGGATTTTTTTGTGTATTGTATTGGTGCTGCTCATTCCGGTTGTCATTGCTGCTCGAATCCTCGGCGAAAGATGCAAAGCGCGGTAGGTTATCCACAGCCGCAGCCAGCACGATGTGAGCTACTCCCCGGACATCGGACAGTGACGGAAGCTACGGTCTGACGTTTCTTGGTCTCCAAGGACGAGTGGAAGAAATCGCTACTGGATGGCGCTGCGGGTATTTTCGAGCGGGGCAGCCGAAAGCCTGCTGAGGCGGACGAGGAAACGGTCCGCTCGCTGCATGCCAAGATCGGGGAACTGGCTGTGGCCAACGATTTTTTGTCACGAAAGCTCAAGCCGTGGACCGGCAAGCGGGGCGCAGGTTGATTGGGCCGGACCATCCCGCGCTGTCGACCGGCGCACAGTGCCGCCTCTGTCGGTCTCGCGCTCGTCGTTCTATGACGAGCCATCGGGTGAGACGGAGATGAACCGGAGTCTGATGCAGCTGATCGATCGGCAGTTCCTGGACACGCCCTTCTACGGCGTCCGGCGATGACGTGGCATCTGCAAAATGAGGGCCACGGCGTGAACCAGAAGCGCATCCTGCGGCTCATGCGCTTGATGCCGATCGATCAGAAGCCCGACAGCGAGAAACGGGTCCTTGCGATGCCAGATCGCGCAAGACGTCCCATTTATCGACGGGATGGCCTTGCGGTGCCACACCGATTGACCACCCTGGACGTGCTAAGATCGAAGGGGTCTCGTGGGGTACATGCTCCACGGAACCTTCTTTAGCTTGTCCGTGCCCCCTGTATGGTTTCCGACTGCTCTCCTCAACGCCTCTTGTAGCGGGCGTGAAGCTCTTCAAGGGCGGTGCCGGCATGGTCCAGAAGCCATTCCGCCCAATCCTGATCCTTGGTCTGCACCTCCAGCCGCAAACCGTCCCGGGTTCGGGTCAGCCTCGCGGCGCTGTCCTTGTCCAGCGCCAGCCGGCGCGTCTCGCGTCGTGGACCGGGCGGCGTCACGGCCTTTCGTAAACGAAGGCTTACCGCATCGAACGCAGCAACCGAGGGGTCGGCAGCGTCCGGCCGCGCTTGGCTGCGGGCGCGCTGCGCCAGCTCCGCCAGCTCCGGGACGGGCAGGGCGGCGGCTTGCAGGTCCTTGACCATCGCCTCCCAACGCGGCCGACCGACGCCATGTGCCGGGCCGATAGCCGAGGCGAGCTCGCGCCCTACCGCCCGCGCCACGGAAAGCGCCATGGAAACGGCGGATTTCGTCATGTTCAGCACCTCGGCGACCTCGGTCTGATTGCCGAAGCCGCTTTCCGTCAACTCCTGGGCAAACAGCGCCTTCTCGATGAAGCTCAGGTCGCGGCGGCCCGTGTTTTCAGAGGCTTGGGCCACGACGGCCGCGTGATCGTCGAGAGCGGCGATCATGGCGCGCACCTTGCCCACCTGGCTTGATCCGCGCACCGCCTCAAGCCGCCGGCGGCCATAGACCAGCAGGTAATGATCCGGACGCGCCGGGTCGCGGCGCACGAGGATCGGCACGGTCTGGCCCACCGCCTCGATCGAGGCGCGCAAATCGGCCACATCCGCCGGATCCAGCCGGTCGGCGCTGCGCTCATCGGTGATCGACTCGGGGTCCAGGTCCCAGATCCGGTGCGTATCGACCGCATCGCGCGCCGAGCGCAATGCCCGGTTCGCCATCATCGGTGCTGCCGGTGCGGCGCCGGTCATGTTGTCCAGCATCGACATGCGGCGTTTCTTGCCTTCGCTCATCCGCGCCTCCAGGTCTTTTGGATCAAGGCTGCAATCTCATCGTTCACCGCATTCAGGCTTTCCACCGCGCGGTCATAGGTCGAGCGGGTAAAGGCGCTGCGGTCCACTTCGTAAAGCGTCTGCTTGGTCAGGCCGGCATCGGAAATCGCGGTGGATTTCAGCATCGGCGCGTTCAGCACGTTGTCGCCATACATCGTGCGCAAAAAGGCCACGATGCGGTTCTGCGGCGCGTCCGAGGGCTCATAGCGGGTCAGCAGGTAGCGCATCCAGTCATGCGACATGTCGGCGCCGCTGTCGGCGATCACGTCCATCAGGTCGGCGGTCATGCGCAGGAACTGGCTCATCGACATCACGTCCAGCATCTCGGGGTGGATGGTGACCAGCACGCCGGTCGCGGCCGACAGCGCCGACATGGTCAGAAAACCCAGTTGCGGCGGACAGTCGATGACCACCACGTCGTAATCGGCATCGACCTGCGCCAGCGCCTCGCGCACTCGGAAAAAGAACAGCCCGGCATTGCCTTGGGCCAGGGCACGGGGCGTTTCATGCTCGAACTCCATCAGTTCGAGATTGCCGGGAATCAGGTCCAGGCCGGGGATATAGGTCTTGCGGATCACCGCCTGGATCGGCGCCGGATCGTCATAGCGGATCGCGTCGTAAAGCGTGCCCCCGTCGGGCAGGTCGAATTCGGGCTGCACCCCGTGCAGTGCCGTCATCGAGGCCTGCGGGTCCAGGTCGATGGCCAGCACGCGATAGCCGGTCAGCGCTAGCCGCTGCGCCAGATGCGCCGCGGTCGTGGTCTTGCCGGATCCGCCCTTGAAGTTCATCACGCCGATGATTTGCAGATGGTCGCCTTCGCGCCGGCCGGGCAGATAATCTCCGGGCTTTCGGGCGGTCTTTTCAAGCAGTTGCCGCAGGTCGTGCAGATCCTGCACCGAATAGAGCCGGCGGTTGCCGGCCGTGGTTTCGGGCGAGGGGCCCTTGCCATCCAGATGCAGCTTGCGCAGGTAGCTGTCGTTCACCCCCAACAGCGCGGCCGCCTCGCCCGAGGTGAACTTACGCATCTGCTTAGTGGCATCAGGCGGAAACAGCGATTCCCGTTGGGCGTGAAGCTGCTTGGCCAGCGCCTCGGAATGTTGCCTGATGACCGCGTTCAGGTCCTCGGCAAAAAGGTCTGTCATCTGCCCGCTCCGCGTGTTCACGCTTTTTATCGTTTGAATGGCGTTTTTCGTGAACATCTCGCAAGTCCACGCGACTCGCAAGCTTTCTTATACGCTCAGCGATATGTCCGCGCTTTCCAGCGGATCGGAAATCGCGCCTTCCGGCGCCGGGCGCGAGCTTGGTTTTCACCCTATTGGAAATCGCTCGTGCTGGTCCGGCTGCGGCGCGGCGGTGGACGGGCGGCCGCAAGCCTTGCCTACGATTCGCGCTGGCACGCGGCGCAGGGTGCGTTTCCCATTTCTCTGACCATGCCGCTGTCGCGTCGCAACCCAAGCGCAAGCCCGGCGATTTCGCCCGCTGCCATTGGGACACCATCGCCCTATACGCAGGTTTCAGTCCCCGCCAGTTGCTCTAAAAGTTTTCATTTTCATTCAATGCTTTACTAACAGACCAGGCAACGCTACGCGACACGCTTGCGACCGGCGCGGCGCCGGATCGGGGACGCACCGTGGCGATGGCCGCGCCGCGTGCCGGCGATGGACCCGTCAGCCCGGCGGTGCCGTCGTCTCGCGCAGCATCAGCTGCGGTTCCAGCCGGGTGACGGCGGCGACCTCATGGCCGGCGATGGCGGCCAGCACCACCTGCGCGGCCTTGCGGCCGAGGTCGCGCTTGGGCTGGCGGATCGTGGTCAGCGCCGGCAGCAGATGCGAGGCCAGCTCGATATCGTCGAAGCCGACCACCGACACGTCCCGCGGCACCCGCTGCCCGGCGCGGCCGAGGTCGGCGATGAAGGCGCAGGCCATCTCGTCCGAAAAGGCGAAGACGGCGCCGGGACGCTCGGCCGGCGCGAGCGCCAGCCAGTGCCGCGCCGCCGCCTGCCCGGCCTGCAGCGAGAAATCGCCCGGAAACAGCGTCAGCCGCAGGTCCTGCGCCGCGTCTCGCGTGCCGGCAAGCCGGGCCTGGTGCAGCACATTCGCCGGCGGCCCGCCGATCACGCCGATATGGCGATGCCCCAGCGCGCGCAGATGCGTCACCGCCAGCGCCGCGCCGCGCTGGTTGTCCAGCACCACGCGGGGCAGGGCGGCGTCCTCGATCCATTCGCAGGCCAGCACCACCGGCGGCCGGTCCGGGCCCGGCGCCAGCTGCGCGGCCGAGGCGCGCCCGTCCAGCAGGATGATGCCATCGGCGCGCGACGGGTCGAGAAAGCGCCGCAGCGTCGCAGGCAGGCTGCCCTGGTCCTGGGTGTCCGCGACCAGGAGGTCATAGCCCGCCGCCGCCAGCTCGCGCCCCATGCCGACGAGGATCTTGGCGAAAAACGGGTTGCCGAGGTTCGGCACCAGCGCCACCACGCAGCCGGTGCGGCCCTTGCGCAGGTTGCGGGCGGCGTGGTTCATCCGGTAGCCGCTGCGGTCCAGCGCCTGCGCCACGGCCAGCCGGGTGGCTTCGGCGACCATGTCGGGATGGGACAGCACCCGGCTGACGGTCGCGGTCGAAACCCCCGCCATCCGCGCCACATCCGACAGCCTGACCCGGCCCTGCGGCCCCGCGTGATTGTCCATCGCGTCAGGCTAGGCGCTTGCCCAAGCCGCCGCAAGAAAATGTTTGCAATCGATTGCAGACCGGTGCAGCCTGCAGGACGGGAGAGAGGGGCGATCATGCAGACCATCAAGGGGCCGGCACTGTTCCTGGCGCAGTTCATCGGCGATGCCGCGCCCTTCGACAGCTGGGACGGCATCACCCGCTGGGCGGCCGAACTGGGCTATGCCGGCGTGCAGGTGCCGGTGGGTGATGCCCGCATTCTGGACCTAGACCGCGCCGCCGAATCGCAGGGCTATCGTGACGAATTCCTGGGCATCGCCGCGCAGAACGGCGTCGCGGTGACCGAGCTTTCGGCGCATCTGGAGGGCCAGCTGGTCGCGGTGCATCCGGCCTATGACGCGGGCTTCGATGCCTTCGCGCCGCCGGCGCTGCGCGGCAAGCCCCGGGCGCGGCAGGAATGGGCGGTGGCGCGGGTCGCCCGCGCCATCCGGGTCAGCCGGCTGCTGGGTCTCGACCGCATGGCGGTGTTCTCGGGCGCGCTGGCCTGGCCCTATCTCTATCCCTGGCCGCAGCGCGCGCCGGGGCTGGTCGAGGCGGCCTTCGACACGCTGGCGGCGCGCTGGCGCCCGCTGCTGGACCTGGCCGAGGATGAGGGCATCGACATCTGCTATGAGATCCACCCGGGCGAGGATCTGCATGACGGCGTGAGCTTCGAGATGTTCCTGGACCGCCTGGGCCAGCACCCGCGCGCGAACCTGCTCTACGACCCGTCGCATTACGTGTTGCAACAGCTTGATTACCTTCAGCATATCGACATCTATCACGACCGCATCCGCATGTTCCACGTCAAGGACGCCGAGTTCAACCCGACCGGGCGGCAGGGCGTCTATGGCGGGTTCCAGCCCTGGGCGCAGCGCGCCGGGCGCTTCCGCAGCCCGGGCGACGGGCAGGTGGATTTCAAGGGCGTGTTCTCGAAGCTGACGCAATACGGCTTCGACGGCTGGGCGGTAGTGGAATGGGAATGCGCGCTGAAGCACCCCGAGGACGGCGCCCGCGAAGGCGCGCGCTTCGTGCGCGACCACATCATCCGGGTGACGCCGCATGCCTTCGACGATTTCGCGGCCAGCGCGGTGGATCGCGCCGCCATCGACAGGGCGCTGGGGCTATGACACGGATCCGGCTGGGCATGGTCGGCGGCGGGCAGGGGGCCTTCATCGGCAGCATCCACCGCATCGCCGCGCGGATGGACGGGCAGTTCGAGCTGGTCGCCGGGGCGCTGTCCTCGGACCCCGGCCGGGCGCAGGCCAGCGCGGATGAACTGGGCATCCGCAGCTATGCCGATTTCGCCGAGATGGCGCGGGCCGAGGCGGCGCGGCCGGACGGGATCGAGGCGGTGGCCATCGTCACTCCGAACCACATGCACGCCGCCCCCGCCGTGGCCTTTCTGGAGGCCGGCATCCATGTCATCTGCGACAAGCCGCTGGCGGCGACGCCCGCGCAGGCGGCAGCGATCGCCGCGGCCGCGCGGGCCAGCCGGGCGCGGTTCTTCCTGACGCATAACTACTGCGCACTGCCGATGGTGCGCGAGGCGCGGGCGCTGGTGGCCGAGGGCGCGCTGGGGCAGTTGCGGCTGGTGCAGGCGGACTATCTGCAAGGCTGGCTGGCCGATGCGGCGCAGGGCAAGCAGGCGGAATGGCGCACCGATCCGGCCCGCGCCGGCGCCGGCGCCCTGGGCGACATCGGCACCCATGCCTGGCAGTTGGCGGCGTTCGTGACCGGCGAGGTGCCGGCGCAGGTTTCGGCGGATCTGTCCAGCATGGTGCCGGGCCGCATGGTCGACGACGACGCGCGGGTGGCGCTGCGCTATGCCTCGGGGGCCAAGGGCGGGCTCTGGGCCAGCCAGGTCGCGGTCGGGCAGGAGAACGGGCTGGCGCTGCGGGTCTTTGGCAGCGAGACGGCGCTGGAATGGCGGTTGCAGGATTGCGAGCGGCTGCTGCTGACCCGCAAGGACGGGCCGGCGCGCATCCTGACCCGGGCGCAGGACCGCGGCGCATCCTCGCGCACGCCGCCGGGCCACCCCGAGGGCTATCTGGAGGGGTTCGCCAATCTTTACAGCGACATCGCGCGGATCATCCGGGGCGATGACGGCCCGGCCGACCGGGTGCCGGGACTGGCGGACGGGCTGTCCGGCATGGCGTTCATCGCCGCCGTCCAAGCCTCGGCCGCCCAGGGTGGCGCCTGGGTCGAGGTGGCGCCATGAGCGTGCTGGCGCTGGAGAATGTCGGCAAGAGCTTCGGCCCGGTCACGGTGCTGCACGGCATCGACATCGCGCTGGAACCGGGCGAGGTGCATGCCCTGATCGGCGAGAACGGCGCCGGCAAGTCCACCATCATGAAGCTGCTGGGCGGGTTTCTGGATCCGACCTCGGGGCAGGTGCTGCTGGACGGCCGGCCGGTGCGCTTTGCCAGCGGCCCCGAGGCCGAGGCGCAGGGCATCGTGGTCATCCACCAGGAATTCAACCTGGCCCGCGACCTGACGGTGGCCGCCAATGTCTTCCTGGGCCGCGAGCCGGGCGGCTGGCGGCTGGATCACGCGGCCATGCGGCAGGCGACGGCGGCGCTGCTGAAACGCCTCGACAGCCCGATTTCGCCCGACGCGCTGGTCGGCGACCTGTCGGTGCCGGACCGGCAGATGGTCGAGATCGCCAAGGCGCTGTCCCGAAACGCCCGCGTGCTGATCATGGACGAGCCGAGCGCGGTCCTGACCCATCGCGAGGTCGGCGCGCTTTACGCGCAGATCGAGGGGCTGCGGGCCGAGGGCGTGGCGGTGCTTTACTGCTCGCATCGGCTGGACGAGGTGGCGCATCTGGCCGACCGCATCACCGTCCTGCGCGACGGCCGCGTCGTGCGCCGGGCGCTGCGAGGCGAGCTGACGCAGGACGGCATGGCCACGGCCATGGTCGGGCGCGAGTTGCAGGATTTCTATCCGCCGAAAGGCCGGCCCGGCGACGAGATCGCGCTGGAGGTCCGCGGCCTGTCGGTGCCGGGCCGGGTGCATGACGTCAGCCTGAGCCTGCGCCGGGGCGAGGTGCTGGGGCTGGCCGGGCTGGTCGGCTCGGGCCGCACCGAACTGGCCGAGGGCATCGCCGGGCTGCGTCCCGCCAGCGGCGAGATCCGCATCGACGGGCGGCCGGTCGGCATCCGCTCGGCCGGCGACGGCTTTGCCAACGGGCTGGCCTATCTGACCGAGGACCGCAAGGAGGCCGGGCTGCTTTTGGAAAAGCCCCTGCGCGAGAACCTGACGCTGGCGGCGCTGGAGCGTTTCGGCCGCTGGCGCATCGACCGCCCCGCCGAAGAGGCGGCGCTGGACCGCGCCACGCAGGATTTCGACATCCGCGCCCCGCGCCGCGACATGGTGGCGGGCAAGCTGTCGGGCGGGAACCAGCAGAAGCTGTTGCTGGCCAAGACCATGCTGACCGATCCGCGCATCCTGATCATCGACGAGCCGACGCGCGGCATCGACGTGGGCACGAAAAGCCAGATCTATGCCTTCATCCGCCAGCTGGCGGGGCAGGGGCTGAGCGTCATGGTGATTTCCAGCGAGATGCCCGAGGTGATCGGCCTGGCCGACCGGGTGCTGGTCATGCGCGAGGGCCGGCTGGCCGGCGAATTGCAGGGCGCGGCCCTGACCGAGGACAATATCGTGCGCCTGGCCATGGGCGTGAGCGAGGCGGCATGAGAAAGATCGACTTCCACACCCTGGGCCCGCTGATCGCGCTGATCGCGCTGGTCGTGCTGGGGGCCAGCCTGAACAGCGCCTTCCTGGCGCCGGCGAACATCACCAACGTGCTGGCGCGCTCGGCCTTCATCGGCATGATCGCGGTGGGCATGACCTTCGTGATCACGGCGGGCGGGCTGGACCTGTCCGTGGGCTCGATGGCGGCCTTCTTGGCCGGGATCACCATCATCGCCATGAACGTGCTGGTGCCAAACTTGGGCACGCATTGGGGCACCATCCTGATCGGCATGGGGGTGGCGGTGCTGGGCGGGCTGGCTGCCGGATACCTGAACGGCGCGCTGGTGACCAAGGCGCGGATCGAGCCCTTCATCGTCACCCTGGGCACCATGGGCATCTTTCGCAGCCTGGTGACCTGGCTGGCCGATGGCGGCACGCTGTCCCTGGATTACGCGCTGCGGACGCTGTATCGCCCGGTCTATTACGGCGGCATCGGCTGGATCACCTGGCCGATCATCTGCTTTGCCCTGGTCGCCCTGCTGGGCGAATGGATGATGCGCCATTCCCGTTTCGGCCGCCATGTCGAGGCCATCGGCTCGAACGACCGGGTGGCGCGCTATTCCGCCATCGACGTGAACCGGGTGCGGCTCTTGACCTATGTCCTCTTGGGCCTGCTGGTCGGGCTGGCGGTGGTGCTTTACGTGCCGCGGCTGGGCTCGGCCTCGGGCTCGACCGGCGTGTTGTGGGAGTTGGAGGCCATCGCCGCCGTCATCATCGGCGGCACGGCGCTGAAGGGCGGGCGCGGCCGGGTCTGGGGCACGGTGATGGGCGTGCTGATCCTGTCGCTGATCGACAACATCCTGAATCTGGCGAATCTGGTCAGCCCCTATCTGAACGGGGCGATCCAGGGCGTCATCATCGTTCTTGCTGTCGTGTTGCAGCGGGAAAAACATGCCGCCGGCGAGCGGTGACCTCTGGGAGGAGAAAGACATGAAACGCAGAAGCCTGATGCAGGGCGCCGCCGTGGCGGGGCTGCTGGCGATGACCTGGGGCAGCGCGGCGCTGGCGCAGGAGGGCGAGAAGACGGTGATCGGCGTCGCCATCCCTTCGGCCACGCATGGCTTCATGGGCGGGCTGAACTGGCACGCGCAGGACACGATCAAGCGGCTGGGCGCGGCCTATCCGAACCTGGAATTCGTGCTGTCCACCTCGGGCGACAGCGCCAAGCAGGTCAATGACATCGAGGACATGATGGCCACGCGCGACATCGACGCGCTGGTCGTGCTGCCCTTTGAATCCGAGCCGCTGACCGCGCCGGTCAAGGCGGTGAAGGACGCGGGCAAGTTCGTGACCGTGGTGGACCGCGGGTTGTCGCAGGAGGGGATCGAGGATCTGTATGTCGCCGGCGACAACACCGCCTTCGGCCGGGTCGCGGGCGAATATTTCAAGGCGAACCTGAAGCCCGGCGCCAAGATCGTCGTGCTGCGCGGCATCCCGACCACGCTGGACAACGAGCGGGTCGAGGCCTTCCAGAAGGCGCTGGACGGGTCCGAGATCGAGATCCTGGACATGCAGCACGGCAACTGGAACCGCGACGACGCCTTCAACGTCATGCAGGACTATCTGGCGAAATACCCGCAGATCGACGCGGTCTGGGCGGCGGACGACGACATGGCGGTCGGGGTGCTGGAAGCCATTGCCGCCGCCAACCGCCAGGACCAGATGTGGGTGATCGGCGGCGCCGGCATGAAGGAGATCGTCAAGCGCATCATGGAGGGCGACAAGCAGCTGCCGGTGAACGTGACCTATCCGCCGGCGCTGATCTCCTCGGCCATCGAGATGACGGCGCTGCATTTCGTCTCGAACGCGCCGATGACGGGGCGGTTCATCATCGGCAGCCAGCTGATCACGCCCGAGAACGCCGAGAAGTTCTATTACCCCGACAGCCCGTTCTGATTTCAGGCGGGCTGGCGCGCCAGCAGCGCCCGCAGTTCGGGCCGGCACGAGCCGCAACTGGTGCCGGCCCCCAGGGCCTCGCCGATGGCCTCGACCGAGGCGAGGCCGTCCCTGATGCCTTCGAGGATGGTGTTCACGCCGACGCCCAGGCAGGCGCAGACCACCGCGCCCCCGTCGGGGCGGTCGCCGCCGGGCCGGCCGGCCAGCAGGCCGGGCTCGCAGGGGTTGCCGAGCGCCGCGGCCAGGTGGCTGCGCGACAGGGCGACGGGGCCGGGCGCGACGAACAGCGCCGCCTGCACCCTTCCGCGCCGCGCGAAGGCCAGCCGCAGGATGCCGCGCCTGTCGTCGCGCAGGATCTGCGGCGGGTCGTCCAGCCCGAACAGGCGCTGCGCGGCTTGCGCCCAGTCCTCGGGCGGCGCGGTCCCGGCCAGCTCGGCCTGGAAGCCGCCGGGCAGGGTGGCGCTGGCCCAATAGTCCCAATCGGGCGCCATGGCGCGGATCGAGACGGCGAAGCCGTACCAGGCCGCCGGGAACGGCCGGATCGCGACCGCGGCGGATTTCAGCGCCGGCTGGCCCGAGACCGGATCGGCCAGCCCCGGCACCAGCGCGTCGATCCGCCCCGAGGGCGCGGTCTCGCCGGTCCAGTGCATCGGCGCGAAGGGATGGCCGGGCGCCACGCGGTCGGTCACCAGCACGCGCAGGATGGCGCGGCCCAGCGGATTGGCGATCTCGGCCAGGGTGGCGGGTTCCAGGCCCAGGCGGGCGGCATCCTGCGGGTGCAGCTCGAGGAAGGGCTCGGCCAGGTGGCGCGACAGCCGCGGCGCGCGGCCGCTGCGGGTCATGGTGTGCCAATGGTCGCGCACCCGGCCGGTGTTCAGGCGAAAGGGATGCCCCGGGTCCGGGGCGGGCAGGGCGGGGGTCACGGCGACCATGCGCGCCCGGCCGTCCGGGTGGTGGAAGCGCCCGTCGCCGAAGAAGCGCCCGCCGCGCTTTTGCGCCGATTGCGGCCAGAGGAAGGGCTGCATCGCCTCATAGCCGTCGGGCGTGATGCCGGCATGGTCCGAGATGTCGAAATCGCTGCCGAGCGCACCCGCCACGCCCGAAAGCGCCGCGTGCTCGGCAAAGACCTGGGCCGGGCCCTGCCAGGCGAAAGCCGCGCCCCAGCCCATGCGCGCCGCCACATCGGCCAGGATGCGCCAGTCGTCGCGGGCCTGGCCCGGGGCGGGCAGGGCGCGGCGCTGGCGGCTGATGCGGCGTTCGGAATTCGTCACCGTGCCGTCCTTTTCGCCCCAGCCGGTGGCCGGCAGCAGCACATGCGCCAGCCGCGCCGTGTCGGTGGTCGCGAACAGGTCCGAGACCACGGTGAAGGCGCAGCCGGCGATGGCGCGGGCCACGCGGTCCGCCTCGGGCATGGTGACGGCGGGGTTGGTGCAGATGATCCACAGCGCCTTGATGCGCCCGGCCTCGACGGCGCGGAACAGGTCCACGGCCTTGAGGCCCGGCTTCTCGGCCATGCGCGGGGCGGCCCAGAAGCCCTGCACCGCGGCGCGATGCGCGGGGTTTTCCAGCGCGAGGTGGCAGGCCAGCATGTTCGCGAGACCGCCGACCTCGCGCCCGCCCATGGCGTTGGGCTGGCCGGTGACGCTGAACGGGCCCATGCCGGGCCGGCCGATGCGGCCGGTGGCAAGGTGGCAGTTCAGGATCGCGTTCACCTTGTCGGTGCCCGAGTCGGACTGGTTGATGCCCTGGGAATAGACGGTGACGACGCGCGCGCTGCCGCACCACAGGTCGAGGAAGCGTTGCAGGGCGCTGTGGGGCAGGCCGGTGGCGGCCGGGGTGGTGGCGCGGGCGGCGGCCAGCGCCTCGGCCAGGCCCGCAGGGTCGGCGGCAACCAGGCCGCGCCGGTCGATATCCGCCAGCAGCAGGTTGAACAGCGCCGCATCCGCACCCGGCGCGATGGCCAGATGCAGGTCGGCGATGTCGCAGGTGGCGGTGCGGCGCGGGTCGATCACCACGACCCGCGTGCCCCGCGCCGCGCGCGCCGCCGCCAGCCGCTGGAACAGCACCGGATGGCACCAGGCCAGGTTCGAGCCGACCAGCACCACGGTATCGGCCTGTTCCAGGTCCTCGTAGAGCCCGGGCACGGTGTCGCTGCCGAAGGCCCGCCTGTGGCCCGCGACCGAGGAGGCCATGCAGAGCCGCGAGTTCGTGTCGATATTGGCGCTGCCGATGAAGCCCTTCATCAGCTTGTTCGCGACATAGTAATCCTCGGTCAGCAGCTGCCCCGAGACATACATCGCCACGGAATCCGGGCCATGCGCGGCGATGGTGTCGGAAAACCGGCGCGCGACCAGGTCCAGCGCCGCGTCCCAGCCGGCCTCGCGCCCGTGGATGCGCGGCGCCAGCAACCGGCCGTCCAGCGCCACGGTCTCGCCAAGCGCGGCGCCCTTGACGCAAAGCCGGCCGAAATTCGCCGGATGCTCGGGGTCACCGGCGATGCCGAGGCCGCCCAGCCCGTCCGGCGTCGCCAAGACGCCGCAGCCGACGCCGCAATAGGCGCAGGTGGTGCGGATGGCGGGGCGGGGCGCTGCCATGTTCATGGCGTCACTCGGCCGCGACGGCAGGCGCTTGCGGCGCCGGCTGACGGTCCAGTTCGGGCCGGGTCTTGTGATGCGTGGCATAGATCATCGCGCCGACGAAGGTGATGCCGCCGACCATATTGCCGATGACGGTCGGGATCTCGTTCCAGATCATGTAGTCGGCGATGGTGAAATTGCCGCCCAACAGCAGCCCGGCCGGGAACAGGAACATGTTCACGATGGAATGTTCGAACCCCATGTAGAAGAACACCAGGATCGGCATCCACATCGCCATGATCTTGCCCGAGACGCTGGTCGACAGCATCGCCGCCACCACGCCGGTCGAGACCATCCAGTTGCACATGACCGCGCGCACGAACAGCGTCAGCATCCCGGCCGCGCCATGGGCGGCATAGCCGAGCGTGCGGCCCTCGCCGATATGGCCGATTCTTTCGCCGACGGCGTTCGGGGCCTCGGACCAGCCGAAGGTGACGATGATCGCCATGAACAGCGCCACGGTGAAGGCGCCGGCGAAATTGCCGGCAAAGACCAGCCCCCAGTTGCGCAGCATGCCGCGCAGGGTGACGCCGCGGCGCCGGTCGATCAGCGCCAGCGGCACCAGGGTGAAGACGCCGGTGAGCAGGTCGAAGCCCAGAAGGTAAAGCATGCAGAAGCCGACCGGGAACAGCAGCCCGCCCAGCAGCGGCTCGCCGGTATTGACGGTCACGGTCACGGCGAAGGCGGCCGACAGCGCCAGGATCGCGCCGGCCATATAGGCGCGGATCAGCGTGTCGCGCGCGGACATGAAGACCTTGGCCTCGCCGGCGTCGATCATCTTGCGGGCAAAGTCGGCGGGGGGAACATAGGACATGGGCTGGCTCCTCAGGCGGCGTTGCGGGAACGGATCAGGCTGGCGTCGATCAGGACGCGGCCCTGGTCGACGCGGACGGGATGGGTGCGGACCCGGCCCTGGTCGGCGCCCTGCGCGGCGCCGGTGTTCAGGTCAAAGACCCAGTTATGCAGCGGGCAGGTGACCGAGCTGCCGTGCACGATGCCTTCGGACAGCGGGCCGCCCTTGTGCGGGCAGCGGTCGTCCAGCGCGAAGACCCGGTCGTCCATGGTGCGGAACACCGCGACGCAGCCCTGCGCGGTCCTGACCAGCCGCGCGCCCTGGCGGGGGATGTCGTCCAGGGATCCGATATCGACGAAGATGGTCATTCCGCAGCCTCCAGCGTCAGGTCGGCAAGAGGCGCCCAGCGAGGCGTCTCGGTCGGGGTGGAAAGCTCGGCCCAGGGATCGCGGCGATAGACCGACTGGCTGATCTCGAAGCGCTCGACCAGGGCGGCGCGGCTGGCCGGGTCGTCGATCTGCGCCTTGATCCAGTCGAGCCCGACCTTGTCCATCCATTTCCAGAGCCGGTCGAGATAGCGCGCGTTTTCGCGGTAAAGCTGGGTCACGGCCAGGATGATCGCGATCGCCTCGTCCTCGGACGGGGTCGAGGCCAGGGCGACGGTCTCCTTGACCTCCATCCCGGCGGCGCCGCCGATCGAGATGTTATAGCCCGAGTCGACACAGACCACGCCGATGTCCTTGCAGGTCGCCTCGGCGCAGTTGCGCGGGCAGCCCGAGACGCCCAGCTTCAGCTTGTGCGGCGTCCAGGACCCCCACATCCGCTTTTCCAGCTTGATGCCGAGGCCGGTCGAATCCTGCGTGCCGACGCGGCAAAATTCCTTGCCGACGCAGGTCTTGACGGTGCGCAGCCCCTTGGAATAGGCGGCGCCCGAGACCATGCCGGCCGCGTTCAGGTCGTTCCACATATGCGGCAGGTCCTCCTTGCGCACGCCCAGCAGGTCGATGCGCTGGCCGCCGGTGACCTTGACCATGGGGACGTTGTATTTCTCGGCCGCGTCGGCGATGGCGCGCAGCTCGGCCGGTGTGGTGACGCCGCCCCACATGCGCGGCACCACGGAATAGGTGCCGTCCTTCTGGATATTGGCGTGGTTCCTTTCGTTGACGAAACGCGACTGGCGGTCGTCCCGGTATTCAAGGGGCCATTCCGCCAGCAGGTAATAGTTCAGCGCCGGGCGGCAGGAATGGCAGCCGCCCACGGACTTCCAGCCCAGTTCCTGCATCACGGCGGGGATCGACTTCAGCCCCATGCTGCGGATCAGGCGGCGCACGTCCTCGTGGCTGTGGTCGGTGCATTTGCACAGGCCGGCCGGCGTCTCGGCCACCGCGCCGCCAAGCGCCAGCGCCATGACCTGCTGCACGAGCCCGGTGCAGGTGCCGCAGGAGGCGCTGGCCTTGGTGCAGCTCCGCATCGCGTCGAGCGTATGGGCGCCGCCCTGCGCGGCGGCCATGATGATGCCCTTGCAGACGCCGTTGCAGCCGCAGATCTCCGCCTCAGGCGGCAAGGCTGCAACGGCCGCCATAGGGTCCGGTGTGGCGCCCCCCTGGAAGGCCGGGCCGAAGATCAGCGTCTCGCGCATCGGGCCGATGTCGGCGCCGTCCTTCATCAGCCCGTAGAACCAGCTGCCGTCGGCGGTGTCGCCATACATGACCACGCCGATGATGCGGTCGTTTTCCAGCACCAGCCGCTTGTAGATGCCGCGGCCGGGATCGCGAAAGACGATGTCCTCGCGGCCCGGGGCTTCGGCGAAATCGCCGGCGCTGAACAGGTCGCAGCCGGTGACCTTCAGCTTGGTCGCGGTCTGGACCGGGGCGAAGACGGCTGCCTCGCCCATTAGCGTCCGGGCCAGCACCTTGGCCTGGTCGTAAAGCGGCGCGACCAGGCCGAAAAGCTGGCCGCGATGCTCGACGCATTCGCCGAGCGCGAAGATATGCGGGTCGCTGGTGCGCAGGGCGTCATCGACGACGATGCCGCGCTCGACCTCCAGATGCGCGTCATTGGCCAGCCGGGTCTCGGGGCGGATGCCGACGGCCATGCAGACCAGATCGGCGGGATAGACGGTGCCGTCCTCCAGCAGCACCGCCTCGGCGCGGTCATGGCCCAGGATCGCCTTGGTCGCGCCCTTGCAATGCACGGTGATGCCGCGCTTTTCCAGGTCGCGTTGCAGCAGGTAGCCGGCGGCGGGATCGAGCTGGCGCTCCATCAGGTGGCCCATCAGGTGGATGACGGTGACACGGGCGCCGCGCGCCGCCATCCCCGCCGCCGCCTCCAGGCCCAGAAGCCCGCCGCCGATCACCACAGCGTCCTTGCCTTCGGTCGCCATCATCGCCTGCGTGTCCTCGAGGTCACGATAGGCGACGACGCCGGGCAGGTCCTTGCCCACCACCGGGATGATGAAGGGCGCCGAGCCGGTGGCGATGACCAGCGCGTCATATTCGGCGCTGGAGCGGTTGGAATGCACCACGCGGCCCGCGCGGTCGATGCGGACCACCGGCTCGCCGAAGCGGCAGGTGACGCCACGCGCGGCATACCAGTCGGCATCGTGGGTGACGATCTGTTCATAGGTCTTTTCGCCCGACAGCACCGGCGACAGCATCAGCCGGTTGTAGTTGCCGCGCGGCTCGGCATTGAACAGGGTCACGTCCCAGGCGTCGGGGGCGGCGTCGAAAAGCTGTTCCAGCATCCGGCCAGAAGCCATGCCGGCACCGATGATGACGAGTTTTTTCTTCATGGCGGACCTCAGGCGGTTTGCAGGGCGGGTTGCAGGCGGCGGATCGAGGCGTGCATCCACAAAAGGCAGGCCGCGACCAGCAGGAACAGCACGGCAAAGCAGCTGGACCACAGCCCGGTCTGGTCCTTGAGCCAGCCGAAGAGCAGCGGCAGGGCAAAGCCGCCCAGGCCGCCGATCATGCCGACGAGCCCGCCGACGGCGCCGACATTGCCGGGATAATAGCTGGGGATGTGCTTGTAGACGGCGGCCTTGCCCAGGCTCATGAAGAAGCCCAGCGTGAAGATCGTGACCAGGAAGCCGGCGACCGGCAGCCCGGGCAGCAGCGTCAGGATCGCGGTCGCGGCCAGCGAGACGGCGAAGGTCGCATACATCACCCGCCGCGCCCCGATCCGGTCCGACAGGTGGCCGCCATAGGCGCGAAACACCGAGGCCGGGATGGAATAGGCGGCGCCGACCATGCCGGCGGTGCGGATGTCGAAGCCATAGACGCCGATCAGGTAATGCGGCAGCCACAGCGCCAGCGCGACGAAGGCGCCGAAGCTGAAGAAGTAATAGGCCGCGAAGCGCCAGACCTGCATGGTCTTCAGCGGCGCGAACTCGGCCCGCAGGCTGCGCAGGGGCAGGCTGCCCTGACGCCGGGCGGCGGTCAGCGGGTCGTCCCTGGAGAAGACCCAGAACAGGATCGCGGTCAGCGCCAGCGCCGCGGCCCAGACCTGCGCCGTCGCCTGCCAGCCCCAGGCCAGCATGACGAAGGGGGCCGCGAACTTGGTCACGGCGGCGCCGACATTGCCGACGCCGAAGATCCCCAGCGCAGTGCCCTGCCGTCCGGCGGCGTAGAAGCGCGAGACATAGGCCACGCCGACGGCGAAGCTGCCGCCGGCCAGGCCGACGCCAAGCGCCGCCAGCAGCATCTGCGGATAGCTGTCGGCCCAGCTCAGCAGCCAGGTCGCGGCGGCGGCGGCCAGCATGGTCAGCGTATAGACCGCGCGGCCGCCGATGCGGTCGGTGGCGACGCCAAGCGCGACCCGCACCAGCGAGCCGCTGAGGATCGGGATGCCGACCAAGAGGCCGAACTGGGTTTCGGTCAGCGCGAGCTGCTGCTTGATCTGGATGCCGATGATGGAAAAGATCGTCCAGACCGCGAAACAGACGGTGAAGGCCGCGGTCGACAGGGAAAGCGCGCGGCCGGAATCGGGATGGGTCGGGGGAATGGCGGACATGGGTGCTCCGATGGCGAAACTGGGGTCAGTGGCTGTCGGAAAGCGGCGCAGGCAGGAACGCTGTCCCGTGGGACAGAAGGCAAGCCGCAGCGGATCGCTTTCGGAAGGTTGCCGCATCGTTGCGAGCGGGCCGGTGGCGCGCCATTGCGCCGGGCCATGTCCAAGGAATTGCCGGAGTGGCGCAATGATGCAAGCGCTGCGGTGCAGCCTTGGCCGGATTTCGCGGTCGCTGCGTTGCAGCGCATGAATTTCATGCGGCTGCGGCGGGCGAATGCCTGCAAATCGGTCAGTTCCGGGATGGCAGCGGCGGTTCGAAGCTGAAGCCGTCGAAGAAGCCGTCGGCGCGCAGAATCATCTGGCCCTTTTCCGCCGGCACCACGCGGTCCTCGGCCAGCGCGCCCTCGATCCGGGCCGAGGCGCCGGGCAGCGCCGCGCCGGCCGGGCGCAGGTGCTGGCGATACAGGTCGGTGCGGAAATGCCGCATGGCCGCCAGCATCGCGGGCGTCTCGGGCAGGCCGTGGCGGCGGGCGATGCGGCCGGCGATCAGCGCGGCGATGCTTTTCCACGGGAAGCTGGCCGCGCCGGCGTGGAAGGCGACGAAATCCGGCGCCGCGCGCATATGGCCGGCGGGTGCGATCATCAGCCGGCCCGTCAACCCGCGCTCGGCCAGCACCGGCGGCAGGTCGAGGTATTCGGCGCGCGACAGGATCTCGGCGGCGGTGCCGCGATGCTCGGGCGCGTCCAGCCAGCGCCCGGCCCGCCACAGCGCCCGCATCAGGGCGCCGGTCTCTTCGGGGCGGGTCTCGGCGAAGTCGCGGCGCAGGACCAGGCCCTTTTCCGGCGGCGCGCGCCAGATCGCGGTGCCCGGCAGCAGCAGGGCCGCGACGCCGCGCTCGACCGCGACGCTGGCCCAGGGCTCGCCCACGCAGAAGGCGTCGACCTCGCCCGAGGCCATGGCGTCGGCCATCATCGGCGGCGGCAGGGTGACCAGCTCGACCGCAGCCGGGGCGAAACCGCTGGCGCTCAGCCACAGGCTGGTCAGTTCGAGCTGGGTCGAGAAGGGGAAGGGCACGCCGACCCGCAGCCGGCCCGCCACCACGGCGCGCAGCGCGCGGCCCGCGGCACCGGCGTCGCGAAAGGCGAAATCGTGGCCGGCGTCGCGCAGCCGCGCTTCCAGCGCGCGGTTGACGGCGATGGCCTGGCCGCCATGGGACAGGAACATCACCAGGTCCATCGCCGGCAGCGCCGGACCCAGCCCCAGCGCCTGGCCCAGCGGCATCGGCACCAGCATATGCGCCGCATCGACCAGCCCGGCGCCCAGCATGTCGCGGACCTGCGCCCAGGCACCGAAGGCCCGCAACTCCAGCGCCAGTCCCTCCTCGGCGGCGAAGCCCAGCTCGCGGGCCACCACCAGCGGCGCGGCGTCGATCAGCGGCAGATAGCCCAGGCGCAAGCGTTTCATCGGCCCAGGAGCCCCGCCGCCATGACCAGCTGCTGCGCGATCTCGGCCATGCGCTTGCCCTGGTCCATCGCCGTCTTGCGCAAGAGCGCATAGGCGGCTTCCTCGTTGATGCCGCGCGCCGACATCAGGATCGCCTTGGCGCGGTCGATGACCTTGCGTTCCTCGAGCGCGGCGCGGGTCGCGGCGAGTTCGGCGCGCATCTGCTGGAAGACGTTGAAGCGGGCGATGGCGGCGTCGAGGATCGGCTTGATCCGTTCGGGGCGCAGGCCGTCGACGACATAGGCCGAGATCCCGGCCTCGATGGCGGCGCGGGTCAGGGGCTCGTCCGAGCGGTCGACGAAGACCGCGACCGGACGTTCGGACGGGCCCGAGGCCAGCGCCAGTTCCTCGAGGATGTCGCGCGAGGGGTTGGCGATGTCGATCAGCACGACGTCGGGGCGCAGCTCGGTCACCTGCCGCGCCAGACCGGATTGCTCGGCGATGATGCGGATGTCGTGATCGCCGGCGGCGCGCAGGCCCTCGGCGATGGGCCGCGCGCGGTCCGGGTCGGGTTCGACGACGACGATGACGAGCTTCTGCTGCATGGCGGCCCTGCTGTTCGTCCCGCGCTGGCACGGCGCCGGGCGCGGGGCAAGCCGCGCCGGTCCCGGGCGGCGGCCGGTCCCGGCATTGCCCGCTTTGCGGGCATCCGGCGCGCGCTTCTGCCTGCGCGGCAGCCGGACGCGGGATCGCAGCCGGTTAAGCCCTTGGTCGCAGAAACGCCCGTCGGGGTTTGATCTGGCGCGCGCCCGGGTCAACCTTCCCGTCAGGGAGAGCGAACATGTCACATATGGATCACGTCGATGCGCAGGCCGTGACGCATCTGGCGGCAAGCGTCGCGCAGGGGCTGGTCGGGCACGAACGGCTGGCCGAGCGGCTGGTGATCGCGCTGTTGGCCGGCGGCCATGTCCTGCTGGAGGGGCCGCCCGGCATCGCCAAGACCCGCGCCGTCAAGCGGCTGGCGGACTGCCTGTCGGGCAGCCATGCCCGCATCCAGGCGACGCCGGACCTGCTGCCCTCGGACCTGACCGGCACGCAGGTCTATCGCGCCGGCAGCGGCGGCTTCGACTTCGTGCCCGGCCCGATCTTTCATTCGCTGGTGCTGGTGGACGAGATCAACCGCGCCCCGCCCAAGGTGCAATCCGCGCTGCTGGAGGCGATGGCCGAGCACCAGGTCACGACCAGCGGCGTCACCCGGCCGCTGCCCGATCCCTTCATGGTCGTGGCCACGCAGAACCCGATCGAGCACGAGGGCACCTTCCCGCTGCCCGAGGCGCAGATGGACCGCTTCCTGCTGCACCTGCGGCTGGAGCTGCCCGATGCCGGGGCCGAGCGCGGCATCCTGGACCTGGTCGAGGCCGAAGGACTGGCGCCCGAACCCGGCCCGATGCAGCGCATCTCGGACGGGCAGATCCGGGCGGCGCGGCAGCAGGTGGCGGCGGTGCATCTGGCGCCGGTGCTCAAGGATTTCATCGTGCGGCTGGTGATGGCGACGCGGCCGGGCGGGGCGGTGCACGAATGGGTCGAGCACCCGGTCTCGCCGCGCGGCACGCTGGCCCTGGCGGCGGCGGTGCGGGCGCGGGCCTGGATGCAGGGCCGCGACCACGGCCTGCCCGAGGATGCCGAGGAACTGGCCGAGGACGCGCTGGCGCACCGGCTGATCCCCAGCTGGCGCGCCCAGGGCGAGGGGCGCAGCGGCCGCAGCCTGATCGCCGACGCCCTGCGCGCGGTGCGGCCGTGGTAGGGTTGCCGGCCGCGCTGGACCGGCCGGGCCTGCGGCTGACGGCGGCCGAGCTGATGGCGCTGCGCCCGCCGGCGCGGATGCAGCGCCAGCGTCCGGCCAGCCGCCGCCCCGGCGCCATCCCGGCGCGGGTGGCAGGACAGGGCATGGACCTGCGCGAGATCCGCGCCTTTGCCGAGGGCGACGACCTGCGCCGCATCGACCCGGCCGCCACTGCGCGCACCGGGCAGTTGCACGTCCGCAGCTTTCACGAGGATCGCGACGACAGCACGCTGCTGATCGCCGATTTCCGCCCCGCCATGCTGTGGGGCACCGGCACGGCGCTGCGCTCGGTCCGGGCGGCGCGGCATCTGGCGATGCTGGGCTGGCGGGCGGTCGGGCGCGGCGGCTCGGTCGGGCTGCTGGTGCTGGGCGCCGGCGCGGCCCTGGCGCTGAACCCGGCCGGGGGCGTGGCGCAGATGCAGGCCGTGGCGCTGGCCATGGCGCGCGGCCATGACGCGGCGCTGCTGGGACGGGTCGCCGGGGGCGCCGATGCCCCGGCGCTGGCCCCGGCGCTGGCTCAGGCCATGCGCATGCTGGCGCCGGGCGGGCGCGTCCATCTGGCGACGGGCCCCGAGGGGCCGGCCGGCGCCGATGCCGCCCTGCGCCGCCTGGCGCAAAGCCGGCGGTTCGAGCTGCATCTGGTGCTGGACCCGGCCGAGACCGCCCCGCCCGCCGCCGCGCTGGCGGTCAGCGACGGCAGCCACAGCCGCCACGGCCGGCTGTCGCGCCATGACCCGCAGCCGCTGCTGGCGCATCTGCGTGCCTTGGGCGCGCATTCCCGATTGGTGACGGACGATGACGCCGGCTGAGCTGGTGGCGCAACTGGCGCCCTCGCGCCTGCCGCCGGCCATGCAGGCGCCGGGCTGGCCGGAATACCTGGCGCTGTTCGGGCTGGGCCTGCTGGCCGGGCTGGTGCTGGCCTGGCTTTTGTCGCCGCTGCTGGGCCGGCGCGTGTCGAGGGCCGAACGGATCCGGCGCACCCGGGGCCTGCCGGCCGGCGAAAGGCTGCTGGCCATCGCCCGCATCCGGGGCGGCCTGCCGGCGGCGCTGCGCCCGGCGGCCTATGGCGCCGCCCCGCCGCCGCCCGATGCCGAGATCGAGCGCATCGCCAGGCGAGGTCGCTGATGGGTTTCGCCTTTCCGCTGGCCTTGGTCTTGCTGCCCCTGCCGCTGCTGATGCGGCTTTTGCCGCCGCGCGCGGCGCAGGGCGGGCTGCTGGTGCCGGCGCATGTGCTGGACGGCACCACGGGCGGCGCGGCGCGGCGCGGCTGGATGCTGGCGGCGCTGGCCTGGGCGTTGATGGTTCTGGCGCTGGCCGGGCCGCAGATGCAGCGGCAATCGGCGCTGCTGCCGGCCTCGGGGCGCGACATCGTGCTGGCGCTGGACCTGTCGGGCAGCATGGAGAAACAGGATTTCAGCCTGGACGGCCAGCCGGTGTCGCGGCTCGAGGCGGTCAAGCGGGTCGCCTCGGGCTTTGTCGCGGCGCGCAAGGGCGACCGGATCGGGCTGGTGGTCTTCGGCGACCGCGCCTATGTCGCGCAGCCGGTGACCTTCGACGTCGAGGCCGTGGCCCGCGCCATCGACGAGGCGCAGATCGGCATTTCCGGCCGCGCCACCGCGATTTCGGACGGGCTGGGCCTGGCGATGCGGCGGCTGATGGACAGCGATGCGCCCACGCGGGTGGTGGTGCTGCTCTCGGACGGGGTCGCGACCTCGGGCAAGGTCGGCGCGGTCGATGCGGCGCGGCTGGCGGCGACGCATGGCATCCGCGTCCACACCATCGCGCTGGGTCCCGACGACCTGGAAACCCGGCCGAAGTCGCGCGACGCGGTGGATGCCCGCATGCTGCGCGAGATGGCCGAGGCCTCGGGCGGGACCAGCTTCCGGGTGCGCGGCATGGAGGATCTGCGCGCTATGGCCGCGACGCTGGACCGGCTGGAGCCGAACCCGGCCGAGCGCCCGCCGCTGCGCTTCTGGCAATCGCTCTGGGCCTGGCCCGCGGCGCTGGCGCTGGCGCTGCTGGCGCTGATCGGATGGAGGCGCGGATGATCCTGCTGCGCCCCTGGTGGCTTGCGGTCCTGCCGCTGCTGGTGCTGGCGGCGTGGCTGCGCTGGCGACGCGGGCCGGATGCCGGCGGCTGGCAGGCGGTGTTGGCGCCGCCGATGCTGGCCGGGCTGGCGGCGCTTGGCCTGATCCGCGCCGCGCCGGGCTGGCTGCGGCTGCTGCCTTGGGCCGGCGGGCTGGCGCTGGCGCTGGGTCTGGCCGGGCCCGCGGTGCCGCGCGCCGATGCGCCGGTCTTTGCGCAAAGCGACGCGGTGGTGATCGCGATGGACCTGTCGGATTCGGTCCTGCGCGGCGGGCTGGCCGATGCGCAGGCGGGCGCCGCGCAGGTGATGGCGGCGCTGCCGGGCCGCCCGGTCGGGCTGATCCTCTATGCGGGCGAGGCCTATACCGCCGCCGCGCCCACCGCCGATCCGCGCGTGCTGGAAAGCCTGCTGGCGGTGCTGGACCGCGACACCATGCCCGGCAAGAGCAGCAATCCCGCCGCCGCGCTGGCGCTGGCAGGGCAGATGCTGGCGGGGTTGGCGCGGGGCGACCTGGTGCTGATCTCGGACGGCGGCGGCGTCGATGCGGCGGCCGAGGCCGAGGCGCAGCGGCTGCGCGCCGCGGGCGTGCAGGTGCAGGCGCTCAGCGTCGCGGGCGATCCCGCCGCCGATGCCGGGGCGCTGACGCGGATCGCGCGCCGGGTGGTGCCGGCGACGGCGCCGGGGCCGGTAGTGGCGGCGCTGGCGCGCTCGGCGCTGGGGGATGATCCGGCGATGCGGGCGCTGCAATACCGCGACCTTGGCCCCTGGATCGCGGCGCTGGCGTTGCTGCCGCTGCTCTGGCAGTTCCGGAGGCAGGCATGAGGCGGCTTCTCGCCCCCGCCGTCGCGCTGGCGCTGCTGGCGCTGGCCGGGCCGCAGGCCCTGGGGCGGGTGGCGCTGTGGGCCGGGCTGCCGGGCCTGGCCGCCCCGCTGCTGCCCGACCCGGCCGAGCGCGGCGTGGCGCTGTATCGCGCCGGCGCCTATCCGGCCGCCGATGCGGCCTTTGCCGCGGCCGGGCGGACCCAGACCTATAACCGCGGCCTGAGCCTGGCCGCCACCGGGGAATACGCGCTGGCGCGGGCCTATTTCGACGCGGTGCTGTTCGCCAATCCCGCCGATGCCGAGGCGCGCCGCAACCGCGAGGCGGTCAATGCGCTGATCCCGCCCGAGCGCGGCGACAGCAGCGTGCCCGGCCGCATCGCCGGCGCCGGCGGGCTGGGACCGGCCGGGCCGACCGAGACCACGACCTCGGGCGTGCTGATGATCAACTGGAAGCGCGACGTCGAGGCGCGCGGCATCGCCGCCAGCGACGAGTGGCTCGCGACGCTGGCCGACGATCCGGGCGAGTTCCTGCGCCTGCGGCTCAAGGCGGAATACGACCGCCGCGCCGCGCTTGGCCTGATCCGCCCGGCCGAGGGCGAGCCATGGTGAGGCTGCTGCTGCTTCTGCTGCTGCTCATCGCCGCGCCGGCCGCCGCGCAGGACCGGCTGCGCATCGAACTGCCCGAGGTCCACCCGGTGGTGGGCGAGATGATCCGCCTGACCGTGCGCGGGGAATATACCGGCTTCGTGGCGCTGGAAGAGATGATCTTCCCGGATTCGCCGGCCTATGACTGGATGCAGCTTCTGCCCGACGACTGGCGGCAGGAGCGGGTGAACGGCCTGCCGCGCCAGGTCTTCGAGCGCCAGATCGCGCTTATTCCGCGCCGGCCCGGCAACCTGGTCATCGGTCCGGTCACGCATCACCTGACCAAGGCCGACGGCGCTACGCGCAGCGTGGTCGATGTGACCGCCCCGGCGGTCTCGGTCGCCGTGGCGCCCTATCCGGCGCCGGGCCTGCCGCTGGCGGCGCGCAACCTGAAGGTCACGGACGAGCTGTCGGACGACCCGGCGCGGATCCGCGACAACCAGACCATCCGCCGCCGCATCACCATCACCGCCGAGGACACCATGGCGCATCTGCTGCCGACGCGCCCCGATCTGCGCGAAGCCTGGCTGATCAGCTTCACCGCGCCCGAGATCCGCGAGACTCGGCTGACCGAGCGCGGCCCGCTGGCCTTCGTGCAATGGGAATGGAGCCTGCGGCCGATCACCGGCGAACAGGGCACGCTGCCACCGATCCGGATTTCCTGGTTCGACCTAGCCAAGCGCGAGTTGCGCGGCGCGATCACCCAGCCGATCATCTTCGGCTATGGCTATGTCGGGGCGAATGTCGGCGGCGGCGCCCGGCTGACCGGCCCGTGGCTGGGCGGGGCCGCCGCCCTGGCCGGGCTGGCCGTGGCGCTGGCCTGGGCGCTGCGCGGCCAGGGACTGCGGGCGCCGGATTGGCGGCGCTGGCTGCCGAATCCGCATGCGGCGGCGCTGCGCCAGGCGGCGGCCGCCGGCGATCTGCTGGCGCTGCGCCACGCCGCCCGCGCCTATGCCGACCATGCCCGCCGCGCCGGCCGGCCGGTCGATCCGACGGCGCTGGAGCGGCTGGACCGGGCGATCTTCTCGCCCGAGGCAGGCGGTTTCGACACGGCGGCTTTCCTGCGCCAGATCCGCAAAGGTTAGCCGGCGGCTTTTGCCGTTTACAAGAACATTTCGCGAACATACCATGCCGCCATGGCACGGCGAACCCTGCAGCAGAAGCTGGCGATTCTTTCGGATGCGGCGAAATACGACGCCTCCTGCGCGTCGAGCGGCACCACGCGGCGCGATGCGCGCCAGGGCGGCATCGGCTCGGCCGGCGGCACCGGCATCTGCCACGCCTATACACCGGACGGGCGCTGCGTCAGCCTGTTGAAGATCCTGATGACGAATTTCTGCATCTACGACTGCGCCTATTGCGTGAACCGGGTCAGCAGCAATGTCGAGCGCGCCCGCTTCTCGCCCGAGGAAGTCGTCGGCCTGACGCTGGAATTCTATCGCCGCAACATGATCGAGGGGCTGTTTTTGTCCTCGGGCATCATCCGCAGCCCGGACCAGACCATGGGCGACATGGTCCGCATCGCGCGCATGCTGCGGGTCGAGCACGGCTTTCGCGGCTATATCCACCTGAAGACCATCCCCGAGGCGGCGCCCGAGTTGGTGGCCGAGGCCGGGCTGCTGGCCGACCGGCTGTCGGTCAATATCGAGCTGCCGCAGGACCAGAGCCTGCGCCGGCTGGCGCCGGAAAAGCGGCCCGAGACGATCCGCGCCGCCATGGCCGACATGCGGCTGGCGCGCGAGGCGGCAGCCGAGACCTCGCATCGCGGCAAGCGCCCGCCGCGCTTTGCCCCGGCCGGGCAATCGACGCAGATGATCGTCGGCGCCGATGCGACGCCCGACCGCGAGATCCTGCGCACTTCGGCCCGGCTTTACGCGGGCTATGACCTGAAGCGGGTGTATTATTCGGCCTTCAGCCCGATCCCGGATGCCTCGGCCACGCTGCCGCTGGTCAAGCCGCCGCTGCTGCGGGAACACCGGCTGTATCAGGCCGACTGGCTGATGCGCTTCTATGGTTTCGACGCCGAGGAGATCGGCGCGGCGCGGCCGGATGGCAACCTGGATCTGGCGCTGGACCCCAAGCTTGCCTGGGCCCTGGCGCATCGCGGCGACTTTCCGCTGGACGTGGCGCGGGCCACGCGCGAGCAATTGCTGCGCGTGCCGGGCTTCGGCACCCGCACCGTCGCCCGCATCCTGGCAGCGCGGCGCAACGGACCGCTGCGCTACGCTGACCTGTTGCGCATGGGGGCGGTGATGGCGAAGGCGCGGCCCTTCGTCACCCTGCCCGACTGGCAACCCGGCGCGCTGACCGACAGCGCCGGGCTGCACGCGCGTTTCGCGCCGGCGCCCGAGCAATTGTCGCTGTTCGGATGATCCGGGTCGAGCTGCCGCGTTTCGACCGGCTTGCTGCCTGGCGCGCAGCCGCCCGCCGGCTGGCCAGCGCCCGCATCCAACCGGGCGCCGTGACCTGGGCCGAGGCCGGGGCAGCGCCGGATCTGTTCGGCGCCGAACCGCTGCCGCCGCCGGGGCTCCATCCGGTCCGCGCCACGCCCGATTTCCTGGCGCTGTGCCGGCAGGTCGGATTCCACGGCGATCCGCAACGCTGGAGCCTGCTTTATACCGCGCTGCTGCGGGTGCAGGAACAGCGCGACCTGCTGGGCAATCCCGCCGATCCGCTGGTGATCCGCTTGCAGGCGCTGGCGCGTTCGGTGCGGCGCGACATTCACAAGATGCACGCCTTCCTGCGCTTTCACGAGCTGCCGGCGACCGGCCCGCGCCGCCGCTTCGCCGCCTGGTTCGAGCCGGAGCACCCGATCCTGCAAGCGGTCACGCCCTTCTTCGCCCGCCGCTTCGCCGACATGGACTGGCGCATCGTCACCCCCGAGGGCGTGGCGCATTTCGACGGCGCGCTGCGGTTTTCCGACCCGGTGCCGCGCCCCGACCTGCCGCCCGACGCCAGCCATGCGCTGTGGCAGACCTATTTCGCCAATATCTTCAACCCGGCGCGGATCAAGACCAGGGCGATGCGGTCCGAGATGCCGCTGAAATACTGGAAGAACCTGCCCGAAACCCGGCTGGTGCCGCAGATGCTGGCCGATGCGCCGCGCCGCGTCGCGGCCATGGCCGCGGCGGGGGCGAGCGAGGCGCCGGGCTTTGCCGCCAAGGTCACGGCCCGGCTGCGGCTGCCGACGGATGAGACCGCACCCGCGACTCTGGAACAGGCCGGCGCGCAGGCCGCGGCCTGCCAACGCTGCGATCTGTGCCACGCCGCGACCCGCACCGTCTGGGGCGAGGGTGATCCCGATGCCGCGCTGATGATCGTCGGCGAAGCGCCGGGCGATCACGAGGACCTGCGCGGCCGCCCCTTCGTAGGCCCCGCCGGGCAGCTTTTGCGCGCGGTGCTGGCCGAGGTCGGTCTGGACCCGGACCGGGCCTGGCTGACCAATGCCGTCAAGCATTTCAAATTCGCGCCGCAGGGCAAGCGGCGGCTGCACCGCAACCCCTCGGCTGCGGAAATCGATCATTGCCGCTGGTGGCTGAACCAAGAGCGGCGGCTGGTTGCGCCGCGCCTGACCGTTGCCCTGGGCGCCAGCGCCGCGCTGGCGCTGACCGGGCGCAAGGCGCCGCTGACCGCGCGGCGCGGCAGCGTCGAGCCGGCGCTGGACGGCGGGCCGGTGCTGCTGACTTGGCACCCGAGCCTGATCCTGCGCCTGCCCGCCGCCGAGGCCCGCGCGGCGCGCAGCGACTTCGCCGCCGACCTGGGCCGGGCGGCGGCGATGCTGGGGTCTCAGGCGAGGTCGCGCAGCTTGGGCTCGCGCGACCAGTAGCGGCGCTTGGCCATTTCGGGCAGGTCGGCATAGGGGCCGACGCCCTCGCCATCCCGGATGCCGGCGCGATCCAGGATCACCTGCGAGCCCTTGCAATGGCCGATGGCCTTGAGATGGGCGTGGGCATCCATGACGAAGGACAGCGCCGCCGCGTCGCTGGCCAGGCGCTGTGCCTCGTCCGGCGCCAGGATCATGCCGACGGCGTCGAACAGCACCGAGGGCGAGCCGGCCAGTTGGCCGTCCGCCGCTCGCTCGCCGCCCGTCAGCTTCAGCGGCCCGACCTTGGGGGCGATGGTGAAGACGGTGCCGCCCTCGGCCTCGATCCGCGCGATGAGCTCGTCGATGGCGGCGGCGTCCGAGCCCTCGCCGAACAGCAGCCCGACCTTGCGGCCCTGCAGGGTCTCGTGCCAGTTCTTCTGGATCGACAGCGCGTCGGACGGCGGCAGGTCCACCGGCGCGCGGAACGGCTCCGCGGCTGCGGGCAGGTCGATGGCAAGCCCCTTGGCAACGCGGCTGGCCAGATCCTCGTCGACATTGCGCAGGTGGCTGACAACGCGGCTGCGGACATGGTCCAGCCCGACCTTGGACAGCTCGAACACGAAGGCCGAGGCGATATGCGCCTGTTCGTTTTCCGTCTGCGAGCGCCAGAACAGCCGCGGCTGGCTGTAATGGTCACCGAAACTCTCGGCCCGGATGCGCAGCTTCTGGCCCTCGACCTCTTGCGGGACGGTGGTGAAGACCTGGCCATTGGCGCGCGGCCCGGTCACCTCGCCGGCCTGGTCGAGGCTGTTCGGCTCGTAATTGGCGCGGCCCTTGGGCACCTGGGTCTGCATCATGCCGTCGCGCATCATGTTGGCATAGGGGCATTTCGGTGTATTCACCGGGATCTGGTGGAAATTCGTCGTGCCCAGCCGCGACTTCTGCGTATCGAGATAGGAAAACAGCCGCCCCTGCAGCAGCGGATCGTCGGTGAAGTCGATGCCCGGCACGACGTTCGAAGGCATGAAGGCCACTTGTTCGGTCTCGGCGAAGAAATTGTCGGGGTTGCGGTCCAGCACCAGCCGGCCGACCACGCGCAGCGGCACCACCTCCTCGGGGATGATCTTGGTCGCATCGAGCACGTCATAGGGCAGGCTGTCCGCCAGTTCCTGGCCGAAGATCTGCACCCCCAAGTCCCATTCCGGAAAGTCGCCGGCCTCGATCGCCTCATGCAGGTCGCGGCGGTGATAGTCGTTGTCGGCGCCCTGCAGCTTGGCGCTTTCGTCCCAGACCAGCGACTGCACCCCCAGCCGCGGCTTCCAGTGGAACTTGACGAATTGCGCCTGGCCCTGCGCGTTCACCAGCTTGAAGGTGTGGATGCCGAAGCCCTGCATCATGCGGAAGCTGCGCGGGATGGCGCGGTCGGACATGGCCCAGATCACCGTGTGCAGCGTTTCGGGCATCAGCGAGACGAAGTCCCAGAATGTGTCATGCGCCGTCGCGGCCTGGGGATAGCCGCGGTCGGCCTCCATCTTGACCGAATGCACCAGGTCGGGGAATTTCAGCGCGTCCTGGATGAAGAAGACCGGGATATTGTTGCCGACCAGGTCCCAATTGCCTTGGTCGGTGTAGAATTTCACCGCGAAGCCGCGGACGTCGCGCGGCGTGTCGACCGAGCCCGCGCCCCCGGCCACGGTCGAGAAGCGCACGAAGACCGTCGTGCGCTTGCCCATTTCGGAAAGCAGGCTGGCGCGGGTCAGCTCGGGGATCGGGTCGGTGCATTCGAAATAGCCATGCGCGCCCGAGCCGCGGGCGTGGACGATGCGCTCGGGGATGCGTTCGTGGTCGAAGTGGAAGATCTTCTCGCGCAGCAGGAAGTCCTCGAGCAGCGTCGGGCCGCGCGCGCCGGCGCGCAGGCTGTTCTGGTTGTCCGCGATCGGGATGCCGTGGTTGGTGGTCAGCCCGCTGCCGATCTGCTGCGTCTCGCCGCCGGTACCGCGGGTGGTGTCATAGGAGTTCTCAGCCATCTGTCCTGCCTTTGAAGGGTGGGTGCGGCCATGGCGCAGCCGGGGCCAGCCGCCGATGCGGGGCCAACGTCCGCGGGCGGGCAGGGTTCCTCGCGATGCGGCTCAGAGCTCGTCGAAAGCGGCGAGCGCCTTGGCGGCATAGACGGTTCCAGGGCCGCCGGACATCTCGACGGCCACGGCTAGCACCTCGAGGAGCTCGGCACGGTCGGCGCCCTGGGTCTTGGCCTCGCTGGCGTGAAAGACCACGCAATCCTCGCAGCCGCGGCCGATGGCGACGGCGAGCGCGATCATCTCCTTCATCGCCGGGGCGACCCGGCCCTCGCGGCCGGCGGCGGTCATCAGCCCGCGAAAGGCGGACATGGTTTTGGGATCGGCCTTGTAGAGCGCGGCGGCGCGGGCGTTCATCTCGGACAGTTTCTGCTTCGCGGTCATGTCGGCACCATGCTGGGTTTGATGCCGCCATTTAAGCCAAGCCTGACGAAGGGAAAAAGCTCGGTGGTTCGGAGCGCGTCGAAGGGCATTTCGTAGAGGCCGGAGCCTCAAAGGGCCGACAGTTCATATCCGCAGAATGTGTGCTTTATGCGGATCACTGGAACGGTCTACTCCTAGCGCCCTGGAAATTGCCAATTGGCAATTTCTAGAGCGGGTTCTTCTCGGCATAGCTGCGGAAGAAGGCGAGATAGGCGCGGTCGGGGTCCTTGGCCGGCTCCTTGCGGGCGCTCCATTCCCGCCATTCGCTTTCGACGAAATAGATGTCGTATCCGGGGTGGCGCAGGCGGGCCGTTTCATAGGTCGCGGTCTGCAAGGCCGGTCCGCGCGATTCCAGCCAGCCGGGCCGGGGACGGCTCTCAGGGGCGGGGCGGACCTCTTCGGTGCGGCCTTCGGCCTTGACCCGGCGCCCGACCTTCGAGAATTGCAGGGCGCGATCCGCCGCGCCGCTGGCATCGCCATCCTTGCGCCACCAGCGCATCTCGACATGGGTCACGGCGCGGCCGGTCTTGATCGGCAGGATCTCGACGAGGAAGTCCGAAAGCGCATTCACCTCGGCCACCGCCGGGTCGATGGCGCGCAGCTTCAGGTTCGACCAGGACGAAAGCTTACCTTTCGGGACGCCCATGATGCCGCGCAGGGCCTCGAGCGTGAAGCGTTCCGAAGCCTTCCAGCGCAGGTTGCCGCGCTTTTGCACCATCTCGTAAAGCGTTAGCGCGTATTTCGAGGACAGCGCGAACATGACCTCGCGCTGCAGCCGGGCAAAGACCTGGCTGTTGCGGATGATCTTGCGCAGCCGCGCCGGGATCTCATACTCCAGCAAGCCGTCGCTGCGGCCGCTTTCCAGGTTGCCGCCCAGCAGTTGCACGCGCTCGATGGCGGGCTCGCCGTCCCAGATCACCGCCACCTTGACGATGGCGGACATCAGCCGCTCCAGGCTTTCGCCCACCCTGTCGTTGGAATTGTGGCTGCCACGCAGGGTGGATTTGGAAATCACGTGGGTCACCGGCTTGTCGATCGCCTCCCAGGCGTTCTCGAGCAGCTGGTTATAGATGCGGCGGTCGTTTAACGTCAGCGGCGTGACCTCGATCAGATCGACCAATTCGCCCGGCTTCACCAGGCTGTCGGCGTTCGGGCGCGCCTCCACCGTGCGTATCCGGGTCTCAGCCATGTTCCCCTACATCAAAGACCTTACTTTTGTATTCGAGAGAACGTAAGTTTTCAAGCGTCGGGGTGGACGGCGGGGCGGGCGAACCCAAAAAGTAAGCGCTAGTCGCATGGACCGCCACCAGGCGATTCGCAGCCTCTTGCTTTTGCTGGCCTTTTTCCTACGCAAATCGCCGGTTTTCGAGTCACCCGAAATGTAAGGCGACGCCGCATCCCCGATTGTAAGCCATAGCCACCCGATCCGTAAGCGCCGCCATCCCGAAAAGAATCGCGAACCATCCCGAATCGTAAGTTTTGCGGGGAATACCGCAGCATTTCCAAGGTCTAGGCGGGAATGAATCCTGAATCTGATGAATCTGAACCCAGCGAGTGTTTTTTATCCACAAGATCAGGATTGCCGGATGGCCACCGCACCGCGAAAGACTTACAAATGGGGATGGCTTGCACCGGAGGGTTACGGAAAGGCCTGGGCCTTTCCGGGCAACTTGCGGCGCTGACAGCGCACCCACCTCGCTATCGCTTTCTGCGGAGCATCGTCCCAAAAACCGAACTTTACGCCTCCGGGCGTTTCGGCCATAGTGCGGCAACCCGAGCAGCAAAGTCATCCCATGAATCCCGCGATTTCCCCCGTTACCCTGGACGAATTGGCCGTGCTGAGCCAGCGCGCCTCGACCGTCATCGAACGCCTGCGCGAGCGCGTCTTCGCGCCCGGCACGCAGAAGCAGCTCGATCTGCTGTTCAACGTGCGCACCGCGGCCGAGATGGTTGGCCGCTCGGAAAAGGCGATCCGCGACGCAGAAGCCGACGGCCGCCTGCCCGAGCCGACCAAGGATGCCGCCACCAATCGCCGCAACGGCTATACCCTGGCCGAGGTCAACCGCATGCGCGAGGTCTTTGGCACCATGCCGCACCGCGCGCCCGAAGATGCGCCGCTGGTCATGGCGGTGCAGAATTTCAAGGGCGGTGTCGGGAAATCGACCGTGGTGGTGCATCTGGCGCAGTATTTCGCACTAAAGGGCTATCGGGTCTGCGTCATCGACTGCGATTCGCAAGCCTCGACCACGGCGGTTTTCGGGCTGAATCCCGATGTTGACGTGGATGAGGAAGAGGACACGCTCTATCCCTTCCTGCAGCACGGCGGGCCGAAATCGCTGCATTATGCTCTGCGCTCGACCTATTGGCCCGGCATCGCGCTGATCCCGGCGAATCTGGGGCTTTACGATGCCGAATATGAATTCGCGGCGCGCATGGCGCGCGATCCGACCTTCATCCTGGACCGGCTGCGCGAGGGTGTCGCCTCGATCGCCGACCAGTTCGACATCATCCTGCTGGACCCGCCGCCTGCGCTTGGCATGCTGTCGCTGTCGGTGCTGCGCGCGGCCAATGCGCTGCTGATCCCGGCGCCGCCGAACAATATCGACTTCGCCTCGACCGCGCATTTCCTGAAGATGATGGAATCGACCCTGGCCGAACTGGCCCGGCACGGCGGCGCGCGGGAATACAGCTTCGTCAAAATTCTGACGTCCAAGATGAACGACCAGAAATCGGCGCATCAGGCGATCAAGCGCATGATGGACGCGGTGTTTCCGCAGGACATGCTGAACGCCGCGCTGAAGGATTCGGCCGAGATCGACAACGCCACCGCCAACCTGATGACCGTCTATGAGCTGACCGGCCCCGCCACGCGGACCGAGACGCACAAGCGCTGCCGCGCCTATCTGGACGCCGTGGGCCGCGAGGTCGAGTTGCTGATCCGCAAGACCTGGCCCAGCCATCACCGCCAATTGCGCAAGGAGGGCCTGCTGTGAGCAAGCGCCATGATGCGATCTTCGACGACGTGCTGAAGGACCTGTCGGCGCCGGCCGCCAGCGACAAGGCCGGCGCCCGCTTCCTGAAACGCAGCAACGCGCTGGCCGAGAGCGGCGAGCGCGAGGAGAAGGTGCTGCGCTGGGTCGACCCCGCAACCTGCGTGATGTGGGCCCGGCACAACCGCGCCTATGACCTGCTGAACGAGGACAACTGCCGCGACCTGATCGACAGCCTGAAGGCGCAGGGCCAGCAGGAGTTCCCGGCCATCGTGCGCAAGCTGCCGGCGGGGCATGGCGCGGAATACGAGGTGATCTGCGGCGCGCGGCGGCATTTCGCCATCAGCTGGCTGCGGGCGAACAACTACGCCCAGTTCCGCTATCTGGTCGAGGTGCGCGACCTGACCGACGAAGAGGCTTTCCGCCTGGCCGATATCGAGAACCGCGACCGCGCCGATCTCAGCGATTACGAACGGGCGCGCGACTATCTCCAGGCGCTCGACATCTATTACGGCGGCAAGCAGAAGACGATGGCGGCGCGGCTCGAGGTGTCCGAGGCCTGGCTCTCGCGCTATCTGCATCTGGCCCGGCTGCCGCAACCGATCCTCGATGCCTGGCCGCGCCTGACCGAGATCAAAGAGCTGCACGCCCGCAGCGTCCGGCCGCTGTTGCAAGATGCCGAGGAGAAGGTGCTGGCCGAAGCCCGCGCCATCGCCGCCGAGCAGGCGCGCGCGCGGGCAGGGCAGGGCGCCCATGTGCCGGTGCCCCGTGTGCTGGCGCGGCTGAAAGAGGCAGCGCATGGCGCCACGCCCGCGGCCGAGAAGCAGGTCCAGGGGCCGTTGGCCGTCGAACGGCGCGGCAAGAAGATCCGGCTGGAGTTCCCGGATACCCTGTCCGAGGCGGATCTGCGGGCCGCGCTGGACGGTTTTCTTGAGGAACATTTCCGGCAATGAACCGGATTGCCAATTGGCAATTTCCGGAACAATGCAGGAACATAGGCGGAAAGATCTACGACGATCCCGGGACCGTCGCAGGCTTCCGTTACTTTTTGGGTGGGGTGCAATCCGGGGAAACGACCGGCTGCAAGGTGTCGAGCAATTGCAGCATCAGCCCCTGCGGCCCCTGCGCGACATGGGCGGCGACGCCAAAGCAGCGGGCCAGATTTTCCGGTGTCAGCACTGCTTCGGGGCGGCCGTCGGCCATGATCCGGCCCTGATGCAGCAGAATCAGCCGCGTGCAGTGCCGGGCCGCCAACCCCAGGTCGTGCAGTGAGGCCAGCACCGCTCGGCCTTGGTCCGCAAGGCGGCGGAACAGCCGCATGACCTCGATCTGCGCCGCCGGGTCAAGGCCGGCTATGGGCTCGTCCGCGATCAGCAGCGGCGTATCCTGCGCCAAGGCGCGGGCCAGCAGCGCCCGGGCCTGTTCGCCGCCCGAAAGCTGCGTGGCCGGGCGGTCGCGCAGCGGCAGAAGCGACAGCGCCGAAAGCGCGGCCTCGACGGCGGCGTGGTCGGTCTCGCCCGCGGCATCGGGATGGGCGATGCGTCCCAGCGCCACCAGCGTCTCGACCGAGACCGGCCAGGCAATCTCGCGCCCCTGTGGCATGAAGGCCGCCGCCCGCGCCCGCAGCCGCGCCGGCAATGCAGCGAGCGAGCTGTGCCCTTCGGCCGGCAGCAGCCCCAGCGCGGCGCGCAGCAGCGTGGTCTTGCCGGCGCCGTTCGGGCCCAGCAGGCCGACGAATTCGCCGGGCGCGACGGTCAGGTCGATGCCCTCGATCACCGTCCGGCCGTGACGGCGGCAGGCCAGGGCAGAAAGCGCCAGCGTCATGCCTGCCTCCGGGTTTTCAGGATCAGGTGCAGGAACAGCGGTGCTCCGACCAGCGCGGTCAGCACGCCCAGCTTCAGGTCCTGCGCGGGCAGGATCAGCCGCACTGCGATGTCGGCGGCCAGCACCATCGCCGCCCCGCCAAGCGCCGAGGCGACGAGCAGCCGCGACGGCCGCGCGCCCGCCGCACGGCGCAAGAGATGTGGCACCACCAGCCCGACGAAGCCGATGGACCCCGCCACCGCCGTCGCCCCGGCGATCAGCGCCGCGCAGCCCAGAACCAGCCGCAGCCGCAACCGGCCCAGGTCGATGCCGCTGGATGCCGCCGCATCCTCGCCCAGCGTCAGCGCATCCAGCGCGCGGCCGGTGGTCAGCAGCAGCCCGGCGCCCGGCAGGATCAGCGCGGCTGCGATCCAGACATGCGGCATGGCGCGGTCGGCCAGCGAGCCCATCATCCAGAAGGTGATCTCATTGGCGGCAAAGGGATTCGGCGACAGGTTCAGCACCAGCGCGGTGCCCGCCCCCGCCAGCGCCGAAATGGCGATGCCGGCCAGGATCAGCGACAGCGTGCCGCCGCGCGGGCCGGCCAGGGCCAGCATGGCCAGCACCGACAGCGCGGCCCCCGCCAGGGCCGCCAGCGGCAGGCCCAGGGGCACGACCGCCGCCAGCCCGGTCTGGATCGCCAGCACCGCGCCCAGGCTTGCCGAGGCCGAGGTGCCGATCAGCCCCGGCTCGGCCAGCGGGTTGCGCAGGAAGCCCTGCATGGCCGCGCCGGCCAGCCCCAGCGCCGCGCCGACCAGCAGGCCCAGAGCCGCGCGGGGCAGGCGGATCTCGCGCATGACCAGCCCCAGCATATCGTCGCCCCGGACCAGCGCGGCGAGGCTTGGGCCAATCCCGGCCCCGGCCGGCCCGGTCAGCAGCGAGCCCGCAAACAGCGCCGCGACCAGCAGGCCGAGCAGGCCCAGCAAGACGGCGGGGCGCATCATCGCCGGACCCCGGCGGCGGCGGGCAGGTTGGCCACGGCGCGCAGGATGCGCGGGTTGCCGCAGATCCAGTCCGGGTCGGCCATCACCGCCGCCGGCCTGTCGCGCAGCAGCGCGCGCAGGGCCGGGTGGTCCAGCATGTCCTGGGCGCGGGCGTGGCCGGCATAGCGGCGGCCCAGGATCACCAGGTCGGGCCGGGCCAGCAGCAGCGCCTCCAGCGGCAGCGTGCCGCCCGGGCCAAGGCCCAGCTCGTCGGCGATATTGGCATAGCCCGCCAGCGCGACGATCTGCCCCGCCAGGCTGTCGCTGCCCAGCGTATAGCCGTTCACGGCATAGATCGCGGCGCGCGGGCGCGGCTCGGGCGCCGGCGGCAGGCGGGCGAGGTCGGCGTCGAACCGCGCCAGCGCGGCTTCCGCCTCGGCCTCGCGGCCCAGAACCTGGCCCATGCGGGCGATATTGCCGCGAATGCCGGCGATGTCGCTTTCGGGCTGGAACACCTCGACCGGGACGCCGACCCGGCGCAGCAGCGAAAGGGTCGTGGGCGGGGTCCAGGTGCCCGCCAGCACCAGGTCGGGCTTCAGCAGGAAGATCTCTTCGGCCAGCCCGTTGTTCGCCGGCAGGGCTGCCGCCGCTTCGGCCATGCCCGAGGACAGCGGGTCACGCGCCAGATAGGAAACCGAGACCAGCTGTCCCGGCGCCGCCAGCAGCATGGCCAGCTGGTCGGTGCAAAGGTTGATCGAGACGACCCGGCGCGGCGCTTCCGCCGCGACGGGCAGGGCAAGGCAGGCAAGAAGGCCGGCCAGAAGCCAGCGCGCTACCATCGCGCCTGCAATCCGGCATAGGCGGTGCGGCCCTGGCCGTAATAGCCCCATGCCTCGGAATGGTCCTTGTCGAACAGGTTCTCGACCCGGCCGTGCAGACGGATGTTTTCGGTCAGGTCATAATGCGCGGCAAGGTTGACGGTGGCGAATTCCGGCAGTTCGGTGGTGGCCGGCGTGTCGGGCCAGGCGGTGTTATACCATTCCTCGTCGTAATTGTCCGCGACATAACGCAGCTCCGCCGACAGGCCGCCGCGCCCGGCCGCGAAATCCACCTGTCCGCGCAGGTTGACCTGATGCCGGGGCACACGCGCGACGCGGCTGCCATCCTGCTGGCGCGCGTCGGTATAGGTATAGTCGGCGCCGATGCGGATGGCATCCGTCACCTGCATGGCCGTCGTCACCTCGAAGCCCTTGCGGGTGCTGGTGCCGTCAAGGTTCACCGAGCTTTCGCCCGAGCCGGTGATCAGGTCCTCGACATCGCTGTGAAAGACGGTCGCGCCCAATGTGCCCGCGCCGCCGGCATAGGACAGATCGACGCCCAGTTCATAGCCGAGGCTGCGTTCGGGGCGCAGGTCCGGGTTGCCCTCGTAAGAGCCGGGGATATAGCCGAATTGCTGGAACATATCGGGATTGACCACGGCCCGGCCCGCCGCCGCGCGCAGGCGGATGTCCCGCCCCGGCACCTGCCAGCCCGCCGACAGGTTCCACGAGGTCGCATCCTTGAACCCGTCGTTCAGGTCGCGGCGGATGCCGGCCTGCAGGTCGATGTCCGGGTCGAGATTGCCCAGATATTCCAGCGCCAGCGCAGTCGTGTCGCGTTCATAGATCCCGCCGGGCGCAAAGGAGCTGCGATAGGTCTCGCGCTCGGTCGCGGCGCTGAAGTTCAGGCGATGGCGGGTGCTGGCCAGGTCGGCGCCGTCGATGGCCCAGCTGCCCAGATACTGCACGCCGCGGCGGCGCGCGGCGTCGTCATAGTCATAGGCGCCGTCGTTCAGGAACAGGGTGTCCTGGTTGGTGCCCGAGACGGTCAGCCGGTGGGACAGCCGTCCGTCCAGCGCCTGCGCCTCGATCCAGAGCGAACCAAAGAGCTCGTTGCGCTCGGCGGTCAGCGGCGCGTCGATCAGGTAATCGTCGGGGGTGGGCACCGGGACGAAGCTGCCAAGGTCATAGCCATATTCCTGCCAGCTGCGGCGCAGGGCGAAACCCGCGCTGACGCTCTCGGTCAGGTCATAGCGGCCGCGCAGCCCGATCGTGTCGCGGTCGTTGAAATCGCGGTCGCCGCCGGAACGGGAGGCATCCTCGCCCTCGACATGGCGCGAGTCCAGCGACAGCACCAGCTCGCTGCGCCCGTCCGAATAGCTGACATGGCCGTTGGCCGCGCGGGTGCCCAGCCCGCCGATCTCGACCCCGCCGCCATAGCGGAACCCCGTCTCTCGCGCGCGCCGCGTCGTGATCGAGATGACGCCCGCCGCCGCGTTCGAGCCGTAGATCGCCGATTGCGGGCCGCGCAGCACCTCGATCCGGTCGATGTCGGCGGCGGTCATGCCCGAGAAGGTATAGTCGCCGGAGGCCGGAGAGTTCGCCTTGACCCCGTCGATCAGCACCAGGACGTGGCCGGGCTCGCTGCCGCGGATGCGCAGCTTGGTCAGCGTCTCGCCGGTCGAGGTGACGGCCACGCCCGGCACGCTGCGCAGCGCGTCCTGCACGGTGGCGATGCCGCGTGCCTCGATCTCCTCGGCGGTCAGCACGGTCGAGGCGCGGCCATAGGCATCGCTGGCGATGGGGCTGAGCCCGGCCGACAGGATCACGGGATCCAGGATGACGGCGTCTTGCGCCGTCGCGACGGCCGGCACCAGCGCCGCCGCCAGAGTCATGATGAAAGCTCGGGTCCGAGACATGCCTTGACCTTTCCGGGCACGGGCCGCAGCCCGCGGGTTGCAGAACTGCCCTGCGCAACGGGCCGGTCGGCCCGCCCGCCAGGGGGTGAGCGTCACCTCTGCGGAACGGCCGCTTTCCCGGTGCGCCCCGCGCCGGAAATGGGTGAACGCCTCGGCAGGTCTCCTGACTCGCGGATCGTCGCTTCGGCCGGCCTTCCCGGGACGCGCCCAGTGGCATTATCGACCGTCGCTCGCCGCCTACAGTTGCGGGGGCAGTGCCGGATTGGCCCGGGGGCTTGCCGGCTTCCCTTTTCATCCGGCAAGGGGCCGGAACCGAAGCAGCCACCTGTTCGCGCGACGAGGCCCCGGCTGTCAAGGGGTCTGGCCCGGCCCGCATGGGGTGGCGGGCCATGGTTTCATGCCGAAGCCGAACGAAAAAGGCGCCGGACCCGCCGGCGCCCTGTCATTTTGCCGCAGGGGATCAGGCCAGCCGCTGCCGCAAGCCCGGGTCACGGGCCAGCGACCCTTGCACGAGCTGGCCGAAGATCAGCCCGATCCCGGCCCAGAGCATTGCCACGATCACCAGCGACACGCTGCGGAACTGCCAGAGCAGGTCGCCCGGAAAGCCGGCCGGCACCTCGTTGATGGCGGGCAGGACGAGGCCGGCGACGACCACCAGGACCAGATAGGCCAGCCCGCCCAGGATGCCGGCGCGCCAGCGGTCGCGGCCGCTGCGCGCCACTGCCACCGCGATCACCATGGCGATGAGCGACAGCGCCATCATGGCAAAGAACATCTGCGTGCGCAGGCCGATGGTCTCGCCATGACCCACGGCGGGCGGGTTGGCCGGGTATTTCAGGAAGGGCACCAGCACGACCGAGACATAGCCCAGCACCGCCATCACCCCCGCCGTCGCCCGCGCGCCTAGATGCGAGAACCGGCCCTGCACGAAGGCGAAGACCAGCGCGAAAAGCCCGCCCAGGCCGGCGCCGAACACCGCCATGCCGGTCAGCAGGCCGATGCCGGCCTGGGTGGCGCGGCTGATGCCCTCGCCCTCGCCATGGGAATGGGAATGGCCGGCGGGTTCGGGCTCGGCCGTGGCAGCGGCGGTCGGCGCGTCGTGGCCGTGGTCATGAGCGTGTTCGGGGGCGGCGGGCGCGCCCGCTTCCTCCAGCGCGATGGCGGCGGCGACCGGCGGCTCGCCCCAGACCTTGCCGACGCCAAAGGCCAGCACACCCGCGATCAGCCCGGCAATCATGCCGAGCACCAGATAACGTCCTGTCATGGGGGCTGCTCCTCAGTGGCAGGGAAAGCCGAGAAGGTGGCGCGCGTCATGCACGAATTCATGCACGCCGGTGCCGTCGAGAAGCGCGACCGCGCCCTGTTCGGTGCTGACGAAATACAGCGCCAGCAGCATGACCAGCCCGGCGAAGATCGCCCAGGGCGCCCATTCGCCCAAGGGAATCGGGCGGCTGCGGAAATCGTCTGTGGCTTCGGTATAGGCCATCGCAATGCTCCTTCGGATACGCGTCCGGTTGGGATGTTGACATGCCCGGGCTCGGGGTCTGACTTCCGCCCCTGATGGGCGCGGTTACAGTGGCGCGACCGTGCCGGAGTTCCACCGGCTTCCCGCGACTGGGCAATGCCGGGCAAGCTGCGCTGCAGAGCGGCAAATGTCAAAGCAAACTTGCGCCCGCCCGGCGCCGCGGCCAATCTGGCGCCATGGCAAGCCGCATCCTGCTGATCTGTTCGCTGGCCCCGGCGCGGCCGGTGTTTCCGGGTGACGATCCCGCGCTGCCCGGCCCGCATCCCCGGCCGGGTCCGGCCCGCGTGTCGCCCCTGCGCCGCGCGGTGCAGACGGCCGAGGCTATGGGCCTGGCTGCGCGACCCGACCCGGCGCTGGCCGAGATGGACTATGGCGCCTGGGCCGGGCAGTCCCCCGAGCAGGTGCTGGCCCAGGACCCCCAGGGTTTCGCCCGCTGGCAGGACGACCCCCATGCGGCGCCGCATGGCGGCGAGAGCTTCGCCGCCGTGGTCGAGCGCATGGCCCGCTGGTTGCAGGACCGGGCGCAGGGGGGCGACAACCTGCTGGCCGTGACCCATCCGGCCCCGATCCAGGCGGCGCTGGTGCATGTGCTGGGCGCGCCGCTGGCCGCCGCCCGCGCCATCGGCGTCCGGCCGCTGTCGCGCATGCAGCTGACCCATGACGGCCGGCGCTGGTCGCTGCTGCTCTTGCCCTGAAGCCGGCCGGCGCGGGTGCCCTTTCGCCTTGCGGCTTCCTGCGCTATGGGGGCGCGTCGGGCCCGTTCCGCCGGCCGCGACGCCTCCCTTGACTATCTGCGGACAAGAACCATGACACATATCCATTCGGGTGCTGCCGCGAGCCGGCAGAAACCCCTGAACTCGCCCGTTCAGGTGCTGACGGCCAGCCTGATCGGCACCACCATCGAATTCTTCGATTTCTACGTCTACGCGACCGCGGCGGTGCTGATCTTCCCGACGCTGTTCTTCCCGTCCTCGGACCCGATGACGGCGCTGCTGGCGTCATTCGCCACCTTCTCGATCGCCTTCTTCGCGCGGCCCTTCGGCGCCGTGGTCTTCGGCCATTTCGGCGACCGCATCGGCCGCAAGGTCACGCTGGTCGCGGCGCTGCTGACCATGGGCATCTCCACCGTCATCATCGGGCTGCTGCCCAGCTATGCCCAGATCGGGGTCTGGGCGCCGCTGCTCTTGGCGCTGTGCCGGTTCGGCCAGGGCTTCGGCCTGGGCGGGGAATGGGGCGGCGCGGTGCTGCTTGCGACCGAGAACGCGCCCCCCGGCAAGCGCAGCTGGTATGGCATGTTCCCGCAGCTGGGCGCGCCGCTGGGGCTGTTCCTGTCCTCGGGCTTCTTCTGGGCCATGCTGCATTTCATCAGCCAGGAGGATCTGCTGGCCTGGGGCTGGCGGCTGCCCTTCCTGTCGTCGATCTTCCTGATCGTGATCGGGCTCTGGGTGCGGCTGTCGATCACCGAAACGCCGGAATTCGCCCGCGCCATCGCCAAGGAAGAGCGCGTCTCGGTCCCCGTGGCCGAGGTCTTTCGCAACCACAAGCGCAGCCTGTTCCTGGGCACTTTCGTCGCGCTGGTGACCTTCGTGCTGTTCTACATCTGCTCGGCCTGGCTGCTGTCCTATAACGTCAAGGTGTTGCAGATCCCGTTCAAGGACGCGCTGGCGATGCAGATCTTCGGCTCGGTCGTCTTCGGCATCGCCATCCCCATCGCCGGCAAGGCCGCCGACCGGATCGGGCGCTATGGCTTCCTGATCGGCGTGACGGTGGCCATCGCCGCCTTCTCGTTCCTGCTGGCGCCGCTGATGCAGGGCGATGCGCAGAACGAGGGCTCGATCTATCTGTTCATCACCCTGGGCATGTTCCTGATGGGGCTGACCTATGGCGTGATTGGCGCGGCGCTGGCCGCGCCCTTCCCGACGCGGGTGCGCTATACCGGGGCCTCGATCACCTTCAACTTCGCCGGCATCTTCGGCGCCTCGCTGGCGCCCTATGCCGCGACCTGGTTGCAGACGCATCACGGCATGGCCTCGGTCGGCTATTACCTGCTGGCGGCGGCGGTCATCACGCTGCTCTGCATCCTGGCCTCGGGCCGCGACCAGGTCTGAGCCTTTGGCCAGCGCAACCGGACGGGCGGCCGCCGCGGCCGCCCGTTTGCGTTTCGGCGGCGGATGCGGTTTATGCGAGGCATGACGCCCGAGGAACTGATCCGCAGTATTCTGGCCGGGACCGAGCTGCGCTCGGCCTCGTTCATCGTCACCGTTTATGGCGATGTCGTGGTGCCGCGCGGCGGCGTGTTGTGGACCGGCACGCTGATCGAGATCTGCGACCGCGTCGGCATCAGCGAATCGCTGGTGCGCACCGCCGTCTCGCGCCTGGTGGCGGCCAAGCGGCTTTGCGGCGAACGGGCCGGTCGGCGCAGCTATTACCGGCTGGACGCCTCGGCCGGGCAGGAGTTCCAGCGCGCGGCGGCGCTGCTCTATGCGCCCGACCCGCCGGCGCGTGGCTGGCAGATCCTGCACGCCCCCGACCTGCCCGAGGACCAGGCCCGCCACCTGCGGCTGGGCCAGATGGCGCCCGGCGTCTTCATCCGCCCGGACCGCGGCCAGCCGGTGCCGCCGGGCGCGCTGGTCTTTCCGGCTGGCGATCCGCAGCCGCTGGCCGAGGTGGCGCGCTATTGGAACCTGTCTGCCTTGCAGGCGCGCTATCGCGACATGCTGGCGCGGTTCTCGCCGGTCGAAACCGCCGACCCGCTGCCGGACGAGACCGCGCTGGTGATCCGGCTTCTGCTGGTCGAGACCTATCGCCATGTCCTCTTGCGCGATCCGCTCCTGCCGGCCCAGGCGCTGCCGGGGGATTGGCAGGGCGGGGCGGCGCGCGCGCTGTTCGACCGGCTCTATGCCCGGCTGACTCCGGGCGCCGAGCGCCACATCGCCGCCCGGTTCGAGGGCGTCGACGGTCCGCTGCCGGCCCAGACCGCGCTGACCCAAGCCCGGCTGGTCGGAATGGCCTGATTTTTGCCAGTCTTTCCAGAGCTTTGAATGGGCATGCGACAAAACATCACAGAAAGCCGCAAGTTTTGCTTTATCTGTGATGTTTGCCGCGCTATAAGCTGACCAATCGGTCGGCGAATTGGGAGAATCGCCGGTCTTTCACGAACACAAAGGAAAGCGGGATGCAGGAAGCCTTCATCTGCGACGCGGTGCGCACCCCCATCGGACGCTATGCCGGCGCGCTGGCCCAGGTCCGGGCCGACGATCTGGCGGCGGTGCCGCTGAAGGCGCTGATGGCGCGCAATCCGGGCGTGGACTGGGCGGCCGTCGATGACCTGATCTATGGCTGCGCCAACCAGGCGGGCGAGGACAACCGCAACGTCGGCCGTATGGCCGTGCTGCTGGCCGGCCTGCCCATCGGCGTGCCCGGGACCACGGTGAACCGGCTCTGCGGTTCGGGCATGGACGCGATCGGCATGGCGGCCCGGGCGATCAAGGCGGGCGATTGCGATTTCGTCATCGCCGGCGGGGTCGAGAGCATGACCCGCGCCCCCTTCGTCATGCCCAAGGCGGAAAGCGCATTTTCCCGCTCGAACGCGGTCTATGACACCACCATCGGCTGGCGCTTCGTCAACCCGGCGCTGAAGGCGCAGTTCGGCATCGACTCGATGCCGCAGACCGCCGACAACGTCGCCGCCGATTTCGGCATCAGCCGCGCCGACCAGGACGCCTTTGCCGCCCGCTCGCAGGCCCGCTGGGAGGCGGCGCAGGCGGCCGGGGTCTTTGCCGACGAGATCGTGCCGGTGACCATCCCGCAGAAGAAGGGCGAGCCCATCGTCTTCGACACCGACGAGCATCCGCGCCCCGGCACCACGGCGGAAACGCTGGCCCGGCTCAAGGGCGTGAACGGCCCCGAGCTGACGGTCACGGCCGGCAATGCCTCGGGCGTGAACGACGGTGCGGCGGCGCTGGCGATCCTCTCGGGTCCGACGGCGCAGGCGCAAGGCCTGACCCCCAAGGCGCGCATCGTCGCCATGGCCGCGGCGGGGGTCGAGCCGCGCATCATGGGCATCGGCCCGTCGCCGGCGGCAAAAAAAGTGCTGGCGCGCGCGGGCATGACCATCCAGCAGATGGATGTGATAGAATTGAACGAGGCCTTCGCCAGTCAGGCGCTTGCGACTCTGCGCGACCTGGGCCTGCCGGATGACGCCGCGCATGTGAACCCGAACGGCGGCGCCATCGCGATGGGCCACCCCTTGGGCATGTCCGGCGCCCGGCTGGTGACGACCGCCATGTATCAGCTGCACCGCAGCGGTGGCCGCTACGCGCTTTGCACCATGTGCATCGGCGTGGGACAGGGCATCGCCATCATCATCGAACGCGTCTGAGGAGGCCCGCCATGTATGCCCAGGTTGTGAAATCCGAAGGCAGCAAGACCCGCGACGAGATGACCCCCGAGGAGCTTGCCTTCCAGGACCGCATCGACCGCGGCGAAAAGATCGAGCCCAAGGAATGGATGCCCGAGGGCTATCGCAAGACGCTGATCCGCCAGATCGGCCAGCACGCGCATAGCGAGATCGTCGGCCAGCTGCCCGAGGGCAACTGGATCACCCGCGCCCCCACGCTGGAGCGCAAGGCGATCCTGCTGGCCAAGGTGCAGGACGAGGCCGGGCATGGGCTGTATCTCTATTCGGCGGCCGAGACGTTGGGCGTCAGCCGCGACGAGCTGATGGAACTCTTGCATGCCGGCAAGATGAAGTATTCCTCGATCTTCAACTATCCGACGCTGACCTGGGCCGACATGGGCGCGGTCGGCTGGCTGGTCGACGGCGCGGCGATCATGAACCAGGTGCCGCTGCAAAGGACCAGCTACGGCCCCTATTCCCGCGCCATGATCCGCATCTGCAAGGAGGAGAGCTTCCACCAGCGCCAGGGCTACGCCATCATGATGAAGATGGCGCAGGGCACGCCGGCGCAGAAGCGCATGGCGCAGGATGCGCTGAACCGGCTGTGGTATCCCTCGCTGATGATGTTCGGGCCGTCCGACAAGGACTCGGTGCATTCCGCGCAGTCGATGGCGTGGAAGATCAAGATGAACACCAATGACGAGCTGCGGCAGAAATTCGTCGACCAGACCGTGCCGCAGGCGGAATATCTGGGCCTGACCGTGCCCGACCCGGACCTGAAATGGAACGAGGAGAAGGGCGGCTACGATTTCAGCGAGCCGGACTGGTCCGAGTTCTACGACGTTCTGGCCGGCAACGGGCCCTGCAACAAGGATCGGCTGGGCGCCCGCGTCAAGGCCTGGGAGGACGGCGCCTGGTTCCGCGACGCGCTGGTCGTCCATGCCGAGAAGGCCGCCGCCCGCCGCGCCGTCGCCGCCGAATAACCCGCGCCGAATAACCCGCCAGGAACATGCGGCCCCCGCGCCGCGACCAAGTAAGGGAGAACACCATGTCCAAGGAATGGCCGCTCTGGGAGGTCTTCATCCGGGGCCAGCACGGGCTGAACCACCGCCACGTCGGCAGCCTGCACGCGCCCGACGCTGAAATGGCGATCCTGAACGCCCGCGACGTCTATACCCGCAGGAATGAAGGCGTCTCGATCTGGGTCGTGCCCTCGGCGCAGATCACCGCGTCGAGCCCGTCGGAGAAAGGTCCGCTGTTCGAGCCCTCGAACAGCAAGGTCTATCGCCACCCGACCTTCTTCGACATCCCGGACGAAGTGGGGCATATGTGATGCCCTCGCTGCCCGACATGAACACGCCCGAGGTGGCGGAACTGGCCCGCATGCAAGGCGCGCATGCCCACCCCCCGGTGCCCGCCCCCGACGCCGGCGAACAGGCGCTGTTCGAATGCCTGCTGCGCATCGGGGATTCGACCCTGGTCCTGGGCCACCGCGTCTCGGAATGGTGCGGCCATTCCCCGGCGCTGGAAGAGGACATCGCGCTGGCCAACGTCGCGCTGGACCTGATCGGCCAGACCCAGAACTGGCTGGCGCTCGCCGCCGAGGTCGAGGGCCAGGACCGCAGCGCCGACGACCTCGCCTATCTGCGCGACGCCTGGGATTTCCGCAACCTGCTGCTGGTCGAGCGCCCGAACGGCGATTTCGGCCATACGCTGATGCGGCAGTTCTTGTTCGACGCCTGGCACCATGAATTCCTGAAGGGCGCCGCGGCTTCGACCGACCCGCGGGTGGCGGAAATCGCCGCCAAGGCGGCGAAAGAGGTGGCCTATCATCTGGAACGGACCTCGGACCTGATCGTGCGGCTGGGCGACGGCACCGCGGAAAGCCACCGGCGCATGGCCGCTGCCGTCGAGGCGCTGTGGTCCTATACCGGCGAGATGTTCCTGGCCGACGCCAAGGACGCCGAGATTGCCGCGCGGGGTATCCTGCCCGATCCGGCCAGCCTGCGCGAGCCCTGGCTGGCGACGGTCGGCGCGGTCTTCGCCGAGGCGACGCTGGCGCTGCCCGACAGTGCCTTTGCGCACAAGGGCGGCAAGCAGGGCATCCATACCGAGCATCTGGGCTATATCCTGGCCGAGATGCAGTTCCTGCAACGCGCCTATCCCGGTGCGAGCTGGTAGGATGGCCGCGCCCAGCATCGCGCAGGTCTGGGACTGGCTGGCCGAGGTGCCGGACCCCGAAATCCCGGTGCTCAGCCTGACGGACCTGGGCATCATCCGGGACGTGGCCTGGCAGGATGACACGCTGGTCGTCAAGGTGACGCCGACTTATTCCGGCTGCCCGGCGACCAGCATCATCAACCTGGATATCGAGACCGCGCTGCGCGGCCACGGCATCGACAAGCTGCGGCTGGAACGGCAGATGTCGCCGCCCTGGACCACCGACTGGATCACGCCCGAGGGCCGCGACAAGCTGCGCGGCTATGGCATCGCGCCGCCGGTGGACGGCACCGCGGCGGACGGGGTGCTGGCGGGCCGGATCGCCCGGCTGGGCGGCCACAACCTGACCATCGCCTGCCCGCGCTGCGGCAGCACCAACACGGAAAAGATCAGCCAGTTCGGCTCGACCCCCTGCAAGGCGAGCTATCGCTGCAAGGACTGCCTGGAACCATTCGACTATTTCAAATGCCTGTAAGGGCTTGGGAAGGATACCCAAAATGGCACGCTTCCACCCGCTGAAAGTGACCGACGTGCGCCGCGACACCCGCGACGCCGTGGTCGTGACCCTGGCCCCGCGCGACGAGGACCGGGCGCTGTTCGACTTTACCCAAGGGCAATACCTGACCCTGCGCCGCGACTTCGACGGCGAGGAACTGCGCCGCTCCTATTCGATCTGCTCGGGCGTCGACGACGGCTGCCTGCGCGTCGGCATCAAGCGCGTCGATGGCGGCGCCTTCAGCACCTGGGCCAACGAGAACCTGGCGCCGGGCGTGGAAATCGACGCCATGCCGCCGATGGGCAAGTTCCATACCCAGACCGACCCCGCGGCCGAGCGGCAATATCTGGGCGTGGCGGCGGGCTCGGGCATCACGCCCTTGCTGTCGATCATCAAGACCGTGCTGGCGCGCGAGCCCCGCTCGCAGTTCACGCTGGTCTATGCCAACCGCCAGATCAACTCGATCATGTTCCGCGAGGAGCTCGAGGACCTGAAGAACCTCTACCTTGGCCGCTTCTCGGTGCTGCATATCCTCAAGGCCGAGGCGCAGGAGATCGACCTGTTCACCGGCCGCATCGACGAAGGCAAGATGGCGGCGCTGTTCCAGCACTGGATCGATCCGACCGCGCTGGACACCGCCTTCATCTGCGGCCCCGAGGGGCTGATGCTGGCCGTGGCCGCCAGCTTGCGCGAACACGGGATGCGCGACGAGCAGATCAAGTTCGAGCTGTTCGCCAGCAGCCAGCCCGGCCGCGCCAAGGCCCGCGCCGTGTCGCAGCAGGCGGCGACGCAGGGCAATGGCACCGCCGCCACGGTGACGCTGGACGGCGCCACGCGCAATTTCCAGATGCCGCGCGAGGGCGAGACGATCCTGGAAGCCGCCATCGCCAACCACATGGACGCGCCCTATTCCTGCAAGGCCGGGGTCTGCTCGACCTGCCGCTGCAAGGTGCTGGAGGGCGAGGTGGAAATGGCCATCAACCACGCGCTGGAGGATTACGAGGTCCGCGCCGGCTATGTCCTGTCCTGCCAGGCCTATCCGATCAGCGACCGCGTGGTCGTCACCTATGACGAATGAGGCAGCCATGACCCAGACCATGAACCTTGACGACTATCTCGCGCAGGGCGGCGTGCTGACCTCGCCCGGCAACGTGCCGCCGCGCTATCGCGGCGAACTCCTGCGGCTGATGTCCAGCTTTGTCGACAGCGAGCTGGCGGCCTCGGCGGGCTTCGCCGATGCGATCAACTTCGCCCCGGCGATCAAGGAGCGTATCGCCGCCAGCCGGATCACGCTGGAAAAGGCCGACCACGCCGAGCGCGTGCTGGCGGTCATGGCGGATTTCGGCACCGACAGCCGCCGCTATCAGCAAAGCCACGACTGGGCTGCCCGCGTCGACCGCGAGGCCGACATCGGCGCCGCCCGGCGCGAGGGCGACATGCGCCTGTCGGTGTTCCACTACCCGATCGCGGGCTGGACCGACGCGGTGGTGATGAACGTGCTGCAGGGCCTCGCGGCCGGCGTGCAGATGACCGAGCTGACCCGCGTCTCCTACGCGCCGCTGGCCGAGGTTTTCCGCGAGATCGCCCCGCGCGAGGCGCGCCACGCGGGACTGGGCCTGGAAGGCCTGGCCGCGCTGGCCGAAAGCGACCGCGACAGGGTGCAGGCGAGCCTTGGCTATTGGCACCCGCGCGTGGCGGCGGGCTTCGGCGCCGCGCATTCCGCGCGCTATGAGACGCTGCGCCGCTTTGGCCTGCGCCACCAGCCGAACGAGGTTCTGCTGGCCCGCTGGGAAACGCTGGTGGCCGAGCATCTGGCCGCATTCGGCCTTTGATTTCAGGGGCGCGGCCATCCGCGCCCCGTTGCGAACAGGATTGGAAGGAAACGCGATGACCACGCTGCGCCGTTTGGAAAGCTATGTCTGCGGCGGCTGGACGCCGGGCGCCAAGGAAGGTCAGACCCTGCTGGATGCCGCGACCGGGGCGCCGGTGGCGCTGATCGACTCGACGGGCCTCGATTTCGCGGCCGTGCTGGAGCATGGCCGGGCCGCGGGCGCCAGCCTGCGCGCCATGACCTTCCACGAACGCGCCGGCATGTTGAAGGCCCTGGGCCTGGCCCTGATGGCGCGGAAAGAGGAGTTCTACGCCGAAAGCCTGCACACCGGCGCCACCCGGGCCGACGGCTGGGTCGATATCGAGGGCGGCATTGGCACCATGCTGGCCTTTGCCTCCAAGGGCCGGCGCGAACTGCCCAATGCCCGCGTGCTGACCGACGGCGAAGTCGAGGTGCTGTCGAAGGACGGCAGCTTCGTCGCCCAGCACATCCTGTCGCCCCTGGAAGGCGTGGCGGTCCATATCAACGCCTTCAACTTCCCGATCTGGGGCATGCTGGAGAAAATCGCGCCGACGCTGCTGGCCGGCCTGCCCTGCGTGGTGAAGCCGGCGAGCCAGACCGCCTATCTGACCGAGCTTTGCGTGCGCCGCATCATCGATACCGGGCTTTTGCCCGAGGGGGCGCTGCAACTGATCTGCGGCTCGGTCGGCGACCTTCTGGACCATGTCAGCGAACAGGACGCCGTGACCTTCACCGGCTCGGCCTGGACCGGCCGCAAGCTGAAGACCCATCCGGCGGTGGTGGCCAATTCCGTGCGCTTCACCATGGAGGCCGACAGCCTCAACGCCTCGATCCTTGGCCCCGACGCGGTGCCGGGCACCGCCGAATTCGACCTGTTCGTGCGCGAGGTCGCCCGCGAGATGACGACCAAGGCCGGGCAGAAATGCACCGCCATCCGCCGCGTCATCGCCCCCCGCGCGCAGGTGCAGGCGCTGGTCGCCGCGCTGCGCGAACGGCTGGACAAGACGGCGCTGGGTCTGCCGGGCGACGAGGGCACGCGCATGGGGCCGCTCGCCAGCCTCGACCAGCGGGCCGAGGTGCGCGAGCGCATCCGCGACCTGCAAGCCGTGGCCGAGATCGTCGCGGGCGATCCCGACGCGGTGCGCGTCGCCTCGGGCGATCCCGAGCGCGGCGCCTTCCTGAACCCGGTGCTGATGTATGCCGATGCGCCCAAGGCCGCCGCGGCGGTGCATGAGGTCGAGGCCTTCGGCCCGGTCTCGACCGTGATGCCCTATGACGACTTGGACGAGGCGGTGGCGCTGGCGCGGATGGGACGGGGCTCGCTGGTCAGCTCGGTCTTCACCGGCGACGAAACGGTCGCGGAAAAGCTGGTGCTGGGCGCCGCGCCCTGGCATGGAAGGGTGCTGATCGGCAGCGCCGAGACGGCGAAAAGCTCGACCGGGCATGGCTCGCCCCTGGCGCCCTTGGTCCATGGCGGGCCGGGCCGCGCCGGTGGCGGCGAGGAAATGGGCGGCATCCGCGGCGTCAAGCATTACATGCAGCGCACGGCGGTGCAGGGCACGCCGCGCCTGCTGTCCGCGGTCACCGGCCGCTGGATCGAAGGCGCGCCGACCCGCTCGGGCGAGCATCCGTTCCGCAAGTCGCTGGCCGAATTGCGCATCGGCGACCAGCTGGTGACCGCCACCCGCACCATCACGCTGGAGGATGTCGAGCATTTCGCGCATTTCACCGGCGACACCTTCTATGCCCATATGGACCAGGCGGCGGCGCGGGCCAATCCGTTCTTCGACGACCGCGTGGCGCATGGCTACCTGATCGCCAGCTTCGCGGCGGGGCTGTTCGTGGAACCCAATCCCGGCCCGGTGCTGGCGAATTACGGCGTGGACAACCTGCGTTTCCTGAACCCGGTCTATTTCGGCGACAGCCTGCAGGTGCGGCTGACCTGCAAGGAGATCAACCCGCGCGAAAACGCCCAGCATGGCGAGGTGCGCTGGGATTGCCGGGTGACGAACCAGCGGGGCGAGGTGGTGGCGCAATATGACGTGCTGACCATGGTGGCCAAGACCTGGCCGCTGGCGTCCGAGGCCGCTGCCTGAGCGTCGCGGCCATTCCCATTTCGCGATCGAGCCCCCACATAGGGGGACGATCGCAATTGAAGGAGGCCGCGATGAACGCAAGGACCAGGGAAGAGGCGCTGGCCAGCCTGACGCCGGAACAATACCGGGTGACGCAGCAGAACGGCACCGAACGGCCGTTCAGCGGCGAATACGACCACCATTTCGAACCCGGCATCTATGTCGATGTGGTCTCGGGCGAGCCGCTGTTCGCCTCGTCGGCGAAATACAACTCGGGCTGCGGCTGGCCGGCCTTCACCGCGCCCATCGTGGCCGGGAACGTGCGCGAATTGCGCGACGTCTCGCATGGCATGATCCGCACCGAGGTCCGCTCGGCCCAGGGCGACAGCCATCTGGGCCATGTCTTCAACGACGGGCCCAGCGACCGGGGCGGGCTGCGCTATTGCATCAACTCGGCCTCGCTGCGCTTCGTGCCGCGCGACCGGATGCAGGCCGAGGGCTATGGCGATTACCTGGACCAGGTGGAGGACGCGCAATGACCGAGACGGCAATCCTGGCCGGCGGCTGCTTCTGGGGCATGCAGGAGCTGATCCGCAAGCTGCCCGGCGTGGTCTCGACCCGCGTCGGCTATACCGGCGGCGACGTGGCGCATGCCACCTACCGCAACCATGGCAATCATGCCGAGGCCATCGAGATCACCTTCGACCCGGCCCGGACCAGCTATCGCAAGATCCTCGAGTTCTTCTTCCAGATCCACGACCCGACCACGCCCGACCGCCAGGGCAACGACCTGGGCCCCAGCTATCGTTCGGGGATCTTTTATACCTCGGACGAGCAGCGCCGGATCGCCGAGGAGACCATCGCCGATGTCGATGCCTCGCGCCTGTGGCCGGGCAAGGTGGTGACCGAGGTCAAGCCCGCCGGGGATTTCTGGCAGGCCGAGCCCGAGCACCAGGATTACCTGCAACGCCATCCCGCGGGCTATACCTGCCATTTCGCCCGGCCGAACTGGGTGCTGCCGCGCCGGCAGGCGGCCGAGTAGGGCTTGCGGGGTTGCTGCCGGGGGCTTTCTGCCCCCGGACCCCCGAGGGTATTTCGGGAGCAAAGAAATCAGGCGGTGTCGAACGGGGCCACGCCGGGCTCGTCCTTGAGCGTCTTCAGCACGATTTCCGAGCGCACCTGGGCGACCTGCGGATGCGGCAGCAGCTGGCCATGGACGAAATCGGCGAAGCTTTCGAGGTCGCGGACGCGCAGGTCCAGCACGTAATCCGCATCGCCCGAAACCGAGAAGGCCGAGCGGATCGCCGGCTGGCTGGTGACGAAGCGGGCGAAGTCGTCCTCCTTGCGCTGGCCGTGGCTCGACAGGTTGACGCGGATGATGGCGCGCAGCCCGAAGCCCAGCTTCGCGGCGCTGAGCCGGGCGGCGTAGCCCTCGATCACGCCCGCCTGTTCCAGCGCCGCCCGCCGGCGCGAGCATTGCGAGGCCGAGAGGTTGACCACCTCGGCCAGGGCGGCATTGGTCATGGCGCCGTCGCGCTGCAAGGCGATGAGAATCGCGATGTCGAACCGATCCAGCTGCATTTCATGCACCATCCTGCGATCTGATGCGTATTTCGTGCAAATCCTTGCCGGATAGCCGGCGCTTTGCAAGCCCGTTGCAGCCCGGCGGTGGCATAATGGACCCAGGAACGCACTGAACAGGACGAAGACCATGGGCCCTTTCCCGCATGACGCCCCCAGGGCGAGCATCAGCGCCGCCAATCCCGCCGGCACCGATGGGTTCGAGTTCGTCGAATTCGCCCATCCCGAGCCGGGCCGGCTGGACCTGATCTTTCGCCAGATGGGCTTCGTGCCGGTGGCGAAGCACCGGCGCAAGGATATCACGCTCTATCGCCAGGGCGACATCAACTACCTGCTGAACGCCGATCCCGACAGCCATGCGGCGGGCTTCGTCGCCGAACACGGCCCCTGCGCGCCGGCGATGGCCTGGCGCGTGGTCGATGCGCAGCTGGCCCTGGCCCGTGCGCTGAGCCTGGGCGCGACCGAATACACCGGCCCCGGCAAGTCGATCGAGGCGCCGGCGGTGCATGGCATCGGCGGTTCGCTTCTGTATTTCATCGACCGCTACGGCGAGACGGGCAGCGCCTATGGCGGTGATTTCGACTGGCTGGGTGAGGCCGATCCGCGGCCCGAGGGCTTCGGCTTCTACTATCTCGACCACCTGACCCACAATGTGATCCGCGGCAACATGGACACCTGGTATCGCTTCTATCACGACACGTTCAATTTCCGCGAGATCCGCTTCTTCGACATCAAGGGCAAGCAGACCGGGCTGGTCAGCCGGGCGCTGACCTCGCCCGACGGCAAGATCCGCATCCCGATCAACGAATCGACCGACGACCACAGCCAGATCGAGGAATACCTGCGGCGCTACAAGGGCGAGGGCATCCAGCATATCGCCATCGGCAGCGAGGACATCTATGTCGGCACCGACCGCATCCATGCCGCCGGGATGAATTTCATGCCCGGGCCGCCCGACACCTATTACGAGATGTCGCACGAGCGGGTCAAAGACCACGGCGAGCCGCTGGACCGGCTGCGCAAGCACGGCATCCTGATCGACGGCGAAGGCGTGGTCGGCGGTGGCGAGACCCGCATCCTGCTGCAGATCTTTTCCCGCACGGTGATCGGGCCGATCTTCTTCGAGTTCATCCAGCGCAAGGGCGACGACGGCTTCGGCGAGGGCAATTTCCGCGCGCTGTTCGAATCGATCGAGGCCGATCAGATCCGGCGCGGCGTGCTGTCGAAGGCCGGCTAGCCGCCGCCCGGGCCGGCTTAACAAAGGCTAGCCGCCGCCGCGGGGAACCCGTATGCCCTCCAGCCGTTTCTTCGGCAACGGCAGGAGGATGCAATGACCCATACCGACGACCAAAGCCGCGACTTCTGGGACCGGCTCGACGATATCAACTCGGGCATGCTGGGGCTGGTGCAGGATCCCCGGCTGGTGCCAATGTCGCATTATGCCGAGCCCGAAACCGGCACATTGTGGTTCATCACCGCCAAGGGCACCGACCTTGCGCAGGCGGTCGCCGGGGGCCCGGCCCCGGCGCTGCATGTCGTCACCGAGGAATCGGCGGGGCTCTTTGCCCGGATCGAGGGGACGCTGTCGCTTTCGAACGACCGCGCCAAGCTCGACGAGCTGTGGAACGCCGTCGCCGCCAGCTGGTTCGAGGACGGCAAGCAGGATCCCGATATCCAGCTGATGCGGCTGGACCTGACGGCGGCCGAGGTCTGGCTGACCGGCGGCAACCTGCGCTTTCTCTATGAAATCGCCAAGTCCAAGATCACCGGCAGCCAGCCCGACATGGGCCGGCATTTCGCCCTGAGCTTCTGACCGCCTCAGTTCAGCAGCATGACCTGCACATCGGCGACATTGGTGCCGGTGGCGCCGGTCAGCAGCAGGTCTCCGGCGGCGGCCAGCGCGGCATGGCTGTCGTTGTTGGCCAGAAGCGCCTGCGCATCGGCGCCAGCGGCCGCGATCCGAGCCATGGTGCCGCCATCGACCACGCCGCCGGCGGCATCGGTCGGCCCGTCGCGGCCGTCGGTGCCGCCGCTCAGGAACACCCAGTCGCCGCGCTGGCCCTGCATGGCATCCGCGACGCGCAGCGCCAGTTCCTGGTTGCGTCCGCCCTTGCCGTTGCCGCGCAGGGTCACCGTGGTCTCGCCGCCGAAGATCAGCGCGGTCGGGCGGTCGGGCGGCGCCTCGCGCGCGGCCTGCACGATCAGCGCCGCCGCCTCGGCCACGTCGCCCTCCAGCCGATCCGAGACGATACGCGCCGCCCAGCCCGGCGCCACCACGTCCCGCATCGCATGCAGCGATTGCTCGTTGCTGCCGATCAGGTAATTCTCGGCCGCAGGCAGGGGCGCCGCGCTGTCGGGCGCGTCCAGAACCTGGCGCACCGCATCGGGCAGGCGGTCCCAGATTCCATTGTCCTGCAACAGCTTGCGCGCCTGTGCCCGGTTGCCCAGCGGCGCCGAGGTCGGCCCCGAGGCGACCGCACCCAACTCGTTGCCGATCACATCCGACAGGATCAGCCCGGTCACCGGCGCCGGCGCGGCATGGCGCAGGAAGCCGCCGCCCTTCAGTTCGGACAGCTGCTGGCGGATCAGATTCATCGCGGTGATGTCGAGCCCGCTGGCCAGCAAGAGCCGGTTCACCGCCTGCTTGTCCGCCAGCGTCAGCGGCGCGCGCGGTGCCGGGATCAGCGCCGAGCCGCCGCCCGAGATCAGCGCCAGCACCCGGTCGCCCGGTCCGGCGCCGTCCAGCGCCGCCAGGATCTCGCGCCCCGCCCGCAGCCCGGCCTCGTTCGGGACCGGGTGGCTGGCGGTCAGGACGCGGGCGCCGGGAATATCGGCCGCGTTCCCCTCATGCGTGACGGCCAGCGCGATGCGGGCATCGGGCAGATGCACCATCGCCTCGGCCAGCATGGCGGGGGCGGCCTTGCCGACGGCGACCAGGATGGTGCCGCCGGTGTCGGGATGGCGCTGGAAATGCCGGCGCACCGCCAGCGCCGGGTCGGCGGCGCTGACCGCAGCGGCGAAAAGCCGCTGCGCCAGC
>NZ_KQ955212.1:0-12339 GCF_001546115.1 Paracoccus aminovorans
CGACGGCGAGAGAAGATCATGGGACGCTTCAAGTCCCAACGACAGGCGCAGAGATTCCTCGCCGCCCATGACCAGATCAACACCCTCTTCCGTCCCCGCCGCTATCGTCTCACCGCATCTTCATACCGCCACGCACGGGCTGACGCCTTCAGCCTGTGGAACGACTATGCGCTCGAGATGAACGCATAAGCGCTCACGCTTCGCCCCCCTTTGCGCCCACAATTACCCAACTTGGCAATGCCAGTTCAGCAGCTTCGCCGCTAGTCAAAGTGCGCATCACCTTCTTTGCATCCGGAGGGAAGTGGGCAGCGCGCTGAGCATGCAGGTTCGACGCGAGAAGTTCCGCGTAGTGCCCGATGGCGATGTCTAGATCCTGCTCTACTTCGCTCATGTCTGCCCCGATCCGTGGGCGCGTTTTTTTATGTGACCGCGCGTTATTTTTCGAGACTATTGCCCGACCAACCAGATTCGTGCAAGCACTTTCTAGATTTAGTGGCAATCGGTTAGGCCAACACAAGTGTGATCCTCAGAGGAGCCCCAGCTTTTCAGCACGCTCCAGCAGCATTCTGACTGAGGAAGGCTGCCAGCTGGTGCGACCGCGAGGGGTGCGCTCACGCATGGATTCCAGTCGGTCGCAGATTGCCTGCAAGGTGATCTCGGGGTCAGCACCTTTGATTGCGGCGACAATCACAGGCAGGCGATCGTCGGTTTCGCGACGTCCAGCGCGTCCAAGCACTTCAGCGGGCAGGAATCCGTCCGCCACGTATGCCTTCACGGCGCGGAGCAGGCGGCTTTGCGTCCAGCGCCGATCATGGGGCAGGGGGCCATTGATGATCCGCAGGACGTCTTCCCAAGCCATATCGGGGCGCAAACGGCGCACATGGGGCACCCAATCCTGCGCAGTTTCGTTCAAGCGCTCCATGTAGCCGTCCTGTCGCGCCAGCCGCACCTTGCGCAGCGCTTCAGGGTCCTTGGCGCGAAGACCTGGGTTGCCGCCGATGCGGCCCTTTGAGCGTGCCGAGGCAAGTCCGGCTTTGGTACGCTCGCGGATCAGAGCGCGTTCGAACTCAGCCGCAGCGCCCAGAACCTGCAACGTGAACTTGCCCTGGGGCGAGGCAGTGTCGATCGGGTCCTGGAGCGAGCGGAAGAACGCCCCCTTGCCCTCCAGTCTTTCGATCACCTCAAGTAGGTGCGACAAAGACCGCGCAAGCCGGTCGATCCGCACGACGATCAGCGTGTCGCCCTTGCCAATCCGCTCCAGCACACGTGCAAGCACGGGCCGCGCGCGATTGCCGCCCGAGGCGTGCTCTTCAAAGATCTCGGCGCATCCCGCAGACTGCAGTGCCTCAGACTGGGGCAGGGGGGTCTGATCCTCGGTGGAGACGCGCGCATAGCCAATCAGGGGCATGAAATTGGGCCGTTTGCAATTTAATATATCGCCAATAAACGACCGTTTGTAAACGAATGCAAGTAGGTGCTCTCTCGTCGTGCTCGTCCAAAATCCCTTGGTTTCCTTGCGCTGAGCGCGATCTGAGAGATTTCACCGGCAGTCGCGCGCGCATACAATATAAAGAGCGAAGGCAACCGCCTCAAAATCACTTGGGTAATGTGCAAAAGAACAGTATTTTGCACATATGAAGACCCAAGCATCCACTTTTACTGATAACTTCAATGATCCCCTCATCACCATCGAGGAGGATGAAGCCACTCACGAAGAGGATCTCTGGTTTCTGCCGGGACCACTCGAAGAAGAACCGGATAATTTGCCTCTCGGGCCACGGACAGAACCGCCCGACACTGCTGTCATAGAAGATTGGGCAAAGGCAGAAGGCGTTCACGCTGCGCGACTCGCACGGGTTGCTGGACGCCTGGGTGCTCTGGATGACCGGCTGCTGCGTGGCCCGGAAGGCTGGCGGCATCGCCTCGCTCTTATCGAGGCAGCGGACCTTAGCTGGTTCGCAGGGGATCGGGTGAGTTCTGATCGTCTGGCGCTTTGGATATCGATGCGGCTGTCAGGTGCACAGGATGACCCAAATGCCCTGGCAAGAGTTGGATGGGCTGTTCGGCGCCTGACAGGCGGTCCCGGTCCGAAGGCTGACTTGGCCGCCTTCCTGGATCGCCGCGATCCCGAGAACATTGAAGACAGCGCTGAACGTTTCGAAGATCGCGCGGGCGGATGGTTGGACGTAATGGCTGCAGCAGCCGATCTCCACCCGATCACGCGTGCTTGCATGGGCTTTCATCTCTGGAGCCTGGCTGGCCTCGGACAGCGCGGCGACCAGATGGAAGCCGCCGTCACCGCGTCCAGGATCGCGGCCAGCGACGGAAGCGGCGCCGTCTTCGCACCGCTCGCCATGGGCGGGGCAGGGGGGCTGCGTGTTAGTGGTCCCCCGGTCGAGCGCCTCGCTCGTTGGCTTGAGGGAATGGCGACGTCGTGCCTGACTGCGATGCGGCACCTAGATGACATCGAGTCTTGGTTTGTGCGGGCAGAAACCGAAATGTCGCCGCTCTCGGGTAAGACCCCTCCGGCGCTGCTCGCCACACTTACGGAATGGCCACTCGTTTCTGCGCCAATGGCCGAGGCCATTACAGGCGCCAGTCGAACTGCCGTTCAGCGCAACCTTGCTTGGATGGAAGCGCGAGGGCTAATCCGTGAGGTAACGAGACAAGGGCGCTATCGGTTGTGGTGCACCGCGAACTGAATGCTGCTGATGGGCTTTCCGAATTCCTTGACGCACTTCTGTCCTCCATAGACCTATGCCCAGAAGGTGAGATGATCGGCAATCTCTGCAGCTATGCGCTGAAACGGCGCAGCCGCTTGTCGATCTCAGCCACGGGCAGGAAGACAGCATCATCCGCGCGCCAGACCTGCAGCGCGGAGATGAGAAGCTCGACTTCGCAGACACCGGCCGCGTGCAGTTCGTCAATGATCCAGAGTACGCCATGAACGCGCACGGCGCGGGCGGTGGCCACCTTGCGCAACAGGTTGTCGCCGGTCAGGAGGATACCGTTCTCCTGGCAAGTTGTCGTCACGAGGGCGAAGCAGTCGTTGGCCGACAGGCGGCTATGCTCCCGCTTCAGCGCGAACACCCGCGCAACCTCTTCGCCTGGAAGGTCATAGGTGGCGAGGCCACCATCTTCGAGCATCCGCCATTCCTGCGCCGTGAAATCGAGGAGTTCCTCCTCGCGGATGGGCAGAGGCACAATGAACCGATAGGGCAGCCTCAACAGGACGTGCAGCAACGCCCCTTTCTTCAAGTCGATCAGACATGACGCATCATTGACGACGATACAGGTCACTGGTCACGCGGCCCCCTGATGTCACGTTCGACAACGCTCAAAGGGAGCCCGAGCATCTGGGCAGCGCGAACAGGCGAAATCAACTCCTCGCCGAGCGCGCGCCAAACGAGGCGCTCGAAGCGTTGCGGCTTCTCGAAGGCTGCGAAACCCTCACCGGGACCGATAGGCTCCGGCTCTTCGCGCCGCCAGCTTCGCGCATAGGTCTTGAACGCATATTCCACAGCGCTCTTCGACAGAATACCCACTTGGCCGAGCCGCACGAGCATCGCGGCGGCAGAGACTCCGTAGGTGCGCTTGAGCCGCATGATCTCTATCCAGGTCATGCCGTGCCGGTTCCGGCCAGCTTCCTCTTCCAGATGCTCGCGCGGGATAAGAAACGCCCCCGCGAAGCGGTGCATGGACGGCTCCTTCTTCAGCGCGACATTGCCGGTCTCGATGATGATCCGATGCGCGAGCTCATGGGAGAGGTTGAAGCGCTTGCGCTCGACATTGGTGTGCCGCGAGACGACGATCACCTCAGTCGGTGCACATTCCGCCCGCTCAACATGACAAGCCAGCCCGTTAATGCGCTCAGGTAGATCGGCCTCGATGACCTTGAGCCCCTTGTCTTCAAGCAGGGCGGTCATGCTTGGGATGGGGTCGATCCCGAGCTTCCACTCGCGCCGCACGTCCCGCGCTTTGGCGTCGATGGCCTCTTCATCGGCTACCATGTCCACGCGCAGCGCGGCGAACGGGTCTTCAGCCGGATGCAGGTCGAGGATGTCCTCGATGGCGAGATAGTCTTCGAGCTTCTCGATAACGATGGCTTCCGCCATCGCGCGATCCTGCGCCGAGGCAGTCGAGTTCTTCCGCCACTCGACGCTTTCCAGAGCTTCGACCTGGCCACCGACAAGAAAATCCAGCGACACGCCGAGCGCCTTTCCGAGGCCGACCAACACCGACGAGGACGGCATCATCTTGTCCGCTTCGTATTTGCTGATGGCCTGCGCCGACACGCTTGGGGTCACGCGGTCGGCGAGAGCTTGCATGGATAGGCCAGCCCGCTTGCGGGCAAGCCTGAGCCTTTGTCCGAACATGGTCCTCTCCCGGCGGTTGTTGTTTTGGTTGATAAGCTCCATTCTATAGTATATATTTAAACACAAGGTTGGCGGAATCGTCAACCGAAATCGACATATGGAGCTTAAAATGTCTAAGAAAAATCAGCATGTTGTGCTACATCAGGGCGGTTGGGCAGTGAAGGGGGCGGGCAACTCCCGCGCGTCTTCCGTCCACGGCACGCAGCGCGAGGCCATCGCGGCCGCGCGAGAATCCGCCATGCGCCAGGGCAGCGAGATGCTGATCCACGGCGAGAACGGTCGCATCCGCGAGCGTAACACCTACGGCAACGATCCCTTCCCTCCGAAGGGCTAACAGAAAAGGAACGACGCGATGGCTCGCATCGAAATGCGGTTCAATGGCCGCAAGATCACCTCCGCCGCCCAGCTTCAGCGTGAGCTGACGCGCAGCATGGAGAAGCACGTCGAAGACAGCCTCAAGAAAGCTGCCGGTCCCGGCGTGCGGATGAAGAAGACCCGCGAAGGCTACAGCTTCGAGGGCTCGCCCGAGCAGATCGAGCGCATGAAGAAGCGGCTGCGCTGACGTGGCCGTCGAAGCCGCCCACAGCGTCTTCGCCTCCCCAACTGGATTGCCCTTTCGGCTGGCAATCATCAACTCCGGTCGCTGAACCGCCGCTTGTAGCGGGAGACGGGAGTCCTTTCTCAGGCAACCGCCGTTCATACGACATTCAGCCATCCCTTCCGGCTTCGGCCCCTCGGATAGGAAGGCACATCAAAGCCTGTTCGATGTCGTTGTCGATAAGCCAGCTCAGCTCGGCCTCGTCCAGCCGCTCCGAGCTCACGACATAGGTGCTCAGCGGGGATTCGTTCAGTTCCGACTTGGTGACGGTCGGATTTTCCATCCCCGAGGGCAATTCGGACAGAACCTGATCGACCGCGCTCTTCACCTCGTCCAGCGCGACCTGAGAATCCTTGCCGATATTGAAGGCGACGTTGATCGATACCGAGCCGTCGGTGATCGTGGTCGTGACCGAGTCAAGCTCGGTCAGGCCGGTCAGCTCATCCTCGATCTTGCGCGCCACCTCGCTTTCAAGCTGCGCCGCGGCGGCACCGTCGAGCGAGGCGGTGATGCTGATCGTCGGCAGGTCCATTTCCGGGAAGTTCTGCACGTCGAGCCGGTTGAAGCCCATCAGCCCCAGCACTGTCAGCATCACGAAGACAAGGATTGGCGGAACCGGATTGCGGATCGCCCAGGCGGAGAAGTTCATTGGCTGACCTCCGCTGCTGCCGCGGGCGGGGTCACGACACTGACGACGGAGCCCTCGCTGAGAAAGGCGCCGCCCGCCTGCACGATCTGGTCCGTTGCCTCGATGCCCGAGAGAATCTCGACCCGGTCGCCATTGCGGCGGCCGATCTCGACCCGCTCGCGCGTGACCGTCGGCGGGTCCACGCTCTCATTCAGCGCGAAGACATAGGTGAAGCCGTCGCGCATCGACGTGGCCGAGGCCGGCACGGTCAGCGCCTCGGTATCGCCCAGGTTGAAATATCCCGAAACCATCATGCCGATCTTGGGCATGGGCGCATCGGCGGGCGGGGTCATCGCACAATAGACGATGACCCGGCCCGTGGTCTCGGACGCCCTGAACGGCATCAGCTTCCCGCTTACGCAAGAGGGGTGATCACGGCGCTTGCTCCGTGCGTCGCCGCTCGCTTAAGCCGATCAGGCTTTCCATCAGGTTGAGCTGGCTTTGCTGCAAGGCGCGGGTCATGCCGCGCAGGTAGCCTCCTGGGCTAATAATCGGATTTTTAGAACATAAATATTTAATATCAATTACTTGACTGGTTCTCACAGCACTATCCCCTTGCGGACGCTTCCACGGAAGGGTTCGGAGCGGCGAGTCTCATCACTGACGCTGCATGCCGCTATGCGGACGTAGCCAACATTCAGTTCGCTGCAGAATTCTCACCATGTCCCAAACTACAATCGACACACCAAGCGGAACGTCCCCCTACGCCAATGCGGCATATTGATCGGGATCGAAGATGGAAAGCCGACGTTGGCCATCGACAGGACCACAGAACAGGACTGGCAAGCATGGAAATGACGGGGGCCTCGCGCTTGCGCGGCAGCCTCAAAGTAAGTAGTTCCTTCGCGCCGTGGCATGGGCAAGGTCTATCTCAACTGCGATGAGCGGCATCCGCAGCGGTTTGAGATCGGGTCTCCTGCACCTTCGGCAGATCGATAGCGGCGAGGATGTCGTTTTCCGTGGTAAAGTTGCGACCGTAGCAGGCGTCGATCAGGGCAATGGCGCTTTCGTGCAGCGGTGCCGGAACGCTGGCGATGCGGGCCAGCGCCACAGTCGGGACCAGGCCAAAGGGCACGTCCTCGGTGACATATCGGGTATCGGCGCTATGCGGGCCCAAGGGATCGGTGCCGGCAGCGACGCGGGACTGGAACAGCGCCTCGATCGAGGCATGATCTGATAATGGGTCGAGCTGCGGCGCAATTGTCTTGCCGAAACCGGCCGCAATGGCCAGCCGCTCGGCATCCAGGGCCGCCATCAGCCGACCGACACTGCCTGTGACCATGCTGTTCTGGTGCCAGGTCTCGGCCCGCTCGATCCGGGTCAGGTTGCACAGAACCATTGCCAGATGCACCTGCGGGTTCAAATTGGACAGCGCGATCTCGAGCAGGTCGGCCTTGAGCCGGAAGCGGTCGCCAAAGAGCGCCCGGCAAGTCGCCAGCGCCGCCTCGGCCCGCTCGGACGGGATTACCGCCATGTCGACCTTGGGCCGCAGCGCGCCGATGCGGATATGCGGCGCGTCGGGCGACTTGCAGGTCATCGCCGTAGTGTTCCAGGCGACCAGCGGGATGGTCAGCCCGCGCTCGGCCAGCCGGCGCGCGAGATAGAGACAGGCAAAGGACAGATGGCTGCTGAAAATCACCGTGTGGCCTGCGGTCAGATGCGGCAGCAGCGCCTCCATGGCCATGCGATAACCGTTGGCGGGCAGGGCCAGAACGATGACCTCGGCCCGCGCCAGATCGGCGGCGTTGCGGGCGCTGCGTAGCGGGAATTCGCCCTGCAAGGCGCCAGTAACACGCAGCGTGTCTTGGTCGTGGAACGCCGCGAGGCTCTTGCCGCGGGGCGACCACAGCCGAGCCTCGTGGCCCGCTTCGGTCAGATAGGCAAGATAGGCCTTGGCGATATTGCCTGCACCGACGATTCCGACCTGCATCCGCATTCCTTTCTTCAAGCTTCGCCCAGAGTCCGCGCTTCACCCAGGGTAATGGGCTTCAAGGGCGCGCGGATGTTGAGATAGCCGACGCTACCCATCGGCTGGCCATGCGCCTCGGCGACCAGCGCTGCGACGGTATAGCCGCATTGCCTGCCCTGGCAGGGTCCCATCCCGGCGCGTGTGGCGATCTTGACTTGGTTCGGATCGGCCGCGCCGCGCGCGGCGGCGCTGCGGATGGCATCGGCGCTCTGGCATTCGCAGCGGCAAACCAAGGTTTCGGGCGCGGGCGAGAACACCTCGGGCCGCGGGCGATAGAGCGCGTCGAGGAAAGGCCGCATCGCCGCCAGCTTGCGCAGTTTCTTGCGAGCCGGGGCGGCGCCCTGCACGGCGCGGAGTTCGTCGAGCGCCGAGAGCCGGCGGGCAATGCCAAGGCCCGCGATCCGTCCCAGTTCCACCGCCGCGTCGGCGCCGAGGATGCCGCCGCCATCGCCGGCGACGAAGATGCCCGGCACCGAGGTTTCACCCCAGGCATCCAGGCGCGGCACGAAACAGGCCTGATCCTCGCGCCACAGATGTTCGCAACCCAAGGCCATGCTCATATGGACCGAGGGCACGACGCCCTCATGCGCCAGTAGCAGCCCGGTCTCGGCCTCGATCCGCTCGCCCGTGCCAGTGGTGAAGCGCAGGCGTTGCAACCGACCCTCGCCCAAGGCTTCCAGCCCGTGCGCGGCCTTGTAATGCGGCACACCGTGCCGGCGCAGCTTGCGAAACCAGGACAAGCCCTTGAACAGCCCCCTGGGCGCGCGCAGAAGTGAAGGCGCCATCGGCAGCGCACGGCGAAAGTTCGCTGCCGGCGCGGTGTCGATATAGCCGGCGATGCGGCCACCCTGATCCAGAAGCTGTGCCATGTAGAGCAGCGGCAGCGGCCCGGTGCCCGCGACCCAGACCGGCTCATCCGGGATGCTCTGCGCGGTCTTCAGCAGGATCTGCGCCGCGCCGACGGTCATCACGCCAGGCAGGGTCCAACCGGGAAACGGGTTCGGGCGCTCCTGGGCACCGGTCGCCAGCAGGATGGCCCGACCGTCGATGCGGCGCGATCGCCCGTTCTGAGAAAGGAAGACACGAAAGCCCGGCTCGATCTGCCAGACCTGCGCGCCAAGGAGCAGCTCAGCGCCGCTTTGGCGCAAGGCCTCGGTGGCGGCCGCGCCCTTGAGGTAATCTGGCCCCATTGTCCGGCCGATGGCGGTGCCGGCATTGCCCTCGATCCCGCGCCAGATCTGGCCGCCGAGGACCTTCTGTTCGTCGATGACGCAGACGCGCAGACCCTGCACTGCCGCCACCGCCGCGCCGGCCATACCGGCAGGGCCAGCGCCAATGACGATCAGGTCGTAGTCGCGGGAGGATTGCAGGCTCATGGCTGGTCGCTTTGGGTCAGGCGCTCGATCCGCATCCCGTCCTCGACGGGGATCAGGCAGGATTGCACGGCGGCCGATCCGTCGACTCGGACCAGACATTCGAAACAGACGCCCATCATGCAATAAGGCGCGCGGTCCTGGCCGTTGACCGGATTGTTACGGGCGCAATAGGGCGAAAGGCGGGTCAGGACGCTGGCCACCGTCTCACCAACAAAGGCGGCGACGGGGGTGCCGTCTACGGTTACGCCCAGCGTCGCGGGTGCGGCGTCAGGAACGCGCTTGAACATGGAATCGCTCCGTCCCGAAGGGTTGCAGCACTGCGGGGATGGCACCGGTTGAGACCGCCTCAGCCATCGCCCCGGCATGAAGGGCGGCCAGCGTCACGCCGGAATGGCAGATGGCGGCGAAGGCGCCGGGGTGGCGTTCGGATTGCACATAGATCGGCGCGCCATCGGGCGACAGCACGCGCAGTCCGGCCCATTGCCGCACGATGACCCGCTCGGCCAGCGCCGGGATGATCTGGGTGGCCCGGGTGGCCAGCTTGGCCGTCGCCTCGGCGGTGGTGTCGGTGTTGAAGCCGACATCCTCTTGCGTGGCACCGATCATCACCGTGCCTTCGCGGGTCTGGCGCAAGCCGCTGGCGGGTAAGGGCAGGAAGGGCACTGTGCGCTCGGTCACAAGAATTTGGCCACGTTGTTCATGCACCGGCAGCTCAAGACCCAAGGGCCGGGCCAGATCGGCCGAGGCGAGGCCAGCAGCGACGACGACGCGGCGGCAGTCATTGATGGCGCCGGCGGTCTCCACGCGGAAGCCATCGCCCTGCGGGGCAATGCGGCGCACCGGGTCGGCAAAGCGCATCCGGCCACCCATCCGCCCTACAGCCGCGTGCAGACTGGTCAGCAGGTGCAGCGGGTTGGAATGGCCATCATTATACCCGAAGCTGGCGCCGACCACTGTGGGACCCAAGCTGGCCTTAGGCAGCAGGCGTTCCAGTTCGGGACGCTCGATCATTTCGGTGCCGCGATCGGCCTGCGGGTTTTCGCGAGCGATACGGTCGTTCAGCGCGGTCCGCTTGGCCCATTCCTCTTCGCCGAGGCAAAACACCAGTCCGCCGCTCTGTTCGAAATCCAGCGGCAGGCCTGAGTGCTCGCACACCTCATGCGCAAATTCGGCCCAAGCTAGGTGGTGTTGACAAAAGGGATTCACAGGGTGGCCTGATCGTGATTCAAGCTGGTACCTGCAATGGAGACCAGCTTGGCACGAGACCTGATGTCGGACGAGGAATGGGCGTTTCATGAGCGCTTCATTCTGGCCGTGCGCGCCCCGAACGGGCGCAAGCCCGCAAATCACCGCCTTGTTCTTGATGGGATTTTCTGGATCGCGCGGACCGGCTCTCCTTGGCGCGACCTCCCAGAAGAGTTCGGAAAGTGGTCCAGTGTCTACCGCCAGTTCCGGCGCTGGACCCTGGCGGGGTTGTGGGAGCAGATCCTCGAAGCGCTGAACGAAAGTCGGATCGTGCCGGATGCGCTCCAGATGATCGACAGCACCGTGATCCGCGCCCATCATCAGGCAGCGGGCGCAAAAGGGGGACTCCAAGACAGGGTTTTGGCCGTTCAAGAGGTGGTTTCACGACCAAGGTCCACCTGCGCGTCAATGCTGCCGGGCTGCCAATGAGGTCGGACATCACGCCGGGCCAGACATCGGACTACCTGGGCTTTGATCTGGTCATGGACGACAACCTGCCGGAGCCTTGCATCCTGCTGGCCGATCGCGGCTATGACTCCGACAAGGTTCGCAAAACCATGGAGGCGCGTAGCATCCTGCCGGTGGTCCCGATGCGCAAGTCTCGCAGGCTCCGTGTCGCTGTCGATCGCAGGCTCTACCGGCTGCGGAACCTTGTCGAGCGGTGCTTCAACAAGCTCAAGAACGCTCGCCGTGTCGCCACCCGCTACGACAAGACCGCCGAAAGCTTCCTTGGCTTCATCGATATCACGTCGATCCGCCTCTGGCTCCGCCATTTGTCAACATGACCTAGCTGTTTGATCCCACGGTTTGATGGTGCGATCCATTCGTCGGAATGTGAGCTGCTCCCCGGAAATCGGACAGTGACGGAAGCTACGATCTGACGTTTGCTGGTCTCCAAGAACGAGGAGATCAGGAATGCGGAAACGCAGAAACCATGACGCGGGCTTCAAGGCGCGCGTGGCGCTCGAGGCCGTTAAGGGCGAGCGCACTGTGTCAGAGCTGGCGGGCGAATACGGCGTGCATCCGACGATGATCCATCAATGGAAGAAGGCGCTGCTCGACGGAGCTGCGGATATCTTCGAGCGCGGCGGCAAGAAGCCCTCGACGGAGGTGGATGAAGAGACGGTCCGATCACTGCATGCCAAGATCGGGGAGCTGGCTGTCGCCAACGATTTTTTGTCACGAAAGCTCAAGCCGTGGACCGGAAAGTGAGGCGTGGGATGATCGAACGGAACCACCCGGCGCTGTCCATCGGGGCGCAGTGCCGCCTGCTGTCGATCTCGCGCTCGTCGTTCTACCACGAGCCGGCTGGAGAGACGGATCAGAACCTCGGCCTGATGCGGCTGATCGACCGGCAGTTCCTCGACACGCCGTTCTATGGGGTTCGCCAGATGACCTGGCACCTGCAGAACGAAGGCCATGGCGTGAACCAGAAGCGCATTCGGCGGCTCATGCGACTTATGCGCCTGATGCCGATCTATCAGAAGCCCAACACCAGCAAGCCGAGGAAGGGCCACAAGACCTGGCCCTACCTGCTGGGCGGGCTGCGGGTGGATCGTCCCGGCCAGGTCTGGTGCGCCGATATCACCTACCTGCCGATGCGGCGCGGCTTCCTGTATCTGGTGGCCATCATGGACTGGTTCACACGCAAGGTTCTGGCCTGGCGCATCTCGAACACGCTGGAGGCCGACTTCTGCGTTGAGGCGCTGAAGGAGGCCATCCACCGCTTCGGCGCGCCGGGGATCATGAACACTGACCAGGGCAGCCAGTTCACGTCCTTCGCCTGGACAGATCGGCTAAAGCGCGTCGGCACCCGCATCTCGATGGACGGCAAGGGGCGGTGCATCGACAATGTCTTCATCGAGCGCCTGTGGCGGTCCCTGAAATACGAATGCGTCTACCTGCATGCCTGGGAAACGGGGTCACAGGCCAAGGCTGCCATTGGCCGATGGATCACCTTCTACAACCACCAGAGGCCCCACACCGCCCATGGTGGACGGCCACCCGCCGTGGTTTACTTCAACAATATCGAAATCGATCAGCAAGCGCAGGCAGTAGCTTAAATATCCCCGAAAACTGTCCAAGGA
>NZ_KQ955212.1:12741-55166 GCF_001546115.1 Paracoccus aminovorans
GAAAAATCCGGAGCCGATCTTGGCAACATACATGGGCGGCTCCGCCCGACTACACAGGCAGGTCGGCCGTGCCTTCTTCTCGTGCGCCCATGCCAGAATCTGTTGCAGGCGTTCCGCATCGGCGGAAAAGCTGGAATGGCCGAGGCGATAGGTGGGTTCTTTCGTCATTCTGGACAGCTTCTATCGTCAAATATGAGATGGGTTGCGACACCGGCATCGACGGAAAAGCCACCTGTCCCGAGGATCACCCCTCTGCGGCGCGGCCGGCGGCACGCGGTGCCCGCCTCGGCGGGCAGACGCCCTAGATCGCAGGTTCGCTTTTCTTCTTCGGCTGCGCGGGTCGGATTTCGATGAGGGAAACCATGAAAAACCCGAGGCCGATGCATGCTGCGATGACCAGAAGGGCTAGAAATGTTGGCAAAGCGGTTGGCATAACGTCAAGGCCGAGCAGAAAGAGCAGCAGCACTGTCGGCAATACGACCACCGAAACGTAGGCCACCATACCCGCCACTCTAGCCAGCGTGTTCATGATAGCTTCCATAAAATAATTTCCCTTCATCATGTTCTGTCTCAAGCGGTGATATAACCAACCGCAGCTACGGCGGCGCCGAGGCCTGCAGCGACGCTGCCCATGGGATCGACCGCAGCAATGTCCTGCAGGACGGGCATGAAGACATAGGCGGCCACGCCGGCGATGCCGAGACGGAAGATCAGTCGCACGTCATCCTCCTTGCAAAAGTATATACTGAAAGTTATATATCATCTATACCACAAAGGATAGACCGATGGCAATGCTTATCAAAGGCGATGAGATCGACGCGCTGGTCGCCAAATACTGTGCCATGACTGGCGTAAAAAACAAGTCCGAGGCGGTGCGCAAGGCGCTTGCCGCGCAGATCGAGGCGCTTGCCGCCGAGGAACGGCTTGTGGATCGGGTTGGCAGGATCCAGCGCCGCGCGGCCGAGGCGGGGTTCGTCAGCACGGGCGAAGACCTGAAGCCGTTCTTTGACGAGCAATGGGGCGAGGACTGATGTTCCTGGACGCGAGCGCGGTTGTTGCGGTGCTGCTGAACGAACCAGAAGCGCCCGGTCTGCTGAAGGCGATGGAGGCCTCGCGCGGCGCGCTGCGGTTCTCGCCGGTCGTGCGGATGGAAGCGACGCTCGCCCTGGTCAGGGCCAAGGTGCAGGCCCGCGGCAAGGGCCCGGCGGCAGCCGAGGACTTTGCCGCGGCGGCCGAGCTGGTCGACGGGTTTTTCGAGGCGGCCGAAGCGCAAGAGATGCACATCACCACGGGGATGGGGAAGGAAGCGATGCGGGCGCTGTCGGTTTACGGCAAGGTCGTCGGCCACCCTGCGCAGCTCAATTTCGGGGACGCGCTCTCCTACGCCTGCGCGAAAGCCTACCATGTGCCCTTGCTCTACAAGGGCAATGACTTTTCTGAAACCGATCTGGCGTGAAGGATCAGCCATGAAGCTATACGTTGCGACATTCTGGAACAGCGAAGCCTGGGCCGATCTACATGAGGATCCGCGACCTTTCCGCGCTGCCTCGGCCGCGGCCGATGCGGCATTGCTGGCGGGGAAGAGAACGACCAGGCTGCGCCCGGCTGAAGTTAAAGCGGCCCCCGAAGGGGCCGCATAGGTCAGAGACCGAAAAGCTTGATGATGAAGGCTGTCAGGCCGGCGATGGCGCCGACGAGGCCGGTCGCGACGGCCAGCGGATACCAGCGGGCCTCGGCATTGATCTTCGAGGTTTCCGCGATCAGCTTGGCGATCTCGGCCCGCATCTTGTCATCGGCAAGGGACTGTTCGGCGGTGGTCATGTCGGCGTCGCTCATTGGATGCTCCTTGTGAAATGTAAGCGATGAGACCGAAGATTGCGAGGCTCTAGCCGCCCCGCACGGTCGCAAGCATGCGGACACGCTGAGTCAGGGACGGCCCGGCACGGGCCGCTAGCAAGGCCGCGCTCAAGCGGCCGCGGTCGTGTCTCGGAAGTGGTGGAAATTGGACGGCGGCGTAATCTCCGGGTGAGCTGACACCCACCCAACCGGCGGCGGCAACCGCCAGGGAGATCACGCCATGAAGCAGAATACCGACAGCTCGTCCTTTTCGCTACTGCCCGACGCAGGGGCGTATGATCCGATCGAGGATCGCCTTCGGGCAAATGTCCGTGCCACCATTGAGGCCATGTTCGAAGAGGAACTGGCCGACTTTCTTGGACGGCTTCGTTACGGCCGCGGCAACGAGCGGGCCAAGGGCTACCGCCACGGGCATCGCGATCGGCAGCTGACCGGCACATTCGGCACTGAGACGGTGCGGGTTCCTCGTGCCCGGATCGAGAACGAAGCCGGCAAGATCACCGAATGGCGCTCGAAGGCACTGCCCCGCTACAGGCGGCTGACAAAGAAGGCCGAGGCCCTGATCGCGGCGGTCTACCTGGCCGGCACCAACATGCGCCGGGTCAAGCGGGCGCTGTTCGGACTGTTCGAGGGGGCGGTGAGCAAGGACGTGGTCAGCCGGGCCTGGCGCAAGGTGAAGGTCGATTGGGACGCGTGGTCCACCCGCGACCTGGCCGAGGAGGATATCGTGCGGCTCATCCTCGACGGCACCGTCATAAAGACCCGGCTGGACTGCAAGGCCACCAACATCTCGGTGCTGGCGGCGATCGGTGTTCGGCGCGACGGACAAAAGGTGCTCCTCTCCATCAGGAACATGGGCGGCGAAAGCACGGCTGCCTGGAGCCAATTCCTCGCCGATCTGGACGCGCGGGGCCTGAGGCGGCCCGAGTTCGTAATCGTTGACGGCGCCCCCGGCCTTGAAGCCGCGCTTGTGGCACTCTGGGGCGAGGATCTGGCCATTCAACGCTGCACGGTTCACAAGCACCGCAACCTGCTCGGCCACGCGCCCAAGCGCCTGCACGACGAGCTGAGCGAAGACTACCGCGACATGATCTACGCCGACAGCGCGGCCGAGATCGAGACGCGCCGCAAGGCCTTCCTCCGCAAGTGGAAGCTCAAGTGCCGGGCCGTGGCCGATAGCCTCGAGGAGGCCGGCGATCGCCTCTTCAGCTTCACCCGCCTCGATCCGTCGCAATGGAAGTCGGCACGGACCACCAACGCCATTGAGCGTCTGAACGAGGAGTTCCGCCGCCGCATCAAGACCCAGACCGTGCTGCCCTGCGCCGAGACCGTGCCGATGCTGCTCTGGGCGCTCTTGGCGTCAGGGCAGATCCAGATGCGAAAGGTCGATGGCTGGGAAACCCTTTCTCAGCCTCTCGTGCCGATGTCCCTTGACCTCGCGGCCTGCCTGGAGCCAATGTCACATGCCCGGAGCCCGCTGCTCGGCAATTTCCACCACATTCGCGACACGACCGGACCCTACAGGAGAAAGCAATTGAGCGACGAAACACAAAAGCCCTTCAAGGTCGAAAACGATACCACCGCAGGCTACTGGTCGAACAATCCTGCCAATACCATGCCCATTCCCGACATGATGGGCGCCTACATGCGCAATCGCCCTTATCCGGGCAATCAGGTCGAGGGTCGCAAGGCGTGGATCGTGGGCAGCGGTATCGCCGGCCTTGCGGCTGCTTTCTACATGATCCGCGACGGCGGCATGAAGGGTCAGGACATTACCGTTCTGGATGCGCTGGACGTGACGGGCGGGTCACTTGATGGTGCTGGAAATGCCGAGGATGGCTATATCATCCGTGGCGGCCGCGAAATGAATTTCAATTACGACAATCTGTGGGACATGTTTCAGGACGTGCAAGCACTGGAACTGCCCGAGGGTTACAGCGTTCTGGATGAATATCGCCTGCTCAACGACAACGATTCCAACTGGTCCAAATCGCGCCTGATGCACAAGCAGGGCGAGGTCAAGGATTTCTCGACCTTTGGCTTGACCCGGTCCCAGCAATGGGAACTGATCCGGCTGATGCTGAAACGCAAAGAGGATCTGGATGACCTGACCATTGAGCAGTATTTCAGCAAAGATTTTCTGCAGACCAATTTCTGGTTTCTCTGGCGCTCGATGTTCGCATTCGAGAATTGGCAGAGCGCCTTGGAAATGAAGCTGTATATCCATCGCTTTCTGGACTCGATCGACGGTTTTGCCGACATGTCCTGTCTGGTCTTCCCGAAATACAATCAGCACGACACCTTCGTCAAACCGCTGGTCGAGCATCTGAAAAAGCACGGCGTGCAAGTCCAGTTCGGGACACGCGTCTATGATCTGGAAATGTCCGAAGACGGTGACAAGCGCACGGTGACCGGCATTTTGGCAAAAGTGAACGGCGCCGATGAGCGTATCGCGGTCAGGAACACCGATATCGTGATCGCGCTGACCGGGTCGATGACCGAAGGCACGGCTTACGGCGATATGGATAACGCGCCGGTCTTGGATCGCGGCCGTGCCGATCCCGGCCCGGACAGCGACTGGGCGTTGTGGAAGAACCTTGCCGCCAAATCGCCAGTCTTTGGAAAACCGCAGAAATTCTATGGCAATGTCGACAAGTCGATGTGGGAATCGGCGACGCTGACCTGCAAACCCTCACCCCTGGTCGAGCGGCTGCGCGAGTTGTCGATCAACGACCCCTATTCGGGCAAGACGGTGACGGGCGGCATCATCACCTTCACCGACTCGAACTGGGTCATGAGCGTGACCTGCAACCGGCAGCCTCACTTCCCCGGTCAACCCGGCGATACGCTGGTGCTGTGGGTCTATGGCCTCTTGATGGACAAGGCCGGCAACCGCGTCGCCAAGACCATGCCTGAATGCACCGGCCGCGAGATCCTGCAGGAGCTGTGCCATCACTTGGGCATCCCCGAGGATCAGTTCGATGCGGTCGCAGCCAACACCAAGGTCAGGCTGGCCTTGATGCCTTACATCACCTCGATGTTCATGCCGCGCGCGGCGGGCGACCGCCCGCATGTCGTCCCCGCAGGCTCAACCAACCTTGGTCTGGTCGGTCAGTTCGTCGAAACAGCAAACGACATCGTCTTCACGATGGACAGCTCGATCCGCACGGCGCGGGTGGCAGTCTATTCGCTTCTGGGCCTGCGCAAGCAGGTGCCCGATGTCAGCCCCGTCCAGTATGACATCCGCACGTTGCTGAAGGCGGCCCGCACCGTCAATAACAACGAGCCTTTCCCCGGTGAGCGTCTGCTGCATCGGTTGCTGGGCAAGACATACTACGCCCATATTCTGCCGCCGCTGCCAGACCGCAATCAGGGCACGCGTGAGGCCGCCGAAGCCGAGTTGAAGACCATCTTTGGCAACGTGGGACAGGCGCCCGCATTGATCGGGGGATGGCTGCAAAAGATCCGCGACGAGTTCAAACTTCTCAAGGGGCGGTAACGCCCCCCCGCAGCCTGACATGACGCTGCCTGCACCTTTACCGCGTCCTCGCGCTCGTCCGTGCCAGCCGCGCAGTCCCATCCCGAAACTCAGGCGTCGGTCTGTTGCCGTTTCCCATAGAACACCTCTTGGTTCCTCAGTTGGTGCTCTCCACATTTTCCGGGCAAATCCAAGCCATCGAGTGCTGGGACTGGGCACCTGGATGGCTCGCCGATCCCTGCGCGCCAGATGCCTGCCGAATTCGACTGCGGAAGCCATAGTCTGACGCCATTGTATCCGATGTGATCCGCAGCGTGGCCTATACTTGTCTGGCCGACGATATTGGATGGGTCGCGCCAGTGTCACATGGCAACCACCTGACGCCACCACTCCTGCATCTCATCAGGCGATGCCCAGCACTCGTGGCATGTCTGTCTGCGAACGAACGAGACGCTCTGACACCTGTCGCCCAGCCGAAAGCACACGCAAATGCCCTGTGCCCCCTGCGACCAGCGAAGAAATATCGGGCGCCTCGGCGATCAGAAGATCGGCGCGTGCGCCCACTCGAAGCCCGACGTCCGACAATCCCATCAGTCTGGCCGGGGTCTCGGACACTGGAGTGCCCCCACTGAAGTGGTCCACCCACTGGGATAGAAATATCCTGTTCAGGAGGACCATCAGATGGCAGGCAAGCGAGACAAACCGGAAGACATCGTTCTGAAGCTTCGACAGATTGAAGTGCTTCATGGACAGGGAATGGCAATTTCCGACGCGGTGCGGCAGATCGGCGTGACCGAGCCGACGTATTATCGCTGGCGCAAGCAGTATGGCGGCATGAACCGGGATCAGCTGAAGCGTCTCAAGGAGCTTGAGGCGGAGAACCAGCGGTTGCGGCGCGCGGTGTCAGATCTGACCTTGGACAAGATGATCCTGAGCGAGGCTGCACGGGGAAACTTCTAAGCCCTTCGCGCCGTCGCCAGTGCATTGACCATGTGCGGCAGGCGCTCGGCATATCCGAGCGCCGCGCCTGCCGCATCCTCGGGCAGCACCGCTCGACGCAACGCAAGGTTCCTTGCGGCGCCCCGGACGAAGAACGGCTGACGGAAGACATCATCACGCTCGCTCGCACCTACGGGCGATATGGCTATCGGATGATCACCGGATTGCTGAACAACGCCGGTTGGCATGTAAATCATAAACGCGTGGAACGGATATGGCGGCGTGAAGGGCTGAAGGTCCCGCAAAAGCAGGCAAAGAAGGGTCGGCTCTGGTTGAACGACGGGTCCTGCGTCCGTCTCCGGCCGGAGCACCCGAACCACGTCTGGTCCTATGATTTCGTTCAGGACCGGACACATGACGGACGGCTGTTTCGGACGCTCAATATCATCGACGAATTCACGAAGGAGGCGCTGGTGATCCGTGTAAACCGCAGGCTCAATTCCACCGACGTAATCGACGCCCTGACGGATCTGTTCATCTTGCGTGGCCCGCCTGCGTTCATAAGGTCCGACAATGGCGCGGAATTCATTGCCAAGAAGGTGCAGGGCTGGATCGGCGCAGTTGGTGCCAAGACCGCGTTCATCGAGCCGGGTTCACCCTGGGAGAACGGGTATTGCGAGAGATTCAACGCTCGATTCCGCGACGAACTCCTGGATGCAGAAGTCTTCTATTCGCTCAGGGAGGCCCAGATCCTCATCGAGCGATGGCGCCGCCACTACAACACTGTCAGGCCGCACAGCTCCCTGGGATACCGCCCACCCGCACCGGAAGCCGTCATCCCAATAGACCAGCGGCCGACGATGCACTAACAATCAACCCGGACCACTCGGTGGGGGCAGTCCAGCCCTGTTGGGCAGCTTGCCGGCGGCAGAATGGCTGCTGGGCGACCGTGGCTATGATGCCGATTGGTTCAGAGATGCGTTGAAAGACAAGGGGATTAAGCCCTGCATACCGGGACGGAAGTCCCGTGGAAAACCCGTCAAGTATGACAAGCGCCGCTACAAACGCCGCAACCGGATCGAGATCATGTTCGGGCGGCTGAAGGACTGGCGACGGGTCGCAACCCGTTACGACAGATGCCCGAAGGTCTTCCTCTCAGCCATCGCCCTCGCCGCAACCGTCATGTTCTGGCTATGAATCGAGAACGAGATGCCGTAACGGGGCCTGCGTCGCGACCCGCCCGTTACCGTTGCAAGATTGAGGGCAAGCTGGCGCCATTCCCGTATCGGATCTACATGGAGGACTGCGGGATGAAGCTGTTTGTCGGGCTGGATGTGTCGCTGGAGAAGACCGCGATCTGCGTGATCAGCGAGCATGGGAAGATCGTGAAGGAGGCGCAGGTGGCCAGCGAGCCCAAAGCGCTGTCGTGCTGGATCTGCGACCAGGACGGCGCAATTGCCGCCGTCGGGCTTGAGGCTGGCCCCTTGTCGCAGTGGCTGCATCGCGGGTTGTCAGATGCGGGACTACCTGTCGTTCTAATGGAAACCAGACAGGTAAAAGGCGCCCTGAAGGCCATGCCGATCAAGACGGACCGGCGGGATGCAGAGGGTATTGCACGTCTGATTCATCTTGGTTGGTTCCGACCCGTTCATTGCAAATCGGTGTCTGCACAGGAGGTTAGAGCGGTGCTCAGCGCTCGTAAGGCTGTGCAACAAGGGTTTATCACGCTGGAAATGTCACTGCGCGGGCTGCTGCGGAACTTCGGGCTCAAGGTTGGCACCATATCCCGCGGCAGGTTCGAACAGCGTATCCGCGAACTGGCGGCGGGCAACCCGATGCTGGAAGCGGCAACCGAACCCATGCTTCGCGCGCGCGCGGCGCTGCGGCGAGAGCTGGCGGGTCTTGAACGCAATGTCCGTCAACTCTCCCAGGAAGATCCGGTCTGTCGTCGGCTGATGTCGATGCCCGGGATCGGCGCCGTCGTGGCGTTGACCTATCGATCCGCTGTCGATGATCCCGCCCGCTTCACATCCTCGAAGAAGGTCGGACCATGGGTCGGCCTGACGCCGTCTCGCAACCAGTCGGGCGAGCGCGACATCTCGGGCGGGATCACCAAGGCAGGCGACGTCAACCTTCGACGCGCGCTGTGCCAGGCCGCAACCGTCATGATGCATCGTGGACGGGCGAGCTGGCTGCGAACCTGGGCGGCAAAACTTGCGCGCCGTCGGGGTGCCAAGCGCGCGATGGTTGCGCTGGCCCGCCGCATCGCCGTGATCCTGCACCGGATGTGGAAGGATGACACCGACTTTCCGTTTTGACATTCCCGTGCTTCATGCCGGCTGAAGACACAGATTCCAGACTGCTGCCCGCCTGATCGCGGGCCTTCGAGGTCCCCACGGGACGCGGTTCCGGTGATGCCGTGCTCAGGACTGATGCCGATCGTATCGAGCACGCCAATGAGATGGGCACATCGGAATTGCATTGAACCAGCATCATGTTGGCAGCCACAGCGCTGACCACGGACCGAAGCATGCACCCGGGTCGATCTCAGGCGAAGGCTGCCGAACAGGGAAGCAGATCACTTTCTCAAAGAACAAGACCGCGCGCTCCGGCGGCACATCCCGTATGCGCAAAACCGCTTGACTGGGACGACCCCGTTACCGAAGTCCTGACCCTAGCAGACTTGAATCTTACGGATGAAGGATATACATTCTGTGAAGGTATATCATACTTGGGAACCAGGATCATGCAGATCGCGAAATGGGGCAACTCGCTGGCTGTCCGGCTGCCCGCCGAGCTCGTGCGCGAACTCGGGCTGAAGGCTGGTGACGAGATCGAACTGCATCCCGCCGAGAAAGGCTTTGCCGTGCATCGCAGGCCTTCGGCCGAGGACGTGCTTGCCGATCTGCGCCGATTCCGCGGGCGGCTCCCCGCCACGGAGAGAATAAGCCGCGACGACGCGAATGCGCGCTGATTTCTTCGACACGAACATCGTCCTCTACCTGCTTGACGACAGCCCGAAGGGCGACATCGCCGCCGGCCTGTTGGCAAGTGGCGGCGTGATCAGCGTCCAGGTACTGAACGAAGCCCTGGTCAACTGCATCAGGAAGGCCGGAATGTCCTGGCAGGAGGCAGGCGATTTCCTGATGGGTGTGCGCGGGTTGTGCAAGGTGATCGATCTCTCGGCCAGAATTCATGACGTAGGCCTGGCTGTCGGTGAACGATACGGATTCTCGGTCTATGATGCGATGATCGTCGCTGCCGCACTGACCAGCGGTTGCGAGCAGCTCTATACGGAAGATCTTCAGCATGGTCAGCTGATCGAAGGCAGACTTCGGATCGTCAATCCCTTCCGGCAGTGATCCGGACCTTGGCAAGGGCTCCTTTGCCATCGCCCGGCCGACCGAGGTCGAGGCGAAGGGCGTGCTGGACGAGATCGTCGCCAAGGCCAAGCCCGACGCGGTCCATGGCTTTGCCCATCAGGTCAAGAACGCCGGCTAGCCGCAGCGCAAGGTCCATCCCGGCCCCGCTGCCGTCCGGCAGATGAGGGGCTCGGGTCCGGGCGCCGCGGTGGCGATCAGGATCTCGATGCAGAACCCTTCCCAGCTTCAGCCGATCACCTGATGCCCCCAGGCTTTCCGTCGCACCAAGGCCCAGCGGGGCATGAACAAAGGCTGCTGCCCCTGACATGGACCCTGGGCGACTTCCCCAGACACTTGCCGGGACCGGGCTGGCCTGGGGATCTGGCGCGGGACAGGGCCCATGGCCCCGCCCCGCGCAATCGGCTTAGTCGACCAGCGCGCTGCGGTCGATTTCCGCGATGGACTTCACCCCGGTCAGCGCCATGGCGACGCGCATCTCCTTGGCCACAAGGTCCAGCATGTTCGCCACGCCCGCCTCTCCGGCCGCCGCCAGCGCATAGATGAAGGCGCGGCCCATCATGCAGCAATCCGCCCCCAGCGCCAGCATCCGCACCACGTCCAGACCGGACCGCAAGCCGCTGTCCGCGAGGATCGCCAGATCGCCCTTGACCGCATCTGCAATCGCCGGCAGCGCCCGGGCCGAGGACAGCACCCCGTCCAGCTGCCGCCCGCCGTGGTTCGACACCACGATGCCATCGGCGCCGAAACGCACCGCGTCGCGGGCGTCCTCGACATCCAGGATGCCCTTGATGACCATCGGGCCTTTCCAGAAATCGCGGATCCATTCCAGATCGCGCCAGCCGATCGAGGGGTCGAAATTGGCGCCCAGCCAGCCGATGTAATCCTCGAGCCGGGTCGGGCTGCCGCGATAGGCCGAGATATTGCCCAGATCATGCGGCTTGCCCTTGACGCCCACGTCCCAGGCCCATTGCGGATGCAGCGCGGCCTGGGTGAACTGGCGCAGCTTGGCATTCGGCCCCGACATGCCGGAATGGGCATCGCGGTAGCGCGCACCGGGCACCGGCATGTCGACGGTAAAGACCAGCGTGGTGACCCCCGCCGCCTGCGCGCGTTCCAGCGCGTCCTTCATGAAGCCCCGGTCCTTCAGCACATAAAGCTGAAACCAGATCGGCGCGGCGCTGGCGGCCTGCACCTCGGCAATGGGACAGACCGAGACGGTGGAGAGCGTGAATGGCACCCCGCGCGAGGCGGCGGCGCTGGCGGCCTGCACCTCGCCGCGCCGGGCATACATGCCGGTCAGCCCGACCGGCGACAGCGCCAGCGGCATGGCCAGTTTCTGCCCCAGCACGGTGGTTTCAAGGCTCAGCGCCTCGACATTGCGCAGGATGCGCTGGCGCAGCGCGATCTGCGACAGGTCCGCGACGTTGCGACCCAGCGTGTATTCGGCGTAAGCGCCGCCGTCGATATAGTGATACAGGAACGGCGGCAGGCGGCGGCGGGCGGCCTCGCGATAGTCGGAAATCGAGGAAATGATCATGGCTTGCTGCTTTCGGCTGTCAGGCCGGCGGCGCGGGCGGCGCTCGCGCGGGCCTTGCGGGCCAGATCCTCGTCGATCTGGCGGATGGTGGAGGCGACGAAGTTCAGATGCGCGTCGGATGCGGCGCGGGCGGCCTGAGGGTCGCCGGCGGCAATGGCATCGCACAGGGCCAGGTGCTGGCGATACAGCGCCTCGGCCATGCGGGGTTCCTGATAAAGCTTGTCCCGGCTTTCCGAGATGCTGGATTCCAGCAGCCCGAACAGGCTGTGCATGACCTGATACAGCACCGCATTGTCCGAGGCTTCGGCGATGGACAGGTGAAAGGCGGCGTCGTTGCGCGCCTCGGCGGCCGGGTCGTCGGGGGCCTCGCTGGGGTTCATGACGCCCAGGGCGTCGCGGATGCGCGCCTTGGCGGCGGCGTCGGCCCGCAGCGCGGCCTGCGCGGCTGCGGTCCCCTCGAGCGCCAGACGGATTTCCATCACGTCATGGCCATAGTCCTGATGCAGCGCCAAAAGCGGCGCCAGCGGCGCCGCGATGGTTTCCTGCGCCCAGACCCGCGCATCGGGCTGCGCGACGACCAGGCCGGTCTTGCGCACCTCGACCCGGCCGCGCGCGGCCAGCCGGCCGATGGCCTCGCGCAGCGCGGTGCGCGAGGCGCCCAGCTTTTCCGCCAGCGCGCGTTCCGACGGCAGGCGGTCGCCGGGGCGCAGCCGCCGGGCCGAAATCATCCGTTCGATTTCGGCCTCGACACGGGACGAGACGCTGTTGCGGGGCGGGCGGGCTGGGGTCACGGGATCATCCACGGAAAGACATAGGCTTGCAGCGTGGTGATGATGCCGACAAGCGCCGCCAAGGCAAGCGAGTGCTTGACCGTAAAGCGGAACAGGTCCGATTCACGCCCGACCAGCCCCACCGCCGCGCAGGCGATGGCGATGGACTGCGGCGAGATCATCTTGCCGGTGACGCCGCCGGTGGTGTTGACCGCGACCAGCAGCACGTCCGACACGCCGATCTGATGCGCGGTCGCCGCCTGCAACGCCCCGAACAGCGCGTTCGACGAGGTGTCCGAGCCGGTGACGAACACCCCGAGCCAGCCCAGGAAGGGCGAGAAGAAGGTGAAGGCCGGGCCGGTATGCGCCAGCGCCAGCGCCAGCGTCGCCGACAGCCCCGAATAGTTCGCGAGGAAGGCAAAGCACAGGACCATGCCGATGGAATAGATCGGGATCAGCAGCCCCTTGAGCGTGTCGCCGAACACCGCGACCGCCTTGCCCGGCTTCATGCCCAGCACCAGGATCGTGACCAGCGCCGCGAACAGGATCGAGGTGCCGGTGGCCGAAAACCAGTCGAACTTGTAAAGCGCGGCAAAGGGCGCGGTCTCGGGCACGATGGGCGGGGTTTTCTGCACGACATTGTCGAGGAACGGCACATGCAGCTTCAGCACCCAGCTTTCCAGCGCGCCGCCGGCGGCGAACAGCGCCTTGAAGGGCGCGATGCTCCACAGCGTCACGAAGGCGGTCAGGATGACAAAGGGCGACCAGGCGCGGGCGATCTGGCCGGGCGTATAGCTGTGGCCGGTCTCCAGCGGCGCGACCGCTGCGGCGCCATCCTGGGCCACGTCCTGCTGGTCAAAGCGGAAGATGCGTTTCGGTTTCCACACGCGCAGGAACAGCGGCAGCGCGATCAGCGCGGCGATGGCGGCGGTGATGTCGGGCAGTTCCGGGCCGATGAAGTTCGCGGTCAGGAATTGCACGACGGCAAACGAGCCGCCCGCGACCAGGATCGCCGGCCATGTCTCGCGCACGCCGCGCCAGCCGTCCATGATCATGATCAGCCAGAAGGGCACCAGCATCGACAGCAGCGGCAATTGCCGCCCGGCCATCTGGCCGATGTGGAACGGGTCAAGCCCAGTGACCTGCCCGGCGACGATGATCGGGATGCCCATGGCGCCAAAGGCCACCGGCGCGGTATTGGCGATCAGGCACAGGCCGGCGGCGTAAAGCGGGCGAAAGCCCAGCCCCACCAGCAGCGCGGCGGTAATCGCCACCGGCGCGCCAAAGCCCGCAGCCCCTTCCAGGAAGGCGCCAAAGGCAAAGCCGACCAGCAGCAATTGCAGGCGCTGATCCTCGGTAATGCCCAGGATCGAGCGGCGGATGATCTCGAACTGGCCGGTCGCGACCGAGATCTTGTAGAGAAACACCGCCCCGATGATGATCCAGGCAATGGGCCACAGCCCATAGAAAAAGCCGTAGATCCCCGAGGAAAGCGCGGCGCTGACCGGCATGCCATAGACCAGGATGGCAATGGCCAGCGTCAGCGCGACGGTGATGGTCGCGGCCTGGAAACCCTTCAGCCGCAGCCGGGTCAGCGCCAGGAAAAAGAACAGGATCGGAATGGCGGCGACAAGGCTGGACAGCCAGATGTTGCCAAGCGGGTCGTAATTCTGCGCCCAAGTCAAGGTTTGCTCCTCCCATAACTGGTATGACCAATAAGGATCATGGGCGCGGTGTTGGGGGCGTTTCGGCTTTTCGTCAAGAAAATCTGTTTATTTTCCGTCATTTTATGGTCATACCAAAGGTGGTGATGACGGATATTCAGGGCCTATATCCTTCATTGTTCCGGCCAAATTCGCATCTGGTCAGACCACCGGCCGCGGTGCCTGGAATCGGGTTGGATTCGCGCATGCTTGGGTCGCAGTGGTCCGGCAGGACCGGGTGATTCGGTTGCATTCGGCACGGCCGTTGCGGCATCCCGTCGCGCGTGCGCGGGCGCAACGCCTGCCGGTCTCTGCAAAACAGGGGATGGATGGCCGCTCAGGCGGACACAGCCGACCTTCGGGCCAAGATCATGTCGCGCGGCTTGGCCTTGCGCCGCGCCACATGATGAACAGCCCCGACAGCACGATCATGACCGAGCCAAGCAGCATCGGCGCGGTCAGCCTTTCCCCGAACAGCGCCACGCCAAGCGCCAGCCCGAAAATCAGCCGCACATAGCGAAACGGCGTCACGGCCGAGACCTCGCCCGTGCGCATCGCCTTCATCAGGCAGCTATAGGCGCCGACCCCGCACAGCACCGCCAGCGCCAGCAGCAACCCCGGCCGCAGCCCCGGCGGCACAAAGGGCTGATGCGACCACAGCGCCACGATCAGCCCGGCCACCGCCACGGCCAGAAAGCCGTAAAAGCCCAGGACATTGGTGCCCAGCGTGGCGGGCGCGGCCCGGCTGGCCAGATCGCGGCCGGCAAAGCCCAGCATCCCGGCCACCGCCAGCAGCGACAGCATCGAAAAACCCTCGGTCGCCGGCCGCAGGATCACCAGCACCCCGGCCATGCCCAGCCCGATCGCGGTCCAACGCCGCCAGCCCACGCGCTCGCCAAAGATCACGGCGGCGGCGACCACGACGACCGGGGTGGCCTGCAGGATGACCGTGACCGCCGACAGCGGCATCAGCGCCAGCGCGAGGACATAGAACAGCCGGCCCGCGATCTCGAACACGACGCGCAGGCGCATGGGCAGCGACAGCACGTCCCGGCTGAACAGCCGTTCGCCGCGCCGCAGGGCGAGCCCGGCAAAGACCAGGGCGCCGCCCAGGCCAAAGCTCAGCAGCACCTGCGCAACGGGCATGGCCGTCGAAGCGACCTTGATCATCGCGTCTTCCAGCGTGAAGGCCGCCATGGCGGCGATCATCCAGGCCGCCCCGGCCATATTCGCCGCCTGACGCATCCGCCCTTGCGGTCCGTGCTGATGAATGGCGGAAGCACGTTCCATGGCGAGGCCTTTGCTGGGAATACAGGCAGGTCCTAGCAGCCTGCCCAGTCCTGCGCCACCCGTCCCCGGCGGCGCAGGGCGGGTCCCGCTCTTCCTGCAAAGAGCCGCTTCTGTTCAGGGTTTGGTTCTTCACTGACCGATTGAGGAGCTCCCGCGGTGTGAGCCCGTCGAGGCTCGTGTGCGGGCGGCGGTGATTGTAGTCGTCGCGCCATGTCGCGATCAGCTCGCGGGCGTAAGGCATGCTGGAGAACAGGAGTTCGTTGATCCGTCAGGCCCGGGCCGGTGAAAAAGATATGCAGGCTTACCGGACAACTGGGCGCGCAGGCCATTGATCGTAAGTCATCGCCGCAGCTTGGTGTGCCCCGCCCTTCATGACCACGACCCGCATAGTCTGGTCGCGACTACCTCGGAAACGTCCGACAGGTAGGCGACGGTTCCGTTGCAGAATCCGCTCAGCGCAGGGCGTTCACATTATCCCGGCCCCGTTACGGCATCTCGTTCTCGATTCATAGCCAGAACATGACGGTTGCGGCGAGGGCGATGGTTGAGAGGAAGACCTTCGGGCATCTGTCGTAACGGGTTGCGACCCGTCGCCAGTCCTTCAGCCGCCCGAACATGATCTCGATCCGGTTGCGGCGTTTGTAGCGGCGCTTGTCATACTTGACGGGTTTTCCACGGGACTTCCGTCCCGGTATGCAGGGCTTAATCCCCTTGTCTTTCAACGCATCTCTGAACCAATCGGCATCATAGCCACGGTCGCCCAGCAGCCATTCTGCCGCCGGCAAGCTGCCCAACAGGGCCGCAGCACCGCTGTAGTCGCTCACCTGACCTGCAGTCATGAAGAACCGGATCGGCCGCCCATCAGCGTCGGTGACGGCGTGCAGTTTGGTGTTCATGCCGCCTTTGGTGCGGCCGATCAGGCGGCCCCTCTGGTCGCCGGGCCCCCTTTTTTCGCCCGCAGGCTGGAGGCCGTGCGATGCTGTTTGATCCCACGGTTTGATGGTGCGATCCATTCGTCGGAATGGAAGGAAGCACTATGGGACAAGTTCGTCACGGCTGCGCCACGACCACGCACGCCATTCGAGCAGCAATACAGCGATCGCAAGCTTCGATCGCGGCACTGAGCCAGGAGTTTGGGATCAATCCGAAGACCGTGGCGAAATGGCGTAACCGCGAGACGGTCGAGGATTTGAAGACTGGGCCCAAGGAGCCCCGATCCTCCGTGCTCAGCGAGGCTGAGGAAGCAATGGTCGTTGCCTTTCGGCGTCACACGCTCTTGCCGCTGGACGACTGTCTCTATGCTCTACAGCCTTCGATCCCTCACCTGACACGGTCAGCGCTGCATCGGTGCCTTCAGCGGCACGGCATCTCGCGCCTGCCTGAGATCGGCGGCGACAAGCCGAAGCGTCAGCGGTTCAAGCGCTATCCCATCGGTTTCTTCCACATGGATATCGCCGAAGTGCAGACGGCCGAGGGCAAGCTCTATCTCTTCGTGGCCATCGACCGAACGAGCAAGTTCGCGGTCACCCAACTCGTCGAAAAGGCTGACAGGAAGACCGCTTGGGAGTTCCTGGAGCATCTACTGGAAGCCGTGCCCTATCGCATCCACACGATCCTGACGGACAACGGCATCCAGTTTGCCGAGCAGCCCAGGAACCGAAACACTGCCTACTCCCGGCCGATGCGCTTCGACATGATTTGCGAAGCCAACGGGATCGAGCACAGGCTTACCAAGCCCAACCATCCTTGGACCAATGGCCAGGTCGAGCGGATGAACCGAACGATCAAGGAGGCTACCGTCAAACGCTTCCACTACGACACCCACGACCAACTCCGCACACATCTCATGGACTTCATGGCTGCCTACAACTTCGCTCGCAGGCTGAAGACGCTCAGCGGTCTCACGCCCTACGAATACATCTGCAAAGTCTGGACTTCAGAGCCGGACAGATTCATCGTCGATCCGATCCACCAGATGCCGGGACTGAACACCTAGTGACCGCCGAAACGGACGGTATCAAGGTCACGCTCTGCACGACCACAAGCCCTGGCAGACGGTTTACGGTGGCGCCGAAGTGATTTTTCACCCTCACGACGTCTCGACCACGCGAACACCTGTCGCACAACTCTATGACCGGTTTGCGGCTCGGGAGGGCGTAACACCGAATGATCGCTTGAGAGAGGATATGAACGGCGCGGTGCGCATCGGCAGCCTGTTCGCGGTTCTATGTGCGACCCTTTCGCGCCCGAAGATCCTGGAACGCGACGCAGCTCGCCCGCTGTCGAAGAGCGATGCAAAGGCGGCCAATACCGCCGGGCGCCGGGCGCCACGCTTTGCGCCCTCGGTGATCCGGCTGTCCCGCGCCGGCCGCACCGAACGTGACGCGCATCATCAGGGCGACCGGGTCGCGATAGCGGCCCGATCCGCCCATTGGGTGCGCGGGCACTTTTTTCTGGCACGAAATGGGCAACTGACCTGGCGCAGATCGCATGTGCGCGGCACTGGTGATCCGACCGAACGGGTCAAGTATGTAACCGAATAGGCGCCGACCGCTCATACCCCCTTCCGTTCCGGCAGCACCGGCATTTCGAACTCTCCTGCCGGCCAATGCCAGGCAGGATAGACACCTTCGGCAGCGATGGCCCGAAGCTCATCCTCTTCCTCGCCGGGCATGTCGGCGGGCGGCGAAAAGAGGGCCACAGGGCTTTCGGCGTCCAGCAGCAAGGCGTTTGCGACAGGAGCGCCGGCCTTCAGGTTGTATTTGAGACACTTGACGAAATCGCGATCCATCAATGCTTGGACCAATTCATGTTCCCGCTCGTTGTCGAACGGAAGCCATTGGCCGGTGACCGGCATGACAGCGATTTCGCGCACATTGCCGTAGTTTCCCTTCGTGCTGAAGGTGGCGATGCAGATCAGATGGGTGTCGGGCATCGCCTCGACCATTTCGACCTTCTCGCCGGCGATTTTGTCGAACCGCTTTCCTGTTTCCTCGTCCATGAACAGGGGAAAATCGGGCAAATGCTTGAAGGTGAGCTTCCTCCCGTATTGGGACGGTTGCTGACCTTTGAGTTCCGCGACCAGGATGCCGAGCGGAACCGGCTTGCCCTTCGCCGGCAGAAGCCGGTGCATGAACCGGCGACGTTCGGCGGCGAGCCTGTCCTTGTCCTCGATGGAGTAGACAGGCGGAACGAACAGGGTATCCGCCATTGCTCCGGCCTTCGTCTTGGTCCTGGCTGCGACGCCCTGTAGCTCGCGATGCACGATCCACCAACTGCGCCGGCGACCGTAGGCGCTGCGCCATTTGGTGAGGTCGGCCGCTTCCCACAAGTAATGGAGTGTTGCCAGCAGCCGGAGTTTCGACGGGCTGGCTTCGGCGGACGTGGCTTCGTCGCCGCCATCACCTACCGGCGTGGCGCGGGCCCCTTTAACCGACAGGGGAAAATCGAGCTTCAGAAGCGTCTCGCCGGCCTCGTCCGTGACGATTGCCTGGCCGTTGACCTGGCCCAGGCCGGACACTTCCGGCGGCGGGTCGAAGGTCGGGCAGGAGGGCTCGTGAAGATGGCCGGTTCCGGGCATTCGCTTCAGGAAAAATCCGGAGCCGATCTTGGCAACATACATGGGCGGCTCCGCCCGACTACACAGGCAGGTCGGCCGTGCCTTCTTCTCGTGCGCCCATGCCAGAATCTGTTGCAGGCGTTCCGCATCGGCGGAAAAGCTGGAATGGCCGAGGCGATAGGTGGGTTCTTTCGTCATTCTGGACAGCTTCTATCGTCAAATATGAGATGGGTTGCGACACCGGCATCGACGGAAAAGCCACCTGTCCCGAGGATCACCCCTCTGCGGCGCGGCCGGCGGCACGCGGTGCCCGCCTCGGCGGGCAGACGCCCTAGATCGCAGGTTCGCTTTTCTTCTTCGGCTGCGCGGGTCGGATTTCGATGAGGGAAACCATGAAAAACCCGAGGCCGATGCATGCTGCGATGACCAGAAGGGCTAGAAATGTTGGCAAAGCGGTTGGCATAACGTCAAGGCCGAGCAGAAAGAGCAGCAGCACTGTCGGCAATACGACCACCGAAACGTAGGCCACCATACCCGCCACTCTAGCCAGCGTGTTCATGATAGCTTCCATAAAATAATTTCCCTTCATCATGTTCTGTCTCAAGCGGTGATATAACCAACCGCAGCTACGGCGGCGCCGAGGCCTGCAGCGACGCTGCCCATGGGATCGACCGCAGCAATGTCCTGCAGGACGGGCATGAAGACATAGGCGGCCACGCCGGCGATGCCGAGACGGAAGATCAGTCGCACGTCATCCTCCTTGCAAAAGTATATACTGAAAGTTATATATCATCTATACCACAAAGGATAGACCGATGGCAATGCTTATCAAAGGCGATGAGATCGACGCGCTGGTCGCCAAATACTGTGCCATGACTGGCGTAAAAAACAAGTCCGAGGCGGTGCGCAAGGCGCTTGCCGCGCAGATCGAGGCGCTTGCCGCCGAGGAACGGCTTGTGGATCGGGTTGGCAGGATCCAGCGCCGCGCGGCCGAGGCGGGGTTCGTCAGCATGGGCGAAGACCTGAAGCCGTTCTTTGACGAGCAATGGGGCGAGGACTGATGTTCCTGGACGCGCGGTGGTTGCGGTGCTGCTGAACGAACCTGAAGCGCCCGGGCTGCTGAAGGCGATGGAGGCCTCGCGCGGCGCGCTGCGATTCTCGCCGGTCGTGCGGATGGAAGCGACGCTCGCCCTGGTCAGGGCAAAGGTGCAGGCCCGCGGCAAAGGCCCGGCGAAAGCCGAGGACTTTACCGCGGCGGCCGAACTGGTCGACGGGTTTTTCGAGGCGGCCGAAGCGCAAGAGATGCACATCACCACGGGGATGGGGAAGGAAGCGATGCGGGCGCTGTCGGTTTACGGCAAGGTCGTCGGCCACCCTGCGCAGCTCAATTTCGGGGACGCGCTCTCCTATGCCTGCGCGAAAGCCTACCATGTGCCCTTGCTCTACAAGGGCAATGACTTTTCCGAGACGGATATGGCTTGAGGTTTCACCATGGAAAATAGAGATGATACCGCAGAGGACGAGCCGTTTTGCGCAAGAAGATACGGCGAGCGCAGGTGCTGGAGTTTTTCAGCCAGCTGCCCTCTTGCGTCGTGGCGATGGAGGCCTGTGGCGGCGCGCATTTTTGGGGCCGCGAGATCGGCAAGCTGGGCCATGACGTGCGGCTGATCCCGCCTGCCTATGTGAAGCCCTTCGTGAAGCGTCAGAAGAATGATGCCGCCGCCGCGGAAGCGATCTGTGAAGCCGCACTGCGACCCACGATGCGTTTCGTGCCGGTGAAGAGCGAAGAGACGCAGGGCGCGGCGATGGTCTTCCGGGTCCGGGAGCTGCTGATCCGGCAGCGCACGCAAGCGATCAACGCCTTGCGCGGCCATTTGACCGAGTTCGGTCAGATCGTGCCGCAAGGGGCAACCAACGCCGCACGGCTGATCGCGATCGTGGAAGATCCGGAAAGTGACCTGCCTGCCGATGCCATTCCCACACTGAAGGCTTTGATCGCGGCGCTCATGCACCTGGAGGCAGAGATCGCCAAGCTCGATGCGGAGATCGCCCGTCGCGCCAAGGAGAATGACGTCGCCCGGCGGCTGATGACGGTGCCGGGCATCGGGCCGCTGATTGCCACGGCCATCGCTGTTCTGGCTCCGCCAGCCAAGGCGCTCGCGCAGGGTCTGCCTGCCGATGCGTGGAAGACCATCACATGGCGCGAGGGCAGCAACGTCGAGTTGACATCCCGCTTTGCTGCCGTGCACCTGCGGGTCGCGTCCAGAGACTACAACCTCACCCAGCCACGGCCCAAGGAATGGCTTCTTGTCGAGTGGCCTGATGGTGACAATGAACCGCTCAAGTATCCTGATGCGCGGCTCTACAAGAAGTCCCCCGGCACCGGCGCGATGCTGTGCTTCGTCGGCCATGCCCTGATGGAGAACCGCAGCGGGCTGGTGGTGCAGGCTGAACTGACAAAGGCTGACGGCCATGCCGAGCGCCGGGCGGCTCTGGCCATGATCCACGCCCATTCCCCGGGATCGACCCGCCGGCTGACGCTTGGTGCGGACCGGGGCTACGACAGCGCCGACTTCGTCCGCGACCTCAGGCAGGCTTGCGTCACGCCGCATGTGGGGCAGAAAGCCCGGCATTCGGCGATCGATGGCCGCACCATGCGACATGAGGGCTACGCGCTGTCACAGAAACACCGAAAGCGGATCGAGGAGCCGTTTGGCTGGAGCAAAACGATCGGCGGCCTCGCCCAGACCGTTTATCGCGGCATCGAACGCGTCCGCTCCCGCTTCGTGTTGACAATGGCCGCCAACAACCTGGCCCGGTTGCCCCGGCTACTGGGAGCGTGACGACGGCACTGACCAGAGGGCGGTCCCGCCACGCCGTCCGCAATGCCCGTGACATCGGGGGCTGCGAAAACAGGATACCGTTCTGAGACCGTGACTTCTTCAGCAGCCTGTTAGGGCAGCGCCTGTCCGCCAGGACTTCGACCGGCAGGCCGCCGAGTTCCAGCTCCGTGTCGCCGTGCGCAATGGCTTCACCGCGCTCGGCATCCCAGTCACGGAAGCCGTGGGACGAGGATGTCTCGGGAAAGGGCTACTCCGACCCTCAGCCGATTAGGGAAACAGAGTCCCGGGCGATCGATCACTGTCCCCTCGGTCAGGATCAGGCCGACCCCTGCCCTTTTGCGGTAGTAATCCGCCTGCGCGGCGCCGGGTACACCCTCAGCCGCCATCGCCCGTGTCATCGGGGCCATGACGATGCGGTTCGGAAGCGTCAGCCCGCCAACGGTAAACGGTCGGAAAAGTACCTCTGTCGTCATTGCATCCTGTCTTTTTCCTGCGTCAGCATCTAGGTATATGATAGATACCTGGTTTCAACTACACACTTGAAACGCACCAGGTTACCCGGAGGAAACCGATGCCCCCCTGCCCCGACACTTCTGACGGTTCAGCGTTCCGCTTTTCCGTCGATTGCCCGTCCCGGTTGCTGTTCGATCAGGTTGCGGACAAATGGTCGATGCTGATCATGTCGGTTCTTAACAACGGCCCCACCCGCTTCAACCAGCTGAAAAGATGCCTTGAGGGCGTGTCGCAGAAATCGCTTTCAGCAACGTTGAAGCGTCTGGAACGAAACGGAATCATCGCCCGCCATGTCCTTGAGACAAACCCGCCGGGCGTCGAGTATCAGTTGACCGAGCTGGGACGAACGCTGCTGCCGCCATTCCAGGCCATCTATCGCTGGACCTACGAGAATATGGCCGCCGTCGAAGCCGCCCGCAGCGCCTATGACAGGCGTACGAATGGTGATTGATCTGGCGTACCCGCAAGCTGTCTGAAGGCTGGCACGGAAAGGCGCGCCCCTGCCCCGCTCGCGTGGAATAGCTGGCGAAGCGTGCCGACAATCCGTTATCCCTGTCATGGATTGACCAATCCAAGCGGCGACCACGGCTGATGATACAGGGTTTCACCCCTTCATTCTCGTGACCCAGATCGTTCTGGGTACCGCGTTGTGGCTGCTTGCGATGGGACACGAACCGATCTGCACCTGCGGTCATGTCAAGCTTTGGCACGGCCAGGCCATGAGTGCGGAAAACTCGCACCATGTCGCGGACTGGTACATGCCTTCGCATCTGCTGCACGGGATCGGCTGCTGTGGTTGGTAGCGCGATGGATGCCTTCTGGCGTACGGCTGGTCATTGCCACGCTGATCGAAGCGGCATGGGAGATCGTCGATAATTCCGACGGCTTCATCGGGTAGTATCGTGCTGTGACCATCTCGCTGGATTATTACGGCGACAGCGTGCTGAATTCGGTCGCCGACATTCTTGCGATGATCGTGGGCTTCTGGCTGGCGCGGGTGCTGCCGGTCGGGGCCTCTGTCGCGCTGGTTCTGGGTTTCGAGGCGCTGACGCTTTGGATCATCCGCGACGGGCTGGTGTTGAACGTTCTGATGCTGCTGTGGTCGCTTGATGCAATCCGGGACTGGCAGGCAGGTTAGCCGACGTTTTGCACGGCCTTCCGTCTCGTCCAGAACCAGGTTGACAGCTGTCAACATCACGCCCGCTGCATCTGGTTGCCCGACAACAGGGCCATGACCATCGGCCCTGCCGAGAATATCCCCCGCGCGGCCTTTTCGGTCAATGCGCGCAAATAGCCACCGGGGCAGCGGATCATCGCTGCGCGTTGCAGTATACAGGCCAAGGCCACCGCGGCCGTGTCATCACCCATATGCCGGCGAGCAGAGGCCCAGGCATCGGGACTGATCCCAAGCATGGGGTGAACGAAGGCAGAGACATTCAAGAGATCTCTCCAGCTCTGGATCGGCTGATGGGCATATGTGGTGATCTCCGGTGCCGCCTTCAGGACCAGTTCCAGGGGCAATTTGGGCGCAGCACCGTCGATTATCCGCGTTCTTCCTTCTCTCTGGCAGGAATCAGATTCATAAGATTCTGACTCTGAACTCTGATGGTGCCGCTCATTTTGGCTGGCATTGTCGCTCATTTCCTGCGCTTCAGGCAGCAGCTTTACCTTGATTTCGGCCAGCAGATCGTCAAGCGCAAGCCCGAGTTTCCGCAGGTCCTCAAGGGGCAGCTTCCGCCGGATCTGGCGTTGCACATTGGTCAGCATCTGCGAGAGCGCTTCAAGCCCGGACGCCGAGGGGTCACTTGCCCAGGCAAGTAGCTTGGCGGCATCACGCAGCCGCAGGACGACGCTTTCGCGCAGGCGGCGATGTTGCAGGGTCAGCTGCCGCGCGGTTTTGGCGGCTTCGGCAATTTCAGCCGCGCGCACAAGCAAGGGCCGCAGATCAAAGCCGAAAGCACGGTCGATCTGCCCGGCGTTGTTGCGGGTGGCATAGCGCTTGCCGTTCGGGCTGTCATGGCGAAGGATTAGGCCCGCGCGGGTCAATGCGGCGATATGGCGGCGCAGGGTGCTTTCGGGCATTCCATGCACCCGGCCCGACAGCGCGGCGTTCGAGGGGAACACGATCAACTGGTCGTTGTCGCGCAGCTCTTTGGTCGGGTGGAAGGACAGCAGGGCCGCAAGCACGGCAAGATCACGATCCGAAACGCCGAAGGCTTTGCGCGCTTCCGTCACGTCTTGCAGAATGGTCCATTTGTCCTGAATTCGGGGCAGGGCAGGGGCCTCGGCCAGCGCATTGTTTGCCAGCAGTCCAGCCGAAACCGGACGGCGCCCGAAGGGCGTCGCAGAAATGTGCCTCATATCGATTGTCACAGGGCAATAGAAAATCGCTCGCCGGAAAGACGCCGGTTGACAGCTGTCAACGATTGCCGTTATCTTCGAGGTGCTAGATCGAGAAACGGCCCTTCGGGATATCTTGTCCTGGGGGGCTTTCTTTTGCCTTATTGTGCCTCCTTGCTGGTTTCGTTCAGTCGTTCGGGCCGCTTTTCGGGCGATTTTCCAGCCAGTTGCGGTGAACCTCGTCAATGTGATCGGCCAGCCAGTCGGCAAAGGCGCGGCCTTCTCCGGTCAGCTCGATCACGGTTTTTTTCCGGCTTCGCGTGATCCGCCCAAGTCGTGCCTGGTCGTGACCACGCAGGACCTGCGGCGCGGATCGGGGGCGGGGTGCGGTCAATGATGACAGCACGGCGGTGAAACGGCTGTCCGAATCCGGTCCCTGCGCCGCCGCGATCAGTTCCTCGGGCGGCTGGCCCTTGGTCTTCTGTGCCATCGCCAGCCAGCGATCCCGCCCGGCCGAGGGCGCTGCCCCGATCGCGCGGATGACGGGTTCTGGGATGGCATCGGTTACCGTCAGCATTCGCGAGATCACGGTCTTGTCGATGCTCAGCGCATCGCAAATCACCTTGCGATCGAACCCGGCCCTGACCATCTGCGCGGCAAAATTCGCCTTTTCGATGAAGCTCAGATCCTTGCGGGCGGTGTTCTCCTGTCCCTGCGCCACGATCAGCTCGCGGTCGTTCAGGCTGCGGATCATCGCCTTGACGGGCAGCTTCAGCTCTCGCATGGCCTGGACGCGACGGCGCCCGAAAACCACCTCATAGCGGCCCTCGTCATTGGGCGAAAGGCGCAGCAGCACCGGCACCTGCTGGCCGTATTCGTGGATCGATTCCTTCAGGGCCTCGATCCCGGCCGCGTCCTCATCCAGCCGGTCGTCGATGCCGGCGCGGTCGATCATGTCGGGATGAACCTCGATGATCGCGCGGCTTTTCAACTCGCTGATCGACTTCGAAACGGCCCCGATCGCACCTCGATCCGAGCGGGGCAGGGGGCGCGGCTCCTCGGTCGTGGTGGGCGCATTCATCAGGTTTTTCAACAGATCCTTGCGTGCCATCATGCCCCCTTGCCGCGACCCCAGGCCGCTTGGATCAAGCCCTCGATCTCTGCGTTCACCGCGTTCAGGCTTTCCATTGCGCGCTCATAGGTCGAGCGCGTGAATTGAGCTTTTTCAACCTCATAGAGGGTCTGCTTGGTGATCCCGGCATCCGAAATCGCGGTCGATTTCAATACCGGATGGTTCAGCACATTCTCGCCGAACATCGACCGCATGAAGCTGACCATCTGGTTCTGCGGCCCGTCGCCCGGCTCGTATCGGGTGATGACATAGCGCATCCAGTCGTAATCCATGCGCCCGCCGGCATCGGCGACAACGCCCAGAAGGTTCGATGTCATCAGCAGGAACTGGCACATCGACATAACATCCAGCATCTGCGGGTGGACAGTCACAAGAATGGCGGTGGCCGCGGACAGAGCGGACATGGTCAGAAACCCCAGCTGCGGCGGGCAGTCGATCACCACGATGTCGTATTCGTCTTTGACGTCGACCAGAACGTCGCCAATCCGGGTAAAGAAATAGTTACCCGACCGTTCGCGCAATGCCATGGGTGTTGCGTGTTCGAACTCCATCAGGTCCAGATTGCCGGGGATCAGGTCCAGATTGGTGAAATAGGTCTTTTGAATCACGGACTTGATCGGAACCGGATCCTCATAGCGGATCGTGTCATACAGGGTGCCGCCATCCACCAGGTCGAATTCGGGCTGGACCCCGTGCAGCGCCGACAGGCTGGCCTGCGGGTCCAGATCGATCGCCAGAACCCGATAGCCGTCCAGCGCCAGCTTCTGCGCCAGATGTGCGGCCGTGGTGGTCTTGCCCGACCCGCCCTTGAAGTTGATGACGGTGACGACCTGCAGATGATCGCCCTCGCGCCGTCCGGGCAGATAGGTTCCGGGCGCCTTGGCGCCCTTTTCCAGCATGACGCGCAGCGCCTGGATGTCGGCGGGGCTGTAATACCGGCGTCCACCGGCCCGCGTCTCGGGTGACGGTCCCTTGCCGTCCAGATCCAGCTTGCGCAGATAGGCGTCCTTGACGCCCAGCAGGTCCGCGACCTCGCCCGAGGTGAACTTGCGCAGCTCGCGCTTTGCGTCTGGCGGGAAAAGCTGTTCGCGATGCGCCTGCAGGCGCTCGGAAAGAGCTGCGGCATGATCGCCGATCAGCTTGTCGATACGCGTATTTGGCCGCATATTGTTCACGGCGCTGCCCCTCATGTTTCGGCTTCTTGCGCTGCGGCTGTGCCGATTGTTACGCTTTTGGCCGTCTTATTCTGTTTCTTTCGTAATTAAATGCGTGCTTTTCCCGATTCTCGCAAGGGTTTTTCGGCGCTGGACCACATATTGTGGCTGATCGCGGCCGCTCAACAAGCCGGAGCGGTTGCAAAAGAAAGGCAAATATGCCATATGTAATGATGTTCAAGCATCCGCATTGGGGCCAGCATGTCCGAATCGACCATCACCATCAAGGGCCAGACGACCTTGCCGAAGGCTGTGCGGCAGGCGCTGGAATTGGCGCCCGGCGATCGGCTGCGCTATGTGATCCTGGATGACGGGCAGGTGCGGCTGATGCGGACCCGGCCGGTTGCGGAACTGGCGGGGATGCTGCGGCGGGACGGACAGAAAGCCGTCACTCTGGAGGAGATGGAGCAGGCCATCGCCGCTGGTGCGCACCGGGCATGATCGCACTGGATACGAATGTGATCGTCCGCTTTCTGACGCAGGACGATCCGCAGCAATATGCGCAGGCCGCATCGCTGATGGCGGGTCTCGGCGCGGATCGTCCCGGATTTCTGTGCCGGGAAGTCATGGTCGAACTGGTCTGGGTGTTGGAGCGCGCCTATCACCTGCCGCGCCATGACATCGCGTCCGCGATCGATGGGCTGTTGGCCGCGAAAGAGCTGCAGATCGAAGCAGCCGACCGCGTTGGCCTTGCCGTCGAGCGGTATCGACAGGGCGGCGCGGGGTTTTCCGACCAGATGATCGCGCTGGCGGCGGAAGACAATGGCTGCGACGCGATCTTCAGCTTCGATCGCAAGGCAGTGGCCGGGGCAGGGATGTCATCCATGCCCGCGCGTTTCTGACGTCTCAGCCCAACAGCCGCGCCGCCGGGTTCTCGGGCTCTGTTGCACAAATCGGCTTAAGGCCGAGGTTCCCCTTTCCCCGGACGGACTTATCCCACAGCTTCCGTGACGGGTATTCCGAGCGCGGTGTAGCCGTTCAGGACGGCGATGCGGACCTGGAGTTCGGCGACCTGTCGGTCGAAGTCCCGTGCCATGAGCCGCTGGCCCAGCAACTTGATACAATGCATCTTTGTCTCGACGCGGCTTCGGCGGTGGTATCCACACCATCGTCGCCAGAGCGCGCGGCCCAGGTATTTCGCCGCGCGCAGGGCCTCATTTCGGGCCACGGCTCCGGCGGTGATCGTCTTCCAGGGCTTCGCGTTCTTGCGGGGCGGGATGACGGCATGGGCACCGCGATCTGCAATCGCATCGTGGCATTTGCGCGTGTCGTAGGCGCCATCAGCCGTAACGCTACCGATTTCCTGGTCCTGCGGGATTTGGTCGAGAAGGTGGGGTAGGATGGGCGCATCACCGATGTGGCTCCCGGTGACTTCGACGGCCCGGATCTCCAACGTTTCTTCATCGATCCCAAGGTGGAGCTTGCGCCAGACGCGCCGTTTCGGGCCGCCATGCTTGCGTGCGTGCCACTCGCCTTCACCTTCGACCTTGATCCCGGTGCTGTCGACCAGCAGGTGCAACGGCCCCTTGGAGCCGCGGTAGGGGATGTTCACGGCCAAGGTCTTCTGGCGGCGAGATAGCGTGCTGAAGTCGGGCACCGTCCAGTTCAGGCCGACCAGCCGTAGCAGGCTCTCGACGAACCCGGTCGTCTGCCGGAGCGCCATGCCGAACAGCACTTTCATCGAGAGGCACGTCTGGATAGCGGCATCGCTGTAGGTCTGCTGGCGGCCACGCCTGCCTGTCGGCGCGGCATCCCAGCTCATCTCGGGGTCAAACCAGATCGTCAGCGAGCCCCGGCGCTTGAGTGCTTCATTGTAGGCTGGCCAGTTCCTGGTCTTGTAGGTCGGGGGTATGGGTCTGCTCATGCATCCCAGCTACCACCCTGGATTCGCGAGATGAATCCCTCACGCGATTTGTGCAACAGAGCCCCTATCTAGTCTCGGATCGGGGTAATTTCGCCAAAGGCCGCAAGGCGCTAAGCGCCGAGCCTCTGGAACTCCCCAAGTCGATGCCGACCTATTGGGGCGCGTTCATCCGCTCGGGCTGGCCGACGGCCGGGGGCCCGTCCGAATGGTCGTGGTATCAGGCGGGGACAGGCCCGATCCCGTCGCTGCGCAAAGCCCGTCTCTGCAATCACCTCGCGGCATCAATGCGGCTTCTGGGTCGATCTCTCCGGCGGGAATAGGGTGGACATGCGCTCCCCGCCGGTCTTGAGCGGGGGGCGCTTTCATCAACGATAGATGAAGGTCTGCGGCGCCTCGCCGCGCCGGGCGGTGCCGCGATACATGCCCTCGCAATTGAAAGGCATGGCGATATTGCCCGCGCGATCCACGGCGATCACCCCGCCCGAGCCGTCGTTGGGCATCAGATCCTCCATTACCACCGCCGTCGCCGCCTGTTCCAGCGTTTGGCCCGCATGGCGGATGCGGGCAGCGATCTCTGCCCCGGCGGTCCAGCGGATGAAGATCTCGCCATGCCCGGTGCCCGAGACAGCGCAGGTGGCATTGTCAGCAAAAGTGCCGGCTCCGATCACTGGCGAATCGCCAACCCGGCCAGGCGGCTTGGCGGTCATGCCCCCGGTCGAGGTCGCTGCCGCCAGATTGCCCGACAGGTCCAGCGCCACCGCACCGACCGTGCCGTGGCGGCGGGCGGGATCGGTTTCCGCCGTGCCCGATGCGCGCAACGCCATGGTTTCCTGAAGCGCGGTCCAGCGCGGCTCGGTAAAGAAATAATCGCGGTCGCCGAAGGGCAGCCCGGCCGCGCGCGCCAAGTCCACGGCGGGGGCGCCGGTCAGCAGTACCTGCGGGCTGTCCATCACCAGCCGCGCCACCCGGATCGGGTTGCGCGGGCCGAAGATGCCGGCGACCGCGCCGGCCTGCCGGTCACGGCCGTCCATTACGGCGGCGTCCATCTCCTGCTCGCCGGCCGAGGTATAGACCGCACCGCGCCCGGCGTTGAACAGCGGCTCGTCCTCAAGAACGACGACCGCCGCTGTCACGGCGTCGATGGCAAGCCCGCCATCGCGCAGCACCGCCTGCCCCGCCTCCAGCACGCGGCGCAGGGCGGCGTGATAGGCAGCCTCTTTTTCCGGCGTCATCTTGGCTCGCAGGATGGTGCCCGCGCCGCCGTGAACCGCCAATGCCCAGGTTTGTTTCGTCATCCCCGCACCTCCATTCCGGACGCGCTGGCGCAATGGCGGGCGATGTCGGCATGGGTCGTGACCCAGCAATCACCCTTGTCCTCGATGCGCTTCAGCAGTTCTTCCAGGATGAAGATGCGCGAGCGGTAGCCGATGACATGCGGGTGCATGGTCAGGAGGAACAGCCCGCCCTCGGCATGAGCCGCCTCGAACTCGCGCAGGAAGATGTCGAGGACGGCGGGCGGGGGCGTATAGGGACGCGTGCCGCCGAAGCGGTTCATCGAGAAGTAGGGCGCATCGTCGCGAATCCATTCCACCGGCAGTTCGACGATGCCGGTCGGGCGGCCGTCGGTCACGATCTCATAGGGGTCGTCGTCCGAGAACAGCGAACTGTCGTAGAGCAGGCCCAGATCCTCGGCGATGGACAGCGTGGTCGGGCTGTAGTCCCAGGAACAGGTGCGCATCCCCACAGGGCGAACCCCGGTGATGCGTTCCAGCGTGTCGGCGGCGCGCAGCATCAACTCGCGTTCCTGCGCGGGGGGGACCAGGGTATTGACCTCGTGGATCCAGCCGTGCAGCGCCACCTCGTGGCCATCGTCCACCAGCGATTTCTGCTCGTCCGGGTGCAGGCTGGCCGAGACGCCGGGCACGAAGAAGCTGGCCTTGGCACCGAAACGGTCCAGAAGCGCGCGGATGCGCGGAATGCCGCGCCGACTGCCGTATTCTCCCTGCGACATGCGGCCGATGGACTTGCCGCCGTCGCGCAATTCATTGGTTTCATGGTCGCTGTCGAAGCTGAGCGCGACGGCGCAACGTGCGCCCCCTGGCCAGCTTGCCGGTTTCAGCGACCGGCCGGCGCGGATGAACTCGACCACTCCGCGCCAAGTCGGTTCGTCCCAGGAATAGGGCGGGGTATCGGGGGCAAGGGTCATTTCGGCTCTCCTGAAAGGGGCCGGATCGGGGCGTGTCCCGATCCGGCGCATATGCACGGCCTCGGCGCCCCGGATGCGCCGGGGCAGGGGATCACTTCACGGGATGCACGTCCATGGCGACGGTGTCCTCGTCCGCGCGCGGATCATAGGTCACCTTGTCGGCCTTCATGCCCCAGGCCGAGACGTTGATCGCTAAGGGCAGGTCGGGCCGTTCGGTCGCGACCAGCTTGTTGGCCTCTTCCAGCAGGGCCTTGCGCTTGGTCTCGTCCATCTCGGCGGCGGCGGCCTCGATCAATTCGTCCATCTTCGGGTTCGAATAGCCGCGCACGTTGAAGGCGCCCTGCGACTTCTCGGGCTCGTTGGTGTGCATCAGGGCCGACAGCGTATAGTTCGATTCGCCGGTCAGCGTGGCCCAGGAAGCCATGTAGAGCGAATACTCCCCGCGCGTCTTGGCCGGGTTGAACACTGTCGCGGGCACGCCCTGCACATCCACCTTGACGTCGATGGCGGCCAGAAGCTGGGCGACGGTCGGGCCAAGCTCGGTCGGCATCCGGTCGTTCGCATAGGCCAGCGTGACCTTAAAGCCCTCGGGATAGCCCGCCTCGGCCATCAGGGCACGAGCGCGGTCCACGTCATAGACCGGCTCGGGGATGTCTTTGTTATAGCCGAAAACGCTCGGGGTCACGAGTTGCGTCGCCTGCACCCCCATGCCCTCCAGCGCGAATTCGATGATCGTCTCGCGGTCCAGCGCCAGGTCGAAGGCTTCGCGCACCCGGGGATCCAGGAAGGGGTTCTTCTCGGCCTTCTTGCCGGAATTGTCCCAGACCTGCGGTGTGTCCTCCCGGAAGTCGAATTCCAGATAGGGGATGAAGGCCGAGGGGTTCTTGACCAACTTCAGCGCGCCGTCCTGTTCGACGCTGGCAAGGTCGGTGGCGGGGATTTTCGAGATCAGATCGACCTGTCCGGCCAGCAGCTGCGCGACGCGGGCGGCGTCGTTGGGGATTTCCTTGCGCGTCACCTTGTCCCAAGGCTGCGCGCCGCCCCAGTAGCCGTCGAATTTCTCAAGCACCAGATCCTGCGTCGGCGCCCAGCTCACGAACTTGTAAGGCCCGGTGCCGATGGTCGCCTTGCCCGAGTTGAAGCCTTCGGCAGAGGTTTCCTTGGTCGAGTAATCCGCCGCCGCCGTGTGCGAGACGATGAACAGCCGCACGAAATCGTTGGGCAGCGTCGGCGCAGGGCCATGGGTCTTGATGCGGATGGTATGGGGATCGACGATCTCGGTGCCGGCGACGTTGCGGACATAGACCGTGGTCGGGTTCGGCCCGGTGACGTTGGGGATGCGCTCGATCGAGAATTTAACGTCCTCGGCGGTAAAGTCGGAACCGTCGTGGAACTTGACCCCCTCGCGCAGCGTGAACTCCCAGGTGGTATCGTCGATGGCCTTCCATTCGGTCGCCAGTTGCGGCTCGATCTGAAGGTCGTTGCCGGATTTCAGCAGCGTGTCGAAAATCTGCTTGGTCGCTTCGGCATTGGCTGATGTGGCGGTGAAATGCGGGTCCATCGAGGCCGGGCCTGACTTGGTCGCGATCACAAGGTCATCGGCCAGCGCCGGGATCGGCGCGGCCAGCGCGGTCGCAAGCAGCAGCGCACGAAGCTTGGGTTTCAGGTTCATGGTATCCCTCTTGGATTAAGGTTGATCGACCGGTTGCGGGCCGGTTTCTTGTGTGTTTCCGGGCACCGGCCCGGTAGCACCCGCCGGTTCCCCGGCAAGCGTTTGGGGCCAGTCCCCCGAGGCCGCGACCAGCTTGGTCAGGATCTCGGACAGGGTCAGCCGTTCCGCAGGACTGAGACATTCCAGCATGCGCCGTTCGTGCCCCAGCATGGCGGCCTCGACCGATTCGACCGCCGCGCGGCCCTTGTCGGTCAGGTGCAGCGTGATCCGCCGCTGGTCCTCGGCGTCGCCCTCGCGTTCGATCAGGCCGAGGCGAAGCACCTTTCCCGCGGCGCGGCTCAGCGTGTTCTTGGGAAAACCCGACGAACGCACGACATCGGTCAGGGTCGAAGACCCGCCCAGATACAGCGACCACAGCAGCACGAAATCGGGGCGCAGCAGGCCAAGCCTGTCCTGGATCAGGCCATAGACCGGATTGTTGAAAAGCAGGGCAAGATAGTTCAGCCGGAACGAAAACCAGCATGGATTCGCCCACAGGCGGCTTCGCAGCGGGCTATCCTCGGCGATGCCCTCAATGGTCAGGGGCATGTCCCGGCCGGCCCTGCCTTCGTAGAGTGACTGGCGTATCTCATCATCCATGCGGGTGTCTGTATTTTTACCAACAGTTCCATTCGGAACCGTATTTGCAAGAAATCCCTTGCGTCAATCAAAATCATTGCCCTAATGGAACAAAAATTGGGTTTGCAGGAAGATTTGACAGCGCGGCGGCAAGAAGGTCGGATCCTGCGCGGAAAGGATGAGATGCGTATTCAGGACATGAACTGGGGCCAGGTTGAGGCCCGCGTGGCGCAGGACGACCGCTGCATCCTGCCGATCGGCTCGGTCGAGCAGCACGCCTATCTCAGCCTCGCCACCGACATGATCCTGGCCGAGCGCGTTTCGGTCGAGGCGGCAGAACCGCTGGGCGTGCCGGTCTATCCCTGCCTGCCCTTCGGCATGGCCTCGGGTTTCGCCGCCTTTCCGGGCACGATGACCTTGCGCCTGCGCACCTATCTGGCGGTCGTCGAGGACATGCTGGACAGCGTCTATCGCTCGGGCTTTCGCCGCATCCTGATTGTCAACGGCCACGGTGGCAATTCGCCGGTCAACCCGCTGCTGATCGAATGGATGAACGAGCACCGCGACACCTCGGTCAAGTTGCATGACTGGTGGCGTGCACCCCGGACCTGGGCCAAGGTGCAGAAAACCGATCCGGCCGCCTCTCATGCAAGCTGGATGGAGAACTTTCCCTGGACCCGGATCGAGGGCGCGCAGGTTCCGAACTTTGCCAAGGAATGCATCGACTTCGACGCCACTGCCCGGGTGGACGCATGGCGCAAGCGCGAGCGCATCGCCGAGGGCAATTATCATGGCGTCTTTCAGCGCCCCGACGCCGACATGCTGGCGATCTGGCAGGTCGCGGTCGAGGAAACCCGTCACCAGATCGAGCACGGCTGGCACTGACAGTACCGCCCCCACGGAGGCCCAATGGCATCTTTTATCATCCGCAGGTTAGCGCAGGCTCTGGTCGTGCTGCTGGTCATGTCGGTGCTGGTCTTTGCCGGCGTCTATGTGATCGGCAACCCGGTCGATGTGCTGATCTCGCCCGACGCGACGCAGGCGATCCGCCAGCAGGTGATCGAGCAATACGGCCTCGACCTGCCGGTCTGGCAGCAATACCTGCAATTCCTGCAACGCCTGCTGACCGGGGATCTGGGCAGATCCTTCGTCTTCAACATGCCGGTGGGCACCCTGATCGCCCAGAAGCTGCCGGCGACGCTGGAACTGACGCTGATCGCGGTGTTCTTTGCCTCGGGCATCGGCATTCCGCTGGGCGTCTATGCCGGCTACCGGCCCGACAGCAAGACGTCGCGGCTGATCATGGCGGCGTCGATCCTGGGCTTTTCGGTGCCGACCTTCTGGATCGGGCTGATGCTGATCATGGTCTTTGCCGTGCAACTCGGCATCCTGCCCGCCGGTGGGCGCGGCGCCACGCGCGAACTTATCGGAGTGCCGTTTTCCTTCCTGACGCTCGACGGCTGGTCGCATCTGATCCTGCCGGCGCTAAATCTTTCATTGTTCAAGATGTCGATGATATGCCGGCTGGCCGCATCCGGCACCCGCGAGGTGATGCTGACCGATACGATCAAGTTCGCCCGCGCCGCCGGCATTCCCGAACGCACCATCCTGCGGCGGCATGTGCTGAAGCTGATCTCGATCCCGCTGGTCACGGTCTTTGGCCTTGAACTCGGCTCGACGCTGGCCTTCGCGCTGGTGACCGAGACGATCTTCAGCTGGCCGGGCCTTGGCAAGCTGATCGTCGATTCGATCACCTCGCTTGATCGGCCGGTGATGGTCGCCTACCTGATGCTGGTCTCGGCGCTGTTCGTGGTTATCAACCTGTGCGTGGATCTGGCCTATGCGCTGCTGGATCCCCGCCTGCGTCATGGGAAGAACTGAGATGTCGGCAGCAACAACCACGGGCTCGGTCTCGCCCCTCGCGCAGTTCTGGCGCGACTTCCGCCGCAACAAGGTCGCAGTCGTGGCGCTGACGGTGGTGGTCCTGATCGTATTCGTCGCGGTCTTCGCGCCTTTCATCGTGCCGCAGGATCCCTACGATCTGAAATCGCTGGTGCTGCGCGATGCGCGCCGACCGCCTGGCTATGTCGGGCGCGACGGAATGCTGCACCTCCTGGGCACCGACAGCCAAGGCCGTGACCTGTTGTCGGCCATCGTCTATGGGCTGCGGATTTCCTTGCAGATGGGGCTGATGGCCGGGGCTATCGCCTTTACCATCGGGGCGGTGGTCGGATGCACCGCCGCCTATGTCAGAGGCCGCATCGAGGCGCTGATCATGCGCATCGTCGATATCCAGCTTTCCTTTCCGGCGATCCTGCTGGCCTTCGTCGTCGCGGCCTTGCTGGGCCAGGGCAAGCAGCAACTGATCCTCGCCCTCGTCTTTGCGCAATACGCCTATTTCGTGCGCACCGCCCATGGCGCCGCCGCCGCCGAGCGGCAAAAGGACTATGTCCAGGCGGCGCTGTCGGTGCCGATGGGCGGCTGGTTCGTCATCACCCGCCACATCCTGCCGAACGCCCTGCCGCCGCTGATCGTGGTCGCGACGGTGCAGGTCGCATCCGCCATCTCGCTCGAGGCGACGCTGTCCTTTCTGGGCGTCGGCCTGCCGGCGACCGAACCTTCGCTGGGGATGCTGATCTCGAACGGCTTCCAATACCTGATGTCGGGCCGCTACTGGATCGCGATCTATCCCGGGGTGGCGCTGATCATCCTGATCATGGCGATCAACCTTGTCGGCGACCAGATCCGCGACCAGTTGAACCCGAGGCTGCGCAAATGACCGATCTGCTAGAGGTGCGCGATCTGCGCACATGGTTCCACACCGACCGGGGCATCGTGAAATCGGTCGAGGGCATATCCTTCTCGCTCAGGCGCGGCGAGATCATGGGACTGGTCGGCGAATCCGGCTCGGGCAAGTCGATCACCGGCTTTTCGCTGATCGGGCTCATTGACAGGCCCGGCCGGATCGAGGCGGGCAGTTCCATCCGCTTTGGCGGACGCGAGTTGGTGGGCCTGGATGAGCGCGAGTTGCGCGGGATCCGGGGCAAGGACATCTCGATGGTGTTCCAGGATCCGATGATGACCCTGAACCCGGTCCTGAAGATCATCGACCAGATCGGCATGGCTATCCGCGCCCATGAACAGGTATCCGACGCCGAGATCCGCCGCCGCGCGGTTGAGGCGCTGGACCGCGTCCGCATCGTTGAACCAGAGCGCAAGGTGGACCAGTATCCGCACGAATTTTCCGGGGGCATGCGCCAGCGCGTCGCCATCGCCATCGCGCTGCTGCATCGCCCGCGCCTCGTGATCGCAGATGAGCCGACAACTGCGCTGGATGTCTCGGTGCAGGCAGAGATCCTCAAGGTCGTCAAGTCGCTGGTGGCCGAGATGGGCACCTCGCTGATCTGGATCAGCCATGATCTCGCCACGGTTTCCTCCATCGCCGACAAGATCACGGTGATGCGACGCGGCGAGATCGTCGAGGCGGGCCCGGTGCGCAAGGTGCTGGATGCGCCCAGGCACCCCTATACACAGGCGCTGCTGGACGCGCTGCCTTCGCGCTCGCAGCCGGGTGAGCTTTTGGCGTCCGGCGCGACCGAGGCCGCAGGTAGGCTCGACCCTTCGAAGCTGAGCGGGACGGCCGTGGGTGCGCCTGCCGATCCGCAGTTCATCCAGATACGACACATCGACAAGCTGTTCCAGCGCCCCGCCGGTCTGCTGCGGAGGCTGGGAATGCAGCTGGGGCTGGCAAGTGAGCCCGCGCGGGTCCATGCGGTCAAATCAGCCTCGCTGAGCATCGCGCGGGGAGAGATCCTTGGTCTTGTTGGCGAATCCGGCTCGGGTAAATCGACACTGGGACGCATCCTTTGCGGCATCATCGCGCCAAGCGCCGGCACGGTTAGCGTCGGCGGCGAGCCGGTGATGCAGGGCGAGCGAAAGCGCGGCACGAAGGTCCAGATGATCTTTCAGGATCCCTTCGCCTCGCTCGATCCGCGCCGCACCATCTTCCAGTCGGTGGCCGAGGGGCCGATAGTCCACGGGCTTTGCACAAAGGCCGAGGCGCGCGCCTATGTCGAACGCTGGCTGCGCGCCGTGGCCTTCGACCCGGCGCTGGCGAACCGCTACCCACACCAGTTTTCCGGCGGCCAGCGTCAGCGCATCGCAATCGCCCGCGCCCTGGCCATGCAGCCCGAGGTGATCGTCTGCGACGAGCCGGTGGCCTCGCTCGACGTGTCGATCCAAGCGCAGGTGATCAACCTGCTGATGGAGCTGCGCCGGCACCTGAACCTGACGCTGCTGTTCATCAGCCACGATCTTTCGGTGGTCCACCACCTGTGCGACCGGGTGGTGGTCATGCGCCACGGCGAGATCGTCGAGACTGGCAGCGCGTCCGAGATCTTCCACGCGCCGAAGCAGCCCTATACGCGGATGCTGCTGGACGCGATTCCCCGGCTGGCATCGTGATGCGGGCGCGCGACCATGGGCTGGTGACCGGGATCATGCCCCCGGGCGCCCGCAATGCGATCACCGACGTGCCCGGGGTTCGGGTCGGTCATGCGACGGTGCGCCGGGGCGAGGTGAACACCGGCGTCACCGCGATCATCCCGCAGCCGGGCAACCTGTTCCTGAACAAGCTGACAGCGGCGGTCGAGGTGATCAACGGCTTTGGCAAAAGCGCCGGGCTGGTGCAGGTGGGGGAACTCGGGACTTTGGAGACCCCGGTGCTGCTGACCAATACCTTCGGTGTCGGCACCTGCGTCAATGCGCTGGTTCGCCGCGCCATTGCGGAAACGCCGCAGATCGGGCGTCGGACCTCGACCGTCAATGCCGTGGTCTGCGAATGCAACGACGGGCCGCTGTCTGACATCCAGGCGCTGGCCGTGACCGAATCCGATGCGCTGGCCGCTCTAGGCGCCGCCGAAACTACGGTGGCCGAGGGGTCGGTCGGTGCCGGCACCGGCATGTCCTGTTTCGGCTTCAAGGGCGGCATCGGCACCGCCTCGCGCCGGGTCGCGGTTGGGGGGCAGGACTGTCACCTGGGCGCGCTGGTGCTGGCGAATTTCGGCCGCGCCGGGGATTTGGTGCTGCCCGATGGACGCCGCGCCGATCCGCGTGCCCTCCCCGAGGCTGAAAAGGGCTCGATCATCGTCGTGCTCGCGACCGACGTGCCGGTGGATCAGCGCCAGTTGCAACGCATCTGCCGCCGCGCCGGAGCGGGGATCGCGCGGCTCGGCGCCTTCTGGGGCCATGGCAGCGGCGACATCGTTCTGGGCTTCACCACCGTGAACCGGCTGCCGCATCAGTCCGAGGGCGACACGATCCCGCTGGTCCGGCTTTCGGACGACCGCATCGACGACATTTTCTGCGCCGCCGCCGAGAGCACCGAGGAGGCGATCCTGAACGCGCTTTGCACCGCCACCGCCGTCACCGGGCCGGACGGGCTTGCGCGTCCGCTGCTGGCGGACTGGCTGGCGGCCCACTGACGCGGTTGCCGCCGCCCGTGTCGCCGGCCTTTCCAGGCTGTCTGCGGGCCGACAACGACCGAGCCGCCCGGGTGCGGGATATGGCCCGAGAGCCTGTCCTGCACATACTGCCGCAACGCCGCGTTCGTCGCCAGCTTCGCGGCCTTCGGCCGCCTGGCCGAGCGTTCGGCATGCCACTGGGCCGTTGTGGCACGATAATCGAACCCGCCAGAGCGCGTGGCGGCATTGCGACGGATCACCATTTTGCCACGCACGATGATCCGACCCTTGGTAAAGCTGACCTCCTCTCGGATCTGCGTCATCTCGTCCCAGCCGGCTGCACGCAGTGCCGGAGTGATGAACTTGGTGCAGATGTCCCGTTCGGTAAGAAGGTGCTTTTCCATCATAATCCGCGTGATCAGAGCAACGTGCTGAGTGTGGCTACAGCATTAATGGCAGTGCAGAGCGGCTCAATACGAAATATTGTCGCGTAGGATCCTGAACAGGCTGATTAACACCAAATAAAGAGAATACGCATCTACGTAATTACGCACCTACGTGGTTGAGGTATTCCGTAAGTGCGCGTTCAAGTATGTTTTGATGGGTTTCATCCGTCGTCGCCGCGTGCATTCGCAGACGGCGATAGGTCTCGCCATCTAGAGCGAGCGTCAGACGCTTCTCCCCTTCTCTTTTCTTCGGCGCAGGTTTCGCGACAGGTTGCTCCTGCCCTGCCCCGCGCTGAGGAATGCCGGTGTCGAGTGGCTTGGTCGCGGTGTTGAGCAGACCGTCCAGGGTCACAGGTTTCTTAGCCATTGAGAATCCCCTTCACATACGTCCAGACAGCAGCAATCTCGGCCCCTGCCCTATCATCGGATGTCTCGGTCACACCCTGCCCCGTGGCGCCCGTTTCCGCGTAGCTCACACGTTGTGCGATGTTCACCGGAGCCACCCGCCCGTGCTGTGCCAGAACGCGAGCCGCCTCGTCGGTGATCCTCGCGCGCGGTGTTTGCGAGAGAGCAAAGGCGAACGGGACCTGAGCACGGTTGACTGCGGCGATCGTCGCACCCACTGCCCGAAGATCATCTGGCGAAGGTCGGACAGGGATGAGCACTAGGTCGGCAGCACCAAGGGCCTCAGACAACCATTCTGGAGCAGCAGGTGGGGTATCGATGATGCAGAGGTCAAACTGCGCCTTAGCTGCCGCGAGCGTTGGTCTAAGTGCGTCTGGTGCCGGGTCCCGTTCGAGCATGGCCGGCATATCAGCCTCGCGACTCTCCCACCAACCTCGAAGCGAGCCCTGAGGATCGAGATCCAGGCACAAGATGCGACCCCCTTCACCCGAGGCGGCTACTGCGAGGTTCCGAGCAAGGGTTGTCTTCCCTGCCCCACCTTTTTGAGCGGCGATGACTATCGTTTTCATAATCGCACAATAGCGCGGTTATGCGAAAGCGCAAAGCCATAGACACGCGACTGCGACTCTGCATATTTACGCAAATATGCGACTGCGCGCCTATGCTATTGTGCGATTACGTCTGATGTATAAACTCTCTACCGACGTAGGGTCATTGCCTGTCGATCAGCTCCCGCGTCCGCGCCAGGTCGCCCCGCACGACCTCGGGCGGGCAAAGCTCCCGCCCATCCCGGCCGACATCGACCAGGTAATCGCACACCGCCCCGCCGCCGCCCCGCCCGCCACTGGTGAACTTGATGAGCATCAGCCGCGCTCCGGCGGGTCGGCCCGCCTGTGCGCCGCCCGCAGCGCCCCAAGCTCGCGGTCGATGGCGATCAGCCGGGCCAGCAGCGCCGTGGCCGTCACCGGCTCGTGCCGGTTCGCCGCGCGGGCGAGCTGGTTGAGGTTGTTCCCGATCCGCGCCAGCTCCCGCAGCAACTCCGGCGCGACCGGCGGCGGCTCCCGCCGCGTCCGCAGCCGCAACCCGCTGAGCGACGCCCGGATCAGCTCCGACAAAGACACGCCCCGGCCCGCCGCCAGGGCCTGCCAGCGCGCCCGCTCGGCCGCGCTGGCGCGCAGCTTGATCCAGCGGGCAGGCTCGGGGGCAGCGGAAGGGTCGTCGGCCATGACGCGGGCTCCAGAGGGGTGCAGGGGATCGCCCTTGCCGCACTCTGTGCGGACCGGGGGTTTGAAGGGGGCGGCACGCCCCCTCACCAGCGCGAGTGGTCAGGGCAAGGCGCAGCCTTGCCGTGGCCACGAGAGTATGCTGGCGAAGAAGGTGCACGCAAGAGGGATCGCCACCGGTTGAGACAGAGGAACAGATGATCGGTCTGGAATTGAGATACTGACGCAGTATACACTATGTCAGTATCTGTGAGGATGAGCTATGAACACCAAAGCCGTATTCACGATGAAGCTGGAACCGGATCTGCGGGACAGCTTCATGGCCGAAGCCGCAGCCGCTGACCGCCCTGCATCGCAGGTCGTCCGTGAACTGATGCGCGATTACATCGAGAAGCGCCGTCATGAGCGGGCCTACAGCGAGTATCTGGGCCGCAAGGTGGGCAAGGCCCGCGCTTCGATGCTGGATGGCCAGGGACGCAACCACGAGGCCGTGGAAGCCGATTTCGCGGCCAGACGGGCCAAACTCGCAGAAGGCTCCGCGTGATCGTTCTCTGGGCACCTGAAGCCGAACAGGACCGCGCCGACATCATGGATTACATCGCGGCCGACAACCCGTCCGCTGCGATCCGCATGGACCAGCTGTTCGGTGAAGCCGCATCCCGGCTGACAGATCACCCCTTCATGGGAAAGCCAGGCCATATTCCCGACACCCGCGAGCTGATCCCGCATCCCAGCTATCGCCTGGTCTACACCATCAACCAGGACAAGATCTGGGTTCTCGCCCTCGTTCATACCGCCCGCCTCTGGCCCTGATCGCTGACTAGGGCCGCGCAAGCAGGCGTGAGAGCGCCGCACGCGCCTGTGGGCCGCTTCCAAGCCCTTGGTGTGCCCAAGTCCCTTACAGGGCGCCACAGGCGCTCTCCGCGAACGCACCGTGGATCCCGCGGTCCGGCGGGCCGACCGGGCGTGGGACCGGGTCGATGCCCGCACTGATGCGGCGCGGGCGAGGGCGGGGGCGCAGGGCCGCCAGACGCGGCGGCGGTTCCGCAGCTGGCTGGACACCTGGAAGGGCAAGCCCCGCCGCTGAGGGCGGGGCCGTTCGCGAAAGCCTATTTCTCGAGGTGGCTTTCGAGGAACCACAGGTCCTTGTCGGCCTGCCGCGAGGCCGCGGTCAGCAGGTCCGCCGTGTCCTGGTCGCCGGCGTCGCCCACCGTGTCGATTCCGTCGCGCACCCGCCCGCCATAGGCGCGCATCCGCTCGCAGATCTGGCGCAGATGGTCGTCGCTGGCGCTCAGGTCCGTGGGATAGGGGTCAAGGCTCGTCGATTGCGCCACCGTCTCGACGGTCCCCTTGGCCGTGCCGTCAAGCTGCTGGATGCGTTCGGCCATGTCGTCGATATTGGGGTCCAGCCGCGCCTTGACCGCGTCCAGCAACTCGTGGACCGCGATGAAGTTCGGCCCCTTGAGGTTCCAGTGCGCCTGCTTCAGCGCCATCGACAGCGACAGCCCGTCGGACATGCAGGCCTGCAGTTCCTCGATGGCGGCCTTGCGGGCGTTGTCCTTCAGTCCCTTGAGATTGACGGCCATGCCGGTCTTCCTTTCTTTCCGTTGCGTTGCCCCCTCAACGTTGGCCCGGCAGACCGGTTCCCGCATGCCCGGTCTGCGCAAAGGAAAACGGCGCCCGCGAGGGGGCGCCGTCGGAAGTCCCGTCAGGCCGTGGCCCTCTGGCGCAGCTTCTCCACTTCCCTGTTCCCCAGCATGTTCAGCCCGTGCAGCGCGACCAAACGGACGATCTGTGCGCACCGGCGCCTCTTAGACTCTTAGGATGGCATTGCCAAGTTGTTGTGTCGTGGCATCTGGACGAGGTCGTCATCCCGATACGCGGCAGGAAACACTGGCTCTGGCGGGCGGTTGACGCCAATGGCCACACGCTCGACATCCTCGTGCAAACCCGCCGGAACGCCAGAGCCGC
>NZ_LNBC01000039.1 GCF_001546115.1 Paracoccus aminovorans
CGACGGCGAGAGAAGATCATGGGACGCTTCAAGTCCCAACGACAGGCGCAGAGATTCCTCGCCGCCCATGACCAGATCAACACCCTCTTCCGTCCCCGCCGCTATCGTCTCACCGCATCTTCACACCGCCACGCACGGGCTGACGCCTTCAGCCTGTGGAACGACTATGCGCTCGAGATGAACGCATAAGCGCTCACGCTTCGCCCCCCTTTGCGCCCACAATTACCCAACTTGGCAATGCCATCGCATTACCCGAGGCATCAGCCCCATGCGCCTGGAACACATTCTTCGCCAGATCGAGGCCGATAGTGGTAATCTCCGACATGACCGCTCTCCTTTGTGGATCGTTGCAGACCCACCTTGGCACAGAGATGCCGTCGGGGGGCGGTCACATCATCAAGGCCGATCTGCCGCAACCGGGGGCAGAGGCACATCGCCGTGATCGGCACCGACGCCATGGGCAAGCAAATAATCTTTCACGGGGCGCATACGTCAGAGGACGCTTACCATGGCTTTTCACCATTGCGGGGCTGCAGTATCGAAAACGGCAAGACCTCTGGCGGATGGCTTCGCCTGAACCGCACTCAAATCGGTCGGAAGCGACCAGGCAAGGATTGATGTCATGAACGACCCTTGGCGGATCGGTTTGCTCTTCTCTCGAAGTGGCCCGACCGGACTGCCTGAAAGCGAACATGCATTGGGCGTTCGACTGGCCGTGAACGAACTCAACCGCGATGGAGGGATCCTCGGCCGCTTGGTCGAGATTGCGGAACATGATCCCGCAGGTGATCCCAATGCCTTCAGGCAGCATGCCGAAAGGATGATGACAGCCGAGGGCATCTCGGTCATCTTCGGCTGCCACACCTCGGATACGCGCAAGATCGTCTCGCGCTCGGTCGAGCGCCGCAACGGATTGTTGTGGTATCCGGCAAGCTATGAGGGCTTCGAATATTCGCCGAACATTCTCTATACAGGCCCCGTTGCCAATCAATGCATCTTTCCTCTGGCCGACTACCTGGTCGCCGAGCATGGCGGAAAGGGTTTCCTGGTCGGATGCGACTATATTTTCCCGCGTGAAACCAATCGCGTCATGCGGGATCTGATCGAGGCGCGGCGGGGACAGGTCGTCGGGGAAAGCTATCTGCCGATGATGGCCTCGCGCAATGAGATCCAGAAGGTTCTGATCGAGATCCGCAGACTTCAACCGGAATTCGTCTTTTCGACCCTGGTGGGCGAAACCGGCCAGGAATTCGCGCGGCTGTATCAGGATGCTGGGCTGGATCTTGGCGGAACACGCCCGATTGGCGGTATTTCCCTGACCGAGTGCGAGCTTGCGCGCATCGGAGCCGAGCGAGCCGAGGGGATCGTCACGGCCTCGTCCTATTTCTCTTCTCTGAAGAGCGATCAGAATGACCGTTTCCTGGCGAGTCTGCGCAAGAGCTTTGGCGATGATCGTCCTGTCAGCGGCTGGGCGGCTGCCTCATACAGCCAGGCGCGGATGTTTGGTCATGCGCTGGAACTGACCCAATCGATCGACACGGATCACTTGCTTCAGGTTCTGCACGGGATGGCGTTTGACGCACCGGATGGGCCCGTATTGATCGATCCGGACAACAACCATGCCTGGATGACGCCGAGGATCGGGCGGGCCAATGCAAATGGCGCGTTCGATATCGTCTGGTCGGCAAGTGAGCTTGTCCGGCCGGATCCCTATCTTGCCAATTCTCCGGTTGCCCCGGTTCGGACCGATGAAGGTGTTGCGTGAGCCGGGGCGGAAACCATGTGGTCGAGATGCTGCGCGACCTGCGGGTGGCTGTCATTCACGCACCCGATCAGGATCGCGATGCCCTGGTCGGCCAGTTGCGCCGCATCGGCTGTCAGGTTCTGCCGGTCTGGCCCCTGCCCGACATGCCGCCGCGGGGGGTGGACCTGATCTTTCTCAGCCTGGATCATCGCTTTCAGCCCACGAAAAGCTGGGCCGTGGATGAAGATGCCCCCGCTGTCATCGCGATCCTGGAATACGAGAACCCGGTGATCCTGAAAGCCCTTGTGGACACCGGCGTCCATGGCGTGCTGGTCAAGCCCCTGCGGCCCGCGGGCGTCCTGTCCACGCTGACGCTGGGGCGCTGGCTTCATGGATACCATCGGCGGCTGGAGGCAAAGGTCCGCAAGCTGGAAGAGACCATAAAGGCGCAACGCGACATATCGAAGGCCGCCCGTATTCTTGCGGAGGTGAAAGGCGTGCCGGAATCGGATGCATTCGAAACCATTCGCGCGCAAGCGACGCGGCGGCGTATCTCGATGGCCGATGTCGCTGCAAGCATCATCAATGCGCAGGATGTGCTGAAAGACATGTCAAAGGATATCTAGCCTGCTCGCATTCGCGGCAGTTTCCGTCTCGGGCAGGATTATCCGAAGCACCAAATTGACTTTGAGCCGCATGCGGCCGTGATTTGGATCACGGCGCCCGGCAGGCCGCCTTCTCGACATATCTGGCTGGCAAGCCTCTGTTCCATTGCGCACCCCACCGGGGGGCGATGGCAGAGGCTTTTTGCTTATTGGATGCCGCTGGGCGGCAGTGGAAGAATGGCTGAAAAACACGAAGAAAAGCTCACGATCGCCTGCCTGCAATTCGAGCCGCGCTTTGGCGAGGTCGCGGACAACCGGGCGCGCAGCCTCGCGATGATCGAGCAGGCCGCGGATGCGGGGGCAAGGATCGTGATCCTGCCCGAACTGGTGATCTCGGGCTATATGTTTCAAAGCAGGGCCGAGGCCTTTGCCCTTGCCGAACCGATCCCCGACGGTCCCAGCACGATCGCCTGGGCCGAGGTCGCCGCCCGCAGAAAGCTGTTCCTGGTGGCCGGAATTGCCGAGCGCGAGGAGGATCGGCTCTATAACAGCGCGGTCGTCATTGGGCCGGACGGGGTGCTGGGGGTCTATCGCAAGCTGCATCTCTGGGCGGACGAGAACCTCTGGTTCGAGGCGGGCAATCTGGGCCTGCCGGTTTTCTCTACTCCCCATGGCCGCATCGGCGTGGCGATCTGCTATGACGGATGGTTCCCCGAGGTGTTCCGGCTGGCCGCCGTCGAAGGAGCGGATCTGGTCTGCGTGCCGACCAACTGGGTGCCGATTCCGGGGCAGGCCGAGGGCCGGGGGCCCATGGCCAACATCCTTCACATGGCCGCCGCGCACAGCAACTCCATGGTGATCGCCTGTGCCGACCGGGTCGGGACCGAACGTGGTCAGCCCTTTGTCGGCCACAGCCTGATCGTCGGCCATACCGGCTGGCCCGTCGCGGGTCCGGCCAGCGGTGACTGCGAGGAAATCGTTCTGGCCGAGGTCGACCTTTCGGCCGCGCGGCGCGCGCGCAACTGGAACAGCTTCAACCACCCGCTCCGCGACAGGCGAACGGACATCTATGCCGAACGACTGGGAGCAAAGCCATCGGACCGGCGCCCGTAATGCGCTGCAACAGGGGAAACGACATGAAAATCCGTGAACTTCTTCTTGGACTCGGGATGGGCCTTGCCTGTGCCGTTTCCGCACAGGCCGAGGAAACCATCAGGATCGGTATTCCGGTCGGGCTCAGCGGTGCGAACAGCGTTGTCGCGCCATCGGTGGTGCAGGCGTCGGAACTGGCCGTGGACCAGATCAACGCGAAGGGCGGCGTGCTTGGACGTCGGCTGGAACTGGTGATCGCGGATGACGGCTCGGGTGCGCAGGGCGCGCAACGCGCCTATGACAGCCTGGTCTTCCAGCAGAAGGTCGATGCCATCGTCGCAATGGAGACCAGCGCCGCGCGCAATGCCGGCCTGCCCATCGTGAACCGCGGCAAGGTCCCTCTCATCTATACCTCGTTCTACGAGGGCCGGTCCTGCTCGCCCTGGATGCATATCAACGCGTGGGTTCCCGAACAGCAGGTCGCCCCCATCGTCGATCAGTTCATGGACGAGATGGGCGCCAAAAAGTTCTTCCTGATCGGCAGCGACTACGCCTTTGGCCGGGGGATGCTGGAATTCACCCGCGAATATGTCGAATCCAAGGGCGGCACGGTCGTCGGAGAGGAATATCTGCCGATGGACGGCTCGGACTGGACGGCCATCATCTCGCAGATGCGGTCCGCCAGTCCCGATGCGCTGATCACCTCGACCGCGGGGGGTGCGCCCAATGTCACCCTGACCAAGCAGCTTCGCGCCACCGGCGTGGACATTCCCTATGGCAACTACGCCATCGACGAAGGGACCGCCGCCACGATGGGGACGGATGCCGAGGGCATCTATATCGCTGCCTCCTACATCACCGGCATCGATTCCGCCGCGAACAAGGCGTTCCTGGAGGCACTGAACGCCAAGTTCGGAGCCAAGGCCGAAACTCCGAGCGAATTGTCCGTCCCGCAATACGAAGGCATCCTCGCCTATGCCGCCGCGGTCGAGAAAGCCGGCTCGACCGATGCCGAAAAGGTGGTCGAAGCGTTGGGCGAGGTGACCGTGGACGGCCCGCGCGGCTCGATCACCATGAACAAGCAGCGCCACTCGCCGCTGACCATGTATCTGGGTCGTGTCGCGGCCGACGGATCGGTCGAGGTGATCAAGTCCTTCCCCGACGTGGATCCGGGCGAGCAGTGCCCGCAGCTCGCCGGTTGACCCCTGAATGATGCGGGGCGTGCCCCGCATCCCTTTCCGACAAGAGCGCAAGATGGCTATTCTCGTCCTCGACATACTGACGACCGCCGCGATCCTGTTTGCGGTATCGGCTGGCCTGCTGATCATCCTCGGGGTGATGAAGCTGATCAACTTCGCCCATGGCGCCTTTCTGACCGTTGGCGGATACATGGCCTATCTCAACGGTGCTGCCGGTCTTTCGCCGTGGCTTTCGATCCCCCTGGCCGCTGGCGTCGGCTTTCTCGGCGGGCTGGTGATCGAGCGCGTGATCGTGCGCCCGCTCTATGATCGTCCTCTGGACGCGATCCTTGCCACCTGGGGACTTGGCATCGTGATTGGGCAACTGATCACGCTGGGCTTCGGCCGCGGCGTGCAGTTTGCACCGAACCCGATCAGCGGCACGACGGAACTGTTCGGCGTGGACTATTCGGCTTATCGCCTTGCGGTCGCGGTCATCGCCGTGCTTCTGGTCGTGGCATTGAGCGCGCTGCTGAAGTTGACCCGCTTCGGCCTGAACGCCCGCGCGGTCATCATGAACGAAAGACTGGCGCGCGGGCTTGGCATCGACAGCACCCGCGTGCGTGCGCTGACCTTTGGGCTGGGCGCAGCCCTTGCCTGCGCCGCCGGCGCGCTGATCACGCCGCTGATATCGGTCGATCCGAACATGGGGCTGCCCTGGCTGGTCAACAGCTTCATGCTGGTGATGGTCGCGGGCGTATCCTTTCCCAGTCTCCTCGTCGCCTCGCTGATCCTGGGCGGGGCGCAGGTCGTCGTCAGCACTTATGCGAACCCGATTCTGGGCGGCATGACCATCGTGGTCGCAGCCGCGCTGGTTCTGCGCATCAGCCCCAAAGGATTCAGCCGTGCATGACATTTCCGCCGCCATCACAACCCGGTTCCGCGTGGCGGCGACGGGCTGCATCATCGGCCTGCTGGTCGTCGCCGTCGCGCCCTGGCTGCTGGACACCTACCTGACCAATATCCTCATCCGAACGCTGTTTCTGGCCACGGTCGTCATGACTGTGGACATCCTCTGGGGTTCGGTCGGAATCCTGACCTTCGGCCAGTCCGCCTTCTTCGGCATCGGGGCCTATGCCTGCGGATTGATCTTTACCCATTACGGCTTCGGTCCGGGCTGGGCGCTGGCCGGACTTGCCCTGGGGATCGGCGTTGCGGCGGTCGTCGCCGCCGCGACCGGCTGGCTGGCCTTCTTTCACGGTTCGTCGCCGCTTTACGCCTCGATCATCACGCTGGCCTTGCCGATCGTCCTGACGCAGGTGATCTTTTCTGGCGGCAACTTTACCGGCTCTTCCAGCGGATTGTCGGGCTTTCCCACCTATTATTGGGATCTGAGGATCTGGTTCTGGACCGCGGGAACATTCCTTGTGCTGACGACCACCGCCGCCTGGCTGCTGGTCCGCAGCGACTTTGGACGCGTGATGGTCGCCATCCGCGAGAACGAGGAACGCTGTGCCTATCTTGGTATCCCGGTGTCGCGCATAAAGATCATGCTGATGATCGCTTCGGCGGTGATCGCCTCGGCTGCGGGCTTCGGCTATGCCGCGTTCTCGAACGTCGTTGCGCCCGAACTGGCAAGTTTCCAGCTTGGGACCGAATTCCTGATCTGGACGGCACTGGGCGGGCGCGGAACGCTGCTGGGTCCGATATTCGCGGCGCTTGGCATCGACACCATGTCTTCGTGGCTGTCGGGAACGATGCCCTTTCTGTGGAAGCTGCTGATCGGCGTCGTCTTCGTGGCGGTCATCGTCCTTTTGCCGCGTGGCTTCGCGCCTCTTGTCGGCGGCCTGTTTCGCCGGATCCTGCCGGTCCGCACGGCCGGCGCGCCGGCCCGTGTCCTTGTCCCCGACACGCGCAGCCGCCTGGGGCAGGGGGCGGACGACCAGAAACCTCCGCTGAGGATCGAGCATCTGTCGCGCCGCTATGGCAGCCTCAGCGTGCTGACTGACGTGACCATGACCGGACGGGCCAGTCACCTGCTGGGCATCATCGGGCCGAACGGGGCGGGCAAGACGACGCTGATGCGCTGCATCAGCGACGGCAGCGAACGTAGCGGCGGAAAGGTAGAGATCAACGGTGCCGAGATCGGACGCGGCGCGCCGCAGGACATCGTGGCGTTGGGCGTCGGCCGCAGCTTTCAGAACACCAATCTTTTCGATACGCTGACCGTCGCCGATTGCCTGCTGCTTGCCCGCTACCGGATCGACGGCGCCCGGCTGTTTCGCAGCAGCGTCGGCATCGCCCTGCCGGAACCCGCGCTGGACATCCTGCGCGCCACCGGGCTGGATCAGCGGCTGGCGGATGAGACGGGCAACCTGTCCCACGGCATGAAGCGCGGGCTGGAGCTTGCGATGGTGCTGGCGACCGAGCCGTCGGTGCTTTTGCTGGACGAGCCGACCGCCGGGCTGACCAGGCCCGAGCGCATGGTGATCGGCAAGGTGCTGGGCCGCCTGACGCGCGACTACGGCCTGTGCATCGTCCTGATTGAACATGACCTGGATTTCGTGCGCGAGATCAGCGACCGCGTGGTCGTGCTGCATCAGGGCTCGATCCTGATGGAGGGCACCGTGGACGAGGTCGTTTCCTCGGAGCTGGTCAGGTCCGTCTATGCCGGGCATCATGTGGAGGCCGCGCAATGAGCACGCCCCTTCTGACTGTCGATGCGCTGACCAGCGGCTACGGTTCCGCAGCGGTGTTGCACGATGTTTCCTTGCAGGTGGACAGGGCCCGGATCGTGGCGATCCTCGGCAAGAACGGCATGGGCAAATCGACGCTGCTGAAAACCATCATGGGTTTCGTGCGTCCCATCAGCGGCCGCATCACCCTTGACGGCAGGGACGTGACCGGTGCCGCACCGAACTTCATGGCTCGTGCCGGGATGGCGCACGCACCGCAGGAACATACGCTGTTCCAGGATCTGACGGTCGGGGACAACCTGCGCCTAGGGGTGGCGACGGATCGGCTGTTCCGGCAATGCCTGCCCGAGGTCGAGGCGGTCTTTCCGCGGATGATCGAACGGCTGGGCCAGCGTGCGGGCACCCTGTCGGGCGGCGAACAGAAGATGCTGCTGATGTCGCGGGCGCTGATTGCCCGGCCGAAAATCATGCTGGTCGATGAGATCAGCGAGGGTTTGCAGCCCACGATGGTCGACCGCATCGCCCAGGCGCTGCTTCGCGCCCGCGACGAGCTGGGCATCGCCGTCCTGCTGGTCGAGCAGCATCTGGATTTCGCGCTGTCGGTTGCCGATCGGGTGGCGATGATGAAGCTGGGCGAGATCGTCGAGGAGGGCACGCGGCAGGAGCTTGCCGCCAGTGACGGGCTTGCCGCCCATCTTGCGGTGTGACGCCATGCGCCTGACCCCGCGTGAGACCGACCGGCTGCTTTTGTTCCAGGCGGCCCAGCTTGCCCGCCTGCGCCGAGCGAACGGCCTGTCCCTGACCGAACCCGAGGCGCGCGCCCTGATCGCGGATACGATCTGCGAAGGCGCGCGTGCGGGGGGCACGGTCGCGGATATGGTTGCGCTCGGCTCCTCGGCCCTGACCGAGGACGACGTGATGCCCGGCGTGGCCGAGATGGTTCAGGTCGTCATGGTCGAGGCCCTGTTTCCCGACGGCCAGAAGCTTGTCTGCGTGCATGACCCCATCGCGCCGGGCAAGCGGTCCTCGGATGCCCTGCCGCCGCGCTGGCGAACGGGGACCGAGCCGGTAGAGGTCAATAGCGGCCGCGCCACCCTGCGGCTGCGCGTGGTCAGCACCGCCGACCGGCCGATCCAGATCGGGTCGCATTATCACTTTTTCGAAGTCAATCCCGCGCTGCATTTCGACCGGCAGGCGGCCTATGGCTTTCGGCTGGACATCCCCTCGGCGACGACGCTGCGCTTCGAGCCCGGCGACAGCCGCGACGTGGATCTGGTGGCCATCGGCGGCGCGCGCATCGTGCATGGGCTTGCGGGGTTGGTCGATGGTCCGCTGGACGATCCCGGCATCCGCAGCGCCGCCATGGCGCGTCTCGCCGCGTTTCTGGAGGGCTGAGCGTGGCTTGCAGCATCGAAAGAAGCCGCTATCTGCAACTCTACGGACCGACGACCGGCGATTGCGTGCGGCTGGGCGACACGGGCCTGTGGGCGAAGGTCGAACGGGATCTGTGCGTGGGTGGCGATGAGCTGGTGTTCGGCGCCGGCAAGACCCTGCGCGCCGGAACCGGCTGCGACGGGGCGCTGACCGCTGCCGAGGGCATGCCCGACCTGATCGTGACGAATGCCCTGGTCATCGACGCCGTGACCGGGATCTTCAAGGCGGATATCGGCATCCGCAAGGGTCGCATCATCGGGATCGGCAAGGCCGGCGATCCCAACATCATGGACGGCGTGACGCCGGGCCTGACCGTGGGCGTGAACACGGACGTTCGCGCGGCCGAGGGGTTGATCGTCACCGCGGGCGGCATCGACTGCCATGTGCATTTCATCGACCCCGGCCAGGTGGACGAGGCGCTTTGCGCGGGCGTCACCACAATGATGGGCGGTGGGTTGGGCCCGACGACGGTGCCCATCGCCTCGACCGGGACCACCAACCTTGGGCTGATGCTGCAGGCGGCCGAGGCGTTCCCGATGAATTTCGGCTTCATCGCCAAGGCCGCCTCGCATCGGGTCGAGCCGCTGCTGGAACAGCTTGCCGCCGGGGCGGCGGGGCTGAAGATCCATGAGGACTGGGGTGCAAGTCCGGCGGTGATCGACGCGGCGCTGAAGGCGGCCGGGATCGGGGGCGGCCAGATCCAGCTGCACAGCGACACGTTGAACGAATCGGGTTTCGTGGAACACACGATCCGCGCTATCGGCGACCGCGGCATCCACGCCTATCATGTCGAGGGTGCGGGCGGCGGTCATGCGCCCGACATCATCCGCATCTGCGGGCGCGACAATGTCCTGCCTTCCTCGACCAACCCGACGAACCCGTTCACGATCAATACGTTCGACGAACACTTCGACATGGCAATGACCAGCCATCACCTCAATCCCCGCCTGCCCGAGGATGTGGCCTTCGCCGAAAGCCGCATCCGGCGCGAGACGATAGGGGCCGAGGACGTCCTGCACGATCTGGGCGCGATCAGCGCCATCGGCTCGGACAGCCAGGGCATGGGCCGGATCGGCGAGACCATCGCGCGCACCTGGCAACTGGCGGAACATATGCGCGACCTGCGCGGCAGCCTGGACGAGGATCGCGGCACCGGCGCCGACAACTTCCGTATCCGCCGCTATGTGGCGAAATACACGGTCAATCCGGCGCTGATGTTCGGCATCGGCCACGAGGTCGGCTCGATCGCGGTCGGCATGCTGGCCGACCTGGTTTTCTGGCGCCCGGACAGCTTCGGGGTCAAGCCGGAGCTGGTCTTGAAGGCGGGCTTCCCGGTTTGGGCGCCGCTGGGCGAGGCCAACGCCTCGTTGATGGCATGCGAGCCGGTCCGCTATCGCCCGATGTGGGGCTGTTTCGGGCGCGCTCCGCAAAGCCTTGGCCTGCGCTTCGTTGCGCCGGCGGCGGTCGGGAACGGCCTTGCCGAGCGGCTGGACCTGCGCGCAAGGCTTTCAGCCGTCTCGGACACGCGGGCGCTGCGCAAGCGCGACATGGTGCTGAACGACGCGCTGCCCGACATCGCCGTCGATCCCGAAAGCTTCCAGGTCCGCATCAACGGCGAGGTGGCGGACAGCCCCCCGGCAGAACGTGTTTCGCTGGGCCAAGGATACATGCTGAAATGAGACGGAGGATGACATGGCGGCGGTGAGGATCGGAATCGGCGGCCCGGTCGGATGCGGCAAGACCCGGTTGGTCGAACGCTTGCTGCCGATCTGCCAGGACGAGGGCGTATCGGTCGCCGTGATCACGAACGATCTGGTGACTGCCGAGGATGCCGAACGGGTCCGCCGTTCCGGCCTGATCGACCCCGACCGGGTGCTGGGCGTCGAAAGCGGGGCCTGCCCGCACACGGCGATCCGCGAGGATCCTTCGGTGAACATCGAGGCGGCGGAATATCTGGAAAGCCGCTTTTCCCCCGACCTGATCCTGATCGAAAGCGGTGGAGACAACCTGGCCGCGACCTTTTCCAGCGAGTTGGTGGATTGGTGGGCGTTCGTCATCGACGTCTCGGCTGGCGACGACATTCCGCGCAAGCGGGGCCTGGGTGTCCTGCGTGCCGACCTGCTGATCGTGAACAAGATCGACCTGGCCCCGCATGTCGATGCCGATCTGGACCGGATCCGGCAGGACGTTGCCGCCGCGCGGCCGGGTCGCCCCTCGCTCTTCACCGATCTGCGCCGGGATCGGGGCGTGCGCCCGGTTTTCGACGAGATCGCCCGATCCGCGCTGTTCCACAGGATCGCCGAATGAACGAGGGGCATCTGTCGCTGCATCTGGTCCGGGATGGCGGGGGCCGGACCCGGCTTGCCCGTCGGCGGCAATGCTATCCCCTGACGACGACGGCGGTCCTGCCCCTTTCCGACGAGGACACGGCGCTGATCTATGTCCAGAATGCCGCCGGGTCGGTTTTCGGCGGCGACAGGCTGACGGTCGATGTCAGGCTGGACGAGGGAGCCGAGCTTTGCCTCTCGACACCCGCGGCGACACGGTTGCAGGGGGATGCTCTTTCCGTACAGACGACCCGCATTTCCGTGGCGCGGAACGGCTTTCTAGAATTCGTGCCGGACATGATCATTCCCCAGGCAGGTGCCTGCCATCACCAGATCACCCGATTAGAGATGGACAGGGATGCGGGTGCGATACTTCTGGACAGCATGGCGCCGGGCCGTGTGGCGCGGGGCGAGCGGCATAGCTATGCCCTTGTCCTGCTGCGGCTGGTCGTGACCTGCGAGGGCCGCGACATCCTGGTCGACGGTGCGCGCTTCTGCCCCGTCGAGGCCGATCCCGCCCTGGCAGGCGCCCTGGGAGAGGACGGCTATGTCGGAACGCTTTTTGCCTTGACTACGCAGGCGGATTCCGTGGCTCTGGCCACCGACATCGCCGCCTCGCTTGACGGCATGCCGGGTGTCTTCGGCGGCGCGGCTCCGCTGGCATCTGGTTACGGCGTCGTCGCGCGCTTTCTTGCCGCGGATGCTCCTGCATTGCGCGCGGCCAGCCACCTGGCCTGGGACGCGGCAAGGCGCCGCATGAGGAACCGCCCCGCCCCTGCCCTTAGAAAATAAAGGAGAGATCATGCTGATCGTTCGTGAAATCCTGGGTCATGCCGATGAAGCGCGTTTTCGCTGCCGGCAGCGGGACAGGATATGGATCGCCGCCGCAGACGCGGGACGGCGCCGGCTTCGCAGGACCACCGACGCGGGCGCCGATGTCGGCATCGACCTGAAAAAGCCGGGCTGGCTGTCGGATGGGGCGGTTCTGGACGATGACGGAACCCGCATCCTGACCGTGGCCCGCCTGCCGGAAGAGGTGATGATCGTCACCCTGTCCGAAACCGATATGCTAGCGGCGTTCCGGGTCGGGCACGCTCTTGGAAATCGCCACGCCCCCTGCGAGGTGCGGGGCCGTGAAGTCATCGTTCCCGTCACCGAGACTCCGGAACTGACCGCACGCCCGCTGCTGGCGCACAATATCGACCCTGCGCATATCCGCTTCGCGCGAATGCCCTATGCGGCAGATGCCCCGCCTGTATGCGCGGGGGCCGGGCACGATCATTCGGCGGACCGGCCAGGTCACCACCACCACCATCACGCAGAATGATCCATGACACGACGCCTGGTGCGCTGGCGGATGGACCGGCGCTGCTTGCCCTGATGCAACTGTCGGACACCGCCCTGCCGATCGGGCGGCACGCCCATGCCCTGGGACTGGAGCGCCTGCTTCGCGACGGCCGGGTGCCCGACGACAGGCGTCTTCGGCAGGTCGTTGTCTCGGCACTGATGCAGGGAGCCGCCCGCTGCGACGGGGCGGCGGCATCCCTTGCGCATCAGGCCATGATATCCCGTGATCTGGCTCGATTGCTGGCCATCGACGCACGGCTGGATTGCCTGAAGCTGACCGATGCAGCGCAGGCGGCCTCTCGCCGATGCGGTCGCAGGTTGGCGGGGCTCGCACCCTCGTTGTCGCGCGACGCGGTGCTGGCAGAGTATGCGGGTGCCATCGCCGCGGGCGGCAGCCCCGGACATCTGGCGGTGATCTCGGCGGCAACCTCGGCTGCCTGCGGCGTTTCCCGCCCGGCTGCGGTTCTGATGGAACTGCGCGGCATCGCCACAATGATCCTGTCGGCAGCGGTGCGCCTGGACATTCTGCCTGCGGCGGCGTCGCAGGCAATGCTCGCCGGCTTCGCGCCCGAGATACTGGGGGCAAGCCGAATCGCCTTGGCGACCGCACTGGACGAGATGGAATGCAGCGCGGCTGCCGTGATCGAGACGGCCGCCATGCGCCATGCGCGGGACTACGGCCGTCTGTTCGCCACATGAATACCGCACCAAGGCAAGGGCCTGCACGGAGGGATGGGAATGGATGAGAAGGAAGTTCTGCGCGTGGCGCTGGACTGGGAGGTGGACGGGATCGACCCGCCACGGTCTTTTGGCGGCTGGAATACAGGTCGCGTGGTCCAGCAGACTCATGAAACCCTGATGGAGGACGATTTCGACACCCCACCGGCAAATCCGGGCCAGCCGACCGCGATCGTTCCGCGCCTGGCTCAAAGCTGCGGCGTCTCGGACGACGCCCGTCAGTTCCTGTTCCGTCTGCGCCCCGGCATCCGCTTTCACGATGGCGCACCGCTCGATGCCGAAGCCGTGGTTCTGAACTATGCCCGCATCTGCGATCCGGCATCAGAGATGTTTTCGCCCGAGGCGGCGGACCTGAACCGCGCAGCGGCGGAGCTGATAGCCAAGGTTCAGGCAGTCGATTCCCTGACGGTCGAGATCACGCTGACGCAGCCGTCGCCCGAATTCCTGCGCTACATGACGCAAGAGGACGCGCCGGGCGCGCAATCGCTGGTCAGTCCTCTGGCGCTGAAGCGTTTCGGCCCCGACGGCTGCACTGACCGCGCGCCCGGAACCGGCGCGTTCCGCTTTCATCGGCGCTTTGACACGTCCCATGGTTCGGGGGTCGAACTGGTGGCGAACGACGATTACTGGGGCGGTCGGCCACGGCTCTCGGGGATACGCTTTCTGCCCTTTCCCGATCTGGGCGACCGGCTGCGGGCGCTGGCCGAGGGACGGGTGGATGTGGCTTATAGCCTCGAAGGTGCCGATCTTGAAGAACTGGCTGCGCAGGGCTTCATCATTCCAGAATACCATCCGCCATATATCTGGTATCTGGTTTTCAACCTGCGCGATCCGCAGATAGCAGACATCAGGGTCCGCCGCGCGATCGCTCATGCGATCGACCGGCATGCCCTGTGCGCAAAACTGTTTCCGGGCGCCGTCGTTCCCGCATCCAGCATGCTGCCTCCCGGCTCTCCCGCCCACGATCCGCGGGCCGGGGATCCGCACCCCTACGACCCGGACCGTGCCCGCGCCCTGCTTGCCGAGGCGGGCGCGGCAGAAGGATTGACGCTGCATGCCTTGGGCGCGCGCGCAGGCTCGGCCCAGCTCGATCCCGGCGCGATCTACCATCAGATGGCACAGGACCTCGCCGCCGTCGGCGTCAGGCTGAAGGTGACGCTGCATTCCGATTGGGTCGGCTATTGCAACGAATGGCGGCAAGGCGCGGCCTCCGGCGTCTCTTTCAGCGAGATGAGTTGGGCGATGTCCACCGATCTTTGGCTGCGGCAGGTCCTGCACAGCAGCAATTCCTCGCCTGCGGGGTTCAATGCGGGCTATGCGGCCGATCCGCTTCTGGATGATCTGCTTGATCGTGCGGCGGGAACGCTTGCCGATGCCGAACGCACGCGGCTGTATCGGCAGGCCGACCGGCGGGTCATGGAAAACCTGCCGGTTCTGCCGCTTCTGAACACACGTCGGGGCATGGTTGCGTCTTCGGCACGAGTGAAAGGCTTGGTTTCAATAAACCAATGCTGGCATGATATGCGTGGCGTCTATCTCGAATAGCAAAATTTTCCGAGCTTGATGAGTGTTGATTTCCACCCATAACCGACCGGGGTTGGAGATGCCGTAATGGGCGAGTCGCTCCCGGGCCTGACGTTGCGCTATTTGTTCGGTCAAGAGGCTGGCTATCGTCCTGTCACAGCCGACCGTGCTGGTCGGCGGCAGCGTGTGCAGCGACACCGCTGGTGAAACAGCGCGACATTGCAGGTGGTGATTTTGGGGGAAGCGGAAGCCGGGCGTAGCCCGGATGTAGCTTCCCCCAAAATCTCGCGCGGGTTTGCCCCGTGCGGTTGGCTGTGACGGCGGTCAGGGTGGTCCGATCTTCGACGACCAAGAAGAGGATCGGATGCCCGGCCGTTTCATCACCGACCGACAACACGAGGATTACATGACCCTTCGACAGGCATTGCCAAGTTGTTGTGTCGTGAAGCGCCTGCTACAGGATCTCGGATGAAAACGCCATCATCCATGCCGCGCCTGAAGGGGTTTCGCTTTCCCCGTGAGATCATTGCCTACGCCGTCTGGGCATATCACCGCTTCGCCCTGAGCGGGGCTGACGTCGAGGACCTTCTGGCAGAGCGCGGCGTGATCGTCAGCCGCGAGAGCATCAGGCTTTGGGTTAACCGCTTTGGCGCGCAGTTTGCCACCTGCATCCGGCGCGATAGGCCGGGGCCGTCGGACAAGTGGCATCTGGACGAGGTCGTCATCCCGATACGCGGCAGGAAACACTGGCTCTGGCGGGCGGTTGACGCCAATGGCCACACGCTCGACATCCTCGTGCAAACCCGCCGGAACGCCAGAGCCGC
>NZ_KQ955213.1:0-3740 GCF_001546115.1 Paracoccus aminovorans
ACTGTCAGGCCGCACAGCTCCCTGGGATACCGCCCACCCGCACCGGAAGCCGTCATCCCAATAGACCAGCGGCCGACGATGCACTAACAATCAACCCGGACCACTCGGTGGGGGCAGTCCACCACCAGCGCAGACGATGCGAAGAACTCTTAGCAGACGGTCAGGGCGTCCTGAATCGGCCTGCGCCCGATGCAATGCCGATCAGTGCGAGGATCGACATTCCGGCCCCGACGAGAAAAGGCGTCGCGGAACCCACACTGTGCCACAGCCATCCGGCCAGGGTATTCCCGACCAGCACGACCACACCGGTCACGAGATTGAACGTGCCAAAGGCGCTGCCCTTCAGATGTTCGGGCGTCGCTGCAGCAATCATCGCGCCAAGCAGCCCCTGCGAGAGTCCCATGTGCAATCCCCAGAGCACCGTGCCGAGGACATAGACCCAGACCGTCGCGGCATAAGCGAGCGTCAGGTGGGCAGCGATCAGAAAACCCAGGCTTCCAAGCAGCAAACCGGACGTCCCGATCCGGTCCGACAGTCTGCCTGCGGGAAAGGCCGTCAGACCATAGGCGGCGTGCATGATGACCAGCGACAGCGGCACCCAAGCGGGCGTGAAGCCTGCCTCCAGCGCCTTCAGCAGCACGAACGCTTCGCTGAAACGGGCAAGCATGATGATCGAAGCCAGCCCGATCACGGCCCAGACAGCCCGGTTGAGCCGGAAAGCGTCGACAAGACGGAAGCTTCCGCGTTTCATCGAATGGCGTCCCGCAGGCTCCTTCACGAAGAAGACCAGGAAGACCATGCAGAGCGCGGCAGGAATGGCGGCGATCCAGAACACCGAAAGGATATCGCCCGCCAGCAGGATCATTGCGCCGACCGCGACCAGCGGGCCAACGAATCCGCCCACGGTGTCGAGCGACTTGCGCAGGCCGAAGCTTGCCCCGCGAATTTCGGGCGGGCTCACGGCGGCCACGATGGCGTCCCGCGGGGTGCCCCGGATACCCTTGCCCACCCGATCCATAGCTTTTGCCAGCACGATCTGGTCCAGGCTCACCGCCCATGGGAAGATCAACCGCGACAACGCGCCCAGACCATAGCCCAGCACCGCCAGGGGCTTCGCCCGCCTGCTGATATCGGACAGGACGCCGGAAAGGAACTTTGTGGCGGTCGCAACCGCGACCGACGAGCCTTCGATGAACCCGATGGCCAGGGCCGACGCCCCGAGCCCTCCGGCCAGATACAGGGGCAGCAGCGCATTTATCATCTCGGATGAGACGTCCATCAAAAGGCTGACGATACCCAGCATCCAGGCCGTCGCCGGAATGGCCGGTCTGATCAAAGCCGCGGAAGTTTGCGCGGGGTTCAATTCTGGCATCACGGTCCCGATGAAGCTGCCTTGTGGCGATGCATGAAATATTCGCGCCGTTCAATGGCAGCTCCGTCCCGCATAGCCGCCCTGCTGGTCATACCCGGTTTCATTGATCGGTGCTCTCCGGTTTCCCGACTCTCATCAAGCGGTGCCTCCCTATCACCCCCTGCCGCTATGCGGGCAGTTCCTTCAGTGGATTGGCGTAAGGCACGCCGAGCGGCGCGAAATGCCGCTCGTTGGCGGTCAGCACCGTCAGGCCGTGCGCGGCGGCCGTCGCCGCGATGGCGATGTCCTCGAAGCCCGGATCATGGGCGCGCGCCCGGTCGAGGATCGCCCCGGCCTGACGGGCTTCATCGATGCCGAAGGACAGGATACGGTTGCCATAGAAATGCTCGACGGCGGCCAGCCAGCGGCGCAGTGCCGGGGCCTTGGCGCTGGCGCCGACCCTGACCGCCCGGGCGATGCCGGCCTCGATCTCGGCGATGGTGATCGCCGAGAGATAGAGCCGGTCGTTATGGGCGCGCATCCAGGCCGCGAGAGCCTCGGCATCGCGCCGCGTCGGCGCAGAGGCCGAGAGAATATTGGTATCGAGCAGGTACAAGTTTCAGAGGCCCGTATCCCGCAGCGCGCGCGCCGGCTTGCGGGCGCGTTCGGGAATGTCCTCGGGCGCGCCGGGGAAGGCCAGCAGCAGATCGGCGAAATCCGGCACCCGGGAGATGCGCTGCCATTCCTCGAAGGAGAGCAGCACCGCTTCCTTGCGGCCGTGCCGGGTGATGACCGTCGGCTCGCCGGCCACGGCCTGATCGACCACGGCGGAGAGCGTCGCCTTCGCATCCCTGAGCTGGAGTTCCTTCATGGCCGCCTCCGGGTTGTGACTACACATAGTCATATAGTGCATGGGGTCCGGTCGTCAAGATCCCGGCCGCTACTCTGCATCCTGAAAACCGGCCGTCCCTGACGGCCATCACATCCCCAACCCACGCCTTCGACCGAAGCTCCAGTCCACGCCGCCATCCGCGCGGGCAACGCCGGAGACGTGCCGGTCGAGATGCCGCTCAAGCGAGGGCGTCCAGGGCACCAGCTTGAAGCCCAGCCCGTCGTCGATCATGGCGAAACGCCCCGAGGCCAGGGCGAAGCGGCGGCGATAAGCGCCCGCAATGCTGTCACCACCGGCTGTGCGCTCGAACGGCAGGCCAGTCTTGGCGACAAGCTTTTCGGCAAGCGCACCGACCTCGCGCTCGCGCAGCCGGTCGAGCAGCCGGCGCGCGAAGACCACGCGGCTGCCCTGCCGTTTGGCCAGACCCTCCTCGATCAGGTGCTCCACGCGCCGCTTCATCGCCTGGCGCACCTCGGCGCCGAAACCGGCCTCCGACAGCGCCGCAGGACCGCGGGCCACCGCCTGGCGGTCGAGCCAGGTGGCGCCGCTGGCGGTGACCTGGGCGCGGATATCGAGATCGGAGCGAACAGCCAGCGCAACCCGGCGCGCGCCCTTCGCATCCTCGTAAGACCGCAACTCGACGATGGAGTCGGGCGCGCTGTCGCCGGCGGCGCCGAAATGCGGCAGCCGGATATGATGGGTGCGGCCATCGACACCGTCGATCACCGCATAGGCGCTGCCCTTCAACTCGTCGTCATGGCCGCGCTCGACCAGCCTGCCAAGGATGGGGCCGTCGGCCTGCTCGCCGGCGAAGCTGTAGTCCGAGACCCCGCGCTCTATCCCCTGCCCCGACAGCGCCCGATGGATGCGCTTGATGATGTCGCCGCGCTCGCCGAGGTCCCGCAGCACCATCTCGGCTTCAGGCCGGATTGAGCTGCTCCCCGGAAATCGGACAGTGACGGAAGCTACGATCTGACGTTTGCTGGTCTCCAAGAACGAGGAGATCAGGAATGCGGAAACGCAGAAACCATGACGCGGGCTTCAAGGCGCGCGTGGCGCTCGAGGCCGTTAAGGGCGAGCGCACTGTGTCAGAGCTGGCGGGCGAATACGGCGTGCATCCGACGATGATCCATCAATGGAAGAAGGCGCTGCTCGACGGAGCTGCGGATATCTTCGAGCGCGGCGGCAAGAAGCCCTCGACGGAGGTGGATGAAGAGACGGTCCGATCACTGCATGCCAAGATCGGGGAGCTGGCTGTCGCCAACGATTTTTTGTCACGAAAGCTCAAGCCGTGGACCGGAAAGTGAGGCGTGGGATGATCGAACGGAACCACCCGGCGCTGTCCATCGGGGCGCAGTGCCGCCTGCTGTCGATCTCGCGCTCGTCGTTCTACCACGAGCCGGCTGGAGAGACGGATCAGAACCTCGGCCTGATGCGGCTGATCGACCGGCAGTTCCTCGACACGCCGTTCTATGGGGTTCGCCAGATGACCTGGCA
>NZ_KQ955213.1:9217-11242 GCF_001546115.1 Paracoccus aminovorans
TGGTTGCGGGGGCAGGATTTGAACCTGCGGCCTTCAGGTTATGAGCCTGACGAGCTACCGGGCTGCTCTACCCCGCGCCATTTGCGCTTTGTGTTGGCGCGTTATCGTTTCGAGAGATGTCTCGCTGCTTTTCAGGTCTGGCGGTGACCTACTCTCCCACGTCTATTGACGCAGTACCATTGGCGCGACGGCACTTAACGGCCGAGTTCGGGATGGGATCGGGTGTTTTGCTCGTGCTTTGGCCACCAGACCGGAAAAGAAGCGAGATCGGCGTTATCCCCTGCGGGATCTGGTTGTCCAAGGATGCTTTTGGAGGAAGACGAGGTCTGTCTTCTTCCGGATCAAATCAAGCCAATCGAGCCATTAGTACCGGTCAACTGAACGCATTGCTGCGCTTACATCTCCGGCCTATCGACGTGGTGGTCTTCCACGGCTCTCAAGGGATACCTTGTTTTGAGGGGGGCTTCACGCTTAGATGCCTTCAGCGTTTATCCTGTCCGTTCATAGCTACCCAGCACTGCCGTTGGCACGACAACTGGTCCACCAGTGGAACGTTCACCCCGGTCCTCTCGTACTAGGGGCAACTCCTCTCAAGTATCCTACACCCACGGCAGATAGGGACCGAACTGTCTCACGACGTTCTAAACCCAGCTCACGTACCTCTTTAAATGGCGAACAGCCATACCCTTGGGACCTGCTCCAGCCCCAGGATGAGATGAGCCGACATCGAGGTGCCAAACGATGCCGTCGATATGGACTCTTGGGCATCATCAGCCTGTTATCCCCAGCGTACCTTTTATCCGTTGAGCGATGGCCCTTCCACTCGGGACCACCGGATCACTATGGCCGACTTTCGTCTCTGCTCGACTTGTCAGTCTTGCAGTCAGGCTGGCTTCTGCCATTGCACTCAACGAGCGATTTCCGACCGCTCTGAGCCAACCTTCGCGCGCCTCCGTTACTCTTTGGGAGGCGACCGCCCCAGTCAAACTACCCACCACGCAGGGTCCCGGACCCGGATAACGGGCCGCGGTTAGACATCAAGAGTGCGAAGGGTGGTATCTCAAGGATGGCTCCACCGGAACTGGCGTCCCGGTTTCAATGCCTACCACCTATCCTGCACATCACAATCCTGATGCCAGTGCGAAGCTATAGTAAAGGTGCATGGGGTCTTTCCGTCTAACCGCGGGAAGTCTGCATCTTCACAGACAATTCAATTTCGCTGAGTCCACATTTGAGACAGCGGGGAAGTCGTTACGCCATTCGTGCAGGTCGGAACTTACCCGACAAGGAATTTCGCTACCTTAGGACCGTTATAGTTACGGCCGCCGTTTACCGGGGCTTCAATTCAAGGCTTGCACCTCTCCTTTTAACCTTCCGGCACCGGGCAGGCGTCAGACCCTATACGTCGCCTTACGGCTTCGCAGAGCCCTGTGTTTTTAGTAAACAGTCGCCACCCCCTGGTTTGTGCCCCCAGCCACTGCTTGCGCAGCAACCGGGCCTCCTTCTCGCGAACTTACGGAGGTATTTTGCCGAGTTCCTTAAATGTGGTTCTCTCAAGCGCCTTGGTATTCTCTACCAGTCCACCTGTGTCGGTTTAGGGTACGGTCTTGTGGAGGGCTATTTCCAGGAACCGCTCACCAGCCCTTCCAATCCGATAAGGAAGAACTAGCTCTGCGATCCGTCACCATCTCCTGGCCCAGGAATATTAACCTGGTTCCCATCGACTACGCCTTTCGGCCTCGCCTTAGGGGCCGGCTTACCCTGCTCAGATTAGCTTTAAGCAGGAACCCTTGGACTTTCGGCGACAGGGTCTCTCACCCTGTTTGTCGCTACTCATGTCAACATTCTCGCTTCTGATCACTCCACCGGATGCCTTACAGCCCGGCTTCACAGTCAGAACATTGCCTCCGCTATCCCGAAGGATAGAAGAGGCAGCGTTCTATATCACAGAACGCTCCGCTACCGCGTGCATAAATGCACACCCAAAGCTTCGGCTCGTGGCTTGAGCCCCGTTACATCTTCGCC
>NZ_LNBC01000042.1 GCF_001546115.1 Paracoccus aminovorans
AGTTGGTGTTACCCAACCTTCATCCTGCTCATGCCTAGATCATCTGGTTTCGGGTCTGATCCGTCTAACTCATTCGCCCATTTAAGACTCGCTTTCGCTGCGCCTACACCTAACGGCTTAAGCTTGCTAGACAGACCAAGTCGTTGACCCATTATACAAAAGGTACGCCGTCACCTCGCAAGGAGGCTCCGACTGCTTGTAGGCGTCCGGTTTCAGAAACTGTTTCACTCCCCTCGTCGGGGTGCTTTTCACCTTTCCCTCACGGTACTGGTTCGCTATCGGTCAGTAAGGAGTACTTAGCCTTCGAGGGTGGTCCCCCGATCTTCAGACAGGATTTCACGTGTCCCGCCCTACTTAATACGTCCGATCAAACTTCCCATACGGGGCTGTCACCCGCTATGGCTGTGCTTTCCAGCACATTCTGGTCATTCTCACGGCTCGGCTGGTCCCCGTTCGCTCGCCGCTACTGGGGGAGTATCTGTTGATTTCCTTTCCTCCGGGTACTTAGATGTTTCAGTTCCCCGGGTTCGCTTCTTAAACCCTATGTATTCAGGTAAAAGATACCTGGTTATGCCCGTTGTTGACTGCCCGAGGGCAACAACAACAAACATTCAGGTGGGTTTCCCCATTCGGAAATTCCTGGATCAAAGCTTATTCTCAGCTCCCCAGGACTTATCGCAGAGTATCACGTCCTTCATCGCCTCTTACTGCCAAGGCATCCACCAAACGCCCTTATCGCGCTTGATTTGATCCGGAAGAAGAAAGACCCATAAGGTCGATCAGCCGGCGTCCTTTTGTGCGCGCCGGCATCTCTTCCGATCAAAAGCATGTACGTTTCCCGCCCTTTCCATCCGGAAAGGACTTCTGCGCGATTGCCATGCAGCAACCACGCATTTGGTTAGTGTACTTGACTTGGACAACGTCATTGTTGCGGTCCGATCCGGATGGATCGTACTGGCACCGCACCCCCACTCGGGCACGGCCAATAACGCCGATTATCTCTCTGAACGATGTAAATGCATGGCCTCGCCATGCGCGCGTCCGACAGGACGGGAAAGCGATGCGCTTTCCGATCATGTCGGGATCTGGTGGAGCCTAACGGATTCGAACCGATGACATCCTGCTTGCAAAGCAGGCGCTCTACCAACTGAGCTAAGGCCCCGATCAGGTGCCAGGACAGGTGATGGTGGGTCGAGGAGGACTTGAACCTCCGACCTCACGCTTATCAGGCGTGCGCTCTAACCACCTGAGCTACCGACCCATACACAGACCGGACACCCCTGTGACCGGTGGGCCTGGCTCTTGGATTGAAGGGATATGAGGACGGTCCGACCGTCGATATGAGCATCTGACTGATGCTCTGCCAAGTCGATGCATGAGAAAGGCAAGCCGATCTGCTAGCATCTTCCTTAGAAAGGAGGTGATCCAGCCGCAGGTTCCCCTACGGCTACCTTGTTACGACTTCACCCCAGTCGCTGATCCTACCGTGGTCCGCTGCCCCCATTGCTGGTTAGCGCACGGCCGTCGGGTAGAACCAACTCCCATGGTGTGACGGGCGGTGTGTACAAGGCCCGGGAACGTATTCACCGCGGCATGCTGTTCCGCGATTACTAGCGATTCCAACTTCATGGGGTCGAGTTGCAGACCCCAATCCGAACTGAGATGGCTTTTGGGGATTAACCCACTGTCACCACCATTGTAGCACGTGTGTAGCCCAACCCGTAAGGGCCATGAGGACTTGACGTCATCCACACCTTCCTCCGACTTATCATCGGCAGTTCTTCCAGAGTGCCCAACCAAATGATGGCAACTGGAAGTGTGGGTTGCGCTCGTTGCCGGACTTAACCGAACATCTCACGACACGAGCTGACGACAGCCATGCAGCACCTGTCCACAGGTCTCTTACGAGAAGACCCGATCTCTCGGGCTGTCCTGCGATGTCAAGGGTTGGTAAGGTTCTGCGCGTTGCTTCGAATTAAACCACATGCTCCACCGCTTGTGCGGGCCCCCGTCAATTCCTTTGAGTTTTAATCTTGCGACCGTACTCCCCAGGCGGAATGCTTAATCCGTTAGGTGTGTCACCGAAC
>NZ_LNBC01000043.1 GCF_001546115.1 Paracoccus aminovorans
GAAACTGAACGCCGACCCGGCGGTGCATGGCATCCTGGTGCAGCTGCCGCTGCCCGCGCATATGGATGCCGAGGCGGTGATCAACGCCATCGATCCGGCAAAGGACGTCGACGGCTTCCACATCCTGAACGTGGGCCTTCTGGGCACCGGGCAGAAGAGCATGGTGCCCTGCACGCCCCTGGGCTGCCTCTTGATGCTGCGCGACCGGCTGGGCGATCTCTCGGGGCTGAACGCGGTCGTGGTCGGGCGCTCGAACATCGTCGGCAAGCCGATGGCGCAGCTCTTGCTGGGCGAGAGCTGCACCGTCACCATCGCGCATAGCCGCACGAAGAACCTGGCCGAGGTCTGCCGCAGCGCCGACATCCTGGTCGCCGCCGTCGGCCGGCCGCGGATGATCCCCGGCGACTGGGTCAAGCCCGGCGCCACGGTGATCGACGTCGGCATCAACCGCATCGAGGAGGACGGCCGCACCCGGCTGGTCGGCGACGTGGACTTCGACAGCGCGGCCCGGGTCGCCGGCGCCATCACCCCGGTGCCGGGCGGCGTCGGGCCGATGACCATCGCCTGCCTCTTGGCCAATACGCTGACCGCCTGCTGCCGGGCGAACGGGCTGCCCGACCCCGAGCTGGTCGGCTGAGATTGCCGGGGGCCGGGGGCTCTGCCCCCACCCGCCCGCGGCCCCAGGGTGGGGCCACGGGCGCGTTCCCCCGGGATATTTGCACAAGAAAGAAGCCGGGCCCCGCCCGGGCACAGTGGAGAGCACGATGACCAAATACTGCCTGACCGTAGCCTGCCCGACGACGCGGGGCATCGTTGCCGCCATCTCGGGCTATCTTGCCGAGAAGGGCTGCAACATCACCGACTCGAGCCAGTTCGACGACATGGAGAACGACAAGTTCTTCATGCGCGTCAGCTTCCTGTCCGAGGAGGGCGTCGGCCTCGAGGAGCTGCGCGCCGATTTCGCCGAGACCGCCAAGGCCTTCGGCATGGTCTCGGCCTTCCATGACGAGGCCGAGAAGATGAAGGTCGTGATCATGGTCAGCCGCTTCGGCCATTGCCTGAACGACCTTCTGTATCGCTGGCGCATCGGCGCCTTGCCGATCGAGATCGTGGCGGTGATCTCGAACCACATGGACTATCAGAAGGTGGTGGTGAACCACGACATCCCCTTCCACTGCATCAAGGTCACCAAGGAGAACAAGCCGCAGGCCGAGGCCGAGCAGATGCGCATCGTGCGCGATTCCGGCGCCGAGCTGATCGTGCTGGCGCGCTACATGCAGGTCCTGTCGGACGAGATGTGCAAGGCGATGTCGGGGCGGATCATCAACATCCACCACTCGTTCCTGCCCAGCTTCAAGGGCGCCAATCCCTACAAGCAGGCCTTCGAGCGCGGCGTGAAGCTGATCGGCGCCACCTCGCATTACGTGACCGCGGATCTCGACGAGGGCCCGATCATCGAGCAGGACATCATCCGCGTCACCCATGCCCAGTCGCCCGACGACTATGTCTCGCTGGGCCGCGACGTCGAAAGCCAGGTCCTGGCCCGCGCCATCCACGCCCATATCCACCGCCGCGTCTTCCTCAACGGCAACAAGACCGTCGTCTTCCCGCCCTCCCCGGGGTCCTATGCCTCCGAGCGCATGGGGTGAAAAGC
>NZ_LNBC01000044.1 GCF_001546115.1 Paracoccus aminovorans
CTCACATGCCCTTGTACAGCGGGAATTTCGCGCAGAGCGCCTCGACCTCGGCCTTGACGCGGGCCTCGACCTCGGCGTTGCCGGCCTCGCCGTTCGAGGCCAGCCCGTCCACCACCTCGACGATCCAGCGCGCGATCTGGCGGAACTCCGCCTCGCCGAAGCCGCGCGTGGTGCCGGCCGGCGCGCCCAAGCGCACGCCCGAGGTCACGAAGGGCTTCTCGGGGTCGAAGGGCACGCCGTTCTTGTTGCAGGTGATATGCGCCCGACCCAGCGCCGCCTCGGTCGCCTTGCCGGTCACGCCCTTGGGACGCAGATCGGCCAGGCACAGGTGGTTGTCGGTGCCGCCCGAGACGATGTCGATGCCGCCCTTCATCAGCTCGTCGGCCATGGCCTGCGCGTTCTTCACCACCTGGGCCGCGTAATCGCGAAAGCCCGGGCGCAGCGCCTCGCCGAAGGCCACCGCCTTGGCCGCGATCACATGCATCAAGGGGCCGCCCTGCAGGCCGGGGAACACCGCCGAGTTGATCTTCTTCGCGATCTCGGCATCGTTGGTCAGCACCATGCCGCCGCGCGGGCCGCGCAGGGATTTATGCGTCGTCGTGGTCACGACATGGGCATGCGGCAAGGGCGAGGGATGCTGGCCGCCCGCCACCAGGCCCGCGATATGGGCCATGTCGACCATCAGGTAGGCGCCGACCTCGTCGGCGATCTTGCGGAACTCGGCCCAGTCCCAGATGCGGCTGTAAGCGGTGCCGCCGGCGACGATCAGCTTGGGCTTGTGCTCATGCGCCTTTTTCCGCACGTCCTCCATGTCCAGCAGCTGGTCCTGCTGGCGCACGCCGTAGCTGACGACGTTGAACCACTTGCCCGACATGTTGACCGGCGAGCCATGCGTCAGGTGGCCGCCCGAATTGAGGTCGAGCCCCATGAAGGTGTCGCCGGGGCTGAGCAGCGCCAGGAACACGGCCTGGTTCATCTGGCTGCCCGAATTCGGCTGCACATTGGCGAAGCCGCAGTCGAACAGTTGCTTGGCGCGCTCGATCGCCAGGTCCTCGACGATGTCGACATATTGGCAGCCGCCGTAATAGCGCTTGCCCGGGTAGCCCTCGGCGTATTTGTTGGTCAGGACCGAGCCCTGCGCCTCGAGCACCGCCTTCGAGACGATGTTCTCGGACGCGATCAGCTCGATCTCGTCGCGCTGCCGGCCAAGCTCCTGACGGATCGCCCCGAAAATCGCAGGGTCGCG
>NZ_LNBC01000045.1 GCF_001546115.1 Paracoccus aminovorans
TCGCGGCTGACATGGCTTGCGTCGATGCCTTCGGTCGCAAGAAAGTCGATCATCCGCTGCGAGAATTCGCCGCGCCCGACCCGGCTGCAATAGGCGACCTGCCAGCTTTCGGGCAGCAGGCGGCGCACATACCAAGCGGTGTTCAGCGTGTCGCCGGCGATGCCCAGCCGCCAGAGGTCGGGCTGGCCCGCGCCCGAAAGCTCGACCATGGCCTCGCCGATTGAGAGGATGCGCCCGCTCATGCCGCCAACTCGGCCTGCATGACGGCGCTCAGCCCCTTGGCCCGAATGCGGGACAGGGTGTCGCGGGCGGTGTCGGCGAAGGCGCCGGCGCGCAAGGCCTCGGGGGCGAGGCCAGGCAGGGCCAGCACGCCCGCGACCAGCGCCGCGTCGTCGCCTTCCGCGCGCCGGGCAAGATCCAGCAGGGCCGCGGCGCGCGGGTCGTCCGGGGCCTCGTCGCGGCTGGCCAGCCCGGCCAGCCAGGCCAGCCAGACCCCGGTGGCGAAGGCGAAGGGGCGGGGATCGCCGCCCCGCGCCAACAACTCGACCGAGGGGGCGAACCAGCGCTGCGGCAGCTTCTCGGTGCCGTCCGTGGCCACCTGGCTGGTCTTGTGCGCAATGGCGGGGTTGGCGAAGCGGGCCATCAGGGCATCGGCATAGGCCGCGACGTCCAGCCCGGCCCCGGGTGGCAGCGTCGCCCCCGCCGCGCGCAAATGGCGCCGCACCAGCGCGGCCAGCATCGGGTCGGCGACCGCCTCGCGGATATGGGGCTGGCCCAGGATCTGCCCGGCATAGGCCATCAGCGAATGGCTGCCGTTCAGCATCCGCAGCTTCATCGCCTCATGCGCGCGCACGTCGCGGACGAACTGGGCGCCGCCGGCCTCCCACGCGGGGCGGCCTTGGGGGAAATGATCCTCGATCACCCATTGGCTGAAGGACTCGGACTCGACGCAGGCGAGGTCGCGGTGGCCGGTCATGGTCTCGACATCGGCCAGCGTGCGCCCGGTCACCGCCGGGGTGATGCGGTCCACCATGGTCGCGGGAAAGGCGACGGTTTCCGCTATCCATTCCGCCAACGCGGGATCCGAGCGGCGGGCGAAGCCCAGCACGCCTGCCCGCAGCAGCGCGCCGTTGTCGGGCAGGTTGTCGCAGCAAAGCACCGTGAAGGGCGCGGTCCCGGCGGCGCGGTGCGC
>NZ_LNBC01000046.1 GCF_001546115.1 Paracoccus aminovorans
AAGAATGTCGCGCCGGGGTGGCGGGGCCTGTCGATCCGCAGGACTGTGTCGAAAACATCGAGGGCGACAGCCTGGATGATATGAAGCTGCACGCCCGCGTGTCGTTTGACGATGGCCTTGGCCCGGTGTTGATGGCCCGACCGGCGCCGCGCGAGATCGAGGCGCTTCACGCCCTAGGTTCTATGGACTCTTTGGATTTCCCTGCTCTGAGGAAAGATGGTTCAAGGCTTCTGTTGCAGGAGGTTTGCGTGGGAACCTTGGATCGGCTGGTGCTGTCGGACGGGCAATGGAACCGGATTTCCGGCCATATCATCGGGGACGGGCGGACACGGGGCGGCAGTGGTCGCGACAACCGGATGTTCGTGGAGGCGGTGCTTTGGATCGTGCGGACGGGTTCGCCGTGGCGCGACCTGCCGGATGTGTTCGGCTCGTGGAACAGCATGTTCCGCCGCTTCAGCCGATGGAGCCGGAAGGGGGGCTGGTGGCGGCTCTTCGCGGCGATGTCCGACGATCCCGATTTCGGAGAGTGTGCGATCATCTGTGTATGACTGATCTGTTCCATGCTTCACGGAAAGGAAGCATGCATGACGATCTCCAAGGAAATTCTTGATGAACTGCTGAAGGGCGTCGATCGCCCCGAGGACCTGCTCGGCGATGCCGGTCTGATGAAGGAGCTGAAGATCCGGCTGATGGAGCGAATGCTGGGGGCGGAAGTGACAGCGCATCTGGGCTATGAAGAAGGCAAGGATGTGCCTGCCGGCCAGCCGAACCGGCGCAATGGCTCGACGACGAAGGTGCTGAAGGGCCAGGACGGCGAATTGCCGGTAGCCGTGCCCCGCGACCGTGACAGCAGCTTCGAGCCCGAGCCAGTGAAGAAGGGCCAGACCGGACCTGTGGGATGGATGACAAGATCATCGGGCTCTACGCTGCCGGGCTGACGGTCCGGGATATCCAGGCGCATCTGCTCGATCTCTACGGCCTGAAGGTCTCGCCCGACCTGATCAGCCGCGTCACCGATGTGCTGGGCGAGGTGCGGGAATGGCAGAGCCGGGCCCTGGACCAGATGTATCCAATCGTGATCTTTGATGCGCTGCGGGTGAAGATCCGCGATGCCGACAGCCGGACGGTCAAGAACAAGGCCGTCTACATCGCCCTTGGGGTCGCCCGCGACGGTCTGCGCGAG
>NZ_LNBC01000047.1 GCF_001546115.1 Paracoccus aminovorans
GCCGCCCCTTTTGCGATAGGGCGTCTCGCCATACTGGGCGCGGTAGCATTTCGAGAAATGCGCGGTGCTGGCGAAGCCGCAGGCGAGCGCGATCTCGATCACGCTCATCTCGGTCTGCGCCAGCAGGTTCTGCGCCCGCTCCAGCCGCAGCGCCATGTAATGCCGCTTGGGCGAGTGGCCGAGATAGCGCGCGAACAGCCGCTCGAGCTGGCGCGGCGACAGGCCGGCGTCCTGCGCCAGCCGCGCCGGGCTCAGCGGCTCCTCGATATTGGCCTCCATCCGCGCCACCACCTGCGCCAGGCGCGGGTGGCGCGCGCCCAGCCGCACCGGCACCGACTGGCGCTGGTGGTCCTCCTCGGAGCGGATCGCGGTGTGGATCATCTGGTCGGCCACCCGCCCGGCCAGCGCCGCGCCGTGGTCGCGGGCGATCTGGCGCAGCATCAGGTCGATGGCCGCGGTGCCGCCGGCGGCGGTCAGGCGGTTGCCGTCCTCGACGAAGACGGTGCGGATCAGGGTGGTGTCGGGGAATTTTTCGGCGAAGGCGTCCTGGTTTTCCCAATGGATGGTGCAGCGCCGGCCGGCGAGCAGCCCGGCCTCGGCCAGCACCCAGGCGCCGGTGCAGAGCGCGCCGATGCGGGCGCCGCGCCGGGCCTCGCGCCTGAGCCAGGCCAGCACCGGGCGCGCGGCGGCGCGGGCGACGTCGAGCCCGCCGCAGACCAGCACGGTATCGCCGCGGCTGCCGTCCTCGAGGCCCCCGTCCAGCATGATGCGGGCGCCGTTCGAGCAGTGGGCGAAGCCGCCGCCCTCGCCGACCAGCCGCCAGTCGTAGAGCGGGCGCCCGGCGATGCGGTTCGCCAGCCGCAGCGGCTCGATGGCGGCGGCAAAGGACGCCAGCGTGAACCGGTCCAGAAGCAGGAAGAC
>NZ_LNBC01000048.1 GCF_001546115.1 Paracoccus aminovorans
CTTGGCGGATATTTCATCACTCGGGGCCTGAAGGAAAGATTGAAGGCATCCACCAGGTCATGCACCAAGGGGAGGTTTTCGATTGAATCCGTGGATGCGGCCACCCGAGGAAGCTTTCCCGTCCTCTGGTTCGGCCTCAGAATGGGGGACAAAAGCTGGGTCGACCAGGTTTCCGGCTTTGCGAAACTGGCCAATAGAATTCTAGAACAGCATCCCGCTGCAATATTCGTCCTGGATGGTTTCCTGGTCCCGATGGGCCTCGATGAGGTTTCCGGCAAGTGGGGCGATGTAAAAAACACCCTAAGCGATCTGGCCGAAGAAATTCGTCGAAATGTTTCAGCTCCCGATCGGGTGGTCAACCTGGTCGGAGCATCCTTGGGGGACGGGCTTCTTTGGGCGCAGAAGACTGACATCTACGTGTCGCCGGTCGGATCGACCCAACATCGCATCGGCTGGTTTTCCGATGCAGATGGAATCGTGTTCTCGGCACCCAGAGGATCCAGGCCGCTCAACTTGGACCGCCTCCCCGGCGCGTGGGAAGCCGAGGGGATCAAGCGACCCGAGTATATCATTGGCACGCCGGTGCAGCCGGGAAACCGCCGTGGCGCGGGCGACAGGCGGAGTCACCTCGAGAATGTCGAGCTGGATTTATCAAGGCTGACTGCGGCTGTGCTGAGCCTCGTGTCGAATAAAGCTGCGGCGAATAAATGACCCTGATAACCCCTCGCAATTCACCAGAAGCGGCCATTTCCAGGGTAAAGCAGGTCGCCATCGAAAAGACCTCGCTTCCGGGCGTCCTGGTCCTTGCTCCCCGGCGTTTCGGCGATGAACGGGGGTTTTTCTCGGAAAGCTGGAATCGGCGGACGCTGCACGAGGCCGGGCTGGACCTGCCC
>NZ_LNBC01000049.1 GCF_001546115.1 Paracoccus aminovorans
TCCTTCAGGGTTTCCTTCTGGGTGATCAGCCGGGCCGAGTTCTGCCCGGACAGGAACACCCAGAGCCAGCTCAGCGCCACGAACAGCCGCGAGCGGGTGCCGATCAGGAAATAGATATGGGCGATGCCCCAGACCCACCAGGCGAACCAGCCGGTCATCTTGAAGCGGCCGAATTCGATCACCGCCGCATTGCGCCCGATGGTGGCCAGGTTGCCCATGTCGCGATAGCGGAAATCGCCCGGGGCCGCCGCGCCGCGCAGCCGCGCCCGGATCGCCCTGGCGGCGAACTTGCCCTGCTGCTTGGCGGCCGGCGCCACGCCCGGCACCATGCGGCCGCCCGATTGCACATGCGCCGTGTCGCCCAGAACGAAGACCGCCGGATCGCCGGGCAGCGTCAGCTGCGGCGTGACCAGGACGCGCCCGGCCCGGTCGCCCTCGGCCCCCAGCCATTCGGCGGCGCGCGAGGCCTGCACCCCCGCCGCCCAGATCACCGTGCGCGCCGGGATCTGCTGGCCCGCCAGCATGATGCCCGCGTCCGACAAATCGGTGACCGGGGCGCCGGTCAGAACCTCGACCCCACGCCGTTCCAGCGCCGTGCGGGCGTAATCCGACAGCGTCTCGCTGAAGGCCGGCAGGATGCGCGGCCCGGCCTCGACCAGCAGCACCCGCGCCTGGCGGGTGTCGATGCGGCGGAACTCCGGCGGCAGGATGCGATGCGCCAGCTCGGCGATGATGCCGACCAGCTCGACCCCGGTCGGGCCGGCGCCGATCACGGCGAAGGTCAGCAGCGCCTGGCGCTCGGCCTCGTCCGCGCAGGTCTCGGCCCGCTCGAAGGCCAGAAGCAGCCGGCGCCGGATCGTGGTCGCATCCTCCAGCGTCTTCAGCCCGGGC
>NZ_LNBC01000050.1 GCF_001546115.1 Paracoccus aminovorans
CCAACAATGCTTCCAGTTCGGCATCCGACCGATCAGAACTGTGCGGTGTCATCGGCGCCTCCCGCATCCTACGCCTCTCACGCCTCGGCCAGCATCTCGAGATAGGCGCCGCCCTCACTGGGCCGAGGGTCTTCCTTCAGGTCGAAGATCACCGCATCGATGACGGCGCGCCATTCGGAGGTGATGGCGCGGGTCTCGGCGCTGGCACGGACCGTCAGGATAGCCGGCGACTTCGAGACCAGCCGTGCCTGCATGACAGCCTCGGAGCCGCGCAGGTAATGGACATGGCACCACAGGGTGAAGCGATCTTCCCATCCCTGGATCAGCATCCCGTCCGGATCGCGGATCATCACCGCCTCCTGGAAGGTGGCCCTGCGCCGCAGGCGCCCGGCAACCATGCTCACAGCCTGATCCTGCGATAGGGGGCGAGCAGCGCATCCACGGCCACGGGCAGCGCCGATGGGCTGGTGCCCGGACTGACGGCCGCCCGGTTCTCATACCAATGGGCGATTAGCAGCAGCATGGCCTGGCGGATGGCGACGGGGATCTCGGCGGGGGCGCCATAGCCCGCGGTGAAGGTGATCGCCGCAGGACGGCCAAAGCCCGCGAGGGGTCGCAACAACAGGCGTTGGTCCCGCCGGTCGATCCAGTAATCGAGATCGCCGCCCGCGGCATCGGTGAACACGGCGCTGTCGATCTCGCTGTCGGGAAACGGCAGCAGGATGGGTCCGGTGACGGCATCCAGACCCATCTGCCAGTTTTGGGTCACCAGGCAGCGGCCGAGGATGCCGGCCGGCCCGTCGAGCCAGGCGGTGGCAGCATCGATATAA
>NZ_LNBC01000051.1 GCF_001546115.1 Paracoccus aminovorans
CATCACGCCGACGAGCTGGCCGCGGGCTTGCACGGGGACATGCCCTGGATGGCCCCGGCCACCGAGGTGATCTGGCACGCAATGCGCCGCTCGTGGCGCGAGGGTGCTCCGGGCCTCAGGATCCCGCCACTCCAGCTCACCGGCCCGCCCGGCATTGGCAAAAGCCGTTTCGGCAGAGATCTTGCCACATTGCTGGCCACGTCCACCGCCGTGATCGAGGCCACCGGCGAGAATGCCTCCTTCGGCATTGTCGGTTCGCAACGTGGCTGGGGTGGATCCTACCCCGGTCGACTGATCGAAACCGTCCTGCAAAGCCGCATCGCCAATCCGGTCATGATTGTGGACGAGATCGAAAAAGCCGGCACCGCGGTTTCGATGTAAGGGCATGCCTTCGGTCTGGCCGAGGCGGTTCTGCCGCTGTTGGAACCGCTGACCGCGCAGCGCTGGAGCTGCCCGTATTACCAGGTGAAATTCGATATGAGCTGGGTGAGCTGGGTGCTGACCTCGAACGATTGCCGGCTGCTGCCCGAGCCCTTGCTCAGCCGGTGCCCGCCGATCCGGTTGCGCCACCTCACTCTTGCGGAACTGCAGGCCTTCGTGCGCCGCGAGGGCGCGAAGCGCAACCTGTCCGAGACGAGTGTCAAGGCGATCTGCGAGATTCTGTCCCATCCGTCCCTGCAGCGGGATCGGCTCAGCGTGCGGACCGCCATCCGCATGCTGCAGCGCGCCGCCGATCTGGAACAGGGGCCGACGCTCCGCTGAACCGGCCCCTTTTCATACTTCCCTGAATCCAGCGCGCCTGCGGCGATGCCGCAGCCGCCC
>NZ_LNBC01000052.1 GCF_001546115.1 Paracoccus aminovorans
TTGACTGCTCGAGCTACCACTACAAATCCCGCCGCACCGATCCGGCAGAGCTGAAACGGCGGATCCGGGAGATCTGTGAGACGCGTGTGCGCTATGGCTATCGCCGCGTTTACGTTGTCCTAGACCGGGAGGGCTGGGAGGTCAGCATTAAGATGGTCTATAACGTTTACAAAGCCTTGGGACTGCAGCTGCGGAACAAGACCCCAAAACGGCGGGTGAAGGCCAAGTTGCGTGACGACCGTGCGGAAGCCGTCGGGCCGAATGATGTATGGGCCATGGATTTTGTCCATGACCAACTGGCCTTGGGTAAAAAGCTGCGGATCCTAACCATTGTCGACACCCATTCCCGCTATTGCCCCGCCACGGACGTGCGGTTCCAATATCGCGGCGAGGACGTGGTCACGACGCTGGAACGGATCTGCACAAAAGTCGGCTACCCGAAGACAATCCGGGTCGACAACGGCAGCGAATTCATCTCGCGCGACCTGGATCTCTGGGCCTACGCCAAGGGCGTGACGCTCGACTTTTCACGCCCCGGCAAGCCGACAGACAACGGCTTCATCGAGGCTTTCAATAGTAAGCTCAGGTCCGAATGCCTGAACGCGCACTGGTTCATGAGCCTTGCGGACGCGGCCGAAAAGCTGGAGGATTGGCGCAGACACTACAACGATGATCGACCCCACAGCGCCATCGGATACAACGTCCCGAGCGCGCTGCACTTTCCCGACGGCGTCACCAGCCCGCCGCCGTGACAAAGGCCGGAAACTCCGGCTTTAGATGGTCCAAAATTGGTAGGCAGGGCA
>NZ_LNBC01000053.1 GCF_001546115.1 Paracoccus aminovorans
CCGTTCCGAAGACGGTGATGATCGATGCAACCTCCCTGAAGATGCACCGCTCGGCGACCAGCCTGCGGTCGGAAAAGGGGGACCCGGCGATCAAAGGAGCCGTCTGATCGCGCAAAGGGCGGCATGAACACCAGGCTGCATGCCGTGACCGATGCCGAAGGCCGCCCGATCCGCGTTCTCGGGGGCCATGATCCCCCGGATCATGGCCTTATCCCTCGCATGACCGCAGGCCAGGTTAGTGACTACACGGGGGCCGCCGCCCTGCTGGGCAGCCCTGCCAAAGGCGGACTGGGTGCTGGCCGACCGGGGCCATGATGCCGACTGGTTCATAAATGCGTTGAAAGACAAGGGGATAAGGCCCTGCATCCCGGGCAGGAAATCTCGTGGCAAGCACGACAAGCACGACAAGCGACGCTACAAACGCCGAAACCGCATCGAGATCATGTTTGGCAGGCTGAAGGATTGGCGCCGGGTCGCCACCCGCTACGACAGATGCCCGAAGGTCTTCCTGTCTGCCGTCGCTCTCGCCGCCACCGTCATGTTCTGGCTATGACACGTGAACGAGATGCCGTAACGGGGCCTGCGTCGCGACCCGCCCGTTACCGTTGCAAGATTGAGGGCAAGCTGGCGCCATTCCCGTATCGGATC
>NZ_LNBC01000054.1 GCF_001546115.1 Paracoccus aminovorans
ACGCTCAGACATAACGCAATCCTTCGCTGAAGCCTGCGGCGCGCACTTCGCTGCGGGAAACCAGCTCCAGGTCCAGCGCCATGCGGACCTGTCCAACGCTCAGAATCCGGCACAGGGGGTGACGGGATTTGATCCAGTCGGCAGTTTTTGCCGCATGCGCCGGGGTCGGTTTCTGAGGCGGTTCCGGCTCGTCCCCGATGTAATCGCGCCAGCGGCCCACCCTGAACCAGTTATCCGAGAAGCAGACCTTTGAGCGCGTATAGCCTGCGGTCTCCAGCGCATAGCACTTGCCCGACCTCCTGCATGGCAGCCTCGACGTGGTGCAGGCAGGCCGCTTCATTGCGGCATCGGTCGGCGGGATAGGCCTTCAATATCTCCAGAGATTCCGCCGCCGCCTCGCGTGCACGCGCGCGCGAAGGTGGTTTATGGATGGTTTCAGGATGGTTTGGGGTCCGCTGTGGACGGGGTACCGGGTCCGCAGCGGACCCCGTTCCGGGTTCACGGCAGACCCCGTCCTCTGTGTACCCCGTCTCATCATCGGGTTCGGCAATGCC
>NZ_LNBC01000055.1 GCF_001546115.1 Paracoccus aminovorans
AGCAACTCGGGCAGCATGGGTGCATCGCCCATGTCGCTGGTGGTGAACTTGGCCGCACGGATTTCCAGGGATTTTTCGTCGATGCCAATGTGGATCTTGCGCCAGATGCGCCGCTTCGTGCCACCATGCTTGCGCCTTCGTCGGGCAAACAGTCCCCCGGACTGTTTGCTGACCCTCCTCAGTCCACTCGCCTTCACCCTCGACCTTGATCCCGGTGCTGTCGACCAGCAGGTGCAATGGGCCGTCTGAACCGCGAGGGGATGTTGACCTTCAAGGTTTTCTGGCGCCGCGACAGCGTGCTGAAGTCCGGCACGTCCCAGTCCAGGCCGGCCGCAACAGGCTCTCGACGAAGCCGCCTCGCCATGGTTGCTCGAACCCGTGGCGCAACATGGCTCGATCTGCCTGAGTGCCATCCCAAACAGCACTTGCATCGTCGGCAGGTCTGGATCGCGGCAGCGCTATAGTCACATTGTCGCCCGCGCCTGCCGGTCGGCGCGGCCTCCCAC